>NZ_JAPJZJ010000010.1 GCF_028858515.1 Aurantiacibacter sp. D1-12
TCTCGTTATCGTAGAGATAGGCGTAAGTAGCATCGGCAGTCAGGTTGCCGTTGGCATCGTGGCAGAACCCGTTGCCGCTGACATCGGTATACTGGTTGAGACCGTTGGCGGTGTAGTTCGCGGTGGTGGTGCCGGAGGGATGCGCATTCCATGCGAACACCCCGTTGGTGCTGCTCTCGGTCAGGATTTGCGAGGCAGGGTTGCGGGTGGGGTAGGGATGCTGTCGCCGGAATTCTGCATCGTTCGAGAAGAACACCGGCAAGCGACCGTTGCCACGCTGAGTGATGTGGTGCGGGACTGCGGGATGGCGATGCAGGAAGGCGCGCCATTCCCAATGGTAAGTAAGCGGGAAGCAGAGTGTTAATTAAGGATACTACCCTCGGACTTCTCGCTCCCTTAATTCCAATTTCCGCAAATCTCCGGGCTTTTAAGATTTCTTAGGCCACGCCGTTACAGAGCACGCGTGCCGCTTCTGGCTCGTCAATCGAGCCGCGGACGTTGATAACCGCACATCCTCCGTCGAGAATTCTAGGCAATTCATTTGAGTCCCCCACGAAGAAAATTCCGCCTCCCGATTCTGACCTTCGGTGAAAAACCGCCTCTAAATATCCACCATCTACATGGTAGTATCTGTCATACTGTCCAATATCGCTTGCTCGACCCGGAAGTCTGATATTCTCCTCAAATTCTCGGATCAGAGCTATATCAATCGGCCCTGATGAGGTGCGCTGATCTGGCATTACAGTTGCAGATTTCGGATTGTTCCTATCAGAAGATTCTTCACAACTAGAGATGGACATGATGAGAACAACCAAAGTGAGTAACGATTTCATCTAACAGCCCTGCCCTCCTTGATTTGTGTTTTCCTCGCAAGCGACGTCAGACGGATAATAAGCACCACGCTCTGGCAACCCATGCTCACGCCTTATCATATTTTCATTAGCTAAGGAATGCAGTTCAGCCGGAGGCGTCGTGCCTGGATCGCCATTCCCGTAATCAAAACTCTGGTTACCGTATTCAGACGCACTCCCGTGTCCAAATTCATGGCCCAATCCTACAAAGGCAGGGCGATCTGTCTGCCCAGCGTCATTCATGCCGCCTTGTGTATTGCTAGGATCGAAAAATATCGTGCCACCACTCCCCGTTCCATCGCTCGCATCCGTTGGGGAATCCACTCGAAAAGAATTTCCATCTCCCTCGTTTTCGGGCGCTCGTATTTCAAACCTGAACTCTGACTCGGCTAGACGCCTGACGAGAGCTGCACCTCCTTCGTGTTCAATCAAGCGTGCGATTTGCGCTTGAACAGCAACCACATACTCAGGGGTCCCATGGATCCAGAGCTCTGTTCCCGTCGGATCAATCCCATTCACCGGATCATTCCCGACGTACCCATAGAGGTTCACATTATCCTCATACCCAATCGGATCGGTCTGCATAAAGCGGCCGAGGGTGGGTGAGTACATGCGGGCTTTGTAGTAGTAGAGGCCGAGCGCCTCGAGCCAGATCTGGCCGGTGTACTGGAACCGCCCGGT
>NZ_JAPJZJ010000011.1 GCF_028858515.1 Aurantiacibacter sp. D1-12
TCAATCGCCGCCTGCGATGGGTTCTGCTTTCATGGTTTCCATGTCGGCGCTGACCATTTCGCGTGCGAGTTCGCGGGGGGAGGTTTCGTGGGTCCAGCCGAGCTTTTCCTGCGCCTTGGCAGGATCGCCCAGCAGCAGTTCGACTTCGGTCGGGCGGAAGTAACGCGGATCAACCTCGATCAGGCAGCGGCCATCATCCTTGGCATAGCCCTTCTCCTCGACACCCTCGCCGCGGAACTCGATCGGGATGCCCGCATCCTCAAACGCCCAGCGCACGAACTCGCGCACTTCGGTGGTGACGCCGGTGGCAAGCACATAGTCGTCCGCCTCGTCCTGCTGCATCATCAGCCACATGCCGCGCACATATTCGCGCGCATGGCCCCAGTCGCGCTTGGCATCAAGATTGCCGAGATAGAGCTTGTCCTGACGGCCCAGCGCAATGGCAGCCGCCGCACGGGTGATCTTGCGGGTGACAAAGGTCTCGCCGCGCAGCGGGCTTTCATGATTGAACAGGATGCCGTTGCTCGCATGGATGCCATAGGCCTCGCGGTAGTTCACCGTGATCCAGTAGGCGTAGAGCTTGGCAGCAGCATAGGGGCTGCGCGGATAGAACGGCGTCGTCTCGCGCTGCGGGACTTCCTGCACCAGACCGTAGAGCTCACTGGTCGAGGCCTGGTAGAACTTCGTCTTCTTCTCGAGCCCGAGGATGCGGATCGCCTCGAGCAGGCGCAGCGTGCCGATGGCATCGGCATTGGCGGTGTATTCCGGCGTCTCGAAGCTGACGGCCACATGGCTTTGGGCGGCAAGGTTGTAGATCTCGTCCGGCTGCACTTCCTGCACGATACGGATGAGGTTGGTGCTGTCGGTCAGATCACCATAGTGCAGGTGGAACTTCTGGTTATCGACGTGCGGATCCTGGTAAATGTCCTCAATCCGCCCCGTGTTGAAGCTCGACGAACGACGCTTCACACCGTGAACCTCGTAACCCTTCTCCAGCAACAAATGCGAAAGATAGGCTCCATCCTGTCCCGTCACTCCCGTTATAAGTGCTGTTTTTGCT
>NZ_JAPJZJ010000012.1 GCF_028858515.1 Aurantiacibacter sp. D1-12
TCAGGCCGGTACGGCGGCCCGCCACATCATAGCCATAGCTGAGCGTGCGGCTGGCCCCGTCCATATTGTTGGTGGTGGTGAGCGTCAGCACCTGCCTTCAATCTGACAAGACCCTCAATGACATGTCATCTCTATGCTTTCTGGTCTCACGACAATGACGCCGTCAGCTTTGTGCCCCCAAGCTTGGTAGCATAGATCTTTTTGATATCTTGTTCCTGCTCGCTCAAACGTTAAACGATACTGGTTTTCGAAGTAAGCCTGAAATGTCACCATCTGTGTTTCTCCAGATCGTAACATCCCAACAGCTTGCGGGTCACCACTTTGTGTGATTACTACCCCATTTAAGTTGTCGTCAGTTTCATTTTGCAGATGAAAGGTTGTTGTTTTTGAACAAGCACTTCCAAAAAAAAGGACGAAGATAGAGATCGCAAAAATTTTCATGGTGAGGTAACCACACAGTCGTTCGTAAAAGCATAGTCAGTCAGCTCAGTTGTAGACATATTGGAATACCGATCATCCGCTCCCAGCACCGCACCGACGTAGTTATTATGATCGTCCATAGCACGAGATGCAGCATTATAGCCACTTTGCCCCATAAGCCCTCTTAAATAGCCTTGGACCTCATTTACGTTTCCTGCGCCTAAAGCTCTAGCAGGCCCGTACAATCTACTCACAGCAATCGCCGCCCAAGTGTGACGGTAAGCGTCACGCGCGTCATCTGTGCCTCCCAAGTTGGGAAAGCGTTGCGCCGCAGCAGCGTTGGACCTTTCGTGTATTATATCCCCCGTCAGTAACAAACCGAGAGGAACGTACAGGTAAGATGGGATCTCATCTGGCACTTCTGGGCAGGCATCTTCCTCCTCTTTCCTGGGTCTTTTCCCACGCGGCCCGCCCCCGTCTCTGCCGGGGTCAGCCGGATCGACGTTGGGCTGAGGATCGCACCCCTCCTTTTCATGGGAGTAGGTAATGTCATAAAGTTGGGGAGTGCCTTCAGAGCCGTCATCATATCG
>NZ_JAPJZJ010000001.1 GCF_028858515.1 Aurantiacibacter sp. D1-12
CGATATGATGACGGCTCTGAAGGCACTCCCCAACTTTATGACATTACCTACTCCCATGAAAAGGAGGGGTGCGATCCCCAGCCGAATGTGGATCCTACAGGTCCCGGCGGCAGAGACGGGGGCGGGCCGCGAGAGCGTGGTAAGCCGCGCCCAAAGAAAAAGAGCTTTCCACGCTTTTGCAGTGGACCTGCAAGAGTGCTTGCTGGAAACCCGAGACTTATCGGGCGACAAGGGGGTATGTTGCGGCCTGTGCGGCCAAA
This sequence comes from Aurantiacibacter sp. D1-12, assembly GCF_028858515.1. Lineage (GTDB taxonomy): Bacteria > Pseudomonadota > Alphaproteobacteria > Sphingomonadales > Sphingomonadaceae > Alteraurantiacibacter. The sequence goes on from NZ_JAPJZJ010000001.1 coordinate 261, forward strand.
TTCGGCAGCGGTTATTCCGAGGCAGTGGATTCCTTCGTCGCCATCAAACGGGGGGCGGGGCCACAAATGAGAGAATTAGGGAACAGGGTTTTTGGAAGAACTAGCGAAGGTCAAACATTTGGTCGTTTGGACGATGTCATGGACCATCGCGAAGTAGCCTCTACTACAGCGCAAGCACAGGATGTTATTATGGGCAGGAATCCTGGTATGCTCATTTTAGAATTGGTCTCTGGCTATGACGAAGGTGTAACCAACGTTGAAATTAGGATACACGGAAGTGCTAGTTGTCCGACGGGCTTACGGCCCGGGCGCCTGTGAAGAGGGCATTGATGAGAATCTATTTTACGCTGCTGTTTGCCGTTTCGAATTGCCAACTTGGTGATGGTGGCAATGTACATGGTAATGATGCAGATTGGCCCGAAATTCGCGAGGTGAGAGCGACGTGGGATGTATCTTTTGCTCGAGATGGATTCCGTGACAGTCTAACTGTACAAGATCGCTACGGTAACCCGGTCTATGAATTTGAGTGCTTTTCTGGAGGTGATGCCGACCAGCTTCGATGGTCTAATGAAAATGGTGTGATGTTGATCGCGGACCTTTCCTGTGTTCTTTTTGAAGCGGGGGACGAGGTAAGAGGCGATTCATTACTTTCTCAGGTAGACGATACCCGTGACTATCAAAGCAGAGGCTTTTTTTGGGTTCATCAATTGACAGGACAGTGCGCTTCGCATGAAGCATATGGGGCAAATCGGAGCATCAGCGTTCGTGGGATAGAGGTGCATTTAAGCGTCGGTGCAATTGGCCCTGACAGAATGGCAACGCTGGAAGTTGAATTCACTAATCAGGGAGAAAATCGATCTCCGTTTGCGGCTCCTCCCGAATATCCCGGATATCCCCAATACTGCCGTGGCACTGAAGAATGATAGTAGCGAAGAATTCCGAGGGCAGTATAATTATTCCTACTGTCTGACTGATGACATTTCGCGACGATCCGCTGGTGCAGTGGAACGGCTCATCGGCAAGCCTGGGCGGGGCGCAGTATCTCTACAGCGATATGCGCGGCTCGATCGTGGGTATCTACAACCGCAACGGCACCGCGATAGAGATCAACGCCTACGACGAGTTCGGCACGCCCGACCAGGACAACGGCGGGCGGTTCCAGTTTACCGGGCGGATCTGGCTCAAGGCGCTGGCGACTTAGTGCAAGTCCAGCTACACTCTGGAGGCTATGTTTACGCCGTCCACCAACAGTGATCCCGTCACCAGCTCAATAGGCTGGATTACTGACACACTGCTTGGCCAGCTTGCAGTGACACTATGTGTTCTGGCGGTGGCGTTTGTTGGCTTCTCCATGCTCACGGGGCGGATATCGCTGCGCCGCGGGGCGCAGGTAGTGCTGGGATGTTTCCTCCTTCTGGGTTCACCGCTGATCGCGGCGAGCATGATGGGTATGCTCGGGCCGAGTGAGGCCAGCCAGCTCGGTCCGACAGATACGGTGGTCTATGAGGCCCAACCGCGCGAGCCATTGCCCGAGGCAACCTATAATCCCTACGCCAACGCGTCGCTGGGGCGCCGGCCTGCTGATTAGGGGCTGCCGATGGTGCAGGCCAAAGCGATGTTGTGCTTTGTCTCGACTCTGGGCATTTCCCTTGCAATAACTGGCTATAATCATGAGGGTATCGTTTTTCCCTTAAATAGTTCAGGGTGATATTCTGGCAGAGCAGTTGCGCAGTGATACGCTTTTTGTAGCGCTTACGCGTCCGCAAATGTTTGCGGGGGTGACGTTCAGCTTTTTCATCATCAACGGCATTATCGCAGTTGAATTATTTCTCATTTTCAAAAGCTTCTGGGTCCTGCTCGCCGCACTTCTCATCCATGGCATTGGTATGATTGTAAGTCTGCGCGAACCGCGCATTGTCGATCTGTGGCTGACCCGCATGCGCAATTGCCCCAGGGTAAAGAACCACGCGCATTGGCGGTGTAACTCATACCGACCATGAGTAGTAAACGCGATCTTGCCCGGAAAGAGGTCCCCGCGGGTGCGCATCTGCCATATGCTCGGCATCTCGACACAGCCACGCTGGAAACGCGTGACGGGTTACTGATGCAGACCATCCGCATTGCGGGTTTCCACTTTGAGACAGCGGACAGCGAAGAACTGAATTACCGCGCCGAACTGCGCGATGCCATGCTGCGCGCAATCGGCAACTCGCGCTTTGCAGTCTATCAGCATGTGGTGCGTAGGCGTGCCGAAGTCTATCTTGAAGGCGATCATCAGGATCGCTTCAGCCAAGGACTTGACGCTAGGTGGCGGCAGCGGCTGGGTGCGAAGAACCTCTACGTAAACGATCTGTTCGTCACCATCGTACGTCGCCCGTTGCAGGGGCGGATTGGAATTGCCGAGCGGATTGGAAATTGGTTTTCCAGGAAAAGCGGACAGCGTAAGGCGGCTTTGATTGCAGGGGAAATGCGCGCGCTCGACAACGCGCGTGAAGCGATGATTTCTGCCCTGCGGCAATATGATCCGCACCTGCTGACATGCTATGACACGCCAGATGGCGAGCGGTCGGAACCGCTCGAATTCCTCTCGTACCTCTACAATGCCGACATGCGTCCGGTGGGCGTGTCACAGACGGATCTGGGGCATCATTTGCCTGCCCGGCGCATCAGTTTTGGTACGGATACCATAGAATTGGCCAAGGCCGGTCCACTCAATCGTCGGTTTGTAGCGCTTGTTTCAATCAAGGATTACCCGTCGCGCACTATGCCGGGCATGTTCGATGAGCTGTACCGGCTACCGTTCGAGCTCGACGTTTCGCAAAGCTTTGCCTTCGTTGGACGCGCGCAGGCGCTAGGCAAAATGAACCTCGCTCTAAGGCGCATGCGTTCGGCAGAAGATGAGGCCATTTCCCTGCGTGATGAGTTGATCGTGGCGAAGGACGAAGTAGCTGCAGGTCGTGCAGGCTTTGGTGAGCACCATACAACTATTGCTGTGCATGCCGATGATCTAGGATTGCTGGATAGGCAAGTCGCAGAAGTCATTGCCTTGCTGGCTGACCTCGGGATTAATGGCGTGCGCGAAGATCTTGCACTAGAGCCTGCGTTCTGGGCACGGTTTCCCGCTAATTTCAAATATATTGCCAGGCGAGGACTGGTTTCGACCACCAATTTTGCAGGGCTTGCCAGCCTGCACAATTTTCCTACCGGCAAAGCGCATGGCAATCACTGGGGCGATGCCGTGACGCTTTTCGAGACGACGGCGGCTGGCCCTTATTACTTCAACTTTCACCAGCGCGACCTTGGCAATTTTACCGTCATCGGGCCTTCAGGGAGCGGTAAGACGGTGGTCATGAACTTCCTCCTGGCACAGGCGCGCCGTCATGATCCGCGCATTATATTCTTCGACAAGGATCGGGGGGCAGAGTTGTTTATCCGAGCGATAGGCGGGCAGTATGATCGCTTGTCGTCGGATCGCCCTTCGGGTCTCAATCCGCTGCAGCTCGATGATACGCCGGGCAATCGGCAGTTCTTGATCGATTGGCTCAGCCTGCTGGCAGGTGGCACAGACGAAGAGGAAACCGAGCAGATCCGTGACGCGGTCGATACCAATTTCGCGCAACCGATGGAGCGGCGCCGGTTGCGTTATCTTGTGGAACTGTTTCGTGGTGCACATCGCCCGAATGCGCGCGACCTGCATTCCCGGCTTCGCGCGTGGTGGGGTGACGGCGAACGCGCCTGGCTGTTCGACAATCCGCGTGATCTGACCGAACTGGATGCCAAAGCGGTTGGCTTCGACATGACCTCGATCCTTGATGACCCGGCAGCGCGCACGCCTGCGCTGCTCTATTTCTTCCATCGGGTTGAGGAACGGCTCGACGGCACTCCGGCTATCATCGTCGTTGATGAGGGGTGGAAGGCGCTGGATGATGATGTCTTCGTGCGGCGGATCAAGGATTGGGAAAAGACCATCCGTAAACGCAACGGCATTGTCGGCTTTGCTACGCAAAGTGCGCAGGATGCGCTGGAGAGCCGCATAGCCAGCGCGATAATCGAACAGGCCGCGACGCAGATATTCATGATCAACCCCAAGGCGCGCGCAGAGGACTATATCAATGGCTTCGGCCTGACCCGGCACGAGTTCGATCTTGTCCGTACGCTGCCGGACAACTCGCACTGCTTCTTAATCAAGCATGGCAAAGACAGTGTGGTGGCGCGGCTCGACCTTTCGGGTGAGACCGACCTGCTGACGATTCTTTCCGGCCGCGAGAAAACCGTGCGCCTGTTCGATGAACTGGTTGAAGAAACCGGGACTGATCCTGCTGCCTGGATGGCAAAATTGCTGGAAAGGGCGGCCTGATGTCGTGCCCGCAGATCCTCACCGGTACCGAGTTCGTGACGCGTATGGTCACGCATATTGACTGTCAGGCGCGGTATCTCGGCAGTTACGGCTATGAAGCCCTGGGGCAACCCGGGTCTGCTGCATCGCTCGCCATGACTGGTCTGCTGACGCTGTTCATCGCAATCTGGGGCTTTCGTTTGCTGTTTGGTTACACACCTGACAGCCGCGATATCATGGGTGACATGCTGAAGGTCGGGATAGTCCTGACACTTGCCTTTAGCTGGCCGGCCTTTCGGACAGTGGTGCATGATGTGACGCTTGATGGTCCGGCTCAGCTTGCCGCGTCGCTGTCCAATCCCGGGCTTGCCACTACGAGCGGTGGTTTTGTCGAGCGTTTGCAAGGGGTGGACAATGGTGTGTTGGCGCTGATCGACCTTGGCACTGGACGCTGGTCGGACCAGCTGATCGATGGGCAGGCGGGTAATGCCAGTTTTGTAGGTACGGCGCTGCAGGATGATGCAGCATTGGGCTGGGCGCGGCTGATCTATCTTGCAGGGATCATCGGCTCGCTTGGCCTGCTCAGGATCGTTGCCGGCCTGTTGCTGGCGCTTGCTCCACTTGCTGCGGGCATGTTGCTGTTCGAGGCGACGCGGGGTCTGTTTGCAGGCTGGCTGCGCGCGCTTGCATTGACACTGGTAGGTTCTGTTGGCGTCACTGTTATTCTTGCAGTGGAACTTGCTGTGCTTGAGCCGTTTTTGCGGGATGTCCTGCTGGTCCGCGGGAGCGGTTATGCCGCGCCGAGCGCTCCGATAGAACTGTTCGCCATGACGACAGGTTTCACTATCGTGCAGCTCATGACCATTTGGCTGCTCGCAAAGATCGCCTTCATGCGCGGCTGGACCAATGCCATTCGCTTGCCTGATTTTTCCAGCTCGGCAGGATGGCAGTCTGCAATTGCTGGTCCCACCGCGCGTGAAGTAAGTCCGCTAGCCTCTCGCGCCGAACGGATCGCTCAGCAGGTGGAGAATCGTATGAGTTTTGAACAGAGCAGGATTGTCAGTGTGACAGGCGGTGGAGCAGCAGCATCTGCAAGGGTGAGAGGTAGCCCATCTGCAGATTCGGCTCGCGTTGTCCTGCCGGAACGGCTGGGTAACTCCTATCGCCGCACCACGCATTCACGCTCGATTTCGAGCCGCAGGAGGGATGGTTGACCGCCCACGACCCTATCGAAGAGGACTTTGAAGTCGCCGACAGCTGGTCTGTCAGCGTAACCGATGAGCTTGAGAAATCACGGCGCATTGCATGGATTGTGGCGACGGTTTCCGCCGCAGTTGCGGTACTGCTGGCGATTGCTCTTGTCACGCTGCTCCCTCTCAAGGAGCGCGAGCCCTATACATTGCTGGTTGACCGGCAGACCGGCCATGTCGAAGCACTGGCGCCACTGGATCAGGATCTTGTGGCTCCCGATGCAGCACTGACACGCAGCTTTGTGGTGCAATATGTGATCGCGCGTGAAAGCTTCGACTACAACAGTTTCCAGGATGACTATCGCCGTGTTGGTCTGTGGAGCGCAGGCGATGCGCGGCAACGCTATGTAGCTGCCATGCAGGCAGGCGCGCCTGGGAGCCCACTGTCCGTCTATGGCACGGGGACACGCATATCCGTCGATGTGCGTAGCGTCTCTTCGCTGGCACAGGACCGTGCTCTGGTGCGCTTTTCCACCACTCGCACCGATCCGGGCGGGCAGCCGCAAGTGGCACAGCATTGGGCAGCAGTTATCGATTATGGCTTTAGCAATGCAGAAATGAGCGAGCAGGATCGTTACATCAATCCGCTTGGCTTTCAGGTGACACGCTATCGCCGTGATGCAGAGACATTACCTGAAGTGATGGAAGCTCAGGAAGCCGTGCAGTTGCGCGCTGTGCCAGCCGGGAGAACGCGCGAGTGATCCGTATGCTTGCCTTGCTGCTTGCGGGTCTTGCCTGGACAAACCCTGCCACGGCTCAGGTGGTGCCCGATCTGGAGCTCGGCAATCCGCGCCTCCAAACTGTGCAATGGGAAGAGGGGATGGACGTTCTACTCACGATCTTCCCAGGCAACGGTATGACCGTAATGTTGGAAGCAGGTGAAACGATCGAGCGCGTGACCATCAGCAACGAATTCGATTTTGAAGTGCGCGTATCGCCGGAGGGCAATTCCTTGCTCGTGCTGGCCGACAGGGAGGCTGCGGCAGCGCGCATGACGGTGGAAACCAATCGGCGTACCTATCCCTTTACACTGCGTGTGGGAGAAGGGCTGACAGCAGCGTATCTGGTGCGCTTTACCTATAACTTGCAGTCTGAGCAGGCGATTGCGGAGGAATTACCCGAAGTTCCGCTTGGAAACTGGTCATATCGCTTACGCGGTGATGGCGAAGTTCGCCCGCAATCGATCCGTGATGACGGCATTCGCACCTATATCTCCTACGCGCCCGATCAGGCACTGCCCGCTGTATTCGCTATCGGGCAGACGGGCGAGGAGGAAATGGTCAACGGCCATATGCGCGGCGGACTGTTCGTGATTGATCGGGTATATTCAGAACTTGTATTCCGGCTTGATGATGAGCGTGCACACGCGCGTCGAAACAGCCAGCCAGATGGGGAAGGGTGAGCGCAATGGCATCACCAAGCGACAGCCTGCCAGATGATATGCGCCCGGTAATCCGTACCAGTGGCGGCGGGAATTGGGGGATGTGGGCATTTGTTGCTGTTTTGCTGATTGGCGGCGTGTGGCTATTCTCTGCACTCAACACAGCACGGCAAGCTGAACAGGTGCCAACCGTTTTGGCCGGAGAACCAAGCACAGGCCGTATCGCCCCGCCGCCGCCGCTTCGTTTGCCTGAAGGTGCGCGTGTTCTACCCGCCGATTTGGGGGAAGCTGAGGTAGAGCAACCTACTCGTGCCCCCGCTTCGCCACCACCTGCGCCTGCTTTCGTACCAAGTCAGCCGCCCCCTACCCCTGCTTTTCTGCCACCAACCGCTCCGCCGACAGTGTTGTCGGAGCCGCCCAGCGGTCCTGCCGTCATTTACGAGCGGCCCGTTACTGGTTCCCGACCGGACCAGCGCTCGGACGAGAATGGTAGCGACCGGATCAATGCGACCCGTCTCCTCAATCCCTCGCACACTATTTCGCAGGGCACTATCATCCCGGCGGTGCTGGAAACCGCCTTCAATTCCACCCGCCCGGGGCGGGTGCGGGCCCTTGTGCAACGCGATGTTTATTCCTTTGACGGGACGCGCGTTCTTGTGCCGCGTGGCAGTCGCTTGTTCGGCGAGTATCAGGCGGGGCTCAATCCGGGCGAGCGGCGCGCGGCGATAAACTGGACGCGCCTGTTGCGCCCGGATGGGGTGAGCATTGCCCTTGATAGCCCTGCTTCCGATCCGCTGGGCCGTGGCGGTGTGGAAGGTGACGTCAATTCGCGCTTTTTCTCCCGCTTCGGCGAGGCATTACTGCAGACCTTCCTCGGTATCGGAGCGGGAATAGCGATCGGCGAAGCGACCGGAGGTGGCGGAACCTATGTCGCCCTGCCTGGAAGCACCCAGAATGTGACGCAGGCTGCCGGATCGCAGCGCGCAGGGCCCGTGCTAGAGATCGATCACGGCACAAGTGTTTCCGTCTATGTAGCGCGTGACCTTGATTTTTCGTCGGTCGATGGCTGACGCGTGGTGGAGGCCGGATACTATCTCGACAGCTTCCTCGCACCTCTGGCGCCATGGCTAGGCCGCAAAGATGTTACCGATATCTGGATCAATCGGCCCGGAGAGATCTGGTTCGAAGTCCTTGGCGGTGGGGTTTCATGCGAGCAGGTTGAGGGACTGAACGAGCAAACATTGCAACGCCTTGCGCGGCAGGTTGCGGCGCACGCGTCGCAAGGGATTAGCCGCGCGCAACCTTTACTGGCTGCCGCGTTGCCCGATGGCTCGCGCGTGCAGGTGGTTGCGCCCCCTGCAACACGTGATGGTCATGTGATTGCCATTCGTAAGCATGTTGCGCCGGATCTATCGTTGGACGACTGGAGCGAAGAGGGGGCTTTCGACACCCTGCACTCAAGTGCTGTATTGTTCGACAAGGAACGTTCGGAGCAATCGATAGGCCCGGATGAAGCGCTCGCAGTGTTGAAAGATGCGGTGCGCAATCGCCGCAATATTCTCGTTTCCGGCGGTACTTCCACGGGTAAGACCACATTCCTCAATGCCTTGTTGGCCGAAATCCCCGCGGAGGAGCGGCTGGTACTGATCGAGGATACAGAAGAGCTCCGGTTGAAGCATGAGAATGCTGTTGGCCTTATTGCCGCGCGCGGAGGCATGAGCGAGGCGGATGTCAGCGCGGAGGACTTGCTGATTGCGGCGCTTCGCTTGCGGCCAGACCGTATTATTCTCGGCGAGCTGCGCGGGGCCGAGGCTTTTACCTTCCTGCGAGCGGTCAACACCGGGCATCCAGGTTCGATGACGACGATCCACGCGGACACGCCTGCCCGGGCGATCGAACAGTTGACGCTGCTCGTCTTGCAGGCTGGAACTCGCCTCGGTCGCGATGATGTGCGCCATTATGTGCGTGAAAGCGTCGATGTCTTCGTGCAGTTGACGAGGACTAATGGTCGGCGGGCAATATCCGAGATACTAGTGTCGTCACGCTGATAGCCACTGTTTGCTGTCAGCGTGACGACACTTGGACAGTGACCAGTTCGCCAAACCAGCGGCCGCGACCAAATTTGCACTCCAAAACGGCAATGTAGTAAACTAAAAGATAAGGTGCCGGAAAAACAGCCGAGGTGTGGGGCGTTGGTGTTTTTCCCAGAAACGGTAGCAAGCCGTCATATCCAAAGACCCGTATCTTGAACGACTTGCCTCGTGCGCGAGGCAGAAGGGTTTTGGGTGGCGTTATTGGAGCATCATGATCTGGAGAAGTATCGGCAGCTTGTTGCCGATATCGACATGCCGGAGTCCGACAAGGACGAGTTGATTGGCATAGTCGCCGATATCACGGCCCATTTCGTCGATGCTGCTTTCGGTCAGACCTCCGAGCAAATTACTCTGGAACAAAGGAAAGAAAGGCCTTTCCCGCGACGATCGTCTTGTGATAAACTACTAGAAACAAAAGAAAAACAGACAATTGAAGGTCTATGCAAGCGCATTGGCCGAAACAAGGATTCTGAGAAAGAGCGGAAACCATGAGCGCGAACCCACGAACGAAAGCAGTGATCTATTGCCGCGTCAGTTCAGTCCAGCAGACTACGCAAGGGACTGGCCTTGAGTCCTAGGAGACGCGCTGCCGCGAGTTTGCCGAATACCGTGGATATGAGGTCATTGAGACGTTCACGGATGAAATGTCAGGATCGGCAGTCAGTCGGCCGGGCATGCAGGCTATGCTCAAGTTCCTGCGGCGGAAGCGCAAGCAAGGGCTGGTTGTCATCATTGACGACATCAGCCGTCTTGCACGGGGCTTGGAAGCCCACCTTCGTCTACGTGGCGACATCGCCTCAGCAGGCGCAACGCTTGAATCGCCTTCCATCGAGTTTGGCGAAGACTCCGACAGCCAGTTGGTCGAAAACCTGCTCGCCAGCGTCTCGCAGCATCAACGCGAAAAGAACAAGGAGCAAACCAAGAACCGGATGCGCGCGCGCATGCTCAACGGATATTGGGTGTTCTATGCACCATTGGGCTATCGCTTCGAGCGGGAGCCTGGAGGCGGGAAAGTAATGGTTCCTGACGAACCAAATGCGAGGATCGTGACCGAAGCTCTCGAGGGCTTTGCCAGCGGGCGATTCTCCTCACAGGCAGAGGTGAAGCGTTTCCTTGAGTCCAAACCGCAGTTTCCAAGATGTCGCCATAACGTGGTGCTTATCGAACGCGTCACGCATATGCTGAAGCAAATCCTTTATGCAGGTCACATTGATTATCCCAAGTGGGATGTGCCTTTGCGCAACGCGCGGCATGAAGGCCTGAGAAGCCTGGAAACATACGAACGCATTCAAGAGCGTCTAGCTGAGAAGGCTATCGCCCCGGCTCGCAAGAACATCAGCGAAGATTTCCCAATGCGCGGCTTTGTATGCTGCGGCGATTGCGATTATCCCATGACCTCAACATGGGCGAAGGGTCGCAACGATTACTACGCCTACTACATGTGCCGTCAGCGTGGCTGTGTGAGCAGCAAGAAGTCCATCTCGCGCGATCGAGTGGAGGAAGAGCTTCAAGACCTCGTTGAGGGGCTGACGCCTGCGCCAGAGCTGTTTGAGCTGGCCGACGCAATTTTTCGCGACCAATGGGGCAAGCGGGCAGAAGCTAGCAGGTTAGAAGCGACCCAAAATCGTGTCGAGATAGGCTCGGTAGAGAAGCAAATCTCAAAACTCATCGACCGGCTTGTCGAAGCAGAATCAACTGCTGTCGTGAGCGCCTATGAGGCTAAGGTCGAGAAGCTTGAGCGCCGCAAAGCAGCCCTAGAGGAAAAGGTCTCAAAATGTGGTCGCTCAGCAAGGGGCTATGACACAACTTTTCAAACCGCTCTCCAGCTCCTCTCAAACCCTTGGAATCTTTGGGAAACTGGTCGATTGGAAGACCGCCGTGCTATGCTGAGACTGGTCTTCGGCGGGCATATCAAATTCCACCGTGAAAACGGTTTTCAAACCCCAGAAATATCCTTGCCGTTCAAGGCGTTATCGGATTTTTCTGGCCACAAGGAAGGGATGGTGCCGGCTGCAGGAGTCGAACCCGCGGCCTGATGATTACAAATCAACTGCTCTACCAACTGAGCTAAGCCGGCACTCTTTTGTCGCCCTACCGCTTTGCTGCTTGAGGGCTGTTGTTCCCGTTATCCTCAAGTAGCGAAGCGTTTGGACAACAAGAATTCGCGGCCCTTTGCCTCAAGGAACGCCGAACGTCCACCCCTCAGTTTGCGCAATTTGTGGTGTGAGCGCTTTTGGTGACCACAAAGCATCCATTTTTGCCGCATTTCGCATCCATGCTGCGGTGATCAAGGCGTCGGAGGAGTGGTCGTCGATCAGGCCTGTACCGCCTAGTGGCGGACTGCTGAGGTTGGCGAGTGCCTCGTCGAGTTCCTCACGCGAGCGAATCTTGCTTTTCGATGCGGTTCGTCCGGCGGCCATTGCGGCGAGAGCGGTATAGATCTCGACCACAACCGATCCTTCGTAGGGCAATGGGTCGATAGGCCAGACTGGCAACTTGCCTTGCAACCGGTGCAGCACACGCATGCCCGTGAGGCTCGATTTGCCGACCTGCGCCGCGCCGACCAGGTTGAAGTTGGAATAGGGTTTGCACCCGATCATCTCCTGCACCTGCTCGGTTACCCGGAAGCGGCCTCTGCCACCTCCGAACTGCGCGCCTTCACGACCACCGTGGCGGCGGAAGTAAGCGTTGGCTTGCGGGTGATCGACAAAGCTTCCGGCGGAGAGATGTTCGTCTCCCTCGCAAACCGCGTCGATTAGCGCCCAGAGCGACTTTGCGTCGGCGGGATCGCGCTCCCAACCGGGAAAGAACGCGGACCTGTCCGCATGAGGCAGGGAAATGCCGAGATCGAGTCCGACGAGCGAATTGTCGGGCAATTCATCGCGCAGCACCTCAAGCACCTCTTGCCGCGACCAACCGCGGGTGCGCTCCACGAGAACGGGCGGTCCGCCATCCGCATGCGCCACAGCCATGGTAATGCTTTTGTGCCGCTCCCCTTGGGCGCCGGACCAGTCCACCGCGACGAAATATTCGAAGTCCCTAACCACCGCGCTGGGACCTCAACCGCGCCCAATAGTCCAGCCGCTCGCGTACCTTGCGTTCGAACCCGCGTTCTACCGGTTGGTAGAACTCCTGCGGCTCCATTTCGTCCGGCCAGTAGTTGTCGCCGGAAAAGCCGTCTTCGGCATCGTGATCGTAGGAGTATCCGGCACCGTATCCGGCATCCTTCATCAGCTTGGTCGGCGCGTTGACGATGTTCATCGGCGGCATCAGGCTGCCCGTTTCCCTCGCGCTCTTCCACGCCGCTTTCTGCGCCTTGTAGACCGCGTTCGATTTGGGAGCGGTGGCGAGGTAGAGGCAGGCCTGAACGAGTGCGAGCTCACCCTCAGGACTGCCGAGGAACTGGTAGGTGTCCTTCGCGGCAACGCATTGGGTAAGCGCACCGGGATCGGCCATGCCGATATCCTCCACCGCCATGCGGATCAGCCGCCGGGCGACGAATAGCGGTTCCTCACCCGCCACCAGCATCCGTGCCATGTAATAAAGCGCCGCCTGCGGGTCCGATCCGCGCACAGCTTTGTGCAGTGCGGAGATGAGGTTGTAATGTCCCTCGCGATCCTTGTCGTACACAGCCACGCGCCGCTGCAGGAATTGACCCAGCGCGGCCGGATTGAGCGGCTCGTCGATCTTCGCATTATAGAGCGTTTCGGCCTGGTTGAGCAGGAAACGGCCGTCGCCATCGGCGCTGGCGATCAGGGCATCGCGCGCTTCGGGTGAGAGGGGGAGGGGGCCTTCCAGCTCTTCCGCGCGGTCGAGCAATTGGCCGAGTGCTTCCGCATCCAAGCGGTGCAAGATCAACACCTGCGCGCGGCTCAGCAGAGCAGCGTTGAGTTCAAAGCTCGGGTTTTCGGTCGTCGCACCGATCAGGGTGACAACGCCGCGTTCGACAAAGGGGAGGAAGCCATCCTGCTGCGCGCGGTTGAAGCGGTGGATCTCGTCCACGAACAGGAGCGTTCGCTGTCCAGCCTTCTTCGCGGTTTCGGCAGTGGCAAAGGCCTTCTTCAGGTCCGCTACGCCCGAAAAGACCGCGCTCACAGCTTCGTATCGCATGCCTACTTCGGCGGCGAGCAGGCGGGCAATGCTGGTCTTGCCAGTGCCGGGTGGCCCCCACAGTACCAGACTGGAGAGTTTGCCCGCTGCGATCATCCGCCCGATTGCGCCTTCGGGTCCCGTGACATGATCTTGCCCGATGACCTCCGCGAGGGAGCGCGGACGTAGCCGATCAGCAAGCGGTGCGTCCTCGGACGGCGCATCCGGACCGGCGCTTTGCGGAACATCATCGGCGAAGAGATCTGCCATGTGGCCTTCTAACCCGAGGGCGGAGGCGAGCGGTAGCGGCATGATATTTTTTTGCCCAAAAACGCCGAGACCTCTTGTTACGATAGCTCTAAGATATATCTTAGCACTGGGACGAGACATATTTGGAGCCACATCATGGCCAAGAAACCTGCCAAGGGCGCGAAGGCGACCAAAGCCCGCAAGGCAACAAAAGCTACCAAGGCGACACGTACGCGCAAGACCACGCGCCGCACTGCAAAGCCGAAGGAAGAGATCATCGAACCGGAGGATATGGAGCCGGTAGAAGACGCGGCTGCCAGCGATGACGATGACATCGAGGTTGAAGTCGAAGTTGAAGTCGAGATCGATGATGAAGATGACGACGAGCAGGCGGAACGCCGCCGTCGCCGAAAGAACTTCAAGCGCCAGTTCAAGCGTGAGTTCAAACGCGAATTCAACACTGACGATATCTTCGGACCGGATGGTATTTTCGGCCGTGGGGGCCCGTTTGGCGGAAACAACCCGTTCAACGCGACGGGCATCTTTGGCCCGGGCGGCCTGTTCACACTTGGCGGAAACCGTAATCGCGGTGGCCGTCGCCACGGGCACGGCGGCCCGGGACGCAAGCGTGAACGCATGTTCGGACCTGGCGAACTTCGCCTTGTCCTCCTTGCCATGCTCGCAGAAGAACCGCGCCACGGTTATGAGTTGATCAAGGCGCTCGAGGAGATGACCGGCGGTGCCTACTCACCTAGCCCAGGCGTGATCTATCCGACCTTACAGATGCTCGGTGATGAAGGCGTTATCGAGGAGAAAGAGAGCGAGGATGCGCGCAAGCTCTACCAGGCAACCGAGGCTGGCCTTGATGAACTGGAAGACCGCGCGGATGATGTCGACGAACTGTGGGAACGCCTTGGGCGCAAGGCAGAGCGCGCGCGGCCAACGGGGTCTGCGGACGTGTTCCGCTCGCTCGGCAATCTCGCCACGGTGCTGACCAACAAGGCATCGCGGGGCGATTTGAAGGACGTGCAGAAGGATCAGGTGATCGACCTGATCGACGCGCTCGCTCGCAAGATCGAACGACTCTGATCAGGCCGGGGCAGGCCCATGGCTTGCACCTGACAATTCTCGTGATAGCTTCTCCCCCGGAACCAAGTTTCGGGGGAGATTTTTATGACAGAAGCAAGACCGGCCACGCCGTGGCACCTGTGGGTGATCGGCATCGTTTCGCTATTGTGGAATGCTGGCGGTATCATGAGTTATCTTATGACCGAGCTGAACATGCTCGATTCATTGGAAATGACTCCGGACCAGATTGCCTACTTCAGCAGCTTCCCGACATGGGCAGTCGCGTTCTGGGCCATGGGCGTCTGGGGGGCGTTTATCGGCTCTGCGCTGATCCTGCTGCGCCGCAAGTTGGCAGTGACCTCATTCGGCATATCGATCGTGGGCCTGATCGGCACGACGTATTATGAGCGGTTTGTTGGTGATCTACCGGAAAGCTTCAACACGGCCGGGCAATATGCCTTTGCTGCGGCGATATGGATCATCACTATAGCGCTGTTCTTCTACGCACGGGCCATGACTGCACGCGGCGTTCTACGCTGACGCTTCGGCTTTCACTCCGCCGTGTTCGGACAGAATGCGTAAGTAGGTTTCGGCCACGGCGGAGTTGATGGCGTCCCACGAATAGTCGCGGCTGCGCTTTTCGCCCGCTCGGCCATGCGCTTCGCGCAGTGCCACGTCCTTGATGTAGGCTTCCACCGCATCGGCGAAGAGCTCTGACTTTCCCGGTTCGATAAGGCGGCCTGTCACATTGTCCGTCACCAGACTGGTGCTGCCGGTTGCCCGGGCGGCGATCACGGGAATACCGCTCGCCATCGCTTCCAAAGTCACATTGCCGAAGGTTTCAGTGACAGATGGATTAAGCAGCATGTCCATGCTCGCCACTGCGCGGCCAAGATCGGCGCCTTTCTGGAACCCGACGAAGGCTGCATCCGGGCAATGCTGCTTGAAGAATTCCTTGGCCGGGCCTTCGCCCACTACCAGAACCTTGTGCGGCACGCCGCGGGCTTTCAACGCGTCGGTCGTTTCGGTGAAGACGTCGAGGCCTTTCTCCAATACCAGCCGTCCGAGGAAACCGATGGCAACATCCTCGTCTGCAATCCCGTGGCTGCGGCGCCATGACATATCGCGGCGGGAGGGATCGAAAATCTCGCGGTCCACACCGCGCGCCCAGATCGAGATATCCTCTCCCATGCCCTGTTCTTCGAGCACGTCGGCCATGCTTTGCGAAGGCACGACCAGCGCATCGCAACGATTGTAGAACCGTTTGAGGATTGCTTCTGCCCACGGCTCTGCGAAGGCGAAGCCGTAATAGCGTGGATAGGTTTCAAACCGGGTGTGGACGCTTGCCAGGATTGGCAGGCCGCGCTTGCGGCCCCAGCGCACGGCAGCATGGCCCGTGAAATCGGGTGACGAGACGTGCATCACATTGGGTTTGAATGCCGCCAGATCAGCCTTCACGTGCTGGTTGAAACCCAGCGGCAAACGATACTCGCCGCGTCCCGGGATCGGCATACTGGGGACACTCACCAGATCGCCTGCCGGTTCAAATGCGGGTTCATCCACTGTGGGAGAATACACACGCACCTTGGCACCCTGGCGCAACAGGTAATCCACCAGCCGGTTCAGCGCCTGGTTCGCCCCATCGCGGACATAGTTGTAGTTGCCGCTGAACAGCGCAACGCGAAGATCGGTAACGTCCATCCAGCGAAGCCTTAGGCGAGTGCAGCCACGATTGCGAGAGGGCCTCTCGAATTGGCTGCAAGCAGATTATTTCGGGCAACAGGTAACCGGTGCGACTGAGCGCGCGAAATGGGAGACGCAACAACCATTTCGGAGACTTACCCCCGTGTCCAAGATCAAACCCCTCATCCTCGCCATCGTGGCGCTTTTCGTCGCTGTCCCTGTCGCTGCATCGGCGCAGGCCACCATGGTCGAATACACTGAAAGCGGCTTCCGTGCGGCGCAGGCTGAAGGACGCACGATCATAGTCGATGTGCACGCAAGCTGGTGCCCGACCTGCCGCGCGCAGCAGCCGATCCTGAACGAACTGCGCAACGATCCGCGCCTTTCCGATGCCTTGTTCATCCGCGTCAACTTCGATGAGGATCGCGCTTTCCTTCGCGCACATCGCATTCCGCGCCAGTCCACCATTCTGGTGTTCAATGGCCGCGAAGAAGCCGGGCGCTCGATTGCCGAAACCAATCGCAATCGACTGCGCTCGTTCGTGTTCGGCAACATCTAACAGGCGTTCCTCCGGAGCTCAGCACCATGTTCAGCAGTATGGCCCTTGCCTTCGTTGCCGGTCTTGTGACGATCCTGAACCCTTGCGTCCTCCCCCTTGTGCCGATCATCATCGCCACTGCACTGGGGAAAAGTAAAATGGGGCCGGCAGCACTAGCCGCTGGACTGGTGCTGAGCTTTTCCATCTTCGGCCTGCTCGTTCTCGCTTTCGGCTTCTCGGTCGGGCTTGACGAGCGGTTGGTCCGTACCGCCGCTGGTAGTCTGTTGATTGTGGCGGGCGCCGTGTTGCTGATCCCTCGCGCGCAAATGGCGCTCAGCGCGGCAGCTGCTCCGGCAACAAGCGCCGGGCAGCGCATGCTGGGGCGCACGAGCGGCGAGGGCGCGATCGGACAGTTTGTCGTCGGCGGCCTGCTTGGTCTGGTCTGGGCACCGTGCGTCGGCCCGACACTCGGCATCGCCATTGCGGCGGCTGCACAGGGCGAAAACCTGCTCAGCGCTTTCGGCATCTTTCTCGTCTTCGGGCTTGGCGTCGCGACTTCGATCCTCGCTTTTGCCTACGGCTCGCGCAAGGCGCTCGGCCAGCGCAGCAAGTCGCTCCAGTCATTGGCGAAATATGCCAAGCCCATGTTTGGCGGAGCGGTGCTGCTGGTAGGCGTGATGGTGCTGACCGGTTTCGACAAGATGATCGAGATCTGGGCGCTCGACAACATGCCGCAGTCGCTGGTGGAGTTTACAACGCGTTTCTGAGCCGCTCCCACCCTCAACCCTACGGCTCAGACGCGAAGGCCCGGCCACTCTGCCTGAGTAGCCGGGCCTTCAACATTCTGGGCTTAGACTGCGGGGATTACGCGCCCTCAGCCGCGCGCTTTGCCCGCTTGCGTTCGTGTGGGTCGAGATGAACCTTGCGGAGGCGAATGCTTTCCGGTGTCACTTCTACTTGCTCGTCATCGCCGATGTAGGCGATGGCCTGCTCCAGCGTCATCTTGCGTGGCGGGGTGAGGCGAATGCCTTCGTCCTTGCCGCTGGCGCGGAAGTTGGTGAGCTGCTTGCTTTTGAGCGGGTTGACTTCGAGATCTTCCGGCTTGGCGTTCTCGCCGATGATCATGCCCTGATAGAGCTTCTCACCAGGGGATACGAACAGCACGCCGCGTTCCTCGATAGTGTTGAGCGCATAGGCCATTGCCTCGCCCTGTTCCATGCTGATCAGTACGCCGTTCTGGCGGCCGGCAATCTTGCCCTTGTGCGGGCCATAGCTGTCGAACAGACGGTTCATGATGCCGGTGCCGCGCGTGTCGGACAGGAATTCACCGTGATAGCCGATCAGGCCCCGGCTTGGAGCCACGAAGGTGAGGCGTGTCTTGCCGCCGCCGCTTGGGCGCATTTCGGTCATTTCGGCTTTGCGCTGCGCCATCTTCTCGACGACGGTGCCAGAGAATTCATCGTCCACGTCGACAACGACGGTTTCATACGGTTCAAGCCGCTGCCCGTTCTCTTCGCGGTAGAGCACGCGCGGACGGCTGATCGAGAGTTCGAAGCCTTCGCGGCGCATCGTTTCGATCAGCACGCCGAGCTGCAATTCGCCGCGGCCCGCCACTTCGAAAGCATCCTTGCCGGCGCTTTCGGTGATGCGGATGGCGACATTGCCCTCGGCTTCGCGTTCGAGACGCTCGCGGATCACGCGGCTCTGTACCTTGTCGCCCTCGCGGCCTGCATAGGGGCTGTCGTTGACGGCAAAGGTCATGCTGAGCGTAGGCGGATCGATTTCCGATGCGTGGATCGGTGCGTTCACGTTGGGTGAGCACAGTGTATTCGAAACGGTCGCTTCGGTCAGGCCTGCGATGGCAACGATATCGCCTGCCTTGGCGTGGAGCACGGGCTCACGATCAAGGCCATTGTAGGCAAAAACCTTTGTCGCGCGACCGGTCTCGACGACATTGCCGTTCACATCCAACGCGTGGATTGGCATGCCCGTTTCCAGGCGACCGCTTTCGATGCGGCCGGTCAGGATACGGCCGAGGAAGGCATCGCGATCAAGCAGCGTTGCCAGCATGGCGAATTCGCCATCGGGATCGAGATCGGGTTCGGGCACGTGGTTCACAATGAGGTTGAACAACGGCAGCAGATCGCCCTCACGTGCTTCCGGATCTTCGCTGGCATAGCCCGAGCGGCCCGAGGCGTAGAGCACGGGGAAATCGAGTTGCTCGTCATTCGCGTCGAGATTGACGAACAGATCGAACACTTCGTCCAGCACTTCGCTGGCGCGCGCATCGCTTCGGTCGATCTTGTTGACGACCACGATGGGCTTCAGGCCAAGGCCGAGTGCCTTGCCGGTTACGAACTTGGTCTGCGGCATCGGGCCTTCGGCGGCGTCGACCAGCAGGATAACGCCGTCGACCATGCTGAGGATACGCTCTACCTCGGCACCAAAGTCGGCGTGGCCCGGCGTATCGACGATGTTGATGCGGTAGCTGTGCTGGCCGCCCTCGGGTTTCCATTCAACACTGGTTGGCTTGGCAAGGATGGTGATCCCGCGCTCTTGCTCCAGTTCGTTTGAATCCATCGCGCGCTCTTCCACGCGCTGGTTATCCCGGAACATGCCGGATTGGCGGAAGAGCTGGTCAACCAGAGTGGTTTTACCGTGGTCAACGTGAGCGATAATCGCCACGTTGCGAAGGGGCGCAGACATTACAATTTTTCCTGTGTCGGGCAGGGCAAATCATGCTGCACCTGCGAATTGGCGCGCCTCTAGCCTAAGGTCGCGCGCGGGGCAAGGAGATAGGAGGAGGCACTGCACAGTGCATCCGTGCGCAAGTAGAGTGAAGCTGACCTTACGTAATGGTGAGGTGTTTCCCTGTTGCGCCAATGCTACACGTGTGTGGCCATACAATCGCGCGTCCCACTGAGCAATTGTAGGAAACATTTGCGCTAGGTAGAAGAAATCGACTAATTCAAGTCGCTGAAGGAATGGAATGGATCGTCAACTGGGCGAACTTTCCGCTTCCTGAGGGAGAGATGGAGAATTCGATGAAAACTACCATTACCGGCGCTGCCGGTTTTTCACGCAATCTTCTTTGCAGTGCCGCCGCTCTTGCGCTGGTCGCACCAGGGGTTGCCATGGCCCAGGATGCAGACGGCGATGATCCCGCTGCTGAAGAGGAAGAAGCACAGGGCAACACCATTCTGGTGACCGCCACCAAGCGTGAAACCACGCTGCAGGAAATTCCGGTCGCTGTTTCCGTTACCGGCGCTGAAACGCTGGAACGTGACGTGATCCGCGATATCCGCGACCTGCAAACGGTTGTTCCCTCGCTGACTGTTGGCCAGCGCCAGTCTTCGGCAAACACCGGTTTCTTCATTCGTGGCTTTGGTAACGGCGCCAACAACGCCGGTATCGAACCGTCTGTCGGTGTCTTCATCGATGGCGTGTATCGTAGCCGTACCGCGAGCTCGATCTCCGACCTTCCCAATGTGCAGCGTGTCGAAGTCCTTCGTGGCCCGCAGTCGACCCTGTTCGGCAAGAACGCATCGGCCGGTGTTATCTCGGTCGTAACCGAAGAGCCGCAGTTTGACTTCGGCGGCAATGTCGAACTGACCTACGGCAATTTCGATCAGGTTGTGGCGCGCGGTTATGTGACTGGCCCGCTGGCTGACTCGGTCGCCTTCAGTGTCGGTGCAGGTCTCAACAGCCGTGACGGTTTCTTCGAGGACCTGAACACGGGCAACAGCGTCAATAATCGTGATCGCTGGTACGCACGCGCCCAGATCCTGGTTGATGATGGTGAAAGCTGGCGCATCCGCGTGATTGCAGATATCGATGATATCGACGAAATCTGTTGCGGTGTTGTGAACGCGCAAAGCGGTCCGCCGACTGCAGTAATCCAGGCACTGGGTGGCCAGGTAACTGATCCGAACAATCCTTTTGCCGATGTCGTTTACAACAATTTCGATTCCACCAACGAGATCCGCAATCACGGCATCTCCGCGCAGATCGACAAGGACATTGGTGATTTCACATTCACCTCGATCACCGCAAGCCGCACGACGGAAGCGGTTACCGTACAGGACTCGGACTTCTCAACCGCTGACCTGATCTATCCGAACTCGCAGGACCTGCGTCTCGATACGTTCACGCAGGAATTCCGCGTTTCCGGAACCATCGGCGATCGCATCGATCTGTTGCTCGGCCTGTTCTACATCAACGAGGATGTCGAACAGTCGAACCAGCTGCTCTATGGTGCTGACTTCCGCAACTATGCCAATCTCTTGGTCGGGAACCTTTCAGGAGGGGCCTTTGCCCTCGCGCCTAGCCCCCTGTTCCCGACTGCAGTGCCGCTAGAGCAGGTCTTCAGTGCTTCTTTCGGTCAGAACTTCGTTGGGTCGTTCTTCAATCAAGGGCAGGGTTTCACTGAGTCTTACACGCTGGACTCCGAAGCTTTCTCGATCTTCGGCCAGGTCGATTTCGAGATTGTTGATGGCCTCGTTCTGACACTCGGCGGCAACTACACCGACGATAGCAAGACTTTCACTCAAGAAGCGATCTCGACCGACGTGTTCTCGTCGATTGACTTCGATGCACCCCAGCTTGCTCCGTTCCGTCAGCAGGTTCTGACGCAGGGCGCCATTGCCCAGGGCGTTGGTGATGCGCTGATGCTTGGGCGTGCGGCAACTGCCGCTGAAGTGCTTGCATTCGCCACGAACCCCGCGACGGCTCCGATTTTCCCAACGATCCAGGCCGGTGCAGCTGCATTCGCGGCGGCAAACGTCAACAACCCGCTTGCGAACCCGCTGAACCCGCTTCGCGCGCTGCAGTTCCTGCCGCCGTTCCTCGGCGTTCCCAACTCGGTTGAGGACGGCACCACGAACGACGACAACTTCAGCTACACTGCGCGTCTGGCTTACGACATCACGCCTGACGTGAACATCTACGCCAGCTATGCAACGGGCTTCAAAGCCAGCTCGGTGAACTTGTCGCGCGATGCGCGTCCGTCGCTCGCTGATCGTACCGCGATCATCAATGCAGGTCTTGCACAGCCGAACCAGACCTATGGTTCGCGCTTTGCCGGTCCGGAAGAATCGACGGTTTACGAAGTGGGTATCAAGACCAACTTCGACTTTGCTGCTCTGAACCTCACGGTTTTCCAGCAGGAGATCGAGGGCTTCCAGTCCAACATCTTCACCGGCTCGGGCTTCGTGCTCGCCAACGCAGGTAGCCAGTCGACCTTCGGTGTCGAATTTGAAGGCCTGTGGTACCCTGCACCGGGCCTCACGCTGAACACTGCGGTGACATACCTCAACCCCGAGTTCGACAGCTTCACGCAGTCGGCACAGGGTGACATTTCGGGCACCACGCCTTCGGGCATTCCGGAATGGACCGTGATCCTTGGTGCGCAGTACGAAGCCGATCTCGGCTTTGGCCAGCTCATTCCGCGCGTGAACTACCTCTGGTCGTCTGAATACCAGCTGGTTGAAGGTCTTCCGGCCTTCGCAGTTCGTGCACCTGACGGAACGATCGCCGATGGTGGTCCGGCGATTGCTGCCGGCCTGCCGTTTACTGCGCGTCAGAATAACCTGACCGCGTCGCTAACGCTGGCAATGGATAACGGTATCGAACTGCAGGTTTGGGGCCGTAACATTCTGGATGACCGTTACTTCGGTACCGTGTTCGACAGCCCGGCGCAGCCCGGTGCGGTTTCGGGTTACCCGAACGATCCGACCACTTACGGCATCACCGGCCGCTTCCGCTTCTAAGCGTCAGCGCCGATATCCTCTGCGGAGGAAGGGGAAGGGGGGCTTCGGCTCCCCTTTTTCTTTGTCCGGTTAGCGCGCCTTGCATCTTGTAAATTGCGGTGATTTGTGGTGGCTTGCACCTCTGGTTTGAAAGAGGGGACTATTCGTATGCCATATGCTGGTTTCTGGATTCGCGTTGGCGCGTATCTGATCGACGCAATAATTTTGTATATCGTGCAGATTGTTCTGGGGATGATGTTCGGCATCAGCGCAGGCGCTCTCACAGGTGTGGATCCGGCCGGGGCAGAAGCTCTGACAACGGGTGCTGGCGGGCTCTACCTGCTGATCGTAATGGCTATTGGTATTGGCTATTACGTGCTGATGGAAAGCGGACCATGGCAAGCGACATTGGGCAAGAAGGCGCTTGGCCTTGTCGTGACCGATGAAAACGGCAACCGCATCACCTGGCTGCGTGCGCTTGGCCGCTATCTTGCGAAGATCCTGTCCGGTCTGATCTTGCTGATCGGCTACATCATGATTGCTTTCACTGACAAGAAGCAGGGTCTGCATGACATGCTGGCCAGCACGCTGGTTCTGAAGGGGCAGCCCGGTGAACATGGTGCCGCAGGGGTGTTTGAATAACACCGCAGGCGGTTAATACCTTAGGCACGAATTTGGGCGGTCCTTCGGGGCCGCCCTTTTTCTGTGTGGATCAGAGTGAACGCAGCGTTTGCGCCGGTCGCGCTCTCAGCAGCGGGAGCGATGCGGCGAAGGCGAAGGCCAGCACCAAGACCAGTCCGCCGCCGAGAACGGCGAGGATTTCGGTCCAGTCGGGCAGCCACTCGAATTCGAACAGCTGAACAACGATCAGCCAAGCGACACCCGTTCCGAGTGCAAGGGCAACACCGGCCAATAGCGCTGCCAGCAGGCCAAACTCGGCAAATTGCAGAGCCAGGAGTTGTTTACGGCTGGCACCTAGCACGCGTAGGATCACGGTGTCGTAGATGCGCGCCTGCCTTGCCGCAGCAATCGCACCAAGCAATACGGCGATGCCTGCCAGTACCGCTACCGATGCAGCAGCAAGAATGGCGAGCGAAACCTGATCCAGGATCGTGCGTGCTTCGTTCAGGATCGGGCCGACTTCGATCACGCTGGATGAAGGGAAGGCCTGTACCAACTGGCGCAGCAGTCCTCCCGTTTCGGCACCCTCGGGAAGTTCGACCGTCGCGGCGAGATTGTGGGGCGTGTCTTCCAGCGTGTTGGGCGAGAAGATGTAGACGTTGTTGAAGCCCAGGCTTTCCCAGTCGATCCGGCGGATGCTGGCAACACGCGCGCTGCGTTCCACGCCGAGGATCGACACGGTGATGACATGGCCCAATTCGATGCCGGCCGCTGCCGCAAGATCAGCGTCGATCGAGACGAGGTTCTCGCCCGAGTGGTCAGGTGCCCACCATTCGCCCTCGGTCAGCACATTGCCTTCGGGCAGATCGGCGGCATAGGTCAGGCCACGCTCTCCGCTAAGACCCCAGGCGCCGTCAGGTAGCTGATCGAGCTCCGCGATCACCGTCGGGTCCTCTTCCGGCCCGTAGGAGACGATAAAGCCGCGCAGAGTGGGCACGGCTTCGATGACCGCGTCTTCGGAGATATCACCGATAATTCCGTTGAATTGCTCAAGCCCCTCCTTGGGGATGTCGAGCACGAAATAGTCGGGCGCGCGCTCTGGCACCGACTGCTGGATATTGCCGCCGAGGCTGGTCTGCACCCCTGCGAGCAGTACGAATGCCGCAAGGCCAAATCCCAGTGCGGTGACGAGCGAGCCGGTGGCTGCGCCGGGGCGGTGAAGATTGGCTATGGCTGCCCGCACAATCGGGTCTTTCGCACGCGGTGCCTTGGAGGCCGCAAACCGGATGCCGCGTCCAAGCAGCGCGAGGAAGCCGAGGATCAGCGCAGCGCCAGCAAGGAAGCCTGCCGAGAGCACCTGCTGCGGCGAAAAGGCGATGGCGAGCACCGCGATGCCAATCAGGCCGAGGGCAACGGGCAGCGCCGCCGCTTTCCATTGCCGAGCCAGTGGCGACACGCGCGCGCGCATCAGTGCCATCGCAGGGAAGGTCTTCGCGCGGGCGAGGGGAGGTGCTGCGAACACGAGCGCGACCAGAAGGCCAAACGCCATGGCGCGCACCAGCGCCCACGGATCGAGGACAAGGTTGGTATTGACCGGAAGCAACGAACCGAGGGCATTGGCAAGCAGCGGCGTCACGAGCACGCCCGCCAGCAGCCCTGCAAGCGAGCCGACGACCGCCGCAATGCCCACCTCCAGTGCGTAGATGCGCGAGATATCTCGCGACGTCGCGCCGAGGATCTTGAGCGTTGCAATCGAATTGCGCCGCGCTTCGAGATAGGAATTCACCCCACCGCCAATGCCGATCCCGGCAATGACGAGTGCGGCAAGGCCAACGAGCGTCAGGAATTCGCCCATACGGCTGACGAAACGCTCTGCACCCGGCGACGCGCGGTCTGCGGTGCGGGTGTCAAAGGGGGTGCCGGGGAATGCCTCGAAAAGGGCTTCCTCGACGTCCTCGGCATTGTAATTGCCGTCAAAAGCGAGGCGCGTCTTGGTTTCGAACAAGGCACCGGGTGCAGTCAGGCCTGCTGTCTCGGGATAGTCCTGCGCAACGATGATCGTCTGGCCAAGAGCAAAACCTTCGCTCAGACGGTCGGGCTCTTCCTCTATAATGCCGCTGACGGTGAGTTGTTCGGTGCCCACGGTAAAGCTGTCGCCAACAGCAACATCCAGCCGCTCGGCAGCACCGGCAGACAGGAAGGCATCGTTGCCCTGCGGGGCACTAACAGCGCCCTGACCCTCGATAAGCAGCGATCCGTACATCGGATAATTGGGGGCGACTGCCTTCAGTTCGATGGGAACCGCGACATTCTCGGTCGTCGCCATTGCCTGCATGCGATAGCCCGGAGAAAGTTCGCCGTACTGTTCGAGGAACTCGGTCTCCTCTTCGGACAGGAAGCGCTGCCATAGCTCGACCTCAAAGTCTCCGCCAAGGATAGCTTGGCCCTGCGAGTCCAGCTCGGTTTGAATGGCAGAGGTCAGACTGCCGATGGCCGCCAGCGCCCCTACGCCCAAAAAGAGACAGACGAGCAGCAGTCGCAGTCCGCGAAAGCCGCTCGATAGGTCGCGTCGAGCAATCGTCCAGGCGCGTGCCCAGCTCACGACTTGGCGGTATCGCTGGCGATCAGGCCGTCACCCAGCGTCACCACGCGGTCGCAGCGCTCGGCGAGCTTGCGATCATGGGTGATGATGATGAGCGTTGCGCCTGTTTCCTCGCGGCGGCGGAACAGAACATCCTCCACGCTCGATCCGGTGGAGGTGTCTAGGTTGCCCGTCGGCTCATCAGCAAAGATCAACGGCGGACGGCTGGCAATCGCGCGGGCGATGGCCACACGCTGCTGCTCACCGCCCGAAAGCTGCGCGGGATAGTGGGTGAGGCGATGGCCGAGGCCGACAGCTTCCAGCTCTTCGCTCGCACGTTCGGTCGCGCCCCTGATCCCGGCCAGTTCCAGCGGAGTGGCGACATTTTCGACCGCAGTCATCGTCGGCAGCAGGTGGAACGCCTGCAATACGATACCGATACGGCCACGGCGCGCTTGCGCCAGAGCGTCTTCGTCGAGCGCGGTGAAGTCTTCGCCAGCCACGGTCAGCTTGCCCGAGGTGGCGCGTTCCAGACCGGTCAGCACTGACATAAGCGAGCTCTTGCCGCTGCCCGAAGGCCCCAGCAGTGCGAGCGTTTCACCGGCGGCGACATCAAGGTCAATGCCGCGCAAGATCTCCACAGCAGCTTCACCTTCACCAAGCGTCAGGCGAAGGTCGCGCGCGGAAATCACGGTTTCGGAAGGGGCGGAATTGTTAGAGGGGCTTGTCACGAGCGTCGGATGGCATAGCTAGTGCATATGAACAAGCCATACCAAAGCCCGTGGCGGACGCTCATGCGCGGTTCGTCGATTGCTCTTGCTTTTACCCTTGCCGCCTGCGGTGCAGAAGCTCCGCCAAGCGAACCCGTGACCGAAGTAGAAGCGCCGATTGAGGAGGTGCTACCGGTGATGGGGCCGGAGCGGGTGATCCTCGGCTTTGGTGACAGTCTGATGGCTGGATACCAGCTGGAAGAGCAGCAGGGTTATCCCGAAGTGCTCGAAGCGGTCATGCGGACGCGTGGTATCAATGCGCGGATCATTGACGCTGGTGTTTCGGGCGACACGACGGCGGCTGGCCTTCAGCGGATCGAGTTTGTGCTCGACAATATGGGTGAAACGCCCGACCTCGCGATTGTCGAGCTTGGCGGGAATGATTTGATCCGTGGCGTGGTGCCAGAAGTGTCGCGCGAAAATCTCACCGGTATTCTCGATGCGCTTGCCGAACGCGACATTCCGGTCATCATGATGGGCATGCGCGCACCGCCCAATGCCGGGCCGGAGTACCAGAGCGCGTTCGACAACATGTACCCCGAATTGGCGGCGCAATATAATGCGGCACTGGTGCCGTTCTTCATGGAACCGCTCATTGCAAACCCGGACCTACTGATGGGGGACCGCATTCATCCGACTGCAGAGGGTGTGCAGGCCATGGTTGCAGCGACGGTCGACGATGTGATTGCCGCCCTGCCCGAAGAGGAGAGCTAGGGCCTAGAGGCGTTCCGCGGCGCCGCGGGCGACCCG
This sequence comes from Aurantiacibacter sp. D1-12, assembly GCF_028858515.1. Classification (GTDB taxonomy): domain Bacteria; phylum Pseudomonadota; class Alphaproteobacteria; order Sphingomonadales; family Sphingomonadaceae; genus Alteraurantiacibacter. Next base: position 27,417 of record NZ_JAPJZJ010000001.1, read on the forward strand.
CCAGACTGCCGCTTCGGAGCGGATCCCCTCGAACGGTGCTGACTCCGTGCCCGTCAGCCAGACTTGCGTCCCGCTCGTTCGCAATCGCTCGAACAGGGCATCGCGGCGCACGGGATCAAGGTGCGCGGCCACTTCATCAAGCAGCAGCAGGCTAGGCCGTCCCTTGGCGGACAGTGCAGCATGGGCAAGGGTGATGGCAATCAACATGGCTTTCTGTTCACCCGTAGAACATTCGGCGGCGGGCATCTCCTTGCCTTCCATCATCACCCGCAACTCATCGCGGTGCGGCCCGACGAGCGTGCGGCCTGCGGCACGATCACGCTGCCGATTGACGGCGAGGGCGTCCGCAAATGCCGCTTCCTGTAGTTCTCCGCCGGGAATATGGGTGAGGGCGGGGCGTGCGAAGGGCTCTGTCGGATATGCTGCCAGTTCAGCGGACAGGGCATCAACCAGCCGCGCGCGGCCTTGTCCCAGCATAGCACCTGCCGCAGCCATCTGGCTCTCAATAGAGTCTAGCCATGACGGATCCGGGGCTATCTCGTCGGAAAGCAACCTGTTGCGCTCGCGCAGGCTCGCCTCGTAACGGCTCGCATAGCGCGCGTGTGCAGGGTCAATGGCCACCGCCAGCCTGTCCATATAGCGCCGCCGTGCTCCCGCACTGTCGGCGAAGAGACGATCCATCGCCGGGGTGAGCCAGCCGATGGCGAGCCATTCCCCCAGACTGATCGCCGTAGCCTCTGCTCCGTTGACTTGCACCACACGGCGTCCGCTGCGCTCTGCCTTCATGCCGGTGCCAAATTGTACCGGTTGGCCTTCATCGCCGGCATCGAGCAATGCGCTGACGGCAAATCCTCCAGCCCCAGCATTGCCTGCCATGTCGGCAAGCGCCGCGCGCCTCAGCCCGCGCCCGGGCGCGAACAGGGATAATGCTTCGAGCACATTCGTCTTTCCGGCACCGTTCTCGCCCACCAACAGGTTGATGGGCTGCGCACCGTCAAGCCGCGTTTCGGCGTGGTTGCGGAAGGTCGAAAGGGTGATGCGGTCGAGCGCCATAGGACAGGCCAAGCTCTAAGCCAGCAGGGCACACGAGGCCACTGGAAATCGTATTTCTAAAAGTTGGGAAATTTCACCAATTAGTAGGTTGTAAACTGTGGTATCATGTACGCAATGTGAACAAGAATGGCAGAATTCTGCGGTTTTTTCAGTTTGGCACGCCTCCTGCACTGTCTGGGGCATGAAGCGGAAAACACCGTTTCGAACCAAAATGAGGAGAAATGACATGACTACGACCAACGACTTCACCGGCAAGATCTTCGCTGCTTTCGGCGCTCTCGCCATCACCACAACGCTGCTCGTTTCGAGCTTCGCCAACCCGACTACCACTTCGATCGCTACGCTGCTTGCCTAACCGATCGGACATTCGAACAAGGAATATGACAATGACCAATAACAACGAATTCGTCAGTAAGCTGTTCGCCGCATTTGGCGCAGTCGCAATGACCATGACGCTTCTGGTGAGCAGCTTTGCTCCGCCCGCCAACACTGTTTCGAGCATGCTGGTATGAGCAACATCCAGAACAAGAATTCCGGCGCGCCGAAGAAATTCCGTCTCGACCAGATCGACGGCAAGATTGGCGGCGTGTGTGGCGGTATCGCCAACTATATGGGTATCGACCCGCTGATCGTTCGGCTGGTGTTTGCCGTGGGTGCAGTGGCCGGTTTCGGCAGCTTCATCCTGATCTACCTCGCGGTCTGGTTGCTGGCCAAGTAATCCACCTGATTACAGGCCGGCAACCTCCACCTCAGGCCGTTTCGCCGCGAGAACCGAAGGGCGAAAAGTTGGTATCGGTGTCAAACACCTCCACCCCTTCGCGACGCTTGAGGAACCCAATGACCTGGTAGGTGACGGGCGTGAGGAGAATTTCCCACCCCGTCTTGATGAGCCACTGGGACAGCACAACTTCCCACAACTGTTCGATCGGCCAACCCGCCAGCCCGTAAAAGGCGAGCGGGTAGAAGATCAGGCTATCCAGCCCCTGGCCTACAACCGTCGAACCAATCGTGCGGCTCCACAAATGTTTGCCCCTGGTCCAGATCTTCATCTTGGCCATCACAAAGGCATTGGCGAATTCGCCCGCCCAGAAGGCGACGATGCTCGCGATCACGATGCGCCAGGCATTCCCGAACACAAATTCATAGGCTTCCTGTCCCGGCCAGCCCTCTGCTGGTGGCAGCGAGACGACGACCCATGCCATAAACGCCATGAATATGAGCGCGGCAAACCCCGCCCAGATCACCCGGCGTGCATTGGCATAGCCATAGACCTCGGTCAGCACGTCTCCGATAATGTAGCTGAGGGGGAAGAACAGCACGCCCGCACCAAAAGCCCACTCGCTGCCATTGGGCAGAACGATGAAGCTGGGTTTGGACGCGCCGATAATGTTGCTGAGCAGCAGGATCGCGACAAACGCTGCCATCACATATGGGAAATAGCGGAAATTGGCGTTCGCCAGTGCTGCACCGTCGAGTTTTTGGCGTTCACCTGTCATGCGCACTGCCTAACCGCATTTGCGCAAAAGCCAAACAACGCTATGGGCCAACACGGACGCGCCCATAGCTCAGCTGGATAGAGCACGGGTCTTCTAAACCTGAGGCCGCAGGTTCGAATCCTGCTGGGCGCGCCAAAAAGGGGAAAGCACGCCAACGGTGTGCTTTCCCCTTTTTGGTGGGCCTGTGCGTAGACGAGTCTTCAGGTTCGGAGTCGAAGCGCAGCGAAGACGACGGAGCCGCAACGCGGCGGAGTAATCCTGCTGGGCGAGCCAACCACCAGAATGATCAGCCGATGATGGCGGCTACTCGCTCTCCCAGGGCTGGCAGGACCTCTGACGGGAACCAGGGGTTCTTCTTGAGCCAGATGTTATTTCGCGGGCTGGGATGGGGGAGTGGCAGCACCTCCGGCCAGAAATGGCGCCAGTTCTGCACGGTTTGCGTGAGCGTCTTCGCTTGCTCATCGCCCAGATGCCAGTCCATCGCATATTTCCCGATGACGAGCGTGAGCTCGATATTGGGAAGCTGTTCGAGAACGGGCCTTCGCCAATTGGCTTCGCATTCTGCACGCGGAGGCAGGTCGCTGCTCTTCCCCGTCCCCGGGAAACAGAAGGCCATCGGCACGATCGCGATCTTGTTGGCATCGTAGAATGTCTCGCGCGAAATCCCCAACCAGTCGCGCAGCCTGTCGCCCGAAGGATCATCGAAGGGCATGCCCTTCCGATGCGTGATACGGCCGGGTGCCTGTCCTGCGATCAGGATTTTCGCGTCCTTGCCAATCTGGAAGATCGGGTTCGGACCGAGCGGCAGATCCTCGCAGATACCACAGGCTTTGATGCTGTCGCTCAAGGCAGAAATTTCCGCCGGGCTGTCAGAATGATGATTTTGCAAAGCGGCTACCGTCCAGTTCTGGTGGTTTCGGGATTGTATAACTGAACTTCGCTGTCGTGCACGGTAAGGTCACATTCTGCCGGAAACGTCGAAAAACTTTACACTCCGCTCCGTGTTAACTTTTCGCCAACCATCGTCTCCCGCAGGAAAGCTGACTTGCGCAAAACTGGCACGGGGCGTGCAATGTTACAGGCGTACCCAAAGTCTTCGATAGAGGCGGGGCCGATTTCCAAATGGTCCCTAACCAGTCTCCCGACCCCGCCTCCCCGAAGACCTTCCCAAAAACTGGACACCCAGCCTTCCGCTCAGAACGAATGCAGGTAAAGGCGTGTCACTCCGCCGGAGCGTAGCCCGCCTCAGCGGCGGGCACAGGTGCAGCAATCTCACCGTCGGCCATGGGCCAGATGATATCGCCAGTCACCACGCCCATGCTCATCGGCAGCAGGCTGGAAACGAAGGCGTGGACAGGCGTGGGTGCCGGTCCGTCATACTCGGTGACATAGACGCTCATCGCCAGATCCGGATTGTCCGCATCCCAGGTGATGACCTCGCAGGTATCAGTGACCAGCAGCGGCTCGCCTGAAAGGCCGAAGGCATCGAAGCTGACGAGGAAATGCTTGCCCAGAGGGATTGCGCCTTCCTCGATCGGGCCGTTGAGCACGTAGGCGTCAAAGCTTCCATCCTCGCGCGGGGGGAGAACGATGGTTGCAAAAGTGACCGAAGGCGTGCCGCCTGCACCCTCGCTATCATCGGCGCAGAACACGTTGTTACCTGCTGCCAGAATCGCGCGGGGTGCGATGGCGCGGGCCTCCGCCATTGCGGCGACCTGCCCGTCAATCAGCGGTGTCTGCCCCGGCAGGTGGATCACTTCGGAAACGATCTGTCCGCCTGAAATCTCGTACTCGGCGAGCGCTACAAGCTGCGCATCAAGAGCACCACCAAGGCTGCCGATTATTACCGTGTCCCATACGCCTTCTTCGCTGCCTGGCAGTGCCACGGCTCCGCGATAGGCCGCATCGGGCAATTGGCCGGTCATGCCCGAGTACTGGATCTGTGCGATGCCGACCGCCTGCTGAACCTCGGCCATCAGCTGCGCGGTGGCCTGTGCATCCTGCGCCATCTGCATGCGCGTTGCCTCGCCCGGCTCATCCTGCGCAAGGGCGGAACACGGAATAGCCAGCGCGATTGCGGCGGTAGACAGAGTGCGGATCATGCAAATTCCCTCGATCAGAGTGGCGAGGGTAGGGCGATCAGGAAGGCTTGGCGACCTTCTTCTCTTCGAGCAGCGTCTGCAGCTCACCCGCCTCGAACATTTCCATCATGATATCGCTACCGCCGATGAACTCGCCCTTGACGTAAAGCTGTGGGATCGTTGGCCAGTCCGAAAAGGTCTTGATGCCTTGGCGGATTTCCATGTCCTGCAGCACGTCCACGCTTTCAAACGTGACATTGCAGTGATCGAGGATAGCGACAGCCCGGTTGGAGAAGCCGCACTGCGGGAAAAGCGGCGTGCCTTTCATGAACAGGACGACATCATTGTCGCCCACGATCTTGGAAATGCGCTTGTCGGTTTCGGAATTTGTATCGGTCATATGTCCCACCCGATGGGTTAAAGTGTCTGACAGATCAGTTGGGGACGCTGGTGTGGAGTTGCAAGGCGTGCAGCTCTCCACCCATGCGCCCGCCCAGTGCCGCGAACACCATCTTGTGCTGTTGCACCCGGTTTTTGCCTGCGAATTCGGCAGAGGTTACGCGGGCTAGCCAGTGGTCGTTGTCGTCAGCCAGTGCTTCCATCTCGACCTCGGCATCGGGAATGGCGGCCTTGATCATGGCGACGATGTCTTCAGCGGGCATGGGCATGGGGTTGGCTCAGCTCTCGCTCATCAGCTGACGCTTGGCTTCGACTGTCATTTCTTCCAGCTTTGCGCGGATCGTGGCGTCATCGACATCGCATTCGGCTTGCGTCAGATCGCCAAGCAGCTTGCGGATCACGTCTTCGTCACCGGCTTCCTCGAAATCGGCTTGTACAACCGCTTTCTTGTAAGCTTCGGTTTCTTCCGGCGTGAGGTTCATCAAACCAGCAGCCCATTCGCCCAGCAGGCGATTGCGGCGCGCGGCAACCTTGAAGGCGGTTTCCTCGTCCATTGCAAATTTGGCTTCTTCGGCGCGTTCGCGGTCTTTGAAATCGGTCATGTTCGGTGTGTCCTCTCGAAGATTTGTGTCTGAATAGCGTGGGCGGCGACTAGGCTGCAACACCTGTGCCGCGGGTGAGCCAGGGTTTTTCAGCCGCAAGGCTATTCTCGTAAGATGAAATCGCATCATCGCGTGAAAGCGTAAGGCCTACCTCATCGAGCCCTTCCAGCAAGCAGTGCTTGCGGAATGGGTCAATGTCGAAGCTGAAACGGTCCTGAAACGGTGTGGTCACACTCTGCGCTTCCAGATCAATGCTGATCGGATCGGTCGCGGCGACTTCCAGCAAGCGATCAATCGCTTCCTGCGGCAGGGCGACGGTCAGGATACCGTTCTTGAAGGCATTGCCCGCGAAAATATCCGAGAAGCTCGGCGCGATGACCACGCAGATGCCAAGATCGAGTAGTGCCCAGGCGGCGTGCTCGCGGCTCGAACCGCAGCCGAAGTTGTCGCCTGCGATCAGGATCGGTGCGCCAGCGAATTCCTCGCTGTCGAAGGGATTGTCCGGCTCGGTTGTGCGCACTGCCTCGAATGCGCCTTGGCCCAGGCCTTCGCGGCTGATCGTTTTCAGCCAGCGGGCAGGGATAATCAGATCGGTATCGATATTCTTGCGACCGAACGGAATCGCGCGCCCTTCAACCTCGCGCAAAGCCTGCATCAGTCGGTCTCCGGCTTCTCGCCGCTGGGGATGGGGCCGGGCTGCGTCGGCTCGTTCGATTTACGCTTCTTGTTCACGTACAGAAGCGCAGCCGCGATGGCGGCGGAACCGATGGCGCCTGCTGCAATAGCGGCCTTGCCTTTGATGTTCTTTGTCATGATTTCCAGATGGTCTTTGGCGGGGTGGGTTGCAAGACTTATCGCACCAATTCGCGCACATCGGTAAGCGTACCAGTGACAGCGGCTGCGGCGGCCATGGCTGGGCTGACGAGGTGGGTGCGGCTTCCCGGACCCTGACGGCCCACGAAATTGCGGTTGGAGGTTGAGGCGCAGCGCTCACCGGCGGGCACTTTATCAGGGTTCATGCCGAGGCAAGCCGAGCATCCGGGTTCGCGCCATTCTAGGCCTGCCTCGGTGAAGACCTTATCCAGCCCTTCGGCTTCTGCCTGCGCTTTGACCAGGCCTGATCCGGGGACGACGATGCCCCATTTGATCCTGTCATGTTTGGTCCGGCCGCGCAGCACCTCTGCGGCGGCGCGCAGGTCTTCGATGCGGCTGTTGGTGCAGGAGCCAATGAAGACATTCTCGATCTCCACCTCTCGCATCGGCGTGCCCGGCGTGAGGCCCATGTAGTCGAGGCTGGCGCGCGCGGCATCTTGCTTGGATGGATCGGCAAAGCTCGCCGGGTCGGGGACACTGCCGGAAATTGCAATCGCATCCTCGGGGCTGGTGCCCCAAGTTACGGTCGGTTCGATCTCAGTAGCGTCGATGGCAACGCTGGTGTCGAACGCCGCACCGTCATCAGTGCGGAGCATTCGCCAGTAGGCGATGGCCTGCTCCCACTCCTCACCCTGCGGCGCGAACGGGCGGCCTTTCAGATAGGCGAACGTCGCTTCGTCGGGAGCGATCAAGCCAGCGCGCGCGCCGCCTTCGATGCTCATGTTGGAGACGGTGAGACGGCCCTCGACGCTCATTTCTTCGAACACCTTACCGCGATATTCAATGACATGCCCGGTACCGCCGGCGGTGCCGATGACGCCGATAATGTGCAGGATCAGGTCCTTGGGCGCTACGCCGGGGCCAAGATCACCCTCCACGCGCACTTCCATCGTCTTGCTGGGCTTTAAGAGCAGGGTTTGCGTAGCGAGCACATGCTCGACTTCGCTCGTACCGATACCGAAGGCGAGGGCACCGATCCCGCCGTGACAGGCGGTGTGGCTGTCTCCGCAAACGATCGTGGTGCCCGGTAGCGAGAAACCCTGTTCGGGTCCGACAACGTGGACAATCCCCTGTTCGCGAGCAGTAGCGCCGAAATAGCGAATGCCGAATTCTGCGACGTTGCGCTCCAAGGCGGCGAGTTGCTGGGCGCTCTGCGGGTCTTCGATGGGCAGGCGGGTACCATCGGGCGCTAGTCGAGGAGTTGTCGGCACATTGTGATCGGGAACCGCCAGCGTGAGTTCAGGACGACGCACCTTCCGGTCTGCCAGACGCAGCGCCTCGAACGCCTGCGGACTTGTCACTTCGTGCACCAGATGCCGGTCGATAAATATCAAACAGGTGCCGTCATCACGCCGCTCTACAACGTGTGCGTCCCAGATTTTCTCGTAGAGAGTGCGCGGTTTCATCGCCCGTGCATTAGCGCGGGGCATCTGCGTCGCCAAGATTTCGCGAAAAAGCGTTTTTGCTGACTTGGAAACTTAACCTTTCTCGCCTAACTTACAGTCATGTCAACGATCCCATTCAGCATCCCAATTCGCATCCTGCCCGAAGATATCGACTTCATGGGGCACGTGAACAATTCACGCTACCTCAACTGGGTGCAGGACGTGGTGCTGCAGCACTGGCAGAAGCTTGCTCCGGCAGAGGAAGTTGCGAGCAAGGCATGGGTCGCGCTGAAGCACGAGATTACCTATCGCAAGCCCGCATTCCTCGATGATGATGTAATCGCCGAAACCGTGTTGGAGAAGATCGCGGGCGCGCGCAGTTTCTACAATACCGTGATCAAGCGCGGCGAAGAGGTTCTGGCGGAAGTGCAGAGCATGTGGTGCTGTATAGACAGCGAAACGCTACGCCCGGCGCGGATCGATCGTGATGTTGCGGAAAAACACTTCGGTATTGCCCGCAAGTAGCCCAGATTCAGGTGGCTGCCCCTTTGCGTGAAGGCTTTATGAAGCCTATGCTGTCTGCATGGATACCCTGATCCCCATCCTGGTCGTTATCATCACCATTCTGCTGATGGAGATGGTTGCGTGGTCGAGCCACAAGTACATCATGCACGGCTTTGGCTGGGCGTGGCATCGCGACCATCACGAGCCGCATGACAAGCGCTTCGAGAAGAACGATCTTTACGGGGTGGTCGGCGCAGTGATGAGCATTTCCATGTTTGCCCTCGGCAGTCCGCTGGTAATGGGGGATGCAGCATGGTTGCCGGCGACCTGGATCGGACTTGGCATCCTCGGGTACGGTATCATCTACACACTCATTCACGATGGCTTGGTGCATCAGCGCTATTTCAAATGGGTGCCGAAAAAGGGCTATGCCAAACGGCTGGTCCAGGCGCACAAGCTGCATCACGCCACCATCGGCAAGGAAGGCGGGGTGAGTTTCGGTTTCCTGTTCGCGCGCGATCCGGCCAGGCTGAAGGCCGAGTTGCGCGAACAACGCCAGAGCGGCATTGCGGAAATTCGCGAAAGTGCAGGACTGTAGGAAAGGCAGGAAGACGATGACCGACGCGGTTTCTGTAAAAGGAATGTGGGAAGGCGCCTATCAGTACTCGTCATCGTCCGATGTTGGTGATTTTCCTTTCAAAGCCAGGCTGACGGAAAATGACGGGAAGGTTTCCGGCCTGGTGGTCGAGGAAGACCTGAACCAGGGAACCGGCACTATACGGGCGCAGATCGAAGGGACGATCGAAGGCCGCGTGATACGCTTCACCAAGACCTACATTGAGGCCAGCAATACCTATGCCCGGCCGGTAGAATATGACTGTGAAGTCAACACCGAAGGAGACCGCATCACCGGCACCTGGCGCCTGCCCGACGACGGTGGCACTTTTTCGATGCGGCGGGTCGGCTGATTGCCGCAAGGCCACGATCTTTCCGGCCAATGGGATGGTACCTTCGCCTACCCCGCGAAAGAAGGGCCGGCGACACCCTTTCTCGCCACGATCAGTCAGCACGATGGCAGGATCGCCGGCACGATCATCGAGCCCGATCTTCATTCTCCGGGTGCATCAGCAGAGGCCGCGATTGTCGGAATTGTGAGTGCCGGGGCGGTCGACTTCACCAAGACATACCTCAAAGCGTCGCGCGGCTATGCCAATCCCGTCGATTACGTCGGGCAGCTCAGCGATGATGGCAACCGTATCACCGGAGTGTGGAGCCTATTGCATATGAACGGGACGTTCGAGATGACACGTGAAGCCGAGGCGGAAATTGCCGAGGAGCGCGAGGAAAGCGTAGAAATCGAGACATAGCAGCGCCGTTCGCGCGGACCTGCTCAATCAGGCAGATGCTAGCCGTGCGGCGTGTTCCTGCACGAGTGCGATCATGTTGGGGATGCCCTGCGTACGGTTGGACGAGAGCTGGTTCTTGAGATCGAACGGGGCGAGGGCGTCTGCGATATCCATTTGTGCGACCTCGCCTGCTGGCTTGTCCTGCACGGCGGATATTACGAGTGCAACGATTCCCTTGGTGATCGCGGCATTGCTGTCTGCAAGGAAGTGGAGTTTGTCGGTCTCTCCGGTAGGATAGACCCACACTTGTGCGGAGCAACCGCGGACTAGGGTCGCATCGGTCTTGAGCGCCTCGGGCATTTCTTCCAGCTCGCGGCCGAGCTCGATCAGCAGACGATACCGTTCGTCACCGTCGAGGAAGTCGTATTCTTCGTAAATGTCTTCGAGGGTTCTCATGGCGCGCCCTCTATCAAGATCGTCATCCCAGCGAAAGCTGGGATCTGGTGCGAAGTGAGAGCGACCCCAGCTTTCGCTGGGGTGACGTTTGGGCTTAGAGGTCCACCCCGCTCGCAATGGCTTCCAGCTTGCGAATACGTTCTTTGAGGTCGGCAATCTCGATCCGCGCCATGCCTTCAGGAGAGCCATTCTCCATTTCAGGCGGCGTGCGGCCCAGTTCTAGCTCGCGGTTCTTGAGCGCAAGCCAACCCTGCCAGCCCACAAGGGCGGCTCCGGCCATGATCACCAGCGCGACCAGCGCAGTTCCGGCAATTATCATGTCGACTTCCATCATCATCCTTCCCCTTTCGAGGCCTTCCAAAATGGCGACTAATCGTCGCGCAGGTTCTCAATTTCTTCCGCCGTCCGGCGTGCCGGGTCCACGGCGATGCGCTCAAGCACCTGCACGCGGTCTTTCAGTTCCGCGAGTTCCTGTTTCGCATCGTCGCGTTCCTGTTCGAGCATGCGTCGCTCACTGTCCGGAAGGGCGTGCCCGTCCTCCCTTCGGTTTCGGCGACTGAAAACTCCGGCAATGGAGGTAATCAGCACGATGCAAACAACGGCCGTCCAGAAGCTCATCGCACCTTCTCCGCATCGGCCTTTAGTTCGCGCAGGTCTTCGATCTGTCGCGACAAGTCTGCCGTAGGGTCGGTGACGATGCGTTCGATGACACGCAGGCGATCTTCAAGGTCAGACTGATCTGACAACGAGCGATGCGCCTGTGCAGCCTTGGCTTCCTCGATCCGCGCCTCGATCTCGAGCTGCTTGATCTTGTGCGCGCGGCTCCGTGCTCCTGCAAAAGTTCCGAAGGAGAGCAGAATAACGACCATCGTCAGAACGAAGGTGAAAATTGTTACGAGTTCCCAATCCATTATTCTGCTTCCACTTTGCTGCGGCGGAGGTCCTCGATTTCTCGAGACAGACTATCCGGTTGGTCGGTGACGATCCGTTCGAGCACACGAAGACGATCTTCGATCAGTGAGTTATCATCGGCAGTTGTGGCAGACTTGGTGGCTTTGGCCCGCTCAAGCTCCACCTTTAGCTCCAACTTGCGCTCTGCGTGCTTGATGTTCCGGCGATGAAAGATGTGCGCCATCGCAAAACAAATCAGCGTCATCACGGTCACGAAAACGAAAATGCCTTCAAGGTCAGGATCCATCACTTGGCCTCCACAGACTTGTTGCGTAGCGCTTCGATCTCGGCAGCGAGTTCGCTCGGGCGATCGGTGGCGATACGTTCCAGCACACGGACGCGCTCTTCGAGCGAGCCAGACTGGGCTTGCTTGATCGCATCCGAATTGCGCGACGTTCGGTGGCGAAGGAACAGCCATGCGCCTCCCGCTCCGGCACCAAGTGCCAGAACGCCAATCTGGATGGCATCCCATACAAGTGCGGTGTCAGCTCCGAACATCAGTTGGCTTCCGTCTTGTCAGCGCGCAGGTTCTCGATCTCGTGCGTCAGCTGGTATCCGCTGTCGGTCACGATGCGTTCGACATTGCCAAGGCGGTCTTTCATCGAGCCAAGTTCGGCGCGCAGCTGGGCGTTTTCCTGTGTTAGGAGTTTGACGCGCTCTTCGCTTTCGGTGTTTTTGGGATAAACCGATTTGCCCCAGGCATTGTCCAGCGGATAGCCGTGCTTGATACGCAGCCAGGTGGTGACGACCCAGCCGACCGAGATCGACACGACGCCAAGGCCCATTACGGCGGGGGTGATGACACCAAAGTCCATCAAACTTCTTCCTTCTTTCCGAAGTTGAGCGGTACGCCGTTATCGGTGGCGGAGACAGATGCGGGCTTGTCACGCAGCGCTTCTATTTCCTCGGAAACGCGGTATCCCTTGTCGGTCACGATGCGTTCGAGAACGACCATACGGTCTTGCATCTTTTCCATCGTTTCAATGAGCTGCTGGTTCTGCTGTGCCAGTCGTTCCTCGCGCACCGTGTCGGTCTTTTCGGTCTTGCCGAAAAGCTCGTCTTCAAGCGCATAGCCGTGCTTGGCGCGGATCCAGTTGTTCACCAGCCAGCCTACGGTGCTGATCATGATGATCGTCAGGACAAATCCGGGACCTCCCCAATCCATTATGCTTTTTCCTTCTGGTCAAAATTGAGCGGAACGCCGCTATCTGTTTGTTCGACGCTTCTTGTGTCCCGCAGTGCTTCAATCTGGGTCGCTACATCGTATCCACGATCGGTCACGATACGCTCAAGCACCTGCACCCGGTCTTCCAGCGCCTGCACCTTGCTGGCGTACTGGGCGGCTTTCTCGGCAGTCTGCTCAGCAGTTGCGCCAAGCTTCATTTCGGCCATCTTTCGCTGATGGCTGGTCCAGATCGCAATGATCGGGATGCTGACGCCCAGGATCGGTATCAGGAGTGCAAATTCACCCACGATTATGTCCCCTCATTGGTTGTTTTGCGGCTTAGCGAAGCTTGGCGATTTCGCGGTCTAGGCTCGGGTTGTTATCGACGTAGAAGCTTTCGACAGCGGCGAGGCGGCGATCAACATCTTTCATCTGCGCGCGGATTTCGCGAGCTGTACGTTTCGGGTTTTGGCGAACACGCTGCCAATACTGCGTTTCCTTCGGATCGGCGGAATAGAGATGCTCGGGCTTCTTGTTCAGCAGACAGGCCATGATCACATAGATCGGGAAGACCAAACCGCTGGTGATGGGAAACAAAGCAAGCGCAGCGAGGCGAACCCATAGGGCGTTAACCCCGGTGTAGTCGGCGATGCCTGCGCATACACCAGCGATCTTCCCGTTATGCTTGTCTTTGTACAGCGTGGTGCGGGGCGTATTCATCGACGTGCTTCCTTCTTCTCGGCGAGCAATTCTTCCAGCTCGCGCAGGGGTTGGTTGTCGGCTTCCTTGTCATGCTGCAGGCGTGGCACAGAGAATTCTGCGTGGTCGGCAGCGACCAGGCGCTCGACCGTGTCCATGCGCTCATCAAGGCGCTTGGCGAGGCTGTAGAGATCTTCCAGCAACGCTTCGTCATCGGTGGTGATTGTCGCTGCTGTCTTCCACTTGGTCACATAGTGCAGGATCAGCCACGGCAGGCCGATGAACAGCATCGGAATGATGATAACCTCTTCCACGATTATTCCCCTTTGTCTTTCTTGTCAGCGCTGGCGCTCTTGCCGAGCGCGCGCTTCATTTCCTCCAAATCCTCATCAATCCGATCGCTACCTTCCAGGGCGGCGAATTCGTCGGCGAGGCTATTTCCTGTGCCATCGGCGATCTGCAGCGAGTCAGCATGACCCTCGGCATAGTCGACGCGGCGCTCGAGCTGGTCGAAGCGGGTCAGCGCTTCGTCTACGCGTTCGTTCGTCATCAGGCTGCGCAACTTGACGCGGTTCTCCGCGCTTTCGAGGCGGGCAGCGATCTGGCTCTGGCGGCTGCGGGCTTCGCGCAAGCGGTTCTGCAGCTTGGCAATATCCTGCTCATAGGCGCGCAGGGCATCGTCGAGCACGGCCAGCTCTTCCTTGAGCTGGTCGATCATGTCGGTGGCCTTGCGGCGCTCCATCAAAGCAGCGCGGGCCAGATCTTCGCGATCCTTTGACAGTGCCAGCTGAGCTTTGTCTGCCCAATCGGCCTGCAAGCGATCCAGCTTGGCCGAATGGCGCTGCATTTCCTTCATATCCGCGATTGTCCGTGCCGCGCTCGCTCGCACCTCAACCAGCGTTTCTTCCATCTCCAGGATAATCATGCGGATCATCTTGGCAGGGTCATCTGCCTGATCGAGAAGCTCGTTGAAGTTGGCGGCGATAATGTCACGGGTACGCGAGAAAATGCCCATCCAGTTTCCTCCGGAGTAAGTTGCACGTGCTGTCGGCGTGGGGCTGGTGCGCAGGCGATCGATTTCCTCATCGAGGCGCGATCCTGCCCGCTTCAGTCTGCTGCCGATCGGCGTCAGGGGATTTTTGTTGTCGTCGCTCATGCCAGGTCAACCACCGGTGCCGCGGTCAGCATGGCATCGGTCGTCGCCAGATCCTGCTGCATTTCCGCAAAGATCGTGAAGGTGATCATGGCAGCAATACTTACCAGCGCGGCGTGGCCGACTTTGCTGGAGAAGAAGCTTTGATCAAACATTGTTTCAATCCCTTGTTGAGGTTCCACAAACCGGAACCCTTTCTGCACCATGAATAGCAAGCACCGTGCCAGTTTGAAAAAATGTAAGAAAAACAAAGAAATCGCGTCACACAGTGTAAACTGATGTGGTTTCTCTTGCCAAGATATGGGAATTTTCACTATAACTTGGTGCGTGGATCAGAAAAGCCAGTTTATCGGCCAGTCAGGGGCCTTCCTCGATGCGGTCGAACGGGCCAGCCGCGCGGCGCCTATGGCGCGCCCCGTTCTGGTGATCGGAGAGCGCGGGACGGGCAAGGAACTGATCGCCGAACGTCTCCACCGCCTGTCCGATCGCTGGGAAGAGCCGCTCGTCGTGATGAACTGCGCGGCACTACCCGAAACGCTGATCGAAGCCGAATTATTCGGCCACGAACAGGGTGCATTTACCGGTGCTACCAGAGCGCGCGAGGGTAGGTTCGAAGAAGCCGACCGGGGTACCTTATTCCTCGACGAACTGGGCACGCTGTCGATGGGCGCGCAAGAGCGGCTGCTGAGGGCTGTTGAGTATGGTGAGGTTACCCGCATAGGCTCCAGCCGCCCAACCCGCGTTGACGTACGCATTGTTGCCGCCACAAATGAAGACCTGCAGGCAAAAGCCGAGCGCGGCGAATTTCGCGCAGACCTGCTCGACCGGCTGAGTTTCGAAGTTATCACCTTGCCGCCCCTGCGCGTGCGCGAAGGGGATATAGAAGTGTTGGCTGACTATTTCGGGCGCCGTATGGCGGCTGAACTCGGCTGGGAGCAATGGCCCGGCTTTGCAGACCATGTGCATGACGCGATGGAAGAGCACCCCTGGCCCGGCAACGTACGCGAGCTACGCAATGTGGTCGAGCGCGCGGTCTATCGCTGGGACAGCTGGGACCAGCCCATCGGCGAAGTTGTGTTTGATCCGTTCGACAGTCCTTGGAAACCGCTGACCTCGCCGGCTGCACCGGCGCAGGTAAACGGTGCCGCTGAGCCCACCACACCGACACCTGCCACGCCGCGCTTTGACCAGGTCGATGATCTGCGCGGTGCCGTAGAGGCCCACGAACGCGCTATTCTGGAGCACGCGCTCGGCGCCAATCGCTGGAACCAGCGGCAGACAGCCAAGGCACTGGGTCTGTCATATGACCAGCTACGCCACGCCATAAAGAAGCACGGGTTGGCCGATAACGGCTGATCCTGCTGTCATTAGCAGTTGCCTTTCGCGGAAACCCCTCCTACATAGCCGCCATCCCGACATTGTCTGACAACGAAGGGGCTGGCGCCAAACGGGGCCGGCACCAAACCTCTTTGTCATGGCAAGGTCACCCGAACCGGAGAACCTATGGCCGATATCGCGCGCCTTACCGAAGTGATCGAACCCGAAGCAGCAGCTCTGGGTTTTGAGCTCGTGCGCGTGAAAATGACCGGCTCAGGCGAAGAGCGCACGTTGCAGATCATGGCGGAAGACCCCGCCACGGGTCAGCTGCTGGTGGAGCAGTGCATGGAGCTGTCGCGCCGTGTGTCTGACAAGATCGACGCGATCGAGGAAGCCGGTGAAGTGCTGGTGCAGGGCGCCTATAACCTTGAAGTCAGCAGCCCCGGTATTGATCGCCCTCTGACCCGTGCGAAAGATTTTGCCGACTGGGCAGGGCACGAGGCAAAGATCGCTCTTTCGGAAAAGATTGATGATCACCGTAACCTGCGCGGCGAATTGATTGGCATCGAAGGTGATGTGATCACCGTAGAGGATAACAAGGCGGGCCGCATTGCGGTGCCGTTCGATAAAGTTCACTCGGCGCAGCTCGTCTTTACCGACAAGCTGATGGCCGCGACACAACCACTCGACATGACAGGTGTCGAGGACGTAGAAGAAACCGACGAAGAAGAGGCTCAGTAAGAAATGGCCAGTCCGATTTCCGCCAACAAGGCTGAACTGCTTGCAATCGCTACCGCGGTCGCATCGGAAAAGATGATCGAGAAGAGCATCGTGATCGAAGCTCTCGAAGAAGCGATCCAGAAGTCCGCGCGTTCGCGTTTCGGACAGGAAAACGATATCCGCGCCAAGCTCGATCCCGTGACCGGTGACCTGCGTTTGTGGCGTGTTGTCGAAGTCGTTGAAGAGGTCGATGACTACTTCAAGCAGGTCGATCTGGCGCAGGCTGAAAAGCTGGAGCCGGGCAGCAAGGTGGGTGACTTCATCGTCGATCCGCTGCCCGCGATGGATGACCTCGGCCGTATCGACGCGCAGAGCGCCAAGCAGGTGATCTTCCAGAAGGTTCGCGATGCAGAGCGCGAGCGCCAGTTTGAAGAATTCAAGGATCGCGGTGGTGAAGTGATCACGGGCGTGATCAAGTCGGTCGAATTCGGCCACGTGATCGTCAACCTCGGCCGCGCCGAAGGTGTGATCCGCCGTGACCAGCAGATCCCGCGTGAAGCTGCCCGTGTGGGCGAGCGTGTCCGCGCGCTGATCAGCAAGGTCGAGCGTAATAACCGCGGCCCGCAGATTTTTCTCAGCCGTGCGCACCCCGATTTCATGCGCAAGCTTTTCGCGCAGGAAGTGCCCGAGATTTACGACGGCATTATCGAGATCAAGGCCGCCGCTCGTGACCCGGGCAGCCGCGCCAAGATCGGCGTCATCTCGCACGACTCCTCCATCGATCCGGTCGGCGCCTGCGTCGGCATGAAAGGTAGCCGTGTTCAGGCTGTCGTGCAGGAACTGCAGGGCGAAAAGATCGACATTATTCCGTGGTCGGAAGATCCGGCGACCTTTATCGTCAACGCATTGCAGCCTGCTACCGTATCGCGGGTTGTTCTGGACGAGGAAGAAGGCCGTATCGAAGTTGTTGTGCCCGATGACCAGCTTTCGCTCGCCATCGGTCGCCGCGGGCAGAATGTGCGTCTCGCCAGCCAGCTGACCGACAACCAGATCGACATCATGACCGAGGAAGAAGCCTCGGAAAAGCGCAGCAAGGAATTTGCCGAGCGTTCGAAGATGTTCGAAGAAGAGCTGGATGTCGACGAAACGCTTTCGCAGCTGCTTGTCGCGGAAGGCTTCGTGGAGCTGGAAGAAGTCGCTTATGTCGAGCTGGAAGAACTCGCCAGCATCGAAGGCTTCGACGAAGAGCTTGCCGAAGAACTGCAGAGCCGCGCCAAGGAAGCGCTCGACCGTCAGGAAGAGGCGCACCGTACGGCTCGCCGTGAACTTGGCGTGGAAGATGATCTGGCGGAGCTGCCGCACCTGACCGAAGAAATGCTGGTTGTGCTGGGCAAGGCCGGGATCAAGGATCTCGACGATCTGGCCGATCTCGCGACTGACGAGCTGATTGCAAAGAAGCGCGAAGCTCCGCGTCGTCGCAACAGCGATGGCCCGCCGATGCGTCGTCCGCAGCGCGCGGAAGACAAGGGCGGCGTGCTTGGCAGGTTCGGCCTGAGCGAAGAGCAGGGCAACGAGATCATCATGGCCGCTCGCGCGCACTGGTTCGAAGACGAGGAAGAGGCAGCGCCTGCTGCTGGCGCCCAAGCAGAGGAGGCCGCCGATGCGGAATCCTCAACATGACACATTAGGTTCGCCTAAAACCGAGACCGGCGCTTCTCCTGAAAAGGGGAGCGAGCGCCGCTGCGTGCTGACCGGGCAGACCGGATCGCGCGACACCTTGCTGCGTCTGGCGATTTCGCCCGATGGAGAGGTGCTGCCCGATGCCCACGCCAAGGCACCGGGACGCGGTGCTTGGATCGGTGTGTCTCGCGTGGAGCTGGAGGAAGCGATTGCCTCGGGCAAGTTGAAGGGCGCACTCTCGCGCGGCTTCAAGACCGGGGCGATTGCGATTGCCGATGACCTGCCTGGACAGGCGCAGATCGCGCTGGAAAAGGCTTTCCTACAGCGGCTTGGCCTCGAAATGCGCAGCGGACGTCTTATCTTGGGTTCTGACCGGATCCGTGATGATGCACGCATGGGCAAGGTTTTTGCGCTCTACCACGCTGCGGATGCGAGCGAGGACGGGTGCAAGAAACTGGATCAGGCCTACCGCGTCGGCATGGATGCCGAAGGGTCGGGCCTGATGGGCACACGCTTGCCACTGGACCGGGAAGCACTGTCTGTGGCATTGGGCCGCGACAATGTCGTCCACCTGGGGCTTGCCGATCGCAAATCGGCAGAGCGGGTTGCGATCCCGCTGGGGCGTTTGCAGACCTTTCTGGGGGCCGCGAATGTGGCCGGGACAAGCGAAGACGTAAGCGGCCAAGCCGCCGCCGGCGTTTCCGCGTGACTGATTGATTTTGAAGGAATAGTACGAGCACATGAGCGAAGAAAACGACACTCCGAAACGCACCCGCAAGCCGCTTGGCCTGAAGCGTTCGGTCGATAGCGGGGAGGTCAAGCAGACCTTCAGCCACGGCCGCACCAACAAGGTCGCGGTCGAGGTGAAGCGTCGCCGCAAGCTCGTGAAGCCCGGTGAGACACCTCCTCCTCCGCCTCCGCCGCCACCTCCGCCGCCGCCTCCCGCGACCAAGAAGGCTGCGCCGAAGAAGGAAAGCGGTCCGGCAGGGGAAACCGCTCAGGAAAAGGTCAAACGCCTCCAGCGTGAAGCCGAAGAAGAGCGCCTGAAGCTCGCCGAAGAAGCGCGCAAGCGTGACGAACAGGAAGCCAAGAAGGCTGCCGAGGACGAGAAGAAGCGCGCCGAGGAAAACGCGAAGGCCAAGGAAGAGGCTGCAAAACAGGCTGCTGAAGACGCCAAGGCCGCTGCTGAGGCAGAGAAGGCCGCCGAGGAAGCTTCTGCGGCTGCTCCGGCTGATGATGGCAAGAAGGCCCCGTCCGCGCGCAAGTTCACACCGGTCGCGCGTCCGGAGCCCAAGCGCCCCGAGAAGAAGCGCGAAGAAAAGCCCAAGCGTGGCGGTAGTACCGGCGGAGGCGACAAGCGTCGTTCCGGCAAACTGACCGTAAACCGTGCGCTGAACGAGGACGAAGGTCGCCGCGCGCGTTCGCTCGCTGCGCTCAAGCGTGCGCGTGAGAAAGAGCGCCGCGCACAGGGCGGCGGCTCCAGCCAGCCGCGCGAGAAGCAGATCCGTGATGTTGTGGTGCCCGAAGTCATCACTGTGGCAGAATTGGCCAAGCGTATGGGTGAAAAGGGCGCCGATCTGGTGAAGGAGCTCTTCAATCTCGACATGATGGTCACCGTCAACCAGACGATTGACCAGGATACGGCGGAGCTGCTGGTCGAGCAGTTCGGCCACAATATCGAGAAGGTCTCCGAAGCCGATGTCGATATTACCACTGAAGAGGATGTCGATCCGGAAGAAACGCTGAAGCCGCGTCCGCCGGTTGTGGCTGTCATGGGCCACGTCGATCACGGCAAGACCAGCCTGCTCGATGCCCTGCGCAAGACCAATGTGACGCGCGGCGAAGCGGGTGGGATTACCCAGCATATCGGTGCCTATCAGGTGACGACCAAGGACAAGTCCAAGGTCACTTTCCTTGATACGCCGGGCCACGCGGCCTTCACCGAGATGCGTCAGCGCGGTGCCAATGTCACCGATATCGTGGTGCTGGTGGTGGCCGCCGATGATGGCATCATGCCGCAGACGATTGAGGCGATTAATCACGCCAAGGCGGCGAATGTTCCGCTGATCGTGGCGATCAACAAGATCGACAAGCCGGAGGCCGACGCCAACCAGGTGCGCACACGCCTGCTCGAACACGAAGTGATCGTGGAAGAGATGTCGGGCGACGTGCTCGATGCGGAAGTTTCCGCCAAGACCGGCAAGGGTCTGGATGAACTGATCGAGAAGATCGCGCTGCAGGCCGAACTGCTCGAGCTGAAGGCTCGTCCGGATCGGGATGCAGAGGCCACCGTGGTCGAGGCACAGCTGGACAAGGGTCGCGGCCCGGTCGCCACCGTGCTCGTCAATCGCGGCACGCTGAAGCGCGGGGACACCTTTGTTGTCGGTACCGAAAGCGGCCGTGTACGTGCGCTGGTCAACGATCAGGGCAAGCAGATCAAGGAAGCCGGCCCATCCATGCCGGTCGAAGTCCTCGGCCTTGGCGGCGTGCCGTCAGCCGGTGACAAGCTGACCGTGGTCGAAAACGAACAGCGCGCCCGCGAAGTTGCTCAGTACCGTCAGGAAAAGGCGACCGAGAAGCGTACTGCTCTCGCGCCGACCAGCTTCGATACGATGTTCAACAAGAGCAATGTCATCGAATGGCCTGTGGTCGTGAAGGCGGACGTTCAGGGTTCGGTCGAAGCCATTGTGACGGCGCTGCACAACCTCTCGAACGACGACATCAAGGTCCGCGTCCTGCACGCTGGCGTGGGTGCTATCACCGAAAGCGATGTGACGCTGGCCAACGGCTCCAAGGCCCCGATTATCGGCTTCAACGTGCGTCCGAATGCGAAGGCACGTGACCTTGTGAAGCGTGACGGTGTGCGGATGATGTATCACGATGTGATCTATCATCTGACCGACGAAATCACGAAGGAGCTGCTTGGCGAGCTCGGCCCGCTCAAGGTCGAAAACGTCATCGGCCGCGCAGAGGTCAAGGAAGTGTTCAAGTCCGGCAAAAAGGACAAGGCAGCGGGTCTGCTGGTGGAAGAAGGCGTCATTCGCAAGGGCGTGCACGCACGTCTTACCCGCGAAGACGTTATCGTATCCGCCACGACCATCGCCAGCTTGCGTCGCTTCAAGGACGACGTGGACGAAGTCCGCGCGGGCCTCGAATGCGGTGTGGTTCTGGAAGACACCAACGACATTCAGCCGGGTGATCAGCTTGAAGTGTTCGAGGTGAAGGAAGAAGAGCGGACGCTCTAACGCCTGAAAACCGATGACCGAAAAGAACCCGATCCTCCAATGGCCGTCAGCCAAGCTGATGGGCGCCGAATTCGTCGCGATGGATGAGGAGAGCCTCACCGTCGAGATGGCGTTCACTCCGCCCGAAGGCTTCGCCAATATGCGCGGGCATGTGCAAGGCGGATTGCTGGCGGGGCCGATGGATGAGGCGATGGGCGCTGCGGTTTATCTTGGCACCAAGGGCAAGCTGCAATTGACGCTCGACATCAACCTCTCGCTGCTGCGCCCGGTCGCGATGGATCGCATCACCGTGAAAGCGCGCGCGGTCAAACCCGGCCGCCGGGTGACCTTTGTTGAAAGCGAGCTGTTCGATGTGAACGGCAAGCTGTGCGCCCGGGCGACGGCGACGACGATGACGACAGATTGGCCCGGCGCGAAGAGTGAGGGAGCGGACGCGTAATGGCCAAACACTCGCGCCCCGAAGACCAGTCCGTCCGCCTACTCAAGGTGGGCGAGCGTGTGCGCCATATCCTCTCCGAGCTGCTCGCGCGCGGGGAAGCGCATGATGACGTGCTGAGCGCGTCGAATATCGCTGTCACCGAGGTGCGCATGTCACCCGACCTGCGCAATGCCAAGGTCTACGTGAAGCCGCTGCTTGGCGAGGATGAGGCCACAGTGGTGAAGGCCTTGCGCACCAACACAGCGTTCTTCCAGCGCGAGGTTGCCCAGCGCCTCGGACTGAAATTCGCTCCCAAGCTGCAATTCCGCGCCGACGAGAGTTTTGACGAGGCGAGCCGCATCGACCAGTTGCTCGATGACCCGAAGGTGCGGCGGGATTTGGAAGGCGATCTGGAGGATGGGGGCGAGTAATCCCCAGACCCGTTCGTCCTGAGCTTGTCGAAGGACGCATGGTTCGCGCTAACGTGGTTCGACAGGCTCACCACGAACGGATGTAGCGCACTATGGCCAAGCTCTATTTCTACTATGCCAGCATGAACGCGGGCAAATCGACCACTCTGCTGCAGGCGGATTTCAATTATCGCGAGCGTGGCATGGATACGATGCTGTGGACCGCCGCAATCGATACGCGCGCCGATGCTGCCATCGCCAGCCGGATCGGGCTGGAGGCAGATGCGCATCGCTTTACGCCAGGTACCAATCTTTACACCGAAGTGATGCAACAGCACGGGCAGGGCAGGCTCGCCTGCGTACTGATCGACGAAGCGCAGTTCCTCACTGCTGTGCAGGTGTGGCAATGCGCGCGTCTGGCGGATGAGGCGGGTATTCCGGTGCTCTGTTACGGCCTGCGCACCGATTTCCGCGGAGACCTCTTCCCCGGCTCAGCCGTGCTTCTAGGCGTCGCGGACTCGCTCGTCGAGCTGAAAGCCGTGTGCCACTGCGGACGCAAGGCGACAATGAACCTGCGCGTAAGCGAGGATGGCAATGCCGTGGGTGAAGGCGAGCAGACCGAGATCGGCGGAAACGAGCGCTACGTGGCGCTATGCCGGCGGCACTTTGCCGGGCAATTGGGGATGTATCGGTAGCTAGCCGAGCAAAACGCTCCCCGCCTTCCAAGCCAGTACGCCCCACGCGATAGTCAGCACAAACACTGAAATTCCACCCAGCACATAGGCGGTCTTCTGGATGATCTCGCCGCCGTAGACGAAGGCGTTGATGCCGAAGGCGCGCAGGAAATAGGGCACGGCATTCATCCATCCGCCGTAGATTAGCGCCACGAGCAGCCAGAGCGGGATTGCCAGATCGAACAGAACCAGCAGCGCTGCAGCCAGCCCTTGCATGAAAGCCAGCATGATCCAGTCGAGATGGGCGGAGAGCAACTGGCGGAAATTGATACCGCGCGTTGCCTTTGTGAGCGGCTTGATCCGCAGATGCGGAATCATCATGAACATGCCGAGCAGTGAGGACCAGAATATCGCCAGCGCACCACTGAACAGCAGCCATTGCGCTGCGGTAGTGGCATCGACGGGCGCAGTCACAAGTCAAACTCGAACATCAGGATTTCCTCGGGATTAGGCTGCCACTTCCGATAGACGGCTTGCGCTTCGACATTGTCGGTTT
The DNA here is from genome assembly GCF_028858515.1 of Aurantiacibacter sp. D1-12. Lineage (GTDB taxonomy): Bacteria > Pseudomonadota > Alphaproteobacteria > Sphingomonadales > Sphingomonadaceae > Alteraurantiacibacter. The sequence goes on from NZ_JAPJZJ010000001.1 coordinate 50,600, forward strand.
CTGTCCCTAACCAGCAGCTTGTGCAGCCGTGCTCGCGGCCCCAGGTGACGGCTTCTTTCATCAGGCGTGTCCCGATCCCGCGATTGCGATAGTCGGGATTGGTGCCAAGCTCGTCTATATAGAGTTCATTAGGCTTGTCCGGGTGTAGGTGAAGATTGGCCATGACCATCGCCACCATTGTGTCGCCATCCATGGCCACGGCCAGAAAATGCGTGTGCGAGGCAAGGTGGGCGTCGAGTTTGTCCGGCTCCACCAGGTGATCGAACACCTCCGGAAGAATGCTTCTGAACAGGTGATCATCGCCCCTGTTGACGCGGTGAATTGCAATGCTGGCCAGATCTTCCGCCATCAAAACACTCCCACCTCGAGTCCTGCGGCCAGCGTTGCTCCCAGTTCGCGCACTTGAGCAATATCCGCATCGCCAATTACCTTCTGCGCCAAGATTTCTTCTTTGGTCTGCGCGCCCACATTGACGATCTGCGTATCTGCGACGCGTTTCAGCCTCCAGCCGGTGCAGATGCGTTCCAGCTGCCGTTGAGCGTTCTCACCGTCGGACCCGGCGCAGATCAGCGCGGCGTAGGGACGACCTTCGATCTGGCCGAGCACATCGTAATAGGTCCGATCGAACATGGCTTTCATCACGCCTGCGATGGCCGCGAGGTTTTCGGGGCAGGCGAAGATATAGCCATCGGCGCCAAGGAGATCGGCGGATTGCGCTTCTTCGGCAGCGAGGAAGCGCACATCGATACCACCAGCCTCCAGCGCTCCAGCCCGAGCAGCCTCGGCCATCTGGCGACTGCCGCCGGTGAAGCTGTACCAGACGATCAGGAGCGTCTTCACTCGGCAACCGGAAGTTGATCAAGAAACACGTTCACACCCGGGCCAAGCGGCAAGTCGAACACCACCCATGTCACTGTGATCGCCAGGCCAGCCGCGATAATGCCGAAGAAGTAAGGCATCATCAGCGCGGTGAGGCTGCCGAGGCCGAACTCTTTAACCCAGCGCTGGCAGAAGATCAGCACCAGCGGGAAATAGACCATCAGCGGGGTCACGATGTTGGTCGCGCTATCGCCCACGCGGTAGGCTGCGGTGGTCATTTCGGGCGAGACGCCCACCAGCATCAGCATGGGCACCAGTACCGGAGCCATAACGCTCCACTTGGCGCTGGCCGAACCGATCAGCAAGTTGAGCATCGCGCCGAACAGCACAATCGCCACCAGCATCGCCCACATCGGCAGACCGCTCGCTTTCAGCGCATCTGCGCCCGTTACCGCCAGCACGATGCCCATGTTGGACCAGGCGAACATCACCACAAAGTGTGCTGCAACGAAAGTGAGGACGAGGTAATAGGCCATGTCCTTCATCGCCTCGCTCATCATGGAAATGAGCTCGCGGTGATCTCCAATTGTCCCAGCTGCGCGGCCGTAAAAATAGCCGGGCACGAGAAAGACGAGGAGGAAGAAGGGCAGCAGGCTCTCGTAGAACGGCGTCATGCGGCCTTGGGGTGGCGCTTCTGGGTCGATCAGCGGCTGGATTGGGCCGATGGTGAGGAAAGTCCACAGTGCGATCAGGGCGAGGACGACGAGTCCGGCGTGCTTGAGCCCGCGTTTCTGGCCGTCGGTAAGGCCTGCATCCATGTCCTCGTCGGGCTGCTCACCAGCTTGCGACTGGTCGTATCGGCCCAGCCGCGGTTCCACAACGCGGTCAGTCACGAACCAGATCACCGGCAGGTAGGCGAGGGTCATCGCCGCGATAAAGTACCAGTTGCCCGCGATATTGACGGTGTAGTCGCCGAACACGGTCTGCACCGCCGCTTCGGTAATGCCGAGCAGCAATGCATCGAGCTGTCCAGGGAAGAGGTTGGCGGAGAAGGCTCCCGATACGCTGGCAAAGCTCACGCCGATGCCGAGTAAGGGATGGCGGCCAGCGGCATGGTAGATGATGCCGGCCAGCGGGATCATAACCACAAAGGCCGCGTCCGCCGCGTGGTTCGCCATCATGCAGGCGAGCGCCACCGATGGTGTCAGCCAAAAACGTGAAGCGCGCGCTACGCTGGCCTTCATCGCTGTGGTGAACAGCCCGGATCGCTCGGCGACGCCCGCGCCGAGCATCACCGTCAGCACCATGCCCAGTGGTGGGAAGTGGGTGAAGGTCTCGGGCACCAGTGTGAAGAGCCGCCGCAGGTTCGCCTCTGACAGCAGGCTTTCGACGGTGACGATGCGGTTGGTGCCCGTTTCGGGATCGATCTCGCCCGGATGCGCCGCGTTCCATCCCGCCATGCTCGCCACGATGGACAGCACGACGAGGATGAGAATGAAGTAGACGAACAGCAGCACCGGATCGGGCAGACGGTTGCCCGTTCGCTCGACCCAGCCGAGAAAGCCGCTTTGTGTCTGTGCTGTTGCCGTTGTGCTCATGTCATCCCCTCCTCAATGAGCCGAACCGGCTTACTGCGTCGCCGGTGCCGCCATGGCCGTGGCTTCCGGCAGGGCGTAACCCACCGGAGCATCGGGGCCGAGCGGGATGCCGAGGTAGAACCACGCCACGATCAGCAGTGTGCCCGAAATCAGCAGCCAGACGGAGTATGGCAGCATCATCGCAGTCAGGCTTCCGAGGCCGAAATCCTTCTGCCAGCGCTGCGCGAAGACGAGGATCAGCGGGAAGTAGACCATCAGCGGAGTGATGATGTTGGTCGCACTGTCACCCACGCGGTAGGCGGCGGTTGCGCCTTCCGGACTGATGCCAAGCAGCATGAGCATAGGTACGAGGATCGGTGCAAGCAGCGCCCACTTGGCCGATGCCGAGCCCACGAAGAGGTTGAGCAGTGCGGCAAAGATCACCATCAGGCCGAGCACGATGGGCAGTGGCAATCCGGTCGATTCAATCGCGGCGGCTCCGTGCACCGCAGTGATGAGGCCAAGGTTAGACCAGGCAAACATCGCGACGAAGTGCGCAGCAGCGAAAGCGAGGACGAGGTAATAGCCCATGTCCTTCATGCTTTCCGCCATCATGTTCACGAGGTCTCGGTGATCCTTGATCTTGCCGACTGCACGGCCATAGGCCCAGCCGGTCAGCAGGAAGAGCAGGAAGAACGCCGCCACCAGCGACTGGTACAGCGGGCGCAGTTCGGAATGGATTGAGCAATCGGCAATTGCGCTGCCGTCTTCAGCGACACAGGCGGCCTCGTTGATCAGCGGCGTGCCCGGCGCGAAGACCATCAGCACCCACAAACCGATCACGAACAGCGCGGCGAGGCCAGCGTGGCGCAGGCCCTTGCTGGCGAGCTCTCCGGTTTCTTCGGTCGGATCGGGGCTGGTCCCGTCAGCCGCGCCAGCCGAGGCACCGCCGTTCCATGCGCCCAGTCGCGGCTCGATAATCCTGTCGGTAACGTACCAGATGATGGGGAGGAACAGCACAGTCATCGCACTGATAAAGAACCAGTTGCCCGCGATATTCGCGGTCCATGCCGGGTCGAGCGCGCTTGCGGCCACGGCTTCCTCGGTAATGCCGAACAGCAGCGCATCGAGCTGGCCGGGAGAAATGTTGGCGGAGAAACCGCCCGAAACGCCTGCAAATGCCGCAGCGATACCTGCCAGCGGATGGCGTCCGGCAGCGGCGAACAGGATTCCGGCGAGGGGAATAAGGACAACGTAGCCAGCGTCAGCCGCGTGGTTGCCCAACATGGCAACCAGCGCGACAACCGGGGTCAGCAGCGACTTGGGAGCAGCCTTAACTGCCTTCGCCATGCCAGCCGCAAAGAAGCCCGAACGCTCGGCAACACCGGCACCCAGCATCACCACCAGCACGTAGCCGAGTGGATGGAAGTGCGTGAAGGTCGCGGGCATTTCGACCCACAGCCGCTGGATATTCTCGGGACTGAGAAGGCTCACCGCCTGTATCACACGGTTGGCGCCCGTTTCCGGATCGATCTCCACCGGGTGCGCTGCGGAAAGCCCTGTTATGCTGGCAACGATAGAAATGACCACGAGGATGGCGATCAGCCAGAAGAAGAGAAATACCGGATCGGGCAGCTTGTTGCCCGTCCGCTCGACCCAGCCGAGAATGCCGGTCTGCGTTGGTGTGGCGGTGGTGTCCGTCATGATGAGATCCTGTCCCTCGTGTTCTTTTGTTGTGCTGCGCCTAACACGGGAAGCACGGCAGGTCTTTACCCGTGCCCGCGCATTCCCCATCTAGGACGCTATGACTGATACCCTTCTTCTCGCAGCGATCCTGATCCCTTGCTTAATAGTGGCGATCGTTTTTCACGAAGTCGCTCACGGCTGGACCGCGCTGATGCTTGGAGATCCGACTGCGAAGGAGCGCAATCGCCTAAGCCTGAACCCGATCCGCCATGTCGATCCGGTAGGGACTTTGCTGGTGCCGGGAGGGCTGGCGCTCGCAGGGCTTCCGGTATTCGGCTGGGCCAAACCGGTGCCGGTGATCAAGCAGCGCCTGAACAACCCCCGCTTCGGAATGATGGCGGTGGCTGCGGCTGGACCGGGCACGAACTTCATTCTCGCGGCGATTGGTGCGATTGCTCTCGGCCTGATGGCGCCCGCATTGGCTGTGGAGGGGGCGGCTGAGCCGCACATTCTGGTCACCGGCCTGTTCTATTTCATATCGATCAACATTTTCCTTGCACTGTTCAACCTCCTGCCGATTCCGCCATTCGATGGGAGCCACGTGGTGGAGGGCTTGCTCCCGCGGTCGGCTGCGCGGATCTACGAGAAGATCCGTCCGCTCGGCTTTCCACTGCTCTTCGTTCTGCTGGTCGCTGTGCCTTATGTTTTCCCAGGTGCGGGCATTGTCGAGAACTTCGTGCTGCCGCCGGTTGAATGGGTAATGGAAAAGTATCTAGGACTTGCCGGAGCCATCGCCGGTGGCTGACCTTCCGCGGTCACACGGTTGGCTGATCCTCGACAAACCGCGCGGGCTTGGCTCGACGCAGGCCGTTGGTGCGGTGAAGCGTAACCTTCGGGAGGGCGGGTATCCCAAGACCAAGGTCGGTCATGGTGGCACGCTCGATCCGCTGGCGGAAGGTGTGCTGCCAATTGCCTTGGGCGAGGCAACCAAACTTTCGGGTCGTATGCTCGATAGCGACAAGACCTACGAATTCACGATCCAGTTTGGCGAGGAAACCGATACGCTCGATACCGAGGGCAAGGTTGTGGCGACATCGAACCGTCGCCCACCGCTCGCCGCCATCGCTGCAATCTGCGAGCACTTTACCGGCGAAATCGATCAGGTGCCGCCTAAATACTCGGCGCTGAAGGTCGACGGGAAACGGGCCTATGATCTGGCGAGGGCGGGTGAAGAAGTGGAACTGGAAACCCGGCGGGTCACGATCCACTCGCTCGAATTTCTCGGTCCGGACCTGAGCGGGGAGGGCGTATCGCCCTTCGACACGACGCGTGGCCGGCCAGACCCCTATGATCCGCAAGCGCCGCTCGAATTGGCGGACAGTGTCACGCTCGTCGCGAAGGTTTCAAAGGGTACATATATCCGCTCTCTGGCACGAGATATCGCACATGCCCTTGGAACGGTCGGGCACGTTACCTATCTGCGTCGCACACAGGCCGGACCCTTTAGCGAAAATCAGGCGATTTCGCTGGACAAACTGAATGAAATCGGTAAGGGCGCGCCCATCAAAGACCACCTTCTGTCACTGGAGGCGGGGCTGGACGGTATCCCGGCTCTCGCTCTCGATCAGAACAGTGCGCAGGCGGCCAGACAAGGCCGGGTCGTTTCTGATCTGCCCCACCCTGACGGGCTCTACTTTGCCAAGCTGGAGGAAACTCCGGTGGCCTTGGTGGAACTTGAAGGGGGCACGATGAAAGTCGTGCGGGGGTTCAATCTTTAACAGGATGCCGCAGAAGGTAACAAAGACATGTCGGTAACTACCGAAAAGAAGGCAGAGATTATCAAGGATAACGCCACTGCCAAGGGCGACACCGGTTCTCCGGAAGTCCAGGTCGCGATCCTGACAGAGCGTATTCGCAATCTCACCGAGCACTTCAAGGACCACCACAAGGATAACCATTCGCGTCGTGGCCTGCTGAAGATGGTCAACAAGCGTCGTTCGCTGCTGGCCTATCTCAAAAAGAAGGATCTGGGCCGCTACAACGACCTGATCCAGAAGCTGGGTCTTCGCAAATAAGAGTTTCCGAGGGGCGGCTCCAAAGGCCGCCCTTCGCTTATCTGGCATCCTTCGCAATTCGGTGGAGGGGCCTTGAGGCCAATCTGGGCCTCGCACCGGACCGGGACGGAATACCCGGCACTGTAGGCCCCGTACCGCAATCAGGCCGTGCGGGTCATTTTAGGAAAACACATGTTCGACAAGAAAACCGTATCGATTGAATGGGGCGGAAAAACCCTCACTCTCGAAACCGGTCAGATTGCCCGTCAGGCAGACGGCGCCGTCCTGGCCACCTATGGCGAAACCGTGGTGCTGTGCGCCGTGACCGCCGCCAAGAGCGTCAAGGAAGGGCAGGACTTCTTCCCGCTGACCGTTCACTATCAGGAAAAATTCTCCGCTGCGGGTCGTATCCCGGGCGGCTTCTTCAAGCGTGAAGGTCGCGCAACGGAGAAGGAAACGCTGACTTCCCGCCTGATCGACCGCCCCGTGCGTCCGCTCTTCCCGGAAGGCTTCTACAACGAAATCAACGTTATCTGTCAGGTGCTGTCGTACGACGGTGAGACCGAGCCTGATATCGTTGCCATGATCGCCGCTTCGGCTGCGCTGACCATTTCGGGTGTACCTTTCATGGGCCCGATCGGCGCTGCACGCGTCGGCTTCCGCAATGGCGAATACGAACTTAACCCGTCGCTCCAGACTGCGCTCGACGAAGAAGGTCGCCTCGACCTCGTCGTCGCTGCAACGCAGGACGCTGTGATGATGGTGGAGTCCGAAGCCAAGGAACTGACCGAGGACGAAATGCTCGGCGCTGTCATGTTCGCGCACGAAGAAAGCCGCAAGGTTATCGGCGCGATCGTTGATCTGGCTGAGCAGGCTGCCAAGGATCCGTGGGAAATCGACACTTCGGACGATACCAGCGCGATCAAGGAAAAGCTGCGTGGCATCATCGGTGACGACATCGCTGCCGCTTACAAGCTGACCGACAAGTCGGCCCGTTCGGATGCTCTGAACGAAGCACGCGCCAAGGCGAAGGAAGCTTTCGCCGAGGAAGAAGCGCAGACGCAGCTCGTCGCCAACAAGGCGGTGAAGAAGCTGGAAGCGGAAATCGTTCGCGGTGCCATCATCAAGGACGGCACCCGTATCGACGGTCGTAAGCTCGATCAGGTTCGCCCGATCGAAGCCATGGTCGGCCTGCTGCCGCGGACCCACGGTTCGGCGCTGTTCACCCGCGGTGAAACGCAGGCGATCTGCACCACCACGCTGGGCACCAAGGATGCCGAGCAGATGATCGATGGTCTGGAAGGTCTCTCCTACAACCACTTCATGCTGCACTATAACTTCCCGCCGTACTCGGTCGGTGAAGTGGGCCGTTTCGGCTTCACGGGTCGCCGTGAAACCGGCCACGGCAAGCTGGCATGGCGCGCTCTGCACCCTGTGCTGCCCGACCATGAAGACTTCCCGTACACAATCCGCGTCCTGTCAGACATCACCGAGTCCAACGGCTCGAGCTCGATGGCGACCGTTTGCGGTGGCTGTCTGTCGATGATGGACGCCGGTGTTCCGATCGAACGCCCGGTTTCCGGTATCGCCATGGGCCTCATCCTTGAAGGCGACGACTTCGCCGTTCTTTCCGACATCCTGGGTGACGAAGATCACCTTGGTGATATGGACTTCAAGGTGGCCGGTTCGAAGGATGGTATCACTACCATGCAGATGGACATCAAGGTTGCCGGCATCACGCAGGAAATCATGGCCAAGGCTCTGGAGCAGGCCAAGGCTGGCCGTGACCACATCCTGGGTGAAATGAACAAGGCTCTGGGTTCGGCTCGTACGGGTGTTTCGAAGCATGCTCCGCGTATCGAAACCATGCAGATCGACAAGTCGAAGATCCGTGACGTTATCGGCACGGGCGGCAAGGTCATCCGTGAAATCGTCGCGGAAACCGGCGCCAAGGTCGACATCGACGATGAAGGCGTGATCAAGATCTCGTCCTCCAACGGTGACGAAATCGCGGCTGCAAAGGCGTGGATCGAAGGCATCGTGGAAGAGGCCGAAGTCGGCAAGATCTACACCGGCAAGGTCGTCAACATCGTCGACTTCGGTGCATTCGTGAACTTCATGGGTGGCAAGGACGGTCTCGTCCACGTGTCCGAAATGAAGAACGAGCGTGTCGAGAAGGTGACCGACGTCGTTTCCGAAGGTGACGAAGTGAAGGTCAAGGTCCTTGAGATCGACGGTCGCGGCAAGGTCCGCCTGTCGATGCGCGTTGTTGACCAGGAAACCGGCGAAGAGCTGGAAGACACCCGCCCGCCGCGCGAACCGCGTGGTGACAAGGGCGGCCGTGGTGGACGTGGCGGCGGTGATCGCCGTGGCCCGCGCGGTGGTCGTGATCGCAAGGACGATCGTGGCGGTCGTCGCGGCGGCGGCGACAAGAAAGGCGGCGGTGACGATCACATGCCGGCTTTCCTGAAGGACGACTAAGTCCAGCCACTAGGCTACAACGGAGGGGCCGCGAGGGATCGCGGCCCTTTCCTTTTCTGGAGATCACCATGCTGCCACGTGAAGAAATCGCCACTGCCAAGATCCCTGGCGGAGATACGCTGACGCTTGTCAGTCACGGGCGTGATCACATCATTATGCTTGGACGTAACGAGCTGATGGGTACGCGCATGCAGTATAGCGAGGAACAGCTCGCTGTCCTCACGCTGGAGCGGCTGGAGAAGCCTGCTCCGCGCATGCTGATCGGTGGCTATGGCATGGGTTTCACCTTCCGTGCAGCGCTTGCCAACCTGCCGGAGGGCGGCAGCGTAACCGTGGCCGAGGTCGTGCCGGAAATACTCGAATGGGCAGAAGGGCCGCTATCGCACATCACCGGAGACTGTCTGAAAGACCCACGCGGAGAGGTGATCCTCGCCGATGTGGCCGCGCTGGTGGACGACGCGATCGACGGAACGACAGCGCCCTACGACGCTATCCTGATGGATGTCGACAACGGCCCCGACGGCATCGTTCGCGACGGTAACGAGCGGCTCTATACCCGCACTGGCATTGCCCGGATGCGCGATGCACTCAATCCGGGAGGGTTGATTGCGATCTGGTCAGCTGCGGACGATCACAAGTTCACGCGCCGTCTCATGGATGCCGGGCTTGATGTTAAGGTAGAAACGGTTCGGGCACGCCCTAACAACAAAGGCCCGCGCCACACGATCTGGTTTGCGCGGAAGCGCTGAGGGCAGCCTAGCCCTGCACCATGCGCAACTGGCCAAGGTAGTCGAGCTTGCCGATATCAAGGCCTTGCTTGCGCAGGATGCCGTAAGCGGTGGTTGTATGGAAATAGAAGTTCGGCTGGCTAAAGCTGAGCAGGAAATCCTCGCTCTTGAACGGCAATTCGATGTTCCTGCTCGCGAGCTTGAATACTGTTGTGCCGCCGATGAAACTGTCGATTTCCCCTTTGGAGATTGCTCTCAAGGTGTTCTCGGCCGCACCGAGATTGAGCCGCATTTGCTCCAGCTCCTGCGCCGGTTCACCCAGATCGGGCTCCATAATGCCCGCACGCACACCCTCGATAGCGCCGACCGAATGTGCGACCATCCACCTGACCTGCTGGGCGAATGGAGCCATGTCGTCGATCAAGGAAGCCTGTGCCAGCTTTTCTTCCGGAATATCAGACGCCTTGGCTTTCTCTATCCAGCCCTGGCCGGCGTTCAGCAGCTGGATCATCGAAGGAATGACGGCTTCGTAGAGTGAGAAAGACATAGAGCGTCCTGTGCAATTGCGAGGTCAGGACATGCTGCCAGTCTATCAGCAAGCGATCAAGCGTCTGCGCGCACCTGCTGGTCGACCTTGAGGCGCGGATTGGAGGCAGATTTGCGATATTCGTCTTCGGCCCATTCACCAATCTCGTTGCCGACAAGAGCGATGTAACTGAAGTCCCATAAGCGGTTCTACACAGGCGCCAGGGACCAATTTCTGTTCGATGCCTATCCCCGAACCGAACATGTAAAATATCGTAAGAAAGCGAGGAGTCTTAACGACTTCTCGCGTGCACTGGATTATACAGTCTGCAGATACCGAGCGCCTTCGGGTCGTACCGTTGTGCACTGGGTATTCGGATTATCGGCCCGCAAGTGGCGCGAACATCCTACATCCGTATGGCAGCCCCCCTGCCACATCGGATACCTCCAAGAACGCCTCTCGGACTTCGTGCCGGGAGGCGTTTTGCTTTTGTGTGGTGTGATTAGAAAAAGGCCCGCCGTCGTTGGGACAGCGGGCCTTCTCGAAATAGTGCAGCCGCAGCGCCCCTAGCGAACGCGCGGACCACCAAAGGGCAGGGGAGGCGGGGGCCGGCGGGCACCACGCGGCAGCTGTGCCTGATAGGCCCGACCGCAATGTTCGACGCAGTAGGGGAAGCCAGGGTTCACCTTCTCGCCGCAGAAATGGAAATCAGGCTCACCTGGGTGGCCCATCGGCCAGCGGCATACGCGATCGTTGAGATCGAGCAAGCTGGTCTTGTCGGCAATGTCCGGGCTCGGCTTGGCAGGAACCAGACGGCGCGGCGGTGCGGGCGGGATGGGTGCTTGCTGATCGCCAGGACCCTGACGCAAAAACCCGCCGGGACCATAGGATACGATCTTGGGCAGATCGTCCTGCTTGTTGGGCAGAGGCTGGCTGTTGGCAGGTGGGGACGCAGGTTTTGCTGCGGCCTTGGGTGCCGGTTTGGGCGCGACTTTCGCCGGAGCTGCTTTCTTGGCTGCCGGCTTGGGCGCCGGTGCCGCCTTCTTCTTGGGGGCAGGCTTCTTCTTGGCCTTGGCCTTCACTGGGCTCGGGCGAGCCTTCAGGCCAAGACGGTGCGCCTTGCCAATCACCGCGTTACGCGAAACACCACCAAGCTCTTCTGCAATCTGGCTTGCGGTAGAGCCGCCTTCCCACATTTTCGTGAGGGTGGCGATGCGTTCTTCAGTCCAACTCATGCAATCGTCTTTCAGTCCTTGTGGCACAAATCCTGTGCCGAAATTCTTGCCAGTCCGTTCCCGCCCAGATAGTCGCGCACTCATGACAGAGCAAGCAAACCAGAGCATTGCAGTGAGTGGTGCACGCGAATTCCCGCAAAAAGGGGAGCCGCAGATCACCAGTTTCAACCGGATCGGACTGTGGTCCCTCTATATTAAGGAGATCCGGCGGTTTCTCAAGGTGCAGACGCAGACGGTTTGGGCTCCAGCGGTCACAACTTTGCTGTTTCTGGTCATTTTCACCGTCGCACTTGGCCGCGAAGGGCGTGAAGTGCTGGGAGTGCCCTTCGGTACTTTTGTTGCGCCTGGTCTCATCATGATGGGCATGATGCAGAATGCCTTCGCCAATTCCAGCTTCAGTCTGCTGTCGGGCAAGATGATGGGCACCATTATCGATCTGCTGATGCCGCCGCTGTCCAACGCCGAACTGATGCTCGGGATTGTGATGGCGGCGATAACGCGAGCCGTGATGGTTGGCGGCGCGGTGGCTGCTGCCATGTGGCTCTATCCCGGCGTCGAACTGCACGTCGAGCATTGGTGGGCAGTGATTTGGTTTGGCCTGATGGGTGCGGCGATGCTCGCGATTTTCGGATTTCTCTCCAGCATCTGGGCCGAGAAGTTCGACCACAATGCCGCGATCACCAATTTCATCGTGGCTCCACTCAGCCTGCTGTCAGGCACGTTCTATGTCATCTCGAACCTTTCGCCGTTCTTCCAGGCGATCAGCCGCGCAAACCCGTTCTTCTACATGATCTCGGGCTTCCGCTACGGCTTCCTGGGGGAAAGCGATATCGGCAATACCGACGCAGCGCTGCTGAACGCCGCAGTCGGTGTCGGTGTGCTCAATATCGTTCTCGGCCTGATCACCTATCAGGTGCTCAAGAGCGGCTGGAAGATTAAGAGCTAATTCTGCTTAGTGTGTAAGTGACCGGCGCAGACGGTATTTCCCGCCTCGAAAATCCTCGAACAGCTGGCTCACTTGCGGATGGTCGATGGGCTCGTTCGCAGTATCAATCAGCAGGTTCTGCTGGCTGACATAGGCGACGTACGAGCTTTCCTCGTTCTCTGCGAGCAGGTGATAAAACGGCTGGTCCCGCCGCGGACGTTGAGCTTCGGGGATCTGTTCATACCATTCTTCCGAATTGGCATAGACCGGGTCGATATCGAAGATCACTCCGCGAAAATCGTAATTGCGGTGTTTGACCACGTCTCCGATGGCGAAACGGGCACGGGACCGGAGAGGAGCCTCTATGTGGCGTCCGGCCTGCGACAGGGAAAGTTCCGAGCGAGCCATGCATCAAATATAGGTCAGGCTGATTAACCGACAAGTAACGCCCGCTGGCAATCACCCGATTTCGCGATTTTAGGCGTAAACAAGGCTTGGCAAGCACCCGAAGCTAGGCTAACCGCGCGCTTTCCCGGACGACCCCGGGGCCTGATCGCCCGCAAAGCGGGCTCTCGCGGAGAGGTGGCAGAGTGGTCGAATGCGCTGCACTCGAAATGCAGTATGCGGGCAACCGTATCGAGGGTTCGAATCCCTCCCTCTCCGCCACACATCACTTTGCCAGCATCGACATCTGAGCGCTTGCCTGTACATCTGCGTGGCAGAAAAAGAAGCAATCTGCGGGGCACTCATGGCCGAGAAACAATTCGACATCATCATCTATGGCGCGACGAGCTTTGTCGGGCAGATTGTCACACAGTACATGCATGACCGTTACGGCGATGGTGCGGTAGGCTGGGCGATCGCGGGGCGATCTCAAAGCAAGCTGGAAGATGTCGCGCGTTCCGTCGGACTGCCGGACGTCGAGATGATCGTTGCCGATGCTGCAGACGAGGTTGCATTGCAGCAGATATGCGCTCGCACCAAGGTCGTCATTTCCACTGTCGGGCCCTATGCGCTGTACGGAGACATCCTGCTCAAGGTCTGCGCCGAGAACGGAACGCATTATTGCGACCTGACAGGGGAGCCGCACTGGATCCGCCGGATGCAGGCAGCGCATGAAGAGACAGCCAAGGACAGCGGTGCGCGTATCGTGCATTGCTGCGGGTTCGATTCCATACCTTCCGACCTTGGTGTGCATGTCTTGCAAGATCATGCGGTGAAGGCGTTGGGTGAACCCTGCGAACGGATCGACATGCGTGTAATGCGGATCAAGGGCGGCGCTTCTGGCGGAACCATAGCCAGTATGGTGGAACTGGTGAAGGAAGCATCGGGCAACGCACAGCTGCGGCGCGAGCTGAAAAATCCCTACAGCCTTTGTCCGCCTGACCATGACTTCACCGTCCGCCAGCGCAACGTCGGTGCGGAAGAAGACAAAAGATTGGGTAAGTGGATTACGCCGTTCATCATGGAGGCGATCAACACCAAGGTCGTCCACCGCTCGAATGCGCTCAGCGGCAACTCCTATGGCACCCACTTCCGTTATGAAGAGGCGATGGTGACGGGCAGAGGGACTGGCGGCAAGCGCAGGGCCAAATTGACAGCACTCGGACTTGGTGCATTTACCGCAGGCGTGGCGATCCCGCCGATCCGATGGCTGCTTGGCAAATTCCTGCCTAAGCCGGGTGAAGGACCTAGCCCGACCGAGCAACGCGAAGGCATGTTCGACATGCTGTTCCTAGGCTCGACCGCATCGGGCAAGCAGGCGAGGGTGCGTGTCACGGGTGATCGCGATCCCGGCTATGGCTCGACTGCAAAAATGCTGTCCGAAGCTGCGGCTTGTCTTGCCAAGGATATCGGTGATGATGTGCCCGGCGGGTTCTGGACGCCGGCAACGCTGATGGGCGACACTCTGGTTGCGCGCCTGGAAGCAAATGCCGGCCTGACGTTCGAAATAGTCCCAGAGGCCTGACAGTGTCGCAGAAAGCGGGGACGTGTTTTCACCGGCCCTTTCGGAACCAGCGGTAATGCTGTTCCTGACCTCTGAGCATGCAAAGATGCGCACTTAACCGTTTATCAACCATAAACGGGCAATCCGTGAGCCTGACTCTCATAGGTTGAGGCCAAATGGACGATCTGCTCGCAGAATTTATTGCAGAAACGCATGACATGCTGGGCGCTGTCCAGGAGACGCTTGTCTCCTGGGAGGCAAACCCGTCTGACAGCGAGAAGCTCGATATCATTTTCCGTTTTGTGCACACGGTCAAAGGCAACTGCGGCTTTTTTGACCTTCCGCGGCTCGCCGCACTTAGTCACGCGGCAGAAACCTCGCTGGCAGAAGTGCGCGCAGGCAATCGCCAACCCGACAAACCGTTCATCGACGCGATCCTCGCGGTCATTGATCGTATCGACGAGATGGTAAGTGCGCTGGAAGCGGGAGAAGATCTTCCATCCGGTTCTGACGATGACGTGCTTGCAGCACTGGATGGTTCCGCTGGTTCGGTTGAGCAGCCTGAAACGGCACAGAGCGAAACGCCTTCAGCGCCGGAACCGGAAGCTGCAAAACCGACAGAGACCACACAGGTCGCGCGTTCGATCCGCCTTCCCGTGACACTGCTTGACCGGGTGATGGCCGAGATTTCTGACGTGGTGCTGGTGCGCAATGAACTCGGCAGGCACATTCGCAAAGCCGATCTCGATCCCGCGCTTGTTTCCACATTTGATCGATTGACCGGGATTATCAACGATCTGCGCGAGGATGTGTCGCAGATGCGCATGCATCGGCTCGATCATCTCTATGCGCCATTGCCGCGACTTGTGCGCGACTTGTCGCATGATCTTGGCAAGAAGGTAGCGCTCGAAGTCGATGGCGGACAGGTTGAACTGGATCGCGAAATCATCGAGCTGATCCGCGATCCAATCGTGCATATCCTTCGCAATGCCATCGATCATGGGATCGAAGCGCCTGAAGTTCGTCTGACCAACCAGAAGCCGGAAACCGGGACGATCAGCATCAACACCCGCCAAACTGGCAATCATGTCGCGATCATCATCGATGATGATGGTGCGGGGATCAATGTCGATCGCCTTGTGAAGAGGGCGAAAGACGCAGGCATCGTCACCGACGAAGAACTGCAAGTCATGTCAGGGGCTCACAAACTGGAGCTGATT
The DNA here is from genome assembly GCF_028858515.1 of Aurantiacibacter sp. D1-12. Taxonomy (GTDB): domain Bacteria; phylum Pseudomonadota; class Alphaproteobacteria; order Sphingomonadales; family Sphingomonadaceae; genus Alteraurantiacibacter. The sequence goes on from NZ_JAPJZJ010000001.1 coordinate 65,799, forward strand.
TTTGAACCCGGGATTTCGACCGCTGCCGAGGTTACCTCTATCTCCGGGCGTGGTGTCGGCATGGATGTCGCGCGGGCAAATATTGAGCGGCTGGGTGGCACCATTGCCATCCGGAGCGAAGAAGGTGAGGGCACAAGGCTGATCATCTCGCTGCCGGCTACACTCAGCATTGTACCGTCGTTGACGGTACAGGTTGGCGATCACCGGTTTGGCGTTCCGCGTTCCTATGCTGAAGAAATTGTAAGTTCGCGGTCTGACCGTTTGAGCTTTTGTGATGCGGGCGATTCCAAGCTGGTTGAATTCCGTGGTAAAAAACTGCGTTGCATCCGTCTGGCGGACGTACTTGGCATCGCAGGCGATGACACGACACAGTGCGACTTGTTGATTGCCAAATTGGCCAGCGGAGATCTGTGCGCTCTCGCGGTTGACAAGGTTCTCGACCATGAAGAGCTTGTGGTCAAGCCGCTGGCCGACGCGATCATGAGTTGCAATCTCTACACTGGTGCTTCCCTGCTTGATGACGGCAGTCTGGTACTGATGTTGCACGTGACGGGCATCGCCATGCAGGAAGGCCTGCACACCGATGTAGCGCGCAAGAAGCGCAGTTATGTGCAAGAGCAGGCGAGCAAAGCGGCCGACAAGCTCGCCATCCCTGCTGTCCTTTTCTCAACCCTTGAAGGCACTGCGCAGCTTGTCCGTATGGATTCGGTCACGCGTATCGCGAAGGTCGATCGCACTGCTTTCCGTTTCGGAGAAGCAAGCGCGCAGGTGGTCATCAATGGTGACATCGTTCCGTTATACGGAAGCGAATCTGCCCATTTGTGCGCGGACAAAGCCAATGTCCTGCTCTTGGGTGATGGCAAGCGAGAAATCGCATATCTGATCGACAAGGTGCTTGATACCGTCAGATTGACCAATGAAATCATGCCGGAATCGCAGGCTGGCCTTGTTGAAGGCGTTGTTCTGCTCGACGGCATGGCGACCGAAGTGGTCGATTGTCATTGGCTGTTTGCCAATTACGGCACGCAGCAGACCGATGACACTGTGCGGACGTGCCGGATGGACCTGACCGATCAGTGGGTACGGTCGATACTGCGCCCGTTGGTGGAAAGCGCGGGCTACAAGGTCATAGACGGTGACGCATCTGAAGATGCCGATCTCGCCATCATGCTTGAGGGCGGCGAGAGTGCTCCCTTGCAAGCTGCAGAGATCATCACACTGATGAGCGCAGAAGCCGAGGCAGAAGGCGGCCCCGACAGCATCTATCGCTATGATCGCGACGGTCTCATCGCCGCGCTCCAATCCAAAAAGAGAGCTTCGGTATGAATGAACCAATCTTGCTGGCCCAACTGGCAGGGCGTCAGGTCGCGTTTCCGGCGCGCCAGATCGATTCAATCATCGAATTGGGCCTCATCACTCCGGTACCGCGCTCCCCGCACTACGTGGAAGGTCTGTCCACGCTGCGAAGCAAGTCTTTGACCGTTATCAATTGCAAGTCCGTGCTTGGAATCGATGAAGAGCATGCTGAGCCTGGTGACATACGCCAGGCTGCAGTCGTCAAGCATGGCAGTCATCACTACGCGCTGCTTCTGGATGATGTTCATGATGTCGTCGAAACGAAGGCCGATCCCCAAGATGTACTGGGCGGAGTCGGCGAAGAATGGGCGCGTGTTGCATCCGGGGTCGTCGAGACCAGCGCGGGTCCAGCGCTGCTGATGAGCGTCGTGCCCTTTATCGAAGTTGAAACCGAATTTGCGTAATACACCTTAGCAAGTCGGCAGAATGCTGATTTATAATGTTTTTTGGAGTTTTCATGAGCAAGACTTGTCTCGTTGTTGATGATTCGAGCGTGATCCGGAAGGTTTCGCGCCATATTCTCGAATCGCTGGGCTTCGAGGTCACCGATGCCGAGAATGGCGAAGATGGCCTTGCCAAGTGTGATGAGGCGATGAGCGATCTGATCCTGCTCGACTGGAACATGCCGGTTATGAACGGCATCGAATTTCTCAAAGCCCTGCGCGCGCGCCCAAATGGCGATGCACCGAAGGTGGTGTTCTGCACCACCGAGAATGATGTCGATCATATTCGCGAAGCGATGAATGCGGGCGCCAATGAATACGTTATGAAACCATTCGATCATGAGACCCTGGAGCTCAAGCTTCAGCTCGTCGGATTTGAGTGAAGGAATTAAGATGAACGCGCCCTCACAATTCCGTAGTCTCCGCCAGCACCCGAGCCCGAAACGGCGCAGGGGACCGATCCCTGTCATGGTGGTCGACGATTCCCTGACCGCGCGCACTGTGCTGGGCAAGGTTATCGATCGTTCGAGCGACATGGTTCTTGCCGATACCGCCAGTTCTGCCGAACAGGCGATTGCCAAGCTCAATCATGGACTGAAGGTCGATGTGATACTGCTTGATCTCGAAATGCCCGGTATGGGCGGTCTCGCCGGCCTGCCGGAAATCCTGGAGAAATCCGATAACGCCAGTGTACTGGTCGTATCGTCCCTCACGGCCGAGGGTGCAAAAGAGACCATTGCAGCACTCTCGATGGGTGCGTCTGACGTTGTGCAGAAGCCCGAGCCGGGCAAGTTCAATGCCGAGTATCGTGCTGAGCTTGCGGGCCGCATTCGTGCACTCGCGGGGGGCTCCATGCCCGAGCAGGTCGAAGTGGCTGCGCCTGTAGAGTCAAACGATGTCGCTGCTCCGGTCTTAAGGTCGGCAAGCAACTCGCGTATCGATTGCATTGCGATTGGCGGCTCCACAGGAGGCATTCATTCGCTGTGTCAGTTCTTTGCTGCACTGCCCAAAGCGATCTCTACACCCATCGTGATCACGCAGCACCTTCCGTCAGCCTTCGTGCAGATCTTTGCCGATCAGATGGAGAGCGCTTCGTCGCGTCCAGCGCGCATCGCAAAAGACGGATCGCAGCTTGTTCCCGGTGAGATCCTGATTGCGCCAGGCGACGGACACCTCTCGTTCGTGAAGAAGGGTGGCGAGGCGATTGCCAAGATTACCAACGAGGCGGTGGCTAGCGGATGTTGCCCGTCGGTCGATCCGATGTTGGCATCGCTTGCGGAAGTGCTCGATGGCCACGTTGTGGGCGTGGTGCTTTCGGGCATGGGCCGCGATGGCCAGTTCGGAGCGAAGAAGCTGGTAGAGAAGGGCGGCATCATGCTGGCGGAGAGTCCCGAGAGCTGTGCCGTTTGGGGTATGCCGCGCGGTGTGGCAGAAGCTGGCATTGCGTCGGAGATTGCCGATCCTGCAGAACTCGCCAAATGGGTCTCGATGCGTCTGGCGGTGGCTATATGACAGTTCCATCCGCATCAGAGCGGATCGTTGCAAATTTGCTCACGGCGCGGACCGGGCAGGAACTGAGTCAGGCGCGCAACTGGCGTATCGGCAGCGCACTTTCGGGCATTTTCCGGGAACGCGGAATTTCCAATATCGACCAGCTCGCCTGTATGCTGGATGCACCGGACAACGGGATTCTCTCGCAGCAAGTTGTGGAAGCACTGCTCAATAACGAGACATACTTCTTCCGTGATCGCCCGATGTTCGATCATCTTGCGAACAGTGTCTTTCCAGAGATCGAACGTAGAAACGCGGCTGCCCGGCGAATGTCCATCCTGTGCGCCGGTTGTTCGACAGGGCAGGAAGCTCTGTCGATCGCAATGCTCTTAAGAGAGCAAAGTGTTCGCTGGAAAGACTGGCAGATCGAAATAGTCGGCGTTGATGTTTCGCATAGCGCAATCGCCTCAGCCCGGGCTGCCGTGTACTCCCAGTTTGAAGTTCAACGAGGTCTGTCGGTTGCACAGATGCTCGGGAATTTTCGTGAAACACCAATGGGTTGGGAGGCCAAAGAGGATTTGCAGAAGATGACGCAGTTTCGTGTGCATAATCTGCTCACTCCGTTGCAGAGCGATTCCAAATTTGACCTGATCCTCTGCCGAAATGTGCTCCTCTACTTTGGTGAGTCGACGCGCAGTCTGGTCATGTCACTTTTGCTGCAAAAGCTGCATCCCGAGGGGTGGATGATGCTGGGAGCGGGCGAGACTGTTGCTGATCGCACAATGCCGCTGACGCAGATAAAAGAGGCGACCAACTTTTACCGTCACAATGGCAGTTCGATCGCCGCCTGAGCAGGCCTTCAAACGCCGTTTTCAGGCGGAGCCAAGTGTCTGCAAATAATGATAAAGACGCAGTTAACGGATACTTAGTCAGTATCGGTTATCCCTGCGCGTGACAGGGGGCTGGTGGATGCGCTTTTTCTTCAAGAATTCCCGATGGGGGCCGCAGAGCTTCGTCTTTGCGCCGTTGGTGATTCTTAGTCTGATTATTGGCACCGTTGCAGGGCTTCTGGCCGCGAGCGGGGCCATCAAGATCTCGTTTGCATCCCCGGTAATTATCGGCGGACTGACAGTGTACGCGCTTGCCATCGCGGGCCTCGCCCATTTCGGATTGCTCTATGCCAAGCGGCTGGAGCGCTGGGGCATGACTGATAGTCTGAGCGGTCTCCCCAACCGCCGCGCGCTGCATGCCTATGTGAAGAATCATCCCTCTCTCGATGAAGAAATGGCGGTGGCGATCATTGATCTTGATGGCTTTAAGTCGGTGAACGATCACTATGGCCACGCTATCGGTGATCAGTTGATCAAGAAATGTGCAGAAATCCTGGCAGAAACGGCCGGCGAAGATGCGCGTGTCTTTCGGCTGGGCGGTGATGAATTCGCAATTTGCCTGATCGCTCCTGTTGCTGGCACCTTGGTCGAAGGTATCGGCCGTGCTTTCATCGATCAGTTCCGCAAACCGGTTGAGATCGAAGGGCGTCGTATCGTGATCGGTGCGAGCATTGGCATCACCTCCGGCAAAGGGCCTGATCGAATTTCATCCGGAGAAGCCATGCGGCGATCCGATGTGGCGATGTATGCCTCCAAACGCGGCGGCAAGATGCGGTGCACATGGTACCAGTCATCGCTCGACGAAAACCGCGAGAGCATGCGCGAGCTCGACGCAGAGATGCGCGCCGCGCTTGCGAACGACGGGTTCAATCTCGTTTATCAGCCACTGGTCAATGCTCAGAGCGGCGAGATTGTAGCCGTCGAAACCCTATTACGCTGGGATTCCCGCCCGGATGGCCCAGTGGGTCCTCATATCTTTGTCCCGGTGGCAGAGGAATCGGGCCTGATCAGCGCCATCGGCATTTGGGTACTGCGCAAGGCTTGCGAGGATGCTTTGTCGTGGGAAGGCATTAAGCTTTCGGTCAATATCTCGGCAGTCCAGTTGCGCGACGTAGAATTTCCCATCCTGCTTGGCCAAATTCTGGAAGAGACAGGGTTCCCTCCAGAGCGCCTTGAGCTCGAGATCACCGAAACCTGTCTGGTCAACGATCCCGTCCTTGCCGAGCGCAGCCTTGATGTCATTCGTGGGTTTGGAGTTAACGTGTCGCTGGATGACTTCGGTACGGGTTACGCCTCCATCGGCTTCCTGCGCCAGTTCCGGTTTGAGAAGCTCAAGCTGGATCGTTCGCTGGTTGTCGATGCACAGGGCGATGAAGGCTCGCGCGCCATGATGCTATCCAGCATAACGATGGCGCATGCGCTCAAGATGGGTGTCACTGCCGAAGGCGTCGAAACGGAAGAGCAGGCCGCTCTGGTGCGCTCTGCCGGGTGCGACCAGATCCAGGGTTGGCTCTATTACAAGGCGCTTTCTCCCGAGGACATCCAGGAGCACCTCGACAAGCAGAGCGGCCTGTCCGCGCCTCTGGCAGTCAACACCTAGCCGCCGCTCTTCGCTGCGGCATTGCTCAATTCTCGATCGACAGCCCTTGATTTGGCTGAGCCAGCTGAGTGTGGCCGCTGGTCGTATCGGTCACGCGTCTGGAAGCCGACAGACGGAACGGCGAAAGAAAGGGGCCCGGGCAGCTACGACTGTCCGGGCCCCTTTCTTGTTCCTGCATCTAGATCAATCGCGCCCGCAACTCGGGCGCTTTCCATCAGTTCAGATAGAGGATCTCGAAGTTGCCCCAGTAGCGGCCATTGAAACGCAGTGGAACGAAGATGTTCTTCGCCGCAGTGCTCTTTTGCGAACCTGTGGCGACCCAACGGTAGCACGACGCTGTGAAGGGTTCATCGCGGCGGTCGATTGCACCCTGCGTGACTTCATCCAAGAGCTTCAGGCGATTGCGGCAGAATTTCTCGTCATGCACGGGGTTTCCGGTCGGCTCGCGCGAACGCTCCGTCATGTGCGTCGGAAGGTAGCCATCCTGGTTTGAGGCGACAGCCGACATCACTTCGCTACGCTGCACGTTCATGTCGTCAAGGACCGAACGGATATGCTTGTCCGCGAACTCGTTGAAGCGGTTACGATACTGCTGCGGAGCTGTGCCGGCGATTTCGACATAGTTGCGGTCGAACACGTCATCTTCGGTAAGTGAGCCATCACTCAAGGCTTGCTCAACCATCTCGACGATCCGGTCACGTCCACTGAACGCCAGTTCGACAAACGCCAGGTCTGCTGATGCAAAGCCGCTTCTTACAAGCTGGTCGAACATGCCCATGGACATCTTCTCGAGCGCGTCGATGCGGTCTTTCATGGCGTGGAGGTTGGTGTTGTTCTCTTTCGCGCCGCTAGCGAACAGATCAAGAGCTTCGCGTACTTCGTCCACCCGCGCGTTAATCGTACTGGTGTTTTGCGCGATACCGCTGTTCTGCTCATCGATCTGCGCAACAAAATCCGAAATGCCATTCACGGTATCGTCGATCCGGGCAAAATTGCTCTGGGCCGTCTTGCCCTGATCAACGCCTGCACTGATTTTTTCAACCAGCCCCTCGGCCTCACCGCCAAGCGAGTCCACAGTGCGAGCAATCTCGTCTGTGGCAAGGCGCGTGTCCTGCGCCAGCTTCTTCACTTCCTGAGCCACGACGGCGAAAGTGGCACCCGCTTCACCGGCACGATGTGCTTCAATCGCGGCATTCAGGGCGAGCATATTGGTTGTTTCGGCAATCGTATCGATCTTTTCCGACACGCGGCGGACCTGGTCCATCGCCCCGGCAAAACCGGTAATATGTTCGGCAAGGGCAACGATCAGATCGGTCAGGTCGACGAATTCGCCCATCGACTCACGAATGACCGACGTGCTGATGCGCAAGTCCTCTTTGGCACGATCTGAGAGCAACCTTGCTTCGTCAGTCGCATCGGTGACGCGTTGCTGATCCTTGGCCAGTTCGGTCATTTCCGATTGCAGCGCGCGGCGGTGGTCTTCCATTTCGGAAGCCGTGGCCATCATTTCTTCAACAATACCGCCAACATCCACGCAGCCCACGGTAACTTCACCGCACGATTGCGCGACCGCATCGATCAGAGAAGGATCAGCAATTTCAATCTTTTCGTGCTTCATTTGTTTGCCCAATTCCCAGTTGTTGGCGCATCTACATTGCCCGGCTTAGAGGGAATTCCTTGGTGAAATGTTAACCATAGCGAAAATTGACGAGATCGCTGTGCTGGCAATGTCTGCCGGCAATGTTCATAGAGCTGCAACAGTCATATTCGATGGAGTTACCATGACCCGCCCTCTGCTTGCATCGCTTGCCCTCTCTGCCCTCGCGTTCGCATCTCCGGCGCAAGCCTGGGGACCGATTGGACACCGCGTGAGCGCGGAGATCGCCGAGGACAACATCAGCGGGAAGACGCGAGCGGAGATAGAGGCAATTCTCGGCCATGAGGGCTTGCCGGAGGCGAGCACATGGCCTGACGAGCAGCGGTCCAATCCAACCGCCTTTTGGCAGGAAACGGCCTCTCCCTTTCACTACGTGACATTGCCTGAAGGCGCTGCAGCCGAAGACCTGGTCCATCCACCAGAGGGTGATGCGGTAAGCGCGCTTGAGCAATTTACGGCTGTTCTAAGGGACGATTCCGCATCGCAGGAAGACAAGGCTTTTGCGCTTCGATTCATCGTCCATCTGGTGTCGGATCTGCATATGCCGCTGCATGCGGGCAACGGGACCGACAGGGGGGGCAACGATTTCATCGTCAACTGGTTCGATACCCAGACCAACCTGCACTGGGTGTGGGACGAGGGCATGATATTGCGCCAACAGCTATCCTACAGCGAATATGCCGAGCGGCTCGACAACCGCATTACTCCCGATGACATCCTTGCATGGTGGGATGCCAGTCCGACGACATGGGTAGAGGAAAGCGCCCAGCTGCGCGACCGGATTTATCCAGGCACTAGCGAGCAGTTCGGCATGGGGACCCAGGAAAGCCCGGCAATTTTGCGCTATCGCTATCACTGGCAATGGATGCCCAGCGTGGAAGAGCGTTTGGCACAGTCTGGCGTTCGCCTTGCCGCATATCTTGACTGGGTCTTTGCGGAAGAGAGTGCTTAGGCCTTTTGCGGGTGCCTGCAATACGCTACAGGCACTCAAGCAAACAACAGACCATACGGAGAATATGTGGCGACCAAAGTTGAAGACATCGACGGAATCCTCAACCAGCTGGAAGAGGTTTACGATACATCCCGAACCAATTTGATCGATGCGCTTGCCACATATGCTGATAACCGAACCCCGCCAGACAAAGCTGCTCGAGAAGAAGGACTGTTCGCCTATCCCGAGCTAACGCTGCGTTATGCCAGCGAAGTGGGGCAGGAGCATCCGGCGCGTGCCTATGCGCGATTGAACCAGAGCGGCGTCTATCGCAATTCGATTGCCGATCCGGCGCTGTTCCGGCCTTACCTTAAGAACCAGCTGCAGCACCTGGTCCGTGATTATCCAGTGCAACTCGAAGTCGCACGTTCACCCGACGAGATACCCTATCAATACGTCCTCGATGCGACGTCGCCAGGCTTGCAGGGGGCGAGCAGTGCCGAGTTGACGCGGCACTTCCCGTCATCCGATCTGATCAAGATTGGCGATGAAATTGCCGATGGCACATGGATGGGTGGAGAAGATGATGCGCGACCGCTTTCGCTGTTCGACGCGCTGCGGACGGACTTCAGCCTTGCCCGTCTGCGCCACTATTCGGGCACGCCTGCAGCGCATTTTCAGCGTTATGTCCTATTCACAAACTACATACGATACGTTGAAGAATTCATTGATTTTGCACTGGAAGCAATCGCTGATCCCGACAGTCGCTACGAGAGTTTCTCTGCACCTGGAGCGGTGATTGATCGCGATAATCTGGAAGGCGCGCGCGAAAGGATCGCTGCGGGAACCTGGCGTAAGCACCAGATGCCAGCCTACCATCTGGTGGGCAAAGACAATTCCGGCATCACTTTGGTCAACATTGGTGTCGGCCCTTCCAACGCCAAGACAATCTGCGATCACATCGCGGTGCTTCGCCCTGAAGTGTGGCTGATGATCGGCCATTGCGGCGGGCTGAGACCGAGCCAGACGATTGGCGACTATGTGCTGGCCCACGCCTATCTGCGCGACGATAACGTACTCGATTCCGCAATCCCGCCAGAGATCCCGATCCCGCCGATTGCCGAAGTGCAAACCGCGATGTTCAAGGCTGCTCTCAATGTCACCGGGGATAGCGAGGATCAGCTCAAGCGACGCCTTCGCACAGGCACGGTTGTGACGACAGACGATCGCAATTGGGAGCTGCACTACACACGCTCTGCCATGCGCTTCAACGTCAGCCGCGCGGTAGCCATAGACATGGAGTCGGCTACGGTGGCAGCGCAGGGCTATCGCTTCCGTGTGCCATACGGGACGTTGCTCTGCGTATCTGACAAGCCACTGCATGGTGAGATCAAGCTGCCAGGGCAGGCCAATGCTTTTTACGAGAAATCTATCAGCCAGCACTTGCGCATCGGGATTGAAACGCTTGCCTTGCTGAGTGAGGCGGGCGGCAGCTTCCACAGCCGCAAGTTGCGCAGCTTTGACGAGCCGCCGCTACGCTAACCTGCGTCAGTTACGCGGGCTGACGTTTTGCACCCGGCCGCATACCGGCACACTGACCGTCCCTGTTGCGACGTAGGCTTCCAGCGCGTCTATATCGAAGCCGACATTGGCGATCTGCGAAACCTGGCTGAACTGCTCGAACCCGTCTCCGCCACCGACCAGAAAGTTGTTGGTGACCACGCGGTAAGTGCGCGCATCATCGATCGGTTCACCGTTCAACGTCATGCTGGCAATCCTACTGCCCAGAACTGCGCCTTGATCGACGGAGTAGGCCATGCCTGCCGAAGGTATGAGCACGGAATCGCATATGCCGATCTGCCCGTTCTCCTCGCAAAACTGCTGCTCAAGTACGTTGCGGATTTCAGATCCGGTCATTTCCAGCACGATCACGCTGTTACCGAACGGTGCCATGGCGGCGAGTTCACCAAAAGTCATGACGCCATCGCGCGCGCTATCAAGATTGCTGCGGACGCCGCCGGAATTGGTGAAAGCAACATCGGCGGGGAAATCCAGCCCGGCATTGGCGGCGAAGAGGTAGGCGTCAGCCACAAAGTCCTGCGCGGGACGATCTCCGCAATTCTCGCCGCGCTCTCCGCTATCGCTGATCGGGCCAACCGCGCGATTGGCGACCGGGCCAGAGGCTTCGGCAGCACGGCTAACAATCGCATCGACCGTGGCATTGGTACCCATGCTGCCGTCAACAGGGACATTGCGGCCGTCAAGAGAAAGAACCCTGTCGTTTGCCGGATCAACGACCATCGTTATGTCGGTAACAAAGCCACCATACCTACCGCCCGAGGTGAGCAGCACATCATGCCCAGCGGCGCTGGTTACATTGCAGACATAGGCTTGGTGCGTGTGGCCTGACACGACCAACGAAATGCTGGGATCGAGCCGTTCGATAATCGGCACGACGCTCCCATTGAGGGAAGGGCACCCGGCTATGTTGAACCTGGGATCAACATTCGCCCCTTCGTGCAACAGCAGGACTACCGCGTCCGCACCTTGCGCGCGCAATTCGGCGGCGAGGCGGTTGGCGGTATCGGCCTCGTCCAGAAAGTCGTAGCCTTCCGTCGCCTGAGCAGAGACGAGATTGGGTGTGCCTTCCAGCGTCAGACCGATAAAGCCGATCTGTGCGCCGTCCATCTCTTGTATCATGGTGCCGGGAAAGAAGCTCGCTCCGTCTTCGCTCACCACGTTGCCGGCAAGGTAGGAAAAACCTGCGCCTTCGAACCGGCCGATCGCGCATGGCTGTTTCAGAGTGAATTGTTCGCAACCACCGTCCTGAATGCGGCGTAGCTCGTCGGTGCCGCGATCAAATTCGTGATTGCCGACTGATGCAATATCGAGCCCCATTTCGGAAAGCACGTCGATCGCTGGCTCATCGAGGAAGAGCGCCGAGATAAGCGGGCTCGCGCCGATCAGGTCACCCGCAGCCACAGTGACGCTGTTTTCACTGCGCAAGGTGCCGAGCGTTCCCGCCAGCGCCCCAGCACCGCCCAATCGCGCGCGGTGTTCCTCGCCATTATCGAGCCAAGTCGTGGCGCTCTGCGGCGTCTCGAGATTGCCGTGAAAATCGTTGATCGCAAGGATCTGCAGCGTCACCGGCTCGGGAGAAGCCGCGCTGGTCACAACGTCGGTTTGCGGGGCAGCACAGGCGGCGAGTGCGGCGGTGGAGAGCAGGGCGGCTGCAGTCGTGATTCTCATGGCATGTTTCTTACGCAGCAAGGTGACAAAAGAAAGGCGGCGGCGCTCTTTCGAACGCCGCCGCCTGACTTGTTCAATCGGACGATTGTCCTATCGGGGCTTAGAAGCCGACGATCAGGGTCGCACTTGCAGCACGCGGCGCGCCGATCTGGGCGAAACCGAAGCCATCGAGTGAGCCACCGAAGAAGCCGATGTAATACTCGTCGAACAGGTTGGTCACGTTGATCTGCAGGGCAGCGTTGGTGCCATTGGACAGCTCTGCAATGTTCCAACGCAGGTCGAGGTCGACCAGCGTGTAGGACGGAGCACGCTCTTCGTTCAGATCGTTGATCCAACGCTGGCCGGTGTGCTTGATCTGGGCACCCAGATCGAACGGACCGAAGGTCACCTGGCCACGGCCACCGATGGTGAAGTTCGGTGTGCCCGATTCCGCATTGCCGGCAGTCGCTGCAAAGATCGGCGTATCCGTAGCGGAGTCAACGCCAACCTGCACATCGTCCTGAATGTCGGACTCGCTGATCGAGCCGAAGATGTACAGCAGTGTGTTGTCGGTCGGAGCAATCGAGAACGAACCGTCGAGGCCATACTTGTCGACACGGCCCAGGTTACGGAACACGACTGCACCTTCACCGTCACGCGCGTCGGGATCGAAGGCCGAAGCGAGACGATCATCGTAGCGAGTGTACCAACCGCTGAGCTGGGCCTGGACGCTGCCGTTCTGGAAGCGAAGACCAAGATCGAAACTGTCGGTGGTTTCCGGAACCGGCTGCGCGCGATCTTCATCAGCGATGTAGAGCGAATCGTACAGCGGGTCAGTGCCCGGGACAGATATGCCGCGCGAGTAGTTACCGAAAGCCGACAGATCATCTGTCAGGGCATAGGTGAAACCGATCGAAGGCAGGAACCGGTCATAGTTGTACTCGCGCGAAGTCGGTGCAACGTGATCGGGATTTGCAGCTTCGTACTCGGTCAGGTCCTGACCTGGTGCCGGGCAGTCCACAAAGCCGTTGACTGACGTGGTGTAACAGTTCTGGTTCAGCTCACGCGTGAAGAACGGCATACGCAGGCCGACAACTGCAGTCAGATCGCCAAAGTTACCGGCATATTCTGCCGAGAACTGGTTGAGGATGGCGAATGACAGACGGTCACGCTTGTTGACCTCTTCACCACGGTTGTCGAGCAAAGCATTGTCTACGGCGTAAACGTTGCTGATTTCACCGTTGGGAAGCATGCTCGTGATCTGGCCGGTCTGACGGTGGCGTGCGTGGTCGAGCGTGTAAGCAACACGAACGCGGTGATCAGAGTTGATGTCATAGATCAGATTAGCCACGATGCCATAGCGGTCGGTGCGGGTCTGGCTCGGGTCGTTACCGGCAACGCGGTCAAGCATATCGCCGTCACCGTTGAGGTCACGACCGAAGTAGTAACCGCCGCGGAACGCACCGGTCAGTTCCGAGGTCGTGCCGAACGGAGTGAAGAAAGCTTCACGCAGATCGTCTGGTCCGCCACCATTCGCCTTCACGTACTGGTAGCTCGGGTCCAGAGTCAGGGTCAGATTGTCGGTGAGGTTGAACAACGAGTTGATGCGGATGTTGCCCGTGTCAGACGGGTTGAAACGACGGTAGAATGCGGAGCCGCAATCGCCACGATCATTATAGCGCTCCGAAACGCCATTCTCACCGGCACCACCACCAATCAGTACGTTCTGCGCAACGGTGCAGGGGAATTCGCCTGCGCCTTCGTAAACGGTGAAGCGATCTTCGCCGCTGAAGTTCGGATCATCATGGAAGTCCAGCAGCGTGCTGAGCCGCTCCGAACCGGCAAAGTTGTTGCGGTTGCGGTTGTAGTGGCCGCTGATCGAGATGAAATCGCCGTTGCTGCCGAGTTCCTGGTACACGCGACCGTTGAACTGCAGCTTATCGATTTCGCCGTAGGGGTTATAGGGCGTGCCGTAGTTGGTGTAGCTGAGCGCACCGAAGGCAGTCAGACCGTTACCGGTAAGATCGCCGAAATCGACCATACCGAAGATGCGGTAGAATTCGGTGTTTTCGGCACCCGAAGAGAGAACGTCGCCGAAAGTTGCGGTCGCGAGGACGCCAATTTCGTCACCCGGGCGGCGCGTGCGAATGTTGATCGTACCGCCGCTGGCCGACGCGGTCGGGCTATCGACATCGGTCGTGCCGAGGTTGACGCTGACGCGTTCGAGAACTTCAGAGTCAACCTGCTGGTTGGTGTACAGCGCGTAGTTACCGCTATCGTTGAGGGGCAGGCCGTCAAGCGTCTGCGACACACGGTCTGCACCAAAACCGCGGATGGTGAAGCCACCGCCCGAAGAACCCCACGGGTCATTGTTTTGGAAGCTGACACCCGGAACGAGATTGACGATGTCGTTCACCGTCTGGCCGGGGCGCTGGCGACGAATGATTTCTTCGCCCAGTTCCTGCTTGGCGCGAGGCGTGTTGGGGTTTTCAATGCCGCCGACGCTAAGGTCGAGCGTGCCTGTAACCACAATCGTGCCTTCGTCGAAGTCAGTAGAGCCGGTCGACTGCGCTGCAGCCGAGCTGGCAAAGCCTACGCTGGCGAGGGTCGCCGCGCTGGCTGCGAGGAGATATTTGATTTTCATGATCCCGAAAGTCCTTCGTGTGGATGAAACTTCTACCCTGGGAGTTGGGCCTCAAGGTTGTGCGCGCCCATAGAGGGGAGTTTTCTGACAATCCAATGACTCGGCAACGCTATGTTGTCATATCGCGGACATTTCTTGTGGAGCGGTGCCCTTTTGCACAAGAGTGTTGCTGCGACGCAACATAATTACACTGCTGTCAGTGATGCCGGAGCGATCCACGCGCTTGTGAAAACGAATCAGAGAGAAGCGGCGTCGGATCGTCAGCGCCGAGTCGCGGATCAGGCGAGGCCGATTTCGCGCAATCTTTGCTGGAGGAATTCGTGCGCCGTAATGGGTGGCGCAGTCTGCTCATCCCCGTTCACGCAGTTGGGCAGGGCCTCAATCAGGAAATCGGGCCGGAAATGCAGGAAAAACGGCATTGAATAGCGTGACCGCCGCGCAGCTTCACCGCCCGGATTGACCACGCGGTGGGTGGTTGAGCGCAGACGGTTGTTGGTCAGCCGCTCCAGCATGTCGCCCACATTCACCGCTAACGCGCCTTTTGGAGGAGAGACGGCGACCCACTCGTTCTGCTTGTTGAGCAGTTCAAGGCCTGCCTCTTCTGCACCAAGCAGAAGCGTGATTGTGTTGATATCGCCATGTGCTGCTGCGCGGATCGCGCCCTCCGGCACGTGCTCGCCGAGCGGCGGGTAATGCAATAGGCGCATCACCGAATTGCCGTCTTCAACGGTGGAGACGAAGTAATCTTCTGCTAGGTTCAGGTGCAGCGCTATGGCGCGCAGGATGCGGTCTCCTGACTCTTCGAATGCGGCGTAAAGGGCGCGGAAGGTCTCTTCGAAACCTTCGATCTCGCTCGGCCAAACGTTGGGCGCCATGACTTCCGCGAGCGGATGGTCTTCGGGCAATGTGCGCCCGACGTGCCAGAATTCCTTCAGATCGTGTACTTCGGCGTCCTTGGCAATTTCCTTGCCGAAAGGCGTGTAACCGCGAGCGCCACCACCACCGGCGATCTGATAGCTGTTTTTGACTTCTACCGGCAGTTCGAAGAATGCCTTGGCCAGTTCTTCTGCGCGATCAATCAAGTCCTGCGGAATGCCGTGATCACGGACAATGGCAAAACCATACTCGGCAAAACTTTGGCCCAGCTCGTCAGAAAACTCTTCGAGCGGTCGCGACAGTGAAATCGATGCAAGTTCAGACATGGTTTGCCCTTAGACGGGAAGAACGAGTCCCGCCAAGGCCGCACTCATCAAATTGGCGAGCGAGCCAGCTGCCAGCGCGCGCAGGCCAAGCTTGGCTATGACCGGACGCTGGTTGGGGGCAAGCCCCCCCGTCACCGCCATCTGGATCGCGATCGAGCTGAAATTGGCAAAGCCGCACAGCGCAAAAGTGACAATGGCTTGCGTACGAGTAGAGAAAGTACCTGCCTCCAGCGCACCCAGATTGATGAAGGCGACAAATTCGTTGAGCACGATTTTGGTGCCGAACAGCCCCCCGGCAATACCGGCCTCATCCCACGGCACGCCGATCAGAAACATGACCGGTTGGAACACGTAGCCGAGCAATTGCTGGAAGGTGACGTCGGGATAGCCGACCCAGCCGCCGATGCCGCCAAGGATGCCGTTGGCAAGCGCGACAAGCGCTACGAATACCATAACCATTGCACCTACGGCGACGGCGAGCTTGACGCCTGTCTGTGTGCCCTGCGCGGCGGCTTCGATCACATTGGCAGGACGATGGCCTTCTTCGAAGGTTTCCGCCACGACAACCTCATGCGGCTTGCCGCCCTCTGTCAGTGCAGCCGGTCCTTCAGCACTGATCCGCACTGCGGGAAGCTCGATATCGGCAAGATCGGCGGCATCGCGCGCCAGCTCGCTCTCGTCATCCGGCATGATGATCTTTGCCATCAGGATGCCGCCCGGTGCCGACATAAAGGCAGCCGCGAGCAGGAAGGGCACGGCTTCCGACCCGATAAAGCTGGCGTAGGCGGCAAGGATCGTGCCTGCGACACCGGCCATGCCGACAGCCATCAGTGTGAACAGGCGGCTCGGCGTCAGATTGGCGAGATAGGGGCGCACCACCAACGGACTTTCGGATTGGCCAACGAAGATGTTGGCTGCGCTGCCCAGTGCCTCAACTTTGCTGATCCCGGTAATCCAGCCAATTGCGCCGCCGACCCAGCGAACCAAGCGCTGCATGACGCCCCAGTGATAGAGGATCGAAACAATGGCGGCAAAAAACACAATGACCGGAAGCGCCGCAATGACGAAGGTATTGGTGAAGGGGTTGGCATCCATCGAGCCGAACACTGCTTCGATCCCGACTTTGGAATAATCGAGCAAGGCGATCACGCCGTCAGACAGGAACTGGATCGCGGCAACACCCCACGGTGTGCGCAAGACGAGCAATGCCATCAATGCCTGCAAGGCAAAGGCTGCACCGACCACGCGCAGCTTGATGCGCTTCTTTCCGGTAGAGAGCAGGAATGCGATGAGCAGGATCGCGGCGATCCCGGCGAGAGAAATGAGTTGGGGAGGCACGGCGACTCCAGATAAGGTGAACCGTCAGCCTCTTTCGCCCAAGATGTGGACAGGTTCAACGCTTTTGCCCCTGTTATTCCCCGTTGAGGCTTGCCAAGCGGCGCTTTGGTTGCATAGCCATTCGCCATGACAGAGAACGTTCCTACCGCCCGCGCGCTACCAATGGCGAAATCCCTTTTTGTTATGACACTGCTTTATGGTGGCATGACGGTGATTGCCGGCGTGCTTGCTTTCAAGCAATTCGCTATCCCGATATTCGATCTCGGTACGCTCAAGGTGGAAAGCGGCATCCTTGCCTTCCTGTTGCTGGTGGTGATGTCGAGCACGGTGTCGCAACTGCACGGCAAAGCAGCGGCGGATCGCCTGGTGTTGTGGGGCTTCCTTCCTCTCGCATGCTCTATTGCGCTGATCTGGATCGTGTTGGCCCTTCCGTCTTCGCCGCAAATGCCTGCCGAGAACCTTGACGCATTTAACACCGTGCATGCGCAAACGCCGCGGATCATGGCGGCCGGACCGGTTGCCTACGGCGTTTCGCTGCTGCTCAACGTTTGGATATTCAACAAGCTGCGCGGTAGCGGGGAGGGTGGTGGCTTCTGGCTTATGGCGCGCGGTGCGATTGCTTCGGCAATCAGTCAGGCGATTGATACCGTGATCTTCATCACACTAGCTTTCTATGGCGAGTTTCCGATCGGTGATCTGCTCGTTGGACAAGCGATTGCCAAGATCGTCCTGTCGTTCGTCCTGGTGCCTTTCCTTATTGCGGGCGCGGTGGCTCTGGCCAAATGGCTCGACGGGCCTGAAGGGGAAACCGCGTGAGCGACCTTCTGGCGAAGGCCAAGGCTGCTCGCCTGAAGGCCCATGCGCCCTATTCGGGCTTCTTTGTCGGGGCAGCAGTAGAGAGCATCGACGGCGAAGTAGCCGTCGGCGCGAATATGGAAAACGCCTGTTACCGGCTGGGCGTCTGTGCCGAGCAATCGGCGCTGACTGCTGCGCAACAGGCGTTCGGGCTGGAAAATGTGGCCCGTGTCCTCGTTGTTGGCGGCCCGGAAGATGAGAGCAAGCCTGACGTGGGCCCGGTAACGCCGTGCGGTGGTTGCCGTCAGGCGATTGCCGAGGCGGCGCAGCTGTCCGGTCGCAACATCGAGATTGTCTGCTGCGACAGGGACGGGGGCGAAACTCTCACCACCAGCATTGCTGATTTGCTGCCTTCGGCCTTCTCGCTTGACTAGGCGAAGCGGCGGAACGATCCGCCATCGGCAATGACCTCGCGCGCGCAATTGTGACCGGGAGCCCCCGTCACACCGCCGCCCGGATGCGTTCCTGACCCGCACATGTAGAGGCCTTTGACGGGCCCACGGTAGGCGCCGTGGCCGAGCACCGGGCGGGCAGACCACAGCTGGTCGAGGCTCATATGGCCGTGGAAGATGTCGCCGCCAACCAAACCGAATTTGCGATAGAGACCCTTGGGACTGAGCACTTGCTTTCCGAGAATGGAAGCGCGGAACCCCGGCGCATGGCGTTCGACCGTATCGATAATCGTATCGACAGCTGCGTCCTCCTCGTCATCCCAATCGCGGCCATCGGGCAGCTCGGGCGCGAACTGCTGGCAGAACAGGCTGGCGACATGTTGGCCGGGAGGCGCGAGGCTGTCATCCACCGTGCTCGGGATTAGCATTTCGACAATCGGTTCCTTCGACCACCCATGCTGTTTCGCATCGAGAAAAGCGCGGTCCATGTAATCGAGTGTTGGCGCGATGATGATACCGGAAGAATGATGCTCGCCGGGCTCGGGTAGGGCGGTGAAACGCGGCAGCTCGCTGAGTGCCACATTCATGCGGAAGGTGCCGCCACCAGCCTTGAAGCCCTTCATCGCGCGTCGGAAGTCTTCAGGCTGATGGGCTTCGTCGAGCATGTTGCCGTAGAGCAGTTTCGGTCCGACATTGGCGATCACGCGCTTCGCGGGGATCTCCTCGTCGCTTTCAAGCCTGACGCCGGCGACCGTGTCGCCATCAACCAACACTTCATCGACAGGGCTTTCGAGCGAAATCTCTACACCAGCCTCGCGACAAACCTTTGCCATGATTTGCGTGATCGTGCCCATGCCGCCGACACAGTGGCCCCACGCACCCTTCTTGCCGTTCACCTCACCAAAGACGTGGTGCAGCAGGACATAGGCGCTGCCCGGTGTATCGGGCGAAGCATAGTTACCCACAACCGCATCGAAGCCGAAGGCGGCCTTGACCGGTTCGCTTTCAAACCACTGACCAAGGAAACTGGTGGCAGACTTGGTAAAAAGGTCGAGTACGTTGCGCTTGGCTTCGAGGTCGAGCCGTGAAAGCCCCCAGCCTTGCGCTGCGCCTGCCAGCAGCGTGCGAATGCCGTCCCCTGCATTCGGAGGTGTCTTCAGGGCCAGATCGCGCAAGACCTCTGCGACGTCCTCCAGCGCGTCGTAATAGGCAGGCAGAGCTTCTGCATCCTTTACCGAGAACTTGCGAAACTCCGCCTGCGTCCGCTCCAGTCCGCCGCCGAGTTTCAGGTACCCGCCATCCTCTTGCGGCAGGAAATTGGAAATCGGGCGCTCGATTACGCGGTAGCCGTTTTCGACCAGCCGCATATCCTTGATCACTTTGGGCTGCAGCAGGCTGACCGTGTAGCTGGCAACCGAATTACGGAAGCCCGGATGAAACTCTTCGGTCACCGCCGCGCCGCCCACGACATCGCGCCGCTCGACAATGCGCACCTTTAGTCCGGCCTGAGCGAGATAGAAGGCGCAGACGAGGCCGTTGTGGCCGCCGCCGATAATTACCGCGTCATACTGCTTGTTCATGCCGCAGATGAACCGCTTTTGCTTGGCCATGTCCAGCTTGGTCTAACCGGTTGCAGTTGAAACATTGCGCCGCACGTCTGGGAGCGTATGAAGGCGTTCGGGACAAGAAAAGATATTCAACGGGGATCGAACCTACATGCTTCGCACCAGATCGCTTTTTGCCGCCAGCCTGCTCGCCATCGCCATGACAGCTCCGGCGCATGCCCAGGACGATACCTCCAGCGAAGAATGGGATGTGAACAATCCTCCGGGTGTCGAGATCACCCAGGTACCAATCGAAACTGACGAAGGCACATGGATGGATGTCGATGTGTCGCCCGACGGGCGCACCATCGCGTTCTCCATGCTGGGCGACATATACACCATGCCGATCAGCGGCGGTACGCCGCGGCGCATTGCCGAAGGGCTGGCGTGGGAAGTGCAACCGCGGTTCTCTCCCGATGGCACCCGCATTGCTTTCACCTCCGACCGCGGGGGTGGTGACAATATCTGGGTGATGAATGCCGATGGCACCGACATGCGGCAGCTCACCAACGAGGATTTCCGCCTAATGCACCAGCCCAGCTGGTCGCCCGACGGGCAGTTTATCGTTGCCAAGAAGCACTTCACCACCGGCCGGTCGCTCGGCACGGGTGAGGTGTGGATGTACCACATCTCCGGCGGCAGCGGCGTGCAACTGGTCGCGCGTCCGAACGAACAGCACCAGAAGGAGCTGGGCGAACCGATCTTCGATGCCGACGGTACGGGGGTCTACTACACCCGCAACATTACCGGCGGCGGGACTTTCGAATACGCGCAGGATTCGAACCAGGACCTGTTCAATATCGAGCGATATGATCTTACTTCGGGTGAAACTACGACCACGGTTTCCGGTCTTGGCGGCGCTGTGCGCCCGACGCCTTCCCCGGATGGCACGATGATCGCTTTTGTCCGCCGCGAGAACCTCCAGTCCGGCCTTTACATCCGTGATCTCTCCACAGGTGAGGAACGCCGCATCTATGACGATCTCGACCGCGACGTGCAGGAAACATGGGCCATCACCGGTGTCTATCCGAACATGGACTGGACGCCTGACAGCCGTTCCATCGTGTTCTGGTCGGGCGGGCACATCAATCGCGTGAATGCCGATGGTTCGGGCTTTGCCGAAATTCCGTTCAGGATCAGCGACACGCGCGGCGTTCTGCCCGCACCGCGCCCTGAAATTCCCGTTGCCGTGGACAATGTCGACATCACAATGGCGCGCTTCGCAACGGTTTCTCCCGATGGCCGTACCGTAGTGTTCGAGAGCCTCGGTCGCCTCTATTCCATGCCCGCGAACGGCGGCACGCCGCGGCGCCTGACCAGCGACAGCGCGGATGCGATGGAAGCCTATCCTGCATGGTCGAGAGACGGGCGCAGTATCGTCTATGTCCGCTGGACCGATGCGGGGCTGGGCGAGATCCGGACCATCGGCGCAAACGGACAGGGCAGCCGCGCGATAACCTCGACGCCCGGCCACTATGCCCGTCCGCAGTTCTCTCCCGATGGGCGGACTGTGGTTTTCCAGCGCGGATCGGGAGGTTATCTGACTGCGCCCGAATACAGCGATAATCCCGGGATATACCGCATGCCGGTAGGCGGCGGTGAGCAGGTGCTCGTCACTCGCTCCGGCAGCAACCCGCATTTCGGGGCGAGCAGCGACCGGGTGTTTATGACCGGATCGGAGGGTGGCCAGGCGGCGCTGATATCGACCGATCTCAACGGCGAGGCCCGGCGCGTCCATGCGCGCGGCGAAATGGCGACCGGATTCTATGTATCGCCTACCGGGAGGCATGTCGCTTTCACAGAAAACTACGATGCCTTCGCCATGCCGCTGATGCCAGGCGGGCAGACCGTAACCGTATCGGGCAGCGCCCGCGCGCTTCCTGTGGTGGAGGTGTCAGACTCGGGTGCGGACTATGTGCACTGGTCCACCGGCGGCGACCGCCTCAACTGGTCGCTCGGCGCGACGCTCTATGGCGCATCGCTTGGTGATCTATTTGCTTCGGCACCTCCGGGAGAGGATGACGAAGGTGGTTACGAACAGCCCGAGACAGGTGTTTCACTACTGCGGACTGTACGGGCAGACCGGCATCAGGGATCGCTCGCGATTACCGGCGCGCGTATAATTACGATGGGCGGAGACGATGGTGGTATCATCGAAGGTGGGACGATCCTCATTAATGGTGACGTGATCGCGGCCATTGGTCCGGCTGGTAGTGTTGCCATTCCAGCAGGCACGCCCACGATAGACGCAAGTGGCCGGACGATCATTCCCGGCATTGTGGATGCCCACGCCCATGGGCCGGTTTCTACCGGTGATCTTGTGCCGCAGCAGAACTGGGCGCTGCACCAGATGCTCGCGTTGGGAACTACGACAATCCACAACCCTTCTACCGTGTCCGAGTTCTTCGTTGCAGAGGATATGCAGCGCACAGGAATGATCGTTGCACCGCGCATGTTCAGCACGGGACGCATTATCTATGGTGCGCGCAGCCCGTCTGCCTATGCCCAGATTGACAGCCTGGAGGACGCGCTCGATCATGTGCGCCGCCTGCGGGCAGAGGGCGCGCCAAGTGTCAAGAATTACAACCAGCCGCGCCGTGAACAGCGGCAGATGGTTGTCGAGGCAGCCCGGCGCGAGAACATGCTGGTGGTGGCCGAAGGCGGCTCGCTGTTCGGTATGGATATGAACCTTGTTGCGGACGGCAACTCAACGCTCGAACACAACCTACCGGTCGAGCATATGTATGAAGACGTGCTACAGTTCTTCGAGCATGCCGATACCAATTATACGCCGACACTCGTTGTCGGTTACGGCGGCCTTGCGGGTGATCCTTACTGGCGACAGGCGACCAATGCATTCGAACAGCCGCTGCTGCAGGCGCATACGCCGCCGGCGATTTTGAGGGCGCAAACTTCCCGCCGGACAACCGCGCCCGAAGGTGATTTTGTTGACGACGATATCGCACGCGAAGCAGCCCGCCTTGCAGAGCGCGGAGTGCAGGTGTCGGCCGGCGGTCACGGCCAGCAGTCGGGCATAGACATCCACTGGGAAATCTGGTCCTTCGCACGGGGTGGTATGAGTGAGTTGGATGCCCTTGAAACTGCGACAATTTCTGCAGCCCGATCGCTCGGGATGGATAGCGAGATCGGCTCGCTCGAAGTCGGTAAGCTGGCCGACCTGGTGATCCTGACCGGCAATCCGCTCGAGAATATCCAGAACACGCAAACGGTGGAAACCGTTGTGCTGGGTGGCCGTGCTTACGAAGCCGAAACGCTCAATGAAGTGGTAACTGGCGATCACCGGCGCGCGCCCTATTGGTGGGAAGACTAGACGAAGCTGTCAGGCCGCACGGTGTTACCGCGATGTTTGCGGAAGCCGTGCGCGCTCTGCCTCGGCCATTTGTGTAACAGTGCGATGTTGTGGCTTTTCTAAAAGCTCTGATAGGGCGGAACGGACATGAACCTATTCCGCTTCATCCGACGTGTTTTGCTGCATCTGGAAGTATGGCTGCAGCTCGGACTCGCACGGTTCTTGATCAAGTTCGTCGCATTCCGCAGGTGGCGGCTACTGCTCGGCCCTATAGATGGCGAACCTACACCTGAAGACTGGCCGGAACTCAGCGTTGTACAGCTTGAGCAGGCGAGCGATATCGGGCGTATCGTCAACCGCGTGGGGAGCCGCCCCATCCTCTTCAAGGCCATCTGTCTGCCTAGAGCGATGACAGGGCGGTGGACTTTGGCCCGTCGCGGCATTCCATCGCGTATCGTTATCGGCTCGCGCCGCGGGAGGGAGAGCGAAGAGGATGTGCTGTTTCACGCCTGGCTCATGGTCTGTGATCGCGTCATCACGGGGCAGGAAGAGCGCGAAGCATTTCTCGAATTGCGCAAAGGCAAGGTTCCGACCGGCAATGGATGATTTCGACCAGCACCAGCCCGGCACTTTGAGTGCACTGGTGCACGAGATCGTGGCATTTGCCGGTTCTCGCTTGCCGTTGGCCATTGTCATCATCACCCTTGCCGCTGTCTTGGAAGGGACGGGTCTCGTCCTCCTGCTACCCGTTGCCGAGACCATTTTTGCCCAGACAGGAGAAACGCAATCCGGTGTCACGGGCACCCTGCTTGACTGGTTGAGTGCAGCGGGGATCACGACGGTTCTTCAGCAGCTCGCAGTAATGGGGGCGGCGTTTGTTGGTCTTGTGATGGTAAGAGCCGCGGTCCTGCTCAAGCGGGACGTGCTTATGACGGAGTTGGAAGAAGGCTTTGTCGATCACATCCGCAGAGGCTTTTTCGTCAAGCTGGCCCATGCCGACTGGCCGGTGATCAAAAGGTTCCGCAAGGCGCAATTGCTCGACACAATGACAACCAATATTGGCCGTCTGTCCCAAACCATGAGCTTCCTTGCCAATGGACTGATTACGGCGATCATGGTGCTCGCCTATCTGGGCGCTGCATTTGTGGTCAGTTCAGTGCTTGGCATCGCCTTGCTGGGGTTGATCCTGGTCGGCCTTGTTGGCGCGGTTGTCTGGATGAAACGCAGTCGTGCGCTGGGCCAGCGCATGAACATCGCCAATCGCGATGTGATGCACCAGACCACGCGCTTTCTTGACGGGATGAAGGCAGCCAAAGCAGCCAGAGCCGAGGAGCAGCTGACAGGCCGATTCACCGAAAGCATCACCGAAACCCGGGCAATTTCCGTTCAGTTTGTTTCGCAGCAGGCGCGGCTACGCAATGTCGTTCAATTGATAGCTTCTGCGGGTGCGCTGGGGGTTCTGCTGGTCGGCTTTGGCCTGGTGGGGCTGACGGGAGGAGAGCTGATGGTCATGGCGGCAATCGTCATGCGCCTTGCGCCCAGCCTGCTTTCCACATTCAGCGGACTGCAATCGATCTCTTTCGCACTTCCTGCTTTTGAAGCGATCCGTGTTTTGGAGCGTAATATCGAAAATGCTCACGTCGCTCAGTCCGCAACTGTCGTGCACGAGCAAGCCATTGAGATTGATCCCGGTGCTGCATTAAAACTGAGCGATGCAAGGGTAGATGTCGTCAATGATGACGGAGACGTCATCACGCTGGTCCGGTCAGGCCAGATAGAGATATTGCCCGGTCAACTTGTCCATATCGGTGGACCGTCAGGCGCGGGAAAATCGACACTGGTGGAACTTATTGCGGGCCTGCACCTTCCGGCGAGCGGTAGTGTTTCGCGGGGAGATATTGCGCTTGATGCGGCCAATCGGAGCGCGTGGCAGGCGCAGATATCTTTTGCTCCGCAAGAACCTTTCATTTTCGATGGAAGTGTCCGCGACAATCTTCTTTGGCCAAATCTCCAGATCGATGACGATCAGATTTGGGAAGTGCTGGCGCAGGTTGAAGCCGCCGATATCGTGTGTGGTTTGCCTAAGGGGCTAGACGAGGAACTGCTCGATGGCGGTGCGCGTCTTTCCGGCGGTGAGCGGCAGCGACTGTGTCTGGCGAGGACTCTTCTCCGGCCGGCCAGCATGCTTATTCTTGATGAGGCGACCTCGGCGATGGATCCTGAGCTTGAAAGGTCCGTGATCGCCCGATTGCGTGACAATATCGGCGAGCGGATTGTTCTTCTGGTTTCTCACTCACTCAACGCGGTGGAGCATGCTGATGTGCGTATCGAAGTCTCCGATGGGGAGACCCACATTAGATGAGGAATCTGGAGCTAAATGGTGAAGCGCTTGCACGCCAGGCTTTACCTTACATTGCAATTTCCGCATGAAGTGAGGCGTGGGAAACACAGAGAATAAGACATCGGGTCAGGCAGTGCTTGATTTGATTGCGACCAATCCGATCGCATCCGTGGTGAGTAATCCGCGCTTACCCGATAACCCGATTATTGCCTGCAACCAGGCATTTATGGATCTGACCGGATATTCTGAAGAGGAAATTGTCGGAAGGAATTGCCGCTTTCTAGCCGGCCCGGGAACAGAACCGTGGTTGACCGAAATGATCCGCGAAGGGGTTCGAGACCGCAAGCCTGTGCTGGTCGAGATTCTCAATTACAAAAAGGACGGAACCCCATTTCGCAACGCCGTGGTGGTCGCACCCATTTTTGATGAGGATGGTGAGCTGGAATATTTCCACGGCTCGCAAGTCGAACTGGAAGACAGCGTGCAAAGCCCGAGTGCGACCCGTCGGGCGCGGGCGGCCGAGAAGATCAAGGATCTGTCCAAGCGCCAGCTAGAAGTGTTGACAATGGTTGCGGCCGGTCTGCGTAACAAGCAGATCGCCTACGAGCTGGGTCTGTCAGAAAAGACGATCAAGATGCACCGCGGCCTGGCGATGGAAAAACTGGGTTCGAAAAATTCCGCCGATATGATCAGGCTTGCGGTGGAGGCAGGCATCTAGCCGTACGGCCGTTTAACTACCCCCAAAGTCCATATTTCTTCTTGCCAGCATAGGTGTATCGCGGAACCGCATCGTAGCCGGAATGCGGGGCCATACTCACTCCCACCTTTTACGCCTCGCTTCCTCCATCCCACCTCATCCGGTTGCGATGCACTTTCGCTCTTGCAGTGGTAAGCTAGCTCAGTCGCGTGGGCGCTGCTGTCCATCAATGCTGATCACGACATCAGCGCGTTCGGGCATCTCTTCAAGCATATGACGGGTCAACCGTTCATAGTGAGACACGAAGCGGACCATCTCATCTTCATCGAGAATCCCCGATCCTAGGGGATTGAGGTCGGCGAGTTTCTGTTCCTGTTTGCGTCGATTGGCGAGAACGGCATCGAAATGGTCGACCTTCAGCATGACCAGCAGGTCGATCAGGCCGAACAGCTTCTTGTAATCCTCTCCCAGCCAGTGGTTCGCCAGTGTACGCCATACGGCATCGGGGTCTTCCTCTGCTTCGAGCACGTTGATCGGGCGTTTGAGCTTTTCGGGTGGCTGTGCGGCGGCGCTGACACACCATCCTTCGAACAGGACAACGTCCACCGGCCCGGATATCCGTGTGACTGCGTTGGAGCGGTCATCGCAGCTCTTGTCAAAGCGAGGGATTTCAAACGTACGGCCGGCCAAAACATCCTCGAGAATACTGAAGGCAAGGGCCACAGCATGGGTTCCCGGCACGCCGCGCGTCGCAAAAAGCGGATGAACCTCGGCGGCCAGCTGCAGGCGTTCCGAATGGGTAAGATAGAGATCATCGAGTGAAAGCGTGATGGCGCGCAAGCCCCGCTTCTTGAGTAGCAGTTCGAGGAACTTGCACAGCGTTGTTTTGCCCGCCCCCTGCGCGCCGTTGATCCCGACGATCAGAGGCTTGCGGTTTGCAGCCTCGCGCGCGATCCGAGTGGCAAGCGGCTTCCAGTGCGTCTCTACAACTTCGACATAGTCATCGGGCAACTCTTCGCGAGCGATCAGTTCGGCAATCGGATCGCTCATGCGGTGCGCTCACCCAGCAGGTAAGGCCCAAGAGCGATAAGTAGCCGGGTGTCGATCCCGACATCTCCACCGCGAAAATCGTCGAGAATCCCGGGAAACTCGCTAAGTTTGACGCGGTGCACCACGATATCCTCTCCCTCGACACCGCCACCCGGGCCTGACTTCACAAGCCCGGTCGCCTTGAGGAGGGTGAAGCTTTCACTGACCATCCCGGGGGAGGAGAAAAACTCTCCCACCACTTCCCAATTGCGAGCTTCGTATCCGGTCTCTTCCAGCAGCTCGCGCTTCGCGGCACGCAACGGATCGTCGTCTGCGCCGCCATCGTCGTCGCCGATCAGGCCTGCTGGAAGTTCGAGGCAGCGCATGCCGAGAGGGACACGGTACTGTTCGACAAGGATGATCTTACCATTCTCGACGGCTAGAATGACGGCTGCACGAATTTCGCGTGCACGGCTGACATATTCCCAGCGGCCGCGTTTTTTCGTGGTGATCCAGTCACCCTGCCAGGTGATTTCTTCGGGCGCGTCAGCGTCTGGAGTGCTCATGCGGCGTGAGCTAACGAAGGCTCAGACTTCGATCAAGCGGTCCGGCAGTTCATTGTCGTCATCTTCCCCGCGCGGGAAGTGTTCTGACAGCACTTTGCCCACATCGCGCACGCCAGCGGCGATGCCTTCTGCCACACAGCCTTTGCGGATTTCGGCGAGCATATCTGCCATCGCCTCTCCCCAAACCTCATGTGGCACGAGATCAGTGATGGAATCGTCCGCCACAATCTCTGCACGGTGTTCGCGCATGGAGAGGTAGAGCATCACGCCGGTCTTGCCGCGTGTGCGCCCTTCTGCGCCGACCTTGAAGTGGCGGATGGCACGTCCATGCACACGGTCACGCTTCACGGGCGAAGGGACGAAGATAAAGCGCAGGGCATCCCAGCTGAGAAGCGCATAAACAGCCAGGAATTTGACGAGGCCCAAACCGACCGTCCAGGCGATAACTTCGCCATAGGTCCACTCGCTGCTCCAGCCGCCCATGATCAAATCGACCTTGGCGAGGAAGAACTCAGGGAAGGCCGCAAATACGCTCATCGCGGTAAAGGCAGCCGCTGCCGCCCACCACAGGATGACATCGGTGTAGCCATCAGAGCGGTCCGCAATGACAGGCACGATCTCACCGCTGGTGGTGAGTTCAGCCTCGCGCACGGCGCTCGATACAATCTCGTGATCGGCTTCGCTCAGATATGCCATGTCACCAGCCTCCCGAGGCGCCGCCGCCACCGAATGAGCCACCACCGCCGGAGAAACCTCCGCCGCCGCCAAAGCCGCCTCCGCCGCTCCAGCCGCCACCACCGCTCCCAGACGCGCCGCGGACGATAGCCTTACCGGCCTCCCAAAGGATGATGTCACCCACTGTGCCAGCTACGCCGCCGCGATAGCGCCTGCGGCCCTTGCTGCCTGAGATCATCGGCAGGATGAAAAAGAAGAACAGGAAACCCAACCAGATGATCGTACCAATCGGGAATCCACCTTCGCTACGCGATTGGCCGGCCTGCTGCGCGATGGCAGCGGCTTCTTCCGGAGGGAGTTCGAGCTGGGTGATGATCTGGTCAGATGCCCATGCAATCCCGCCAGAGAAGTCTCCGGCGCGAAAATAGTCTTTCATGCCTTCGACATACTCGAAGGCGAGTCCGTCCGGGATAATATGCTCCAAACCGTAGCCGACCTCGATCCGCATACGCCGTTCGTTTGGCGCCACAATCAGGATGATGCCGTCATTGTTCTCGGCATCGCCCAGCGCCCATTCGCGGCCAAGCTGGTATCCATAGTCGGCAATGTCGTAGCCTTGCAGGCTATCGAGAGTGACGATGACGAACTGACGCTGGTTGCGTTCTTCGAATGCATCGAGTTGCTGCGTCAGCTTCGCCTCGGTGTTGGCATCGATGATATTCGCCTGATCGAGAACCGGTGAGGTCCCGCGATCCGGGAAGACGGGCTGGGCGTGAGCGACTGCCGCCCAGTTCGCCGCCATCAAGGCGGCAAACAAGACGAGCAGGAGCCTCAGCGGCCATTGGGGTGAGCGAGTGGCGATCACTCGCTACGCATATCCAGTTCTTCGGCGACTTCCGCGCCTTCAGTCGCGGCTTCGTACATCACCATTGGCTCTGCGCCGTGGATGATGTTCGCGCCGATGGTATCGGGGAAGGTGCGGATGGTGGTGTTATACTGGCGAACCGCCTCGTTATAGTCGCGGATCGACACGCGGATTCGATTCTCGATGCCTTCAACCTGCACCATCATGCGGCCGAAGTTTTCCTGACTCTGCAGCTGCGGATACTGCTCCTGAACCACCATCAGGCGTGACAGCGCGCCACCAAAGGTGTTTTGCGCCTGCTGGTACTGCGCCATCGCTTCGGGGTCGTTCAGATCTTCGCTGTCGAGCTGGATCTCCGGGCGAGTTGCCGATGCTCGGGCTTCGATCACGCCCTGCAGAGTTTCACGTTCTTCCTCTGAACCGGCCATCGCAATTTCCTGCAGATTGCCGAGCAAGTTTGCACGTTCCTGGAACGCTGCCTCAACGTCAGCCCATTTGGCGCGAGCATTCTCTTCAGCGGTTGGAACCGAGTTGATACCGCACGCTGCGAGCGCAAGGCTCCCGACGACAACAGTGAAAGTGGTGCTCAGACGCTTGAACATGCGATTAGTCCTCCTGAAATTCCCTTTTAGGTGTGTTGTTTATATAGCACGGCAGCCGCTGTGTTCAAGGCGAGCCGCGCTATTGCAGCGGTTTGTTTCCTTTGGCAGACCCCCCAAACCATAAACGGGGAGCCAGAGAGACCTATGTTTTCAGAGTTCAAGGAATTCATTGCCAAGGGCAATGTGATGGAGCTTGCGGTCGCGGTAATCATCGCGGGTGCTTTTGCGGTTATCGTAACATCGCTTACCAATGACATGATCATGCCGTTGGTCGGCGCAATCTTTGGTGATGTTGATTTCAGCGCGAAGTACATGGTTTTGAGCGGAGCCGAGCTGGTAGAGGACGGCATGTCGCTTGAGGCGGCGCGTGAAGCGGGCGCCAATGTGCTGGCATGGGGTGCGTTTGTCACCAGCATCATCAACTTTGTGATCCTGGCCTTCATCATCTTTATGCTCGTGCGGTACGCCAACAAGGTGCAGGCGCGCTTCGAGAAGGAAGAGGAAGCCAAAGCTGAAGAGCCTGCAGGCCCTACCGAAATCGAGCTGCTGACTGAAATTCGCGACGCATTGAAGAAATAATGGGGAGGGCGCGCTGTTCGCGCCAGACTCCAACTTCACTTCACATTAAGCGGGCAGTCCCTATATAGGTGCTGCCCGTTTTTGCGGGATATGGCGATAAACTGCGCCGTGTAATAGGTACAACGGACCCGGGGGCAGTACCCGGCGGCTCCACCACAAACGGCTGTGATTACAGCATTTTATGACGGGGCCGAACTAGGATCGACGTGTGCTGAAAGACGGTGTTTTTGCTCGGGCTGAGTAACCCGTAAAACTGTTCAAAACCTATAAGTGCAAACGATAACGAAGCACTCGCAATCGCTGCGTAATCTGACGTCCTAACGGACTGATCTTACAAAGCTAAAGCGCGGTTGGACCCACCGGGCAACAGAAGCGGATTCCGGGGCCCCGGGGAGAGGCTAGCAACAGAATCTCCTCACTTATCCTTACTGTTTATCGATAAATCTCTGCGCTTAGTCAGTTAGCTGCTGAAGTGCGGAAATATTTGCGCTCAACCCCGCGCCAAGGAACGGGGAACAATTGTGCCAAATGAACAATCCAACAGCCGTTTGACGGCATTTGTCGACCTTCTGATCGTTGTCGCGGTCCTTGTGATAGTGAAACAAAGTGTTCTGCCGCACACGGTCGTCTATGCGGGGCCAGTGTCGACGTTTAGCGCGATGGTGGTGGCTACATTCCTGCTCCATCGACGCGGCTTTTCCTGGGCAGGTCTCGGGTTGAACTGGCCTGAGAGCTGGCCGAGAACTCTTGGACTGGCCGTGCTGATCTTCATAGCCTTCTTGCTAACTGTCGCTGCCTTTCAAGCTCTTGCAGATCTCTTCTTCGAAGACATCGGCACCAGTGGCCGCTTTAACTTCGTGCGTGGAAATCTGGGTGCCTATCTGCTCATCATGGCGATTGTCTGGACGCACGGTTCCTTTTTTGAGGAACTACTCTTTCGGGCCTTTATCATCACGAAAGGCGAGGCCGCTCTAGGAGGAACGCGTATCGCCAGTCTGTTGGCCGTTGTGTTGGCAGCGATCTTTTTTGGATACCGGCACTACTACTACCAAGGCATGCACGGTGCAGTTGTTACCGGCGGGATCGGACTGGTATTCGGACTGATCTACTTGAAGATCGGCAGGCAGAATATCATGCCGCTGATCATCGTTCATGGGATCGCGAATTCGATAGCACAAACCTCAAGGTTTCTGAGCTAGCGATCACTTCAAGCTTGCGTTTCCGCCTCGCGTTCTTTCGCCTCGTACTTCAGGCAATCGAGAATCTTCGCACCGGCAAGGAACACAGCGCCGGTGCAGGCCAGGAACAGCAGCTTGCCGCCCCAACCTGGAAATTGCTCGATATAGGCAGCGCCGCGGGTCGTGGCTCCCAAAGCAAGCGCGTAGATGATCAGATAGGCTTCCCAGCGTGTCTTGATGACGAACAGTCTGCCAATCTTGCGAAACATGCGCTCCCTTTCGTTAACTTTTTACAGAGCAAACCCCGTGCCAAGCGCGCAAAACTGCGCTTTGCGATGGTTAAGGGAAACGCAAATGTAAAGCAAACCGACAGGGCAGATGCGCCTTAGAGCAGCTCGGTAAGGTCAAGAGCTTCCAGCAGCTTGCCACGAGCAGTCTGTACCGTGTCGGCAAGCGCAGGATCGCCTATCTGCGCAGTATTGATCGTTTCGGGCCAATACTGACTGACAACGCTTTCGACAAGGCTCGCCTTGTCTTTGTCCAGCATGAAACGGTGATCGACTGTGGCTGGATCGGCGACGACGCGAAGACGCAAACAAGCAGGGCCACCGCCATTGGCCATGCTCTGTCGAACATCGACAACCTTGACGTGGCGGATCGGGCCATTGCCTTCGAGCATCGCTTGTAGCCAGGTCCAGACTGCGCCGTTTTCGCGGCATTCCTCCGGTACGACAAGCGTCATCTCTCCCGATGGCGGAGTGAGAAGCTGCGCGTTGAAGAGATAGGAACTCACCGCGTCAGCAAGGCTCACCGCACTGGCGGGCACTTCCACAACCTGCGCGCCGGGGCACTTCGCTGCGATAGCGGCATAAGTGCCCGACGGGTCGGCGAATGCCTGCTCGTGGGTGAACAGCACGCCCTCGTTTGCCACCGCGACCACATCATTATGGAACGCCCCGGCGGCAATGGCCTCGGGCGCTTGCTCGACAAACAGTGTATGTTCCAGGTCGAGACCATGACTGCGGGCAATGATCCGGCTGGCTTGCTCGTGCTGCCTAGCGGGGAAGCGACCGCCGGGGCGACCGTAGACAAACACTTCCAGACCCTTCTCGCCATGCGATGGCGTCAGGCGCATATGGTTTGCCGCACCCTCATCGCCGAACGTCGGCGGAACCGCGCTATGCACTGCGAAGCGATCACCGTCGGCAAAGGCGAGCTTGAGCTGGCGCAGCGTATCGGGCCATTCGTGGCTGCGGTGCGGCATGGTGACGAGGTTGGCGACTGTCAGATGGCACTTGCCGTCAGCGGTGTCACTCGCGGGGCTGACCGTGGCAGCATTGGCGGTCCACATCGAACTTGCCGACCACGCTCCTGCAACCAATGCGGGATCGGTCGTATCATCGGTGGCCAGTTCTTCCAGCCAGCCAGTGTCTGGGCGCGGTAGCGGCAGGAAGAACCCCTGCGCCAGACCCATAGCCATATTGTGCCGCATCTTTGCTACGCCCTGCAGCGCGGCTGCACGCGGATATGACGTGTCGCCTGCGTTCTTCGTCGCGGCGAGGTTGCCGAGGCTCAGACCGGCATAGTTGTGGCTGGGGCCTACGATCCCATCGAAATTGATCTCTACGACGTTGCTCATCGCGGAATGCTCCACACGGTATCACCTTCACCCACGCCAAGAAGGTCAGCGGCGCGAGAGTCAATCGCTACACCATCGCCGCGCAGTTCTCGCGCTCCGTAGCAGCAGCGGAAATCGGCGAAGCGCCCCGCGGCGATAAGGGCCTTCTCTCCCTTTTCAAGTGCCGTGCTTTCGATAGCGCCGCTATGGGCATTTGCGATCGAGCGGACCTTGTCTGTTTCGGCAAGCATTGTGGGACCACCGTCGAAGATATCGACATAGCCCTGATAAGAGAACGCCTCGTTTTCCAGCATGCGCATTGCGGCGCGACCACTGGGGTGGGGCAGGCCGATCACGCTGCGCGCCTCTTCGCCCAGCATGGCGATATAGACCGGGTGCTTTGGCATCAGATCGGCAATGAACTGGTTGCCGTGGACGGCGTTGAACTCGTCGGCTTCCTGAAAGCTCATGCCGAAGAACTTGCCGCCGATGGCATCCCAGAAAGGCGATCCGCCGCGTTCGTCAATAATGCCGCGCAATTCCGCCAGGATCCGGTCGCTAAACCGCTCGCGGTGGCTGGCGATGAAGAGATAACGGCTGCGCGCAAGGAGCATGCCGAGCCCTCCGGCGCGTTCGCCAGGGTGGAGAAACAGTCCGCCCACTTCGCTGCATCCACCCAGATCGTTCGTCAGGCTGAGCATCTCGGCTGTGACGGTGCGTTCAAGTTCCTGCGAATGCTGGGTGAGCGTGGTGATGCGATAGGAATAGAACGGCCATTCCTGCCCCACAGCCGTGAAGACCTGGCAGGTTCCGCGCACGTCGCCAGTCTCGGTGTTTTCCAGCACCAGCACGAAAGTCTCTGCCTCGATCTCTTCGCCTTCGCGGGCGAAGGCAGCGTCGGACCGCTCCAGCTTGCCGGTCAGCGAATTGCGATCGGGCGGCAGATTGGTGAAACCGCCTCCTGTCAGTTTCGCCATTTCATACAGAGGTTGCAGGTCGCCGGCCTTGGCCGCGCGCATGACGAAACTCATAGGGTTGCTCCGGAAGCAAGACGGTGGAGGACGATGGCCGAAAGCTGCGCGCGTTCGGTAAGTGAGGGGACGATCATGAATTCGTCCGGCGAATGGATGCTGCCACCGCGGACACCCATCGTATCGACAACCGGCACATAATTGGCGGCGATATTGTTGCCGTCGCACACCCCGCCAGATGATTGCCAACCAATGGTCTGGCCGAGCGCGGCACCGCTGTCTTTGACCAGATCAAACAGGTTCTGCGCGCGCTCGTCGACCGGCTTTGGCGGACGTGAAATGCCACCGTGCAGGTGGATAGAAACCTCATGTTCTCGCTCAATATCAGCCAGCATCATTTTGAGATCTGTGATAAACTGTTCTGCTGCTTTGGTCGCCTTGGGACGAATGTTGAACCGTAGAACAGCATGATCAGGAACAACATTGTTCGCGGCTCCGCCATCTATCTTGGCTGGATTGATTGGCAGCTCAGCGTGCTGCATGGTCTTCAACCGAAGAGCGCAATCTGCAGCGGCAACAATCGCATTACGACCATCCTGCGGGTTACGACCTGCATGGGCCGAGCGACCGGTAAAAGTCACCGAGAAATTTCCGCTACCGCCGCGTGCGTGGGCAAGCGTGCCGTCGGGAAGGGCACTCGGCTCGTATGTCAGTGCCGCATATTTGCCTCGCGCCAACTGGTCGATCAGCGCAGCAGAGGAAAGCGAGCCGGTTTCCTCGTCCGAATTGATCATCACATCGTAACCGATGTTTTGCACCGCCTCGCTGGTTTCGAGGGCGGTCAGGGCTTCAAGAATAATCGCCAGGCCGGCTTTCATGTCCGCAGTGCCAGGGCCGTTGAGGGTGTCATCGTCCAGCCAGGTCAGATCCTGAAATGCGTGATCGACGGGGAAGACGGTATCCATGTGGCCTGTGAGCAGGAAGCGCTTCTCCGCTTCCGGGCGGACCGAGCAGACCAGATGGCGACCGTGCGGCTTTTCAACCTCTTTTCCCTCGGCACTCACAACCGTGACAGGAGCCGGATCGCGTAAGGACACCTCGCCGGGAAGCGTAGAGAAGGCTTCGGCCAGCATGTCTGCCACTTGCGCCAGCCCGTCGAGATTACCGGTGCCGGAATTCACTTTGGCCCAGTCCATCGTGCGTTCCAGCATGCGTTGCTGGTCGACGCTCTCGATCAAGGCGCTCTCGGCAGGGGAAAGTTGTTTCATTTGTGACCGCCCTTACCGTCCCCAATCGTCCTGTCAAATCAGGCGTTGGTGAAGGGATGCGGGATGGCTGGCTCAGTTGCAAGGCGATCTCGCCGTGATGTTACAATTGAGCTTAACCGAGGCATAAGAAATCATGCTTATTGTAGGAGGCTCACTGTGGAATCGGAGTTCGCTCATGTTAGCCGGTGGTGAGCAGTCGCGCCTAGAGACGCGGCAAACTGCCATGTTGCAAGCAAAAATGCGCGACGCGCAGAGCACGCGCTCTGTGCGCTTGGGAGATTTGTCTCCGAAAGGTATGCTTGTCGTGAGCGACCGCCCTCCTTCCCGTGGTGAATTTGTCGATATTATTGTTGCCGGCCATCAACTCACCGGCCAAGTCCGCTGGGTTCAAGGACGCCGCTTTGGCCTACGCATGAGCGAACGCATTGATGTGCATGCGATAATGTCCGGAAAGCCGCCAAAAAAGCGGATCAAGGGCAAGAAGATCGAGATCGAGAACGATCCGGACAAGTGGCCGATCGAGAAAGTTGCGGGAGCCTACGCGTTGCTTGGCGTGACTGCCTTTGCGACTGCCTACCTGCTGGTGAACTACTTCGTTCTCTGATCAAGTGCTCGCGCGATAGAGACGAACTCGTCGACGCTCAGCGTTTCCGCCCTGCGGGTCGCATCGATACCAAGACTCTCAAGCACTTTCAAAGCGCCCTGAACGGATTTGAGGCTTTGCCGGAGCATCTTGCGCCGCTGGCCGAATGCGGCCTCCGTAATACGCGCCAACGTTGGCATCGATGCACCTTCTGGCGCATCGGCGGGTTCAAGGTGTACAATCGCGCTCATCACCTTGGGTGGCGGTGTGAAGGCGCTGCGATGCACCTTCATGGCGAGCCGCGCGTCAGAGCGCCACTGTGCCAGAACCGCCAGGCGGCCGAATTCGCCCGTTCCGGGAGTGGCCACGATCCGTTTTGCAACCTCTTGCTGGAACATCAGCGTCAGGCTGGTCCATTGCGGAGGCCATTCGCTCGATGAAAGCCAGTTGGTGAAGAGCAGGGTCCCCACGTTGTAGGGGAGATTGGCGATGACCGCGAAAGGCTCCCCCATCAGCTCCGCATGATCGACTTTCAAGGCATCGTCCTCGACCACCCGCAACTGGCCGGGGAAGATCTGTTCCAGCTCGGCCAGAGCAGGGAGACAGCGGCTGTCGCGTTCGATTGCAGTGACGCGGGCTCCGGCGCGCAGCAGGGCGCGGGTGAGGCCGCCGGGGCCGGGACCAATCTCCAGAACGGCTTTGCCTTGCAGATCGCCGGGAATGGCGGCGATGCGATCGAGCAATTGCTCGTCGAACAGGAAGTTCTGCCCCAGTGCCTTGGAGGCGGAGAGGCCGTGCGCCTTGATAACTTCGCGCAAGGGAGGGAGATCAACCATTGGCGCGGCGCTCGGCAATTTCCCCCGCCATGCGGATCGCGGCAATCATCGCATCGGGCCGTGCGATACCCTTGCCGGCGATATCAAACGCAGTGCCGTGATCGGGGGATGTGCGGACGATGGGCAAGCCGAGCGTGACATTCACTCCCTGATCAAAATCCAGAGCCTTCAGCGGGACGAGTGCCTGATCGTGGTACATGGCAATCGCGACATCGTATGTGCCGCGCTTGTGCGGCGCGAACAGCGTATCTGCCGGGTGCGGACCGCTCGCATCGATTCCTTCGCCACGCAGCCGTGCAATGGCCGGGGCGATGACCTCAATCTCCTCTGTCCCCATCCGGCCATCCTCGCCGGCGTGCGGATTGAGCCCTGCGATGGCGATGCGCGGGTTTGTGATGCCGAAGTCGGTCTGCAGGGCGCGGGCGACGATGCGTGTACGCTCCACGATCAGGTCTTGCGTCAGCAGTGCGGGCACATCGGCAATAGCACAGTGGACCGTCATCGGGACGGTGCGCAACGTCGGGCCGGCGAGCATCATGACAGAATGCTCGAGTGGTAGCCTTAGTGACTGTGCCAGAAGTTCCGTTTGCCCAATGAAGTCAGAGTCAACTTCCGCTATCGCTGACTTTGATACTGGCGCTGTGACCACTGCAGATGCGGCACCATGAAAGGCGTACTCGATTGCTTGGCCCAAGGATTTGTATGCAAGCCGTGCACCAGAGACATGTGGTTTCCCCGGAGTATACTGGCGCTCTGATCGACGCCAAACGGGTAGGCCATCTCGATAAGCCGACCTGGCGTCCTCTGGCCCGTCAATGCCGATAACTGGGCAATCAATATCACAGGCCTGAGCAGCCGCTTCGAGAATCTCTGCTCCATGCGTAACAAAAAAAGGCCGTAAACTGGCCGCTTCCCGCGCCATCCACGCCTTGAGAATAATCTCCGGCCCGATCCCTGCCGGATCGCCAATGGTGACCGCAAGCGGGGGAAGGGCCGTCACCGGATCAGTTGTATTCAATCACGGCGTCGCGGCGAAGGTCGCGCATAAAGCGCTGCCCGCGGCGCTGGATACGCTCTTCTTCCATCTGCGACATGACCTGATCAACAGTTGGAAGGCTGGTGTCCTGCGGATCGTCACGCCCGCAAAGCATCAGTACGCGAATCCCTTCCTGCAAATCACCGAAAGGCGGTGTGGACTGCCCGACATTGAGTTGCAGCACGATACCCTGCAAAGCTTCAGGAAGCTGGCGTGCAGGAATTTCATCATTGTCGACCGTGGTCGCGCCGACTGCTGCCGCACGGGCATCGGCATCGCCGCAACCATTCATTTGCCCGACAGCCTCGATAAAGGCCTGGCCTTCGATCTCGGCCTGTTGGGGCGTTATGCCCGGTGCGAAGTCATAGGATATCTGCTTGAGGCTGAGAACGGCATCGCGCGGATCGGGCATGCCGACCTGGCGTTGGTCGATCATCAACAGGATTGAATAGCCGCCCGGAATTTCCAGCGGACCGACCAGCTGGCCAGTAGTCATCTGCGCTGCAGCGGCTTCAAGCGTGGGCTGCTGTAGCTGGGCAAGACGCAGCCAGCCAAGATCACCGCCCGTAATGGCGCTGGTCGCTTCGGAAAACTGGCGGGCATAGGCGGCAAAGCTGCCGCCCTGGCGCAGCTGCTCGACAATCTGGTTGGCGTTGGCAAGCACCTGCCCGCGATTGGTGGCGTTGGCCGAAAGGTAAATCTCGCCAATGCGATATTCGGTCGTGCCGCGTGAAGCGTTGATGCGGTCCAGCAGATCAGTCACTTCGCCTTCGGAGACGTTGACGAAGGGGCGAATGAAGCGGCGAATGAGATTATCCCACGCAAGCTCGCCCTGGATCTGGCGTTTGATTGTACGCGGCGACGAGCCGAGCGAATAAAGGAACTCGTCCATCTGCGCGGCGCTGCGGTTCTGTGAAGCGGCATATCGCTCGTAAGCGCTGTCAACCTGCTCCTGCGTGACAGCCATGTCGTTGGCGGCAGCCTCCTGAACGCGCAAAGTCTCGTCGATCAGGTTGCGCAGAACCTGTAGCCGCAACCTTGCAACTTCTTCTTCCGGGACCGCTACATCCTGTGCCGCAAGGATCAGCGCAACGCGGTGATCCACATCGGTGCCGGTGATGATGCTGCCGTTGACGCGCGCGGTGGCGCGGCGTTCATTCGGATTGCTCGGCTGCACGATGAAGGCGATGTCATCGGGGAAATTGAAGGCATCGCTACCCTGCGTGACCGCTTGCGCATGCGCGCCCGAAGCCGCCATTGGCAAGCCCAATGCAACGGCTGCAAAGCCTGAGAAACACGCAGAAAAGGTCTTTTTGGTGAACGAAATCACAGTAATACTTATCCTGTTTGCAGCGTGCCAATGCGCGCCTGAATATGGTGCTGCTTGATACAAGTGCAGGCTTAACCCTAGCTGAGCCGCAATCCCTAGCCAAGTGAGAGGGCTCTGCCAAACTCTGCCTGCCTGTCATGGTGGAAAGCGGATCAGAACCCCAGATTACGCAGGTTGAAGAAGATGCGGAAGCTACTGCCACTTTGTGCGTCGGCCAGCTCGATAAAGTCGCGGCGCCAGGTGAACCCGAATTCCAGGCATTCATCCGAATAGGCAATGCCAAGGCGGGTGCGCAGCGGCTCGAAACCGTCTGCAGTAAAGCTGGGGTCTTCCTCGCGATCGGTCAGATTGACGACAGCAGATCCGAAAATGGACCAGTGATCGGCAAAAGCCACACGGCCTGCGGCGCGCAGCTCCTCGCGGTCCTGCAAATCCTCGAAGCTCAGATCGATATCGCGATCAAGCCGCAGGTATCCCAATTCGACATAGGTCTCGTCTGAACCAAGTGTCGCATCGACCTCGTTCCGGCGCACAGCGAAGTTATCCTTATCTAGGCGGAACCGATGGGTAAATTTGAGGAAATCGCGGTAGCGAACTTCGGTACGCCCCACGAAATCGGAGAATTGTTCGTTCAAGCCAGTTCCGTCCCGGAAGAGCGTGGGTTCGTCTGTCAGGCGATAGGATTGTCCGAAGGTGGTGCTGAGACGCCAGCCGGGAAAGTTGGCCTGCCAGTCGAAGCCATAGGTCAGCCGCACACCGTCTTCGACCCGGTCATATCCGGGGAAGCGGTTGAGCGCAAAAAGATTGGAATCTTCAAGATCGATCGCGCGCGCGTCTTCGTTGGGAATGTCCAGATTGCGGATGCTCGGCGCGGCCACCAGTTGCACGCGCGGAGTAAGGATCTGCGTGCCGCCAAGAAAATCGCCCGCAAACGGCCATTTTACGTCCACAGCCGCAGTAGCGACGCCGCGCGCCTGCCAGCCTTCTTCGCCGCGGTAGCTCGGCGTAACGTTGAGCAGGTTGTCGTCCGAGTGGTACAGGTCTCCGCGGACTAGCGCGGTCAGCGTCACTTCCTGTCCAAGCGGCGTGATCGTGCGATAGTCCCACTGCGCACGGGCAAAGGCACGCTGGGTGTCCTGCCCCTCTGAGCGGGTGATGGCGAGGGTGTTGGCTTGCAGCTCCACCTGACCGCCCAGCACCGGGTCTTCCAGCCGGTAACGCGCGTCGACAAGCGGGAGGGCTAGCGGCACTTGGCCCTGATCGGTACTGACGAGCAGAGCCTGCGTCGCCCAACCTGCGATCGAGACGTAAGAGTTATCGTCAAACCGCTGAAGTTGGATAGTCGAGCGTAGCCGGTCCTCACGGCTGATATCGTAACGGCGCAAAAAGGTTCGGTCGCTGGCGAGCCGGATCGAACCGGTTGCGGTCCAGTTTTCGTCCAATTGGAACTGCCCGTTGGCGGACAGATACCCGCGAATATCCTCCTCCGTCGTCGGCGTGGTCGAGTTGAGGGGGATGCGGGTGCCGTAGGTTCCGTAGGCCTCTACCTGGAAAGCGCCGTTGCCGGTCAAATGCCGGTAATGGGCGGAAACCATCGGGGCAGCTTCGGTGTAGAGATAGCCTGTAAGCGTCAGGTCCCTGTTGTCTGCAAGACGCAAGTAATAGCTTTCGGAGATCTCGATGCCGTTGGATGCAGTGATTCCGATATCGGGCACGAAGAAGCCGCTTTCCGCGCTGCCATCGGCGCGCAGGGTGAGGCCGGGCAAGGGCAATAACCGCGCGCCGAAGAGCTCAAGGTAAGCACCTGAAAAGCGGATGCGCTCGGACTCGCTGTCGTACCAGACCCGCTCTGCGGTAATCCGCCAGCTCGGGCTCTGTGCGCAGCCTTCGCTATCGACCACCGGGCAGCCGGTGTAGGCAGCACGGGTTAGCTCGATATCGCCATTCTCGGCACGGGTTGCCTGTTCTGCAGCAAGCCGAGCGCCCTGACGGAACGCGAGCAGCAGGTTGCTCATCGCGCCCGCTTCCAGCTCGTCTGTCAGCGTCATGCTCTCGGTAAAAAGCTGGTTGCCGTCTGCATCGACGAGGCGAATATTGCCGCTGGCGATGATTTCCCCGGTCGTGCGGTTCCAGCTGACATCGTCGGCACGCAGCGACTGGTCGCCTGATCGCAGGATCACATTGCCGGATGCGGTGACGGTATCAGTATCCTGATCATAGCGCAGGTCATTGGCTTCAAAACCGATCTGGCGCCTGCCCTGCTCGTTGAATTCCGGAATGTAGTCCGAATCGCCCGCGGTTTCTTCCGCATTGCCATCCTGGGCGTGCGCTGACGGCACCGCGAGGGCGAGCGCGCTGGCGGCTGCTCCCACTACGGGCAGGCAACGCAAAATAGCAAAAGGGGACTGTGTCGGGCCGCGGACCATGACTTGCCTATCGCACCACGCGTCACTAACTGCAACGCCAGCTTTGCAACGCGTGCTGCGCGTTCTGTTCAAGACCACATCCGACCTTTGGGAGCCTCCATGAAAATCACCTTCAGCGATAGCCTGACCGCCGACAGCCCGCGCCTTGTTGCCCGGGTGGTCGATCAGGACACACTGCCTTCCGATCTGCCTGGTGCAATCGTGGAAGGTGCAGCAGCTTCGCGGTTCACTGGCAAGAAGGGGCAGGTGTTTGAAGGCTTCCATGAAGTCGACGGCAAGCTGGTGCGTATGGCGCTGGCCGGAGCCGGGAAGACTGATGATGAAGGCCGTATCGCGGCGCTTGAAAAAGCGGGTTCGTCGCTGACGGCCAAGTATCTCACCAGCGGCGAGAGCGCGATGGTGCTCGACCTGCGTGATGCGGGTCTTGATGCTGCCGGAACCGCTGCTGTGCTGACGGGTGTGCGGCTGCGGGGCTGGCGCTGGGACGAGTATCGCACCAAGCTGCGCGACGAACAGAAGAAGTCGCTCGCCGCAGTAACCGTGGTCGGCGCGCCTGAAGGAACCGAAGCTGTCTGGAGCGAAGCAGAGGCCATCGCCACAGGCGTCGAGTTCACGCGAGAGCTCGTCGCTGAACCCGCCAACATTATTTACCCCGCAAGCTTTGTGGAACGCTGCGAGAAGCGCTTCGAGGGCACCGGTGCCGAAATTCAGGTGCTCGAGGAAGCTGAGATGGAAAAGCTCGGCATGCACATGTTGCTCGGTGTTGGGCAGGGCTCGCGCAAGGACAGCAAGCTGCTCGTCATCAAGTGGATGGGCGGCAAGGACGGTGAAGCACCGACTGCTTTCGTCGGCAAGGGCGTGACCTTCGATACGGGCGGCATTTCGATCAAGCCGGGTCCTGGCATGGGTGACATGAAATTCGACATGGGCGGTGCCGGTGCGGTTGCTGGCGCCATGCTCGCGCTTTCGCTGCGCAAGGCGAAGGCCAATGTCATTGGCGTCTGCGGCCTGGTCGAGAACATGCCCGACGGCAACGCACAGCGCCCCGGCGATGTTGTGCAGACGATGAGCGGCCAGACGGTCGAGATTCTCAACACCGATGCCGAGGGGCGGCTGGTTCTGGGCGATGCGCTCACTTGGACACAGCGCGAGTTCTCTCCAGCGCGCATCGTTGATCTTGCAACGCTGACCGGCGCTATGATCATTTCGCTTGGCAATGAGCACGGCGGACTGTTTTCGAACAACGATGAACTGGCTGACCAGCTTCTCCAGGCGGGCAAGACCTCTGGCGACAAGCTGTGGCGCATGCCGATTGGTCCAGCCTACAACAAGCTGATCGACAGCCCGATTGCCGACATGCAGAACATCGGTCCGCGTGGAGCGGGTTCGATCACAGCAGCACAGTTCCTTGGCCGCTTCATCGAGAACGATACGCCTTGGGCGCACCTCGATATCGCGGGCACCGTCTGGGCCGACAAGCCCGGCGCGCTGTGGGACAAGGGCGCAACCGGATACGGCGTGCGCCTGCTCGACAACTTCATCCGCGACACGGCGGAGGGATAGGTCGACCATATCCATGCGGGTCGATTTTTACCTCCTGTCTGCCGATCCGGCGCCCGTTGCCATCACTCTGCTTGCGCGCAAGGTACGCGAAGCGGGTGAGAACCTGCTCGTTGTCGCGGATGACTTCGAACTGCTGGAGGCGATTTCACAGGCGCTGTGGACAGCCACGCCAGAAGAGTTCCTCGCAAACGGCATTGCCGGTGACGAACACGATGCGCGCCAACCGATTCTCCTCTCTGGCGAGGTGGAGCCGGTTAATGGAGCGAGTTTCCTTCTGCTCGCCGATGGCCACTGGCGCGAGCCGGCTGAGGGCTTTTCCCGCGTGCTCTATATCTTTGACCAGACCACAATCGACGAAGCGCGGCAGACCTGGAAGGTGCTACAGGATCGCGAAGACTGTGAAAGCAAGTTCTGGAAGCAGCAGAGTGGTCGCTGGGTCGAGGGCCCGTAGCCGGGCTTGACCAAACCGCCAAAGCTGCGATCCTGCGTGCAAACTTGGGAGGGCATAAATGCGTAAACTGGCAATTCTATCTGGAGCACTGGCGCTCGCTGCTTGTGGAAGTAGTGACAGCGGAACGATCGAGACCGAAGACGGCACAGTCGCGTATGAAGCCGATTCGGACGGTGATGGCGTCGAAATGAGCTTCACCGATGATGACGGAAATGAAACGACACTCGTTTCTGGCAGCGATGTCGAAGTCGATCTGCCGGACGGTTTCTCGATCTATCCCGGTGCCGAGGTTGTGCAGAGTACCGTTATCGACGGAGCGGAAGGCCAGGGCAGCATGATCATGATGACCAGCTCTGACGATCCACAGGACATGGTGGACCATTTCCGTACTCAGGCGGAGGCAGCGGGTATCGATATCCAGATGGAAATGACGTCCGGCGATACGCGGATCATTGGCGGCGAGGGTCCCGATGACCGCTTCTTCAGCTTCACTGTAAGCAGCGACGGTGGCGAAAACACTGGCATGCTGACTATCGGAACACGGCCCCAGTAGGGCTGATCGGGCTTGCCCAAAGTCGGTAGTGGCGCTAGGGGCGCGCGCAATTATCGAATCCCCGATTTTTGCGAAGGAATTCCCCATGGCGGTTACCCGCACGTTTTCGATCATCAAGCCTGATGCCACCAAGCGCAACCTGACCGGCGCTGTGACCAAGATGCTGGAAGAAGCCGGCCTGCGCGTCGTCGCTTCCAAGCGCATCCACATGACCCGCGAACAGGCAGAAGGCTTCTACGCCGTCCACAGCGAGCGTCCGTTCTTCGGCGAACTGTGCGACTTCATGATGAGCGAGCCGGTTGTCGTGCAGGTTCTCGAAGGTGAAGACGCCGTGAAGCGCAACCGTGACGTGATGGGCGCCACCAACCCTGCCGAAGCCGACGAAGGCACCATCCGCAAGGCATTCGCACTGTCGATCGGTGAAAACACCGTCCACGGCTCTGACAGCGAAGAGAACGCCAAGATCGAAATCGACTTCTTCTTCAACGAAGACGAAATCGTAGGCTAAATCCCGCCTTGGGATTTTGGGAGAGGGGGCCGGGCAGCATTGCTGTCCGGCCCTTTTTCTTTGTCAGGACGGCTTGCTGCGGAAGCTTTCGCGCTGCTGCGCGTGGTGGCGATGCGGTGAGCTGGCTGC
Organism: Aurantiacibacter sp. D1-12; assembly: GCF_028858515.1. Classification (GTDB taxonomy): domain Bacteria; phylum Pseudomonadota; class Alphaproteobacteria; order Sphingomonadales; family Sphingomonadaceae; genus Alteraurantiacibacter. The sequence continues at coordinate 110,544 of NZ_JAPJZJ010000001.1, forward strand.
GCGCGCCTGTTCGTCCCGCATGGCTTCAAGCGATGCACCTGACAGCGGCATTTCAAGGTGGCGATAAACGCGGGCCACTTCTGTTTCCCAGTCGACATTGAGCGCATCAAAATCGACAACCGCATGCGGCCCATCAAAATCGGCCAAGGCTGCTTCCATCCGCGCGTCTCGCAGCGCGATTTTCCGGGTAACTTCGCCCTCGATCCAGTCCATATCCACCGCGTCTGACTGGATCGTCATCTGGTTGGCGACGAGCGATGCCGAGCTGCTCACCAGATCATCCTGATCGCGGCGCGTCACGATCACGCGGGCATCGGGGAACTCGGCCAGGATCGCAGGCAAATCCTCAGTGAACTGCGGAACCTTGAGTACACGCGGTCGATGGGTGTTCTCGTGCCAGCAAGCGTCGGTGCGCAGGATACGCCCGAATTCACGATAAATCGCCGCCGGATCGCGATCTTCGGAAAAGGCGGTGAAACTCGGCACACGCCATTGTGCTTCATAGGCACAGTGATCGAGTGCGCAGGCGAGCCAGCCAAGCTCTTCGTCGGGGCGGGTAGTGCCAAACGGGTGGATCGAATCGAGCCATGGATCGAGCGTACGGGCGAAGAGAAGCGTGAGCGCGGACCATGCCGGGCGCGTGTCGGGTTTGCGGGGAACAGGATGCCAGCTGTCGCAAAACCGGGTTGCCGCAAGGATAGGGTCAGCTGCCAGCAGGCGGTGGACACGCGTGGTACCGCTGCGCATCTGGCCGACGATGATGATCGGTGGGGCAAGCTCGGTTTCGATCAGATCGGGCTGCTGGCTCCAGAGCTCACCCAGTTCCAGCCTTTGCCGGATAACGCGGACCAGTTGCCCGTGCGCCATCGTCAGGCCGAGCGCGTTGAGCTTTGCCTCGCGTTGCAGGGATTCGGCCAGCACTTCCAGCCTTAGACGGAAGTCGGCCATGTCGGCTTCGCTGCGCGGCCCACGTTCGCCTTCTGCCGGAACATCGCGCAGTGCCTTGCCCCAGAGAACGTCCACGTCGAGCGAGGGGCGACTGGTGATGCCGCGTGCCCAGCTCTTCTCCAGCCATCCGCAAACCCGTTCAACATGAGGTGATCGCGCGAGAGGGTGAGGGCGGGGCGGTAAGCTCATGCGCTAGAACTGGTCCGCCGCGTCGTGCAGCTTGGTCAATCGCTTGGGCGCCACCATGCGCCAGCTACGTTCGATCCACTCGGTAACCAGGTCCCAGTCAACGCCCGGACGATTGAGAATGATCCCGACCCAGCCGCTGGCGCCGTAATAGGCGGGCTTGAAATAAGTTTCCGGCGCTGTCTCGGAAAGGCCGATAACCTCGTCCGGTCCGCTGGTTTTTACCAAAATCGAAATGTGCTCGGTCCCGTGGAACTGGTCGAGGAAGTGGGCGAAGAACTTCCCGCTTTTTCCGCCCGTGTGCCAAGCGGGTGAGCCGTGGCTTTCGCGGTGTTCGGCTTCGGGTTGGGCGAGAGCGAGTTTGCTCACCTTCTCCAGCAGCCAGTCCGCCCGATATTGCCGCCCGACATATTCGGCGAACAGGCGAGGGTAGAGCTGGTATTCGGCAAGTATCACCCGCGCGGCCAGGCTGTCTGCGGTGTCATCGGGCAGAATGGCGACGGGCACCTGACCCAGCAGAGGCCCCCCATCGAGCTCTGCTGTCACCAGATGGATCGAGCAACCACCGAACTTGTCTCCTGCATCAATGGCGCGCTGGTGAGTGTCGAGCCCCTTGTACTTCGGCAGCAGCGATGGGTGCGTGTTGACCATCCGGCCTTCCCAGCCGGCCACGAAGTCCTCTGTCAGGATGCGCATGTAGCCGCACAGGGCGAGATACTCTGCACCGCTTTCACGCAGGGCCGCGTCCATAATCTCTTCGTGCTCGCGTCGGTCCATGCCCTTGCTGGGATGGGCGAAGGTGGCGATGCCTTCAGCTTCGGCGATTTTCAGTCCCGGCGCATCGGGGCGGTTGGAGGCGACGAGGACTATTTCATAAGGGCAGCCCGGCAGACGGGACTGGAACAGCAGCGCAGACATGGTCGTGCCATTGCCCGAAAGCAGACAGGCGACCTTTACCTTGAGCTCACTGCCGTCAGGCATCGTGGCCGGCTTCCCAGTCTTCCTTGCCGCTCCAGGTGCCCGCAGAGCCGCGAACGGTGCAGCCGCGCTGACCTTCGGTGATAACGCCGATGTTGAGGACCTCTTCGCCAGCGTCGAGAAGCGAGGCGGTGACTGCATCGACATTGTCCGGCGACACGGCCAACACCATTCCGACGCCGCAATTGAACGTGCGCGCCATTTCGCCAGGCTCGATATTGCCTTGCGCCTGCAGGAACGCCATCAGTCGTGGCTGCTCCCAGCTATCGGCATCTACTACGGCGCGAGCCCCTTCAGGAAGGACGCGCGGCAGATTCTCCAGCAATCCACCGCCGGTAATATGAGCAAGAGCATCGATCTTTCCGGCCCGCACGACAGGCAGCAGGCTCTTAACGTAAATACGCGTCGGCTCGATCAGCGCATCGATCAACAGGCGATCTTGATCGAACAGGGCAGGGCGGTCGAGCCGCCACATCTTGTCCTTTGCCAGGCGACGGACGAGCGAGTAGCCGTTCGAATGTACGCCTGAACTGGGCAGGCCGAGCAAGACATGGCCGGGTGCAACGCGCTCCCCGGTCAGCTGCTCACCGCGTTCCACCGCGCCGACACAGAAGCCCGCTAGATCGTAATCGCCATCGGCATACATGCCCGGCATTTCCGCTGTCTCCCCGCCAATCAGCGCGCATCCGGCTTGCTGGCACCCCTCCGCGATCCCGGCGATCACACGCTCTGCGACGCCGTTGTCCAGCTTTCCGGTGGCGAAGTAATCGAGGAAAAACAGCGGCTCTGCGCCCTGAACGATCAGGTCATTTACGCACATGGCGACGAGATCGATGCCGACGGTATCGTGCCGGTCATTCTCGATGGCGAGCTTCAGCTTGGTGCCGACACCATCATTGCCCGCAACGAGCAGTGGATCTTTGTAGCCAGCCGCTTTGGGATCGAAGAAGCCGCCAAATCCGCCGATTTCGCCATCCGCACCCGGGCGCATGGTGGCTTTCACAAGGGGGCCAATCGCTTTCACGAGACGGTTGCCCGCATCGATCGAGACACCCGCCTGCTCGTAGGTGTAAGAAGTGTTGTCTGCGCTCATGGCACTGCCATAGTCTTTCGGGCTTGGATTTCCACTCGTCATTGGGCAAAAGGCACTCGATTTCCCCGATGAGCATACTTTCGATCACTTCTCGCCCCCAGGCATTGCGCAATCCGGCCCTGTTCGGACTGGTTGCGGCTGCATTGCTGTGCCTGATCGCGGGCGCTTCGCTCGTTGCGCAGGTCTCGGGAGATCGCGGTATCGCGCCCGTGGCGAGCAGTACCGATATCGATGTTCAGGGAATCGAAGTAAACGCGACCGGCGATTCGGCAGAGGATGCCCGCGCCAACGGCTGGCGGCAGGCACAGCGCCTCGCGTGGCAGCAGCTGGGTGGCCCGGCCATCCCCGATTCGCGGCTCGAATCGCTGGTGGCGGCCATAGTGGTGGAAGAAGAGCAGATTGGCCCGCGTCGTTATGTCGCAAGACTCGGCGTGATTTTCGATCGCCAGCGTGCAGGCTCGTTGCTCGGATCTTCGGGACGCCGCGCGCGGTCCGCGCCGATGCTCACCTTGCCGACGCTTATCTCGGGCGGAACACAGACGATGTTCGAGGTGCGCAATCCGTGGCAGCGCGCATGGGCGGAATACCAGTTCGGCAATAGCGCGATCGACTATGTGCGTCCCTCGGGCTCCGGCGGTGAATCGCTGCTCCTTACCTATGGTCAAACCGGTCGCCGCAGCCGTGCCTGGTGGAACAATATCCTCGATCAGTTCGGCGCGGCAGACGTTGTGGTGCCGATTGCCAATCTGGAATTCCAGTATCCGGGCGGTCCGGTGACCGGACGCTTCACCGCGCGCTATGGACCGGACAATCGCTATCTCGACAGCTTTATACTGGAGGCGGACAATGCCGCGCAGCTTCCCGCCATGCTCAATCGCGCGGTGGAGCGGTTCGACTCCATTTTCGCCGAAGCACTGGCATCGGGCCGCTTGCGTCCGGACCCGACTCTGACGCTCGACAATATCGAAATCAGCCCGGAAATCCGCGCCTTGCTCGACGAAGCGCGACGCGCCGAGGCGGCTGAACGTGCTGCCGCTGCAGGGGAGGATGATAGCGTCGCTTCTGCCGGACTTCCTGAAGGAGAGCAGCCCGCCACGCCAGACCAGCCTGCAGCAGCTGCGGCCACCTATGTGGTGCAGGTCGCGACCCCCGATGCAGCGTCTTACGACACGGCGCTCAGCAATCTGCGCGGTACGCCGGGCGTGAGCGGCGTGGCGATCACGTCGACAGCAATAGGTGGCAATTCGGTTATGCGCGTGACCTACTCGGGCGAGCTGTCCGCGCTCGCAGGCGCACTGCGATCACGCGGATGGGCGGTCAATGAAGGGCAGAACGCGCTCGGCATTTCGCGGTAGGTTTGGCCGTGGAGCAGATCGCATTACCTCTGAAGGCCGGAAAAGGCCCCGCAAGCATCGTCATCGGCCATGGAAATGCGCATGTCGCTGAGGCGCTGACTGCGCCCGAAAGTTGGCCCTTCTGCGCCGCTGTTCTCACAGGTCCGCCGCGTTCGGGGAAATCGCTGTTCGCGCGCTGGTTCGCCGAGAGCGGGAAGGGCGAGGTCATCGATGATGCGCAGGCGATGGACGAGGACGCTGTTTTCCACCAATGGAACCGCGCACAGGAAGGTGCCACCGCATTGCTTGTTATAGGCGGAGAGCCACCGTGGGACATTGCCTTGCCGGACCTTAAGTCGCGCCTTGGCGGTTCGCTGCAGCTCGAAATCGGGCAGCCAGACGATGACATGGCGCGCGACCTGCTGCTCTCGCTTGCGGAAGAGCGCGGATTGCCGTTGCGCAGCGATGCAGCGGACTATCTGGTTCCGCGCGCCAGCCGGTCACATGCGGCGCTGGAGCGGCTGGTGGAGACCATCGATCGCTTGTCTCTGGAACGAAAAGCCCCACCTAACCTTGGTATCTGGCGCGCCGCGCTTGAAGCCGTGCACGGCCCGGAAGAGCCGCGCTTGCTTTAGGCAGGTTTTAATGGGAAACTGGTTTGCACCATGTTTGAACGGTTGATCAGCTATCTGGACTCTATCCGTGAAAGGGATCCGGCACCGCGTTCGCGTTGGGAAATTCTGCTTTACCCGGGTGTTATTGCGCTGGGTTTTCATAGGGGTGCGCACTGGCTGTTTGAAGCCAAGTTGTTCTTCCTTGCGCGATTTGTGAACCACTTCAGCCGCTTCCTGACCGCGATTGATATTCACCCGGGTGCCAAGATCGGGAAGAACTTCTTCATCGATCATGGTTTTACGGTAATCGGAGAAACCGCAGAGATCGGCGACAACGTCACCATCTACCAGTGCGTGACGCTTGGCGGCACCAACCCGACCAATGGCAAGGGCGGAAAGCGTCATCCGACGCTGAAGGACAACGTCATTATCGGCTCGGGTGCGCAGGTGATCGGTCCGATCACAGTCGGCGAACGCGGCCGCGTGGGTGCCAATGCTGTTGTCACAGATGATGTGCCCGAAGGCGCAACGATGATCGGCCTGAAAGCCCGCTCCACTCTCGTACCGGCAGAGGAATGGGTGAAGGAATTCATTCCCTATGGCACGCCTTGCGATGATCCTTGCGCAGAGGGTGAGAGCAGCGATTGTGTCGAGAAGCTGCAAAAGGACGTGACGCGGCTACAGGAACAGCTTGAAGCCCTACAAAAGCAACGCGCAGGCAAAGTTGAACCCGCACCTGACCTGTTCGCTGAGCGGAAGAGTGGCACCAAGAGCTGATGCAGCCGGGACCGGTTTCTCCCAACGTTATTGCATTCCCCGGCAACAGGCCGCCATCACAAGTCGGTTTTGACCGGCAGGAACTCGCACGCATTCTCGACCTTTACGGGCGTATGGTCGCAGCGGGTGAGTGGCGCGACTATGCGATGCACTTTGACAAGCACTGTGCGAGTTTTGCCGCTTTTCGCCGCACTGCGGAAGTGCCGCAGTTGCGCGTCGAGAAACGTCCTGCAATGCGCAACAGGCAGGGCATGTGGGCGCTGTTTGGAGAGCAGGGGCAGGTGCTCAAGCGCGGGCATGAGCTTAGTAATGTACTCGCTCCGGTCGAGCGGCGGCTTGTGAAAGTAATCGAAGACTGACAGCAACGTTCAGCCAACGTGCTCCGAGCTCGCTATTTGTGCTTTGCGCCGTCTAATCCCGATTGTCGCTAGCGTGATAAGCGTCGGGAAAAGAAATCCCATGAAATATGACAGCGGGTGGCGGCCTTCGGTGAAGTCCACCTGAAAATCGGTCAGATGCGCCCATAATTGCGTTCCCACCAACGAGCCGATGCATATCCACATCAGCCACAGACCTCCCCGGACACCCAATAACACGCACGACAGGCTGATAGCTATCGCTGCACGCAGGGCGGATTGGAGATACTCGAACCCGGTATGCGTGCTGCTGCCCGGGGAGATGTAGAGATCGAACAACGTGTACGTGTGATACCCTATCAGCAAACCAGCAAGAGCCAGAATTACAAGGCGTAACACCAGCTGGAGGCTGTCAAATCGTGAATTTGTAGCAGAAGCCATATTTTGAACCTTCCCAAGAAAAACCGGGCCCACGAACAATGCGCGGGCCCGGCACTTGTCGTTACGATCTCAGGCAGCGGGTGCCAGAATCCCGACTACAGGGAGTTTTTCCTGCAAATCGCTTGGCAACTTGCTTACTAAGCTGCCGCGGATGCCTGGCCAGAAAGCGGACAGCATCAGCAATGCAGAGCCGATGACCAGAGCAGTCAAAGCAACGCTCAGCTCAACCATGCCGTATTCGCCGAATAGTTCTGATAGTGCGAAGAGCACATAGGCGAGGGCAGAGACAAGAAGCGCACGGCGATCGATGGCGAGGGCCACGAGGCCGAAGGCCAGATAGACCACCAGCACCAGCACAGCGCCTGCGACGCCCACGGTGCTGCCATCGTTGATGCCAAGCCAGTGGAAAATCGGGTGCGCGATCATCGGAGCGGCGAGCAGGTGCAGCCAGAAGGCAACGTCGCTGCGGCGGGTTTGCCGCGCACGATCGCTCATGTCCCAGCGCATCGCGAAGGCGAAAATCGCAAGGCCAGCGATAAAGACGAGAGCGAGCAAGACCTGCTCCGGATTCTCTAGTGTGTCAGGCCCGATGGCCGTGACGATCAGCGCAATCACCGATGCAGCCACCGTCGCAGCAAGCGCGGCAATGGTGATCGGTACCATGAAGCGCCGCCAGTGCACGAATGCGCCCACTGCGCCCGAGATGAAAGTGAGCGTGATCAGCCCGGCAATCACACGATCATTCTGGTCCAGATTGGTCTCGCTCAGCACTTCAATAGGTGCAGCAATAATCCCGCCGACAAAGGCGAGCAGCAAAACGATTGAGGGCAGCGCCATACGGCGGCGCTTGGTGAAAAATTCGGCCATGAACCAGGCCGCAACAGCGACAAGCACGCCTGCCAGTCCCGGGGCGATGGCGCCGCCGATACCGGCCATGGCAACCAGCAGCAACACCGCCGCGATGGTCACAAAGATATCGTTGAATGAATTGACGAGACGGAAGTTCTCTTCATCCGTCACCGGCATCTTGCGAGCGTGCGCGACATGGCTGCGCAAGGCCTCGGCTGCTTCTGCGCTGATTGCCCCACCAGCCACAGCATCGCGAAGATCCTGTTCGCTATACATACAAATCCTCCCCACAGGAGTTGTCCCAGCGGAGAAATGTAGCTTACTGTATTATTAAGTCAATACACTAGAGTGAGCGGATCGAGGGGGCAAGTTCCGCGAAGGCGCTGATCACCGCATCCGCGCCAAGCTTGGTCACCGGCTCGTCGCAATAGCCGAACGAGCAAGCGACAACCGGAAGTCCGGCAGACTTGCCTGCGCGCACGTCGTAGGTTGTGTCCCCAACCATCACCGCGCGGCCACCGCCGCAGTCTGCAATAGCTGCGTGGAGCATATCAGGTGCGGGCTTGGCATTTTCCCGGCCCAGAGTATCTCCGCCATAGATGACAGGAAAGAAGTGCGTCATTTCGAGCGCGTCGAGCAGTTCGCGAGCCGGTTTCTCTGACTTGTTCGTACAGATTGCCAGTTTTGCTCCGGCGGTCTGGAGCTCTTGCAGCGCCTCGATACAGCCGGGGTAGGGCACGGTGTTCACCGCAATATTGTCCCAGTAGAAGTCGAGCAGGGCACGGGTAAGCTGGCGATACTCCCCATCGTCAATCATGCCGCCGGTTGCCTCAAGCGCTCGGGTCAGCATCATATCCGTCCCTCCACCTATCAGCCCGCGCGATGTGTTTTCACTTACAGGATCGCGTCCGATCTCTGCGAGGGCATGATTGACCGCAGGGCAAAGATCACGCGCGGAATCCACCAGCGTTCCGTCAAGGTCGAACAGGACAATATCAAAGGGAATGTTGCTCATCGGCTCACGCAAATAGAGTGCGATATGGAAACCGCAATCATTTGGTGGCATGGGCCATAACCATGAGTGAAAAGAGACCGATTGCCGCCATTATCCTTGCCGCGGGCAAGGGCACGAGGATGAAGAGTACGCGGCACAAGGTGCTGCACGAAGTGGGCGGACGTTCGATGATCGAACATCTGCTGGCGAGCGTTGAAGCCCTGTCACCGGTAAAGCTCGTCACCATTGTGGGTGAATCGCGCGAGCAGTTGCACGAGGCGCTCGGTGATCGCTGCGCTTTCGCGGTGCAAGAACCACAGCTAGGCACGGGCCATGCCGTTCAGCAGGCAGAGGAGGCCCTGGCAGGGTTTGAGGGTGATGTGCTGGTTCTGTATGGCGATGTGCCGTTCGTATCGACCGCCACGATGCAGGCGATGGTTGACCGGCTGAACGCTGCAGACGCTCCGTCATCGGTGGTTTTGGGCTTCGAACCGGAAGATCCGCTCCGCTATGGCCGCGTGATCGCGGAGCAGGGGCAGATCATCAAGATGGTCGAGTGGAAAGATGCTAGCGAGGAAGAACGCGCCTGCACCCTTTGCAACTCCGGTTTGCTGGCGGCGAAAGCTGAAGACCTGTTCGCGCTGCTTAAGCGTGTTTCGAACGACAATGCGCAGGATGAGTACTATCTGCCCGATATCGTCAATATCGCGATTGCGGACGGTGACAATTGCGCGGTTGTCTCGACTGAATGGCCTAACGAGGTTGCCGGGATCAACAGCCGCGCGGAACTCGCTGCCGCCGAAGCGCAGTGGCAGGAATACAAGCGCATGGAAGCGATGGATGCCGGGGTAACTCTGCGCGGTCCGGAGACAGTTTTCTTCAGCTGGGATACCGAGATTGCCGAGGATGTGGTGATCGAGCCGAACGTCGTCTTCGGTCCGGGCGTGTCGATTGCTAGCGGCGCGCACATCAAGGCGTTCAGTCACCTTGAAGGCGCGACGGTTGGCGAGAGTGCCGAAGTTGGCCCTTACGCACGCTTGCGCCCTGGCGCGGTGATGGAAGCGGGCAGCAAGGTTGGCAATTTCGTTGAGATGAAGAAGGCGACGCTGGGTGAGGGCGCGAAGGCGAGCCATCTGACCTATCTCGGCGATGCAACAGTCGGGGCGGGCGCAAATATCGGCGCGGGTACGATCACCTGCAATTATGACGGCTATTTCAAGCATCAAACCAAGATTGGTCCGCGTGCTTTCATCGGATCGAATAGTGCGCTGGTCGCCCCGGTCAACATCGGCGCGGATGCGATTGTCGCAGCAGGTAGCGCAGTCACTCGCGATGTCGCTGATGGAGAGCTGCGGATGGTGCGTGCGGAACAGCTCGTAAAACCGGGCTGGGCCGATCGCTTCCACGATGCGATGAAGAAAAAGAAGAAGGCTGAAGGCAAGTGAGTGATCGCTACGAGGGTAAGCCGTTCCTCCGTCTGCTCGATTCCTATGTGCTCGACACAATCGGGCACCTGGATGAGGCCAATCAAAAATGGCTGAAAGAAGCAGAGCCGTTCTTTCGCGAAACTTTCGGTGTGAATGGTAGCTGGCGTGAAATCGTCGCCGGGAGAATGGAATTTCCTGACAATATGGAAGCTGCCATTCAGGAACTGTGGGATAAGGGCCGCATTCGCTTTCTTCAAGAAACGGGTGAACAGCCGGACCCGGTCCAGTTCACCCATATGTTTGTCGACAAAAATTTCCCGCATTGATGCACTCAAGGCGCTAGGCAGTTTTGCACCTTGTAATGATATCATAGTATGATATCATTCCGGTTATGCGAACGCTGGTCGAAATACCCGATGACGATATCAAGTGGCTCGACCGCATGGCCGAGGAGCGTGGAATTTCGCGTACGGCAATGGTGCGTGAAGCGGTTGCTCAAATGCGCAGCGGCACTTCGCGCAAGGCGGTGGACGATTTCTTCGGCATTTGGCGTGACCGCGCGGATGTGGGGGATGGGCATGCATTCCAACAACGCGTGCGCAAGGGCGGGAAGGGCTAATGGGCGGTGTCGTTTTCGACAGTGCGATCCTGGTGGACGCGCTGGTAGGCCTGTCCTCTGCGCGTACGGAGATTGTGCGCAGCCCGGATCGCTGGATCACGCGTATCGGCTGGGCAGAGGTGCTGGCTGGATCGCGCGGCGATGCTGGCCGGATCGAAGACTATCTCGGCCACTTCAAAATCATTGAGCTCAATGAAGAGATAGCCCGCCGAGCTGCAGGCCTTGTCGAACAACGTCCTGTGGTTGCCCTGGCAGACGCCATCGGCCTTACCGCTGCGCAAGTGACCGGTCGCATTTTCATAACCCGCAACACCAACAGCTTTCCGGCCAGCATGCCGGGCATTCGCATCCCGTACTCTCTTTAAGGAACCCAGCCCCTATGTGTGGAATCATTGGAATTGTCGGTAAAGAAGAAGTCGCTGATCGGCTTGTCGATGGGCTGCGGAGGATGGAGTATCGCGGGTATGACAGCGCGGGGATTTGCACTGTCGATGGCGGCGAGCTGGTTCGTCGCCGTGCCGAGGGCAAGCTTGTAAACCTCGCGAAAGAGGTGGCCGGAAACCCCGCTTCGGGAACCATTGGTATCGCACACACAAGGTGGGCCACGCATGGCGCGCCCACATCCCAAAATGCGCACCCGCATTCAACCGGTGATGTCGCGCTTGTCCATAACGGCATCATCGAGAATTTCAGGCCGTTGCGCCAAGAGCTTCAGCGGCGTGGGCGTGTCTTCGAAAGCGAAACAGATACCGAAGTTGTCGCACATCTTGTTTCCGAAGCGGTCGAAAATGGATCAACGCCGCAAGAGGCGGTCAAAGCAGTCCTGCCGCGGCTGCGGGGAGCATTTGCGCTAGCAATCGCCTTTCGCGAGCATCCCGACATGCTGATCGGCGCGCGGCTCGGGTCTCCGCTGGTCGTGGGATACGGTGACGGCGAGACCTATCTGGGGTCGGACGCACTCGCTCTGGCACCACTCACACAGAGGATTGCGTATCTGGAGGAGGGCGACTGGGTTATCATTTCCGCTGAAGGAGCGCAGATTTTCGACAGCGCAAACAATCCGGTGGAACGTGAAGTCACCACTTCCGGCGCGTCGGCAGCTGCTATTGAGAAGGGGCCGTACCGCCACTTCATGCAGAAAGAGATTTTCGAGCAACCCACTGTGGTTGCCCAAACGCTCGCTTCTTATATCCGGCGAGAGGACAATACTGTTGCGCTGCCACAAATCGACTTCGATCTCGCAGGGATCAACCGCGTCACCATTGTCGCCTGTGGGACCTCTTTTTACGCCGGAATGGTTGCCAAGTACTGGTTTGAACAGTTCGCGCGCTTGCCCGTCGATATCGATGTCGCCAGCGAGTTTCGCTATCGCGACCCAGTGCTAGAGCCCGGTGGTCTGGCGCTCTTCATCAGCCAGAGCGGGGAGACGGCAGACACTCTGGCTGCCCTTCGCCATTGCAAGGATCAGGGACAAACCATTGCCGTGGTTGTCAACGTGCCGACCAGTTCGATGGCGCGCGAAGCAGATCTTTTGCTGCCGACCCATGCCGGTCCGGAGATCGGCGTTGCCAGCACCAAAGCCTTTACTTGCCAGCTCGCTGTTTTGGCGGCTTTGGCGGCGCATATGGCGATCAAACGCGGGCGGATTGACCGGACTGAGGAAGGCGAGATCGTCCGTCACCTGATTGAGGCACCTGCCGCGCTTAATGCCGCGCTGGATCACGATCAGGATATTGCCGGCATGGCTCATCTTATCGCGCCAGCGCGTGACGTGCTTTATCTTGGACGTGGGGCCGACTTCCCTTTGGCCCTGGAAGGTGCGCTGAAACTCAAGGAAATCAGTTACATTCATGCCGAAGGTTACGCTTCAGGTGAAATGAAGCACGGACCAATTGCCCTGATTGACGAAGCCGTGCCGGTCATCGTTCTCGCGCCCTCCGGACCTTTGTTTGAAAAGACCGTCTCCAATATGGAGGAAGTGCGCGCGCGCGGCGGCAAGGTTGTACTGATTTCTGATGCCGAAGGAATCGAGCAGGCGGGTGAGGGCTGCATGGCCACGATCGAAATGCCCAAAGTACATCCGTTGATCGCGCCCCTTGTGTACGCTGTGCCCGTGCAATTGCTCGCCTACCACGTCGCTGTCGCCAAAGGCACCGACGTTGATCAGCCGCGCAACTTGGCGAAGTCGGTAACGGTCGAGTAACAGCCCACCGATTTTACTTCTTGCCCGTTTTACCCTGCAATAACCATTGGTGGTTATGCGAGGGGGGGTGAGCAAGGAACCGACTGGTTTGCCGAAGCTTCCATTGCGGCTTTCACCGCTGGAAGTGATCGGGCTTCGTGACCCTAGCGAGGGCACGTGGGCAAGGCTGCGCGCGCTCCAGTATTCCGAACTACACCAATTCTCCCGAATACGGTTCGCAGCGCATGGAATTGCCGGGACAATGGCAGTTGCGCTTTACCTGGGGACGTTTCCTGCCTGGATGCTCGCAATCTGGCTGTTGTCGATCGTTTTGGCGGTCGCCAATGTCAGCCGGGTGGACCGTCAGTTCGCCGATATCGCGAAGCGGCATATGACTCAGCTGGAATTCAGGCGTCAGGCGTTTGCTGTCGGCCTGTGTGCCGTGCCCTGGCTCATCGCACTCCTGCTCGCCGCCCCTTTGGGAAGTTCGGCGCAACACTTCGGTCTCTGGGCCTTGGCAGCGATGCTGATCGCCGGCAGCGCGGCGACGACCTCTTCGGCGCCCGTTTCTACGGTGGTTTTTGATCTTGTCGTGGGAATTGCCGGATCGGTGTCCTTCGTCATACTTGGCGAATATCCCTTCGCTGTTGCAAGCCTCGCCTTTGTGCTCACCATCGTAGCGGCGGCTCTCAACTCGGCGCGCACCTACCTATCGGCGCGTATCGCAGAGGCTGGTGTTGCGGAGAAGGACGAGGTCGTTTCGCTGCTCTTGCGTGAATTCGAAGAGAAAGAGTCCGATTGGCTTTGGCAGGTCGATAACAACCGCCGCCTACGCTCGGTATCGCCACGCTTCGCCTTTGCTCTTGGTCGTGAACCTGCTGATGTTGAGGGCGAGCGTTTCATTCGCATTATTGCCGGGGACTCCTTTGAAACCGGCGAAGTACCGCGCAGCCTTCACGATCTTGCGGAACGGCTGAAACGGCGCGAGAGTTTCTCCAACCTGATGGTGCAAGTGCATATCGATGAGCAGCGTCGCTGGTGGGAGCTTTCGGGCACCCCGATGCGCGATCAGTCGGGCAACTATATCGGTTTTCGCGGTGTCGGCTCGGATGTGAGCGAGCAGCGCGAGCGTGACGAGAAGATCGCTTATCTGGCGCGCTATGACACGCTCACAGGCCTTCCCAACCGCCTTATGCTCACAGAGGCGCTGGGAGAGGCCATGCGCTTCTCCGAACAATGGCGCACACGCTGCGCGTTTCTGATGATCGATCTCGATCGCTTTAAGCAGGTGAACGATTCCCTCGGCCACCTTGTCGGGGACCGGTTGCTGGCAAAGGTCTCGGAACGCCTCAATTCTGTGTGCACGGACAATGAACGGTGCGGCCGGCTTGGTGGTGACGAATTTGCCGTCGTGATCCGCGATGCGACTGATCACATGCGGGTGGACCGGATTGCCGAGACGATTATCGAACAGCTTTCGCAGCCCTATTCGGTCGACAATCACACGCTCTTCATCGGGGCCAGCGTTGGCTCGGCGATTGGTCCGCGTGACGGACAGAATGTCGAAACGCTCATGCGCAATGCCGACCTTGCTCTCTATCGCGCTAAGGATGAAGGGGGCGGGGTCCACTACAATTACATTCCCTCGTTGCACGCCGATGCCGAGGAGCGTCGCCGGCTCGAGCTTTCACTGCGTCAGGCAATCGAAAAGCGGGAGCTGGAGCTGAACTTCCAGCCCGTGGTGAATGCGAAGTCGGAAAATGTGGTCAGCTTTGAAGCGCTACTGCGTTGGAACAGCGAAGAACACGGTTTCATCAGCCCGGCAAAATTCATCCCGCTCGCTGAAGATACGCGCCTGATTGTTCCGATAGGCAAATGGGTGCTGCACGAAGCCTGTCGTCAGGCCAAGCGTTGGGACGATGACATCAAAGTGGCTGTCAACGTTTCTGGTGAACAGCTACTTGAGCCCGATTTCAGTGCGACCGTGGTGGAAGCACTGGCTGCAACGGGCCTTCCGGCGAACCGGCTCGAAGTAGAAGTCACCGAAAGCGTCTTCCTGCGTGACGGCAAAACGGCAAACGAAACGCTGGATGAAATTCTGGCACTGGGTTGCTCGGTTGCGCTGGATGACTTTGGCACCGGATACTCGTCGCTCGGTTATTTGCGCGATCTACGTTTTTCGACGATCAAGGTCGATCGCAGCTTTGTGCAAGGTGCATCGGAATCGAGCCCTGAAAGCCTGGCGATCATCCGCGCCGTTGTAGCGATGGCGGAGAGCCTGGAGATGTCCACCACGGCGGAGGGTGTGGAAACCATCGAGCAAGTGGAAATGATCCGCGAGCTCGGCTGCACGAAGATCCAGGGATTCTACTTCGGCCGCCCTATGACCGCCGCCGAAGCATATGCACTTGTGGTGCAGCGCCGTCAGGCCGCGTAGCTCTTAAGCTGGGGCGAGAACACCCAGAGCACTTTCGAACAGCCGGCGACCATCGCTTCCGCCGTGATCGCTTTCGATCGCGCGCTCGGGATGCGGCATCATGCCCAAAACATTGCCTGCTGGATTGAGAATGCCGGCAATGTCGCGCCGTGACCCGTTGACTTTCTCGGTGTAGCGGAAGGCCACGCGGCCATCACCTTCAAGCCGGTCAAGCGTGTCTTCATCGGCAAAGAAATTCCCGTCATGATGTGCCACGGGCACGTGGATTTCTTCGTCCGAGGCATATCCGCCGGTGAACAGACTTTGCGTGTTTTCGACCTTGAGCGATACTGTGCGGCAAATGAAATTCTGCCCTGCATTGCGCATGAGTGCTCCGGGCAGCAGCCTTGCTTCGGTCAGTACCTGAAAGCCATTGCACACCCCAAGCACCGGAACGCCGCGCTCTGCCGCCGCGATGACCGAACGCATGATCGGGCTGTTCGCTGCCATCGCGCCACTGCGGAGATAGTCACCGTAGGAGAAGCCGCCGGGCAAGGCGATAAAATCGAGGCCATCGGGAAGATCGGCATCACCGTGCCAGACCTTGTGCGGATCGCGCCCCGTCACATCGCGCAGCGCCACCTGCATGTCGCGGTCGCAATTGGAACCGGGGAAGGTGACAACTGCGGTTTTCATCAGGCCACCTTTTCGATGCGGTAGTTTTCGATGACGGTGTTGGCGAGCAGCTTTTCGCACATTTCGCCCAGTGCTTCGTCATTGGTGCTGTCAGCCACATCGAGTTCCACCGTTCGGCCCACGCGGACATCGTCAACACCGGAGAAGCCAAGCCCCTCCAGCGCGTGATGCACGGCACGACCCTGTGGATCGAGAACACCGGGTTTGAGCGAGATGTGGATGCGAACTTTCATTGCGAGAGGCCTTTTGCGCGAGTCCTTCTGTGTGAGTGGCCTATGGCGAAGGAGAAGCCCGACAGCAAGAGGGCGGCACGGGTGTTCCCCATGCCGCCCCCTGATTGGTCGATCAGACGGTGCTTATTCGCCGGCATCATCCGAAGGCGCGACCAGCACGCGCGCATCGGCACGGCGTTCCGGTACCAGATACTGCTGGGCGAGAGCCTGCAGCTGTTCGGGCGTTACGGCCATGATCGTTTCGATCTGCACGCGCGCGCGGTCGAGGCCTTCGGGATAGCTTTGCGCATCGCTGACGAGGCCCAGCCAGTAGCCGTTGTTCTCCTGTGCCTGCCGGATATTCTCGATCACCGGCTGACGCGCGCGCAGCAGGAAGTCTTCGCTGACGGGCGCGTCACGCAATTCCGCGGCGAGGCGGTGGACGATCGCGAGCGTATCGTCTGCCAGGTTCGGATCGACCACGGCAGACATGCTGATCGTGCCGTAACCGTCATATTCGCCGCTGGTCGAACCGCCGACAGACGGGCTGTAGGTTGCGGCAAATTCTTCTCGCAGGGTTTCGATACCCTTCAGGCGCAGAACACCGACCAGCAGATCGAGCGCTACGGCCTCTGCGTAGTCCTTGTTGTCGGTCGTGCGCCAGATACTGCCCACCAGGGCCTGGTCGTCCTGACCGGTGTGGGTGAACTCGCTGACCGTATCGTCCGACAGATCCTTGAATGTAACAGCGCGCTGTTCTGCGTATTCGGCGAACTCGGCATTGCGCGTGGGCAGGGCGCCGAAGCTCTGCGCGACGGCAGCTATGGCCGCATCGGGATCGATGTCGCCAACAATGCCGATTTCGATTGCGCCATTCGCCGCAGCCGCCTGAATGGCAGCAAGCAGAGCTTCGCGGTCCACGGAATCGAGATCTTCGCGCGTAGGGAAGGCGAAATAGGGGCTGTCGACAATCATCTCGCCCGAATTGAACCCGAATACCGAACCTGGTTGTGACAGAACCTGGTTCCAGACCTGCTCGATAACCGCATTAAAACGCGCATCGGCTTCGGGACGCAGGCCGAGATCGGTCAGGAAGGCCGCGCTGACCTTCATCTGCAGATCAAGATCGTCCGGCGTGGTCACACCGCCCGTACCGAATGTGTCGGGCTGCGAACCGATTCCGGTTGTAATCTGACGGCCTGCCAGCGCTTCCTGCAGTTCATCGGCGCTGTGCGCCTGCGTGCCGCCGACATCGGAGGCAATCTGGAGGTAAATCCCGGCGGCTGTCGAATTCATGTCGCCCAGCGCGAAATTGCCCCCGTCCATAGAGACGTTGAACCGCACACGGCCGGGTTCGAAATCGGTCTGCTTGATGTTCAGGCGCACGTTGTTGGCGAAGGTCACGGTGCGGATGCCGAGATCCTCGATATAGTCGTCCGACACGACCGTGCCGGGGGTTCCCCAGTCGTCATAGGCAAAGACAACCGCGTCGCTGTCTTCCGGCGGGGCAACTGCTACCCGGGTGCTCTCCATGAAGGCTGTGGCGACGGCTTCCTCACCGCCCTCCAGCTCCTTGGCGGTGACGCGGACGAGTGGTTCGCCCACGCTCCATGCTTCGCGGAATGTTTCATTGACGGCGTCCAGCGTCAGCTGCGGACGCATTGCTTCGAACATTTCGAGGCGGAAGGCAGGAGTGGTGATGAAGTCGTTCTCGGTTGCTGCATTCACCAGCGCTCCGGCAAGCTGCGACGTTGTTCGCGCGTCAGCCTGGGCGGCGGCGCGCGTATAGCTGGCCGACGTCTGGGTCAGCGCGTAGTCGAGCTCGCTCTGGGTGAAGCCGTACTGCAACGCACGGCGCAGTTCCTGCTCGGCTATGGCGAGGCCGCGTTCCCACTGCCCGTCGCGTGTCTGGATAGACAGCGAGGTGAAATCAGCCACGCCTTCATCGTCACCACGGCCATAACCACCACCAAGGATCGGGCTGTCCGGCTGGTTCGAAATGCGTTCGATCCGGCGATTGAACATGATGCTGGAAAGGCTGCGCAGCTGGCTGGCGGTCCGCTCTGCCAGTGTGTCTGCGGGATCGGTATACGGACGAAGCTGGTAAATGGCCACGCCTTCACCGATTGCCGGATCGACGAATGTATCGAACTCTGTAGAACGATCGAAGTCGACATCACCCAGCGGCGGGATGACGCCCGGCTCGCCAACGCCACGCCAATCGCTGAAGCGTTCGATGATCTGCGCTTCGATGTCTTCCACATCGATATCGCCAACTACGATCAGCGTGGCATTTTCAGGGCGGTAGAAGCGCTGGTAAAGGCTGCGGAACATCTCTGACGTTGCAGCGCGCACTGTCGCATCTGTCCCGATGGGGAAACGGCTGACGTAGCGTGTGCCCGGGATGCGGAAATCGAACATGTCGCGGAAATTGCGCAGTCCGGCACTGTCTCGCGTACGACGTTCGCTGACGATGATCTCACGCTCGCGGTCCACGGCTTCCGGCTCGAACAGCATTTCGCTAGCCGTTTCGCGCATCAGGAACAGCGCGGTGTCGACGCCTTCCTCGTTCGCATTGGGAATGTCGAGCATGTACACCGTTTCTTCAAAGCTGGTGTAGGCGTTGGTGTCCGCACCGAAGGACGCGCCCAGCCGCTCCAGCAGGGGGATCATCTCGCCTTCGGGTACGTTCGTGGTGCCGTTGAACGCCATATGCTCGATAAAGTGGGCCAGGCCCTGCTCTTCCTCGGACTCGCCGAAGGAGCCGAAATCGATGTGCAGGCGGAAGGATGCCGAAGCATCGGGCGTGTCATTGTGCCGGATGGCATAACGCATGCCGTTGTCCAGCACGCCATAGGTGATTGCCGGATCTTCCTGAACATCGGTGGCTTCGGTACCCCATGCCGACTGCGCGGCGACCGGCGCGGCAAGGGCGAGCGAAAGCGCCAGGGTGGCGCCGGAAATTGTGGAGCGCAATGCGCGGCGAATGGTCATGGATAGTCCTCTCATCTCACATGATATTGCCCGTCGGGAATGCGCGCGACCCTATGCGTGCAGACGGTATCTTGCACCTTATGCAGACGCGATGAACCTGACGCAACAGGCCCTAAGGCCTATTGCGCGATAAGTTCCTCATTTCCGTAATTATTTCTTTGGCTTCGGAACCGGTTGGCGCAGGCGCGAGCGGTGGGCGTCCATGTCGAGAACTTCGCCGGGCGAATTGTCGTCCTCTTTCTGCAGCAGACCGAGACGCTTGGCGACTTCCTGATAGGCCTCTGCTTCGCCACCCAAATCGCGGCGGAAGCGGTCCTTGTCCAGCTTTTCGCCGGTGTTGAAGTCCCACAGGCGGCAGTTGTCGGGGCTGATCTCGTCGGCCAGGATCACGCGGCTGAAATCGCCATCGAAAATGCGGCCAAATTCCAGCTTGAAGTCGACCAGACGAATGTCGATCGCGGCGAACATGCCGCACATGAAATCATTGATGCGGATGGCCATCGCGGCGATATCCTGCATCTCTTCATGACCGGCCCAGTTGAACGCTGCGATATGCTCTTCGCTCACCAGCGGGTCCCCCAGAGCATCGTCTTTCAGGTAGTACTCGATCAGCGTGTGCGGCAGCATCTCGCCTTCTTCGATACCTAATCGCTTGGAAATGGACCCGGCAGCCACATTGCGCACCACCACTTCCAGCGGAATGATTTCCACTTGCCGTACCAGCTGTTCACGCATGTTGAGGCGGCGGATGAAATGGGTGGGGATGCCAAGGTGGGCGAGGCGGGTGAACACGTGCTCGCTGATGCGATTGTTGATCACGCCCTTGCCGTTGATGGTGCCGCGCTTCTCCGCGTTGAATGCGGTCGCATCGTCCTTGAAATACTGGATGATCGTGCCCGGTTCGGGGCCTTCATACAGGATCTTGGCCTTGCCTTCGTAGATCTGGCGGCGGCGGGACATGGGCGATTACCTTTCCAATGCAAAAAGCGAGCGCCCCGGCTGCGCTGTGCACGAGCCGGGGCGGTTGTCCGATCCTATACACAAGGGCAGAGCGAAGGGCAATCACGGCCGTCAATCAGGCTTGCAAGCGCGGCCATCATCGTTCCTAATGCCTGCAACACATTCAAAGGATTGAGACATGGAAGCCATCGCAGCCGATCTGGAAACCATGCGGCGCGTGCCGCTGGCAGATAACCACGTCGCCATGATCCGCGAGATCGGCAAGGAACGCAGCTATGCAGCTGGCGAGGTGGTTGCCGAAGTGGGTGAGCCAATGGACGAATTCGTCTACGTTCTCGAAGGCGAAATCGAGATCGTCGATCCCTGGTCTGACGAGCGTTTGCTCGAAGCGTCGCTAGGCCCGACGCAATTCATGGGCGAGATCGCGTTCCTCAATGCTGGAAGCTGGTTCCTGCCGTTGCGGGCGGCAAAGGACACGAAAGTGATTGCCGCCCCGCGCGAGGCGATGCTTGAACTGATGGGCCGTGTACCCGAGCTGTCCGATCATATCATCAGCGTCTTCGCCGCGCGGCGCCGCAGGCAGTTCGAGCTACAAAACTCCTCCGTCAAGCTGATCGGCGCCGATCAGGACCCGGCGGTGCAGAAGGTGGAGAGCTTCCTGCGCCGCAATCGGATTCCGTACGAGAGCCTGGATCTGGATGGCCGCGACGATGAGACACTCGAAGTATGTAATCTGACCGATCACAAACCCGCAGTGATCGTCGGCAAGGGAGAGATCATGCAAGATCCGACGCCGCGCAAGGTCGCGCAGCGCTTCGGTCTCGATCTCGAGATGTGTTCGCAGACTGTCTATGACGTCCTGATCGTTGGTGGTGGACCAGGCGGGGTTGCAGCGGCGGTGTATGCCGGAGCCGAAGGGCTGTGTGCCCTGCTCATCGAAGATACTGCGATTGGCGGACAGGCGGGCACTTCCAGCCGGATCGAGAACTACATGGGCTTTCCCACCGGTATTTCCGGAGCGGACCTCGTTTATCGCGGTGAAATCCAGGCGATGAAGTTCGGCACGCGTTTTGCCATGCCACGCCGGGTGGCAGGGCTGGAAAAGCGCGAAGACGGGCTATTCTGTGCCACGCTGGATGACGGTACGGAGGTTTGTGCTAGGTCAGTAGTTGTCGCCACTGGGGTACAATATCGCCGCCTTCCGCTCGATGGACTGCGGGAACTGGAAGGCACTGGCATCTACTACGCCGCGACTGACATGGAGGCGCGCTTCTGTCGAAATAGCGACGCGGTGGTGGTCGGTGGAGGCAATTCCGCCGGGCAAGCGGCCATGTATCTGAGCCGCACGGCAAACCATGTGCATGTGATCGTTCGTGGCGATAGCCTTGCAAGCTCAATGAGCGACTACCTGACAAGCCGGTTGGAGCACGATCCGGCGATCACCATCCATTACAATACCACCGTGAGCGAACTTAAAGGCGACGGACGATTGAAAGGGATAACCCTGTCGAAGCCGGATGGTGACGAAGAGCTGGCTTGTGCAGCACTGTTCATCATGATCGGAGCGGCGCCCAATACCGATTGGTTGGCAGGTCACGTACAGCTGGATGAGCGTGGATTTGTTCTGACGGGCGAAGACTATGGCGGCAGGAGCCTGTTCGAGACTTCGACACCGGGCATTTTTGCCGTCGGTGACGTCCGGTCAGGTTCGGTCAAGCGCGTCGCTAGCGCCGTGGGTGAGGGGTCCGTTGTAATCAGTGCCGCATGGCAGCATGTGAACGCACCGGACGGTTCCGGGAGCTAGGCCGGAAGCGCAGCTCAAAAAAGAAAGGCGCCGCGGTTTCCCGCAGCGCCTTGTCTCTTTGTGAAAGTTCTACCGCTTAGTCAGCCGGCGGAACGTCATCCACGCTGGCGTAGAGACCCTGGCCAACAAGGCCTTCACGTACGTCCTCGGCCACTTCGGCGTTGTATTCCGAAACGGTCGAGATCACTTCGCCATCCTTGTCGAGCAGCAGGGCGGGTTCGCCCGAGCCGGTCGGAGCCATGCGGATGTACACAGGATCCGGATAAAGGTTGTTCGAAGCACCGTTGCTGGCGTCCACAACACCGCCGATGAGGCCGCCAGCCAGCAGGTTGCCAGCCACGGAGCCACCGGTGCGGCTCTGCATGTAGATGGTCACAGACTCATAACCGTCTGCCGTGAAGGTCACCATGTTGTCGTCACCACGACGCATTTCGAATGAACAAGGCGTGGTGCAGGTCTGGCCTGCGAGCGTTTCGATGGTGGCGCCTGCCGGCTCCGATTCGAACTCGACCGGCTGGTTCACACCGTTGAGCACAGTTGCGCAGCCCGAAAGGCTGACCGACGCGATAGCAATCGCGGAAGCAATCTTAAGTTTCATGATTATTTACGTCCCCGTCCAAGAATTTGGATGCGGATTTTTAGCCAAGTCGCAAATATCGTTCAATCGCTATTTTTGCACGGCTTGCGGAATGTCGTTGTGATACAATTTCGCCCGATTTGCATTGATGCGCACGTGTCAATGCACAAGGCGTGCGCCTTTGTGGGAGATCACTGCTGAAGAGGGTGGTGCCCGGGGGCGGAGTCGAACCACCGACACGGCGATTTTCAATCGCCTGCTCTACCACTGAGCTACCCAGGCATCTTGTTCACGGCAGACATCTTCGAAGTGCCCGGCGAGCAAGTGAAGCGCGCCTATGGCGAAGCGCGACGCGCTTGGCAAGGGGGAATCAATCCCCTTTTGCGATGTCTTCCGGAGAAGCAGGGTCGCCTGCGACAGCATAGCCATCATTGAACCAAGCGGAGAGGTCCTTGTCGCGGCATCGGCTCGAGCAAAACGGCGAGAAATCTTCGTTGCGCGGCTTCTTGCAGATGGGGCAGGGCTTGGTGCTCATGGTTGCACTACCTGGGCATGCCAGCCCGAGATCGCAAGCGCCGGATCGCTTTTGAGCTCCGTCTTGCGAGCTGTTCGCCGATCCAGTTCTGCGAGCCAGTCGTCCCGCATTGCCGCGATCACCGTGGGATGTGCATTAATCTGGGTAACACCAGGCCCGGCCAGTTCTGCCGCATGATTGATCGCGTATCTCGCACTGGCACCCGTGCGATCAAAATGCAGCCGGTGCAGCAATGAAGGTCGCTCCATGCGTGCAACAATCTGGACAAACCCGAAACCGTTCATAGCGGTCCGCTCGTGCGGCCAGTGAACCAAAGCGGTTTGCAGTGCTGCGTCTACCGCCTTGCGATCTGCCCGATCAGCCAGAGTTGGAAAGTCTATCCCTATCGATCCAGCCAGTCCCATCCACCCAATCGCGGTTGCCAGCGGTTCGACGGCAGCAAGCGCGAGCGAGCGCGGAGAAAGATCGCCGTCGATGTCGATCAAAGTCATCGCTGGCGTCGGGTGGAAGGTCAGTTCGCCTTGCGGGAACTGCCATTTTCCTTCCCAGGCAGCGCTCCAGACTTCGGCCCAGTTGTCGCGATAGAATGTGCTGACGACTTTCGCGTCGAGCTGCTTTGCGAGGCTCGGTGCCTTGCATGGTTCTTCATCCGTCGGGCGAGCCTGTGCCAGCTTGTTTCGGCCAACTTCTCTAGCGGCGGAGCGCGTGACACGCAGGCGTATACGCTCACCTTCGCTGGCTTCTCGTGGCAGGCGATCGACCAGCGCCTCTTCTCCACTATCAAAAAGAGCGCGACCGCGGGCCGTTCCTTTTTCACGTTTCACGAGAAGGGCATCCTCAACAAGTCCCGGTGCCAGCTCGCCCGGCCAGTCGATCTGTGCGGCAAGAACATGATGACCGTCTTTCAGCAGAGCTCGGTGCTCGCCGATGTTCTCGGAGACCAGCCACTCAGCCAAGGCGGAACCCCGCGGCATTGAGCAAGGCGCGTGTCTCGTATAGCGGCAGGCCAACGACACCCGAATGGCTGCCTTTTATCCACGGGATCAGTGCCTCAGCCATCCCCTGAATGGCGTAACCGCCTGCTTTTCCGTGCCATTCGCCGCTGGCGATGTAGGCGTCGATCTCCTCGCCGGAGAGGCGCTTGAACTTGAGCTGCGTTTCGTTCAGTCGCTCACGAACGCTGCCATCTGGTGCGGCGAGGGCGATAGCGGAGAGGACGCGGTGACGGCGGCCAGACAGCAGTTCGAGGCACTGACGTGCTGTGGTTTCGTCCTCTGCTTTAGGGAGGATGCGGCGACCGCAGGCCACGACCGTATCGCCTGCCAGCACATGAGAGGTTCCGCCATCAACTGCTGCCGCCTTTTCACGCGCCATACGCGTGGCATAGTCGCGCGGAAGCTCGCCCTTGTGCGGCGTCTCGTCGATATCGGCTGGGGCCACGGCATCAGGCTCCACACCCAGACGCGCTAACAGCTCCCGCCGCCGCGGGCTGGCCGATGCGAGGATAAGGCTTGGAGCGGGCGTGGTCATGCCCGGCTACTTAGGAAGGGTTGTAGCCTGGAGGGCCGCTGCGGCCCGGCATAAAGCGGTAGGTGATGCGCGCCTTGGTCAGATCGTAAGGCGTCAGTTCGCACAGCACCTCGTCACCCACCAGCACGCGGATGCGGTTCTTGCGCATACGCCCAGCGGTGTGCCCAAGCACTTCGTGGCCGTTTTCGAGCTCTACCCGGAACATCGCGTTGGGCAGAAGCTCTACTACCTTGCCGCGCATTTCGAGGAGTTCTTCTTTAGCCATTCAGTTCAAGATCCTTGCGTGAGGTGTAGAAAATGTGTCGGGCGCGCATAGCCGCCTGCCTCGCAAAATGGAAGAGCGCGTGTGCATAGGGGCTGAATAGGGACGAAAGCCTTTTGACATCTGCGACAATTTAATACTTTAGCCCAGCTTGCCAGATGTTGCGCTGCGCCACATACCGCCGCTGACGGTTGGGACCCGATCTATATTGCTAAAGGGATTTTCGTGCGAACCACCGTTGCCACCAGTAGCCTGGCGATTGCCGTTGCGCTGATATTAAATCCGGTGGCCCCGGTGCGCGCGCAGGATGGCGAAGAGCAGCAGGCAGAGGAACAGCCTGCCGAGCCCGCGCCGGACATTGACCTTGTCGAAGAGGATATGAACAGCATCCTCGTGCTTGGTGCGCGGTTGGTAGATCGTATCGACACAGCACAGGCGCCCATTCTGGAGCTCGATTCAGACGATATCGCCGCTTACGGTGCAGGTTCCATTGCGGAGCTAATCAGTGCGCTCGGTCCCGAGGTGTCTAGTGGACGAGGGCGAGGAGGAGGCGGTCCGCCTGTCATTCTCGTCAACGGCGTGCGGATTTCCTCCTTCCGCGAGCTGCGCAGCTATCCGCCTGAGGCGATCGAGCGGACCGAAGTCTTCAGCGAGGATGTGGCCCAGCAGTTCGGCTATTCACCCGATCAGCGTGTCGTCAACATTATCCTCAAGGACAATTATGAAAGCCGCGTGGTCGAGCTGGAATATAGCCAGCCGTTCGATGGTGGTTACGCGGGCGGCGGGATCGACGGTACCTACCTGCGGATTAATGGCCCCAGCCGACTGAACTTCAATGTCGAGCTGACTGACTCTTCTCCCCTGACCGAGGGGGATCGCGGCGTGATCCAGTCGACCGGAGGTGCGCCGATTTTGGCGGGCGATCCCGATCCGGCCGATTTCCGCACGCTGGTCCCGGACAACTCGGGCTACGAGGCGACAGCCAACTGGACCACTGCCCTGGGCGGCGGCGGCGATTCCATGAGCCTGAGCGCAAGCTATGAGCGCAACAACAGCTTCAGCTTGCAAGGGCTCGATTCTGTCGTGCTGACCGATCCTGCGGGCGACACTTTGCTGCGCACATTCAATCCGCTCGATCCGCTGGCGATTGACCGGCGCAGCGATAGCTACTCTGCGGGCGCGGGCCTCGCTTCACGTATAGGAACCTGGCAGCTCAATATTACCGCTGACGCAACGCTTTCGGACTCGCTCAGTCTCATCCAGAGGCGGATCGACACGGCCGATCTGGTGGCTGACGCTGCTGCGGGCACCCTTGCGCTTGATGCTGACCTTGGCAATTTCGCCGAGGCTGGCGTCGACGAGTCCAAGAGCCAGACCTATCGTATCGATACACTGGCGACCGCGCGCGGCATTGCCTTCACGCTGCCTGCTGGCGATGTGAACACCACGATTTCGGCGGGTTGGACGGGCAATGGCATCGACAGCACCGACACGCGCAATCCGGGCCTGGTCACCAATCTCGACAGGCGTCGTTGGCGCGGCAACGTCAACATGGCCTTGCCCATCACCAGCCGCGATGAGGATTTCGGCGGCGCCATTGGCAATATCACGCTAAACCTCAATGCGGGCGTCAGCGAAGTCTCCGACTTCGGCACACTGCACAGTTTAGCCACCACGCTGATCTGGGGCCCGACGGAAACGCTGAGCTTCAGCGCGACCTACACGGGAAGGGAGGAAGCTCCTTCCCTTACGCAGCTTGGTGCAGCAGAGATATCGACGCCCAATGTCCCGGTGTTCGACATCGTCAATAACGAGACGGTGCTCGCCACGGTTATTTCCGGCGGCAACCCCGACCTTCCCGGCCAGACGCAGAGCGACTGGCAGTTTTCTGCCAATTGGCAACTGCCATTCATCGAGCGCGGCAGCCTGCGTTTCGAATATTTCGATAACCACGCAGAAGACATTACCGAAGGCTTCCCGCTTTTGACGCCCGAGATCGAGGCTGCGTTTCCGGGGAGGATCACGCGTGATGCAACGGGCAGGCTGACACAGCTGGACAACCGTTTTGTGACCTTTGCCCAGCGAGACGTCCGGCGTTTGCGCGTCGGCTTGTTCATGGGCGGCGAGATTGGCGTGGGCAGTCAGGAAGGCGAAGGCGGTAGTGGACCTCCCCCAGGCGTGCGTCGCGAACCGGGCGCTGGTAGAGCTGGTGGCCCGCCGCGCGATCCGGCGCAGTTCGCGGCCATGCGCGAACAGTTTTGTTCGGCTGAACCCGACGAATTGCTGGACCTGTTCAATCGCGCGCTTGCTGCGCAGCGAGCAGGCGAGGACCCGCCTCTCGATGCTGATGGCAACCCGATCTCTATTCCACCACGCATGCTGGAGCGCCTTGCCGGAGAAGACGGGCAGATCGATCCCGAACGCTTCGCCATGATCCGAGAACGTTTCTGTAGTGCCGATGGGGCGCGACAGGGCGTACGCCCGGGAGGCGGTGGTGATCAGGCACGTGCAGGCGGACGTCGTGGCAGGGGCGGCAGGCGCGGCGGTGGTCGTGGTTTTGGTCGTTTCGGCGGCGGTGGTGACGGTCCACCCGTGATCCGCTGGTTTGCCAACCTGCAGTACACGCTTGAGCTTCAAGACGATGTGCTGATCGCTCCGGGGCTGCCGACGCTCGATCTGCTGGAAGGCGATGCCCTGTCCGGTGGCGGGACGTCTCGTCACTCGGCGACGCTTCGCACCGGTGCGTTTTATGATGGCTGGGGCACCTTGATTTTCGCGAATTATCAGGGGGCTTCACGGATCAACGGGTCGGGTCTCGCCGGCAGCACCGATCTGTTTTTCAATGACATTGCCCGCTTCAACTGGCGGCTCTTTGTCGACCTTTCTGAGCGGGATTCGCTGATTGAAGCCGTGCCGTTGCTGGACAATGTTCGCATTTCTGTGGCGGTCGATAATCTCTTCGATGCGCGTCAGCGGGTGGTCGACAGCAATGGCGATACGCCGCTGCGCTACCAACCCTTCCTGATCGATCCGCGCGGGCGCAGCTTTGGTATCGAAATCCGGAAGCTGTTTTAGAGCGACTGCGCCGCCGCGTGGGCGCTCGCCCATGCCCACTGGAAGTTATAACCGCCCAGCCAGCCGGTCACGTCTACCGCTTCGCCTATAGCGTAGAGGCCGGGCACCTTCTTTGCTTCCATCGTTTTGGAGGACAATTCGGCGGTGGAGATGCCGCCCGCTGTCACTTCGGCCTTGGCAAAGCCTTCGGTCCCGTTGGGATTGAAGCGCCAGTTGGCCAAGCGCTCTTCTGCTGCGCGGAGGGTCTTGTCGGGGGCATTGCCAAGGTCACTGTCGATACCGATCTGATCGGTCAGCACGTCTGCCAGCCTATCCGGCAGCGCCTCGCGCAGAATGGCGCGAAGCCGCGCAGAAGGCGTGGTATGCTTGGCTTCGAGTAGCCACCCTGCCGGCTTGTCCGGCATAAAGCGGATCATCACCGGATCGCCGTGCTTCCAGTAGCTTGAGACCTGTAGGATCGATGGACCGGACATGCCCCGATGGGTGAAGAGCGCGGCTTCGCGGAATGTCGTCTTGTTGGCGCTGGCCTCAACATCTGCCGAGACACCCGACAGCTCGCGGAAAAGCACTTCCTCCCCGCCCAGCGTCAGCGGGACGAGAGCGGGGCGCGGCTCGACGATTTTCAAACCGAACTGACGGGCGAGAGTGTAAGCGAAATCGGTTGCGCCCATCTTTGGGATGCTCGGCCCGCCGGTGGCGATGACGAGCCGGGGCGCGGTGAACTGGCCGTATTGCGTGGTGACGGTGAAGCTCTCGCCCTCGCGGCTGACCCGCGAAACCTCCTCGTTGCAGCGGATAGTAACCTTGCCCGGACCGGTTGCACATTCCTCCAGCAGCATATCGACGACCTGGCGTGACGAGCCATCGCAGAATAGCTGCCCCAGCGTTTTCTCGTGCCAGGCGATATCGTGTTTCTCGACCAGATCGAGAAAGTGGCGTGGAGTGTATCGACTGAGCGCGCTCTTGGCGTAATGCGGATTGGCGCTGAGGTAGTTGGCCGGGCCCGCACCAATGTTGGTGAAGTTGCAGCGTCCACCGCCCGAGATCAGGACCTTTTTCCCGACCTTTTCCGCTTTTTCGAGCACGAGCATTGTGCGCCCGCGTTGCCCGGCCAGCGCAGCGCAAAAAAGCCCGGCGGCTCCTCCGCCGAGGATAATGGCATCGAAGCTTTCGCTCATGGTATCAGCTGGCTTGCGTCTCTTCCCCTGCATCATCACGGCGACGCGCAATGAAGTAGAGGAGGGTGCCAACAGCCAGTAGGGCGCCGAACATAGTCCAGGCCTGTGCATTGGCATGGCTGGCAATCCACACCGTCGCGCCAAAGGCAATGACCGAGACCACGGCATGGAGCGGGTTGAGCGCACCTTCGCGCTTCTCGATTACCGGCAGGGCGGCTGCGGTGATCAGGTATGTCAGCAGGCGTGAAAGCGTGCTGGCGGCGGCAAGCGCGGCAAATCCGCCCCAGATGGCGAAGAGTGAGGACAAGATGCCGTAAAACGCAATGGCGTTGGCAGGTGTGAGGTACTTCGGATGCACCTTTTCGAACCAGCGGGGCAGCATCTTCTGCTGCGCCATGCCGTAGGCCATGCGCGGGACGATGATCAGACCGCCAAAGCTGTTCGCTGCGATAGAGAAACCCGCGCCCAGCACGATCATTACCGCGCCCCATTGGCCCAGCGCCACATCGGCGGCTCCTGCAAGTGCATTCTCGTTGGCACCCGGTTCCGGCCCGATGGTGAGATAGGCCCAGATGATTACGGCGTATAGCACGGTGACCCCGGCTAGCACCGTCACCAGAACGCGCGGAATATCGCGCTTGGGATCGCGGATTTCTCCGGCCGGAACGGTGACACCTTCAAAACCGATGAAGGCATAGAACAGCAGCAGCACCACTGTTTCGACTTGGCTGAACTGCGGCAGGACGATGCCGGGCGACGTGAACTGGCCGAAGACCGCTGCGGCAATCAGAATAGCAAGCGGAGCGAGCTTGAGGACGGTCAGTCCGCCCAGCGTATTCACCGATCCGCGCATGGAAAACAGGTTGATCGCGGTGAACAGCAGGATGACGATCACTGTCGTTGCGGTGGCCAGCATCTCGTTCTCGAGCACCGGGAATATCGCCGCGAAATAAGCGACCATCACATGGGTGTTCGCCGCCATTGCGACCATGCCCGAAGCGAAACGGCCCCAGCCGGCCTGGAAGCCTGCAAAGCTGCCAAATGCCGTCTTTCCGTAAAGGATCGGGCCGCCTGTCCCGTCAAACCGCGCGGCAAGCCACGCGAAGACCAACACCAGCGGTAGAAAGATCAGCCCACCGATCAGCATGAGAACGGGCGCAAAGCTGCCGACTGCGGCCACCAGAACGGCGGGGAGGGCGAAGATGCCGCTCCCGATCATGCCGTTCAGCTGGAAGAGCGAAGTGCCCCAGAAGCCGACGGTGCGCGGCGGTGCGATGTCTGTCTTGTCCATTACGATCCCCTTGCGCGCTGTGCTGCCCCGAAACACCGCAGCGCGCAAGCAGGGTGTCAGGCTTCTCCGCGATAGATGCTGACAAAATTGATCGTGTCGATCGCGCCATGAACCAGGATGATCGGCCAGAGATTGCGCTTGAACAGCACGAAAGCCACGCCGAACGCCAGTCCGATCATGCCTGTCATCAGAAAGCCCCATAGGCCTTGATAATAGAAGTGAGCGAACCCGAAGATCATTGCCGGAATTGCGATCGCCAGCGCGGTTCTTCCGCGAAGGTCCCCAAGCCCGTCTTCGATACGCGTAACCATGTATCCACGAAAGAACATCTCTTCGCCGAATGCAGCGCTGGTCCAGACAACACCGAGCCACAGCAAGAGCATGGGAAGGTTGCCTTCCACATCACCCCAGCGATCCTGTGCTCCATCGGGGAGCCCGTCCGGCTGGACAAGACCAATTGCTTCGCCGCCTAGCAACACGATGGCCACGGCAAGACAGAACAGTACGAAGGTGCCCAGTGCCTTGGGCAGGATCATCGCTTTGGCTTTCCAGCCGGGAAGTTGTGCGAAGCCCATCTGGCGCCACCCGATGCCCTTGCGACGCATATAGATTGTCAGCACTGTCAGTGTGAACAGCAGCGAAAGCGGCCCGGCAAACTTCCATGTGATCATTGCGAATAGTGGCCGGGTGCCGAAAGCGAGTGCAGAAAAGGCCAGCACTTCGAGCACGAGCCACCAGTTCGGTTTTGCGGTTTCAGTGGCTTGGGACTTGGATAACAAACAACATCTCCTGTTGGTGTCCCACATGGATAATACACCATGTGGTTTCACGTGCAACTATATTATTGGAGCCGGGGCAGTTCCCAAACCGGATGCGCCGCTCTATCTCGCTTGCATGAGCCGCAGTGACGCCGGATCCCCACCCAACCCGCATGGTGCAGAGCGCTTCAACGAGGAGCGCGCAGCCTACACTGTGAAAGGCAGCGCCAAGGCAGGTGCGCAGCCCGATCTGGAAGCCGGTGTGGGTGCGATCAAAGAGGTTGTGGCAACGCTCAAACCCAAACCGGGCGTGTATCGTATGCTCGATGCGCGAGGCGATGTGCTCTATGTCGGCAAGGCGCGCAGCCTGAAAGCGCGGGTGTCGAATTACACGCAGATCAAAGGCCTGACGAACCGCCTGCAGCGCATGGTCTCCCAGACCCGCGCGATGGAGATTGTCACCACCAACTCCGAGGCAGAGGCGCTGCTACTGGAAGCGCAGTTCATCAAGCGATTTCGACCTCCTTACAATGTGTTATTACGTGATGATAAGAGCTTTCCTTTCATTCTATTGCGGGAAGGGCACGACTATCCGCGCATCATGAAACACCGCGGTGCAAGGCGGGCTAAAGGCAGCTATTACGGGCCATTCGCCAGCGCCGGATCGGTCAACACGACGATCAATGCGCTGCAGAAACTGTTCCTGTTGCGGAGCTGTACCGACAGCTTCTTCGAACGCCGCGACCGGCCGTGTCTGCTTTACCAGATCAAGCGTTGCTCCGCGCCGTGCGTCGGGCGGATCGACAAGGATGGTTATGACGATCTGATCAAGCAGGCGAAGGACTTTCTCGGCGGAAAATCCAGCGCGGTGCAGGCCAAGATCGAGAAGCAGATGGCCAAGGCGGCTGAAGCGCTCGATTTCGAGACGGCGGCTCTGCTGCGCGACCGATTGCGCGCGGCGACTTTCATCCAGGGTTCGCAGGCTGTGAACGCACAAGGCGTAGGCGATGCCGATGTCTTCGCGCTGCATGCCAAAGGTGGCCAGATCGGCATCCAGGGCTTCTTTGTGCGCGGCGGGCAGAACTGGGGGCACCGCGCCTTCTTTCCCAGCCACGTCAAGGGCGTGGAGGAGGACGAGGTCCTGTCCCGCGTGCTCGCGCAGTTCTACGAGGAAGTGCCGCCGCCGCCCAATATCTTGGTCGACCGCGAACTGCCCGAAGAGGCCTTGCTCGAAGAGGCTTTCGCCGAGTTGGCCGGCCGCAAGGTCAGCATTTCTACGCCGCAGCGCGGAGAGCGTCGCAAGCTGATGGAGCAGGCCAAGCGCAATGCCGTGGAAGCGCTCGACCGTCGCCTCGCCGAAAGCGGCACGCAGACGAAGATCATGCGCGAAATGGTGGAGTTTCTTGAGCTGCCCGAGGTGCCCGCGCGCATCGAGGTCTACGACAACTCGCACATTCAAGGTGCGAAAGCGGTCGGGGCGATGGTGGTTGCGGGGCAGGAAGGCTTTATCAAGAACCAGTATCGCAAGTTCAACATCAAGACCGCGCAGACCAATGATGATTTCGACATGATGCGCGAAGTGATGGAGCGCCGCTTCAGCCGCGCGATGAAGGAAGACCCGGACCGGGAAAAGGCAGGCGTCTGGCCCGATCTTGTGCTGATTGACGGAGGCAAGGGCCAGATGAGCGCAGTGCGCGATACACTCGCGGAACTGGGCATCGAGGATGTGCCGCTGATCGCCATCGCCAAGGGCCCGCACCACGGGCGCGAGGGCAGGGAGGTGTTCCACTTCCCCGATGGCCGCGAGAAAATGCTGCCCACCAATTCACCCGTACTTTTCTATCTCCAGCGCCTGCGCGACGAGGTCCACCGCTTCGTGATCGGCGCACACCGCGCGAAACGCAGCAAGTCAATCACCGCATCACCGCTCGACGAAATCCCTGGTATTGGCCCAGCCCGAAAGCGCGCGCTGCTGCTGCATTTTGGCACTGCGAGTAAAGTCCGCGCGGCTGCCCTCGACGACCTGAAGCGTGTGCCGGGTGTAAGCGAAAGCGTGGCGCAGACGGTGTATGACTTTTACCACGCGGGTGGGTGAGTGCTCACTCGGCCTCGACCACCGGCTCCAACCGCAAATCGTGGAAGTCGTAGCTGAAGTCGGTGAGGTCTGAAATCGCTTCCATCGTCACCTGCGTCACCGCGCCATCCTCGACCGTAAAGTCCACAAAGGCATCGGCCTTTAACGAGCTGTCGGGCCAGAAGGCAGCGAAGCGATCGCCATCGTAGTGGGTCAGGGCGCCGTCGAGTACTTCACTACGGCCCATGTCGATGTAGAGAGTGCCTTCCTCGGTCAGGCTGATGGTGACGGTGCCATACCACGGGTCCTGATAGGTGCCGACATAGGCGGGCAGCGGAAGGCTGGGTTCGCTGGCGTTATCCGGCGAGCTGCTCCCCGTTTCCGCGATGAAGGCAGCGCCGCGCTCTTCCGCCGCTGCAAAGGCAGCGCCCCATTCGCCGATAAAGTCATTCTCCGGCGCACCGACGAGCGCACTTGCCACGTGATAGTTGAAGGTCGAGGCAGCACCGCGATAGTCGTTGGAGGCGGAAAAGATCACCGCGTCGTACTCGGGCAGGATCAGGAAGTTGCTGACCACGCCTGGTGCGCCGCCGCCATGGCCGATAGCCAGCGTGCCCTCGAAGTCATGAATGCTCCAGCCCAGCGCATACATGGCAAGGTTGGATGAACCCGCTGCGCGCAGGCCACCGCGCGGGTTTTGCGGGGTGATACCTCGCCACAGCTCGCGCGCCTGCTCCTGGCTGATCAGGCGCTGCCCGCTCGCAGTGACACCATCGTCAAGCCAGAACTGGCCCCATTCCATCATCTCGCCGGCAGGGCACCAAAGACCGCCTGCAGCTGCCCAAGTGGTCGAGAAGTCGATGCGCGGATCGGTCGGAACACCGTCTTCGGCGCCGGCCGCACGTTCATGTCCGGTGACAACCGGCGCACCTTCCGGGATCAGCGGCTTGTCTGCGGCGCACTGCTCCATGCCCACGGGCAGCAGGATTTCCTGTGTCACAAAATCGGTCCAGCTCTGGCCGGAGACCCGCGCGACGATTTCGCCCGCCACAATGTAGAGCAGATTGTCGTAGTTATACTGCGAGCGGAAACCGTCTGACGGGCGGAGGTGCGCGAGGGCGGCGATCACATCGTCCGGCTCGGCATTACCGTCGGGCCAGATCAGCAGGTCACCTGCGCCAAGCGGTAGGCCGGAGCGGTGGGTGAGGGCATCACGCACAGTAAAGTTCTCGCTCACCCACGGGTCCCACATGGTGAATTCGGGAATATATGTCCGGATCGGCTCGTCCCAATCGACCTCGCCACGATCAACCAGAATGGCGAGCGCGGTTGTGGTGAAGGCCTTGGAAATCGAAGCGATGGGGAAGAGCATGTCCTCGGTTACGGGCCGGTTCGTGCCCTCTTCTGCGAGCCCCGCTGCGCCAAGGTAGGCTAGCTCGCCGTCGATCTGAACTGCAGCTACCATTCCGGTTGAATCGTATGCCGCCATCGTGCGTTGCAGTGCTTCAGCGTAGTTCGGCTGGGCGGGGGCCAATTCAGCCGCGGAGGTTGTTGTTTCAGCCGGCTGCACCGTCGCGCAGGCAGATGTCACCGCCAGAGTGCTTGCGGTAATTGCAATTCTTGTGATGCTTTTCATCGTTCCATTCCCTCTTGCAGCACCGTTACTTGACGTGCCGCAGCATGCCTTCCTGAGAAACACTGGCGACCAGCTTGCCTTCGCGATTGAACACTTGTCCGCGCGAATATCCGCGTGCGCCGCCGCTCCACGGTGCCTCGGTCGCGAACAATAACCAGTCGTCCACTGCAAACGGTTCGTGGAACCAGATCGCGTGGTCGAGGCTCGCGGCCTTTACCTCACCGCGATGCAGGCTCTTGCCGTGCGGCTGCAGGGCTGTCGCCAGAATCTGGAAGTCCGAGATGAAGGCGAGAACCGAGCGGTGTAACGATGGTTTTGCCGGCAAGGGCGCGATTGTCTTGAACCAGATATGGCTGGTCGGTTCGCGCTTTTTCGGGGCCAGCCAGTCGCGCGGTTCCACCGAACGGAAATCGACCGGGAAGGGGCGCAGAAGCAGATTCTTGAGCGGCCCGTCCGGTACGAACTTCGCCACTTCCTGCCGCACCTCGGAATCCGGTTTCAGCTCCTCCGGCGGAGGAACATCC
This sequence comes from Aurantiacibacter sp. D1-12, assembly GCF_028858515.1. GTDB lineage: Bacteria > Pseudomonadota > Alphaproteobacteria > Sphingomonadales > Sphingomonadaceae > Alteraurantiacibacter. The sequence goes on from NZ_JAPJZJ010000001.1 coordinate 145,864, forward strand.
GGCATATCGGGATGCTGGTGACTTGGACCTTCGACGGGCTCCTGAAACGAGGTCACGAAGTTCAGGATAGGTTTGCCATCCTGGCTGGCAACGACCCGGCGGTTGGAAAAGCTGCGGCCGTCGAGATCGCGCTTCACCCGGAACTCGATCGGCAAATCATCGCTGCCGGGGCGAAGGAAATAGGCATGCAGCGAATGTACCGTGCGGGATGGATCGACCGTGCGGCTGGCAGCCTCAAGCGCCTGCGCAATGGCCTGCCCGCCAAACACGCGGCCTGTGCCATCGGGCCTGCGCCGCCCGACAAACCTGTCCGGCCCTTTGGGCTCCAGCTCGAGCAGGAAGACGAGCTCTGCAACAATATGTTCGGGTGTAGGTAGTGAAGAAGGCGCGTTGGTCATCGCCTTCTGCAATGCGCGCGGGTGCGCTGTGCGTCAAGCGATGCCAGGCAGGCGACGAGCAACACGCATGGCCTTCGCTTTGCCCGCATTGGAGCCAGGCCAGCGCGCAGGTGGTTTAGGGTTCATGCCGAACTTGCGCAAAAGAGCGTTGAATGCGCGCGCATCGGCCTCGGCATAGCTCCATTCGCTGCGCCAGGTAATTGACAGCGATACCGAATATTCGGGCCCGTTGCGGACAAAATGTGGTGCCATTACCGGGACATAGAGGGCATCACCGACCTCAAGCTCGTACGATAGCCCGCCGCGCTCCAGATTCTTGTTCCACGGCAATTCGCGCGCACCACCAGTGTGATAGGCTTCGTGTCGCCGGTCAGAAGCATATCGGGGGTCGCCCGCGCGGTAGACTGTCATGGTCTTGGAGCCGCGCAGTTGCATCAGGATGTTGTGCTCCGGGTCAAAGTGCAACGGCGTTACAGCGTTCGGACTCGAAATGAAGACATAGGCCTGCGTCGTTAACAAAGGCCCGGTGCGAGCTTCGATAATCGGGCGAAGTTCTTCCAGCAGCTCGTCAAGCAGCATGGCGAAAGGCTTCTTCTGCTCAACATTCTTGAGCACGGCCCAGCTGTTGGAATTCTCGATATTGCGGATGGTGTCGCCGATGGTCATGCCATTGGCTTCGGGCTTGCCGTTGACGGCAATAGGCACATCGCCCCGATTATATTCGATCGACTCTTCCGGCATGGACTCTGCCATCATCGCAAGCTTGTCGATCTGCAGCAGCGGATGGTTGGCAAGGTTATGCTGCAGCTTGAGCGCCCCCTCGGGATAGGAGGCAGCGAAGAAGCTCTGCGATGCAGAGGGGAAAACCCTCTGCCCGCCCAGGGCTCTATCATGCAGACTTTTCTTAAGACGCGGCATCAAATCCCCCCTGACGCGGCGCCGGTTTCAAACCGGACTATTTTGTCAAAGGCCTGACGGCGTAAGCCACCGCCAATGCCGATCGAATAGCGGGCGATGCTGCGCCGTTCCCGCCAGAAATGATCAATCATGGGGTGATCACTGGCGGCGCAACTGTCAATCCAGCCGACACTGCCATGCTGTAAAATTTGCAAGTTGTTACGTTGTAAAAGAACGCCGGGCGAGAATCGCGCGTAGTCCTCGTCAAAGGTCGTCTTGAATGAAAACGCGCCGGGCGGCGCGATGAAATTCGCCAGCATAGCAATCGCACGGCCATCCAGTCTCAGGGTTAATCGTTGCAACCTGCCGCGCCGCGCCGCGCCTGACAGTGCGCGCTTGAATACGCGGCGGGTGCGATCATCGTTGGCGAGAGCCGATCCGTTCTTGCCTTTCCATCCTTTCGCCTCGAGTTCGAGGAATTCGCGCGTCCATTCTGCGATCTCCTCGCAATCGGAGACTTCTTCTATCTCCAGCCGTCCCGCCTCAGCCAATCGCCGTTCCTGACGGCGAAGCTCCTTGCGCTTCTTGGTTGAAAGCGACTGTTCGAAATAGTCTTCCGGCGAGAGATCGCTCTCTAGCAAGGCCCGCTCTTCCAGCATGACCGTTGCGGCCGGGCGCCCGCTCCGCTCGATCTCACGCTTCAAGGCTTCGTGCAAAGCACCGCCAACCGGCATGTGCAGAAAATGGAAAAACAGCGCGAGGCGCGGGTGCGCGTCGGCCCAACGCAACAGTTCTGCCCAGAACAATCGCTCACACCCCTCGAGCACAAGCGGAGTACCCAGAAAGCAGTTATCGTGCGTCCAGCCGCGCAAATGCGGGATAGGGTTGCCATAATAGGACAGATCGCGCCGCAGCGGCAGCAGACCGATCAGTTGTCCGTCAGCCTCGATCGCAAATATCTGTACCCGATGATGCGGATCGAATTGCTCCAGGGCCGGAAGCAAGAACCAGCTTTCATAGAACGGGTTGGGTTCGCTAGCCGATTGCGCCAGCTGGTCCCACGCTGCCACGCGGTCTCCGCGATCAAACGACCGCCAGTCGCGCACCATTCCGCGCACAGTGGGCAGCGTATTGCCCGTCTGTGACGCGCCCACGCCTTCTGCAAGCCGCAGGAGGGGTGGTTTTGGTCCGGTAATGGGAAGATCCTGACCCAAGGGCGATTGTTAACCTGTGCTAGCTTTCACATACGTATGAGAATGCTTGCATAGGAGAGCAGGGGGCAAGAATTGGCTAAATGATAGGGTAAAGAAAGCCCTGCCAAGCGCGAGCCTGGCAGGGCCTTCTTAACGATAATCGGGCCGTGGAAGCCCCGATCCTGTGTGGGTCTTAGTGACCGGCCAGAGCCGCGAGCAGAAGCAGCGCGACAATGTTGGTGATCTTGATCATCGGGTTAACGGCCGGGCCGGCGGTGTCCTTGTACGGGTCACCAACGGTGTCACCGGTCACAGCAGCCTTGTGAGCTTCAGAGCCCTTGCCGCCGTGGTTGCCGTCCTCGATGTACTTCTTCGCGTTATCCCACGCACCGCCACCCGCAGTCATGGACAGCGCGACGAAGAGACCGCCGACGATCACGCCGAGCAGCAGTGCGCCGAGAGCCGCGAAGGCCTCGTTCTGGCCGGCGAGGAAGTAGATCGCGAAATAGATCGCGATCGGCGCCAGCACCGGAAGCAGTGACGGCACGATCATTTCCTTGATCGCGGCCTTGGTCACCAGGTCCACCGTGCGGGCATAGTTCGGACGGCTGGTGCCTTCCATGATGCCCTTGTCGTTGGCGAACTGGTCACGCACGTCGACAACCACGTCACCGGCAGCGCGGCCCACGGCGGTCATGCCCATCGCACCAAACAGGTACGGGAGCAGGGCACCGAGCAGCAGGCCAACGATGACATACGGGTTCTCAAGGCTGAAGTTCACTTCAGCGCTCGGGAAATATTCCCGCAGGTCGGCAGTGTAGGCGGCGAACAGCACGAGTGCAGCAAGACCGGCCGAACCGATGGCATAGCCCTTGGTCACAGCCTTGGTGGTGTTGCCAACAGCGTCGAGCAGGTCGGTCTTTTCGCGGACGCTTTCGTCCAGACCGGCCATTTCGGCGATGCCACCTGCGTTGTCCGTTACCGGACCGTATGCGTCGAGCGCCACAACCATGCCAGCGAGCGCGAGCATTGCGGTTGCACCGAAGGCGAGGCCGATCAGGCCGGCCAGCTGGTACGCACCGATGATCGCGGCGATGATGACGATGGTCGGTAGGGCAGTCGATTCAAGGCTGATGGCCAGGCCCTGGATCACGTTGGTGCCGTGGCCCGTTTCCGATGCCTTGGCGATAGACTTCACCGGACGGAAGTTCGTGCCGGTGTAGTATTCGGTGATCCAGATGATGATACCGGTCAGCGCAAGGCCGATCAGCGAGCAATAAAACAGGTCACGACCGTGGAATTCCACAACGTCACCTGGGTTTAGCACCGTGCTCATGTCCGCACCGCCAGTGCCAAGCGCGTATTCGGTTGCGAACCAGATCAGCGGAATGGCCAGAACGGCAGTGACGATGAAGCCCTTGTACATCGCGCCCATCACGTTGGTCCCGTTGCCGAGACGTACGAAATAGGTACCGATGATCGAGGTCACGATGCATGCACCGCCGATCAGCAGCGGAAGCGCCATCAGTGGCAGGAGCAGATCACCGAGCATCGAACCGAACAGCAACGCGATCAGAACCATCGTCGCGCCAACGGTCACAACGTAGGTTTCGAAAAGGTCAGCTGCCATACCGGCACAGTCGCCCACGTTGTCGCCCACGTTGTCGGCGATGGTCGCAGGGTTGCGAGGATCGTCTTCCGGGATACCGGCTTCAACCTTGCCGACCAGGTCGGCGCCGACGTCTGCAGCCTTGGTGAAGATACCACCGCCGAGACGCGCGAAGATCGAAATCAGCGATGCACCGAAGGCAAGGCCAACAAGACCGTCAATCACTTCACGGCTGCCAGCTGCAAGTCCCATCGTTTCAACGAGCACGTAGAAGAACACAGCGATGGCGAGCAGAGCGAGGCCAGCCACCAGCATGCCGGTGATGGCACCGGCGCGGAAGGCGATGGTCAGGCCCTGCTGCAGGCCGCTTTCGGCTGCCGCAGCAGTACGCACGTTCGAACGTACCGAGATGTTCATGCCGATGTAGCCGGCGACGCCCGACAGGATGGCGCCGATCAGGAAGCCAACTGCTGGAATGACACCCAGGAATACGCCGACGAGCACAGCCACAACCACGCCGACCAGGCCGATCGTGGTGTATTGGCGGTTCAGATAGGCCTGTGCGCCTTCCTGAATAGCTCCGGCAATTTCCTGCATTTTTTCGTTACCGGCAGATGCGCCAAGCACCTGGCGGCTGGTGAAGAAGCCGTAAACTACGGCCAGCGCACCCAGCGCAATACTAATGAGAACGAGTTCCATGACCCCGTTTGTCCCCTCTATAAAATGAAAACGACCCGGTTATGCCGGGTTCGCGTGGGGGCCTCGCTAGGCAATCTGGGGCGCGACTACAAGCGTAAAGCGGTGGTTTTGCCCGAGGTGAGGAGAATTTTCGCGCCTTTGTGGTCTTTCCATCCACCGGCCTCTGCTCAACTTGCCACTATCTGCCAACGCTCCTACGCTTTCCGGCAATGAGCGAGGCAATCCTGAAAGCGGTTTTTGCATGGCTGCCGGTCATATTCGGTATCGGCTTTATCGCGCCGCTTATCATGCAGTTGCTCGCATATCAGCAGCTTACCGCAGTGGGTGGTATCCCGGCCATATGGATCGGGTTGGGCATCGGTTTCGTGTGGGGATCCTACGCCAAGATCCGCGGGCGCTGGATATGACGATGTACCGTAGTCAGTCAGGTGAAGCTCGTGACAGCAATGCTTCGATCGCGGAAGAACGCGACATCGGGCTGAAATACCTCCCCAAAACGTTCGAGATGGTCCCATATGTGATCATCACCATAGGCGGATTTCTGGGCTGGCTGGCGATGTTTCCGCTGACGATGACCGGGCTAGCGCCGCTCTGGGTGGGGTTTGTCTATTCGACCGTGTTCGCCTGTGCGTGCTTCATCCTTTCGCACGAGGCGATGCACGGCAATATCGGGCGGCCGGGAACGCCCATGCGGTTCTGGAATGAGGTGACAGGGCAAGTCGCCACCATCATCATCATCTTTCCCTTCGCGATGGCGCGACTGATGCATCTTGAGCATCACCGCCACTGCAACGACCCCGAGAATGATCCGGACTATGCTGACGATGGCAGAAACGCGTTCGATGCGCTGTACAAGACGTGGCTGAACCGCCAGCCTGGGCCAACCAATTCGATCCATCACTATCGCAGGGTCGTGACGCGGATCGGGACTGTGCAGGCGAAGTTTGCGCTGAGACAGACATTATTGCTCCGGCTGTTTGCGCTGTCGGTAATGTTTGTGATGTGCTGGACCGGCTACGCGTTTCACGCGGCGCTGCTGTGGTGGCTGCCTTGTCACATCGGGACGTCCTACATCCGCTTCTGGCTCAGTTGGGCGCCGCACCATCCTCGCGATGGCAGGGGGCGGTACGACAACACAGTGTTGTTCAAGTCGAAAGCTGGGCATTGGTTGTCGATGGGAATGCAGTACCACCTCATACATCACTTGTGCCCGTGGATACCCAACCACCGCACGAAGGACGCGTTTGAAGAGATGCGCCCCTTGCTCGAAAAGCGCGGGATCGATTGTTCTGTGCTGAATTGATCGGGCGGCTACTCGCCGTGCTGATAGCCGAGACCTTCTGCATTCACCAATGGCTCGCCATCGAGAAACAGCGGCGCAAATCCACTTGGTTCAACGGTACCGATGCGCGTAGCCGGAACCGGCGGGAAAGTTCCATCGGGCATGGTGAAAAGCAGCTCGTAATCGTCGCCCCAACGCAGGCAATCATCGCGGCGGTCCGGGGCCGCAACGGGAACTTGCGTACTGCTGATCGCAAATGAAACCTCGCTCGCCTTCGCCATGCGGAAGGCGTCGAGAAGCAAGCCATCGGAAATGTCCATCATGGCAGTGACGAGCGGGGCGAGATCACTGCCCTCGATCAATCGCGCCATGGGATTGGTGTAGGGCATCGGGTCACCATCGGTTCCGTCACGAAGTGCCTCAAACCCGAGCATGGCTGCGCCAAGCTGGCCAGTCACAAAAATGGCATCCCCGTTGCGAGCGCCGCTTCGCGCGGGGACGGGTCTGTGCGTGGCCTTGCCAATGGCGGTGAGGCCGAAGGCGCGAGGCGATCCACCCGAAACGGTGTCTCCGCCCAGCAAAGGCACACCGTAATGCGACAGGACATCGTCCAGTCCTTCAAGGAACCGCTCGTCATCTTCACCCAGCATATGGCCGAGCAGGACGCCCAGCGGCTGTGCCCCCTTCGCGGCAAGGTCTGATATGTTGGTCGCCACCAGCTTCCACGCGACATCAGCCATGTCCTGGCTGGACAGGAAGTGCTTTCCCTCGACCAGCATATCGTGCGTGATGATCAGCGTTTCGTCGCCGAGTTCAAGAATGGCGGCATCGTCTTCCAAGCCTTTAGAGGCCTGGTGCAAAGGCAGCTTGCGCAGAGCCTCTATGAACGCCGCCTCTTTCAATCCCGTACGTCCTTGGCGACGGCATCAAGGATGCCGTTTACGAATTTGGCTTCGCGCTCATCGAAAAATGCGTGGGCGACATCGACATATTCGCTAATGGCCGTGGCCTTGGGCACATCGGCGCGCGCGATCAGTTCGTAGGCACCGCAGCGCAGGATTTGCAGCATGGTCTTGTCGAGCCGTGCGAGCGTCCAGCCATCGGCGAGCTTCTCGGTTAGCTTCGCATCGATTTCCTCTGCGCGCGCATCGACGCCGGAAACGACATCATCGAAAAAATCGACCTCGGCCTCTTCGTACTGATCGTCTTCGATTTCTTGCCCCAGACGATGCTGGTGGAATTCGTCGAGAAGTTTGGCGAGCGCAGTCTGCTCCATATGCCGCTGGTAAAGCGCTTGTACGGCGGCAAGTCGGGCAGCGGAGCGGGCGCGGCTTCGGCTGGACTGGTTCATTTCAGGCGTACTTTCACACTTGCGGCGTGGGCAGGAAGCCCTTCGATCTCGGCAAGCGTAGTCGCTGCCGGGCCAATCGCCGCCAAAGATTGTTCATCGAGCGAAATGAAGCTGGTGCGCTTCATGAAATCAAGCACAGAAAGCCCGCTGGCAAAGCGCGCGCGCCTACCGGTGGGCAAAACGTGGTTCGGCCCCGCAACATAGTCGCCGACCGCCTCCGGCGTATGGCGTCCAAGGAACACACTGCCGGCGTGGCGGATTTGTGCGAACATCGCTTCGGGATCATCGACCGCGAGCTCGACATGCTCGGCAGCGAGACGGTTGGTAAGGGCCGGGGCATCGCGCGCAAGATCTTCGACCACGATGATCGCGCCATAATCGTCCCAGCTGGCCCGCGCGGTCTCACGCGTTGCGAGCTGAGCGAGCAGAAGTTCGACGCCGTCTGCTACCAGGGTCGCAAAAGCGGCATCATCGGTGATCAGGATACTCTGCGACGTCGGATCATGCTCGGCCTGGCTCATCAGGTCAGCAGCAATCCAGTCGGGGTCGCTCTTGCCATCGGAAATGACCAGGATCTCGCTTGGCCCTGCCACCATGTCGATGCCGACAACACCATAAAGCTGGCGCTTGGCTTCGGCGACCCAGGCATTACCGGGACCGGTGATTACGTCGACAGCTTGAATCGATTCGGTGCCGTATGCGAGTGCTCCAACCGCATGTGCCCCGCCGATGCGCCAGATCTCGTCAATCTCGCACAGGTGCGCTGCGGCGAGCACCAAATCGTTGACCTCGCCCTTCGGCGTGGGGGTGCAAACCACAAGTCTTTCAACACCGGCGACTTTCGCCGGGATAGCATTCATTAGCAGGCTGGAAGGATAGGCGGCGCGGCCGCCGGGGACGTAAAGCCCTGCAGCATCGACGGGATGCCATTTGGCGCCAAGGCGGACATTAGCATCGTCTGTGAAGTCACGATCCTCGGGCAACTGCCCCTCGTGATAGGCACGAATGCGGTCTGCCGCCATGCCGAGCGCGCTCTTCGCCTCGCCATCGAGCGCATCATAGGCGGCGGCGCATTGGTCCTTGCTTATCGACCAGCTTGACGGGTCATCGGTCAGTGCATGCTTGTCAAACCGCATGGTGAGATTGCGCAGGGTATTGTCGCCATCGCGGCGCACCTCGGCGAGGATTTCGGTCACATCGCGCGCCACATTCTCGTCGCTCTCGCGGCGATCATTGACGATGCGCGCGAACTTCGCCTCGAAATCCTCTGCGGTTGCATCAAGCCTTTGCATCAAGCGGCTTCCTTGGTCATCGCGACGCGGAAACGCTCGACAAGAGCTGCAACGCGCGGATCGGTTTTCAATGCAGCACGGTTGACGATCAGGCGGCTGGTCACCTGCATGATCTGCTCTTTCTCGACCAGACCATTGGATTTGAGCGTCTGACCGGTGGAGACGAGGTCAACTATGCGGCCCGCAAGCCCGCTGAAAGGAGCAAGCTCCATCGCGCCGTTGAGCTTGATGCACTCGGCCTGGATGCCCTGCCGTTCAAAATGGCGGCTGGTGATGTTGGGATACTTGGTGGCGACGCGCAGGTGGCTCGCCTTTCCGTACTTGTATTCGACCGGCTCCACCGGCTCCGCGACAGACAGGCGACATGCGCCGATACCAAGATCAACGGGCGCATAGAGCTCCGAATAGTTGAACTCTTCGATCACGTCAGAACCGACAATGCCCATCTGCGCCGCGCCAAAGGCCACAAAGGTCGCCACGTCGAAAGCGCGCACGCGGAAAATGCGCATGTCGCCGCTGGTGTCGGCGAAGCTGAGCGAGCGGTCCTTCTTGTCGTGAAACGCTGCTTCGGGCACAACGTCCGCGCGTTCCATCAGTGGCACCGCTTCATCGAGAATGCGGCCCTTGGGAACGGCAAAAATCAACGGTCCGAAATCGGTCTTGGCGGCGGTGTTGGTCATCGAGGGCGCGATGTAGGGGCATGCAGGCAAAAGGGCAACGTATATGGGTGAAGGCCGCAGCAAACACGGCAATGTGATGGATATCGCTAACCTTGAGGAGGCGATTGCATGGCAGGCCGATCATGCTGACGGGGCCGGAGCACCCTGCACCGCACGCATGGTGCGCGCCCTGCTGGCGGTGATGGAGACCGACACCACGGTCGCGCTCCGGATGACCAATTGGCACGGTCTTTCATTGCAGGACGCCATGCCGCTGCGCATCGCGGGCGGTTTTCACTGGCTGTACCTGACAGGTGAGGAGCTGCGTCTTGGTGATGTCTATCAGGGACTGATTACCGATCAGGGGCAGGTTGACGCGATCGTCTCAGAGGCCGCGCAGACCTTCGATCATGTATTGCTGCCGTGGTTCGACACGCCGCCGCAAACAAACGAAGCCGGGCGATCTGCAAGTATCATGGCTGCACTGATGTGGCTGTCAGGCCGACTTGGTCCAAAGTTCCAGCTATTCGAAATCGGCGCGAGCGCGGGTATCAACACCATGATGGACCGCTTTGCCTTCGATCTGGGCGGAGTGAAGATGGGCCGAGCGGGCTCTCCCATGCTGATCCAGCCAGAGTGGCGCGGCGATGCTCCGCCAGCCAATCCGGTCGACATTGAGAGCATTGCAGGTTGCGATCTTGTACCAATGGACCTGAGCGATCCGGCGCAGGCCTTGCGGCTCAAGTCCTACGTCTGGCCCGATGCGACCGAGCGCATGGTACGTATGGACGCGGCTATTGCACTGGCTAGTGAGCGTGCACCCGATCTGGTGCAGCAGGACGCAGGAGTATTTGTGGCCGAACAACTGGCCAAGCCGCAGCCCGAAGGGGTGACCCGCGTGCTCTTTCACTCGATCATGTGGCAATACATGCCGCAGGAAACACGCGACGGGATTACCCAGGCAATGGAGCTGGCTGGCGGAGTGGCAAGCACCGACAAACCACTTGCGTGGATCAGCCTCGAGACCAACCGCGCCACCTTTCGCCACGAATGCAAGGTACGATATTGGCCGGGCGGCGACGAAGAAGTGATACTGGCAGAGGCCCATCCGCATGGGGCATGGGTGGAGTGGTTGGGCTAGCCCGCCAGAAACGCATCCATCGCCGCATTCACCGCATCGGGCGCTTCCCACGGAATAAAATGCCCTGCGCGTTCGACGCGCTTGATGGTCAGGTCCTCCACCCAATCCTCCAGTCCATCGAGATTGGCAGATAGCAGCGCTTCGTCGCCTGTGCCCCAAACCACCAGTGTCGGGATGCTCAGCGCGGGGAAAGGCGGATCAGAGTAACCTTCGGGCAGACCGAACGCTTCATCCATCGTCGGCACGGCGATGCCACTGGCTCTGTACCAGTTGAGCATGGCGATGGATGTTGCCGGGTCCATCCATTGTTTGTTCAGCAGTGCGAGTTCGGCCGGGTCGTAGTCCGGGCGGCTTTCCCAGCTGAGCGCCGATTTGATCAGACCTGCCAGTCCGTATTCCGCAATAACCGCGTCGTGTGCGGGATCGCGGAAAGTACGCATGTACTGGCTCGCCGCGCGCTGCGCCTCGTCTTCGAACAGCAGGCGCTGGAATACTGCCGGATGCGGCGCATTGGCGATTACCGCGCGTTCAACCACACCCACGGCCTGCCCGAATGCAGCGACTCCCCAAGCAAGCGCGCCGCCCCAGTCGTGACCGACAATGGTGAAGCGGTCGATGCCAAGCTCCTTGGCCAGGGCAAACACGTCACCAATCAGCGATTGAACATCGTAATGCTCCACGCCTTCGAGCTTGGAGGAATTGCCATATCCGCGCTGATCGGGTGCGATGCAGCGGAACCGGTCATTCAGATGCGCGATCTGGTGCCGCCAGGTACGATGGTTCTCCGGAAAGCCGTGCAGGAAAATCAGTGCAGGCGCGTCTTTCGGCCCGCTGTCCCAGACATCCAGCGCAATGCCGTTGGGCAATTTGACGCGGGCCAGATCGCTCACGCTCACACGCCTTGGCTGGGAATGGCGAATAGTTCGATTGTGAACAGCAGTGTCGCGCCGCCGGGGATGGGGCCGCGGCCTTCAAGTCCGTAGGCGCTTGTCGCCGGGATCACGATTTCAGCGGTGTCACCCACGCCCATATACGGGATGGCGACCTGCCAGCCGGTGATCAGACGGGAAAGCGGGAAGGTGGCGGGTTCGCCGCGTTCTACCGAGCTATCGAACACTTCGCCATCGGGGAAGCTGCCAGTGTAATGGATGGTGATCTCGTCCTCGACAGACGGGGCCGGGCCGGAGCCATCGCCTGCAGTGCGGCGGAACATCACCCCGCCATCAAGCCGGTACCAGCCGTCTTCGGCGCTCAGCCTGTGTAGCGCTTGCTGCTGGGCATTGTGCCATTCGATAGAGCCCGGAGCGCCGGGTTCAGGCGCGGCAGGCGCTTCTTGCGCGAAAGCAGGGGTTGCGAGGAAAATGGCGGCGAGGGGGAGGAGTGCGTTTTTCATGCGGTGGGATTAGCGGCAAGCTGGCGTCCAGTCACCTGTCATTGCTCATCAAGCTCTTCGTAATGGCGGAAAACCCCGTCCTCGTTAAACTCGATCCGCCGCTCGCTGGCGAGATACTCGGCGAGGCTTTCGATCTCCGGCACCGCGCCTTGCAGCCCCTCGAGGTGTGGCCAGCTGCCTTGCATCTCCTTCATGTAGTTGGGGAACATGTAGTCGAGCCCTTCCATCAGCTGGAACAGGCTGGTGTCGACATGACTGGGCTGCTGGCCGAGCACGAACGGACCGCCGCTTGCCGCTATGGCATTGTCGAAATGGATCAGGAATTTCGGGATGCGCTGGGCGCGGAAGTATCCGGCTTTCTCGAAAGCGGCATCCATCTGGTCAGCGTAATAGAGCTCTGGCGCGATGGGGTGGTGTACTGCATGAACCTCCCCCACGAAATCGGCAATGTCCATCTGCAGCTGGAGCAGCTTGAGGTCGGTCTCCATCTCGCCTGAACCGTGTCCTTCCTTGTCGGAGAGATACTGCAGGATCAGCGCGGTCTGGCCTATCACAACTTCGCCGTCGATCAGATAGGGCGGGGCGAACGGGCGCACGCCTTCGAGCGCGTGCATGTTCTCGACCAGCGCATCGGCATTCTGCTCGCGCGCCATGTCGGTGTAGTCGATCTCGAAAGCCTCGCAGAACAGGCGGATGAATTCGCCGCGGCCCGGAAGGTCCGGCCAGTACCAAAGTTCGACGCTCATTGGCCTTCACCTGGCGCAAAGCATTTCATCGCGAAGGCGTGGACGCGGTTGCCGGGAATATCGCCAAGCGCGGCAAGCACCATGCGCTGGCGGGCGAGGCGGTTCTTGCCTTCGAAAACGGGGCTTTCGATCACGACGGTGAAGTGGCTCTCGCCGCTGCCGTCGTCTCCCGAGTGGCCCGCGTGCTGGGCACTGTCATTGATGACTTCGAGGCGTGTGGGGAAAAGCGCTTCGGTAAGAAGCTGGGTGATTTCGTTGGCTACTGGTCCGGTCATGCGGCCTAAATTGGGGGTTTCCAACAGCCGGTGCAATCCCCATCCTTACTTGCTCATGCGAAACGAGAAGTTCCACGGGCGCTACGAGAGTGAGGGGAGGGTCTGCGAGCACCCGGCTTGCAGCGAGTCAGGCGAGTTTCGCGCCCCCGGCGGCTATGGTAATTCCTTCGACGGGCCGGGCGAATATCGCTGGTTCTGCCTTGAGCATGTGCGCGAATTCAATTCGGGTTACGACTGGTTCGAAGGAATGAGCGCGGACGAAATCTATGCAGCGCAGGCGCCCGGCAGTGGCTGGCAGACCGAAACGCCTGCTTTCAAGCCGACGGCAGGTGTCGACGGCATGCCGCGGTGGGCAGACTTCGATGATCCTCTGGATGCCATCGGCGCGCGGGCGGCGGGCATCAAGAAGGCCGCAGCTGGCCGCAAGCACGAAAACTACAGCCGGTTTACGCCGCGCGAGCAGGAAGCCCTGCAGGCAATGGGGTTGGGGCCGAAGGCGGACCGGACCGAATTGCGCAAGCGGTATTCGTCACTCGTCCGGCGCTATCACCCTGACCGCAACGGCGGAGACCGCAGCCATGAAGCGCGGTTGCAGCGGGTGGTGGAAGCCTACCAGCTGCTCCGACGGGCCGCCGCTTTCGTCTGATCAGCCGCGCGGTTTCTGTTGAAACGCCCAGCGCATGGTGCTGCCGAGCGCCCCTGTCACCAACTTCGAAGGCAAGGAGGCCAAGCCCGGCGCATCGAGATCGAGCATAGTTCGCGCGAATGGCGGCAGCAGGCTGATGGCGGCATTGGCCATGAACGGCTGGATCGTGCCGGCGGGGCCTGGCGGACGGTGTTCGAGGACCAGCTTGGCGACTTCGCGTGCCTCGGGCGTAGCGCGCAGGTCGGCGCGGAGTGATCGGAACATCGCTTGCGCTTCGGCCTTGGTCTCGGGCACCGGATCGGCACCCAACTTGCGAGCGATCAGCGCAAACTGGCGGAAGTATTCGTCCTGTTCTGCCACGGGCATCTCAGGCCGCACGTGCACCAGCCATGCCTCTAGGAACATCAGCGCTTCGGTTACGTGGACCCAGGCGAGGGTGCGCGGATTGGTTGCGTGATAGACTGAGCCATCGGGCAAGGCGCCGCTGACTCTGGAATGGATGCGATTGACCCGTTCGATTGCTGCTTCGGCATCATCGCGATGACCGTAGGTGGTTACGGCAATGAAGCGCGCGGTGCGGCGCAGGCGACCGTGCATGTCCTCGCGGAAATTCGAGAAGTCGAGCACGCCTTGCAGCGCGTGCGGATGTAGCATCTGCAACAGCAGCGCGGACATGCCGCCCACCATCATACTGACAAGATCGGCATGAACCATGCGGATCGGGGTGTCGGGCGCGAAGAATGCCTCGTCCGACGGCGGGATCGGCGTTTCGCCCTTTGACGCATCGTTGAATGCCGCGCGCACGCGCTCGACAAGCTTTAGTCTCGCAAACTCGATAGGGTCCGGTCGCGCCATGCCGCCAATGTGGGGCAGGGCGGATCGAATTGCGAGCGCTTACATGTCCGGTGGATTCATCGCCGCGGTATAGGTGTCGCGCGAGCGCAATCGCGCCTGATAAGCCTTGAAGCTATCGCGTTCGGTGATCGTCCCGAAATTCAATCCCCAGTCGACTTGCGAACCGACATAGACATCCGCCATCGTAAAACGATCACCGCATACATAATCGTGTGATTGAAACCAGTTGTCGAGCGTATCGACCACGCGTTCGTAACTTCCGAAGCCGACCGTCATTTCCTGTTTCGCGTTTTCAGGCTCCCACCCCATCGCTTTGTTCGTTACCGCTGTTTCGATCGGGCCTGCAGCAAAAAACAGCCAGCGGAAATAGTCGGCCGTCTCGTCTGGACGCGGCAGGAGATCACTCTTTTGCGCGACGGCCAGATAGTGACAGACAGCCGCACCCTCACTCACCACGTGGTCACCATCTGGTGTGTGATGGATAATCGTTGGCAACTTGCCCATCGGATTGGCATCGAGCAGCGATTGCGGCTTGTCGTCCCATTCGACCATCACGAACTCCGGCTCCACCCCCACTTCGGCAAAGGCCCACCTGGCGATCATCGCGCGGCTCATCGGGTTAAAGAAGAGCGTGTAGCTGCTCATTCACTGGGGCTTTTCGATCCGATCACCGAGAACATCGCGCCCTGCGGATCCATCGCGTTGATGCAGTGGTCGCCGCCCGGCACCTCGATCGGTCCATTCAGAATTTCGCCGCCGTTCTCTTTCACATAAGCGACTGCAGCATCGATCTCCGGAACGCGGAAATAGAAGGTCCACATTGAAACCGGCATCGCCGGCGGGCGAGTCATCAGGCCGCCGAACATGAAATCGCGATCCTCGCCGCACTTGAGCATATCGTATCGGCCCATCGGCCCCATATCCATGCTGTCGGCAACCGCCCAGCCAAACTGGTCGCCGTAGAATTTCATCGCGGCGTCCTTGTCTCCGGCCATCAGCTCGTTCCAAGCACAATGGCCGACCTTGGGTTCGTGCGTGGAGAAGGCGTGGCTATCCTCTCCGGACTGGTCATCGATGATGTAGAAGAATGCGCCTTCAGGATCGTGCAACATCGCGAACGGGCCAACGCCGGGCACTTCCTGCCCTTCCATCAGAACGGTCGCGCCTGCTGCCCGCGCTTTCTCCAGCGCTGTGGGCACATTGTCTACACGGATATATCCTACCCACGCAGGGCGCGCGCCGTGTTCAACCATGGGAGGAGTTAGTTGCAGCTGTCCGCCGATTTGCGATTCGCCCGCGGAAAAGACCCGATAATCGACCTGATCCTGCCCGGAGTCCTTGTAACTCCAACCCAGCAGGCCGGAATAAAATTCCTGCGCTGCATTGGAATCGCTTGTCATTAATTCGTACCACACGAAATCGCCGTGTTGATTAGCCATCACTTCCTCCACTCAAGGGCTATCCGCCCGAATCCCGTTAGAACATTATGCGAACATTGTAATCGGGTCAATCGCGCCCGGTGACGAGAATGGGCGAGAAGCCGCCCCACATCATGCGCATACCGTCAAACACCATCTTGAAGTCTTCGCTCTGCCAGAAGGGATCGTCCTGCATGCGTGCCGATGCCGCATCGCACGTTTCCTTGTCCGGCCATATCATCCAGCTGAAGACAATCTTCTCGCCCGGTTCGGCTTTCACCGCCATACGAAAATCGGTGACCTTGCCGTCAGTCACATCCTCTTCCCACGCTTCCACGATTTCGGTGACCCCATACTCGTGGAATTTCTCGGCGGCTCTCTCTGCCATTGCCCGATAATCGTCCTTGTTGCCCTCAGGCACAGGGATCAGGAAACCTTGAACATACATCGCTTCTCTCCTCTATCGCCGCAATACCTTGTTGCAGCCATGCGGTCACCCGTCTAGGCAGCGGCGCGAGATGAATGACATGACCAATTCTGCCGAATCCGGAACAACCATCATGGCCGCGCCCGACACCGAAGTGGATGTGCGCGAGGCCTTTGGCATCGACATCGACATGAAGGTGCCTGCCTTCTCCAAGGCGGATGAACGCGTGCCTGACATGGACGAGAACTACGTTTTCGATGCGGATACGACACTCGCGATCCTGGCCGGCTTCGCGCACGATCGCCGGGTGATGATCCAGGGTTATCACGGCACGGGTAAGTCGACCCATATCGAACAGGTTGCTGCGCGCCTCAACTGGCCGACGATCCGCATCAACCTTGATGCCCATATCAGCCGTATCGACCTGATCGGACGCGATGCGATTGTGTTGCGTGATGGGCTGCAGGTCACCGAGTTCCGCGAAGGCCTGCTGCCGTGGGCGCTGCAGCACCCGGTCGCGCTGGTGTTCGACGAATACGATGCCGGTCGCCCGGACGTGATGTTCGTGATCCAGCGCGTGCTGGAACAGGCGGGCAAGCTGACCCTGCTCGATCAGAACCGCGTCATCCGTCCCGATCCGCATTTCCGCCTTTTCGCCACCGCCAACACTGTCGGCCTTGGTGATACCAGCGGCCTCTATCACGGCACACAGGCGATCAACCAGGGCCAGATGGACCGCTGGAATATCGTGGTTGGTCTGAACTACCTTCCGGCCGAAACCGAGCAGAAGATCGTCAGCGCGAAGACCGAGCTGGGCGATGATTTGGTGGCCGACATGATCCGCGTGGCCGATCTTTCGCGGCAGGGCTTCATGAACGGCGATATCTCGACGGTCATGAGCCCGCGTACGGTGATCACATGGGCGCAGAATACCGAAATTTTCGGCGATCCGGGCTTCGCTTTCCGTCTCAGCTTCCTGAACAAGTGTGACGAGGCGGAACGAGTACTGGTGGCCGAGTATTACCAGCGTGTATTTGGCAAGGAACTTCCCGAAAGCGTTGTCGCTAAGGCTTAAGCCCTCGGTTCCGCGACTTAAGCTCCGGAAGTCTAACCTTTGTGGCCTTTTGGTCGCGTTGCCCTTGCGTAGCGCGCGGCGACGTGTAGCACTCTGTGCGGGATAGATTCTTTCGCTACTGGGGTTCGCGATTCCGATGAAAAAACTGACTGTTCTGGCGGCTCTGGCCGCTTCCGTTCTGGCCGCACCCGTTGCTGCACAAGAAGCGATGACTGATCGCGCGGTTCTGGAGAACGATGTTCGTGTGCTCGCCGATGACGCGATGGAGGGCCGCGAGGCGGGGACCGACGGCTATGATCGCGCTGCCCAGTATGTCGCGGGCCGTTACGCCGAAATCGGCCTGACCCCGGGCGGCGATGACGGCGGCTGGTACCAGAGCTTTGGCCTGGTGCGCACCAGCCTCGCGCGGGACACCAGCATGGCAATTGTCAACGCGGAAGGCCGTTCGGTAAAGATGAGTTACGGCACCGATTTTGTTGGTGGCGGCTTACCAAGCGCTGGCAGCGGAGCGTTCGAAGCAGAACTGGTTTTTGTCGGCTACGGGCTCGATCGCCCCGATCTGGGTTTTGACGATTTGGGTACTGTCGATCTTGAAGGGAAGGTCGCACTTTGGGTATTTGACAACCCCGAAGGTCTCGACCCGCTCGAAGAGCGCATCCTGCAGCAGCGCGCGAATGAACGCTTCGCGGCACATGGTGCGATCGGCGCGATTATGCTGTGGACGCCGGCGCTGGATATGCGCATTCCGTTCGAACGCGGCAGCAACTTCTTTGCCAGCACCGGTGGCCTGACATGGATGGGCCCTGACGGAGTGCCGGGAGACACTGCCAATGGCCTGCGTGTTTCCATGGTCGCATCGTCGGATATGGCGCGCACCCTGTTGGAAGGTCAGCAGCTTACTCTGGACGATGTCGCCGCTGCGCAGAGCGAAGGTATGACGCCTTTGCCTGCATTCGAAACCGGCAGGCGTGTGCGCATCAGCTATGCCAACTCGGTTGAGCCTGTGCTCGAGACATCGAACGTGATCGGCATGTTGCCGGGTACTGATCCGGCGCTCGCCGATCAGTATGTGGTGATCACAGCGCACCTTGATCACGAGGGGATTTCACCTTACCCGCTGCCCGGTGGTGATCGCATCTACAACGGCGCTATGGACAATGCGACTGGCGTTTCGGCGATGATGGAAATGGCGCGTCTGTTGCGGGCCAATCCGCCGCGTCGCCCGATTCTGTTTGTGGCGCTCGGCGCGGAAGAACTTGGCTTGCTGGGCTCGTCCTATCACGCGGCGTTCCCTGGGCTCGAAGAGGGTGCTGTCCTTGCCGCCAACGTCAATGTCGACATGCCGGTGCTGACCTGGCCGTTCACCGATGTTGTGGCGTTTGGTTCGGATCGATCTAATCTCGGCCCTTATGTTGCCTCTGCTGTGAGCGAATACGGGCTGGAGCTGGTGCCTGATCCCAATCCGGGGGAAGCCTTTTTCTTCCGCTCTGACCAGTACTCCTACGTCGAACGCGGCATTCCTGCGGTCTATGTCGAGCTTGGTTTTGGCAATGGCGGTGAAGAGGCGCAGACGAGCTTCCTCAGCACCCATTACCACCAGCCGTCGGATGAACCGGACCGCATCGTCTACGAGCAACTCGGCCGCTTTGCCGATATCGCCTATCTGGTCGCGCGCAATGTCGCGAATATGGATGAGCGTCCCGGCTGGTTACCAGACGAATACTTCGGTCGCGCCTTTGGCGGGCCCATTGCAGGCGAAGAGTAGGCTGTCTCGCAACGGGATTTCGGGACGAGTTGAGGCCTATTTGGGGTGGGGAAACAGTGGATTACCCAAATGTATCATTGCCAGCGAAAGTCTTTCCGGTAACATTCGAGTCAGCAACACTTTGTGATTGCAGTTAACTTGGGAAATGGGGACGTCTGAATGTTTTCACCAATAGTAGATGTATTGCCGGAAGACCGTGGCCTTGGCTTGGACATGCGCGGCCGACCGACCAGCATATTCGATCAGGTCATTGATGTAGATCTCGCTCGCGAAATCGAAGTTGATCATTTCGGTGTCGATCTCGCCTATGCGCGCCCTGACCGTCCTGGCGGCGGCAACGGCAACGGTGGCGGCAATGGCGGCGGCGATGGCGGCCTGAGCTTCGATCCGTATACCAGCGGTGCCGAAGGTGGTTTCAACATCACCATCGTTTTCGAAGGGACCTGGACGCAAGAACTCTACGATATCTTTGTGGCTGCAGCTGACTTCTACAGCTCGCTGATCGTCGGTGACCTTACGGATGTCGTGGTCACCAGTGGTCGTGGTCGTAACCGCACGACGGAAACAATCGACGATCTCACGATCACTGCTTCGCTCATCAATATCGATGGCGCGGGCGGCGTTCTTGGTCGCGCCGGACCGACTTCCGTCCGTACCGACGGCTCGCTGCCGGTTCAGGGCATCATGGAATTCGACATTTCCGATGTCGATGCCTTCAACGCTGCCGGCCTGTTTGACGACATCGTGATCCATGAAATGGCGCACGTTCTCGGCTTCGGTACACTGTGGGATACCTTCGGCCTCATTAACGGTGACAACACCTTTGGTGGCGATCTCGCTTCGGCTGAGCATGGCCTGCAGTTCAATGGCGATACGACTATCGAGATTGAAACCGATGGCGGTCAGGGCACGGCATTTGGCCACTGGGATGATGCAACATACGGCAACGAGCTGTTTACCGGCTTCATTTCCGATCCGAACTACCTCAGCTACTGGAGCGCGGCTTCGTTCGGCGACCTTGGTTACGAGCTGAACCCGGCCTACCGTGACGTGGTGGACGAGCTCAACCTCGCCTAATTGCCCGCTGCAAAGCGGCACGAAACCGGGGTGGATGCAATGCGCATCTGCCCCGTTTTCTTTTTGCGGCGAACGCGCGATAATTTGCCATTCAGCTCGGTTGTTGCAGACGGTGATCTCTGTCCGACAGCAGCCACTGACGATAAATGTATCATCGAGTCTCGCCATTGCTGTATTATGCTGCTAACACAGCCGAATGAACTTCGTGTGGCGCAATCCTTTTTCCCGTCGCAAACCCAAGGATAGCTGGTCCGAGCGTGATATTGCGCTGGAGAACGCGCCGTGGACACCACTTAATGATCTGGACGACGAGGATTTCGACGACTGGCGTGAACGCCGCGCGTGGGAAAACAGCGGGTGGGAATCACCCGGTCATTATCCGCCCCCTGCGAAGTATCGCAAAGGCTGGCGCCGCTTTATGCCGGAGCGGTTTCAGGAGAAGTCATGGCTGTGGTGGATCAGCCGCTGGCTCGCCGCGATCATCATGGTGTTCATCCTGCTGGTCGCATGGCTTGCCTTCACCGCTCCGCTCTCCAAGAGCCTTGAGCCGATTGCTCCGCCGCAGATCACATTGCTGGCTGCAGACGGCACGCCGATAGCGCGCAACGGGGCGATGGTGGACGAGCCGGTACTTGTTGCCGACTTGCCGGAACATGTGATCGAGCCGTTTCTCGCGATTGAGGACCGGCGTTTCTATTCGCACTGGGGCGTGGACCCGCGCGGAGTAGCGCGCGCGCTTTTTACCGGCGTAGGCGGTGGCTCGACGATCACCCAACAGCTCGCCAAATTCACTTTCCTGACACCCGAGCAGACGCTGACCCGAAAGGCGCGAGAAGCGCTGATCGCCTTCTGGCTGGAAGCATGGCTGACCAAGGACGAGATCCTCGAACGCTATCTCTCCAACGCCTATTTCGGTGACAACATGTACGGCATCCGCGCGGCGAGCCTGCACTACTTCTACCGTCAGCCCGAGAACTTGCGCCCTGAACAGGCTGCCATGCTGGCGGGGCTTCTGCAGGCGCCCAGCCGCCTTGCTCCCACACGCAATCCCGATCTTGCCGCCGCGCGATACGAGCTGGTGAAGGGATCGATGGTCGCTGCAGGATACATCACGCAGGAAGAGGCGGACGTGATGCGAGTGCCCGAACTGGACGTGCGCACTCGCAATGATCTGCCGACGGGCACTTACTTCGCCGACTGGGCACTGCCTGAGGCGCGCGAACTTTCCGAGGTAAGCTATTCGCGCCAGACGATCACCACAACGCTCGATTCAGAGCTGCAGAACATCGCCCGCCGCGTGATCGAACGTGCCCCGCTGAGGGATGCGCAGGTCGCGCTGGTGGCCATGCGCACCAACGGGGAAGTCGTCGCCATGGTCGGTGGGCGCGACTATTCACAAAGCCCGTTCAACCGCGCCACTCAGGCACGTCGCCAGCCCGGATCGACCTTCAAACTGTTCGTCTACCTCGCCGCCTTGCGAGCCGGATGGACGCCGGGTGACACGATTTCCAATCAGGAATTTACAGCGGGCAGCTATCGCCCCGGAAACTACGGTGGCAATTACTCGGAAGAGATCGCGCTGCGCGATGCCTTTGCGCAAAGCTCCAATGTCGCGGCGGTTCGCCTGTTCAACCAGGTTGGCAGCGAAGCAGTGATTGAGACCGCGCGCGAGCTGGGTATCACAACCCCATTGCCCGATGGTGATCCCTCTCTGGCACTGGGCACATCGACCATGAGTCTGCTCGAACTTACCGCCGCCTATGCAGGGGTCGCTGGCAATTCCTTTCCCGTCCGCCCGCATGCCTTCCCGCAGGAAGAACCCGGCTGGTTCGACTGGTTGTGGAGTGGGCAGGGCAGTCTGAACTCCAGCGACCATGATGATATTCAGGACATGCTGCGCGCTGCCATCAACAGTGGCACAGGTCGCGCGGCGACGCTTGCGATTGCCAATTACGGCAAGACCGGCACAACGCAGGACAATCGCGACGCGTTGTTCGTCGGTTATGCCGGCGATCTGGTGGTTGGTATCTGGATCGGGAACGATGACAATTCACCGCTTGATGGTGTAACAGGTGGCGGATTGCCCGCACGCATCTGGCGCGATTTCATGCGCGGCGCGCTGGGTGCAGCAGCTGCACCGCCGCGCCCGACACCCTCTCCCGACCCGAGCGGCCCTGTCGAACCGCAGGACGTACCCGATCTTGAGGACATTCCGCTTGGCGACGGTCGCACGCTGACCATCCGCGATGGGGAGGCGGTGTTCAGCACCGAAATCGAAGGCGTCCCGGTGGAGATAGGCGTTGGCGATGGCGGGCTGTCCATGGAAGTCGATGAGGAAGCGGCCGAAAGACGGATCGAAGAAGAAATACGGCGAGACAGGCAGCCTGCGCCCTAACTTTTGAAACTATCCGTGCGGCATGACCAGATACTTCTCACCCGTCTTCATCTGCGAATAGTCCATGATAGCATCTTTGGTGAGCATCTCTTCGAGCCCCACGCGTTCTTTGTAAGAGCTCGCGAATGTCGTTTTCAGGCCGCTGGCAACGCGTTGGCGCAGGCCCATCATCGTTGGTATGTCACAGCTCGCGAGGAATGGCATGAGCAGCCAGCCCGAAACGGTCCAGCCGAAGCCATAGGTCGGCGTGAGGATTGTCGGCGACAGATCGAGGCGACCGTAGATGTACATCTTCTTCGCCTGATCGGAGCCATACCGGCTGTACTCGGTCATCTTCGATGCCGCGACCCGCTCCATCGCGCGCAGGCACGTGTCGGTGGTCTGTCCGCCGCCAATCGGGTCATAGCCGAGATATGCGCCTGTATCGGAAATCGCTTCCGCCAGCTGCCTTTCGAAATCATCGTCCGATGAATTGACCACATGGCTCGCGCCCTGATCCTTGAGCAGCGTTGCTTGCTCTTCCTTCCGGACAATGTTGACGAGGGCCAGCCCATCTTCCTGACAGATGCGGTTTAACATCTGGCCAAGGTTTGACGCTGCAGCGGCGTGGATGATCGCATCATGACCTTCACGCTTGGCGGTCTCCACAAACCCCAGCGCTGTCAGCGGGTTGACGAACGAACTTGCGCCTTCTTCGGAAGAATGATCGCCGAGCGGCAGGCACATCATCGCTTCCGCAATCGCATATTCGCTGAAGGCATTGCCCGGCACACAGGACACGCGCTGCCCCATCAGTGCCTGCGCCATCTCGCCTTCGCCAGCGGCGATCACGGTGCCCGCGCCTTCATTGCCAACCGTTTGCGGCTTGCCGTGGCGCGAAGCCTGATTGGCGGCAATCTGCGGGTGGACCTTCGCGACAATCTTTCCGGGCGAATAATCGGCGTTTTCAAGGTCTGCGCCGGTCACCATCAGGAACAGGTCGGACGGATTGATCGGCGCCGCTTCCATCTTCACCAGCACCTGATTGCCGGTAGGCTGCGGAAAGTCCTTTTCCTCCAGCGCCAGCGTCAGGGTCCCGTCGGCGGTCAGCGTCGACATCAGTTGGCGTCCGGTGGTCATCGTTCTCTCCTCAATCGTCGTCTTCGTAATGCGCGGCGACAAAGTACAGCCCCTCTGGCGGGGCATTCAGGCCGAGCGCTGCGCGGTCTTTTGCTTCCAACGCCTCAGCCACCTGATCGGTCCGCCACTGCCCCTGTCCGACCAGCGCAAGGCATCCGACCATTGAGCGGACCTGATGATGCAGGAAGCTGCGAGCAGCAGCGCGCACGATAATGGCATCACCCTCGCGGCTGACATCGAGCCGGTCGAGTGTTTTGACCGGATCTTTCGCCTGACAGTGCGCGCTGCGGAAAGTGGTGAAATCGTGTACGCCGACAAGGTGCTGTGCGGCCTCGTGCATGGCGCCAGCATCGCAATCGCGGGCGATATGCCAGGCGCGCCCCTTTTCGATCGTCAGCGGCGCGCGGCGATTGCGGATGCGATACTTGTAGCTGCGCCCGACGCAGGAAAAGCGCGCATGCCAGCCGTCGGGCTTAACCTCGCAACCGATCACGGCGACGGGAACAGGGCGAAGGTGCGCGTTTAGTGCCTCCATCAACCGGAACGGCTGGATGTCCTTTTCGATATCCATATGGCTACGCATGGCGAGAGCATGGACACCGCTGTCGGTGCGCCCGGCGCTGTGGAGCGTAATGTCCTCGCCCGTCACCGCGTGTGCGGCTTCCTCGATGGCCTGCTGGACCGAAGGCGAGTGATCCTGCCGTTGCAGGCCGCAGAACGGGCCGCCGTCAAATTCGATTGTGAGCGCAAAACGGGTCACGAAAGCACTGTCCCCGCGTTGACCGGATTACCACGCAGGAACTCCTCACGGTTCATCGAGGGTTTGCCGGCTTTCTGCAGCGTAACAGGGCTCAGCGCGCCTTCACCGCAGGCTATCGTGAACTGATCATCAATCAGCGTACCGGGCTCGCCCGATCCATCGATCACCACGGTACGAAGCAGTTTGACCCGTGTTCCGTTGAGTTCGAACCACGATCCGGGGAAGGGTGCAAAGGCGCGTGCGTCGCGCTCCAGCTCATCTGCGGCTCGCGTGAAATCGAGCTTTGTCTCGGCCTTGTCGATCTTCGGGGCATAGGTGGCGAGGGCATTGTCTTGCACCTCCGGCTCCAGCTCGTCGAGCCGTTCCAGCGCTTCTACCATCAACCGTGCGCCCATTTCGGAGAGCTCGTCATGCAGTTCGCCCGTAGTTTTACGACCAATCGACGTCCTACCTTTGAGCAGCATCGGCCCGGTATCGAGCCCGGCTTCCATCTGCATGATGGTAATACCCGTCTCCTCATCACCCGCCTGAATCGCGCGGTGTATCGGTGCAGCACCACGCCAACGTGGTAGGATCGAACCGTGGACATTCAGGCAACCGTGTCTGGGGGCGTCGAGCACCGCTTGCGGCAAAAGCAGGCCGTAAGCGGCGACCACCGCAACATCGGCCCCAAGCGCGGCAAAGGCCTCCTGCTCGTCCGCACCTTTCAGGCTGACGGGATGATGCACTTCGATTCCATGCTTTGTGGCGCGCGCATGCACGGGGGAGGGCCGCTCCTGCTTGCCGCGGCCCGAGCGGCTAGGCGGCTGCGAGTACACCGCAACCACATCATGCCCCGCCTTCACCAGCGCATTCAGCACTGGCACGGCAAAATCGGGCGTTCCCATGAAAACGATTCTCATCGCCCATCCCCTAACCGCTCGCCCTGAGCTTGTCGAAGGGTCGTTCTCCCTTAAGTCGAGCGGTGAAAAGAAAAGGCGATGCTTCGACAAGCTCAGCATGAGCGGTTAGTGGAAATTCATGGCGTCACAGGAAATCGAAAATCTGGCCTCCGCACTGGCGCGGCTTCCCGGGCTTGGACCGCGATCCGCACGCCGTGCTGTTCTGTGGCTTGTGAAACACCGTGAGACAGCGCTCAAACAGGTACTCGATGCACTGGGTGCGGTGCAGGATAAGCTCGTCGAATGCGACACCTGCGGCAATGTCGATACGCAGAACCCGTGCACGATCTGCGCTGATCCGCGTCGCGATGCCAAGAGCATCTGCGTGGTGGAGGATGTCGCGGACCTCTGGGCACTCGACCGCGCGCGGCTGTTCACCGGCAAGTTCCACGTGTTGGGCGGGCGGCTTTCCGCGCTCGATGGCGTGCGGCCCGAAGACCTGACCATCGACCAGTTGCTTGGCCGCGTGGCCGAGGGCGGAGTGGACGAAGTGGTCCTCGCCATGAACGCGACGCTAGAGGGGCAAACCACCGCGCACTACATCGCCGAAAAGCTGGAGGATCGGCCGGTGCGGATCACCCAGCTGGCGCACGGCCTTCCGGTTGGAGGTGAGCTTGATTACCTCGATGAAGGGACCTTGGCGCAGGCTTTGCGCGCGCGGCGGCCACTATCCTGATTGAAACGTGCTGCCACCTGCACTAAATTACGCCCATGGCTATTCGCGAAATCCTTGAAGCGCCGGATCCCCGGCTCAAAATCGTGTCCAAACCTGTCGAGACTTTCGATGCGGATCTGAAGACGCTTGTCGATGACATGTTCGAAACGATGTACGCTGCGCATGGCATCGGCCTTGCCGCGATCCAGGTGGGCGAACCGATCCGCTTGCTGGTCATCGATCTGCAGGAAGAGGACCCGGACGCAGAACCGGTCGAATGCGAGCACGACGGTACGAAGCACACCCATCCCGCGATTATCAATGACCCGCGCGTGTTCGTGAATCCGGAAATCCTCGATCCGAGCGAGGAGCAGGGCACTTATCAGGAAGGCTGCCTGTCAGTCCCCGATATCTTCGCCGATGTCGAGCGCCCGGCGCGCTGCCGCGTCAAATATCAGGACCTTGGAGGCAACAGCCACGAGGAAGAGATATCCGGTATGCTGGCGACCGTTATCCAGCACGAGATGGACCACCTCAACGGCATCCTCTTCATCGATCATCTTAGCCGATTGAAGCGCAGCATGGCGCTGAAAAAGCTGGCGAAAGCACGCGCTGCCTGACCGGGCAGTCGCAGGTCGCGCTAGTCGGCCAAGGCTTGCCCGACATCCACAAGCTCGATTTCGTAAAACTGGCCCAGAATCTGGTCCAGTGTGCCTTTGTGTGAAGCACCTGTGATGACCAGTACGCGCGCGCCCGGGTCGTTTCCGGAAGCTGCCATGATGTTTGCCGCCATGCGCAGGTTGCGCGTGTGCCACCATGCGAGGTAGCTGCGGCCGGCCGCATCATGCATCTCTTCCGCTGCCACCGCTCCGAAATCGAGAGCAAAAACCATATTCTGAAATTCATCGCTGTTGATCAGCCGATAGTGAGCCAGGATCGTGTCGGGCGATGTCAGCAGCGCATCGGCTTCGTTACGCAAGGCTGGGTCACTCTCGCCTGCGCGGCCCCACACTGTTTGGAGGACTTCGCCCAGACGTTCGTCGGCACCGATGTAGATACTGTCAGCAGTGTGATCGTCCATCGCATACAGACGCGCATGCCCAAGCCGGTTTCCGAGCGCACCGCCAATCGATGCGTTCTCGTTGCGCGATGACAAGCCGCGTGTGAAACGCTCCGCCAGCTCCGTCGTCACGACATCATCTGCAATGCGTTCACCTTCGGCCAATCGGCTCCAGTGCATGAAGGCAGACCAGGCATCGCCATTGGCGAGGAACAGCATGGCCAGGCGACGACGATCAACCGCATCCGTAACGGGTTCTTCGAGTGCTTCGAGCAATGCGACATTCGCTTCGCCTGGCGTCATTCCAAGCGTCTCCAACGCGGGGCTTGAATCGGTGCAGTAATCATCCACCAGCTGATCGGTCAGCGGTGTGTAAATCCGCAACTGGACACATTGTTCGCCTGGTAGGCCTTCATACAAGATGATGTCCGGAGCAAATTGTTCGAGCCTGTCCAGCAATGGTTCCAGCGTCGTTTCGTCGACATCCTCATTGCCCGAGAGGTGGTACGAACCGAGAACCATGATTTGCGTGCGTTCTCCAGCCAATTCAGGCGTGACATCTTGAGCAGTAGCAGCGGGAGAAAATGCCAGCAGGGCCAGCATGGATGCGACAATCTTCTTCATTTCAAGGTCTCTCCCCGCCACAATGTACAATGCACCAAGGCCATGGGTCCTGCCCCGAGGCCGCGGTGGCATGGCTGGCACACTAGGTGCATTGGCTGTGTTGTAAACAGCTATCCCGCGAAGTGCAGGACGCGGGGGATTGGCAAGGATAGGGGCTTTTATAGGACTACTGTTCCAGCTATGTTCCCCACATGGATACGACTGCAATCATTCTCATTCTCGTCGCTTTGGTGCTGGGCGGAGTGATCGGCTGGTTTGTCGGTTCGCGCCCGGCTGCCGAGTGGAAAGCACGCCATGGTGAGCGCGATGCCGAGGCGAAGGAGCTGGACGACAAATTCCGCAAGGCCATCGTTGATCTGGAGAACGCGAGCGTCCGTGCCGCGCGGGCGGACGGGCTGGAGGCGAAGCTTGAGGAAACGCGCGAGGAGCTCACCGGACTAAAAGCGCAGGCTGCGGGTTTTGCCGAGCAGAAGCGCCTGCTGGAGGAAAGCCGCGAGAAGTTGCTCAAGGAATTCGAGAACACAGGTGCGGCAGTGCTGGGCAAGGCGCAGGAAGCATTTCTCGCCCGCGCGAATGAGCGGTTCGAGCATTCAGAGAAGGCGAGTGCGGAGAAGCTTTCAACGCTGCTCAAGCCGGTCGACGAGCGTTTGAAGAAGTACGAAGCGCAGGTCGAGCAACTCGAGGCCAAGCGCGTCGACGCCTTCGGTCAGCTAACCGGCCTGATCGAGAACATGCAGCGCGGGCAGGAAGAGGTGCGGCGCGAGGCGCAGCGGCTTGGCAACTCGCTCACGTCCGGCCCCAAGGCGCGCGGGCGCTGGGGCGAGAGGGCTCTGCAAAACGTGCTCGAGCAATGTGGCTTGTCGCAGCATACCGATTTCGATCTGGAACAGTCGGTCGATACCGAGGACGGGCGACTGCGCCCCGATGCGATTGTGCATGTGCCCGGGCAGAAGAAGCTGGTGATCGATTCCAAGGTCTCGCTCAACGCCTATCAGGCCGCGTTCGAGACCGATGACGACGCCGAACGCAAGCAGCATATGGACCTGCACGCAAAATCGATGCGCAACCATGTCCAACAACTCGGTGCCAAGAGCTACCAGAAGCAGTTCGATGAAGCGCCGGACTATGTCGTAATGTTCGTGCCGGGTGAGCACTTCGTTGCCGCTGCGCTGGAGGCCGATCCGGAGCTGTGGGACTTTGCCTTCAAGAACGGCGTTCTGCTGGCGACGCCGACCAACCTAGTCGCCATCGCCCGGACGGTGGCGCAAGTCTGGCGGCAGGATCAGATGGCCGCTGAGGCGCAGGAGATCGGGCGCATGGGGGCAGAGCTCTATGATCGCCTCCGTGTCGCAGCGGAGCATATGAAGCGTGTCGGCGGCGGTCTCGAAACCGCTGTGGCGAATTACAACAGGTTCGTCGGCAGCTTCGAACGCAATGTGCTGACCTCGGGCAAGCGCATGGCGGACAAGGGGCTCGAAATCAGCAAAGAGATCGAGGACGTTCCTCTGGTTGAGGGCGCGCCGCGTTACACCGGGGCGGACGCATCCGAGGTGCCTGAGGACCTGCTGATTGAGAAAAACGAGGAGGCCGCCGAATGACCTTTCGCCACTGCCTTATTGCCGCGACAGCTTGCCTTGCGGTTACCGCTTGTAGCGAAGCTGAAGAACCTGCGACGCAGACCATCGAGCGTGAGGCGGAGAATTCAGGTGAGCGCGCCAGTGAAACGCTCCCGGCGCGACCCGTGGGCGACTACGCTCCGCGCGATGAATGCCGCGATGTGCCGGGTGCCAGCGAGTTTCTGAACAGCCTCGAACGCGCGGTTACCGCGCGCAATGCCGACGCGCTGCTCGCGCTGACGAAGGATGACGTCTACCTCGATTTTGGCGGCGGTAGCGGCAAGCCTCTGCTGCGCGAGCGGTTGGCGGATAAGGAATACGAGCTTTGGGAAGCGCTGGATGACCTGATGACGCTGGGCTGTGCATCCGATGGTGAGAGTCTTACCTTGCCGTGGTACTTCGCGCAGGATCTGGACCCGATGCACGATGCCTATGGCAGCTATGTGATCATGGGCAACGATGTGCCGCTCTATGCTGCGGTTGACGGTGACGAGCAGCTCCGCACGCTCGATTGGGACATGGTTCTGCTCGCAGCCTTTGCCGGGGATGTTGAGGAAGATTGGGAAGCTCTACGCTGGCAGGTCCAGATGGAAGACGGGACGAGGGGCTTCGTCGCGCAGGATCGAATGCGGTCTTTGATCGATTATCGCATTGGCGTGGTTCGTGAGGATGGCCGCTGGCGCATCCGGAACTTTATCGCGGGCGATTAATTCGCAAGCCCCGCTTGGGTCGAAGCATACTCACTTATTCGCACGGCACACGGCGATATGTGTAAAGGCTCGCATCGGCTGGAACCGGGGCAGGCCGGCGAGCCCGTTCGACACAGATACTCGCCGATTGCCCTTCAACGTGTTCGTATCCTTCAATCGCATCATAAAACAATTCATCGTTTACGATGAGGCAGCGCATGGGGCCCACACCCTCGCACGGGACGGAATGGGCAGAGATTTCGAAAAGCTCGAAGTTGCCCTTAGCAGCACCGGCATTGCCGGTGTTTGCACACCCCGCACAAAGGCCTGCCGCGATGATGGTCAAGAGCAATTTGGATGACATGGATAGCCCCTTCGGAATGGACGCGGATTATCGGATACGAACTGCTCAAGCGCCCCTGACCAAGCCATGAACCGCTCTTGATCGGACGTATCTAGCCGTCGAATGCCGACAGCACCTCGTACCCCAGCACCGCCCCGGCAACGGCAGCGTTGAGCGAATCTGCGCGCCCCTTCATCGGCATGGTGACACGCAGGTCACAAGCCATCTCGTATTCTTCGGGCAGACCGCGCGATTCGTTGCCGACCATCACGAAGCACGGGGCCATATAGGGCGCGCCGCGATAGGGCACGGCTTCGCGTAAGGACGCCGCGACGAGCTGACCGTCGCCACCCCGCAGCCACGGCAAGAATTCGCTCCACTCGGCGCGCGCAATGCCTTGTGTAAACACCGCGCCCATGCTCGCTCGCACTGCTTCGACGCTGAACGGGTCAGCACAGTCATCGATCAGGATCAGGCCGCCTGCTCCGATGGCATCGCCCGTGCGCAGCATGGTGCCAAGGTTGCCCGGATCGCGTAGCGCCTGCGCCACCAGCCATATCTTCGCCGAGCCCCGATCCAGCATGGCAAGCGAGGTATCGAACTCGCCAAACACGCCGACCACTCCCTGCGGATTGTCCTTGCCGGTGATCTTGCTGAGAATGTCCGGCGTCGTGGCGATGATCTCGCCGCCGGATGCCTCGACCGCCGCTTCCAGCGCATCGATCAGCGGATGCGGATCGCGCGCACCGGCCATCACCAGCATTTCGGGCACGCGGCCGCATTCGCGCGCATCGGTCAGCAGGCGCAGCCCCTCGGCGAGGAACTTGCCCTCGCGCTTGCGATGCTTCTTCTCGCGCAGGCTGCGGAGGTATTTGACCGTGGGGTTGGAAAAGCCGGTTATCTCGCGGCGCATGGACCGTTGCCTTAGTCTTCGCCGAAGCCGGTTTCGACCAGCTGCACAAGCTCGGCGAGCCGCGTCTCGGCTTCATCGCCTTCGACCGAAAGCGTTACCGTATCGCCTTTGGCAGCGCCCAGCATCATCAGGCCCAGTATGGAAGTGCCCAGCGCATCATTACCATCCTTGGCGACCTTCACAGTGCTGCCTTCCATCGCACTGGCAGCGGCAACGAATTTGGCACTGGCGCGCGCGTGCAGGCCGCGCTTGTTGACGATCAATACCTCTTTGCAATTGTCACTCATGCCCCGTGTCCCCCCTAGGCGTGTTGACCAAGAAATTCTGACGCGACGGTGATGTAATTGCGGCCCGCCTCGCGCGCGGCCTGTGCGGCGTCGTGCAATGCCATTTCCTTGCGAGCCCCCGCCAGGCGAATGAGCATTGGTAGATTGATCCCGGCGATCACTTCGGTGCGGCCTTCTTCCAGCAACGAAATAGCGAGATTGCTGGGAGTGCCGCCAAACAGGTCGGTCAACAAGATCGCTCCGTCACCCTTGTCGACCGCTTTGATAGCATTGGCAATGTCGCTACGCCGTTCTTCCATATCGTCATTCGGACCGATACAGATCGTGGCGACCTGATCCTGTTTGCCCACGACATGTTCCATCGCGGCAACGAATTCGTCGGCCAGATGGCCGTGGGTGACAAGGATAATGCCAATCATCGGGAATACGTAAAGCTCTTGCTGCGCGACCGGTTCGTTTGCGGGGCGTAATCCATCATCACGGGTGCTGTGTACCTTCAACCAGTTCCGCAGCGCGGGAGCCCAAATTGCGGTGGAGGACCGTGGGCGAAAAGCCGCCATCGCGCAAGACCTGCGCCATCTTCTCCGCGCTGTAGACGCTGCGGTGTCTCCCCCCGGTACAACCGAAAGCGATGTTGACGTAGGCTTTGCCCTGCTCGGCATAGCGCGGCAGCAGTTCGAGCAGCAGCGCGCTGATCTTGGAGAAGGTCGAGGAGAAGACCGCGCTTTGCTCGATAAATTCGCCGACTGCGGGATCGAGCCCGGTCTGCTGTTTTAACCCGGGTGCCCAATGCGGATTGTCGAGATAGCGCATGTCGAACACCAGATCGGCCGTGGGCGGCTTTCCGCGTGAGAAACCGAAGCTGGAAACGGTGACGGTCATCTCTTTGGGGGCGGTCTGGGAGAACTGCTCGCGAATCGTCTGCTTCAGATCGTTGACCGAGAAATCGCTGGTATCGATCAGTACGTCTGCCCAGCGGCGCAGCGGGGCGAGCAGTTCGCGCTCTGCCGCAATGCCCGATGAAACCGGCAAGTCCTGAGCAAGAAAATGCCGGCGGCGGGTTTCGTTAAAGCGTCGCTCCAGTTCATGCCCCGCGCAGTCGAGGAACAGCGTGGTGATAGAGACCTGGTCGTTCTCCACCCAGCCTTTCACCCGCTCGATCACATCATCGGGTACAAATCCGCGCGTGCGGCAATCGAAACCGATGGCGAGCGAAAACGGCTCTGAATCGCGCTTCACCAAGCGATTGAGGAGCCGGATCGGGAAATTGTCGATCGATTCCCAGCCCAAGTCTTCCAGCTCGCGCAAGGCAGTCGACTTGCCCGCGCCGAGCATTCCGGTCACCAGCAATATCCGCTGTGATTTGGAGGCTTTTGCGTCACCCATTAAAGGCGCTGTGCGCTTTCATGCTGCAAAAGAAAAGCCCCACCTTATTCGGTATCGAAATTCTGCCCGTGAATTTCCAGTGCGGCCTCGGCGCGCAAGGGCAGGGCAGGGGTGTCAGGGAACAGATCGACCTGCGGAACCGGCCTGCCGAGCAATAGGGCTTCACCGGTGCCAAGCGGCAGTCGCTCGGCCTCTGGCGTCAGGTTGACTACGATGGCGATAGGCGCGGTGGCGGTGGGCACTTCGAGCAGGCCGACATTGCGGATTTCGATAAGCCCGGCGGTGTTCGGAGGAGGTGAGGCAATGATTTTGTCTGCCTCTTGTTCCAGCGTAACCCCGTCATCACCCACCAGTTCTGCACCACGATCAAGCAGCGCGAGGGCAAGGCTCGACTTGCCGCTGCCGGGTTCTCCCATGATCAGAATACCGCGACCGCGCATGGCGACACAGCTGACATTGGCAAGGAGTTCACTCATGCGATTTCAATCCCTCGGGCAATCATGCTGCGGGCAGTTCCAAAACAAGGCAGGCGCCGCCCAGCTCGGTGCTATCATCGACGCTTAGCGATCCGTCATGCGCTTCCGCAATGGTGCGACCGATGGCCAGACCAAGGCCCGAATGGTTGCCAAAGCTCTCGGTCTCCGGGCGATGCGAATGGAAGCGGCGGAACACCTTCTCGCGTTCGTTATCGGGGATGCCGGGGCCTTCATCGGAAACACGCGCTTCTACGCGGCCATCGACGTGTGCGATTTCAACAATGATCTTGCCGCCATCGGGGGAGAAGGAAATGGCGTTGTCGAGCAGGTTTTCGGCCACACGCTCGAGCCGGATGGGCACGCCCATCACGCGTCCGGGCCGATCAGGGCAGCGCACTTCGACCTCGCATCCGCTTGCTTCGCCGCGATCCTGTTTACGGCTGACGACGTTGGCGAACAAATCGCACAGGTCGACAGGTTCGAAGGTTGCACGGCTCAGCTCTGCATCGATCCGGCTGGCTTCGGAAATTTCGGTGACGAGGCGATCAATCCGGCGCACGTCATGTGCGGCGACATCCACCAGTTGGGCGCGCAGATCAGGGTCTTCTACCTTGGGCAGCGATTCCGTGGCGCTGCGTAGCGAGGCAAGCGGGTTCTTGATTTCGTGCGCGACATCGGCGGCAAAGGTTTCCACCGCGTCGATCCGTTGGCGAAGTGTAGTCGTCATGTCGGAAACGGCGCGGGCCAGTAGTCCGATCTCGTCGCCACGCTTGTGCATACGCGGCACCTCGATGTCACGCTCCCGACCGAGCCGCACCCGCTGGGTAGCCGTGACGAGGCGACGCAGCGGCTGGATGATGGTGTTGGCGAGATAGAGCGAGAGGATGATCGAAACAAACAAGGCCAGCAGGATGATAGTCATCAGGCTGGTGCGTGCGGTGCGCACAGCCTGGGTGATATCGACCGCGTTGCGCGTGGTCAGCAGGCTTGCGCCCTGTACGCCCACAGGCGCAGCCGCGTTGATCACGGGTGTGCCATCGGGCGCACGGCGCAGTTCGATTTGCGAAAGGCCTTGTTGGCGGACGCGTGCGAGCTCCGGCCAACTGTCGGCCATGGTATCGGCAGGCTCGGAATAGTCAGGAGCGCTAGGCGCGCCGACGACCACGTTTACCGCATTGTCCGTCCACCGCGCGAGGTCTTCCAAGAACGGTTCGGCCACCGGATCATCGAAAGTAAAGCTGGGCTCGTCGAGCTCAAAACTGTCTGCGATGAGATTGCCTTCGGCATCGTACATGCGCAGCCGCATGCGTTGTTCGCGCCCGATCTGGCTGAGCAGAGCCTCCTGCCTTTCGGAGGTCGCGCCGGCGAGCGCTTCTGCAGTGATCTGCGCCTCGATCCGGGCGAGTTTGAAGCGTTCATCCAGCAGCTGGCGGCGATAGGAGTCGAGGAAAAACAGGCTTCCCGCCAGTACCAGCAGCGGGATCAGATTGACGGTAAGAATACGGGTGGTGAGCGAAGTGCCGAGCGGGAAGGGCAGGCGTTCCAGCCGCGAAACCGTGTCTGCATCCTTACCCATCGGAAAAACTGTATCCCGCGCCGTAAAGCGTTTCGATAGCGCCAAACTCGCCATCCACCGCGCGGAACTTCCGGCGCAGGCGCTTGATGTGCGAATCTACTGTCCTGTCATCCACAAACACGTCATCGGGGTAAGCGGCATCCATCAGCTGGTTGCGGCTCTTGATCACGCCGGGGCGCTGGGCGAGCGCCTCCAGGATCAGGAATTCGGTCACTGTCAGGCTGACATTGTCGCCACCCCAGGTCACCTGATGCCGCGCCGGGTCCATGCAGAGACGCCCTCGCACGATCATGCCCGTGTCACTTGCGGCAGGAGCGGGAGCGCCATCGGCAGTCGGTTCCAGAGGTGCTGCGCGGCGCAGAATTGTACGGATGCGGGCGAGCAACAGGCGTTGGCTGAAGGGCTTGGCAATATAATCGTCCGCACCCATCGCGAGCCCGGCTTCCTCATCCTCTTCCTGATCTTTACTGGTCAGAAAGATAACAGGAAGGTCGGACGTTGCGCGCAGTCGCTGCAACAGTTCCATACCATCCATTCGCGGCATCTTGATATCGAACACGGCGAGATCGGGCGGATTGCTTTGCAGAGCGGCCAGCGCAGCCTCTCCATCCGAGTAAACACGCGTCGCGTAGCCTTCTGCCTGCAAGGCAATCGAAAGCGTAGTGAGAATGTTGCGGTCATCGTCGACGAGGGCGATGACGCGCTGGTTCTCGGCCCCGCCTTCCGCCTTTACGGCAGCATCATCCTGGTCGGTTTGCGTCATTGCGTGCCTCTCTTGCGACCGGACTAACTTTTCATGCCTGAATACACAACATCCCTGCGCGCTCACGCACCGGAAAACCCGCGCATTACCTATGTGAACGATAACAATGCGGACTCTTCGCTCGAAGGCGAGGGACTCAAATTGACGCATCAGGTCGAGGCCACTATGCGGGCCCCAAACCCAACGCATACGAATGCGCCAACCATGCCGGATTCGGCTTGTTTGAGGAGCAAAGTCTTGTCTGTTTCGCTTTCTGTCCCCCTGTCCGCACAGGGTATTTCGACCTCTGCCACTATCCACGCCAATCTGGATTCCTCCGCTTTGGTGGAGCACGCGCTTGCTAACGGAGAAGGGCGTCTCGCCAAGGATGGCCCGCTGGTCGTCGAAACCGGCAAGCACACCGGTCGCAGCGCGAAGGACAAGTTCATCGTCCGCGATGCGGAGACCGAGAACACCGTTTGGTGGGACAACAATGCCAGCATGTCGCCAGAACACTTCGCCGCGCTGAAGGAAGACTTCATGGCTGCGCTGGGTGACAAAGAGACGCTCTATGTCGCAGACCTGTTCGGCGGTTCACAGCCAGAGCACCGCGTCAACGTGCGCGTGATCAACGAATTTGCCTGGCACAACATGTTCATCCGCACGATGCTGTGCCGCCCGACGGCTGCCGAACTTGACGGTTTTGCGCCCGAATACACGGTCATCGACCTGCCGAGCTTCAAGGCCGATCCCGAACGCCACGGCACCCGCAGCGAAACCGTTGTCGCGGTGAACCTTTCCGAAAAGCTGATCCTCATCGGTGGCACGCAGTACGCGGGCGAGATGAAGAAGAGCGTCTTCGGCATTCTCAACTACCTGCTTCCGGCCAAGGGCGTTATGCCGATGCACTGCTCCGCCAATACCGGCGCGGACGGCAAGACGGCTGTGTTCTTCGGCCTCTCGGGCACCGGTAAGACGACCTTGTCTGCTGATGCCAGCCGCACGCTGATCGGCGATGACGAGCACGGCTGGTCGGACCAGTCGGTCTTCAACTTCGAAGGTGGCTGCTACGCCAAGATGATCCGCCTCGACCCGAATGCCGAGCCGGAAATCTACGCCACCACCAAGATGGCCGGAACCGTGCTGGAAA
This sequence comes from Aurantiacibacter sp. D1-12, assembly GCF_028858515.1. Taxonomy (GTDB): domain Bacteria; phylum Pseudomonadota; class Alphaproteobacteria; order Sphingomonadales; family Sphingomonadaceae; genus Alteraurantiacibacter. The sequence goes on from NZ_JAPJZJ010000001.1 coordinate 182,794, forward strand.
ACGTGGTGATGGACGAGAACGGCGAGATCGACCTCGACGACAACTCGCTCGCAGAGAACACTCGCGGTGCCTATCCGCTCAGCAGCATTCCCAACACATCGGAAGAAAACCTTGGCCCGGTGCCGAGTAATGTCATCATGCTGACCGCCGACGCTTTTGGCGTTCTGCCTCCGATCGCGCGGCTGACGCCTGATCAGGCCATGTATCACTTCCTCTCTGGCTACACTGCCAAGGTCGCCGGAACCGAAATCGGCGTGACCGAACCCGAGGCGACCTTCAGCACCTGTTTCGGTGCACCATTTATGCCGCGTCACCCGAGCGTTTACGGCAATCTGCTGAAAGAGCGCATTGCCAAGGGTGAAGTGCAATGCTGGCTGCTCAACACCGGCTGGACCGGCGGCAAGTATGGCACCGGTAACCGCATGCCGATCAAGGCCACCCGCGCGCTGCTGAACGCTGCGCTCGATGGCAAGATGGACGGTGTCGAGTACCGCAAGGATGCCAACTTCGGCTTTGAAGTGCCCGTCAGCGTTCCGGCACTCGAAGAAGCCGGGATCGACCAGACGATCCTCGATCCGCGCAGCACCTGGGCGGACAAGGAAGAGTATGACCGCACGGCGCAAAAGCTGGTGCAGCTCTTCGTCGACAACTTTGAACCTTTCGCCAGTCATGTTGACGAAGGCGTACGTCAGGCCGCTCCAAGCGCCGCGTGATCGCTGCCGTTCACACAGTTTTACAGCTAAAAAGGGACCCCGCCCGGTTTTTGCCGGCGCGGGGTCTTTATTGTGCCACAAGCCACGCTTAGGTTAGGTGTCAAAGCAATCACTTATGGAGAGACAATCATGAGTATCTTCGACCAGATCCTTGGCGCTGCGCACGATCACCCGACAGTGAAGAACATGGCGGACAAGCTGGGCATCGACCAGGAAACCGCCGAAAAGGCGATCGCTGCACTGACGGAAGGTCATCAGGCTGAAGGCGATACGCTGGACGTGGCTGCCGACAAGAGCGGTATCGACAAGGGTGTGCTTGGCCAGGTGATGGAGCATGTTGGCGGAGAAGGTTCGCTCAACAGTTTCATGCAGATCCTGGACCAGGACCATGACGGCAATCCGCTGAACGACATCGCCGGCATGGCCGGCAAGCTTTTTGGGAAGAACTAAATCATGAGCCTAGCACAGATTCTCCAGCAGACCGGCGTCATCGAAAGCATGGCGCGCGAACTCAACATTGACGAACAGACCGCGCGCGCCGGCGCCGGCGCTCTGCTTCCGGCGATTGTCGCGGGAATGGGACGCAGCTCCACCTCGGGCGGCGGTTCCGATCCGCTAGGCGGTCTCGGTGGCCTTGCCGGTGCGATACTGGGAGGTGGCGGAAACAGCGGCGGCGCGGCAGGCGGACTTGGCGGTGCGCTTGGCGGCGGACTGCTCGACATGGTTCTCGGCCAGCAGCCGACTCCGGTGCAGCACGGCAACGACATCCTCGGCAACATCTTCGGATCGAAGGATGTCAGCCGCTCGGTCGCAGGCGAAGTGGCTGCAGTTACGGGTCTCGACGAGAACCTTCTGAAGCGCATGTTGCCGATCCTGGCGATGGCTGTTGTCGGCTATATGACCCGTCAGGCAGGCGATAGCTCGGGTGCGCAAGGCGGTGGCCTTGGCGGAATTCTCGGCTCGATCGTCGGAGGGTTGGCACGCCGCTAAGGCGCGCCTTCATCTACCAGACAGATTGATCATGTCAGAAAGCGGGCGATGAGGGGCTTGTACTCCATATTGCGCGCACCGGCATTGGTGGTGGCTGCATTCGCAATGGGCGGATGCGCCACCAGCTCTGCGCAAACGATTGAAGAGCCGCCCGAGGCCGCACCGGTCATTCAGGCCGAGCTGCAGCCGGTTGCGTTCTATGATGTCGAGATCGTCGCCGAGTACCCGCATGACGATGCTGCCTTTACGCAAGGCCTGCTGTGGCATGACGGCCATTTGTACGAAAGCACCGGGCGGCTGGGCACATCCACTGTTCGCAAGGTCGAGCTGGAAAGCGGCGAAGTCCTCGCATCACGCGATATCCCTGCCGATCAGTTCGGCGAAGGGCTGGCGCTTTGGAACGATCAGCTTATCAGCCTCACCTGGACGCATGGTATCGTGCACCGCTGGAATCTCGCAGACCTATCTTTGATCGAAAGTACGGGCGCTTTCCCCTTCGAAGGTTGGGGCCTCACCACACTGGGTGACCAGCTTGTATTTTCGGACGGCTCTTCAACGCTCCGCTTTCTCGATCCGGAAACGATGGCGGTCGAGCGCGAAGTCACCGTTACTCTGGAAGGAGACGAGCTTCGCGAGGTCAACGAGCTTGAAGTGGTCAACGGCGAAATCTGGGCGAACGTGTGGTTCACCCGGCTGATCGTAGTGATCGATCCCGAGAGCGGCGTCGTCACCAAGGTGATCAACCTTGCTGATGTTACTGATCGGATGACCACGGTGGACGTCAGCGATGGCGCCGTGCTCAACGGCATCGCCTATGATGCCGAGAATGACCGTATTTTTGTGACCGGCAAGATGTGGCCCAGCCTGTTCGAGATCAGGGTAGTTCCGGTCGAGCTACTGGACCTGTCCGCCCCGGCTGAGGCTCAGCCAGCCACAGGCTGATCAGCCCGGCGGGTTCGCTGTGTAGCGCGCAACATTGTCCGCCAGCACGTCGAGCGGCGCGTTGCCGCCTTCCACCACTGCCATGTTGAAATCGCGCAGGTCGTATCGACTGCCGAGTGCCTGACGCGCCAGTTCGCGCTGGCGCAGGATTTCCAACTTACCAACCATGTATCCGCAGGCCTGACCCGGCCAACTACAATAGCGGTCAATCTCGTTGGTTGTCTCGGCAACGCCTACGCCGCTATTGGTGTGGAAGAAGTCGATACACTGCTGACGGCCCCAGCGTTGCGCGTGGAGACCCGTATCCACCACCAGTCGCACAGCACGATAGGCGGCGGCCTGATAATAGCCGAGCCGCCATGCGGGATTGTCGTCATAAGCGCCCAGCTCGTCTGCCATTTGTTCCGAATAGAGCGCCCATCCTTCGCTGAAGGCATTGAAGGCCAGGATCGCGCGGATCAGCGGCAACTGGTTCGAGTATTCACCTTCCCACACGTGGCCGGGTATCGCCTCGTGATGCGTGAGGGTGACGAGATCGTAGGTTCGGTGCAGATCGGTATCGCGCAGGTTGATCCAGAAGGTGCCCGGGCGCGAGCCGTCAACCGCAGGCGCACCGCCATAGGCAGTGGGTGCGCCCAGCTCTTCATTGGGCGGAATGCGCTTAACCTGCACCGCCGGATCGACCACGCGGCGGAAAGCGCGCGGCATCTCGCCACGGATCCACTCGATACGGTTCTCGAGGAATTCGATGATCTGCGCGCGGCCTTCATCGCCTTCGGCAAATTTGAAGCGATCATCCTGCGAAAGCTGGATCATGCGCTGGCCGGGATTGCCTTCGGTATAGCCAAGGCTGCGCAGGATCGGGTCCATCTCGCTGTGGATCTGTGCCAGCGTATCGAGGCCCAACTGGTGGATCTCGGCAGGCGTCATGGAAGTCGTGGTCGAGCTCTTGAGGCTCCAGCGATACCACTCGTCACCCTCGGGCTGGGCATCCATTCCTGGCGCGCTTCCTGCCAAGCCGCGCTGCACGCGGAGTTCGGCAAGCTGTGCTTCGAGCGCCGGCGCGATCTGGCCTGTCACGATGGCGCGGGCTCGTGCATCCCAGTCTCCGCCGATGCCTTCTGCAGCGGTGCGGCGGACAATCGATTCGACGAGCGAACCGCCCTGCATCGCATCGGCCAGCTGGCGTTCCATCTGGTTGAGTGCGCGGTCGAGAAGGAAATCAGGCGGGATAACGCCCATCGCGCGGCCCGACTGCATCCGGCCGAGCTCTCCAGCAAGGACACCGGGATAGTCCTCCAACCGTGAAATGTAGGCTTCGGCATCAGCCTCATCACGGATCGGGTGATCGCTATCGAGCGCGCGCGGCAGATCGATATAGGCGCCGACATTCTGGATGACGGGGTAGGGCGCTGTGCGCCAGCTGCCCACCGGGATGTCGCCATAGGGCAGAGCGAAGCCTTCTACGGCGGTTTCATATGCGCTTTCGACCACGGCGAAGCTGGTGCGTGTGGCATCGTCCAGACCTGCTTTGGGGAACTGGCGCGCGCGTTCGAGGTCGGCAGAGAGCGTAGCGGCGTAGGCATCCTGTCCGGCCTGCGTGGCATCGTGCAAACGGCTGCGCAGTCCGGCGTGTTCGCCCACATCAACGCCCATACTGGTGGCGCGCGTCGGCTCATGCTGCAGCAGGTTCCACGCGAACTCTTCCAGCAATCGCTCTCCGGCTGCCTGACCGGCTGGCGGCGTCATCGCGCTGGTAAAAGGCTCGACCGTTGTAACCTGCGTTCGCGCGCAGCCGGGCAGAACGGTAAGCGCGGAAGTGGCCCCGAGCGCCCCGATAAAGGAGCGGCGGGAAAGCGATGCGTTGGTGTTTTTGTCCATAATGCGAGTGGTCGCCCAAGGGCGCGCTTCCGTCAAGCCGGTAGCCGCGCTAGAACGCCGTGATGTTCGATTTCATCGTCTCGCTCGTTATCCTTGCTGCCATCGCACTCGCTGCAGGTGGCTTCGTGTTGCTGCGCAAGGGCAATCGCAAACAGGCCGTGCTGATGTGGCTGCTCGCGGGCGTCATGGTGGCCAATGTCGCGATCTGGCTGGTGCCGACAGAAAGCGGCGAGTCCTTGGCAGACGTCGCTGCTGACGGTGATTGAACAAAGTGGAGAGCGAACCCGAAGGCCCGCTCCCCTGGTGACGTAGTTCTGAACTTGGGATTATTCAGGGATCTGCCAGGTCACCGTTCCTGTGTAAGTGCCAACAACCTCTTCACCGCGATTGTTGGTCGCCGGATCAAAGCGCGCACGGCGCTGGATCAGACGACAGGTCGCGCGATCGAGCGAGCCGTGCCCGGTGGAGCGGGTGACTTCACATGCGTCCACTCGGCCATCACTGCCGACAACAAGGCGATAGCTCGCCGTGCCTTCATTGCCCCGCGTGAGGTCGCGGCGCGAATAGTCGTTGGTCGTGATCCAGCTGCCCATCGCGTTGGATGGACGCGGAGGGGTGGGGGTATAGGTAGGGACCGGCGGCTCGACCGCGATAGGTCCATCATTGGGGATGACATCGGGAATGGTGCGCGTCACCGGTGGGAGATCGTCGGTGACATTGACGACGTTGATCGGATTGTCGCGCGGAATGGGCACTGGCGGGATCGGTGCCGCTGGCGGCGTGTAGGGCACCACCGTGTCGGGAGGAACGTCGGTCGGCTCTGGCGGAGGGGGTGGTGGCAGTTCGATGAACACGCCCTCGACCTTGTCATCATCCGGCTCGATAATCGTTGCTGTCACCGCGAGACCGGCAACCAGACCGAACCCAATCAGTGCGTGCAGGCCGATAACCGATGCAGCGGCTTTTGCCCTTTCTGCAGGGGTAACTGTGGCGTTGGCGTATGACATGATCTCTCTCCTTCCTCTAACCCAATGGGAGTCATGTTATACTGTAACATACATGAGGCATGAGGAATGGCAAGGGCTTGGTTTAACCTTGCTGTGACTCCAGTGGAAAAGCACCCCAGCGAGCGAGTGTGAACGCGCACTGCAATCGGGCGCTGAGAGCGACCGACAGCCCGCGACTGCGGGCCAACCGGTAGGCCGAAAGCCAAGCGGCGCGGACCCGCCCCGTCCGGCGCCTGAGGGACAAACAAAAAGGGCGCTCGAACCACCGTCCGAACGCCCTTATTGAGAACGTTGCGACCCGATCAGGTGATCGGGCAGCTCGGGTCGAGGCGGAAGTCGAGATAGTTGTCGACCGACTTCATCAGCTCGTCCTGCTCGTTCTCGAAGAAGTGGTTGGCACGCGGGATCTCATCGTGATGGATCGTGATATGCTTCTGCGTGCGTAGCTTGTCGACGAGCTTCTGCACCGCGGTAGGCTGGACCACTGTGTCTGCCGTGCCTTGGATAAAGATGCCCGAGGCTGGGCAGGGGGCAAGGAAGCTGAAGTCGTACATGTTTGCCGGCGGCGCGATGCTGATAAAGCCGCGCACTTCGGGGCGACGCATCAGCAACTGCATGCCAATGAGCGCGCCAAACGATACGCCCGCGACCCATGTCACCTGCGCTTCGGGGTGGATCTGCTGCACCCAGTCGAGCGCGCTTGCGGCATCGGACAGTTCGCCAATACCGTTGTCAAAGCTGCCCTGGCTCTTGCCGACACCGCGGAAGTTGAAACGCAGCGTGGCAAAACCACGGTTCACGAAAGTCTTGTACAGCTGCTGGACAATCCGGTCATTCATCGTGCCGCCGCCCTGTGAATGCGGGTGCAGGATCATGGCGACCGGCGCGCGCGGGCGCGGACCGGGAGAGAAACGACCTTCAAGACGGCCTTCGGGGCCGGGAAAAATGACGTGCGGCATGGGCGGTATGGGCCTTGGCAGAATGGTTGACACGCGCGCCACTGGCGCTGCGCAAGTGGGCGGCTATATAGGCATTATGCGCAATTTCGCAATTATTCTCGCCAAAGTCCCGGCATGAGCCGTATCTATCTGGATCACGCTGCCACTTCTCCGCTGCGCCCTGAAGCGCGGGCGGCGATGGAGGAGGGCTTTGCGATATGGGCCAATCCCAGCTCTCCGCATGCCGAAGGCCGCAAGGCCAAGGCCGCGCTGGAAGATGCGCGCGAGCGGTGCAAACGCGCCCTCGGATGGGATGGCGAGCTGATCTTTACGAGCGGGGCGAGTGAGGCGGCGCGTCTTGCATTCGATCAAGCGGACGTGATGCACGAGGCGGTGAGCGCGATAGAGCATGACGCGATTCACAACTTCGTGAAAGAGCGCGCCGTTGCCGAGATTCCGGTTGGGGTTGATGGCCAAGTCAACTTGACGTCTGTGGCAAGAGAGGCCGGACCGTCCGCCGTTGCAGGCGAGGTGGTTGAGAACCGCTCGCTCATCGCGATCCAGCACGTCAATTCCGAAACGGGCACAATGCAGAACATCGGGCAAGTTGCCGAAGTTGTTCACAGTTCCGGCGGTCTACTTCTCGTTGATTGCGCGCAAAGTGCGGGGAAGATGGAGATTCCAAAAGAGGCGGACATGGTCATTGTCGGCGCTCACAAATTTGGCGGCCCCATTGGAATTGGCGCTTTGTTAGTAAAGCAGTTCAACATGCTCACACCATCTGGTGGGCATGAGCGTGGCTATCGGCGCGGGACGGAAAACATGCCGGTTGTGCTTGGCATGGCGGCCGCGTTGGAAGCTGAGCCTTGGCCGAGTTTGGAATTTTCACATATCAGCTATTTTGATGAAAGGTTTGAGGAGACCCAGCCTGCAACCGGCCATAATCATGCCCATCACATCTTGGCACTCGAGCATCGCACCATGTCCGCACAAGCGCTTTTGATCCGCCTCGACGCAATGGGCTTTGCCGTTTCGGCAGGCAGCGCCTGTTCGTCGGGCACCCTGAAGAAAAGCCGCGTGCTCGATGCCTTTGGCGTTGATGATGACACCGCCAGCCGCACGATCCGTGTATCGCTTGGCTGGAGCACAACGCCCGAAGAACTCGACGCCTTCGCAGAAGCGTGGAACTCACTGACATGATCTATCTCGATTACCAGGCCACCACTCCGCTCGCGCCAGAGGCGCGCGATGCGATGTTGCAATGGCTCGACGGGCCGGATGGCACCGGGTTTGGCAATCCGCATTCGCCGCATCGCATGGGGCGTACCGCGGCGGCAGCGGTCGAATTAGCGCGCGATCGGGTCGCTGCGCTGATGCCGCCCGGCGGGCAGGTGCATTTTACCGGCAGCGCGTGCGAAGCGATCAATCTCGCCATGCGCGGTTCGGTACTGAAGGGCGGCAGTAAGCAGGGCCGTGTTGCCATTTCAGCTATCGAACATGCCGCCGTGCGAGACACCGCCTATGTGCTGGATGAGCCGCACATTATTCCGGTGGATCGGAACGGCATTGCCGACACCCGCAGCAATCTGCCCGGCGATACTGCGCTCGTCTGCGTGATGCAGGTGAACAATGAAATCGGCACGCTCCAGCCTGTTGCCGAAATTGCCTCGCAGGCAAAAGAGGCAGGCGCACTGATGTTGTGCGATGCGGTGCAGGGAATGGGCAAATTCGCCGCCCCCGGCGGTGCTGACATGATCGCAGTGTCTGCGCATAAGCTTTACGGCCCCAAGGGCATCGGCGCGCTTTGGGTGCGAGACGGGGTGGAGCTTGACCCGCAGATTACCGGCGGGCTGCAGGAAAAATTTCGGTCGGGTACGCTCAGCACTGCGCTTTGTGCAGGGTTTGGTGCCGCTGCCCAGCTCGCTGGTGAACGGATGCAGGCAGACAAAGATCACGCGAGAGACCTGTGGGATCGCGCTGTCGAACTGTTCGATGGGTGGGAGATCAATGGCAGCACTGAGGCGCGTAATCATGCCAATTTCAGTGTGCGCCGTGACGGTCTTGATGTCGCGCGCTTGATGAGCGATTGCCGCGAAGTGATGTTTTCCGCCGGTTCGGCTTGTGCCAGCGGATCGGGCAAACCGAGCCACGTGCTCAAGGCTATTGGGCTGACCGACCAGCAAGCAAAAAGTACCATCCGGATCGGCTGGGGCCGCTACACAACCATGGAAGAGCTTGAAGAGGCGGCGCAAAAGCTTATCAATGCTGCACTGCAGCAGATTTAGGGCAACAAGGACAGCGAGCATCAAAGTCACGTTTCTCACCCGCGATGGCGACAAGATTGAGGCCGAGGCTTCGGATGGCGATCGCCTGCTCGAAGTCGGGCAGGCTGTTGGCATGCCGCTGGAGGGAACGTGCGAGGGACAGATGGCTTGCTCCACCTGCCATGTGATCGTGGCGCGTGAATGGTTCGGCAGGTTGCCAGAGGCGGTTGAAGAGGAGGAAGACATGCTCGACCTCGCTTCCGATGTGCAGGCGACAAGCCGCCTCGCTTGCCAGATCGTGCTGGTCGAGGAACTGGACGGACTGACCGTGCAAATCCCCGATGACAGCGTAGACGTTCAGGGATTTTGACCGCAAAAGCAGCGGCCAAGGCATTGGGGCAAGGAACCTTCCAAAGTGCGTGAAAAGGTCAGGCAGCTTGTCGAATCGAGCCGGTTCGAAAAGGCGATTATCGCTGTCATCATCCTCAACGCCATCGGGTTGGGCATGGAAACATCGCCCACAATCATGGCGCGCTTCGGTGATATCGTTGGCGCGCTGGACAAGATCGCGCTGACAATCTTCGTCGTCGAGCTGTTGCTCAAGTTCTTCGCTTACCGCCTTGCCTTCTTCAAGAACGGCTGGAATGTCTTCGATCTGGCGATTGTCAGCGCGGCGCTTTTCCCCGCATCACAAGAACTCTCTATCCTGCGTGCGCTGCGCATCCTGCGTGCGCTGCGGCTTGTCTCGGTTGTGCCCAGCATGCGCAAGGTGATCGCCGGACTGTTCAGCGCCATTCCCAGCATCGGCACGGTAATCGTTATGCTGCTGCTGTTGTTCTATATTGCCGCTGTCATGGCGACGACGCTGTTCGGGGAGGCTTTCCCCGCATGGTTCGGCAATATCGGGCTGTCGCTCTACTCGCTGTTCCAGATCATGACGCTGGAAAGCTGGTCCATGGGCATCGTGCGCCCAGTGATGGAGGTCTACCCCTACGCTTGGGCCTTCTTCGTGCCTTTCATCCTGCTCACCAGCTTTATTGTGCTCAACCTGTTCATCGGTGTGATCGTCAACGCAATGAGTGAAGCGACCAGCGAAGAGGCGCATGGCGAACGCGAGCTGATCATGAATGAATTGCGCGGATTGACTGCGGAAGTTGCCGCGATGCGGCGCGAGCTGGAAGCGAATGGGAAGAGGGGCGAGCGCTAGACCCGCCCCACTCGTCCCGTCAGGCTTCGACTGCCGAGCGACTGTCTAACCAGCGCAAGAAGCGGCGAGTGCCCCAAATGGCTCCGCCCACAGGCAACGCGATGCTGCCGAGAACAATGAATGCGGCAAGCAGGTAGCCTAGTATGCTGCCCAAGCTAGCGAAGGCAGTGCCGACCGGACCGAAGAAGTCGCTCGCCGGGGCATTGGCGGTGGAATAGGACACGTTGATGCGTGTGAATGCCACACGGCCGCGCATTTCTTCCAGCCAGCTGCGTGCTTGATCGATTTCTTCGTTGATCCGCGCAACCTGGCGTTCCGCTTCTACAATTTCCTCTACGCTGCCCTGCCGCGTGCGCAGGACTTCCATCATCCGGTCGCGCAGTGCCACACGGCTGCGTAGGCGCGCTTCGGTGTCGACCATGCTGCGGGTCAGATCTTCGCCCGTAATCGCGGCGGTAATCTGTTCGCCCCCAGCATTGGTCGTAGCCGCGCTAAGCCGCCCGCCAAAGTCGCGCGCCTGATCGGCCACCACGGCCAGTTCCAGCCGCCCGGCCGCATATCCGTCTTCGACATTGCCGGAATGGCTTTGCGAGACAATCTGGCAAACATAGGGGCCTGCTGCAGCGCACATGTCGGCGTGCCGTTCCTGCATGGAAGCGATGTCGGCGGCATCCATGCGGAAGCCATAGTCATAGGTGTAGGCCATGCGCGGCAGATTAATCGAGACATCCGGCGCGGAGGGGGCAGGGCTGGGCGCCAGCACCTCGTCGGATGTCGTAATGGCCTCCTCATTGTCCGCCACAATCTCCGCAGAACCTGCTTCAAATGTGGCATCGCCTTCCACCATTTCGGCAGATTCGGTGTAATCCGCCGACTCGCTACACGCTGTCAGAGTTATACATGCTACTGAAAGTACTAGATAAAATCCTCTCTTACGCATTATTGCCTCCTTTTGGCCTTATTGCTGCCATAATTTGGCCATAATTGAGGCAACTTGGCAAGAGGCAACGAAAAGGCCCCGCTTCGCTGCAGTGACGGAGCCTTAAAATTGGCCGGCCTGGATAGGCGGAAGAGTATTGTCATGCGGCTTCGAGGCTACGCTCTTCGCGCTGCGGTTGCTCCTCAAGCTGGTTGATGAACGCGGCGCTAAAGGCCGGAATGTCGCTTGGATTGCGGCTGGGGAAACGCCGCCGTTCCGTGCTGTCCGCTGGGGCGAGGCAGTGATAGGGCGATCGACATGGTCACCCCTGAAGACACTCCTGATTCTGAAAACGGCATCACGCGCCAGCCGTTCGATAGCGCGCTGTCGGAACGTTACCTTGTCTATGCGCTCTCCACGATCACAGCACGCTCGCTGCCCGATCTGCGGGATGGACTGAAACCGGTCCACCGCCGCCTGCTGTGGACAATGCGCCAATTGAAACTCTCGCCCGACAGCGCCTTCAAGAAGTCGGCCCGCGTCGTGGGTGATGTGATCGGCAAGTACCACCCGCACGGCGATACAGCGGTCTACGACGCGATGGTCCGCCTCGCCCAGCCGTTCACGCTGCGGTACCCGCTGGTCGAGGGGCAGGGGAACTTCGGCAATATCGACGGCGATAACGCTGCTGCCTATCGCTACACCGAAGCGCGGCTGACGAAGACCGCGATGCAGCTGATGGCGGGTCTGGATGAAGGCACCGTCGACTTCATCCCGACCTACAATGGCGAGGAAGAAGAGCCCGAGCTGATGCCCGGGCTGTTCCCGAACCTGCTTGCCAATGGCGCGAGCGGGATCGCGGTCGGCATGGCGACCTCCATTCCCAGCCACAACGTTGCCGAAGTTCTCGATGCGGCCGAGCTGGTGCTGTTCAACAAGGATGTGACGCACGAAGAGCTGATGGGCGTGTTCCACGGCCCGGACTTTGCGACGGGTGGCCTGATTGTTGACGGGCCGGAGGCGATTTCCAAGGCCTATGAAACCGGGCGCGGGAGCTTCCGTGTGCGGGGGCGCTTCTACGCGGAAGAGTCGGAGAACGCGGAGGATCGCGATGCCGGGATCGAGCGGCAGAAGGGCGGCGGGTATCAGCTCGTCATTTCCGAGATCCCCTATCAGGTGCCCAAGGGCAAGCTGATCGAGCAGATCGCGCAGGCGATTGCCGACAAGAAGCTGCCGATCCTCGATGACGTGCGTGACGAGAGCGACGAGAACATCCGCATCGTGCTCGTCCCGCGCAGCCGCAATGTGGACCCCGATCTTCTCAAGGAAAGCGTCTACAAGCTCACCGATCTGGAAACGCGCTTCGGCCTCAACATGAACGTGCTCGATCACACGCGCACGCCGATGGTCATGGGACTGAAGGAATTCCTGACGAACTGGATCGTCCACCAGATCGAGATCCTGCAGAAGCGCACGCAGCACCGCCTTGCGAAGATCGCCGACCGACTGGAGCTGCTTGAAGGCTATATCATCGCCTTCCTCAACCTCGACCGCGTGATCGAGATCATCCGCTACGAGGATGATCCCAAGGCCGAGCTGATGAAGGAATTCAAGCTCACCGACCGGCAGGCCGAAGCGATCCTCAACATGCGGCTGCGCAGCTTGCGCAAGCTGGAGGAAATGGCGCTCCGCACAGAGAAGGACGAGCTTCTGAAGGAGCAGGAGGAGCTGGAGAAACTGCTCGCTTCACCCGCACGCCAGAAGACGCGCCTTAAGAAGGACATGGCCGCTCTGCGCAAGGAATATGGCGAGGATACCGCGCTGGGAGCACGCCGCACGACCATCACCGATGAAACGCCTGCGGTGGAATTCGATCCGAACGCAATGATCGAGAAAGAGCCCGTGACCGTGGTGCTCAGCCAGAAGGGCTGGGTGCGCGGCGCGAAAGGGCATGTCGATCTGGGCAAGGATCGCTGCGGCGATTTCAAGTACAAGGAAGGCGACGGGCCTGCCTTCGCGGTTCATTGCCAGACAACCGACCGCGTGCTGCTCGCCTGCGATGATGGCCGCTTTTTCACGCTGGGTGCGGACAAGCTGCCCGGCGCACGCGGCTTTGGCGAGCCGGTGCGCAATACGCTCGATATAGATGCCTCAGCCAACGTGATCGCGGTTGTGGTGCACGAGAAGGACAAGCAGATCCTGCTCGCGAACACGGTGGGCAAGGGCTTCGTTGCAGTGACCGACGAGCTGCTCGCCGAAACGCGGAAAGGTCGCCAGGTCGTGAACCTCAAGGGCGACGCTAAACTTACTGTCGCGCGAGCTGTGGCTGCCGCGCATGACCACGTCGCCGTGGTTGGCGAGAACCGCAAGCTTGTCGTCTTCGCGCTCGAAGAGATGCCCGTGATGACGCGCGGGCAGGGCGTGACGCTACAGCGATACCGCGATGGCGGCCTGTCCGATGCGACGACCTTCACGCTCGAGGAAGGCCTTAGCTGGGCAATGGGCGGCAAAGGCGATCGTACCCGGACCGAGACCGAGATCGGTATGTGGAAAGTGGCGCGCGGTGCCGCCGGACGTTTGCCGCCACAGGGATTTCCTAAAACGAACACGTTTTAGGATTGTTTGTTTTTCGAAAGCGCCTCCGCGCTTTCGTCCTCGGTGCTATTCGCTCCGCTTCGCTGCGCGGCACCTGCGGTCGCCCGGTCGGGCTCTGTCGTGCGCTAGTCGCGCCCGATATCAGCTCAACCACCCGCCTTTTCGCGGAGTACGGGCCGCGGGCCCGCAAGGGCGACCGCCCGCCCGCAGCCGCCCTGAAGCGTAGCGGAGGGATTCAGGCGAGGATAGCCAAGTGAGCGGACGCGAACGCCGGCGCGCGAGGCCCAAAAAAAGGCCCGATGGATCGCTCCACCGGGCCCTTTCTCTCAAATATCTGTGCCCGGGTTAGCGGACCCGCGTATCATTTACGGCGGCCATGATGTCGGCGTGATTTGCCATCACAACCACCGCGCCGTCTGCATCGAGCGCGAAGAGGGTTTTTGGCAGTGTGACCAATGCATTAGCTTCGCTTGCGATCACAACATGCGTTTCGTTGACACTTGATACAGTGCCAAGAGCCATGGCGTCGGCCGAGGTGACTTCCGCACCTTCAACCATTGCGGCGGCCAGAGCGACGGCAGCTTCGGCTTCGGCCTGTGCCAGAACGTTTGCCCATGCCGCTTCGAGATCGGTCTTGGTCATGTTCATCGTCCACACGCCTTCACGCTCGGCAAAGCTCTCCACCGGAAGCGGGATTTCATAGGTGCCGGTGTTGAGGACGGCATTGGTGCCATCGTTGGAATCAATGGTGCCGATCACGACATCGTCATTGCCGACGATCTCTACGCCAGCATCCTGTGCCATAGCGGGGGTGGAGAAAGCGATTGCTGCAGCGGCGGCAGCGAAAGCGATACGCATAGTACAAAAATTCCCTTCATTCGGGCGGCGGGTAAGCGCCACCCGGCTGTTCAAAATTCTTCCGACAAGGCCGGATTTCAAAGCGGGCGGCACACCCCGTCCGGGGTAGACACACGGCGCACCAGAAAGTGCGCACCCGTTATTGAAGGTAATACATGAAACCTTCTGAACGCTCCCTGTCTGACTTTACAACGCGTATCAAGGGCTGCCTTGCAGATGCGAACAGGGTGGCTTCAGCATGCGAGTTCTTCCTCGAGCATGCAGAGCACTGCCTCTCGGGCCGGGAACCGTTCTTCGATCCAGCGGTTTTCAATTGCCTGCAGGATCCGTGCAACTTCCGGACCGGCAGCAACACCGTGAGCAACGATTTCGCCACCTTTGAGTGGGAATTCAGGAGCTTCCCAGCCCTGAAGGGGGGAAGTGTCTGCCCCATCTATCAGCAGTTTATCGATAGCTAGCGAGTTGCCCTCGCGGTAAGCGAGCGCGCGCGCCGCGTCGGCTGTATCAACCTGGGCTGCATCCAGCTCGGCGAGCCTAACAAGATGTTTGCGCTGTACGTTGGACAGACGCAGACGTGCGGCAACCTGTTCGCGCACTTTCGCATCGGCTGGCAAGAGCGCCGCCATCCGGCGTATTTCCACCGGCTCGAAGCCTTGCTTTGCTTCCTCATCCACCAGGCTGCTGAAGCGCGCAATGTCCTCTGCACTTACCTCTGGTAAAATGACCTGCAGAACGCCTTGATCATGCATACGTGAAAGCGTTGCAGGAGCTGCGGCGGTCTTGAGCAGGTTAAGCAGTTCCGAGGCCACGCGTTCACGGCTCAGCCCTTTCAGCGTCGAGGCCAACTCTGCACAGGCCTCTTCGGCCTTGGCATCAAGCTCTGCCCCGAAGCGCGACTGGAAGCGGTAGTATCGCAGGATGCGCAGGTGGTCTTCGCGGATACGTTCACACGCATCCCCGATGAAGCGCACACGGCGTGCTGCCAGATCATCGAGCCCGCCGAAGTAGTCGGAAATCTCGAGCGTTTCAGGGTGGGCGAACAGCGCGTTGATTGTGAAATCACGTCGCGCAGCATCGTCCTTCCACTCGCTGGCGAATGCCACGGTCGCGCGGCGGCCATCGGTGGCGACATCCTTGCGCAGCGTGGTGATCTCGACATTGCCTTCGGGCAGGACGGCAGTAACCGTTCCGTGGTCGATTCCGGTGGGGACCGGCTTGATGCCCGCCGCCTTCAGCCGTTCCATCACCTCATCAGGAAGAAGTGTGGTCGCTGTATCGACATCGTGAACGTCCGAACCGAGCAGCGTATCGCGCACGACACCGCCCACCCAACGCAGGTTCTCTGCGCCGAGTATTGCGACGAGCTGCGCGAGGTCTGCGCGCTTGGTCCAGTCAGCATTTGGCAGCTTAGCCACCGATCAATTCCTCCCACACCAGCCGGTGCGACAAGTTGGCAATAATCCCGGCGGTGATCCCCCAGATGCGATGCCCCTCCCACATAATCTCGGTGTAGGGCAATCGCTGCGTGCCGAACATGCCCATTTTGCGCGTATGATTGCGCCGGTCGAGCACGTGGCGGAGCGGTGCTTCGAACCAGCCATCGACCTCACGCGGATCGGGTGTGATTGGCAGATCGTGTGGAACGAGGCCCAGAACCGGGGTGAGGTTGAATCCGGTTCCCGTTGCAAAGGATTCCGCATGTCCTACCACGCGTACCTGATCGGGCGGAATGGCGAGCTCTTCTTCTGCTTCGCGCAGTGCCGCACTGATCACATCCTCCCCCGGTTCCAGTTTGCCGCCCGGAAAAGAGACCTGACCCGGATGGTTCGCCATTGTCTGTGGACGGTGCGTGAGGAGCAGGCCGGGTTCTTCGCGGTCGGTTACCGCCATCAGAACGGCGGCATCGCGCAAGGGAGAGCGAGCCCAGCTGCTGTCATCGCGTATACCTTCGATGCCGACATGCTGGGTGGCATCGAACAGAGCGGAGAGGCGGTCGAACAGGTCGCTCATTCCGGCACCAGCGGGAATTTGGTGCCCTGACTGGTAACGGTGAGGTCTTCGTCTTGCGTCAAGGCGATCTCGACCAGCTGCAACCAGGTCGAGCGGTCAAGCCGCGCCTCGCATCCATGCCGGACCGCAAGATAGATGGCGGGGGCTTCAGGATCGCCTTCTGCGCGTAATGGGTTGTCCGGCCCTGCGAGCACCAGTTCATCTGTATTGAGTCGAAAGACAAGGGCATCGTCTTCTGCCTTTACATCGACTGCAACGAAGGCTGCGTCATCCACCGCGATGCTCTGCTTGTAATGCGGTGTGACAAGGAAGTAGCGCCCGTCCGCCTCGCGCCGCAGCAGGCTGGCGAAAGCGCGCACCATCGCCGGGCGATTGATCGGGCTGCCATCGTGAAACCAGGTTCCGTCTGCTGCCACACGCATCTTGCTGTCGCCATCTTCAGGAGGGTCCCATTGGTCAATCGGAGGCAACTTGCAGTCCGCGACCTGCTCCGCAATTTCGGCGAGCGACAGTCCGGCAAGTTCTGGGGGCGGGGTGTAGGGCATTGGTGTGTATCCGATGCCAGAGCCGGTCAGCCAATCCAAGGGCCAAGCGTGCCTTCATCGGGGAGCACGCCCGGATTTGGCGCGCGGACCATCAGGCGATGCTTCTCGTGCGGACCGGGAAGAGACCAGCCTTGCGTTGGAGCCGAGATAAAGCCGAAGCGTTCGTAGTATTCGGGATCGCCGATCAGGACTTGCGGCAAGGCAGCCTGCGGATCGAGCGCACTGGTCATCGCCGCCATCAGCGTATGGCCGAACCCCTCGCTCTGCCGCTCGGGCACGACCGCGACAGGCCCGACCATCAGCATGGGATGGCGGCGACCTTGGCTGTCTGTGAGTGCTAGAGGCCAGGTCTGGATCGTGCCCACCAGCATGTCGTCTGCATCAAGCGCGGCAAAGCTGAGCGCGGGCAGCCAGTCGACACCCTCACGGACTTTGTACGCCGTCTTGCCTTGCCGGTCTTCGCCAAAGGCACGGTCGAGCAGTGCCTCGATCATGGCGGGTTCGACCGCTTCTAACGGGATCAGTTTGGCAGCATCATGCGTCACCCGCGCGCCGATAGGGCGGGGCGGCGCCACACGCAATCACTTCCGGCTTTGGCGTGTGAAACTAACCCTTGGGCGTCAAGCGCAGGAGGCGGCCATCTTCGCCATCCTCGATCACCCAGATCGCACCATCAGATGCGATCTCGATATCGCGCAAACGCGTCGGGAACGTGTAACGACCCAGTTCCTCTGCACTGTTGTTTGCAGAATCGGTCGAGAGATGGACAATCGAGCGGGTCGTCAGAGCGGCAACAAGCAGCTGGCCCTCCCAATCGGCGAACATGTCGCCGGTATAGAAATCCATGCCACCGGGGCCGATCACGGGAGTCCAGTGGATCGCGGGCTTGGTGAAGCCGTCATCTTCTGTGTGGTCGGGGATGTCGACGCCGTTGTAATTGTCGCCATTGGAGCGGGTGGGCCAACCATAATTGGCACCCGCGACCACGAAGTTCAGCTCGTCACCACCTGCGGGGCCGTGTTCCAGCTCCCACAATTCGCCATCTTCGCGCATGGCGAGACCGAGGAGGTTGCGCTGGCCGTAAGACCAGATCTGGTCGGTCGGAGAGCCCTGATCGACGAAGGGGTTGCCGGCTGCGGGCGTACCATCAAGGTTGAGGCGAACGACTGCGCCAAGGTTGTTGCTGAGGTCCTGTGCTGGATCCTGCTCCTGCCGATCTCCGCTCGATACGAACATGTACGCGCCATCGGGTGAGAACACGATGCGGTGCGAGTAGTGCCCGCGGCGCCCTCCTGCCATGCTCTGGTGCCAGATCTCCTGCAGATTATCGATGCGGCACTCGTCGGCTACTTCGCAGACGAGCGTTCCCCTGCCGATGGTGGCGAAGGTACCGTTCCCGCCATCGCTTTGCGCCCAGCTAAGGTAGATCATTCCGCTTTCGGCGAAGTCTGGCGCAAAGGCGAGATCGCCGAGGCCGCCCTGACCTTCGTATGCCACTTCGGGCAGGCCTGTGACGGTGCCCAAGCGGCCGCTTTCCGGTTCATAGAACTTCATGGTCCCGGCTTTTTCGGTGATGAAGACGGTGCCTGTCTCAGGATGGACTTTAACGGCCCAAGGCTCGGCAAAATTGCCATGCGCTTCGGCAGCGAAAGGCGAACTTTCTTCAAGCTCAACCGGTTCACCGGGAGTGACCACCAGTGGCGGAGTTTCCCCCGATTGCGCGAAGCTGCAGCTTGCGAGTGCGAGTGCGGCGGAGGATAGGGCGGATGCGAGGACGAGTTTTTTCATGCTGTCAGGTACGCCTTCTGCTGATTTTTGTGCCCGTTTGGGTGACGCGCCGCTTGTCGCCGGGGTGGACGAGGCGGGGCGCGGCCCGTTGGCTGGCCCGGTTGTGGCCGCTGCCGTGCTGCTATGCAAGCCTACGCCTAAGGGCGTGAACGATTCCAAAAAGCTATCCGCCAAGGCGAGGGCAGAGGCCGAAGCGCGCATTCGTGAAAGCTGCGCATTCGGCATTGGCGTGGTCGATGTGGAGGAGATCGACCGGCTTAATATCTTCCAGGCGACCATGCTGGCGATGAGCATTGCGATGGAGCGCTTGTGTGAGGCTGTAGACGAGACCGGTTTCGCCACCCTGATCGACGGCAATCTGACGCCGGATGGCCGCTGCGATCGCTGGCAATGGCCCGCAACGCCTATCGTCGGCGGGGACGGGAAAGAGGCGTGCATCGGTGCTGCCTCGATCCTCGCCAAGGAATATCGCGACCGGCTGATGGTTGAAGCGGCAGAGCGCCATCCCCACTACGGTTGGGAACGCAACAAGGGCTACGGTTCGAAGGAACATATGGAAGCGCTGCGCATCCACGGTCCAACACCCCTGCACAGACAGTCTTTCGCCCCTGTCGCACAAATGGAGCTGAGCCTGTAAGGGCGCCCTCATGCTGATCCTGATCGCAACCATCATCGGCGGCCTGGTGGGCCTGTTTGTCGGCGGAGAACTGCTTGTGCGCGGAGCAGTCGCTATCGCGCACCGCCTTGGCATTTCGCACCTGGTGACAGGACTGGTGATCGTCGGCGCAGCCACCAGCATGCCCGAAATGGTGGCGAGCGTGCAGGCGGCGCTTGCAGGTTCACCCGGCATTGCATGGGGCAACGTTGTGGGGTCCAACCTCGCCAACACACTATTGATCCTTGGCGCGACTGCGCTGGTCTCGCCCATTCTGTTGCACGGCGTGGGCAAGCGCGATGCGGTGGTCGCTTTGATCGCCACGCTGGCGCTATGGGCACTCGCCTTCAGCCAGCTCGGCTCGCCGTGGCTGGGCGCGGCACTGCTGGCGGCACTTGTCGTCTACATAGTGTGGCGAGTGAACCACCCGCCAGAGGATCGCGAGGACGAAGAGGAAGGCAAGGAGCCCGGCCTTGCGTTGGCGGGGCTGCTTTTTGTCGCTGGTGTCACCATCCTGATTTTCGGCGGCGATTTACTGGTAGGCGGAGCGATCGAGTTGGCGACGCTCGCCGGCGTGTCCGAAACCGCAATCGGTCTAACAGTCGTTGCGGTCGGCACGTCGCTCCCCGAACTGGCCGCAACGCTTGCGGCCGCGCTTAAAGGCCGTTCGGACATGGCGGTCGGCAATGTCGTGGGCTCCAACATCTACAACCTGCTGCTGATCGGTGGTGCGACAATGACCATTGCGCCGATCCCCATCCCGGCAGACCTGCTCGATATCGAGCTGCCGATCCTCGCTGCATCGGCGGTATTGATGCTACTCTTCTGCCGCTACGCCCACTCCATCGGGCGCGGTCTGGGAGTGGTGCTGCTTGCCGCCTTTGCCGGAACCGTGGCGATCCAATTTGTCTGAATTTGACAGGCGAGTCATTCACGCCACACCACAGGATCATGAGTCCTGCTTAGGCAAAGAGACTCAACATCTTGTAGTAGACTCGTTTTGTTCCCCTCTAGCGGTTGCGGTGCGGCGTAAAATTGCTGCTTGACCGGGGAGTCCCGCGGACTCTACCCCCTGTGGATAACTTGAGGGGAACCCTGTGGGCCAGCTGACGAAAATCCGTACCGCCAAGGCGAAAACACGCGCACCAAAGGTCAATAAGGCGGATCTGCCTCTGGGCAAGATCCTGGCAGGCGACTGCGTGGAGGAAATGCGCAAGCTACCCGACGCGAGCGTTGATCTCGTCTTTGCGGACCCGCCGTATAATCTCCAGCTGGGCGGTGATCTCAATCGCCCCGATGGCAGCCATGTCGATGCCGTGACCGACGACTGGGACCAGTTCGATAGCTTCACAATTTATGACAATTTCACAAGGGATTGGCTGACAGAGTGCAAACGCATCCTGAAGCCTGATGGCGCGCTGTGGGTGATCGGCAGCTATCACAATATCTACCGCGTTGGGGCGATCCTGCAGGACCTTGGCTTCTGGATCCTCAACGACGTGGTGTGGCGCAAGACCAATCCGATGCCCAACTTCCGCGGCACTCGCTTCACCAATGCGCACGAGACGCTGTTGTGGTGCTCGCAGGGCGAGAAATCGAAGTATCACTTCAACTATCGCGCGATGAAGACGCTGAATGACGAGCTGCAGATGCGCAGCGATTGGACCTTCCCGATCTGCTCGGGCGCGGAGCGTTTGAAGGATGACGAGGGCAACAAGGCGCACCCGACGCAAAAGCCCGAGGCGCTGCTCTACCGCGTGCTGCTGGCGACGACCGAAAAGGGTGACGTCGTGCTCGACCCGTTCTTCGGCACCGGAACCACCGGCGCGATTGCAAAACGCTTGGGCCGAGAATGGATCGGCTGCGAGCGTGAGGCAAGCTACCGCAAGGTCGCCACAGCGCGGATCGAGAAAGAACTGCCGCTAGACGAAAGCGCGCTCACCACGATGCAAAGCCGCAAGACCCAGCCGAGGGTAGCGTTCGGCGCGGTGGTTGAAGCAGGACTGCTCAAGCCCGGTACCGAAATCTTCGACAAGAAACGCCGCTGGAAAGCGACCGTCCGCGCCGATGGCAGCATCGAATGCGGCAAGGAAGTCGGCTCGATCCACGGTGTCGGCAAGACGATCCAGAACGCGCCAAGCTGCAACGGCTGGACCTTCTGGCACTACGAGGCTGGTGGTGAGGTGAAACCGATTGATGCTGCGCGCGGGCTGTACCTGCTGGCAGCTGAGGATTGATGTACGAATGATGTTGGACTGTGCAAGTTGGCATCGAATTTAAGATTACGACGGGCTTTTGTGGCTCACGAAATTCAGTTCGCTGCGTCTTGTAAGATACTGAGTGCTCTTAAGACTGATGCGTGTAACTTGCGAACAGTCGATACAACTTCCTTACCTTCAAAAGGCTGTCCGTCACCAAAACAAATCTTCAAAGCTTCTCGAAGATCACCTCGGCACACGGCCCCATGAGGACCAAAATTAAAGAATTCCTGACCTTTTCCGGGCTCCGGCATACCTAGATGCCCGTCTATTGTAACTTTGCGCCCGCTTGGTAACCCCGATGCATCAAGCAACTCTATCGTAATTCCGCCTCCGAGGAACGCGCTTGTAGGAATCAAGACGAGGTGTTTGTCAGTGATGTCGAGTTGATGCAGACCATACAGATTTAGGGCACCTGAAGGGTAAGGTTGGATTTCGTCTAATATCGCTCTAATTACTTTGTTGCTTGGCGTGGTGCCCTGCTTTTGATACCCGTTCAGCGAGCCCTTTAGAGACTCCTTGTCCCCGCCAAACGGGAACCGGCGGTATGGGTTGAACGTGGCCCCGTTTTTTTCCGCAACAATGTGGTAGGCGTGGTCGAGAGCGACCCGCAGATTATGGATAGCATCACCTAGTGTTGTTGAGGTGTGCCTTGGAAAAGTCGCCGGTTCTTTTCTTGATACAAGCCTATTTCGCTTCGGACGCATGCGCTGCGCATTCCGACGAAGGTAATCACGTGCAATCGCCTCTAGGGCATGAATGTGATGTTCCGCTCTTTCAACTTTGAGCTGCGGCCCATAAAAATCGACGTTAGCCACGAGAGCTCCAAAAAATAGAGTGATGTCGTTCATCGCAAGGAGAAGGCTTGCTTTCTGACGTGAATAGTCCGCAACACTGATTGCACAAGGTTTGGCTTAACGTCCGACCTCAGCAGAACGACAGTGTGTGTGTGTGTGTGTGTCGAAACTGCCCTTTCACTTTCCTACAATCCTCTCCCTATGCTCAATCCCGTGCATGACCTTTACCAGCCCCTTGATTGCGGCTCGTTTGCGCGCTTCAACAGCGCCAAAATCGCTGCCTAAGAATTTCTTCGCCAGGACACTGTCACACCTGTCACACCCTCCCGCTAACCCGTTGAAAGCAAAGCCATGAGCCAGTCCGTCTACATCCAGCCGATTACTACGGTCACCGGTCCGCAGGCGGTTGAGGGGGATGCGGTGCGGCTGGCGGGTGGCATGGTCTATGCGCGCGAGTTCGCGGTGGTGGTGCGCGAGGGCGGGGTGGTGACCTCTCGCCGGATCGCGACCAAGGCGACGATGGGCGAGGTGATCGGTGGCTTGCCTGACGCGCTGGGCGGCGAGGCGGAGGCGCAGTGGGTGGGTCTTGCCAAGGTACACCAGCCGTTGGAGCTTGGCGGGCGCACCGTCCGGCTCGATCAGCCGCAGGTGATGGGGATTCTCAACGTCACGCCGGACAGCTTCAGCGACGGCGGCGAGTTCATGGACGACCCCGAGACGATGAAGGCCCACGCCGCGAAGATGCACGAGGCGGGTGCGGCGATCATCGACATCGGAGGGGAGAGCACGCGCCCAGGCGCAAAAGCAGTGTGGGAAGGCGAGGAGGTCAAGCGCGTCGTCCCCGCTATCGAGCATTGCGTTGCAATGGGCGCGGCTGTGAGTGTCGACACGCGGCGACCTGCGGTAATGGAAGCGGCGCTGGAGGTAGGCGCGCATGTGATCAACGACGTATCAGCCTTGCGCTACGACCCGCGCAGCCTCGAGTTCGCGGCATCGAGCGGCAAGCCGGTGGTGCTGATGCATGCGCCGGGCACGGGTGAGGATCTGCATGCGGATCCGGACTACACTGCAGTAGCGTTCGACGTGTTCGACATGCTCAAAGACGCTCGCGACCGGGCGATTGGTGCTGGCATTGCGGCAGACCGAGTGGTGCTCGATCCCGGTATCGGCTTTGGCAAGACGCTGGCGGACAACCTCGCGGTGCTCAACGCGCTGCCTATGTACCACGCACTCGGCTGTCCGTTGCTGCTGGGTGCAAGCCGCAAACGTATGATCGGTGCACTGAGCAACGAGGTAGCGGCGCACGAAAGGGTAGGTGGCTCGCTCACACTGGCACAGCTCGGCATGGACGCAGGCGTGCAACTGCTGCGCGTGCATGATGTGTTCGAGACGGTGCAGGCAAGGAACGTGTGGCGCGGCCTGAGGGATGCGGCGTTGACGGACTTCGGCGGGTTGGAAGCTTAGGGCTTTCCTACAGGTTTGGATCACCGCCAACGTCCTTCGACAAGCTCAGGACGAACGGAGATTAGGTGCAAGGAAACCGAACCGAAGGTGAGGCAAGGCCGACCGGCCGCCCGAGCTTTTGTGAGGAGCCAAGCGCACGGATGTGCGTGCCCGGCGCTTGAGGGACTACAAGCTATGCAGCGTTGTCTATGCCCAGATCGCTCAGCTTGCGGTAGAGCGTCGAGCGGCCAATGCCGAGGCGGCGGGCGACTTCGGTCATACGGCCGCGGTAGTGGCCGATGGCGAGGCGAATGACGTCGGCTTCGATGTCCTCGAGCGAACGCAGGTTGCCGTCTTCGCAGTAGAGCTGAACTCCGGCACTCTCACGCATCGGAGTGGCAGGCGCTTCGCATTCGCCGACGATCTCCTTGAGTTGCGGGAAGTCTTCGGTGGTCAGTGCATCGCCATCGCAGAAAACGGCAGCTCGGAAGAGCACGGCTTGCAGCTGGCGGACGTTGCCCGGCCATTCGAAGGCGGAAAGGAGGCGTAAGGCGTCATCGGTGATACCCAGCGGGCGCAGACCCGGCTGATCGCCGATGCGGCCAAGGAAATGGCGGGTAAGCGCGGGCACGTCCTCGCTACGCTGGCGAAGCGGTGGCAGCAGGATGCTGGTGCGCGAAAGGGCGGAGAGCAGACTCTCGCGGAAGTGCCCTGTGGCGACAAGGTCTGCCAGCGGAAGGTTGGAGGCGGCGATGATGCGGACATCGACCTTGAAGGCGTACTGCGCACCCAGCGGCTTCACCTGTCCGGTCTCGATCACCTCGGCAAGGCGATCCTGCAGGTCCATCGACAGGCGGTCGATCTCGTCGAGGACGAGCGTCCCACCGTCGCAATGCTGCAAAGCGCCGACCTGCTGGTCAAATGCGCCGGGGAAGGCACCCTTCTCGTGTCCGAACAGCACGCTCTCGAGGCTGCTTGCCGGCACACCGGCGATGTTGAGCATGCGGAAAGCGGTCTTGGCGCGGGGGGAGGCGGCATGCATGGCGCGGACCAGCATCTCCTTGCCGGTGCCGCTTTCGCCTTCGATCAGGACGTGGCCGTGGCCGCGCGCAGCTTTGGCTGCCTTGGCCAGGGCGTCGCGGAACGGGGTGGCGGTACCCACCATCGCGTCGAAATCGAGATCGGCATCGAACTTCTCGGCCAGCGGCGTCAACTCGTCCTGCGGCGTCTCGCGCGTCGTCGCATTGCGCATTGCCTGCATCAGGCGGTCGGGAGCGACGGGTTTGACGAGGTAATCGGTAGCACCGGCACGCATGGCCTCTACGGCGAGCTGCGGGCTGGTGCTTGTGGTGAGCATCAGGATCGGCAGCGCGGGGCGGCGTTCCTTGAGCTCGGCGATCAGTTCGCAGGCGCGGTCCCCTGGCACCCACTGATCGAGGATAATGGCGGAAAGCTGCATGCCCTGCCGTGTGCCGAGCGTGGCAATTGCGGTCTCCGAGTCGCTGACAACGAGTGTGCGCCATCCCTCACGCCCGGCGAGCGCGGAAATGAGCCGGCTTTGCGCCGGTTCGTCGTCAATCAGCATCAGCAGGCGCTGTTCAGCCTCGGCCATGCACTCTCACCTATGCGACCCGCACAATGCGGGTGTGAAGCGGTTGGAGTAGCAGCGAGGGGTAAAGACCCGATTAAGCGCGTTTACAAAGCTTGTGCGGGGGGCTTGAGCGCGGAGCTTTGCGTCGATAGAGATATGACCAACACATATTCGCCAAGCAGAAGGGCAACATAGAACAATGGGCAATCCGCACGACATGAAAGCCGCAAATGGCACGTACGATGGCTTTATCGGCATGCTGAAATGGTCGATCCCGCTGATCCTGGTGATCGTTGCTATCATTGTCGTGCTGATCTCCTGATTGCTCGCGGATGCGGATAGCGGTTCTTAAAGAGCAGGCAGCAGGGGAAACCCGCGTTGCCGCCACTCCCGAAACGGTCAAGAAACTGAGCGCTCTGGGCGCGACGCTGGCCGTTGAAACAGGCGCTGGAGAGAGTGCCGCAATCTCCGATGATGCATTTCGCGACGCCGGGGCAGAGCTTGGCTCCGCCGCTGCTGTCGTGAAAGATGCTGACATTGTTATGGGTGTGCAGGCGCCTGACGTCAGCGCGCTTGCCGGGGCGAAGAAGGGCGCGTGGGTTGCCGCCGTGTTCGATCCCTTCGGCCAGGCTGATCGGGTGAAGGCCTATGCCGATGCCGGTTACGAAGCGCTGGCGATGGAATTCATGCCGCGCATCACCCGTGCGCAGAGCATGGACGTGCTCTCCAGCCAGTCCAACCTCTCAGGCTACAAAGCGGTGATCTCTGCTGGCGATGTCTACGGACGCGCCTTTCCGATGATGATGACCGCTGCCGGCACAATCAGCGCTGCAAAGGTCTTTGTGATGGGCGTGGGCGTTGCAGGGCTGCAGGCCATCGCAACCGCCAAGCGTCTCGGCGCGCAGGTGAGCGCGACAGACGTGCGCTCTGCCACCAAGGAGCAGATCATGTCGCTCGGCGCAAAGCCGGTCTTCGTCGAAAGCGTCGAAGGGATCGAGGGCGAGGGCAGCGGCGGCTATGCCACCGAAATGAGCGAGGAATACCAGAAGGCGCAGGCCGAACTGGTGAGCGCGCATATCGCCAAGCAGGACATCGTCATCACCACCGCGCTGATCCCGGGCCGCGCAGCACCTCGCCTCATTTCCGACGCGCAGATTGCGACGATGCGGCAAGGCAGCGTGATCTTCGATCTCGCGGTTGCGCAGGGTGGCAATGTTGAAGGCAGCGTTGCCGACCAGATCGTAGAAAAACATGGCGTGAAGATCATGGGCTATTCTAACACCCCCGCGCACTTGGCCGCCGATGCGAGTGCACTTTTCGCGCGCAACTTGTTCAACTTCCTCAATGCCTTCTGGGATGCAGAGAGGAAAGCACCTGAACTCGACGAAGAGATCGGCGATGCGATCCGGCTGACCAAGGATGGGGCCATAGTGAACGAGAGGCTGAAGGGATAATCATGGACTTCATATCAATCCTCTCGATCTTCGTGCTGGCGTGTTTCGTCGGCTATTACGTGGTCTGGTCGGTTACGCCGGCGCTGCATACGCCGCTGATGGCTGTGACCAATGCGATCTCCTCGGTGATCATTGTGGGCGGGCTCGTCGCCGCGGCTGAAGCCGAGAGCGATGTTGCCAAGTGGCTGGGGCTGGGCGCAGTGGTGCTCGCCAGCGTCAATATCTTCGGCGGGTTTGCGGTCACAGAGCGGATGCTCGCGATGTACAAGAAGAAGGAGAAGTGACGATGACTATCGCTCCTCCAGATCGCGGCTCGCTCGAGCAATGCACGCCGGAAATGACTGCACGCGAATGCAATGAATTGATTGACTGGTTTGACGGCACCGGCGCTGAAATGGCCGAGGGTGCAGCAGCGCATGGCTCGGTAAACCCGTGGGTTGCACTTGCATACCTCGCGGCGGGTGTGTTTTTCATCCTCGCGCTGCGTGGCCTTTCGAGCCCGCAAACGAGCCGTACGGGCAACCGTTTCGGCATGATCGGTATGGCGATTGCAGTCGTCACCACACTGGTAACGCACGATCTGGCAACACTCCCCGAGATCGGGATTGCTATGTTCCTTGGCGGCGTCGTGGGCGTCACCGTTGCGCGTAAGATCGCCATGACTTCGATGCCCGAGCTGGTGGCGGGTTTCCACTCGCTGGTTGGTCTTGCCGCTGTGCTGGTTGGCTGGGCTGCCTATCTCGATCCGGGTGCGTTTGACCTGTTGGTGGGCGATGCTATCTCTCCGGTTTCGAAGGTCGAAATGGGTCTCGGCATTGCAATCGGTGCGATCACATTCTCGGGCTCGGTTATCGCCTTTGCCAAGCTGAGCGGGAAGATGAGCGGGTCACCGATCCTGCTGCCCGCGCGCCATGTGATCAATCTTGGAACGCTGGCGGCAATTCTGGTGCTGACGGCGATGTTTGCGCACACGCCCGGTATGGAAGCGAACCTGCCATTCATCATTGCGCTTACCGTCCTCGCCTTCATCATCGGCTTCCTGCTGATCATCCCGATTGGCGGCGCGGACATGCCGGTCGTTGTGTCGATGCTCAACTCGTACTCGGGCTGGGCGGCAGCGGCGATGGGCTTCACGCTCGGCAACACTGCAATGATTATCACCGGTGCGTTGGTCGGCTCTTCGGGTGCGATCCTCAGTTACATCATGTGCCGCGCGATGAACCGCAGCTTCATCAGCGTGATCGCAGGTGGCTTTGGCGCTGACGACAGCGGCGGCGGTGACGGAGAACCGCGCGAGCAGCGGCCATACAAGCAGGGCAGCGCGGCAGATGCGGCCTTCATGCTCGAGCAGGCCGAAAAGGTCATCATCATCCCCGGCTACGGCATGGCGGTAGCGCAGGCGCAGCATGCCTTGCGTGAGATGACCGATATCCTCGAAGAAAAGGGTGTCGAAGTGAAGTTCGCCATCCACCCTGTTGCAGGGCGTATGCCTGGGCACATGAACGTTCTGCTCGCCGAAGCATCGGTCGACTATGACAAGGTGTTCGAGCTGGAAGACATCAACAGCGAGTTCGCACAGGCGGACGTAGCCTTCATCATCGGTGCGAACGACGTGGTCAATCCGGCTGCGAAGACGGACAAGTCCAGCCCGATCTACGGCATGCCCGTGTTCGATGTAGACAAGGCCAAGCAGGTCTTCTTCATCAAGCGCAGCATGGGTGGTGTGGGTTATGCCGGTGTGGACAACGATGTGTTCTATATGGACCAGACCATGATGCTGCTGTCCGATGCCAAGAAGATGGTCGAGGAAATCGTGAAGGCGCTCGACTAGGTTAACCTGCTGGATTTGTTAGTATAGCCTCGCTACCCTCAACCTGAGAAACTGGAATGGGGGCACTTGGCTTTGCGTAAACTTGGAATGATTGGCGGGATGAGCTGGGTTTCGACCCACCGCTATTACGAACGCATCAACCGCCAGATCCAGCGCGAGGTCGACCCGAAGGCGTCAGCTCCCTTGCTAATCGAAAGCCTCAACTTTGCAGAGATCTATTGCCTGGAGAGCGATGAGGACTGGGAACGCGCGGTGGGGGTTCTGTCCGACGCGGCCAACCGTCTTGCCGATGCGGGGGCTCAGCAGCTCATCATTTGCGCGAACTCGATGCACAAGGTCTATCGCGAGGTGCAGGCGCGCGTCGAGGTGCCCATGCTCCACATTGCCGAATGTGTGGGCGAGCGCATGAAGGCGGACGGAATCGAGCAGGCAGCGCTGATCGGATCGCGTAATGTGATGACGGAAAGCTTCTATCGCCGGAGGCTCATCGCACATGGCGTGCGTCTGTTGCCTCCTGAAATGAGCGACGTCGATGATCTCAATCGCATCATTTATGATGAACTGATGGTCGGCAAAGCGCGCAAGGATTCCGAGCGTGTGCTCAAATCCATGCTGACGCGGTACGAAAGCAACGGTGCCAAGGGGATTGTGCTCGCAAATACCGAGCTGGAGCTGATCGTTGATGTGAATGCCAACGTTCTGCCGATCTACGATTGCATGCGTATCCACGCCGATGCGGCGGCGAAGTGGATTATCGGCGGATAATCGCGCCCAAATGCGCCTCTGAAGCGTCAATTCTGCGGCGTTCTCCCCCTGTTCCCGTTGTCACGGCTTAGTCTCTGACTTAGCCAGCATGGCCATGTCCCGCGCGCCTTTTGCAGCTGACCCCGCCAAGAGCCGCGGGCGCGAATTCGATCAGCCCGGCCATACCGCGCGCGGCCCTCGCAGCGCCTTCCAGCGGGACCGGGACCGTATCATCCATTCGATCGCCTTCCGCCGCCTTGCTGGTAAGACGCAGGTCTTCATCGCGCCTGATGGTGATCACTACCGGGTACGCCTGACGCATAGCCTTGAGGTTGCGCAGATCGGCCGTGTCATCGCGCGTGCTCTCGGATTGGACGAAGACCTGACCGAGGCACTGTGCCTTGCGCATGATCTGGGTCATCCGCCGTTCGGCCATTCGGGGGAGGACGCACTTGATGCCGCGCTCGCCCCGCGTGGAGGGTTCGATCACAACGGACATACACTGCGCACCATAATGCGGCTCGACAGCCCATATTGTGACATGCAGGGGCTCAATCTCAGCTGGGAAGTGCTGGAAGGGCTCGCCAAGCACAATGGCCCTGTGACGCAGCCCAAATGGGCGATGGCAGAGCTTGATGCAGCCTTTCCGCTCGACCTTGCCAAATGGTCCTCACTGGAGGCGCAGGTCGCTGCGCTGGCGGACGATATTGCCTACGACAATCACGATATCGACGATGGCCTGCGGGCGGGTTTTCTTGATCTGGAAGACCTGCTCTCGCTCGATTTTCTGGCCGAACTCTGGCGCGAGGTCGAAGGGCGCTTCCCGCGTGCGACCAAAGAACAATTGCTGCGCGAGTTCACCCGCACCCAGATCGGTGTAATGGTGAACGACCTGCTCGAAACGACTACGGCGAACCTGCATGGCATCACCAGTATCGATCAGGTGCGTGGCGCGGGCGGGGCGATTGCCGCGTTCTCTACCGAGATGGCGGCGCGCGAACGACGACTGAAGGCCTTCATGTACGAACGGCTGTATCACCATGAAGAGCAATTGCGCACGGCCAACCTGGCCAAGGACGTGATCGCGCAGCTGTTTGCTGCCTACGAGCAGAAGCCAGACCTCATGCCGGGCGAGTGGGTCCATCGCTTGCCGGAGGGAGAGCCCGCGCGAGGCCGCCATATCGCAGACTTCATTGCCGGGATGACGGACAGGTATGCGATGCGCCAATATGCGAAAATATTTGGATCGGTGCCCGAAGGGCTATCCAATGTGTAAAGTGACGCATGGCTGATCAATCCATACCACGCAGACGAGTTTTGCTGGTCGGCGCGACCGGTCTGGTCGGGCGCAGTGTGATTGCGCGTACCGCAGACCTTCCGCAGCTGGTATTGCAGGGTCTCGCGCGGCGGGAAATGCAGTTTCCCGAGGGCGCGCGGATGGAGCTGGTGCTGGCTGATACAGAGGACTGGGGCGAAGTCGTCTCTTCCATTCAGCCAGAAGCTGTCATTTGCGCTTTGGGCACGACGATCAGAAAGGCTGGCAGTCAGGAAGCGTTCCGCAAGGTCGATTATGATCTGGTGATGCAGGTAGCACGCGCTGCCAAGGAAGCCGGAACGCGAGGGTTTGTGCATGTTTCATCGGTCGGCGCGGAGACGGGCACCAAGAACTTCTATCTGCGCACGAAGGGAGAGGTCGAGCGCGACCTGAAGGCGCTGCATTTCAAACGGCTCGATGTGCTGCGGCCCGGTCTGCTGCGCGGGACGCGCGAGGGCGATGTTCGTTTCCTGGAGGGCATGGGGCGGTTGCTTGCTCCTGTCGCCGATCTGTTCCTGCAAGGAAGCTGGACCAAATACCGCTCTATCCGCGCAAGCGACCTGACCACCGCCGCGCTGCAATGCGTGTGGGAGAAAGCGGACGGACAGTTTGTTCACGAGCACGAGGGGCTACAAAGGCTGATCACCAAGTTTGAGAAAGCACAGGCCGCAGCGAAGGAGAATGCGCAATGAGCTGGGACACGATCTTCTCCATTGCCAACGGTTGGGCGCTGCTGATGTGGATCGTGCTGATCGCCCTGCCGCGAACCCAATTGGTGCAGACTTTCGTATTCTACGCGGGTGTTGGCCTGCTGTGCTTCGCCTATGTGCTGACGATGGGGTTGGTGCTGGGCGACTTTGTTGATCCGGCGCCGGTGGGCGAAGGCGGTGGCGGGGGTACTTTCACCAGCATCGCCGGAGTACGCGCGCTGTTCGCCTCAGACGGCGGTATCGTGATCGGGTGGATACACTACCTTGCCTTCGATCTGTTCGCCGGAATCTGGATCGCGAAAGACGCGGATCACAAGCATTTCTCGCGTCTGGTTCAGGCGCCAGTGCTCTTGCTCACGTTCATGGCCGGGCCGGCGGGGTTGCTCCTCTGGTTCCTGATCCGCGAACGGCGTGCGCGGGCGTCCGCCGGACCGCGACGCGTCAATTGAAACGCCACGCACCCGCTACCGAGCGTAACCGCAAGCCCATTGCAACGGTCCTGGAGCTTGAACTGCCTGCTAACGGGACGGTACTTGAGATAGCCAGTGGTTCTGGCGAGCATGCAGTCTACTTTGCGGAACGGTTTCCGCAGTTGATATGGCAGCCGAGCGATTGCGAGCCAGAGGCGATTGCCTCGATCTCTGCCTATCGGGATGAGGTCGGACTGCCCAACCTTGCCGAGCCGCTGGAGTTCTTCACTGTCGATCCGCAATGGCCGATTGATGCGTGCGATGCGATCTTTTGCGCGAACATGATCCACATCAGCCCGTGGGCATCGGCTCATGGCCTGTTTCACCA
Source organism: Aurantiacibacter sp. D1-12 (assembly GCF_028858515.1). Taxonomy (GTDB): domain Bacteria; phylum Pseudomonadota; class Alphaproteobacteria; order Sphingomonadales; family Sphingomonadaceae; genus Alteraurantiacibacter. The sequence goes on from NZ_JAPJZJ010000001.1 coordinate 215,047, forward strand.
CGCGGGCAACCTGCTCGCACGCGGAGCCCCGCTTATTCTGTACGGTCCGTTCTTTGAGGATGGGACCGCGACCGCCGCATCAAACCTTGCGTTTGACCAAAGCCTCAAGGCGCGTAATCCCGATTGGGGCATTCGTCACATCAACGATGTGGATGCTCTGGCCGAGGAAACAGGTTTCCAGCGGGCCGAGCGTTACGAGATGCCTGCGAACAACCTAACGCTGGTCTATCGCCGCTGCTGATACAAGAAGCGCCCACCAGCGGGGCTGATGGGCGTCTTGTGTGCAGCATTGCACAAGGTTCAAGTTTCGTCGTCGACCGCGTCTGCAGCTGAATCGAGGTCGGCAGCGATGCCGCGGACAGTGTTGCAGGCTGTCGTGCTCAGTGCGAGGACGCCAGCCGTAATTGCGATAACAATCTTACGAGCCATGGTTCATTCCTTTGCGACACCGAGAGCTAGCCCGGTCATGGAAGAGAAACGAAGTGCTAAGCCTCAGGTTCCTGCGGCAGGATGTTCTGCGGCGAAGCGTTCTTTGCGCAGGACATTCTCCCTCCAGGCGATGATGATGCCAGCCGCGATGATCAGTGGTGCTCCGAACCACAGATAAGGCGTTGGCAACACGGCAAAAAACAACCAACCGTAGAGCGTCGCCCAGATCAGGCTGGAATAGTCCATCACGATGACGGTGGAGACCTTGCCGTAACGCAGGGCGACAGTGATGAATACCTGTCCCCAGGTACCTGTGAGTCCGACCCCGAGCATCAGAAGCCATTGTCTGGTGGAAAGCGGTTCATGCACAACAAGCAAGACGGGCAGCATGACAAGCACGGTCGCAAGGCTGAACCAGAACACGATCACCAGTGGTTTGTCCGTCCGCCCGAGGTCGCGGATCTGGATCGAGATCAGCGCGATCATGAAGGCTGCGCCAAGGGCCACCAGCGCGCCATCCAACGGGATGGTACCGCCGCCCGGCTGCGCGATGATCACGATCCCGGCAAAGCCTGCTAAGACGGCGGACCAGCGCCAGATGCCGACGCTTTCCTTGAGCAGGATGGTGGAGAGGATCACCGCAAATATGGGCGCGGAAAAGCCGATTGTTGTCGCTTCGGCGAGTGGCAGCATCACCACGGCGCCGAAGTTCAGCACCATGCCCACTATCCCGTAAATCGCGCGGACCGCGTGGGCTCTTGGTCGCTGGGTAGCCAGCCGCCCGAGCCCTCCCGTGGCGAGGGCGAATCCGATCAGCAGGGGTAGCGATACAGCCTGCCGCCAGAAGACGATTTCGAGCAGATGGACGCCGCTTTCGGAAGCGAGCTTTATCAGCGCTGCCATCAGGGCGAATCCGGCGATGCCGAACAAACGGATGGCAAGCGCCATTAATGGCCTGTCGGTTGCATCTTCGCTCACGCGAATGGCCATAGGCCAGAGTGGTCGCAGATCAACTATTGTCGTTACAATGTGCGCTCGCCATATCGCGCGACATGCACTGGCCCAATTTCATTCTGCTTGCGAGCGATGCCACCCGTTACGCGCTGGCAGGTGGAGCATTGCTGCTGATTTCGGGCATTGCCATAATCGGTGACAGACGACGCTCGCGCCGCAAGGATCCCGATGCAGTCGGGATCATGCCCTGGCGTGACATCATCGCGCTCAGCACCTTTGCCGGGTTGGCACTATTGGCCTACGGCGCGGTCGGCTGGTTGAAGGGCTAGTTTGTTTTTCGAAAGCGCCGAGGACGAAGCCGCGGAGGCGGCTTTATGCGACAAATTACAAACACGCCTCAAGATAAGCCTGGTCGAAACCGAACTGGCGGGCCTTTTCGAGCGTATAGGGGCGCAGACCGGACGAGCGGTGCTCGCCGATGATCTTGCCGTCATCACCTTCATCGAGGTATTCGAAGGTGAACAGTTCCTGCGTCACGATCACGTCGCCTTCCATGCCGATCACTTCAGTGACGTTGGTCGTACGACGCGAACCATCACGCAGACGCTTCACCTGCACGATCAGATCAACCGATTCAGCGATCTGGCGCGAAATGGCTTCCTTCGGGATCTTGATGTCGCCCATCAGGATCATGTTTTCCATACGGCCCAGGCACTCACGCGGTGAGTTGGCGTGGAGCGTACACATGGAGCCATCGTGGCCGGTGTTCATGGCGGCGAGAAGGTCGAAACACTCAGCGCCACGAATCTCACCCAGGATGATGCGGTCAGGACGCATACGCAGGGCGTTCTTCACAAGGTCGCCGATGGTAATGGCACCCTGGCCTTCAAGGTTCGGTGGACGGGTTTCCAGCGGCAGCCAGTGTGGCTGCTGCAGGCGAAGCTCGGCGGCGTCTTCAATCGTCAGCACGCGCTCGCCCGGATCGATCATCTTCGACAGGGCGTTGAGCATGGTGGTTTTACCCGAACCCGTACCGCCCGAGATAACCACGTTCATCCGGCACGCACCGGCGATTTTCAGCGCGGTACACATCTTCTCGTCCATCGAGCCCCAACCTTTAAGGTTGTCGAGCGTGATGGGCTTTTCGGAGAACTTACGAATAGAGATCGCGGTGCCGCGCAGCGACAGCGGGGGAACGATGACGTTCACACGTGAGCCGTCTTTCAAACGGGCGTCGGCCAGCGGCGTGGTCTGGTCGACGCGGCGGCCGACCTGGTTCACAATGCGCTGGGCAATCTGGAAAAGGTGAGCCTCGTCGCGGAACTTGATCGGTGCGACAACCAGCTTGCCGCCTTTTTCGATATAGGTCTGGTCGGGACCGTTGACCATGATATCGGACACGTCGGGGTCGCCGAGCAGCTCTTCGAGCGGACCGAAGCCGAGCAGCTCGTCGATCAGCACCTTTTCCAGCGCGAATTGCTCGCGGCGGTTCAGGGTGACCTTCAGCTCGGCGAGCACTTCCATGATGATCGGGCGGAATTCCTCGCTCAGCTCTTCCTTGGAGAGCGTTGCAGCCGCTTCCGGATCGACACGTTCGAGCAGGCGCGGCAGCACCTGTTCCTTGATCTTGTGGACACTGGCTTCAAACCCGCCAACTTCCTGCTTTTCGTGCACTGCATCGGAACGCTGTTGCAGGCGATCAAGCGCATCTGCGTTCTTGTCGGCGCCTGGGCTTGCGACAGGGGTGCCTTCGGCAGGGACGGGCGGGAACTGCTCGCCGCCGGCGTCTGCAGCCTTGTCGGCTTCAGGAGCGGCACCGCCGCCACCACGCATAGGCTTGGCCACGCCGAAACTCGGGCGTGCGCCCTTGTTCATGCCGCCAGGTCCGTTCTTGCGTCCGAAAGCGCTCATTCCATGCCTCTCAATTCATCCCACGATGCGGATCTCAATAGGGATACCCGCCAAGTTGAAGAACGGTGTCGCCGAGTTTGGTAAATATTTCGCAAACCTTTTGCATTTTTGCCGGTCTGTTTCGGATGGGAGCAGGCAATTCCTGAATCGCGCGTTCACCATTCTCGACAAAAAAGTTGCGTCGTCAGACCTTGGCTTCGATCAGCAACCGCGCCTGCAGCCATTTTCCCAGAAAAGGCAGGTGCGAAAGCGGGTGGAGAAAGCGCAGCACATTGTAATGGGCAATGTACCGCACCGTGATCCCCGCCTCGGGAAAACCCGCTGCCACCAGCATTGCAACCGTGTCCTTGGCATCGCGGACCGCGATATGCTCCGGAAACTGTGCAATAATGCCCTTGTCTTTCGCCTGCTCAAGGAAGAACGCTGCGTTGGGAGTGTGGAGGTAGAGTTTTCCGCCGTCCGCTAGCGCACTCCGGATAGCGGCATAGATCGGCACCGCCTCTGCATCACTAACGTGCTCGGAAAAATCGAGCGTACAGGCGACATCGAACTGTTTCTGATGCTCGCCGCAAAAGTCGACAACATCCGCGCAGTGGAAACGGTAGTTCTTCCGGCCCTCACGCTCTGCCCAGGCATTGGCGGAATCGATGAAATCGGCGGAGAAATCGACACCCTCATAGGTGCCTTCACGGTCCCCTAAAGCGTGCAGTAGCATGCCGTTACCACAGGCGAAATCGGCGAGTCGCGTGTCACTTGATATGTCCATCATGCTGACAAGGTTTCGCACCCGATCGAGCGGTTTGCGGTTGTAGCGCTCGACATAGTCGCCGCTGTGCAAGGACAGGCTATCAGTCATGGACGGCGACCTTGGAAGTAGAATGGAATTTGAGCTCGACGAATGGCGCCAGCAAGGCAGTCCCCAGAAATTGTGAGATGCGATTGATGGCTACTGCAAGGAAGGCGATCTGCGGTGCGCTTCCCAGAGTCTCTGCCATCAGCGCGCCTAGGGCCTCGCTGATGCCGAGCCCGCCGGGGGCAATCGAAGACGCAGAGCCTGCAATGGCTGCCAACACATAGGGGAACGTGGCTGAGAGCGGCAGAATGGCCTTGAGGACGGCAAACGCCAGCCACAGCCTCACCGAAGCAAGGGCTAGACCCAAGATTCGCAACAACAATGCAAGCCAGGCGCTCAGCCATCCGCCTACCGCAGTGAGATAAGCAAACGCTCCCAGCGAGACTGCTCCGCCCCCAAGGAGCAGAGGCCATGCAGCGGCGGGAACAGCGGTAAGCATGAACAGGCCCGCAGCAAGGCACGCGAGGGCAATCCACATCATGGCGGAACTTATGATCAGCGCAGCGCCTCTGGAGACCGAGCATCCGGCTGAAATCAGGGCCGCAGACCGCACAATCGCTCCGCCCGGGATGGGTAAGGCTTCGGCCATCTGCGCATGAACAGAAGTGCGCATGCCTTGGACAAAGCTCATGCGAACCTGCGCGATGCGCGCGAGGACCATGAGTGAAAGAGCGCTGTAGGCAACCAGCACAAGGCCCATCGGTACGGTGAGCGCAAGCAACGCTAGGAAATCGAGATCACTTACGTCGAGGCTAAGCGAGACGAATGACCATACTGATCCGCTGATGAACAGTAGCACGGCCAGTACCAGAAGCAGCTTTTTGAACGAACCGGTGCTGGAAGGGCTTTGCGCAGGTGCGGGTGCAGGACTGCTATCAGACTCAACATAGGCCGCATACGTCTCGCGTGCGACGCGCTGCCAGCTGAATTGCTCCCGCGCGCGGTTTGTCGCAGTTTCGGTGAAATCACGCCGTTCCGCGTCGGACCAATTGGCAACTCTCTCAATGGCTGAAGCCCACGCGGCGGCATCTCCGCTTGGCAGCAGCAGCCCCGTTTCCCCGTCGAGAACCGCATCAGTCAGACCGCCATGATTGGCTGCAAGAACAACACCGCCTGCTGCTGCAGCCTCCGGCGCGACAAGGCCGAAGCCCTCGTACTCGCCATTCCCGGCATCGATGTTGGGCACCACGACGCACAAAGCGTTAGCATAGCGCTGCGCGAGTTCTCGCTGATCGACCGAGCCGAGGAATCGGACGCGTGGATTGTCCAGCGCAGCACGCTCGCTCTCGTCCCAGGCGGTGCCTGCTACGTCGAGCGTGATGTCTTGCGGCAAGAGTGGGAGGGCATTCTCAATGAACCACGCGCAGCCTTTGCGGCGCACCAGCCTACCCGCGAATAGGATCGTTCGGGATCCCGAGGTTGCGGTTTGTGGCGCGGGTAGGTCGCTCGCGAGCGGAACGATTTCGATGTGTTGCCAGCCAGTCTCCTGCGTGACAGCCCTGGTGGCGTGCGAATTGGCGATGATCGTGGCGCGCCTGTTCAGCAGCCGCGCGCCAAGACGCAGATAGGCGCCATAGAGCGTCCCTGTGATGCCGCCACGACGGTGAAACGCCACATCAGTACCATGTGCGGACAGGATCAGTCGCGTTTCGGGCCAGAGCCACGCAACCAGTCCGAGAGGCCAAATCGCCATGTCGGCCAGATGAAGGACGTGCGGGTTGTTTACACGCTGCAAGCTCGCGGCGAGGAAAGTGAAGGGGAAAAACAGCAGCGCCAGCAGACCGGGCGGCATACCGTTTGCATGCCCGGGCAGGGCGATGACCTGCACCTCGCCATGCTCGTCCAGAGCCTCGGTCAGGCGCAGGCAATAGGTCTCCATGCCGCCGGTGGCTGGGGCCCATTTGCGGGTGACAAACATGATTGGGGCACTACGTTCACTCATCAGAACTGCACCCAGATTGGGCCTTCGGGAGGGGATGCAGAAGGTGGTGCGATGTTGTCACCCCAGATGATCCGACTATCTGCTTGCCAGCCCTCGAGTACATAGGTGCCGCGACCTAGTTGTACGGTATCACCAGCGCGAACGAGCTCACCATCAATCGACATGCCTGCACCTGTGACGGTGAATGCTCCAGGGACCAGGTTTTTGTAGATGACCGTCGATCCGGCAGGCACGTGGCGTCCGGCGATCCAGAGTGGTCCCCAGAAGCGCACATAGTTGCCTTGCAGCGCGGCACGGTCTTCAGGCGCAAGCCACACGTCTTCGCGATCCGTGAGCACAGACGTCAGGATAAAGTTGTTTTCGATCACCAGCGGAACAGGCTCTGCCTGCATGGCGGGTTCGATCATTGTCAGACCGGCATTATCGTGGATCATCACTGTCAGGGGCGACATGAAGGGGTTGGCTTTGCCTCGCGTACCCAGGAAGCCGGGGAAGTCGAAGTAGCGCACTTCGTCGCCGAAAGTGGCGATCGTCACCTCGTGTAGCGCACGTTGCTGATCGAGCGGGCTAGGCTCTTCTGTGATCAGCGTCACAACGGTGCTTGCGCAGAGGATTGCTGCGATCAGCGGTGCGGAAAGGCGTGTTAGGGCTGCACTCATCACCGGCCCACAGGCGGCCAGCACGGGTGCGAGCATGAAGACGAAGTAGTAGGGTGCTGTATTGACGTAGATAATCGGCGTCAGCGCCACCGTGAACAGTCCTCCCAGCGCGAGCTTCTCGGCCGGCCGCCTTTCTGCTTTGGCAATGACGAAGGGGAAGGCTGCCACCACCAGCGTGACGAGCGGATTTGTTGTCGCCGCACGCAAAATGCGGCTCCAGTTGGGATTGTCGAAGAAGGTGAAGACAGCGCCAGCGGCGCGGCTGGTGGTCGCAGTGTCCTCTGCTCCGGCAGGGCCTGCAATCCACTGTGAAAGCAGCGCAAACAGGGCTGCGAATGCCGCAAGCGCCACAGCCCCGATGACCGCAAGTCTCAGAGGTGTCTGGCTGGTGAACCCATCATCTGCCCAGCGTAGGTAGGCGACCCCGGCAAAAGCAGGCGCGTAAAGCACAGCCTTGATCGAAATAAGCGGAAGCAGCGCGACGAGCAGTCCGGCGCCGACAATCACCTTTGCATCCAGCCTTGCGCTCAAGAACAGCCAGAGTAGACCCATAAGCGCAGCGGTGAGTGGCGGGTCGTAGCGGAAGGATGCACCGTGCTGGAACACGTAGCTGAATGAAATGTAGGCGAGGCCGCAAAGCAATGCGGGGGTGCGCTCCGCAAAGCGCGCCGCAATGCCGACTATCGCTGCCAGGGCCACCATTTCGCAAGCGAACATGAACAGGCGGATCACGATGATGTGGTCAATCGGGCTGCCGGGCAGGGCGGTCACCCAGCTGTAGGCGAAGGCGTGGAAGCGTTGCAGGACCTGCGGCAGAGTGCCTGCATGGAGTTGAACGATATGGTTGTAATGCCCGAACTCGTCCCAGTTGATCGATCGGGTAAAGACTTGCGCAAATTGCAGTGCCGCCACCGCGACGATGGCCAGCTTCACCCACGTCGCGGCTGCGATGCGGGGAGTGGCTGTGTCAGCAGGCATGGTGGGGGCAGCGTTGGTCACGCAGCGTCCTGTCGCTTGCGCTCCTGCTTGGCGGGGGCATCGGACTGCAGCTCGGCAATGCGATCCTCTAGCGCTCGGGTGCGGCGCAGGTTTTCCTCGATCAGCTTGCGGTTCGCGGCAACAAGGTCTGCCACCATGCCCATGATCGCGACGAGCGTTCCGAGCACTAGCAATGCGCCGCCGATGACCAGCGACTGGATATGTCCCGTCCCGTCACCCTGGGCGAAGAACCACAGGAACCGCAGGATCGGCAGCAGTCCGATAAAGGCGATGAGTGATCCCGTGCCGACAAAGGCGCGCAGTGGCTTGTGAGCGGTGAAGGCGCGGATCATCGTGATGCCGGTCTGCGAGATGAAGCGCGGGATCGACTTGAACAGCCGGCTGGGGCGGACAGCGGCGTGCGTGCGCACGGGCACCGTCAGGATCGCCATGCGCTTGCGCCCGGCCTGGATCAGCATATCGGTGGTGTAGGAAAATTCGGTGGTGATATTGATCCGCTGCGCTGCATCGCGGCTGATCGCACGGAAACCGCTGACGGCATCGGTCACCTTCGTCCCGGCGAGCGATTGTACGACGCCTGATCCAATGCGCTGCATCAGGCGTTTGGGAACGGAGAAATGGGCGTTATCGGCAACACCGCGATCGCCGATCACGATATCTGCGCGGCCTTCGACTACCGGCGTCACCAGGGCAGCGATATCCGCGCCTTCATACTGCCCGTCCCCATCGGTGTTGACGATGATGTCTGCGCCCTCGGCCAGCGCCTTGTCGATGCCCGAGCGAAAAGCTGCGGCAAGGCCGCGGTTGCGGCGATGTGTCTCCACGTGATGCGCGCCATGGCGGCGGGCGACGTTCGCGGTATCATCGCTGCTGCCATCGTCGATCACGAGGAATTCGATCACATCCACGCCATCGATCCGGCGCGGCAGGCGCGCCAGCGTTTCAGGCAGGCTCTCCGCCTCGTTAAGGCAGGGGATCTGGATGATCAGTTTAACCACGCACACTCCGCGCAAATCGGCCTTTGAGTGGGCCAGGATAGGCTTCTGTTAAGCATGACCGTTTAAGGCTTCGTAAACTTCGACAGCAGGCGTTAAAGCGATTGCGGCAAGGGCGCTGCGCCCCTAAGCGACCCCGACACACCGCGTGAGGGGCTTTCACACATGCAACAATCAGATCGGGCAGGACTGCTCTTCGCGCTGACGGGTTTTGTCCTGCTGTCGGTTGGTGATGTGATAGTGAAGGGCATCTCGGACGAGTGGACACCCACCGCACTGGGGGCATTCCGGTATTGCCTCGGCGCGGCGGTGCTCTCGGCCTTGTTGCTCGCGAAAGAAGGGACTGCGCCCTTCCTGAACGTACCAAAGCCCGGGGTGCAGGCTCTGCGCGGGCTGGGCGTTGGCGTGGCGACGCTCACGTTCTTTGGCAGTGTATGGCTGATGCCGCTGGCCGATGCCGTGGCGATTACCTTCACCCAGCCGATGATCACCGCGATCCTGGCATCGGTGTTCCTCGGAGAAAAACTACGCCCGAGCACTGTGGTTGCTACGGTAGTAGCCTTCATCGGGGTGTTAATCGTACTGCGACCCAATTTTGCGGAGATCGGCTGGGCAGCGTTGCTTCCTGTCGTCTGCGCATTCGGCATGGCTACGCTGATGACTGCCAACCGAGCAGCACGGGGAGCGGGGAGCGCGCTGGCGGCACAAGTTTACGTTGCGATCGGAGCGTCGGTCGTCCTCGTGATCGGCGCGGCGATTGGCGATGCGAGCGGTGTTCAAGGTGCCGAGTGGTACTGGCCCGAATGGCATGTGTTGGCGCGCACAGCGGTGGTCGCGTTTACTGCCACAACGGCGCATTGGCTGATCTTCAAGGGTACGCAGCGGGCGGGTGCGGCGACGGTTGCTCCGATGACATACGTGCAGATCCTCGTCGCGGCATCGCTTGCATGGATATTCTTTGGCGAGGCGCCCGATGCCATCGCGATGGGCGGTGCTTCGCTGATTATCGGCGCCGGGCTGTGGCTCTGGTACCTCGGTCGCAAGCGCGACATTCTCGCGGAGCACTAGTCGCGGCGGATCCACGCGGTGAGCGTGCGGTTGTGCATTTCGACCGAGAGGCGTTCCTCGTAACTTTCGGCGAGTGCCGCTTCGACCAGCGCCGTCGCCTCGGCATTCTGCAGTGTCATCGGGCGGCTGGCAGTGACGATAGCTCCCGGCTCACCCGCCAGAATGCGCGCGACTTCCTCTACCTGATCGACTTCGAGCGCATTGACCTCAAGCGCATTGTTTAGGTGATCAGGATAGACATAGCGCGTCGGCACGCAGCTGCCTGTCATGCGGTAGAGCGCGGTTGGGCCATCCCACAGCCACAGGCAATTGTCTTCGGCATCAACGTGCGGCGCGATCACTTCTGCCAGAGCATCGGCGGCGGAGCGCTCTTCCAGAGAAACCTCGCGCCTGTCGGGGAGGGACAGGAGCGCGAAGAAAGCGGCGACGATCAGTAGGCCGGGGAAAGCCTTGGCAGGACTGCGGCTGTCGAGCAGGGGCAGCGCCACCAGCGCGCACGGTGCGGCAAGCGCGGCATAGTAGTAGAGGTAGACCGTACCGGGCAGCAGAACGCTCGCGAGCGTGGATGCGGCCCAGCCGACGAAGAACAGCCAGTCGCGGAACGGTTCCGGACGGCGCATGCGGAAGGCAGCGTAGGTGCCGGTAATCACCAGCAGAGCCAGTGGCGCAACGCCCAGCGCGTGCTCGCTCGCCCAGCGGCCTTGCGGGGCGGGCATGCGGTCGAAGAAGGAGAGGAAGTTGGCGAACATGAAGGCGTTGAACTCGCCCGCAGCCGCGTAGAATGCCGCCACCGCCAGCGTGGGCAGCAGGCCAAGGAAAGCGAACAGCGCGCCCAGCGTGGCAATGCGCGGTAGCCTGGCTCCGCGCTTCCACTCCACCCACAGCGCGTAGAGGCCGAAGAACATGCATTGCGGCACCACCGTGTATTTGACCTGCAGCGCAATGCCACCCAACAGCATCGCCCACATGGCGCGGCGCGTGAATTGGGGGTGGTCGGAATCTATCAGCAGCATGACCATGCCGAGCATGAGCGGCAGGAAGAATACCTCGCTTTGCCCCGAATAGCTGGCGTAGGCACACAGCAGCATGGTGGAGATCGCCGCCGCCATCCATGCCGACAGAGGGCCGACAAGGCGGCGCGATAGCTTGTAGACCATCACCGCTCCGGCAAAAGCGAACAGCGTTGCAACGATCTGGTAGGCGAGGGGGCCGGGACCGAACAGCGCGTGGGCCACGCCGAAGATAGCGAACAGGCCAAACGGTTTGCGGTCCCACCAGTCGACAAAGGGCAATTCGCCCTCGCTCATGCGCCAGCCGATGAAGCTGTAGAGCTGCTCGTCGAAATCGGCGACGGGATCGCCAAACCAGATGCCGCGGGTGACGAGCACCAGCATCGCGAGCACGGCAAGCGGCAGCGCATCGCCGCGCATCAGCGCCGCAAAGCCCCCGGTCTTGTCCGTATCTGGCATGGCTGCCACTGTCGTCATCGCGTCAACACGCCTCCTGTCGGCCCCGCTTTGCGCGAAACATGGTTAAGGAAGCTTTATGAAATCGGCGGAGGAGCAAATTTGCTGGCTGTGTGAGAGACCGCTCGGGAAGCGCGTGCAGCATCATCACGCGGTGCCCAAGTCGAAGAAGGGGCGCGAGACGGTGCCTGTCCACCCGATTTGCCACCGCACGATCCATGCGCACTTCACCAATGCTGAACTGGTGCGGCTGGATGGCGAACGTGAGCCCCTGCTTGAGAACGAGGAGGTGGCCAGGTTCCTGTACTGGATTGCCGACAAACCACCCGATTTCCACGCGCCCACGAAAAAGGGCGCCAAGCGGCGCCCTTGATCATGAGTTGATGCCGGAAGCGATCAGCCTTCGACGTGTTCTGCCAGAACCGTCAGGCCCTTTTCGCCCACTTCGGCAAAGCCGCCGCGCACTTCGATGCTTTCCGGCTCTCCGCCTTCGGTCTTGTAGACCTGCACCGCGCCGTCGCGGATCGTGGACATGAAAGGCGCATGGCCTTCCAGCACGCCGAATTCGCCTTCGCTGCCGGGGACGACCACCATGTGGACTTCCTCGGAACGGACGAGCTTGCTCGGCGTGACCAGTTCGAAGTGAAGTGCCATGGTGATTAGGCTTCCTCAGCCATCTTCTTGGCTTTCTCGACGGCTTCGTCGATGCCGCCGACCATGTAGAAGGCTGCTTCCGGAAGGTGGTCGTACTCGCCGTCAACAACGGCCTTGAACGACTTCACCGTGTCTTCCAGCTGCACGAACTTACCGGGGATGTTGGTGAACACCTCGGCCACGTGGAACGGCTGGGAGAGGAACTTCTGGATCTTGCGGGCACGCGCCACGGTGAGCTTATCTTCTTCCGAAAGCTCGTCCATGCCGAGAATGGCGATGATGTCCTGCAGCGACTTGTACTTCTGCAGGATTTCCTGAACCGCACGGGCGGTTTCATAGTGCTCTGCACCCACAACGCGCGGCTCAAGAACGCGGCTGGTCGAGTCCAGCGGGTCCACTGCCGGGTAGATGCCCAGCTCGGAGATAGCGCGGTTCAGCGTGGTCGTTGCGTCCAAGTGGGCAAACGACGTTGCCGGTGCCGGGTCGGTCAAGTCATCGGCAGGCACGTAGATGGCCTGCACCGAGGTGATCGAGCCCTTGGTGGTCGAGGTAATGCGTTCCTGCAGGTTACCCATGTCGGTCGACAGGGTCGGCTGGTAGCCCACAGCCGAAGGAATACGGCCGAGCAGGGCGGACACTTCCGAACCCGCCTGGGTGAAGCGGAAGATGTTGTCCACGAAGAACAGCACATCCTGGCCTTCCTGGTCGCGGAAATATTCCGCCATCGTCAGACCCGAAAGAGCAACGCGGGCACGCGCGCCCGGAGGCTCGTTCATCTGGCCGAAGACGAGCGCCACCTTCGAACCGTCCGAAATGGCGTTGCCATCATCGTCCTTGGCGATAACGCCAGCGTCGAGGAACTCGTGATAAAGGTCGTTACCTTCGCGGGTACGCTCACCCACGCCGGCGAACACGGACACGCCGCCGTGACCCTTTGCGATGTTGTTGATCAGTTCCTGAATGAGCACGGTCTTGCCCACGCCGGCGCCGCCGAACAGGCCGATCTTTCCGCCCTTTGCGTAAGGCGCGAGAAGGTCGATAACCTTGATGCCCGTCACCAGAATGTCGGCTTCGGTCGACTGGTCGACGAATTCCGGCGCTTCTGCGTGGATCGGTGCGGTCATGTCGCTGCCGATGGGGCCGCGCTCGTCGATCGGCTCACCCACAACGTTCATGATGCGGCCGAGCGTCTTCGGGCCAACCGGCACAGAAATCTGCGCGCCGGTGTTGATCACTTCCTGACCGCGGGTCAGGCCGTCCGTGCCGTCCATCGCGATGGTGCGCACGGTGTTCTCACCAAGGTGCTGCGCCACTTCGAGGACGAGCGTCTGGTCACCATTCTTGGTTTCCAGCGCGGAGAGGATGGCGGGAAGTTCGCCTTCGAAAGCGACGTCGACAACGGCGCCGATGACCTGGGCGATGGTGCCGTTGGTCGTCTTGTTCATTGCGGGTGCGGTGGCCATGTTGGTTTCCTGTGGCGTTCTAAAGTGTTGAAACTTATCTAATTACTGGGCGCAAACGGCTTCTGCGTCGACGATCATCCAGTTCTCACCGGTGTCATCGACGGCAATCGTTGCGTCATTGCGGAGAAATTCGTCTTCGCCGAGGCCGTACTCGCAAAGCGCCTCGTCAGAGCCCATTGCGCGGCGGCAAATGGCGGTGTTGACCGGCTCTGCATTGGGGCAGGCATTGGCCAGCAGCTCGGTGAAAAGTGCCTGATCGGGAGCAGCGAGCTCAACCACGGGCTCCGGAGCAACGGTTTCCACCGGCTCGGGCGCGGGTTCTTCACCGCAAGCAGCGAGAGCGAGGATCGGGAGGAGGAGGGGGGTAAACTTCTTCATGATGTCTCTCTCGGCCTTACAGTGCTTCTGCACCGGCGATGATTTCAATGAGCTCGGTGGTAATCGCGGCCTGGCGGCTGCGGTTGTACTGGATGGTCAGCTTGTCGATCAGCTCACCCGCGTTGCGCGTGGCGTTGTCCATCGCGGTCATCGAGGCGCCTTGCTCTGATGCTTCACGCTCGAGTAGAGCACCAAACAGCTGCGTCTTGACGTAACGCGGGAGCAGTTCGGCGAGGATTTCTTCCTCGTCGGGCTCGTATTCCACGGCGGCGTCCGATTCTTCTGCCGTTTCGGGCGAGGGAACTGGCAGCAGTTGAACCGTCGTCGGGTCCTGCGCCAGCGCGCTCTTGAAGATCGGGTAGACGAGGTGGGCAACGTCGAATTCGCCAGCTTCGAAACGAGCGACCAGATCGTCTGCAATACCTTCGGCTTCGTCGAAACCGATGTTCTTCACCGTGCTGGTGTCAAAGTGGTGACCGATGCGATCGGCGTAATCACGTTTGATCGGCGCGCGGCCCTTCTTGCCGACGAGGTAGAAGACCACGTCCTTGCCTTCGGCGATCAGCTTGGCAGCCTGCTTCTTGGCTTCCTTGACCACGTTCGAGTTGAGACCGCCGCAGAGGCCCTTGTCGGTGTTCACGACCACCAGCAGGTGCTTCTGGTCGCTACCCGTGCCGCGCAGCAGCAGCGGGGCGCTGTCACCGCTCACCTTGCTGGCGAGCGAGCCCATGACGTCAGCCAGGCGATTGGCATAGGGGCGCGCAGCTTCCGCCGCCGCCTGCGCCTTGCGCAGCTTCGCAGCGGCGACCATCTGCTTCGCCTTGGTGATCTTCTGGGTCGATTTAACCGACCCGATCCGATCCTTGAGTTCCTTCAAAGAGGCCATGGTGGCTCCCTAGTCGTCTCGTTTGCGGCCTTAAGCGAACTGCTTGGCGAATGCGTCGAGCGCGCTCACCACAGATGCCTTGGTGTCGTCTTCGAACTTGCCCGTGTCGCGGATCGTCTTAAGGACGTCTGCGTGCTCGTTACGCATGAAGCTGAGCATGGCGGCTTCGTATTCGGTCACGCGGTCAACGGCGACATCATCGATGTAGCCATTGGTACCGGCGAAGATCGACACAACCTGCTCTTCCATCGGCATCGGCGAGAACTGGGCCTGCTTCAACAGCTCGGTCAGGCGTGCACCGCGGTTGAGCAGGCGCTGGGTCGAGGCGTCGAGGTCCGAACCGAATTGCGCGAAGGCAGCCATTTCGCGGTACTGCGCGAGGTCCAGCTTGATCGAGCCCGCGACCTTCTTCATCGCCTTGGTCTGGGCGGCACCGCCCACACGGCTAACCGACAGGCCGACGTTAATAGCCGGACGGATACCCTGATAGAACAGGTCGGTTTCGAGGAAGATCTGCCCGTCGGTGATCGAGATCACGTTGGTCGGAATGTAGGCCGACACGTCACCAGCCTGCGTTTCAATGATCGGCAATGCGGTCAGCGAGCCGCCGCCGTTGTCGCCGTTCATCTTCGCCGCACGCTCAAGCAGGCGGCTATGGAGATAGAACACGTCACCCGGGTAAGCTTCACGGCCTGGAGGACGACGCAGCAGCAGCGACATCTGGCGGTAAGCTACGGCCTGCTTGGAAAGGTCATCGTAAACGATCACGGCGTGCATGCCGTTGTCGCGGAAGAATTCACCCATCGCAGCGCCGGTGTACGGTGCGAGGTACTGCAGCGGAGCGGGCTCCGAAGCGGTAGCGGCCACAACGATGGAATATTCCATCGCGCCGTTTTCTTCGAGCTGCTTCACGATCTGCGCAACGGTGGAGCGCTTCTGACCCACGGCGACGTAGATGCAGTAGAGCTTCTTGCCTTCGTCATCGCCTGCGTTGACGCCCTTCTGGTTGATGAAGGTGTCGATGGCGACAGCCGACTTACCGGTCTGGCGGTCACCGATGATCAGTTCGCGCTGGCCACGGCCAACGGGAACCAGCGCGTCGATGGCCTTGAGGCCCGACTGCACAGGCTCGCTGACCGATTCACGCGGGATGATGCCGGGTGCCTTCGATTCCACGCGGGCGCGGGTCACGTCGGTCAGCGGGCCCTTGCCGTCGATCGGGTTACCCAGAGCGTCAACCACGCGGCCGAGCAGGCCCTTGCCGGTCGGCACGTCAACAATGGTGCCGGTACGCTTCACGCTGTCACCTTCGCGGATTTCGGCGTCCGAGCCGAAGATCACGACACCGACGTTGTCGGCTTCGAGGTTCAGCGCCATGCCTTCAACGCCATTGGCGAACTTGACCATCTCACCGGCCTGGACCTTGTCGAGGCCGTGGATGCGGGCAATACCGTCACCCACCGAGAGAACGGAGCCGACTTCGCTCACTTCGGCTTCGGTACCGAAGTTGGCGATCTGGTCCTTGATGACCTTGCTGATTTCTGCGGCGCGGATTTCCATGTCTATGCCTTTATATATAGTGGGAGCGCGCTCAGGCGCTCTTCATGGCTTGTTCAAGCGAGTTGAGACGGGTGCGGATCGAGCTGTCGATGCGCTGTGATCCAATGGTGACGACGAGCCCGCCCAGAAGGTCGGGATCGACGCGTGATTTCAGTTTGACGGTGCGGCCTTCGCGGGCGCGCAGTTTTGTTTCGAGCGTGGCGATCTGCTCTTCGCTCAATTCGTGCGCCGATGCGACTTCGGCCTGCACTTCGCCGCGCTGTGCAGCAGCGATGGTGGCGAAAGCGCGGATCATTCCGGGCAGGGCAGAAACGCGGCGGTTTTCCGCCAGCACGCCAAGGAAACTACGGGTCAGCTCGGACAGGCCAAGATGATCGCCGAGACCGGCCATCACCGAAGCGATCTGGCCACGGCTGATTTCAGGGTTGCGGATGAGCGCCTTGAGTTCGCTCGATTCGCCCAAGGCGACATCAAGCTTGTCGAGATCGGACTCGACGGCACTCACCGTGCCAGCTTCACTGGCAAGATCGAAAAGGGCACTGGCATAACGTCCTGCCAGGCTGGCCTTGATACCGGCGGAAAGCTCCACGCGTGATGGTCCTTCTAGGTCCGAGAAACGGTAAAATTCGGATGCGATGGAATCGGATGCACGAAGCACCCTGCCAAAGCTGGCGCGCGCCTAGCATCGGGTGGCATGGGATGCAAGCCGAGTCCGGGCGGGTTTTCGCCACCTTCTGCCCTTAATGTTAAAGTGCGCGAGTAAGCCAGCTGAGAGACAATGTCGCCAACCCGGCGAATCCCACTGCCACAAGCCACCATTTCCGGGCAAAGAACAGGAACACAAAGGCACAAAGGCCGAGCATGTCTCCTGAGATCAATTGGACAAACTGGCTAATGTTTTCAGCCCGCCGCATGGAATAGACAAACCAGTTTACGCCCAGCGGCAGGAAGAAGAGGATATAAAGGCCCCACATGTAACGCTGATTGGCCTGATAGTATTCGGCCAGGTCGATGCCTTCCTCGGGGATCTTGTCGGGCAGAGCGACTGCAGCAAGCAGGTTCAGCATCACCAGCCCCCACATGATAGGCATGAATCGGGCAAGTGTCATTTCCCCTTCGATTTCTCGTCCGGCGATCATCCACCATATCGACATGATCGAAAGCAAAACAAAGAATGCGAAAAGCGGCTGCGCCCAATGCCACCTGATATTGGGTGCGCGAAGCAGCTGGTGGAGGTGCTGCAGCTCAAAGGCTACGGCAATGCCGAGGACAATTGAGGCGAAGACGAGAGCTTGTTCCATGTATGTTACTCTGCTGGCTTTGGCGGGCCCAGCTCACACCGGTATACCAGCCGCTCGTTCGGGCGGTCGGGAAGGGCGGAGGTGATGGCGATTTGTCGGCTGCCGAGCTCACGGGCGGCCTGTTCGCCCACTCCGCAAGACGGGGCCTGATACTCGCCACGTGCACTGCGGGCAGCGGTCATTGGAGCGCGCGACAGCAGGTAGCGTTCCATCACAAATTCGCCCTCTGCCGGATTGAATGTGTTCACAGAAACCGCAGCCTCGCTTCCGGGCACAAACACGCGGGTCCAGCTGCCGTTGTCGAGGCCGTATTGGGTGCGACCGTTGACGCAGCCTTCGTCAGTCCAACCGAGGGTCATGTCTTCCTGTGGATCACCGACAAAGCGACTGCGATCTGTTTGCAGGACACAGGTGTACTCGCCGGCAGACGTGCTCACCGCGATGGGCCCGGCGTTGCCTTGTCCATCATCCACGCCCTCACGCAATTGCTCTTCGACGCGGGTATCGATCTCGGAGAAGGCGGGGCGGGTGAGCCATGCCACCAACGCGCCGACCACTGCGACCAGTGCCACACCGCCGGCGATTGCGCGCATGCGATAGTCTTTCGACTGGTGCGCAAAAGCAGCCGTGCCACCCGCGCCGCTGGCGATCAGCAGCAATAGAAAAGAGAGGGCAAGCTTGTTGGAGCGTTCGTCCATCACTTCATAAGTGGCGTTGCGGCGCAGCTCAGCAGTGCGCTGTTCCAGCGCCTCTGCCTCGGCCTCTGCGCGGCGTTCCTCGGCTTCGCGTTCGGCATCTTCGCGAGCACGCTCTTCGGCGTCGAGATCGGCAATGCTGCGGCATTCTGACGAATTGAGACGCGGGGACACGTTGTTGGCGCGCAAGAAGGGCAGCAGCTCGCGCGTCGAAACAGCGAAGAAGAACTCGGCATCCGATCCCTGGCTTTCAGCACCGAAGGAATTGACCCCCATCACCCGTCCGCAGGCGTCTACAAGCGGGCCACCGCTATTGCCCGCAGCAATCGGCGCGGTGTGGAGCAGCGTATCGAAATCGCGGCTCGGGCGACGACCCGAAAGGAAACCGGTAGCTGTAACCGGCGGCTGGGCGCGGAACATGTCGGAGAAGGAAAGACCCTGCGCGCGGTCCACATTCATCGGGTAACCGATAGCGGTCACTTGCCCGTCCTGTTGCGGATTTCCGGCGATGGTGAGCGGAGGCAGACCGAGAGGTTCGGTCGTCGCCAACAGCGCGAGGTCGTTGCGCGTGCTGACGGTGACAATGCGGGCGTAGACCGCCTCGCTTCCGTCTGCGGGGACAATGCCGATGGCCAGGCGATCATCACGCACCGCTTCGGCCACGACATGGGCGTTGGTAACAATCCGCTCTCCACCCACCGAAAAGCCCGTGCCGTGCGAAATAGGGAAGATCTCTGGCCCGTCATTCCCGATGATGACCACGCGAACGACGCCGCGCGATGCGGCTTCGATGTCGGCGGGATCGGCGAGAGCCGGGGCAGGGCGCAACAGCGTTACGCACAGCGCCAGAGCGAAGAGAGCGAGAATCCTTTGCATTGCGCACAATGTCTACCGTGGATTGCATTGACCGCAAGCTTCGGGACGCGCAGCAATGTTGTTTGTGGTTGAAAGCGTGGCATGACGAAATCAGACAAACTCACCGATGATGATCGTTGGCAGATTACGCTGGCAAAGGATCGCCGCTTCGATGGCGTCTTTGTAACCGGCGTGCATTCGACCGGCATCTATTGTCGTCCCAGCTGCCCCGCGCGCGCTCCCAAGCGGGAGAATGTGCAATTCTACGCCACGCCTGAAGCGGCGGAGGCCGCGGGACTGCGAGCGTGCAAACGTTGCGCTCCAGACCAGCAAAGCCGGGACGAGGCTGCGGTGTTGCAGGTAATTGCAATGGTCCGCGAGGCAGACACTCCAGTTTCGCTCGACAGGCTTGGTACTGCCACCGGATACTCCCCCGCCCATTTGCAGCGCGTATTCAAGCGGGCGGTCGGCATGTCCCCTGCGGCCTATTTCCGCGCCTTGCGGGAAGAACGGGCCAAACACGCGCTTGGCGAAGCGGAGCGCGTGACCGATGCGATTTACGATGCAGGCTATGAAGCGCCGAGCCGCTTTTACGAAGCAATGGAGGGAAAGATGGGCATGACGGCCAGTGACTGGAAGAATGGCGGGGCGGGCCGGGTGGTCCACTATGCTCTGATCGGCACAACGCTCGGCGACATGCTGGTTGCGGCGACAGAGAAAGGCGTGTGCTGCCTCAGCTTCAACGAAGGTGTAACGGAGTTACAGGCACGCTTCCCGAGAGCTGAACTGGTCGAAGGCGGTGAAGAATTCCGCGCGCTGTTCGAGCGGGTGGCGTCAGCGGTCGAAGATCCGGCCTCTCCTGCTACCGCCGAAATACCGCTCGATGTGAAGGGCACCGCATTCCAGCAGAAATGCTGGCAGGCTTTGCGTGAAATCCCGCCTGGCGAAACCCGGTCCTATGGCGAGCAGGCGGCGATGCTAGGTAATCCCAAGGCCAGCCGCGCGGTCGGCAGCGCCAACGGAGCCAATAATATTGCCGTGCTGATCCCTTGCCACCGTGTCGTGCCCGCAAGCGGAGGCGTGGGAGGGTACGCCTATGGACCAGAAATCAAGGCAGAACTGCTGCGGCGGGAAGGAAACTAGAACGATGACCGAACAGGGATTTGCAGCCTTGCACAGCAGTGTCGATCCGCTGGTGCTGTTCAACATCTGGGATGCGGGCAGTGCGCGAGCGGTCGCCAAAGCGGGGGCAAAGGCAATTGCGACAGGCAGCCACTCGGTTGCCGGAGCGCAGGGTTTCGATGATGGCGAATTTCTTCCTTGGCCATTGCTGGTGCAGACCGTGCGCCAGATTGCGGAGGCTGTGGACCTGCCGCTCACCGTCGATATCGAAACTGGTTATGCGGAGGATTGTGAGGCGCTGGCAGCCAACGGCCGCGAGCTGGCCGCGCTGGGCGTTGTCGGCTGCAACCTTGAAGACCGGCTGTTTTCGGGCGGAATGCGTGATGCTGGGGAACAGGCAGAGCGTATCGGGGCGCTGTCTTCGACAGGCTTGTTCGTCAACGCGCGGACCGATGTCTTCCTCGGGCCACTGATGGAGGGTGACAATCCCAACCGGCAGGAACTGGTCGATCATGCGCTCGAGCGTGCGGCGGTCTATGCTGATGCAGGCGCGGGTGGCTTGTTCGTTCCCGGCCTCAGCGATCCGCAGATGATAGCGGCCGTTTGCCAAGCGACGCCACTGCCGGTGAATGTGATGCATTTGCCGGGGATGGTAGGTAATGCCGAACTTGGCCGATTGGGCGTGGCCCGCATCAGCCACGGGCCGTGGCCGTGGAAGAATGCGATGTCGGCGCTGGAAAAGGCCGCGCAAGAAGCCATGCAGAGCTAACGGCAGTGTCGGGCTGCTAATCTATCCACGCAAACCTGCCTTTACCCCCTTGTCACTCCTTACTAGGCACCTGATGCAGGACTCTGAGAAAAGGCGGAGGCGTAAGTGGGTGCAGGAGATGTGGAAGAGGTAGCACAGGATAAGGCTGTGCAAGCGGAGAGCCGCCCTATCTGGCGCAAGGTATGGGAATTCCCGCTGGTGGCGATGGTCGTGGGTGTGGCGCTGATGGTTGGCGCCATCTATCTCGCGTCGACAATCATGCAATTGCTCGTTCTGCCGCGAGTCGAAGCGCCTTGGGATGACATCATTGGCGCGGTGCTCATCGTCCTGATCAGCGGGCTGACATACAAGCTGCTCGTCACACGGCTTGGTCGAAAAAGGCACGATGATCTGCCGTTCGATGGCCGCATGTTGCGCGATACTCTGGCGGGCTTTGGTGTCGGCGGACTGCTTATCTCGATCTGCGTTGCCCTCGCGGCTCTCTTTGGCGCCTATACCATTTTGGGTGGTGACGGATTTGGCGACTGGCCGATGATCATTTTCGTTTTCGGCCTCTACGCGGGTTTCTTCGAGGAAGTCGTGACCCGCGGAATTATCCTGCGCTGGCTGGAAGAGTTTGCCGGCACGTGGATTGCCCTTGCTCTGAGTTCGCTGTTCTTCGGTTTCATGCATGCCAGCAATGACAATGCGACCTTCTTCTCCTCGCTTGCGATTTCGATCGAGGCGGGCATCCTGCTCGGTGCGGCCTATATCCTTACCCGCTCACTATGGCTGGCCATCGGCATCCACGCCGGCTGGAATGTCGTGCAGGCGTTGTGGGATATCCCAGTTTCCGGCAATCCGACCGAAGGCCCTGTTGCCGCCACGCTGGAAGGCCACTGGCTGCTGGCCGGCGGCGGGTTCGGGCTTGAAGCGACGATCTTCGCACTTGTGGTAGCGACAAGCGCGGGGATCTGGATGCTATGGAAAGCCGCCAAGGCGGGCCGCATCGTTAAACCGATGTGGAGCCGCAAGGGTGAAGGCATTACCGCCTACTGATCGCGTTCGAGGAACCGGAACAGTTGATCGTAGATCGCGTCGGCGGATTCGATCTTCACCTGGATGCTCGCAATGACTTTTGGGGCACGCGCTTTTTCTTCGGGGCCGTAAATGCTTGCCTGCGCTTCGATCAGCGCGACCGTGTCTTCCATATCGGCACGAAACTGCTTGCGCGCCCGGATTACGAGCTTGCGCAGTTCGTCTTTGATATCGGCATCTGTGAGTTCGCGTGTGGCCATCGGGGGCTGGGCTCCATTGCTTTGCCGGACCCAATGGCTATTGCGCCCGTTACAGCAACGGCTTGTCGATCAGCGGGACTACGCACTCTGCCAGCGACGTGTCGGTTCGACGAACGACTACCCGGCGCGTGCCCAGCCTTTGTTGGCGGGTGTTAGCGTGCCCAGAAAGGCCTCTGCAGAGTCGAGATATTCGCGCTGCTTGTCTTCTCCCATGCGATCCCAGGTCGAGAAGATGCGACCCACACGCGGGTTTGCTTCCAGCCGTTCGCGGTGGCGATCCATGAAGCGCCAGTAGAGCGCGTTGAACGGGCACGCGCCTTCGCCTGTCTTCTTGCTGACCGAATAGGCGCAATCGGCACAATAGTTGCTCATCTTGTTGATGTAATTGCCGCTCGCCGCATAGGGCTTGCTCGCCAGCTTTCCGCCATCGGCATAGAGCACCATCGCAGCGACATTGGGCAGCTCGACCCATTCGAAGGCATCGGCATAGACCGCGAGATACCAGTCCTGCACATCGCGAGGGCTGATCCCTGCGATAAGAGCGAAATTGCCGAGCACCATCAGCCGCTGGATGTGATGGGCGTGGGCGTTCGCGCGCGTCGAGCGAATGCTGTCTGCAAGGCAGCGCATGTCGGTTTCGCCGGTCCAGAAGAATTCAGGCAGGCTGCGCTGCGCATTCAATGCATTGTCGCTTTCAAGCCCGGGCATGAAGCGCCAATAAAAGCCGCGCACATATTCGCGCCAACCGATCAGCTGCCGGATGAAACCCTCGACAGCGTTCAGCGGGGCATTGCCCTTATTGTATTCTTCTTCGGCGCGGCGGCACAGCTCTACGGGATCGAGCAGGCCTACGTTAATGCTGGTGGAGAGCATCGAGTGGAAGAGATCGTCCTCCCCGTGCACCATCGCATCCTGATAGTCGCCGAATTTGGGCAGTCGCTCTGCAAAGAAAGCATCGGCGGCTTCTTCTGCCTGATCGCGCGTGACCGGCCAGCAGAAGGGTTCGAGATTGCCAAAATGATCGCCGAATTTCTCCTCGACCAGATCGAGCACCTCGCGTGTCACGTCGTCAGGCTCGAACAGCGGGCGCTGCGGGGCTGACAGTCCGTCCTTGGGTGGCTTGCGGTTTTCGCTGTCGTAGTTCCATTCGCCGCCTTCGGGCTTGCCTTCATCATCGACAAGAATGCCCGTCTTACGTCGCATTTCGCGGTAGAAATACTCCATCCGCAGTGTCTTACGGCCCTCTGCCCAGCTGTTGAATTCGGCCTTGGAGCAGAGGAAGCGGTCATCCGGCTGAATGTCGATCTCGCAGTCGAATTTGTCGGGCCATTCTTCGATAGCTTCCTGCACCCGCCATTCGCCTGCCTCGACCACATGTATCGCACGCGGGGAATGGCGCTCGACAGCGCGCGCGACTTCGCCGGTGAAGCTGTGTGCGTTGTCTTCATCGGTCAGCCGGACGTAGTCGACCTGCCACCCCGCCTGTCCCAGTTCGGCAGCAAAGTGGCGCATGGCAGACAACACCAGCGCAATCTTTTGTTTGTGATGTTTGACGTAGGTCGCTTCGTCCCAGACCTCCATCATTAGAATGACGGTATCATCCTTGGTGCGCCCGCGCAGGGATGCGAGATCACGCGTGAGCTGATCACCGAGGATCGGAACGAGAATGGGGGAGGCCATGCATTCCCAATGCGTAAAGACGCAGCCGTTTCCCGATCTATTGATGAACACAACTCCGCTACACATTTCTGCCAACTGCAGTTGGGGTCAGACGAGTGCCGTTGTCCGGGCGAATGCCCCGCACCATCTCCGCCAAGAGTACGACTGAAAAACCATCCGATTGGCTGATCAGAGAAGGCCATCGGCGAGAGTGAAAAGCGAACCAAATTGGCCCGCTAATGTGGCCATGAAGCAGGAGGGGGTTCTGTGCAAAACGAAAGAGAAGATGATCGCGGGGCTTGGTTGAAAATCTGGCATTTTCCGCTTGTCACGATGTGCGTCGCCGCAACGGCCATGATCGCCGTGCTTGGCCTTAGCGAGTGGGTCATGCGGTTCGTCCCGGAAGGCCTGGACAGAAATGTGGATGTCATCGTCCGCTACGGTTTCACAATTCTGGCGGCGATCCTTGTTTACAAGCTCGTGATTCCTCGTTTGGGCGCGCACAAGCACGATGATCTGCCAATGCGCGGCGCGATATCCGGCATGTCTCTTGGTCTGGGCGCAGGAATAGTAGTGTTCAGCTGTGTCATCGCGGCTGCGGCCATTGGCGGTTATTATACCATCGTTGGTCCGGGCAGCTGGGTTGATTTCATCGAGATACTGATGACCACTGGTCTGGCTGCGAGCGTGATAGAGGAAATCCTGTTTAGGGGTATCCTATTCCGTTGGCTTGAAGAGTTTTCCGGTAGCTGGATTGCCCTTTTCCTGAGTTCGGCCATTTTCGGCTTCATGCATCTGCCTTCGGACAACCCCAATCTACTGATCGGTGTGATCATCGCGTTGGAGGGCGGAATGCTCTTGACTGCAGCCTATATGCTGACGCGCAATCTGTGGCTTGCCATCGGTCTTCACGCAGGCTGGAACATCGCGCAGGCATTCATCTGGGGGGTCCCGATGAAGGGGTTTGAATTCGAAGGCTTGGTGCAAGGGCAAACAAGCGGACCCGCATGGCTTTCCGGCGGCACGTTCGGCATGGAAATGTCCGTGTTCGGCGTCGTGGTAACCGTGACGGCAGGGCTATTGCTATTGCGAGCTGCCTACCGGAAAGGCCGGTTTGTGCCCCCGATGTGGAAGCAAGAACGCAGTTGAATGGATTGTCCTGAGTAAGGGGCGAGAACGGGGGTGTGGATGATGCCATCCCCGTTCAAATGACTCTGGGCGGCGCATGCTTCTGTCTTCCGACAGAATTCATGCGCCGCCCAGACATTTTCAGGCAGCAGGTTGCCGCTAGGGATCAGTCGTCGATTTCGCAGCCGTATTCTTCGGCAGCTGCCTCGAACTCTTCACGATCTGCTTCTCGGCGTGCCTCGCGGGCATCTTCATCGAGGTATTCGCCCGGGTGATCGGGGCGGGCAGCTTCCATCAGCGGCTCGGTATCACCCTGTTCGAATAGGTCGAAACGCGCGCGTGTGACGCAGGCACGGGTGCTGTTGCCCGACAGGTATTCGGCCCCGACAACACGTGCTTCTGCCACGCGGTTTTCCATCAGGAGATGATAGACCAGCGTACTCCGCACGCCGGCGTCAAACGCGGCATAGCGGAAGGCCTGTTCCAGCGCTGCGCGCGCACCTTCTGGCGGCTCCTCCAAATTCTCGTCGAAGAGAAATGTGAGGTAGTAGCGATACAGTGGATAGGCGTGATCGTTCTCCATCAGGTTGGCATCGATGAAGCGATCACGCGCTACTTCCAGTTGCGATGGATCGGTGAACGACCGGCGAAATGCTGCTTCGGCATAGTAGATCGCCGCCTCTGTCGATTCAGGATCAATCGCAAGCACGCGCTGCGCCAGTTCTTCGACTGCATCGTAATTGCGGACATCAAGCTCGGCCTCTGTCGCGGCGAGCAATACTGCGGCACTGTTCGGGTAACTCTCGACAAGACGGCGCGCTTCACGAACCCACCGTTGTGCCTCGTCCTCGTCCACACCGGCCTTGGAATTGATCATGAGCCGCATGCGGGCCTCTTCGGCCTCGTTCAGGCGATGTATCTCTACCGGCGGGTCGGCTTCAACCACGTAGGGCACGCGCAATGTGCGCGCTGCGCCCTGACGAAACTCTTCCAGTTCCTCGTGCAGCACGTCCAGATCGCCAAAGGCCATTTCGGCGGCTTCCATCGGCGGGTGCCCGGCAACAATGGCCTGGATATAGGTTGCCATCTGGCCGCGGCGATCGGGGTTGAGATCTAGGTGGCTCGCAATCAACCAGCCGTGGGCGTAGGTGCGCCCGGTGGTGTAACGATCCCGCTCGCGTGGCGGATCAAAGGTCGCTTCCAGATCGATCGGAATGGTGGCGAGTGACGCGCTACGCCAAGTCGGCACGTCACCGATTACGAAGCCGTCTTCCTCGAACCGGAGATTGGAATAGAGCTCTGCATAGCCCTCGCTGTACCACAGCGGGTAGGGCGCATCGCGATGCTGGAACATGAAGTAGTGGACATACTCATGGAACAGAATGCCACGCGGTTCGAGCAACATTTCCGAATCCACATCCTGCTGGCGGCTGCGCCCGCGGCGGACATTGAATTGGCGTGGCACGAAGGCAACGGCGCCTGATGCGCGAGGAATAAAGAAACCGCCGATACCGGCGTTACGATTACCGACAGCAAGCACTGCCATGTCGCTTGTCTGGCCATAGCGGAAGACGGTGACCTTGGTGGACTCCGGCAATGCTTCGTCCGAACCCACGCCGGTCATGAAGCGCAGGACTTCGTCCAGCCGCTCAAGATCCTGCACAAACTCGCGTGTGTTCTGCTCGGTATCTTCCGAATAGACGATGAAGTGGGCGCTCTCTGCCCGATACCAGTCGCGCGCCGCCGCCGTTTGTGCGGTCAGCCCGATTGAAAGGATGATGACGGCAAAACCGCCGAATATACGCTTAAACATTCCAGTGCCCGTCCCGTTAGCTTTCTGGTGAGATTCGCCACAATATTGATCCACCGCCGCGATGCAAGTGGGCGGAGTCCCTAATCCAGGTTGGGCCGCAGCCAGCGTTCTGCCGTTTCCAGATCGACACCGCGCCGCTTGGCGTAATCCTCCAGCTGGTCCCGGCCTATGCGCGCGACGCCGAAATACTGGCTTTCGGGATGACCAAAGTAGAACCCGCTGACCGCAGCGGTGGGCAACATGGCAAAGTTTTCTGTCAATTCCAGGCCAGCGTTCTTCTCCGCTTCGAGGAGTTCGAACAGGATGGGTTTGAGCGAGTGATCGGGGCAGGCAGGATAGCCGGGGGCAGGTCGGATGCCGCGATATTCTTCCTTGATCAGCGCCTGGTTGGTCAGCTGTTCGCCCGGCGCATAGCCCCACAGATCGGTGCGGGTGTGCTGGTGCAAGCGTTCGGCAAAGGCCTCGGCGAAGCGGTCTGCCAGCGCCTTCAGCAGGATGTCGGAGTAATCGTCCTTGTCCTCCAGGAACCGCTTCGAATACGGCTCGATGCCATGGATGCCGACAGCAAACCCGCCGATCCAGTCGCCGGCGGGGTCGATAAAGTCGGCAAGGCACATGTTGGCCCGGTCGCGTGATTTGCGCACCTGTTGACGCAGGAAGGGTAGAACGATGTGCTCCTCGCGCTTCACGCGGTGGATGGTCACATCGTCGCCATCGCGCGCGCATGGCCAGAAACCGGCGACGCCCTTTGCGGTGAGCCATTTCTCGGCGATGATCTTATCGAGCATCGCGTTGGCATCGGCGAACAGCTGGACTGCGGTTTCGCCGACGACTTCGTCCTTCAGGATCTTTGGATAGGTGCCGTGCAATTCCCACGCGCGGAAGAACGGTGTCCAGTCGATATATTCGCGCAGGTCCGCAAGGTCCCAATCGTCGAACACGTGCAGCCCGGGCTTTTCGGGCGGGGCGGGTTTGTCCGACAGGTAGGCGTCGTAATAGTTATCGCGCGCTTCTTCGAGAGAGAGGAGCACGCTGGGCGTTTTTCCTTCCCGTGCGAGACGGGTTTTCTCGTATTCCGACGCTGTCTCACTGACGAATTCTTGCCTTTGCGTATCCGATAGCAGGCGTGAGGCGACACCCACCGCCCGGCTCGCGTCGAGAACGTGAATGACAGGGCCTTCGTAAGCCGGATCAATTTTGAGCGCGGTGTGCACCTTCGAAGTTGTCGCCCCGCCGATCAGCAGCGGAAGGTCCATTTCGGCGCGTTGCATTTCCTCGCCAACAGTCACCATCTCATCGAGAGAGGGGGTGATGAGGCCCGACAGGCCGATGATGTCCGCCTGTTCTTCGCGCGCCGTTTCGAGGATTTTGGACCACGGCACCATCACGCCAAGGTCGATCACCTCGTAGCCGTTACACTGCAGCACGACGCCGACAATGTTCTTGCCAATATCGTGCACGTCGCCTTTCACGGTCGCCATCACGATCTTGCCCTTGGACTTGGCGCCTTCTTCCTTCTCGTCCTCGATGAAGGGAATGAGGTGCGCGACCGCTTTTTTCATGACGCGGGCGGACTTCACCACTTGCGGCAGGAACATCTTGCCGCTGCCGAACAGGTCTCCGACAACGTTCATGCCATCCATCAGCGGGCCTTCGATTACGTGGATCGGCTTGTCCGCCGCCTGCCGCGCTTCCTCGGTGTCCTCGACGATGTGCGCGTCGATGCCTTTGACGAGCGCGTGTTCGAGCCGCTTGGTGACGGGGAGCGAGCGCCATTCCTGCGCGGCCTTCTCGTCCTTCTCGGTGGCGCCGCGATAGCTTTCGGCCAAGTCGACCAGCCGCTCTGCCGCATCTGGGCGGCGGGCGAGAATCACGTCTTCGCACAGCTCGCGCAGCTGCGGATCGATCGTGTCATACACGTCGAGCTGGCCCGCATTGACGATGGCCATGTCTAGGCCCGCAGGGATTGCGTGGTAGAGGAACACCGAATGCATCGCGCGGCGCACCGTCTCGTTGCCACGGAAGCTGAAGGAGAGGTTGGACAGGCCGCCGCTCGTTTTCGCATGCGGGCAGCGCTTCTTGATCTCTTCAACCGCCTCGATGAAGTCGAGCCCGTAGCGGTCATGCTCGGCAATGCCGGTGGCGACTGCAAAGATGTTCGGGTCAAATATGATGTCTTCGGGAGGGAAACCGTTGTCCACGAGCAGCTTGTAGGCACGCTCGCAGATTTCGACCTTGCGCTCTTTAGTGTCTGCCTGACCGACTTCGTCGAAGGCCATTACCACCACGGCAGCGCCATAGTCGCGGCACTTTCGTGCCTGCTCGAGGAATTGCTCTTCGCCTTCCTTCATCGAGATCGAATTGACGATGGGCTTGCCCGAAACGCATTTCAGGCCCGCTTCGATCACGTCCCATTTCGAGGAATCGATCATCACCGGAACGCGCGCAATGTCCGGCTCGGCAGCAATCAGCTTAAGGAAGGTCGTCATCGCCTTTTCAGCGTCGAGCAGGCCTTCATCCATATTCACATCGATGATCTGCGCGCCGTTCTCGACCTGCTGGCGCGCGACTTCGACGGCGGTCGCATAGTCATCGCCCATGATGAGCTTCTTGAACCGCGCAGAGCCGGTAACATTGGTGCGCTCGCCGATATTGACGAAACGTGCGGAGGTGTTGGTGGTCATTTCTTGGCCCATCGTCCGGGGAAATCTTCTGGCAGTCCGCCGAGTGCGTTGATCAGTCTTCGCGCCTGATCGCGGATGCCGCTCCAAGTGGCATTGGTTGCGGTGGGATCGGCCCAAGCATCGTCTTCGATTTTTGGGAGGGACTTTTCGTATTCGATATAGCTCTCAATTGCTGCCTGTTCGTCCGGGTCAAAGAGTGACTTCCAACCTGTGTTGTAGTGCAGATCCATCTCGCCCGTCTGATCTGTCAGGATCGAGGGGTGCACTCTCTTCTCTCCAATTCGAGCGGCATCGAGCGCCTCATCCGGATCGAGCGCGAGTTCGTGGACCAACCCAATAAAGTATCGTCTTGGGTAGAGCGGATCATCGAAAGGCGGCTTTCTGTCCATCACGCAGCCAGCACAAACGGTTCGAGGCCTGCAAGCCGCATCGTATTGTCGCCCTCGGGCACCTTGCGCGGTGCCTTGCCTTTCACGCGTGCCGCAATCGCGGCGATATGTTCGGGCGTCGAGCCGCAGCAGCCGCCGAGGATGTTCACGCGGCCATTGTCGGCCCAGATGCCGGTGAGCTCTGCGGTCGTTTCGGGCAGCTCGTCATACTCGCCAAGCTCGTTGGGCAGACCTGCGTTCGGGTATGCGAGAAGCAGCGTGTCGGCGATGTCGGAAAGCACCTGCACATGCGGACGAAGCTGGTCGGCGCCGAAGCTGCAGTTGAGGCCAATGGTGACAGGGTTCGCGTGGCGCACTGCGTTCCAGAACGCCTCGACCGTGTGGCCTGACAGGTTGCGACCCGACAGATCGGTCAGCGTCATAGAGACCATGATCGGCACTTCACGGCCCAGCTTTTCGGAAAGCTGCTTTACCGCCATGATCCCGGCCTTGGCGTTGAGCGTATCGAAGATCGTTTCGATCAGGATGAAATCCGCGCCGCCTTCGACCAGCGCCTCGGCCTGCTCGAAATAGACCTCGGTCAGATAGTCGAAATCGATCTCGCGAAAGCCTGGATCTTCCACGTCAGGGCTGAGTGACAGCGTCTTGTTGGTCGGCCCGATGGCTCCGGCAACGAAGCGCGGCTTGTCGTCCTTCGCCGCATACTCGTCGGCCAGTTCGCGCGCGATCCGGCCCGATGCCACGTTGATCTCTTTCACCATCCCTTCGGCGGCATAATCGGCCTGCGAAATGCGATTGGCGGAAAAGGTATTGGTCGAAACGAGGTCCGCGCCAGCATCGAGATAGGCGCGCGTGATATCGGCGATCACATCAGGGCGGGTAAGGGCGAGGATATCGTTATTGCCCTTCTGGTCCGCACCAAGGCCCAGATCACCTGCGTAATCTTCTTCTGTCAGCTTACGGTCCTGGATCTGCGTGCCAAACGCACCATCGAAAATCAGCACGCGTTTGGCTGCCGCTGCGTTGAGTTCTTCGCGCTTGCTCATGCTGATTGCTCCTTTGGACGGCGGCCCAGCATATGGCAGATCGCATAGGCCAGATCGGCCCGGTTCAATGTGTAGAAATGGAAGTCGCGTACGCCGCCAGCGTAAAGGCGGCGACACAGTTCGGCGGCCACCGTCGCGGCGACCAGTTGGCGTGCGGCGGGGCGCTCGTCCAGCCCTTCGAACAGGCCATCCATCCAGTCAGGAATCACCGTGCCGCATTGCCCGGCGAATTTGCGCGCCTGCGCCACATTGGTGACCGGCAGGATGCCCGGCACCATCGGCGCATCGATACCTGCCGCAACGCATTTGTCCTGGAAGTCGAAGAATTTTTCGGCGGAGAAGAAGAACTGGGTGATGCCGCGCGTCGCCCCTGCATCGATCTTGCGCTTCAGGTTGTCGAGATCGCTCTGCGGGCAATCTGCGTCGGGATGTGTTTCTGGGTAGGCCGCGACCGAAATCTCGAAGTCAGCCACCTCTTTCAGGCCTGATACGAGCTCCGCGGCGTTCCTGTAGCCTTCAGGGTGCGGCACGAACGGCGCGCCCGGCTCCCCCGCATCACCGCGCAGTGCGACAATATGGCGAACACCCGCTTCCCAATATGCCTCGGCGATCTTCTGCGTCTCCGCCTTTGTGGCATCCACGCATGTAAGGTGGGCGGCGGCTGGAATGCCCGCTTCCCTGATCAGCCGCGCGACTGTGTTGTGGGTGCGCTCGCGGGTCGAACCGCCCGCGCCATAGGTGACGGAGACGAAATCCGGCGAGAGCGGCGCGAGTTCCTGCACGGCTTCCCACAGTTTGGCTTCCATCTTCTCCGTCTTGGGCGGGAAGAATTCAAAGCTTACGGCAATATCGCCCGGCAAGCCGCTGAAAAGCGGTGTTTCGCGGGAGCGGCGCGCCTCTTGTGTGGCGTCCAGTGGTACTGCGCCGGGGAAGGGGGCAATGGGAGGGGCGGAGCTCATCAGGCGATTTCTCTTTCTTGTGGAGCGGGGTGCTGGGCGCGCGTTGCGGACCAGATCTTTACGGTCAATTCACGCCCCGGAACTTCGACCGGGGCGGCCGGATCGAAACCGGCTTTGGAAAGCAGTTTGTTCATGGTGTCATCGGCAAAGCCCAGCCGCGCATGGGCGTGGCGGGTACGCAGCTCGTCCAGCTCGTGCCGCGCCAGATCGACCACCGCAATACGGCCACCGGGGCGGGTGACGCGGGCAGCTTCCTTGATCGCGAGCGCCGGATCCTGCGCGAAATGCAGAACTTGATGCAGCAGCACCGTGTCAAAGCTCGCTGCAGGGAAGGGCAGGTTGGTGAAGTCTCCCTGTGCCAGCTCTACCTTTTCAGGGGCCAGCGCTTGCAGGCGCGCACGGGCAACGCGCAGCATATCGAGGCTCTTGTCGAGCGCGACGATGTGTTCGGCGTGGGGTGCTAGCAGTTCGGCAATGCGGCCAGTGCCGGTGCCGATATCAAGCAGGCGACCGGGCGGCGTATCGGAAAGCAAGGCAAGAAGGGCTTCCTCGCTGGCTCTCTCCGGCCCGTGGATTTCGCGCAATGTGTCCCATTCGTCAGCATGGCGGGCAAAATAGCGGTCAGCTTCCTTTTCGCGCGTATCGCGGATTGCGGCGAGGCGGTTGCGGTCGGTTTCGGATTGCTCGGCAAAGGCGGGGTCTTCGCGCTCGGCTGTTGCAAGAAGGCGGGCAAAGGCGTCACCCAGTGGGCAAGGTGCGGCTTCGCGAAGATAAACCGAATTGCCTTCCTTGCGCCTTTCAACCAGCCCTGCATCGACAAGGCGCGCGACGTGCTGGGAGACGCGCGGCTGGCTCTGACCCAGTACTTGCGCGATCTCTCCCACCGACAATTCCATCTGCCCGACCAAGCGCATCACGCGGAGGCGCGAGGCATCGGAAAGGGCACGAAGGGCAGGTTCGATCTGCATAGATATAAGCATATAACGAAATTGTTATATGCTGAAAGAGGGTAATGCGGTTTCTTTGGAAACCGGTTTTGGCAAAGTTGCCAAATCGCTGAGCGATTAGACGAAACTGTATGGATCGATATCCACGCCCACGCGCACGCCGGGCGGATGATCGATCCTGCCTAGCCAGTCGCGGATCACAGCTTGCAGGTTGGCGGTGCGTTTGGCGTTGATCAGCAGGCGGTAGCGGTAGCGATTGCGCAGGAGTGCGAGCGGTGCAGGAGCAGGGCCGAGGATCATTACATCGTCCAGATGCGGACGGGTGTCTCCGATGCGGTTGGCGGCTTCGCGGGCTTCCTTGTCGTGTTCGGAGGAAACGATGATCGCGGCCCAGCGGCCGAACGGTGGAGCACCCGCATGGCGGCGTGCGTCGGTTTCGGCTTCGTAGAAGGCATCGCGATCTCCCGCTTCGAGCGCAGCGATGACGGGCGCGTCGGGGTGGCGAGTCTGGATCAGCACTTCGCCGGGTTTTGAGCCTCTCCCCGCCCGCCCGGCGACCTGTGCGACTTGCTGGTAGGTGCGTTCGGCAGCGCGCAGGTCTCCACCTTCGAGGCCGAGGTCGGCGTCTATCACCCCCACCAGCGTCAGCTCGGGGAAATGAAAGCCCTTGGTTACGAGCTGCGTGCCGACAATCACATCAATCGCTTTGGCTTCCGCCATCGCGACGAACTCCGCCGCCTTCTCGGGCGAATTGAGCGTGTCCGACGTAACCAGCGCCACCCGCGCATCGGGCAGGACTTCGGCAACCTCGTCCGCGATCCGCTCCACGCCGGGGCCACAGGCGACAAGGCAATCGGGCTCGCCGCATTCGGGGCAGACTTCGGGCGGCTTGGTTTCGTGCCCGCAGTGGTGGCAGGCGAGGCGGCGCGAAAGGCGGTGCTCGACGAGCCATGCGCTGCAATTGGGGCACTGAAAGCGGAAGCCGCAGTTGCGGCACAGCGTCAGCGGCGCATAGCCCCGGCGGTTGAGGAAAAGCAGCGATTGCTCGCCTTTCTCCAGCCGGTCCTCCAGCGCGGCGCGCAAGGGGGCCGCAATCCATGCGCCACGCCCGGGTTGCTCTTCGGTCAGGTTGATCAGTTTGATCGTGGGCAGTGTCGCGCCACCATAACGGCTCGGCAGCACGAGTTTTTCGTAAGTCCCGCTATCCGCCATATGCAGGTTTTCGAGCGCAGGCGTGGCGCTGGCGAGCACCACGGGGATCGCTTCAAAATGCGCGCGCATCACCGCGACATCACGAGCGTTGTAGCGCACGCCGTCTTCCTGCTTGAAGCTGATCTCGTGCGCCTCGTCGACCACGATCAGGCCGAGGTTGGCATAGGGCAGGAACAGCGCCGAGCGCGCGCCGACCACCACCTGTGCTTCGCCACTGG
The DNA here is from genome assembly GCF_028858515.1 of Aurantiacibacter sp. D1-12. Classification (GTDB taxonomy): domain Bacteria; phylum Pseudomonadota; class Alphaproteobacteria; order Sphingomonadales; family Sphingomonadaceae; genus Alteraurantiacibacter. The sequence continues at coordinate 249,338 of NZ_JAPJZJ010000001.1, forward strand.
CAATGGCGCGCCACGCGCGGCGGCGCTCGGTCGATTTGAGGCTGGAATGCCAGACGATGGGCGGAGTCCCGAAGCGCGCCTCGAACCGGGAGAGGAACGCCTCGGTCAGCGCGATCTCGGGCAGCAGGACGAGTACCTGGCGATCCTGTCGCAGCGCCTGCGCTACCGCTTCGAAGTACGTCTCCGTCTTGCCCGATCCGGTCACACCATCGAGCAGGAACGGCGCGAACTCCTCGGCTTCTACTGCCTCAACCAGCCGCGCGGACACCTCTTGCTGGTCTTCGGAGAGGTCCACCGTCGCATGGCCCGGCTCGGCGCGGGGGTAGGGGCGGTCGACATCGACCTCCACCGGCTCCAGCACGCCCTGATTGACGAGGCCACGCAGCACGCCTTCGCTCACACCCGCAATCCCCGCCAATTCGCGGATCGTCGCTTGCTCGCCTTCAAGCGCCTCAATGGCGACCTGACGTTGCGGTGTCATGCGTTCAGGCACTCCGCCGGACAGGCGATATTCGGTCATCGTTGCCGGACCGCGCAGCGCGCCGCCGCTCGAAATCACCATCCGGGCCACTGCGGCCATTGGGGCGATGTAGTAGTCGGCCGTCCATTCGATCAGCCGCCGCAGCTCATTGCGAAGGGGCGGCACGTCGAGCATCGCCAGCAAGGGTCGCAACTTCGCATCGGGAACCGAATTGGCGGGAAGCTTCTCTTCCTCCCACACAATGCCCATCACCTGCCGTGGCCCGAGCGGTGCCATCACGACACTGCCGTATTCCACCGCCATCCCGTCGGGCACGCTGTAGTCGAGCGGACCAAGCGCGGCGTTCATCACCAGTAGTCGGGCACGTTTTATAGGCATTGATCGTTATATGGGCACCGCGCTATCGGTGCGGCAAGGAGAGGAATGGGATTATGACCGAATTCGACATCGAAAAGGCGCGCACCAGCCGTCGCAAGTTCATCGCCGGGGCCGGAGCGAGCACCGCGCTGCTCGTGTTACCGGGTTGCGAGAGCCTTGGTGGCTTCAGCCTGACCGATGCGGTGCGCCGCCTGCTCTACCTCTCCAGCGAACGCGCCTTTGTCCGCATGCTGCAGCCCGGCGGCTTCTGGGACGAACAGGTCGCGGCAATCGGCCTGGAAAACCTGATCGGTTCGCGCGGCGGTGTCGTCGGCTCCATCCTGACTTCCAGCCTGTTCAAGGATCGGCTGGAAGGTGCCTTCGCCGATGTTGCGATTGAAGGTGCCGAACGCGCCGCGCCGATCGTGACAGACGCGGTGCGCGTCATCGGCATCCAGAACGCGGTCGCTCTGATCAACGGCGGTCCGCGCGCGGCTACCGGCTTCCTGCGTGACAATATGGGAACGACGCTGGTCGAGGCCATGGTGCCAGAGCTTGGCCAGGCTATGCGCGTGGCCAGCGAACCCTTGGTAGGAGAGCTGCTCGCAGGGCTCACCGGCATTGACGTGCGCGGTGTGGCGCAGAACGTCTCCACCCGTGTCGACAATGCCATCTGGAACGAGATCGGCTTTGAAGAAGCCGCCATCCGCGCCAACCCGCGCGAAACGGGTGATCCGTTGCTGATCGGCGTGCTGGGCGGGGGCAGCTTGCTGTAACGGGCATGTCTCCCCTTGCGCCGCGCGCTGCGTGCTTTAGCTAGCCCCAGCAGATGGCAGACGAATCTCCTCTCGATAAGTTCAAGCTTGCGCTGACCGGCGCGGCGCGTGCCATTGCGCGTGACGAAGAGGTGGAGGTCGGTTTCACCGCCGATGCTGCGAGCGAGCAGGGCAAGACCGCGCGCGTGCCCATGCCATCGCGCAGTATTCCTGCGGCCGATGCTGAGCTGGCGCGCGGCTATGCCGACAGCTTCGCGTTGCGCCTGCGCCACCACAATCCCGCGCTTCACATGCGCTCCCGTCCGGGCGAACCCGATGCACGGGCCTGCTATGACGCTATCGAGCGCGCGCGTTTCGAGGCTATTGGCGAGAACAACTTCGCCGGCATGCGCGGCAATCTTGCCGCCATGCAGGAACGCCGCATTGCCGCGAGCGAAATCTCGCGTGCTGAGACTGCCGATGACGTGCCGCTGCATACCGCGCTCGGGCTGATGCTGCGCGAAAAGCTCACCGGCCAGCCGATCCCCGAAGCCGCGCGGGACGGTGTCGAAATGGTGCGCGAGTTCATCGAAAGCCGCACCGGCGATGATTTTGAGCGGCTGAGCGAGCAGATCGAAGACCAGTCCGCCTTTCAGAAGCTCGGCCTCGACATGCTCCGCCATCTCGACATGGTGCCTGCCGAAGTGGACCCTGAAGACGGATTCGACGATGACGAGGGCGAGGATTCGGACGGCAGCGAGGAAGACGACAAGCCTGAAGACGAGGACGGCGACAACGACGCCACCGACCAGCCCGATGCGCGCGCTGAAGGAGCTGAAGGCGAGGAAGGCGAGGCCGAGGATCAGGACGAGGCAACGGGCGACGAGAACCTGGCCGAAGGTGATCCGGGCGACGATGGCGAGGAGTTCATGCTCCCGCAGCGCCGCAACGCGCCGTGGCAGGACTTGCCGCAAACGTTCGATTACCAGCCGTTCACCACCGAGTTCGATGAAGTCGTGGAGGCCGAAGACCTCTGCGATGTCGAAGAGCTGACACGGCTGCGCGCCTATCTCGACAGCCAGCTTGCCGGGCTGCAATCGGTGGTGACGCGGCTTGCCAACCGCCTCCAGCGCCGCCTGATGGCGCAGCAGAACCGCAGCTGGGATTTCGACCAGGAAGAGGGGCTGCTTGATGCCGCACGGCTTGCGCGCGTCATCGTCAGCCCTGGCCACTCGCTCAGCTACAAGCAGGAGCAGGAGCAGGACTTCAAGGATACTGTCGTCACCCTGCTGATCGACAATTCCGGCTCCATGCGCGGCCGCCCGATTTCCATCGCGGCGATCAGCGCCGATATCCTCGCGCGCACGCTCGAACGGTGCGGGGTGAAGGTGGAGATTCTCGGCTTCACCACCCGCGCTTGGAAAGGCGGGCAAAGCCGCGAAAAATGGCTGGGCGATGGCCGCCCGCAAAACCCCGGCCGCCTCAACGATCTGCGCCACATCATCTACAAAAAGGCAGACGAACCGATGCGCCGCGCACGCCGCAGCCTCGGCCTGATGATGCGCGAGGGCCTGCTGAAGGAAAACATCGACGGCGAGGCACTGCTCTGGGCGCACGAACGCCTGCTCGCCCGCCCCGAAGACCGCCGCGTGCTGATGGTGATTTCAGACGGCGCGCCGGTCGACGATTCAACGCTCAGCGTGAACACGGCGGGATACCTCGAGGGGCACCTACGCAAGGTGATCGAATGGATCGAAAAAGCCTCGCCCGTGCAGCTCGTGGCGATCGGTATCGGTCACGACGTGACGCGTTACTACAAGCGCGCGGTGACGATCATGGATGCCGAGCAGCTTGGTGGGACGATTATCGAGCAGCTGGCCGATTTGTTCGAGGTGGAGTGATGGGTGATCTCAGATCAAGCTCGCACGTCGAAGGCTTTCTTCTAACTCCCAACCAATCTGGCGAACGCTAAAGTGTTCTAAGCCCATCATGTTTTGAGGTGGCTGTCCGTCTTGCTCATAAATCCAATGTGCCGTGCGCGACAACTTCACATATGCGTCGTTTGATAGTTGGGCGTCCACATGTCCCCCTCCATCTTGGTTACGTACGGAGGCTATGAGTTCTTTCCGCGTGAGCGACCAAGACATTTGGGGGCCAGCAGCGATCTTCTCTTGTTTCCACCACCTGTTAAAGTTCACCGTTCGGAGAAATGGACCGTCACCTAGAAATGCGAAGTAGCCGTTTCTCGCTCCGCCCATAGTTATCCCCACCAAGTCATGGCTCACCATCAGATTATTTGGATTAAGTGGCATTACCGTGGTGACAAAATCGATAGAGTTTCTGACACCTTTTTGAGTCAACAGCGAAGTAGTGCGGCCAGCGTCATGGCAGAGTATATGGATCGCTGACGCTATCCTAGGGGCCTCCCACTCTTCGCCTTCGTCAAATCCCCTGCAAGAGCTTTGCAATGCCCTGACTTGTCCTTCGAAGGCCCGGTCAATTTCCAATGGAGTTTTTTGATATGTCATAGACATCATGTAGTTGCCTACGCTTGTCTTGCAATTGAGATCCATCATGAAAAAACTCCTCACCCTCATCCTCCTCGCAGCCCTCGCATTCGGCGGGTGGTATTTCGCTTCGCCGTGGTGGGCTATGAAGTCGCTGGCCGATGCGGCGCAGGCGGGGGACATGGCGGCGCTGGAGGAGCGGGTGGACTTTCCTGCTTTGCGCGCTTCGGCAAGCGAGCAATTGGGTGATGCCGTGCAGCGGCAGCGTGATGAAGGCGGTATCCTTGGCGAGATTGGCGGGGCAATTGCGGATCGGTTGGGTGATGAAGTTATCGACCGGACGGTGACGCCCAATTCAGTCGGTGCGCTGGTCGCCTCAGGCGCCTTCGTTGTAGGAATGCTGCCCGAACGTCTGCGCGGTCAGGAGCTGAGCTGGGATGTGGAGCGCGAAGGCCTCGACAACTTCCGCGCGCACGGCACCTTCGAAGATGGCACGCGCGGCCCGACGCTGATTTTCCGTCGCGAGGGGCTGGGCTGGGTGATGACGGGGTTTGAACTGCGTGACCCGAATGAGCCCACAAACGAATTCGGGTCTTTCTGATTTCACTTTCCTACAGGCGGGCGAAATGCGCAGCTTCGCGCCATGTCCGACCACCCGCCAAGACCCGCAGAAATCCGCGCCTCACAGCCTCAATTCTCGCCGCAAGAATATTCCGCTCAGGACACTGTCACACCTGTAACACCTTGTAGGAGTTGCGGCCTTTCGCCAGCCGCTCTAAGCGCCTTTCCAACATGACCGACCTCAAGCTCTTCAACTCGCTCACCCGCCAGATCGAGCCGTTCGTGCCCGTCCATCCCGGCGAGGCGCGCGTCTACACCTGCGGGCCGACGGTCTACAACTACCCGCACGTGGGCAACATGCGCGCCTACGTGTTTGCGGATGTGCTGGGCCGCACGTTGAGCTGGAAGGGCTACAAGCTCACCCATGTCATCAACATCACCGATGTCGGCCACCTGACCGACGATGCCGATGCGGGTGAGGACAAGATGGAGAAGATGGCTGCGGAGAAAGCGCAGTCGATCTGGGACATCGCGCGGCACTATACCGAGGCCTACTGGGCGGACGTGGAGGCGCTGAACATCCGCCAGCCGGCGAAGTGGTCGGTGGCGACCGACTACGTCGAAGAAATGCTCGAGTTCGCAAAGAGCATTGCGGACAAGCACTGCTACGAGCTCGAAAGCGGCCTCTACTTCGATGTCTCGACCGTAGAGGACTACGGACGACTGGCGCGTGCTGTCACCGAGGAAGGCGAGGGCCGCATCGACACGGTCGAGGGCAAACGCAACGCCGCTGACTTCGCGATCTGGCGCAAGACACCTGCGGGCGAAAAGCGACAGATGGAATGGGGCTCGCCCTGGGGCAAGGGCGCGCCCGGCTGGCATCTCGAATGCTCGGTGATGGGCGAGAAGCTGCTCGGCTTCCCCTTCGACATCCACACCGGCGGCATCGACCACCGCGAGATCCACCACCCGAACGAGATCGCCCAGAACCAGGCCTTCTGCGGTTGTGGTGGTCTGTCAGACGCGACCAACTCGGGCGCGAAGATGTGGATGCACAACAACTTCCTCGTCGAACGCTCGGGCAAGATGAGCAAATCGAGCGGGGAGTTCCTCCGCCTGCAATTGCTGATCGACAAGGGTTATCACCCGCTCGCCTACCGCATGATGTGCCTGCAGGCGCATTACCGCAGCGAACTCGAGTTCAGTTGGGAAGGGCTGGAAGCGGCGCTCGTACGGCTGAAGCGGATCGTGATGCAGGTCGAGCGGATTACGGATACAGAAGCGCAGCCCGAGGCGGAACACCCCAAGTTTACGCCAATGCTCGCCAAGTTCGACGATGCCATGGCCGATGACCTGAATACGCCGCTTGCACTGACCGCGCTCGAAGAGGCGCTCGCGGTCAAGAAGGTCGATGCCGGCATCAAGCGCGCCGTGATCGAAGGGATGGACGAGGTGCTCGGTCTCGACTTGTTCGGAATCGACCGCAAGGCTCTACGCATCCGCCCGAAGGCCGCGCAGATCACCGAAGCCGAGATCGAAGACATGCTCGCCCGCCGCAAGGCCGCGCGGGCGGAGAAGGACTTTGCAACGTCCGATGCCCTGCGTGACGAGCTCGCGGCGAAGCGCGTCGAGGTCATGGATGGCGATCCGCTTGGCTGGGAGTGGAAGCTCGTGCAATAGTCGCGAGTTGTCGGGGGGAAACCGGAATGGCAAAGATCTATCTGAGCGTCGGATCGGGCTTAAGTGCGGAGCAGGAGGCATTCGTTCAGGCATTGGAAAGCCGGGTGCAGGCGGCCGGGATGACCACGCACACCGTTGGCCGGAACGAGTTTTCGAGCGACACGCCGCTAAAGGCCGTGATCGCACTAATGGACGAGTGCGACGGCGCCATCGTGCTTGCGCTTGAGCGTCTGCGTTTCGAAAGTGGTATCGAGCGCCCGTCGAGCGAGAAGGAACAGGTGCTCGGCCCCACGTCGCTGGCAACATCATGGAACCAGATCGAAGCGACGCTGGCATACGAGCGGAAACTGCCGCTTCTTGTCCTTGTGGATGACTGCCTGCGTCAGGACGGTATGCTTGAGCCCAACAATGACTGGTACGTCGAGAACTTACAGCTCGATCCGGGACAGCTGGACAGCAAGGAATTCATCGGCCGGTTCAGGCACTGGCTTTCCAAGGTAGAGCACTTCGATGGCCAAGCAACCGCGATGCAGGAAGCGGGCCAGACTGATGCGGACATCGCTTCCCGCAGCATTGGTGACTGGCTGCGCACGTTTACACCCGCACAAGCGTGGGGAATTCTAGCCTCTCTGGCTGCCGCAATCGCTGGCTCTTTCGCCTTGGGTCTGTGGTTGGGCAAGACAATCGGCGGCTGAACGTGTAGTGGGCACATCTTGTTTGCCCTCCACCAGCATGTCTGGTGCAAGTTGAAGCAGGACACTTTGCAAGCCGCCTGCTAGGGCGGATTAATCAGAACCGGCTGTAACCGGTCGATAAGGTCGCAGCGAATGGCATGGGGCAAGCGCCAAGGCGTTGCCCAAACAGGGGAATAGCGACTGTGACCGACACCAAGAAAGCATCAGACCTGTTCATCGAATGCCTGGAGGCGGAAGGTGTCGAGTACATCTTCGGTGTTCCGGGGGAAGAGAACCTCGACTTCCTCGAGAGCCTGTCCGACAGCAAGCAGATCAAGCTCATCCTCACGCGGCATGAACAGGGCGCCGGCTTTATGGCGGCGACTTACGGCCGCCACACGGGCAAGACCGGCGTGTGCATAGCTACGCTCGGCCCGGGTGCGACCAACTTCGTAACCGCGGGGGCTTACGCGCAACTCGGCGGAATGCCGATGATGATGATCACCGGACAGAAGCCGATCAAGAAGAGCAAGCAGGGCCGCTTCCAGATCCTTGATGTGGTCGAGATGATGGGGCCGATTACCAAATACGCGCACCAGCTGGCGGCGGGCGAGAACATCCCCAGCCGCGTTCGCGAAGCCTTCCGCCTGGCAGAGGAAGAGAAACCCGGCGCGGTACATATCGAGTTTCCTGAAGACATCGCCGAAGAGCAGTGCACCTCCCGCCCGATTCCCGCATCGGTTGCGCGCCGCCCGTCTGCGGAAAGCAAGGCTGTACGGCAGGCGGTGGAGGCGCTTGAGGCGGCAGAACGACCAGTGCTGGTGATCGGTGCTGGCGCCAACCGGAAGATGACCAGCCGCATGTTGCGCCAGTTCATCGAGAAGACCGGCATTCCCTTCGTCACCACACAGATGGGCAAGGGCGTGATTGATGAACGTCACCCGCTGTTCCTCGGCTGCGCGGCGCTCTCTGCCGGGGACTTCGTTCACCGCGCGATCGAGGCGAGCGACTGCATCGTAAACATCGGGCACGACGTGATCGAGAAACCGCCCTTCTTCATGGATCAGGGCGGGGCTACGGTGATCCACGTCTCGACCAAGACGGCAGAGGTAGACCCGGTCTACTTCCCGCAGATCGAAGTGATCGGCGATATCGCCAACGCTATCTGGCAGATCAAGGAAGACATCGTCCCGCAAGGCAAGTGGAACGCCGATGTTCTCACCCAGTACCGCCGTGCAGAAGAGGAGCACGCTGCCAGCCTCTGCGACGACGCGCGCTTCCCGATCTTCCCGCCGCATCTCGTCAAGCAGGTGCGCGAAAGCATGCCCGAAGATGGCATCATCTGCCTCGATAACGGCGTCTACAAGATCTGGTTTGCGCGAAACTACACCGCTTACCTTCCGAACACCGTGCTGCTCGACAACGCGCTCGCCACGATGGGGGCAGGGCTGCCCAGCGCGATGATGAGCGCTATGCTCTATCCAGAGCGCAAGGTGATGGCGATCTGCGGCGATGGCGGCTTCATGATGAACAGTCAGGAGATGGAAACCGCGGTGCGCCTCGGCCTCAACCTCACGGTATTGATCCTCAATGACAGCGCCTACGGCATGATCCGGTGGAAGCAGGCCAACATGGGCTTCAAGGACTGGGGACTGACCTACAACAACCCCGATTTCGTCGCCTACGCCAACAGCTACGGTGCGACCGGTCACCGCGTGGAAAGCAGCGATCACCTGCGCGAAGTGCTCACCCACTGTCGCGATACGCCAGGTGTCCATTTGATCGATTGCCCGGTCGACTATGCCGAGAACGACCAGATCCTGAACCATGATATCAAGGAACTGAGCCAGAAGCTTTGACTTGATAGAGCAGGAGGTTTCATGCCCACTCTCAAAGACACGTACCCGCTCTATCTGAACAACAAGGCCGCGCAGCCAAACACCGATCTGGAGGTGATCGACAAGTACACCGGAGAGGTTGCGTTCCGCACGGCTCTCGCGACGCCTGACGTGATCGAGGAAGGCATCGCCGGAGCAGTCCGAGCGACTGAACCGATGGCGAAAATGGCGAGCTTTGAGCGGCAGGCCGTGCTCGAACATTGCGTGTCGCGCTTCCGTGAACGGTTTGACGAGCTGGCCTACGCTTTGTGTGTCGAGGCTGGAAAGCCGATCAACGATGCCGAGGGCGAAGTCACCCGGCTGATCGACACCTTCAAGATCGCCGCCGAGGAAGCGACACGCAACTATGGCGAGGTGCAACCGCTCGACATCTCGGCGCGCGCGAAGGGGTACATGGGCATGTGGAAGCGCGTGCCGATTGGTCCGTGCAGCTTCATCTCACCCTTCAACTTCCCGCTCAACCTCGCCGCGCACAAGATCGCGCCAGCGATAGCCGTGGGTTGCCCGTTCGTCATGAAACCGGCGAGCAAGACGCCGCTCGGCGCGCTGATCATGGGTGAGATTCTGGCAGAGACCGACTTGCCCGAGGGCGCCTTCAGCATCCTGCCCGCCAGCCGCGATGGCGCGGATCTGTTCACCGAAGATGAGCGGCTCAAATTGCTCAGCTTCACCGGCTCGCCCGGAGTGGGCTGGGCGCTCAAGGCCAAGGCGGGCAAGAAGCCTGTCGTGTTGGAACTGGGTGGCAATGCGGCGGTGATTGTCGACAAGGATGCCGATCTCGACCACGCGCTGGAACGGATCATCTTTGGTGCTTTCTACCAGAGCGGTCAAAGCTGCATCGGCGTACAGCGTATCATCATCCATGAGGATGTCTATGACCGCTTCAAGGCCATGCTTGTCGAGAAGACCGCTTCGCTTGTTGCTGGTGACCCGAAGGACCCCAAGACCTTCATCGGTCCGATGATCTCCAATGGCGAAGCGAGCCGCCTCAAAGGTTGGATCGACGATGCGGTGGCGAATGGCGCGACGCTGCTGTGCGGCGGCGGGCTGACAAATGGCAACATGCTTGAGGCGACTCTGCTAGAGGGCGTGCCGCGCAATTGCGATGCCAACACCGAAGAAGCGTTCGGGCCGCTGGCGAACCTGTCCAGGTTCTCCGACTTCTACGAAGCGCTTGATCAGGTGAACGACAGCAAGTTCGGCCTGCAGGCGGGTATCTTCACGCGCGATATCCATCAGGTGCTCGATGCCTGGGACACGCTCGACGTTGGCGGCGTGGTGGTGAACGATGTCTCGTCTTACCGTGTCGACAACATGCCCTACGGCGGGGTGAAGGACTCAGGGCTGGGCCGCGAAGGCATCCGCTTTGCGATGGAAGACATGACCGAAATCCGGAACCTTGTAATCCGGCGCATCTAACCCTCCTCCAGCAGCAGTATCTCGCACGTCACCGTCAGGCACGGCGGATCGAGAACTGAATCTACCTCCACGACCGCAGCATCCGCCACCAGTTGGCCGGGGATGGCGAACTCGTGCTCCGGCAGGAAGGCGATGAAGCATTCGCCTGCTTCGACGGCTTCCCTGCCTTCGAACCGCATGACGACGCGGTGCCGCGCACCGGCAAAGGTGATGCTGGCCCAGCTGCGTTCTGTATGCGTAGTAACCGTACCAAGCCCCTTGGCGAGTTCGGCCAATGCTTCTGCAAGCTTCTCACGCGGACCCTTGCGTCGTTTGCGCAGAGGGTTCCTCATCGGCTTTGGATCAGTATGCACCAGTCGTCTCCCGATATTCGTTCATGAAATGTTCTACTCGTGCTTCCATTGCAGCACGGGGCATGCGGCCATTGCGCAGATCTAGCACAAAGCGCGGATCGCTGGCGGCGAGGCGGCCGAACTTGGTCGGCGGCATTCTGGTGTGGCGAAGGAAGACTTCGATCTTGCGGATGAGCATGCGTGTGACCCCTCACAGCTGAAGTTGGACCATTGGTGCGAGCGACTCGGCGTTGAAACTCCAGGCCGACTCGATGGATGTAAAACAGCGCGTGAAATCCTACTTGTCTAGGAAAAATACATCGGGTAGGAAGTTTTTGGTAACTACAGGTAGGAAAACTGCATGGATCCGCGCGAGAAACTGATGCTGGCAGCGAATGGTCATGGTAGCAGTCTAGCTGCCCTGTCGCGCATGATCGGAAGAAATCCAACCTATCTTCAGCAGTATATTACTAAGGGAAGTCCCAAGAAACTTGAGGAAGAAGACCGGCGCAAGCTTGCGCAGTACCTCGGTATTGATGAGGCAGATCTGGGTGGTCCGCAGGATAAATCCTACGCTCCGAATCGAAAGGGTGACTGGATCGATGTGCCGCGTCTGGAAGTGGATGCATCTGCCGGACCGGGTGCCATCCCGGCAGAGGAGAAGGCGTTCGACGCCTTCCGCTTCTCGCGCAAATGGCTTTCCGAGCAGGGCCTCGACGGCGCGCAGCTTTCCGCCATTCGCGTTGTGGGCGATTCGATGGAGCCTCTCCTGCGCGAAGGTGACGAGGTGCTTGTCGACCGCCGTGAACAACCCTTCCGCGATGGCGTCCACGTAGTTCGGCTGGACGACAGCCTGCTCGTCAAGCGCGTCGCAAATCAGGGGGCAGGGCGCTTTAGCCTGCTGAGCCAGAACTTGGCCTATCCACCGATCCAGGTGAACGCTGAAGAGTTTGACGTGATCGGCCGTGTGGTTTGGAAGAGCGGGCGGGTTTGAAGATGCTTGCCTTGCGTGGCCTCTGACGCCATCTGGCGCGCATGAGCAATCCAGTCCCTATCAACGCCGCCATCGTGCCCGTCACGCCGTTCCAGCAGAATTGTTCGCTAGTGTGGTGCACCAAGACGATGCGCGGGGTTCTGGTCGATCCCGGGGGTGAGTTGGACAAACTCAAGGCCGCCGTCGCCAAAGCCGGTGTGACGCTGGAAAAGATCATCCTCACCCACGGCCACGCGGATCATTGCGGGCAGGCAGGCATGCTCGCGAAGGAGCTGGGGCTGCCCATCGAAGGACCGCATGAGGCGGACCGGTTCTGGATCAGCCGCCTTGACGATGATGGTCCGCGTTTCGGCATGGAATGCGAGGTTTTCGAGCCCACGCGCTGGCTCGAAGATGGGGACACTGTCCGCTTTGGCGAAGTCACGCTCGAGGTTATTCACTGCCCGGGCCACACGCCTGGCCACGTGGTTTTCTTCCACCGTGAAGCCAATTTCGCTTTCGTGGGTGACGTGCTTTTCAACGGTAGCATCGGCCGTACCGATTTCCCGATGAGCGATCATCAGAGTCTGCTCGATGCGATTACGCAGAAGCTTTGGCCGCTGGGCGATGGTGTCACCTTCGTGCCTGGTCATGGCCCGACCAGCACTTTCGGCAAGGAACGCCAGAGTAATCCCTTCGTGGGTGATGCTGCGATGGCGCGGGGTTAGATTAGCTTTACCCCCGCAAGGATAGCGGCGATTGCCAGCCCCAGGGTGGGGATAAGCGTGCACATCATGCCGATCATTCGCAGCATGCCGGGTTTGTCTGCATCCAGCCCGATGGCGTGCAGAATGCGTCCGATCAGAAATAGGCCAGCAGCAACGCCCAGTAGCCAGCCGGAATGTCCGGTTATCTCCAGTGCGAAAACCAGCAGCAACAGAAGCGGGGTGTATTCGATAAAATTGCTCTGTGCTCGCATCGCCCGCTGCAAGGTGACATCGCCGCCATCACCGTGGGCGATCTTGCCTTTGGTTCGCGCGCGTCCGCAACGCATGGCAAGCCACAAGTTGGTCAGTGCCGCGATCCCCGCACTAAGCAGCGTAATGTGTAAGTCAGGCATACAATCTCCCGATTCGGTCCGGAATGATGCCTAGGCCTGGTCCACAGCGCTTGCAACGCGCGGAAAAGTCGGTATAGCGCGCGCCTTCGCCGCACCAGCGAGTTAGTTCGCCACCGCGCTTGCGCGTGGGTGAGCCTTCGCCTAGGGCGGCACCCAACAGTTTTTATCAGTTTACAGGATTAGGTGCCGAGATGGCTGTCCCTAAGAGAAAAGTTTCACCGCATCGCCGGGGCAATCGCCGGGGTCATGATTCGCTCAAGGTCGAGGCGTTCCACGAATGCTCGAACTGTGGCGAACTCAAGCGCCCGCACATGCTGTGCAATGCCTGTGGTCACTACAATGGCCGTCAGGTAATCGAGCCCAAGGGTCTCTAAGACTTCCGCATTGGATAGGAGCGCTAACGCATGACTCTGCCGCGTATCGCGATTGATGCGATGGGCGGGGATGAAGGCGTGCGCGTGATGGTGCATGGCGCTGCCGAGGCGCGCCGCAACCACGACAGGTTCCGTTTCCTGCTTGTGGGTGACGAAACGCGGATCAAAGCCGCGCTCGATGAACACCCGGGCATGGCATCTGCCAGCGAAATTCTGCATTGCGACGAGGTTGTGGCGGGCGACGAAAAGCCCAGCCGCGCGCTTCGCCGTGCGAAAACCACCAGCATGGGCCTGGCTATCAATGCGGTGAAGGAAGGCGAATGTGCTGCTGCGGTGAGCGGTGGCAATACCGGCGCACTGATGGCGATGAGCAAGCTCGCGCTGCGCACAATGCCTGGTATTGATCGACCGGCTTTGGCGGGTCTCATGCCCTCACTGGGCGATAATGATGTCGTGATGCTGGACCTTGGCGCCAACACCGATTGCGATGCCCGCAACCTGGTGCAGTTTGCCATTATGGGTGCCGCCTATGCACGGATTGTGACCGGCAAGCCGCAGCCGCGCGTACGCCTGCTCAACATCGGCACGGAAAGCATCAAGGGCACAGATAATTTGCGTACCGCCAGCCAGCTTCTGACCGATGCAGGGCTGGCCATGGAGTTCGACGGCTTTATCGAAGCGGACAAGATCAATCGCGGTGAAGTGGACGTGGTGGTGACCGACGGATTCTCGGGCAACATCGCGCTCAAAGCCATCGAAGGCTCTGCGCGTTTCGTGACCGATTTGCTCAAAACCGCGTTCTCAAGCTCGCTGCGTTCCAAGATTGGCTTCCTTGTCAGTCGTCCGGCTACCGAGCTGCTGCGCCATCATCTCGACCCGAACAATCACAACGGCGGCGTCTTCCTCGGCCTGAACGGCGTGATCGTAAAATCGCACGGCAGCGCCAATGCCAAGGGCGTGGCGAATGCCGTGCATGTCACCGCGCGCCTGTTGGAAGACGACATCACCACCCGCATTGCCGCAGATCTTGCGGAGCTGGGCGAGGATGCCTTGCGAGACAGTGGCCAGCCAGCTTCCAACGGAGAAGAGCAAAGCAAATGATCCGTTCGGTTATTCTGGGATCGGGTTCGGCCCTGCCGAAGCGCTGCGTCAGCAATGACGAGCTTGCACAGACGGTCGACACTAGCGACGAATGGATCCGCGAGCGCACAGGCATCACCCAGCGCTATATTGCAGGAGAGGGTGAAACGACCGGAACACTCGCCACAGCAGCAGCACAGGCAGCTATGGCCGATGCGGGTGTCACCATCGAACAGATCGACCTGATTGTTCTCGCCACGGCAACCCCTGACAACACCTTCCCTGCCACCGCCACACAGGTCCAGTCGGCCCTTGGCGGCAGCGGCTTTGCGGCCTTCGATGTTGCGGCTGTTTGCTCCGGCTTTCTCTACGCAATGGGTACTGCAGATTCGATGATCCGGTCCGGTATGGCGAAGCGCGCCATTGTGATTGGCGCCGAAACCTTCAGTCGTATCCTCGATTGGGAAGATCGCACTACCTGTGTGCTTTTTGGCGACGGGGCAGGGGCGCTTGTTTTGGAAGCGCAGGAAGTGGCAGAAGATGGCCCAGGTGTGCTCGCAACGCGTTTGCATGCAGAAGGTGAGCACTGCGAAATGCTCTATGTCGACGGCGGGCCTTCGACCACTGGTGAAGTGGGCAAGCTACGCATGAAGGGGCGTGAAGTCTTCCGTCATGCGGTGACCAACCTTTCCAGCGTTCTGGGAGAGGTTCTGGATGAAGCGGGCTATGTGCCTGCGGATATAGACTGGGTCGTACCGCATCAGGCCAACCAGCGCATCCTGGATGCAACCGCCAAGAAACTCGGCCTGCCCAAGGAAAAGCTGGTTGTGACGGTGGCGCAGCACGCCAACACCTCGGCTGCCTCGGTTCCGCTCGCTTACGACGTTGCACGTAAGGACGGACGGATCAAGAAAGGTGACCTCATTGCGCTTGAAGCAATGGGTGGAGGCTTCACGTGGGGCGCAAGTCTCCTGCGCGCGTAGGATTTTTCCCGCAAAAACAGCGTAGCTCGCTTGCTTTCCCTATCCTCTCGCTTCATAAACCATCTGTGGGTCGGCTGATTTTGGAGGATTAGGAATGGATTCCATGCGATCCGTTGGAACTTTGACACGTGCCGATCTGGCAGAGACGATCAACCACAAGATGGGTTTTTCCCGTGCGGAAAGCCTTGATCTGGTCGAAGCGATCCTTGCCAAGATGTGTGATGCCATGGCCGATGGGGAGAACGTGAAGATCTCCGGCTTCGGCAGCTTTATCCTACGCGACAAGAAAGAACGCATTGGCCGCAACCCCAAGACGGGCGTTGAAGTGCCGATCACGCCGCGCCGGGTGATGACCTTCCGCGCCAGCCACAAGCTGAAAGACCGGATCGCCAAGGCCTGATGGGTATGGAAAACTCCCCGGGGCCGCTGTTTGATGACGGCAAGGCTGAAGGTGCGATGCGCACCATCGGGGAAGTTTCCAGCGCATTCGGCATCAAGGCGCATGTCCTGCGCTATTGGGAACAGCAATTCCCTTCACTCCAGCCATTGAAGCGGAGTGGAGGGCGCAGGCTTTATCGCGCCGAAGATGTGGCCATGGTCGAAACAATCAATCGGCTGGTCAATCAGGAAGGCTACACGCTGAAAGGCGCAAAAAAGGCGATTGCTGCCGGCGCATCCGGCGCCATCAGCCAGCTTGCCGAAACGGCTACGACTGTTGCGCCTCCTGTGGCTGAAACGACCGGATCACCTCCACCTGAAGTGACCCAACAATTGCGAGCGATCCGTGATCGCCTTGCTGCGGCGCTGGACTAACAGCCTCGCTAACCCACTTCTGATCGGGCGTGTCTAGCCCATTGTCTGCGGGCCAAGATTCGCATCAAGGTCGCGCGGGCGGGCGAAGTGGACGAGCCTGCCGCACTCCGGCGCAAGATCGCTCCAGTCTTCGATTTCGAGCTCGAACATTGCAAATGCAGCGGTCGGGTACTTCCGCATCACATTATGAAACAGGTCGTTCTCGTCTTCATGCGCGACCAGGTTGAGCGCCAGCTCCTGCATTCCCGGGTTATGGGCGATGACCAGCACCGCATCACTATTACCGGCATGTCTGCTCACCAGTGTCATGAGAGTGGAGGCGTCTGCAAGGTATGCCTTTTCATCGAACGTAACGGGCAGATCGAGTTCGCTTGCGTCCAGTGTCCGCTTTACCCGTTCCGCCGGACTGGCAATGGCCATGTCCCAGTTGGCGCCATATTCACGGATATAGTCGCCCATCAGCTTGGCACCGCGTCTGCCACGATCATTCAGGCCGCGATCGAAATCCCGCAGGCTGAGATCGTCCCAATCGGATTTGGCGTGGCGCAGCAGGCCGAGGCGTTTCAAACTGGTGTGTCCTCTTGTCTTTCGTCCGCAACGCACGAAACACCGCTGGCCACGCGTTGTAAAGCCTCATCAAGCGAAAGCCGGATAATCGGCACACCTTTGGGAAAGGCGCTTAGTAACCGGCTGGGAAAGGCGGAGGAGAGTACAATGAAATGGCCCTTGTCATTACGGCTGCGGATCAGGCGTCCGAAGGCTTGCGCTAGTCGCCCGCGAATGATCCGGTCATCGTAGGCGCTGCCTCCTTGGGCTGCGCGGCGGGCGCGGTGGAGAATGCTGGGCTTGGGCCATGGAACCTGCTCCATGACCACACAGCGCAGACTCTCGCCCGGAACGTCCACGCCATCGCGCAAGGCATCGGTACCCAGCAGACTGGAGCGCGGATCGTCGCGGAAGATATCGACCAAAGTGCCCGTATCGATTGGGTCGACGTGCTGGGCGAACAAAGGCAATCCGGCGCGGGCAAGCCTGTCGGCAATGCGCCCGTGCACTGCACGCAGTCTTCTGATCGCTGTGAACAGGCCGAGCACCCCGCCGCCCGATGCCTCGATAATCCGCGCATATGCTCCGGCGAGCCCTGCAAGGCCGCCCTTTTTCACATCGGTGACGATCAGCACCTCGGCGTTGTTGGCGTAGTCGAACGGGCTTTCGGCCTCCGTCACACGCGGCTGGACTTCGATATGCGGCGCGCCTGAGCGGGCTATAGCGGATTCCCAGTCACGCCCTTCGGCTAGCCGGTCTGTCAGCGTGGCGCTGGTCAGCATGACGCCATGCGCGCCCTCCAGCACGGTGTTGGCAAAAGGCTTCATCGGATCGAGGAAGTGGCGGTAGAGACCGATGTCGAACTCGCGCGTATCGTTGCGGTCAACCGCCAGCCAGTCGACAAATTCGGGATCGGCGGGGCCGCCAAGTCGCCCGAGCAGTGCTTCCCATGCCGCCAACGTATCGATCCGCCAGCTGAGTGAGAAGCGCGCGCCGTCGATGCGTGCTCTGCCTTGGCCATCGAGCCAGTCGGGTGCCTCTTCCAGCATAGCTTCCAAGCGGACGCCCAACTTGATCAGAGGAATACGGATTGCAGACAGGGCCTGGGCTGCATTTTGTGCGAGCTCGATAAAGTTGCCTTCCAGTCCGGCCGCTTCGGTCTCGATCCCGTACCCTGCGTCCGCTGCGCCGCTTTCATCGCGAGCATAGGTCACCCCGCGAACGGCAGCGAGCAGAGTTTCGATCTCCCCTGACGGCGCATTCTCTGCGATGCGGCCTAGCCAGCCATCGGAAGGAAGCGCGAGCGCGGCATCGCGTGCCGCCTCAATCGCTTCGCCGCCCGCCTCGTCATAGCTGGCAACATCGGCGAGACGGGCAGAGAGTCCGCGCCTGCGGCCCTTGGAACCACGTTCCGGCCCAATGATCCAACGGCGAAGTTCGATGGCCTCCTGTCCGGTGAGTGCGGCAGAGAAGGTACTGTCGGCTGCATCAAAAACGTGGTGCCCCTCGTCAAAAATGATGCGGGTGGGACGTTGCGCATGGTCTCGCCCGCGCGCCGCATTGACCATTACCAGTGCATGGTTGGCGATCACCAAATCAGCCTGCGCGGAAGCTCTCGCAGCGCGCTCGATAAAGCACTTCCGGTAGTGCGGGCAGCCTGCATAGACGCATTCACCGCGCTGATCGGTGAGCGATTTGATAGCGCGGTTGCGGAACAGCGTGCCCAGCCATCCGGGAAGGTCTCCACCGATCATGTCGCCATCGCGGGTAAACGCCGCCCACCGCGCCACCAACTGCGCGACGACTGCCGCGCGGCCGCCAAAGCCGCCTTGTACAGCATCTTCCAGATTGAGCAGGCAGAGGTAGTTCTCTCGTCCCTTGCGAATGATCACTGGTCGTGACCCGTCTGCACGCTTCTCCGGCCATGCACGGCGGCTTTCGGCACGCAACTGGCGCTGCAGGTTCTTAGTATAGGTACTTACCCAGACCGTGCCCTTAGCTTCGCGCGACCAGAGTGATGCCGGGGCGAGATAGCCCAGTGTCTTGCCGATGCCCGTACCCGCCTCGGCCAGTAGGACGTGCGGTCGCGCATGCTTCTCGCGCGGGGCAAAGATGTTTCTGACTGCGCCGGCATAATTGCGTTGGCCTTCGCGCCTTTCCGCGCCCTCTCCGGTCAGATATTCAAGCTCATCAAGGATTACAGCCTCAGGAAGATTTACTTGTCCCGGCTGCGGCCGCTCGGGTACTTCCTCCCACTCAGGCAGGCGGGCAAAGAGCCATCGCTCAGCTTTTTCCGGCTGGCGAATGTGCGGCGCGAGGACCGGTGCCCACGGCCAGCGCAGCTTGGCGAGCGATTGCAGCACGCTCCATGCACCTTCACGCTCGGCCCAATCCTCTTTCTCACAGCGCGCAAGCAGTTCGCCTGCCGCCAGTTGCAAAAATTCCGGCACATTGGATCCATCAGCAGGCTCGTCCAGCCCAAGCGCATGCGCCAGCCCTTTGGGCGTGGGCACACAGAACTTCGCGGGATGGATGAAGGCGAACAGCTCGAGAAGGTCGAGGCCCGAGAGGTCAGGGTATCCCAAACGCGTCGCGATCAGTGGGGCGTTCACGATAAGGTGCGGCGTATCGGCCGCTGACATCACCGCCTCACCCTTGGAAATCCCGTGCGTTTCACAATTCACAGCGCGCGCCCAGCTGCCCGCATGGCTGGCGTGCAGAGCGGGAAGGGGGAGAGGATGCGCAGCCATCGGTGCCACTATCGCGCATGAGAACGAAATGTAAACATCGAGGGCATTCGCCCCAACAAATATCCCCGCCAATCAGGCGGATCCGTGGTACGCGAGGAGAGTTACGGCTTTGCCGATGGCAGTGAGTAATGCTGCACTGTCTCTGCTATATGGTGTCAAACGGTCAGGTGTCGTGCGTAATTGTGAGCCATCGCGGCGCGTGAATTCGGCATATTTCCGCCATAATTGCGCTCGCCTCACCGCAGCGCGCATTCTGTTCGCCTGATTTCCAATCTCTCAAGATATTGAAATATAAACATTAAAATTTTGACTGAACGATTGTTCAGGAAACTCGACGAAAATGTGGCGCGTTGGTTGGGTGTTATGAAGAAAACATACACACTCGCTCGTTGTGCCACTTCCGCGATTGCTGCGGCAGTGGCCTTTGGTTCCACGCAGGCGGCCGCTCAGGACGCATCTGGAGAGGCTCCGCAAGCTGCGGAATCCGGTACAGTTGCCCCTGCCGAGCAGCCGATCCTGCTCAACCCGATCAATCCGGGGCAGCCGGTCATTGTGACGCCGCTTCCTCAGGAGGCGACGGAGCCTGCGCCGGCTGCGGAGCAGAGCGCTACACAGCGCAACATTTCCGCGCCCGTGGTGCAAGAAGCGCCGATTGAAACCGCATCAATGGCGGACGAGACCGCCGCAACCGAAACCGCTGACGCGACCGCTCCCGCTACGTCCTCAGCAACCCGTGCGACTGCAGCCCAGAGTCAGCCGACGATCGCGACACCTGCGTCTGCGGACACAAGTGAAAGTGCCCTGATCGGCGATCGCGTTGAGGCTCCGCTCGATAGCGAAACCGCTGTTCTACCACCAGTTCCAGCCCAATCGGTGAGCGACATTGCTGCAGCGTCTGACAATGCTGCCGCTAGCGGTACTGCCACCCTGATGACGCCCGAAGCGCGCTATTTGCTGTTGGGCGGCGGTGGTCTCGTGGTTCTAATCCTGCTCGGCATTCTCGTTGCCCGTAAGCGTCGTGTGCCCCCTGCAAAGCAGGCGCGCATTGCAACGATGCAGAATGCTAAACCTGCAACCGCAAAGCCGGTGATGGCAGAGTCGCTGCCAGCGACTACGGCAACCCACATTGCTGAGCCGGTGGTATCGGCTGAAGAGGCGGACATGGCTTTCGTGACCCCCGGCGCGGAAAAGGAAGCGGTGGCAGTGTCAAACGTAACGCCAATGGCGACTTTCACTCCTAAAGATAAAGGCACCGAAGGGCCCGCGACCGCAGGCGCATCCACACCGCTTCCGCGCAGCAAGCCTGCAACGTTGGAAGAGCGCGTGGCGCTGATCGATCGCATCGCCAATGCGAAGCCGGACCGGGCCAATCCCTTCAGCTCGATGAAGGCGCGCCGTCGTCGGGCAAGGCTGATCGTGCAGTCGCTCGATCGCAAGTTCCGCAATGGCTCGTTTATCGACTTTAGTCAGTATCCGTCGAATTGGCCGCATCTTGCGCGCCGTGAGGAAGCAATTGCGGCTTAGGCTCGCAATCGATTGACCTGGCTATGGGAGAGGCGGTGTGTCTGAGGGCATGCCGCCTCTCTTTACTTGCGATTACAAGGTTGAGCGAGCCGGCAATCCGACCGCAAAATGCAGCCGTTTCGTCGCAGCTCGGGCAATGCTGTGATGCATTCTGAACAATTGTTCAGGCGGGCGTCACGCAAGATGCGTATGGGCTTTGCCGATGTCGTCACGCCAAATTGCACTCGCCTTGGTTCTTCTTATGGCGCCCGCTTCTGCCGCAGCGCAGGATACGGGCACGCCTGCGCCCGTACCGACGCCGATAACGCCGGTGCAAACGATCCCGAGCGACTTCAGACTCGATCCGGGTGAAGGGGAGCAGGCGCCTCAGGAGCCTGGTCCAGTGCCAAGTTCCACAGCATCGACAACGCCCCAGCCAGCGGCGACCTCGGCACCCGTTGTTCAATCTGTTCCTGAGGATGCTGGAGCGACACCTGCTCCACAGCCTTCAAGCCGGACGGGGCGGACGCAAGATCCGGCTACATCGGTTGGTCCACAAGTTACGCCGCAATCGCCTCAGCCAACTGCAACAGAGGGTTTGAATCCACAGGTAGTCCCTACCGCAGAGGCTCCTGGCGCGACTGCCGGACCTTCGATCAGCCGTACACAAGATGGCGTTCCTTCATCTGATGCACCTGAAACGCAGGGCGAAGGCTGGGGCTACTGGCCAGCGATGCTGGGCGCGTTGCTCGCCGCCTTGCTCGGTAGCTTTGTGTGGTTCAGGCGTCGCCAGAGAGAGGATGCCGAAACCTTGGTAGAGCGGCCGCAGGTGATCCAGGCAGAGCCTTCCAAGGCACCGGAAATGCCGAACTCCTCGACCGGATCGCTCAGTCCAACGAGCCAAGACAAGGTGGCCGACACTACCATCGGATCGCTCGTCTCCGCAGGGTCGGTCAATCCCGCGACGCTCGTTTCGACCGGCCAACCGCGAAACCGGCAGATGCTCGGGCATGGCGAGCCTACTCCGCAGACCCCGCCTTCGTCCGCTCCTACAGGCATGGTCACAACCAATCTTGCCGCCAAGCGCCGGGCCGAGGCCGAAGCTATCGAGAAGGCCCGGCGGGAAGTGCAAGAACGGCAAAAACAATCACAGGTCAGGATCAACCGAAGCATCAACTTCGACTGGGGCTAAATCTGCGCGGTAAGGTCAGTCGATTGTCTGCTGTTCGACGCGCAGGGGCTCGGGAAACATGTTGGTGACGATGGGGAACGGGATTTCGATGTCTGCTGCATCGAGGCCCTTTTTGATCGCCTTGATCGCCTCGCTCTTGGTTTCCCGGAGATCGCGAGATGAGGATTGCGCATACCAGCGGACGAGGAAATTGATCGAGCTGCCTCCAAATTCGTCTGCAAAGACATCTATCGGACGATCCTGGACCAGGGCATCTACCGTCTGCATCGCTTCACGGATTACCCGCTGCGCCAGTTCCAGATCGGCATCATAGCTTACGCCAACGACCACTTCGTTGCGGCGTACCGTGTCGTCTGTCAGAATTTCGACCGCGTTCTTGAATAGTATGGAATTGGGCATGACTGTCAGCTCGTTCGATAGCTGACGGATGTAGGTTTCGCGCAGCGTGATCTTTTCAACCTTGCCCAGCACTCCTTCGCACTCGATCAGATCGCCAATACGCATTTTCTCGCGGAGCATGATCAGTACCCCGGCGAGGAAGTTCTCGAAAATATCCTGAAATGCAAAGCCGATGGCGAGTGCGCCGATTCCAAGGCCAGCGATCAACCCGGCTGGCGTAAAGCCGGGTATCGCCACGATCAGCGCGAGCATGATGCCCAGAATCCAGACCGCCAATTTGGCGAGCGTATGAATCAACTGTCGCAGGGATGGGCGCAGATCCGCTTTGCCGACGATCTTGTCGGCAATCTTCGTCGCAAAGTTGGCCACAAGGGCGGTCAGGATGAGGACAACCAGCGCGATCGCCAGGTTGGGCAGCATGGCGATCAAACCTTGCCACATGTCGAAGACCTGACGCTGCAGGGTCTCTATGTAATTCAAAACGTGCTCCGTCCATAAAATGGGTTTGCTTTGCCAACGGCAGGGGAAACGCCTTGTTCCGAAATGTCTTCGCACTTGCGAAATGGACGTGCTTGGGCAAAAGGCGGCTTATGACATTCAGCACCGAACTCATCGAAGCAGCTCGCAATTCCAAGGCCTGGCCCTTTCAGGAGGCCCAGAGGCTGTTCAAACGCTATCGGGACGGAAAGCCCGGTGGCGAGCCTGTGCTGTTTGAGACGGGCTACGGTCCGAGTGGTCTGCCGCATATCGGCACGTTCCAGGAGGTCTTGCGTACGACCTTTGTGCGCCGTGCCTATGAGATCGTTGCTGCCGATGCGGACGGCAATCCCGCGTCGACGCGGCTTGTTGCATTCAGCGACGATATGGATGGTCTGCGCAAAGTGCCTGACAACATCCCAAACAAGGCTGTGCTGGAAGAGAACCTGCACAAGCCACTCAGCCGCATTCCCGATCCATTCGAGAAGTACGAGAGCTTTGCCGCGCACAACAACGCAATGCTGCGCGAATTCCTCGACCGCTTCGGCTTTGACTACGAGTTCGTCGCCTCAAGCGATCGCTACAATTCGGGTGCGTTCGATGATGCTCTGCGCGGTGTGTTGCGTAATAATCAGGCGATCCTCGACATCATGCTGCCCACACTGCGGGCGGAGCGTGCGGCAACCTACTCGCCGATCATGCCGATCAGCCCGGCGACGGGGCACGTTTTGCAGGTCCCGGTCGAAGTGGTGGACGCCGACGAAGGCATTGTTCGCTTCACCGATGAAGACGGCAGCGTTGTCGAGCAGAGCGCGCTGGGCGGCATGTCCAAGCTGCAGTGGAAGGTTGACTTTGCGATGCGCTGGGTCGCGTTGGGCGTCGATTATGAAATGTATGGAAAGGACCTGACTGACACCGGCGTGCAGTCGGGTCGGATCGCTAAGGTGCTTGGCGGGCGCAAGCCTGAGGGGCTGATTTACGAGCTGTTCCTCGATGCCAATGGGGAGAAGATATCCAAGTCGAAGGGTAATGGCCTGACGATCGAGGAATGGTTGACCTACGGTAGTGAAGAGAGCCTTGGCCACTACATCTACGCCAATCCCAAGAGCGCGAAGCAGCTGCACGTCGGCGTGATCCCGCGCGCGGTTGACGAGTACTGGCAGTTCCGCGGCAACATTACCGATCAGCCGGTCGACAAGCAGATGGGTAACCCCGCGTGGCACCTGTTGCGTGCCAACAGCGGCGGCACCGCAAATCCACCTGCGGGTGCTGGTGATACCCTGCCCGTGACCTACGGCCTCCTGCTCAACCTTGTCGGTGTGCTCGGGGCGGAGGCTGATCGCGATCAGGTCTGGTCCTACCTTGGTAACTACGTGGAAGACGCACGGCCAGAGGCGCATCCGGCGCTCGATGTGCTTGTGGAGAAGGCGCTCGCCTACAACCGGGATTTCATCGCCCCAACGCTCGTCAAGCGCGCGCCCGAAGCGAACGAGGCAGCGGCACTCAAGGCGCTCGATGCGCGGCTGGCAGAGGTTCCTGCGGATATGCCTGCCGAGGACTTGCAGACCATCGTTTACGAGATCGGCAAGGATGAGACCTTTGCATTCGAGTCCCTGCGTGACTGGTTCAAGGCGCAGTACGAGACGCTGCTCGGTTCTGCACAGGGCCCGCGTATGGGTAGCTTTATCGCGCTGTATGGCGTCGAGAATACGCGCAAGCTGATTGCCGAGGCACTCGCTCGCTAAGCGCGGTCAGTTCCAGCTCTTCGTCCGGTACCATTTGGTGATGATGTACTTGCTGCCCTGCTGAACGGGGCGGCCGGCGTGCATCGTCATCGTGTTGGTAATGCCATCGGGCTTGGCGTTGTTCCATGCGAGCAGGACGCCCGGCTTGGGTTCGATCGAGATGCCGATATCGGTGAACTCGGTCGCGCCGCCTGCTTCCACGTCATTGAGGAACACCATCGTCGTGTAGCTGCGCTGGCCGCCACGGCCCATTTCCAGATCCCAGTAGCTGGTGTTCGGATGGAACCAGTCATGATGCGGCTGGAATTCCTGCCCCGGCATATAGCGCTGGCCCTGCACGGTCTCGCCAAAGCTGGAATCTACGCCGAGCAGATCGTCGATCCGGCGGCTGATCTTCTTCACGAAGGGATCGTGCGGATCGACATCGCCCGAATAGCTGGTGCGGTATCCCGCCGAATAGTCGATATCGAACACCTGGCTTGGCCGCGCGGTGGCATCGATCAGCTCCATCATCTTGCGGCACTCGTCCGCCGTCATGAAGTCGCCGACAGCGTAGAGCTCTACCTCGTCACTCGGCACTTTGTAGGCGGCGGGATTGTCGGCCAGTCGTTCGCGCACGCGTTTGCCGACGCTCTTCAGGCCCGCCTGATCGGCATTGGGCGGAAACTCACTCTTCGTTTCGGTGCTCATATGGGTAAGAGCTTTTCCACCCGATCAGCCTGTAGGCAAGCCCCTTTTGCCCAGCTACGCCAAAACCCCCCGCCAACAGGGCGACGGGGGGCCATTACCGGCCACTCGCTCCGGCAATGTGAGGAGAGCTGGCGTTACCAGAAGAAGTCGTAGATCACGTCCACCACTTCGCCGGTGTAGATATCGACCAGCAAGACATCGTCGTAATAGCGCACCCAGCGATAGGGGCCGTAGACCTCTGGCAGGCGGTAATGCCACGGGTCATTGATCCAGTACCGGCTGCCGAAGAACACGTTGTCCAGGTAGAAGCCGATGCTCAGGCGGCGATAGCTGTAATTCCGATAGGGCGAGTAATAGCGGCCCAGACGGAACACGTTGCGGTTGTTATAACGATAGCGGTTCCAGTTGTAGCGGTTGTCGCGACGCCAGTTGTGGCGATCCCAGCGGCGATAGTCGCGTCGCGCATCACGGCGGCCTTCGCGATAACCTTCCCGATAGCGGCTGCGGTCGTGCGAGCGGTAGTCACGCCGCGCATCGCGGCGGCCCTCACGATAGCCATCGCGGTACCGGTTGCGGTCACCATCACGGTAACGGCGGTCACGATCGCGATCACGATAGCGCCGATCGCGACCTTCATAGGAGCGGTTGCGATCACGGTCGCGATACTGGCGACGATCCCGGTCGCGGCTGCCATAGCTGCGATCCCGATCACCCCGCCAACGCTGGTCGCGGTTACGCTCGCTACGCTCACCCCGGTTGCGATCAGCACCACGGTTCCTATCGCGGTTGCGGTCTGCACCGCGGTTCCTGTCACGATTGCGGTCTGCACCGCGGTCCCGATCACGGTTCCGATCAGCGCCGCGATTGCGGTCACCACGCTCGGTCCGGTCTCGGCGGTTCTCGCTGCGATCACGGCGGCGATCCTGTCTGGCAGGCGTGGCGCGCGGCGGTGCAACCATAGCCGGGCTAGCATCCTCCCGGTCAACCGCGCGGCGACCACCACCATTGCTATCCGAACGGGTTTGGCGACCACGGGCGCGTTCATTGCGACGTTCTCCGCGCGAGCGCTCACCGCGTTGGCGGCGGTCTTGTCGGTCTGCGCGATCACCCCGGTCTTGTTCCAATGCGCTATCGGCGCCCGCATCGGCAGCGACAGCAGGCGCGCTAGGCGCGAGCATGAAGGCTGCGATGGCGGCGAGGCCGCTTGATTTCAGTAAGTGTGCGAGTTGCATTGCAACATCTCCCTATGTTGACCAATGCCGCCCGAGTGATGCGGCCCAGTACGCTGTAATGTCGCAAGATGTAACGAGTCGGCATGAGCGTTAACTGAACCGCCTTGCTTGCTTAACGTTAAGGTTCGGGGTGACTTTGCTGAACCAATTGTGTGCTTCGCGAGCCGTTCTCCCAAGTGGAGCGGCGAACCTGTTACACCTGTTACACTGTCCTGAAGCTAAATCTCTCGCATGCAAAAAGGCGCGCCTAACCGTCCGATCAAGCGCGCCTTTGTGTGTGGTCTAAGCTCATAGCCGCCGCTGTGAAGCAGAGCAGGGCCTGTAGGAAAGTGTCTCAGGCCGCAGCCTTGATTGCACGCAGCGTCACATCGAAAGTGATGTCTTCGCCGGCGAGCGGGTGGTTGCCGTCGGCCTTCACCGTTTCCTCGCCCACTTCGACGATGGTCAGCACAACTGGCTGGCCGTTGGGCCCTTGTGCCTGCAATTGCATGCCCGGCTGCGGAGCGGGTTCTGCGGGCAGCTGGGTGCGCGGGATATCGACAATCGCCTCGTCACGGCGCGGGCCGAAGGCATTGTCGGAAGGCACGGTGACAGACTGCTCGTCTCCCACCGCCATATCGGCGAGCGCGGCCTCGACCTGCGGGAAGATCTGGTTCTCGCCCAGCTTCACCTCTTGCGGGCCGGTCTGCTCGGTATTGCCGACGACGGTGCCGTCACCCTTCTTGACGATATAGTCGATGGTCACGGTGTCGCCGCTGTTGGGAGTAGTCATGGAATTCCTTGGAAGTTGAGTGTTCGCGGCGCGAGCTTGCGCGCCGACCGGTACACGCGCCCGCGTGTCGAGCGCCTTGCGAGGCTATGTGGGGACCGGGGCGGGGGGAGTCAAATTTCTGACGCTGAACATCTAGAAAGGTGTTCTGGGGAAAACTCCGGCTTGCGTGTTGCTAATTTGTTCCGGAAGAGGCATGGTGATGCTTCGATCCTCATTGAAGCGTTTGGTAAGCGCCCATCAAGTTGAATCGAGATTGGCGGGTGGCAACCCCAGTCCCCAAACTGTCCGATGGGCAGTCGGATTGGCTCCACACACCAGACCGCCAGACTGAAGCAGATGCATATGTGGACGTCAGCCCGGAAGCCACCGACGGGGGTCAATCCGAAACGTGGCCGCGAATTCCGCTAACCTTTCAGGTCAGCGGCGCGCCGCGACCTGGGAGATCGGTCATGCCGAAATTCCAAGTCGAGGTGAAAGTTGAGACGAGCATCGACATTGCTGCCATCATCAGGTGGTTTGCGGTCGCGATCTGGCTCTTGACTTAACCGGGGGGCGGGGAAACCCGCCCCTTTTCGCATCAGCCACTAATTTTGGAATTTGCCGGGACGCTGTCCCATGTTGTTATCGACAGATTTTGTGGGGTAAGATGAGCGACGAACCTGACTATTTGCCGGACGAATGGTTGATAGAACTAGGGAAGGTAGTGAAGGCTTGGGCAACATTCGAGAGAATGTTCGATCTGATGCTGCAGAAGCTCGCTGGTTATAATGACCCGATCGATCCTTTTTTCACGATCCTTACAATCCACTCAAGCTTCCCCCAACGTCTCGACATGTTTGCGTCACTCTGCGAGGCGCATCTCCACGAAAGGCCGCACTTGGCCGAGTATAAGGCGACATTGAGAGACGTAAAGGAAGCTCAACGCCTCCGGAACATGTTCATGCACCAGCAAATTGGGCCGTACGAAAATGACCAGATGGTGATCAGCAAGATGTCCGCTAGAGGCAAGCTGAAAATGGAGTTGCGACCAGTCGAGTTATCCGAAATCACAGAGGCACATGAGAAGATCTTTCTCGCGGGACGGTCAATCTACAAGCTCGTATTGAACGCCGCTCCGTGGGAAGATGGTCTCACCTAGTCAGCTTCTTATACTGCACCCGGCTCGGACGATCCGCTGCGTCGCCAAGACGCCGCCGCTTATCTTCCTCGTAAGCCTCGAAGTTCCCCTCGAACCACTCCACGTGGCTATCGCCTTCAAACGCAAGGATATGCGTCGCAAGCCGATCCAGGAAAAAGCGGTCGTGCGAGATGACCACGGCGCAGCCGGCGAAGTTTTCGATGGCGTCTTCCAGTGCGGAGAGCGTTTCCACGTCGAGGTCGTTTGTCGGTTCGTCCAGCAGCAGCACGTTGCCGCCTTGCTTCAGCATCTTCGCCATGTGGACGCGGTTGCGTTCGCCGCCGGAGAGTTTGCCGACGTTCTTCTGCTGGTCCGGGCCCTTGAAGTTGAATGCGCCCACGTAAGCACGCGTGCTGGTGTCGTGGCCGTTGACCTTCATGTAATCGAGCCCGTCGGAGATTTCCTCCCACACGTTGTTCTTCGGGTCGAGGTGGTCGCGGCTCTGGTCGACATAGCCTAGGCGCACGGTGTCGCCGATTTCGACGGTGCCTTCGTCGGGCGTTTCCTTGCCGGTCAGGATCTTGAACAGCGTCGATTTACCCGCGCCGTTGGGGCCGATCACGCCGACGATGCCGCCGGGGGGCAGCATGAAGCTGAGGTTTTCGAATAGCAGCTTGTCGCCGTATGCCTTGGTGATACCCTTGGCCTCGATCACCTTGCCGCCAAGGCGCTCGGGCACCTGGATGACGATCTGCGCCTTGCCCGGCTTGCGGTTGCCCATTTCCTCCTGCAGCTGGTCGAACTTGCGGATACGCGCTTTCGACTTGGTCTGGCGGGCGGACGGGGTTTGCCGCATCCATTCGAGTTCGCGGGCGAGGGCCTTCTGCTTGCCCGATTCCTCGCGGCTTTCCTGCTCGAGGCGCTTGGCTTTCTTCTCGAGATAGGTCGAGTAATTGCCTTCGTACGGGTAGTAGGAGCCGCGATCGAGCTCGAGGATCCATTCCACCACATTGTCGAGGAAGTAGCGATCGTGGGTGATCATCAGCACGGCGCCGGCATATTCCTTGAGGTGGTTTTCGAGCCACTGGACGCTTTCGGCGTCGAGGTGGTTGGTCGGTTCGTCCAGCAGCAGGATGTCCGGCTTCTGGATCAGCAGGCGGGTGAGCGCGACGCGGCGCTTTTCACCGCCCGAGAGGTTCTCGACCGAGGCATCGGACGGCGGGCAGCGCAAAGCTTCCATCGCCACCTCGAGCTGGTTGTCGAGCGTCCACCCGTCCACCGCGTCGATCTTGTCCTGCAGCTCGGCCATTTCCGCGCCCAGCGCATCGAAATCGGCGTCGGGCTCGCACATTTCGGCGCTGATAGCGTTGTAGCGATCGACGAGGTCGGCGGTCTCACGCGCGCCGTCTTTCACGTTTTCGAGTACGGTCTTGCTCTCGTCGAGCTCGGGCTCCTGCTCAAGATAGCCGACGGTGATGTTCTCGCCCGGCCAGGCTTCGCCCGAGATATCCTTGTCGATCCCCGCCATGATCTTGATCAGCGTGGACTTACCCGCGCCGTTCGGGCCCACGATGCCGATCTTCGCGCCGCGATAGAACTGCAGGTTGATGTTCGACAGCACCGGCTTTTGCGCACCGGGGAAAGTCTTGGTCATGTCCTTCATGACAAATGCGTATTGAGCGGCCATCGGGCGGGTCCTTCGTATTCGTAATTCGGTGGGAATCTGTTGGCAGCGCAGATAGGGCGTTGCGACGCTATGGGCAAGGCACTTGGCAGATGGCTTGGCAGCCGGGAATACATGGTTTAGCCCTGCCATCCATGAACAAGACCATCCTTGCGCTCGCCGCGCTTTCGCTTGCCATTCCCACCAGTGCCGCTGCCCAGCGCTACGACCATCGTTATTCGCTGGAACCCGGCGCGCATGATGAAGTGGCATGGGATTTTCTGGAAGGCATCACCACCGAAGTCGGTCCGCGACTTGCCGGTACGGAAGATGAAACGCGGGGTCGCATCTGGGCGATAGATTGGCTGCGCAGGCACGGCTTCCAGAACGTTGCGGACGAGCCTTTCATGCATAACACCTGGGTTCGCGGGGAAGAACGCGCGCGGCTGATCGGCGCGGGCGCGCAGCCACTGATCCTCACAGCGCTGGGCTATAGCGGCGCGACGCCAGCTGAGGGCATCACCGCAGGGATTGTCCATTTCGAAACGGTCGCAGACCTGCGCGAAGCAGACCGCAGCGAAGTGGAAGGCCGCATTGTCTACATCGGCAACCCGATGCGCGCAGCACAGGATGGATCGCATTACGGCCTGTTCGGCTCGCCGCGCCGTCAGGGACCGGGCATTGCTGCGCAAAAGGGTGCTGCGGCCATCGTGATCCGCTCCATCGGCACCGATAATGACCGCCTGCCGCATACCGGCGCAACCAGCTGGCCCGATGGCGTTACGCCCATTCCCGCCGCTGCACTGAGCAATCCAGATGCCGACAATGTCGAGCGTCTGATCGAGCGCGGCGAGACGCTGACGATGGAGCTGGTGCTGACGCCGCAGTTTCTTGGCATGACGCAGAGCGGCAATGTGGTGGGAGAAATTGTCGGGCGCGATCCTTCGTTGCCGCCGGTCCTGCTCGCATGCCACCTCGACAGTTGGGACAATGGCACGGGCGCGATTGACGATGCCTCAGGCTGTGCAATTGCTGCTTCGGCCGCGCTCCATGCTGCCGAGGGTGGCCAGCCGCTCCGCACCATCCGTGTGCTGTTTGCGGGAGCCGAGGAAACCGGCCTCTGGGGCAGCCGCGCCTATTCCGAAGCCCATGCAGGCGAGGAAATCGGCGTGGGTCTGGAAAGCGATTTTGGAGCGGGCCTTATCTGGCGCCTGGAGACGAATTTCAGCCGTAGCAACCCGGCGCTGTTCCAGCAGCTTGCCGATGCAACGA
Organism: Aurantiacibacter sp. D1-12; assembly: GCF_028858515.1. Lineage (GTDB taxonomy): Bacteria > Pseudomonadota > Alphaproteobacteria > Sphingomonadales > Sphingomonadaceae > Alteraurantiacibacter. The sequence continues at coordinate 280,703 of NZ_JAPJZJ010000001.1, forward strand.
TGCGCTATGGCGTTCTCCCGGCGCCGCAGATCACCGCGACCGGCGGTGCAGACCTGAATATCGTGCGCGATCAGGGTGGGGCGATTATCGACCTGCAGCAGGATGGTAGCCGCTATTTCGATCTGCACCACACCGCCAACGATACGCTCGACAAGGTCGATCCGGGCGAGCTGGCGCAAAATGTCGCGGTATGGAGCGCGGTCACACGCGTTCTGGCGAACCATCAGGGCAGCTTCCTTGGCGCAGAACCGTTGCTGGGCGATTGAGACCGCTTGCCGAGCGGCGCAGCACCCATTAGGGGCAGCTCCGCACGAAGGGATGGTTGGGGCCTGTAGCTCAGTTGGTTAGAGCTGGCCGCTCATAACGGCTAGGTCGCGGGTTCGAGTCCTGCCGGGCCCACCACTCCTTTCGTGTGATCTCAGACAGACCGCGATGCGGCGAGGGCGGGGCAGTCTGCTGCCACCAGTCCGTCATCATCCCACCGTTCGACATACCACGCCTGCCCGGCTGCGAGCTGTGCGCAGGCGACGTTGGTGCCGCTTGCGTAAACAACGCCGAGCGTTCTGCCGTAGCGATCCTCTCCCAGCCGGATGATGGTCAGATCCGCGCCTTCGACGATTGCCTCCATCGTGCGCGTAGAAGCGTGCCCGTCCCCTTCCACGCAGCGCCTGCCCGCGCGGCAGGCCCGCGTTTCGGGTGCGTCGATGCCGGTAATGCGGATGCGTTCGTCACCACAGCGGATCGTATCACCATCGGTGACAGTGCAACCGCTGACGGGCGCGGCAGTGAGAGTGAGGGCGGAAGCGATGATGGGGATAAGCATGGGCGCGGCCTAAGCGGCTTTGCCCGGGGAGTACGCGGCCATGCATGTCCAAAGCGGAGGCATTGGAATAAGGGAAAATACGTAGGGATTTGCGTTTTACCCTGCGGATTGCGCTTTTAGGACTTGCACCAGTGCGGAGCAAAATCTAGGGGCCTCTGCGGTCCGGGGAGTGGCGCAGCCTGGTAGCGCACCTGTTTTGGGTACAGGGGGTCGCAGGTTCAAATCCTGTCTCCCCGACCAGCTTCCAAATTTTTGGAGGCACAACCGTGATAGCGAAGGGCGAGACCCAATTAGCCCTTCGCCTATCCCGGCTTCTTCACGCTTTGCCGTTCTACCAATCGCACCGGCGCGCGAGGGCGCGTGCCTTCTGCGGTTTCGCCGAGAGCAAATTCGACCAGCAAAACGCCTGCGCGGGCGAAGTCCGGCTCGATTGTCGTGAGTGGCGGGCTGGAATGTGCGCCACTGCCGAGCCCGTCGAAACCAATCACACTGACATCGTCTGGAACCGCGAGGCCTTTCTCGCGCAGAACTTCGAGCACGCCGAAAGCCATCGCATCGCACGAGCAGAAAATGCCGTCGAACTTGCGCCCGCTTTCAATCAGGCTGCGCGCTGAACGGCGGCCTTGCGCGGCGCGGGTTTCACCTTCTTCGAAAATGGCAGGACCGCTTTCAAAACCAAGCTCGTCAGCCAGCGTACAATAGGCATCGTACCGTTCGCGGAATTGTGGTTGGGATTCCCGGGTGTCGCCGATGAAGGCTATCTTGTGGTTGCCGCCGTCCAGTAATCGCTGAACAGCGACGCGCGCACCTTCACGATTGTCCGAATCGACGCGGCGATGGTCGACATAGGGAGAGCCCCAGCAAGCGACGTCTTCGCGGTTCAGAATGGCATGATGATGCGCCCAGGCGGCGTCATTGGTGCTCGTCCCGATAAGAACAACCGCATCTGCCTGCCGCGTCTCGACAAAGTCGCTGTAGAACTGTTCGGACGAGGATTGGAAAGAGACGAGCGCCTGATAGCCTTTGTCTGATGCCGCTGCGCAGACACTGCCAAGCAGATTGTAATGAAACGGATTGATGCCGGTCGCCTCGACGCCGGGTTTGGTGATGACCACGATGGCAATGGTACTGGTCTTTCCGCTGCGAAGGCGAGCGGCGCGTGAATCCACGCGATAGCCGAGTTCGTCAGCGGCCTGACGCACTTTTTCGCGCGTGGCGTCAGTGATGGATGTGTCGCCCGATAGTGCACGCGATACAGTCGACTGATTGACTCCGGCGCGCTCTGCTACCTCGAAAGATGTGACCCTGTGTGTGGGTGGTGTCTGGTTCGGCATCCCTGTCCTGCACTTGCTGTTTTCAGCCTATGGGTACTGCATAAGACAGCTTCGCACGTGAAGCGAGGCCCAAGAGCAGATCTATCTTTCGATGGATAGCATCACGTCTTTCACGCTCGACGATTTGACCCCTCGCTGACGTAGATAGGCGAGCACGCGGCGCCACCAGTCGTACAGATTGTCGAGATCGTTTTCGGTGCGCACATAAGGCGTATCGCCCGGGCGCAACGACGGACTGTGGAATGAAAAGACCAGCAGCGGGGCCCCGTCATCCAGCGCCATATCGATCCCGCGAATAGCCTCTTCTACGCTCACCCCTTCGGGCGTGAGTGGTACGCGTTCGAGCATGCCGAGTTTGGACAAGACGCCGCGCATAGAAGGCATCCGCCAGAGCCGGGGGTAAATGAAATCGCCCTGGTGCCGCAGCATCCCCCAGAAGGTTGAAGTAAGTGGGAGTTCGAGCAAGGTGTGCTCATCGTCCACCCAGTACGGATGGATGGGAAACCCGCGATAGTCCGGCCCGCCGGCAGAAGAATAGTCGAACTTCGGCCGAACCGAGCTGTCAACGGCGATACCTTGCTCTGCCAGCAGTTCGGCGGTGTTCGCTCCGGCTCCGTAGCGACCTGCACGATAGATCAGCGGTGCAATCCCGAAATTGTCTTCAATCGCGTCACGCAGTTTGGTGAGCTTTGCTCTTTCGAGCTCGCGCGGCAGATTGCCGGCGAAGGAATTGGTCTGCGTCACATCTTCATCATAGGGCGGATTGACCCACGGATGCAGCTGGACACCGATTTCGGCACGGCCATCCGCCAAGGGCGCACAGAGTATCTCGCGAGCCAGTTTGGAATTGGCGATGGGCCAATCGACCAGGTAGATCGGGACGATACCCTGGCGTTCGCAAAACTCCTGGAACTTAGACAACCTGCCCACGTGGTCGACGCCATGCGTGTCCCGCGAAAGCGGCTTGTTCCAATCGAACTCTTCTTCTGTATCGACCGTGAGCAAGCAGCGGGGAATGCGGTCGCGAAACCGCGCATGGCTGCTAACCGGTGGCGGATCGAGCAAGCTCCGCATCGGCACGTCTTCTCCCCTGTTAGGCGGTCTTTGAATCGCCTGTGCGTCCCGAACCCGCGCTATGGTCACCGGCTGTGGCGGTCAAGGCAGGAAGCAAGAGTGTTACACGATCTTTTTTACATTTAAGAGTCCCGCCTGTCGCTTCGGCTTCGGCTTGCGCCAGTTTGAAGGCGAAGTCGGGTCCGAACATACCTGCACTAAGTGCCCTCTCGCGCGCGGGATCGCCAGATGGGCGTTGGCCAGTAGCGGATTTTACAAGCAGCGATTGCGGTACTTTCAGGCGCAGTTTTACACGTTTGCCATTGCCGGACAGGCGCAAGGCGATCTGCTCTCCGGGGCCGAGCGCGCCTGCAGCTGTTGCCAGAATACGCCAGCACAGCGCCATCGCTTCCGGACGAGCCATCGCAACGTCGAACGGCGATCCTTTCACGCGTAGATCGAACCCGGCGTTGCGCGGGCGCAGCACTCCCTGCAACCGTTGTGTCGTTTCCGCGACCACGCTGCGCATGTCGGTTTCGCCATCTTCCAGATGCATGGCACCGGAATCAAGTTTCACCAGCCGGTCCACCTCGTCGAACGCTGCAAGCAACTTGGCCGCGTCGACCGAGATTCCTGCGGCATGGGCGCGGTATTCGTGTGGGGCAGGGCCGAACAACTGCTGCTGGATGATTTCGGCAAACCCCTGGATGGCGTTCACCGGCGTACGCAATTCGTGCAGGACCTGCCGCATCTGGTCTCCGGCGCTGTCCTGCTCCGATTCTGACTGTGCAATCACCGGGCGGCGCAGACACCCGCGATAGCCGTTGAAACGCCCGTTGAGTGGATCGAACAGCGGAGCCGCATCCAGCCGCCAATCACCGCTGATTTCCGGCGCGGCGTCAAGAGTGACGGGTGCAGAATGGACGGGTTGCCGGTCTGCAAGATCGCGCGCAGTTGGCTCGCCCATTTCCACCAGCATGCCGGGGCGCGGTGATGTCAGCATCAGGCCAACGACCAGCGGAGCAATCGGTCCGCTCGCCCAGGTTACAGCGCCTGACGCATCGCTGGCGAATTCGAAGCCAAGGAGCGGGGTGTGCTGGATATCGTCTTCGCCAAGCGGCAATCGCGGTGCAACGGGGCGGGTGCGGCGATCCTCCCGGAACTGTTCGATCCGGCGCAACAGGGCGCCAATGCCTTCGTCTTCCTTTGCTTCCACCGGAACAGGTGCCGCTTCGATCGGCGAGGCAGCCTGAGACGGTGCGGGAGCAGGGGCCAGTGTCGGGTCTTGAACCAGCGGATCAGGCAGCACCAGATCCTGCACGCCCAGTCGAGACAGCAGCGCCTTCACTTCAGTGGACAGGTCCCTGCGGTGCCGCAGGAAGCCGCGCGCATTCACGGGCAGCGTCGGAATAAGCTCCAGCCATTGCGCCTCGGTGAGTCTCGCGGTCGCCATTGCGGAGGCAGCGGGCTTCGCATTTCCATCCGCTAAAAAGGCCACCAGCTCGCTGTTGCGTAGCCTCAGGCCCGGTTCGCGCAGGATTCGCGACTGCTCTTCCTGCGGCAATTTCTCCATGATCTCGCCCAACCGGGCATAGGCTTCGTCAGCCAGTGGGCTGTCGGTTTCCTCGCGGGATGTTCCCAACAGGTCAAGTAACTGCCTGAATTGCGTGCGCAATCCGCCTTCGCTGTCCGTGCGCATGCGCAGCACAGTGGCAAGGCGATCATCGAACTGCATTCAGACTCCAGCTTGGCGAAGGTTAAGGAATTCCTACCTCGCCTTAGCGGGAGTACGCCGCAGGCACATGCACACAGCGCAGCGCGTTGCAAAAAGGGACAATTGCGTTCATACACAACAATTGTTCCGACAGTTGTTGTATTACGTGCCGGATATTGCCTGCTTCGGTAAGCAGGTTGCACGAAAAGCACGTGTAAGATTCACATGGGGGCTGACTGATGTCGACGCTCGATTCGATTGATCGCAAATTGCTTGCGGAGCTGCAGGCAGAGGGGCGGGTAACCAACGTGGATCTGGCGCGGCGCGTCGGACTGACCGCACCGCCATGTTTGCGGCGGGTTCGCGCGCTCGAAGACGAGGGCGTCATCCGCGGCTATCACGCTGACTTGAACGCTTCCAAACTGGGTTTTGCGATCACCGTGTTTGCCATGGTTTCACTGCGCAGCCAGGCAGAGGAAGACCTGAAAGCGTTCGAAGAGCATATCAACCTGCTCCCCGAAGTGCGGGAGTGCCACATGCTCAACGGCGAAATCGACTTCATCCTGAAGATCGTCAGCCGTGATCTTCAAAGCTTCCAGGAATTCCTTACCAGCAAGTTGACCCCTGCACCCAACGTGGCGAGCGTGAAAACTTCGCTGACGATCCGCACTGCGAAATACGAACCGGGAGTGCCGCTGGGATGAGCGGCGAGCAGTTGCAAGGCCATTGCCTTTGTGGCGCGGTGAAGATCACACTGTCCGATCCCAAGGATCACGTCGAGTATTGTCATTGCGACATGTGCAGACATTGGACCGGCTCAAACTATCCGGCGTTGGAAGGCGCGTCGTTTAAACTTTCCGGCGAAGAACACATCGCCACCTACAAATCGAGTGAATGGGCCGAGCGTGCCTTCTGCAGCAAATGCGGCAGCAACCTCTGGTACAAATTCCTGCCCACCGGCAATCGCAGTTTCCTTGCCGGCCTGTTCGACGGAGCGAGCGATCTTCCCGTCGGCCGTGAAATCTTCGTAGAAGAAAAGGTCCGTTGGGGCGAGATCCCTGGTGAACATGATCGTCTGACCGGAGAAGAGGTTATCGCAGAGGCAAAGGCTGCCGGCTTCAGCTTCGATTGACGTTTTCCGGTTCGTTCGCGTTCTTCACAGGGGCCAATTGTAACCATTCGTCGCATTATCGCCTCGCGCGGACGCTAGTTGGCGAGGAGCGTGGAACCGTTAATCGTTACGCGAAGTTTGGCTCTTCATCGGGGCGGCGTGTTACAAAATTTACGTTTCACGCCCTCTGTAGACGGGGATGAGTTGAGAATGGCTTGGCAGGTCGCGACTGGGCCTGCCGGGACTGGAGGAGTACAGTAATGAAGACGTTTTCCAACATGCGCACGGGCGTTGCTATGTTCGCTTTGCTCGCGGTGCCTGCCACCGGCAGTGCTGTCGCGCAGGAGCTGGAACCGGCACCGGTGACGCAGAATATCAATGTTTATGGCAGCTTGCCGACAGACCTTTCGGGCCTCCCTGCGGGACCGGAATTTGACGGTTTCATCTCGTCGCGAACAGGAAACGAGATCGAAGTCACCAGTGCAGACGGCTCGGTTACGAGCTTTGTCGTTGGTGCGATCACCGACATCAAGGCGCGCGGCGGTTTCCTTGGTCTTGGTCGCAGGGAACTGACCACCGCATCTCTCTACAATGGTTTGCCTGTCAGCGTGCAGACGGTTCAATGGGAAGATGGACTGCTGGCCAGCGAGATCCGTTTCTCCGCCAGCGACTATGAAACTGCGCAGATGGTTCGCAACGGCACCGAACAGCGTTTCGCCAACAACGAAATGGCGATCGAAGAGAACGCTGCGGCGGCAGAAGCCCTGCGTGGCCGGGTTGCCAACATCGACCAGTACAACGTCATGGGCGTGACCAATGTCTATTTCGACACCGCCCGCCACAATATCTCGCCGATTGCGCAGCAGGAGCTCTGCCAGTTTGCGACCGAGGCTGCAGCGGTTGATGGCGCGCAGCTGATTGTCGTTGGTTACACCGACAGTGTCGGCAACCAGGAATACAATCAGGCGCTGAGCGAACGCCGCGCTGAAGGTGTGGTCAACTATCTGCAGCAGGAATGCGGCTGGGCGCCGTGGCGCATGATGACGCCGACGGGCATGGCCGAATCTGATCCGGCAGCCGACAACACCACCGCAGCCGGCCGCGCACAGAACCGCCGTGTTTCGGTCAACATGCTCGTGAGCAAGGCTCTCGACGAAGGCATGGGCGGCTGAGCCGTTTGAAAGCGAAGCATAAACGAAAAGGGCGGGCCAACTACGGCCCGCCCTTTTTCATTTGAGCTAGCAAAATCCGGTTTGCCTACTCGCCCTTTGCCTCGCGCGCGGCCAGCCATTCTTCAAGCCACTTGATCGTATAGTCGCCGCTAATCACGTCCGGCTGGTGGATAAGCTCCTGGTGGAGTGGGATCGAGGTTTTGACACCTTCGACTACCATTTCCTCCAGCGCGCGGCGCAGGCGCATCAGGCAGCCTTCGCGGTTGCGGCCGTATACGATCAGTTTGGCGATCATACTGTCATAGTAGGGCGGGATCGAATAGCCGGCGTAGAGCCCGCTATCGACGCGGACGTGCATGCCGCCAGCCGGGTGGTAATAGCTGATCTTGCCCGGGCTCGGGGTGAAATTGAACGGGTCCTCCGCATTGATGCGGCACTCGATCGCGTGGCCGGTGAATTGCAGGTCTTCCTGCGCCACAGAGAGCGGTTTGCCATCGGCGATGCGGATCTGCTCGCGCACTAGATCGAAGCCGGTGATTGCTTCGGTTACGGGATGCTCGACCTGCAGGCGCGTGTTCATCTCGATAAAGTAGAACTCGCCGTCTTCCCACAGGAATTCGATCGTGCCTGCACCGCGATAACCCATGTCGGCCATAGCTTTCGAGACGATGCTGCCCATCCGCTCGCGCTCTTCGGCGTTGATCACGGGGGAAGGGGCCTCTTCGAACACCTTCTGGTGGCGGCGCTGGAGCGAGCAGTCCCGCTCGCCCAGATGGATGGCATTCCCGTTACCGTCACCGAAGACCTGGAACTCGATATGCCGCGGATTGCCGAGGTACTTTTCGAGGTACATGGTGTCGTCACCAAACGCGGCCTTTGCCTCGCTCATGGCGCGCTTCACCAGCGGTTCCATCGATTCCGCATCGGGAATGACCTGCATCCCGCGTCCGCCACCGCCGGCTGCAGCCTTGGCGATGACTGGATAGCCGATCTCGTCCGCAATCCGGCGCATGTCGTCGAAGTCGGAGATCGCGCCGTCCGAACCCGGTACTAGCGGGAGGCCGAGCGCGCCGGCGGTCTGCTTGGCGGCGACCTTGTCACCCATGGTGCGGATATGTTCGGGCTTGGGGCCGATCCACTTGATGTCGTGCGCTTCTACCACGTCTGCGAAGTGGGCGTTCTCGGACAGGAATCCGTATCCCGGGTGGATCGCATCAGCATCGCTGATCTCGGCCGCCGAGATGATCGCGGCGATGTTGAGATAGCTCTCGCTCGCGGCGGGCGGGCCGATGCAGATGGCATGGTCAGCCAGCCGCACGTGCATGGCATCGGCATCGGCAGTGGAGTGCACCGCGACTGTTTCAATGCCCATTTCATGCGCCGCGCGGTGGATGCGCAGGGCAATCTCCCCGCGATTGGCGATTAGTATGCGCGAAATGCCCATGTGGTCAGCAGCCCCCTCAGGCGACGACGACGAGCGGCTGGTCGAACTCGACCGGAGAGCCGTTCTCGACGAGTAACTGCTGCACCTTGCCATCGGCGGGCGCGGTGATAGGATTCATGACCTTCATGGCCTCTACGATCAACAGAGTGTCACCCTTCTTCACGCTGTCACCGACCGACACGAAGTTAGGCGCGCCAGGTTCGGGAGCGAGATAGGCAGTGCCCACCATCGGCGATTTTACCGCATTGGCGGCGTCCGAGCTGTCGCCAGCATCGGCCGGAGCCTCTGCCGCAGGCGCCGGGGCTGCTGCTGCCGGAGCCGCTGCAGGAGGGGCGGCCACCGCTGCCGGGGCAGGCGCCGCTGCAGCGGTTACATTGCGCGCCACTCGGATGCGCTTGTTGCCTTCTTCCAGCTCGATTTCGGTGAGGCCGGTGTCGGCCAACATCTCGGCCAGTTCGCGAACCAGCTTCGGATCAACAGTCATGCCGCTTTTGCTAGCGGCGCTTCCCTTCTTCTCGGGCATGCAATCCCCAATGCATTGTGAATGTGAGTGGCGTGGGGGCTAGACCCGCTTTGAGGCCAAAGCAAGGCTTTGCGCGGGTTTTCGACCCCACTCGATTTTACAGTTTTGCGGCGGCGTCCAGTGCCATCTCGTATCCGTATGCACCAAAGCCAGAGATAGAGCCGACAGCTCCCATCGCGACATAGCTCTTGTGGCGATAGGCCTCGCGCGCAGCGGGGTTGGAGATGTGCACTTCGATCACCGGAGTACGTATCGCGCGGATCGCATCGTAGAGCGCCAGGCTGGTGTGGGTGAGGGCGCCGGCGTTCAGGATGATCGCCTTGGCACCATCGGCCTGGGCTTCGTGCATCCAGTCACACAGGTGGCCTTCATGATTGGACTGGCGCATTTCGACTTCGAGTCCGAGCGCCTTGGCCTTTTCCTCGCACCGCGTGGCAAGATCATCGAGCGTTTCCGCGCCATAGACTTCGGGCTCGCGCACGCCGAGGAGGTTGAGGTTCGGGCCGTTCAATACGAATACTGTGTCAGTCATGCGCTGCCCTTAGCCGCTGATGCGGGGCAGGGCAAAGGGCAAACGCATGCTTTTGTCGGGTCTTTTGCGGGCAGGGGTGTGACAGGTGTGATAGTGTCCTGAGGCTATTTCTCCACGCCCTTCACTTTGCCCCACTGGCGCGCGGCGGTGTAGCCGAGATAGCCGGTGCCAAATAGCGCGTAGAGCGGCTCGGGAAGGCCGCCGAGATAGGCATTCATGCCCGTGCCGATATCGCGCGCGATCACCGGGTTGAACGCGGCCAGCACGCCCATCGGCAGGGCGAACAGGATCATCGTGTACATGACATAAAGGAAGCTCGGCCGCGCGCGGCTAGTCCACGGATCGTGACTGTTCGCCTCGGCGATAATTGCTGACAGCCGCGCTTCGATCATCGCCATATCCTGCGTTCCTTCGAGCTTGATCAGCTCCAGCTTGGCTCGCTCGCGCGCCTCTTTGTCGGGAATGATCTTGTCGATGATGCTTGCGATCGGGCCGATCAGGGATTCAAGAATTGCCATAGGGGGTGCTCCGTTGCGGTTGGATTCGCAGACGGGCGTGGAGGAAGGCGAATGCTGTAGGAAAGGGTCGTCTGCGCTAGATAATCCTGCAAATTCCCCTTTTGCTCGCTGACGGAGGTGCCTAGGGTGCGCCGATGGCCGACCACCGTCCTTCTTACGACATTTCTGCGCCGTCTATCCGCCCATACGTTCAGGAATTGTGGCCGGGTGGACTGGCGACGCCGTTCGATACGAAGGATGAGGAAGGTCGCAGCCTGAATCTGGCCGACGATCATCTTTCGGGCCGCTTTATCCTGCTGGCTTTATTGAGCGATCCGCACGCTACCCAGACGGCAGCACTGCTGGAGTCGCTCGCCGGACTTGAGACGCGGCTCGATGCGGCCAATGCAACAGTCATCGCCGTCAGCGCATCGAGCGATGCTGCGCAGAACAAGGCGATGAAACGTGCTGCTGGATTTCCATGGCCGGTCGTGTGCGATTCTCCGGGTGGCATTTTTGCTTCCTACGGTCTGCACAAAGGTACCGACCGGACGGCCCGACTGGTGGTGGTCACGCCATATCGGCAAATCCGGACGTGGTTCGATCTGAAAGAGGATGCAGACGCAACGCTGAGGGTAGTTATGGATTTGTTGGAAAACGCACAGGCCGTTGAAGAAATGCGCTGGAGTCCACCACACGCGCCGGTCCTTATCGTGCCCAATGTGCTGTCACCAGAAGAGTGCGCCAAACTGGTCGAGTCGGTGGAGACGGATACGCCCTTCATGGTTCGCAGACCGCAGCCGGGCGAGATTGCGGGCAACTACAAGATGCCCGTTTACGAACACCATCGGCAGGATCGCGTCGACATGGTGATCAAGGACAAAAACACGCTGGCTTTTCTGGACGAGCGGGTGTTTGGCCGGGTGGCGCCTATGATCAAAAAGGCGTTTGCTTTCGACGTAACACGACGTGAAGACCTGCACATCGCCCGCTATGTCGGCCGCCGTGAAGGGATTGAGATGGGCCATCGTGACAACACCAGCCCAGCAGGTGCACATCGGCGCTTCGCGCTATCGATGAGTCTGAATGACGATTACGAAGGCGGCGGAGTTGCGTTCAAGGAATTCAGCCCGAAAGGCTATCGCGTTCCAGCGGGTACGGCGATGGTGTTTTCATCGTCATTGCTGCACGAGGTGCAGGAGACCACATCGGGCGTCCGCTACAATCTGATATCGCACCTGTTCAACGATCAGGCGCTCGCACGATAGATCGCGCGAAATCAATCCGAATTGCGGTGAAAACCACTGGTCGGGAAGACAGGATTCGAACCTGCGACCCCCACACCCCCAGTGTGATGCGCTACCAGGCTGCGCTACTTCCCGAGACCAGTGGAAGCGCGCCTATAGAAAGGGCGGGGCTTGATAGCAAGCGCCTAAGAACTTGTGTCGTACGTCTTGCAAAACGGCCTCTGATTGCCACCTATCCGCAATGCTGCTAGGCGCGGCACCCACACGTCGGGGGAGACAAGGCAAGGCGCGGTTCAGGCCGTTCCCGCCAGCATCGTATTCCGGCTTTTCGTTTTGATTTCAACGCTCCTGAATGGAACGCACACATGCTTGATTTTCTCGCGGCCGCCTCTGGCCAGGCAGCCCCTCCGGGATGGGTCCAGTTTCTGCCGATCGTCGGTATGATTCTCATCTTCTGGTTCCTGCTTTTCCGTCCGCAGATGAAGCGGCACAAGGAACACCAGACCAAGATCGCAGGGATCAAGAAGAACGACAAGGTTGTGACCGCAGGCGGTATCATCGGCAAGGTAACCAAGGTGGATGATGACTATGCCGAGGTGGAGATTGCGCAGGGCACGCGGATCAAGGTGGTAAAGTCCACCATCGGCGACATTCTGCCTCCGGGCGGCGGCAAGCCGGCCAACGACTGACAGGTATAGGTTCGAAGGCTGCACGCGATGCTCGATTTTCCCCTTTGGAAGCGCATTTCGCTTTGGGCGGTGACACTGCTGCTGGCAGTGATGGCGCTGCCTTCCATTGCTTCGCTGACGGGTACCGCGCTGCCCGATTTCCTCGAGGATTCGCCAGAGATCAACCTGGGTCTGGACCTTGCGGGTGGCAGCCACATTCTGCTGGAAGCCGATCCGGCGCAGGTGGCCGATCAGCGGCTGGAAACGGCTGAAGAAACTGTCATCCAGCTTATGGGCGATGCCGAGCCGCGCATTGCGATTGGTGAACTGACCACGCTTGGCGGCAACGTCTCCTTCATGCTGCAGGACTCGTCCGATATTGATCGTGCGCGGGAAGAGCTGCGCGACTTTATCAATGGCACCGGCATCGTGGCCGAGTGGAGCCTCGAGGTTCTCGATGGCAACCGCATGGTGCTGACGCAGACCGAGCAGGGGCTCGAAACCGCGGTGGACAACGCGATGGAAAGCGCCACCGAAGTGGTGCGCCGCCGTATCGACGCGCTTGGTACACGCGAACCGACGATCATCCGTCAGGGCGACAACCGCATCGTGGTGCAGGTACCTGGCCTGGAAGATCCGCAGGCCTTGAAAGACCTGCTGGGTGAGACCGCCAACCTCGAATTCAAGCTGGTCCACCCCAGCCGCCAGAACGAAATGACTGAAGAGGCCGCACGCGCCGATCCGATCCCGGGCACAGAAATCGTGCCCTATGCGGAAGAGGCCGGATTGCCCGGCATGGTGATGGTGGTGAACCGCCTCGGCGGTATTCAGGGTGACTCGCTCACCGGCGCGCAGCAGGGCTTCTCACCCGAAACGAATGCTCCGGTTGTGAACATCCAGTTTGACCCGTCGGGAGGCGCGATCTTTGCGCGACTTTCGACCGAGAACGTTAATCGTCGCTTCGCTATCATCCTCGATGATGAGGTGATTTCGGCACCGAGCTTCAACGAACCGATCCTGGGCGGTTCAGCACAGATCTCGGGTAACTTTACCGTTGAGAGCGCCAACAACCTTGCGATCCAGCTGCGCTCTGGTGCGCTGCCGGTTGACCTGACTGTGATCGAGGAACGCACCGTGGGGCCGGACCTTGGCCGAGACTCCATCGTAAAGGGCGGCATCGCGATGGCCATCGGTTCGCTGCTCGTCGTCCTGTTGATGATCGCAAGTTACGGCCGCTTCGGCATCTACTCGACAGCAGCGCTGGTGCTCAACGTGCTGATGATCCTTGGCATCATGGCCTTCATGAACACCACGCTCACGCTACCGGGTATTGCCGGTTTCGTGCTGACCATCGGCGCGGCGGTGGATGCCAACGTGCTGATCAACGAACGCATTCGTGAAGAGCGCAGGCGAGGACGGCGCGTCGTTGCCGCCGTGGAAACGGGCTATAAAGAAGCCAGCCGCGCGATTTACGATGCCAATATCACCAACTTCATTGCAGGTGCTCTGCTGTTCCTGTTCGGGTCCGGTCCGGTTCGCGGTTTTGCTGTCGTTCTGATCATCGGCCTGTTCACCAGCGTGTTTACCGCAGTGACGCTCACCCGCATGTGGGTTGCCGGATGGCTGAAAGCCAAACGTCCGACCGAAATCACGATTTGAGCGGGAGGCAGGACCAATGAAACTTCTCAAGCTTGTCCCTGAAACGACCAACATCAAGTTCCTGAAATGGCGCGTGCCGTTCTACGTGGTCAGCCTGCTGCTGATCGCCGCGAGCTGGGCGCTGGTGATGACCAAGGGGCTCAACTACGGCGTGGACTTCGCCGGCGGTCAGGAAATCACCGGTACATTCCAGCAGGAAGCCGAAGCTCCCGTGGCGGAGCTGCGCGAAACGCTTTCGACGCTCGACTATGGCGAGCCGGTGATCCAGCGCTTTGGCGATGCGAACCAGGTCTCCATCCGCGTCCGCTTGCCGGAAAGCGCGGAAGGCGACCCTGCCGCTGCGAATCGTATTGCCGAAGAAATCATCTCGACCGTGACCACGGCGCACGAGGATTTCCGCGTCGACAGCAACAACACGGTATCGGGCAAGGTCTCGGGCGAATTCCGCGAGAAATCGGTCTACGCGCTGCTCTTCGCGATGATTGCGATCAGCATCTACATCTGGATCCGGTTCGAATGGCAATTCGGTGTAGGTGCGTTGTTTGCGCTGTTCCATGACGTATCGCTGACGCTGGGCATGTTCGCGCTGTTTCAGCTCGAATTCTCGCTCCAGATCATCGCCGCGATTCTTGCGATCATCGGTTACTCATTGAACGACACCATCGTTGTCTATGACCGTATCCGTGAGAACCTGAAGAAGTATCGCAAGATGCCTTTGCCCGAACTGCTCGATCTGTCGGTGAACGAAACGTTGGCGCGTACGGTGATGACCAGCCTGACGCTGCTCGTTGCGCTGCTGCCGCTGCTGTTCTTCGGACCCGCCAGCCTGTTCGGTCTGGTGGCTGCAATCGTGCTGGGTATCTTCGTCGGTACCTACAGCTCGGTCTACATGGCCGCGCCGATCCTCGTGTGGCTGGGTGTGACCTCGGACAGCTTCGTGCCCGAAGAAACCATCGCGGACCGTCAGGAAAAGAAGGCCCGCGGCGAGATCTGATCAGTCGATCAGTCCGGAGTAATATTCCGCTAAAGCCGCTGCATTGGCATCCCAGCTGAAGCGCGCGGCATTGGCGGCGACCTCTGCCTGTGCGTAATTCGCGGCCAACACTTCACGTGTGGCCTTGGCAAAGGGTTCGGGATCGAAGTCCGGATCGTAGGGTACAAGCCTTCCGGCAGTGTCGCTCTGCACCAGCTCGCGCGCTCCGCCGACGTCGGTGGTCACAACGGGAGTGCCGCAGGCGAGCGCTTCCACCCATGCATTCGCCAGGCCTTCGCTTGCCGAATTGAGCGCCATCACATCGCTGGCGGAGAGCACCACGGGTAGCTCGGTATGATCGAGCCCGCCGAGGAAATGGACGCGCTTGCCTACGCCCAGCTGTCTGGCCTCTGCCGCGAGCATTTCCCTGTCTTCCCCGCGGCCAACCAGTGCCAGATGTGTGTCTGGCATATCGGCGATCATGGCGATCAGGAGCGCCTGACCCTTACGCGGAATAAGCGCGCCGACCGAGGTAACGAGCTTTTCCTCCGGCCCGAGCGCAACCTCGAACTGTTCTGCCAGATGCGCGCGACATTGATCCCGATCCAGTGGTCTGAACAGTGAACGATCAAGCCCGGTGTAATGGACGGTGATCTTCTCCACCGGCAAGCCGATGTCACCCATGTCGAGCCGCAGCCTTTCGCTCACGGCCAAGACACCCGCAGCGCTTTTTGCCGCCTCGACCATCGCGGATCGACTGTAGTCGATCTCCCCCCAGTGCGAGATGTCGGCCCCGCGCGCTTTTATGCTGAAGGGTAGGCCAAGCTCCCGTGCTATCCGGGCCACGGCCGGTCCATCAGGATAGAAGAACTGTGCATCGAGCACGTCGAACGGCCGCTCCGCATGTAGCTTCCAGGCGAGGGGTAGTACCTTTCGTGCGATCATAGCCGGGTTGAAGCGACCGCCGATCTTGGGAAATAGCGTGAAACGTGGGCGATAGACCTGGACGCCGTTCTCCAGTCCGTCACACGCGGCCTTCGCCAGCGGGGCATAGCGGCCAGCGGCGATGGGCGGGACGCCGATGGGGTTGATGACTGTCACGTCCCAATCGGGGCGGGCGGCGAGTGCCTCCATCTGCCGCGCGACGAAAGTGCCGAAGCGCGGCGTATGCGCGTTGGGGAAGAGGGTGGAGAGCGAGAGGACGCGGGGCATGGGCCGGTTCGCCTAGAGCTTGCGTACCAGCATCTCGGCCACAGCGAGCCAAGCCGGATTGTCGATCACGATCTGCCGTTGGCCGATGCCGGGAGGAAGAAGTCCGACAAGCGAGCCCTGTCGATCAATCAGCCGCCCGAAGGCGAACCGCCCGCCCGAACGCGGAGCAAGGACATCACGGTTGATCAGATTGGCTGCGTCCTCGACCTTTACCTGCCGCATCCACAGCTGGTCCCCAGCGCGATATTCGCCCTGACCACTTTCGATCTCGAGACAGACAAGCGTACCTCCTTCGAGCAGCTCGGTTGGCAGGATGGCATCGCGCGGACTGGTAAGGCTTTCCGCGCCTCCTTCGGTCAGCCGGGCGATAACCTGCGGTTGTTCCTCATTCTCCGCCTTCACCAGTGTCTCGGGATCGACGCCTAGCGCAGCACCGATGCGGTTCATCCACGCGAGCGAGAGGTTGCGCATTCCCGTTTCCAGCCGCCCGATGGTTTGCGCTGTGGTCTGCGGATCGCAGGCGGCGGCCACTTCGGCCAGCGTCATGCCCTTTTGGCGGCGGATATCGCGAATGCGGTTGATCATGCGGATCGCCCCTCAATTAACCGAATTGGTTTCAAAAACCGCTTTCCTACAACCGATTCGATTTTGCAAGAGTCTCCTGCACGCGAAAAGGGGAAAAGCATGGCGCAACGCAAACTGGTCGAACGCGAACTCACACCCGAAGGTCCGAAGCGCAAGGGAGGCGTTTCACGCCGCCGTAGAAGCGTCACTGTCAACGTGGGAGAGAGTCCACTCGGGTGGTTGCACGCGCACGGCCACCTGGAAGATCGCCTGTTCGATGCCGGAGAGCGCCTGCGCGCCGATTACGAACGATCGCAGCTTGGCCCTAATGTGACGATGCGGTGGGACCCGGTGCGTGTGAAGAGCACTGGCGATGCGGGGCTGACTCCAACCGAGCGACAGATCGCTGCGAAGGATCGCTTCGATGGCGCGCTCCAGCAAGCGGGTAAGGGCCTGCAAGACATTCTCTGGCGGGTCGTGTGTGGAGGGGAAACGCTTCCGGTGGCGGAAAAGGCGCTCGCCTGGCCAGCACGTAGCGGCAAGCTTGTGCTCAAGCTCGCGCTTGACCGCGTGGCTGACTTTTACCGGATTACCTGAAACCGCTTAGCCGAACAGGCCGCGCAACCAGTTCCAAAAACGCATGACGATAGAGTTGCCTCGCGCGGCCTGCCGCTGGGCTTCCAGTTCGGCCTCGCGGAACAGCTTTGCGCGAAGAGCGCTTTGTCGGCCCTTGGGCGTTGCCGCAATCGCTTCACGTCGTGAACGCGGATCGCGCATGAAGGCACAGCCATCGACGCTATCATCGTCTGTGTAGGTTACGCTGTCGTCGGAGACGGACGCTTCGACTGGCGCTGGCGCGGCATAGTCTTCTTCGGCGACTAAGACCGGCTCTTCTTCGATCTCCATGGGAGCCTCTTCATGCTCGGCAATGCGTTTGCTCGCTGGTACGAAGACGAAGTCGTCATCGTCTTGCGGTCTCATGACATTCGGCAGCGGCGCATAATCTTCGACAGCCGGTTCCTCCGGCGGTTCATCGACGAACTCTTCTGCTGCGGACAGATCGCGTGGTGGATTGCGCTCCTCGAATGGGGGAATGTCGACCGTATTCGTCGCCGGATCGGAGGGCGACGGTGTCTCTTCAGCTGGCTCTTCAATAGCCGGGGTCTCGTCAACGGGAGGCTCGATAACTTCGTCATCGCTCCAGTTCTCGTCCCGCCACGCATGGATTTCGCGCGCTTCGACTTCATCCTTATCGAGATCGAACCAATCTTTCTTGTGCCGTTCACGCAGCTCTTCCGCGCTTTCGGGAAGTGGCTTGAGATCGGGTTCCGGCTGATTGTCTGCTGTCTCGGCAGCATTATTGTCCTGCTGCTCACGATAGCGCTGCGCAATCCGGTCTTGCAGCGCTTCGATCGGGGGCAGCGGCGCCTCGATCGGTTCGCTTGGCATGCTTGAGACCTCAGGCTCGGGTGCCTTTGAAATCTCGGTTTCAGCCGGGGCCATATCCTGCGGTTCAACAGGTGCAACGTCAGCCGGCAGGTCTTCCAGCTCTTCCTCAGCTGGAATAGGCATTTCTTCAGCTGCAACAGGCTCGGCGGCCTCAGGCTCATCCTGTTCGCCCAGGTCCGGCTGGATCGGCAGCGACGGGAAGATCCGGTTTTCGAGGTCGATATCGTCCTGCTCGGGGCCATCGGGATCGGCATAGCCGTAATCGCCAAAGCCTTTGGCGTTCATGTCTATATCGTCCAGGCCAAGACCGCTCTGATCGATAACAGGAGCGGCCTTGCGCCGTGTCAGGCTGAGAACGGCTTCGGCGTCCGGCTGACTGTCGTCACCATCGTCCTCGATCTCGTCCGACTGTCCCAGTTCATCGGGATCGTCATCTTCCATCGGCGCGAGGCCAAGGATCATCGCAGGCTTGGGAGCGCGTTCCACCTCTTCGCCGAGCAGATCGGCAGAGGCCTCGTGGAACATGGCATGCGCCTTTTCCAGCTCCTCCGGATCAAGCACGAGAACGGGCTTTTTCTTGAGCTTTTTGGGGCCGCCAAGCGTCTCCAGGCTGCCATAGGCAGGCCCGTCGGCAGCGTTTTCGTCACGCAATGCGGATGATGCGGCAATGCCCATAGAGGGCCTGTCTGCCGCGCTTTGGTGCAAACGCTGTAAGTGAACGTGGTTAACAGCGCGGTAATACCTTGGACCAGATTCTACCCTTCAACCTGCTCAGCAATAGAGAGCCAGCGTTCCTCGGCTTCGTCCTTTTCATTGCGCGCCAGTTCCAGTGATTTGCTGATCCGCGCGAACTTGTCTGGGTCTTTGGCGTAGAGGTCCGGGTCGGCAAGAGCCGCTTCGCCTTTGCCGATCAGTGCTTCAAGTTCTTCGATGCGCGCGGGAAGCTGCTCATAATCACGCTGGTCCTTGTAGGATAGCTTGGCCGATTTCGGTGGCGGAGGAGGGGGAGGGGGAGGGCTTGGCTTGGCCTCGTCCGTGGCTCGTTTCTCTTTCTTCGCCGGGCGCTTCTTTCGCTTGGCCTCCCAATCCTCGTAGCCACCCGCGACGATATCAACCGTCCCGCTGCCATCGAGGCCGAGCGTGACTGTCACCGTGCGATCAAGGAAGTCGCGGTCATGGCTCACGATCAGGACGGTGCCTTCGTAGTCGGCGATCACTTCCTGCAGCAGGTCGAGTGTTTCAAGGTCGAGATCGTTGGTCGGCTCGTCCAGCACAAGCAGGTTGGACGTGCGGGCAAATTCTCGTGCCAGCAATAGGCGTGATCGTTCGCCGCCAGAGAAGGTGCCGATTTTGGCATCGACCAATTTGGGATCGAACAGGAAGTCCTTGAGGTAGGCCTGCACGTGTTTGCGGTTGCCCCGCACGTCGATCCAGTCGCCGCCTTCTGCCAGCACCTGGCGCACGGTCAGTTCGGGCTTCAAGAGCGCGCGCTGTTGGTCGATCATTACGCCGGACAATGTGCGGGCATGGGTGACCGAGCCGCTATCTGGTGCCAGCTCCTTGGTGAGCATCTTGAGCAGCGTCGTTTTTCCCGCACCGTTTGCACCAACGATACCGATCCGATCACCGCGCTGGATGCGCAAGCTGAAGGGCTTGATGACTTCGCGCCCGTCATAGGTCTTGGAAATATCCTCAGCCACGATCACCGACTTGCTCTTGAAGTCCTCGTCACTCGCCAGCTTAAGCTTGGCAGTACCGCCGGGGGTGATCATGGCAGCACGCGCGGCACGCATTTCCCAGAGCTTTTCGAGCCGGCCCATGTTGCGCTTGCGCCGCGCGGTGACGCCGCGTTCTAGCCAGTGCGCCTCTATCTTCAGCTTGGCATCGAGCTTTTCGGCAGCGCGCGCTTCCTCGGCATAGACCTGCTCTTCCCACGCCTCGTACCCGCCGAACCCGACTTCCTTGCGCCGCATATTGCCGCGGTCGAGCCACAGTGTCGCGCGGGTCAGCCGTTTTAGGAAGGTCCGGTCGTGGCTGATGACGATAAAGGCGCCCTTGAACCGGTCGAGCCAGCTTTCCAGCCAGTCGATGGCCGCAAGGTCGAGGTGGTTGGTGGGCTCGTCAAGCAGCAGGAGGTCGGGCTCCTGCGCCAGCGCACGGGCAATCGCCGCACGACGCTTTTCGCCGCCGCTTGCGGTTGTTGCCTCGGTGGCCATGTCGATGCCGAGCTGGCCAGCAATGGACTCCACCGCATGCTCGGCTGGTGCGCGGTCACCTGACAATGCGAAATCCATCAGCGTTGCGTGCTGCGAGAAGTCGGGCTCCTGCTCCAGCCATACGATGTTGGCGTGGGGCTTGACCTTGCGCACGCCGCGATCGGCTTCGATCTCGTCGGTAATCAGGCGGAGCAGGGTGGTCTTGCCCACACCGTTGCGCCCGATCAGCGCCAGCCTGTCCCGCGGGCCGATGTGCAGGTCCAGTCCTTCGCCATCCGAAGGGTCACCGAACAGCCAGCGTCCGCCTTGTTGCAGGCCGATGCCTTCGAGGGAGAGGATGGGTGGTTCGGCCATGATGCGCGGCAGTTAGTCGGCAAGTGTCGGCGTGGCAAGGAACGTAATGCTTCATCCGCGCGTAATGGGGGAAGGTGCAAAGTGACCGCACATTTCTGGAGATCGAAAATGCCGAAGTATGCTCTTGCCCTTGCTGCTACTCCCCTGCTGGCCTCACCCGCGTTGGCGCAGGTGCAGGTTGAATCCTCGGGCCCCATCGTGTCGCTCGGAATCACTGAGAATGTCTCTCTCGATCCCGATATCGCCAACCTTGGCGCTGGTGTGACGACCGTTGAGCCAACCGCTGTCGAGGCCATGCGGGCCAATGCGCGGACGATGAACCGTGTGGTGGGCCAGATCGAGGAACTGGGCATTGACCGCGATGATATCCAGACGAGCGGAATCTCGCTCAACCCGGAATATCGCTACAACCAGCCGACCGGGCAGCAGGTCTTTCAGGGCTATCGCGCATCGAACCGGGTCAATATCGTCGTGCGCGATATAGATGAAGTCGGCCGCGTGCTGGACGCCCTGGTCGCGGTCGGAGCGAATGATATCGGCGGTATCGGCTGGTCGGTCGATGATTCTTCGGAAGCGATAGAACAGGCGCGGCAGACCGCATTCCGGACCGGGCGAGAGCGGGCGCTTGATTTTGCGCGCATGGCAGGCTTCAGCAATGTGCGCCTGCTGGAAATCAGCGAGAATGTGCAGAACACCCGGCCCATGCACTACGCCAACGAAATTGCCGTAACTGCTTCGGCGGTATCGCGGGATCAGCTCGCCCCGGTCCGCCCCGGGCAGGTGCAGGTCGGTGTGAGCGTCAATTTCACCTACGAATTGGTGCAATAGACAACGTTTTGCGATCCTGAACGGTAATTCATGGCGCAATTCACACCTTGTTCAACGGCGCTGGTTTAGGCAGATAGCCACTATGAAAAAGCTGAGTGCCATTTCTGCTGCGGTTTTTGCTGCCCTGATGCTGGTGGGAACGCCTGCATCCGCGCAGTCTTTCGACCGGGAGCGCGGTGATCGTGACCAGAACTCTGCTCGCGCGGAAATGCAGGCTGGCCGTAACATGCCGATCCGCGAGATCGAGCGTCGCATTATCCCGCAAATGCGTGATGATGACGAGTATATCGGCTTTGAATACGATCCTACAGCACAGGCATACCGCCTCAAATTCATTCGCAACGGGCGGATGATCTGGGTCGATGTCGATGCGCAAACGGCGCGCGTCCTGCGCGTTTCGCGCTAAGGGCCGCGACAATCCTCTCCCCACCGGAAACCTGCCACTCGCTTGACGCGTTCATGTTGTGAGCGCAACAATTCAGCACGATATTATACAGGGAATATTCGATGCGTATTCTGATCGTTGAGGACGAGCCTACACTCGGGCAGCAACTCAAATCGACACTTGAACAGAACGGCTATGCCGTGGATCTGTCTACTGATGGTGAAGACGGCCATTTCCTTGGCAGTACAGAGGAATACGACGCTGTCGTGCTTGATCTGGGCTTGCCGGAAATTGACGGGCTGACCGTGCTAGGAATGTGGCGCAAGGAGGGGCGCAAGTTCCCCGTACTTGTACTGACCGCGCGTGACAGCTGGAGCGACAAGGTTGCTGGCCTCGATGCCGGTGCTGACGATTACCTAGCTAAGCCATTCCAGACCGAAGAGCTGATCGCTCGCCTGCGCGCGCTTATTCGCCGTGCCTCGGGCAACGCTTCGTCAGAGCTGACTGCAGGACAGGTTCGCCTAGACACCCGCTCAGGCCGCGTGACGCTGGATGGAGAGCCGGTGAAGCTGACCGCACAGGAATACAAGCTGCTTAGCTACCTGATGCACCATAAGGGCAAGGTGGTTAGTAGGACAGAGCTTATCGAACATATTTACGACCAGGATTTTGATCGCGATTCCAACACGATCGAAGTCTTCGTCACCCGCATCCGCAAGAAACTTGGCGCAGAAGTGATCACGACGATCCGTGGCCTCGGTTACAGCCTCGACGACCCCGCAGACGCCCCCCGCGAATAGCGGCAGCGACACTGGAGAAGTCACTCCGCTGGAGGAGGCAACGGCCCAGGCCGAAGAAACAGTCGTGCCCGGTGATGTGTCGGTAGAAGAACAGGTAAGCCATACCGGCAGCCTGTCCCGCCGCATGATGATGATTGCAGCGGGCTGGATCATCATTCTGCTGTCGCTGGGCGGCGTCGCGCTGGATCGCATCCTGACCAGCCAGATAGAGGCGGAGTTCGACAACCGCCTGCTCATTCCGCTCAATTCGATGCTGCGCTCGGCGGAGGTGGACCCGGAATGGGGCATCCGCTTCAACTCGATCCTCGGCAACCAGTCCTATCTCGAACCGGGTAGCGGGTCGTACTGGCAGATCAGCGGCGAGGGGTACGAGCCGTTTCCGTCCAACTCGCTGTGGGACGATCGGCTTGTCGTGCGAGACGTCGTGGCATTGGAGCCGATCTTCTACGACTCGGTACAGTTCCGCGAGGAAACGCTGCGCATGGCCCAGCGCACGGTGCAGTTGCCCGGTAGCGACGTGCAATGGCAATTCGTGGTCGCGCAGGATCGCGAAGTCATTGATAACCAGATCAGGCAGGTTCGCTCGACGCTCGTGTGGTCGTTCGCGATCCTTGGCATTGGTCTGTTCCTGATGGCGATGGCGCAGACCTGGTACGGGCTGGGCCCGCTGCGCCGCGTGCGGCAGGCCATCGCGCGCATTCGCACAACCGGTACCAACCGCGTGACCGAGCCGCTGCCGCTCGAAGTGTTGCCGATGGTGGATGAGCTCAACGCACTGCTCGCGCATTCGGAGAAGCAGGCAGAAGAAGCGCGCACCCATGCGGGCAATCTTGCCCACGCGCTGAAAACGCCGCTCACCGTTCTCAACAACGCTGCCCATGCCAAGTCGCCCGACCTTGATGACACGGTACTGCGCGAGGCGGACGTGATGCAGCGCCATGTCGATCACCACCTCGCGCGCGCGCGCGCCGTGGGCCGCCGGGCAACGGGTCTTTCGCGTGCCAATGTGTTGGACAGTGCACAAGGCGTCGAACGCGCCGTATCACGGCTCTATCAGCATGTCCGCTTCGACATTGACGGCAAGCCAACCGATGTCGCGATTGAGCGGCAGGATCTTGACGAGCTGCTCGGCAACCTGATCGAAAATGCCGCCAAGTACGGTGGCGGCAGCGTGTTCATCACTATCGACGCGGAGCCCAAGGCCAAAGACTGCGTGATCTGGATCGAGGATGACGGACGCGGCATTCCAGAGAAAGAACGCGATGCTATCTTCGGTCGCGGCGCGCGGCTGGATATGTCCAAGCCTGGCACCGGCCTCGGCCTCGCCATCGTGCGCGATGTTGCACAAATCTATGGTGGTGAGGTGGCGCTACACGAAAGTGAGGATCTGGGTGGCTTGCTGGTGAAGCTGACGCTGCCGCGGGCGGGGTAAGTCTGAGATGCTAATTGTTCATCTAAAGTGCGCGAAACCTTTCAGTTTGCTGACACGGCCGGTCAGCATCAATGCACGGCCTGTCTGATACAAATAGCGACAGTTCTTAATTCCAGGGGATTTTCCGATGGCCAATAGGGTCTTCAAAATCATGTTTGCCAGTGCAGCAGCGTTAGGTCTGTCTGCCTGCGTCACCTATGGCGGCGTCGGTTACAGCACCGGCGGCTACTATGATGACGCCTATTACGATGATTACGGCTATTACGACTATGACGATGGCGCGCGCTATTACGGGTGGTACGACGACTTCTACTATCCGGGGGTAGGCGAGTACATTTACGACCGGTACGGGCGTGAGTATTTCTGGTCGATCCGTCACCGCGACTACTGGTACGGGCGCCGCGGCGGTTACAACGATTTCTACTTCAATTTCAGCCGCTATGGCTATCGTGTGCCGCATCGCTATCGCAGTTGGCACCGCTATAACCGCGACCACCGCTATCGTGATCGTCGCTGGGGCCGCTACGACCGTGACTGGCGCTATGATCGCCACAGCCGCAGCCGCGAAAGCAATCTTGTGCAGGCAGTGAGCGATGCAGTGGAACAGCAGTATGACCGCCGCGAAGACCGTCGTGACCGGCGCGGGGACCGTACGGGCCGCCGCGATCAGCGCGGGGAAAACGTTGTACGGCAGCCGCGCCGTGATGATCGTGCGGGGCGTTCCGAACGCCGGGGTGACCGGGTAACGCGCCCGCCGCGCCGCGATGACCGTGCAACGCGCCCGACGCGCCGTGATGACCGGGTGGCTCAACCGCCACGCCGTGAAGACCGCGCAAACCGTCCTGCCCGTAGGGTTGATCCGGTTGCGCGCCTTCCGCGCGAGAACGAACGAGGCGAGCGCCCCAATCGCCGTGATGATCGCACGGCGCGTCCGCCGCGCCGCGATGACCGTGCCCAGCGTCCTGATCGGCGCAATGATCGTGCCCGGCAGCCCGACCGCCGGAACGATCGCGCGCAGCAGCCGCAACGCCAGCCGCGCGGACAGGCCGAGCGGCAACGTCCACAGCAGGCGGAACAGCCACAGCGTCGGCCGCGTGCAGAGCGCCGGCAATCGAGGCAAAACCCCGAGCGTAGCCAGCGCCGCGAGCGTGGTCAGCGGCAGGAACGTGAACCCGATTGATTGCTGAGGCAAACAGCCTCGGCCATGACGGGGGTGAGAAGCGCAGGAAGGCCTAGCTTTCCTGCGCTTTTCTGTGGTGGCGGATCACCTCGTCGATAATGAACCGCAGCAGCTTCTCGCTGAACTCTGGATCCAGATCTGCCTCCACTGCCAGCGCGCGCAGACGGGCGATCTGTTCCTTCTCGCGGTCGGGATCGGCTGGGGGAAGGTCGCTCTTTGCCTTGTGCTCACCCACGGCCTGCGTGATGCGGAAACGCTCGGCCAGGATGTGAATAAGCGCCGCATCGATATTGTCGATACTGCGGCGGAATCCGGAGAGGACAGGGTCGATGTGCGGCTCTGTCATGGGGCGATGCTCTACTCTCTTTTCGTTGCGGTCGCTTCGTATGTGCGACCTCGTCGACAATGCGGCAGAAATGCTGACTTGCCAACCGTTCTCACACTCTTCATGGAGGCGGCATGAGCGACAATGTCGTGCCTTTGAAACGCACCAATGGCGAAGACCGGCCCACGCTGGCGCCGATCCTTTCGCTGACGGCGACACCAATGAATGCGGTCAATTCTATCATCCTCGACCGGATGCAGAGCGAGATTCCGCTTATCCCTGCGCTTGCCGGTCACCTGATTTCCGGCGGTGGAAAGCGCATGCGGCCCATGCTTACGCTCGCCGGGGCAGAGGTTGTCGGATACCAGGGCACGCGCCACCACAAGCTCGCCGCCGCAGTCGAGTTCATCCATACCGCCACACTGCTGCACGATGATGTGGTGGACGGCAGCGAAACACGCCGAGGCAAGGAAACTGCGAACATCGTGTTCGGCAATCCCGCCACCGTGCTGGTGGGGGATTTCCTGTTCAGCCGCGCGTTTGAACTGATGGTGGAGGACGGCAGTCTGAAGGTCCTCAAGATCCTCTCTGGTGCCAGCGCGATCATCGCCCAGGGTGAGGTCGATCAGCTCGTCTCCCAGCGCAAGATCGAAACGTCCGAAGAACGCTATCTGCACATTATTGGCGCGAAGACCGCCGCGCTATTTGCCGCCGCCAGCCGCATTTCCGCTGTCGTTGCCGAATGCAGCGAGGAAGAGGAAGTGGCGCTCGATGCTTACGGGCGCAATCTGGGCATCGCGTTCCAGCTGGTGGACGATGCTATCGACTACGATTCCGACGCTGCGGAAATGGGCAAGGACCGTGGCGATGATTTCCGTGAAGGCAAGATGACGCTTCCCGTGATCCTCGCCTATGCGCGCGGGAACGAGGAAGAGCGCCGCTTCTGGCAGGACGCCATCGCCGGTTTCGCAGTCGAGGATGAAGACCTCGCTCACGCAGTGGAGCTGATCCGCAAGCACGATTGCGTTTCCGCCACCCGCGAACGCGCGCGACACTTCGCCCAGCGGGCTTGCGATGCACTCAACATCTTCCCCGATTCCGCCGCCCGCCGCGCAATGGTGGAAGCCGCCCAATTTGCGGTGGCGCGCGGATACTGATCCGGTCGCGTGGCCGCCGATCTTCCCATACATGCTGTATTGCCGGACCTGCTGGCGTCGCTTCGCGAGCGATCAAGCGCGGTGCTCGTCGCACCTCCCGGCGCGGGCAAGACTACTGCCGTCGCGCCTGCGCTGCTCGATGAGGACTGGTGCACCGGCCAAATCATCATCACTTCACCCCGCCGCGTTGCAGCGCGTGCCGCGGCGGAGCGCATGGCGGAAATGCTCGGCGAGAAAGTGGGCGGGCGTGTCGGATACCTGACGCGGCTCGACAGCCAAAAAGGCAGCCGTATCAATGTCGTAACCGAAGCGATCCTGGTGAATCGGCTGCTCGAGGATCAGGAGCTTGAGGGCGTTTCCGCGGTGCTGTTTGACGAAGCGCACGAGCGGCATCTCGATAGCGATCTGGGACTGGCGCTCGCACTCGAGACACAAGGCGTTCTGCGTGAGGACCTGCGCATCTGCGTCATGTCCGCCACCATCGACGGTGCGCGCTTTGCGCAGCTGATGGGGGAGGGCACTTCGGTCATCGAAAGCGAGGGCAAGGCGTATCCGCTCACCGTGAAATGGCTTGGCGCATCGCCGGAGAAACGGTTGGAAGACGCCATGACGTCAGCCGTCCTGACCGCATGGAGAGAGGAGGAGGGCGATGTGCTGGCTTTCCTGCCTGGGGTGGGAGAAATCGCCCGCGTGCAGGAGCGACTGCAGGAGAAGCTGCCAAACACGCCGATCCTGCTGCTCCACGGACAAATGCAGCCACAAGACCAACGCGCTGCCATTCGCCGCGACGCTGACGCGCGACGCCGCATTGTCTTGGCCACCAGCATTGCAGAGACCTCACTCACGCTTGATGGCGTCTCGGTGGTGGTCGATAGCGGTCTTGCACGTCGCGCCGAATACGACCGCGCGGCTGGCACGACGCACCTCGTCACCCAGCGTTCCAGCAGGGCTGCGGCGGCACAAAGGGCAGGGCGTGCAGCACGCCAAGGGCCGGGCGTTGCTTATCGGTTGTGGGAAGAGGCCGGACACGCGGGTCGGCCTGAGTTCGATGTTCCAGAGATACTGAGCGCCGATCTTTCGCCTCTGGTTCTCAGCCTTGCAAAATGGGGCGTTGCCGATCCGGCGAGCCTGCAATGGCTCGATCCGCCGCCCGAGGCATCGATTGACGCGGCCAGAACGCAGTTGATCGCGATGGGCGCTCTTTACGATGACGGGCGTATCACGCCGCATGGCAGCCAGATTGCCAGCCTGCCCATGGACCCGGTGTCCGGAGCTGCCGTTCTGTTCGGGGCCGAAATCTCACAGGCGCTTGATGCCGCCAAGCTGGTCGCATTGGTGCAGGAACGTGGGCTGGGTGGACGCGGCGAAGATCTTATGGCGCGCCTCCAGCGCTGGAGTGGTGATCGCGGTAAACGCGCCGATGGCGCCCGCAAACTCGCCGAGCGATGGGCGAAGGCGGCTGAACGACTTGTTTCGGGCGCGGAACTGAATCGCGCACTCGATCCACCGCTGTTCCTCGCGATGGCGCGACCAGACTTTATTGCCAAGCGGCGCGATCATTCGGGCGAAAGCTGGATTTCCGCTGGCGGACGCGGCTTCACGCTTGATCCCGCGTCGCCACTGGCACGGGCAGAGTGGTTGGTGATTGCCGATGCGCAGGGACAGGCTAAGGGCGCGCGGATTACGGCGGCTGCGGAATTGACCCAGCAGGACATCGAAAAGCACTTCGCACACCGGATTGTCACGACAACGCAGGCCAAGTGGAACGAGAAGGAGGGCCGCGTTGAAGCGCGCAGCCAGAAGCGGCTCGGCGCAATCACCATTGCGAGTGGTCCGGACTCTGATCCCGATCCACAGGCGCTTGTTGATATCCTTGTGGAAAAGGCGGTGGAACGCCTGGGGACATTGCTTCCTCCCGGACTGCTGGCGAGGGCGCGGTTTGCGGGTGTGGACGCACTCAGCGAAACACAGTTGACCGAGCGCGCCGAGGATTGGCTCGCGCCCTTGCTGGCAGGCCGTAGGGATCTTGATGTGCCGCAAGGCCGAGTGGCAGAGGCGGCGCTGAACCTGCTTAGTTGGGACGAGCGTCAGCAACTCGACAACCGCGCGCCACGCCATTTCACCAGCCCGGCTGGCACGACTCACCCCATCGACTACGCAGGTGAACATGCGCCCAGCACCGAGGTCCGCGTGCAGGCGCTGTTCGGGCTCGACCAACACCCGATGATCGGCAACACTCCGCTGCTCATTCACCTGACGAGCCCTGCTGGCAGACCCATTCAGGCGACCCGCGACCTACCCGGTTTCTGGCGCGGCAGCTGGGCCGACGTGTGCAAGGATATGAGAGGGCGATACCCCAAACACCGTTGGCCGGAAGAGCCGTGGACCGAAAAGCCGAGCCTGAAGACAAAGAACGCCTTTAAAAACGCGGGCGGGTGAATTAGGGGAACGCTATGGCAGAAGCACGTATCTACAAGCGCCCGCAAAGCGCGATGCAATCCGGCAAGGCTCTCACCGATCAGTGGGTGCTCGATTTCGTTCCGGCAGAGGCGAAGAAGCCCGATCCGCTGATGGGCTGGGCCGGCAGCGGCGATACGCGCCAGCAGGTGCAACTAAAGTTTCCGAGCTGCGAGGCTGCGCAGGCCTATGCCGAAAAATACGGCATAGGCGCGCGCGTCCATACGGTGCCGGCGAAGAAGCTGAAAATTCAGGCCTACGCCGACAACTTCCGTTAATTCTCCATTGCTTCCGCTTCTTCGAGCGTAATGCCGTATTCAGGCGTTGCGGTTGCGCCCTGCCAGCGCGCTTCACCTGATTCGACCGCTGCCCGGCAATCGCTTGCATCGTGGCCGATGTCTTCATGCATATAGAAAAGATTGCTAGCATAGTCGCCGGTGAAGCGGATATCATCGCAGTCGCCATCGTTGGGGTAGTTCCCGGCATCATCGCCATAGACAATGGCGTCGGTGCTTGCCGGTTCTTCGAACAGCGGATTTAGCGTGATTGTGCCGGCGTCAAAAGCTGCGATGCAATCGGCGGCGTCCTGCCCAATGTGATCTGTATTTCGTTCGTCGGCACCGGGCATCGCACTGCCTTCAAAACGAACATCATCACATTCGCCATCGTTGGCATACATGCTGGCGTTGGTGCCGAAATCAATTCCGGAGGCTTCCGCCGCTCCACCGGCTGCAGGGCTGCCTTCGCCGCAGCCGGAAAGTGCCAGCGCCAAAGTAGCCGCGCCGAGTGAAAGTGTCGAAATTTTCATGGAGTTCCCCCTTGGTTGTTCGGCGCCGTTATGCGCGTTTCCGGAACACTTGCAATCCCATAATCCTGGCCCCATATGCGCTGCGGGAGTCGGGTGGACGTTCGCGTTTGCTCACCGGGTCAGGTCCGGAAGGAAGCAGCCCAGGTAAATGGCAGCGGGTCGCTCGGCTCCTTTTCACAACATCATCCGACATGTGCGATGACAATCGCGTGAGCAGCGCCTAGTCTCATTGCCATGAGTGATTCCCCGGAGAATTCTGACACGCCACCTTGGGGTGATAACGCGCCTGAGCAGGAGGAGGAGAACCAGCCTTCCGCTGCCGAGCTGGAGGCTGCGGGTCAAAATTCGATGTTTGGCGGGGAGCCTGCAGAAGCCGCGCTGGAACCGACAGTGGAAGAAACACCAGTTACTCCTCCAGCGCCGGCTCCTGCACCTACAACTGACGATACGGCGCAGCCCTATCGCGTGCTCGCGCGGAAATACCGCCCGCAGACATTCAGCGGATTGATCGGGCAGGAGCCGATGGTGCGCACGCTCGGCAACGCGATAGAGCGCGACCGGTTGGCGCATGCCTTTCTGATGACGGGCGTTCGCGGGGTCGGTAAGACGTCGACTGCGCGCCTGATCGCCAAGGCACTGAATTGCGTCGGGCCAGACGGGCAGGGCGGACCCACTATTGATCCGTGCGGCGAGTGCGAGCCGTGCCAGGCGATTGCCGAGGGGCGTCATATCGACGTGATCGAGATGGACGCGGCAAGTCATACCGGTGTGGATGACGTGCGCGAGATTATCGAGGCGGTGCGCTATGCCGCCGTTTCGGCGCGCTACAAGATCTATATCATTGACGAAGTCCACATGCTGTCTCGCAATGCTTTCAATGCGTTGCTGAAGACACTTGAGGAACCGCCTGCGCATGTGAAGTTCCTCTTCGCCACCACCGAAGTCGACAAGCTGCCTGTCACGGTGCTCAGCCGGACACAGCGTTTTGACCTCCGACGCATCCCGTCCGACCTGCTGCAAAAGCATTTCGGCTGGGTGTGCGGTGAAGAAGGTGTCGAGGCCGAGGACGAGGCGCTGGCGATGATTGCGGCGGCGGCGGAAGGTTCGGTGCGAGACGGGCTGTCGATCCTCGATCAGGCGATTGCCCATGCCGATATGGAAAGCGGCGATGCGGCGACTGTCGTGCGTGCGCAGAAGGTGCGCGACATGCTCGGCCTTGCCGATCGCGGTGCGCAGCGGCGGCTGTTCCAGCACGTGCTGGAAGGCGAGCCGCAAAAGCTGCTCGAGGCGATTGCCGAACAATATGCGCTGGGTGTCGAGCCGCTATCGCTCATGCGCGCGCTGATGGAGTTCACGCACCGCGTGGCTGTCGCGCAGATTGGCGAACCCGACGCACCTACCGAGGAAGAGCGCGCCGCTACCGCCGAGTGGGCGCAGCGCCTTTCGGCGGGGCAGGTCCATCGCCTGTGGCAGTTGCTGCTGAAGGGGCATGATGAGGTGCGCACCGCTCCCGATCCACTGGTGGCTGCACAAATGGCGCTGCTGCGCGTAATGCATGCCGCCGACATGCCCGATCCGGGCAAGCTGGCGAAGCAGCTCAAGGACTTTACGCTTACGGGCGCGGTATCTGGTGCGACCGGTAACGCTCCGGCAGGTGGTGGCGGTGGCAATCCGGCGGCGCACTGGCGCGATATTGTCGACCAGATCGACCATTCGCATCTGCCCAACGCCATGTCGCTCGCCACCAAGTTGCGCATGCAGATCCGCGTCGTCTCGCTTGAACCCGGCAAGCTGGAATACACCCAGCCGAAGAATTTCGACGAGGATATGGCGCCTGAGTTGCGGCAGGCATTCCAGCAGGTGTTCGGCACCAAGTGGGAGATTGCAAAGGTCGATGGCGAAGGAGCGCCTACTCTGGTCGAGCAGGATGAGGCGCTGCGCAAGGCTGAGAAGGACCGCATTCGCAACCACCCGCTGGTGGAGGCTGCATTCGCCGCATTCCCCGACGCGCAACTGATCGAGGATCAGGAGCCCGCACGCGGGCGCGAGGACTGGAGCCGCAGCGCCTGAACGCAGCGCTTGAAATCTGCCTGATGCTCCCAAGGTAGGAGCAGGGATAAATTACGCATTCTTTGCCGAGGAACGACCTATGCAGAACATGGAAGAAATGATGAAGGCCGCGCAGGAAGCGGCGAGCAAGATCCAGCAGCAGATGCAGGATGCGCAGGTCCAGCTCGACAATATCGAGGTGGAAGGCAGTGCCGGTGGCGGTCTTGTGAAAGTTCGCGCCAGTGCTCGCGGCCGCATCATCGGTGTCTCCATCGATGAAAGCCTGTTCAAGGAAGAGGAGAAGTCGATCCTCGAAGACCTCGTCACTGCAGCCTTCAACGACGCGCGCGACAAGGCCGACCGCAAGGCTGGTGAGCACATGGCGGAGATGCAGCAGGGGCTGGGACTGCCGCCGGGGTTCAACCTGCCCGGGATGGGGTGACAGTAACCTCCTTGATCGCGAGAACGGTTGACAGTGTCGCATGGCTGAGAGATTTTGCAGTAATGGACTGTCTCGTTGAAAAAGCGGCGTTTTCACTTGCTGCGTTCGCTCTCGTTGTTTCTCCGGTGGCTGCACAGGATGACGATGCTTACCGGCTTGCGCCGGCATCGCATTGGCACCTTGATATGGCGGAAGAGAGCTGCGGTCTCCAACGGGTGTTCGGACAGGAAGGTAACCAGGTTTACCTGCAGCTCCGGCAATATGCGCCGGATGACAGCTTGACCGTCACGGTTGCCAGTGATGACGTGCGCCAGCGCTCGCGTCTCAGAAATTTCGCTGTCACATTTCTCCCCGACAGCGAAGCAAACGAATCTGTGCGGCCAATGGCGGTCAGTTCGGATGCATTTGGTGATGGCGTTCTGTTCTCGGCCTCTCTCCTTTCAGCGGAAGACCGGGCTCGACGGGACGAAGCTGACGAGAGCGACGAGCCTTTCACCGTGCCGGAAGATGCGCGCAATGCCAGAGAGCAGGCCATCGAGAGCGTTTCGATCCGCGGCCAGTTCATGCGTGAGGTCGTGCTTGAAACCGGCTCGCTGCACCCGGCAATGACAGCAATGCGCGCTTGTATGGATGATCTCGTGGAAAGCTGGGGGATCGATCTGGAAACGGACAGCACTCTCAGCCGCAGGGTACAGGCAGTCGATATGGATCGCTGGACGCGCCCCATCACCGCCACCTATCCTATCAGGTCAGTGCAGAGGGGGCAGCAGGGCTACATCCGTATCCGTCTCATGGTGTCCGACGAAGGCCGAGCCACTGATTGTGTTGTTCAATCGGCGTTCAACGATCGCGCGCTGGACGAAGCAGCGTGCGAAGGCTTGCTTCGGCACAGCCGTTTTGAGCCTGCACTGGACGCGATGGGTTCTCCGGTCGCAAGCTATTGGACGACCGTGGTCATCTATACGTTAGGATAACAACCCGCAGGAGCATTACTGTTCCAGCGCCCATCCACACTTACTAATCCACACCCGTTGCACCTGCGGCGTGGCGCTCCCATATCTGGGGTCAAGTGAACGCGGCGCTATCAGGTGACCGCCAGACCAACGGATATGTACATGAACGCCTACCCCCTTCTTCCCCTGCGCGATATTGTCGTGTTTCCCGGCATGGTCGTCCCGCTGTTTGTCGGACGCGACAAATCTGTGGCGGCGCTGGAAGCCGCTATGGAAGCCGATCGCGACATTTTCCTCGTTGCGCAGCTTGATCCCGCAACCGATGATCCGGTGCGCGAAGACCTGTATGACATCGGCACGGTCGCTCAGGTGCAGCAGATGCTCAAGCTGCCCGATGGCACCGTGCGCGTGCTGGTTGAGGGGAAGGTCCGCGCGAAGATGAGCGATATGCGGCTGGATGAGGATTTTTACCTCGCGCAAACGGCGGCTCTCGATGAAACCACCGCAAGCGGCACGGAAGTTGCTGCGATGATGCGTAGCGCGCTCGAGCAGTTTGCCGACTACGCGCGTACCAACAAGAAGCTGCCCGAGGATATCGAAGGCGATCTGGCCGAGATCGACGATGCCGGCCGTCTGGCAGACGGGATCGCAGCGGCGCTTGCGGCCAAGGTGGACACCAAGCAGCAGCTGCTCGCCGAAACCGATGCGCTGAAGCGCCTCGAAATGGTGTTTTCCGTGATGGAAGGCGAGATTTCGGTCCAGCAGGTAGAGCGCAAGATCCGTGGCCGCGTGAAGCGGCAGATGGAAAAGACGCAGCGCGAATACTACCTCAACGAACAACTGAAAGCGATCCAGAGCGAGCTGGGCGGTGGCGGCGATGGTGAGGACGGTGACGAGATCGCCGAACTCACCAAGAAGATCGCCGAAACCAAGCTGTCCAAGGAAGCAAAGGCCAAGGCCGAGAGCGAGCTGAAGAAGCTCAAGTCCATGCAGCCGATGAGCGCCGAGGCGACCGTGGTGCGCAACTACCTCGACGTGCTGCTCGGTCTGCCATGGGGCAAGAAGAGCAAGCTCAAGAAGAACATCGCCAAGGCACAGGAAGTGCTCGATGCCGATCACTACGCTCTCGATAAGGTCAAGGATCGCATCATCGAATACCTCGCCGTGCAGGCGCGCACCAACAAGCTGAAGGGGCCGATCCTTTGCCTCGTCGGCCCTCCCGGTGTCGGCAAGACTTCGCTCGGCAAGAGCATCGCCAATGCGACGGGGCGTGAATTTATCCGCCAGTCACTAGGCGGCGTGCGGGACGAGGCCGAGATCCGTGGTCACCGGCGCACCTACATCGGCTCTATGCCGGGCAAGATCGTGTCGAACCTGAAGAAGGCCGGCACGAGCAATCCGCTGTTCCTGCTCGACGAGATCGACAAGCTGGGGCAGGACTTCCGCGGCGATCCGGCATCGGCGCTCTTGGAAGTGCTGGACCCCGAACAGAACAACAAGTTCCAGGATCACTATCTGGAGCTCGATATCGACCTCAGCGACATCATGTTTGTGACGACTGCGAATAGCCTCAACCTGCCGCAGCCACTGCTCGATCGCATGGAGATCATCCGGCTCGAAGGGTACACAGAGGACGAAAAGGTCGAGATCGCGACCCGTCATCTTATCGCCAAGCAGGTTGAAGACCATGGCCTGAAGGAAGGCGAGTTTACGCTCACCGAAGAGGGGCTGCGAGATCTGATCCGCTATTACACGCGCGAGGCGGGCGTGCGCACGCTGGAGCGCGAAATTGCCAACCTTGCGCGCAAGAGCCTGCGCAAGATCCTCGAAAAGGAAGTCGAAAGCGTCACCATAACCGCAGACAATCTCGGTGACTTCGCGGGCGTGCGGAAGTTCAAGCACGGCATGGGTGAGGAAGAAGCTCAGGTGGGTGCCGTTACCGGCCTCGCCTGGACGTCTGTCGGCGGTGAACTCCTCACCATCGAAAGCGTCACCACTCCCGGCAAGGGCGAAGTGAAGACGACGGGTAAGCTGGGTGAAGTGATGAACGAGTCCATCGCGGCGGCCTTCAGTTTCGTGAAGGCGCGTGCGCCTGCCTATGGCATCAAGCCGAGCATCTTCCAGCGCAAGAACGTGCACATCCACCTGCCCGAAGGCGCGGTTCCGAAGGACGGGCCGAGCGCGGGTATCGGCATGGTGACCTCAATCGTTTCCACGTTGACCGGCGTATCGGTGCGCCCTGATGTCGCGATGACGGGCGAGGTCACGCTGCGTGGCCGCGTGCTGCCTATCGGCGGGCTCAAGGAAAAGCTGCTCGCGGCGCTTCGCGGCGGGATCAAGAAGGTCCTCATCCCCGAAGAGAACGAGAAAGACCTCGCCGAGATTCCGGACAATGTGAAGGAAGGGCTGGAAATCGTTCCGGTCAGCCATGTCGATCAGGTTCTGGAGCATGCGCTCACCGCCATTCCGGCGCCGATCGAGTGGACCGAAGCCGATGATTTGGCGAGCCAGCCGCAGGGTCAGGCAGGTGGAACGCCGCCGGCGACCACGGCTCACTGATTCGCATTCTTGCGAGCCAGCCTGCGCGTCTCGCCCGGCATCACCATCGTGGAATTTCGGCAGAGGCGCGCTTCGTGCAACTTTCGACCAGTGGTGCGGTCGATTGCTTCATCTCGCCCCAAAAAAGACCCGCTTTGGTAAGGATTGCCTTTGACAGAGCGCAGTAAAATCGCTCAATTCGCGTCTTCGCGTTGCGAGTCCAGCGACATAAGAATTTCAAGGTTGAGGGGGTTCTCCAAAAAATGAACAAGAACGAACTGATCGGCGCTGTTGCAGATACCAGCGGCCTCTCGCGTAATGATGCGACCAAGGCTGTTGAAGCGGTGTTTGAAACCATCACGGGAACGCTTTCCAAGGGTGATGAAGTGCGACTGGTTGGCTTCGGCACGTTTTCCGTGGCCAAGCGTAAGGCGTCCACGGGCCGTAATCCGCGCACGGGTGAGCCGATGAACATTCCGGCCTCCACGCAGCCGAAGTTCAAGGCCGGCAAGGGCCTGAAAGACGCGGTCAACTGATCACAATGGGAGGGGCATCCGGCAGCGCATGGCGCGCCGGATGAAAGAAAGGGCTGCCCTTCGGGGTGGCCCTTTCATTTTGTAGATTGATAGAAATTCAGCTGCGCGTGGCGATAGCGTAGAGTGCGATGGCGCCAGCGTTGGATACGTTGAGGCTTTCCATCGCATCGCTGATCGGCAGCTTGGCGAGCGCATCGCAGTGCTGCGCCACATTGTGCCGCATGCCTTCGCCTTCCGCACCCAATACCACAGCGACCGGACCGGCAGGCAGCGCTTCGGCAAAGCTTGCCTCGGCCTCACCCGCCATGCCGATACGCCAGTATCCTGCCTCTGCGATCTCCTCCAGCGCACGGGCGAGATTGACCACGCGCACCCACGGCACGCTTTCCAGCGCGCCCGATGCGGACTTGGCGACCACGCCGCTTTCGGGCGGAGCATGGCGATCCTGCGTCACGATGGCTGCGGCATTGAAGGCCGCAGCTGATCGGAGCAGGGCGCCCACGTTATGAGGATCGGTGACTTGATCGAGTACAACGATGGGACGTGACGGGTCACCGCTCAGAACGTCGGACAGGTGAAGATCATCGAGCGGTGCGCATTCGAGCACGAGGCCCTGATGCGGTGCGTCTTTGGCAACCAGACGACCAAGGTCGGCAACCTCGGCGCGTTCCAGTGGAAAATCGGGCGGCAGCTCTCCGTCGAGCGAATCGATCCCGTCCAGCGTAGCCCACAACTTGTGGTGCTGGCGGCGTGGGTTCTTCAGTGCAGCCTCGACAGCATGGCGGCCCCAAAGGCGCACGTTTCCCTTGCTCGCGCGGCCCGAACCGCGGCCGCCCTGCATACGCCCCGCGCGGCCCCGCAGTGCCTTCTTGCCTTTGCCTTTTGCCATAAATACTCGCTCGCTGATCGGTTTATGCGTGCCTCCTGCCAGCCCCCCCATTGACAGGCAAGCGGTGCTTCGCCAAAGGGGCGCTTCTCGGCTGGAAGGCGTGCTTTGCTTGCGCCTCAGACCGCGGGAGAAATCTCGCAATCCGGCACCGGTGTGGACAGGTGGCCGAGTGGTTAAAGGCAGCAGACTGTAAATCTGCCCGCGCAAGCGTACGCTGGTTCGAATCCAGCCCTGTCCACCACCGAGCCGCCAGCTTTCATCGCTGCCGATAGGTCCATCACATGGTGCGCTATGAACCAGCGTTTCGTGCGCAGCACGGATGCGCTGGGGCGGAATCGGAGCGAAGCGGAGATGGCCAGAGCGTAGCGGCGGCCCATCCAGCCCTGTCCACCACCGAGCCTGTAGCTTCCACCTAGCGGTTCTGCCGCCCCTCAATGAGTCGGTCGACCAGCGATGGGTCGGCAAGCGTCGAGGTGTCGCCAAGTGATGCGTAGTCGTTCTCGGCAATCTTGCGCAGGATACGTCGCATGATCTTGCCGCTGCGCGTCTTGGGCAAGCCAGCGGTGAAGTGCAGTAGGTCTGGCGTGGCGATAGGGCCGATTTCCTTGCGCACCCATTGCCGTAGTTCAGCCGCGAGCTCGTCGGAGCTCTCCTCGCCTTCCATCAGCGTGACGTAGCAATAGATGCCTTGTCCCTTGATATCGTGCGGGTAGCCGACGACCGCTGCCTCAGCGACTTTGGGGTGGAGCACGAGCGCGCTTTCAACCTCGGCGGTGCCCATGCGATGGCCGGATACGTTGATCACATCGTCCACGCGGCCAGTGATCCAGTAGTATCCGTCTTCATCGCGGCGGCATCCGTCTCCTGTGAAATAGCGTCCGGGGAAGGTGCTAAAATAGGCTTCGATAAAGCGATCATGGTCGCCGTAGACGGTGCGCGCCTGTCCAGGCCAGCTGTGACTGATGCAGAGGTTGCCCGAGGTTGCGCCGTCCAGCGGCTCGCCTTCGTTATCGACCAGCAGCGGCTGAACGCCGAAGAAGGGCTTACCCGCGCTACCCGGCTTCATGTCGTGGGCGTAGGGCAGAGTGGTGATCATGTGGCCACCCGTTTCGGTCTGCCACCAGGTGTCGACGATCGGGCAGCGCGAACCGCCCACAACTTCGTAATACCAGCGCCATGCCTCGGGATTGATCGGTTCGCCCACCGTACCGAGAATCCGCAGCGAGGAGAGATCGTGCTTCTCCACCCAGCCATTGCCTTCTCGCATCAGCGCGCGGATCGCCGTGGGGGCGGTGTAGAATAGCTCGACCTTGTGCTTGGCGATGACTTCCCAGAAGCGACCGTGGTCGGGATAGTTGGGCACGCCTTCGAAGACCAGGCTCGTCCCGCCATTCAGCAGCGGTCCGTAGGTGACATAGGTGTGCCCGGTGACCCAGCCTATATCGGCGCTGCACCAGAACACTTCGCTGGGCTGGTAATCGAAAGTGTATTTGAACGTGGTCGCCGCCCAGACGCCGTACCCACCAGTAGTGTGCATCACGCCTTTGGGCGTTCCGGTCGAGCCCGAGGTGTAAAGGATGAACAGCGGGTCTTCCGCATCCATGTCCTCGCATGGGCAGTGATCATCACTTGCGAGATCAGTGAACCAGTTATCACGTCCTTCGGTCCAGGCGATGTCGTTGCCCGTGTGCTTGAACACTAGCACGCCATCGACCTCGACATCGGGCAGAGCGAGAGCTGCATCGACATTGGCTTTGAGCGGAATGAGCTTCGTGCCTCGCGTGCCGCCATCGGCAGTGACGATAAAGCGGCTTTTGCAGGCCTTCACTCGTCCGGCGATGCTTTCCGGAGAGAACCCGCCGAAGATCACCGAGTGGATCGCGCCGATGCGTGCGCAGGCGAGCATGGTTGCGGCGCCCTCCACGATCATGGGCATGTATATGGTGATGCGGTCGCCCTTCTTTACGCCCATCGCCTTTAGCGCATTAGCTATGCGGACGACTTCGCGGTGTAACTCGGAATAGGTGACTGTGCGGCTTGGTGTGGCCGGATCATCGGGCTCGAAGATGAAGGCGGTCTGGTCCGCGCGCTCGGGCAGGTGACGGTCCACAGCGTTGTGGCACAGGTTGAGCGCGCCATCGGCGAACCATTTGATATCGACCGAGTCGTAGGACCATTCGCCGCCCGCGCTGGGGGAAGTCGACCAATCGAGCGCCTGCGCCATCTCCAACCAGAAGCCGTCGGGATCGGTGATAGAGCGCTGGTAGAGCGTCTCGTACTGCTCAGGCATGCAATGGGTGGCGTGGCTGGCGTTGGGGCGGGCAATGATATCGGTCATGCCGGCAATCCTAAACCGATCCGCTGGGCGGACAAGGGGAGAGTGTCAACGCTCCGCTTTCGCCCGTGCCCGCGCGCAGTGAAGCACCGGCTCGGTATATCCCGACGGTTGCTCGGCACCGCTGATGATCAGCTCGCGTGCCGCGGCCACCGCAATGCTGGTGCGTATGTTGGGAGCCATCGGAACATAGGCCGGATCGCCAGCGTTCTGTGCATCCACCTTGGCAGCCATTTCGTGCAGTGCCTCGTCAATCATCAGGCGGTCGACAATGCCGTGCTGGAGCCAGTTGGCGATGTGCTGACTGGAAATGCGCAGCGTCGCGCGGTCTTCCATCAGGCCGACATCGTGAATGTCCGGCACCTTCGAGCAGCCGACGCCTTGGTCGATCCAGCGCACCATATAGCCGAGAATGCCCTGCACATTGTTGCGCAGTTCTTCGGCGATCTCTTCGCGCGTCCAGTTCGTGTGTTCGGCGAGCGGCACGGTCAGCAGTTTGCCCAGCGGCACAACGGTTTCCTCCTTACGCTCTCGCTGCCGCTCGCTCACATCGCAAGCATGGTAGTGCATCGCATGCAGCACGGCGGCGGTGGGTGAGGGGACCCACGCGGTGTTTGCCCCACTCGCAGGATGGCCGGATTTCTCTGCCAGCATCTGGTGCATCCGGTCGGGTGCCGCCCACATGCCTTTGCCGATCTGCGCCTTGCCCGCGAACCCGCAAGCGAGGCCGATTTGCACGTTACGATCTTCGTAGGCGGCGATCCACTCGGCCTGCTTGATCTCCGCCTTGCGCGCCATCGGCCCCGCTTGCATCGATGTGTGGATTTCGTCTCCCGTACGATCGAGAAAGCCGGTGTTGATGAAGAAAATGCGGTCCTTCACCGCATGTATGCACGCGGCGAGGTTGGCGCTCGTGCGCCGCTCCTCGTCCATCACGCCGACCTTCACGGTGTTGCGTGGAAGGTCGAGCATATCTTCGACCGCATCGAACAGGCCATTGGTGAAGGCGCATTCCTCTGGTCCGTGCATCTTCGGTTTGACGATATAGATGCTGCCGGTCTGGCTGTTGCGACCCTTGTCATGCATGCCGATGAGCACTGTGATCGCTGCGTCGAGAATGCCCTCTGGCATCTCATTCCCGTCCGGAAGGAGTACGGCTGGCGTCGTCATCAGATGGCCGACATTGCGCACCAGCAGCAGGCTGCGCGTGCGCAACGGCTGGGTGTTGCCGAGCATATCGGTGTAGGTGCGATCCGCATTAGCGGTGCGCGTCTGCGTCTTGCCGCCCTTGATGAAAGTCGCTGAGAGATCACCGCGTATCGCGCCGAGCCAATTGCGGTAGGCAGCAACCTTGTCTTCAGCGTCGACGGCCGCGACAGAGTCCTCCAGATCGACAATCGTTGAGAGAGCCGCCTCGAGACGAATGTCGGCAATGCCTGCGTGGTCGGTCCTGCCGATAGGGTGGTCGGGATCGATCACCACCTCGATATGCAGGCCGTTGTTGCGCAGGATCAGGTTGTAGCCTGAGGTGCCGAGGAACTGCGCAGGATCGGCAAGCGCAGGGATACCTCCCTTCCAATCTGCCCAGGACCCGAAGACCAGCGGAACCGCTTCATCAAGAAACGCCTTGGCCTTGGAGATGACCTGCGCGCCGCGTGCTGTGTTGTACTCACCGGCCGAAGGTACTTCGCCATCCAGAGCATCGGTTCCGTAGAACGCGTCATATAGGCTGCCCCAACGCGCATTGATCGCATTAAGCAGGAACCGCGCGTTGAGGGCCGGGACCACAAGTTGCGGCCCGGCGATACGAGCAATTTCATCGTCAACATTCGCGGTGCCGATGGAGAAGGGCTGCGGCTCTGGCGCGAGATAGCCGGTCTCGCGTAGAAAGTTCTCGGGAGTGCCGCGACCCGCATCGGGATTGTCGCGGTGCCAGCCATCAATCGCTTCCTGCAAGTGCGCCCGCTTGGCGAGTAGATCGCGGTTACGCGGTGCAAATTTCGCCGCAATGTCGGCGAGGCCCTGCCAGAAGTTCGCAGCGTCGATGCCCGTACCCGGAAGCACCTCGTCCTCGACAAAAGCTGCAAGCTCGTCGGCGACCCGCAGGTAGGAGCGAAGGGCGCAGCCTTGCTCGCTACCCTTGTTTGGGGAGGGGCGCTCGATCTCTGCCAGGGCCGCCCGACAAGAACTCATTGGGCTCATCGGGCGAAACGCCCCAGGCGGTGGTGCAGGTTCACGAGCTTGCGTGTCTCTGCATTGTCCTCACCGTTGCGGATGGCGACGGCGATGGCGTTGCGGATCAATCCGAAGTCCTCGGTGGAGAACACGGGGCGGGCCAGGGTTGGTGTTGCCATTGTACTTGCTCCTTCTTCGATACCGCGACGGTTAAGCCGCAAATTGGTTCATAGTGTTGTCTTTACCGCCTGCCTTGAGGGCAGCTTCACCGGCGAAGGCGTCCTTGTGATCATCGCCAATGTCCGAACCGGCCATGTTCTGGTGCTTTACGCAGGCAATGCCTTGGCGGATTTCCTCGCGCTGGACTTGCTTGACGTAGCCGAGCATTCCGTCGTCACCGAAGTAGCGCTTGGCGAGGTTGTCCGTGCTCAGCGCAGCCGTGTGGTATGTCGGCAGCGTGATCAGGTGGTGGAAGATGCCCGCACGCTTGGCGGCATCGGCCTGGAAGGTACGGATCTTCTCGTCCGCTTCCTTCGCCAGATCGCTGTCATCATAGTGCTGGCTCATCAGACGATCGCGATCAAAGTCTGTCAGGTCGCGGCCTTCTTCAACCCACTTATCATAGACCTGCTGGCGGAAGTTCAATGTCCAGTTGAAGCTTGGCGAATTGTTGTACACCAGCTTCGCATGGGGCACGACAGCGCGGATGCGGTCCACCATTCCGGCGATCTGCTCGACATGCGGCTTCTCGGTTTCGATCCACAGCAGGTCTGCACCATTCTGCAGCGAAGTGATGCAATCGAGCACGCAGCGGTCCTCTCCTGTACCAGGACGGAACTGGTAAAGGTTCGAGGGCAAGCGCTTGGGGCGCAAGAGCTTGCCCTCGCGGCTGATCAGCACCTCTCCATTGCCGATCGCCTCAGGGGTGACTTCATCGCAATCGAGGAAGGCATTGTACTGGTCGCCCAGATCGCCCGGCTCTTTGCTGAAAGCGATTTGCTTGGTCAGGCCAGCGCCGAGCGAATCTGTTCGCGCGACGATGATGCCTTCGGGAACACCAAGCTCGAGGAAGGCGTACCGAATTGCGCGGATCTTCTGCAGGAAGTCCTCGTGCGGAACGGTAACCTTGCCGTCCTGGTGGCCGCACTGCTTCTCGTCCGACACTTGGTTTTCGATCTGCAAGGCGCAGGCGCCCGCTTCGATCATCTTCTTGGCGAGCAGATATGTCGCTTCGGCATTGCCGAAGCCCGCGTCGATATCGGCAATGATCGGCACAATGTGCGTCTGGTGGTTGTCGATGGCTTGCTGCGCAGTTGCCGCAGCGGTCTCGTCACCCGTTTCGCGGGCCTTGTCGAGATCGCGGAACAGGCCGCCCAGTTCACGCGCATCGGCTTGGCGCAGGAAGGTGTAGAGCTCTTCGATCAGCGCAGGAACGCTTGTCTTCTCGTGCATCGACTGGTCGGGCAGAGGGCCGAATTCGCTGCGCAGCGCGGCAACCATCCAGCCCGACAGGTACAGGTACTTGCCCTTGGTTGTGCCGAAATGCTTCTTGATGCTGATCATCTTTTGCTGACCGATGAATCCGTGCCAGCAGCCGAGCGACTGGGTGTAGGCCGCCGGATCCTTGTCATAGGCATCCATATCGTCGCGCATGATCTTCGCGGTGTAACGCGCGATATCGAGCCCGGTCTGGAAACGGTTCTGCACCCGCAGGCGGGCGGCGAATTCGGGGTTAATCGCTTGCCAGTCCTTGCCGTTCTGCTGCTTGATGCCGGTCTGGCGGTGAATTTCTGCAAAATACGTCATGTGGGCTCCATCCGGGAACTTTGTTTGTGATGGAGCTGGTTTTGCATTGCATTCATGCGCCGTCGTGCAATTCGGTGTAATGTTGTCAAACTTTACAAGAAATGTGTGTAATGCTGTAAAGGTGTGTCCGATACGGAGGGATATATGGCTGGTAAAGCGCTCTATCTGGGGCCGAGACTGAAGAAACTGCGTCGCGATCTGGGCCTCACCCAGGCGATAATGGCGGACGATCTGGACATCTCGCCCAGCTACATTGCGTTGATGGAGCGCAACCAGCGCCCTGTTACGGCAGAGATGCTGATCAAGCTCGCGACGACTTACCGCATCGACGTGGGAGAGTTGGCCGATGAGGATGCAGACGAAACAGCGAAGCGCCTTCAAGGCGTGCTGAAGGATCCGATCTTTGCCGATATCGCTATCGAACCGCTCGATATCGAGGATATTGCAACGAGCTACCCCGGCATGGCCGAGGCACTTCTGCGATTGCATACTGCCTTTGGTGAAGAACAACTCGCACTGGCCGAGCGTCGCGAGAGCGCCTCGCCTTCGTCAACCGATACCGATGGCCCGAGCGATCCGGTGGGCGAGGCACGTGCCTTCCTCGCCGCACGCCGCAACTGCTTTCCCGAGCTCGATGACAGTGCTGCGCGGGCCGCACGTCAGCTCGATTCCTACGAGGCAATGCGTGATCACCTGAAGGACAAGCACGGACTTGAATTGCGGCTGACCGACGATGGACTCCTGCGCGGTGCGCTGCGCTGGCACGATTATCACCGTCGCCGCATCTATATCGCTGAG
This sequence comes from Aurantiacibacter sp. D1-12, assembly GCF_028858515.1. Taxonomy (GTDB): domain Bacteria; phylum Pseudomonadota; class Alphaproteobacteria; order Sphingomonadales; family Sphingomonadaceae; genus Alteraurantiacibacter. The sequence goes on from NZ_JAPJZJ010000001.1 coordinate 325,141, forward strand.
CGGCTCGATCATGCCGGGCGGCGTTATCAGGCCGCTTTGCAGATCGCGATCCTCGAGCAGGAAGCTGCGATTACGGATTTGCTGGCCGACAGCCGGATCGCCAGCGACGACGGTAAGCGCCTCGTCCGGCGCGCCTTGCAGAGCTATTGGGCGGCTGCTGTGCTCATGCCTTATCGCGCGTTCTTGAGGGCGGCTGAGGACCTGCGGTACGATATCGAGGCGCTGTGCGCCCGCTTTTCTGTCAGCTTCGAACAGGTGGCGCATCGTCTCACGACATTGCAGAAGCCGGGCGAGGAGGGCGTGCCGTTCTTCTTCTTGCGAGTGGACAGGGCAGGCAATGTCTCCAAGCGGCTCGACGGAGCGGGCTTCCCTTTTGCGCGGCATGGTGGCGGGTGTCCGTTGTGGAATGTCCACCGCGTGTTTGACAGGCCTGCCGAAGTCGATGCGCAGCTGATCGAGTTGCCCGACGGTGAGCGCTACGTGTCCATTGCACGTATGGTCCGCGGCGGCGGCGGCAGCTTTGGGGCGGCCAGCGTCAATCGCGCAGTCGCAATTACCTGCTCGGCCAGTCACTTCGACCAGCTGGCCTATGCCGACGCGCTGAAGGATGCGGAGCCCACGCCCATCGGCGTGGCATGCCGGATGTGTCACCGCCCGCGTTGTGTCGCGCGGTCTGCGCCCCCGATGGGACGCGAAATCACACCCTCGCGCTTCCGTGAAAGTGGCGTGCCGTTTGACTTCTCGGTGGATTGAAATTTGTAAAGCTGTCCCCCGCCGCCGATCAATATCGCCTTGTTAGGCTAGCCGCTTGAGCTTAGGTAATGCGCCATGGCTGGTGAATTGAAAGACAACCGAGGGCGGGGTGATGCGGAGTGGGGATTTCCCGCTATCCACCCCGAAGGTCGCAAGTATGGCGTGATCGCGGTCGGCATATCGCTGATTTTTCTGGTCCTTCTCGATTGGGAGATCATCGGATGGCCATTGTTGGCGCTTTCGGCAGGCGTTTTTGCCTTCTTCCGTGACCCTGAGCGCGTTGTGCCGCAGGGAGAGAAGGTGATCGTTTCGCCTGCCGACGGCCTGGTTTCGCTGATTTCGCAGGTCGAGCCGCCCAAGGAGCTGCAAGGACCCGACAGTGACGGGGGCGAAGGCCTCGGCAGCGGTCCGGTTACACGCATTTCCATTTTCATGTCGGTGTTTGACGTGCACATCAATCGCGCGCCGATTGCGGGAACGGTTAAGCGCATTTTCTATATCCCCGGCGCCTTCATGAACGCCGATCTCGACAAGGCGAGTGAGGAAAACGAGCGCCAGCACGTGATGATCGAGCGAGCCGACGGTGCGCGTATCGGGTTCACCCAGATCGCCGGGCTCGTTGCGCGGCGGATCGTGCCATTCATCAAGCCAGGCGACATAGTGGCATCGGGCCAACGCGTTGGCCTGATCCGTTTTGGCAGCCGCGTGGACGTCTATCTCCCCGCTGGCACTGATCCGAAAGTCTTGCTCGGCCAGAAGGTGGTCGCGGGTGAGACAGTGCTCGCCGAAATGGGCACACAGGGCTTGCTCGAGGGCGTTAGCCAGTGAACGGCGACAATCACGACGATCACGATTTCGATGAAGACGCAACCGCTACGCCCGGTCCGGCATGGCTGGGGCCCAAGGCCAGTGAGGGTGAACACGTAACGCGGTCGCGCGGGGGCAGGGGGCTTTCGGTCCGCGCCGTGGTTCCCAACGCCATTACTGCTGCTGCACTGTGCTCGGGTCTGACTAGCATCCTGTTTGCTGTCAGCGAGCAATGGGACAAGGCGGTGTTTGCGATGATCATCGCGGGCGTGCTCGATATGATGGACGGCCGCGTGGCGCGGTTGCTCAAGGCGCAGTCCCGTTTCGGCGCCGAGCTCGATAGCCTCGCAGATTCAGCAAGTTTCGGCATTGCGCCCGCTCTGGTGCTGTATCTGTGGTCACTGGTGGACATGCCGCGCTTCGGTTGGCTGGCGGCTTTGGCCTACGCTCTGTGCTGTGCTCTGCGTCTGGCGCGGTTCAATGCCCAGATCGATGTCGAGGATCAGCCGCATAAATCCGCTGGTTTCCTCACCGGTGTTCCTGCGCCGATGGGGGCGGGCTTCGCCTTTATGCCGGTCTATCTCTGGCTGGCGACCGAGGAACCGATTTTCCGCGACCCGTTGCTGGTGGGGCCGTGGTTGATCCTCATCGCGTTACTGATGGTGTCCAATATCGCCACACCGAGCTGGAAGTCTCTGCGACCGTCGGGTGACCTGAAGCTTGCCGTCATCGCAATGGCAGGCCTGCTTGTAGGTGGACTGATGTTCGAGACGTGGTGGACGCTGACCCTGATCGGTGTGATCTATCTTAGCCTGATTGCCTGGACGATCCTGCGCTATCAAAAGGTCAAAAACGAGCGGAAGCTCAAGAACAAAGCGCCAGTGCCCGGACGAAAGCCTCTTGCGGTTGACGAGGTTGAACGGTCACTGTCCGAGGGGCGCGATCCATAGCGGCGAGTTCTGCCCGCACAGCGCGATACTGCCTCGCTGCCTTGCGCAGCGACGCATGACACACGGCAAACGACACTGCGGCCACCAGACCGAAGAACAGCGAAATTGCAATTGCGAGTGTCATATCCGTATTTCCTCTTAGTGCCCCGACAGCGCTGTTCGCGGTGATTCGTTCCCGTTGACCCTGCCGATGGGTGGTTTGTTCCATCTCTGTTCTCACCCGTCAAGAACTTTTGTTCCACTTGTGTTCTCATATCGGCAGGCCCCCAAGATATGGGGTTCAATGGGAGAACGTGCGGGGGCGAGCCTTTAATTCGTCGCCCGATAAGCGAATCACCGCACATCACGATTTGGGGTGGATTTCTGCGTTGGGCTCCGCTAACTGCGCGCCCGTCGAGTGAAGACAGGGCGAATCATCGCCGCGTCCGATCCCGGCAAATTCACATGGAAGGCATACATACCGGTGCCATCCGCGGCTAACTTAAGCCGAGGACGGTTCCCCGCTTTCCAGAGGAACAACCGGAAAGGAATTTACCTATGGCGGCACCTACCGTCACCATGCAGCAATTGATCGAGGCCGGCGCACACTTCGGCCACCAGACCCACCGCTGGAACCCGCGGATGAAGCCGTACATCTTCGGCGACCGCAACGGCGTTCACATCATCGACCTGTCGCAGACCGTGCCGCTGTTCGCGCGCGCGCTCGACTTCGTGCAGCAGACTGCCCGCGCAGGCGGCAAGGTTCTGTTCGTCGGCACTAAGCGTCAGGCGCAGGAGCCGATCGCTCAGGCAGCCCGCGCATGTGGCCAGCACTTCGTCAACCACCGCTGGCTGGGCGGCATGCTCACCAACTGGAAGACGATTTCGGGTTCGATCAAGGAGCTCAAGAACCTGGAAGAAACGCTTTCGGGCGACACCAGCCTTCTCACCAAGAAGGAAGTTCTTCAGCTGACGCGCAAGAAGGACAAGCTGGAACTGTCGCTGGGCGGCATCCGCGATATGGGCGGCGTTCCGGACGTGATGTTCGTGATCGATGCCAACAAGGAAGATCTCGCGATCAAGGAAGCCAACGTGCTTGGCATTCCCGTGATTGCCGTGCTCGACACCAATGTCGATCCGGAAGGCATCGCTTTCCCGATCCCCGGTAATGATGATGCCAGCCGCGCTGTGCGTCTCTACTGCGACGCCGTGGCTCAGGCCGCGACGAAGGGTTCGGGTGACGGCGTAGTGGACTCGGGTGCTGACATCGGCGCGATGGACACTCCTCCGGTAGAAGCTACTGCTGAAGAAGCTCCGGCTGCCTGATCTGGCTTACGCCTGATTTTTCTGACAGGCGGGCGATCCGTCGCCTGCCTGTCACAATTCCAATTCATGGCACCGGTCATCCCCCCCAGAGGGCCGGTGTCACGCATCATTTGAAAAGGATCACAGACAATGGCTGCATTTTCCGCATCCGACGTGAAAGCCCTGCGCGAAAAGACCGGCGCGGGCATGATGGACGCCAAGAAGGCGCTTGAAGAAGCTGGTGGCGACATGGAAGCCGCAGTTGACGCACTGCGCGCCAAGGGCCTCGCCACCGCCGCCAAGAAGTCCAGCCGCACCGCGGCTGAGGGCCTTATCGGCGTGGCTGTATCGGGCACCAAGGGTGTTGCCGTTGAAGTCAACTCGGAAACCGACTTCGTTGCCAAGAACGACCAGTTCCAGGACTTTGTCCGCAAAACCACCGAAGTGGCTCTGGGCGTTGACGGCGACGATGTCGAAGCTCTCAAGGCTGCTGCCTACCCTGATGGTGGCACTGTAGCTGACAAGCTGACCGACAACGTCGCAACCATCGGCGAGAACCAGCAGGTTCGCCGCATGAAGACCGTTTCGGTCTCGCAGGGCGCTGTCGTGTCCTACATGCATAACGCCGTTTCGCCGGAAGCACAGGACCTCGGCAAGATAGGCGTTCTCGTTGCGCTTGAAGGCGATGCCAGCGAAGATGTCCTCGCGAGCCTGGGCCGCGATATCGCCCAGCACGCTGCCGCAATGGCTCCACTTTCTCTGGATGCAGACGGACTCGACGCCGAAGTAATCGAGCGTGAGCGTTCGATTGCACAGGTCAAGGCTGCCGAAAGCGGCAAGCCCGAGAACGTGCAGGAGAAGATGGTCGAAGGCGCAGTGAAGAAGTACGCCAAGGAAAACGCACTGCTGAGCCAGATCTTCGTGAAGGACGGCAAGGCGACCGTAGAAGAATACGTAGCCCGCGTTGCCAAGGAAGCCGGCGCATCGATCAAACTGGTCGATTATGTTCGCTACCACCTCGGCGAAGGCATCGAGAAGGAAGAAAGCGACTTCGCCGCAGAAGTGGCTGCTGCCGTTGGCGGCTAATCGCTTCCTCGAAGCAAATTTAGGAAAAGGCCGCTGGAGTTCGCGCTCCGGCGGCCTTTTCTGATTGGCCTTGCAACTCCACGAGCCAGATTTCGCCGCGCGTGCCGAAACGGATGGGAAGCAAGCTCGTCCCAAGTCCAGCGCCAACGATTACCGTCTGGCCACCCTCAACGATCTCGCCACATGCGAACCGATCACCATATGCGGACATGTAGGCAGGTGCCCCGATGAAGGGCAGGCTGATCTGGCCGCAGTGGGTGTGCCCAGCGAGGATCAACGAGATATCGGCAGGCACCTGCGGCGTGATATCGGGACTATGGGTGAGGATTAGGCGGCCACCTTGAAGACCTTCCATACGCTGCAAGACGAGCGAGAGGTCGTCCCGCCGGGTGTAGGCATCGTCCACGCCGCCAATCGCCAGTGGCCCGATCTGGACCGCCTCATCCTGCAGTGTGACGATCCCGTGCGATTGCAGCTCGCTACGCAGGCCTTCCCAGTTGAACCAGTGATCGTGGTTGCCGGGAACCACCACGACGCCGAGCGGCGCGGTGAGGTCGGCGAGTGGTGCAACCACTTCTTGAGGCGTGTAGATATGCGATGCGGTGCGCTTTTCGCTCACGAGATCTCCGGCGATCAGCACGATATCCGGCTCCAGCGCGTTGATCTGCTCGACAATGCGCGCCAGCCGTTCGGGTGGCATATCCGGTCCCGCAACGTGCACGTCGGAAATCAGCGCGGCGGTGACGGGTTCTGCGCCTGCGGGGTAGCCGTTCAACCGGGCCTCTGTACGCAGGACCGAGGGATCGCCCATCGTGTCTGACCATGCTTTCCAGCCAAGGAAGAGCGCGATCAGAACCAACAGCGATGCGACTGTTTTCCAACGCCTGCGAAGAGCGGAGATAATGCGGATCATAACCCGTAAGACTACGCCGAGAGCTGCCATGCACAAGCGCTCACCGCAAAACCGCCGGGGAACACTTGGATTCGTCGCGCACTCATTCTACAGCCGCGCAAACCACGGTTGAGAGGACATTCCGGAACATGCTGCTACCCGACACCAAGCGTATCCTGCTGAAGCTTTCGGGCGAGGTGTTGATGGGGGAGCAGGAGTTCGGGATTGACCCGTCCTACGTCATGCGGCTGGCCGAAGAGGTGAAGGCGGCGAAGGAGACCGGGCTCGAAATCTGCCTTGTCATCGGTGGCGGTAATATCTTCCGCGGCATGGCGGGCGCGGCGCAGGGCATGGACCGGGCGCAGGCCGATTACATGGGGATGCTCGCCACAGTGATGAACGCGCTGGCAATGCAGAGCGCGCTTGAGCAGCTGGGCGTCGATACGCGGGTGCAGAGCGCCATCCAGATGGATCAGGTGTGCGAGCCGGTGATCCGTCGCCGTGCAGAGCGTCACCTCGAAAAGGGCCGTATCGTCATTTTCGCAGCGGGCGTGGGCGCGCCTTACTTCACCACCGATTCCGGCGCCGCGCTGCGTGCTGCCGAAATGCGCTGCGATGCGTTGCTGAAGGGAACCAGTGTGGACGGTGTCTATGACAGCGATCCCAAGGGAAATCCCGACGCAAAACGCTTTGACACCGTCAGCTATGACAAGGTGTTGGCAGACAATTTGAAGGTTATGGATGCTTCCGCCGTGGCGTTGTGCCGTGATAACGACATTCCGCTTGTGGTCTTCTCGATCCGCGAAAAGGGCAATGTCGCACGCGTGCTGGCGGGCGAGGGCGTGCAGACCATCGTACAGAAAGACTGAGTGAGAGAGACAGATGCCAAAGTATGACAAGAGCGATATCGAACGCCGCATGGATGGCGCGGTGGAAAGCCTGAAAGGTGATCTTTCCGGTCTGCGCACCGGGCGTGCGAACACTTCGCTGCTCGATCCGGTTGTGGCCGAGGTTTATGGTGCGATGATGCCGTTGAGCCAGGTGGCTACCGTCTCCGCGCCTGAGCCGCGCATGCTTAGTGTGCAGGTGTGGGACAAGGCCAATGTCAGTGCGGTGGAGAAGGGTATTACCAAGGCCAATCTCGGCCTCAATCCCATGACTGACGGCCAGACGATCCGTCTGCCAATGCCCGATCTCAACGAAGAGCGCCGCAAGGAGCTCGCCAAGCTTGCCGGTGAATATGGCGAGAAGGCCAAGATCGCTGTGCGCAATGTCCGCCGCGACGGGATGGAAGCGCTGAAAGAAGACGAGAAGAAGAAGGAAATTTCCGAAGACGAGCGCAAGCGCCTGGAAGACGAAGTCCAGAAGGCTACTGACGCGCATGTCGCCAGCGTTGACGACGCCGTCGAGAAGAAGGTTCAGGAAATTCTGACGCAGTAAGCGCCAGAGGCTTTCTCCCGTGTCACAGGAAAACTACCCCCGCCATGTCGCCATTATCATGGACGGCAATGGCCGCTGGGCGAAGAAGCGCGGGCTGCCGCGCGCGCTGGGGCACAAGGCCGGCGGCGATGCGGTGAAGAAAGCGGTTCAGGCCGCCGAGACACTGGGTCTCGAATGCCTGACGCTCTACGCTTTCAGCAGCGAGAACTGGAAGCGCGAGGAAGAGGAAATTTCCGACCTAATGAACCTGATGCGCAGGTTTATCGAGGCGAACCTCAAGGATATGATTGAGCGCCGTGTGCGGCTCAGAATCATCGGCGATTACAGCGCCTTCGCCCCCGACATTGTCGAAAAACTTGAAGACGCGCTGGAGCGTACAAAAGACGGCGAGCGCACGCTTGCGGTGGCACTCAACTACGGCGCGCAGCACGAGATTGCCCGCGCAGCGGCTCTTGCGGCGGCTGAGGGAGCGGTGACGCCTGAGAGCATCGAAAAACATCTCTACACCGCCGACCTTCCACCGCTCGACCTGCTGATCAGGACCAGTGGCGAAGTCCGCCTTTCGAACTTCCTGCTGTGGCAGGCAGCCTATGCGGAAATGCTGTTCCTCGACCTGCTCTGGCCGGATTTTGACGAGGCCTGTCTGCGTGACGCTTGCGAGAACTTCGCGACACGGGAGCGACGCTTTGGTGGACGATGAAGACTATGCGGCGATGCCGCCCGAACGCCGCCGCGACAAGATAAAGGCGTTGGCCAGGAAAGCGCTCCCGGTGCCACTGTGGGTGCGCACGAGCGACCTACCCAAGCGCCTCGCCAGCGCAATTGTCATGGTGGCGATTGCGGGTACCGCGTTGTGGCTGGGTGGGCTGTGGTGGAGTACCTTCATTGGCGCAGTGGCGGTCATTGGGATCTGGGAGCTGTTCCGGATATCGCGTCGCTTAAGCACGAACTTCGCCCCACAGGCTGCGGTCTTTCTGATCGGCGCACTCTACATCGGCTATGCGGCCTATTGCCTTGCGAGCCTGCCGGCGGAAGTCATCTTGGGCGTTGTTGCCGTCGTGATCGCTACTGACACGGGTGCCTATTTCTCCGGCCGCGCCATTGGTGGTCCGAAGATCGCCCCAAGGGTCAGTCCTTCGAAAACCTGGGCGGGGCTTGCAGGCGGGGCGACGGCGGCCGCGCTGGTCTCTTTCGCGTTTTTCTATAGCAATATCGGCGAACGAAGCTTTTCCCTGATGGGTCTGGCTGCGCTCGGCATCGGCGCGGTGCTGGCGGTGGTCGCCCAAGCAGGTGATTTCCTTGAAAGCGGCCTGAAGCGCAAGGCGGCGGTGAAGGATTCGTCCAACCTCATCCCCGGCCATGGCGGCGTGCTGGACCGGGTGGACGGCCTTTTGCCCGTAGCCATTGTTGCCTCGCTATTGTGGTATAACGTGCATCCATGACCCGCAGCATTTCGATCTTCGGAGCGACCGGCTCCATTGGCGATTCAACGCTCGACCTGATCCGTGATGATCGCGCGAATTGGGACGTGGTTGCGCTGAGTGCGAATTGCTCGGCGGAGAAGCTGGCCCGGCTCGCCATCGAGTTCGATGCGCAGATCGCGGTTGTGGGTGATGAAAGCTGCCTTGCCGAACTGCGCGAACATCTGTCGGGAACGTCCATCGAAACAGCCGGCGGCGAACAGGCGCTTATCGAAGCCGCGCAACGTCCGGCGGACCTCACCGTTGCCGCAATCGTAGGCTGCGCGGGACTGGCACCCACGATGGCCGCGATAGAGCAGGGCAACACCGTCGCGCTCGCCAACAAGGAAGCGCTGGTCTCGGCAGGTGACGTCATGACTGCGAAAGTTGCCCGGCATGGTACCACGCTGCTGCCTGTCGACAGCGAGCACAATGCGATTTTCCAGTGCTTGCAGGGCAATGATATCAAAGATGTAAGCTGGATCACGCTGACCGCCAGCGGTGGTCCGCTACGAGCCAAGACCATGGCCGAACTTGAAGCGGTGACGCCTGCACAGGCCGTGGCCCATCCCAACTGGGATATGGGCGCGAAGATCAGCGTCGATAGTGCGACGATGTTCAACAAGGGCCTCGAATTCATCGAGGCGCACCACCTCTTCCCGGTCGGACTCGACCGACTGCGGATCATCGTCCACCCGCAAAGCGTGATCCACTCGATGGTAGAATACCGTGACGGATCAACGCTCGCACAGCTTGGCCCGAGCGATATGCGTGTGCCCATAGCTTCCGCACTCGCTCATCCGCGGCGCATGGATACGCAGTGCAAGCCGCTCGATCTTGCATCGATCGGCGAGCTCACCTTTTTCGCACCAGATGAAAGGCGTTTCCCCTCGACAAAACTTGCGCGTGAAGCCGCCTATGCCGGGGGTGGGGCACCTGCGGTGCTCAATGCCGCGAACGAGGTGGCGGTGGCGGCATTTCTTGCCGGTCAGGTCAAGTTCACCGATATTTCGGCAATAGTGGCTAGAACTCTCGACAGCTATGCGCCCGAAGCGCCCGGGAACCTTGAGGCGGTTTTGGCCGTCGATACAGAGGCGCGGGTGCGCGCGAAAGAAATGATGGAGCACGCCTGAATTGGATATCACGTCCCTGCCTTGGTGGATGTACATCGCTGGCTTCCTGCTGATGCTCGGCCCGCTCGTCGTCGTGCACGAGCTGGGGCACTACCTTGTCGGGCGCTTTTTCGGCGTCGGAGCAGAGGCATTTTCGGTCGGTTTCGGGAAGGAAATCGCCGGATATACGGATAAGCGCGGGACACGCTGGAAGCTGTCGGCGCTCCCCTTTGGCGGCTATGTCCAGTTCAAGGGTGACATGAATCCGGCGAGCGTGCCTGACCCGAACAATCCGGGCGAGCCTGACCATTTCCAGAACAAGCCGCTATGGCAGAAATCGCTGATTGTTGCCGCTGGTCCGGTGACGAACATCCTTGTGGCGATTGCGATCTTTGCTGCTTTCTTCATGGCCTTCGGCAAGCCTCTTCCGGCGGACCCGACCCAGGAGAACTTCATCGCGGCGTTCGCTGAAGATTCAGCAGCGCAGGATGCAGGGCTGGAGATCGGTGACCGTGTGATCGCCATCGACGGTGAGGAAATGTCCGACTTCCGTCAGTTGCAACAAACCGTGATGCTCCATCCTTCGCGCACATGGGATGTGACCGTTGAGCGAGATGGTGCGCAGATCGATTTCGAGGTCACTTCACGCCCGTTCGAAATCGAAGACGAATTTGGCAACAAGTCGACCATTGGCCTGCTGGGCATCGAAACCAATCCGACCGAGCGGACCTATCAAGACGTTGGTGTGTTCAGCGCAGTTGGCTTGGCAACGCAGGAAACGGGCAAGATGTTCGAGCTCATCGTACTCGGCATCAAGCAGATTGTTATGGGTGAGCGTTCGGTCAAAGAGCTGGGCGGCCCGGTGACGATTGCCAAAGTCTCTGGTGAAAGGCTCTCTCTGGGGTGGCTGGAATTCACCAGTTTCGCCGCTCTCATCTCAATTAACTTGGCATTCATTAACCTCCTGCCAATCCCCGCACTCGACGGTGGGCACTTGGCATTTTACGCGGTTGAGGCAGTTCGCCGCAAACCGGCCAGTCCCCGCAGTCAGGAGCTTGCGTTCCGTGCCGGTATCGCCATTGTCTTGGCGCTGATGGTCTTCGTGACGTTTATTGATATTGCCAAACTGCCGATATTCGGCAGCTAGGCGGGGAAAGGTGACGGTTTCAGCGTGAATTCCCGGATGGTCGCTTGATTGCTATGCTGGCATCGGGCAAGGGCGCACTTTGCGCCTTTTGGCTAGAAGAGACGACCGGGTTTGTGCCCAAAGGGGTTGGGCTTTTCGGGCTGATCATTGGGGCGCTGTTGTCGACTAGAGTGGACGGATAATGGGTTCCAAAACACGGACAATCACTGCATCGCATTACGCCGCGGCCCTGATGGGTTGCACCATGCTGGCCGGGCTGCCTGTTGCAGTTGCCGCGCAGGACGGCGCTCCGGCGCCGCAGGGTACGCAGGAACAGCCTGCTCCTGCGCCGGTACAGGCCGAGCCGAACATCATCCGTTCGATTGCCGTTTCGGGCGCCCAGCGCCTGGAGCCGGAAACCATCGTCAGCTACATCCAGCTGCGCCCGGGTATGGAATACTCGGCCGCCGCAGCCGACCAGGCGCTGATCGATCTGGCTGGAACAGAGCTGTTTGCCGACTTCGGGATCGACTTTAACGAGAATACCGGCACGATGACGATCTCGGTGGTCGAGAACCCGATCATCAATCGCATCATTCTGGAAGGCAACAATCGCGTAGACGCGGAAGAATTGCTGCCGGAAATCAACCTCGCGCCGCGCCAGATCTTCACTCGCAGTCGTGTGCGTGCAGACGTTGCCCGCATTATCGAACTGTACAAGCGGCAGGGCCGCTTCGCCGCTACGGTCGAGCCGCAGATGGTCATGCTGGATCAGAACCGTGTGGACGTGATCTTCGAGATTACCGAAGGACCCAAGTCCAAGGTTCGCCAGATCAACATTATCGGCAACGAGCAGTTCTCTGACGGTGAACTGCGCGGTGCCATGATCACGCGCGAAGACAGCCTGTTTGCGTTCTTTAGCTCCAACACGAGCTATGACCCGGACCGGATGGCCTACGACCAGCAGCTTTTGCGCGAATTCTATCTGACCGAGGGTTATGCAGATTTCCGCATTGTTTCGGCAGTTGCCGAGCTGACGCCTGACCGCCGTGACTTCATCATCACTTACGTGGTGGAAGAGGGTGAGCGGTATCGCTGGGGCGACGTCGAAGTCGTTAGCCAGCTGCGCGACTTTTCCAGCGAGGCACTGACTTCGCAGCTGACGATTGAATCCGGCGACTGGTTCAACTCTTCGCAGATTGACGACATCGAAGAAGGCCTGGCTGAAACTGCCGGTGCCTTTGGCTATGCCTTTGCCGACGTGCGTCCGCGTGTTTCGCGCAACCCTGAAGATCTGACGATGGACGTCACCTTCACGGTAGCCGATGCGCCGCGCGTCTACATCGAAGCGATCGAGGTCAACGGCAATACGCTGACGCAGGACAAGGTTATCCGCCGCGAATTCCGTATTGCAGAAGGTGATGCGTTTAGCAGCCTGCAGGTGCGCCGTTCGACCGCACGCATCAATTCGCTTGGTTACTTCCAGGAAAACTTCGAAGTCGAACAGGTAGAAGGGTCCTCGCCGGACCGGATCATTCTGCAGGCCAACGTGCAGGAAGAACCTACGGGTGAGCTTTCGCTTTCGGCAGGTTTCTCGAGCCTTGAAAGTTTCATCTTCAGCGGTTCGATCCGCCAGAACAACTTCCGTGGTCGTGGCCAGACGGTTGGCCTGTCGGTCAACTACTCGCGCTTCTCGCAGTCGGCCAACATTAGCTTCACCGAACCCAAGGTGTTTGATCGTGATATCGCGCTGGGCTTCGATATCTATCGCCAGGATTTCAACAACGGCTTCTTTGACCGTGATCAGGCGACTTACGAGCAGACCACGACCGGCATCGGCTTTCGCGTTGGTGTTCCGATCAGCGAGTACATCAGCCTTCTGGGCCGTTACACGCTGAACTATCAGGAAATCACTGTCGATGAGCGCCAGTTCTTCGCCGACTTTGACGGCGACGGCGTCAGCCAGTGTGAGCCGCTGCTTGCAGGCCGTTATCTTTGCGATGCTTTGGGTGATCGCCTGCAGTCGATCCTGGGGGCGACGCTCAGCTACAACACACTCAACAGTCGCCTGCGTCCGACCAGCGGTACCGCCGCCAGCCTGACGGTCGATTTCGCCGGACTTGGCGGTGACACGCAATATCTGCGTGCCCGTGTGAATGCAGCACGTTACTGGAATCTGGGCAGCGGCTTTATCGGTTCGCTGACGCTCGAAGGTGGTTATATCTACGGCTATGGCGACGAGGGCGTGCTGCTGACAGAGCGCTTCTTCCTCGGCGAAGGCCAGATGCGAGGTTTCGACATTCGCGGCATCGGCCCGCGCGTGACCCGCCAGTTCTATGAGCCCGACGGCAATGGCGGCCAGGTCCTGATTCCACTCGACGATGACCGCACGCAGGACGACGCGCTGGGTGGCAATGCCTATTACCTTGCCCGTGCGGAAATCGAGATTCCGCTGGGCTCGGGCGCGCGTGAACTTGGCTTACGCCCGTCTGTTTTCCTGGACGTTGGCTCCGTTTTCGACGTGGATACACCGCAGCTGACGCAAAGCCCGTTGCCCGATGGTCTGTTCATCGCGCAGCGTGACGGTGATGGTAATCCGCTCTTCCTCCAGGCGGTCCGCGATTCTGACGGTGTGGCCATTGGTGGTGAGCTGGTAACCAATCCGATCGCGCCGGATGGGTCGAATAACACCCCTCAGGGAACTATTCTCCCGCCGTTCACCGAGACTTTCCTCGGCAATACACCCAGCCCCCGTGTCAGCGTGGGTTTCGGCGTAAACTGGAATTCACCCTTCGGTCCGTTCCGGATCGACGTAGCCACCACTCTGCTGAAAGAGCGTGGCGACGAAACCAAACTCTTCTCCTTCAATGTAGGAACACAATTCTAATGAAGACCCTGATCAAACCGGCTCTTGCAGCCGTTCTCGCCGTGACTGCTGTCACCGCGCCCGCCATCGCTACGCCTGCAATGGCACAGAGCAATGAGCGTGTGGCCGTGGTAAACGTGCCCGCCATCATCGTTAACTCGAGCGCATACCAGACCGCTCAGACACAGCGCCAGACGACCTATGCTGCACAGCTGCAGCAGGCCGAAACGCGTCGTACGGCCCTGAATGCACAGCTTGAGCCGCTGGTTTCCGCTTTCAATGCCGCGCGTGCGCAACCCAATGCCGATCAGGCAGCTTTGCAGCAGCAGGCAGCGCAGATCCAGCAGTTGCAGCAGACGGGTCAGGCCGAACTGCAGCAGATTCTTGCTCCGGTTGCACTGAGTCAGGCCTATGTTGAAGAGCAGATCCAGGATCAGCTTTCGACCGCAATCGAAAACGCTGCACGGGCGCAGGGCTACACCCTTGTCGTTACGCCTGACGTGGTGCTTTTTGCCGAAGCGAGCCACAATATGAACCAGGCCGTGCTCGACCAGCTCAACGCGCTGATCCCGGCTGCTCAACTGGTGCCGCCGCAGGGCTGGTTGCCGCGCGAACTGCGCGAACAGCAGGCTGCAGCTGCTGCAGGTCAGCAGCCTGCCACGCAGCCCGCCACTTCGGGTCGCTAAGTCACAGGAAACGGGGCAGAGCCATGAGCGAAACATACGACATCACGCGCGTGCTCAAGGCTCTGCCGCACCGCTATCCCATGCTGCTCGTCGACCGGGTCGAGGAGATTGTGAAAGGGGAGCGGATTACCGCTATCAAGGCTGTCAGCTTCAACGAGGACTTCTTTCAGGGTCACTTCCCAGGCCGCCCGATTATGCCGGGCGTCCTGCAGATTGAGGCTTTGGCCCAGGCTGCGGGCATCCTTGGCATCGAGACGATGGACCTCGCCGATAGCGGCAAGCTCGTCTATTTCATGGCGATCGAGAACGCGAAGTTCCGCGCGCCCGTGGAACCAGGCTGCCTCCTGCAACTCGATGTTGCCTTCACCCAGCAGCGCAGCAAGATCTGCAAGTTTGAAGGCAAGGCGAGCGTTGATGGCAAGGTAACGTGTGAAGTGAACTTCACCGCGATGATCGCTGATCCTCCATCTTGATTTGTGAAGCCGCCTCCGCGGCTTCATCCTCGCTAGACATGCAGCAAGCTGCGCCGCTGCGGGCAGGCAGTCGCCTTGCGGACCAATTCGGTCCGTTTGGGCTTGCAAATAGGGAATAGCGCCGTTATCTGCGCGCGACTTCCCAACATTGGAGAGCCGGTCGGAACCGGTTCGCACCAT
Organism: Aurantiacibacter sp. D1-12; assembly: GCF_028858515.1. Lineage (GTDB taxonomy): Bacteria > Pseudomonadota > Alphaproteobacteria > Sphingomonadales > Sphingomonadaceae > Alteraurantiacibacter. Next base: position 340,256 of record NZ_JAPJZJ010000001.1, read on the forward strand.
AAAGGACATACCGCCATGAAGGCCGATACGCATCCCGATTACCACATGATCACGGTCAAGATGACCGATGGCACCGAATTCCAGACCCGTACCACTTGGGGCAAGGAAGGCGACACCATGAACCTCGAAATCGATCCGACCAGCCACCCGGCATGGACGGGCGGCCCTCAGCGCATTCAGGACGGTGGCCGTGTTGCCAAGTTCAACCAGCGTTTCGGTGGTATCAAGCTGGGCGGCAAGAAGGCCGACTAAACGCGCCTTCGCGATTGATCAAAAGGGCGGTCCTGCGGGGCCGCCCTTTTTGATTTAGTCGATCAGTTTCTCGTACTTGAGAACGCCGTGATAGTAGTACTGCCCGGTATCAGCGGGATGGTTCTGCCCGTCGAAGACAAGACATTCCTTCAGATCATAGATCGAGCGCCCATCGATACAGGCATAACTCACCGCGACATTGTCCGGTTCGGAGCGCAGTTCCTGCAGCACGTGGATACCGCAATTCGAGCAGAAGTGGTGTTTCGCCACGCCCGACCCGAAGGTGTAGGTGGAGAGCATGTCCTGCCCCTCCGTCACCTCAACATCGGTCTTGGGAACGTCGAGCATCACGATGCCCTTCATCGCACAGATCGTGCAATTGCACCGCCGGATCAGCGGTTCCTCCGGCATAGCAAAGGAAAATCGCACCGCGCCGCAATGGCATCCGCCTGCTTCTGCCTTGCTCATCGCCTCACCCCCACGGCTTTTCCCGATACCACTTCGTAATCACGTACTTCGTCCCCTTACGCACTTTCATCCCGTGGTGCAGCGTCGCAGGGTTGAGTGAGCCATCCTCGCGGCGGTTGTTCCAGCATACCAACTTGCCCACTTCGGGCTGGAACATCTTCTTGAGTACCTTGAACCGTGTCGCGCCGCCGGCTTCGACATGGTTGAGGTAGATCATGAAGGTCCATGTCCGGTTGCCCGAGACCGAGCAGAATTTCTGGAAGTCCGCGCCGTTGGGCTCGAAATAATCCGTATGCGCCTTGAATTCCTGCCCGACGGCATAGCGCTGCCCTTGCACTGGCTCGCCGTGTGCCGGGTCAATCCCATTGAGCGCGAACAGCCGTGCTTCGAGATCCAGCACGGCGGGTTCATCCGCCTCCAGATCGCAGGTCTCGCTGGTTCGGAAGTAATTGTCGCCATTGGCGTCAGCGATGGTCGAAGGGCGGCGATCCTTGTCGATCAGACGGATAAGTTCGATACACAGATCGGGTGGCAGGAATTGCGCGCAGTCCAGCACGATAGCGCGCGGGGAGGGCACGCGGCGCACTCCATGATGTTGCATCAGCAGCTCCGGACTCGTCTCGCCGGGGCCCAACGCCGGATTCGCAAGGTGACTCGCCATCCCGATGGCATAGTCGTGCAGGTGCCTTGCGGGAAGGGTGTGTAATTATCTTTCATTATCGCGGCTCAAACGCACTTTTTGCTTTGCTCGGGCGATGAGTTGTGCAACAGGCTCGCGCCCGCGCTCAATGCCGCTTGACCGGCGAGCGCAGGACCGTAAAGCCGCGTGCTTCGGCATGCGCTTGCGTATGATGTGGCGATCGTAGCTCAGTTGGTTAGAGCGCCGGTTTGTGGTACCGGAGGTCGGGGGTTCGAGACCCCTCGATCGCCCCATTTTCCTCCCGCAGATGCCGAGAAACAGGTGATGAGGGAGCTTGTATGCCAGCTTTGTGGAATGAAGCCGATTGGGACGAGCACGAGCGCGTCGAAATCATTCACGATCGCAACAGCGGGCTTACGGCGATTATCGCCTTGCATTCCACTCACCTTGGCCCGGGCGCGGGCGGCACCCGGTTCTGGCACTATGCAGAGCCTGACATGGCGGTGCGCGATGCGCTGCGCCTGTCACGGGGCATGAGCTTCAAGAACGCGATGGCCGGTCTGCCCATGGGCGGCGGCAAGGCCGTGGTCGTGCTCGACAAGGACGGAACCAAGACTACCGAAATGCTCCATGCCTTTGGCGATGCTGTCGAAGCAATGGGCGGCCAGTATGTAACCGCGGAAGACGTTGGTGCGAGCGTGGCCGACATGGTGGCTGTGGCAACGCGCACTTCGCACGTTTGCGGGCTGCCGGCCGACGAAGGCGATGCCGGTGGTGATCCGGGCCCGTTCACGGCTTACGGCATCTATCTCGGCATCACGGCCGCTGTTGCGCACAAGCTGGGCAAAGACTCTGTTGATGGGGTTCGCATTGCCGTACAGGGCTGCGGTTCGGTTGGCGGCGGCGTGGCTCGTCTGCTGGCGAAGGATGGCGCCAAGCTGATCCTCGCCGATATCAATGCAGATGCCGCACAGGCGCTTGCTGCAGAAACGGGCGGTGAAGTCGCTAGCGTGGATGAGATCATGGCTGTCGAATGCGATGTGCTCAGCCCCAATGCGCTTGGCGCGGTGCTTAATGACGAGACCATTCCCGCGCTGAACTGCGCTATCGTCGCAGGCGGCGCGAACAACCAGTTGGCGCGCCCGCATCACGGGCAACAGCTGCACGATCGCGGCATCCTCTACGCCCCTGATTACGTCATCAACGCTGGCGGCATCATCAATGTCGGCTGGGAATACCTCTATGCCCAGAAGGGCGAGGATTGTGACGTATCGGCGGTGAACGCGCGCATCGCAGAAATCCCCGGACGCCTGCAGTCGATCTGGCAGAAGAGCGAAGCCGAAGGGCGTCCGTCGAATGAAGTTGCCGATGCGATGGCGCGAGAACTGATCGGCCGCGGATAAGGCGTGAGTTCCCCCTCTTTTTTAAAGGAGGGGGTAATGGGTCCTGACCCTAAGCCTCGCCTTGGGCTGGGCAAGTCTCGTTGCCCCTCCTCTGAAGAAGAGGCGAATGGGCTTCGGTTTGGCTTGCCGCCACGCCCTGCAACTGCCAATGATGCGCCCGACTGATCGTAATTGACGAAGCATGCATCTCTACGCCAATCCCGCCCGCTTTTTAAGGATCGCCAAGTGGCTGACGCCGCTGCTGCTGGTGTCCGGCCTGTTGCTGGCTGGTGGCGCGATGCTGTGGGGCTTTTTCAACACGCCGCCAGACCGGCTGATGGGAGACACGGTCAAGATCCTGTACATCCATGTGCCATCCGCATGGCTGGGCATGGGCGGGTGGACAGCCATCGCGATTGCCAGCCTTGTGGAGCTTGTCTGGCGGCACCCGTTGGCCGCCATCGCCGCACGCGCGGCGGCGGTGCCAGGTGCGGTGTTCACGTTCATCTGCCTTGCCACCGGATCGATCTGGGGGCGCCCGACATGGGGCACCTGGTGGGTGTGGGACGGCCGCCTGACTTCGATGCTGGTGCTGCTGTTCCTGTACTTCGGCTATATCGCGTTGTCGGGCTCGCTGGCACGCGAAGGGCAGAGCTCTCGCATCGCGGCGATCTTCGGCCTTGTGGGTGCGATCAATGTACCGATCATCAACCGCAGCGTCGTGTGGTGGAATTCGCTCCATCAGCCGCCCAGCATTACCACTGGTGGAAGCGCGATTGACGAGGTTTTCCTTGTGCCGTTGATGGTTGCCGTGCTGGGCTTTTCGCTGCTGTTCGGCGGTGTGGTGCTGGCACGCATGCGGACCATTCTTGCAGACATCCAGGCAGAGGCTCGCCTACGCCGGATGGCGCAGAAAGCAGACCTGAAGACTTCGGAGGCTGCATCGTGAGAGAAGCGCTCGACCAGATGATCTTCGTCTATGCTGCTTTTGCGGTGACGATCATCTCCACACTGCTGCTGGTTGGCCAGAGCTGGCTCGCCATGCGTAAGGCAGAGGCGCGGCGGGACAAGGTGAAGGGCAAATGACCTCTGCTCTCAAGCCCAAGCATCAGCGACTGGTGCTGATCGTGCTGGCGGTTGCCGCTCTGATCGGCGCGACGCTTCTGGCGATGGTCGCGCTGCGTGATCAGGCGAGCTATTTCTACGTCCCTTCCGACATTGCCGAAAACCCGCCTGAGCCGGGGCAGGCCATCCGGCTTGGCGGAATGGTGGAAGAAGGCTCCATCGTCGAACTGCCGGACGGGGTGAGTGTGACCTTTGTCGTGCACGATGGCGTGGCGCGGGTGCCAGTGACTTTTACCGGAATCCTGCCTGACCTTTTCGTGGAAGGGTCTGGCGTTGTCGCCGATGGCAGCATGGATGTCAGCGGCACTTTCGTGGCCGAGAATGTACTCGCCAAGCATGACGAGAACTACATGCCGCGCGAGCTTGAGGATATGACACCCGATCAGGTTCGCGAAACTATTGCGGAAACGACCGGGTGATCCCCGAAATCGGCCTTGCCGCCCTGTGGCTTGCTGCGGCGCTGGCGGCGTTGCAATTGCTGGCGGGCTTTATTGGCGCGCGGCATGACAATGCAGAGATCGCGAGCCTCGCGCGTCCTGCTGCTTTGTTGCAGGCGATCCTGTGCGGCGTGGCCTTTCTTTGTCTGCTCTACGTCTTTGCCGTGACCGATCTCTCGGTAAAGCTGGTCGCCACCAATTCGCATTCGATGAAGCCGATGATCTTCAAGCTTTCTGGCGCCTGGGGGAACCACGAAGGCTCGATGCTGCTGTGGATCACCGTGATGGCTATAGCAGGCGGAGCGATTGCGCTGATCGAGCGACGCTTGCCCGAAAAGACGATGATGGCGACGCTTTCCGCGCAAAGCTTCGTTGGCCTTGGCTTCTATGCCTTCCTGTTAATCGCCTCCAACCCGTTCGAGCGGCTAACGGAGATCCCGCCTGAAGGGAATGGCCTCAATCCGCTGTTGCAGGATGTGGGCTTGGCCTTTCATCCGCCCACGCTCTACATCGGCTATGTCGGTCTTTCGATTGCCTTCAGCTTCGCACTCGGCGCGCTGCTGACCCGCAATGTGACGCCCGACTTCGCGCGCGTAATGCGCCCCTGGGTGCTTGCGGCGTGGATATTCCTCACCATTGGTATCACTGCGGGATCCTACTGGGCGTACTACGAGCTCGGCTGGGGAGGTTGGTGGTTCTGGGACCCCGTGGAGAATGCGTCGCTTATGCCGTGGCTCGCTGCGACGGCCTTGCTGCACTCAGCAAGCGTTCTGGCTGCGCGCGATGCCTTGCGGACGTGGACGATCATGCTGGGCGTGATCGCTTTCTCGATGAGCATGGTGGGCACATTCCTCGTTCGTTCGGGCATTCTGACGAGCGTCCACGCCTTCGCGGTCGATCCCCAACGCGGTAGCTTCATCCTCGCGCTGCTGGTGCTCTACATTGGCGGCGCGCTGGTGCTGTTCGCTCTGCGTGCCAGCACGATTGCCGAGGGTGAGCGGTTCAGCGTGATGAGCCGCGAGGGCGCACTAGTGGTCAACAATGTCGGCCTGTCCGCCATTCTCGGCGTGGTGCTGATCGGCACGCTCTATCCGCTGTTTACGGAAGCCTTCGACGTGCGCGTTTCGGTCGGCCCGCCGTACTTCAATCCGGTCAGCGCGATCTTCTTTCTGCCGATGATGCTGGTGCTGATGGTTGGTCCGCTGCTGCGCTGGAAAAGCGACAATGCCGGTCGCATCATGAAACCGCTCGCGCTGATCGGTGCAGTGATGCTGACGGTGCTGATCCGCTCGCTTTTCTACGAGGATATCGGTTTGCTGCCTTTCCTTGGCCTCGTGCTGGCTGCTGGTGTGGCCGTCGCAAGTGTCGCGCCGCTGTTCGGTCGCTCGCTGCGCCGTACGCCGCTGGCCATCTGGGGCATGTGTGTGGCGCATCTTGGCATTGCGGTCGCCATGTTTGGCATGGCTGCAGACACGGCATTCCAGAAAGAACGGCTTGTGGCCGCGAATGTTGGCGACATTGTCGAGGTTGGTCCGTGGACCGGGCAGCTCGATACCGTGAACGCGGTTGCTGGCCCGAACTGGACCGCAATGCAGGCGAACCTCACCATGTCCTACGAGGGCGGTCCCGGCCAGGAAGCGCATCCGCAATCGCGCAATTTTTGGACGCCGGTGATGGAGACGAGCGAGGTCGCACTGCTCACCCGGTGGAACGGGCAGCTCTATGTTGCGGTGGGCAACCAGGGGCAGGACGGGCGCTGGCAGTTGCGCCTGTGGTGGAAGCCGTTCGTGACTTTTATCTGGTACGGCGGCTTGCTCATTGCGCTTGGCGGTGCACTGGCCTTGGTCGGACGCGTGGCAAGTGACCTGCGCCGCCGCCGTCATGCGGACGAGGAAGACATGGAAGACGAGCTGGCAGAGGCGACCGCATGAAGCAGCTTCGCATCACGCTCTGGATCGTGGTGGCTATTGCGGCTGCGTTGTTCGCGCTGTTCGCCTACCAGCTCTCGCAACCCAAGGACGATTTCGTCCGGAGCGCGATGGTGGGCCAGCAACTCCCCGAATTCGATCTGGAACCCGCCTTTGCTGACCGCCCGGGGCTTTCCTCCGCCGATTTCGCCAATGGTGAACCTGCTCTACTCAACCTGTTCGGCAGCTGGTGCATTCCTTGCCGTGTCGAGGCTCCGCAACTTGACGCGCTTGAGCGGCAGGGTGCGACAATTCACGCTGTCGCCCTGCGTGACCGGGAGGAGGACGTAGCGCGCTTCCTCGAAATCTACGGCAACCCGTTCACCCGTATAGGGCGCGATGACATCTCCGAAACGCAGTTCGCGCTCGGCGCATCGGGCGTGCCCGAAACCTTCGTGATCGATGGCTCTGGCCGCATTACGTACCAGCATATCGGCATTGTCACCGAAAGCGACGTTCCGCTGCTGCTCGAAGAATTGCGTAAGGCGGGAAGCGGGTCATGAAACGGCTATTCGCTCTTTTCGCACTTTTGGCGGTGTCTTTGCCTACTGCGCTCACCGCCCAATCCAGCATGCCGCCCGCGCCCTATGCCTACACCCAGCTTGAAGACCCTGCACAGGAACAGATCGCGCGCGATCTGATGGAGACGCTGCGCTGTCTGCAATGCCAGAGCCAGTCGATCGCCGATAGCGATGCGCCGGTGGCAGGCGACATGCGGCATCAGGTCCGCACGCGCATTGCCGCCGGGGAAAGCCCGGAAGAAATTCGCGCTTACCTGATCTCGCGTTATGGCGATTACATCAGTTACGAACCGGAGATCAGTGCAACGACCTGGCCGCTTTTCGTGCTGCCGGGTATCCTTGTGCTGCTCGCGCTCATCGTCCTGCTCCGCCGGGTGGGAAGGGTGCGCGAATGACCTGGATAATGGCCATCCTGCTCGCGCTTATCGCCTTTGGTATTGCGGTGCTGCTGTTCCGCATCGAGAAGGCTCTGTGGACCAGTCTTGGCGCGGCGCTGACCTTCGGGCTTGTCGGCTATGCGGTTCAGGCGAGTCCGGACCTGCCCTCCGCTCCCAAAGCGATGGGGGCAGCCAATACCGAAAATACCTTTGATATCGTTGCCGCGCGGCGCGAATTTATCGCCGACGACGAACGCAGCCGTGCCGACGCACTCCTGACCGCCGATGCCTATGCCCAGCGCGGCCGGTATATCGATGCGGCGACCATCCTGGCCGGCATTACCAGCGCCAATTCGGAGGATTTCGAGGCATGGATCGCGCAGGGCAATGCACTTGCCGAGCACGCTGACGGAACGCTGACCGCACCCGCGCTCTACGCCTATCGGCAGGCATCAATCGTCAAGCCGGATCATCTTGCGCCAAACTACTTCCTTGGCGTTGCGCTGGTGAGACAGGGGCGTTTGATGGAAGCGCGGCAGATATGGCGAGAGGCGCTGGACAGCGCGCCTGAAGGTGCTGTTGGCAGGGCTGGGCTGGAAGAACGACTGTCACGGCTTGATACTATGCTTGGCGCAATGGGCGCGATGAATGCCGCGCCGCCGCAAGACAGTGCCGAATAGCAACATTTGTGCACTGCAGCATTGCGGTGCCAGCCGCACACTGCTAGGGCGCGCGCTTCGCCGGACGGGGCGGAATAGCTAATGGGCCTTAAATCCATATGAGCGCAGCCACACAAGACCGCGATTCTGCAAAGCTGAAGCTTGCGGCCGGCGCAATCGGTATCGTTTTCGGCGATATCGGTACGAGTCCGCTGTACGCGTTTCGTGAGACCTTCCGCGGTGCGCATGAAATGCCGATTGATCAGCTGCACGTCCTCGGCGTGGTCAGCCTGATTTTCTGGTCGATGTTCCTGATCGTGGCGATCCAGTACGTCACCATCCTGATGCGTGCAGATAACAACGGGCAGGGCGGCAGTCTTGCGCTCGTGGCGCTGCTTTCGCGCAGTATCGGCAAGACCAGTTACGGCTGGTTGATCGTGCTGCTCGGCGTTTTTGCGACAGCGCTATTCTACGGCGACAGCATGATTACGCCTGCTATTTCAGTGCTTTCCGCGGTGGAAGGACTAACCGTGGTGGACCGGGGCCTGCAGCCCTACGTGATCCCCATCGCACTGGTCCTGCTGGTTGGCCTGTTCGTGCTCCAACAGCGCGGTACAGCCAAGGTGGGGGCCATGTTTGCCCCCGTGATGATCATCTACTTCTCGGTGATCGCCGTGCTCGGTGCGGGGCAGATATTCAACACGCCGGAAATCCTCTGGGCATTGAACCCGTGGTACGCGGTGCAATTCTTCCTTGAAGAGAAGGTGTTTGCCTTCCTTGCCCTCGGCTCGGTCGTGCTTGCAGTGACGGGTGCAGAGGCGCTCTATTCGGATATGGGACACTTCGGTCGCGGCCCGATGAAGCTCAGCTGGTTTGGTTTTGTTATGCCGTGTCTGCTGCTCAACTATTTCGGGCAGGGTGCGATGATCCTTGGCCTGCCTCCTGCAGCTGCCGAAGAAGCGATCATGAGCCCGTTCTTTTTCCTGGCGGACGAGGCTTACCGCCTGCCGCTGGTGATCCTGGCGACCTGCGCGACCTTTATCGCAAGCCAGGCGGTGATCAGCGGCGCGTTCAGCATTACCCACCAGGCGATCCAGCTGGGCTTCGTGCCGCGCCTGTCGATCCGCCACACGTCAGACGAGCATTCGGGCCAGATCTACATTCCGGTGATCAACTGGGCGCTAATGTGCGCGGTGATCGTGCTGGTGCTGACTTTCCAGAACTCGTCCAACCTGGCCTCCGCCTATGGTATCGCCGTGACGGGGGCGGTGACAATCGACACGCTGCTGATGGCAGTGCTGTTTATCGGGGTGTGGAAGTGGCCGAAATGGATCGCCATCCCCGTGGTGCTGTTCTTCCTGATTATCGACGGCGCCTATTTCGCAGCGAACCTTTACAAGGTGCCTTCGGGCGGGTGGTTCCCGCTGGTTGTCGGCGCGATTGCCTTCGCCATTCTCACCACATGGGCGAAGGGGCGCAAGCTGATGCGCGAACGCATGACAGAGATGAGCTTACCGCTCGATATCTTTGCCAAGTCGGCCCGCTCAAGCTCGGCGCGCGTGCCGGGCACGGCGATCTTTATGAATTCCGGCTCCAGCGGAACGCCATCGGCGCTGCTCCACAATATCAAGCACAACAAGGTGTTGCACGAGCGCATTGTGGTACTGACAGTGCAGATCAGCGATGTGCCCTATGTCGACCCGTCCGAACGGTGCGAAATCATGGAGCTGGGCGACGGATTCTTCCGCGTGATCCTGCATTACGGCTTCATGGAAGAAACAGATGTGCCCAAGGCGCTCGCCAGCCGCGAGATGTGCGGCGGGCCGTTCGACATGATGCAAACCAGCTTCTTCCTCAGCCGCCAAACGCTGCTGACATCGGACAAGCCTGGGATGGCCATCTGGCGCGAAAAACTGTTCGCCTGGATGATGCGTAACGCCGCAACACCCATGGAATTCTTCCGGCTCCCGACCAACCGCGTGGTCGAGCTGGGGAGCCAGGTGGAGATTTAGGTTTAGGCGTTAGTCAGCCGCGCGTCGGTCGACGTATTGCGTCATCTGCTTATGCGCTTCGTCGAACATCTCATATCGTGCATCGACGCGGCTTTTGAACCGATCATACTGTTCTTGCAGGCGGGCCTTCATATCTTGAGTTCCGGCTTGGTCCGCGCGGTAGTCCAGCTTTTCAAGTCGGTCCTCGTAATCTCTTAGCCTGTCTCGAACGGCCTTTCGCTCTTCAAAATGCCAATCGTTCAGAACCTTATGCAACAGGCCACGCACGTCGCCGATGTGAATACCTGATTGGTCCATAAGTTCTCTCCTGAGTGTATTATACATATAACACAGCTTAACAGGCGCGGCAAATGCCACGCCCTTGGAGGTGTTTCGCTGCATAGGTGAATCAATACGGCGAGAAAGCGAGGCCGTGGCCCGAAACTCTCTCGCCGTATTGTGCTTAGAATACAGTAATTTGGCGCAGTGTCAAAATGTCACCCCGGCGGAGGGGTGTCGTCGGCTTCGTTGTTTGCTTCCACATCGAGCCCGTGGCGCATCAGCATAGGCACCTGCGTAAAGGTGAAGACGAAGGTCAGCGGCAGGAACAGCCAAAGCTTCATGCCGAGCCACGTTTCGAAGCTCACCCCATAGATCAGCACGGTGTTCAGTGCCCCGAGGAAGATGAAGAACACGCCCCAGTTGCGTGAGAGCTTGAGCCAGCCTTCGTCGTTCAGGCCTTCAAACGCGGCTTCGAGCAGCACCTTGAGCAGTGATCTGCCGCGCGAATAACCAACCAGCAGAACAACCGCGAAGATCGCGTAGACGATGGTTGGCTTCCACTGGATGAAGCGTTCATCCTGGAAATAGATCGTCAGTGCACCGAACCCGACGATCAGCGCGGTCGAGAGCCAGAGCATCGGGCTGACCTTGCCCAGCCGCACCTTGCTGACGATGAGCGCGACAATCGCAGCCACGATAAAGGCACCGGTGCCGCGGACGACCGCACCGATTTCCCCCACCATGTCCCCGCCATCTTCGGGCGAGAAGTACTTGTAGGTCAGGAAGAAAACGAGCAGCGGCCCGTAGTCGACCGCGACATTGAGCCAGCCGCTTTTGGGTTTCTGGGCATTTGTCTCAGTCATCAGGCCACTCCTGCAATCACGCGCGCGACAAGGTCCGGGTCGAAGGGGCGCAGATCGTCGAGCGTCTCGCCCACGCCAATCGCATGGATTGGCAAGCCATATTGCTCTGCCGCTGCCACCAGCACACCGCCGCGCGCGGTGCCATCGAGCTTGGTCATGATCAGGCCGGTGACGCCTGCGACTTCCTTGAAGGTCTCGATCTGCGAGAGCGCATTCTGGCCGTTGGTCGCATCGAGCACCAGCAACACATCATGCGGCGCTTCGGGATTGAGGCGGCCGAGAACTTTGCGGATCTTGGCCAGCTCGTCCATCAGCTCGCGCTTGTTCTGCAGGCGTCCGGCGGTGTCGACGATCAGGGCATCGGTGCCGATGTTGGTCGCCTTCTTCACCCCATCGAACACGATAGCGGAAGGATCGCCGCCTTCAGGGCCCGTAATGATCGGTGCCCCGATACGTTCTGCCCAGATTTTGAGCTGGCCGATAGCAGCCGCGCGGAAGGTGTCGCCGGCCGCCAGCATGACCTCGTAATCGTCCTCCATCAGCCAGTGGCCGAGCTTGGCGATGGTGGTGGTTTTGCCGCTGCCGTTGACGCCGATGACCAGGATCACCTGCGGGCGAGGGAAGGCGGTAATGTCGAGCGGCTTGGCCACCGGACGAAGAATTGCAGCAATTTCCTCGGCGACCGCCTCTTTCAGTTCGCGTTCGGTGATGACCGATCCGAAGCGCTTTTCGGCCAGCTTGTCGCGAATGCGTGCGGCAGCGGAGGGGCCGAGGTCGGACACGATCAGCGCGTCCTCGATCTCGTCCAGCGTCGCATCATCGAGCCGTGTCGAGCGCATAGTCGTGGCGACCTTGGAAACGATGGATGCAGGTTCTGGCTCTTGGGCGGGTGCTGGCGCGGGAGTCGGAGCGGGCTCAGGCTCCTGCACTGGCTCAGGTTCCGCGACTGGTTCGGGCGCAGGAGTAGGCTCCGGCTCTGGTTCTACTTCGGCCTCAGGCTCCGGCTCTGCCACTTCCTCGACAACGGGCTCAGCAGCCTCAACCGCGGCGGAGAGGTTCTCCGACAGGCGGTCAGACGTCTTGCGAAATCCACCGAAGAGCTTTTCGGTCCAGCTTTTGCTCACTTGAGAAGGCCTTCCTCAATCGTAGTCGGGGTAATGGTCAAGATTGTACCTGCGGGTGTGCCGTCGGGCACATCGGCCCGTGCAAAGTTCTCCGCATAACCCGTACCGTCCTTTTCCGCGAGGACGCGCAATGGTGTTCCCACAAGGCTATTAAGCCAGTTCTGGCGGGTTTTGGCGACAGCAGCGCGCAATTCACTCGCCCGCACCTTGATCGTCGCTTTGTCCAACTGCGGCATGCGCGCAGCCGGTGTATTGGGGCGGGGCGAATAGGGAAATATGTGGCCGTGGACGACGGGTAACTCGCCGATGATCGAGATATTATCGGAATGGTGACCTTCGTCCTCGGTCGGGAAACCGGCGATGATATCTGCGCCGATGGCGAGGTCTGGTCGGCGCTCTCGAAGTGATTGTACCAGCTCGACCGCATCGTTGCGGCTGTGGCGGCGCTTCATGCGTTTGAGGATCAGGTCAGAACCGTGCTGCAAGGACAGGTGCAGATGCGGCATCATGCGCGGCTCGTCCGCAAAAAGCTCGAACAGCACGGGATCGACTTCCGCACCGTCAATCGAGGACATGCGCAGGCGTTGCAATTCGGGAAAGGCATTTAGCACTGCGGCAACCAACTCGCCCAACGGAGGCTCACCGGCCAAATCATGGCCCCATGACGTCACATCGACACCGGTCAGCACCACTTCCGGCGCGCCTTGCTCCAGGTGACGCTCCACTTCGAGCAGTACAGCTGGAATGGTGAGTGAGCGGCTCCCGCCACGCCCTTGTGGAATGACGCAGAAGGTGCAGGCATGGTCGCAACCGTTCTGTACCGCGATAAAAGCTCGCGTGTGTTTGGGTAGGGCTTGCTCGGCGGGCTCGGGCACATTCCACGCGCGGGCATCGAGCTTTTGCGTGTTGGGCACCAGTCCATCGACTTCGGGCATGGCGGCAAGCTGGTCGCGCTCGATATCGGCCGCGCATCCCGTCACCAGCAGCCTTGCATCAGGGCGCGCGCGCCGCGCCTTGCGGATAGCCTGACGGGTTTGCCGCACGGCTTCCATCGTAACCGCGCAGCTGTTGACTACAACCACATCGGATTCGTCCGCCACGAGCGTCCGGATGCGCTCGCTCTCGGCGATGTTCAGACGGCAGCCGAGGGAAATGACTTCAGCGCCGCTCATGCGTAGTCGCCCCAGTCAAACTCGCCGCGAAAGGCTTCGGTTGCCGGGCCGGTCATGGTGATGCGGTTGTCTTCACCCCATCCGATCAGCAAGGGGCCGCCGGGAAGGTGCACTGTGACTTCGCGATCCACCAGTCCGCGACGCATGGCGGCGATGGCTGTGGCGCAGGCTCCGGTGCCGCATGCGCGGGTAAGGCCCGCCCCGCGTTCCCAAACACGCAGGCGGATCGTCTCACGGTCTTCCACACTGGCGACATTGACGTTGACGCGGGCGGGAAAGATCTCGTCGATTTCCACTTCAGGCCCGATGATATCGAGGGCAATCGCGTCCACATTGCCGACAAAGAATACCGCGTGCGGATTGCCGACATTGACGGCGACCGGCTGCTCCAGCGCGCCCCAGCCTAATGGCAAGCTCATCGTGTCCATTGCGTAGGCGAGCGGGATAGCGTCCCACTCGAAGCGCGGCTCTCCCATGTCGACAGCCACGCCGCTGTCGGATGGATGGGTTTCGATCACGCCGCCGGCAGTGCTGATTGTCGCAGGTTCGCCAAGCAGCATGCCCACGGCGCGCGAGGCGTTGCCGCAGGCTTCTACTTCGCCGCCATCCTGATTGAATATCCGCATGCGGCACGTTGCCGTCTCATCCGGCTCCAGCACGATCAGCTGATCGCAACCGATCCCTTCCCGCCGGTCCGCCAGTGCGCGCACGGTGGCGGTTGATAGCGCGGGCAGGGGCGTCTCTCGCGCATCAAGCACGATGAAGTCATTGCCTAACCCGTGCATCTTTATGAAGGGAACGCGCATCACCGCCACCTAGGGCGCGTAGGGCGCTTCTGCAATGGCTGGTGGTCGTGAGCAGGCCTAGCCGGCGAGACGGTCCGCATCTGCATCAAGCACGTCTGCGCCTGTTTCCGTGTCGCTGTTACCTTCGACCAGCAGACCAAGCTTGGCGAGGCGTTTGCGGGTCGCATCGGCATTTTCCGGGCGTCCGTAAAGATAGCCCTGACCCTTGATCTCGCCGAGGCCTGTGAGCGCATCAAGTACCTTGCCGTTCTCGATGCCTTCCGCAGTGACCGGAAGCGACAGCCCCTTGCCGAGCGAGACAATCGCCCGCACCAGCTCGCAATTGGCGTTTTCGCCGGCAAGCTCGGTCACGAAGCTGCGATCGATCTTGAGGCGATCAAATGGCAGTGAGCGCAATTGCGAGAGGCTGGAGTATCCGGTGCCAAAATCGTCCAGACTGATGCGGATTCCCTGGTTCTTCAGGCTGGTGACAATTGAACGGACCGCGCCGACATTCTCGTGCAGGCAGCTCTCTGTAATTTCGATCTCAAGCCGGTGCGGAGGAAAGCCGTTTTCGACAAGAATGTGCAGCAGCTTTTGCGCGAACCACGGGTCACGCAGCTGGATCGGCGAGATGTTGACTGACAGCGAGAGGTCGGGGGACCATCCCTTTGCATCGACCAATGCCTGACGGATCAGGCTTTCGGAAAGCGCGCCTATCACGTCGATCTCTTCGGCGATGGAAATGAAGACGTCGGGGTTCACCAACCCGTATTTGGGTGAACGCCAGCGGGCCAGCATTTCAAAGCCAACCAGCTCGCCGGTCTCCAGATTGACCTGCTGTTCGTAGAAGGGGACGAATTCACCCGCCTGCAGGCCTTCACGGATGCCGGTTTCCAGCTCGTTGCGGTACCGAAGCTCGTCTTCCATTTGGCTTTCAAACCAGAAGTACCGGTTCCGACCGCGCTTTTTGGCATGATACATCGCGATATCGGCACGGTGGATGAGCTTGTCTGCGCTTGGTGGATCACCGGCTGTGGTGTGACTGTGCGCAACGCCAAGAGAAATGGTGGCCTCAATCAGAAGGCCTTCATGCTTGATCGGTGCGGAAGCGATCTGGATCAGCTTGTCTGCAAGAGCATCAACACGGTCGCGTGCGCGATATTCGAACGGGATAGCGCAGGCGAACTCGTCACCGCCGATCCGGATCTGCAATCCGTCTGCCGGCAATTCCTTTGCGATGCGCTCGGCGATTGTGGTCAGCACCATGTCGCCGACCTGGTGTCCGTTATGATCGTTGATCTGTTTGAAATTGTCGAGATCGAGCAAAAGGACGGCTACGTCCTCTTCACGCTTGGCCGCTTCAACGCGCATGACTTCGATGGCGATCGGGCCGCTGCGGCGGTTAAGGCAGCCGGTCATCGGATCGCGTTCTGCCAGCTCGCGTGCACGCTCTTCCGCACGGCGACGTACCTCGACTTCGCGATTCAGGTCTTTGTACCGCCGCCAGCCGAACAGCAGAAGCGCCACGTTCAGCAACAGGGCATTGGTCAGCAGCATGTCAGGTGCGCTGCCCTGGCCCATCCATGATCGCACAATCTGCGGCATGACCGTGCCACCGGTTCCGATGAAAAGGATGATGGCGGCAATGGCGATGCCCAACGTGATGATGTCACGCTGCGCGGGCTTCAATGCCGCATCAGCAGTTTTGTTCATGGCTGTTCTGACAGTCAAAACGAGCATTGCCCCCAAGTTTCAATGCTTCCCTATGCAGCAACATGTTCAACAGTCCGTTAATTGCGACTTGTGGCAGGAATCGCTAGGCAAACGCTGACCAACAAGGAGGACGCATTGCCCAATTACTGGCTGATCAAATCGGAACCATTCAAATACTCGTGGGATGACCTCGTCCGCGACGGCGAGACTGTGTGGGACGGCGTGCGCAACCACCGAGCTGCGAACAATCTGAAAGCCATGAAAGAGGGCGACCAGCTATTCTTCTACCACTCCAACAAGGGGCTGGAGATCGTTGGTATTGCAGAGGTCAGCAAGGAAGGCCTGATCGATCCAACCGATCCTGAAGGCAAGTGGCCCACCGTGAATGTAAAGCCAGTCCGTGCTCTCGACAATTTTGTCACGCTGAAGGCGATCAAGGCCAATCCGGAGCTCGAAGGCATTGAGCTCGTGCGCCTCTCCCGCCTGTCCGTGGCGGAAATTACCGCGGACGAGTGGAAGAAGATTCTCAAGATGGCCGAAGGCTGATGCCTATCGGCTGCGGCCTACCTATTACGTAGGCCGCTTACCGTCGCTCCGGCGGCGGAGAGCTGTTCGATATCGGTGATGCAGTGGATCAGGCGAATGCCCTTGCGGCTCGTCGCCTCTTCCAGCGCCTTATCGAACTGCGCGTTGTTCTCGACGCGCGCACCCCATCCGCCATAGCTTTGTGCCATCATCGCGAAATCGGGGTTGGCGAGGTGGGTCGAGGCTTCACGGCCTGGATACTCGCGCTCCTGGTGCATGCGGATAGTGCCGTAGGTGGAATTGTCGAACAGGATCACAAGCAGATCGAGTCCGTATTGCGCGGCTGTCGCCAATTCCTGCGCGTTCATCATAAAATCACCGTCACCTGTAGCGGCAACAACGGTACGATCTGGGAAGCGCCGCGCAGCAGCTACGGCTGCGGGGACGCCATATCCCATCGCGCCTGCCGTCGGGGCTAGCTGCGAGGGGGAGCCCGCATAAGGCCAATAGCGGTGCCACCAGCCCGCAAAATTGCCTGCGCCGTTGCAAATGATGCTGTCTGCGGGGAGCAATTCGCGCGCTTTCTTCATGGCAAGTGCCAGGTCGAGGTCGAACTGCGCTTCGTCACGCGGAGTATTCCACTCCAACCATTCGTCATGCGCATGAGCACCGGCATCGAAGGGAATGGTCTCACCATCTTCCCAGAGTGCGGCGCTCTCGGCGAATTCGGCCATATCGGCACAGATCGGCAGGTCGGCACGATAGACGCTGTTCAGCTCGTTCGCGTCGGGGTGAACGTGGATGACGACCTGATCCGGGTGATCGGGCGTCACCAGTTCGTAACCGTCGGTTGTCGCTTCGCCCATACGCGCGCCGACAATGAGCAGGACATCGGCCTCTTTGACGCGCTTGATGAGCTTCGGATTGGGACCGTAGCCCAGATTGCCTGCGTAGACGCTTGAGGACGGGGGCAGCGCATCTTGCCTGCGAAAAGCCGTCGCCACCGGAATACCGATCCGCTCGGCAAATTCGGTGAAGTAATGCCGCGTGCGCTCGTTCCAACCAGCGCCTCCCACAATCGCTACCGGAGCGGCGGCGTCGCCGATCATTCGCATCATCGTCGCCATCGCATCGGGGCAGGGCGCCTGGGCAGGCTTGGTGACAGCGGGGCGCACGGGTGCTGCGATGTTGTCCTCGTGCAGCATGTCCTCGGGCAGGGCGAGCACGACCGGGCCCGGGCGGCCTGACATGGCCGTTGCCCAAGCTCGGGCGACATATTCGGGGATCCGCTCTGCATGATCGATCTTGGCAGCCCACTTGGCGATCGGGCCGAAGAACGCGGGGAAGTCGACTTCCTGAAAGCCTTCGCGGTCTTTCATTCGGCGGTCCACATCGCCCACAAACAGGATCATCGGCTGCGAATCCTGCATGGCCACGTGCACGCCGATACTGGCATTGGTTGCGCCCGGACCACGGGTAACGAATGCCACCCCGGGCTTGCCGGTCATCGCTCCATCGGCGCAAGCCATGAAGGTAACGCCGCCTTCTTGCCGGCACGTCACCGTATCAATCGCCTCGCAATCAGCGAGAGCATCGAGCGCGGGAAGAAAGCTTTCCCCCGGCACGGTGAAGACACGGTCACAGCCCTGTTCGACAAGGCAATCGATCAGCAGGCGCGACGCGCTGCGAGAGGTGGTTGAGCTCATGGCTGAGGCACTAGCTTCGGCTGGTTGCAGCTGCAACCAAGTTTGCGGGGGAAATTAACCGCGATTTTGCGCATTCGTCCCGTCTTTGGACAGCGCCACCATTGCGATACCCAACATGGTTAGCAAATAGTTAAAGCCGCATCATGAGACGTTCACTTGTTCTTACCGATGAATCGGCCCGCCACCCGTTCCGCGCTTCGCTGCCGCCGCATGTGGTGCATCGCGCAAACGAGATTGAGCGGATGGTGCCCTGGCGCCTGAAGCTGGGTCTGACCCGTCGCGATGTGGAAACGGTTGCGGCCACCTACACGGCAGGCTTTGTCGCGACGCTGACCTTTTTCGGCTGATTTCAGTCCAGCTCTGATTCGCCGGTTTCTGCGCGGTAAAGCATACGGCCGAGCCAGGCGGATACCACGCACATGGCCGCGCTGAGCAGCAATTGTTCCGCAAGCGGAACGCCGATTGCGCCTAATGCAAGCGCGAGCAGTGCGCCGATCACCATAGCTCCTGAATTGACGATATTGTTGGCGGCCACGGCGCGGCTCGTCTGCGACTTTGGCACCTTGGTTGTCAGGAAAGCATACAGTGGCACCACAAACATCCCACCGAAGATCGCCACGAGTAGAAGGCTGGAGAGGACGGCCCAGGCGAGCGGATAGGTGAGGAAGGTGGTGATATCCATCAACGTTTCATCCTGGACCATCACGTTCCACGCCCGGCACACGAAGTAGAACACGATCACCATGATGCCCATCAGTGTGACAGAAATGGGCGAGTAGCGGGCTGATACCTTACCCTTCAGCAGCATGTTCACCGCGACCGAACCGATCGCCACGCCAATCGAAAAGAACACGAGGAAGAGGCTCGCCACTTTCGGGTCCGCATACAGGACATTCTTTGCCAGCGGCGGGAACTGGATGAAAAGGACAGAGCCGATGGTCCAGAAAAAGCTGATGGCGATAATCGCGAGGAAGACCTCGCGCCGTTCCCGGGCTTCCTTGATCAACCGCCATGACGAGGTGAACGGATTGAAATCGATGGCCTCGATCTCTCCTTGTGGCGGGGCCGGGGGCACTTGCCGGGCGACAATATAGCCGAGCAGTGCAAAACCGATGATGGCAAATGCTGCCAGTTCCACCTGCTCCGACATGAAGCCAGCCAGAATGACACCGCCCATAATGGCGATATAGGTGCCGGCCTCGACAAGTCCGGTGCCGGCAAGCACCTCATCCTTTTCAAGATGCTGTGGCAGGATCGCGTATTTGATCGGTCCGAAAAACGCCGATTGGACGCCTGTCCCGAACAGTGTGAGCATAAGGAGCGGGATGGCAACTTCATCCACCGCAACGCCGTTCCATGCCATGAACAACCCGGCAGCACCCACGATCATCAGGAACACTTCGGCAGCCTTGATACGGCGGATCAACATTGCCTTGTCGCGCAGGTCTGCCAGTTGCCCGGCAATGGCCGAGAGCATGAAGAAGGGAAAGATAAAGACGCCCGAAGCCAGACTGGAAAAGATCAGTTCGGTCTCAGCCGATCTGTACACCGTATAGACCACGAACAGGACCATCGTGGTCTTGTACAGGTTGTCGTTGAACGCATTCAGCAACTGGGTGACGAACAGCGGCAGGAAACGCCGGACTTTCAGCAGGTGTCGTGAATCGTACAAGTGATCGCCTCTTTCCCGCTGCCCCAGCGTTTCCGGTTTATAACCGATCTTGTCGCTAGGCCATGCTTTTTCCGGCGGCATTAACAGGCTAGGGCGAAAAAACCATGTGGACCTTGCCCAATATTCTCACGATGTCGCGCATCCTAGCGCTGCCACTGCTCGGCTACCTGATGTGGTGGCCCGGATGGGAGCTGGGCTACTTGCTCGCTTTCGGGCTCTACGCGGCGATGGGTATCACCGACTATTTCGACGGTATGCTGGCGCGGGCCAGCGGCGCTGTGAGCAAGCTCGGCATTTTCCTCGATCCGATTGCGGACAAGATCATGGTGGCGACTGTGATCCTCGTCCTCACCGCAATGGGTGTTTTGCGCGGCCCCTACGTCGGCGACATGCACGTACTGGCCGGGCTGATAATTCTGGTGCGAGAGATTGCTGTATCTGGCCTGCGCGAATTTCTCGGCGGGCTGCAGGTGAGCGTGCCTGTAAGCAAACTCGCTAAGTGGAAGACGACTTTCCAGATCATTGCGCTCGGCGCGCTAATCCTGGGGCAAGGGCTACCGGATTGGAATGTGGTTGCCGGCGGCATCACGCACAATGTGCCGCACACGGTCGGCCTGGTGACGCTATGGGCTGCTGCCATTCTGACGGTGATTACCGGCTGGGATTACTTGCGCGTCGGCGTGAAGCATATGGATTGAGGATAGATCCCCTGCGCAGCCAATAGCTTAGCTAGCCCGCCCGCAACTCTTCAGCCAGCAGCTTGAATTCTTCTGATCGCGGTGAATTCGTCCGCCACACCAGCGCGATCTGGCGGCTGGTCTTCGCGCCTTTTAGTGGGCGGGCGACCACATCGGTTTCGTGCAGGATCCCCGCATCGATCGCCATTTGCGGTAGCATCGTCAGGCCGAGGCCGTTGTCGACCATCTGCACCAAGGTGTGCAGGCTTGTGCCGATCATCGTCGCGCTGCCGCGTAGTTCGGGGCGGTTGCAGGCGGCGAGGGCGTGTTCTTTCAGGCAATGCCCGTCTTCAAGCAACAGCAGGCGGCCTTCGTCGATCATGCTGGCGGGGATTTCGGGCGGAGGATCGCGCGGATCATCCTTCGGGAAAGCAACGAACAGGTCATCCTCACCGATGATTTCGCTTTCCACATCGCCTGTGGCGAAGGGCAGGGCGAGCAGTACGCAATCGGCGCGTCCGTGGTGCAGCGATTCAATAGCGTGGTCGGATGTTTCCTCCCGCAGGAACAGCTTGAGCTGCGGACGCTCCTTGCGCAACCGGGGTAGGATACGTGGCAGGAGGAACGGCGCGATTGTGGGAATAACGCTGAGGCGGACTTCGCCGGACAGAGGTTTGCCCGCAGCCTGAACCAGCTCGGCCAGCTCCTCCGTCTCGCGCAACACGCGGTGCGCCTTGTCGACCACGTTCTTGCCGAGTGGAGTGAAACGCACCACGCGTCGGCTGCGTTCAACCAGTGTGACGCCTAGCAGCGATTCCAGCTCGCGAATGCCTGCCGAAAGTGTGGACTGCGAAACGAACGATGCCTCCGCCGCGCGACCGAAATGCCCATGCTCGTGCAATGCGACGAGGTACTGGAGCTGTTTGATCGTGGGGAGGTATGTGCTCATCTATTCCGCTGCTGCAGCCTCTGCCATTTCGGCCTTGACGTCATCGATATGGGTCATCTTCAGGCGACCCTTTTCTACGGCAAAGGCCAGTTTGCCTTCCACAAGTTCAAGGGCATCCTTGCCAAACACTTCGAAGCGCCAGCCTTCGAGGATCTGCAGCTTGCGAACGCCAGCAGCAAGGGCTTCCAGCTCGTCGGACTTGGTGAGCAGCCGGCTCGCCACTTCGATCTCGCGCGCGCGGATTTTCAGCAGCAGTTTGAGCAGGTCCGCCACCAGTGCCCCTTCCTTGCCTAGAGGCGCACCGCGCTTGGGCTTGCTGGGCATTTCTTCTGCTGGCAGAGGCTCAGCATTCTTGAGCACGCGCATCAGCCGCTTGCCGATATCGTTCTCTTTCCAAGCCTGTGAAAGTCCGCGCACCTTGGACAGATCCGATTGCTTCTTGGGCGGGTGGCTGGCGAGATCGGCCAGCGTTTCATCGCGAATGATCCGGCCGCGCGGGATGTTCTTGTCCTGCGCCTCTGTTTCACGCCATGCGGCGAGGTCTTTCAGGCGGCCCAAGACCTGCGGATTGCGGCCGGGCGCGCGGATGCGGCGCCATGCGACTTCCAGATCGTTGGCGTAGTTTTCCGGATCGGCGAGCTTCTCCATCTCCGCATTCAGCCAATGGCCGCGGTCGGTCTTGATCAGCTTGTTCAGGATCTTGGGGAAGATCTGCGCCAGATAGGTTACGTCACCGATGGCATATTCGATCTGCCGGTCGGTCAGTGGGCGGCGGCTCCAGTCGGTAAAGCGCGCGCCCTTGTCCACTGTGGTGCCCAGCCAGCTTTCGACAAGATTGGCATAACCGATCTGTTCGCTCTGGCTGATTGCCATCATCGCGATTTGTGTATCGAAAATGGGGTAGGGGGTCTTGCCCGTGAAATTGTAGACGATCTCCACGTCCTGCCCGCCGGCGTGGAAGACTTTCAGGATCTCGTCATTCTCGGTCAGCAATTCCCACAGCGGATCGAGATCGATGTCGTCGGCCAGTGGATCAATCGCCGCAGCCTCTTCCTCGTTGCCGACCTGAACCAGGCACAGCAGCGGGTAATAGGTATTTTCGCGCATGAACTCCGTGTCCACGCAGACAAATTCGCCTTTCGCCAAGCGTTTGCACAGCATGGCGAGGTCTTTGGAATCAGTAATTAGGGGATGTATTTTCATCACTCTTCGTTTCGTTTTGGCCGGTTCACCGTGCCTACCGCACTCAGCCTGTCGAGACGCGAATCTTGACAAAGCGTCGTGCATACCCTGTTAGCGCGCGCACAAAGCAAAGCCTTGAGCGCTGCAACGCCGCGCGCCCTTAGGTTATAGCCTCCGAAATGGAAAGAGTCCCGATGCACGCCTATCGTACCCACAACTGCGCACAGCTCAACAAAGAGAATGTTGGCGATACAGTCCGCCTGTCCGGCTGGATCCACCGCAAGCGTGACCACGGCGGTGTGCTGTTCGTCGACCTGCGCGACCATTACGGCATTACTCAGATCGTGGCGGACGAAGACTCTCCCGCGCTTACGCTGCTGGATTCGCTGCGGCTGGAAAGTGTCATCACCATTGATGGCGATGTGAAGGCGCGCGATGCGGAAGCCGTAAATGCCAACCTGCCAACCGGTGATATCGAAGTCTTCGCCCGCTCGGTCACCGTGCAGAGCAATGCGGACGAGCTTCCGCTCATCGTGAACTCGGCAGAGGACTATCCCGAAGAAACGCGCCTCAAGTATCGCTTCGTCGATCTGCGTCGTGAGCGCGTGCACAACAACATCATGCTGCGTAATCAGGTGATCACGAGCCTGCGCCGCCGCATGACCGATCAGGGCTTTTCGGAATTCCAGACGCCGATCCTTGGCGCATCGTCGCCAGAGGGCGCGCGCGACTATCTGGTGCCAAGCCGTCTGCATCCGGGCAAGTTCTACGCGCTGCCGCAGGCACCGCAGATGTTCAAGCAGCTGCTGATGGTTGCCGGTTTCGATCGCTACTTCCAGATCGCACCGTGCTTCCGCGACGAAGACCTGCGCGCCGACCGCTCGCCGGAGTTCTACCAGCTCGACTTTGAGATGAGCTTCGTCACGCAGGAAGACGTGTTCCAGGCCATCGAGCCAGTGCTGGCTGGCGTGTTTGAGGAGTTTGCGAACGGCAAGGCTGTCACTCCTGCGGGCGAATTCCCACGCATTCCTTATGCCGAAACCATGCTGAAGTACGGCACGGACAAGCCGGACCTGCGCAACCCGCTGATCATCAGCGACGTGACGCACCACTTCACCAGCTCGGGCTTCGGCATCTTTGAAAAGATCGTTGGCGGCGGCGGTGTAATCCGCGTGATCCCCGCGCCGAACACTAACGAGAAGAGCCGCAAGTTCTTCGACGAGATGAATGACTGGGCGAAGCGCGAAGGCTTTGCCGGCCTCGGCTACGTCACCCGCAAGGGTGGTGAGTTCGGCGGGCCGATTGCCAAGAACCACGGCCCTGAGAACATGGCGAAGCTCTATGACGAGCTGGGCCTTGGCGAGAACGACGGCCTGTTCTTCGCTGCGGGCAAGGAAAAGGACGCCGCCCGCCTTGCCGGTGCTGCCCGCACCCGTGTCGGCGAAACGCTAGAGCTGATCGAGCAGGATTGCTTCAAGTTCTGCTGGATCGTCGACTTCCCGATGTTCGAGTACGATGAAGAACAGAAGAAGGTTGATTTCAGCCACAACCCGTTCTCGATGCCGCAGGGCGAGATGGAAGCGCTGGAGAATACCGATCCGCTCGAAATTCTGGCGTGGCAGTATGACATCGTCTGCAACGGCTATGAACTCAGCTCCGGCGCCATTCGTAACCACCGCCCGGACATCATGTACAAGGCGTTCGAGATCGCCGGCTATTCGAAGCAGGATGTGGACGAGAACTTCTCCGGCATGATCGAGGCATTCAAGCTCGGCGCACCGCCGCACGGTGGCTCGGCCCCGGGTATCGACCGTATCGTGATGCTGCTGGCAGACGAGCCGAACATCCGCGAAGTCATCGCGTTTCCGCTAAACCAGCGTGCACAGGACCTGATGATGGGCGCGCCCAATGCGGTTGAGCCGCGCGCGTTGCGCGACGTGCATGTGCGGACTGTAGAACCGCCGAAGCAGCCCGGTTGAGGATAGCTTGTTCAGCTAAGGTTGAACTTTACTGAACAAAATGTCACTCCAATGTGCATTCATAGGGGGTGACATGAAGAAATATCTGTTCGCACTGCTCGCTGTTGCGGCGATGGTTCCAGCTACAGCTGCGCATGCCGAGACCTTGCGTCTCTCCGGCATCTACCCGGCCGGGAGCGATGAAGCGGTCCTGGTCGAACGCATTGCGGTTGAGGAGTTTGGCGGCCCCGAAGGCGCACGTCTCTCTTTCATACTGGAAGATCGACTGCGCGATGTCACCATAGGCGGAGAACCGTGGTTCACGGTACTGCCGCCAAGCCTTGCGAATGAAGCTGATGGCATACTGCAAGGCTATGCCGAACCGCGTTTCTCCGAGAGTACATTCCGCGAGACGCGTGAAATCTGCACCGAGCGGGACGAGGATGGCGATTGCATTGCGACGCGTGAAGTCGAAGCGCGCTGCATCCAGGTGAATGTATCGCTTGCCCCCGAAATGCGACTGGTCGGTTATCAGGGAGATGTCATCTGGGCTGGCGCGTTCGAGCGAAACACCAGCTCGCGGTATTGCCCACGCTTTGATGACAAGCCTGATTTCACCGGCACTCTCGAAAGCTGGCTGTCCGACATTGCCAACCAGGCACGGCACACACTTGCGCCGCGATACAGGGTGCAAGACCTTCGCATCATGGAAAGCCGCAACGGGCTGGACCGCGCTCTCCGCGATGATTTTCGTGCCGCTGTGCGCATGACCGACACCGATGAAGCCACTGCCTGCGACATGTTCGAAACGTTGTTTGTAGCCAGTCCCGAAACGCCTTCTCTGATCTTCAACACCGGTCTGTGCGCCGAACAACGCGGTGATTTTGCTCTGGCGGAAGCGAGATATAGCCTTGCACTTGGCAATGATCGTTCGGATGATGAGGGGCAGGAGGGGCTGCAGAGGCTCGAGCAGCGTCGCCGTGCGGACAGGCAACTTGCTGACAGAGAAGCATTTTTAGCTCCTGATGACGCTCCAGAGCCTATGGTGGTCGACGAAGAGATCCGTTAGTCGGCTTGTCAATCGCAACAATCGCACCCACATGATTGTCGCAGACACTTGCGCTTGCCGTGCCCGTTCATTAGGGCGAAAGGGAAGTTTCAAACCCCAATCTTGAGAGGGAATACATGAGCGATACCGCTGACCGCGTGAAGAAGATCGTCGTCGAACATCTCGGCGTGGAAGAAGACAAGGTTTCTCCGGAAGCCAGCTTCATCGATGATCTGGGTGCAGACAGCCTCGACATCGTCGAGCTGGTGATGGCTTTCGAAGAAGAGTTCGGTGTGGAAATTCCGGACGACGCTGCCGAAAAGATCAACACCGTTGGCGATGCTAACAAGTACATCGAAGAAAACGCCGGCTAATCGCTGGCTGACGCTTTGAACTCACCCAAAACCGTGAAGGTGCCTGCAGGGCAGCTTTGACGCGGAAAGGGTATGGAAGGCTCAGCCGTGGTGGCTGGGCCTTTCTTGATTGCGGAGAGAGAATATGCGGCGCGTTGTCGTAACCGGCCTTGGCCTTGTGACCCCCTTGGGCGGGGATGTCGAAACCAGTTGGAAGAACCTGATCGCGGGTGAAAGCGGCATTGGCCCGATCACCAAGTTCGATGCTTCGGACCAGAAATGCACGATTGCGGGCGAAGTAAAGCCTGCCGATCATGAATGGGGCTTCGATGCTGACAAGCGCGTGGACGGCAAAATCCAGCGTCAGGTCGATCCGTTTATCGTCTATGGCATCGATGCCGCTGGTCAGGCGCTGGAAGACGCAGGTCTGACCGAGATGACCGATGAGCAGAAGCTGCGTGCCGGCTGCTCCATCGGATCGGGGATCGGTGGTCTGCCGGGGATCGAGCTGGAATCGCGCAATCTTTACGAACGCGGCCCCGGCCGTGTTTCCCCGCACTTCGTACACGGCCGCCTGATCAACCTGATTTCCGGTCAGGTGAGCATCAAGTACGGCTTGATGGGCCCCAACCACGCTGTGGTTACGGCTTGCTCGACCGGCGCGCACTCCATCGGTGATGCCGCGCGTATGATCCGTGACGATGATGCCGACATCATGCTCGCAGGCGGCGCCGAGGCGACTGTTTGCCCCATCGGCATCGCGGGCTTCGCGCAGGCCCGCGCGCTCAACACCGGCTTCAACGATCGCCCGGCCGAGGCAAGCCGCCCTTACGACAAGGACCGCGAAGGCTTTGTGATGGGTGAGGGTGCCGGGGTTATCGTGCTTGAGGAGTATGAACACGCGAAGGCTCGCGGCGCGACGATTTACGCCGAAGTTGTGGGCTATGGCCTGTCGGGCGATGCCTATCACGTCACCGCTCCGCACCCGGAAGGTGCCGGTGCAGAGAACGCCATGCGCATGGCGCTGAAGAAGGCCGGGTTGGAGCCTTCGGATATCGACTACGTCAACGCCCACGGCACCAGCACTATGGCCGATACCATTGAACTCGCTGCGGTGAAGCGCGTGCTGGGCGATGATCTCGGCGGCGCAAGCATGAGCTCTACCAAATCCGCCATCGGCCACTTGCTGGGCGGAGCAGGCGCGGTGGAGAGTATCTTCTGCATCCTCGCCATGCGTGACCAGGTGGTTCCGCCAACGCTCAACCTGCACAACCCTGATGATGGTACCGAAGGTGTCGATCTGGTTCCGCTCGCCGCGAAAAAGCGCGAAGTCGGCGCAGTGCTCAACAACAGCTTCGGCTTTGGTGGCACCAATGCCTCGCTGGTGATGAAGCAGATAGAAGATTGATATGAAGAAACTGGGCTGCCTTATCGCGGCAGGCTTTGTTCTTTGGATGGTAGCCATGGCCTGGTTTAGCTGGGGCTGGTGGGGCACGTCTGAAGTCGAGGAAGAGGTGGCCTTCATCGTCCCCTCCGGCTCTTCGCTGACATCGGTGGCGGAAAAGCTGGAGGAGGAGGGGCACATCGCCTCTGCCGATGCCTTTCTGCTGCGCGCCAAAATCCTTGGCAGCTCGGACCCGATCAAGGCGGGCGAATTTGCGCTTGTGGCCGGGGCAAGTCCGGCGACTATCCTTGATACTTTCCAGCACGGCACGGCCATTGCTTATCGGATCACCATCCCCGAAGGCACGCCCTCTGTCATCGTGCACGACATGCTGATGGCTGAAGACCTTTTGACGGGTGAGATTCCTGTGCCGGATGAAGGCTCTGTCCTGCCCAACACATATGATTTCCAGCGCGGGGAAGAACGCATTGCCGTGCTCGCGCGAATGCAGCGGGCGATGGATGAGACGCTCGCTGAGCTATGGCCGCAGCGCGGGGCGAACACGGTGGTAAGCTCGCCTGAAGAGGCTGTGATCCTTGCCAGCATTGTAGAGAAGGAAACCGGGGTTCCGAGCGAGCGCGAGATGGTCGCGGGTCTCTACTCCAACCGCATACGTCAGAACATCTGGCTGCAGGCCGATCCGACGATCATCTACCCGATCACGCGCGGTCGCCCGCTTGGTCGCCCAATCTATCAGTCGGAGATCGACGCGATCAACGATTACAACACCTACCAGATGCCCGGCCTGCCGCGCGGTCCGATTACCAATCCGGGGCGTGACAGTATCGCGGCCGTTCTAAACCCGGCGGAAACCGATGCGATTTTCATGGTCGCTGATGGCACTGGCGGGCACGAGTTCAATTCGACATACGAGGCGCACGACGAAGCGGTCGATCGCTGGCGGGCCTTGCGTGCCGAGCGCGAGGCTGCGCAGGACGACAATTGAGCGGGCGCGACAACGCCCCGCTTATCGTCACCGCGCAACTGCCGCCGGACTTGCAGGGCTGGGCCACAGGCCTTCGCCGCGCGCATTTCCCGCCCGAGCGCAACTACCTCGACGCGCATGTGACGCTCTTCCACGCGCTGCCGCCGTTTTGCGAGGCAGAGGCGCGCGAATGCCTAGCCCTGATGGCGCGTGAGTATGCTCCGGTCCCTGCGGAACTCGTCGGTATCATGAGCCTTGGCAGGGGCACTGCGCTCAAGCTGGAAAGCGAAGCCATGCAGCGCCTACGCGCCGAAATCGCCGATCGCTTTCACGGGCTGCTCACCAACCAGGACCAGCACAAGCCCCGCCTGCACGTTACGGTGCAGAACAAGGTATCGAGCAAGCAGGCCAAAGCGCTTCAGGCTGAACTTGGGCCTCAAGTGCACCCGCGCAGCTTCGCCTTTACCGGCTTGAATCTCTATGCTTACCTCGGCGGGCCTTGGGAGCAGCTCGGCAGCTTCGCCTTTCGCGGTCGCGCTGCTCCGTGATATAGGCCGGGCGTGCAAGGGGGGTAAAGCATGGCGTCGTTCCTCGAATTTATCGCAGACGGGGAAAACCTGTTCCTCACGATGGCAGCGCTTGTCCTGGCTTTAGCGCTGCTGATGGGCACGTTGCGCGATCTGCGCATCCTGGTGCTGGTCGCCGGCCTTTTTGCCATCGCGCATTACACCCTTAGGCAGGCAGACAGCGTGGCGCTGATCTGGGTGATCCTTCTCACGCTAGCCAATGCTATTCCGCTTGTGCTGCTGCTCATGAGGTCACGCCGCGGGCTGATGCGCAATGAGGAGCGCGAACTGCTGGAAGAAGTGCTCAAGGTTGAGGACCCCTCGCACCAACGCCGCCTCCTCGATCTGGTCGAATGGCGCGACGTGAGGGAGGGAGAGACGCTGGTGAGGCAGGGACAGGCCCGTCCGCCGCTCGTCTACATCGCCAGCGGAGAGGCTGCCGTTGAGTTTGACGGGGCGCAGGTCGGCGTTGCCGAGGCGGGTGATTTTCTGGGCGAGATGAGCCTTGTTTCGGGCGCCACCGCCTCTGCCAGCGTCGTCTCTCTCACCGCGATGCGCGTGGCCCGGATCGAGCGCGACGGTGTGATCCGTTTGTCCGGTGCCATTCCCGAATTGAGCGGCGCTTTTGATCGCGCCATGAACCTTGGCATGGCCGCCAAAATCGCGCGCATGAACGAAGCTGTGGCAGAGGGCGAGAAATAGTCAATTCCGCAGTTGACCGGGCGCAAAAGCCCACCTAAATGCGCGCCCTGCCTTGCACGCGCAGGGCCATCCCTTTGGGGCGGAGTAGCTCAGGTGGTTAGAGCAGCGGAATCATAATCCGCGTGTCGGGGGTTCAAGTCCCTCCTCCGCTACCAATTCTCTGATATTGAAGAGCAAACTGGTAACTTGGCCAATTTGTCCCGATCAGAAAATTCCGTTTCGAAGCCATCCACGTATGTCTCGGCACACGGGAATCCCGATTTTGAACTCCCCGAGTGGCGGTCGCAAAGCATCAGACATAGCCTATCGTGATAAGCCTTGGACAATGATGTCGATGGCTTCCTCCAAGGGTTTCGACAGGTGGCCTCTCTTTTTCGAAGCTGCCTATTGGTGCTTACAGGCGCCTGTTTCACGATCCAGCTACGGATGTGAACTTTATGGGGGAAATGGAGCGAAAATTGCTGCCCAGTGATTAATACTCTGCACCCCGAATAAATGTAAATTTCGCAAAATCAGGAACTTGTAGTACGCTTAGCATCCAATACTAAAGGGGGGTGTTATGTCGAACTATTTGCTCTTCATGCAGAAGAGGCAGCCGCAGTTAGCAGATCTGGCTCAAACTCTGGCTCACAGTATTCCCCTTATTGATGATGAGTACTCCGAAAGTGCGTACTGTCGGGAATTGATAGCACTAGCGGAAAGTTGCAATGCGGAACGCGGCATTCATCTCGCTTATTCGCGAGCAGTAACAAACCTTGGGAAATTAGAGAATCTTGAGGCAGAAATTCGTCGGCTCGTAGAGGCCCGAAAAGCTAAAGCGCAGAGCGAATACGAGAAGAAAAAGGCGGAGATCGAAGCCAACATCGCAGCGGCGATCGAGTCCATAAACAAACTGAATGACAAGATTGATGCTCTTGATCCGAAAAAGGATCAAGCGGCCATTGACAAGTTGAAGGAGCAAATCGGCCTTAAGAAGTCTGAGGTTGCCTCTCTGCAATCAGATTTGGCTTCGCTGCAGCCGAAACTGCCACGCAAGACCCCGCAACACATACTTCTTTGCACTCTCAGGGATGTAACTGAAGCAGCAACTTTCCTGTGTGATGTTTGTTCGAAAGCAGGAAAACGAAAAGCAAATCACTTCATCGAGAAAAAGATTACGCAACTAAAGGCTCTCAAACGCAATCACTTACGTTCGGCATGGCGCTTTCTCGCTGACCTCCTGATCTCCTTGCGTGTGCTAAAGAAGTCGACCGACTCCCAGTTGCCGGATATCCGATGTTATTTGAAAACTATCCGCGTTCTCGCCTCGGTTATTGAAGAATATGATGCGAACCCAGGTGCTGCGCTGAGCCTGAACGAGGCTTGTGAGATTGCTCGCCGTCCGATTACTTTCCCGGGCTGGGTTGCAAAACTCGACCCATGCTGTGGTTGCAAAGAGGGGCCTGCCGGCGGGGACGAGCGCCTTTCAGACGCTGGGCCGTTAAAGAAGATCGAGCAGCTCAAAGAGTACCGCAAAGGGCTGCAACGGGCGCAGCGATGCCGAGAACAGAATCCAGCTGCGACTTCCGGTTCCGAGTGCGATGGTCCATGCGAATGCTCGTGCGACGAAACTTGCATGCCTCAAAATCCGTGCTGCGCGAAAGTCGATACTTACGTGACTGATTTGATGACGGTTCGCCAGACGCTTGAGTGCTACGAAGCTGCCGAGCTTGCCCACATTCACAATACGATGGCAGGCGAAAGTTTGGTGAGCAAACATACCGTCATGAAAGAGATCGAAGCTTTCGAAGAGACGGAAGAGACCGTCGATCGTTCAGAAGAACAGGAATATGCTTCTACAGAGCAATTCGAACTCCAAAGTGCTGTCCAAGAGACAACAGAAAAGGACTTTGCAGCGGACGCAGGCATCACGACGAGCGCAAAATATGGCATCCCGAATGGTGAGATGGCAGTCAGCGCATCGGCTAATGTTTCTTACTCCAACAGCAAATCAAAATCGCGAAAAGAATCGGAGAGTTTCGCAAAAGACGTAACTGAGCGATCGGTTATGCGGCTGCAGCAGAAAACTCGTGAGCTATCGAGGACGCGCCGCCTAACGCGGACCACTGACAAGAACATACACACAATCGAAGGCGGCGCGGATCATACCAACGCGCAGTTCTTTTGGACCAAGAAGGTATATCGGGCTGAAACGATAAATTGGGGCAAGCGCATGATGGTGCGCAAAGCAATTTTCCATCCCTCGAAGCCATACAAGGCACTTCTCAAGAAGCGCGAGGAAGCACAACCGCTCGACAAGCCTGTCGCGCCTGAAAAGCCAGAGGTGACTCCGGCGGAAATCACGCGCGACAATTACGATGATCTATGCCACACGCACAATGCAGTTCCGATATCACCGCCGGTTGAGAAGAAGCACGGCTTCGCACAGTTCTCGAAGGTTGAAGACCAGAACAAAAAAGCTGCACCGGCAATAGCCGCAAAGGCATCGACGGCGATTGGCATACCTCCTGGGTACCATGCAACGAGCGTCAAATTTGGCGGTGCGACCTATTGGAGCAAATGGCAGAAGAACGACACCGGTGACGTGTACCCCGATGATGCTGGGGCAGAGCCCAATATGGCTACTTTTTCTGCCGGTGGGCAGAATGTTGTCATCTACCGCAACGAAGCGGTGCCGACACTCAATGTGACGATTCCGCTTAGCGATTTACGTTCGGATGAATCTGCCATCGAGATCACCATGATGAGTTTGGGGGTCAACGCATACAATATTAACGTCGCGGCGGAGTTTGTTGTCGATCAGGAAACTGAAGATGCCTGGCGGCATGAGATCTATGATGCGATTATGGCGAAGTATCGCGAAGAGCTTTCTGAATACGAAGATGCTCTGGATGAATACGAAGCTGCACAGGATGACGGCAAGCTATTTGAAATCAAAGGAGAGAATCCCGCTCTGAATAGAGTGCGGGAAAGGGAGGAGCTGCAAAAGCAGATGATCTCCATACTCTCATGTCAGCACTTTGATGACTTCAAATCGGTTCTGTCGAAAGTTGAGCCTTGCGGATACCCGCAGATAGATTTCCAGAAATCGGACCAGGAAGAAGAGATCGCCCTTTTCTACCAGCACGCATTTGAGTGGTCCCAGATGATGTACCTGTTCTCGCCGTACTACTGGGCTGACAAATGTGACTGGCCCACGAACATGAAGTTCGACACCGGTGATGCACTACATAACAAGTTCCTGGAGGCCGGAATGGCGCTCGTAGAGGTTCCGGTAACGCCCGGCTACGAGGCCTTGGTGGCGCATTTGCTAGCGACAGGTGAGATATGGGGAGGCGAGGGGATGCCTGATCTCGATGACACCCAGCCACACTATATCGCCATGCACGAGGAGTTCAAACGGCAGAACGGTACCTTCCAGGATGATCGCCCGGGACTGGTGGACATCGATTTTGAATATAACGACGCGAGCGGAAGTCCGCTTGCGGTTGATCCGTACACCATCGTGGTACACGGCACGGATTACTGGTGGGACTGGATGGGAACACCTTTACCCGGAGAGTTCGGCTCAGAGGACAATACGGCTATCGGCGATGACGTGGACCGGGAGATCATTATCGATCGGACTTCATACCGGATCGTGGACATAGAACTCTATCGAGGCCTGGACGCTGGGCTGACAGATCCTGTCATTCCCACCTTGGCTGCGCAGCAAAATGATCCGGATTTCATTCGTGGAATGAAATGGATCATCACACTCGATAGGCCGGCTTCGCTCAAGCAGCGCCACCCGACAAATCCGCCCCCTCGCAAAAACTGGAAGTATGCGACCGGCGGCATCTACGTGGGCGCGGCCTTTACCGTTGAGGTCCCCGAACCGAACCTGATCTGGCTCCGCCCCACCGAGGATGCCGAGCACCCGTATTGCCTGCCGTGCTATCCGATCGAGTGCTAAGGTATGACCTATGGCGCTCTAAAGACGACCGGGGATCCTTTTGGTAAAAAGGCGCACCATACTGCAAAAAAGCAAACAGCAAGTCAGGGGAAAGCTGCGAAGGCGAATTCAACGCAGGATCAGAGCAAAGACGTTGGTTTCATTGTTCCAAGTGAGACCTATTACGGTTGGGTCTACGATGAGATCCAGTATTTCGCGACACATGACACCGAAATACCAATGGGCTTCGCGCTACGAAATGATCGGATCAAGCTCGTCCAGTACCATCCTGATTGGCGCTGGGCGCAAGTGCAGCTTTTCCCGACAACTGACGTTAGTGACGACACACTCAAAGATGAGCCAGTGTTCGTGCGCCTTGATGCAGGCATCTTCTGGGGTTCAAAATCAGGGCGACGCCTTAAGGGAGGCGATGACCATGATCGAGAAACGTCCGAGACGAGAAGAAGGCGCTTCAAATACATCGTAAATGATCCCGGCGCGATACTCTACAAGACGAAGAAGGGTGATGCGCTAGGAAATATCTTGCAGCAGACACTCCTCTGTCTCGTTTTTGATGAGAACATCTTCATCACCGGAGACGGTCCCCGCGAGAGAACGATCAAAATACTGCATTATGTAGCTCAAGAGAACCGAGATGTTTTCAGAAAAGCTGAGTTTAAATCTATGCAGGAAAATCATTATTTGAAGCTACATAGTGTTGAGTACCTGCAAAAGAACGAAGGTGAATTCCTGTACACGCCGCTCAAAGACACTTGGGCTTATACCGACAGCTACGTCGAGCAGTTACAGAAGGACCTTTCAGAGATTGCCCATATTCTGACGGGTGGAGATGACCCCAACATCATCGAGCAGTTTGGGACGGCACTGGCCGGATTTGTTTCGGGCGTACTCTATGGCTTCTTTGTCAACATCAAAGAATTCGTGACTGGAATCGTTGGTTCTTTGGAGTCTGCTGCCGAACTGATCAATATCTTCTCCCAGTTCACGTGGGATATCGTACGGCAGATTATCGATGCCATGTCCTTTGAGAATATCCTCAACGCGCTGGAGGAAGCTTGGGACCTGATCGTGGCCGAATTCGACGACATGGTGAACGACTTCAACACTGCATGGAACTCGCCTAGTATTTTGGATAATGCCTTCGCAGTCGGGGTTCTTATCGGTTATGTGGTGACAGAAGTCGTACTGATGTTCTTTACTGCGGGCCTGTCCCGCGCAGCGAAGATCATCCTTTCCGTGCTCGAAAACATGCTCGATGTCATCGAACTGCTGCTAATGGGGCTAAGAGCCGCTGTTCCCGATCTCGATAAGATACTGAAACGCGGCGAAGAAGGCTATGCGCCTGCTTTGACTTCAGAGCAGGAGCCGAGAAGCGCCGCGCAGGAAATCCTCCGATCTATCGACGACAATCTCGAAGACCTTAGCAATCCCAATATTATCCCGGTTCCTGTCCTTCAGCCTGCGGGAACCACAGCCAATGGGTAAGAAACGCAGGGAAAAACTGAAGAACAAAGCCAAATCTGCCGACATTGAGAGGAAGATTCGGGAGAACAAGAAGAGGGATAAGAAAAAGATTGAGGGTAGGGCCAAGAATAAGGCCAACGATAAGGACACCTTGGGTAACAAAACACCAGAGCGCGTCCAGAAGGGTTTTCGTACCGATACGACTGACCGCATTTTCAAGAGTGATAAGCTGCCTGGAAGAGCCTATATTAAACGCTCGCAGAAGCGTAATTCACTATTCGCAAAGATCGTGCAGACGGGGCGCAAGAATGCCAAAGGTGATCCCCTTTATGAGATGGAGTACATCTGCGGATCCATCCGCGAGCGGTTCCCGGCTAAAGAGCTCAATGTCAAACCCGACAAGAAAGGGCAGCAAAAGTACCGCAAGGACAACAATCTTGGCAGCGATCATGAGGCTGGGCACGGAGTTGGAAAGACTTATGTGAATGGGCAGACTGAAGACACGCTTTTTAAGCAGGTCTGGCAGCAAAACCGCACCGGCGGTGTCGACAATCCCGGGACATGGAAGTGGTTTGAAGATCAAATCGGAAAGAAGCTAGAAGCGCGTCGCAAGGAGCTGAAAAGGCTAGGGCATAAGGGCGGGGCCAACGTCTCTGTGAATTACAAAATGACGTTCAAAATTGATCCCAACACGCGGGAAGTCTTGGGCTTCAAACTGGACGTCAAGTATCTTGATGAAAATATGTTTTCAACGAGGCTTGGTGAATTTGATTTTGAGAATTCTCCAAAATTCAGACTGGATGAACCGCAACGCACTGAGCTGCTCGATTTTGCGCACTAGCGGAGGCTAGAGAATTTTCTGGGGCTACGTGATACAAGAAAAGCGGCTTTGAATGCCGCAACTTTGAGAGCAGCACCCTTGTATTGATCGTTTGGCCAACATTCCAAAGTCTAAGCTACCTAAACGCGTCTACAACCATTTCGTTCGGGACATACTCCGCGTGTCGGCCGGCTATTCCCTACTCCGCAACCCAGTCGCGGCGCAGCGACGGACCGGCCAATGCCATCAGTATTGCAGCCACAGCGTAAAGACCAAGGGCGTAAAGCATCGAATAGCGAAGGGCTTCCTCCGCGTAGAAAGGCGTCAGGAAATCCGAAAGCGCGCCGAGTGCATATATGCCACCCCCCAGGCCGATGAGATTGTTGATCAGGAGGAACAGGGCGGAGGCGGTCGAGCGGGCGGCAGGGACAACAAGGTGCTGGATTGCCGATAATACCGGGCCCAGCCAGATGTAGGAGAGTGCCTGCGGGAGTAGGAAGAGAATGAAGGCCAGTTGCGCATTGTCACTCGAAATACCGGCAGCAAAGAGCGGTGCGCCAAGAAAGAATCCCACACCCGGCAGCCATGAATAGAATGCGCGGTCCCGTCCGCCGAGACGGTCTGCGAGCAGGCCGCCTGCCATCACGCCTGTCACTCCCCCGATAAGCAGCAATGCACCAAAGAACTGCGAAGCCTGCACAAGATCGAAGCCAAAGCTTCGGATCAGAAGGCTGGGTAGCCAGAATGCGATGCCATAGCCGAGCATTGAGGACATGGCCGCGCCAAAGGAAAGGAACCAGAAAGAGCGCTTGCGGGCGAGTACGGCCGCGGTTTCCTTAAGCGTTGGCTGCGCATGAGCATCCATCGGGGTGTCCGGCACCGCTTCTGGTTTGGCTTTGTCGCGGACAAGAAGCTTAAAAATGGGCACGATGACAATACCCGCGAGCCCGACGGTGAAGAATGCCGTGCGCCAGTCGACCGTTGCAGCGATATATCCGCCCATCAGCACACCGAGGCCCGAACCTATAGGGATGCCGAGCGAATAGACGGACAAAGCAGTCGCGCGCCGTTCGCTGGGGAAATAGTCGCCGATCAGGGCGTAGGAAGGCGCGACGCCGCCGGCTTCACCGATCCCGACGCCAAGCCGGGCAAGGAAGATGTGCCAGAAATTCTGCGCAAGGCCGCACAGCGCCGTAAATCCGCTCCATGCAGCCAGTGAAACCGCAATCACCCAGCTGCGACTGGTCCTGTCTGCAAGTGCTGCAAGCGGCACGGCCATGGTCGAATAGAGCAGGGCGAAGGCAATCCCGCCGAGCAAGCCCATCTCGGCATCATCGAGCTGCAGATCCGCCTGGATCGGGGCGGCCAGGATCGAGAGGATCTGCCGATCAACGAAATTGAAAATATAAACCACCAGCAGCATTACCAACACGGTGTTGCGATGTGGGTCGCGCTTTTCGAAGGGTTGCGTGCTCATAAATAATGCTCGCGGAGAAAGGTCATGATCGCAGTGAGCGCTTCGGGTTCATCCAGCAAGGGGGCATGGCCCCGTTGCGGCACAACTACTCTGGCAAAAGGTCCGGCTTGAAGGTCTTCCATCCGCGATAGTACGTCCGAAGTCAGCAAGTCCGACAATTCGCCACGCAAGACCAGTACAGGTGTGCCTCCCAGCATCTGCCACAACGGCCAGAGATCGGGCTGGGGCGTGTCGCCGATGTCGGCGAAGCCACTGGCAATGGCCCTGTCGTAAGCAAATTCCAGCCCACCGTCAGGAACCTGTCGACAAGTGCGTCTCGCCCATGCGTGCCAATCGGCGTCTTTGAAGTCGGGGAATGCATCACCGTTTATGGCGGCGCAGCTCTTCGCCGCTTCTCCCCAGTCGGCAAACGCTCCGCCGCCGCCGACATAGCTTCCGATCCTTGCCAGGCCTTCTTGAGCGAGTTCCGGACCGACATCGTTGAAGATGATCGCGGGGAATGTCTCTGGCTTCATCGCGTTCATGGCCATTGCGATAAGCCCGCCCATCGATGTGCCGATCGCGCCCGGACCAGCAATTTCCAGCATATCGAGCAGGGCAAACATATCCTGCGCGTAAACGTCGGGCCGATAGTTTGCCGGGTCCGGATCATAGTCCGACAAACCGCGTCCGCGCTGGTCGGGAACGATCAGGCGGTAATCGCCGGCCAGATGTTCGGCCAAAGGTTCGAAATCAGCGCTGTTGCGGGTGAGCCCGTGCATCAGCAGCAGCGGCTTGCCGGTGCCGCCATAGTCGCGTGCGAACAGTTGGAGCCGTCCGCACGCGCTGGCATAGCGATGCTCGCGATAATCGGTCATCGGCTGTCGCCCGATCCGCGGAGGATCAGAATTCGATGGTCGCGGTCAAATACACCTGGCGCGGATTGCCGTAGAAAGCTGTCAGCGTCCCTTCAGTGCCGAGGTTCGGCGTAGGCTGCCCGCCCGTCAGCACCGGAGCGCCTGTAACCGGGTCGATAGCAATGAAGGTGTAGCCGGATGTCCGGTATTCGTGATCGGTCAGGTTTCGCCCGTAAAGGCCAATGCTGAACCCGCTGTCATCGTTGTAGACGATGCTGGCGTCCCACAGTGCATAGCCGTCCTGGTCAAGGAAGGGGTTGGCGATTTCGAATTGCGTCGTCGAACTGCGGAATGAAACCGTATTGCCGAAGTAGAGATCACCGTTTCCAATCGGTGTTGTATACCCGAGGGTGGCGCTCCCGCTCCATTCCGGGGTATTCTGCACTTCGCGGAAGTCCGAGACATCGGTCGGTACGCCGCCGATGTTAGTGACGTATTCGGTATATTCGGCATCGATCCAGCCGAGCGAACCCATCAGGCGAAGTTCGTCACCCTCTCCCAGCAGATCGCGCCCGAGCAGGGCATTTGCCTCGAACTCGAGCCCGTAGAATTCGGCTGCACCGGCGTTGGAAACGATGCCGCAGAAGGTCTGCACACCGCCAACGTTGCAGGCCACCGATCCGGGGATCTGCACATCGGTGTAGTCGGCATAGAATGCCGCCAGTGCGACATAGAGGTTGCCGTCCAGCAGATCGCCCTTGTAACCGAGTTCGTAGCTGTCGACGCTTTCCGGCGCAAAGCTGAGGAAGTCGGCGACTTCTGCGTCGGTAGGCGCACCCGGCGTTGCCGCCGGAGCGTTCACACCCACACCGCGCGGATCGAAGCCGCCACCTTTGAAGCCCTGCGAGAAGCTGGCGTAGAGATTGTGGTCAGGCGTCGGCTGGAAGCTGAGCGAAACGCGCGGAGTGAACTTCTTGAAATCCTCCGAACCGTTGAAGTTCGTGCTGGGCGCTCCGAAAGCGATTCCCGCGCCGCCGAACACTGGTGAGCCGCCACCAAGATAGTTCTGGCGCAGGATATTCGCTGAGCGCTCGTCCCAGGTGTAGCGGCCTCCGACGGAAAGGCTCAACTGCTCGGTCAGGTCATAGGTAAAGTCGCCGAAGATCGCGAACGTCTCGGTATCGACATTGGCCTGTGTGAACGCGGTAAAGCCCGCGAAAGTGGTGAACAGGCGCACGTCGAAGGCGGTATCGGCTGCCGCGTCGAGGTAATATGCGCCAAGCAGGCCCGTGAAGGGGCCGCCATCATCCCAGATGAGCTGGAGTTCCTGGCTGACCTGCTCGTTCGAATAGAGCGCCGGGACGTCAAGATCGATTGCGGGGAGGGCATCGAAATCGATCGGAGAGGCACTGTCATCGGTGCGGTAAGCAGTGATCGAGCGCAATGTCAGTGCATCGCTGAGATCGTAGCGGAAATTGACCGCGATGCCGTATGCCTCGACATCCTGTGCGGGATCGACAAGACCGCCACGGGTATCGAACACATTGTCCAGTACAGGCGCGCCGGAGGCTACGCCGGGGATCAGGCGATGGCCGCCGCGGGCGTTGCTGCGATCATGCGTGTAGTCGCCGGAAACGCGCAACAGGTAAGGAGCGCCGTTGCCACCGACTTCCAGCGTGCCGCGAACCGCCCAGATATCTTTGTTGTAATTGTCTTCGTCCGTGGTCAGATTGTCCCCGAAACCACCGCGCGAGAGGCGCGCTACGGAAGCGCCGATGCGGACATCATCTGTGATGGGAGTTGAGGCTGTTACAACACCCTCGGCGCGCTCGTAGGAGCCGACGGTTCCGCGAAGGCGGATGGAGGTTTCGTCCGGCAGTTCGCGGGTGACATACTTAACCGCACCGCCAATCGTATTGCGACCGTAGAGCGTTCCCTGCGGCCCGCGCAGCACTTCGATCCGCTCCACGTCATAGATGTCGAGCACTGCCGCTTGCGGGCGATTAAGGTAGACATCATCAAGATAGATGCCGACGCCCTGTTCGAAACCGGAAACCGGATCCTGCTGGCCGATGCCGCGAATAAAAGCAGACAGCGTAGAGTTGGTGCCGCGCGATTCCTCCAGTGTGGTGTTGGGGGTGATCTGCGCAATATCTGTCAGGTCGACCGAACCGCGGCGCTGCAGCTCTTCCTCGCCAAAGCTGCTGACAGCCACCGGCACATCGACCAGCCGTTCATCACGCCGACGCGCTGAAACGATGATAGAACCGCCCTGCAGTGGCTCTGCCTCGGCTTCCTGCGGCGCATTGTCCTGCGCGTAAAGCGGGGTCGCGAATCCACCCAGAACGAGAGCAGAGACAGTGGTGCGCCAGAGAAGAGCCTTCGACATCGATATTCTCCCAATCAATAATCTTACGGGAGGCTCAATATTGAAACATGAACCACCTTTCAACTTTTTTCTTTGCCCAATAGGAAAAATCCGGTTAGCCACCGTTGTATGGCATCCAGACAGACCAATTTTCAGACCGATTCCGGCAAGTCACCGCGAACGGAGCGTGGCAGGCAAACCCTGCGAAAATTGCTCGACGCTGCTGCAAAGGAGTTTGGTGAGAAGGGATTTCACGAAGCCTCGATCAGCGGCATCACCCGCCGCGCAGGCACTGCGCTGGGTAGCTTCTACACCTATTTCGACAGCAAGGACGCGATATTCCGGGCGCTTGTTAATGACATGAGCGCCCAGGTCGCCAGCCATGCACACGAAGGTGTGAGAGGAAAGACCGAAGCCTTCGAAATCGAGCGTGCCGCGTTACATGCCTTTCTCGATTTTGCCCGGGAAAACAAAGAAATTTACCGGATCATCGACGAAGCCGAATTTGTCGATCCGGACAGCTTTCGCCAACATTATGAGACCACCGCCACACGCATCTTCGACAGGTTGAAGCATGGCGAGGCCAAGGGCGAGTTTCGTGAAGGGATGGAGGAAGCGCATGCCTGGGCGTTGATGGGCATGAATGTCTTTCTGGGGCTGCGATATGCGGTGTGGTCC
The DNA here is from genome assembly GCF_028858515.1 of Aurantiacibacter sp. D1-12. Taxonomy (GTDB): domain Bacteria; phylum Pseudomonadota; class Alphaproteobacteria; order Sphingomonadales; family Sphingomonadaceae; genus Alteraurantiacibacter. Next base: position 381,322 of record NZ_JAPJZJ010000001.1, read on the forward strand.
GAAACGTCCGACTCCGATCGTATCGCAGGCCTGGCGAATGATATGCTTCGCGCCGGTATTGGACGCGATTGAACCACTGGAAAGATTTGCGAGCCGCGTCTCTGACCAGGAGCGCTAGATCATCCGCGAGGGTGCGGTGCCCAGTACAGGTTCTTCGGCCAGATCGGTTATCTGTGCCCGGCGCAGGTGCCGGGCGCGCGCTTCTCGCGAGCGCAGGACCTGCCTTATCCGGAATACCAGCATCTTTTCGCTGAAGGGCTTGCGGATATAATCCTGCGCGCCGTTGTAATAGGCCACCTGTTCATCCTTGATGCCGTGCACGCCGGTGAGCATCACGACCGGGATATCGTAGAAGCGGGGGCTGTTGCGCAGGCGGCGCAGCATGGTGGTGCCGCTTTCACCCGGCATATTCTGGTCGAGCAGGATAAGATCGGGCTTGCGGTGTGAAAGCACCTGCAGCGCCGCCTGCGCATCGCTGACCCAGCCGCAGGCGTGGCCGGCATTGATCAGAACCTGCGCAGCATGTTCGGCGACGATATCATCGTCATCGACAACGAGTATGTAAGCCATATTGGTCCTCCTCGGGCCAGCTTGCCATTGATATTGCAGCAAACCTGTCGAGGAGGCGTGGAAGGTTACCTAGTCAGTAATCCTTAGAAGAATGCAACGGCTGCGAGCACGATCAGTGCGATCTGTAACAGGCCGGAAAGCGCGAACAGGAAAAAGCGCAGCTCGATCTTGTTGATCGTTGCCTGAACCAGAGAATGGATGACGCGAAGCCCGACATAGGCCCAGCCGAGAGTTGCAGCCAAACCGTTGCCGGCATCAAGCAGAGCAAGCGCGATTGCCACTGCATAGAAGATAGTCGGCGCTTCGTGCAGGTGATTGTAATTGTGCGCAATCCATTGGATTTTTGGCTCAAGCACACCTTCAAGCGTCGCATTGGGCGTGCGCACGATCTTATCGTAATCTGGCTTGATTGCGTTGAGCGCCGGTAGTCGCGTTGCATACATCCATAGCCACATCACCATCGTCCAAGCGGCCAGAGCGATAACGGGTCCGAGAATATCCATCAGATCGTCACCAGCAGAGCGCGGATGGACATCACCAGCAGGATGACGCTGCCCACGGTGAAAATCATCAGGCGGATGGGAATTGTGTTCACCAGCACTTGCCACAGCGAATGCACCACGCGCAGCCCGACATAGGCCCAGGCGAGCCAGACGTCGATCTGTGCGGCTCCGGCGAGAGCAAGGATTACCACAACCGCATAAAACACCGTCGGCTGCTCCATCAGGTGGGTGTAGTTGTGCGCCTTCCAGTTCACTTGGTCGGGGATCAGGCCCTCAAGGTCTTGCCCGCGTCCTCCGGCCTTGGATTTGCTCACCATGCCGCTACTGCCCTTGGCTTCGCGCATCTTCTTCATGGCGGGGAAGCGTGTTCCTGCCATCCAGAACAGCATGATCATGGACCAGATGGCGAGCGCCGCAGCGGGCGCGAGAATTGCCGTGTTCATCACAATGTCCCCTCAATTGATGTGGGGACGGGGTGCCGCAAGTAAATTAGATTGTCAATTGCAACCTATTTCTTATCCGGCAAGAACGGCGGCAAAGGATGCGGCATCCACATTGCCGCCGGTGAGCATGACAGCGGTTGATGTGTCGACTTCGACCTTGCCGCTCAGGACTGCGGCGAGGGCAGCGGCGCCGCCCGGCTCGACCACCAGCCGCAGGTGGGAGAAGGCAAAGCGCTGCGCATTGCGAATATCCTCTTCGGAAACGCGTGCCCATTCGCGGCAATGTTCCTTCATCACTGCGAAATTGATCGGGAAAGTCTTGAAGGTCTGGATCGCATCGCAAGCGGTGGGGGGAGGGTTGTCACCCACGCTGTGGATCTCTCCGGTTTCCAGGCTGCGGCAAACATCGTCCCACCCTTCGGGTTCGCAGGGAACTACGCTAGCATCGGGGCAGGCGAGGGCCAGGCCCGCTGTCAGACCACCACCGCCGCAGCATGCGACGATCTTCGAGACCGGCTGGTTGGTCTGCGCCATCATCTGGTCGGCGATTTCGATACCGGCGCTGCCTTGTCCTTCGATTACCCACGGGTCGCCATAGGCATGCGCGTATGTCGCGCCTTTCTCTGCGGCAATGCCTTTGGCGATCTCCTCGCGGTTTTCGGTCATGCGGTTATAGGTGACGACGCGTGCGCCATAGCTGGCGGTGCGCCCCAGCTTAACGCGCGGGGCATCCTGCGGCATCACGATGGTGGCTTCAATCCCCAGTTCGCGAGCGGCCCATGCGATACCTTGTGCGTGATTGCCGCTCGATACGGCCACCACACCGCGTGCCTTTTCCTCGTCCGATAAGTCAGACAGGCGATGCCATGCCCCGCGAATCTTGAAGGCGCCCATCGGTTGCAGGCAATCGGCTTTGGCATAGACCGTCTTCCCTTGTGCCTCGAACGGAAGCAGAGGGGTAGGGGGCAGGATAGCGGCGATCTTGTCGGCCGCGCGGTTCACGCCTTCGCGGGTGGGCTTTCGAGTGTCTGTATCCATCGTCACAATGATTTGCCGCTTTCCTACAAAAAGGGGAAGGTGGCAGAGCCTTTTGCCATGATGATCTCCACCGATTTTGTGCCTCTATCCCGCGCTGACGGCGGCTTTGCGGCGCGCCGGATTTTCACTCTTGGACACTGTAACAGGTGTAACAGGTTAGCCGATTAGGCTTCCCTTTTACGCCATTTTGGGGAAGGGAAGCCGCGCAGCCCGCTAAGCAGGCAAACCGTATAGGAGTAGACGCCGCCATGAGTGACAAGCCCATCAACGATACGCGCAAAGCCGAACTGCTGAGCACTGAGGTCGAACACATCGACATCACCAGTTTCGACGCGCGACCGATCATCGATTCGATGAAGAAGATGAGCTTCACCAGCCGCGATCTCGCCAATGCGACAGGCATCTACAACCAGATGCTGGCCGACAAGGATTGCACGGTGTTCCTGGTGATTGCCGGCTCGACCAGCGCGGGCGGTTGCATGGACCTCTATGCCGAACTGATCCGCAACAACATGGTCGATTGCGTCGTGGCCACGGGAGCGACGATTGTCGACATGGACTTCTTCGAAGGGCTGGGACACAAGCACTATCAAGCGCTGGAAGTGCCCGACGATGATACGCTGCGTTCGCTCTACATCGACCGCATCTACGATACCTACATCGATGAAGAGCAGCTGCAGGACTGCGATTTCACGATCAACAAGATCGCCAACTCGCTGGAACACCGTGGCTATTCCAGCCGCGAGTTCATCCGCGAGATGGGTAAGTACCTCGTCGAGCACGGCAAGAAGGACAACAGTCTCGTCAAACTCGCATACGAGCACGACGTGCCGATCTTCTGCCCGGCCTTTGTGGACTCGTCCGCGGGTTTTGGTCTCGTGAAGCATCAGGTCGACCAGATGGAGAAGGGCGAGCCCTACATGATGATCGACGCCGTGGCCGACTTCCGCGAACTGACCGACATCAAGATCAAGGGCGGCGAAAGCGGCCTGCTGATGGTCGGCGGCGGGGTTCCCAAGAACTTCATCCAGGATACCGTCGTCTGCGCCGAGATTCTCGGCCATGAAGATGTGAGCGTGCACAAGTACGCGGTGCAGATCACCGTTGCCGATGTGCGCGACGGGGCGTGTTCGTCTTCTACGCTGCAAGAGGCGGCAAGCTGGGGCAAGGTCTCCACCGCTATCGAGCAGATGGTGTTCGCCGAGGCTGGTTCGGTCATGCCACTCCTTGCTTCCGACGCCTATCACCGCGGCCACTGGAAGACTCGCGAGAAGCGCCGCTGGGCGAAGCTGTTCGAAGGCTAAGCGCCAGTCAGCGGTTCGCGCGAGTTAAGCTCTCTGGCAAGATCGGCAATGCGGCCAAACTGGTCGATGGTACGTTGCATCCGGTGCCGGTCATCTCCGGCATCGATGCTGCCGCTTTCGAACATGTTGCCGGTTTTGAGTGTCACAACCAGGCTTCCTTCGTGGAAGATGGTGGCGATCCCTTCACCGCGATAGCTGTGCTCCAGAGCGATCAGGCGCTCTACATATAGCGGGTCGATCAGGTGCCGCGCCTCGACCTGATCGCTGGTGTAGATGTCGAAGCGATCTTCAAAGTCGGGATGAGTCATCTCGGCATAATCGAGCTGCATGCCTTCTACCTTGATGCTGTCCCGCTTGCCGCCCCAGAACTTGCGGTGGGCATTGTCACGCACAAGCAGCGTCGTCCCGTGGAACCGATGCTTGTAGCCGACGCTCATGATCAGGCCGCGAAATACGGTCACCCAGCGGCGATTCTTGCCCGATCCGCGCCGCTCTTCAAGCTTGGCCTCGTGGATCATGAAAGGGATATCGCCGATGTTGCCGCTCCACCGGTCTTCAAAGCTCGCACGGTCGTGGCTGGGCACCAGCTTGCAGGCCTTCGCCAACTGGAACGGCATGCCCGCTTCTGCATCGATGCTGTACTCGATGTCCAATGCGCTGGCGATGGCATCATTGATACCGACCTTGACCGTCTTGACCGCCTTGTTGACTGGAATCTGCGCCCAGGCGAAACCGCCAATGCACAAAAATGCACCGCCCCAGATAATGAAGCCCAGATCCAGGCGGAATGCGATCAAAGCAAAAGCAAGTAGTGGCAGGACGATAATCAGTACGGTAAAGCGCCGATTCCATGTCTTTTTCTGTGCGGCTTCACGCACATGCGCCTGATCGGCCAGCCATTGCCCCAGTTCGCCTGCCAGCAATGCTTCGACATCCAGCCGTTCAATCATTCACGGTGCCCCTTTCCCTCTTTGTAAAGTGATGGCACACATTCCCTTAACAGGGGAAGAGTAGGACACAGTTTTATGGAATTCGTATTGCTCGGGATCGTTATCGTTCTCGTCGTGCTCGGGATCGGGATCTACAACAAGCTTGTCGCTCTGCGGCAGAATGTGAACCAGGGCGTGGCCGATATCGACGCGCAGCTGCGCCAGCGCCACGATCTCATCCCCAATCTCGTCAACACGGTGAAGGGTTATGCCAGCCACGAGCAAGAGACGTTGGAAGGCGTGATTGCCGCCCGCAACCATGCGGCGAGCGGCGCCATCAATTCGGCTGATGAGCAGACGTTACGAGTTGCGCTGGATAAGCTGCTCGCGCTGGGTGAAGCCTATCCCGATCTGAAGGCGAGCAGCAATTTTCAGGAACTTCAGCGCGAGCTAGCCGATGTAGAGGACAAGCTTGCTGCTGCTCGGCGTGCACTCAATGCTGCTGTTTCTCGCTACAATACCGGGCGCGAGAGCTTTCCGGCGGTTATGTTCGCGGGAATGCTCGGTTTCGAACCGGCGGACTTCCACCGGCTGGATGACAGCGAAAAAGGTGTTGTTGATCAGGTGCCAAACGTCGATTTCTCCTGAAGGAGACACCGCCGTTTTCACTTGCAGTTCAGCGAAAGCGATTTATATGCGCGCCTTCGCTGCCCCATGGGACACCCACCGCAAGGCAGCTTGCTTTGAGCTTACTGGTTTAACGCCTTAGGGGGTCCCTTGAATTGCAGCAGTTTTCCGACGCCAAGGCTGTAGTCCGCGCCATAGAGCCGGATGAACCCGTGATCCTCACGCGTCCGCATGCCGCGGCGCGTGCTGCGCGTTTCTTTGTCGAAAAATTCCCCGGCACCTCAATGTATGCGGTGAAGGCGAACCCGTCGCCCGACCTCATCGAGATCCTGTGGGATAATGGCGTCACGCATTACGATGTCGCCTCAATCGGCGAAGTGCGATTGGTTCGTGGACTGCTGCCCGAAGCGAAGCTGTGCTTCATGCACCCGGTAAAGACGTCGCGCGCGATCAAAGAGGCCTATTTCCAACACGGCGTGAAGACCTACAGTCTAGATACGTTGGAAGAGCTTGAGAAGATTGTTGCTGCGACAACGGATGATCGAGGCAAGGCTGCCGAAGATTTGAGCCTGCTGGTTCGGCTGCGTGTGTCGTCAGAGCACTCCCAACTTTCGCTTGCTTCCAAGTTCGGTGTTGATCTCGCCGATGCTGCACCGCTGCTGCAGGCAACCCGTCAGCATTGCGATGCGCTCGGTGTGTGCTTCCATGTCGGAAGTCAGGCGATGACACCGTTTGCCTATGTGCAGGCACTGGAGCGTGTTCGCGCCGCGATTGCAGAGGCCGCGGTAACGGTCGATATCGTTGATGTGGGTGGAGGCTTCCCCAGCATCTATCCCGATCTCGAGCCGCCCCCGCTCGAAGACTATTTCGCGATGATCCATCGCCACTTTGAATCGCTGCCGATTTCCTATTCGGCAGAGCTGTGGGCGGAGCCGGGGCGTGCGCTGTGTGCAGAGTACTCCAGTATCATCGTGCGTGTTGAAAAGCGCCGCGAGAACGAGCTCTACATCAACGATGGCGCCTACGGCGCGCTGTTCGATGCTGCCCACGTGGACTGGCGCTTTCCGGTGCGCGCACTGGAAGACGATCTGATCAAGCCGCTGGCTGAATTCGCGTTCTATGGCCCGACCTGTGACGATGCCGACTATATGGCAGGACCTTTCTTGCTCCCTGAAGATATTCAGGCGGGTGACTATATCGAAATCGGCATGCTTGGTGCCTATGGCGCGGCAATGAAGACCGACTTCAACGGCTTCGGTGCAACTGAGGGTGCAATCGTGATGGATGAGCCGATGTCGAGTCTCTATCGCGGCGATCGCCCTGATCCGCGCGCCAGCGATAATGTGGTGAGCCTGCGCTAGCCTGGTTAGCTGCGCGTCACTGTAACCTGCATGAATTGCGGCTGGTTCTTCGGCTGGCCTTCGTCACCCAGCGATAGCGGGTAGTTGCCCGGAGGCAGGGCAGCAAGCGGCATGCCGGCTGCAGCAAGGGCATAGGGCGAGACGCGGTGACGTGTTACCAGACCGCCGGCGCCATCGCTGACAAGCGGTGTTTCGAATTCGACGGCGAAGGTCGAATCCTTGGATCGGGCTACGGTGCAGACCACCAACTGGCCTCCGCCAAGATCGAGAACCAGTCCGGTGCCCTTGGGGATACCCACAAGGCCTTCGATCAGCGATCCTGTTTGTGACAGGTCTTTCATGACCGCTTCATAGCGATGATCTTCGTGGATCACGCCGATCCGGCGGAAAACGCTGCGGCGCTCGCGGCGGTAGGTTTCCGGCCCGTCAGGTTCGATGGTGAAGCCGCCGGTTGCGATACCGTCCAGGATCTGCTCTTGCGGAAGGGCCTTGGAATAGATCCAGCCCTGCACGTACTCCGCGCCCTTGCTACAGACGATTTCAAGCTGGTCGAAAGCTTCCACGCCTTCCACGGTCACTTCCATGCCGAGGGCCTTCGACAGGCCAATGATCGCGGTGATAATCTTGGAGCTGTTCTCGTTTTTTTGCGTGCATGAATCGACAAAGCTCTTGTCGACCTTGATCTTGTCGAACGGGGCAGAGCGCAGGTAGCTGAGCGAGGAATAGCCAGTCCCGAAATCATCGAGTGCGAGGCGAACGCCAAGGCCCTTGAGCGCCTCGAACGTCGCATCGGTTGCATCGGTATCGCCCATGAACACTGTTTCGGTGAGCTCGAGCTCGACACGGTCCGGGTCGATCCCGGACTCTGCCAGCGCCTGAGTCACAATGGTGGGGAAGCCCCTGTTTGCGAACTGCTTGGCCGAAACGTTGACGGCAACGCGTGCCTTTTCCGGCCATCCCATCGCGTCTTCGCAAGCCCGGCGAAGCGCCCACTGGCCGAGCTGATTGATCAGATCCGATTCTTCGGCTGCCGGGATGAACACGGCAGGGCTTACCGAGCCGCGTTCGGGATGTTCCCAACGCATCAGTGCTTCGAAACCGACAACGTGGTTATCCCTGGTCCGTACAACCGGCTGATAGTGCAATTCCAGCTGGTCGGTCGCCAAGGCCTCGCGCAGATCGTCAAGCAGCTCAGCACGTTCGCTCTCGCTGTCTTTCAGATCCGCCGAATAGAAGCGATAGGTGCCGCGTCCGCTGTTCTTGGCAGCATAAAGAGCCAGGTCGGCGTTGTGGATGATCTCTTCGGCCTCTACCCCGTCATAGGGCGCGACAGACACGCCGACAGAAGCGCCGATGATCGCGCGTTTGCCGTCGATCTGGTAGGGTGAAGACAGCATCTGGATGATCTTGTCGGATAGGTCGCCCAGCGTTCCGCGATCATCCTCATCGGGCAGCATTACCTGAAACTCATCGCCGCCAAGCCGCGCAATTTCGCCGCGCTCACCGATCACGGCTTTCAGGCGGTCTGCAACCTGCCGCAGTAGATCATCGCCCGCCTGATGCCCGAGTGTGTCATTGACCTGCTTGAATTTATCGAGGTCCATCATCAGCAAGGCGCACGACCGCTTCGCCGACTTGTAGGCGGCAAGCGTCGATTCCAGCTTGCGGTTCATGCGGTGGCGATTGGCAAGTCCGGTGAGAGAATCGTACTCCGCCAGGCGAGAATCCTCACGCGCCCGCTGGTATGCCTGTGTCACGTCTTTCGCGCTGCCGCGATAGCCCAGGAATTTGCCCGAATTATCGAACTTGGGATGTCCTGAAAGCGACCACCAACGTTCCTTGCCCGGCGGAAGGTGCCGTTCGGACAGGAGCCTTACGGGCAGGTCGGCAATCTTGTTGCGGGCCTTGAGCTGGAAATTGAGCGGGCGATCAGATCGGTCGCCGTTATCCGGATCGATCTCGAACAGATCGGCTAGCGGATTGTCGAGCAATGTCGCCAGACCTTCTTTGAGATGGTCTTCCGCGCTTGGCGAGAAATAGATCAGGCGATCCTCCTGATCCGTCGCCCAAATCCATGAAATACCCGTCTGTTCGAAGTCATCGAGGACTTGCAGGCGGTTCTGGGTGTCTTCGGCAGAAATGACACGGCTTTCACCGCCCGTCGATGCCGAGCTGCCGAAGCCTTTCAGAAGATTACCAACCGCCATTGAATGCCCGCGTTATCCCAGTTTGCCGGTCTTCCGGCCTTTCAGGACACGCTATGGGGTAATCTTGGTTACCATCGACTTAAAATCGGGCAGGAATTGCCGCGCGTTTTCAGGCCGCAGCGCGCAGTTCCAGATCCAGCCGGTCCCAGATCTCGACAAGTGCCTTGGTTAACTCGGCCATCATTTCCTCGGTATGCGCCGGCCCTGGCGTGAAGCGCAGGCGTTCGGTACCACGCGGCACGGTGGGGAAATTGATGGGCTGAACATAGGCGCCGTACTCGGCCAGCAGGATATCGCTGATCTTCTTGGCACGGACAGGATCGCCCACCATCAGCGGCACGATATGCGTAGTGCTATCCATCACCGGAAGCCCGGCTTCAGCGAAATGACGCTTGAGCGCAGCTGCACTTCGTTGCTGGGCTTCGCGCTCGAGAGAGCTGGACTTCAGATGCTTCACGGCGGCCAGAACGCCCGCGACGAGGGCAGGGCTGAGCGAGGTCGTAAAGATGAAGCCGGGAGCGTAGGACCGGATGCAGTCGATCACTTTCTTGCTCGATGCAACGTATCCGCCCATCACGCCGAATGCCTTGCCCAGCGTTCCTTCGATCAAGTCGATCCTGTGTGCGGCCTCATCCCGCTCCGAAATGCCTCCACCATGCTCTCCGTACATGCCGACGGCGTGAACTTCATCAATGTAGGTGAGGGCGTTGTACTTATCCGCCAGATCGCAGATCGCGTGAATCGGTGCGATATCGCCGTCCATCGAATAGACACTCTCGAAGGCGATAACCTTGGGCGTGTCGGCGTCTTCGGCGGCCAACAATTCTTCGAGATGCGCCATATCGTTATGGCGGAACACGCGCTTTTCGCAGCCCGAATTGCGGATGCCGGCGATCATGCTGGCGTGGTTGAGCTCATCCGAGAAAATGACGCAGCCAGGAAGCAGCTTGGCAAGCGTACTGAGCGTTGCATCGTTGGAGACATATCCGCTGGTGAACAGCAGCGCGGCTTCCTTCCCGTGAAGGTCGGCCAGCTCTTGCTCCAGCTCCACATGGTAGTGTGTATTGCCGCCGATATTGCGTGTGCCGCCAGACCCTGCGCCAACATCGTGCAGTGCTTCTTCCATCGCACTGATGACCTTGGGATGCTGACCCATCGCGAGGTAATCGTTCGAGCACCACACCGTAATCGGCTTGGGCCCGTTGTGGCCGGCAAAGCAGCGCGCATTCGGGAACGCACCCTTGTTGCGCAGGATATCGATGAAGACACGGTACCGGCCTTCGGAATGAAGGCGGTCAATCGCGGAATCGAAGACCTGATCGTAGTTCATCGTTTTTCCAAACGCTGTGCAGCATCGCCATCTCGCGGCGACCGGAAAGTCCGCGCGGCTTAGTCAATCGCGGCGCAGGTTTGAAGGCAAAAGTTTGCGAAGAATTCTCAATAGAGTGATCGTTAAAGCCGCTCGATAACCGAGAGGCCATAGGGTTGAAGCGCGTGCGCTAACGTCTGGTCAACCGGGCCGGTCACGATAGCCAGGCCGGGGCCATCGCGTTCGAACGCCTGATCCTGCGTAAGATGGGCCACGCGGTGGGCAATGCCTGCTGCACCGTCTACGAATCGCACTTCCTGGCCAAAGGCAGCGCGCAGTTGTGCTTCAAGCAGAGGGAAATGGGTGCAGGCCAGCACAACCGTGTCTATCTCGGCGTCGCCTGCTTTGCTGCGCAGATCATTCGCCACTTGCTCGAAAATCGCAGGGTCTGGTGTGCCGCCACGAAGCAGCAATTCGGCAGCGTGCACCAGTTCGGGTGCGGCGTACCGGATAAGCTTCTTATCCGTAGCAAATTTGGCTTCCAAATCGTCGACATAGCCCTGCCGAATCGTGGCAGCGGTACCAAGCAGGCCGATGACACCCGTCTTGGTTAGAGCCGCTGCCGGCTTGATCGCAGGGACTGTGCCGACAATCGGAATTTCCAGCACATCGCGCACCATGCCCAGTGCAATGGTGCTCGCAGTATTGCAGGCGATGCAGATCAGGCGGGGCTGATACCGCTCGGCAAGGCGACCGAGCAGCCCTGCAACCCGCGCCGCAATCTCCGCCTCGGTCTTCTCGCCATAGGGCAGTCCGGCAAGGTCTGCAGCATAGATGACCGGCGCATCAGGGAGCGTTTCCCTGACCGCTGCAAGCACCGACAACCCGCCAAAGCCGGAATCGAAAAGCAGGATCGGGGATTGTGCGGAAACGATCATTTGATCGCAGCGCCTAGAGCCTTCCTCCATTTTCGACAAGGTTGGGCGTTCCCAAGAGTTTGCGAAGGGGCTAGGGTCTCCGCATGGACTTCTTGCTCGCACTCCTGCTCGGTTACGCGTTTGGTTCGGTGCCTTTCGGCTTGCTGCTCTCCAAGGCAGCGGGGATGGGGGACATCCGCAATATCGGATCTGGCAACATCGGCGCGACGAACGTACTGCGCACGGGGAATAAGGGTTTGGCAGCGGCGACGCTGTTGCTGGACTTCGCCAAAGGGCTGGTGCCGGTGCTGATCGCTGCGTGGATATGGAGCTACATCCGGCCTGCTGATCTAGTTTGGCAGTGCATGTCACTCGCCGCTCTCGGTGCGGTTCTGGGGCACTGCTTTCCGGTCTGGCTCAAGTTCAAAGGCGGCAAAGGTGTTGCGACTAATGCCGGGGTCAGCTTCGGGCTCGCCTGGCCTATCGGGCTCGCATACGCGGTGGTCTGGGTCGCAGTGCTGGCGATCGGCCAGATTTCCTCTGTCGCCGGGATGAGCGCCGTGGTGGCAGCGGCGATTGCGGCATATGCTCTCGGTTTCCAGCAATTTGTGCCTGTCCTTGCGCTGATCGCTGTGCTGATCATCTGGCTGCATCGCGCGAATATCGGGCGACTGATGAAGGGTGAGGAGCCAAAGGTCGGCAGCAAAAAGTGAGCGAGGGCGGGGGCACCACCACAACTTCGATTTCGCAGGAGGAGGCGTTTGCGCGTATCCGCCTGCTGCGCTCCGCCAATATCGGCCCTGTTTCCTATGCCCAGCTGTTGCGGCGTTTCGGCAATGCGATCGCCGCACTAGAAGCGCTGCCTGATCTCGCGAGGCGTGGGGCGAAACGGGATTACAGGCCAGCTGCCCGGTCTCGCATTGAGAATGAGGTGGCGGCGGCGCGGGAAGAGCGCGCGCGATATGTGTTTCACGATAGTTCGGACTATCCCGCCTTGCTCGGCAAAATGGAGGGTGCTCCGCCGATCCTGACCGTGCGTGGGGATATGGCGCTGGCCGCAAAACCCTGCGTGGCGATGGTCGGTGCGCGCAATGCTTCTGCAGCTGCGGTCAAGCTGGCGCGCGACTTTGCGCGGGAGCTAGGGCAGGGTGGGTTCACCGTCGTTTCCGGGCTCGCGCGCGGGATCGACGGAGCCTGTCACGAAGGCGCGATGCCGCACACCATCGGTGTAATCGCAAGCGGGATCGACATCGCCTACCCGCCGCAGCATGCGAAGTTGCAGGAGCAGATCGCGAGCGACGCCCTGCTGATCGCCGAGGAGCCGCCTGGCACCCAACCGCGCGGCCAGCATTTTCCCAAGCGCAACCGCATTATTGCGGGGCTGGCCGGCGGAACGCTTGTGGTGGAGGCGGCGACAAAGTCCGGCTCGCTCATCACGGCGCGGCTGGCGGGAGAAGCGGGACGCGAGGTGATGGCTATACCCGGAAGCCCTCTCGAAGCACGTAGCCAAGGTTGCAACCACCTGATCCGCGAAGGCGCGGTTCTGGTGCAATCGGCGGACGACGTGATGGAGCTACTTTCCGGCTACGACGGCTCGCCGCTGTCATCATTCCACGAGCCCGTCAGTCCCACGGATTACGGAGATTTTTCGGAGGATGAGGCCGCCAATGGTGCAGACATTGCCGACCTTCTGACTACCGCTCCTGTTGCAGTGGATGAACTGATCCGCCAATCAGGCGAAAGTGCCGGCGCTGTGCAGATGGCGCTGTTAGAGCTTGAGATTGCGGGTAATTTGGTCAGACATGCGGGCGGAAGGGTTAGCCTAGCAGGCTGATCGATAGATGAGAAAGCACACATGAGCTTCGTCCAGCAAAAGCGCGCCAATGTCTTTGACCTGCTCGCCGGAGCATTTCGCGAGCTGTCAGAGATCCGCAAGGAGCTGGCGATCTACTTCGTCATCTTCGCCGCGTTGCTCTTGTTTCCGACTCGATGGATCGGTCTGGGTTCGAGTCTTGTAAGTTCGTTGGTGCTGTTCCTCGGTTATTTCGTGGCGCAGTATTGGCTCTACCAAGCAATGTTGCGCAAAGCCGGCATGCTGCAGGATGGTAAGTGGCGGATCGTCGAATTCTTTGTAATGGCTCTGGTGCTGATCGTGCCGATCTCAATCGGGCTCAACCTGTTTGTCATCCCCGGCCTGATCCTTATCGCCAAATGGATCATGGCACCCACCTACCTGGTCGCACAGAAGCGAAACCTTATTCAGGCTATCGGGGAAAGCTGGAGTGCCAGTTCGGAAAACAGCGTTGCTCTTACTCTCGCTGCTACTGTGATATGCGTAATTTGGGGCCTGTCGTTTGGCCTCGCCGCGGCGCTTATCGGGCTGGCGGATGTGATGGACGTGGTGGCCGGGGATGATCTCTTCTGGCTCTGGGTGTATTTCCTGCCAGTACTGCTCGCGGGTCTGTCCATGTCGGCCTATCGCCAGCTGAGCGATGAAACCGCCTCGCTGACCGAAGTCTTTGCTTGATTTTGCACGTCCGTGTCTCCACCCGCTTGACGAAACCGTGAAACCCGCACCACCCTCGCGCGTACGTACACGTGTAGGGACACCCATCGGAATATTATGCAGCTCGTTATTGTTGAGTCGCCCGCCAAGGCGAAAACCATCGAGAAATATCTGGGCAAGAACTTCAAGGTTCTCGCCAGCTACGGCCATGTGCGCGATCTGCCGCCCAAGGATGGCAGCGTTCGCCCGGATGAAGATTTCGCGATGGACTGGGAAGTCTATGCCGACCAGCGCAACCGAAAGCAGGTAAAAGCTATTGCCGATGCGGCAAAGGATTCGGATCGCCTGATTCTGGCAACTGACCCTGACCGTGAAGGTGAGGCCATCAGTTGGCACGTGCTGGAGCTGCTGAAGAAGCGCAAGGCTTTGCCTTCCGCAGTAGAGCGCGTGACGTTCAACGCGATCACCAAAAAGGCGGTGACCGACGCGATGAAAGCGCCGCGCGAGCTCGATCAGGATCTGATCGACGCTTACCTCGGGCGTCGCGCACTCGATTATCTGTTCGGGTTTACGCTCTCGCCTGTCCTGTGGCGCAAGCTGCCCGGCGCAAAGTCCGCCGGCCGTGTGCAATCGGTCGCCCTGCGCCTGATCTGCGAACGTGAACGTGAAATCGAAGTCTTTAAAGCGGACGAATACTGGTCCGTTGTCGCCAAGATGGAGCACGACGGGACGGCCTTTGATGGTCGCCTTGTCCGCTATGACGGCAAGAAGCTTGAGAAGCTCACACTCGGTAACAAGGGCGATGCTGATGCTGCGAAAGCCGCTGTCGAGCAGGGCCGCTTTACCGTGGAAGAGGTGGAGACCAAGCCACTCAAGCGCAGCCCGGCACCGCCGTTCACTACCTCGACCCTGCAACAGGAGGCCGCGCGCAAGCTGGGATTCTCGGCCAGCCACACGATGCGCTGTGCTCAGTCGCTCTATGAAGCGGGAGCGATCACATATATGCGTACCGATGGTGTGCAGATGGATATGAGCGCCATTATGGCGGCGCGTGATGCCATCGCGGACCGGTTTGCCGAGGATTACCGTCCCGAAAAGCCACGCTTCTACCAGTCAAAGGCGAAGAATGCGCAGGAAGCGCACGAGGCGATCCGTCCGACAAGCTTCAAGAAGGATCGCGCCGGTTCGGGAGACGAGGCGAAGCTGTATGACCTGATCTACAAGCGCGCGATGGCGAGCCAGATGGCGACTGCTCAACTTGAGCGTACCACTGTCACCATGCGCGATCCGACCGGCAAGCATGAGTTGCGCGCTACCGGGCAGGTTGTGAAATTCCCGGGCTTCCTGGCGGTTTATTCGGAAAGTTTCGACGACAAGTCAGACAATGACGATGACAATCTGCTGCCGGTGATGCGCAGGGGCGATGCTCCGGCGAAGAAGACTGTCGAGGCGACCCAACACTTCACCCAGCCGCCGCCGCGTTTCTCCGAAGCTTCGCTGGTCAAGCGGCTCGAAGAACTCGGCATCGGGCGCCCGTCAACCTATGCTTCCACCATTCAGACGTTGCGTGATCGTGATTACGTGCGGATGGAAAAAAATCGTTTTTTTGCAGAAGATTCCGGACGACTTCTCACAGCATTCCTTGAGCGTTTCTTCCCCCGCTACGTGGCCTATGACTTCACGGCAGAGCTGGAAGAGGAGCTGGACGATGTTTCCGGCGGGCGAGCAGAATACAAGGCGTTGCTGAGCACTTTCTGGCGTGACTTCAAGCCGAAGAGCGATGAGGTGATGGAACGCCAGCCTTCGGAAGTGACCGAGGTGCTGGACGAGTTTCTTGCCGACTTCCTCTTCCCGGAACGCGAAGATGGGAAACCACCACGCTGGTGTCCGCTATGTGCCGAACAGGGCCGCGAGGGCGGCGAACTGCATCTGCGCGGCGGCCGATATGGCGCCTTTATCGGGTGCGAGAACTATCCGGAGTGCAACTTCCGCCGCAAATTCGGCCAGCCTGGCAGCGATGATGGATCGGACGATGGCGCGATGGGTGAGCACCCTGAAACGGGCGAGACGATTGAGCGCAAGTCAGGCCGCTTCGGACCGTACGTGCAGATGGGTACCGGAAAAGATGCCAAGCGTGCCTCCATCCCTAAGGATATCGACGATTTCGATCTCGAATGGGCGGTCAAGATGCTCGGGCTTCCTCGCGTGATCGGGCCACACCCGGAAACGGGCAAGGATATCGAGGCCGGTTCATGGCGCTATGGCCCCGCTGTCCGTCATGATGGCACTTACGGCAAGCTGCAGAACACCCGCGAGATCTTTGAGATCGGCATGAACCGCGCGGTTGACCTGCTGGCAGAAGCTGCATCGCAAAAAGGCGGGCGAGGGCGTGGCAGCCGCGAACCGCTGAAGGTGCTCGGCAAAACCGAGGCTGGTGACGATGTGAAGCTGATGGACGGACGTTATGGCCCCTACATCACCGACGGAAATGTCAACGCGACGATACCGAAGGATAAAGACAAAGGCGCTCTCACACTGGAAGAGGCGCTTACTCTGATCGCGGAGAAGGCAGCTAAAGGCCCGGCGAAGAAGCGCAAGCGCAAGGCTCCTGCCAAGAAGAAAGCGGCTCCGAAGAAGAAGGCTGCGGCCAAGAAATAGGCGTGTTTGGCAGCGTGTTTCGAAAGCGCATTGTTTGTTGGTAAATAATCAAGAAATGCCCGCTAGGCAGGGGCCTTCAATCGAGGACCTGTCTAGTGATCGAGATCGAAATTCAGAACGAGACGCACCAGACGCAACAGCGTCTGCGCTTTGCATCGGTGCCGCGCATCGGTGAAGGTATTCGCCTGCGCGAAGAGAGCGGTGTTTACGAGCAGTATGACGTGCTCGACGTGTGGTACCAGAAGGCCGAATTCGGCGATGTCTGGACACCTTACATCCATGTCCGCGCGGCTTCCGCCGCTTCGGTGACTGCTGTCGCTGGCGGCCGGTTTTAAGGGGACGCGACGATGCAACATCTGATCAAACGCCGCACCGGTCCGCATGCCGCAGACAAGAGCATGACGCTGGCTGAACGCCTCGCCGCGAACCGCAAGGCCTCGCAGGACGTGGCCGCCGAAGAGATGCTGGAGGAAGCGGTTGAGGTAGAAGCACCCGAAGACGTGCTTGAGCTGACCGATCTCGCACCTGAGCCGATAGCCGACGAGCAGCCGACCGATCCGACCGAAGCGATTGTCCAGGCGGCCAAGGCCGCGCGCGATGGCTCTGCCAAACCCGCAGCTTCAGGCAGGACCTGCCTTGTCGTCGATGACAGCCGCGTGATCCGCAAGGTTGCCAGCAGCATCGCAACCGGGCTTGGTTTCATAGTTGTCGAAGCCGAGAACGGCGAGGAAGCGCTTGTCCGCTGCAAGGCCGCGATGCCCGATCTTGTGCTGACCGATTGGGACATGCCGGTGATGGACGGCCCGACGTTCGTTTCCTCCTTGCGAGAGCTTCCCGGTGCGAGTGCGGTCAAAGTCGTCTTCTGCACCTCAAAGGGCGAAGCAGACGATATTCACAAGGGTATCGGCTCTGGCGCAGACGACTACGTGGTGAAGCCGTTTAACGATGCGACCCTGACGCCAAAGCTGCGCAAGCTCGGCGTTATCTGACCCAGTCGAGCCCCATCTCCTCGTAGACCTCGCGGTTTTCGGACCAGCGATCGTCCACCTTCACGTGGAGGAAGAGGTGGACTTTCTGGCCCAGGATTGCTGACAGTTCCTTCCGCGCTTCCTCGCCGATCTCCTTGATCCGGCGACCCTGTTTGCCCAGCACGATGGGCTTCTGGCTGTCGCGCGCGATCACGATCTGCTGGCGGATCTCGACCGAGCCGTCTTCGCGCTGCTCGTAGCTCTCAGGGCGTACTGCGGCATCGTAGGGCAGTTCCTCATGCAGCTGGCGGTAAAGCTGTTCGCGCGTCACTTCGGCGGCGAGCAGGCGTTCGGAAGCGTCCGACACCTGGTCTTCTGGATAGTGCCACGGTCCCTCCGGCATCATCGCGGCGAGCCGTTCTTTCAGTTCTGGCACGCCATCGCCGGTGAGGGCAGAGACGAAGTAGACCTCACCGAACTCGGCGATCTGAGTCAGCTCCTGTGCCAGCGCGAGCAGCGGCTCTTTTTTGCTCACATCGACCTTGTTCAAGACGAGGATCTTGCGTTCGGGGCGGTCTTTCAGGCTTTCCAGCAGCGGCATCAGCTCGTGCCGACGCTGCTTTACGGGATCGACCACCAGCAGCACCGCATCAGCCGCGGTCGTGCCTTCCCATGCCGCGCTCACCATTGCGCGATCGAGCCGGCGTTTGGGTTCGAAGATGCCGGGCGTATCGACCAGCAAGATCTGCACGTCATCGTGCAATGCAATGCCGAGCAGGCGTGCGCGCGTCGTCTGCGCCTTGGCGGAGGTGATCGCGACCTTCTGACCAACGAGCTGGTTCACCAACGTGCTCTTGCCCGCATTGGGAGCGCCGATCACGGCGACGAGGCCGCATTTGGTTTCGGCTTCGCTCATCCGAACTTCTCCATGAACAGCTTGGCCGCCTCTGTCTCCGCATCGCGCTTACCGCTGGCAGTCGCTTCAACCTCGCCGACCTTATGCACGCTCACCCGCACGGTGAACTTGCGCGCATGGTCTGGGCCCTGGATGTCGACGACTTCGTAGTCTGGCGGCCTACGGTCATTGCCTGCGGCCCATTCCTGCAGCGCGCTCTTGGGATGCTTGCTCTGCCCGGTCTTGCCCTTCAGTGCGCCGTCCCACAGTTGCCGGATCAGCGCTTGCGTAGCGTCAAAGCCGTTTTCGAGGAAGCTCGCGCCCAGCAACGATTCCATCACATCGCCCAGCACGTTGTCGCTGTCGTGCGCGCCGTCCTCGCGGGCTTGCTTGCCCATGATGACATGCGGGGAGATGCCGATTTCGCGCGCGCGGTCGGCGCAGGCCTGCTTGCTCACCAGAGCGTTGAGGCGTTGCGCCATGCGGCCTTCATCGCTGCGGCCGTTTTCGAACAGGTAGTGCGCGATGGTGAGGCCAAGCACGCGGTCACCCAGGAACTCGAGCCGCTGGTAATCGCGAGCCTCGCCAGTGCTGCCGTGGGTCAACGCTTCGCGCCAAAGACCTTCGTCGCGCACGGTGAAGCCGGTCTGCTCCAGCCAGCCGCGCGTATCGCCATTCAATGCACTCAAATGCCGTCCCCGATGCGGCTCCAACGGGCGGCAGTGAACCACGTCCACGGGAGCGCCCATTCGGCATGGCCATCGGTGGACCAGTACATGAAGCTCGCTTCGGCGACGAGGTTGTCCTGCGGGACAAGGCCGATGCCGCGGTTGGGCTCTGCCGGGAAACGGCTGTCGAGCGAGTTGTCGCGGTTGTCGCCCATCAGAAACAGCATGCCTTCGGACACGATCACGGGTGCGGTGTTGTCCTGCCCGGTCACACCAAGGTCGATGATGTTGTACGAGACGCCACCGGGCAGTGTTTCGCGGAACTGGGTGTAGGTGCACATGCGTTCGCCATCGGGCGAGGTGCTGGCCATGCCGCGGCAGCCTTCACCGGGGCGCACAGGGATCACGAAGTCCTCGATCCGCTCCATGCCGACAGGTTCACCGTTCAGGTTGAGTACGCCATCGACCATCTGCACCGTGTCACCAGGGACGCCGATCACGCGCTTGATGTAGTCCGATTCGTCGATTGGGTGCTTGAAGATCACGATATCGCCGCGATCAGGTTGGCTGGCGAGGAAGCGGCCATCGCCAACGTCGATGTCGAACGGCAGCGAATAGCGCGAATAGCCGTAGGACCACTTCTGGCTGAACAGGTAATCCCCCACCAGCAGGCGGGGCATCATGCTCTCGGACGGTATGTTGAAGCTGGTGAAGAAGAAGGTGCGGAAGATCAGCACCACGATCACCAGTTTGACCAGGAACCAGCCGAAGCTGCCCCAGCTCTCTTCTTTCACGTCCTTCTCGTCCGCCTTTGCCTTGGGGGCATCGGCGGGCTCGTCGATCTCTCTGATATGCTCTTCACTCATCGCTGCAGAGCCTTGTTGCGCCGCGCCGCGAAGGTCAAGCGTGGTGATCGTTTTGACCGTGTTTTCCGGCGCTTTTCAACGCCCACGGGGGAACCTGTTACACCTGTTACACAGTCCTGGGGCAAATTCTGCCGCTCCGCGTCGGGCAGTCTGAAAAGTGCCATCGTGCATAGGTATTTGCGGTTTGCAATCATGGCCGAAGCGCCTAGCGATAGAGCGATATTGTAGGAAAGGATTTCCCGTTGACCCTCAGCCGCGATGACGCCTGGAAGAAAATTGCTCTCCACCCTGATCCCACCCTGGAAGAGCTGTTTGCCGCCGATGCAGATCGCGTGGACAAGCTGGCGACACGGTTGGAGCTGACGGCAGACGGGCTGGGCGTGCTGTTCGACTGGTCGAAAACGCACCTGACCGATGACCTGCTGGCCGATTTCGAGGCCCTTGCCGAAGCAAGCGACTTCGATGGAATGCGCGACAAGCTGTTCGCAGGCGAAGTGGTCAACCCGACCGAAGGTCGCGCCGCCGAACATTCGGCACTGCGCGGCGTGGGCAAGGAAAGCTCGATCGAAGAAGCAGAGGCCTTGCGCGAACGCATGCGGCTGCTCGTCGGCGCGCTGCACGAAGGCGCATTTGGCGAGATCAAGCACCTGATCCACGTCGGCATCGGCGGCAGCGCGCTAGGGCCGGACTTGGCAGTGGACGCCCTCGCGCGCGACCTGCCGCTGGTGGATGTGCATGTTGTTTCCAACATTGACGGTGTGGCGCTGGAAGAGGCGTTTGAGGCCTGCGATCCCGCGACGACCTTCATCGCGGTCGCCTCCAAGACTTTTACCACGATCGAGACGATGACCAACGCCCAGAGCGCGCTCAAGTGGCTCGCGGACAATGGCGTCGCCGATGCCTCGGGCCGCGTAATTGCGCTCACCGCCGCGCCCGAAAAGGCGGTGGAATGGGGTATCGACGAAACGCGCATTCTACCCTTCGCCGAAAGCGTTGGCGGGCGCTACTCGTTGTGGTCCTCCATAGGTTTCCCCGTTGCGGTGGCCGTGGGCTGGGAAGATTTTCAGGCGATGCTCGACGGTGCAGCGCGCGTGGACGAGCACTTTCGCGACGTGAACGGGCGCGACAACCTACCGCTGTGCGCGGCCTTCGCCGATCTGCTCTATGCTCGTATCAAGGGCGCGCAGACCCGCGCCGTGTTCGCCTATGATGAGCGGCTGCGGCTGCTGCCCGATTACCTCCAGCAGCTGGAAATGGAATCGAACGGCAAGAGCGTGACGGTCGATGGCTCACCCAGCGGCCCGACCGCGCCGATCACATGGGGCGGGGTAGGCACCGACGCGCAACACGCGGTGTTCCAGCTGCTCCACCAAGGCACGCATCTGGTGCCGATAGACTTCATCGCCAGCATTGAAGCGGGCGACACGCTCGACGCCGCGCACCACACGATCCTGCTGATGAACTGCTTCGCCCAAGGCGCGGCCCTTATGGCAGGCAAAAGCTCGGACGATCCGCACCGCTGCTACGCTGGCAACCGTCCCTCCGCGACGATCCTGTGCGACGATATCGACGCGACGACCTTCGGCGCGCTGATCGCCTTCCACGAACACCGCACCTTCGCGAACGCCGTGCTGATGGACATCAACCCCTTCGACCAGTTCGGCGTCGAACTGGGCAAGGAAATCGCGAAGAAGATCGAAAAGGGTGGCGAGCGGTTCGATGCAAGCACCGAGGCGCTACTTAAGGCGGCCGGGGTGGGGTGAGCCAGCGTATGCTCGATTACAACTTTGTAATCTTGAGCGTATTTGGCGCCAAAAATTTGACTTCTCGCACACATCTGCAAGGCTCTCCCTCAGAGCAATTCTGAGGGGGAAATTGCGAAGAACTGTTGCCTTTCTGGCGCTTATCGGCGCCCATGCGTTTTGTTCAGGCTGCACTGTCGTGCGCGTTGAAGGAGCGCAGGCGACAACATCTGTCGGCTTTGGCGTGACCGAGCTTTCCCCTCAAACAGATGCTGATGTGATTGCTTATCGGCTGACCGGCTTTGGCCTCGTGCCCGGTTTGGACAGCACGACGTTGGGCTACCGCTCGGAAGAAGTAGTGATTGTGCTCGACCAGTCGGCCTGCAGCGTGGTGATTTTTGAAGCTACTGATGAGCAAATAGAATTACTGGAAGAGGCGTTTGGAGAAAGTTCAGGCAAAAGTTCAATTTGTTATTTGGGGGGTGAAGAATGAAAAAGCTGGCGATTGTTGCGATATTGGTGGTGCTGGGTGGATGCCAATCGATTGAATCCGTTCCGCTCGTTTACGTGTCTTCGAACAAGGTTGGCGTAGATGTTTCTGTTGGCACGGCAGATAGCCCAGGTGCCAATCTTACGATTGGGGCAAATACGACTGACGCGGCATATGTTCCCGTAGCTGTCGCGCGGAACTGCAATTCTGTAAATGGGACAACAAACTCGGGCTGCGAATCCTTTGGGTCCGATATCATGCGGCTATATGGTGGTTCGTCCCCTGTAACGAGGCTCGAAGACTCGCTTGCTCAGATTGCAGGCGATAACGGCCAGATCAGCGGCATTCCCGTAGAAAAGCTGCTTGCAGGATTTTCCGACACCGATTCCGATCGAAGTGATGCACTTTCGGTTTTCGGAAGTTTCGAAGCTCGTGTCGGAGGCAACGCCGGCGCTCAGAACAGTGCAGGTGCCAGCCTGGGCTTTGGTAAGCTATTTGCCACAGGTGTGGCTGCGCAGAACCTGTCAGTCGGAGTGGACGATGTGGCTGTTGCACGCGCAGGAGCCAATTGCCTTGTCAGTATGAACTCAATCCTTTCGGGCCTTCCTGAAGCGGAACGAACCGCCGGTGTTGTAAGCGCACTCGCGCAAGTTTGCGGCCTTGGAGATATGGAACAAACTGCGGGCTATGGGGGCGAAACCCCTCCAGGTACCGAAGCACAGCCTCCTGAAGGCGAAACTGAGCAGCAGCCTGAAGGCGACGCTGGTGAAGAGATCGTGCCTGATCCGGAAGAACCGAACACGCAAGTATAAGACTTCTCGTTGGTTTTGAGGAGATCCTGCGCGTATTGTCGCAGGATCGACTTCAACGTCCCTTTGCGCCTTCTATTCCCAGTTGGGAGAGTTGCCATTATGGCTGTCAACTGGCTTTGCCGACCTCGTATGGGCCAGTTTCTAGAAGGTGGTCACTTGGAAATCGTCCGGCTCAGCAAGCTGTTCGGCGGAGCGGGTTAACGCTCTCGCATTGACTTTTTGCACTGCAGCATCCACATGCCCCCCATCGAAGTGTGCGCCAGCGTGAAGCGGCGGTGGTAGAAAACCATCAAGCCCCGGCAGCCCTTCGGTCCTTTTACCTGAGACTTCCCTTTTCACGCGGGTCGTTTTGACACCCGCGCCGCGCTCGGATTCCGTTTCGGATTCCGGATAGCGTGCCGCATATATTGCGAGTTTAGATACACATAATGACTATCAAATTTTCCGATCTCGGCCTGTCGCAACCTGTCATGCAGGCGCTCGACATGCAGGGGTATGACACGCCGACGCCGATCCAGGCGCAGGCCATTCCGGCGGTTCTTGAAGGCCGCGACCTCCTGGGTATTGCGCAGACGGGCACGGGCAAGACCGCTGCCTTCATGCTCCCGAGCATCGATAACCTGCGCAAGGCGGACAACCAGATCCCGTTCAAGTCGTGCCGCATGCTGGTGCTTGCGCCCACGCGTGAGCTGGCCGGCCAGATCGCCCAGAGCGCCAAGGACTATGGAGCGTTGGCGGGTCTGAAAGTGCATTCCATCGTGGGCGGCACCTCGGTCAACAAGGATCGCAACAAGCTGCACCGTGGAACTGATATTCTGGTTGCGACACCGGGCCGTCTGCTCGACCTGATCGACCAGAAGGCATTCAACCTCTCCGGCCTCGAGGTGCTGGTGCTGGACGAGGCTGACCAGATGCTCGACTTGGGCTTCATCCACGCGCTGCGCCGCATTCGCGAGCTTGCCCCGGCGGATCGCCAGACACTGTTCTTCAGCGCGACCATGCCGAAGCAAATCAAGGAACTGGTCTCCGGCTATTGCAACAATCCGGTGCAGGTGAGCGTAACGCCCGAAAGCACGACGGCGGAGCGGATCGACCAGTACCTGTTTATGGTGCAGGCGAACGAGAAGCAGTCGCTGCTCGAAATGATCCTTTCGGGCCGCCATCCGGTCCCGGGCGAGTTTGAGCGTGTACTCATCTTCACGCGCACCAAGCATGGTGCGGACCGCGTCGTGAAGAAACTTGGCCAGGTCGGCATCGCTGCGAACGCCATTCACGGCAACAAGAGCCAGCCGCAGCGCCAGCGCGCGCTCGACGAGTTCAAGCGTGCCAAGGTGCCTGTTCTGGTGGCGACCGATGTGGCTGCACGCGGGATCGACATTCCCGGCGTCTCACACGTCATCAACTACGAGCTGCCCAACGTGCCCGAGCAGTACGTCCACCGCATTGGCCGCACCGCGCGTGCGGGTGCTGATGGCGTGGCGATTGCATTCTGTGCCGAGGATGAGCGCGCATATCTGAAGGACATCAGCAAGCAGACCGATGCTGAGTTTGATCGCCTGCCGCTGCCGGAGAACTTCCGCGCAGTTGTCGAAGGCGTCGGCCCGACCAAGCGTGCCCACCCGAACCAGACGAAGATGAAGCGCGTTAAGCCCAAGCCGCGCGGTGCCTCTGCCGACATGCGTGGCGGAGTGAAGTCCGATGGTCCGCCGAAGAAGAAGCACCCCAATCGCAAGGGCAAGCCGAGCGGTACAGGGCAGGGTGGCAAGCCCGGCGGTCGCCCTCAAGGCAACCGTGGCGGAAAGCCTGGTGGTCGCCCCGGCGGCAAGCCCGGTGGTCGGCCTGGTGGCGGTCGTAGCTTCCAGAAACGTCGTAGCGGTGGTGGCGGTGGCCAGCGTCGTGGCGGTGGAGCTTCGCGTCAGGGGTAAATCGGCCTAAGGCTAGCCAAATCTTAAGCATGTCGCGCTTAGCCTCGCGCGCATGATCAGAACCAAGACAACACTGGTCGTGGGCGCGGGTGCGTCTTGCGAGCTGCAATTTCCTGACGGACGGGAATTCCTGGCGCGTATTGCGGCGGGTTTCGATTTCCAACGCCTCGGCGGACCACTCGAATCGCCCGATATCAAGGCGATGGCGGATCATATCGCTGATATCGCCAAGAAAGCCCGGGTGAAGAAAGAAGCGCTGATGGAAGCGGGTCAGGTAATCCGCTCTGCCGCGCGTATTTCCGGTTCGATCGATGCGATTCTGGAGCAGCACGGCGACAATCCGATGGTGCTGGCCGTCGGCAAGCTCGCCATCGCGCATTATACACTGGACGTAGAGCGCCAGTCTCCTCTGGGAGAAGAGCCCAAGGATCCGGGCGACCTGCCCGTGCGCGGTACCGAGAACTGGTTGTTCCAGCTGGCTCGTGCAGTGGTGAACGGTGTCCCGCGGTCAGGGGCGGAGCGGTGCTTCGACAACCTCTCTATCATTTGCTTCAACTACGACCGTTCCATCGAGCATTACCTGCCGTGGACGCTGCACATGGCTTTCGGCATGAGCCTGACCGAAGCACGCGCTCTGGTGGCGGAGAAGCTCAAGATCATCCATCCCTACGGCACGCCCGGAAAGCTTGATTGGCAGAACGGCAAGATGCCCACGGCCGATTGGGGCGCGGAAGAGCTGGACGATCTTCCGTCAGTGGTCGAGCAGATACACACCGTCTCAGAACGCGCCGGCCAGCGTGGTTTTCAGCGCCAGATCCTCAGCGAAGTCATGCAGGG
This sequence comes from Aurantiacibacter sp. D1-12, assembly GCF_028858515.1. Lineage (GTDB taxonomy): Bacteria > Pseudomonadota > Alphaproteobacteria > Sphingomonadales > Sphingomonadaceae > Alteraurantiacibacter. The sequence goes on from NZ_JAPJZJ010000001.1 coordinate 406,897, forward strand.
CAAACGGCTCGCCTTCCTCGGCTTCGGCTTCGATCCGATGAACTGCGCGATGCTGTTCGATGCTCCGTTCGAGCACAATCCCGATGTGCTGGTGACGCTGCCGCGCGCCAGCGAAACGCAGCGCGCCGCCGTGATGCGGCTGCTCAAGCGGCAGGCGGGTATCAAAGATGACAGCATGATTACCATCGAAGATCTGCGCGCATGGGAACTGATGCGCGATTACGCACCATTCCTGGAAAGCTGACGTAACCGCCGGCTGTTGCCCCGCGAATGCTGTTGGACCATAGCGTTCAGACAGCAATTCAAGGGGCACACTCCATGGGCCAGCAATACGACTACGATCTCTTCACCATCGGCGCAGGTTCGGGAGGCGTTCGTGCCAGCCGTGTTTCTGCAGCACACGGCGCAAGGGTAGCCATTGCCGAGGAGTATCGGGTTGGAGGAACCTGTGTGATCCGCGGGTGCGTCCCCAAGAAAATGCTCGTTTACGGCGCACACTTCGCTGAAGACCTGGAGGACTGCCAGAGCTTTGGCTGGGAGATCGAAGGCAAGCGTTTCCACTGGCAGAAGCTGCGCGATTCCGTGATGAGCGATGTCGACCGGCTTGAGGGTCTCTACGGAGAGACGCTCGAAAACCACAAGGTCGAGATTTTCCGCGAACGTGCCGAGATCACCGGTCCGCATGAAATCACTCTCGCAAGCGGCAAGGTCATCACTGCCAAATACATTCTCATCGCCACCGGCGCGCGCCCGGCGTTGCTTGATTTTCCCGGCAGCGAGCACGCGATCACCTCGAACGAGGCATTCCATCTCGATGAATTGCCCAAGCGGGTGATGATTGCGGGTGGTGGCTATATCGCCAACGAATTCGCCGGCATCTTCAACGAATTCGGCAGCACGGTTTGTCTCGTCAATCGCGGTGACCAACTGCTACGGCAATATGATCAGGCGCTTCGTGACCGTCTGCTGCAGATCAGCCTGATGAAAGGCATCAATTTCCATTTCAACACGACCTTCAAGTCGATCACCAAGAACGATGACGGCTCGCTCCATGTCGAGCTGGATGGCTCTCCCGACATAGATGTCGACTGCGTTATGTTTGCCACCGGCCGCGTGCCCAACACCGAAGGGTTGGGACTTGAAAACGCGGGTGTCGAGGTCGGCAAGAAGGGCGAGGTCGTGGTCGACCGTTTCAGCAAGACCAATGTGGACCATATCTATGCTGTGGGCGACGTGACTGACCGCGTGCAGCTGACCCCTGTAGCCATCCGCGAAGGGCAGGCCTTTGCAGACAGCGTGTTCGGCAAGGTGGAACCCTATGCCGTTGACCACAGCTGCATTGCCAGCGCGGTCTTCAGCCATCCGCCTATTGCAGCGGTTGGCCTGACCGAAGGTGAAGCGCGCAACTCGCTGGGTTCGATCAAGGTCTACCAGTCCGATTTCCGCCCGATGAAGAACGTGGTCGCGGGTCGGAACGAGCGTTCGTTGATCAAGATGATCTGCGATGCGGAGGACGAGCGTATTGTTGGCATCCACATGATCGCGCCCGAGGCTGCCGAGATGATGCAAGCCGCAGCCGTCGCCGTGAAAGCGGGCCTGACCAAGGCCGATTTCGACGCGACAACAGCCATTCACCCGACCATGGCGGAAGAACTCGTCCTTATGCGGTGAGATATATAATTTACGTAAAACATAAAATAACTGTTGCGAATCGCAAAATATGAGCGCATAGGCTCCTCCAGCAGAATTTGGAGGAAGACTATGAGTGCGAAGAGTACGAAATGGACGCGGCGGTTTGTGGACCTGCTGATAGGATTGTTTGTCATCGCAGGGCTGGCTGCGTTGATTCAGGCATTTGGCGCATACAGCGAGGGCAAGTTTCACATGGTGAGCTATCCCGCGTCGAGCGAGAACATCGAGATGATCGTTCTTGATCCGGGGCCTGATGCTGACGCATTCTGGCAGCTGAAGGAAGGCACGATCCGCGTTGACAATCACAGCTGGCTTCGCGCGACACGCCTACTTGGCCGATTGGCTGTTTTAGGTTTGCTGATCGGTGTGTTCTGGCAACTTCGTGGGATGCTAACACGAGTGGGACAGGGCGACGTGTTCAATGACGAAAACATCGCGTCATTGCGCAACATCGGGAAGTTCCTGCTGATCACGAGCATCTTGTCGATCTCGATCACTTTCATGACGCAGTATGCCATCCTTGATGCGATCCCGCCGCTGGAGGATCGCCACATTCACCCCTCGATCAGCTGGAATAAACCCGACGTGGAGAATATCTGGCTTGAATATTCACCGCCCATCGTGCCGATGCTTCTGGCAATGGTAGCATTCATTACGGCCGGCGCGTTCAAATCGGGCAAGCAGTTCCGCGAAGACAGCGAGAGTGTGGTCTGATGGCGATTATCACCAACCTTGATGTCATGATGGCCACGCGCAAGATCAGCCTGAAAGACCTGGCCGAGCGTGTCGGCATCTCCGCCACCAACCTCTCTTTGCTCAAGACGGGCAAGGTCAACGGAGTGCGATACCGCACGCTGGATGCCATTTGCCGGGAGCTTGATTGCCAGCCGGGCGATATCTTCGAGTATCGGCCGGATGATGGGGAGGAAACGGACAGTTAGCGCCGTTCAGCGCGGGGTCAGCGGCAGAGGCGAAGAATAGGAAGCAAGGAGAAAACCATGCGTATTCCTGTACTTCTGCCTCTTGTCGCGCTCACCGCGTGCGGCGCGAACAATGGAGATACTGGTGTGACCGGGCCTGTAGAAAGCGGCTATGCCACGCAGCTTGAGGCACCGGCACCCGACTATGCCCGGATACTTCGCGAGGCGCCACCGCAGCAGTTCGACTTCGAGTCATTGCGGCGCGAGGGCACGGGCTCGCCACCCGTAAATGCGAAGCAGGTCGGCGAGACGTGGCTGCAGCGTTTGCAGGCGCTGGATCTGGTTGATGGCTACGGCCTGTCAGGCAAGGATGACGATACCCCGATCGCCAGTTTCGACCTACGTCTGACTGCAGATGACTTCGATGCCTGGGTAGAAGAAAACGGGTGGGAGGTTCCGCCCCACTTGCGGTGGAGCTTCGTGCCACCGCTCACAATGCCGCGAGTCAGTGAGGCTGCGGCAGAAGGCATTCGCATCTGGCCGTCATCGGAGCAGCGCACTGGCCTGCAATTGCAGGCGGCGGGCGGTGGCCGGATTTTCCTGCGCGACGGGTGCTTCTACGTGCAGCGGCGCGGACAAGATGAGCAGCAGCTTGCCTGGTTCCACACCGAAACGGGTCTCGATGTGGATGATGAGGGCTACTACGTCCTCGTGAACCGCGTGTCCGGTGAGGTGGAGGGGAGACTGGGTGAAGAGTTCATCTGGGCCTCGCCCAACCCTATTACTCCAGGAGGTCCCTCGATGGAGGAGCTTCGCGAGGCCTGCGGCGACGGCGAGGTGTTCGGGGTCGCCAACCCCTCCGCGGAAGCGAAGATGAACACCAGGTACCCTCCCAGCGCACCGGATGCGATGCCTCCACCCGGCATTGAGTAGGGGCTTGCTCAAGCTTCCCCTTGATCTTCACCCGCGCCTGGCGGCATGAAGGTTTCAACAATACAAATGGGGCCGTTCCATGAAGCATCTGCTGCGCATTTTCCTACCGCTCTTCGCAATCCTGCTGCCAACCGCCATCGCGGCGCATGAGGTTGAGCAGTCCGACTGGTCGATAGCCATCCACGGCGGAGCGGGGACGATTGCACGCGAGTCCATGACGCCCGAGCGTGAAGCGGCCTACAACGCGGCCTTGCAGGGCGCGCTTGATGCGGGGGCGGCTGTGCTGGCAGAAGGCGGAACGGCGGAAGATGCCGTCATCGCGGCGATTACCCTTCTTGAAGACGACCCGCTCTTCAACGCCGGGCGCGGCGCGGTGCTGACGTGGGAAGGGCGGGTATCGCTCGATAGCTCGCTGATGCTGGGACATGACCTGAGCGCCGGTGCGGCGGCGGGCGTAAGCAATGTGCGCCACCCGATCCTGCTGGCACAGGAAGTGATGCGCGATGGCCGTCACGTACTGCTGAGCGGTGAGGGTGCAGAGATCTTCGCCGCCGACCGCGGGCTGGAGCAGGTCGAAGAGGAATGGTTTATCACGCCGCGTCGACTCGAATCGCTCGAGCGTTTCCGTGCCAATGCTATCGCAACGCTGGAAGATGACGAGCACCGTTACGGCACCGTGGGCGCCGTTGCGCGCGACACACACGGCAATCTGGCGGCGGGCACGTCCACCGGCGGTATGACCGGCAAACGTTGGGGCCGCATCGGGGATTCGCCGCTGATCGGTGCGGGCACCTATGCTGATAATCGCGCCTGCGCTGTCTCGGCCACGGGGACGGGCGAGTACTTCATCCGTGCAAGTGTGGCGCGCGCGATCTGCGATCTGATGCGCCTGTCCGGCATGGGGCCGCAAGAAGCTGCCGACAACCTGATGACCGAAGTGCTCGAACTGGGCGGTACGGGCGGCGTGATTGTCGTCTCGAACATGGGGCAGACGGCATTTTCGTTCAACACATCGGGCATGTACCGCGGCCGCGCAGACAGCACGGGTGTGAACGAAGTCGCGATCTACGGGGACTAACCTGCCGGTCTATCCCTTAGCGGGTTAGTCGGCGGTCAGTTCCTCGTTCAGAAATTCCGCCACATCAGCGAGGTCGACTTCGTTGTCGACAAAGGCCTCTCCGATTCCGCGCAGTAGGATGAAGGGCAAGGTGCCCGCATCCATCTTCTTGTCGTGGAGCATGTGTGCCACAAGTTGTTCGCCAGTGCAGGTCCCCTCGAGCCGCCAGATATCGGTCCTGAGATCAGAGATCCCTATGGCGGTTGCAATTCGCTCCGCTTCGCGTTGATCCATTAGGCCACGCCGTACCGAATACCGGGCAGCCAGAGCCATCCCGATGGCAACGGCTTCCCCGTGGAGTAGCCTGTCCGAATAACCGGTCTCTGCCTCCAGCGCGTGGCCGAATGTGTGGCCGAGGTTGAGCAGCGCACGCGCACCGCTTGTCTCGCGTTCGTCTTGCGCAACGATACGGGCTTTGGCCTGCACGCTGGTCGTTACCGCATATTCAAGCGTTCTCGGAAGATGACTCAAGATCCCGGCAACATTGCTCTCGCACCATTCGAAGAATTCCCGGTCGCCCAGAATTCCGTATTTGATGACCTCGGCGAAGCCACAGCGCATCTCGCGGGGCGATAGCGTTGAGAGAGCATTCGTGTCGGCCAGCACAAGCGACGGTTGATGAAAAGCGCCAACAAGGTTCTTGCCCGCCGCAACGTTGATCGCGGTTTTCCCGCCAACCGAGCTATCGACCTGCGCAAGCAGTGTGGTGGGCACCTGGATGAAGCTGCAACCCCGCTTAAGCATGCTGGCGGCAAACCCCGTGAGGTCCCCGATCACTCCGCCACCAAGTGCCACAATGTGATCGCCGCGCTCGACTTCTTCGGCCAGCAACCATTCGACAGTACGGGAGAGCCCGTCCCAGCTCTTCGCGCTTTCGCCCGCTTCGTGAACGAGCCAGCGCGGCTCTTTGCCTGCAGCGAGGAGCGAGGCTTCAAGCGCGTCACCCCATGCGGCACGTACATTGGCATCGGTCACGATCGGCACGCGCTTCTTGCGCAGCAAATCACCGCACTGATTGGCAAAGTCAGCGATCAGCCCGCGATCAACGCGCACCTGATAGCTGCGCCCGGCAAGATCGACCTTTACGTCAGCCATGTGTCGAGACCTTCCAGAATGCGATTCACGGTGAAATGGTGCGGGCCGCTGTCGCTTTGCACGTGGATATGCGCCTGGGCATAGATCGGTTCGCGCGCGGTTTTCATCGTGGTGACTTTCTCCTCGATATTCCCCGTGCGCAAGAGCGGGCGGCGCTTGTTGCGGCTGACCCGTTCAACCAGCGTATCGATCGAGGCATCGAGCCAGATGGCCACGCCTTCCTGCAGGATCAGCTCGCGCGTTTCGTCTTCGAGAAAAGCACCTCCGCCAGTCGCCAGCACACAGCCCGCGCCGCTGTTTTCCATCAGCCGCGCGATCACGCGGCGTTCGCCATCGCGGAAGTACTCTTCACCGAATTGATCGAATATTTCAGCAACGGACATGTTCGCCGCCTCGACAATCTCCTCATCCGCATCGGTGAAGTCCATATCGAGCACATTGGCGAGCCGTCGCCCGACGGTGCTCTTGCCAACGCCCATCATGCCCACAAGCACCAGGGGCTTGTTCAGGCGCTGCTTGATCGCACGCAGCGTGGCTTCATCGGGCACTGGCTTCGACATGGTCATTGCCGCAAGGCCTATAGATAGGCTAACCGCGCTGGCAAGGTCGGCTGTGCAGTTGCGCGCAGCGAAGACGTGTTAGAACGGGAAGTGTCGCAAGGTGTCGAAGCGCCTGATGGTCATGCTCACAATGTTTGCTATTCTGCTGCTAGTGCTCGGCGTCGCCTGGTTCGATGGTGGGCGTGAAGAGCAGCGTATGATTGTGGAGCCCGTGGAATTGCCGGAGAGAAATTCGTGAAGCGATTAGGTTTGCTGCTGGGCGGCGCGACATTGGCGCTGTCTTCATCGCTGGCAATGGCTGTGGGGCCGGAAGATCTGCTTCCGCCTGCTTTCCGTGATCCACCTCCGCAGGCAACGCCTACTCCGACGCAAGCACCGACACCAACACCGACCAGCACGCGTCCGACGACGCCCGGAGCACCTTCTGCGCCTGCGCCGGGTGGCACACCTGTTGTGCAGCCGCTTCCCGACGGTGGTGGAGGCGGTGGTGCTCCTGTTACCTTGCCGACGGATTTCCCTACGCTGGAAGAGCTAGAGGCGATGGAGGCTTCGCAGGTCAACGACCTGTTCGGCTTGCGTCCGAGATTCGATATTCCCGCAGCGGCACGCCGCGCGACCGAAGAGATCGGCGTTCTGAGCCTCGCCGAAGGCGGTTTCGCGTCGGCCTCGCTCGTCAACCAACCCGCCGCTCTCGTACGCGCGGCACTCGAGGCCAGCGATGGTCCTGTGGTGTCACGCTGGGGCCATATCCTGATGCGCCGTGCGCTGGCGAGCCGCCTCGACGCGCCGCAAGGCATGGATCCGGTGCAATTTGCTGCCCTGCGCGCCCAAGCGCTCAACGCGATGGGTGAAAGCGCAGTGGCCCGCGCCTTGGTGCAGGATGTCGATGGCAGCAACTATAACCGGGGCCTGACCGATGCCGCCTTCGACGCCTACCTCACGACAGGAGACATTCTCGGCATCTGCCCGGTAGCCCGCCTGCAAAGCGATGTGCGCGAAGACGGTGAGTGGCAATTGCTGCAAGCGATTTGTTCTTCTTACCTTGGCGAAAGTCGCAGTTCCGAGCGTGATCTGGATCGTGCGCTTGGCACCGGTGTCGCGCCCGAGATCGATGTGCGGCTCGCGCAGCGCTATGCCGGGGCTGCCGGTGATGGTGGCCGGGCGGTCAATATCGAATGGGATGGCACTGAGGAGCTTACGCCGTGGCGCTTTGCGCTGGCGCGTGCGCTTGGCGTTGAACTGCCGGATGGATTGCGACCAGACGGATACGCTGCGCAGCACTATGACATTTCCGATGTGATGATCCCCGCTACGCCTTTGCTGGACCGCGTAAACGCAGCCGATACTGCCGGTGCGCGTGGCGTGCTCTCTGCAGCGGCAATGGTCGATCTCAACGCACTGTTATGGGCAAGCGATGCCTATCAACAGAACGAGAAGGCCAATGCGGAACTGCTGCGCGAAGCCTATTTGGCGTCGAGTGCCCAGGGACGAATTGCCGCCATGCGGCAGCTGTGGGAAGGCGATGAAAGCTACGGTCGCAAGGTCATGACAGCTTACGCTGCCGCCCGCGTGCCTGTGAGCGCGGAAAATCTGGATGACGCTGCAGGGCTCATCGCATCCATGCTTGCTGCCGGGCTTGATCGTAATGCCATGCAGTGGGGCGGTGTAGTGCCCTCTGGAAGTGAGGCCTGGGGTCTGCTCGCGCTGGCTCAGGAACAGCGCAACGGCAATGTCGATGCAGGTGATGTCGATAGCTTTATCGACAATGACGGGAGCGACGGGCAGCGCAAATCGGCCTTTCTCGTGGCTGGTCTCGCCGGGCTCGACAGGCTCGACCAGAGTGATCTCGCCGATTTTGGCGACCAGCTGGGTATCAACTACACGCGCGAAAGTGCCTGGAGCAGCAAGATCGAGGCGGCTTCTGTCTACCGCAATCAGGCGCTGGTAGCTCTGCTCGCAGGACTGGGGATGCAGGGGGTGAGCTGGGAACAGATGACGCCGCGCCACCTCTATTTCATCGTGCGCTCGCTCAACCAGGTCGGACTGTCTGCCGAGGCGCGGATGATCGCGGCGGAGGCCGTCGCGCGCGGATAGGAGTGCTGCTGGATGTCGACAGCAATCGACAGCTTTCTAGCCATGATGGCAGCCGAACGCGGCGCTGCGCCCAATACGCTTGCAGCTTATCGACGCGATCTGGAAGGCAGCGAGGATGCGGTTGGCGATCTGCTTGCCGCTGGACGTGATGACCTGCTTTCGTTGAGTGGCGAGTGGGCGAGCCTTGCTCCGTCCACGGTTGCCCGCAAGATTTCCGCGCTACGGCAGTTCTACGGGTTTTGCGTCGACGAGGGGCTGCGCAAGGATGATCCGGCTACCGCCTTGCCGCGACCGCAAACGCGCAGACCTTTGCCCAAAGTGCTCTCGCACGACGAGGTCGAGCGCATGTTCACGCAGGTTGAGAAAGAGGCGGGCGAGGGCAAACCCAATGCAATCCGCCTGCTGGCGCTGTTCGAGTTGCTCTACGGCTCCGGCCTTAGGGCGAGCGAGCTGGTTTCACTCCATGTCAGCGCGGTGCCGCGCGATGCTCCGTTTCTGACGATTACCGGGAAGGGCGGGCAGCAGCGCATGGTCCCTGTCTCCCGGCGCGCCCAGTCGGCGATTGCCCGGTGGGTGGAAGTCCGCCCCGATGGCAGCAAGCATCTCTTCCCATCGCGTACGGGCCATATCAGTCGGATTCGCCTCTACCAGATGGTGAAGGAACTGGCGGCGAGGGCCGATATCGATCCTGCCAAGGTCAGCCCGCATGTTTTGCGCCATGCTTTCGCCACGCACTTGCTGGAGGGCGGCGCTGACCTGCGCGTACTGCAAACGTTGCTTGGTCACGCCGATATCGCGACCACGCAAATCTACACCCATGTCGATTCCGCGCGGCTTGTGGCTCTCGTAAACGAGCGACATCCTCTTGCAGGCGGACAAAGAGGGGGCTAGCGCGACCACCATGGTTTCATTCCTCGAATTCGAAAAGCCTGTTGCCGAGCTGGAAGCAAAGATCGCCGATCTTCGCGGGGCTGCCGGTGAAGATGGCGATATCGACATTTCCAATGAGCTGCAGCGGCTGGAGCTGAAAAGCGCGAAGCTGCTCGAAAGCACCTACTCCAACCTTTCCCCGTGGCAGAAAACGCAGGTCGCCCGGCATCCTGGCCGTCCGCACTTCCGCGATTATGTGGCGCACGGATTCGACAACTTCATCCCGCTGGGCGGTGATCGTCTTTATGGAGATGATCAGGCGATCATGGGCGGTCTCGCTACGCTCAATGGGCGCAAGGTCGTTCTGATCGGGCATGAGAAGGGTCACGACACCGAAAGCCGGATCAACCACAATTTCGGCATGGGTAAGCCAGAGGGCTATCGCAAGGCGATCCGCCTTATGGAACTCGCCGACCGCTTCGCGCTGCCGGTTGTAACACTCGTCGATACCTCGGGCGCGTTTCCCGGGATCGAAGCGGAAGAGCGTGGGCAGGCAGAAGCCATCGCCCGCTCCACCGAAGCATGCCTGTCGCTTGGCGTGCCAATGGTCGCTGCCATTGTGGGTGAGGGCGGCTCTGGCGGAGCTGTCGCACTTGCAAGTGCCGAACGCGTGCTGATGTTTGAACATGCCGTCTATTCGGTCATCTCGCCGGAGGGGTGTGCATCGATCCTCTGGCGCACCGCAGAAAAAGCACCACAAGCGGCGGAAGCGATGAAGCTAACCGCGCAGAATCTGCTCGAGCTCGGTGTGATTGATCGTATCGTCCCCGAGCCGATGGGCGGCGCACAGCGAAATCCGCAGGCTGCAATTGCCTCTTTGGTGAGCACGATTGACGATGAATTGGAGGGTCTTGAAGGCTTTTCGTCAGCCGAGCTGCGGCGCCAACGGGACGAACGATTCCTCAGGATCGGCCAAAGCCTCCGTTAATTTACAAGTTTTTGCTGACCGCAAGGCGGCGGGAACATTGTTTTTGTTCTACGGTTTGTGAACATAGACATTTGGCGTCATGATGCGCCGCAATTATCGTGTTGGAGGAGGACCGCATGTCGCAATCACTATACCCTAAGCTCAAGGTGTTGGCTTCTGCTAGCATTGGGGCAATCGCGCTTTCGGCATGTGCCTCTATCCCCGGCGCCAACGTTGCCCCCGGTTCCCCGATTACCGCTGAGGAAGCGCAGCTGGGTGCGCAGTATCACGAGCAATTCGTGGCCCAGTTTGGCGGCGAGATGACAGGTCCGCAGGCCCGCTATGTCGAGCAGGTCGGCCAGAACATTGCTGTGCAGTCTGGCCTGGCGACTACACCCGGTGCATTTGATGTGACGCTGCTCAATTCGAGTGTGAACAACGCTTTCGCGGTGCCGGGCGGCTACGTTTATGCAACGCGCCAGCTCGTCAATCTGATGAATAACGAGGCTGAACTGGCCGCTGTGCTGGGTCATGAAGTCGGCCATGTGGCAGCGCGCCATTCGGCTCGGCGGCAAGCCGCAGCGCAACGCAACCAGCTTGGCGGCGTAGGTATCGCTATTCTCTCGAGTATTCTGCTTGGCGATAACCCGCTCGGCAACACGATTTCGCGCGGTGCCTTGCAAGGCTCGCAGATGCTGACGCTCAGCTATTCGCGCAATCAGGAACTGGAGGCCGACGCGCTTGGCGTCCAGTATCTCAACCGCGCCGGTTACGATCCGCGCTCTATGGCCACGCTCCTTCAGAGCCTCGCCGCGCAGAACCAGCTCGATGCGCAGCTGCAGGGGCGGCAGAATGCGACGATCCCCGAATGGGCCTCGACCCACCCCGATCCGGCGAGCCGTGTGCAAAATGCGGTGCAGCTCGCGGGTGGCGGTACGGGTGTGACCAACCGCAACACCTTCCTCTCCCGCATTGACGGGATGATCTACGGTGATGATCCCGAGCAGGGCGTGATCGAAGGACGCCAGTTTATCCATCCGATCCTGCGCTTCAGCTTCACCGCGCCGCAGGGCTTCTACATGGTCAACAGCCCGCGGGCTGTGTCGATCAATGGTAATGGCGGCCGTGCGCAGCTTACGATGGCGCAGTACGACGGGAACATGGATAGCTATGTGCGCAATGTGTTCCGCGCGATTGGCGGAGAGCAGCAGCAGCTCGCCCCGCAAACGATCGAACGCACCACGGTGAACGGCCTTCCGGCGACTTATGGCTTCGCGCGAGTCAACAACGGGCAGAGCCAGGTCGATGTGACGGTTTTCGCCTATGACTTCGGCAACGGTCAGGCCTATCACTTCCAGTCGATTACTCCGGCAGGACAGGCTGGCACGTTTAATTCGCTTTACCAGTCGATGCGGCGGATCTCGTCGCAAGAAGCTGGCAGTGTGGTTCCGCGCCGAATCGATATTGTGACCGCCGGGCGCAGCGACACTGTCGCAAGTCTGGCGCGTAGGATGGCCTATACTGACGGACAGGAAGCGCGCTTCCGTGTGCTCAACGGGTTGTTCGGAGATGCTCGTGTGGTGCCCGGGCAGCAATACAAGATTGTCGTGCGGTCGAACTGACGCTGCACTGATCCAAACACAAAAAGGGCCGCCCCATTGGAGCGGCCCTTTTTTGTGTGTCGGTAATCCGACAGGCGATTTTCAGCTCCGGGCAAAAAGAAAGGGCGGCAGGTTTCCCTGCCGCCCCACTTTTTCGCTTTGAAGCTAAGGCTTAGATGTTAGCCTTGTTTGCTTCGGTCAGCTCGGTCTTCACGTTGTTGAAGGTCGTGCTGAGTTCGTTGCCGAGCGACTGCATTGCAGTGATAGCAGCAACGGCGATCAGAGCAGCGATCAGGCCGTATTCAATAGCGGTTGCACCCTGCTCGTCGCGGATCATGTTCTTGAAGAAAGTCATTACGTAGTCTCCTGGTTTAAGTCTTCGGTACCCGGCTCTCTCGGGTTTCCCTGATTGAGCTCAGCCCTGATTACGGGGCATTTCTGAAGAAAATCCTAAGATCGTGCGGAAGAACTTGCGTCTTCGACCTTGGTCTCGACACTGTTCCACATGTCGACCGTTGCCGTGGCCATGCCCTGCAGCGCAGTGATCATGGCAATCGCAATCAATGCGAGGATGAGGCCATACTCGATGGCTGTCGCGCCCTGCTCATCACGCAGCAGGTTGTTGAATAATGTCTTCGTCCGCACTGGATTGTCCCCTAGATAAGAGCGCGATGAAGCGAGATTTTACATCCAGGAGTTAACGGGTAGTGGGGAGCATTGGTTAACGTGGAAAATATTCCGACATGGCTGCCGGTGGTCGCTCTGGCCCTGTGCGATGGGGAAGGGCGGATTCTCCTGCAACAAAGGCCGGATCACAAGCATCACGGCGGGCTGTGGGAATTCCCCGGTGGCAAGGTGGAAACCGGCGAATCTCCGCAGGATGCACTGCTGCGAGAGATTGGCGAGGAGCTGGGGATCGCGCTTGCCGCAGACCAGCTAAGGCCAACATCTTTTGCAGAGGAAACGGGCGAGAAGCACATTGTCCTTTTTCTTTACACCTCCCGCGAGGCAGTGTCGGAGCCTGTGGCGCACGACGGGCAGGCGTTCGGCTGGTTCACCCATGAAGAGGCAAGCCAGCTGCCACTCGCGCCGATGGACCGCGATTTGCTGGCAAGAGTTTCGTTTTAATCCCTTGCCAAGCTGATCAGGCCCCCTTATGTGGCCGCCTCTACCGCGCGCCAGTAGCTCAGCTGGATAGAGTACCTGACTACGAATCAGGCGGTCGGAGGTTCGAATCCTTCCTGGCGCGCCAAAAAAGGGACTGGCCCGAAGGGTCGGTCCCTTTTTTGGTTCTGGGGCGAGAGAAAGCGCGGGATGGAACACAATGCCTGTCTCGCCATTCTCTTGAGCAGGGCGTGGTAATTTCCGCCTTTCCAGCCTATTGGACCTATCCCGCAAGTTTCTGAGCAGGGGAGCACAGGTATTTCTATGAGTAATGATAACGGTGCCGTGGCAAAGTCACCGCCGCCCAAGCCTCCCGTCCCCGACGATGTGCAGGATGCGATCCGCACGCTGATCCGCTGGTCTGGCGATGATCCGGAGCGGGAAGGGTTGCTCGATACGCCAAAGCGCGTTGCGCGCGCCTGGAAAGAGTATTGTCAGGGCTACGCTGAAGATCCGTCTACCCACCTGGCCCGAACCTTTGAAGAAGTGGGCGGCTATGATGAGATCGTGCTGTTGAAGGACATCCCTTTTCAAAGCCATTGTGAACACCATATGGCGCCGATCATCGGGAAAGCGGCGATCGCCTATCTGCCGACCGATCACGTGGTGGGCATTTCCAAGCTTGCCCGGGTGTTGCACGGCTATGCTCGGCGATTGCAGATCCAGGAACGGCTGACGGCAGAGGTCGCACAGGCGATCTGGGATGGTCTCAATCCGCGCGGCGTTGCAGTTGTGATCGAAGCGAGCCATGCCTGTATGACCGCGCGCGGTGTTCGTACTCCGGGTGTGGGAATGGTGACCAGCAAGGTGATGGGCACCTTCCGCGAAGATATGAAGAGCCGCAAGGAAGTGCTGGCTTTGATGGGATACTCCTGACGCTGCCAACGCGTCTGTGACAAGGGACTAAGAATGACGGCATTATATGTGAGGGGCGGCCAGAAGCTCGAAGGCAAGATTGATCCCTCTGCCAACAAGAACGCGGTGCTTCCGGTTCTGTGTGCCACATTGTTGAGCGAAGCGCCGATCATGCTTCGCAATGTGCCGGACATTACCGATGTGCAGCGCATCCATGCCTTCTTCACCGACCTTGGCAGCACGATCGAGTGGGATCACGATGCCAAAACCTTTGCCATCGATCACTCAACTATCCCGAGCAGTGCCAAGGCCAAGCTGCCCCAGGCGATGCGTGCATCGATCATGATGATCCCCGGCCTGCTCGCCCGTCTCGGCGAAGCGCGGCTGGAGCATGAAGTGAAGGGTTGCACACTGGGCGCACGCGAGATTGATCCGCACGTGCAGGTGTTCAAGGCGTTCGGGGCCGAGGTGTCATACGAAGGCAAGGACATAGTCTTCCGCAAGAGCGGGAAGGGCGAGGGCACACGCATGTGGCTCGAATATGCCTCTGTCACGACGACCGAGAACTTCATCATCAGCGCGCTTGCCTCGAGCGGTACAAGCCAGATCGTCAACGCCGCGTGTGAGCCGCATGTGCAAGAGATGTGCACCTTCCTCGAACAGATGGGTGCCACAATTCGCGGCAAGGGCACCTCGATGGTATCCGTCGACGGATGCGATGAGTTCAAGCCGGTCGACTACACTTTCGTCGAGGACTTCCACGAGATTGCCACCTTCCTTGCGCTCGCTGCGGTGACCGGTGGCGACATTTCGGTGCGCAACACGCAGCCCGAAGATTTCATGCTGATCGATCGCACGTTCGAGAAGTTCGGCGCACATGTGGAGCATAAAGACGGCTGGTCACGTCTCAACGCGCCCGAAGAACTCGTGGTGCAGCAGAACTTCACCAGTCACATTACGACCAAGGTCGAAGCCGCGCCGTGGCCCTACATCCCGGCCGACCTGCTGCCGATCTTCATTGCCCTGGGCGTGAAGGCCAAGGGTCAGACGATGTTCTGGAACAAGGTCTACGAAGGCGGCCTGACCTGGCACACCGAGCTGAGCCTGTTTGGCGCGCACACGCTGCTGTGCGATCCGCACCGACTGATCACATTCGGTGGTGACAAGCTGCGCCCGGCGACGGTGACCAGCCCCTATATCATCCGCGTCGCCATCGCGATGCTGATGGTGGCGAGCAGCATCGAAGGCGAGAGCACGATCCTCGATGCAGATCCAATCCGCCGCGCACACCCCAACTTCACCGACAATATCGATAGCCTCGGCGTCGATGTAAAATGGGTGGATTGATCAGCCACTGATCGTAGACAAAAAAGGGCGCCGCAACGGGCGCCCTTTTCTTTGTTCGGTAATGTTTTGCCTCAGAGCTGGCCGAGCATGTGGTCGGCGCTTGATACGGCGAATTCGCCCGGACCTTCCACGTTCAGCTCTGTCACCACGCCATTATCGACGATCATCGAATAGCGGTTGGAGCGGCTACCCATTCCGTAACCGGAGAAATCGACATCCAGACCGACAGCCTTGGCGAAATCGCCGTTGCCGTCCGCCAGCATGGTCACTTCGCCAGCATCGTTCGCGTCTTTCCACGCGGCCATGACGAAAGCATCGTTCACACTGGTGCAGGCGATCTCGTCGACGCCCTTGGCCTTCAATTCAGACGCCTTTTCGACAAAGCCGGGAAGGTGCTTGGCAGAGCAGGTCGGAGTAAAGGCGCCGGGCACTGCGAACAGCGCGACCTTCTTGCCAGCAAAGAACTCACCCGTCTGGACTTGCTGCGGGCCCTCACTGGTGGCCTTCGCCACGGCTACGTCGGGTAGGGTATCGCCTTTAGAAATCGTCATAGTCTTCTTGTCCTCCATGGGGGCTTTCGCCTTCAGATAGGGTGCAAACGCTGCGGCACAAGAAATGTGCCCATGAAAGCGTCAAACTCCGCAGGGGTTTACGCTGCGGCTCTACCCCCCTATGTGGCGCACCATTATTTGGCGTTGCATGGAGCCCCGGCGACGCTTCACCCGAATCTACAGGAGAAGTGCCCGTGGCAGACGCCGCTTTCACCGACTATATCGTCAAAGACATTGCACTGGCTGACTATGGCCGTGCCGAAATCAACATTGCCGAAACCGAAATGCCGGGCCTGATGGCCACGCGCGAAGAGTTTGGTGCATCGAAGCCGCTTGCTGGCGCGCGCATCACAGGTTCGCTGCACATGACGATCCAGACTGCCGTTCTGATCGAAACGCTGGTTGAGCTCGGTGCGGAAGTACGCTGGGCAACCTGCAACATCTTCTCGACGCAGGACCACGCTGCAGCTGCCATCGCCGCTCAGGATATTCCCGTGTTCGCGGTGAAGGGCGAGAGCCTGGCTGAGTACTGGGATTATGTCGGCAACATCTTTGACTGGGAAGACAACGGTGACGGCCAGACTGCCAACCTGATCCTGGACGATGGCGGCGATGCGACGATGTTCGCGCTCTGGGGCGCTCGCCTCGAAGCAGGCGAAGAAATGCCGGAACCGACCAATCCCGAAGAAATCGAGATGCAGCGCGCGCTGAAGGCCTTTATCGCCAAAAAGCCGGGCTACCTGACCGAGACGGTCAAGAACCTGAAGGGCGTTTCGGAAGAGACCACCACCGGCGTTCACCGCCTCTACCACATCGCCAAGCAGGGCAAGCTGCCCTTCCCGGCGATCAACGTGAATGACAGCGTGACCAAGTCGAAGTTCGACAACCTCTACGGCTGCCGCGAATCGCTGGTCGACGCGATCCGTCGTGCAACCGACGTGATGCTTTCGGGTAAGGTCGCTTTCGTTGCCGGTTACGGTGACGTCGGCAAGGGTTCGGCACAATCGCTGCGTGATGGCGGTGCCCGCGTTCTGGTAAGCGAAATCGATCCAATCTGCGCCCTGCAGGCCGCGATGGAAGGCTTCGAAGTCACTACGCTGGAAGACGCAGTGACCCGCGCCGACATCTTCGTCACCACAACCGGCAACGAAGACGTGATCACTGCCGATCACATGAAGGCGATGAAGCCGATGAGCATCGTCTGCAACATTGGTCACTTCGACAGTGAGATCCAGATCGGCGCGCTCAGCAACTATGAGTGGACCGAACTCAAGCCGGGCACCGACCTGGTGAAGTTCCCTGACGGTAAGGAAATCATCGTGCTGGCCAAGGGTCGCCTGGTGAACCTCGCTTGCGCAACCGGTCACCCCAGCTTCGTGATGAGCTGCTCCTTCACCAACCAGGTGCTGGCGCAGATGGAACTGTGGAACAACGCTGACAGCTACAAGAACGACGTCTACGTGCTGCCCAAGCACCTCGACGAGAAGGTTGCTGCGCTCCACCTCGACAAGCTCGGCGTGAAGCTGACCAAGCTCAGCCAGCAGCAGGCCGATTACATCGGCGTGCCGGTGGAAGGCCCGTTCAAGCCGGAGCACTACCGCTACTAAGCGGTTCGCTTCCAATCGGAGCAACAGTCGCCCCGGCCATTGGTCGGGGCGACTTGTTTTTGGGCGTAGCTTCGCTTCTGCCGTTGCATCGAAGCCCCGCGTCACATAGCTGGAAAAGCGATGGAACTTTCGCCTTCCGCACTGGCACTGCTCGGCCTGCTTCTGGCTGCATGGACGGCGACGGCCGTGTGGTTGGTGGTCAGCTCGCTCCAGCGGTCGCGCGCGGCCAAGCAGAGCCGGATCACGGTGCGTCGCCTGACGCGGATGATCGACGATTCTCCGGCGATACCGCTGCTGGTGAAAGCGGACGGGAAAATAGAGGGTCCGGACAGGCTCGCCGCATGGCTTGGCCTTGATGCGCTTCCGGGCTTCCTGAGTGAGCTGGCCGACAGCGAGGGCGGTCTTTCCGAAGGTGATCTCGAACAATTGCGTGAAGCCGTGCGCCGGACGCAGAAAACCGCTGCACCGTTCCGCATGGTCATAACGCCGCGGAAGTCGGAAAAGAGCCTCGCGTTGCGCGGCCAACTCGCCAATGCTTCGATTGCCAGCGGCGGTGCTGCGCTGATCTGGTGGTTCGATTTCTCCGAAAGCCAGGGAGAGCTTTCGCACCTGCGTGCCGAAACTGCACGCGCGCGCAATGACTTTGCGGCGCTTGTAGGGCTGATCGAAGCGGCTCCTATGCCGATGTGGTTCCGCGGGAACGATCTGCGATTGCAACTCGTCAACTCCGCCTATGTGGATGCAGTCGGTGCGAAGAACGCAGCAGAGGTTGTCGACAAGCAGGTAGAACTGATCGAGCGTGTTGACGGGCTCGATGCGGCGCAGATCGCCAAACAGGCCAAGGATCAGGATCGCCCCGTCGAACGCATCGTGCAGGCAACAGTCGGCAGCCAAAGGCGGACCCTGCGGGTCAGTGATCTACCGCTCGGTGTGGAGGGCGTTGCCGGATACGCCATCGACATCGAAGAGCTTGAGGAGCAGGGCCGTTCGTTCCGCGCTTTCCAGGCTGCGCAGCGCAGCATGCTCGATCAGCTCTCGGTCGGCGTGGCGCAGTTTGATGAGGATCGCCGCCTCACGTTCGCCAATCAGCCGTTCCAGCGGATTTTCGAACTTCCATCGTCTGTGGCAATCGAGCCCCCGCGGTTCGAGCGTTTTCTCGATATGGCGCGCGACAGATCGCGTCTGCCCGAAGTTCGAGATTTCCCCGAATGGCGGACCGAACTGGCGAGCTGGTTCGTGGCCGATGCGCCCGAAGAAGACCAGTGGACGCTGCCCGATGGCACGCACCTGCGCATCGTGGCCCAGCCTATGCCCGATGGCGGACTGGTGATGGTGGCTGAAGACCGCTCCGAACAGCTCGCCCTTTCCGCCACGCGCGATACGTTGCTGCGGACGCGGACTGCGACTTTCGATTCACTGTTCGAATCGTTGGCCGTGTTTGCGCCGGACGGACGGATGCAGCTGTGGAACCGCAGTTTCCCGGCGATCTGGGGTCTTCCGGAAGAGTTTTTTGATGAGCATCCGCATGTCGACCAATTGCTCGACCGGATTTCGAACCGACTTGCTCGCCCCGCACAGCGCAAGGCCATCGGTGAAGTGGTTATGGCGGCGACGCTGGACCGGAGAGAAAAAGGCGGCCGCGTCGTGCTGTCGGATGGTCGCACTCTCGAATTCGCAGGCGTTCCGCTGCCCGATGGCAATGGCCTGCTGACCGTAATGGACGTGACCGATTCGACGAAGGCGGAACAAGCTCTGCGTGAACGCGCGACCGCGCTGGAAGAGGCGGATGCGGTAAAGACGCGTTTCCTCGCCAACATGTCCTATGAATTCCGCACTCCGCTCACATCCATCGGCGGGTTTGCAGAGCTGCTGCAATCGGGTGTGGCGGGTGACTTGTCCGATCAGGGCAAGGAATATGTCCACGCGATCCTTGCCTCGGTGGAGCGGCTTTCCACCCAGATCGAAAGCGTGCTCGACCTCACGCAGAGCGAGGCAGGGCTTCTGCCCATTGCGCGCGAAGACGTCGACCTGTTCGAATTTACCACCCATCAGGTGCGGAGCCGGGAAGAGGCGATTGACGCCAAGAACATCACGCTCGATTTGCGCGGAGACAAGGGCGCGGGTTCGGTGAAGGCGGATCGCCGTCAGCTGGGCCGTGCGATTGGCAACCTATTGGATAACGCCATTGCGGCGACACCGCAGGACGGACGAATTCTCGTTGCTCTGTCGCGTCGCAAGTCGGGCGCGCGTATTGTAATTTCGGACAATGGCGAGGGGATGAAGCCCAGCGAACTCGCGCGGGCAATGGATGGCTATCGCCTCAAGGGCAAGGACGGGAACGATGGCAAGCGCGGCCTTGGCTTGCCGCTCGCCAGGCAATTGATCGAGGCGCATGGCGGGAGGCTGGAAGTCCAGTCCGAAAAGGGCGCGGGGACAACCGCAACGGTGCTGCTCCCCTGATGATCGATTTGCCAGACCTGGAAGCCATGCATGGCTTTGGCGGACGCATTGCGGAGCAGTTGCGCGTTGGCGATGTAGTGGCGCTTTCCGGAGGGCTGGGTACTGGTAAGACGACGCTGTCACGCGCGATCCTTCAGGCGCTCGGCCATCAGGGCGAAGTGCCTTCACCAACCTTCACCATTATCGAAATGTACGACCATCTCGATCCGCCTGCCGTGCATGCGGACTTCTACCGACTCGAAGACCCGTCAGAGGTAGAGCAGCTGGGGCTGGACGACTACCGCGAGGGCGCCGTGCTGCTCGCTGAATGGCCCGATCATGCGGGCGGATTCGCGCATGAGGCGGGGTGCCTGCAAATCACGCTCGAAATCAGTGGGAAGGGTCGTAAGGCGATTGTCGAAGGCGGTGCCGATTGGCTAGGGCGAATGCCATGAGCGAATTTCCCGACGGCATGCACCAGTTCCTCGCTTCGGCAGGTTGGGACGATGCGCAAATCCACGCAATTCCCGGCGATGCGAGCTTTCGTCGTTACTTCCGTTTGAACCGCGACAGCGGCGAAAGCGCGATGTTGATGTACGCACCGCCGCCGGAGGAGGACCCGAAACCCTTCCTTCATGTTGCCAGGTGGCTTTCGGACAATGATATGCGCGCTCCTGCCATCTTTTCCGAAGATGCAGCGCAAGGCTGGGTGCTGACCGAGGATTTCGGTGATGACCGGATGAAGGAATGGATCGAGGCCAATCCTACGTGCGAGGTGGGCGCCTATGCATCCGCGATTGACGCGATCGGTCAGCTGCACCGCCGTGCACCGGGGCCTTTTCCCGCCTATGACATAGCGGTGTACCAGCGGGAGGCGGGCCTACTTACCGAGTGGTTCTGTCCCGCAGCAAATCTCGACGTGGACGCAGCGAGTTTCCGCGCGGCCTGGGATGCTGTCCTGGCACCCGTGCTTGCAGAACAGCAGCCGGGCGTGACCGTTCTGCGGGATTATCACGCGGAAAACATCATGATGCTCGACCCTGACGGGGAAGGGCAGGGCGAGCAAGGCATTATCGACTTTCAGGATGCGCTGGTTGGCCATCCCGCCTACGATCTTGTGTCATTGTTACAGGACGCGCGGCGCGATGTTTCGCCCGAACTGGAAGCGAAGATGCTGGGCCTTTACGAGGCCGAGATGCAGCCGGACTGGGATGTCGCAGCAAGCTACGCCGTCCTTGGCGCTCAGCGAAATGCCAAGATCGTCGGCATCTTCACCCGGCTATGGAAGCGCGACGGTAAGCCGCGCTATCTCGGTATGATCCCGCGCGTCTGGGAGGCGATGGAGCGTGACTTGCAGCATCCCGCGCTCGCTCCTGTCGCACAGTGGTTCGATGCCAATATCCCGGGTGAGATACGGGAGAAGAAAGGGGCCGTGCTGGGATGAGCACTCTCGCGTCAGACACCGCGATGGTCATGGCTGCCGGGATGGGCAAGCGCATGCGCCCGCTCACCGCCACCCAGCCCAAGCCAATGGTGCGGGTTGCGGGAAAACCGCTGGTCGATCACACGCTGGACCGTCTCGCCAGTGCCGGGATCACCAAGGCGGTCGTCAATGTCCACTACCTTGCCGAAAGCATTGAAGCGCACCTGAAGTCGAGCAAAGTGCCGGCCATCACCATCTCTGACGAGCGTGAGCAGCTTCTGGAAACGGGTGGCGGTCTGGTGAAAGCGCAAGACCATCTGCCCGATCCGTTCTTCTGCCTGAATTCCGACAACATCTGGCTGGATGGCCCGAGCAATTGCTTTGCCGATCTGTCGCACTTCTGGGATGCGGAGAGGATGGACGCTCTCCTGTTGCTGGTGCCGCACAAGGGCGCACACAATTTCCGCGGCAAGGGCGATTTCCATATCGACGAGAACGGCCGGCTGAAGCGCCGTCAGTCGGGCCGGATTGCGCCCTATATTTACTCGGGTATCCAGCTGGTCGCGAAACGCCTGCTGCGTGATGCGCCGGAGGGAAAGTTCTCCACCAATGTGCTGTGGAGCCGCGCGATAGAGGAAGGGCGATTGTTCGGAATCCCCTTCACCGGGCAATGGTTCGAGGTCGGCACACCCGAAGCCATCGCGCCCACCGAAGCCGCGTTGCGGGATGTCTGAGCGGCCCGGTCTCAAGGTCTATTCCATCGCCGCCCATCGCGGCTTTGCCGATGCTCTGGTTGCCGGATTGGTGCCGCGATATGCCGAGGAGCATTTCGGCCTCGCACGGCTGACACTGCTCCTGCCAAGCGCCCGTGCCGCGCGGACCATGTCTGAAGCCTTTGTACGCCATGCCGGAGAGACAGGCAGCAAGGGCCTGCTGATGCCGCGCATGGTTATGGTCGGCGATCTCGATCTGGATGAGTCGCTGGGCCCGTTGTTCGATTCGCTGGGTGCGGGCGCATCAATCTCCCCTGCTGCCGATCCCACCCGCAGATGGCTCCGCCTCGCCCAGCTGATCCGCGAGGTTCAGGGAGACAGGGCTCCGAAAGGCAGCGCGCTGCTGCGTCTGGCGTTTGAAACGGGTCAGGTGATGGACCGCCTGCTGGTCGAAGAGATCGCGCCCGAGGCCCTGCTGTCCGAGCAGGTGCTTTCAATTTTTGATGAAAAGCTGTCCGAACACTGGCAGTGCAATCTGGTCGATTTTGCGAAACTGCAGCAATACTGGCTCGCCGATCTTGAGGCGCGTGGCGAACTGGATGCTGCCTCGCGCCGCAACGCGCTGTTCCGAACGGCTGCCAAGCGAATGCGCGACGATCCGCCGGCAACGCCCTTCGTCGCGGCAGGTGTCACGAGCGCGGCGCCCGCCTTGGCGAAACTACTGCGGACGGTGAGCGAACTGCCCCAGGGTGCGGTGATCCTGCCCGATCTCGATCTGGCGATGGGTGCGGAAGTTTGGGAAGAGCTTGGCAGCGCTGGCGATCCAGAGGCGGAAACGCCCTTCGGCAAGGGTGATGCCGTCACCCATCCGCAATATCACCTCAAACTGTTGCTCAATCGCATGGGCGTGCGGCGTGACGAGGTCCAGCAATGGCACCGTGCAGGGCTGGGCAAGGGACCGCCGGAGCGCACGCACGCCATATCCAGCGTCTTCCTGCCACCCGAAGCGAGCAAGGCGTGGGTAGAACTGCCTGCCGAGAAGCGTCGCCTCGCTGGCGTCCGCCTGATTGAAAGCGCCAATCCAGAAGAAGAGGCCCAGTCGGTCGCACTGCTGGTCCGAGAGGCCCTGCAAGAGTCTGGGAAACGCATCGCTGTTGTCACACCCGATCGCGGGCTGGCCGGGCGTATCACCCAGCATTTGCGGCGTTGGAACATTGCGGCCGACGATTCTGCTGGTCGTCCCCTATCGCAGACCGCTGCGGGGCGCGTGCTGTTGCTGCTTGCCGAGGTTGCGGCGGATAAGGCAGCTCCGGTGCCGCTGATTGCTCTGCTGCAGCATCCGTTGGCCGGCGATGGGGAAGGGCGTGCGGACTGGCTCGAGGCCGCGCGGAAGCTCGAATACAAGATGCGCGGACCACGCAGCGAACCGGGTCTTGCGCCACTGCGCGCGCTCGCTGCTGAGACCGACATCGCGGAATGGTTCGCCAAGGTTGAGGACATTCTCTCGCCTTTGCTGGAAGAGGTAGAGACGCGCGGCCTGGCTGAATGGCTCGACCTGCTGGCCGAGGCCGGAGAGGCGCTTTGCAGTGACAGTGTATGGGCACGTGAGGATGGTCGAGCACTTTCCGCGTTCGTTGAGGAATTGCGGCAGCAGGCACGCGAAGTTCCAGTAGAGCTGGAGGCGGGAGACCTTCCGCTGGCGTTGCGTGATGCGATGGATCGGGTGGCGGTGCGCCCACCCTATGGCGGCCATCCGCGCGTGACGATCTACGGCCTGCTCGAAGCGCGCATGACCCGCGCTGATCTGGTGATCTGCGCCGGGCTTAACGAAGGCACCTGGCCGCCAACGCCTTCGGTCGATCCGCTGCTCGCACCCGCTGTGCTGCGCGCGCTGGGCGTTCCAGGTTCGGATTTCCGCATCGGCCTTGCTGCTCATGACTTGGCCGGAGCATTGGGCGCGCCCGAGGTGGTCCTCAGCCGTGCCCGGCGCGAGAGCTCGGGCCCTGCGATTGCTTCACGCTTCCTGCTGCGGATCAAGGCGCTGTTGGGAGAGGAATTGACCAAGGCCGCGACTGACACGACGACCACCAATCTTGCGCGGGCGATCGATGAGGGGCGCGGGTTCGACCAAACTCCGCATCCGCAACCAAAGCCCATGCCCGATGCGGCGCAGCGTCAGCAGGCAATCAGCGTCACCAATCTCGACCGGCTGCGATCCGATCCGTACGAATTCTACGCCAAGAAGATCATGCGTCTCGCTGAACTGGAGAAGCTCGATGCCGAGCCGGGCGCAGCATGGCAGGGATCGCTCGCGCACAAGATTCTGGAAGACTGGCACGAGCGCGAGGGTTCGCTTGAGGAACTGGCGGATAAGCACCTCGCCCAGCTTTCCGCGCATCCGTTGCTGCGCGCATTGTGGCAACCGCGATTGCTGAAGGCGCTCGAATGGGTCGAGCTGGAACTAGCTGCTCAGCCCGGACGCGAACCACTCAAGTGGGAGAAGAAGGGCAGCATTGAGGTCAAAGGCATCACCATTCACGGTGTGGCCGACCGTATTGATCGCCTGCCCGATGGTTCGCTCGCGGTGGTTGATTACAAGACGGGTTCCCCGCCCACGGGGAAACAGGTTGAGAACGGCTATGCGTTGCAACTGGGCACAATTGGCCTGATCCTGCGCGATGGCGCGTTCGATGGTGTCTCTGGCCTCGCCACTGGCTTTGAGTATTGGTCGCTGGGTAAGAATACCGATAGCCCTACCGGATTCGGATATGTGGTCACACCGCTGCTGACCGGAGCCAAACGCACAGGCATCCCGCCCGAGGAATTCCTTCCGCGTGCGGAGACCATGCTCCACGATGCACTCGACACGTGGATACTCGGCGATGAACCCTTCACCGCGCGGCCCAATCCCGATGCGCCGGGATACAACACCTATGACCACCTGATGCGGCTTGCCGAATGGCAGGGGCGTGAGGAGGACAAGGCGTGAGCGGCAAGGTCTTCGAGCTCAAGGACAACCAGCGCAAGGCAGTCGCACCCGATGACAGCGTGTGGCTGTCCGCCAGCGCGGGCACGGGCAAGACGCAGGTTCTCTCTGCGCGCGTGCTGCGGCTGCTGCTGACGGACGGCGTGCGGCCTGAAAACATTCTTTGTCTCACCTTCACCAAGGCTGGCGCTGCCGAAATGGCGGAACGCGTGAACGAAGTGCTTGCCAACTGGGTGCGCATGCCCGGAGAGGCTTTGGCGAAGCAGCTTGGTTTTATCGGCGCGGATATGGATCAGGACACGGTGGCGCGCGCGCGATCGCTGTTCGCCAGCGTGCTCGATTGCCCTGGTGGCGGCCTGCGCATCAACACGATCCACGCGTTCTCGCAATGGCTGCTCAGCGCCTTTCCCAACGAAGCGGAACTGATCCCCGGTACAAAGGCGATGGAAGACCGCGACCGCGACCTGCTAGCCGACCGTGTGCTGCGTGAATTGCTGGTAGAATGGCAGGATAGCGATCCGGCTGCGGTGGCGGCGCTTGAGGAGCTCTCTGTTCGCCTCGGGCCCGACCGAGCGCGCGGCTGGCTGATGCGCTGTGCGGGCGCGCACAAGGCGTGGTTTGGCAAGGGCGCATGGCAGCCGCCAATGGAAGGCCGTGTGCGGCAATTGCTGGGGGTCGCGCCAGACGCCGATGCTGCAATGCTTTGCAAGGCGTGCGCGGATGGTACTCCGCTGCTTGAAGCGGTGCGGCAGGTGATGTGGGCCTATGACGAGTGGGGAGCGGGAAGCGGGCAAAAATTCGCTGCGCAGATCGGTGACTGGCTGCTCGGTTCTCCGGAAGAACGGTTTGGCAGCGCAGCCGACCTTCTCGGGCAGCTCTACAACGACAAGGGGCTGCTGAAATACCAGTCAAACCTCGAGAAAAAGGTCGATGGTGCGGCGGCCATTGCCGAGAATGCACGGGCCCAGCTGCAGAGCGTGGCCGAGCAGGCGACGCTGCTCGAATTGGCAGCCGTGCTTACGCCCGCGCTTGAAGTCGGTTACAAGTTCGCGATTGCCTGGGCGGAGGTCAAGAAACGCGAAGGGTTTGTCGATTTCGACGACCTAATCGCCAAGGCTGCAGAGCTGCTCAAGGACAAGGACCAGTCCGACTGGATACGTTACAAGCTGGACCGCGAATTCGACCATATCCTGGTGGATGAGGCGCAGGACACCAACCAGCAGCAATGGGACATCGTCGATGCGCTGGCGGATGATTTCTTCTCTGGTCTGGGTCAACGCGGGGACCGGCAGCGAACGGTCTTTGTGGTCGGTGATTACAAACAGGCAATTTTCGGGTTTCAGGGCACAAGCCCGCAGAACTTCGCCCAAGCCCAGCGGCGCTATGCCGAGCTTCTGCATGCACGGCGTGAACAGGCGGAGAAGGCGCGAGCCAATATCACTGCGCGGGATTTGCAGGACCTCGATCTCGACCGGTCCTATCGTACCTCGCAGCCGGTGCTCGACTTTGTCGATTCTGTCATCGAGGCGATTGGATATGATAATATCGGCCTCAAGAAGAAGCCCGAGCGGCACGAAGGCGATGATCGCGCTGGCCTTGTCACCCTCTGGAAGCCCGTTCCCGCGGAAGAAGAGGATGAAGGCGAGGGCGGCGACGATGGAGCCGAACACCGCGTCTCGCCGTCCGAGCGACGCATGGCCGACAAGATTGCCGAGCAGGTGAAGCTCTGGCTCGACAAGGGTTTCGCGCTTGAAAAGGGTGAGCGTCGCAACGCTAAGCCCGGCGATATCATGATCCTTGTACGTAAGCGCGGCGAGCTGGTGAACCCCATCGTTGCTCGTCTGCATGCTGCCGGGGTCCCTGTTGCGGGCGTCGACCGACTGCGTTTGGGCGCACCGCTGGCCGTGCAAGACCTGATGGCCGCGCTGCGCTTTGCCGCGCAGCCGCACGATGACCTGTCGCTTGCTGCACTGCTTGTTTCACCGATCTTCGGCTGGTCGCAGGAGCAGTTGCTCGAACACGGCTATCGGCCCGCGAAAACCCCGCTGTGGGAGCACTTGCGCAAGAGCACGCATGCTGACGTCATGGCGGCGACGGACATGCTCAAAGGCTTGTTGGCCATTGCCGATTACGAGCCACCGCAAGCCATGCTGCACTGGATGCTGGTGGGGCCGTGGCAGGCGCGCGGAAAGCTGGTCGCACGGCTCGGGCAAGAAGCGAACGATCCGATTGATGAGCTGCTCGGTGCGGCCTTGCAGTTCTCCGCGGCGCATACACCCAGCTTGCAGGGTTTCATCCGCTGGTTCGACGTTGGCGATGGCGAGCTTAAGCGCGAGGCAGAAGGCAGCGGCGGACTTGTCCGGGTGATGACCGTGCACGGCTCCAAAGGCTTGCAGGCTCCCATCGTCATTCTGGCCGACGCATGCAGCGATCCGGACGCTTCACGCGCCTCTGCGCTCGATCTGGAAGAGGAAGTGCTGGGCGAACGCACAGGGCGCGATATCCCGATCCTTCCACTGTCTAAGTCCAACAAGGTCGGCCCGATTTCGGAAGCCGAGGAGAAAGCAGCTGCGGAAGAACGCGAGGAGCACTGGCGTTTGCTCTACGTCGCAATGACTCGTGCGGAGGAGGCGCTGTTTATCGGCGGTGCGCTCAACAAACGCAGCAAGAAGGGGCCCAAACCTGACAGCTGGTACGCGAGAGTGGAACCACTGTTTGGCGACGAATGGGTGGAAGACTCGATCTGGGGCGCGCGGGCTGAGCTTGGCGTTGCCGCGAAGCCGGTTTTGAGCGCCGAGCAGGGTGCTAGGAAGGCGAGGGTGGAGATTCCAACGTGGGCCTCTACTTCGATAGGCCCCGAGCCGAGGCCACCGCGCCCCTTGGCACCATCTTCTGCCGCTGACGAACTGGGTGCCGACCCTCCGCTACCGGCAGCACAGGCTGCCGTTGCCGGGCGCAGGGGCGTGCTGATCCATTCGCTGCTGGAGCGTTTGCCCGATACCCCGTCCGAAATGCGCGAGGCCGGGGGCAGGGCTTGGCTCGAACGCCACGGGCCGGACCTGTCGACAGAAGAGCGCGAGGAAATGCTCTCCCGCGCCATAGCGGTTCTCGATGCGCCCGAGTGGCGCGAACTGTTTGGCCCTGATGCTCTGGCTGAGGTTCCGCTCGCCGCGGTGGTTGGTGATCAGGTGATCGCGGGGACGGCGGACCGGCTGCTCGTCACTGAAACCCGCGTGCTGGTGGCGGACTTTAAGACCGCCCGCCGTCCGCCACGTTCGCTGGAAGATATTCCGCGCACTACGCTGGTCCAAATGGCGTCTTACGTCTCCGCTTTGGAAGTGATCTATCCGGGGCGCACCATCGAGGCAGCCGTGCTCTACACGCAGGTGCCGCAGCTCATCGCGATTCCCGCCGATGTGCTCGCCAGTAACCGACCGGGGCTGAAAGACGAACCCGGCGGGGGATAAACAAAAGCTATCGTGCGTTATCCATTGCGAAAGCGCACTGCATGCCCAGATTGGGTGCAACGCATGAATACAAGACTTCAGGAGAAGCCATAATGGCCACAATCAACGTAACCGATGATAGCTTCCAGGCCGATGTGCTGGATGCCGACAAGCCCGTGCTGGTCGATTTCTGGGCCGACTGGTGCGGCCCGTGCAAGATGATCGCTCCGGCACTGGAAGAGCTGTCTGACGAGCTGGCTGACAAGGTCACCATCGCCAAGATGGACATCATGGAAAATCCCGATGTTCCCGGCAAGATGGGCGTTCAGTCGATCCCGTTCCTCGTCGTGTTCAAGAATGGTGAGCCCGTGGCCCAGCAGATGGGTGCGGCACCCAAGAACGCACTGAAGGACTGGCTCGAGCAGCACGTTTGACGCGCTAGAGCGCGTTGAGGCGCTCCACCATATCATCGTAAAGTTGAGGGCTGGCGGCACCGACCAGCCCTTTTCTTTGCCATTCGTCCACGCGGTAGGGTGACCCGTCGAGCCGCGCGGCCTTGCCGCCAGCTTCGTTGAGCCACAGCACGCCTGCGGCATGGTCCCATGCCAGCGTGCGCTCGAAGATCGATACGTCGTTCGTGCCCAGAGCGAGTCGCGGATATTGCTCGGCGGCGCAGTATGGGATGTCGGTGAGGCGATAGTGCGGGCAGATATGCTCTTTCACCGCTTCGCGCTGCGCATCGTCCATGAAAATGAGCGAGATGGCGGCGACTGGTGGGGTTTCGCCGGTTGGCACAGCGGTGACCTTCTCGGTCCCGATAAATGCGCCTTTGCCCTTGTGCGCGACGCAGAAGCGGCCTGTCAGGCAGTCGTAGATCCACCCGGTATGCGCTTCTCCGCCCGAGGCCATGGCGATGAGCACGCCGAACGGCGGTTCCCCGCTGGCAAAGTTGCGCGTTCCGTCGAGCGGATCGACGATCCAGCAGTCGCCTTTGAGACCTTCGAGCACCTGAGGGTCCGCGTGCGCAGCTTCTTCTCCCACGAATGCGAGGCCAGGGATGATTGCGTCGAGCCCTTCGCGCAACATTTCCTCGGCTTCGCGGTCTGCCACGGTGACAGGATCATCGCCGCCTTTGTCCTCGATTTCACCCGCAGTCAGATTGCGAAAGCGCGGGAGGATTGCGGATTCGCTGACCTTGCGCATCAGAGTTTCGACCGCGTTATGGAAGGCGAGGATGTCGTGGCTCATGAGCGATAGTCCGCATTGATCGAGATGTATCCGTGGGTCAGATCACACGTCCAGACTGTGGCACGACCTGTGCCGATGCCAAGATCGACGGTGATGTCGATATCCTGACCTTCGAGGTGCTTGGCAACTGGTCCCTCGTCATAGTCTTCAACAGGCAGCCCGTTCTTCGCCGCCCAGTGTCCGCCGAATGCGATGGATAGGGTGTCCCGATCCGCCGGTTCGCCCGCTTTGCCGACAGCCATCACAACGCGGCCCCAATTGGCATCGCCGCCTGCAATGGCGGTTTTGACGAGCGGTGAATTCGCAATGGCGAGACCCACGCGGCGCGCGCTGTCGTCGCTATCTGCTCCGGTCACAGTTACGCCGATAAATTTGCTCGCGCCTTCGCCGTCCCGCACGACAAGGTGAGCGAGCTGTCGGCAGACGTCTTCCAGCGCGGCCATGAAGGCATCGGCGCCAGGGTCATCGAAAGAGGTGAGGGACGCGTTACCTGCCTTGCCTGTCGCGAAGGCCAACACGGTGTCGCTCGTTGAAGTGTCGCTATCGACGGTGATGCAGCTGTAGGTGCACTTGTTGGCAGCTGACAGGCACTGCTGCAGGAATTCCGGACTCACCGCCGCATCGGTGAAAATGTAGCCGAGCATCGTTGCCATGTCGGGCGCGATCATGCCGCTGCCCTTGATGATGCCGTTGAGCGTGACCTTGGTCTCGCCAATCATGGCGGTGGCGGTTGCGCCCTTGGTGAAAGTGTCGGTGGTGCCAATCGCCGTGGCGGCATCTTCCCAACCGCATGGTTCTGCGGTCAGCACACTGGCAACGCCTTCACGCGCCCTGTCCTTGGGCAGCGGCACACCGATCACACCGGTCGAGGAAACGAGCACCTCTGCGGCTTCGCAGCCTAGATGCCCCGCCACCTGGCCCATGATCTGCTCCACCGCCTCACGCCCGCGATAGCCGGTGAAGGCGTTTGAGTTCCCGGCATTGACGATAAGCGCCCGTGCGCGGCCCGCAGCCACGCTCTCGCGCCCCAATTCGACTTCGCTCGAGCAGCAGACATTTCGCGTAAATACGCCCGCCAGCGCAGTACCCGCGGCCAGTTCGGCATAGGTCAGGTCCGCGCGGTCCCAATCCTTGTATCGCGCCCGCGCCACGCGCAGTGTCACGCCATCGATGGGCGGCATGTCGGGAAACGGGCGGGCGAGCGGGGAGGTTTCAAGGTCCATGGGCGCCTCTTAAGCGGCTCTCGCAGCGCCGACAACGCGCCTTTTCACCACCTGTTCACGCATTCGCCCATAGACTTCGCAGTCATAATTGCTATCTGACAGTCATCATGCTGCGCCAATTGCTCACCCTGCTTGCCGTTATTTCGGGCCTTACGCTCGCGGCAGAGCCTGTGTCCGCTGCCGAAGGCGCGGTAGTGAGCGTTGCGAGTACGGACCAGAATACGGACTGCCAGCCCATTGTTGCCGCTCCGGCACAGTTTATCCCGGCGCGGCAGATCGGTGTTGGTTCGCCGGATCGCCCGTGCATCAATCGCCCGGTCGTTGTCTCGCCGCCTCCGGTGCAGCTTCAGGCAGACCGCGCGCGCGAATAGCGCCGCCATTCCAGCCCAGACCCCATGTTTTCCGGTCGCGCCGTGATGCGCGGCCATTTTCCATATTTTCAAATAGGTAGCCCGCTATGTGGCAAAAAATTGCCAAATCCGTTTTCGGTTCCGCCAACGACCGTTACGTCAAGTCGCTCGACAAGACTGTTGCGCGCATCAATGCTCTTGAAAGCCAGCTTGAAGACTTCTCTGACGAGGAACTGAAAGCGCAGACGCTCAAGTTCCGCAAGAAGCTGGAAGAGGGGCAGACGCTCGACGATATCCTGCCCGAAGCTTTCGCCACGGTGCGCGAAGCGTCCAAGCGTGTGATGGGCATGCGCCATTACGATGTGCAGATGGTC
Source organism: Aurantiacibacter sp. D1-12 (assembly GCF_028858515.1). Classification (GTDB taxonomy): domain Bacteria; phylum Pseudomonadota; class Alphaproteobacteria; order Sphingomonadales; family Sphingomonadaceae; genus Alteraurantiacibacter. The sequence continues at coordinate 438,472 of NZ_JAPJZJ010000001.1, forward strand.
GGCGGTATCGTGCTTCACCGCGGTGAAATCGCCGAAATGAAGACGGGTGAGGGCAAGACCCTCGTCGCCACGCTCGCCACCTATCTCAACGCGATTGAGGGCAAAGGCGTCCACGTTGTGACGGTGAATGATTATCTCGCCCGCCGTGACGCGGAATGGATGGGGCAGCTCTACAGCTTCCTTGGCCTGACCACCGGCGTGGTTGTGCCGAACCTGCCCGAAGCCGCTCGGCGTGAGGCCTATGCGGCCGACATTACTTACGGCACCAACAACGAATTCGGTTTCGACTACCTGCGCGACAATATGAAGCAGGAGCGCCGCCAGATGGTGCAGCGTCCGTTCAACTTCAGCATCGTGGACGAGGTCGATTCCATCCTGATCGACGAGGCGCGTACGCCGCTGATCATCTCCGGCCCGACCGAGGACAAGTCCGAGCTCTACATCGCGCTGGACGAGCAGGTGAAGAAGCTCGTCAAAGATCAGGAAGCGATGGAGAAGGAAAACGGTGGTCCGTTCGAGGAAGGCGAGGGCTATTACACCAAGGACGAGAAGAGCCGGAACGTCCAGCTGACCGAAGACGGTGTAGAGGAAATGGAGCAGCGCCTGATCGCCGCTGGTCTCCTCGAAACCGACAACCTCTACGATGTCGAGAACACGCAGGTCGTCCACCACATGGATCAGGCGATGAAGGCCGTGATCATGTTCAAGAAGGACACCGACTACATCGTCAAGGACGACAAGGTCGTGATCATCGATGAATTTACCGGCCGCATGATGGATGGCCGCCGCTGGTCGAACGGCCTGCACCAGGCGGCAGAAGCCAAGGAAGGGGTGGAAATCCAGCCTGAAAACCAGACGATGGCTTCGATCACCTTCCAGAACTACTTCCGCATGTATCCCAAGCTGTCCGGCATGACCGGTACCGCATCGACCGAAGCGAGCGAGTTCTGGGACATCTACAAGCTCAACGTGGTAGAAATTCCGACCAATGTCCCCGTCCAGCGCGTGGACGAGGAAGATACGTTCTACAAAAACACGATGGACAAGTTTGCGGGTATCGCAAAAGCTATCAAGGAACACAGTGAGGCAGGCCAGCCAGTGCTGGTCGGCACGGTTTCTATCGAGAAATCAGAGCTTTTGAGCCAGTTCCTCGACAAGGAAGGGGTGAAGCACGAGGTGCTTAACGCTCGGCAGCACGAGCGCGAAGCGCACATCGTAGCACAGGCCGGCCGTATCGGTGCGGTGACCATTGCCACCAATATGGCCGGTCGTGGTACCGACATCCAACTCGGCGGTAATCTCGAATTCCGTATCGAGGACGAACTTGGCGAAATGGAAGATGGCCCGGCCAAGGATGCTGCGGTCGAAAAGCTGAAGGCCGAGGTGAAGGAAGAGAAGCAGAAGGTGCTCGAAGCTGGCGGTCTCTTCGTGCTCGGCACCGAGCGTCACGAAAGTCGCCGTATCGATAACCAGCTGCGTGGTCGCTCGGGCCGCCAAGGCGACCCCGGCCTTTCACGATTTTATCTGTGCCTGGAAGATGATCTCCTGCGCATCTTCGGCCCCGACACGCTGTTTGCCAAGATGATGCGAGCCAACTTGGAAGATGGCGAGGCGCTGGAGCCGTCGCGCTGGATGTCGAAGGCAATCGAAACTGCCCAGAAAAAGGTTGAGGCGCGCAATTACGAAATGCGTAAGCAGGTCGTACAGTACGATGACGTGATGAATGACCAGCGCAAGGTGGTTTACGAGCAGCGCGCCGAAATCATGGATTCAGAGCGTGTTGACGACGTGGTTGAAGACATGCGCCGCGATGCCATCAACGCGATGGTCGTCAACGCCTGCCCTCCGGGTTCTTACCCAGAACAGTGGGATATCGAAGGCCTGAAAGAGAAGATCGAAGACGTTCTAGCGGTCGATGCCGATATCGACGCCTGGATGCAGGAAGAACAGATCGAGCCGGAGATCTTCGAAGAGCGCCTGCTTGAGCTGTCGGAAGGCAAGATGACGGCGAAGATTGCCGAGATTCCCGAAGATGCCTGGCGACGTGTAGAGAAGAGCATCCTGCTCGAACGGCTCGATTTCCACTGGAAAGAACACCTCGCGACGCTCGATGCGCTCCGCCAGGTCGTGTTCCTGCGGGCCTATGCACAGAAGCAACCTATCAACGAGTACAAGCAGGAAGCATTCGGCCTGTTTGAAACCATGCTCGACACGCTGCGAGAAGACGTCACCAAGGTGTTGCTGACTTCGGAATTCCGTCCGGCCGCACCGCCTCCACCGCGCGACCTGCCCGACCTGCCGGACTTCATGACCGGTCATATCGATCCGCTTACAGGTGAAGACAACTCGAGTGATAATGACGGTTCCGCCGCGCAGGCGCCGCTGTTCGGGACGCTGGCCAGCTCTCCCGTAGCGTCGACCGGATCGGGCGGGGCGCAGAAGGAAGACCCGTACAAGGATATGGTGGTCAGCCGGAATGCACCATGCCCCTGCGGCTCTGGCAACAAGTACAAGCACTGCCACGGCGCCCAAGGCTGATTGGCGCAGGGCTGAACTGACGCAAGCTTTTCCTTGCCGCAGCTGGCCTACTGGTTAGCATAGGTGGCAAGGAGAGGTTCTTTGCGCATATCAGAATCACTGGTCGCCATTGTGGCGCTTGCACTCGCGGGATGTGTGTCGAACACGCCCAACGATCTCGCCAATATCCAGCCGACCGAAGAGCTGATGGCTGCGATTTACAGCCCAGCGCGTCCGGCGGAGGATGTCGCGCGCGATGATGCTCGCCTGCCGCTGGAGACGCTGACGTTTGCCGGGGTGCGGCGAGGGCAGGTGATTGCCCAGATCGCCTCGGCTGACGGTTACTACACGCGGATCCTATCGCAGGCGGTTGGTGCCGAAGGGCGTCTTTACGTGCTGCTCGATGATGACATGGACAACGCAGCCGATGCATTCGCGAACCTTGAGGCGATTGCCGGGCAGTACGGGAATGTCGAAATCATCTATGTTGACAGCATGGCTGGCAATAACGTGCCCGAGCCAGTCGATATCTTCTGGGCCGCGGAGTTTTTTCCCGCACTTACAATCGGGGACGGATCCCGCGCAGCTGCTGCATTGGCAAGCCTGAAGCCGGGCGGGGCGCTGTATATTGAAGACACCATCACCGGAAATCTGGGCGCTGCTCGCGATATTCCGGGAATGCGGCCACGATCTTTCGTGCCAGGGTTAGTCGCGGTAGGTTTCGAAGAGCCTGTCCGAAGTAATCATCTGGTTGGAGTTTACTCCGGTGAGGGCACCGGCGAAGCGTTCCTATTCAGGCGACCGGGGTAGAAACGTCCGCTGCAATCCAAAAGTTGGCAAGGTCGAGGATTGTCTTTGGAAACCAATGCGCAGCTTGACAATCGCCTTGCTGGTACGGCTATGCACACCGCAGCACGCAATGCGCAGTAACAATCGTCATCCAATGCCTGCGCCGGTTCGGAGTTAGCCTCTATGCCTCATCCCGTTTATGTTGTTGCCGGACAGAGCAACGCGGGATCGCTCGCGGTCACCGCTTCCTATGCAGCAGCGTCTCAAGCGTCTCCGGACTATACACTTTTCCATGTCCTGGAAGGTGGCGTGTCACTGTCGCCCAATCTTGAAAAACCGGATTGGTACCCTTTCGATGACGGTGATCCCAACTCGGGGGAGTTGTATCGCGAGCTTGTGGCGCAACTGACCACTGTTCTTGCCGAAACGGGTGGCTATTTCGCGGGCTTCATCTGGGTGCAGGGTGAAGCCGATACCGGCAGTTCAGCGCGCGCTGATGCATATCAGGAAAACCTGGAAGCTCTTATTGCGGGACTTCGAAGCGAATTTGGCGACACATTTCAGACCGTGATTGTACCGCTTTCGAGCTACCCCACGGTCATTCCTGACCGGCCCAACTGGTATGATGTGCGTGATGCCCATTTTGCAGTGGCTGCTGGTGACGACAACGTCGCAATCCTTGATGCAGACCTCTACGTCAGCCGTATTGAGGACCCGCAAGACGCCTATCGCGACCATATCCACTACACCTCGGAGTTCGCGGACATCCTGTTCCGTGAGGCGGTGCGGATGCTCGGCGCATCTGAATTGATGGGAGTTTCAGCACCGCAATGGGCCGTTTCGGGTCTGGTTCCGCTAATCGGTGATGAGGGCAGCGACAGCCTTCATGGCACTGTTGGTCGCGATGATTTGCGCGGTGAAGACGGCGCGGACTATCTTTACGGTTATGCAGGACCAGATCGGCTGATCGGCGGCGCCGGTAACGATTTGCTCGATGGCGGATCGGCTCAGGATCGCCTTTATGGTGGCCTTGGCGATGACACTTACCGCGTCAACACGGCACGGGACCAGATCTTCGAATTCGCCGGAGAAGGCATCGACACGGTCGAATCCAGCGGGAACTTTGCCCTGCCGGATCACGTCGAAAACCTGTTGGCAATAGAAGGTAGCGCTGGCCTGCGCCTCACGGGCAATACGCTGGGTAATTCAATTTCAGGCGCGTCCGGAAACGATTTCCTGAACGGCCTGGATGGCGACGACTATCTGCGGGGCAATGATGGCAATGATCGGCTGCTTGGCGGTGCGGGCAATGATGTGCTTGTTGGCGGGAGGGGCAGCAATATCCTTTCGGGTGGTGCCGGTAACGATCGTTATGTGGTGACTTCTGCACAGGACCAGATCAAGGAACTGTCAGGCGCAGGCATCGACATTGTCATCACCACGGTCGACTTTGTCTTGCCGCATTTCGTGGAAGTTGAAAGCCTGGTCGTGCGGTCCAATGCCGGAGATGTGGATTTGACCGGCAATAACTCCAACAACTCGCTCCGCGGTAATGACCGGGCGAACCATTTTGACGGGCGTGGTGGGGACGACTGGCTGCGCGGAGAGGGTGGGAACGACATTCTCTCGGGCGGAAGAGGTGCTGATCGGCTTGAAGGAGGCGACGGTGACGACCTGCTGCTGGACTATGACTTCGGCGGCGCGATCGACCAGCTTGATGGGGGTGCCGGCAATGATACCTTCCTTCTCAAGGGTAATGCCGAAGTCTGGGGTGGAGCCGGGGAAGACGTGTTCAGCTTCCGCTCCGGATTTGGAGAAGTCGTGATTCATGATTTCGAGGAAGGCACGGACCGGTTCGATTTCTCTCGCTATGACAAGAACATAGAGTCCTCTGATCTTGCGATTACGCAGGTTGGCGATGATGTCCGCATTGAAGTCATCGGGTTTGAAGGCGGCATCATTATTCTTGCAGATACGCAGGTGGCTGAGGTCACCTTCGATCACTTCAGCTTCTGAAGTTTTTCAAGAACTGGATTCTCGCAATCAGAGGGAACCGATTGATACGCGCGCGATTGGCGTCATTTTCCAGCGATGTAGGAAAAAATGGCTCCCCGAGTTGGATTCGAACCAACGACCAAGTGATTAACAGTCACCTACTCTACCGCTGAGCTATCGGGGAGCAGCCCGAAGGCAGAACGCGCCTATATTGGGGCAGATTCGGTTTGGCAAGGCCCGAAGTTAGCAATTGGCAAATTGCTGTGAAGAGACCTGTAATTCAGGTGATGAACTGCTCCGCCACGATCCGTTCGTCGAGCGCGTGGCCCGGATCGAACAGCAGTGTCATTTCCCTGTCGGCGGCAATCTCTACATGCACTTCGGCAATATCGCGGACTTCGCGCTGGTCTGCCACCACCGCGACCGGGCGCTTGGCCGGCTCACGCACGCGGAAGGTGACTTTGCTGGTTTCGGGAAGGATAGCTCCTGGCCAGCGGCGCGGGCGGAAGGGGCTGATCGGGGTAAGGGCGAGCATACGCGAATCGAGCGGCAGGATCGGCCCGTTCGCGGAAAGGTTATAGGCGGTCGAACCGACGGGAGTGGACAGCAGCACACCGTCACCCGCCAGCTCTCCGATGCGCACCTTTCCGTTCACCGAAATCTCGACTTTGGCGGTCTGGCGCGTTTCACGCAGCAGGCTGACTTCGTTGATGGCGCTGTGGGTGTGCCGCGCGCCGTCCTGTGTCACTGCTTCCATCCGTAAAGGCCGCACGGCCATCGCTTTCGCCGCAGCGATTCGTGACATAAGATCGCCCGCACCGTGATATCGGTTCATCAGGAAGCCGACTGTGCCGAGGTTGATCCCGAAAACCGGGATGATACGCTCGACATCGAGCATGTCGTGCAGTGCATCCAGCATCGTGCCATCGCCGCCAACCGCGACCACGGCGTCTGCCTCTTCAATCGGTACGAATGTGTGGCGCTCGCAAAGTTCCTTCGCGGCCTTACGCGCCCGGTCCGACTGCGAATAGACGATTGCCAGCCTCTCCATGGGCGCAGGTTCTATGGAGACACGTCCCGATTTGCAACGCGGCTTTTACATGACAAGACAGCAACGAGTGAAATGGGCAGAGAAGCGGCATGTCGATACCCACACAGGTTCATGAAAGGCGGCAACGCGTTGATCGCCGCCGGAGTGAGCCACATCCGATAACCGAAGACCTTGCCGATGCGATCACGGGTGACGTGGTCGAGCTGCTGTTTCAGCCGCAGTTTTGCGCCTACGAGGGCACTGTGACTGGGGCAGAGGCCTTGGTGCGGTGGGAGCATCCCGATCACGGCATGTTGTCGGGTGATGCGCTGGTGGCGATCTCACAAAGCGGCGGAATCGCGCGGCGCCTGTCCCGCCACATTGCGCGCAAGGCTTTTGCCGAGGCGCGGTTGTGGCCGGATCACCTGCGGCTGTCGCTCAATGTCACTGCAATGGATTTGTTTGATCGCACGTTTGGCGAAGAACTGCTCCAGATGCTGGGGGATAGCGGCTTTCCGGCGGAGCGCCTGACGCTGGAAATTACCGAGCAGGCATTGGTGGCAGACCTCGACCGATCGGCGGCGAAGCTGGAAAAGCTGGCCGAGCACGGCATCCGTATCGCGCTCGATGATTTCGGGGCAGGGTTCTGCAACTTTCGCTATCTCAAGGTGCTGCCACTGCATTCGCTCAAGCTCGATCGCTCCATGATAGAGGGCATCGTGCAGGATCCGCGTGACTTGGCGGTTCTGCGGGCAATTGTGGCAATGGCCCGCGCGCTGGAGCTGCAGGTGATTGCAGAGGGCATCGAGACAGAGGAACAGCGCGGCACGGTCGTGCGCGAAGGGTGCCGCATGTGGCAGGGTTTTCTGGGCGGGAAACCTGTCCCCGCCCACGAGTTCGCCAAAGGTTCGGCGTTCTCCTTCGAGTAGACGTTTCGAAAGACTTTATTCCGCAGGTGCCTCCGCATCGCGGACGTGTGTGCCGAACCAGTCGATCATTTCGGCGAGCGTATGCAGCACGCTTTCGCGGCCGCGATAGCCGTGGCTTTCGTGTGGCAGCATCACCAGACGCGCGGTGCCACCGGTTCCGCGGATCGCAGCAAACATGCGCTCTGACTGCTGCGGGAAAGTGCCCGAATTGTTGTCGTTATCACCGTGGATCAGCAGCATCGGCTCGTTGATCTGGTCGGCTGCCATGAAGGGGGAGAGCATGTAATATGTCTCCGGTGTTTCCCAGAAAATGCGGCGTTCCGACTGGAAGCCGAACGGTGTGAGCGTACGGTTGTAGGCCCCCGAACGTGCGATACCGGCGCGGAAGATGTCGCTTTGTGCAAGCAGGTGTGCGGTCATGAAGGCGCCATAGGAATGGCCGCCGACACCGACGCGGTAGCCGTCACCAAAGCCGCGTTCGACCGAGAAATCGACCGCAGCCTGGGCGCTGGAGACGATCTGCTCGATGAAAGTATCGTTTACCGTTTCAGGGTCGTCGCCGATCACCGGCATCGCCGCATTGTCCAGCACCGCATAGCCCTGCGTCAGGAAGAACAGGTGCGAATAGCCACCGATGCGGGTGAAGCGGTAGGGGCTATCACGGTTCTGCGAGGCTGTTGCCGCATTGTTGAATTCACGCGGGTATGCCCACACGACCAGCGGCAGTCTGTCGCCTTCCTGATAGTCTGGCGGCAGGTAGAGCGTTGCGGTGAGTTCGGTTCCGTCAGCGCGGGTGTAGGTCACGAGTTCGCGGCTGATGCCGGTTAGTTCGGGGTGCGGATCGGGGAAGTCGGTGAGCGCGGTCACCGTGTCGCCATCGCGAAGACGGAAATTCCCCGGATTGGTCGGGCTCTGGAAATAGGTGATAAAACTGCTTCCGTCGGCGTCCAGCACGGCCGAAATGCTTTCCAGCTCCTCGGTATTGTTCCGCCAGATCTCTTCGGTTTCCAGCGTGCCGAGGTCAAACCGCCGCAGGAAGGGCCGCAAGCCCTCCGGCGTAGCGCCCGAGCCGGAAAGGAGCAGTGTGCTGCCATCGAAGCGCGCGACGCCGAAGCCGGCATCGGTGGTGGTCATCACCGGCGAGCCCGGATCACCATAAGCGTCCTGGACATTGCGCAGGATCAGCTCGCGCGAGCCGTTTCCACCCGTCACATCGATTTGTGAAATGCGCAGTTCGCGGCTGTCGCGGTCATAATCGTAGGCAAGCACGTCGTCCGTGCCTTCCATCCCCATGAAGCCGGAAAAGCGATCCTCGAATGTCGCGATCTGCGTCGGCTCTCCGGTGAAGGGAGCAGTAAGGCCGAACATTGCATCGCGCACATCGGTCTCGACGCGCGGATCGCCGCCGTCCTGGGCTTCCGCCCAGACGAGCAACGCAGGCTCGGTCGGATGCCAGATGATGCTGCGGCGACCTGTTGGCACCCCTTGCACGGGCAAGTTATCCGCCAGCGGTTGCTCCGCAACTGTCGTGATTGCATTGCCCGATGCGTCCGTCACTACAGACGTCAGCGGGAAGCGCGAGTAAGGCACCTGATAGCTGTATGGCTGCTCGAGATATTCGGACAGGATATACTCCCCGTTCGGCGAAGCAGCGAAGTAGGTGTACATGCGCGGCTCGCCCAGCACTTCGCGCGTGCCGCTGTCCAGATCAAACGCGACAGGCTGGCTGGTGCCCATCCATGTGAACATCGCCTCGTCATGCGGATCTTCGAGCAGGTCCTGATAGGTGCGCGTCTGCGCCTCTTCACCGCCGCTCGCGTCCTGGATGGCAGGGCCAGCAGGGGTGAGCGACTCTTGCGGCATCGGCCCGCGGTTCTCTGGGATCACGAGTGCCAGCAGGCGCCCGTCTGGCATCCAGCGCGGCCCCTGGAAGATCGGGTTGATCCCGCGTTCAAGCACCGTAGTCGCATTACCCGTCGCGGTGTCGAGCACCATCAGCGCCATGCCGTCTGCATAGGTGTTGGTGAAAGCAACGCGCGAGCCATCAGGCGACCAGGCGAGGTCTGACACGTCCGCCTCTGCCGGCAACGCTACGCGTCGCTCGTTCGCGCCGTCCACATCGCGAACGACCATGCCGACAAAGGCGCGCGTGCCATGCCGATCGTTGATTGAGCTATCGAGCCGCAGACCCGCCAGCTTCTCCATCGGTCGCGCGAGATCCGCCACCGGCGGCAGGCTCTCGCGCTCCAGCAGCAGCATCACGTCACCATCGGGCGATACCGAAACCGCAGGCGAGGGCGGGCGCGTAACGATATCGGTAATCTCTGCGGGTGGCTCCTGATACCCGTCCTGCGCAAAGGCAGGCGTGGCGAGTGGCACGGCAAGAGCAATGCCGATAGCGGTGGTGAGCAAATAGCGCATGGGTGAGTCCTCTCCTTTGGCGCGGAGTAAATCGCGAAAGGAGAGGAAATACAACCCGCTGCTTTGGGCTCTATGCCGCTTTCTTCTTCGCCCGCTTCACAATGCCCGAGAGGCCCTTGGTGAGCTGGAACAATCCGTTCAAGCGGCTTTCTGGATCGCCCCACGCACGGTTGATCACCAGCTTCATGTCGGGCCGCAACTTTGCGGTACCTTTCAAGCGATCGACATAGGCGATCAGACCGACCGGGTCGGGGAAGTCATCCCTGTGGAAGGTGACAAGTGTGCCGCGCGCGCCCACTTCGATCTTGGCGATGTTAGCCTCGACAGCCTGCCCCTTGATCGTGATCAGGCGCAGCAGGTTCTTGGTCGGTTGCGGTAGCTCGCCAAAGCGGTCGATCATTTCGGCGGCAAGACTCTCGATTTCTGCCTCGCCATCGGCCTGGTTGAGGCGGCGGTATAGCGCCATGCGCACTGCCAAGTCCGGCACGTACTCTTCTGGGATCATGATCGGCGCATCGACGGTGATTTGCGGGCTGAGGCCGGTCGAATCCGCCTCAAGCCCCGCATCGCCAGCCTTGGCCGCCATGATCGCGTCCTCCAACATCGACTGATACAATTCGAACCCGACTTCGCGGATATGGCCGCTCTGTTCGTCACCCAACAGGTTGCCCGCACCGCGAATGTCGAGATCGTGGCTGGCAAGCTGGAAGCCCGCACCAAGACTATCGAGATCGCCGAGCACCTTGAGTCGCTTTTCGGCGACTTCGCTCAGCTGACTGTCTGCTGGTGTCGTAAGGTAAGCATAGGCACGGATCTTGGACCGTCCCACGCGCCCGCGCAGCTGGTAAAGCTGGGCAAGGCCGAAGCGGTCCGCGCGGTGGATAATGATGGTATTGGCGGAAGGCAGATCGAGGCCGCTTTCGACGATGGTCGTGCTTAGCAGCACCTCGTATTTGCCCTCGTAGAAGGCGCTCATCCGCTCTTCGATTTCACCTGCGCTCATCTGCCCGTGGGCAAAGACGAATTTCACTTCCGGCACATATTCGCGCAGCCACTCGATGACCGGCTCCATGTCCGAAATGCGCGGCACGACGATAAAGCTCTGCCCGCCGCGGTGGTGTTCGCGCAGCAGCGCCTCGCGCACCACCATGTCGTCCCATTCCATCACATAAGTGCGCACCGCGAGGCGATCGACGGGCGGCGTCTTGATCGTTGAAAGTTCGCGCAGGCCCGTCATCGCCATTTGCAGCGTGCGTGGGATTGGCGTTGCGGTGAGCGTCAGCACATGCACGTCGGCGCGAAGCTGCTTCAGCTTTTCCTTGTGGGTGACGCCAAAGCGCTGCTCCTCGTCCACGATCACCAGACCAAGGTTCTTGAACTGCGTGTTCTTGCTGAGGATGGCATGGGTGCCGATCACGATATCGATATCGCCGCTTTCGAGCCCTTCGCGTGTTTCCTTCATCTCGTTCTGAGGCACAAGGCGGGAGAGGCGACCGATTTTGAGCGGGAAGCCGGCGAAACGCTCGGTGAAGTTCTGGAAGTGCTGGCGTGCGAGCAAGGTAGTGGGGGCGACCATTGCCACCTGCTGGCCATTCATTGCTGCGACAAAGGCAGCCCGCAGGGCAACCTCGGTCTTGCCGAATCCGACATCGCCGCAGACGAGCCGGTCCATCGGGCGGCCGCTTTCCAGATCGCGCAGCACGTCGGCAATTGCGGCTTCCTGATCCTCGGTTTCCTCGTATTGGAAGCGGTCGAGGAACTGGTTGTAGCTCGCTTCGTCCGCCGTCAGCACCGGGGCCTTGCGCAGGGCACGGGCGGCGGCGACTTTCATAAGCTCGCCTGCAATGGCACGGATACGCTCTTTCAACTTCGCGCGGCGCTTCTGCCATGCTTCGCCGCCGAGCCGATCCAGCGGGACGGTCTCTTCGGACGAGCCATAGCGGCTGAGGACCTCGAGGTTCTCCACCGGGATGTAGAGTTTATCGCCGCCCCGGTACTCCAGCATCACGCAGTCATGCTTGCTCTTGCCGACCGAAATCGGCTCCAACCCGATGTATTTGCCGATCCCGTGATCCACGTGGACGACCAGATCGCCGCGCGCCAATGCCTGCAGTTCTGCGAGGAAGGCGTCGGCATCCTTCTTGCGCTTCTTGCGGCGGACAAGGCGATCGCCCAGCAGGTCCTGCTCGGTGATTAGCTCCAGCTCGTCATTGGCGAAACCGGTGTCGAGCGGTAGCACCATTGCAGTGGGCTTGCCTTTGGCGGAGGACCCGAGGGCTTCCTGCCAAGTGTCGGCGGTGTCGATTTTGGTGCCAGCTTCCTCGATTATCGAGGTGATGCGACTCAGCGAGCCCTTGGTGTAGGCTGCCAGAAGTGGTCGCTTGCCCGCTTTGCCCAGAGGGGTGAAATGCTTCGCCACCGCCTCATAGACATTGGTGTTCTGCGATCGCTCGGGCGTAAAATCGCGCGCGGACTTGAAGCCGAAGTCGAGCACCGTGTCGCTCTCCGGCTCGGCGAAGATCGAGGCGCGGTGGATGGGCTTGGCGGTCAGCGCGTCCTTGAACTCGCCCTCGGTCAGGTAGAGTGTTTCGGGATCGATCGGACGATAGCTGCCGCGCGATTGCCCAGCCACTTCGCTGCGCTGCTTGCGATAGTCGGCGATGTCGGAAAGGCGCTCTTCCACCGCAGTCATTGCGCCTGCATCGATCACATAGACCGCATCCTTGCCCAAGTGATCGAACAACGTCGCCATCCGGTCCTCGAACATGGGCAGCCAGTGTTCCATGCCCGCGAGGCGTCGCCCGTCGCTCACAGCTTCGTAGAGCGGGTCCTGTGTGGCATCGGCACCAAAAGTCTCGCGATAGCGGCTGCGGAAGCGCTTGATGCTGTCTTCGTCGAGCAGCGCCTCGCTCGCCGGGAGTAGCAAATGGCTGTCCATCGTCGTGGTGGTGCGCTGAGTGCTGGGATCGAACAGGCGCAGGCTCTCCAGCTCATCCCCGAAGAAATCGAGCCGCAGCCCGCCTTCCAGCCCACTTGGATAAATATCGACGATGGAGCCGCGCATCGCGAACTCGCCGGTGTCCACCACCGTATCAACGCGGGTGTAGCCCTGCTTACGCAGCAGGTTCGCGAGGCTCTTATGCCCGATGCTCACGCCGGGTTTGAACTCGCGCACCGCTTCGCGAATGCGGAAAGGGGTGAGGACGCGCTGGAGCAGGGCATTGACCGTGGTGACGACCAGCTGGCTGCCCGGCTTGGTCGTCTGCATCCGGTGGAGTGCTGCCAGGCGCGCCGCGCTGACCGACATGGCCGGGCTTGCACGGTCATATGGCAGGCAGTCCCACGCGGGGAATTCGATCACTTCCAGCTCGGGCGCGAAGAAATGCGCTGCATCCACCGTGGCCCGCATCGCCGCATCATCAGGCGCGATAAACACCGCTGGAGCCTTCGCCGCGCGCGCGATGTCGGCCATCACCAACGGCTGCGCCCCGCGCGCAACCTGGGCGAGGGTGAGCGGCTGTTCGGCTTTCAGGATACGGGCAATATCGGGCATCGTGGACTCAACTGTTGCACACGCAAAGAAGCCCCCAGCTCATTCGAGATGGGGGTGCGGCTGTGTTTCGTGTGGTCTAAATGCGCACGTAATCGAGCTTTAGCAAGGCATCCATTTGGGCGCCCTGCATTTCCGCCGGCACTTCCTGTGTACCCATGGTCCATGCAAGCACGTCCGGGTCCTCAAAGGTCAGCAGCTTTTCGAACCACGCGAGTTCCTCTTCGGACCAGTCGGCATGATAGGTGTCGAAGAAGCAGCCGAAGGTATAGTCCGCTTCCCGCGTGCCGCGATGCCATGCGCGGAATTTGGCCTTGGCGAGACGTGTTGAAAGGTCGGTGGAAGTCATGCGGTGCCTCCTACCGCCGCGCGGCACGATGGGCTAGAGGCAATCCATGCGCCCCGATGCTCTCAACCCCCTGTTTGCCGAGATCGAAACGCTCGATGGTGTCGGTCCGAAGCTGAAGAAGCCGCTGGAGCGCCTTGGTCTTAGCCGGGTGCGGGACGTTCTTTACCACTTGCCCGAACGCTTCGTGACGCGGCGGGCGGTTAAGGATCTCGATGAAGCGGGCGTGGGAGAGCAGATCCTCGTTCCACTTACCGTTGTCGAGCATCGATCCCCTCGCAATCCGGGCCGCGGACCGTACAGGGTGCTGGCGCAGGATGTGCTCGGCAATATCTGCGCGCTGACCTATTTCGGGCGGGCGAGTTACACCGCGAAGAAGCAATTGCCGGTGGGTGAGACACGCTGGGTCGCGGGGCGGCTCGACCAGTACGACCAGACTTTGCAGATCGTGCATCCCGATCATGTTGCGGAGAAAAGCGCCGATGCGATGGGAAAGATGGTGGAGCCGATTTACCGCCTTGCCGAGGGGCTGACCCAGCCGCGTATTGGCAGTTTTGCCGAGCAGAGCATTTCCAAGGCGCCCGAACTGCCCGAATGGATCGAGCCAAAGACCTTCGACCGCGAAGGCTGGCCCAGCTGGCGCGATGCGATTGCGCTCGCGCACAAAGGCGAAAACGGCAAGGCGCGAGATCGTCTCGCTTATGACGAGTTGTTCGCCAATGCCCTCGCGCTGATGCTGGTGCGCCAGCAGAACCGTGCGCGCAAAGGGCAGGCCTTGCAAGGTGACGGACACTTGCGGGACAAGCTGCAACTGCCGTTTCCGCTGACCGGAGCGCAACGGCGCTCGATAGACGAGATTACGGGCGACATGGCGCAGCCGAGCCCGATGCTCCGCTTGCTGCAGGGCGATGTTGGTGCGGGCAAGACCGTGGTGGCACTCGAGGCGATGCTGGCGGCTGTGGAGGCGGGGGCGCAGGCCGCGCTGCTCGCGCCCACCGAACTGCTCGCACGACAGCATTTCGAGACTCTGCGCGCGATGGCCAAACCCACCGGCGTCGAGATCGCCATCCTGACGGGCCGCGACAAGGGCAAGGCACGCGAGTCTATCCTGATGGGACTGCTCGACGGGAGCATCCAGATTGTCGTCGGCACCCATGCGATTTTTCAGGATACGGTGAGCTACAAGAACCTCGGCCTGGTGGTGATCGACGAGCAGCACCGCTTTGGTGTCTCGCAGCGGCTGATGCTGGCGCAAAAGGGCAAGGTCACTCCGCACACGCTGGCGATGACGGCAACCCCTATTCCGCGCACTCTGGTGCTCGCCAATCACGGGGAGATGGAGGTCAGCCGCCTCGATGAAATGCCGCCCGGTCGCCAACCGATCGACACCCGCGTCCTGCCGCTCGAGCGCCTCGACGAGATTGTCTCTGCCGTCGGTCGCCACGTTGAAAGCGGCCAGCAAGCCTACTGGGCCTGCCCGATGGTGCGCGACAGCGAAAGCATGGCCGACGATATCGCCGCCGCCGAAGCACGGTATGCGGCTTTGCGAGAGCGGTTTGGTGATGCGGTGGTGATGGTTCACGGCCAGCTCACGCCCGAACTGAAGGACGCCGCGATGGCCGATTTCGCTTCGGGCAAAGCCAAGCTCTTGGTGGCAACCACGGTGATCGAAGTCGGTGTCGATGTGCCCAACGCCACGCTGATGGTGATCGAACAGGCCGAACGCTTCGGTCTCGCCCAGCTCCACCAGCTGCGCGGACGCGTGGGGCGGGGCAGCGAGAAATCGACTTGCCTCCTTCTGCGAGGCAACGAACTCAGCGAAACCGGCAAGCAACGCCTCGCCCTGATGCGCGAGAGCCAGGACGGCTTCTACCTCGCCGAGGAAGACCTGCGCCTGCGTGGCGGCGGCGAACTGCTCGGAACGCGCCAATCGGGCGAGGAGGGCTTTAACATCGCCAGCCTCGAACAGGTCACCAAATATATCGACATGGCCAATGCCGATGCAAAGCTGCTGGTCGAGCAGGAAGGTGGTTTAGATAGCGCACGTGGCGAAGCCGCGCGGCTCGTGCTGTACCTGCTCGAACGCGATTGGGGGGTTCAGACCCTACGGGGTGGGTAGACTTCCCCGCCAACAGGCCTAGTCTCCCGCGAAACCAGATTCCGGGAGAGACCACATGATCCGCACATTCCTCGCCGCATCGGCGCTTTCGCTTACGCTCGCCGCGCAACCGGTGTTTGCGCAGGATGCCGAAGCCGAGTTCGTCGAGCTGCGGGAGGATGTATGGCAGGACGCGCTCGACCAGTCGCCATGGCTGTCCGAAGGGGTGGGGGACCGTCGTAACGATGGCTCGCTGGGGGATCCCTCGATGGAAGCCTATGATGCGGCGATTGCGCAATCGCGTGAATTTCAGGCGCGGTTGCAGGCTATTGACGTCGATGACCTGCCCGAAAGCCTGCGGATCGATTATGCGCTGCTGGAGCGGAGCTTTCGTGACGGACTGGAATCTGCCGAGCACGATCACAGCCGCTACATCACCTTCACCAACCGTGGCGGACCGCAAGGAGCCATCGCCGGCCTTGCCTATTCCAGTCCTCTCTTCACCGTCGCGGACTATGACAGCTATCTGACACGCCTTGAATCATTCCCTGCATATATTCAGACCTTTATCGCGCGAAGTGAAGGTGCAATCGAGCGTGGCCTGACGCAGCCTTGCGAGCCGATGCAGGGTTATGAAAACTCGATCACAGGGTTTATCACCGATACGCCCGAGGAGTCGGTCTGGTGGCAGGCGTTTGGCGAGCGTCCGGCAACAATTTCGGAAGCCGACTGGAACAATATCGTCGCGCGCGGACGCACCGCCATTACCGATGGCGCATTCGTCGGCCTCGATGCCTTTCGCGATTTCTACTTGCAGGACTTTGCTCCGGCTTGCCGCACTGACGAAGCGCCGGGCATCGGCGGAACCCCGGGTGGCGATGCCTATTACGCCTACCGCGTTCGCAGTTTTAGCACGACAGACATGACCCCGATGGAGGTGCACGAGCTCGGCCTGTCCGAAGTTGCGCGCATCCGCGCAGAGATGGAGGAGGTTGCGGCCGAAGCCGGTTTCGACACGCGCGAGGCGTTTATCGAGCACCTGCGAACCGATCCGCAATATTACCCCGAGGACGAAGAAAGCTATCTCGAGCACACGCGCGCTCTCGCCAAGGAAATCGATGGCTGGATGCCGCGCCTGTTCGGTCGCTTGCCGCGCTTGCCCTATACGGTTGAGCCAATTCCGGCGGCGGTCGCTCCTGGAAATACCACCGCCTATTACGAGCGCGGCTCGATGGCGACGGGACAGGCGGGTATCTATCGCCTCAACCTGACCGAGCTGGACCAGCGCCCGCTGTGGGAACTGCCCGCGCTGGGTGTGCATGAGGCAGTGCCAGGCCATCACCACCAGATCGCGCTTCAGCAGGAGCTCGATATGCACCCGCTGCGCGCCAATAGCAGCTTCTTCACGGCCTTCGTCGAGGGCTGGGGGCTGTACTCGGAGCGTCTCGGTATCGAAATGGGACTGTACGATACGCCTGCCAAGGAAATGGGGCGCCTAAGCTACGAAATGTGGCGCGCGACGCGGCTTGTCGTCGATACCGGCATTCATGCAATGGGTTGGACGCGGCAGGAGGCGGTCGACTACATGCTCGACAATACCGCGCTGTCAGAGGGCAATATCAATGCCGAGGTCAATCGCTACATCACCTGGCCGGGGCAAGCGGTGGCTTACAAGATCGGTGAACTGAAGATCCGCGAACTGCGCACACGTGCGGAAGAGGCGCTGGGTGCGGACTTCGATCTGCGTGACTTCCACGACACCGTGCTGGAAAATGGTGCAGTCCCGCTCAATGTTCTGGAAGCGCATGTCGACCGGTGGATCGCCGCGCAGCTGGAGGAATAGGCTTTCCTACACATCGGCGCCCATTGCATGTCAGGCACATGATACTTTTTGTGTCCAAAATGCTGTTGATGTGTGTGTTTCTTGGTTCTTGGAAGAGGCGGGAATTTTGCTCCAGGACAGTGTAACAGGTGTAACAGGTTCGCCCCTGAACAAGTGTCACGATGGCGGGAAAAGCGCCATTGGGGCTTGCGGTTACGCTTCATCGCAGCGAAAGGAGAGCGTACCTAACGCAGCCAAGACGCAATCCGGAAAGTCGCCTCTGTGATCCTCTCTCCATTCGAATGGTCCATCGCCAAACGCTACATGCTGCCCGGGCGCAGCGAAGCGGTGATTGCGCTGGTGGCGGGTATCTCGATCACAGTGGTCGCGCTTTCGGTCGCCATGCTGGTGATCGTGATGAGCGTGATGAACGGCTTTCGCGGAGAGCTGATCGACAAGATCACCAACCTCAACGGCCATGCCGTGGTGCAGGCATACGGTGGACGTCTGGACAACTGGGAAGAGGTGCTCGCCGATATTGAGGATACGCCGCGCGTCACCGAAGCTTCGCCGCTGATCGAGCAGCCATTGCTCGCCAGCTTCAACGGGCGCGCCGAAGCCGTTTTCGTGCGAGGCAACACGATGGAAGACATCGAGGGGCTGCAGAACCAGGTGGTCGCAGGCGATCTCTCCAGCATCCAGCCCGGCTCGGACAATGTGATGATCGGGTCGGCGTTGCAGCAGAACCTCGGCCTGCGTCTCGGTGACACGATCACCATCATCAATCCACAGGGGCGCACCACGCCATTCGGCACGGTCCCCCGGCAGATAGGCTATACCGTTACTGCGATCTTCTCGGTCGGACTGATCGACTTTGACGAGCGCTTCGTAGTGATGCCGATCCCGACTGCGCAAACACTGACAATGACGGGCGATTCCATCAGCATGATCGAAGTGCAGGTGGAAGACCCTGACGAGGTAAACGAGATACTTGCCCCCGTGGTCGAGGAGCTGGAAGGGCGCGCAGTCGTCTCGAGCTGGCAGACCATGAACGCCTCGCTGTTCGAAGCCTTGCAAGTCGAACGCGTGGCCATGTTCTTCGCGCTTTCAATCATTGTGCTGGTGGCAGCCTTCAACATCCTCTCTTCGCTGGTGATGCTGGTTCGCAGCAAGACGCGCGACATCGCGATCGTCCGCACAATGGGCGCAACACGGCGGAGCCTGATGAAGATCTTTGTGACGACGGGGAGTGTGATCGGCGTGCTGGGTACGGGGGTCGGATTGGCGCTCGGCTTCCTGGTTCTGTACTTCCGCAACGGCATTGTGACCGGCATCAGTTCGCTATTCGGTGTCGAGCTATGGGACCCCAATGTGCGGTTCCTAACCGAGATGCCTTCGCGCACCGATCCGATGGAAGTGCTGATGATCGCCTGTATGGCGATGGGCCTCAGCTTCCTTGCGACGCTCTATCCGGCCTATCGCGCCTCGAATACCGATCCGGTGGAGGTGCTGCGTTATGAGTAATCCTGTCGTTCGCCTTGCAGGCCTTGCCCGTAGCTTCGAACAGGGCGGTGTCACTATCGAAGTGCTGCGCGGTGTCGATCTGGAGGTCGCGCCGGGAGAGATTGTCGCGCTGCTCGGCCCCTCCGGCTCGGGCAAGTCGACCATGTTGCAGGCTGTGGGACTGCTCGAAGGTGGTTTCTCCGGCACGATCGAGATTGCTGGGCAAGACGCCAGTTCGCTGGGTTCGGCTGAGCGCACGACGCTGCGCCGCGATCACCTTGGTTTCGTCTACCAGTTCCACCACCTGCTGCCCGACTTCACGGCGCTGGAGAATGTGGTGCTGCCGCAGCTGTTGCTGGACGTGAAGCGCGCGGATGCAGAGGAACGAGCCAGACAGCTGTTGGAGGCACTCGGTCTCTCGCACCGGCTAAGCCACCGTCCAAGCAAGCTTTCGGGCGGTGAGCAACAGCGTGTGGCCGTCGCCCGTGCGCTCGCCAACAAGCCGCAACTCGTGCTGGCGGATGAGCCGACCGGCAATCTCGACGAGAAGACGAGCGAGCGCGTGCTCGGCGAGTTTCTGGAACTTGTCCGCGGGCAGGGCAGTGCCGCACTGGTCGCCACCCACAATGAGCGACTGGCCGCGCGGATGGACCGTGTGGTAAGGCTGCATGAGGGACGGATCGAATAGGGGATTTGCCGATGGCACTCGTCACAACCGCGCTCGCCACGCTTCTACTGATTCAGGACGCGCAGGAAGCTCAGCCCGCTCCCACTCCGCCGCCGCCTTGTAGCGGTGAAGAGTTCAGGGCTTTCGACTTCTGGGTAGGCGAATGGGACGTATCGCCCAACGGTTCTGACCAGCAAGTTGCGACAAGCAAGATCGAAAGTGTGAGCAATGGCTGCGCCATTCGCGAAACGTGGATGCCTTTGAACGGCGGCGGAGGAACAAGTACTACCGCACTCGATCCGCGCAGTGGCGTGTGGCACCAGCAATGGATCGGCGCGCAGCCCGGAGAAGTGCACTTCCATGGTGGCCTCGTGGATGGGGCTATGATCCTCACCGGATATTGGGGTCGTAATCAGGCAGGGCAGCCCAATTTGGTCCGGATGACCTATACGGTGCAGGAAGACGGAGCCGTGCGCCAGCATGGGCAGGCGAGCACCGACCACGGCCTCACATGGAGTGACAGCTTCGACCTGATCTATCGTCCGCGTGAAGAGTAACCGCCACGCAGGCCAAAGCGAAGTGGCTCGTCAAAAGGAGATACTCGCATGATCGAGGCAATTTCAGACTGGTTCCTGTCGCTCGGCGAGACTTACGGCGTCAATCCGTGGATCTTCGGCGCAATCTATGTCGGTGCAATCCCGTTCTTTATCGCTAGCGTTGGCTGGATCGTGAAGAACGCCCGCTCAGGCGAATCGACCGTTCTGCCGACGATGCTGGCAGGCTTCTTCTTCGTCTCGGCCTACATTTACCTCGCTATCGCCGGTCGAAATATCCCGATCTGGGTGTGGATCTTCCTCGCTGTGCTGATCGTGTATGGCGCGGTTTCGCAAGTTCGCCAGACGCGCAAGAAAATCGCCGAGGCCAAGGGAGACATTGACGTGGAATAACCACCGGGTTTTCCCCAGCGTGGCTTTGCGAATCTGCCCGCCATCACCATAGTGGAAGGATGCCCCACGCTCCCTTCGTTCCACTGCGCGTTATCTCTAGTTATTCGATGCTCGAAGGCGCGATTGATCCCAAGGCGATTGCGAAGCTGGCCAAAGAGCGCGGCTATCCCGCAATCGCGATCTGCGACCGGAACGGGCTCTATGCCTCAACGATGTTCGCAGGGGCCTGCGTGGGCGAGGGCATTCAGCCGATCATAGGGACCCTGCTCGGTGTGCTGCGTGGCGAGGGTGAGCCGGTCGATTACCTGCCGCTCTACGCGCAGGACGAGAACGGGTGGAACAATCTGTGCCACCTCGTTAGCCGTGCGCACCTCGATCGCCCGCTGGAGCTTGAGCCACATGTCACTATGGAAGACTTTGAAGGTCACACCGATGGCCTGATAGCCCTCACCGGAGCAAGCGCAGGTGCAATCACCCGATTGCTCGCGGACGGAAAGGAGCGCCGCGCACACGAACTAGCGGAGAAGCTTTCCGCGCTGTTTCCCGGCAGGTTGTACGTGGAACTGTCACGACGCGGCAATCCGATTGAGCACGCTGCTGAAGAAGGTCTGCTCGATCTCGCCTATGCGCAGGACCTGCCTCTTGTGGCGACCAATCCCGCGAATTTCGCCGAAGCGCACGAGCATAGCGCACACGATGCCATGCTGTGCATTGCTAACTCTTCGCAAATCGACAGCGCGGACAGGCCCACCTCCAACCCGGAAGCCTACGTTAAGTCGGCCACCATGATGGAAGAACTGTTTGCAGACCTGCCCGAGGCCACTGCCAACACGCTGGTCATCGCGCAGCGCTGCGCATTCGCGCCACCGCGCCGCGCGCCGATCCTGCCAAGCCTTGCCGGAGACATGGAAGGTGAGGCGAAGATGCTCGAAGAGGATGCCCGGAAAGGTCTCGCCAAGCGTTTGGAGCAGTATGAGGAGCTCTCCGACGAAGAGTTGAAGGTCTACGTCGACCGTCTCGATTACGAGATCGGAATCATCCGCAACATGGGCTTCCCCGGCTACTTCCTCATCGTTGCTGACTTCATCAAATGGGCGAAAGCGCAGGGTATCCCGGTAGGGCCAGGGCGCGGGTCTGGTGCAGGCTCGCTTGTCGCCTGGGCTCTCACGATCACTGACCTCGATCCGATCCGGCTTGGTCTGTTGTTCGAGCGTTTCCTCAACCCGGAACGTGTGTCGATGCCTGACTTCGATATCGACTTCTGCGAAACGCGGCGCGGTGAAGTGATCCGTTATGTGCAGGATCGATACGGCAAGGATAAGGTCGCGCAAATCATCACCTTCGGTAAGATGAAAGCGCGCGCGGTATTGCGCGATACCGGACGTATTCTGCAAATGCCCTATGGCCAGGTTGATCGTCTGACAAAGATGGTGCCGAACCACCCTACTGACCCGTGGACACTGCCACGGACATTGAATGGTGCTGCCGACTTCAAGCGCGAGTACGATAATGACAATGAGGTGAAGCGTCTCGTCGATCTGGCAATGCAGCTGGAAGGGTTTCCGCGAAACTCATCCACGCACGCCGCCGGCGTGGTGATTGGCGACAGGCCGCTCAGCCAGCTTGTTCCGCTCTATCGTGATCCACGCTCGGACATGCCGGTGACTCAGTTTGACATGAAGCATGTCGAAGATTCGGGTCTGGTGAAGTTTGACTTCCTTGGACTCAAAACGCTCTCGGTGCTTCGCAAGGCGGTCGATCTGCTCGAGCGCCGCGGGATTACAGTCGATCTCGACACGCTGGCTTGGGATGATCCCGGCGTTTATGATCTGATGAAGCGTGGCGACACGGTCGGCGTGTTCCAGCTCGAATCCGAAGGCATGCGCCGTACGCTGACCGCGGTAAAGCCGACCAAGTTCGAAGACATCATCGCGCTCGTCTCGCTCTATCGCCCGGGCCCGATGGACAACATACCGCTGTTCGGAAAGCGCAAGGCTGGCGAAGCGCCTATCGAATATCCGCACGAGAAGCTGAAGGGTATTCTCGAAGAGACCTACGGCATCTTCGTTTATCAGGAACAGGTCATGCAGGCTGCGCAGATTCTAGCGGGATACTCGCTGGGAGATGCAGACTTGCTGCGCCGTGCCATGGGCAAGAAGGTCCAGGCGGAAATGGACAAGCAGCGTGGCCGCTTCTGCGAGGGCTGCAGGGAAGTCTCCGGGATCGAGAAGGATGAGGCCAACCAGCTGTTCGACTTGATCGACAAGTTCGCTGGCTATGGTTTCAACAAGTCACACGCTGCCGCTTACGCCTTGCTCAGCTACCAGACCGCGTGGCTGAAAACGCATTATCCGGAAGAGTTCTACGCCGCATCCATGTGCTTCGACATGCACCAGTCGGAAAAACTCGCGGTGTTTGTCGACGATGCGCGACGTAATGGCATTCAACTTCTTGGGCCCGATCTGAACTCGTCAGAAGCAGAGTTCATGGTGGAGGAGACCGATGAGGGCTGGGCGGTCCGGTATGCACTCGCAGGTATCCGCAATGTTGGCGAAAAAGCGATGGACCAGGTCGTCGCAGAACGCATGGCACATGGTTCGTTCGAGGATCTGGAGGATGTCTTCCGCCGACTTCCGGCCGGATCGATGAACCGCAAACAGCTGGAAGGTCTTGCCGGTGCTGGCGCCTTCGACAGTCTCGAGCCTAACCGCGCCAAGGTACTGGCCAATGCCGATATGCTGCTGGCAGTCGCAGATGCCGCGCACCGTGAGAAGGCTAGCGGGCAGGCGGGTTTGTTCGGTGGAGAGGATCATGCCGAACCGTCGCTCAAGCTGGTCGAGGCTGCCGAATGGAGCCGTGCTGAGCAGATGGCAGTCGAACGCGAAAACTTCGGTTTCTACTTTGCCGCCCATCCGGTGGCCGAGTTCAAGATGATTGCTTCGGCTAACGGCGCGCGCAGCTATGCCGCCCTGATGGAAACCGGGGTGGAAGGCGGACGTCAGCCGGCGGTGATGGCTGCGATGGTGGAAAGCGTGAACAAGGGCCGCACCAAGCGCGGAGCCGAGTTTATCCGGGCGGACTTCTCGGACAGCTCAGGACAATTCAGCGCAGCATGCTTTGAAGAGGGCTTGGTTGAAAGCTTCCAGAAATGGGCTGAGGAGGGCACTTGTGTCTTACTCAATGTCGAACTGGACTCGCCGAATCCCGACGATCCCCCTCGGGTCACAGTGCGAGGCGCGAGGCCTCTGGCCGAAGTCACGAGCTCTCAACGAATGCAGCTGACGGCCGAGATTGCCAGTGCTGCAGCGCTGAATTCGCTGCGGGAGGTGCTGGAGATAGGCAAGGCTGGGCACGGCGAAGTGATCATCACTCTCGACCTTGGCGAAGACACTTGTCCCAACATGTTGCTTGGGCGCGATTTTGCCTTGGGGAGCGACATCCTTGAACAGCTGGATGGCATACCCGGTCTTTCGAATGTTACGCTTAATCCGATCCGTGGCGTTGGCCATCTTAGGCTGGTCGCCTAGAAAGCTAATATGACAGCCGCGCTCGACAGTTTGACCGAGAAGGAACGAGAGGCCCTGCGCCTGCTGCTTGCTGGCCACGATGCGAAGTCTAGCGCGCGGGAACTCGGCATTTCGGTGCACACAGTGAACGACCGTTTGCGGAATGCTCGACGCAAAATGGGTGTGTCGAGCAGCCGCGAAGCCGCAAGAATTTTGAGTGACTCCGAAGGGACGACACCCCAAAGTGTTGCACACAACACAATCGGGGTGGCGGAAAATACCGCTCCCGATGATCCTGCAGACCTCAACAAAACAGCCGGTAAGGGGCCTTCGCGGGCCGTCTGGCTAGCAGGAGGAATGCTTACTATGTCACTCGTAATTGCAATTGCAGCTGTCACGCTGATGACCGACACGCCAATCCAGACCGAAACGGTTGCCGGAGATGATTACACATCTGAAGCCCCCGCTCAGTCCGTTTCGGGCGAGGCGGAATCCATCACTCAGGTGGAAGAATTCATCGCTCTTGTAGATGCTGGCGACTGGACAGGCAGCTGGGATGCCGCCGGTGCCTATTTCCAGGAGCAGACCTCTGCAAGCGAATGGGCTGCTGTGGTTGAACCGGTTCGCAGCCCGCTTGGTACGGTCGAATCTCGCGAAGTTGTTTCTGTCCAGCGGGCCAACTCTCTGCCAGGCGTGCCTGAAGGTGAGTATGAGGTTGTCCAGTTCGCCACCGACTTTGCTGCACGGGACGAGCAGTCGATTGAAACGGTGATCATGCTTGCCACCAACGATGGCTGGCAAGTCATGGGTTACTTCATCCGCTAACCCGGTTAGCCGTTAGGGCCAAGTCGAACTCAACGAACGACAAAGCAATAGCAAAAAGAAGGGCCGGGAGATCGCTCTCCCGGCCCGTTCTGTTTGCCTTGTGAGGTTTGGGCTTAGTTGCCCGAGCCCGGACCGTAGGTCACTTCCACACGGCGGTTCTGCAGTTCGCGAACACCGTCTGCGGTTGCAACGCGCGGCTGGCTCTCACCAAAGGCTTCGCTCATGATGCGAGCAGCCGGGATGCCGCGACCCGTGAGGTAGTTACGAACCGAAGCGTTACGACGCTCGGACAGGCCGACGTTGTACGTGGTCGAACCCGAACGGTCAGCGTGACCGGCGAGCATGACCTGAGCCGAGCCGCAGTTGCCGTAAGCCGTCACAGCCGAGTTCAGCACAGTGGCTGCTTCCGGAGTAATGTCGCTTTCGTCCCAGTCGAAGAACACGATGTAAGGACCCGTGTTGCACTCAACAACCGGCGGCGGAGGCGGCGGTGGTGGAGGCGGCGGAGGCGGCGGCGGAGGCGGCGGAGGCGGCGGAGGCGGAGGCGGAGGTGCTTCCGAGCCACCAAAATTGAACATCAGCGTTCCGAGGATCGAGTGACCACCGACGTCTGCATCGAACGTACGACCAGTTGTATCGGTGTACTCTGTGCCCGTCACACGGTGATACTTGTACTTCAGCGAAACATCGATGCTGTCGCTGACGGGGGCGTAGAGCTGGGCAATCGCCTGCCAAGCGAAGCCGGTGTCATCGACATCGGTGAAAAGCTGAGCGGTCGAAAATGCAGCAACGTCCTCGAGCGAAGTGTTGGCGAAGCCGACGCCACCGCCAATTGCGATGCCGATGCCGTCATTGCCACCAAAGTCGAGCAGCGCATTGAACATTGCGCTCCACTCATCGCCTTGGCCAGCTGCCGGAGACCAGAACCCATTGTTGGTGAATCCCGGAGTGTTAGGAAATGCCAGGTTGCCTGCAGCGTCGGCAGGGACCCCCAGACCGTCACTGTCATCGATCGCATCGATGTCGTATTGGCGGTATGAACCTTCGACTTCGAAACGGAGCGGGCCAGCGTCATAGCCGAGAACAGCTTCGCCTTCCCAACCGTGGTCGAGTTCCAGGTTGATTTCGTCCGTCCCCAGATCGAGGTCGGTATCATCCGGCGAGGTTACGCCGAAACCGGCACCAAAGTAGAATTCGCCGTCACGGGCTGCAGCAGGTGTTGCGACACACGCTGTCCCAGCCAGCAAGGCGATGGTAAGTTTCTTCATCAAATTATCCCCCAAACAACAAGGATCACGAATCGATGCGCAGTCATTGCCAATCGAATGGACAGACCATGCCACACACATGCAAGGCGTGTTAAGCCAAAACCGCATAGAATGCCAATGATTCACAGAAGTTGTAGCTGTCCGTCCACACTTGACGCACGAAAACGGGATGAATCGAGTGTAAAATTACGCTTCACAATGCCGTTTTTGCGACAGGCGATGGCGAATCTTGCGCGGAAGAGCTCGGCCCAAACACCTTTCGGGCGTAATCTTGAAAAGAAATTGGGATCATTGTCCCGGCCGTTACGGATCGACCGGACAATGCCCATCACTTTGTCTGCCCGTTCCGGATAATGGACCTGTAGCCATTCACGAAAGAGCGGTGCGACTTCGTGGGGGAGACGCAGAAGTATCCATCCGCAGCTAGTGACGCCGCGCTTTGCGGCTTGCTCAATGATCGCTTCCATGTGGCAGTCTGTAATTGCAGGGATGATAGGTGCGATCGAGCAATGGGTCGGAACCTTTGCGTCAGCAAGTTTGCCCAGCGCATCCAGTCGCTTGATCGGTGACGCGGCTCTCGGCTCCAGCCTGGAGGACAGGATCGGATCGAGGCTTGTGACCGATATGGCCACGGCCACAAGATTGTGCCCGGCCATTTCCGCAAGAAGATCTATGTCGCGCAGAACGCGGTCCGATTTTGTTGTGATTGTCACCGGATGGCGTGTCTCGAGGCAAATCTCCAACAACTGGCGGGTGATTTTGTAGCGTCGCTCGATAGGCTGGTAGGGGTCTGTATTGGTCCCCATGGCTATAGGCTTCGGCCTATATTTCCGGCGGCCCAGGGTCTCTCGCAGGAGGGCAGGAGCGCTGGGCTTGGCAAACAACTTGGTCTCGAAGTCCAGCCCTGGTGACAGGTCATGGAATGCGTGCGTCGGTCGGGCAAAGCAATAGACACATCCATGCTCGCATCCGCGATATGCGTTGATTGACCGGTCGAAGTTGATGTCCGGTGACTGGTTGAATGAGAGAATGGTTTTCGGATTCTCTTCTGTCACTGTGGTGCGGAGTTTGGCCGGGGCACCGTCCACCACGGAAATTGTATCACGCCAGTCGCCATCTCGCTCGCGATCCGCGAGACCAAATCGTTGCGGCACGGCCGCGGATTGCGCGCCGCGACCCTTGATAGGCGAGGGCTTGTGCATGGAACATAAGTAGAACAAATAACGAAATCAGGCAAGGAGCTTTGAACTCGGATTATGCTCGGCTGCGGAACCTAGCGTTCGTTCAGGCGCGGCATAAGTTCGATAAAGTTGCAAGGACGATGGCGACTGTCGAGCTGATGGGAGAGGATCTTGTCCCACCCGTCCTTCACCGCTCCGTTCGATCCCGGCAAGGCGAAGATATAGGTGCCGCCCGCCAGGACAGCACATGCGCGAGACTGGACTGTCGAGGTGCCGATCATGTCGAAGCTGATCCAGCGGAACAGCTCTCCAAAGCCCGGGATGTCCTTATCCTTCACCTCGTCGAGAGCTTCGGGCGTAACATCGCGGCCGGTCAGACCTGTTCCGCCCGTACTAATTACGGCATCGATCTGAGCGTCCGTGATCCATTCGCGCAACTGATCTGCAATCAGGTTAGTGTCGTCTTTAATGATCACGCGGCGAACAAGCATATGTCCTTTCGCGGCGATCCGGTCTGCGAGGATATCTCCAGAGGTATCATCAACTTCCGTGCGTGTGTCGGATACGGTCAAAAGCGCTATGTTGATCGGGACAAATTCGCGGGCCTCGTCGATCGCCATCAGCGTCGGCCGCTCGACATGTAGCTGCGTCCGTCGGACGAACCGTCCGGGAACATAGGCCATTCGTTCTGTGCGAGCGCCGCGCGTGTCGGCGATGAGGCGTTCGCTTGTCGTTCGTACATCCAGTAGTTGCGCATCACGATAGAAACGTAACCGCGGGTCTCCCAATATGGGATGGCTTCCATATAAAGGAGTGGATCGTTCTGATCGTTCACCTCGGAAACCCAGCGCGTAATGGGCGTCAGGCCGGCGTTGTAGGCTGCCATGATCTGCGGCAGGCGCCCCTGTGTTGAGGAATGTCGCGCAACCATCTGCAAATTGCACTGGCCCAGCGCGAGGTTCATTTCCGGATCGAACACGTCAATTGCTCTCGCTGACCTGCCTACACAGCCCGCATGTTGTCTGAGCGTTGGCGGCGTGATCTGCATCAGCCCCTGCGCATTCGCGGGGCTCACCGCATTGGGCCGGAACACCGATTCCTGCAGGATGTGCGCAAAGGCGAGCGCGGGATCGACTTGCCAGCCATTGAATGGCGCATAGCGCGGCGCAGGGAAGTGTGAGGCCGGGTCTGCCTGCCCTCCTGCTGGTGCATTTAGCGCCATATACATTTGCGTTTGCGGGAAACCGAGAGCGCGAGCGAGCCTTGAGAGTGCTTCGTATTCTTGTGGCGACCCTATGCGGGCCTGATGAATCAGGACTTGGCTGCCCAATACATCGCGCCCGATCTCCGCCAAGGCGACCGAGATGCGCACATTCTCAATCGAGCCAATTGCGCGCCAGTCTGCGTCGGTCAGGTCAGCGGTTTCGACCCGTTCAGGCAGTTCGCGGCCCAGATGTTCGGCAGCGAGCATTCCGTAGAGCACGCGATCATCGCTGGCCGCATTGCCTAGCATGCGTGCGCTCAATTCCGGCTGGCGGCATCGCAAGGCAGCGCGCGATCCCCAATACAGAGCGGCGGCACGCAAGTTGGGACTGTGCGCACCTGCTGCTGCGCGCTGGAAGTACTCGAGCGAAGTCTGGCAATCACCAAGACGCCAGGCGGCAAGTCCGGCAACCCAGTCACCCTCGGAAACCCAGGAACCCGAACCCGCACCGACAGTCTGCGCCATCGCGAATGCTTCTTCATCGCGGTTCTCGATGAAATAGCTCCAGGCGACTTTCTGCCGCCACTCGGCGCGCGCTTCCGGACTGAGCGAGGCGTCGACACCGTCCAGCAGGAGGCGCGCTCCGTCGGGATCATCATCGGAAATGTGCTGGATAATTCCACTGCGAACACTTGAAGGCATGCTGCCATCGTCAATCGAACGCGGACGCGTCCGGCGCGGCATGGCATTCTGGCTGTAGAAGTCGCGGACGTAGGGAAGATCCGGCTCCCTTTCGAGGCCCCGCGTCACTCCAAGGCGACCGAGCTGTTCAGCCTGCGGAAGATTGTAGCCACTCTCCAGCCAGTCGACGATTGCCGGCAATTGCACGGCAGGAGAATTGGCGTGGAGATAATACTCCGCTCGGGCAACATCATGCAGCAGACCGTCGCTGCGCTGCGCCAACAGCGTTTCTACATCAGCCCAGTTTTGCCGGTCTATGGCCGTGAATACACGGTCATAATAGTCCCGATCTGCTGAGCTAAGCTGTTGCGGAACGCCCGAAGAAGCGGTGCGTGCCGAGAAGTAAGTCCGCGTATCAGTATCCTGCGCGGTTGCCGCAATGGGTATTGAAAGCAGAGCGGCGCCAACAGCGGTAAGTTTGGCAAAAAGCGACTTGGGGGGAGTCATGGGTCAGGCAGTCCATTGCAAGAGCCTGTGCCACAGCCGCGCGCGTTGGCGCGGATGATCGAGCAGGCGTTCGGGTGCAAAAGTGGTGAGGGCGGGAAAGCCGCCTAGTTCGGAAAACTTTTCGGGCGGCGCATCTGCATCGTGGCCGAGTAATGCTGGCAGCTTGCTACCGAAAATAAGCAATCGCTGCGGCTTGGCGAGGGCGATGTGGTGCTTAACCGCTTCGCCCAATCCGTCCGCTTTCAACGCGGCCCAGTCAGGCAGCGGCATATTGGCTGGGAGGGCGCTGGCCCAGTAGACAGAGGCCGGATCGACGCCGATTGCCTTGGCAATGTTGCTGATCAGCTTACCCTGCGCTGCGCTGAGTAAAGTTTCACGGTCATCGATTTCGGGCATCGGTGCCAGTATCATGAGCGATGCGTCAACGCCGCCTCGCGGTGCAACCCGCGTTTGCGAACCACCTGGCAGCGGCGTGTCCTTATCGGCCCACCAGCTCTGGAAAGCAGCAAGATCGGCTGGCAACATATCCTTCGTGATGGATGGGGTGTGCGGTGTTTCTTCGGCTTTTTTACCTACCTCTGAGGGCGGCGGAGCTGGCTTGCGAACCTCTTCCGGGTCTTCGAGCCAGCTTTGCGGTTCATCATTAAAATCACAGTCGACGCCAGCGCCACGCCACCAATCAAGGGCAGCAGCGTAGTCGTTCGCCAGCGAATTTTCTGCGTGATTTTGCATATTCGGACCAAAGGTGGTCTTGACCTCAAGCGGGGCGTCGATCAAGCCCCCGATCAACAGAACATCTGCAAAACGGGATGAAATGATGGTTGAACGGGAATCAATGCCCGTAGACGTGGTGATTGTGGGCGGCGGACCGGCTGGTCTGTCGGCGGCTATCCGTCTCAAGCAAATCAATGAAGAGCTGGAAGTTGTCGTACTGGAAAAGGGTTCCGAAATCGGGGCGCATATCCTTTCCGGAGCGGTGGTTGACCCCAAGGCGCTTGATGAGCTGCTGCCTGAATGGCGAACGATGGATTGTTCGATGGCGGAGACACCCGTCACCGATAACTGGCATTGGGTGTTGACCGGTAGCGGGAAAGTGGCCTTGCCGCACCTCGCCATGCCTCCGTTCATGTCGAACAAGGGATGCTACACGGGCTCGCTCGGCAACCTGACCCGTTGGCTCGGTGAACAGGCCGAGGCGCTGGGCGTCATGGTTTTTCCGGGCTTCCCGGCGGCGGAAGTCACCTTCAACGAAGGTGGCGCCGTAACTGGCGTGATCACGCAGGACATGGGCGTTGCCGCCGATGGTTCGCACAAGCCGGACTTTCAGCCGGGAATGGAGATTCAGGCCAAGTATACGCTTTTCGCCGAAGGTGCGCGCGGCAACCTCACTAAGCAGATGAAAGCGAAGTTTGATCTCGAGGCAAACTGCGAACCGCAGGTTTACGGCCTTGGTATCAAGGAATTGTGGGATATCGACCCCGACAAGCATGTTCCGGGCAGGGTGATCCATACGCAGGGCTGGCCGCTTAGCGAGAGCGATACGTGGGGTGGTGGCTTCCTCTACCATCAGGCGAATGGCCAGGTGGCACTCGGTTTTGTGACGGCGCTTGATTACAAGAACCCCTACGTCTCGCCGTTTCAGGAATTCCAGCGGTGGAAGCAGCATCCTGCGATCCGCGAATACCTCGAAGGAGGTACCCGTGTGGCCTATGGTGCGCGCGCCATCAACGAAGGTGGCTGGCAGTCTGTGCCCAAGCTCGCCTTCCCGGGTGGTGCGCTGATTGGTTGTGCGGCTGGCTTTGTGAACGTCCCGCGGATCAAGGGCAGCCATACCGCTATGAAGAGCGGTATGCTCGCGGCAGAAGCCGTCGCGCAGGCTATAATTGATGGCAAAGAGCATACCGAAGTTGCTGAATACGAAGCGAACTTGCGCGAAAGCTGGATCGCCAAGGAACTGAAACTTGTCCAGAACGCGCAGCCCATGGTTGCCAAGTTTGGCAATGATCTGGGGACAGTGCTCGCAGGGATTGACATGTGGACGCGCCAGCTGAAACTCGGCGTGATCCCGGCGATGAAGCACCACCGCGATTACGAGGAGCTGCAACGCGCGGACCTCTACCAGCCGATCGACTATCCCAAACCAGACGGGAAGATCAGCTTCGACCGGCTTACAAGTGTGTCTTACAGCTTCACAAACCATGCAGAGGATCAGCCGAATCACCTGAAGGTGGCGGACCTCGAATTGCAGCATGACAGCGAACTGGAAGTCTTTGGCGGCCCTTCGACACGCTACTGCCCGGCAGGCGTGTATGAATGGCTGGAGCAGGATGATGGATCGATGAAGTTCCAGATCAACTCGCAGAACTGCATCCACTGCAAGACTTGCGATATCAAGGACCCGAACCAGAACATCAACTGGACCACGCCCGAAGGCGGCGGTGGGCCGAACTATCCGAATATGTGACGCATTGCGGCTAACCGAAACCGCCTACGCCAAAATCAATCTCGCGCTGCATGTCCGTAAGCGGCGCGAGGATGGCTATCATGTGCTCGAAACGCTGTTTGCCTTCGTCGATGCGGGTGACGTGCTTACAGCGCAGTCTGCGGAGCAGGACAGGCTCACTACCGTCGGCGAGTTTGCAACGACCCTGAGCGATCCCTTCGGCAACATCGTGGCCAAGGCGCTCAGTGCGCTTCCTCGTCCCGATGGCCTCGCAATCACGCTCGAGAAGAACCTGCCCGTAGCTGCGGGCCTTGGCGGCGGTTCAGCTGACGCAGGCGCTGTCTTCCGTATTATCCGGGACACTTACGGTTTGCCCGAGGATTGGCGCGAGCGCGCGGCAAGGCTTGGCGCAGATGTCCCCGCATGTGTCGATAGCGATATGCACATCGGCCTTGGTGTGGGTGACGAACGGCGCGAAGTCGTCAACGACATGGCAGGTATGGCCGTTCTTCTCGTCAACCCGCGCGTCCCGCTTTCCACTGGAGCGGTCTTCAAGGCGTGGAACGGAAAGGACCTTGGTCCGTTACCGATGGGTAGTGCCAGTGAAATTTCCCGCAATAGCCGCAATGATTTACGCCCTGCCGCAGTGGAGCTTTGCCCGCCCATCGTACACGTTTTGGAGGCGCTGAAGGATACCGATTCGTGGATGTGCGAAATGTCCGGCAGTGGGGCAACCTGCTTTGCCTTGTATGAAGACGTTGCACATCGTGATCGCGCTGCCCAAGTCATTGCGGAGAGCGAGCCACAGTGGTGGCAGATGAAAGGACAACTTCGATGAGCGAACCCGTGTTCCGCATGATTGGCGAGGCTACGCGTGGCGGAATCGTCGCCGTGTGCGACCATGCCTCCAATCGCGTGCCTGACGGGATCGAGCTTGGCTTATCCGCTGCCGCTATGGAAAAGCACATCGCCTATGATCTGGGTGCAGCAGGCGTGACAGAGCGTTTGGCGCGCCGTCACGGCATTGCGGCGATGCTCTCTGATGTCAGCCGTCTGGTGATCGACCATCATCGTGAGGAGGAGTCCAATGGCCTTATCCCGACAACCAGCGATGGCATTCTGATCCCCGGCAACATCGGTGCTGATCGGGAGAAGCGCCTCGAGGACTATCATCGTCCCTATCACCGCGCGATGGAAACCTGGCTGGAGCAGGTCAATCCCGGCCTGATCCTTTCGATCCACAGCTTTACACCAAAGCTGGAAAGCAAACCGCAGGAAGATCGCCCGTGGGAAATCGGCCTGCTCTACAACAACGATGATAGCGCCGCGCTGCACGCAATCCGCTTGTTCAGCGAGCTTGGCGTGACCGTGGGCGACAACGAGCCCTATTCAGGCAGGGAATTCAACGCGACCATGAACCGCCATGCGGAAGCGCTGGGCCGTCCCTATTGCGCTATCGAGATCCGCAATGATCTGATCCTGCAGGAACGTGGGCAGGCGCGTTGGGCTGCAATCATTGCCGATGTGGCTGGCCGCGTGAAGCTGGCGCTCGAGACGGTTTAAGTCTCTCTACCGCACAACAAAGCTTTTCCTGTTGGGGTTTGCGCGGTCCTTCCGTTAGTGTCGGGACCGCAACATAGACCAATGGATAGCTGATGCCCGCCTACCGTTCCCGTACCACCACTCATGGTCGCAATATGGCAGGTGCCCGGGGTCTGTGGCGCGCAACCGGCATGAAGGATGGCGATTTCGGCAAGCCGATTATCGCTGTGGTGAACAGTTTTACGCAATTCGTGCCCGGGCACGTGCATCTGAAGGATCTTGGCCAACTAGTTGCTCGCGAGATTGAGGCGGCAGGCGGCGTGGCGAAGGAGTTCAACACCATCGCTGTCGATGACGGCATTGCGATGGGGCATGACGGCATGCTCTATTCGCTGCCAAGCCGCGATCTGATCGCCGACAGTGTTGAGTACATGGTCAACGCCCACTGCGCCGATGCGATGGTGTGCATTTCAAACT
This sequence comes from Aurantiacibacter sp. D1-12, assembly GCF_028858515.1. Lineage (GTDB taxonomy): Bacteria > Pseudomonadota > Alphaproteobacteria > Sphingomonadales > Sphingomonadaceae > Alteraurantiacibacter. The sequence continues at coordinate 472,720 of NZ_JAPJZJ010000001.1, forward strand.
GCGACAAGATCACCCCCGGAATGCTGATGGCGGCGATGCGCCTGAATGTACCATGCGTGTTCGTGAGTGGTGGTCCGATGGAAGCAGGCAAGGTTGTGGTCAAAGGCAAGGAAGTCGCGCTCGATCTGGTCGATGCGATGGTTGCCGCGGCGGACGAGAGTTTCTCTGACGAGGAAGTGACCGCAATCGAGCGCTCGGCCTGCCCGACCTGCGGTTCGTGTTCGGGGATGTTCACCGCCAACTCGATGAATTGCCTGACAGAGGCTCTGGGGCTTTCGCTGCCGGGCAACGGCTCTCAACTGGCGACGCATTCGGACCGGCAGGGCCTGTTCGAGCGGGCCGGTCGCCTCGTGGTCACGCTAGCCAAGCGCTATTACGAAGAGGACGACGAGAGCGTCCTCCCGCGCTCGATTGCGACATTTGAAGCCTTCGAGAATGCGATGAGCCTCGATATCGCGATGGGCGGCTCGACCAACACGGTCCTACACTTGCTCGCTGCCGCTCACGAGGCAGGCGTCGATTTCACCATGCAGGACATCGACCGGCTGAGCCGCACTGTGCCGTGCCTGTCCAAGGTCGCACCGGCAAAGTCGGACGTGCATATGGAAGATGTGCACCGGGCGGGCGGCATTATGGCCATCCTGGGCGAACTGGATCGTGGCGGATTGCTCCATACGGCACTGCCGACAGTGCATTCGCCTACGATGGGTGATGCGCTGGATGACTGGGACATTGTTCGCAATGCCAGCCCCATCGTGCACGATTTCTACAAGGCTGCACCAGGCGGTGTGCCCACACAAACCGCCTTTAGCCAATCACGCCGGTGGGATGAACTTGATCTCGACCGCGAGGGCGGAGTGATCCGCTGCAAAGAGCATGCTTTCAGCCAAGACGGCGGACTGGCAGTGCTCTACGGCAATATCGCGCGCGATGGCTGCATTGTGAAAACTGCGGGCGTCGATGAGAGTATTCTAACCTTCTCCGGCCCTGCGAAGGTCTTCGAAAGTCAGGACGCCGCAGTTGACGCGATCCTTGCTGACGAGGTTGTTGAAGGCGACGTGGTCGTCATCCGCTACGAAGGGCCCAAGGGCGGGCCCGGCATGCAGGAAATGCTCTACCCGACCAGTTACCTCAAATCGAAAGGCCTTGGCGCAAAATGCGCTCTGCTGACCGACGGGCGATTCTCCGGCGGTACATCGGGTCTTTCCATCGGCCATGTATCACCCGAAGCGGGCGAGGGCGGGGCGATTGCGCTTGTCGAGGCGGGCGACCGGATCGACATCGACATTCCGAACCGCACGATCAATCTTGCCATCACCGACGAGGCATTCGTGACACGCCGTGCTGCAATTGAGGCAAAGGGCAAATCCGCATGGCAACCTGCCGAGGAAAGACCGCGCCGTGTAACGCCGGCGTTGAAAGCCTACGCCGCGATGACGACAAGCGCCGCGCGCGGAGCTATCCGTGATGTAAACCAGGTGACCGGAGGAAAGCCTGAATGAGGATTGTTGCCATCGCAGTGCTGTTCGCGCTCGCCGCGTGCACTCCGGGCGAAGACCTTGCCGAAGGCACGCCGATTGAATGCGCGCTGGGCGGGGCGGCGGGTTTCACCGAAGAATGCCTGATGGAACGCCAAACGCGCGAGAACCAACGTCTCCTGATCGTCCGTCACCCTGATGGCGCCTTCAGACGCTTCGAGATTGGTGTGCCGGAACAGGGGTTGATCACTGCGGACGGCGTCGAGCAGGCAATCGTCGATCGCAGCGATGGCTTTGTTGAAGTGCGCGTCGGCCCGGACCGTTATCGCCTTCCGATTGCCGAGTGAGCATGACAGCCAGCAATCAGATCCTCTCCGCCGAGCAAATGCATCTGGCGGAAGAAGCGCTGATTGCGGACGGGGACACTGTCCAGACGCTTATGGATCGCGCCGGGAAGGGCGCGGCGGACTGGATCTGGCGAGTTTCAGGTGGACGCTCTGTCACTGTCCTCTGTGGCCCGGGCAACAACGGCGGCGATGGATACGTGATTGCGCGTGAATTGCAGGATCGCGGCGCCAGCGTGAAAGTGGTTGCCCCTCTTGAGCCCAAGACCGAGGCGGCGCGCCAGGCATGCGAGGCCTGGGGAGATGTTCCAGTGGTGGATGCCGAGGGTGATGTCTTCGTCGATTGCCTGTTCGGAACAGGACTTGGCCGCCCATTGAGTGATGATCTCAAGGTCCTGCTCAACCAGCTCGCCTCCGCCCATTCGTATCGCGTGGCTGTGGACCTGCCGAGCGGGATCGATAGCGATAGCGGCGAGCTGCTCAACGATAGCCTCCCCGCGTACAACCTCACGCTTTCGCTTGGCGCGTGGAAGTTTGCCCACTGGCTGATGCCTGCGATGGAGCGGATGGGTGAGCGCCGTCTTGTCGATATCGGGATAGAACCCATGCGAAGCGCGGCCTATGTCGCTCCAAGACCAAGGCTCGCCGCGCCTACCAATAATGCACACAAGTATTCGCGCGGACTGGTCGCCGTGGTAGCAGGAGAAATGCCCGGTGCGGCCATGCTCGCCGCCGGTGCTGCGCAACATGGGGGCGCGGGCTATGTAAAGGTGTTTGTGCCCGACGACGGGCCGGATATCGCTGCACCGCCGGATATCGTTGTCGAGTATGGCTCGCTATTCGAACAGATACGTGATGGTCGGATCGACGCGTTCCTGATCGGCCCGGGTCTGGGAGAGGGGGATGATGCGCGCACGCGACTGGACTGGGTTCTCGCTTGCGACCTGCCGACAGTCTGCGATGCCAGCGCGCTCGGATTGCTAGCCCCCTCCATGATCGAAGGGCGTGAAAGCCCGCTGATTGCCACACCGCATGCTGGAGAGTTGGATAGCCTAGCCAATGCTTTCGAAGCGACGGGTCTCGACCGGATCGAACTCGCAACCGAGCTGGCGGAAGATATCGAAGGCGTGCTGGTGGCCAAAGGACCGGATACCTTGATCGCCTCTCAGGGTGATCCGCTGTCGGTAATGCCGTCTGCTACAAGCTGGCTAAGCGTTGCCGGATCAGGCGACGTGCTGGCGGGCTTGATCGCCAGTCGCCTCGCAACGGGGGTTTCAGCGCGCAAGGCGGCCGAGCAGGGCTGTTGGCTGCACAAGGAAGCGGCGCGACGGGCAGGCCCAGTGTTCTCCGCATCACAGCTTGTCGATTCGATTCCCGGGGCCTACGGCGCGCTGCTGTGAGCGAAGCAGAAATCATCGAACGGATCGCCGCGAAAGGCGATGGTGTTACGGCAGGTGGCAAACATGTGTCGCTCGCTGCTCCGGGTGACAGCGTTTTGCCAGACGGAACGCTTGAGTATGGCCCGCACCACGTCGAACCAGTCTGCCGCCACTTTGCCAAGTGCGGTGGGTGCCAGTTGCAGCACTGCGACGAAGAATCGCTGGCTAACTATGTGCGCGAGCGTGTGCAGTTTGCGGCAGAATCGTACGATCTGGATCCGCAGACCGTCGCCGAACCAGCCATGTCACCGCCAAAAACGCGCAGGCGCGCCAGTCTGCGAGCGATCAATGGCGGAGGCAGGCCGCTTATCGGATTCAATGAAGCGGGCTCGCACCGCGTATTCGACTTGCGCGAATGCCATGTCCTCGCGCCCGAATTGTTCGCCTTGCTTGAGCCACTGCGGGGTTACTTCAAGCGACTGAAGGGCAAGTACGCCATCGGCATCGAATTGACGCTAGTCGATCAGGGCGTGGACTGCGGCCTCAAGGATTTCCTACCCGATGGCCTCGACGAGACCGAGGAACTGCTCGATTTCTGTCGCAAACATGGTGTTGCAAGGCTCACCTTGGATAACGGCTACGGCCCGGAGAGTTTCTGGGAACCTGAGCCTGTGACGATCACCCTCGGTGGCTATCCGGTCGCTTTTCCGCCGGGTGCATTCCTACAGGCAACGCGGCATGGCGAGGATGCGCTGGCCTCGGCGGCAATCGAGTGGCTGGGGCCATGCCAGAATGTCGCAGACCTTTTTGCAGGGCTGGGCACATTCGGACTGGCGCTTGCAAAGAATCGCAAGGTTCTGACCGCCGAAGCCGACCGCGCAGCGGTGCTCGCTTGCAAGACAACCGCAAACCTCGCACGCATTTCGCTCGAAACAGCGCATCGAGACCTGTTCCGCAATCCGCTACGCGCAGAGGAATTGGACACTTTTGACGGGATCCTGCTCGACCCGCCGCGCGCCGGTGCGCGCACGCAAGTCGAGCAGGTTGCCGCGAGTGGTGTCGGGCGAGTCGTTTATATCAGCTGCAACCCATCAAGCTGGGCTCGCGACTGCGTAATGCTGAAAGAGGCAGGCTACCGTTTGCAGGAGTTGCGGCCTGTCGGGCAGTTCCTCTGGTCCACCCATGTAGAGCTGGCGAGCCTGTTCGTGCGCTAGACACGCAAGGCTGCAAGAATGCGCTCCGCCAGCCATTCCTGCGCGTGCGGTTCGGCATAGGCGTGGCTTGCACCTTTGCAGGTGAGCAATCCTTCTTTCGGCCCATTCCAATCCTTGGCAAAGGCCAGGCCCGTGCGATCATTGCCGGCGATAAGCACGGTGAAGGGCATGCCCAACTTCGCGATGGCCTCGGCCATTTCTCCGGCAAGCGATGATGGTGTTTCTTCGCCACCCATCGATTTGAGGACACCTTTGAGTATGCCGGACAGGTTGACTTTCCCGGTCAGTAGCCGTTTCAGCTCCTTCGGGTTGCGCAGCTTGTCTGCATAGCGCGAACGGATCGCATCACCGGACGGCAGATCATCGTCGCTGTTATCATCGAAGGTCCACGGGTTCGACAAGACCAGTGAGTCGCAGCCTGCTCCTTCGTTGAGCACCAAAGCCGACGCTGCATCGCAATTGCCGAACGCCACGATCCGTTCAAGTTGCGGGCACTCTGCTTTGAAAGCACCGATGGCGGCTGCAAGGTCGGGGCCGGAAGAGCGGAAACTTCCATTCTCGCCCTCGCTGTCGCCGGTTCCGCGCCGATCGAAACGAAAAGCCGGGAAACCTTCCGAAGCGATGCGCTGCGCGAGCGTCGCCTGTCCTGCGAAGGTTCCGGCGCGCAGTTCATTACCACCGGATACGATGAGCAACCCTGTCGTGCCGTCCGCGCTGTCGATAGAGCCGACGAGCTGGACCCCCTCACAGGCAAAGGTCACGTGGCGACGGCTCATGAAAGTCGCTCTACAACAAGTTGGGCCAGTTTTTCTGCCTGCGCGGGATCGTGGTCCGGCTCGGCGCGAAGCCAGAGGCCGGGACCGCCAAGTTCGTTTTGTGCAATATCCGACTTGGTGACCGTGGAAGCGCTGAGCTGGCGAAACATGTCTGCGCCCAGCTGATAGCCTGCGAGTTGCAAGCCCGATTGAGCACCTTCTGCTTTGAGAACTTCGCTCGACGTTTCGTGCCCTGCCTCTCTGTCGGCCAGCACTCGCGCTCGGATCATGCCGCGCAGCAGACCGGCTCCAGCCATAGGCGCATAATGCAACACCGGCACGCTATGAGGCGCACACAGCGCGCCACCGCGCACCGTCAGGCAATGCGTAGCGCCGAACACTTGGGCGGCTGACGTCATGGCGGCGCGCCAACTATCGAGTGATTGTTCGGTTAGCGGGGCAAGGCTCTCGTTCGTCCCGGGCAAGTCAGGCAGCATGCTGTCCACGCCTGCCGCATCGAGCTTGCGCATCATCTCCACGGTGAAATGCCGTAGCTTGTTGGCTTCATCGAACAGCGCCGGGATTACCAGCACACGTGCGCCGCGCCTGTGATCGAAGCGGACGGCATATTCGTCTGCATGGGGAGGGTTGGGGCACATGCCCGCCTGCATGGCCGCTCAGGCGTCCTGTTCCGGTTGCGCTACGTTCTCGCTGCGCTTTGAGACAAGGAATTCCAGCAGACCACCGAACGTGCCAAGCATGTCGCCGTCCACCTCGTCATCCTCGATCAGGATATCGAGGCGGTCTTCCAGCTCGGTCAGCAGTCCGGCGACAGCCATAGAGTCGAGTTCCGGCAGGTCGCCGAACAGGCCCGAGTCCTCGTCAAGCTCGCTCACGCGGTCTTCGGACAGGCCGAGCACGTCCTGCAGCACCTGCCGCAGGGCCAGCTCGGTTTCTACGGGAAGATCGCCAGCCTCTTCGGCCGGCACAGGAAGGTTGCTCGCCATAGTGTTTTTCGCCCTAGCCAGAGCGTTAGCGCCTGACAAGTTTGCGAATGAGCGCTTTTCCCATGATGAGCCAGTTCCGCGGATCACCGGGGCGCACGCAAGTGAGGCGGTATCGGGTGCGAATGTCCTCCATCCAGTCGCGCTTGTAGGGATCATCACCCGTGCCGAAATCAACCATCTTCACATGGTCGAGATCGATCACATGCTGCATGAGAGCGGCGGTCAACGTGGTGCCGGGTGAAACATTTTGTGCCGATTGCCGGTGCGCAAGCTTGTGGATGTAGGCGGTGCCGTTCTCAACTGTCCAGAATTGCGCAGCCACTGGCTTTCCTTCGAGCTTGGCGAGAGCGAACCGGTATCGCCCGGCCGCACTCTCCAACTCTGCGAAGTTGCGGAGCAGGGCCGGATCGCCTTCCTCGGGTTTCCAGCTATCGGCATACACTGCCTCGTACGCCGCCCAATCCTCCTCGGAGAATGTCGTGGCGAGCACTACTTCCACCTTCTTCGCCTTGCGCTTGAGCGTAGTACGGAGCGGCCCCGGCCTGCCGGAAAGATACTCTTCATAGGTACGGCCATTTAGCGAGAGGACGTGGTTCACGTCGCTTTGCTCGCGGATGACGTGCCATCCGGCGGCGAAAAATCCCTGCGACAAGGCACGCGCTGTGACCTCTTCTTCAGGCACCTTGTCCAAGACGATGCGGTTTGTGCGCTTGGCCAGAGCCTTGCCAATCGCCGTTATCATCTCGTGTGGTATGCGTTCTTCTGTAGAAAGCGCTCTCCAGCTGAACGCATACCAATTGGTGAGCGGTTCAAGTTGGCCATCGCCGAATTGTAGCGGCATGGTGAGTGCCTGGTCACCGTCCTGAGCCAGCACAATCAGTGGCGATGCAGCTGTTGTTTCGAGCAATGCAAACCACTCAAGACGTGCAAAAGGACCGCCTCCAGACCAATTCAGGCCTTGCAGATCATTAACCGTGTCGTGATAGCTGACCGCAGTCACTTCGCCCGTAATTCCTATCGAGGTTTAATGTCCACCACGCCAGACCCTATGCCAAGGCCGCTCGATCATCTTACCGAATGCGGTGCGGATAGCGACCCTGCGCTGGTTCTGCGCAAGGAAGTGCTTAGCTGGAAGGACTTAAGAAGCCGTGTTTCTCGCATGGCTACCTGGCTGGCCGATGCCGTCCCCGAAAATGGCGCGCGGGTGGCAACCTGGGATTCGAAGGGAGAGCTGACCTGTCTTATGCCACTTGCCGCAGCGCGGGCAGGGCTGGTGCACGTGCCGATCAATCCGCTTCTGAAGCGCGCGCAGGTTAAGCATATCCTCGGCGATAGCGGAGCAACTATGCTGATCGCCAACAAGGCGCGGCTCGCATCGCTGGAGGATGGTGATGTGCCCACTGGCTGCATTGTGCATCATGAGAAGGACTTTCTTGGCGAGCTGGTAGAGTTTGATGGTGGCTTGGCACCTTCATCACATAATACCAATGATTTGGCGGCTATTCTTTACACTAGTGGGTCGACCGGCCGGCCTAAGGGCGTGATGCTTAGTCATGCAAATCTATGGCTCGGAGCGGTGAGCGTGGCCCATTACCTTGGGCTAGCGCGCGATGATGTGACATTGGCCGTTCTGCCACTTAGTTTCGACTACGGGCAGAACCAGCTGCTTTCGACCTGGTATGCAGGCGGGAGTGTCGCTCCGCTCGACTATCTCACGCCGCGCGATGTCATCAAGGCCTGCGCAAAGCATCAGATTACGACGCTTGCTGCTGTCCCACCGCTCTGGGTGCAGCTGACCGAGCAGGAATGGCCGGAAGAGGCGGTCAATTCCATGCGCCGGATGACCAACAGTGGTGGCGCACTCACCACAGATCTGGTGGGCGATTTACGGCGCATTTTTCCAGAAGCGCGGCTGTTCCCGATGTATGGGCTGACAGAGGCCTTCCGTTCGACCTACCTTGATCCCGACCTGGTTGACGAGCATCCGACATCGATGGGGTGCGCAATTCCGTTTGCGGAAATCCTTGTGGTTGATGCGGAAGGCAATGTCGCTCCGGAGGGGGAGCTCGTGCACTGCGGCCCGCTGGTGGCGCAAGGCTATTGGCAGGATCCGGATCGCACCGCGCAGCGTTTCAAGCCGGCACCGGCTGCGAGCGAATACGGCGGAATGGCGGTCTACTCGGGCGACAATGTACGCCGAGACGATAACGGCTTGCTCTATTTCATCGGCCGTGACGATGCGATGATAAAGAGCGCGGGCAACCGGATCAGCCCGCAGGAGATCGAAGATGCGGCTCGTGCAACGGGATTGGCAGAGGAGGCGGTCGCCTTTGGCATCGCAGACGAGCGGCTTGGCCACGCGATTCATCTGGTTGTGCGAGGTCAGGGTGACGAGCAGAGCCTCCGCGCCGCTCTCAAGCGTGATTTGCCCAACTTCATGCAGCCTGCGGTTGTGCGGAGGGTGGATGCCATGCCACTCAACCCCAATGGCAAGATTGATCGCTCGCGTTTGAAGAGGGAAGCGGAATGAAGCCGGCCGGTCCCATCCCGTCTCATTTCTCCGCGTTGGGCGGAGAGTTGATGCTTGGCGGGCGCACCGCTAGCGCATTGGTAGATGAAGCTGGGGACACCCCGCTCTTTGTCTACTCCCGCGATGCCATCGCCGCGCGAATGGCTGAGCTGCGCAGCGCCATGCCAGAACGTTTGCATATTCATTATGCTATGAAAGCAAACCCTTACGGCCCTCTTCTCGAATTTATGGCAGATCTGGTTGATGGACTGGATATTGCCTCTGTCGGCGAGTTCGAGCAGGCGCGCGAAGCGGGTTACCTGCCACGAGAGACCAGCTTTGCCGGGCCAGGCAAGCGTGATGACGAGCTGTTTGCGGCGATCCGCGCTGGCGTCACCATCAATCTCGAATCCGAAGGCGAAGCAGACCGGGCGCTCGAAATAGCGCGCACTCTCGACGTTAAACCGCGACTAGCGATCCGCGTGAATCCCTCCTTCGAGCTGCGCGGTTCAGGCATGAAGATGGGGGGCGGGGCCAAGCCGTTTGGTGTGGATGCAGACCGTGTGCCGGCTCTGGCACGCAGGTTGGTGGATGCGGATGCAAACTGGCGCGGATTTCACATCTACAGCGGCAGCCAGTCGCTCGATGCGGAGGCTATTGCGGAATCGCAGGCCAATGTGATCGCGCTCGCCTCCGAACTGGCGGCAGAGGCGGATGTCAGCGTTCCGCATCTGAATATGGGCGGCGGTTTCGGGATCCCTTATTTTGCCAAGGATGAGCCGCTCGACATCGAATATATTGGCAGGGCACTGCAACGACAGTTCAACGATCTTCCATCGAACCTCGCCGAGACGCAGTTCGCCATCGAGTTGGGGCGTTATCTGGTTGGAGAAGCCGGTGTCTATCTAACCCGTGTGGTCGACCGGAAGATAAGCCACGGGACGACATACGTCGTTACAGACGGCGGTTTGCACCATCAGCTCGCCGCATCGGGGAACTTCGGGGCGGTTGTACGCCGCAACTATCCCGTTGCTATTGCGAGCAAGTTCGACGCCGAGCCCGTCGAAGAAGTCAACATTGTCGGCTGTCTCTGCACCCCGCTTGATCGGCTTGGTGACGATGTTCACATGCCTCGCGCCGAGGTCGGCGATCTGGTCGCGGTTTTTTGCGCCGGGGCCTATGGTGCGAGCGCCAGTCCGGCGACTTTCCTGGGGCAGGGACCGGCCCAAGAACTGCTCGTTTAAGCACAACCTCTTACATCGTCCCGTTTCGGGACACGGGTCAAGAAAACCCCCATTTCCTGCGGTTTGGGACCGCAAGGCTAACGTAATGTTCACCCTTTTTCGCGAGAAGGACAGCCGGATCCAAAGGGCGAAATGCGTGCGTGGTGATTGAGAGCCGCGTCAGCTGATCGCCAAAGTACTCGCGAAGGACGCATTTCATGCGCACGAAAATTCTGGCCCGTAACCTCCTCGCTTCCGTAAGCGTAGGCATCGCACTTGCCGGCTGTGCCGGTGGGGCAGGTGGCCCGCAACTGGAGCCTGCGCGTTTTGTCGCTCTGCAAGAAGGGCCCGGCGAAGACTATGTCATCGCGCCGCTCGATCAACTGACCATCCATGTCTGGCGCAATGATGAACTGGGCGCTTCCGTCCAGGTGCGCCCTGACGGACGCATATCCACGCCGCTTATCGCTGATATGCCTGCGGTCGGTAAAACGCCGACCATGCTGGCAGAGGACATCCGCCTCCAGCTTTCGCAGTACATTGAAGATCCGCTGGTGACGGTGATTATCAATGAATTCAACGGCAGCGGGAACCAACAGGTCCGAATTGTAGGCGCAACCGCCGAACCTGCCGCCATTCCCTATCGCGCAAACATGACCCTGCTCGATGCGATGATCGCTGTTGGTGGTCTGAGTGAATACGCTGCGGGTAATCGTGCACGGCTCATCCGTTTCGATCGCGAAAGTGGAGAGCAGCGCGAATACAACCTGCGCCTGTCCGATCTGCTTCGCCGTGGTGACAGCGATGCCAATGTGATGCTGCGCGGTGGTGATGTGATCATCATCCCAGAGAGCATGTTCTAAGAGGAGTAGGGGGCTTGAACCAGCTTCTTGAAGAATTGCGCGCCGGACTATGGGCAGTCTGGAACCGTCGCTGGCTCGCTCTGGGCATTGCCTGGGGCGTTTGCCTGCTCGGTTGGTTGGCTGTTGCGCTGATTCCCAACTCGTACGAGTCCGAAACGCGCATCTTTGTGCAGCTGGATGATGTTCTTGCAGAACAGATCGGCATCGGTGCCAATGCACGCGAACGCGATATCGATCGCATCCGCCAGACTCTGGCGAGCGCCGTCAATCTGGAAACTGTCGTCCGCTCTACGCGCATCGGCGATACCGTGACCAATGGTACGCAGATGGAAGCAGCCATCGAGCAGCTGAGTGAAGACGTGCAGGTGGTGAGTGAAGGCGAGAACATCTTCGAAATCACCGCACAGAGCGGCCGCAGCGATCTTTCTGATTCCGAAAACGCTGAGCTGGCCCAGACCATCGCCCAGCGCATGATCGACATCTTCCGTGAGGAGAATCTCGGCGGTGCGCGCGGCGAAATGGCGGACTCGATCGAGTTCCTCAATGAACAACTTGCCCAGCGTGAGGCCGAACTGGCCGCTGCGGAAGAGCGCCGTTTGGCATTCGAGGCTGCGAACCCTGATCTTATCGGTGGTGCGCAGGCGATTGCCCAGCAATTGAGCGCAACCCGGGCAGAATTGCGCAGTGTTGAATCCGATCTTGGCGCTGCCCAGGCTGCGCTTGCCGGTCTGGACGGTCAGCTTGCCAGTACCCCGCGCACGATTGTGGTGCCGGGGTCCGGAAGCCCGCAGTCGACGCTCGCCCAGGCGGAGGCGAACCTTGCTGCTATGCGTGCACGTGGGCTTACGGATGAGCATCCTGATGTTGTCGCCGCCCAGCGCACTGTTTCGGCTATGCGTGAACAGGCGCAGGCTTCGGGCGGTGCAGGTGGTCAGTTGAACCCTGCCTATACATCGCTCCAGAGCATGCGTGTGGAACGCCAGTCAAACGTGATGGCGCTCCAGTCTCGCGCGGCAGCACTGCGTGCCGAAATCGCATCGATCAATGCCAGCGCTGCACGTGAGCCTGGTGCGGCCGCTGAAGCGCAACGCATCAGCCGCGATTACGAAGTGCTGCGCGAACAGTACGATTCGCTGTTGCAAGACCGTGAAGAGCTGCGCCTGCGCGGCCAGGTCGAAAACGAGCGTAGCGCGGTGCAGTTCGAAGTTGTCGATCCGCCGACCACACCGCGGTCTCCCGCCGCTCCCAACCGCCCGCTGCTGATTTTCGGCGTGCTTCTGCTTGGCATCGGTGCAGGCACAGGCACAGCCTTTGCGCTTAGCAAACTGGGCTCAACTTTTGCGACCGCAGGGCAGCTGGAGCGGACTTTTGGTCTGCCGGTGATCGGCACGATTACACACACATTCACCGAAGCCGGGCGCGATTTGCGTCGCAAGCGCTTCAAGTATTTCGCCGCCGCATCCAGCGGCCTCGCGGTTCTTTGCGTCATCCTGCTGGGTGTCGAAATGTTCCAGCGCAGTACGATGGCTTGAGGGAATTGGCATGACAGAACATCGCAAAATCCCGACGCCTTCCAAGTCGCTGTTCGAGCGGGCCGAGAACTTCTTCGGCCTTGGCGGTGATTTCAAACCTGCGCCGGTGCCCAAGAAACTGGCCAATCCGGTCAACCGCCGGATTGAAAAGCGCAAACCAAAAGCGGAACCCGAGGTTTCACTGCGCGAAGCGGCCAACAAGGCGGTGCCGCCACGCAAATACCCCGAGGAGACTGCCGTCGCTCCTGCGCCTGTGCCGGAGCCTGTCTACGAAGATGTATCCTTCTCCGAGAAGGTGCATCCGATCGACCGTGAAGCGCTTGATATGTATGGGCTCATCCAGCCAGAAGGGCATGTCACTGCGCTGCTGGAAGAATTCCGCATCGTTAAGCGGCAAGTACTCAAATCAGTGCGCAAGGCGCGCGAAGCCGGATCGGGCCAGCTTGCCCAGCGCGTGCTTGTCTGTTCGCCGTTGCCCAATGAAGGCAAGAGCTATTGCTCGGTAAACCTTGCCATTGCTCTCGCTGCCGAAAAGGATAGCGAAGTGCTGCTGGTCGACGCCGACTTCGCCAAACCTTCGGTTCTGTCGATGCTTGGCCTGCCTGCCGGGCCTGGCTTCATGGACGTCCTCGCTCGCGATGATATGAATGTCGAGGATTGCGTTCTCGCCACCGACATCGCCGGGCTGCATGTTCTGCCTGCGGGCAATCACACGACGTCTGATAGCGAATACCTCGCCAGTTCACGCACGGCAGAGGTGCTCGATCGCCTTACCCGTGCTGCACCCAACCGGATTGTCATCTTCGATAGTCCGCCCGCTCTCGCAGCCTCTCCGGCTGCTGAGCTCGCCAATCATGTCGGACAGGCGATTGTCGTCGCTCGGGCCGACCGCACAGGCCAGACCGCGCTCGAAGACGCGCTCACTCTGCTCTCGGCCTGTCCCGATCTCAAGCTGCTGCTCAATGCAGCGCATTTCAGCCCCAGTGGCCGCCGTTTTGGCGCCTATTACGGGCAGGAGGACTAGTACGATGCGTACGACACTTACTCTGGCACTGGCACTTGCGGCATTTCCCGCAAGCGCGCTTGCACAGGACATGGAAGAGGCGGGCGAAGAAGCACGTTCGGCCGATCGCGGTGTGGAAATCGCTCCGTATATCGAGGCGGCCCAGGTCGTCACGGCGGAGCTTTCTCCTGGTGACGACGTGGTCACATACAGCCGCGTTGCTGCCGGTGTGGATGCCGGTTTCGGCGGACGCTACTCGTCCGGCTCGGTCTCGCTTCGGTATGAACGTCGTTTTGGCTGGAGCGACAATGTTTCGGACAGTGACACCATTTCGGGCATCGCGCGCACTTCGCTTGCGCTGGCTGGCCCCGCTCTGACGTTTGAAGCGGGCGGTCTGGCATCGCGCACCCGTGTTGAAAGCAATGGCAGTACCTCACTGGGCGATTTCGGGCTGGATGACGATTTCACGACGCAGATCTATTCGGTCTACGCTGGTCCGGCAGTGCGCACCCAACTCGGCCGAGCCGAGCTGACCGGTGCTTATCGCCTTGGTTACACCCGTGTGGAATCTCCCGACGCGTTCCAGCTCGATCCGCAATCGGCTCCGGTCGATCTGTTTGACGAATCCATCACCCACAATGCCAGCGCGCGTATCGGCTTTGCGCCGAACACAGTGCTGCCGGTTGGCCTGGGTGTTGGTGCGGGATGGAACCGGCAAGACCTGTCCAATCTCGATCAGCGCATCGATGATCGCCATGTCCGTGCGGATGTAACCGTTCCGGTCTCTCCCAATGTCGCCTTTGTGGGTGGCGTTGGTTACGAGGAAGTCGAGGTTTCAAGCCGCGATGCCCTCCGCGATATCAACGGTGATCCGGTGATCGGCCCTGATGGCCGCTTCGTTACCGATGAAAGTTCGCCGCGCGAAATCGCCTATGAAACCGATGGCCTGATCTGGGATGTCGGTGTGATGTGGCGACCGAGCAACCGCACCTCGCTCAGCGCAGGTGTGGGCCGCCGTTATGGCTCGACGACTTACTACGGCAACCTGTCCTATGCGCCGAATGCCAACTCGAGCCTCGGTGTGTCGGTCTATGACAACATCAACAGCTTCGGCGGTCAATTGACTGGCGCGCTGGACACGCTGGGCACCGACTTTGCCGCACTGCGCAACCCGGTCACGGGTGATCTGGGCGGTTGTGTTGCCAGCACAGAAGGCCAGAACTGCGGTCTTGCCAGCCTTGGCTCGCTGCGCTCGGGCGTGTTCCGCAGCCGCGGTGTTTCGATCGGCTATGGCGGGACCGCCGGCCGTACGACCTACAGCGTAGGCGCCGGTTATGACCGCCGCACGTTCATCGCCGGACAGAACAGCATTCTTGCCGCGACCGATGGCATTGCCGACGAGACCTTTTGGCTCGCCAGCTATGTTGCCCGTCAGCTTGATCGCAATTCACAGCTGTCCTTCGGCGCGACAGGCTCGCTGTTCGAAAGCGGAGTGGACGGCGTAGGCTCGACCTACGGTTACAGCGTCAACACTGCTTACAGCCGCAACTTCATCGAAGGCCTGACGGCGACTGCCGCAGTCAGCCTTGACGGCATCACACGCGATGATCTGCCCGACTATCAAGCCGCTTCGGCCCTGGTCGGCCTTCGCTACACATTCTGACGGGTCCAAAGGAGAGCAGACCCATGTTTGACAATTTCTACGGCCTTACCGGCAAGCCATTCCAGCTGACGCCTGATCCGGAATTCTATTTCCGCTCGATCACGCACCGCAAGGCGCTATCCTATCTCGGCTATGGCCTTGCCCAGGGTGAGGGTTTCATCGTCATCACCGGTGAAATCGGCTCAGGTAAGTCGACTCTGGTCGCGCACATGATGGAAAGCCTCGACCGCGAGCAGGTGACTGTCGCGCAGATCGTGACGAGCAAACTGGATGAGGAAGAGATCATCCATGTGATTGCTGGCGCAATGGGCCTCGATATCGAAGGGCATGACAAGGCAACGGCTCTTACCGAGATTGAAAGCTATCTCCATTCAGAAGCGCGCGCAGGCCGTCGCTGCCTACTGATTGTCGATGAATCGCAGAACCTTTCGGTTCCGGCGCTGGAAGAGCTTCGCATGCTCTCCAACTTCCAGCTCGGCAACCATCCGCTTCTGCAAACGCTGCTGCTTGGCCAGCCCGAATTCCGCACCGTTCTGCAGAATGACGAAGGTCTTGAGCAACTGCGCCAGCGCGTGATCGCTGCGCATCACCTTGAGCCGATGCAGAAGAGCGAAATCGAGCCCTACATCATCCACCGCCTGGAGAAGGTGGGATGGGAAGGCAATCCGGCTTTCGACCAGCGTGTCTATGCCGAATTGTTTGAAGCATCGGGCGGTATTCCGCGCCGTGTGAACCAGATCGCCAATCGTTTGCTGCTGCTGGGCGCCGTTGAAGAGCGTTCTCGCATCGACGCCGCCATGCTGCAATCGGTCCTCGCCGAGATGGAAGCCGAACGTGCATTCCCGTCTGCGGCCCCTTCGGCTCTGAAGCAGAAAGACCCCGAATTCGAACCGGTCAAAGCCATGCCGACGGTGCCGCGCGTGGATATCGAGCAGTTTGAATCCGCGCTTGCCGAGCGCGACGCGCAGATTGCCGAGTTGCAGCAGGCTGTGGTCGAACTGGCCAACCAGACCGACGAAGCCGCGGTGAATGTCGTGAACCCTGAAATTGAAGCCATGCGCGAACAGATTTCCCGTATCGAAGCACGCTGCTTCGAGCAGGAACGTTCGATCCGTCAGACGCTGACGATGTTGATCGAATGGATCGAGAGCGAGATGGATTCGACCAAGGCCGCTTGAGCGACCTGAGGAGGCATTCGCGGTGAACGCGATCAATCTGGATGGTGAACAGGCAGAAAAGGTCATTGTGAATGGCCTGTCTGTCGACGTGGAAGACTGGTTCCAGGTCGGCGCGTTTGAAGACGTGATCGAGCGGGACCAGTGGGGCGGTCTGGATGATCGTGTCGAGCGTAATGTTCACCAGATTCTTGACCTGTTTGACGAAGCCGAGGCAAGCGCGACATTCTTCACACTGGGCTGGGTGGCCGAGCGGCAGAAGAGCCTGCTGCGCGAAATCGTCGCGCGCGGACACGAAGTCGCCAGTCACGGTTGGGATCACGAGCGTGTGTTCCGCATGGATCGCAAGATGTTCGCCGCCGATATCGAGAAGACCCGCAAGACGATCGAGGATTGCTGCGGCGCCCGCGTTATCGGCTACCGCGCGCCTAGCTTCTCCATCGACCAGCGCACACCGTGGGCCTTTATGGAGCTGGCGGAGCAGGGGTATCTCTATTCCTCCAGCGTCGCTCCGGTCGCGCATGATCACTATGGCTGGGCAGACGCTCCACGTTTCGCATTCAATCCGCTGCCCTGGCACAATCTGGTTGAGCTTCCGGTCACCACGGCGGAATTCCGAGGCAAACGCCTTGCAGCCGGCGGCGGTGGGTTCTTCCGCGTCCTGCCCTATGCCTTCAGTCGTTGGGCGATCCGGCAAGTGAACCGTGATGCCGAAAAGCCGGCAATCTTCTACTTCCACCCTTGGGAAATTGACCCTGGCCAGCCGCGTGTTTCGGGAGCTCCTATCCGCTCGCGCCTGCGCCACTACACCAATCTCGACAAGATGGCGGGCAAGTTGCGCCAGTTGATCGAGGAATTTTCGTGGGGCCGCATCGATGTGATCGCTCACCGCGAAGCCGCGCGTCTCCAGGCCGAAAAGGCTGCCAAGCATTCGGTGACATTGTGAATGCGCCCTTCGCTCTCAGCCGCGAGCATGCCCGCAAGGTAGATCTGCACGAGCCCGACGAGGCGAAGCGGATCGAAGCATTCGTGGCAGAGCAGGGCGGGTCAGTGTTTCATCGTCCAGCATGGCTGCGTGCCGTCGAACACGGCACCGGCAATCGCGCGCTGGGAATCGTATCCGAGAAAGACGGCGCGATCACGGGTTGGCTGCCACTGACCGAAGTGCATTCGCCAGTATTCGGGCGCGTGCTTGCTTCAAGCGGTTTCGCGGTCGAGGGCGGGGTGCTCGCTGATAGCGAAAATGCGGTGCGGATGCTGTGTGATGGAGCGCAGGAACTGGCTGTCCGCCTGTCTTGCCCAAGCATAGAGTTGCGTGGCGGCAATGTCTCTCCCGATTGGCAGGTGCAGACTGAAAGCCATTGCGGTTTCGTGCAGCCATTGGCCGGGGATGACGAGGCGCAACTGCTCCAGATCCCGCGCAAGCAGCGTGCCGAAGTGCGCAAGGGACTGAAGAACGATCTTCGGGTCACAGTTGGTAATGAAGAGAAAGATCACGCCGCACATTATGCGGTATATGCCGAGAGTGTGCGCAATCTGGGCACGCCCGTTTTCCCGCGCAGCCTGTTCGATGCAACGCTGGACCGACTGAATGCTGACATTCTGACTGTATGGCAGGGTGAAACGCCGGTCGCGAGCGTGCTCTCTCTCTATCACGATGGCGCTGTCATGCCCTATTGGGGCGGCGGAACTTGGGCGGCGCGCGGCCTGCGCGCGAACGATCTGATGTATTACAAGCTGATGCTCCACGCGCGGGAGAGGGGCTGTGATCGTTTCGATTTCGGGCGCAGCAAAACGGAAAGCGGCGCTTACTTCTTCAAGAAGAACTGGGGCTTCGAACCAGAACCGCTGAGCTATGCCAGTTGGACAGCGCCGGGGCATGAAAGCCGAGATGCCGATCCTACCAGCGCAAAGCATCAGGCACGCATTGCACTATGGAAGAAGTTGCCGACAGCTCTGACCAATCGTCTGGGCCCGCTGATCGCGCGGGGGCTGGGGTGAACGGTGACATCCTCTTTTTGGCTCATCGCCTGCCGTTTCCACCCGATCGCGGCGACAAGATCCGTTCGCACCATGTGCTGAAGGCCTTGGCGCAAATCGCGCCTGTCCATGTCGGCTGCCTTGCGGAAGACGCGAAGGACGCAGCACACAAAGGCGAACTCGCCGCGATTGCAACAAGCCATTGTATGCCGCGTCGCTCAAAGCAGCTCGCGCTTGCCGGAATCGAGGCACTGGGGCGGGGTGAGCCCGTCAGCTTCTCGGCCTTCCGGTCGAAGCAGTTGCACGATTGGGTGAAGGTCACGCTCGCCGAGAGGAATATCCGCGCGATATACGTTTTCTCAGGTCAGATGGCGCAATATGTGCCGGAAGACTGGAAGCGGCGCTTGATTGTCGATCTCGTCGATGTCGATTCGGCCAAGTTCGAGGCATACGCCGCGCAAGGCTCAGGTTTACGTGGATGGATCGATGCTCGCGAAGGCAAGTTGCTGCGCGCCATTGAGTCAGAGCTTGCCAAGCGTGCCGATGCAACGTTGCTGGTGAGCGAGGCTGAAGCCAATCTGCTGCGTGAACGTGCCCCCGGCAGCCGCAACATACGCGCACTGCGCAATGGGATTGATTGCACGCAATTTGATCCGGATGCTGCGACACCCGCTAGCCAGCTGTCAGATGACGGCCCGCATTATGTCTTCACCGGCCAGATGGACTACGCGCCCAATGTCACTGCTGTAGCACGCATGGCGAAGCAGATCATGCCGCGCGTGCGTAAAGAATTGCCGCAAGCCCGCTTCCACATCGTTGGACGCGCCCCGACTGGCGAGGTTCTGAAGCTTGATGGGTTGAATGGCACCACGGTCGTTGGTGAAGTGCCTGATACGCGCCCGTGGCTCGTGGGCGCGAATGCAGTGGTTGCACCGTTGACCTTAGCACGCGGCGTGCAGAACAAGGTTCTCGAGGCGATGTCCATGGCGAAACCTGTTGTCGCCTCCCCTGAAGCCGCGACGGGGATCGACGCGCGCAATCACGAAGACATTCTAGTCGCTGCCGATGATGCCACTTTTGCTGCGCATCTCCTGCAATTGCATGACGATCCTGCGAAAGCGGCAAAGCTCGGCGAGGCCGCGCGCAATTTCGTAAAGACGGAGATGAGCTGGCCCGCAATGCTTGCGGATTTGCCCACCTTGCTCGGGCTCGCGGATGGAGGCGCCCGCGATGCGGCTTGATCTCGCATCTTCGCGGCAGGCTGCCGTGGTTGACCGTCTTGCGCCGCAATGGCGCGCACCGCTGGCGCAACTGGCATTGGCATGGACGGCTCTGTTAGCCTTATTCGCTGGGGACTGGGCCGAGATGGTGATGCAGTGGTGGAACTCCTCCACCTACAATCACATCCTGCTGGTTCCCCCGATCCTGATTTGGCTGGTCTACCAGCGAGCCTCCGAACTGGCGAAACTGACACCGCAAGCCTGGTGGCCTGGGCTGATCCCGTTTGCCGGAGCACTGGTGATCTGGCTGCTCGGTGATGTTTCGGGTCTGGCCACCGCCAAACATATTGGCCTTGTCGCGGCCATGCAGTCGCTCGTTGTACTGCTGTTCGGTCCGCGCGTATCGTGGGCCTTGCTATTCCCGATCTGCTACGCGGCGTTTCTCGTCCCAATCGGAGACGAACTGGTACCCGCGCTGCAGATGATAACGGCGGATATCACCATTGCCTTGACCGAATCGAGTGGCATTCCCGCGCATATCGAAGGCGTCTTTATCGATACCCCCGCAGGCCTCTTCGAAGTTGCGGAGGCATGTTCGGGCGTCAAATTTCTGATCGCGATGATCGCACTCGGAACGTTGGTGGCGCATGTCTGCTTCCGCAGCTGGACACGCCGGATTGCCTTTATGGCGCTGGCGATTGCTTTGCCGATCCTTGCCAACGGTGTGCGGGCATGGGGTACGATCTACATTGCCCAGTCACAAGGCATCTCTTTCGCTGCGGGGTTCGATCACATCTTCTATGGGTGGATCTTCTTCGCATTGGTTATGGGTGCTCTGCTCGCCATTGGTTGGAAGTTCTTTGATCGACAGGTCGAAGATCCCTTTATCGATGGTGATGCCATTGCGGCTGAACCGCGCTTCGCCCGCCTGGAACAATATACCATCCGTCCGGCGATTGCCCTGGTTGGCGCGGCCGCGATGGCGCTTGTGATCGTCATCTGGTCGTCGCAGTCGCATGTATTGGAGGCGGAGCTTGGCGACAACCTTACGCTGCCAGCTGTGCAGGGTTGGGAACGCACAGAGTATCTGCAGGACTATCCGTGGCAGCCCCGTGCAGGAGGAGCCGATCGCCGCCTGATCGCGACATATGCTGATGCGGATGGTCGTGTGGTCGAAGTGTTCCTTGCGCTTTATTCGTCGCAAGGGGAGGGCAAGGAAGCAGGCTCCTTTGGCCAAGGTGCCTTGCCGCTCGATACCGAATGGCGTTGGCAGTCCGGTACCACCGCTCCTGACGGCGTTGTCGGTGAGCGCTTGCAGGCTTTGGGCTCTTACCGCCGGGTTGCCGAAACCTGGTATCACCGCGGTGACTGGACCGGAGGAAGCAAACTTCGTCTCAAGATCGAGACCCTGCAGGATCGTCTTTTCCTGAATGCGCAGCCTACAGCCATGCTGATCCTGTCTAGCGAGGAGCGTTACGGCGTGGACGCTGCACAGACCATCGCCGATTTCCGGTCTTCCACGGGCGATCTCGGAGAATGGATAGACCGCGCCGCCGCGCTGGATTAACGCACCACCATGTGCGGAATCGCGGGTCTCTTTCACACAGGTACGATCAAGCCGGTTGATCCCGTGCGGGTCGAGCGAATGTGCGACGTGCTCGCGCACCGAGGACCCGATGGTTCGGGCGTCTGGTCCGCGCCGGGTGTGGGACTGGGGCATCGTCGCCTGTCGATCATCGACATCGCTGGATCACCGCAACCGATGCACTCGAATGATGAGCGCGCGGTAATCGTCTTCAACGGCGAAATCTACAATTACCGCGAGCTGCGCAAGGAGCTGACAGAGCGCGGAGCGAAATTCCGTACCGAAGGCGATACCGAGGTCATCCTCGAAGCGTGGAAGCTGTGGGGCAGAGACTGCGTGAAACATCTCCACGGCATGTTCGCCTTCGCGATCTACGACTGTGCGGACCGGACGCTGTTCCTTGCGCGGGACCGCTTTGGCGTGAAGCCACTGTTCTACACCCTGTTGTCTGACGGTTCGCTCGCATTTGCTTCAGAACTGAAGGGTCTGCTCGCGCATCCGCTGTTGCGCCGCGACGTCGATTACCGCGCAATCGAGGATTATATGACTTGGGGCTATGTGCCCGATCATCGCTCGATTCTGCAGGGCGTGCACAAGTTGCCGGCCGCGCATACGCTTCTGTTGAAGCACGACACCGAGGTTGCCAGACCAGAGGTCTATTGGGACATCAGCTTCGAACGTCGCCACAAGGGTAAGGCTGCCGACCTTGAGGCGGAGTTGCTGCACCATCTGCAGCAAGCCGTTGAGAGCCGGATGGTATCCGATGTTCCGCTAGGCGCATTCCTGTCTGGCGGGGTCGACAGCTCGACCGTCGTCGCCTTCATGGCACAGGCGAGCCGCGACAAGGTGAAGACCTGCTCGATCGGCTTCGATGTCGCGAGTGCGGATGAGAGCAGCTATGCCGCCAAGGTCGCCGAGCTGTTCGCTACTGATCATGACAGCCGTCAGGTGAGCTCCGACCAGTTCGATGTCATCGACACCATCGCGGGCATGTTCGACGAACCCTTCGCCGATGCCAGCGCCTTGCCGACATGGCGGGTGTGCCAGCTGGCGCGGGAGAAGGTCACTGTTGCGCTTTCGGGAGACGGGGCAGACGAAGCTTTTGCCGGATACCGTCGCCAGGTCTTCCACGCGCATGAGGAACGGGTGCGGTCATTCATTCCACATGCGGTGCGCCAGAAAGTGCTTGGGCCGCTGGGAGAGTTCTATCCCAAGATGGACTGGGCACCACGTGCCCTTCGCGCGAAGACGACGCTGCAGTCACTCGCGGGTGACGGGGCGGATGGATATGCACGCGCGCTTTCCATCATCCCGCCGGAGATCCGCATGGGCCTCTACAGCGAGGACCAGCGTTGGGTCATGCGCGACTACCGTGCCGAGCACAAGTTGATCGACATGATGGCCAATGCTCCGGCGCGAACGGGGCTCGACGCCGCGCAGTACGCCGATCTCAAGTTCTGGATGCCCGGCGATATCCTGACCAAGGTCGATCGGACCAGCATGGCGGTGAGCCTCGAGGCTCGCGAGCCTCTGCTCGATCACCGCCTTGTCGAGTTTGCAGCGGGTCTTCCCGACGGGCTGCGGGTCAAGCGCTCTCAAGGCAAGTACATCCTCAAGAAGGCGATGGAGCGCTATCTGCCCGACGACATCCTATACAGACCCAAGCAGGGCTTCGTGACTCCGATAGCCGAGTGGTTGCGAGGTCCGCTCGCCGGTCGGGCGAGGGGGATCGCCAAGAGCGCCATGCTCGCGCGGACCGGGTGGTTCGATAACGAGCGGATTGCCGCCATGGCCGAGATGCACATCGGCGGACGATCCGACAACTCGCGCATTCTGTGGCAGCTGATCATGCTCGACCGCTCGCTCGCACGTCTTGGGATCGTTTAAGCGACCTTGCCGTGTCCGAGCGCCATGTAGTCAGCGCTCTGCATTTCCTTGAGGCGACTGACTGACCGTTCGAACTCGAACGCGCCGTCACCTGATGTGTAAAGTGCCTCCGGCTCGGCTGCGGCGGTGGTGAACAGTTTTACGCGGTGTTCGTAGAGCGCGTCGATCAGCTTCGTGAAGCGAATGGCTTCGTTGCGGTTCTCAGGGCCCATCTTCGGGATGCCGACGACGATAACGGTGTGGTACTCACGTGCGATGGCGAGGTAGTCAGACGCCCCGCGATCCTCTTGGCACAACCGTTTGAAGCTGAATACACCCACACCCTTAAGCGATTTGGGCACGAACAACGTGCGCCCGCCGCCAAGGTCAAGCTCCCCAGAAGGTACATTGGCCGCATCTTCAGGCTTGTAATCGGTCAGTCGGAAGAAGGCTTCGCGTACTTGCGCCGTCGCCGCATCGCCCATTGGCGCGTGCCAGTTATCGATATCGCCTAGCCGGTCGAGCCGGTAGTCGGTCGGGCCATTCAGCGGCAACACGTCGAGTTCGGCCTCGATCAGATCAATGAAGGGCAGGAACAGCGAGCGGTTCAGGCCATCCTTGTAGAGATCGCTCGGTGGGCGATTGCTTGTCGCGACCACGGTCACGCCTTCATCCTCGATCAATGCTGTGAAGAGCCGCGCCATGATCGCCGCGTCGGCGGTGTTGGTCACCACCATCTCGTCAAAGGCAAGCATCCGCACGTCCTTCGCAATGCGCGCGGCGACCCGCCTGACGGGGCCCTCGGTCTCCTCCTTGCGTTCCTCGCGGATCAGCTGGTCCACCTCGAGCATGAACTCGTGGAAGTGGACGCGGCGCTTCTCTTCAATGGCGAGGGCTGAGTGGAACAGGTCCATCAGCATCGACTTGCCGCGCCCTACGCCTCCCCACATGTAGACGCCGCGAGGGGCAACGCGTTTGCGGCTGAAGAACTGGCCCAGCAGACCGCCAGGTTGCTCTGCCTCCAGTTCCTTCTGCAACTGGTTCAGGCGTTCTGCAGCGCGGCGCTGATCCGGATCGGGCCGAAGCTCGCCGGCGGCAATCAGCTTTTCGTAACGCGCCAGCACCGACCTAAATGGCGCGCTCGGCCTGCATCTTCTTGATCTCTGCGATGGCGCGTGCGGGGCTGAGACCCTTGGGGCACACGTTCGCGCAGTTCATGATCGTGTGGCAGCGATAGAGGCGGAAGGGGTCTTCCAGATCGTCCAGACGCTCACCGGTCATCTCGTCGCGGCTGTCAGCCAGCCAGCGATAGGCCTGCAGCAGGATTGCCGGACCAAGGAACTTGTCCGAATTCCACCAGTAGCTAGGGCACGAAGTCGAGCAGCAGGCACACAGGATGCACTCGTAAAGGCCGTCCAGCTTCTCGCGCTGTTCGGGCGATTGCAGGCGTTCCTTGCCGCTCGGCGTGTTGGAGACGGTTTGCAGCCACGGGCGGATGCTGGCGTACTGCGCGTAGAAGTGGGCGAAATCGGGCACAAGGTCCTTCACCACATCCATGTGCGGCAGCGGCGTGATGCGGACCGAACCTTTCAGGTCCTCGATCGCAGTCGTGCAGGCGAGGCCGTTTTTGCCGTTCATGTTCATCGAGCACGAACCGCAGATCCCCTCGCGACAGGACCGGCGGAAGGTCAGAGACGGGTCGATCTCGTTCTTGATCTTGAACAGCGCGTCCAGAACCATCGGGCCGCAATTGTCGAGGTCCACCTCGAACGTATCGTAGCGCGGGTTCTCGCCGCTATCCGGATCGTAGCGGTAGATCTGAAAGCTCTTCACCCGACCCGCTCCATCGGCCTTGTGGACCTTGCCAGCCTTGTTGATCTTGCTGTTCTTGGGGAGAGTGAAAGTCGCCATATTCCGTCCGCTTGTTTGCAGGTGTGATCCCCATTTAGCCGCTGTGTCAGTGAGGGCAAGGCGGACCTTCGTTCAAAGCCCGGTTTTTCGCGCGTTTCCGGTGTAAACCCAACTAACCTGATACACTTGATACAGTGTCCTGAGGACGAAAACACGAGCTGCAAACGCTGGACGAGAACTACGGCAGGTTGGAGAGGTTACATCGGCCATCCAGTCCGCGTAGATCGCGCGCAACTCTGTAGGAAAGGCAAAGCGTCATGCGATGGGACTCGGCGGCCATATTTGGGGCAAGCGGCGGTATCGGCGCGGCGATGGCCATGGCGCTGGCTGGCGAGGGCACACAAGTCTTTGCCGGGTCGTGCAGTGGTTACGTTCCGGAGCATGCCAATATCGAACCCTTTCGTTTCAATCTTACCGATGAAAAGAGCATCGAAGTAGCCGTAGAGCCGTGGAAGGACGCGCCGCCAGAACTGGTCGTTGTCGCCAGCGGCGTGCTGACCTTGCCCGATGGCACTGGGCCAGAGCGCAGCTTCCGCCATGTCGAACCAGCCGCGATGGCGCAGATGTTCGCCCTCAATACCGTTGGGCCTGCACTCATCGCGAAGCACGTTCTGCCGCTTTTCCCGCGCGATCGGGCCTCCACGTTCGCGGCCCTGTCCGCACGCGTCGGATCGATCAGCGATAACCGTATCGGCGGATGGCATTCCTATCGCGCGAGCAAGGCGGCACTCAATATGCTGATCCGCAACTACGCCATTGAAATGGGCCGCACGCATAAGCAGGCGATCATTGCGGGACTGCATCCGGGAACGGTCGATACGGCGTTGTCAGAACCGTTCCAGAAGAACCTGCCGGATGGGCAACTGACCGACGCAGATCAAGCTGCGAGCAACCTGATTGGAGTGCTTGCAGGCCTGTCGCCGGAAACCTCGGGTGACGTATTCGACTGGAAAGGCGAGCGGGTGCCAGAGTAGCGAGCGAGTATCCCGATTGTGGATCCGTGAATTTGGACGTATATTCAGAAGCTAGCAATTCGGGAATGCGCTGATGGACCTCGCCAAAATTCTATCCGCAGCAGTGCTTTTGGCCGCAACTTCTGCCCCTGCTAGCGCGCAGGACGCTGCGGCTGAGCCGGTCTTCGGGACAGTGAGTTTCCACGCAGAATCCCGCAATGATCCGCTGCAGCTCAGCGTTATCGCAGGTGGCGTAATCGACATCTATGAAAGCCTGATGGCTCCCTTTGAAGAAGAGGAGCCGAGCGAGGAGTTCTACGCCGCGACAGATATGTGTGATGGTAGTGTCAGCAGTGCGCCCAGCGTTGTGCTGACCTACACCGCTGGGGATGCGATGCTTATCATCTCAGCAGGGTCTGATGGTGACACGACACTTTTTGTCATGGGACCGAACGGTGAGATATTCTGTAGCGACGATGATGGCGTAGGAGCCTTCAATCCATCGGTCACAGTCGAAGAACCGGTCACCGGTAGATACGCGATCTGGGTCGGCTCTTACGATTTTGACGAAAGGCCAGTCGCTGATCTTCAGTTTTCGTCGCGCGAAAGCCTTTAGCCGCTAATCAAACCATTCCGCCGCCAGCACTCCGCAAGAAGTGTTTCGAGCAGATCAGCATGGCTGAAACCAGCCTGCGCAGCCGCTTTCGCCATCACCTTTTCCGACCACAGGTTGCAGTTCAGATTGATCTCGATGAAATTGATGTCACCGGTGTTCAGGTCGACACGGAACTCGATACGGCCGTAGTCGAACGGCAGCAGTTCGCGCGCGTAGGCCTTGGCCATTTCTTCGATCTTTGGTGCCAGTTCGGCATGATCGAAACGCTTTAGTGAGGCCTTCTCGGAGTTCTGGACGAGGTCACGTTTCTCGTAATAGGTCCACAGCTTCTGGGTATTCTCGCGCTCATACCAGAGCATGGGGAGGGCGGTTGGTTCGTTGTCGAGCGTGATGAACGCGCACTGCACGTCGTACCCATCGAGATAGGGCTCGACGATGGCGTCGTGGCCCTGTCCGTGAATGTCCGCGATGGCATTGGTCACGCCGTTCCAGTCGAAGGCATCGGAAATGCCCCAGCTGGCCGAGCTCGCATTGGGCTTGATCACCCACCGGCCATCGGGAGAGGGCGGCAGATCTGCCTCCAGAATAGGTGCGCCACGGCGATAGCAGAACCATGGGGCGGTTGGCACACCGGCGTGGGTCGCAACGAGTTTGGACACTGACTTGTCATCACCCAGGCCGCGCAGGAACGGCATCGCACCCAGATAAGGAATGCGATGCATGTTGCAGAGCGTCGGGATCACCATTTCGCTGTTCACGAAACCACCGCGGTTGAGCAGCGGGAAGACGAAATCGACATCGGGCCGTTCGAACAGCACATCGTAGCTGTTGGCGAACTGCAGGTTGAGACCAAGTCCCTCAAGCGTCGTGCGCACCTCATGGTGATAGATCGCGTGATTGCCATCTTCCGGGTGCATTCCGCCGCCCCACAGCGCGTGCTTCGCCATAAACAGCATGCGCACACGCTCTTTGGCTTCATCCGGAATGCGCAGAGGTTCTATTGCGGTGGTCATCGGCAGTCCCTTGTCCGTGCGATTGTCTGGGCGCGTTTACGCCGGGCCACTTTCACACGCAATGGCTGTTAGGCGTCGGGATCAATTACCGGCTTGGGAATATCCATGCCCAGGCGTTGGCCGAGCACCCATTCGGCGACCGAATAGGTGCGTGCATTGTCGACATCGACTGCCAGCGCTCCGTCTTCGAATATGACCGGTTGAATATCGAGGCCGAAACGCTTGCTGATGCGTTGCAGGCCTTGGGGAAGGGTGATGAGCTTGAGGCCCATTAGGATGATGTTGAACAGGCCGAAGGCGCGGACCATGCGGCCCTTGTTTGACATGAATTGTCCGCCTTCGCGGAAGATCTCTGCCGCATTGACGCTCTTTTGTCCGTTGATCCCGAACAGGTTGCAGCTGGCGTAGCCTGCGTCTTTGAAGTCATAGAAGCCGCGCTGGCCCTGACGGTGCACGGCCCAGACCCGCTCTCGCGTGGTCAGGCTGATGATACCGTCGCATTGTACAAGCGTGGATCGCGCCTGTTCGAAGCCTTCGGGTGTCAGCAGCACATTGTCTGCCGTGGTGATGATGAACGGGCTATCTTCACCCTTCATTGCGCCGATGACGCTTTCGACGATATTCTCGTCCGAATTCATGAGGGTGATGGGTACGCCGCGAGCTCGAAAAGACTCGAGTACGGGATCGACCTGTTCCTGCCCGTCCGGTTCCAGCACCACGCGAATTTCCTCGACCGCAGGTGCAGCGGTGAGGACCTCCAACACATGCGCGATCAGCGGGCGTCCGCAGATCGGTACAATGGCCTTGTGGCTCACGCCTGCGCGCTCAGCGAGGGGGTTAACTACCCCGGTTCGCTGAGCGGCAAGAACGATTACTTTTACTGGAGTTTCAGTCATATCCAGCGGTTACCTAAGTTGCGCGATCACTCGCCAAAAGTGCGCTGCCACCAGCCGCCGCGCTTGGGCTTGCCATCATCATTGCTGGCATCGCCTTCTGCAGCGGTTTCGGCAGGCGCTTCATCCGCCTTTGGCTGCGCCTTCTTGCGCGGTGCACGCTTGGCTTTTGGCTTGGGCTTTTCCTCAGCTTCAGCTTCTGGAGTGGGAGCGTCCTCGGCAGCCGTATCGGCTTCCTCGGTCTTCTTCTTGCGCGTGCGACGCTTGGGCTTTGGCTTTTCCTCGGCCTCTGTCGCAGTTTCTTCTGCAGGAGCTTCAGCTTCGGCCTCGTCCTTCTTCTTGCGAGTGCGGCGCTTGGGCTTAGGTTTTTCTTCCGCCTCGGCTTCTGTAGCAGGCTCTTCGGCGGGAGTGTCGTCGCTCTCGTCATTGCCCTCGGTAACCTCGGCAGCTTTCTTCTTACCGCCACGCCCGCGACCACCACGGCGGCGACGTTTGGGCTTCTCTTCGCCGTCGGACGATTCCTCGTCGTTGTCGGTCGAGTTGTCTTCGTCCGATGCCTCTTCGTCAGAGCTGTTTTCTTCGTTCGCCTTGCGGTTCTTTCCGCGACCACGGCCACCGCGACGACGCCGGCGACGCTTCTTCTTCGGTGCGTCATCATCGTCTTCATCGTTGTCGGCGGGGAGGTTGTCTTCCTCCTCTTCGTCGTCAACAATCGGCTCGAACTTGGGGGCTTCGGTTGGCTTGGGGCCGGACGACTGGACGCGCATCTTGGCGCCTTCGTCTTCGCCTTCGGGCTTCACTTCCACAGTCACGCCATAACGCTCTTCAATCTCTGCAAGATCGGCGCGTTTCGCGTTGAGCAGGTAAACCGCTGCTTCTGTGGAAGCGAACAGTGTGATGACCGTTCCCTTACCCTTGGCAGCTTCATCCTCGATCACGCGGAGTGCAGACAGACCGGCACTGGAGGCGGTGCGGACAAGACCCGTGCCATCACAATGCGGGCATTCGCGGGTAGAGGCCTCGAGCACGCCGGTGCGCAGGCGCTGGCGGCTCATTTCCATCAAGCCGAAGCCCGAAATACGTCCGACCTGAATGCGCGCGCGGTCGTTCTTGAGCGCGTCTTTCATCGCACGCTCTACCTTGCGGACGTTGCCGCTGCGATCCATGTCGATGAAGTCGATGACCACGAGGCCCGCCATGTCACGCAGGCGCAGCTGGCGAGCGATTTCCTTGGCGGCTTCAAGGTTGGTGTGCAACGCAGTCTGCTCGATGCCGTGTTCCTTGGTGGAACGGCCCGAGTTGATGTCGATGCTGACCAGTGCCTCGGTCGGGTTGATCACCAGGTAACCACCCGACTTCAGCTGAACTTCGGGCGCATACATCGCCGAAAGCTGGTCTTCCGCGCCGTATCGCTGGAACAGCGGGACCGGGTCATTATAGGCTTTCACCCGGCGTGCATGGCTAGGCATCAGCAGTTTCATGAAGGCCTTGGCAGATTTGTAGCCCGCTTCGCCTTCCACCATCACTTCTTCAATCTCGCGATTGTAGATGTCGCGGATCGCGCGTTTGATCAGGTCCGAATCCGAATGGATCATCGTCGGCGCGCTCGATCCCATCGTGCGCTCGCGAATCTCGTCCCACAGACGGGCGAGGTAGTCGAAATCGCGCTTGATCTCGGTCTTGGTGCGCGAAAGGCCGGCGGTGCGTACGATCAGGCCCATCGTCTTGGGTAGCGAGAGATCGCTGACAATGCTTTTCAGGCGCTTGCGGTCCGAACCGCTGTTGATCTTGCGTGAAATCCCGCCGCCGTGGCTGGAATTGGGCATGAGCACGCAATAGCGACCGGCGAGGCTGAGATATGTGGTGAGGGCCGCGCCCTTGTTGCCACGCTCTTCCTTGACGACCTGGACGAGCAGTACCTGGCGGCGCTGGATGACGTCCTGGATTTTGTAGCGACGACGCAGTGCCTGGCGCTTTGCGCGCGCTTCGTCGATTTCCTTTGCCCGGCTGCCGCGCTTGCCATTGCCACGACCGCCCTGGCGGCGGCCACGCTGGTGCTTTCCGCGACCGCGACCACCACGCCCGCGACGCTTGGGCTTGTCACCTTCTTCCGAATCGTCCTCATCTTCGGAGGACTCGTCATCGCCATCCTCGTCATCGCCATCCTCGTCATCGTCTTCTTCTTCGGAATCGTCGTCCTCGTCATCGTCTTCATTCGACTCATCCCCTTCGAGATGGCCTTCTTCGATGGTGGCGACGTGTTCCTTGTCGCTGGTGTCGATTTCTTCGAGCGCGACATCATCCTCGCTCACTTCTTCCTCTTCGGGAGAAGCGGTGGTGTCTTCTTCCTCGTCCTCTTCGGCGCGAAGCTTGGCTTCTTCTTCAGCTGCCGCCGCTTCTTCAGCGAGTAGGGCTTCGCGATCCTCTGCCGGGATCTGGTAATAGTCGGGATGGATTTCGCTGAAAGCGAGGAAACCGTGACGATTGCCGCCAAAATCCACGAAGGCCGCCTGCAAGGACGGTTCGACGCGAGTAACTTTGGCTAGATAGATATTTCCTTTGATCTGCTTGTGTTCAGCAGATTCAAAATCGAACTCCTCAATCCGGTTTCCCTTGAGTACCGCCACCCGCGTTTCTTCGGGGTGGCGCGCATCGATAAGCATGCGCGTTGCCATTGAATATTCTCCGGGCAAGTCCCGCCGCAGCAGAGGGGCCGGTTGAAGCCGGTCCGCTTGGAGGAAGTTGCCGATTTGTGTGAGCCCCGGCGGTGTGCCGCGCGGGAATAATGATCGCTCTGCCGCCGTTCTTCACGGATGAAGTCGTGCTGGCAGGGTGACGAAACGTGTCTGACGCGATGCGAAGGCGCAGGATTTCTGACTGCGCTGGAAAAGCCGCAGCCGCCACACACCCTGCGGTGCGCGGAGTGGCTAACTGGCTTGTGCTTTGCATTGCGGCATCAACCTGTAA
This sequence comes from Aurantiacibacter sp. D1-12, assembly GCF_028858515.1. Taxonomy (GTDB): domain Bacteria; phylum Pseudomonadota; class Alphaproteobacteria; order Sphingomonadales; family Sphingomonadaceae; genus Alteraurantiacibacter. The sequence continues at coordinate 503,869 of NZ_JAPJZJ010000001.1, forward strand.
TCAGTCCGGCATATGGCAGGAGGCCTGCCGGATAAGTCTCGGGATACATGGGTATCCGATAAGATTTTGCTAGCATCGGTGGATAGGCTCGGCAACCTTATTGCGCGACTTGGCAAAAATCATTTGGCATGCTGTTAAGGATACCACGCCTTTTCGGATGGCGGATTGCAGGGAAGGGCAACACTCGGGCATGAGCTATCGCATCCAGTTGGGCTTGCTCTTCGCCTTTCCGGTGTTGCTGATCGGTGCGCTGTACGCACTCGGGGCAGCGATTCCCGTTCCCGTTCTGGGGCGTGCTTATGTCATCGAGTTTCCGCTGCCGGAGCCAGGAGCAACCATTGGTCTGCCTGATGTTGCCGGGCCGGACGACCTCACCCGGCCGCTTGTCGTGATTGATGCAGGGCATGGCGGCCCTGATCCGGGCACTGTCGGGGAGGACATCTACGAAAAGACGATCGTACTCGGCCTCGCGAGAGCACTGCGTGACAGGCTGGTGGAAGAAGGCGGCATCCGTGTTGCGATGACGCGCGAGGATGACAGCTTTATCGTCCTCGAGGAACGCGCCGAAATTGCCCGTCAGCTGGGGGCGGATCTGTTCATCTCCATCCATGCCGATTCTGCAGGCGATCAGGAAGGAGTGGAAGGTGCAAGCATCTATACCTTGTCGGACACGGCATCATCCGAAGCAGCAGCGCGTTTTGCCGAGCGTGAGAACGATGCGGATGTGGTCAACGGAGTTGATCTGTCGGGTACTGATGCGGCGGTGAACGCTATTCTGGTGGAATTGTCACAGCGCCGGACTGTCGAGCAGTCAGCCGAATTCGCCTCGCTGATCGAACGCGAAGGGGCAGGGATCCTACGCTTCCACCCACAGACGCGGCGATCCGCGGCCCTGGCCGTTCTGCGCGCTCCCGATGTGCCCGCGGTTCTTTATGAAGCGGGCTTCGTTACCAATCCGGACGAGGCGAGGGCGCTTGCATCGGCAGAGGGGCAGGAGCAGTTTGCCGGAGTGTTGGCGCGCGCCATCCGCATCTACTTTGCCCGCCAATCGGGTGTAGAATAGGCTCCCTCCGGGAGTTCAATCGCGCAAAACGCGGCGAACTGCACGCTTTCGGTATAGCCTGTTTTGAAATTGCCATGCTAAAGCACGCCGTATGAGTGACGATTTCGAAGCCGATCCCGCCACCGGAACAGCCAGTTTCTCCCGCCGCATTTCGCGTGGAGGGCAGGGTGCGTGGGACAGCCTGAAAGAGGCATGGCGCACCCGTAAATGGTTCCGCCGTGGCGGCTATGCGCTTGGCGGCGGTTTGCTGCTGGCCATCATTGGCTGGTTTGTTCTCGCATGGAACCTGCCCGAGGCGGAGACCCTGCGGGATTACGAACCCAACCTTCCCACGGTAGTGCGCGGCATCGATGGTGAAATTGTCCACCGTTACGAGCGGGAACGCCGTATCGAGCTGGAATTCCGCGATCTGCCGGAATCGCTGCTCAATGCCTATGTCTCGGCAGAGGACGAGACCTTTTGGACGCATAACGGTATCGACGCGGGCGGCTTTGCCGGTGCGGTTCTCGACTTTGTCAGCAAGATAGGTTCGGACGAGCGCGCCGTGGGTGGCTCCACCATCACCCAGCAAGTCGCGAAGAATATCCTGCTCAGCAACGAATATTCGGTCGTCCGCAAACTGAAAGAAATGATCCTCGCCACGCGCATTGAAGGTGTGCTGAGTAAGGAAGAGATCATAACGCTTTATCTCAACGAAATTCCGTTGGGGCGCCGCAGTTTCGGGGTGCAGGCGGCATCGCTCGCCTATTTCGACAAGGACGTGGACGAGCTGGAACTGCACGAAGTGGCATTCCTGGCCATCCTGCCGCGCGCGCCAGAGGTATACGGCCGCTCCGCCAATACAGAAGTCGCAACCGAGCGCCGTAATCTTGTTCTCTCCCAGATGGAGGACAACGGATACATCACCGCAGAAGAAATGCGCACCGCGCAAAATATGCCGCTGGGCCTGGTGCAAGGGCGCACAACGCCGCGCTCTGCCGATGCAGGGTACTTCCTTGAAGAAGTCCGGCGCCAGCTGATCGCACAGTTCGGCGAAGAAGCTGAAGATGGTCGCAACAGTGTTTATGCCGGTGGGCTGTGGGTACGCACATCGCTTGATACAGAGCTGCAGGACGCAGCGCGCAATTCGCTACGCGCGGCCATGCTTCGCTACCATGGCAATCGTGGTTTTACGGGGCCCATAGCCACGCTTAATCCGGATAACGGCGATCTGACATCGCAGCTTGCCAGCTCGTTCCTGTCGATCAATTACGACGACTGGCGTATCGGCGTTGTGACCGCGCGGAGCGGTGGCAACGCAACCATCGGCTTTTCCGATGGTGAAGAGGCTCCACTAACGGGCACGCCGGACTCGCTGTCGGTTGGGGATGTGGTCGCCGCTTCGCCAAGCGGTAGCAGTTGGCGTCTACGCGCGGTGCCGGAGGTTTCGGGCGGATTTCTGGCTATGCAGCCGGAGACCGGACGGGTTCTCGCCATGCAGGGTGGTTTCGACAGCCGTCTAGGTGCTTTTAACCGCGCGGTTCAGGCACAACGTCAGCCAGGGTCGACGGTCAAGCCGTTTGTCTACGCGACAGGCCTCGACAACGGCATGACGCCGGCAACCATGATACCCGATTCCCAGTATTGCTATTATCAGGGCAGCAATCTGGGCGAGAAGTGCTTCACCAACTTTGGCGGTAGCCGCGGCGGCGGTGAGTATCCGATGCGCTATGGTCTGGAACAATCGAAAAACCTGATGACGGTCCATATCGCCATGGACGCTGGTATGGAAAACGTGATCGACACTTTCCGCGATGTCGGCCTTGAGCCGGCAGGCATCGAGTACCAGCCATTTCCTGCCTATTCGCTCGGTTCCGGCGAAACGACCGTGGAACGGATCACTGCTGCCTATTCTGCATTGGTCAATCACGGACGGCGCAATGAGCCGACGGTGATCGATTACGTGCAGGACCGTGACGGCAATGTGATCTGGCGTGCGGATCAGCGTGACTGCACCGGTTGTAATATGGAAGAGTATGATGGCTCTCCCATGCCGCGTTTCGGCAGGACCGGGCGGCAGGTGATGGACCAACGCACAGCATTCCAGACGGTGCATATGCTGACAGGTACGGTGCAGCGCGGCACGGCAACGCGCCTGCGTGATCTCGACATTCCGATGTTTGGTAAGACTGGCACCAGCACTGGGCCGACCAATGCGTGGTTCGTGGGCGGTTCGCCGGATATCGTGGCGGGGACCTATCTCGGCTTTGATACGCCGCGCAACATGGGTGGCTGGATCCAGGGCGGGAACACCGCCGTGCCGATCTTCCGCCAGTTCGTGCAGGAGAGTGAAGGCCATTGGAGCGGCCGTCCGTTCTCGGCACCTTCGGGCGTACGTATGGTCCGCATCGATCGCCGCACGGGTAGTCGCGTCTTTAATGGCTGGCCGAGCGATGATCCCAACTCCACGATCATTTGGGAGGCCTTCCAGCCCGATACCGAACCGCGGCGGACCCAGCGTCAGGATGAGATTGACGCAATGCGTGAAATCATCATCGCCCAGCTCCGTCGGCGCGAGCGGGGACCAAGCACGGACGCGGGTTCTGGTGACGAGCCGGAGAGCTTTGCCGAGGAGCAGGGCGGCATTTACTGACGACACCTGTGTCGCAACCACTTTCCCAACGCGCTGCGCTGCGCTAGGCGCACTCGCTTTCTAAGGTCGGAGACATTGCCATGCGTGCCGAAGGGCAGGCCCATATCGACAGGATCGAAGCCGCGCTTGCGCTGGTGAAGAAGTCGCTCGACTGGGAGCATGCGCTGCGCCGGCTCGACGAGCTGGACGCGCGTGTACAGGATCCGGATCTGTGGAACGATCCCAAGCAGGCGCAAGCGATCAGCCGTGAACACAAGCAGCTGAAAGACGCGGTCGAGACCGTGCAGGAAATCTCTGCCGAGATGGGTGATGCCATCGAATTCGTCGAGATGGGCGATGCCGAAGGTGACGATGATGTTGTGCAGGAAGGCCTTGCCAGCCTGAAGGCGCTGGCTGACCGCGCGGACCGGGACAAGGTCAACGCGTTGCTTTCGGGTGAAGCGGATGCCTATGACACCTATTTGCAGATCAACGCCGGCGCAGGCGGCACTGAGAGCCAGGACTGGGCCGACATGCTTCTGCGCATGTATGCGCGCTGGGCTGAGCGGCGCGGGTTCAAAGTCGAGACGGTCGAGTATCAGGCTGGCGAACAGGCAGGGATCAAGTCTGCCACGCTGCTGATCAAGGGCGAGAACGCCTATGGTTACGCCAAGACCGAGAGCGGCGTGCACCGTCTCGTCCGCATCAGCCCCTATGACAGCTCAGCGCGCCGCCACACCTCGTTTTCGAGCGTGTGGGTCTATCCGGTGATTGATGACGACATCAATATCGAGATCAACGAGGGCGATCTGAAGATTGATACCTATCGCGCCTCGGGTGCGGGCGGGCAGCACGTGAACACGACAGACTCCGCCGTGCGTATCACTCACCAGCCCACCGGGATCGTCGTCGCGAGCCAGAACGACCGTAGCCAGCACAAGAACCGCGCCACGGCGATGAACATGCTTAAGGCGCGCCTGTTCGAAAAAGAGATGCAGGAACGCGAGGCTGCGGCAGCGGGCGAATATCAGGAAAAGACGGAGATCGGGTGGGGCCACCAGATCCGTTCCTACGTGCTCCAGCCATACCAGATGGTGAAAGACTTGCGCACCGGCGTCACCAGCCCCACTCCTGACGACGTGCTCGACGGCGATCTAGATGACTTCATCGCCGCCGCGCTTGCGGTGCGCGTGACAGGCGAGACGGTCGACGTGGAAGACGTCGAGTAAGCTTGCAATTCAGCGCGTTAACGGCGTAGCTTTCCCTATGAAAGGGGACTGCCATGCGCGCATACGGGATCGCTCTCACGATATTCGGAGGGCTCACGCCCGCCCTTGCCGCCGCGCAGGATGACACGCGCCCGTCATGGGAGCATCCGCGCGTCGAGGCGCTCACCTGGCCCGAACTCGACACATTCGATAGCGAACGCGAATTCCGTGCTTGGGTGCGCGAGGTAAGGCGGCTTCAGCGCCGCCTGCGCAACGAACGGCGGGCTGAAGTCTTGGGCGACAATATCGTTGTCGCACAGCTCGCCCTAGAACGGCAGGAATGCGATCCTGAAGTCGAAGAATGCATTGAGGAAGAGGATGATAGCGGCGCGCGCATCATTGTAACGGGCGCGCGAATTCAGGCACCAAGCTATAACTCAATCACTCCGATTGCCGTCACAAGCTCCGATGGATCGATCACCAACAATCAGGTCGCCGCGGTGGACGAGGGCGACATCGTCAAACGCATCGGGGATTACCTGCTTGTGCTGCAGGACGGGCGCATCTTTGCCGCCAACTTCCGCGATATGGCGTTGACCGACCGGATCGATGTTTACCGGACGGACGAGGATGGCGAACCTATCGGGGCTGACTGGTATGACGAAATGCTGGTCTACGGCGATCACATCATAATCACCGCATACTCATACGAGGATGAGGCTAGCGAGCTGTCGGTCTTTCGGCTCGATCAGTCTGATGGTTCGCTGGAACGGCGCGGTGTCTTTCTGATCAGTTCGGAAGACTATTACGATACCAGCAACTACGCGACGCGCGTGGTGGGCGATCGGTTGGTGATCCAGACCAGCTACGAGGCCGAAGACATGGTCAATCGGCGCAACCGTCCCGCAGTCAGACGCTGGGTTCCGGGCGAAGAGTTTGCCGAGCCTGAAAGCTCACGCCCCATCTTGAATGCCAGAGATATCTATCGCCCTGCGTTCCCGATCTCCGAGCCCTACGTGCACACCGTTTCGGTGTGTGATCTGGACAGCATCGGAGACAACAACCTCGGCTGCTCTGCAACAGGGTTTGTAGGCAACTACGACTCCGAACTGTTTGTTTCGCAGCAGAATATCTACCTGTGGTCCTATGCGCTTTCGGATCAGGACTTTGACAACTACTTCGATTGCGCGGCGAATTTCGGCGATAGTCCGCCACCAGGCGCCGTCTATCGTCTGCCGCTGGGGAGGGGGGAGCCAGACCTGTTCCCTACGCGCGGTTGGATACCCAGCCAGTTCGCGATGCAGGAAGCCGATGGTCGCTTTCAGGCCATGCTCGCCTGGACAGGTGAGGAATGCCCCGATGATTACGAGGAAGGCGTTCCCATCACAGTCGAGTTGATCAATTCCCCGATGACAGCCTTTCGCGACAGCTATCGCCCGGTTCTCGATGGATTGCTGACACCGCTGCCCGGGCTACCGGTCGACACACAGCAAATCCGCTTTACCCGTGACTGGCTGGTTTACGGACCGATGACCAACCTCGGGCGTCCGCCCCGCGTCGCTGAGCAAGGGGTGCAATTCGGTTATCTCAACGCCGTCCCGCTGGATGATGTGGAAAACCCGCAGCGTCTTGAGCTTAGCCATGACCTGACCCGGCTTGAATCGCTCGGCAATGCCATGGTGGCAACGGGCTATCGTGATCAGAGCGGTCTTAATGTCACCATGGTCGATCTGCGCGGCGGAGCGGCGGTGCGCGGCTCCACACTGCTCAAAAACCGCTTCGAAAGCGAAGGACGCAGCCATGCCTTCAATGCGATGCCCTATCCGGAAGGTAACGGTCTCATGGGCCTGCCAACAGTACGCGCCGCTGAAGATGGACGCCGCTATCCGTGGCGATCTGATGACTCGCAGTTATCCTTCCTCAGCTTTGATAACGACGGGCAACTGGCTGACCTTGGTGCGGTCGATCCGGCAGAGGTGGACCCTGAACTTGTCGAAGAGAGCCTTGATGGGCAGACAACCTATCCGAACGGCTACACTTGCGAAGTTTCCTGCGTGGACTGGTACGGCAATGCCCGCCCGATCTTCATCAATCGCGGGGTCTATGCATTGATGGGAACAGAAATCGTCGAGGCCGAAGTGCGCGAAGGACAGATCGAAGTCGTCCGCAGGCTTGATCTTACGGGGGATTGAGCACGGCGCGCGCTTTGCCGATCATTATGGCAAAGCTATGCCAGACGCCTCAATGACAGGGGGGTCTATGAACGTTCTTCGTGCCGGAACAGCAGGTTTTGCCTTGGTGGCTGCATGCGCCGCGACTTCAGCCCAGGCTGAGATCGTGATTGGCCCGCGCGTTGCTTACTACTTCGATAATTCGAACCTGCGCAGCACCGATCTCAACAGTATCCAGAACACTGACGTGTTCGTGAACGAGGTGTTCCGGGATGAGCTGGAGGCATTTGTTGGTGTACCGGTGAATGTGCTGGAGACCGGCTTTTCGGAATCCCAGCGCGCCGAACAGATCGGTTTCGCCATGTATGGGGGGATGATCAATTTCGGGAATGACCGGGATCGGTTCACCGTTACGGCGATGTACGGCAGCGGAAGCGGTGCGGTGGAAGTTGTTTCCACCCGGTCTGTCGAAGTCACCTTTCTCAATTCACAAATCAACGATCTTGAGGTTCGAACCCTCACTGGTGAAACGCAGATCGATCGGCTCGATATAGAAGCGACGTGGCAGCGGCGGGTGAACGAGAACTTCGCGATCACCGCAGGCGTGCGGTATGAACGGCTCGACCGGACGGATACGGCTGCCTTCAATGCAGTAGCTTCGGATCAAATTGTCACCTTCCTGCTGCAAGACCCGAACTTTACTCTGAACAGCTTTCCCGGAGAATTTGATCTGGTTGCAGAAACCGGTGTCGAAACCTTTACGGCACGGTTCGGCGGCACGGCTTTCGTCCCGATAGACGACAGCATCAATGCCTTCTTCAGCGGTATGGTTCAGGCAGGCTATCAGCCCGACAGTGAACAGCTCCTCAGCACGGCCTTCAACAACGGTGTAACTGCAGGTACCTTCACCGATACGGGTACTGAAACCGGAGAGATCAGTTTCGGGCCCGATATGGCAGTGGGTTTGCAATTCCTGCTCGGGCAGGATGTTGCCATCGACGTGCGGTACCGCGCGGTGGTGATCTTCCCGTTGACGGGGGAGTTCGATTTCAGCGATGCACGCGTCAATCACGGGGTCAATCTGGGGATTTCCTTCAGGCTATGATGCGACTGGTCACTCTTGTCCTTGCTGCCATCCTTGTCGTCCTGCCGCAGACGGTAAGCGCCGAGACCAAGGCGCTGATTATCGCGTCGAACTATGAAATCGCGGACAATCCGGCGATTGAGCTCGCCAATCCGCTGGCGGATGCGATTCTGCTCGAAGCGGCTTTGCGACGAACCTCGGTCAACGATGTTACCGTGTTGCGCGAGCCGACTGCAGAGGATTGGGAAGCGGGCCTGGAAGCGTTTGTCGCGGGACTGGAGCCGGATGATATCGCGCTGTTCTACTACGCCGGTCACGGGTTCCAGGTTGGCGGTGTAAACTACTTCCTCACAGCGGACGGGGAATCGCTCATATCGCTCGATCTGATTATGCAGCGCCTCACTTCTGCGGCGCGCGGGGCGGTGGTGATTGTCGATGCCTGCCGATCCAATCCTTTTGCCATGGCCGATGATATGGAGGAATTCCGAGCGGTTGAAGTGACCGGGTCTACCCGGCAGCTCGTCGCCTTGTCGGTTGATGATCTGGCGGACGCGGCATCGGGCCTTGCGCAGCTGGGCAATCTTCGCGGGCTCTCTGCAGTTGTCCTGTTTTCGACGGAGCCCGGCAATGTGGCGGAGGATGGTGATACGCCAGGACTTGGCAGCCCCTTTGCCAGAGCATTCAGCGAGCAGATCACGCGCCGCCAGTCGCTTGATGAAGCGATGCGGCGCACGGCGGTGGAGGTGAACATGGCGACAGACGGGCGGCAATCACCGTGGCGGCAGGGGGACTTGCCATTCAACGTCTTCATTGCCGGGATGCGGGCACTGCCCATTCCATGATTTACAGCTTTGCCAAGCAGCGCGGCACTCGCTAGAGGCGGCGTGATGAAACGTGGGATTGCCATCCGGATTCTTGCGGGCGTTTGCGCCTGCACAGCGCTGACTGCGTGCGATGTGGCTGACGAGGATCGGCCCGAGAGCTCGCTCGATTTCCCGCGTGCCTATCGCCCGGTATCCGATCTTGGCAGCAATGCTTTCTCCACCGAAACCGCACGCGATGATCGCGGTGAAGCCGAAACCGTGATGGATCAAGCGGCGATTACCGAAGGCATGACCGTCGCTGATATCGGTGCTGGTGAAGGCTATTACACCGTGCGCCTTGCTGCCCGAGTGGGTGATCAGGGCCGCGTGTTGGCCCAGGACATCGATGATGGCGCGTTGCGCCGCCTTGGCAGTCGTGTCGAGCGCGAGCGACTGGACAATGTCTCTGTCATCACCGGCGGGATCGATGACCCGAACCTGCCCCCGAACAGCTTCGACCGTATCTTCATGGTGCATATGTATCACGAGATTACCGAGCCATATGCCTTCATCTGGCGTATGCGGCCCGCGCTTCGCGAAGGTGGCCAGGTGATCGTGGTCGATGTCGACCGGCCCACCGATCAGCACGGAATCAATCCGCAATTGCTGTTTTGTGAATTCGAACGGGTCGGCTATCGCCTCGTGGAATTCATTCGCAAGCCCCAGATCGCTGGCTACTATGCGCAGTTCGAAGTCGTTGGAGAACGACCCGATCCGCGCGATATTGAGCCATGCGTTCAGCCGGGCGATGATACTGAACAGATAACAATCACCGAGACCGAAGGTGCAGAGGATGCGGCTCTGGAAGCCGACCTTGAAGCGCACCAGGGCTCAGACGGGGAAGATAATGGCATTTAAGGGTCTCACACCCATCATGTACGGCGGCAAGGAAGTCTGGCCGCTGATCGAAGGCGGCAAGGGTGTTTCGGCCACGAACCACATGTCGAGTGGCGCTTGGGCGGCTGCTGGCGGTATCGGTACCGTTAGTGCCGTGAATGCAGACAGCTATGACAGCGATGGAAACCCTATCCCGCAAGTCTATCCGCAAGCCACGCGTGGCGAACGGTTCGAGCAGCTTGTCCGTTATGCCATCGACGGTGCGACCGAACAGGTGAAGCGCGCGCATGAGATGGCCAACGGGAAAGGTGCCATCAATATCAACGTGCTGTGGGAAATGGGCGGCGCGCAGCGCGTGCTCGAAGGGGTGCTGGAAAACTGCAAGGGGCTGATCACTGGTGTGACCTGCGGTGCCGGCATGCCCTACAAACTCGCTGAAATCGCCCAGCGCTTTAACGTCCATTACCTGCCGATCATCAGCTCGGCCCGCGCCTTCCGTGCGCTGTGGAAGCGCAGCTATTCGAAGGTGCCCGACCTGATGGCGGCGGTGGTCTATGAAGATCCCTGGCTTGCGGGCGGGCACAACGGCCTTTCCAACGCCGAAGATCCAAAGAAGCCCGAAGATCCCTATCCGCGCGTAAAAGCGCTGCGTGAAACGATGCGCAAAGAAGGCGTTTCTGAAGACACCGCCATCGTGATGGCAGGCGGCGTCTGGTTCCTGCGCGAATGGGAAGACTGGATCGATAATCCCGAACTCGGCAAAATCGCCTTCCAGTTCGGCACGCGTCCGCTGCTGACGAAGGAAAGTCCGATCCCGCAAGTCTGGAAAGACATGCTCCGTACCGTGGAGCCGGGCGACGTGCTGCTGCACAAATTCTCACCCACCGGTTTCTATTCCAGCGCGGTGAAGACGCCGTTCCTCTACGATCTTATGCACCGTAGTGAACGCCAGATCCCGATCTTCAAGCGTGATGAGGAAGAGGGCACGGTGCCGCTGATGGATCACGGTAAGGCGAAATATTTCTTCGTTCACCCGGGCGACCAGCGCAAGGCGCAGGCGTGGATGCACGAAGGTTTTACCGAGGCAATGAAGACGCCGGACAACACGGTCGTATTCGTGACGCCCGAAAGCGCGGAGCAGATCCGCGAAGACCAGCAGGGTTGCATGGGCTGCCTTTCGCACTGCCAGTTCTCCAGCTGGAAGGACCATGACAATCATACGACCGGCCGCCTCGCCGATCCGCGCAGCTTCTGCATCCAGAAAACACTGCAGGATATCGCCCATGGCGGCGATCCTGACGAGAACCTCGCGTTTGCCGGTCATGCGGCATATCGGTTCAAGCAGGACCCGTTTTATTCCAACAACTTCACGCCGACAGTGAAGGAATTGGTGGAACGTATTCTGACCGGCGATTGATGGTAGAGCACAAGCCTTCTCCTCCGCCCATCCGGCGGACCTTGCGAGAGGGCTTGTCGCTTCCCCGTGTTCTCCTCAATCCACTCCGCCTGCCACGCAAGGGGCCGGAGATCGGACGCGGGCGAGCTGTAATTGTCATTCCCGGCCTGACGACGGGCGATATCTCGACCACGCTGCTCCGGCGTACACTCAAAGCGCGTGGGTTTGTGCCTGAAGGCTGGCGGCAGGGTATCAATCTTGGTGCCGACCCGGAGAAGATGGCGCGGTTGCAGGCTCGCGTTGCGCAATTGCACGCTGAAACCGGCCAGAAGGTCGTGCTGGTCGGGTGGAGCCTCGGCGGCCTCTACGCGCGCGTTCTCGCCAATCGCGAGGCCGAACATGTCGACATGGTGGTGACCGTGGCGAGCCCTATCGCAGGATCACGGCGCGGGAATTCGGCGTGGGCGCTTTACGAAGCGATCAATGACCACAAGGTCGATGACACGCCTTTTGACGCCGATCTCGCTTGCAAACCTCCTGTACCAACGCTTTCCGTATGGTCTGCAGTGGATGGCATTGTCGCGCCTGAATGTGCTTGCGGTGGAGAGAGCGACAGCGACCATCGCCTGCAAATCGACGCGCAGCATTTCACTATCGGCACATCCCGAGACTGCATCGAGAAGATCATCGGCAAGATGGCTGAACTGGATGCAGAGCGCGGCTAGATCGTCTTTTCCGCGGGGCGAGGGTTGGGGCCGTAGGGGTTGTTTTCGTCCTTGGGTGGCCAGATGAGCATCACAACTGCCCCTAGCCAGCAGGCGTAGAACAGAAGCTTCATCCCTTCGCGATTGTACCAGAGATCGTTGTCCGGATAGCTCGCTATCGCATCCAGCCACCCGTCATAGAAACTGACCGCCATTAGCGCAAAAACGGGTAGCGCAAGCCATCCGGTCCGGCCCGTGTCATGCAGCCTGCGGACGATGGCAGCGGGCAGGGGCAATACGATTGTCGCGGCCATGACCAGGACAAGCCATTTGGGCGGGTCGGCATTGATCCCCAGGATCGCAAAAAGCGCACTCAAGAGGCTGATCGGGATGAGAGGTAGCACGCTCAACATCGCCAGTTCGGTCCGCGATGATCGGCCTTGTGGGTCCCAGAACAGGCGCCATCCGCGGCGATAGGTCGCTACATCGGCCATGCAGCCGGGCCGCATTCGCAGGTCAGCTTCAGTCATTGGTTGGGCTCAGTCGAAGTTCCAGCTGCGCTCGCCGTGGCTGGCCATATCGAGACCCTCCAGCTCCTCTTCCTCGCTCACGCGCATCGGGATGAACAGGCTCACCGCGACAGCCAGAACGGCTGTGACAAAGGCGCTAAACAGCGCAACGACAACAACGCCCAACGCTTGCACACCAAGCGCTGCGGGAATATCTCCCGCCGCAGTGTAGCCCGTGCCGCCAAGGCCGCTCCAGATGAACAAACCGAGCAGAAGCGAACCGACCATTCCTCCGACACCGTGAACGGCGAAGACATCAAGCGAGTCGTCGATAGCCCATTTGCTCTTCACCAGAACGATTGCCGCGTAACAGACTACGGCTCCTGCCGCACCCAGCAGGATCGCTCCACCAGGTGCAATATAGCCCGCAGCAGGTGTGATCGTGGCAAGGCCGGCAATCGCGCCTGTGGCAAAGCCCACTGTGGTCGGTTTGCCGAACTTTATCTTCTCTATCAGCAGCCAGACCAGTGCGGCCACAGCGGCCGCGACGTGGGTGTTGATGATGGCAGAGGAGGCATCGTCCGTCGCCGTCAGCGCGCTTCCGCCATTAAAACCGAACCAGCCGACCCACAGCAGCATCGCGCCGAGTATGGTGAGAGCGGGCGCATGCGGGAGCAGGGCAGAGGAGGGGAAGCCCATCCGCTTACCCAGCAACAAGGCAACGACGAGTGCCGAAACGCCCGCAGTTGTGTGCACGACGAGGCCGCCTGCAAAGTCCGTCACACCCAGTTGACCAAGCCAACCGCCGCCCCAGATCCAGTGAGCAACCGGAGCATAGACCAGCAGCCCCCAGAGCGCGCAGAAGGTCACCACCCAGCCAAAACGCGCGCGGTCTACCCACGCACCCACCATCAGCGCAGGGGTGATGGCGGCGAATGTCATCTGGAACAGAACGAAAGTGCTTTCAGGCAGCAACATGCCTTCGCGCACGATATCGAGATTGATCAGCATCCACTTGTCGCCATCACCGATCACGCCGCCAACGCTGGGTCCGAAGGCGAGCGTGTAGCCAACGATGATCCACAACACCGATGCCACACCGGCAACGGCAGCGACCTGGAGTGCAACCGAGAGGAAGTTCTTTGATCGGACCAACCCGCCATAAAACAGCGCAAGGCCCGGCAGGGCCATCAGCAGGACGAGCGCACTGGATGTGAGGATCCAGGCCGTGTCCCCGGTTTCATTGGCCGCCACATTGGTCATACCGTCCTGTGCAAACGCTACCTGCGGCAGAGCCATTAATGCGGCGGCGAGGCCCAGTTTGCGAAGCATGTATTTCCCCTCTTATCCGGCACACGGCAGTGCGCTGACCAGGCGTGTAGTTTTGACCAATTCGAAAGGACTAGCAAGAGAGGGTAAGGTAATGGTTGCGGCGACTCTGTGGGCAAGGTTAGTTAGTGGCGCATGACGCGCATTCTTCCATTGCTCTTACCACTTCTTACTGTCGGCCTTCCGACTTCTGCGGCTGCGCAGGATGCCGAGCTGCCTTATTGGGCAAGCATTGCTTCGGAAGAAGTGAACATGCGCACAGGACCTAGCGAACGCTATCCGATCGAGTGGACCTATTACCGTGACGGAATGCCGATCAAGGTGATCCGCTTCCATCAGGGTTGGCGCTATGTTGAGGAGCACGATGGCACGCGCGGGTGGATGTATGCCGAGCTTTTGAGCCGCCAGCGCACAGCGCTTGTTGTCGGAGAGGGGCTTGCGCCCATGCGTGGCGGTCGGTCCGAGAGCGCAGAGCTGTGGTGGAACCTCGAACCCGGCGTGGTTGGCGAGCTGGGCGAATGCCTTGAAGGTTGGTGCAATCTCAACGTTGAAGGCCGCCGTGGCTGGGTTCAGGCAGACCGCCTGTGGGGTGACGGAGAGCCGTAAGCACCCATGAAAAAGGGCGACCCGCAGGCCGCCCTTCTGCATTTTATGGCTCTGGTCTTAGCTGACCTTCATCATCGTGTTTTCTTCACCTTCGGCGTTAGTCACCACAACGCTTCCATCTTCACCAGGCTCGCTGAAGGTATAGCAATTCTCGGTTGCTTCCTCTTCGCCTTCTTGCGGCTGCATCGTGAAGCAAGTCGCGCCTGCTTCATCTGTTCGCCACGTGCCGGAATCGACTACTTCGCCGCCCATTACTATCTCGGTGGTGCCATCTTCATTGATGATGCCGGTCCATTCTTCGCCTTCGTCAGTTGTGCCTTCATAGGTGCCGGCAATGCTGGCCGTTTCTTCAGCCATCGCTTCATCGGCGATCTCGTCGGTGGCCTCGTCTTCTGCCGGTTGAGCACAAGCAACCAGAGCCAGAACAGCACATACAGATACGATTTTACGCATTATTCCATCCCCCCAAGTTGTGGAGCATGGAAGCTAGGCGGCTGTCGGTCATTTGGCAAATCAGCAAAGAAAAAGGGCGACCCGCGGGCCGCCCTTTCGCTACGTTGAAACTGGTGCTGATACAGATCAGTCCGTCTTCGACATCGTCATCGATTCACCGTCGGCATTGGTGACAGTAACCGTACCATCATCAGCGGCTTCGCTGATCTCGAAGCACATCGGCTCGGCTTCTTCGAGAAGGCCTTCTTCCACGATGCAGGTGCCGTTTACATCGTCATGCGTCCAGGTGCCGGTGCGGACAACTTCACCTGCGGACGAATCGGTGAAAGTACCGTCTTCGTTGAACGTCATGGAAAATGCGACGCCTTCCGCATCGGTACCTTCGTAGGTGCCTGCGGTGGTGTCTGTGGCTTCGGCCACAGGTTCTGCGATTTCGGCTTCAGCCGGCTCATCCACTTCACTGCCGCCACATGCGGCCAGAGCGAATACGCCTGCTACTGCGATAATCTTCTTCATGAACTTACTCCCTCAAATTAATCTAACCTACGCTGGTTTAGTCCCCCAACGCACAGATGGGCGGGAAGGTCCAATAAACCTGCGCGCCCGTCAACACTTTACCTTGTAAACTTTGTAACTCAGGCCAGCTCCACCGCAACGGCTGTCGCTTCACCACCACCGATGCACAGGCTGGCAATGCCGCGCTTCTTGCCTTGCTGCTTGAGTGCATTGACGAGCGTAACAATGATGCGCGTGCCGCTGGCTCCGATCGGGTGACCCAGTGCGGTGCCGCCGCCGTTCACGTTGATCTTGTCATGATCGATGCCGATGTCCTGCATGGCGAACATGGCGACGCAGGCAAACGCTTCGTTCACTTCCCACAGGTCGACATCATCCACACTCCAGCCGGTCTGTTCGAGCAGCTTCTGGATCGCGCCGACCGGAGCGATGGTGAACTCTTCCGGAGCCTGCGCGTGGGCGGTCATGCCAACGATGGTTGCGACCGGGGTCTGGCCCTTGGCGTCCGCCACGCTCTTGCGCGTCAGGACAACAGCGGCCGCACCGTCCGAAATCGACGACGAGGTTGCAGCGGTAATGGTACCATCCTTTGCGAAGGCAGGGCGCAGCTGCGGGATCTTGTCCGGGCGGCCCTTGCTCGGCGCTTCGTCGGTGTCGACAGTCACGTCGCCACGACGGGTAGAGAATGTGACGGGCACGACCTCATCGGCGAATGCGCCGCTTTCGATAGCCTTGTTGGCGCGGTCGAGCGAGGCGATCGAGTATTCGTCCATCGATTCGCGGGTTAGCTGATACTTATCAGCCATGTCCTGCGCAAAAGTGCCCATTGCGCGGCCGGGCTCGTAAGCATCTTCCAACCCGTCGAGGAACATGTGGTCGTAAGCCATGTCGTGGCCGATGCGCGCGCCCGAACGGTGTTTCTTGAGCAGGTATGGCGCATTCGTCATGCTTTCCATGCCGCCTGCAATCACGGTGTCGACCGTTCCGGTGGCAAGCGCCTCAGCGCCCATGATCACCGTCTGCATGCCGCTGCCGCAAACCTTGTTGACTGTGGTTGCCTGCGCGCTGAGCGGAAGGCCTGCTTTCAGAGCTGCCTGACGGGCAGGGGCCTGGCCCAGACCACCGGGCAGAACACAGCCCATGTAAACCCGGTCAACGTCCTCGCCTGCAACACCTGCGCGCTCGACAGCAGCCTTCACTGCTGTCGCGCCGAGATCGGTCGCGGCTACATCAGCCAGCGCGCCCTGCATGGCGCCCATCGGCGTACGGGCGTAGGAGAGAATGACAATCGGATCGGATTCATTGAAAGCGGGCATTGATTGTTTGCCTTTCGGTCACAAAGTGATGTTCGTTATGGCGCGCTATTTAGTGGTGCGGTGCAACAAAAGCAAACGCCGTGCATTGGACATATGTATGCGTCCGATGACTGGACTGAGACTCAGAAGGGGCATCTATGCCGACTAAAAAGCCGACCCAGCAATGGCTCACTGAACTGTTGGACGCGCAGCGCGCGGCCTTTGTAGCAGCACGCCCCGAACCGTTGTCTGTACGTCAGGACCGGCTAGATCGCTTGCTATCGCTGCTGACCGAGAACGATGCCGCGCTGTGCGATGCCATGAATGAGGATTATGGCAACCGCTCTGAAGTGCAGAGCATGATTACCGATGTGATGGCCGCGATCACCTTCACCAAGTATTGCAAATCGAATCTGCGACGTTGGGCCTCGCCCGAGCGCCGGAGTGTGCAGTTTCCGCTAGGCCTGGTGGGCGCGAAGGCGGAGCTTCGTTTCGAACCCAAGGGCGTGATCGGCATCATCAGCCCGTGGAATTTTCCCGTGAACCTCGCCTTCGGTCCGCTCGCGCAGGTTCTGGCTGCGGGCAACCGCGCGATGATCAAGCCGAGCGAGTTTACACCCGTCACCAGCAACCTGATTGCCGAACTGGTCGCGCAATATTTCTCTGAAGACGAAGTGACCGTCGCCAACGGCGGTGTCGAAGTGGCGCAGGCATTTTCGTCGCTTCCCTTCGATCATCTTGTCTTCACCGGATCGACAGAGGTTGGACGCCACGTGATGCGTGCGGCTGCGGAAAACCTCGTGCCGGTTACGCTTGAATTGGGCGGCAAGAGCCCGACGGTGATCGGTCGCAGCGCCGATCTGGAGCAGGCCGGGTCCCGCATCGTGACGGGAAAGATGATGAATGCCGGGCAGATCTGCCTCGCGCCCGACTACCTTCTTGTCCCTGAAGAAATGGAAGACGGCATGATCGCTGCGCTCGAACTGGGCGCGATGGATCAGTATCCCGCACTACGCGACAATCCCGACTACGCCAGCGTGATCAATGATAAACAGTTCGCACGGCTGCAGGAGATGGTTGCCGATGCGCGTGAAAAGGGCGGCGATGTTATCGAGATCAATCCGGCGGACGAGGATTTTTCCGCTGGCAACCAGCGCAAGATGCCGCTGACCGTTATTCGCAATCCCAGCGACGACATGCAGGCCATGCGCGAGGAGATTTTCGGCCCCGTGCTGCCCGTCCTGACCTACAGCCACATTGATGAGGCGATTGAGCGGATCAACGGTCGTGATCGCCCGCTTGGCCTCTACTACTTCGGCGAGGATGTAGGCGAGCGCGAGAAGGTGCTCAAGCAAACCATCTCGGGCGGCGTTACAGTGAACGATGTGATCTTCCACATCTCGGCCGAAGACATGCCTTTCGGTGGCATCGGTCCGAGCGGAATGGGCTGCTATCACGGCCCGGAAGGCTTCAAGGAATTCAGCCACGCGCGCAGCGTCTACACGCAGCCCAAGCTGGATGTCGCAGCGCTTGGCGGATTGAAGCCGCCCTATGGGGCGCGGGCGAAGAAGCTGCTCAGTTTCATGGCGCGCAAATAGGAAAAGCTGCCGGGCAGGGGTGACAGCAGACTGTGTGCGGGATTATCACGCGCACATGCTTCGACCTATTTTCCTGCTCGCCGCCGCTCTCTCAACTTCTGCATGCGCCTCGCGTATTGAATTGCCGGGAACGGTGCTGCCGCCCGAAGAGGCAGCGATTGCGGTAGAGGGTATGGGCGCTCCGGTTGAATGGCGGGCGGTGGATGCAGGAACCGCGCGGATCGCGGATACAGCAGGGCTTGAGTTGCTCGGGGAAGATTTTCCGGACTCATCTTCAGTCGCCCTGCGACGTCTGACCTTGCACTTTCGGCAAGAGGACTGGGAGGCAGTCGGATTACACGCCGAATGGCATCTCGACCGCGGCTACCGGCTGAGCGACGGTGCCTTGGGCCAGATCGGCGGCAATCTGGGAGAAGAAGCACGCGTGAACGCTGCTGCCCTTGCTGCCAGGCTTGATGCCGAGGCGGAACTGTTGGGGGATTCGAGTTCGCCATTTACCGAAATACCCGGATCGGTGGCCTTGCCGGAAAGCGTGTTGCGCGACGAGAGTAACCAGCGGACGCTCGCTACAAGCATCGTATCGCGCGGACTGTTCGTTCAGGATGACGGCGAGGCTTGGCGTGAGGTGGCTATCGAGAATGCGGGCAGCCTCGCCGGGATCGCGCTCGATGCACCGCGTGGACTGATATGGGTCGGCTCGGGCGTAGTTGACCCGACACCCGATCCCGAAACGGCGTTCCGTGGCGTGATCGCCATTGACCGCATCACACTTGAAGAGCGTCGCCGTGTTCCCGCTCCAGAAGGCGTGAGCATCTCCGACATCGCCGTCGGCCCCGATGGAACCGTTTACGGCAGCGATCCGATAGGTGGTGGGATCTACATGGCCGCGCTGGGCGATGCGACGATGCAGACCTTCATTGCGCCGGGCACCTTCCGCTCACCGCAGGGCATTGCCGTTCGGCCGGACAATGCGGCGCTCTATGTCAGCGACTATCGATACGGCCTTGCACAGGTCATGATCCGCAGCCGTACTGCCTACCGTATGCGTGCGGCCGAGCCGATGTTGCTCGATGGCGTTGATGGTCTCTGGTTGAGAGGCAACGAACTGATCGCGGTGCAGAACGGTGTTCAGCCCCACCGCATCACCGCTTTCACGTTGGGGCAGGGTATTGGCGTGATCGCATCGCACCGTATTTTGGAGATGGCCAATCCGGCGTGGACCGAGCCACTCGGTGGCGCGGTTACGGGCGACTCGTTGTACTACATCGGGGGCGGACAATGGGACATTTACGGCGAGGGCGGAGCGCTCAACGAAGGAGCATCACCACGGTCATCCAGCGTACATCGCCTACCGTTGGTGGAAACTCCCCAAGAATAGCCGACATTTGGCCCTTATGCTGCCTTGCATCACGCGGAGGCATTGCCTAGACGCGCCCACGGAACCTCTAGCTATTACGAGTCCATCTTGGTCGATCTTTCTCAATATCTGCCGATCCTGCTGTTTCTGGCGATCGCACTGGGGCTTTCGGTCCTGTTCGTATTCTTGCCGATGGGCGTTTCCCGCCTCACAGGAATTCACAATCCCGATGCCAACAAGTTGACCGAATACGAGTGCGGCTTCCCCGCCTTCGAAGACGCGCGCAGCCGGTTTGACGTGCGCTTCTATCTCGTCGCGATCAGTTTCATCATCTTCGACCTTGAGGCGGCCTTTCTGTTTCCGTGGGCGGTGAGCCTCGACTCGACAGGCTGGACGGGATGGATCGGCATGATGGTGTTCCTCGGCATCCTTGCCATTGGCCTTGCCTATGAATGGAAGAAGGGAGCTCTGGACTGGGAATGAGCAACTCGACCATCATTACTCCGCCCAATGCTCTCCCTACCGCCGCCCAGGGTGGCGAGGTGAAGCAGCCCGATGCGGACTTTTTCAACGCGCTTCAGACCGAAGTGAATGACAAGGGCTTCCTTGTTACCTCGACCGAAGAGCTGTTCCAGTGGGCCCGCACCGGCTCGCTGTGGTGGATGACCTTCGGCCTCGCGTGCTGCGCGGTGGAGATGATCCACGTCAACATGCCGCGCTATGACATGGAGCGCTTCGGCATCGCCCCGCGCGCCAGCCCGCGCCAGTCGGACGTGATGATTGTTGCTGGGACCCTCTGCAACAAGATGGCCCCTGCGCTGCGCCGCGTTTACGACCAGATGTCCGATCCGAAATACGTGATCTCGATGGGCAGCTGCGCAAATGGCGGTGGTTACTACCACTACAGCTATTCGGTGGTGCGTGGCTGCGATCGCATTGTGCCTGTCGACATCTACATCCCGGGTTGCCCGCCAACTGCTGAAGCGCTGCTCTATGGCGTGATGCAGTTGCAGCGGAAGATCCGCCGTGTGGGGACGATCGAGCGATGAGTCCTGAACCCCGCCAGATTGGTGCGGCCGCTGCTTGTCTACTCGTACGCGATGTGCGTGTGGCAGCGGACTATTATGCTGAGAAGCTCGGTTTCCGAACTCCGCAGTTCTATGGGGAACCGCCGACCTTCGCTATCCCGCAACGCGATGGGCAATCCATCATGCTTGCCCGTGCGAATGAAGGAAACTCAGTTCATGCCAACTCTACCGATTTCGGCATGTTCAGTGCGTATTTCTGGGTTCGCGACGTAGATGCTCTGCATAGCGAGTTCACGGCAAACGGTGCCGACATCGCTCAGGAACCACAGGACCGCGAATACGGCATTCGTGAGATCTATGTGCGCGATGCCGATGGCCACCTGATCTGCTTTGGCAGTGATATTGAGGAGTCGACCCACTAATGGCTGTCCTGCACTCCGCCCCCAAGTTCGCGTCGAATGATGGCGTGATGGATGCGCTGACCAAGGCGCTCGGCAAAATGGTTGTCGAGTGCGTCGAGGCGCATGGCGAGATCATCATCACCGTGAAGCGAGACAGCATCGAGGATGCGTTGCGTCTGCTGCGTGATGAGTATGCCTACCAGCAGCTCGTCGAGATTGCGGGTGTCGATTACCCCGACCGCGCCGAGCGGTTCGAGGTGGTCTACATGCTGCTCAGCCTCACCAAGAATCACCGCGTGATGGTGAAGGTGTCGACCGACGAGGAAACGCCTGTTCCCACCGTCACAACACTGTGGCCGGTTGCCGGTTGGCTCGAACGTGAAGTGTTCGACCTTTACGGTGTGACCTTTGAAGGCAACACCGATTTGCGTCGCATCCTGACCGACTACGGCTTTGAAGGGCATCCTTTCCGCAAGGACTTCCCGCTAACTGGTTACACTGAACTGCGCTATTCCGAAGAGGAAAAGCGCGTTGTTTATGAGCCGGTTGAGCTGGCGCAGGATTTCCGCAGCTTTGACTTCACTTCTCCGTGGGAGGGCGCGGACTACGTGTTGCCGGGCGATGAAAAGGCGGATGTACCGCCGGTCGACAAGCCCAAAGTCACAGAAAGTCCCAAGGATACAGGCGCGGGCAAGAAGACTGAAGAAAAGTCAGAAGAAGGCACCAAAGCCGACCCGCCTGCGATGAAGGATAAGGAGGACGACAAATGAGCGGCCTCGTCAAAGAAGAATCGCCGACCACCGGCGAGTATGAAATCAGTAATTACACGATCAACTTCGGCCCGCAGCACCCTGCGGCGCACGGCGTGCTGCGTATGGTCATGGAGCTGGATGGCGAGATCATCGAGCGGATCGACCCGCACGTCGGCCTGCTGCATCGCGGCACCGAAAAGCTGATCGAGTACAAGACTTACCTGCAGGCGTTGCCGTACTTCGACCGGCTCGATTACTGCTCTCCGCTGGCGCAGGAATACTCTTACGTTCTTGCTATCGAGAAGCTGCTGAACGTCGAGGTGCCAGAGCGTGCGCAGTATCTTCGCGTGCTGTTCGCCGAGCTGACGCGCATCTGCAACCACATGCTCAACATCGGCGCGCACGTGATGGATGTGGGCGCGATGACGCCCAACCTGTGGGTGTTCGAGTTGCGCGAGGACTGCCTTAACTTCTTCGAACGCGCTTCGGGCGCGCGCATGCACTCGGCTTGGTTTCGCCCGGGCGGCGTTCATCAGGACGTGCCGCTGAAGCTGCTGACCGACATTGGCGACTGGGTCGACAACCGTCTGCCCAAGCTGTTCGGCGATGCGATGAGCCTGGTGCAGGACAACCGCATCTTCAAGCAGCGCAACGTCGATATCGCCGTGGTGAGCAAGGAAGACGCGATCAAATGGGGCTTCTCCGGCCCGATGATCCGGGCTGCCGGCATCCCGTGGGATCTGCGCAAGTCGCAGCCGTATGACGTCTATGACCGCATGGATTTTGAAATCCCGGTCGGCACCAATTCGGACTGCTACGACCGCTTCATGGTTCGCTGCGAAGAAGTCTACCAGTCCGCCCGCATCATCAAGCAGTGCTTGGCAGAAATGCCCGAAGGCCCGATTGCGAGCGACAACAAGAAGGTTTCCCCTCCGAAACGCGGCGAGATGAAGCAGTCGATGGAAGCGCTGATCCATCACTTCAAACTCTACACCGAAGGGTTCCACGTCCCTGCGGGCGAAGTCTACGTCGCGACCGAAAGCCCCAAGGGCGAATTCGGCGTGTACCTGGTGGCAGACGGCACCAACAAGCCATACCGCTGCAAGATCCGCCCGACCGCGTTTTCGCACCTGCAGGCAATGGATTTTATGTCCAAAGGCCACATGCTGCCCGACGCAACCGCGATCCTCGGCGCGATTGATGTGGTGTTCGGGGAGTGTGACCGGTAATTGCCATGATCCTCCGCGAACTCTTCACCCTTGTCGCTGCATTCGCCGCCTTCGCATCGGCGGTTGCGGCCTATCTGGCGGTCTTCCACGGGGAAGCACCGCTCAAGGACATTTTCTCGACCGCAGCTGCTGCGGTGATCGGCCTTTACGTGGGCCGCTATTTTGAACGACGGAGACTGGCACATGGCCGGTAGACATATCGCTCCCGATACGCCCGAACTGCGCGAGCGGTGGGATGGCTTTGCCTTCACTGCGGCGAACAAGGCCGCGGCGGACAAGCATATCGCGAAGTATCCAGAAGGTCGGCAAAAGAGCGCTGTCATGCCGCTGCTCGACCTTGCCCAGCGCCAGGTGGGTGAAGAGACCGATACGCAAGGCTGGTTGCCGCTTCCGGTGATCGAATATGTCGCTGAATACCTGAGCATGCCGGTGATCCGCGTGCTCGAAGTCGCAACCTTCTATTTCATGTACAACCTTGTTCCGGTGGGCAAATTCCACGTGCAGGTCTGCGGTACAACACCGTGCATGCTGCGCGGTTCGGACGATATCATCGCCGCCTGCAAGAAGCGCGGGATGGACTTTGGCAAGGTGTCGGAAGACGGCCTCTGGACGCTGACCGAGGTCGAATGCATGGGCAACTGCGCCACCGCGCCGATGGTCCAGATCAATGACGACAACTACGAAGACCTGACCGCCGAACGCCTCGACGCAGTGCTCGATGCGCTGGCTGCGGGCGAGCAGCCCAAGGTCGGCACGCAAGAGCCGGGTCGCCACACCAGTGAACCCGCCAATGCGCTGAGCTCGCTCAAGGAAATGGTCGACGCCAACCACGACTATCGGGGAGACTGGTGATGACCGATCAAATTATTCCGATCGTCATTGCGCTGATCCTCGTCGTGATCGCGTGGAAGGTGCTTAAGGGTATTGTGAAGACGGTGGCACTTGTGGCTATCCTCGCTCTGGCGGCAGTGTTCGTGTTCGGAGGCTTCGCATAATGCTCGCTGACAAGGACCGCATTTTCACTAACGTCTATGGCTTCCAGGATTGGGGCCTGAAGGCTGCGCAGGCGCGCGGCGATTGGGACGATACAAAAAAGCTGATGGAAGTCGGGCAGGACTCCATCATCGAAGAGATCAAGGCATCCGGCCTGCGTGGTCGCGGTGGCGCCGGCTTCCCGACGGGTATGAAGTGGTCCTTCATGCCCAAGGAAAGCAAGGATGGCCGCCCGAGCTTCCTTGTTATCAATGCTGACGAGTCCGAGCCCGGTTCATGCAAGGATCGTGAAATCATTCGCCACGATCCGCACAAGCTGATCGAAGGCGCACTGGTCGCCGGTTTCGCCATGCGGGCGAGGGCGGCCTACATCTACATTCGCGGTGAATATATCCGCGAGGCAGAGGTGCTGCAGAAGGCCATCGACGAAGCCTATGACGCGGGCCTGATCGGCAAGAATGCCGCCGGATCGGGCTACGATTTCGACGTGTTCATGCACCGCGGTGCAGGTGCCTACATCTGCGGTGAAGAGACCGCGATGATCGAGAGCCTCGAAGGCAAGAAGGGTCAGCCGCGTCTCAAGCCGCCGTTCCCGGCAGGTGCAGGCCTCTACGGCTGCCCGACCACGGTGAACAACGTGGAATCGATCGCGGTTGTGCCGACGATCCTGCGTCGCAGTGCCGCATGGTTCGCCAGCTTCGGGCGCGAGAACAACAAGGGCACCAAGCTCTTCCAGATCAGCGGCCACGTGAACAATCCGTGCGTCGTCGAAGAGGCGATGAGCATCACCTTCGAAGAGCTGATCGACAAGCATTGCGGCGGTATTCGTGGCGGGTGGGATAACCTGCTCGCTGTAATTCCGGGCGGTTCCTCGGTTCCGCTGGTTCCGGGCGAACAGATCCGCTCTGCGCACATGGACTTCGACGGGCTGAAAGAACTCGGCTCAGGACTCGGTACCGCAGGCGTCATCGTGATGGACAAGTCTACCGACATCGTCCGCGCGATCAGTCGCCTCAGCTATTTCTACAAGCATGAGAGCTGCGGCCAGTGCACGCCTTGCCGCGAAGGCACAGGCTGGATGTGGCGTGTGATGGAACGCCTCCGCCACGGTGAGAGCAGCAGCGAAGAAATCGACATGCTCTATCAGGTCACCAAACAGGTGGAAGGGCACACGATCTGCGCGCTGGGTGACGCCGCTGCATGGCCGATCCAGGGCCTTCTTCGCCACTTCCGCCCTGAGCTCGAGCGCCGGATTGAAGAGCGTGAAGCCGCGATGCAGGAGGCTGCGGAATGATGCGTACTCTTGCCATCGCCGTCGCTACAGCAATCGGCCTGCTCGCAACTCAGGCCACTGCACAGGACTATCCTGACAACAACTCGGGAATGCAGACCGGCACCCGCTTCCTGCGCGAACCGGAGAATGCCACCGCAGCCGAAGCCCGTTGGATGCAGAAACGCGTGGTCAATTGCGTCTGGAACCGCAACGAGGATGAAGTCCGCGATCTGCTGGCCAACAGCGACTTTTACCAGATCGACTGGGATGCGATCGACATGACGCCTGACAGCGCATTCGATGATCTGGAGGTCACCTATTGCATCGGCCGCCTGATGCGCGGCGCGGCCAACAATGTCTACCAGACCTATATGCGGATACCCTTCTCCACGCTGCGCAATGCGCTGGCGGAAGAGGCCTATCTGGGCGATTTCGACGGTCCTCCGATGATCGCACCCAACCATGTTGTTGACATCTACGCCCGCTTCAATGGTGAGCGCGTACATCCGCAAGTTAGCACGATGGCCGCGATGGCCGATTGCATTGTCTACAATGCGCTGGAAACCTCACACGCGCTGATGCGCGCACGTCCGGGTTCTGATGGTGAGGGAGAAGTCATTGAGCAGCTTGGCCCGGTCGTAGCCGCCTGTGCCAACAGCAGCGAAGACGAACTGTCCGTTCAGAACGGCCTGGTGCGCCAACTCGTTGCCGATGGTTTATGGTCGCGCAGCCATTACGGCTCGAACACCGCGCTGGAGGCCGAATGACCGTCCGCCTCCTCCTTACTACTCTAGTAGTTATGTTGGGCGCTGTGCCGGTACAGGCACAGCTTGCGCCGGGGTACTCCGGCTATTCCAGCGCGCCGCGGCAGGGTGTGGACGAGCTTTATTGGCGTTTCCTCGACCAGGTCGGCCCATGTCTGGCGAACCAGAAGCCTGAAGATTCGGAAGCGTTCATAGATACGGCCATCAGTTCCGAGGCCGAGGAGCAGGCGTTCGACCATTTGTTCAACGTCGGTCGCAATCGCCGCAACAACTGTCTGGGGCGCTTTTCCGGAGTGTACGGGGCGCAACGCGCGCACCTCCGAGCGTCTGTGGCAGAGGGGCTTTTCGAGAAGCTTTCCGACGAAACAATTGAGGCCCTGATTGCTTCGCCTCCGGCAGCCCCGGTGGCAATCGCATCACTGCATGACATAGCCAGTTGCTATGTCGCCAATCACGCGGCAGAGGCACGTGAGCTTTTGCGCCGGACGGACATTGCGACCGAAGGCGAGCTCCAGTTTATCAGCGAACGTGTGGAAGACTTCGGCGCCTGCTTCCCGGCTGATCGGGAGCTTTCACTGGATGCGACAACTATTCGCATGGCGGTTGCAGAGGCGGCGTACCGCGCCGCCACCGGGCGCCCTGTAGCGACGATTGAAGGTAGGGATTAATGCCTAAAGTCACCGTAGACGGTAACGAGATCGAAGTTCCGGACGGCGCGACCGTGCTGCAGGCCTGTGAGCTTGCCGGCAAGGAAATTCCGCGTTTCTGTTACCACGAACGTTTAAGTATCGCCGGTAACTGCCGAATGTGCCTGGTAGAAGTGAAGCCGGGGCCGCCGAAGCCTCAGGCCTCTTGTGCGCTGCCCGCGACCGAAGGGCAGGACATCCGCACGGACAGCCAGATGGTGAAGACCGCGCGCGAAGGCGTGATGGAATTCCTTTTGATCAATCACCCGCTCGATTGCCCGATCTGCGATCAGGGCGGCGAGTGCGACCTGCAGGACCAGGCCATCGCCTATGGCCGTGGTGGCTCGCGCTATGAAGAAAACAAGCGCGCCGTCACCTCCAAGAACATGGGGCCGCTGATCAAGACGATCATGACCCGCTGCATCCACTGCACCCGCTGCGTGCGCTTCTCTGAAGAGATCGCCGGTGTGGACGAAATCGGCGCGCTCTACCGCGGCGAGGACATGCAGATTACCACTTACCTTGAACAGGCGGCCAAGCATGAGCTGTCCGCCAATGTGATCGACCTGTGCCCGGTCGGCGCGCTCACCAGCGGTCCGTATGCCTACGAGAGCCGCCCGTGGGAGCTCAAGAAGACGCTCGGCATCGACGTTTCGGACGCTGTGGGCGCGAATATCCGTATCGACAGCCGTGGCCGCGAAGTGCTGCGCGTGCTCCCGCGCGATAATGACGAGGTCAACGAAGAGTGGATCTCCGACAAGGCGCGTTATCAGGTCGATGGCCTGACCCGTCGCCGCCTCGACAAGGTGTTCCTGCGCAAGCGCGGCAAGCTCGTCGAAGGCAGCTGGGATGAAGCTTTCAAGGCTATCGCCAAAGCCAAACCGGGCAAGAGCATTGCTGCTATTGCTGGCGACATGGTCGATTGCGAAACGATGTTTGCGGCCAAGGCCCTGCTCAAAGCATCGGGCAGCGGCCTGATCGAAAGCCGCCAGACTGGCATGACATACGATTGCAGCAACCTCGCTGCGATCAACTTTAACAGTACGTTCGCGGGGATCGAGGAGGCTGATGCCGTCCTGATTGTTGGCAGCCACGTGCGCTGGGAGGCACCGTTGGTGAACGTGCGCCTGCGCAAGGCGACCAAGCGCGGAGCCAAGATCTTCCTCGTCGGGCCCGAGTGGGAAACCACCTATCCGGCGGAATTCCTCGGCAGCGATCTTTCTGTGCTGGATAATCTGCCTTCGCACGTTGCGGATGCTCTCAAGAATGCCGAGCGTCCTGCCGTGATCATCGGCGGTGCAGGGCTGGCAGGCGGCGCCCATGGTGCGGCACTCAAAATCGCACACGATTTCAACATGGTGAAGGATGGCTGGAACGGCTTCAACGTGCTGCACTTCTCCGCTGCTCGCATGGGCGCGGTGATGCTAGGCTACGCGCAGGAAGGTGGTATCGCCGATCTGGTAGCTGCTAAGCCCAAGGTCGTACTCGCGCTAGGGGCGGACGAGGTGGACTGGAGCCAGTTCGATGGCTCGCTCAAGGTCTATATCGGCCATCACGGTGACAAAGGCGCGCATGCGGCGGATGTGATCCTGCCCGCAGCAGCCTACACCGAGAAGCCCGGCACCTATGTGAACACTGAAGGCCGCGTGCAGATGTCCGACAAGGCGATATTCGCTCCGGGCGATGCCCGCGAAGACTGGACGATCCTGCGCGCGCTCGCCGATGCGCTGGGCGTTTCGGTCGGCTTTGACAGCTTTGACGAACTGCGTGCTGCCATGACGTCAGAAGTACCCGCACTGGGCAACGAAGGCATGATCGCCGATTACGGCGCGCTGCCTGACTCCATCGG
The DNA here is from genome assembly GCF_028858515.1 of Aurantiacibacter sp. D1-12. GTDB lineage: Bacteria > Pseudomonadota > Alphaproteobacteria > Sphingomonadales > Sphingomonadaceae > Alteraurantiacibacter. Next base: position 532,444 of record NZ_JAPJZJ010000001.1, read on the forward strand.
AGACGGCTCTTCCAGCGGCGAAATCAAGGGTTATCCGGTGCAGGACTTCTACCTCACCAACCCCATCGCCCGTGCCAGCACGGTGATGCAGCAATGTTCGGCAGAACTGCTCCACAGTGACGAGCTGAAGGAGGCTGCGGAATGACCGAGTTCTTCCAATCCCTCGGCATGACTTACGAGTGGGCGTGGTTTGTCGCGACCATTTCGGGCATCTTGCTGATCGCGCTGCCGGTGATGCTCGCCGTGGCGCTCGTGATCTACATGGATCGCAAGGTGCTCGGCGCTGTGATGATGCGTCGTGGCCCGAATGTGGTCGGCCCGTTCGGCATTCTGCAGAGTTTTGCGGACGGACTGAAGGTCTTCCTGCAGGAAACGATCATTCCGTCGGCCGCCAACAAGGGCATTTTCCTCCTCGCGCCGATCATCACCTTTACCGTGGCGCTGCTGGCCTGGGCGGTGATCCCGTTCGATGCGGGCGTGGTGCTGGCGGACATCAATGTCGGCCTTCTTTACGTTCTCGCGATCAGTTCGCTGGGCGTATACGGCATCACCATGGCGGGCTGGGCGAGTAACTCCAAATACCCGTTCTTCTCCGCGATGCGCGCCGCAGCGCAGATGATTTCGTACGAAGTATCGATCGGCTTCATCCTCGTCTGTGTGCTGCTCTATGCGAATTCGGCCAACCTGTCCGTCATTGTGGAATCGCAGCGCGGACACGGCTTCGGAATGGTCAACGGCTATTTCTTCAACCTGCTGCTGTTCCCGATGTGGGTGGTGTTCTTCATCAGCTCGCTCGCCGAAACGCAGCGCGCTCCGTTCGACCTGACAGAGGCGGAATCGGAACTCGTTGCGGGCTACCAGACAGAATACAGCTCGATGGCCTTCGCACTGTTCTGGCTGGGTGAGTATGCCAACATCCTGCTCATGTGCAGCCTCAACACGCTGCTGTTCTTTGGTGGCTGGCTGCCGCCACTGGACATCCCGATCCTCTACGCGGTGCCGGGCTTCATCTGGTTCCTGCTCAAGACGGTATTCTTCTTCTTCCTGTTCAGCTGGATCTGGGCGACCGTGCCGCGGTACCGCTATGACCAGCTGATGCGCCTTGGCTGGAAGGTCTTCCTGCCGATGAGCCTGCTGTTCGTCGCGCTGACGAGTGGTTGGCTGATGCTTACACGTTACGGAGGTGCGGCATGACCGCCGTTGCTCAATTCGTAAAGTCGTTCACCCTTTGGGAATTTCTGAAGGCGCACGCGCTGACGCTGAAGTATTTCTTCAAGCCGAAGGTGACTCTCAACTATCCGTTCGAGAAGAACCCGCTTTCGTCGCGTTTCCGTGGAGAGCATGCGCTGCGTCGCTATCCCAACGGCGAAGAACGCTGCATCGCCTGCAAGCTGTGCGAGGCCGTGTGCCCCGCGCAGGCCATCACCATCGAGAGCGAACCGCGTGACGACGGCAGCCGTCGCACCACGCGATATGACATCGACATGACCAAGTGCATTTACTGCGGCTTCTGTCAGGAAGCCTGCCCGGTTGATGCGATCGTCGAGGGGCCGAACTTCGAATACGCGACCGAAACGCGCGAAGAGCTGCTCTACGACAAGGCGAAACTTCTGGCGAACGGGGACAAGTGGGAGCGGGCGATTGCCGCGAACCTTGAAGCCGACGCGCCGTATCGATAGGGGCCGCGCGGAATTATCATGCTAGTCTTTGCCTTCTATCTCTTCGCGGTGCTCGTCATTGCCTCTGGCGCGATGGTAATCGTGTCCAAGAACCCGGTGCATTCGGTGCTCTGGCTGATCTGCGCGTTTTTCAACGCCGCCGGCCTGATGGTGCTGGTGGGCGCAGAGTTCCTCGCGATGCTGCTGGTCATTGTTTATGTTGGCGCGGTCGCTGTGTTGTTCCTGTTCGTGGTGATGATGCTCAACATCGATTTCGCCGAGATGCGCGCGGGCTTTATGAAGAATGCGCCGCTTGGGCTTGCCATTGCGATCATCCTTCTGGCCGAACTGGTTCTGGGCATCGGCGCCTATCGTGCGGGCAAGCTGGAATTGGGCACACCGCTTGGTGATGCAGCTCCGGTGGCGGGGGCCAGCAATACCGAGAACATCGGCATGCTGCTCTACAGCGATTACATCTTCCTGTTTGAAGCCGCGGGCATCATCCTGCTGGTCGCGATGATCGGTGCGATTGTGCTGACCCACCGCGAGCGCCGTGCGACGCGCGGTCACCAGAACATCGCCAAGCAGAACGCGCGTCGCCCGGGCGATGCTACCGTCAATGTGAAGCCCGAAGTGGGGCAGGGGGTCGAGCTGTGATCGGTATCGAACACTATGTGGTGGTCAGCTCCATCCTCTTCGTGATGGGCGTGCTGGGCATCTTCCTCAATCGCAAGAACGTGATCGTCATCCTGATGGCGATTGAGCTGATCCTGCTGGCAGTGAACATCAACCTCGTCGCATTCAGCGCCTTCCTTGGCGATCTCACCGGACAGGTCTTTGCCATGTTCGTGCTGACCGTGGCTGCGGCAGAAGCGGCCATCGGGCTTGCCATTCTCGTCGTCTATTTCCGTAACCGCGGCACCATCGCTGTCGACGATGTCAACCGGATGAAGGGATAAGTTCCTTGAGCACCTCTATCCTCATCATCGTTTTCGCGCCGCTGCTGGCTGCCATTATTGCAGGCCTCGGCAACCGCAAGCTGGGCAATACGGTTGCCAAGTCGATCACGACAGGCGGCCTTTTCCTTGCCTGCGCGCTAAGCTGGCCGATCTTTATCGGCTTCCTGACAGGTAGCGAGACTGCCACGGTCGTTCCGGTCATGAAATGGGTCGAAAGCGGCGCCATGAGCTTCGACTGGGCGCTGCGTGTCGATACGCTGACCGCGGTCATGCTGGTGGTGATCACCACCGTATCCGCGCTCGTCCACCTCTACAGCTGGGGATATATGGAGGAAGATCCGGATCAGCCGCGCTTCTTCGCCTACCTCTCGCTGTTCACCTTCGCGATGCTGATGCTGGTGACTGCCGATAACCTCGTGCAGATGTTCTTCGGTTGGGAAGGCGTGGGCCTTGCGAGTTACCTGCTGATCGGTTTCTGGTTCAAGAAACCAAGCGCGAATGCCGCCGCGATCAAGGCCTTTGTGGTCAACCGCGTGGGCGACCTGGGCTTCATGCTCGGTATCTTCGGCACCTTCCTGGTTTTCCAGACGACGAGCATTCCCGAGATCCTCGAGATGGCTCCGGCCATGCAGGGCGCGAGTACGATCGGCTTCCTTGGAATGCAGTTCGACACGCTGACGATCCTGTGCATTCTGCTTTTCGTCGGCGCGATGGGCAAATCTGCACAGCTCGGCTTGCACACTTGGCTGCCCGACGCGATGGAAGGCCCGACGCCGGTTTCCGCGCTGATCCACGCCGCCACCATGGTGACCGCAGGCGTGTTCATGGTCTGCCGCCTGTCGCCGATGTTTGAAGCTGCACCTGCGGCACTGATGTTTGTGACCTTCATCGGCGCTGCCACCTGCATCTTCGCTGCGACTGTCGGTATGACGCAGTGGGACATCAAGCGGGTGATCGCATACTCGACGTGCTCGCAGCTCGGCTACATGTTCTTCGCGGCAGGCGTTGGCGCATATGGCCCTGCGATGTTCCACCTGTTCACGCATGCTTTCTTCAAGGCGCTGCTGTTCCTTGGCGCGGGTGCGGTGATCCATGCCATGCACCACGAACAGGACATGCGCTATTACGGTGGCCTGCGGAAGCACATCCCGCTCACATTCTGGGCTATGATGATGGGTACGCTCGCCATTACCGGTGTTGGTATCTATGATCTGCACGCAGGTTTTGCCGGGTTCTGGTCGAAAGATGCGATCATCGAGGTGGCCTACGCCAAAGGCACCGGCATGGCGATGTTCGCCTTTGCAATGGGTGTTTTTGCCGCACTGCTCACCAGCTTCTACAGCTGGCGCCTGATGTTCCTTACCTTCTGGGGCAAGCCGCGCTGGATCGAGAGCGAGCACATCCAACACAGCGTCCACAAGACGCCCGAAGAAGCTGGCGACGACACCACAGGCGGTTATCATCCACATGAAAGCCCGTGGGTCATGCTTGTGCCGCTTGGCGTGCTGTCGATCGGCGCCGTGTTTGCCGGACAGGTATTCGCACCCTACTTCCTCGACAGTGCTGATTTCTGGGCGGGTTCTATCGCCTACAACGAGCACCTGATGCACGCGATGCACGAGGTTCCGCATCTGGTGAAATACGCGGCCTTTATCGTCATGGTGCTCGGCTTCGTTGGGGCATGGTACGCCTATATCCGCAAGCCTTCGCTGCCGGCGGAAACGGTCAAGCAGCTCGGCCCGATCCATTCATTTGTCTATAACAAGTGGTATTTCGACGAGCTGTATCATTACCTCTTCGTCGTGCCCGCATTCTGGCTGGGCAAGGTGTTCTGGCGGAAGGGTGACGAGGGTACCATTAACCGCTTCGGCCCTGATGGTGCCGCGTGGGTGGTGATGCAGGGCTCTGCCTTCGCCAAGAAAGTTCAATCCGGCTATTTGACGAGTTACGCGCTGATCATGCTTATCGGCCTTGTCGCCGCTGTCACATGGGTGTTGTTCTGATGGGCGGCTTTCCTATCCTTTCGCTGATGCTGGCCGTTCCGCTTGTCGGCGCGATCGCCTGTCTGTTCCTTGATGCTAAACCCGCGCGCCACGTGGCTCTGGCGGCGACGCTGATCAATCTCGGCCTCGGCATCGTACTGTGGATGAACTTCGAGATTGGCGGCGATCAGTGGCAGTTCCAGGAATATCACGAGCTGTTCGCGGGCTTTGCCTATGCGCTGGGCATCGATGGCATCGCGCTGATGCTGATCATGCTGAGCGTATTCCTGATGCCGATCTGCATCGGCGCCAGTTGGGATGCGATCCAGAAGCGCGTGGGCGAATACATGGCCGCCTTCCTGTTCATGGAAGTGCTGATGATCGGCGTTTTCGCCGCGCAGGATCTGTTCCTGTTCTACATCTTCTTCGAAGCGGGCCTGATCCCGATGTACCTGATCATCGGCATCTGGGGCGGGGATAATCGCATCTACGCCAGCTATAAGTTCTTCCTCTACACGCTGCTCGGCTCGGTCCTGATGCTGATCGCGATGTTCTGGATGGTGAACCAGGCGGGCACGACCTACATTCCCGACCTGATGATGACGGATTTCGCAGCCGAGGCGCAGACCTGGCTGTGGCTTGCATTCTTCGCCAGCTTCGCGGTGAAGATGCCGATGTGGCCGGTCCACACCTGGCTTCCCGACGCGCACGTTCAGGCGCCGACAGCAGGCTCGGTCATTCTGGCCGGTGTGCTGCTGAAGCTGGGTGGATACGGTTTCATCCGTTTCAGCCTGCCGATGTTCCCCGATGCCAGCGCACAATTCGTGTGGCTAATCTGGGGCTTCAGCATGGTTGCGGTGGTGGTCACCAGCCTGATCGCGCTCGTCCAGCACGATATGAAGAAGCTGATCGCCTATAGCTCGGTCGCTCACATGGGCATTGTGACCGTTGGCCTGTTCGCGTTCAACGTGCAGGGCCTGGAAGGCGCAATGATGATTATGCTCGGCCACGGCCTCGTGTCGGGCGCGCTGTTCCTTTGCGTAGGCGTGATCTACGATCGCCTGCATACCCGCGAGATTGACCGTTACGGCGGCCTCAGCATCAACATGCCCGCCTATGCGACGCTGTTCCTGCTGTTCACCATGGCGAGTGTCGGTCTGCCGGGTACCAGCAACTTCGTGGGCGAGTTCCTTGCGCTCGCGGGTATCTACCAGATCAACAGCTGGGTCGCCTTCGTCTGTACGACTGGCATCATCCTTGGTGCGGCTTACATGCTCTACCTCTACCGCCGCGTGTGCTTCGGCGAGCAGAAGAACGCCGATGCTGCCGCTATGCCGGACCTTTCGATGCGCGAATACCTGTTGCTCGGCCCGATTGCGGCTGCGGTGCTGTGGATGGGTGTCTATCCTGAAAGCTTCCTAGCGCCGATGCGTGAAGACATTGCCTGGCTCGACCAGCGCCTTGCCGAAGCCGAGCCGGAAAGCGACGCACACCTTACCATGACTGATGCACCAGCTCAGGAAGAAGTTCGTACTATGACGGGTGATGAGATGATGGAGGCCTCTTTGGATGGTCCCCCACCGGCACCTCCTGAAGGGGAGGCGCAATAATGGACCTCATGGCTTCACTCGCAATCATTACGCCCGAAATCATCCTGACGGTTACGGGCCTTCTGTTGCTGCTCGCAGCCGCATGGGGTGGTGACCGCGCCTCCCGCATGATCAGCATCGCCGCAGCTGTTTCGCTCGGCAGTGCCTTCGCTATCGTGGCTCCGCGTGTGTGTGCGGGTGCTGCTGGCATGGACACGATGGCTTTTGGCGACCTTTTCCGCGCTGACGCGTTCGCCGGCCTTGCCAAGTTGATGATCTTTGCAGCTGCCGGTGCGACAATCGTCATCGCGCCGCGCTTCTTTGACCGTGTCGCCAATATGCGCGCCGAATATCCGATCCTTGTGGTGTTCGCTGCGCTGGGCATGAGCATTATGGTCTCGGCGACGAACCTCATGACGCTGTACATCGGGCTCGAGCTGAACTCGCTCGCCGCATATGTCCTTGCGGCATTCCTGCGCGATGACGAGCGGTCTTCCGAGGCCGGTCTTAAATACTTCGTCCTTGGTGCACTGGCATCGGGTATCCTGCTATTCGGTATGAGCCTGGTTTACGGGTTTGCGGGCACGACCAACTTCATCGGGATCGCACAGGCAGTGAAGGGTGATCTCTCGACCGGGATGCTGTTCGGGATGATCTTCATGTTGGCAGGTCTTGCCTTCAAGATCAGCGCCGCGCCGTTCCATATGTGGACGCCCGACGTGTACGAAGGCGCACCGACGCCGACGACAATGTTCTTCGCCAGCGCCCCCAAGGTTGCTGCCGTGGCATTGCTTGCCCGTCTGATGATGGAAGCTTTCGGCACGCAAATCGATGCTTGGCGTCAAGTTGTGATCGCCGCTGCATTGCTGTCGATCATCATCGGTGCACTGGGCGCCATCGGACAGAGTAATGTGAAGCGCCTGCTTGCGTTCTCCTCGATCAACAATGTCGGCTTTATCCTGATCGGCCTTGCAGCTGCGACCGTTGCCGGAATCAGCGCCATGCTGGTCTATCTCGCGATCTACGTTGTGATGACAGTCGGCAGCTTTGTAGCCGTGGCGCTGATGCGTGATGCGGACGGAAATCCGCTCGAAGGCATTTCGGACCTCGCAGGTCTCTCGACCACGCGCCCGGTGCTTGCTGCGGTCATGGCCATGCTGATGTTCAGCCTTGCCGGTATTCCACCGCTGTTCGGCTTCTGGGGCAAGTTCGTAGTGTTCCAGGCCGTGGTGGAGGCAGACATGCTTGCGCTCGCCGCCATCGGTATTGCCGCCAGCGTGATCGGCGCGTTCTACTACATCAAGATCGTCAAGGTGATGTACTTCGATGAGCCTGCGGGCACGGTCACTGGCGAGGGTGACACACCGCACTGGGCACTTCTGGGCATCTGTGCAGTGATCATTTCTCCGCTCGGCTACATCCTCACACCTTGGTTGGGCAATCTGGCAGATATGGCGGCGGCATCGCTGATGCTGCCAGCCTGAGGCGGCGCGCTTGATTGAGATAGTCGAGGAAACCGGTTCCACTAACGCTGACTTGTTGGAACGCCTACGCAAAGGCGAAGATATCCCGGAAGGCTATTGGTTGCTCGCCGAACGCCAGACAGGCGGAAGGGGACGCGGTGGCCGCGGGTGGGAAAGTGCCGCGACTAACCTGCATGCGAGCACGGTTATAAGGTTGCGAAAGCATGATCATCCCGCGCACACGCTATCGCTCACAATCGGGCTTGCGGTTTACGAGCAAGTATGTGGCGCGATGTTTGACTATCATCGGGACAAGGTTGCGCTCAAGTGGCCAAACGATGTGCTGATTGATGGTGCGAAAGCGGCCGGCATTCTCCTTGAGCGGCACGAAGATACTGTGGTTGCGGGGATCGGGATTAATCTGCACAGCGCACCACGAATAGAAGACCGTAAAACGACACACCTGTCTCAATGGAACTCGAAGCACGAGGCCAGTCAGCACCATGCACTAAAGCACTTGGCGCGGTGCGTAGAGAACGAACTCGATCTGTGGCGCAATGAACGCACGGAGCAGGTGATAAACCGGTGGTGCGCTGCCGCACATCCTGTCGGCACCATTCTTTCTGTGCACGATCACGAAGACCATGTGGCAACGGGCGAATTCGCCGGTCTCAACGCTGATGGAGCACTCATCCTCCGTTTGCCCGATGGAGAAACCCGTGTCATTCACGCGGGCGATGTAATGCTGGAGAATTGACGATGCTGCTCGCAGCCGATGTCGGAAATACCAATGTGGTCTTTGCCCTGTTTGAAGGGACAGACATTCGCGCCCGCTGGCGGATAGCTACTGACGGTAGGCGCACGGGTGATGAATATGCTGTGTGGTTGCTGCAATTGCTCGCCATCGAGGGGATCGAGCGCAGCGCCATTACCCGCATCATCTTCTCCTCCGTGGTGCCGCGCGCCGATCACAATCTCACCGTCTTGGCCAAGAAGTATTTCGGCATTGATCCGCTGTTTGCTGGGCAGGGGGCCGCAGCGTGGGACTTCGAAATCGACGTCGATCAGCCGCACACGCTGGGTGCTGACCGCGCGCTCAACTGCATTGCCGCGCATGAGCTCGTTGGCGGGGACATGATCGTGGTCGATTTCGGCACCGCCACAAAGTTTGAAGCGGTCGATTTCAACGGGGCGTACAAGGGCGGAATAATCGCGCCGGGGATCAACCTCTCGCTCGATGCACTGGTGGGCAAGACCGCCAAACTGCCTCGTATCGCAATCAGGGCGCCGGAAACCGACAGTGTTATCGGGCGCAATACCGAAGACCAGATGCTGATCGGCGTATTCTGGGGCTACGTCGCGATGATGGAAGGGCTGATCGAAAAGATGCGGGCCGAATTTGGTCGTCCGGTCAAAGTCGTTGCCACCGGCGGCCTTGCCATCCTGTTCGACAAGAAGACCGATATTTTTGACGTGATTGACGCAGACCTGACCATTCGCGGCCTGCAAATCCTGGCGGATCGCGCGCAACCGGAATGAAGAAAGACTACACTCCGCAAGACGAACTGCTGTTTCTCGCGCTCGGTGGCTCGGGCGAGATCGGCATGAACGTCAATCTCTACGGCTGTCAGGGCAAGTGGCTGATGGTCGATCTCGGTATGAGTTTCGGCAGCAACGAATACCCGGGTACCGAGCTAATGTTTGCCGATCCCGAATTCATTGAAGACCGCGCAGACCAACTGCTCGGAATCGTGCTGACCCACGGGCATGAGGACCATATCGGCGCGATCCCCTATTTCGCTGCTGACCTGAACGTGCCGCTCTACGCCACGCCGTTTACTGCGGAGCTGATCCGGCGGAAGCTGGAAGAGGCGGGACTCACCCAAAGTGTAACGCTCAATGTCATCGACGATGACCACGGCAGCTTCGATCTTGGCCCGTTCAACATCACCTACCTGCCGCTGGCGCACTCGATTGCGGAGGGCAACGCGCTTCTGATCGAGACGCCGCATGGCACGGTGTTCCACACAGGCGATTGGAAGCTGGACGAGGAGCCGATTATCGGTGAGCCAACCACCGAGGAAGAACTCACCGAAATCGGCGATGATGGCGTGCTCGCTCTCGTCTGCGACAGTACCAACGTGTTCAACCCGGTCCCTTCGGGCAGCGAAGGAGCGGTCTATCGCGGCTTGCTGGAAGAGGTGCAGAAACATCAGGGCAAGCGGGTGCTTGTCACCACCTTCGCTTCCAATGTTGCACGGCTCCAGACTCTTGGCGATGTAGCGAAGGAAACCGGACGCCAGCTTTGCGTTGCAGGGCGCTCACTCGATCGCATCATCGCTGTGTCGCAAGCTAACGGATACTTGCAGGACTTCCCCGAGCCGGTGAATTTTGACCGCGCGATGGATCTTCCGCCGGGTGATGTTCTGATTCTCGCGACAGGCGGGCAGGGAGAGCCTCGTGCTGCGCTCAGCCGTATCGCGGAGGACAACCATCCGCTCGGACTTGATGAAGGCGATGTCGTCTTGTTCTCGAGCCGGGTCATTCCGGGGAACGAGCTTTCTATCGGCCGTGTGCAGAACATGCTTGCAGAGCGTGGCATTGTAATGGTCACCGACCGGCAGAGCGAAATCCATGTTTCAGGCCATCCCGGGCGGCCGGAGCTCGAGGCGCTTTATGGCTGGTTGCGGCCCGATATCCTTGTGCCTGTGCATGGCGAAGTGCGTCATATGCAGGAGCAGGCGCGCCTTGGTGCTGCAAATGCCATCCCCCACAATGTGTTCCAGAAGAACGGCGATATCATTCGCTTGGCTCCCGGTGCGCCGGAGAAGTTAGCCGAGGTCCGTACCGGGCGCCTCGTGCTTGATGGAGACGTGATTGTTCCGGCAGATGGCGATGCAGTGACGATGCGACGCCGCCTGTCACGCGATGGTATGCTGATTGTCATGCTGGACGGGAAAGGCGGTGTAGTGATCGAGGGGATTGGTCTGCCGCTAGATGAAGACTACGACGCCTTTATCGAAGAAGCACAGGCCGATGTTGTCCAGGCACTCATGAAGCTGCGCAAAGGTCGCCGCGATGATCGCGATGCCATTCTTGAGGCTGCACGCCTTGCCGCACGTCGTGCGGCACAGCGCTGGAGTGGGAAGAAGCCACAAACGCGCGTGATTTTGATGGATAGTGAATAGGTTACGGCGTGCAGATCACATCGATTATTGCAATATACTTCCTCTTTTGGGTCATGAGCGCTTTTGTTCTTCTGCCCTTCGGTGTGCAGACTTCGGACGAGGCCGGGATCGCAAAAGTCCCAGGGCAGGCCGATAGTGCTCCCGCCAATTTCCAACCGTGGAAGGTGGTAAGGCGCGCGACAGTACTCGCAGCCATCCTGTGCGGCCTCTACGTCGCCAACTACATCAACGGATGGGTCACGGTGGACGATATCAACATCTTCGGCACACCGCCGGGGTTTGAGGAAGCGGCGAGCTAGTCCCGCAGGCGATCGATTGCCTGTGCAAGCGCAACGTAGAGCTTGCCGTGATCGCTCGAGAGCAGGGTAACCGCCAAAGCATTGCCGTCACGGGTGGAGAGCACTTCGCGTAGCATTGCCTCGAAATCATGGATGAAGCGGTTCACCGTTTCGCGGAACTCGCTGTCTTCGTTGTAGATATCGACCACAGCTCGGGTGTCCGGCTTGTCGAGCAGGCGTACCGCCCGGCGGGTAAAGATGCCTCGGTCACCCTTCAGGTAATGCGCCCACTGGGTATCTGAGACTTCGTTGTCAAATGCCTTCGAAATGTCGATGGATGAAGAATTCAGCGCCTCTGTGATCAGCGCCATGCGGCGTGAGAAGTCGCTGTCGACTTTCTCCTCCGCGCGTTCTTTCGCATAGGCGATGCGCTGTTCAAGGTTGCCGGTCAGTTCGTTGAGCTTGGCGAGTTGGTTGCGCAGTGTAATCGCGGTGTCGCGACCATTCTCGGAAGCGCGCGAGATTGCAGCTTCAAGCTCGCTGATCGTACTGGCTGCTTCTGCCTTGATCGCTTCTGCAACCTTGTCACGGCTTTCAGCCGCAATCTTGGCGGCGATCTCGTCCAGCACGGCACTCTGGTTGGTGCGTAGATCCTCAAGCGCGGCATTTGATGAATTGGAAAGCAGCTCCAACGCCTCGCGCAACTCGGAGCCCGTCCGCTCTGCCAGTGTATCGCTTTCCTGTGAAAGTGTCCTGATCTGCTCTTCCATCGCGCGAAGATGTTCTACCGAGGTAGAGCCGCTTTCGCGCGCCTGTTCGATGTGACCGTAGAGCGTTGCGCTGCGCGTTTCGGCATCTTCGATCAGGCCATGCAGCCGGGTGGCTTCATTGGCGAAGTTGGACAGTCGTGCCTCTGCCTGACTGACCGCTTCGGACAACGCACCTTCGGAATGTTCCGCGCTTGCGCGGATGATTTCCAGCAAACGGACACTGTCATCCGTCACCTTGGCAACGAAACTGCTGCTTTCTTCAAGCGTGGCGCGGCTGTTTTGCAACCTGTCGGACAGCAACTGGGTCGCTTCATTCAGGGCATTGCCTGTGTCTTCCCCCTGCGAGGACAGTTCGGCAAGCTTCTGGTCGAGCGCACCCAATCGCGTAGCCAGCGCATCGCCGCGATCGGCGAGGCCGGCAATGTGTGCGTTGTGCTCTTCCTGCCGCGCGGCGATCCGCTCGTCGAGATTGGTAAGCCGTGCTTCCAAGGCTGCGGCCTCGGCTTCCTGCTGCTCGGCAAGTTCACCGCGACGACGTTCCATATCGCTATCGAATGCGGCGATAGAGGCGGCCGTGTGGTTGTCGATCCGCTCGGCTTCTTCAGAAAGAGAAGCGAGGCGATTGCGCGCATTTTCCATTGCCGCTTCGTCTACGCGGGTGATCTCGCCAATGGCTTCGGCCATGCGCGTTTCCAGAGCGGAAATTGCCTCGCTCCAGGTACGGGCGGCTTCCTCGCGCCCTTCGCCCATGGCGCTGAGCAGACGGTTGCCTTCTTCGGTCACTTCCGCGATGCGGCTGCGCATTGCGGCAAGAGCTTCCTCTTCCATTTCCTGCTGCGCATTGGTCTGGGTGGTAAGTTGAAGGGAAAGTTCTTCCGATCGCTTCTGAATCGTTGCAAAGGCTGCATCTTCGGATTCGACAAGGTCTGCGCGGAAGGCATCGCTGACATCACGCAGTCGGCGGAAGCGTGCCTGAGTGACTTCTCCAATCGAGGCAACCTGGCGGTCGAACGCCTCAAGAGTTGACGTCACGGCGTCATTGACCTGCGACACATGGCCTTGGCCCAGTTCGCCAAACTGGTTCAGCCTGTCAAAGGCCTCGACCAGAGATGCAACCTGCGTCTGCGCGACATTGCCGGCATTCCCGATCTGATTGCTCATATCGCGGGCGGCAGATGTCAGCACCGGCAACTGGTCACGCAGGCTTTCCATATTGCCCAGCGCGGTTTCGCTCACACCGCTAATCGATTCGAGTTGTGTACTGTTATCGTGGATCAGCGACTGCAGCTGGTTCGCGTTGGTGGAAAGCCTTTCGGTCGCAACGCGGCCAAGAGATTCAAGATCGCGCGATTGTGAGGCGATGAATTCGCGCGCCAGGCTCAGCTCGCGATTGACCACGACAAGGCGCGATTCGAGCTCGGCAGATTCTTCCGAAAGCGTGCGGGCAACATTTCCGAAACGCACCGCTTCGCTGCGGCTGTTGCGCATGGCGAGCAACCATAGGCCGATGATCAGCAGAACGGGCATCGACCATGCGACAATCCATTCCGACCACTGTTGAGCTGTAGCCGCGGCGAGCATCTCGGCTTGGTGAACCCAACCGAAGAATGCTGTCCAGACCAAGGCAGCAAGAACCGCCAGAGTGGGTACGACCCAGCCAAACCGCGATGGCTGATAGGCAGCCTCATAGTCCACATCGGTCAGAAACGGCTCGTGCTGAGCTTCTTCCGACAGCTCAACATCGGCGGCGTCTTCCTGGATAACAGTCTGATCCTCAAGGGTTTCAGGCTGCTCATTGTCCTCTACGGACATCAAAGGGCGGCGTCTGGTCATGTAACATACCTAACACACCCTTAATCAGTTGAAACCCCAAGTTAACAGGTTCTCCGCTATCCGCGCCGCCATGGCCTATGCGCACGGTGATTTCGAAATGGCTTTGACAGCCGCTGCAGGGGAGGATCTTGCCCTCCTGGCAGAGCTGCGTACGAGCTTTGTCGAAAGCATGAGGGCGCAGCTCGATCTGCTGAGCCGGTCGCGGTGTGACGCGAACTGGAACATGGCAGCACAACGCATGCGCGGCCTGGGCATGAGCTTTCATGCCAGTGAGTTGGTGAAACTCGCCGATGAAGCGTTAGACGGCGCCCCGGGCGACCCGGCAGTTCTCCGCAAACTGGATGCCCTGATCGAGGGTTTTTCCTCAGAGTGACACAATGCCCGCTTGGCAGTGCGCCAACGGCTCCCTAGCTTGCCCCTTCGTGTCCATTCGCAAGGGAAGCACCAATATCGTGCGAGCCGCACTGATCAGTCTACCGCAGCCTGGGGAGAGGGAGCAGCCCAGCATTGCAGGCAAGTCCATAGCGCAGCGACAGCTGCTGTTTGCGCGCGAATGCGGGTGCACAGCGGTGATCGCCTTTGGAGGCGGTGCATCGGATCAGGCGATTGCTCTGCGCCACGCGGCTGAAAAGGCGGGTATGCGCTATCAGGTGATCTCCAATGCTCACGCTTTGCCCGGTGCGATCAAAGACGAAGACAGCCTGCTTGTTCTGCAACCGGGAATGCTTCCCGAGGCGCGTCAGGCGCTCGACTTGCTCCGGTCAGAAGGTGATCGCATGCTTGTTGTGTCGGCAGGGCCAGGAACCTCTGCGGGTTTTGAACGGATCGATCTGGATCGCGCATGGGGCGGGGCCCTGACCATGCCCGGCGCATGGCTCGGTCGACTGACCGGGCTGCCGGAAGATACTGCTCCACATGCCGCCTTGCTTCGGATCGCGCTTCAGCAACGCTTACCCGAAGCGCGCATTTCTGAAGACTTGCTCGATGACGGGCGCTGGATGGTGGTTGCCGATGATGCAACTGCGCAGAAGCGCGAGACGGGGTGGATGCGATCGCATCTAGGTGAAAGCTCGCCCGCTTCGCCTTCGCGCTGGTCCGCCACACAGATTGTCAGCCGGGCTGGCAGTTGGCTCCTTGATCGGGCGTGGGCTAAACCAGCGATCCTGGGGCTTGCCGCCTCTTTTCTTGGCGGTGCGATTACGGCTGCGATCTACGAGATGCCGGTACTCAGCTTTGCCTTGGCGGCTTTGAGTGCGCCAACGCTGGAAGCGTTCCTGGCGCTATCTTGCCTTTCGGTCGCGCCGTTCGGAAAGGTGAAGCGTTGGCCATTCATGCGTCGGGCCATTGATGCGACCATTCTGGCGAGTGGCTTCATTATTATTGACAGTCTGTGGTATCGTGCTGCTTTTCCACCATTTGTTCTGGTAGCTGCACTGCTGCTACTGGACCGTGGCAAAGTACGGTCCGCAGTCGAACCGTTCCATGATCGGGCGCTGGTTGCGGGCGGCTTGGCGGTGCTTTCGGCCTTTATTGCGCCAGAGGTTGCGTTGATGCTCGTCGCAACACTCGTTTTGGCTGCGAAACTGGTGCCTGACACTGTAGAAAGCGGCTAACGCGGAATTAACGCTGTTGGGCTATGCCGCACGCATGAGCGAGCAAGATCAGTCCGGTGCAACGCCAGAGGCGGTTGAAGCAACCCTGCGGCAAGAGTTGGCGCATGGCGATGTGGTCATCGCGACCGCCAAGCCCATTCTACGGCATTTGCTGGCCAACGTTGACCAGGCGCTTTTCAGTGACGAGGTGACCGCAACGATCCGCGGCATGATGCGTGACCTGGCACGGCAAATGCTGTTCCATCTCGCTGAAGTTAGCGATGGAGGCAGCGATCGCGCTGCATTTGCAGAACAATATCAGAATGATCTGTCGATCGATCTGCTCGATCATGCAGAGTTCCTGGCCCATGCGCACGCCATCACAATCGAGGCGCATATCGCAACGCGCCTGAGCCAACGCAGCGGGATCGACCCCGTGCTCTCCCCGCTCTTGCAGGAACTTGCGGCCTCGAACGATGAAATCGTTGCCGCCGAAGCGATGAACGTGCTCGCAGCACAGGCGCGCTTCATGCAGCAACAGCGCCGCATGGAGCTGCCGCTAACGGAATTGCCAGTAGAATTGTTCGAACGCGCAATGCAAGTGTTCGACGACTTCTGCGTAAGGCACGCTATGTCAGGCGCATCGGCTGTACATGCCATGCGCAACAAGCACGACCCAGAACAGCGCCGTGTCGCACGGATCAAAAGACTGGTGTCCAGCATGCAGCACAATGCCAAACGTGCGCTGGAAGTGGACCATGCAGGTCTCTCAATATTCGTCACCGCTCTTGGAATGGCTTCGGAACAGGCCCGCGAGACTGCAATCCTGTCGCTTGGCGAGAACCAGTGCGCGCGCCTTGCTATCGGTCTGCGCGCGGCGGGGTTGGGCCAGAGTGCCGTCGAGGAGCAATTTCTGTTCCTCCACCCGGAAATCACCTTGCCCGAGGGATTCGACGCGCTCCACACAGATCGTGCCATCGCCATCTTGAGCGAAGCGCGTATCGAAGGCATCCAGTGACCTGATGACGTCCGCCCACATCATTTCCGCCCGCGCGCGCACCGATGCTGATGATCGCTTGATCGAGGCAGAGGAGCCTCTGGCAAGCTTCCACCTGCGCTCCGGTGGAGAACTGCCGGGTCCGATCGTCACGCCTGCGTTGCTCGATCTGGTACGCAAGGCCCGTAAGACCGGCAAGCGCATGTCTCGGGCCATTCGTGCGCAGGACTCGCTCGAACAGATCTCCGCATGGGCGGAGGTGGTTCCGGGTAAGGCTGGTACAATCATTACAATCAGCACGTGGGAAGCAGAGGATGTTGTCCAGACCACCGGTGCCGAGGAAAGGGCAGGGCATCTTGCCCTTGTTCGCCACCTTTCGGGCCTGACCGCGCGACTGGACACAAAGCAGAACCTCCTCACGGTGGACTGGACCGCGCGGGACATGGACGAACTGGGCGAGGCCATGATGGCGGGTGTCGGGCAACCGTGGACCGACTTTGCGGGACCGGAAGGATCGAACCATCGGCAGCCTTTGCATTGGCGACTGCTGGACGGTGCTCTGGTGCAGGTTGCCGGCAGTAGTCGGGAATGGGCCGCGCAACTTGTTCCGCTGGGTCACGCCGAACCGGGCAGCGAGGGTTTCGAGCTCTACCTGGTGCCGGACCGTCCGCTGGAAGAGGCGCCCGCCAAGGAGTCGCGGCGCCCTGACCGTAGTGCGGGTATTGGCAGGGAAATCGCTCCCGTTCTGCGTCAGCCGGTTAGCCGGATTATCGCCAACGCGGAAACCATCCGCACTCAGCTCGCGGGGCCGCTAGCGGACGAATACAGCAACTACGCCGCTGACATCGCTTCCGCAGGAGAGCATTTGCTCGCGCTAATCGACGATCTGACCACACTGGAAATGGTCGAAGACGAAGACTTTGCACCTGCTCCGGACAATATCGACCTTGCCGATGTTGCACGCCGTGCAGCCGGTATTCTTGGCGTTCGTGCGAAAGAGCGCGGCATCGTGCTCGATGCACCGAAGGACGGTGAAAGCGTGCCCGCCATAGGTGAATTTCGGCGAACCCTGCAGGTTCTGCTCAACCTGGTCGGCAACGCGATCCGCTATTCGCCTGAAGGCGGACAGGTATGGATCCGTGTCGAGGAAGTCGATGGGCGCGCGCGCGCTATCGTCGCGGATCAGGGCGAAGGCCTCGATGAAGATCAACAGGCGAAGGTGTTTGCCAAGTTCGAACGGCTAGGGCGCCAGGGAGATGGGGGGTCGGGCCTAGGCCTTTACATCTCGCGCCGCCTGGCCCGCGCCATGAATGGCGATCTGACTGTCGAGAGTGCCAAGGGGCAGGGTGCCCGCTTCACGCTGGAAATCCCGGCCGATCCTGACACATAAGAAAAACCCCCGCCGAAGCGAGGGTTTTCCTATTAGAGTATGATCGGGTCTCAGCGTTCGCTGACCGGCACGTAATCGCGCTGCGTCGGCCCGGTGTAGAGCTGACGCGGGCGACCGATAACCTGACCGGGATCGGAGATCATTTCGTTCCACTGCGCGACCCAACCCACGGTGCGGGCAAGGGCGAACAGCGCGGTGAACATGGTGGTCGGGAAACCAATCGCTGACAGGATGATGCCCGAATAGAAATCCACGTTCGGGAACAGCTTCTTCTCCTGGAAATACGGATCGTTGAGGGCGATCTCTTCCAGCTGAAGTGCGGTTTCGAACACCGGGTCTTTCACCTGCAGCGCATCGAACACTTCGCGCACAGTCTTCTGCATCACCGTCGCGCGCGGATCGTAATTCTTGTACACACGGTGGCCGAAGCCCATCAGGCGGAACGGATCGTTCTTGTCCTTTGCACGCTCGATGTAGTGCGGGATGCGATCGGGCGTACCGATTTCACGCAGCATGTTGAGCGCCGCTTCGTTGGCACCGCCATGTGCCGGGCCCCAAAGGCAGGCAATACCCGCAGAGATACAGGCAAACGGGTTTGCGCCCGACGAACCGGCGAGGCGCACAGTCGAGGTCGAAGCGTTCTGTTCGTGATCGGCATGGAGGATAAAGATCCGGTCCATTGCCTTCTCGACCGCCGGGATCACCTCGTACTCTTCTGCCGGCACACCAAAGGTCATGCGCAGGAAGTTGCCCGTGTAACTGAGTGAGTTATCCGGCTGCATGAAGGGCTGGCCAACAGCATACTTATATGCCCAGGCCGCAATGGTCGGCATCTTGGCAATCAGGCGGTGGCTCGAAATTGTGCGGTGCTCGGGGTCCGAAATATCGGTGCTGTCATGATAAAACGCCGAGAGTGCGCCTACCACGCCGCACATGATCGCCATCGGGTGGGCATCACGGCGGAAGCCCTGATAGAACTGCCGCATCTGATCGTGCAGCATAGTGTGATAGGTGATCGTCTGAGTGAAATCGTCCAACTCCGCCTGATTGGGAAGTTCACCGTTCAGCAGCAGATAGCTGACTTCCATGAAGCTGGAGTGCTCGGCAAGCTGGCCAATCGGATAGCCGCGGTGGAGCAGAACGCCTTCGTTACCGTCGATAAAGGTCAGCGCGCTTTCGCAGCTTGCGGTGCTCTTGTAACCAGGATCAAAGGTGAACTTGCCCGTCTGTCCGTACAATTTGCGAATGTCGATGACATCCGGGCCAACGCTGCCTTCCAGTGTCGGGAAGGTGTGCGTGTCGCCACCAATATTCAGTTCCGCCTGCTTGTCAGCCAAAGGGCTTCTCCTTCAAAAATCACACTTCTGGACGGCTTGGTTCAAGCCGCACCCTGCGCGTCGATGCGCGCCAGGCTCTCCTCCCGTCCGAGAAGGACCAGTACGTCAAAAATTCCGGGCGATGTTGTCGTCCCTGTCAATGCCGCGCGAAGCGGCTGTGCAAGTTTGCCAAGGCCAAGGCCCAGCTCCTCCGCATAGGCCTTCAGATTGGCCTCCAACGCCTCGATTGTCCAGTCCGTTTCTGCCTGCAACCGGCCCGAAATCGAAGAAAGTAGGCTACGCGACTCGTCTGTGAGCAGGCCGGCAGCTTTCTCGTCCATTTCGAGAGGGCGCTGCTTGAACAGGAAGGCTGCTCCGGCAGCCAACTCGTTCATATCGCGAGCGCGCGTTTTCAATACTGGCATCGCTTCGGTCAGCAGGGCTTCGTCAGCATGATCGCCAATCAGCTTGGCAGCCATCGTGGCGAGGCGCGCATCATCGGCTTTGCGGATGTAATTGCCGTTCATATTGAGAAGCTTCTTCATATCGAAGCGGCTCGGCCCCTTGTTGACCGCACTGACATCGAAAAGGCTGATAGCCTCTTCCATGCTGAACTCTTCCTGGTCACCATGGCCCCAGCCAAGGCGTAGCAGGTAATTGAACAGCGCTTCGGGCAGAATTCCCATGTCTCGATAGTCGCGCACGCCGAGCGCGCCGTGACGCTTGGAAAGCTTGGCCCCGTCATTGCCGTGAATGAGGGGTACGTGCGCGTATGTCGGTTCTTCCCAGCCTTGCTCCACACCCTGCATGGCACGAATTACCTGAATCTGGCGGAACGCGTTGTTGAGATGGTCATCACCACGAATGATGTGGGTGCAGCCCATGTCCATGTCGTCGACCACGACTGCGAGCATGTAGGTCGGCGTGCCATCGGCGCGAAGCAAGATGAAGTCGTCGATCTCATTGTTCTTGACCGTGACACGGCCCTGGACAGCGTCGTCAATCGCGGTCTCGCCCTCGGTCTCGGACTTGATGCGGATCGTGTAGGGAGCACCTTCGGGCGCTTCTGAGGGATCACGGTCACGCCAGCGACCGTCATAGCGCATCGGCTGCTTGTTGGCGCGCTGCTGCTCGCGCATCTCGGCAAGCTCTTCAGGGGTAGCGAAGCACTTGTACGCGCGGCCAGCGGCCAGCAGCTTCTCGGCAACTTCGGCATGGCGATCGGCACGCGTGCTCTGGAAGACAGGCTCGTCATCGAATTCGAGGCCCAGCCAGCCAAGTCCGTCAAAAATGACGTCTATGGCTTCCTGCGTGCTGCGTTTCTTGTCGGTGTCTTCGATACGTAGCAGCGCTTTGCCGCCAAAGTGGCGCGCATAGAGCCAGCTAAACAGGCCCGTGCGGGCATTGCCGATATGCAAAAAACCGGTCGGACTAGGCGCAAACCGCGTCACCACAGGGCGATCATTGCCAACATTTAATCCGGTTGCGCTTGCCATAAACCGTTGTTTCCTGTCCTGTAATCCTCATGGCAACGCGGCAGCCGCCTTTGGTTCCGCTGGGGGAAGACGGGAGCGATGCTGCGCCGCAGCAGACGCCTTGGCGAAAGCGTGCCTCTTTGTCCAGCGCGGCGGACGTTATCGAGCGATTTCTAGGGCGCGCCGGATTCGACCGCGGCCCGTGGATGGCGGTGGCTATGGCTGCGGGGATCGGTGCGTGGTTTGTCCTGCCCAATGCGGCGAGCTGGGTGGCCTGCATTGGGTTCGGCTTGCTAGTCGCACTGGCTGGCATCGCGAAATGGCGGCATCGGGATGACCGGGTGCATGTGGTAAGCGCTCTCGCTGCAGTGGGACTGCTTTTTGCCTTTGGCACCGGACTGATCTGGGCACGCTCCGAAATGGTGGGTGCGCAGGCCTTCGACCGCCCGATGTTCGAAGAAATTGAGGGACGCATTCTGGAGCGGATCGAGCAACCCGCGCTCGACAGGGTGCGGCTCGTGCTTGCAATCAGGGCGCCGGAAACGGACGACCCAGCAAAGATCCGCGTGAACGTGCCGCTTGAGGATGCGCGGGAAGCGATGGCCGAGGGAGCACTCATTCGCGCCAATGTGCGGTTGATGCCACCTGCAGCACCGATGCTGCCCGGAGGATACAACTTCGCCCGAGCCGCGTGGTTCGATGGTCTTTCTGCCACAGGCAGCGTTCAGGGCAAGATCGAGGTTCTCGAAGAGTCGGTCGGAGAGAACGCACCCATCGCCCGATTGCAACGCATGTTGTCCGGCCATGTACGCGGCGAATTGGATGGCTCGGCAGGAAGTATCGCAGCGGCATTTGCCAGCGGAGATCGCGGAGGGATTTCCGAAGCCGATGAAGACGCTATGCGCGATGCTGGACTGACCCACTTGTTGTCCATAAGCGGCTTGCATGTGAGTGCGGTGATCGCTGCCGGATATCTGCTTGCTATCAAATTGCTGGCGCTCTGGCCCTGGTTCACTTTGCGCATGAGGTTGCCCGTTGTCGCCGCCGGGATTGCGGCCCTGGCGGGCATTGGTTACACTCTGCTGACGGGAGCGGAGGTTCCAACGGTGCGCAGCTGTATCGCCGCGCTACTTGTCTTGGTCGCGCTGGCTCTAGGCAGAGAGCCTCTGTCTCTCCGTATGGTCGCGATTGCGGCGATGGCGGTGATGCTCGTCTGGCCCGAGAGCCTTGTCGGACCAAGTTTCCAGATGAGCTTTGCCGCCGTGATTGCCATTGTCGCGCTTCACAATGCTGAACCGGTGAAGCAGTTTCTGGCCCCGCGAGAGGAAGGGCGCCTCGCGTGGCTAAGCAGGCGGACAATGATGCTGTTGGTCACTGGCCTCGTCATCGAGATCGCGCTCATGCCGATTGTGCTGTTCCACTTCCATCGGGCAGGGGTCTACGGCGCGCTGGCCAATGTGATTGCCATACCGCTGGTGACCTTCATTTCGATGCCACTGATCGCCATCGCATTGCTCTTCGACGTGATAGGACTGGGAGCACCGTTTTGGTGGTTGGCAGGCAAGTCGCTCGACCTGCTGATCGGCATTGCCCATTTCACTGCGAACCAACCGGGTGCAGTTAAACTGATCCCGCAAATGACCTTGGGCACTGTACTGCTCTTTGTGGCTGGAGGCTTGTGGCTTGGGCTGTGGCGGGGAACGGCGCGGTTGCTAGGCTTTGTCCCTGTCGGGCTCGGTGTAACTGCGTTAGCGCTTACGCCCATTCCTGATGTTCTGATCTCAAGCGATGGCAGGCACGTTGGAATAACGGGGGAGGATGACCGCTTGCTGGTCCTGCGCGATACGCGGAGCAGCTTTACCCGCGACAACCTGCTCGAATTGGCAGGAGTAGAAGGTGAACCATTGCCTATCGCCGAATGGCCGGGAGCCGAATGCTCCCCGGACTTTTGCGCGATCACCGTCAACAGAGGCGGGCGAGACTGGCATATCCTGATGAGCCGCAGCCGCGATATCGTGGCCGAGAGGGCCTTGGCCGCAGCATGCGAACGCGCGGATATCGTAGTTTCAGATCGTTGGCTTCCTCGTAGCTGTGCACCGCGTTGGCTCAAGGCCGATGGAAGGATGCTATCGGAGACCGGCGGACTTTCGGTAAACCTTGCCGATCAGACTTACCGGAGCGTTGCGGCGAGCGAAGGCCAGCATGGTTGGTGGCGGGGGCGAAGCGACTAGCGCCTCAGCCCCCACATTCGCGTCGAGGCAATCAGTGTCGATGTGATCAGTGATAGCGGCGCAGGAGACCTGCAAGCTTGCCCTGAACTTCCACCTGGCTATCAGCATAGACCTGCGGGTCGTAGGAGGCGTTGGCCGGATCGAGGCGGATATTGCCGCCATCGTGGAAGAGGTACTTCAGCGTCGCTTCCTCGCCATTCACCAGCGCGACCACGATATCGCCATCGCGCGCAGTGTTCGATTTCTTCACAAGCGCGAAGTCACCATCAAAGATGCCTGCTTCGATCATCGAGTCGCCGGAAACTTCGAGCGCATAGTGCTCACCCGAGCCAAGCAAGGCGGCGGGGACTGGCAACGTCTGACTGTCTTCCAGGGCCTCGATCGGAACACCTGCCGCGATTCGCCCGTGCAGCGGGATCTCGATCACGTCGTTTGCTGCTTCGGGTTGCTTAACGGGAGGCGTCGTTGCCTTGGCAACCGGATCGTTCGCCACGTTCTCCGGCATCTTGACCACTTCAAGTGCGCGCGCACGATTGGGCAGACGGCGGATAAAGCCGCGCTCTTCCAGAGCTGAAATCAGGCGATGCACGCCGGACTTGCTCTTCAGGTCGAGCGCTTCCTTCATTTCTTCAAAACTGGGGGAGATGCCCGATTCTTCGAGCCGTCGGTTGATGAATAGCAGCAGTTCGTGTTGCTTCGCGGTCAACATGTGCCTGTTCCTCACTCAAATGTTCCATTTCGGGAACGAATAAAGAACAATTATGAAACAGATTCGCTTAAGTCAAGCGATACCGCCATTTTGGAGGAGATAGATTGCGACTCTCTCGTTGGCGAAGAGCGTATAGCAATCCATTGCTGAAGTGTCGGAAGGCGCGCTGAAAGATCACCGCGCTTGGGAAACAGTGGGGGGCATATCCGCAGTCCATTCGCCACTCTTGCCGCCTGTCTTGCTGATGAGCCGCACTTGCTCGATCACCATGCCCTTTTCCAACGCCTTGGCCATGTCGTAGATTGTGAGGAGAGCAATTGATGCTGCCGTGAGCGCTTCCATCTCGACGCCTGTCTTGCCGGTAAGCGATGCACGCGCAGTTACGCGAATAAAGCTGTCTTCAAAGGTAAACCCGACAGTGACACTGTCCAGCGCGAGCGGGTGGCACAGCGGGATGAGTTCGCCGGTCTTCTTCGCTGCCATAATCCCGGCGAGACGCGCCGTGGCCAGAACATCGCCCTTGGGTCCACTGCCATCGCGAACGGCCTGCAGTGTTGCGGGTGACATTGAGATCCGTCCCTCGGCAACGGCCTCTCGTGCGGTCTGTGCTTTGCCGCCCACATCCACCATGCGCGCGGCCCCTTGCTCATCCAGATGGCTCAAAGAAGTCATGCCGGGCGATCTATCGCAGATCACCCGGCATGTCAGTATGCTTAAAATTTCAGAGCGAACTTAGTCGCGAAGGGAAGGGGGTACCTTGCCACCTGCTTCGGCGATCTTGGACATCAGCTGCTTGTGCAGCCAGATGTTTTCCTCGGCCTTGCCCGAGTAATCGGTGTCGCCCAGTTCGGTCGCCAGTTCCTTGCGGTTTTCGTAGCTGGGATCGATGCCAACCAGCGTCATCAGGTCAACGATCGACGTACGCCAATTGAGCTTGTCCGCGCCTTCCTTCGCATCAAGCGATGCCTCTACATCGACTTCGCTGACCGAATCGGCACTCTTACGGCCAAACGGGGTTGCACCTGGCTTTGCGTTCTTTTCTTCGGTTTCGTCGTCACCGAAAATGGCGTTCTTAATCGTGCTGAAAATACCCATATGAAATTCCTCCAAAGTTAAAGTCCGATCTGAAGTGACCATACACGATTTCAACGGGTGACAAGCAGAAAGGTTCTGTAAAATTCAGTTTCCTAGCAGCGATCGCGTTGCTGAAGTGACATCGGTTTGCCTCATCAGGCTTTCCCCCACCAGGAAGCACCGCACACCACATTTGCTGAGGCGGGTACAATCGCCATGCGTCGCGATGCCGCTTTCGCCGACCAGAAGGCTGCCTTCGGGAGCTAGCGGTACAAGGCGTTCCGTCGTCGCCAGATCTGTGGTGAAGGTTTTGAGATTGCGGTTGTTGACGCCGATCAGCCGGGACGAAAGGTGCGTTCCGGCCCGCTCCATCTCCTCCTCATCATGGACCTCGACAAGCACATCCATACCCCGATCCAGAGCAGCGGCTTCGATCTCTGCCATCTGAACGTTGTCGAGCGCAGCCACAATGATCAGGATAGCATCCGCCCCTATCGCGCGGCTTTCTGCAACTTGCCACGGATCAACCATGAAATCCTTGCGCAAAACAGGAAGCTCACAGCTGGCACGCGCTTCGATCAAGTAATCCTCGTGACCCTGAAAATACCTGGCATCGGTTAGGACGGACAAACACGCCGCGCCGCCAGCTGCGTAGTCCATTGCATGCTGGTGAGGGCGGAAATCGGCTCGGATAAGACCTTTGGACGGGCTCGCCTTTTTGATCTCGGCGATCAGACCGAAGCCCTTTTGTGCCTTGCGTTCGAGGGCGGCTTTGAAGCCGCGAGGTGCGCTAGCCTCCTCCGCGCGCCGGTCACAATCTTCCAGCGTGTGAAAGCCCTTGCGCGCCGCCACTTCTTCCCGCTTGAAGGCGCAAATCTCTTCGAGTTTGTTCATTACCGGGCCGTATTGATCCAGCAGTCGAGGAGGGCCTTGGCGAGACCCTTGTCAATCGCTTCTGCAGCCTCTTCCACGCCATCGCTCCAGCTTTTGACTTCGCCCGCTACGATCAGCGCGCCGGCCGCGTTGAACAGCACGGCATCGCGGTATGGGCCTTTCTCGCCCAGCAACAGCGCCATTAGCGCCTTGGCATTAAAATGAGCATCACCGCCGCGAATGTCTTTGACCGAAGCGCGGGGAAGGCCAGCATCATCGGCATCGACACGGCGCATGCGCACTTCGCGCCCAAAAATGTCGGCGACTTCGTTGCCTTGGTCGAGGCTGAGCTCATCAAGACCTTCGTCCCCCGAAACGATAAAACTGCGCTCTGTGCCAAGCCGCGCCATCGCCTCTGCGTAGATCGGAACATAGGCCGGGCGGGCAATGCCAATGAGCTGGCGGCGCACGCGTGCAGGATTGGCGAGCGGCCCCATGAGATTGAAGATCGTGCGTTTGCCAAGCTTCTTCCGGATAGGAGCCATGTGTTTAAGTGCAGGGTGGTGATGCTGGGCAAACAGGAAACAGATGCCGATTTCGGAGAGTGTCTTCTCGGCTGTGCGCCCGGCGGCTTCCATGTCGAGCCCCAGAGCCTCAAGCGTGTCTGCGGCACCGGACTTGGAGCTCGCCGCGCGATTACCGTGTTTCGCCACAGGCACGCCGCACGCCGCGACTACGAGAGAGACGGCAGTCGAGACATTGAGCGTGTGGTGCCCGTCACCGCCTGTTCCGCACACGTCGATGGCATTGTCCGGCGCTTCAATCGGTATCACGCGATCGCGCATGGCGCGGGCGGCCCCGGCAATTTCAGTGGAGACTTCGCCACGATCCGAAAGGTCGGATAGGAAACGCTCGATATCCGCATCGCTCGTTTCGCCATCCAGCATGGCGCTGAAGGCGGCTTCAGCCTCGGCTTCGGTCAGCGGCACGTCGGTTGCGGGCAGGGACGTGGTCATGCTGGCAACGTCGAATCGATGCCGCAAATGCCAAGGAAATTGGCGAGCAGCTTGTGGCCATGTTCTGTCGCAATGCTTTCCGGATGGAACTGCACACCATGGATTGGCAGCTCCTTGTGGCGGAAGCCCATTACGCTGCTGCCGTCCAGCCCGGGTGTCTCGCTCGTCGCATTGACATGCAGGCAGTCGGGAATGTTCTCGACAATCAGCGAATGATAGCGCGTGGCCATGAAGGGCGAGGGCACGTCTGCGAAGACTCCGCTTCCGTCGTGCGTCACGGGCGAGGTCTTGCCGTGCATCAGACCGCCACGCGTTACCGTTCCGCCAAAGTGCTGCCCAATGGATTGGTGACCGAGACATACTCCGAGAAGCGGCATCTGCGCATCGGCACAGGCAGCGACAAGATCAAGCGAAATGCCCGCTTCATTGGGTGTGCACGGACCGGGAGAGATCAGAATGCCTTTCGCACCGCGAGACAGGGCTTCAGCCGCGCTCAAGGCATCATTGCGCTCAACAACAACATTCGCACCCAGCTCCATCAGGTAATGGACCAGGTTGAAGGTGAAGCTGTCGTAATTGTCGACAACGAGAATGTCGGGGGGCGTGCTCATGAATGTGCCTTTGCCTGACGCGCGGATGCAATCAAGCGTCTAGTTCCTTTACTTTCCCGTCAGTTCGTCGGTCGCGCGGACAAGACCGTCGGTTATACCCGGCTCCATCGCGCTGTGACCGGCATCGTCGACGATGCGCAGGTCGACCTCCGGCCAGGCCTTCTTGAGCTCCCAAGCCGAGACCGGCGGACAGCAGATGTCATGGCGGCCCTGCACGATAATACCCGGTATGCCTTTGAGCTTGTCCGCATTCGCCAGCAGCTGGCCTTCTTCCATGAAGAAGTCTTCGAGGAAGAATTTGGCGCAAATGCGGGCAAAGGGCACTGCCTTGGAAGGATCCGCGAAGCTTGCGAGCAGATCGGGGTTGGGCAGCAGCGTAGCCACTGTGCCTTCCCAAAGCGACCACTGCTCCGCAGCTGCGAGCCGGGTAGCTTCATCATCGCTGGTCAGCCGGTCATAGTAAGAGCGCACCAAATCGCCGCGCTCGCTTTCGGGGATAAGGCCGATGAACGAATCCCACTGTTCGGCCATGATCTCGCTGGCGCCGCACTTGTAGAGCCACGCTTTTTCCTTCTGGCGGCCAAGGAAGATCCCACGCAGGACAAGCTCGCTCACCCGCTCGGGGTACTTCTGCGCATAGGCGAGAGCGAGAGTCGAACCCCAGCTACCGCCAAAAACCTGCCATGTCTCGAAGCCGCACATTTCGCGCAGCTTCTCCATGTCTTCCACAATGCGCCAGGTGTCGTTGTTGTCGATCTCAGCAAAGGGAAGTGACTTCCCGCAGCCGCGCTGGTCGAACAGCAGCACGTCATAAAGCGCCGGGTCCCATTGGCCGCGCAGCGTCGGACTGACCCCGCCACCTGGTCCGCCGTGGAGCATCACCGCAGGCTTGGCGCCTCTGGTGCCCACGCGCTCCCAGTACAGCGAGTGGCCTTCGCCAACGTCGAGCATGCCGCTCTCGAATGGTTCGGTAATCGGATAGTGCTGGCGATATTCGCTCATGAAGCGTCCTCTTGCATGGTGACGACAATTAGTGGGCCGATGGGCTGCCCGGTATCAAGCCGCCCGTCAGCCGGGTCCCACATCTGCGATACGGTCCCGTCTAGATAGAGTGCATTGCGCACGTTCAACACATCGCGGAAGTAACGGGCGAGCTTGCCGAAACTCACAGGTGCCTCGCTCATCACGAAGTGCGCGCGGCCAAAGCCGTCCACGCCCACTGCATTGCGGATGCGAAGCGATGTCCCGTCCGGATTGATCTGCGGGTGCAGTTCTCCGTTCACAACAAGCATCGGGCCGGATTGCGTCGCGAAATAGGGGCGCTCGCCACGCTCGGCAAAACTATCGGTATCCATCACATCCCAGGGTCCGGTCGGGCTTTCGCCGAAGAACACCCCGTTCGGGAGCAGATGGAAATTGCCAGGGCCTTCGTTCTGGTTGAGCACGGTCAATCGATGGCCGTGCTCGACAAAGTATCCGATAGGCATGCCATCATCATCGAACATGCCGCCGTTGGTCGCAAACACGATGGGTGGCGTTTCAAAGGCACGGTCGCTCTCCGAAAGCGCCCTCAGCGAGCGGAACGGGGCATCCTCGCCCTCTGCCCGCAGGTCCATGTCGATAGCGTGTTGCGCCGGGTCGGCGGTGCATTGCGTAAACGGCACTTCCTCGAACATGACCGGTGAGCAGATCGACGTAAGGTCTTCGGCCGCATCGCGTTCAAAGTGGATGTCGCAACCGGTCAGGGCCGCTATCAAGGCTAGTGAAAGCAGGGTGCGCCCGTTCACTGGCCGAATTCCGGTTCGCTGGCGATGTGCATCGCCTCCTTTGCAGCCGCGATCAGGGCGCCTGCCTTGTGGCGGCACTCCTCGGCCTCGTAGGCTGGATCGCTGTCGGCAACGATGCCCGCACCCGCCTGAACGTGCATCACACCGTCTTTGACCACAGCGGTGCGAAGTACGATGCAACTGTCAACCGACCCGTCGGGCGCGAAATAGCCAACGCCGCCAGCATAGGCGCCGCGCGTCTCGGGCTCGAGTTCGGCGATGACCTCGCAGGCGCGAATCTTGGGGGCACCGCTGACCGTGCCCGCCGGAAAACCTGCAAACATGGCGTCGAGCGCATCCTTGTCATCGGCAAGTTGCCCTACGACATTGCTGACAATGTGCATGACGTGGCTGTACCGCTCTATAGTAAAACTGTCGGTCACGGTCACGGTGTTACCTGCTGCCACGCGGCCAACATCGTTGCGCCCCAGGTCGAGCAGCATGAGGTGTTCAGCGCATTCCTTGGGGTCAGCCAGAAGTGATTTTTCGTTCAACCGATCTTCACTTTCCGATGCCCCACGAGGGCGGGTGCCGGCAATCGGGCGGATGGTAACTTCCCCGTCGCGCACACGGACCAGAATTTCCGGGCTGGAGCCGACAACGGCAAAGCCGGGCATGTCGAGGAAGTAGAGGAAGGGTGAGGGGTTCACCCGCCGCAATGCACGATAGAGTGCGATGGGTGGCAAGGGGAAGGGGCAGGTGAAGCGCTGGGCCAGCACAACCTGGAAAATGTCTCCCGCGGTGATGTACTCCTTCGCGCGCAGCACCATGTCGGCATAAGTGGCATCGTCCAGAACAGGCGTGAGTCCCGCTACCGGAGGAGCATCCAGCCGAGAGGCGTCAGGGACTTTCTCGCCGAGCTTTCGCAGGGCTTCGTCAATCCGTTCTGCTGCCCGTTCGACCTTGCCCGCCGGCTCACCCTCATCAGCCCAAAGAGGGGCGATTACAAAGAGCGCATCTGTAAGTCGGTCAAAAACCAGTACCAGCGCCGGGCGGGCGAACAGCATGTCGGGCACTTGCAGCGTGCTCTGCGGCGCACGCGGGAGCTTCTCGACAAGGCCAATCGTCTCGTACCCGAAGTAACCGACGAGACAGGCGAGGGCCGGTGGCAGTTCTTTCGGAACATCGATCCGGCATGACTGCGCGAGTGCGCGCAACTCCTGCATCGCGTTACCATCCATCTTGTCGAAGGCAGCACGGTCATGCCGCCAGTTGCGATTGACTTCGGCCGCATCCCCGGTAGCGCGAAAGATCAGGTCGGGATCGAGCCCCAGCAACGAATAACGTCCGCGTATTTCGCCACCTTCGACCGACTCCAGCAGGAAGTCCCCGCGACCTTCTTCAATCAGCTTGAGTGCGCCGCCGATTGGAGTCTCTGTATCCGCAACCACACGCCGCCAGATGAGCGTGTTACGGCCCTCTGAAAGCGCAGCCCGCGCTTCTGGCGCATTGTTCAATCCCGCGGCCAGATCGGCCTCCTGTTCGCTCAGGGTGCTGTGGTATTTCCGGTCAGCAGATCGCGAACCGCGTTGATACCGTCCTCATTCCGCTCGATCTCGATCGCGCGCTGTGCCGCCTCGACAAACTGTTCGACGTATTCCTCTCCCATTGCGGCAGAGAGCTGCGCAGCCGTGTTCGCAATAAATTGCTGACCTTCTTCGTCCGAAAGCTCGGCCGTTTCGATCTCGTTCAGCTGGACAACAAACCAGCTGCTGGTCTCGTTCACCGAAACGCGCTCGGTCGTCCCTTCGGCCATCGAGAAGAAGAGGATTGTTGCGCGATTTACCTGGCCCGACGCAGCGAGTTCCTGCCGGTTAAGGCGCAGTGTTGTCGGCGCATCGATCGAGGCATCTTCCTCTGCCACAGCGGCGGCAAGCGAAGCTCCGCCTTCAACGCGGTCGAGCACCCGGCGTGCCGCTGCAGCCGCGCCTGCCATGCCTTGCTCACGTCGCCATGCCGCGGTGACTTCATTGCGGATCTCGGCGAGCGGTGCAGCCGCGCTGCGGGTGATCTGACCAACATCGAAAATCATGTAGACAGTGCCCGCCACGATTTCTGTAATCTGCGGCTCCTGCTCGTTAATCTGGAATGCAAAGTTGACGACGCGCGCCAGTTCCTCTGGAGGAGTGGCCGGCTGCCCGTACACCTGGCCGTTGGCCAGCAATGGCGGTGTTGTCTCAATCTCGACCCCAAGTTCTTCAGCGGCCTGTGCCAATGTCTTGCCGCGAGCGAATTCGTTCTCGAACCGCTCGGTCAGCTCGTTCATAGCTTCGCGACGACGCTCCTGCGTCAGCGTTTCGCGAATCTCGTCGCTCGCCTGTGCCAGCGACCGCGCAGGCACTTCCTCGACATTCGTCACACGCAACACGTACCAGCCAAGTGATCCGCGAACCGGCCCGACAAGGCCATTGGCAGGAGCATCAAATGCAGCTTCTGCCACGGCTTCCGAGGCCGTCGTTGCAAAGTCAGGCTGCTCGACATCGCTTACAGTCGTTGTGGCGAGGCCTTTCGACGTAGCCGAAGCATTGAGCGACATGCCGCCGTTCACTTCATCAATCACGGCCTGGGCCGCAGCCTGCGTAGGGACGACAAGCTGGGTGAAGCTGCGGCGCTCTGTCGCGCGATAGAGCACGGCGTCGGCCTCATAACGGGCAGCGATCTGCTCATCGGTCACAGCCGGCAATTCGCCCAGCGCGCTATCATCAAAAGTGGCATAGCGAATGGTCCGGCGTTCCGGTCGGATATATGCTGCCTGATTGGCCGCATAGTATTCCTGCAATTGCGCATCGCTCGGGCCCTCTGCCGGCGCAAATGCCTCTGCCGGGAAACGAACGGCCGTGCCGATGCGCGTTTCGTTGAGCAGTTGGGCATAGGTACGCGCGAAGCTTTCCGGCATGCGGGTCTGGTAAGAGAGCGGTACTACCGTCTGGCGGGCCATCAGGCTCAGCGCCAGGTCATCGCGGACGATAGCTTCCGAAAGTCCACGCTGGCGAAGCATGTTGCGGAACAGTTCCGGGTCGAATTCGCCGCCTGCGCCCCGGAAGCTCGGTTCGTTGGTGATTTCGCTATTTACCAGCGTGCGTCCGGCACGAAGGCCCAGCAATTCGCCAAATTCGGCAATCGCACTACGACTGATCAACTGTTCGATCACATCTGCCAATCCGCCCTGTTCGATGAAAGCTGGCATCGAAAGTGTGGGATTGTTCTGGCGAGCCTGCTCCAGAGCGTTGTTGGCATTCTGTGCAAGTTCGGATGTCGAGATCGTGCGATCACCCACAACTGCAACGCGGTCACCACCCGCAACCCCGCCAAACGTACTGTTGTTGGCCACATCCGAGCTGGCAAAGGCAACCGCGATCAGGCCTAGAAATGCCAGCGTCACAATGATGCCAACCTTGGATTTGAAGAAGCTGCGGAAAAGCTGGAGCATGAAGATCAATTCTGTTGTGGCCGGAGCCAGTGGAAATTGGAGGTCAAGTGCCTCTTTGCAATACGAGTGGCGGCTTTATCGCGGCTGCGACTATGCCGCAACAGGCTCGATATGCTTTCCCGCAATGTGTAAAAGCAGCTTTGACAAGCAGGCAGGGTGGCGATAGCGCGGTTTGACATTACATAAGGCGGTAAGCGCTTCCGTCTGTTACAATTACTTGAAATATCGGATTATTAATGAGCAACCGTCCTTACATCGTCGGCAATTGGAAGATGCACGGCACCCGTGCAATGCTGGCCGAAGCTCGGGCAATTGACCGTGCTGCTGAACGACTCATCAAGGTTGAAGTAGCGGTCGCTCCGCCATTCACCCTGATTCACGCCACTCGCAAGGAAGCGGAACTGATCGGCATTGGCGCGCAGGATTGCCATCCCGCAGAAGGCGGCGCGCATACCGGTGACATCTCGGCGGCAATGGCAAAGGATGCTGGCGCCAGCTTCACTATCGTTGGCCATAGTGAGCGGCGTGCCGATCACGGCGAAAGCAACACTCTGGTCAAGCAAAAGGCCGAAGCTGCAATCGAAGCCGGAATGGGCGTGATTGTCTGCGTTGGCGAAACACTGGATGATCGCGAAGCCGGAAAGGCAGAAGCCACCGTCGGACGTCAACTCAAGGGTTCGCTGCCCGAGGGTGAAGGCGTCGCCGAACAGGTCACAGTTGCCTATGAGCCTGTCTGGGCTATCGGCACGGGCAAGACCCCTACGCCTGAAGACATCGTGGCTATGCACAAGCATATCCGTGCAAAGCTTGTTGAAGTCTATGGAGAAGACGGAGCGGCCATCCGCATCCTTTACGGGGGTTCCGTGAAGCCCGAAAATGCCGCCGAGATCCTCTCGGGTAAAGAGGTGGGCGGCGCGCTGGTCGGGGGTGCAAGCCTGACTGCGGAGAGTTTCCTGGGCATCATTATCGCTGCGGCGGGTGATGGCGAGGAATAAGCGCCAACCGCATCTGCACTTGTGGATCGGGGCAGTGAAGACTACATGCGCCGTCCGGCACGGTGCCGCAATTGATAGACAGACTGTACTGACATGACCCTTTTTCTGTTCCTAACCGTAATCCAGGCCATTGTGGCTGCCGGCCTTGTCGGCCTTGTTCTGATGCAGAAGTCTGAAGGCGGCGGATTGGGAATCGGTGGCGGCGGAAGCCCGGGCGGTCTGATGTCCGCACGCGGCGCTGCTGACGTGCTCAGCCGCGCAACCAAGTGGTTCGCCATCATGTTTGTAGCCCTGTCGATCGTGATTGCAGCAGTTGCCATCGATGCTTCGGGCGGCGGCAATGACTTTGGCGATTCGCTCGATCGTTCGACGACAGAGGCCAGCGAAGATCCTGCCATCCCCGCAATTGGCGGTGAGGGAGATTCCGCACCAGCTGATGAGGACCCGCTGGCTGACGTCGCCGAGTAACAATTTGCCGGCCACTGCGCTGCAATACGCTAGGCTGGGGACAATCTTACAAAATCCGCGCAAAACCGTCGCAATTCGCTTGCGCCGAATCCGTGTGTGAGCTTAAGGCTCAACTCCCATGGCGCGGTATATTTTCATCACCGGCGGCGTGGTCTCCTCGCTCGGCAAAGGTCTCATGGCAGCCTCTTTGGCAGCCCTTCTGCAGGCGCGTGGCTACAAGGTCCGCATTCGGAAATTCGATCCTTATCTGAATGTCGATCCGGGCACGATGAGCCCGTATCAGCATGGCGAAGTCTATGTCACCGATGACGGGGCAGAGACCGATCTTGATCTCGGGCACTATGAACGTTTCACGGGTGTGTCAGCGCACCAGAACGACAATATCACCTCGGGACGCGTCTATCGCGACATCATCGCCAAGGAACGGCGAGGGGACTACCTCGGCGCCACCGTGCAGGTGATCCCGCACGTGACCGATGCGATCAAGGAATTCGCGCTGGCAGACCAGGGCGATCACGACTTCATCCTGTGCGAAATTGGCGGCACCGTGGGCGATATCGAGAGCCTGCCGTTTATGGAGGCCATTCGCCAGCTGCGGAACGAGCTGGAGCCCAATCAGACGCTTTCGGTCCATGTGACCCTCGTACCGTACATCGCGGCGGCAGGCGAACTGAAGACCAAGCCCACGCAGCACTCGGTGCGCGAACTGGCATCGCTTGGCATAAAGCCCGATGTACTGCTGTGCCGTTGTGAGCACCCGCTGCCCGATGGCGAGCGACAGAAAATCGCCAATTTCTGTAACGTGCGCAAGGAATCGGTCATTCCCGCGCTTGATGCGACAAGCATCTATGCGGTTCCGCAGCAGTATCACGAAGCAGGTCTCGACGGCGAAGTCCTGCGCCATTTCGGCATGCTCGGCACCAGCAATCCTCCCAACATGGCACGCTGGGAAGACGTTGTTGACCGCTACGAAAAGCCCGAGGGTGAGGTCACAATTGGCGTTGTCGGCAAGTATGTCGGTCTGCCCGATGCCTACAAGTCGCTCAATGAAGCGCTGGTGCACGGCGGCATGGCCAACCGCACGAAGGTCAACATCCGCTGGATCGATGCCGAGATCTTCGAAAAGGATGACGCCGACATCACCGCCGAACTGGAGCCGCTGCACGGGATCCTGGTCCCCGGAGGCTTTGGGGATCGCGGTAGTGAAGGCAAGATTGCCAGCGTCCGTTTTGCTCGTGAACGCAAGGTGCCGTTCTTCGGTATCTGCCTCGGTATGCAGATGGCCTGCATCGAAGGCGCGCGAGATCAAGGAGTTGTAGCAGCTTCTTCAACCGAATTCGGGGAAACTGCTGAACCTGTCGTGGGCATCATCACGGAGTGGATGAGCGAAGAAGGCCTGCAGCAACGCTCTGCCGAGACCGATCTTGGCGGAACCATGCGCCTGGGCGCTTATGACGCCAAACTGGCCGGCAATTCACACGTTTCACAAATCTACGGCGGTGCGACAGAAATTTCCGAGCGCCACCGTCATCGCTACGAAGTTAACTCGGCCTATATCGACCGGCTCGAGAGTGGCGGACTGGTGTTCTCGGGCATGTCGCCGGATGGTTTGCTGCCGGAAATTGTTGAACGGCCAGATCATCCCTGGTTTGTCGGCGTTCAATTCCACCCTGAATACAAGAGTCGACCGTTTGATCCGCATCCCCTGTTTTCGGGATTTATCGAGGCAGCATTGGCACAGTCACGGCTCGTTTGAGCCATGGTTACGATCGCTTCAACCAATCGCGAATTTGTGCTTGCGCAAACAGGGCGCTCGGGCCTAGTCGAAACGTACGGGCATAGGGGTGCACCCGTCTATTGGCTTGCATGACGTCATGACGTCAGCAGCAGGCGCCAATCCCCCTATAGGTTTGATCCTTTAGCTTCACGCCCTGCGTGTAAGCACGGATACTACGATCTTGCCAACGAAGCTGGCTGTCTTTTGCGACCCGGATAGCCTGTTTCAGAGGCTGGTCGGCGTGCAAACGTCGAGGGGGCGGGCTTTAGCGGGCCCGCCCCCATACGTTTTACCAGGAATGTGGTGTGGAATTATGCAGCGTTTGCCGCATCATCCTTCTTGTCGCCTTCAACAACCTTCAGTTCGCTGTCGCCGATCGAAATCTTCTTCGGCTTCATCGCGTCAGGAACTTCACGCAGTAGGTCGATCACAAGCAGGCCGTCCTTCAGATCCGCATTTTCGACACGGACATA
The DNA here is from genome assembly GCF_028858515.1 of Aurantiacibacter sp. D1-12. Taxonomy (GTDB): domain Bacteria; phylum Pseudomonadota; class Alphaproteobacteria; order Sphingomonadales; family Sphingomonadaceae; genus Alteraurantiacibacter. The sequence continues at coordinate 568,417 of NZ_JAPJZJ010000001.1, forward strand.
GTCTGCCAGCTCGAAGCGGCGCTCAAAGCCACGGTTGGCAATGCCGACATGCAGCATTTCGCCATCGTTCACTTCGTCGCGCTTGCGGCCCTGTACGGTCAGCAGGTTCTGCTGGGCGGTGATATCGAGGTCAGCGGCGGTAAAACCGGCAACAGCAATGGTGATGCGGTAGGCATCTTCATCGCGACGCTCGATATTGAAGGGGGGATAGTTGTCGCCAGAGTTGCGAGCATTGTTTTCGAGCAGGTCGAAAAGACGGTCAAAACCAACTGTGGAACGACGATATGGGGTAAGGTCAAAACGGTTCATTTGAAACAAATCCTCTTTTGAGCAATTTGACAATTAACGTGGACCCATGATTGGCATCCACGAAACATAGATGGGATCGCCTGACGGGCTGTCAAGCACCTGTCAGACACTTTGAAAGCGAGATTACTGTGAGCGAAGTCAAGGTCGAGATGTACTCAAAGGCGTGGTGCCCGTTCTGCGTGCGCGCCAAGAGCCTGCTCAAGAAAAAAGGCGTCGAAATCATCGAGTATGACATCACCATGGGCGGGCCGAAGCGCGAAGAGATGATGCAGCGCAAGCCAGACGCGATGACAGTGCCGCAGATATTCATCAATGATCAGGCTATTGGCGGATCGGATGACCTTGCTGTGCTTGATCGCGAAGGCAAGCTAGACGCGCTGCTGGGCCTATAATGCCGAAAATCGCGCTCCTTCAGATGACATCAGGCATTGATCCGGCTGCCAACGCGGCTGCGATTTGTGATGCAGCGGCAGAGGCTGCGGAGCAGGGCGCATCAATGCTTTTCACGCCGGAAATGGCCGGGCTGCTGGATAAGGATCGAGCCCGCGCCTCAACGAACATCGTTCCGGAAAGCGAAAGCCCAGTTCTTGAGAAGGTTTCCACCGCAGCATCGCAGCACGGAATCTGGATCAACCTGGGTCTTCCCGTGGCCCTGGAAGACGGCCGCTGGGCAAACCGCATGGTGGTGATTGATCCGGCGGGCAGGGTTGCCGCGCGATATGACAAGATCCACATGTTCGATGTCACTCTGGATACGGGTGAGAGCTGGCGCGAGTCCGCAGCCTATGCTCCCGGAGAGCAGGTGGTGGATGTCGCGGATACGCCCGTTGGCCGTCTCGGGCTGTCGATCTGTTACGACTTGCGTTTTCCGGCCTTGTTCGAAGAGCTGGGGCAACGACACTGCGATGCAATCTCTATACCCGCTGCCTTTACGAAACCGACCGGCAAGGCGCATTGGCATGTACTCCAGCGTGCGCGGGCGATCGAGGCCTCTGCTTTCGTGATCGCGGCAGCACAAGTGGGCCAGCATGAGGACGGGCGCGAGACCTTCGGTCATTCGCTTGTTGTTGACCCGTGGGGCGAGGTGCTGCTCGACATGGGTGGAGATGGGGCAGGGCTAGGTTTCTGCGACATTGATCTCTCACGCATAGCCGAGGTTCGCAGCCAGCTTCCCAGCCTTGCCAACAAGCGTGAAATCCCTACATCGCGCAGCCAATGATTGTTTTCGATCTTTCCTGTGACAGCGGCCACCGTTTCGAGGGCTGGTTCAGCTCATCTGAGGACTATTCGCGTCAACTGGCGGAAGGTCTGCTGTGCTGCCCGACCTGTGGCTCAGGTGCGGTTGATAAGGCGCCGATGGCTCCATCAGTGGGGAAGAAGGGCAATCAGCAGACCGCCGCCAAACCTGCTGCGCAAACGCCAGAGCATGGACAAGGGGAGGGCGCTCGCCCGGTTTCCAATGCTCCGATGTCGCCGGAGGTCAAACAGGCCCTCGAGAAGCTGGCTGATGCGCAGAAGAAGGCGCTTAAGGACAGCAAGTGGGTCGGCAAGAGCTTCGCCGAAGAATCCCGCGCCATGCACTACGGCGAACGCGATCATCAGGCGATCCACGGTGAAGCCAGCCCGGAAGAAGCCAAAGAGTTGATCGATGAAGGCGTCCCCGTCGCGCCGCTGCCGTTCCCTGTGGCACCGCCCGAAGACTTGAACTGATTGCCAGACTGAATTGCTTTGCTATGGCAGCCAACGGCGCGCCCGTAGCTCAGTTGGATAGAGCATCAGATTCCTAATCTGGGGGCCACAGGTTCGAATCCTGTCGGGCGCACCAACAAAAAAGGGCGAGCCGCGTGGCCCGCCCTTTATTGTTGGCGTTGCGCACGAATGCTTACTCGGCAGGCTCAACCTCGAGCGTACCGCGTTTGATCTGGTCGCGTTCCATGCTTTCGAACAGCGCCTTGAAGTTGCCTTCGCCAAAGCCTTCGTCACCCTTGCGCTGGATGAATTCGAAGAACACCGGACCAACCTGTGCTTCCGCAAAGATCTGCAACAGCAAACGTGGCTGCCCGCCTTCTGTCGTACCGTCGAGGAGAATGCCGCGCGCCTTCAGCTCGTTCTCTGGCTCGCCGTGGCCGGGCAAACGCTCGGACAGCATATCATAATAGGTTTCGGGCGGTGCAGTCATGAACGGCACGCCGAACTCCTTCAGGCGATCCCAGCAGCCGAGCAGGTCGTCACAGATCAGTGCAATGTGCTGGATGCCTTCACCGTTGAACTCCTTCAGGAACTCTTCGATCTGGCCCTTGCCGCCTTCGCCTTCTTCGTTGAGCGGAATGCGGATCTTGCCATCGGGCGCGGTCAGCGCCTTCGAGGTCAGGCCGGTATACTCGCCCTTGATGTCGAAGAAACGGATCTCGCGGAAGTTGAAGAGGGTTTCGTAATAGTCCGCCCAGTACGCCATGCGGCCGTTGTAAACATTGTGCGTCAAGTGATCGATCACGTTGAAGCCTGCGCCCACAGGCCACTTATCGACGCCTTCGATGTATTCGAAGTCGATGTCGTAGATCGACAGGCCGTTCTTGTTTTCATCGGTGTAGCGATCGATCAGATAGACAATGGCACCGCCGATGCCGCGGATCGCGGGGATGTAGAGTTCCATTGGGCCGGTTTCGACGTCCACAGGCTCTGCACCGCGCTCGATCAGCTCATCATAGGCCTTCGCCGCATCTTTGACACGGAAGCCCATGCCACATGCCGATGGGCCATGCTCACGCGCGAAATACCATGCTGCGCTGCGTGGTTCGTAGTTCAGGATCAGGTTGATCTGTCCCTGACGCCATAATTGCACGTCTTTGGAGCGGTGGTTGGCAACGTGGGAAAAGCCCATTGCCTGGAATACAGGTTCAATCACGCCCTTCTCGGGCGCGCAGAACTCGACGAATTCAAAGCCATCAAGGCCGATCGGATTTTCAAAGAGGTCAGTCATAGTTTCATATGTAACCTTTTTTGCACCTGCTCGCAAGACGCCAATTGGTGTAACATCAGCGCATAGACCTGCATTATGCTTGAAACCGTGGCGGCACTGTGATTCAAGGATCGGATGAACAGGCCGATCAACAAGAAAGACGCCGTGCGAGAGAAGGTGGTCAACGCCGCTGCCTTGCTGGTGCTCATCCTGATCGGACTTCTGGCCTTGATCGGCCCTTCCGGCCTGCTGGCGTGGAGCGATCAGTCGAGCCAGCTGGAGGCTCATAAGGAACGTATTGCAGAGCTTGAGGAAGAGCGCGCTGTGCTGGAAAACCGCGTCGATCTTCTCGATCCTGACAACGTCGACGAAGACCTTGCGGACGAGCTCGTTCGTCGTGATCTGGGTGTTGCGCATCCGGACGATCTGGTCGTCGAACTGGACGAAGAAGAGTAGTCTCTTTCGCGCCACTGGTTTCCCCAAAAAACCATTCTAACCACATTGGCGAAATTCGTATGCGGAACGTTGCCAGTGGCGTGCAGTTGAGCCTATAGGCCGCACAACAATAAACTGCTTGAAAGCTCTGTCAGACAGAGCCGCAAAAGGGGAAATGCCTTGGCAAAAGCCTCCACCTCCGGGAAGAAGAAAACCCCGGTCAAGAAGACGAATACGCCTGCAGCAATGGACGATGCCTTCGCGCTCAAATCGCTTCAGGATGCGCTGGACAAGAAGAAGCGTTTCAAGCCCACCAAGGATCAGCTTCTCCATTTCTACGAGCAGATGCTGCTTATCCGCCGTTTCGAGGAAAAGGCTGGCCAGCTTTATGGTCTTGGCCTGATTGGCGGTTTTTGCCACCTCTACATCGGACAGGAGGCGGTCGCGATTGGCCTGCAATCCGCACTCGATAACGACACTGACAGCGTGATAACCGGTTACCGCGATCACGGTCACATGCTCGCCTATGGCATCGATCCCAACGTCATCATGGCCGAGCTGACGGGCCGCGCCGCCGGTATTTCCAAGGGGAAGGGCGGCTCGATGCACATGTTCAGCACCGAGCATAAATTCTACGGCGGCCACGGCATCGTGGGTGCTCAAGTGGCGCTGGGCGGAGGCCTCGCGCTCGCCCATCAATACAACGAAGACGGCGGCCTGTGCCTCGCATACTTTGGCGATGGTGCTGCGAACCAGGGCCAGGTTTATGAGACCATGAACATGGCCGCGCTGTGGAAGCTGCCGATGGTCTTCGTGGTCGAAAACAACCAGTACGCGATGGGTACCGCGGTGCGTCGCAGCTCGGCTGAAACCGAGTTCTACCGTCGCGGTGCTGCCTTCCGCATTCCAGGCATGAAGGTGAACGGCATGGACGTGCTCGAAGTGCGTCAGGCTGCAGAAATCGCGTTCAAGCATGTGCGCGAAGGCAATGGCCCCGTCCTGATGGAATGCGAGACCTATCGCTATCGCGGGCACTCGATGTCCGATCCTGCCAAGTATCGTACGCGTGAAGAGGTGCAGGACCAGCGCGAGAAGAACGATCCGATCGAACGCGCCAAGGCTGATCTGATGAAACTGAAGGTGAAAGAAGACGCGTTGAAAGACATCGACAAGGCCATCCGCGCCACTGTCGCCGAAGCCGCCGATTTTGCCGAGAAATCGCCCGAGCCGGAGCCGAGCGAACTCTACACCGATGTTCTGGTGGAGGAGTATTGAGCCATGGCTATTGAACTCAAGATGCCCGCGCTTTCTCCGACGATGGAAGAAGGCACACTCGCCAAGTGGCTCGTCAAGGAAGGCGACACCGTTTCCGCCGGTGACGTGCTCGCCGAGATTGAGACCGACAAGGCTACGATGGAGTTCGAGTCCATCGACGAAGGTACCGTTGGCAAGATCCTGGTTGCAGAAGGCACAGAGGAAGTGAAAGTCGGCACCGTCATCGCCATTCTGGCAGGCGAGGGTGAAGAGGTTTCCGATACCGCTCCCGCTGCCCAAGAAGCTGTTCCCGTTGAGGAAAGCACTGGCCCCGAAGTTGCTGCCGCTGAAGCTGCAGAAAAGCCCGAAGCTAAAGAGCGTCCTGCCGATCCGGACATTCCTGCTGGCACCAACATGGTTTCGCTCACCGTGCGTGAAGCCTTGCGTGATGGCATGGCCGAGGAAATGCGCCGTGACGAACGCGTGTTCGTGATGGGAGAGGAAGTTGCCGAGTACCAGGGTGCCTACAAGGTCACTCAGGGCCTGCTCGACGAATTCGGTCCCAAGCGCGTGATCGATACGCCGATCACCGAATACGGGTTCGCCGGCATCGGCGCAGGCGCGGCGATGGGTGGCCTTCGCCCGATCGTAGAGTTCATGACGTTCAACTTCGCCATGCAGGCGATCGACCACATCATCAACTCGGCTGCCAAGACGAACTATATGTCGGGCGGTCAGATGCGTTGTCCGGTCGTGTTCCGTGGCCCGAACGGCGCTGCAAGCCGCGTTGGCGCGCAGCACAGCCAGAATTACGGCCCGTGGTACGCCAGCGTCCCCGGCCTGATCGTGATCGCGCCCTATGACGCGCAGGATGCCAAGGGCCTGATGAAGGCGGCAATCCGAACCGAAGATCCGGTCGTCTTCCTCGAGAACGAGCTGGTCTACGGCCAGAGCTTCGAGGTCGCACAGCTGGACGATCACGTGCTGCCAATCGGCAAGGCGCGGATCATGCGTGAAGGTTCAGACGTTACAATCGTATCGTACTCGATTGCCGTTGGTGTCGCGCTGCAGGCTGCAGAAGAGTTGGCAGAGCAGGGCATCGACGCCGAAGTCATCGACCTGCGCACGCTGCGTCCGCTCGATAAGGAAGCCGTCCTGACGTCACTCGCCAAGACCAATCGCGTTGTGATCGCCGAAGAAGGCTGGCCAACGTGCTCGATTGCATCGGAAATCGTCGCGATTTGTATGGAGGAAGGCTTCGATAACCTCGATGCACCTGTCCTGCGCGTATGCAATGAAGACGTACCGCTACCCTATGCCGCGAACCTCGAAAAGCTGGCGCTGATCGACAAGGATGGCGTGATCGAGGCGTGCAAGAAGGTCTGCTACGCCGATTGATCCGATGAAGACACCGGTCCGTCCCTAGAGAGTCGGGCCGGTGCTTTAGAGATCGTAAAAAGAGCCGCCAAACTGGTCGCAGCTCGCAACCGGGTCGGGTGCGTTAGTGTCTCGCTGGTAAATTCCTGACAGATCGCGATCATCACGGACGATATAGCTGGCAATAGCACTCACATCCTGCTCGCCGAAGGTGAAGGGGTCACCGATCAAGGGCTGGTAGGTGTAAGCGATTTCAACGAAGATGACGGCAGCTTCATCGAACGCCATGACTTTCGCGTCGGCTGGCCCCATGCCGGCAGCCACATCTGACCGCGCACCATCTACGGTACCGTACTGGCTGGTGTGGGCGAGCGTCCCTGCACAGCGTTGCCAGTGGATATACTGTTCGCCAGTATCCTTATCCACCTGCAGGCTGCTCATGATCACACGGCCATGGGTGAAGATATCAATCCCTTTGCCGCTCTGGATATGCGCGCCGTAGAACAGGTCATTGATGTCATCTTCATAGATCTTGCGATCTTCCAGAACGCCGGCTTCGCCAATACGCGACCCGTTATCGGCGATTTGCATCGCAAGCTGAGAAACTTGCATTTCAATCAATGCCCGATTGGCTGTTTCAAGGCCCATCAAACCAACACCCAGAATGAAGGGGAAGGCGAGGGCGAATTCGGTCATGGCGACGCCAGAGGTGTCGCGAACCAGATTGCGAATGGCAGAGGCAGCCTTGGTGATCATGCGCAATTTCCGACTGCTTGTACGTCGGCAGTGGAATTGAATGGCTGGTTACGCAAGACCGTGCGGGCCGTGACAGTCACCGTGTCTTCAAAGCCGATAAGTTCGGCCATCGGGAAGGGCCGGTCATAGCTCGCATTGACCTCGTACAAAACTGCATCGCGCGCACCATTGGAGTCGCTGAGCTCACGCGACTGGTCCCATGAGCCGTTGCCATTGGCATCAACGAAAGGTTCGTTTTCGTTGCAGGTGCCATCACCGTTGGTGTCGGTAAATTCTTCCGCGCGACCAAAGTCAGAATAGCGCGAGTAAGCAGACCGGTCGAAGGTCACCGTCGCCGACGGCACCACATTCTGGACTGCATTGCGCACCCGGGTGTCGAGAGCGGTTCCGTTACCGGCATATGCTTCAAGTGTAGAATCGCGCGCAGCCTTCTGGATCGCGCCTTCGATCATGGTCTCCGCATAGAAGTTGTACGAAAGATCGAACAACCCCATCAACGTTAGAACGAGCACAGGCGAAATCAGGGCGAACTCCACAATCGTGGCTCCCGTTTCGTCCCGAAAGATATCAGCAAAGAGCCGCGGCATCATGAGGAAAGCCTCAGTTCGCTCATGGAACTCGCAATATCCATGAAGGCCTGGTTGAGTTCTTCGGCATTGTTAGCCTGGAACGTGCGGCCCGGCCCGCCACATTCTTCCATGATCGGGTTCAGGCTTGTGCCGAAGGCAACAACCCACACAGTGATGTTGCGGTTCTTCACCTGCTGGCAGGCAATACGGAAACGGTTCTCGACGACCGAGGTGAGAGTTTCCGTGCCATCCGGATCCCATCTGCGCTGATCCAGGCCTTCGATACCATACGAGCTGTAAGAAATGTCGTAAGGTTCGGTCTGGCCGTCCGTCAGCCAGATCAGGTGGCGACCGCGCGTATCATCCGGACCGCTCGAGTTCTCCGATGCGTACAATCCTGTGGGTGAAAGCAGGCGTCCACCCCAGATCATGCCAATATCATGGTGTGTCGAGCCATAAGGCACGAGAGTATCGAGGTAGGTATTGAGTTCGTCAGATGTCATCGCCGTCAGCTTCGCTGCCGCAGGCGGACAGTCCGATGACCACCATGTGCCCGAATTGGCGAATTCGGCAGTCGTGCGAATGTTTCTCGGCGTGAAATCACCCGTGCCGGAAGTGTCGAGCGAGCGGGCGTAGCTGTTGTCGGTGTAACGCGGACGCCATTGGGTTGCAGAATTGCCCGAAGACGGCACCAGGTCGATGTCCAGATCAAGCGCCCGAGAGAAGTCGACGTTGTCGTAGTCATCGATGATGTATGTACCGCGTTCCTCGATGCAACCATCCGTTTCGGTACGCCAGTTTGATACATCACGCGAAATCGGCTCATAGCTCCAGAGAGTGTGATCTAGGGACGGGAGAACCGTCACTTCCTCAAACGTCTGGATATAGTTCGTGTCCGTGCTCGCTTGAATCTCGCAGGTATCGCCGTTCAGCACTGTTTGATAGCGCGTGCCATTGTGGACCTTTTCGCCGTCTTTAATCGTGACAATTGCCGGTGGATTGAACTGCACCTCGGTGCGCGCGGAATCGTCATCGATGGTTGTGGTAGTATCCCAGGTGTTGCTCGGCTGTGCACCTTCGCATGAGTACCAGCCCGGCTGATCGGGATTGGGTGATTCGTTCCAGGTTGCCGCATAGGTGGACTCTGCGGTCCAATCAGTGCGGGTACCCGATACATACTGCCAGTTGCGGTAATAGGTGTAGCTGATGTCTTCACCCGGAAGAGCAAGCCCCGTGTCGCGGCGCCCCTGATAGGTCCAGCTGTCTACTACCCAACTGTCCTGCAAAAGGTGCCCGACATTGACGTTGGCATTGTACGGAACGAACCCGTAACGGATAGTAGTCGCAGGCCCTTTGCTGGCATCAAGGGTAGTATAGAAAGTCCTGATGACCGATTTGAGCGATTCCAGTCGGGACTGACTATCGCCAGCGTTGGTGTGACGCATCGAGCCAGTGACGTCGAGCGCCATCATAACGTCCAGATTCGGGAACGTCTGGATGGAAGAGCAATCAACCGTAACTTCCATTTCATCGAAGCCGAACACGCTCATCAGCGTGGTCGGCACATCGACGGAAGCGGATGCCCTGATGGAGAAATCGCCTTCCAGCTGCATCGAAAAGTTGCGGTTTTCGGTGCCATATGCGCCGTCACGGAAGTTGAGATCAAAGAAGCGGTGCCCTGTCTCGGCCACGTCGCTCGGCATCGTGCCATCAACCGCGGCCTGGTTTCCCATGCGATTTCGCGCGGCGAGGGTACCCGCATCGCAGGCAGCCTGCAGGCGGGTCTTGGCCAGGTAGCCGCGGCCCATGTCAACTCCGCCGCCGACCAGCGCGATCAACGGGAAGATCGATGCAGCGATCATGGCCATGACGTTACCCGACGGATCCCGCGCAAGGCGCGTTAAGATTCCACCGAAATCGTGGCGAGAAAGGGAATGCGGAACTCTCATTGCACCGCATTTACGCATAATGACTAAGCCGAATCCCAACAGGATTGGTTAATATATTCATTAATTGTAAAAGGATCTGATCGCCGTGATCAGGTAGCAGTCGCCGCGCTATCATCCAGCAGGAATACAGGACGCTCGAAATCCAGTGTCGGGCCATCGATGTCGATGAATTCCAGCACACTGGTAATGCGATAGGTCACTGTGATCGTCAGCTCCTTTGCCCCCGCAACACGTTGGGTGTCAGCATCGGCAATGGTCATACCAAGACGATCAGGGTCCATCAGGTAAGGCGCACCCTGCGCGTGGTTACGCCCCCAGGTCCGCAACTGCGAATTCGAGATCGTGTTGCCCGTCTGGTACTGAACCATCGCGTAGCGGGACACATCGGCAGACAGATTGCGCATCGCGTTGTAACTTTGCAGCCCCATACCAACCTGCAGCACGCCAAGGATCATGACGATAAACGCAGGGCCAATCAGCGCGAATTCAATCGCGGCAGCGCCAAGCGTGTCCTGGCGGAGGCGGGAGATGAAGGCGCGCATTGTCGGTTATCCGATCTGAATTGTACGGCTGACGTTGAAGTCGAAGCCCGAAGTGACGCCGAACTTGGTCCAGACAGGCGTGTAGGTATCGCTGATGTCGACCTTGATAAACTTGTACTCGGTTGCAGAACCGCAGCTATCGGCCTCGGTTGCGTAGTTCTCGGCCGTTCCGCAGCGGTAGATCTCGTTGACGGTGATTTTCTCGCTCGAAATTCCGGTCGAGGTCGCCAGAATGTCTCGCACAGTGGCGCGCTGCTCTGCGGTTTCAGGGATCGTGGCGCGTACAACGGCCGCAGCCTCGGCGGCAGCGCTTTGCAGCTCCGTCTGGCGGGCAACCATCGAACTGACTTCGAACCCGCCAAGCGCCAGAACCAGCAGGATAGGCGCAACGAATGCGGTCTCGATAGCCATCGAGCCGTTTTCATTGCGCTTGATCCGCGCAAGCCGGGCGAGGGCACGCATCATGCGACGAGCCTCACCTTCGCAGCAGTCGATACAATCGTGGTATCTTCGGAAGAACCACCGGGGCAGAAGGTCGACATATTCGTCGTACCGGTGATGGTGATGGTTGCCGAAGCAATCATCAGACACTGGCTGGTCACGCCGATCGTGCCGGCGAAGTCCACACCACTGGTCGGGAAATACAGCGCACCGTTGAGCACGGTGTTGGCATTGCCGTTGAACTTGGTCTTGTTGCTGCCTTGCGAGCTGCGATCTTCAAACACCAACATGCCGGCAAGCTCGTTGGCGTCTTCCTGAGAAACGCCCACAGCCATCAGGTCCGACGCCTGCATGGCGGTCAGGTTCACGTCCGAGCCACCGGTGACGTCGATATAGGCACCATCATACAGCACGAACATGACGGCAGAGCCGGTCACTTCGTACTGCCCGGGGATCTTCAGACCGCCGCCAACAATGTTGTAGACGCCAGGAGCGAATGCGGTGTCACACGAAATCTGTAAATCGGAGTAGGTGCCCGGACGGACGCTTCCGGCCTGCGCGCCCGGGGTGACGATTACGTTATCGTAAGTCGTATAGACCGTGGTTGTAACGCGCTCCCACTTCTTGTTCTGGCCGCTACCGCCAAGTTCGCGCCACTGTACCGAGCGGGATTCGACAGTTCCTTCGACTGTTCCGTTCGGCACGAGTTTCGCCGCCTCGTAGGAAGGCTCGGTGCGGGTATCTTCCTTGCCCGCAGTATTCGCCCATCCTGTCGCGTTACGCGTGTTGGAACCCTGATAATAATCGTACTCCACCGCAGTCACAGTGGTGACGTCAGCAGTGGTCGAATCGGGCTCGGCCGAACAGCTGTAGGTCCGTTCAACCTGCGTTTCATCAGGGTTCGGCGGCTCCAGTTCACCAAACGGGTCGTAGAGACCTTCCATGTTCTCGAGGATCACGTCGTCGGTATTGTCTTTGAGCCACTGGTCGACGCCTCCTGCTGCGAGAATCCACCCGGCATCCACCGTTGGGTTACCGTTCACGGAAATAGCTTCCTCTGCGGTAGACAGCGCGGCCAGTCCACAACTCGCAGTGAGGACCGAGTTACCGCCGATGGTCAGCGCACCGGTTTCATCTTCGTCCAGTGCAACCAGGCAGCTGGTGAAGGTCGCGCCTTCTTCAAAGCTGGCCTGCGCATAGGCGTAAATCGTAGTGCTGCCACCCATCAGGAAGTTGGTGAAGGGTAGGGTCTTTGTTGCGGTTGCCGACACGGCGACCGAATTCAGATTGCCGCCGGCATAGTCTGCCAGGCTGATGTTCGGCGCATTGTTAAAGTCATCGGTTGCCGAAAGGTTGGCGTTGAATTCCTGCAAAGCGCGGCGCTGGTATGTGTTCTCCGTCTCTTCGTCTGCGCGTGCCCAGGCACCGGCAATCGCCGACTGGTCCACTGCAAACTGCAGCTCACGTTTCCACATGTACCACTGGGTCATGTCGACACCGAGACCGGCACCCCCGATAAGGACGGGCATACCGAGTGCGACGAGAAGAGTGGCGTTGCCGCTGTTGCAGCCCGCCATCTTGGCAATATGTCGACGGATACGAGTGATCATAGTTGGGCCTGCTTTTTGCAAAAATTGTTATGGCTTTGTGCCGAACTAGCGAATGTTTGGTTTCCGGTGTGTAAAGCGTCAGGGTTAACAATCCGTCCACCATCACAACCGAGCCGTTGCGCGGAGTGTGAAGAGAAGAAGGTTTGCCGCCCGCACTGAACATGGCGCATCGCGCCCTTACGCAGTCGGGGTTCTTGATCAGAATCGGGCGACAAACACTTCTCCATGCGTGTGGCCTCTACCAATGCCCCATCAACACAATCGCAAGGAAAGGGGTAAATTTGCTCCTACCTGCACGCGTCATGTGCACAGGATCGCTTGACGCAAGTGAACGATCACGGCACCCGCGCGGCGATGACCGAAGCGCTTCTCGATACCTTGCCCCTCTCGCATCGCCTTGCGCTCAGCTATGCGCCGGCGAGGGCACGCGATACTGTGCTTGGCTTGATGGCACTCGATATGCGGTTGGCTGGCATCTTAGCCGGTGATGGCGAGCCGATGATCGCGCAGATCAAGCTCGCCTGGTGGAGAGACCGGCTTTCCGAAGATACGAGCGACTGGCCCACCGGCGAACCCTTGCTCGCTTTGTTGAGCACCTTCCCGGGGGATCTGAAAAGGCTCATCCCGCTGGTCGATGGCTACGAAACGCTGCTGGGCGAAGCATTCGATCGCCCCGCTCTCGCGACCTATCTGCGCGGTAAATCGCAGGCGTGGGCTGCGGTGGCCGATGGTGTTGGCGACGACAGTACGCTTGCCCCCGTTGAACAGGCGGCAAAGGAAGTTGCGCTCCATGATCTCGCCAACCGCTTGAGCGAGGAGAGCGAGCTGGCACTGGTCAAACAGTCACTGCAGAAGCAACTGTGGAGACGTGCAGCTTTATCGCGCTCTATGCGCTCGCTCGCGGTGCTCCATGCGCTCTGCAAACGGGCCCGGAACAAAGATCAGGCAGAGCTGCTTGATGGTCCGGGCGCGATGATCGCGGCAATGAGGGTTGGCATTACAGGACGTTAGCGTAGAGTGCGAGACTTGGAGGCAAGCCATGAACCGTATTCTGCTTGGCGCATTTGGCGCTCTGGTGCTCGCAACGCTCGGTCTGTTCTGGATGCAGGGGAGGGCGCAGGTCGAACAAGCAGCTCCGCCACCCGATCCCGAAGTCGTCGAGGTGGAAGACCCGGATGCTCTTCCGACTGCCGATGTTGCTGACATGGAGGGCCCGGCTCCGCCTGAAGCGAGCGAGCTAACGCGCGAGCAGCGCCGCTTCTTCCGCTATGATCGCAATCGTGACCTCAAGATCACGCGAAACGAGATGCTTTCGACCCGCACTGACGCGTTCCGCAGACTAGATGTCGATGGTAACAATCTGCTGACATTCGAGGAATGGGCGGTCACAACCTCGAACCGCTTCGAAGAGATGGACGGCAATGACGATAACGAGCTGACCCAGGCTGAATTCGCAACCAGCGCACCCGCACCGCGCCGCAGTTCAAGACCGCGGTGCAATTGTTAGGCGGGGACCGTTTCGAGGCCTGACAGCCAGACGCCAAAGTCTTCTTTGGCGCGGGTAGTATAGGCTTCCTTACGCTGTTTCTTCGGCACGCGTTCAAGGGTCGGGAAAAGCCCGAAATTGACGTTCATCGGTTGAAAGGAGCTCGCCTCCGCATCACCCGTGATGTGGCCAAGCAAGGAACCCATTGCGGTGGTGGCCGGAGGCGGCGTGAAATTCTCGCCGCGTAGCTCGCTTGCTGCCATCAGGCCCGCCATCAGGCCCACGGCCGAGCTTTCGACATAGCCCTCACACCCGCTGATCTGTCCGGCAAAACGGATGTGCGGCGCGCTCTTCAGCCGTAATTGCCGATCCAGCAACGTGGGTGAATTGATAAAAGTATTGCGGTGCATTCCGCCAAGACGTGCGAACTCGGCATTCTCCAGCCCCGGAATGGTACGGAACAGATCCACCTGCGCGCCGTATTTCATCTTGGTTTGGAAGCCGACCATGTTCCATAGCGTGCCCAGCTTGTTGTCCTGCCGTAGCTGCACCACGGCATAAGGCCACTTGCCCTGCGGGTGCTCCTCGCTCGTGTCATACGGATTATCGAGCCCGACACCCTTCATCGGTCCGTAGCGCAGGGTTTCCACACCGCGTTCCGCCATCACCTCGATCGGCATGCAGCCATCGAAATATGGCGTGTCTTTCTCCCATTCCTTGAACTCCCCCTTTTCGGCATCCATCAGCCCCTGGTGGAAGGCAAGGTACTGCTCCTTTGTCATCGGGCAGTTGATGTAGTCGCCGTCTTCGTTGGAGGCATCGGTGCGCTTGTTCCAGCGCGACTGGACCCACGCCTTGCTCATATCGATGGAATCGCGGTGCACGATGGGTGCAATGGCATCGAAGAAGGCGAGGCGATCTTCACCCGTGGCTTTGACGATACTTTGTGCAAGCGATGCTGCTGTCAGCGGTCCGGTGGCCACGATAGTGAGACCTTCGGCGGGAAGCTCTTCCACCAGTTCGCGGACAATCTCGATGTTCGGATGGTCTTCCAAGGCCTTTTCGACTTCTGCGCTGAACACGTCGCGGTCCACCGCCATCGCACTGCCTGCGGGCACACGAGCCTTCTCGCCGGCGGCCATGACAAGACTGTCAAGCCGTCGCATTTCGTGGTGCAACAAGCCAACCGCGTTCTTGGTGTCATCGTCCGAGCGGAAGGAGTTGGAACAGACCAGCTCTGCAAGGCCATCCGTCTGGTGCGCATCGGTTGACCCGCCGCCACCGCGCATTTCGGACAGGCGAACCTTCACACCACGCTGCGCGAGTTGCCACGCCGCCTCGCTGCCTGCGAGGCCGCCGCCGATGATGTGAACCTGATGTGTCATGCCTGATTTTCCATTTGCCGCGCAGATAAGTGCGTTTGCCCGCTGGTGCAATCACCGGCTCATCGCTAGGCAGCAGAAATGCCCCACCGCGCGCTTGCAGAAAAACGACCTTATCTGGTGCTGAGCCTCATTGCGGCTTTTGCCTATTACTATCTGCAGGTGAGTGATCTGCCTGGACTATTTCTGGTGCCGATCAAGGGAAGCGCAGTCGCGTTTCTCGCCATCTATGCCTGGATGCGACACAGCAGCAGGGATGCGCATATGCTGGCGCTCGCGCTGGTGTTTGCCTCGCTCGGTGACATGCTGATCGCGTCTGCGAGCGGCCTTGTCGATGTCATCCTGCCGGGGCTGGCACCCTATCTCCCGCTCAATTTCGATCTGATCGCCGGAGCCGTAGCTTTTGTCGGCTTCCACATAATTGCGTTGCTGGTTTTCCTGCGCAACAAACGAGAGGCACTGGAAGGGCGGGACAGCCTGATGTTCCTCATCCTGCTGCTTGGTACGCCGCTGGTCGCCTATTTCCTTCCATACGAAGAAAGCATGCGGCCGCTGGTCGCGCTTTACGCGCTGCCGCTTGGCATGATGGCCGCAGGGGCATGGGCGAGCGATTTCCCCCGGTTGAAAGTGGCCGCCGGCGCAATCCTGTTCGTGATCTCCGACTGGCTCATCTTCAGCGAGCTTGGTCCGTTCTCGGGAACCCGTATCCCTGAACTGCTGGTCTGGCCGATCTACTACCTCGGCATGTTCCTCATCACCGTTGGTGTCATAACCACTTTGCGCAAACGCGATCCCGAACTGAGCGTGGTGCAGGGCGGATTGGAGAACACACAATGATTTTGCTGCGTACAATCATCCTTTGCGCACTGGCGCTTTCCCTTCCGGCGACTGCGCATGCACAGATGGGCGAGGGCGCTCCACATGTCACGGCCACCAGCTACACCGTGCAATCGGAAGTTCTGGGTGGCGAACGCATCGTTACCGTACGCTTGCCGGCGGGTTATGAAGAGCAGCCCGATATGCGTTTTCCCGTAATCTATCTGCTCGATGGCGGGCCCGAGCAGGATTTCGATCATATTGCCGGGATCGTGCAAAGCCGCGACATGAACTGGAGTTTCGAACGCTTCATTCTCGTCGGTGTCCAAAGTACCAATCGGCGTCATTTCTTCGCTCCGCCAGCGGCCGATCCGCAGCCCTATGTCGAGGCGCTAGGAGCAGAGCCGGGCGGATCACCGACCTATCGCCGCTTCTTGCGTGAAGAACTGATGCCGATGGTCAATGCGCAGTTCCGTACCGATGGCCATGATGCGGTCATCGGGGAATCGCTTGCCGCGCTGTTCATCGTCGAAACGCTGCTGGAAGACCCGACGTTGTTCGATGACTACATGGCGATTTCGCCAAGCATGTGGTGGGAGCAGATGAAGTATGGCCGGGAGGCCGCGCGCATGCTCGCCGCGCACCCTAACGATGGTATGCAGAGGCGGTTGTACCTGACGGTAGCCAACGAGGGCGTATGGCACCGCGAAGGGACAGAGCGACTGGTCGATGCGCTACGCGCAGGCGCTCCGGCGAACCTCTTGTGGACATTCGTTCCGGTCGAAGACAGCGAAACACACGGCAGCATCTTTCACCCCATGGCACTCGATGCCTTTCGCACGCTTTATGGCACCGCAGAGCGCGAGTTTCCCGCACGGCCCCTGATCGGCGGAACATTCGATCGGGAGCTTACCGCCGAAGAGGAGGTACTTGTGGAGCAGGAATGTACGCGCGAAGAGAGTCTGCGCACCACGCCCGGCGCCGTAGAGCAAGGTCGCGAAAGGCTGCAGTTCAAATGCGTGTTGCTGGACCTCGGCCCGACGCCGCGTGAAGGCAACCTAGGCGACTAGAAAGAGGAGGCCAGTGCCTAATCGGCGTCTGGCTACCCCCCGATATCGTCATCCGACTGCGCGGTGGTGTCCGGAGCAGTCTCGTCACCGCCGCCGCGTCGTTCGAGCATTTCCTCAACAACAGCCTCTTCAGCCTCGTTCTCCGGGCTCTCGTCTTCATCGATCAGCGCTGCACCAACGATGGTTTCGCCCTTGGAAACGTTGAAGATTCGCACGCCTGAAGAGCTGCGTCCGTAGACCGAGAAGCCCTTGTGCTCCTCGAAACCACCTTCAACCAGATGGCGGAAATCAATGGGAAGGCGGATGAGCTTGGCGCGATCCGTCACCAGCATCAGCTGCGATCCGTGTTTGACCGGGAAGCTGGCAACAACCGGCCCGTTGCGATCTTCGTCACTCGGTGTGCCGATGTTGGCGAGGCCCTGTCCACCGCGCCCAATGGTGCGATATTCGTAGGCAGACGAAATCTTGCCATAACCATTCGCGGTAAGGGTCAGGATGAACTCCTCGCCCTCTGCCATTGCCTCGATCTGATCAGCGGGGAGGGTGGCTTCGGCATCGTTGTTCTTCCACGCCGCAGCACGCAAGTAGGCTTCACGCGTTTCCATATCGGCATCAAGCCGGTCGAGAATAGCGAGCGAGACAACTTTTGCGCCGTCTTTCAATGCCATACCGCGCACACCTATGCCGGTACGGCTCTTGGTTTCGCGGGCATCGGTGGCGGAGAAACGGATGGCCTTGCCGGCATCGGAGGCGAGGAATACTTCCTGCTCCTCCGTCAGCAGCTCAACGCCAATCAGGCGGTCATCGCTGCCTTCGACAAAGCCCATCGCATATTTGCCGTTGCTCGGTACATTGGTGAAGGCATCCATCGAGTTACGGCGAACCATGCCTTGCTCGGTAGCAAAGATGATGTTGAGTGCTTCCCAATCCGCCTCGTCCTCGGGCAGCGAGAGTACGTTTGTCACGCGCTCATCCTCGCCCAGCGGCAGCATGTTCACCATCGGGCGGCCCTTGGTCTGCGGGCCTCCCTCGGGCAATTTCCACACTTTCAAGCGATAGACTCGACCTGTATTAGTAAAGAATAACACAGGATTATGCGTCGATGTTACGAACATTTCGACAACAGCATCTTCATCCTTCGTCGCCATCCCGCTGCGGCCTTTGCCGCCGCGCCCCTGTGCACGGAAGGTGTCGAGCGGTGTGCGTTTGATGTAGCCGCCGTGGGTCACGGTTACGACCATCTCTTCACGCTCGATCAGATCTTCATCCTCGATCCCGTCCCAAGCAGGCGCGATTTCGGACATGCGTGGGGTGGCGAACTGGTCTCGCACTTCCTGCAGCTCGTCACGCATGACGCCGTAGAGCTTCACGCGATCGGCGAGGATCGAGAGGTAGTATTCGATTTTCTCGGCAAGCTCTTTCAGCTCGTCACCGATTTCATCGCGGCCTAGCGCGGTCAGGCGGTGCAGGCGCAGCTCGAGGATGGCACGAACCTGGCGCTCGGACAGCTGGTAAGTACCGCCCGCTTCATCAGCAGTCGGCTCGATGGCCTCAACCAGCTGAATATACTGCGCAATGTCGCCAATCGGCCATTCCTTGGCGAGCAGCTTTTCGCGCGCAATCTGCGGGTTGGACGAGCTACGGATCATCGCCACAACTTCATCGAGGTTCGAAACCGCCACAACCAGGCCGAGCAAGACGTGCGCACGGTCACGCGCCTTGTTCAGCTCAAACTTCGTGCGGCGTGTGATTACCTGCTCGCGGAAGTTGATGAAGGCCTGGATGAAATCGCGCAGCGTCAGCGTTTCGGGGCGTCCACCGCGGATCGCGAGCATATTGGCCGGGAACGAGCTCTGAGCCGGGGTATGGCGCCAAAGCTGGTTGAGCACGACTTCGGGTGTGGCATCGCGCTTCAGATCGATGACAACCCGCACGCCTTCACGGCTGCTTTCATCACGGATGTCCGAAATGCCCTCGATCCGTTTTTCCTTCGCGGCCTCGGCAATCTTCTCGACCAGGCCAGCCTTGCCAACCTGATAGGGAATGGACGTCAGAACAATGCTTTGCTTGTCATTGCGCCCTGTTTCGATCTCGTGCCGGCTGCGCATCAGCACGCTACCACGACCCGTGGTGTAAGCCGAGCGTGCGCCCGCCTTGCCAAGGATCAACGGCGATGTCGGGAAGTCCGGCCCGGGAATAATCTCGTGCAACTGCTCCGACGTAATACCCGGATCGTCCATGTAGGCGAAGCAGCCGTCGATAACCTCTCCAAGGTTATGCGGCGGGATGTTGGTCGCCATGCCGACCGCGATACCGCCTGCGCCGTTGACCAGCAGGTTGGGGAAACGTGCGGGAAGAACCGAGGGTTCCTGCTCGCTACCATCGTAGTTATCGACGAAATCGACCGTATCCTTGTCGAGATCATTGAGCAGCGGCTCTGCGGCCTTCGCAAGACGGCTCTCGGTGTAACGCATGGCCGCGGGCGGATCCGGGTCCATGCTGCCGAAATTGCCCTGACCATCGATCAGCGGAACGCGCAGCGACCACGGCTGCACCATACGGGCGAGCGCATCATAGATCGCGCTGTCGCCGTGCGGGTGATAGGAGCCCATCACTTCACCGACGATTTTCGCCGACTTGCGGTAGGGCTTGCTGGCAGTGTAGCCGCCAACCTGGGCGGCATAGAGAATGCGGCGGTGGACCGGCTTAAGACCATCACGCACGTCTGGTAGAGCGCGGCTCACGATCACGCTCATAGCGTAATCGAGATAGCTGGTTTTCATCTCGTCGACGATGTCGATCCGCTCGTAATCGTCGGAAGGCGCTGCCGGGTTCAGATTATCGGTTTCATCACTCACGAAGAATGTATGTCCATCGCTGTTTCAGATATGCCAGAAATTTAGGGGAAGGGGGCCCGAAAGGCCAATTCCTGCCCCCTGCAAATGGGGGAGAAACGGCGGTTTTCCACACCTCACAGCGTTTTTTCGACCAGCGGCGGGTTACGGCGTTTTACATTTGCGTTCAATCGTCATTCAGCGCCATTTTTGTAGGACATATTTGCAATCTCGGGCGTTGTATGAATAACCGCCCTACGAACGACGCGGCGGCAAAAGGCTGCCACAAAGAAGTTTTTCAGGAGAAGACATTGATGTTTCGCGCTTTGAATTCCGCTCGCCGGAAATCCTCGCATTTTGCACTCGCTATCGCACTCGCTAGCGGAGGCGTTGTGGCCACCGCTGCTGTGCCGGCGACTGCCGCTGCTCAGGAAGAAGTCGAAGCCTCCAGCGGCTTCACAACCGTCGTCAACCAGGTAATTCCCCTGATCCAGGGCGAAAGCCAGGATTTCCCGGCCGCGCAGGCCATGATCCCGCAGCTGACGGCGGCAATCGAAAATAACCGCGACCGCGAGCTAGCGGGCCGCGTTATCCTTGCCATCGGCAATGGCGTCAATGATCGCCAGTTGCAACGTCGCGGTATCGCGATGCGCCTTGAAAGCGGCCTGGCAGAAGCCGACCAGATCGGCGTTCTCAACTGGTACGCAGGCAATTTCGCGCTTGAAGTCGATGACTACGCTGCATCGCGCCATTACCTCACGGCGGCGCTTCAGGCCGGGTATGTCCCCGAGCAGACCGACTTGGTCAACCTGATCGCTCGCACCTATACGGAAGAAGGCAATGATCGCGGTTCGTACGATTTTCTGACCGGCGCGATTGCAGAGGCTGATGCGGCTGGCAATCCGGTGCCCGAGGCATGGCTGCGCAATACGCTGCAGTTTGTCTACGAAGAAGACATGCTGCCGGAAACGACCGCCAACATTCTCCGCCTCATTCGTGATTATCCGGGTGAACGCTCCTGGAGTGACGGCCTCCGGATCATGGGCCAGATGCTCGATGCATCGGATGATGCACGTGTCGATCTTTACCGCCTGATGGCGCTCAAGGGTGCTCTCGTCGATCGTCCTTACATGACCGACTACATCGAGACGATCGATCCGCGCCTCATGGCAAACGAAGTGCTGGATGTCCTGCGCATCGGTTTGGAACAGGAAGTATTCTCCACAAGTGGTGATACGTACTTCGATGAGGTGAACGGTATCGCAAATACGCGCGCATCGGCTGATCGCCGCGGTATTGGCCAGATTATCTCCGAAGGCCGCAACGGTGACGGTCTTGACGCGAAGAACGCGGGTGACGTGCTTTATTCGCTCGACGATTACGCTCAGGCTGTGGAGTTCTACACGCTTGCCCGTGATCGCGGCTTCGACGCCGATACGGTCAACACACTGATCGGTATCAACGAAACTATGCTCGGCAACTATGACGCTGCGCTAGCCAGCTTCGCTGCAGTCGGCGGCGAGCGTGCCCCGATCGCGGCTCTCTGGACTGCACATGTCGAGGAACTGCTGGTAGGCTCGTAAGGCCCGACACATTGCCCAGAAAACAGGGGCGGGAAGCGGATTGCCGTTTCCCGCCCCTTTCTTGTGCACCGGGTGGTAATGTGTCGCTGCTATGGGCCATTGCATGCTGAAAGCACTTGCAGCCTTTCTGATCGTTCTGGCCACGTCGCCCGTGTCTGCCAGCGCCCAAGGCGTGCCGGTGGATGAGATAACTCCGCGCGGTGGCACAATTGCGCTGCCAGATGCGCAGGCGCAGCTGGAATTGGGCGGACGCTACGACTTTTACGGTCCGGCTGATGCGCGCACGATTATCGTCGATATCTGGGAAAACCAGCCAGAACAGGCAGAGGGCGTGCTCGGCGTGATCTTGCCCGCCGGTACTTCACCGAGAGACGAGGGCTGGGGCGGTATCGTCACTTATCAGGCGACCGGATGGGTCTCCAACGAAGATGCCCGTAGCGCAGACTATGATGCCTTGTTGCGCGAAATGCAGGATCAGGCCCGCGCGGACAATCTGGATCGCCGGGCGCAAGGACTTCCCGAAGTGGACGTAGTAGGCTGGGCGCAGGCTCCGCAATACGATTCAGTCAGTCATGCGCTGATCTGGGCAAGGGAGCTGGATTTCTCTGACAGCGAGAGCAATGCGCTCAGCTATGATCTGCGATTGCTAGGCCGCGAAGGTGTGCTGAGCATCAACTTCGTCGCCGATATCGACAAGCTGCCCGCTATTCGCTCCTCTGCGCGCGAGCTTTCCGAGCTTGCGAGCTTTGATCCGGGCGCACGCTACGAAGATTACGAAGAGGCGAGCGACGATGCGGCCGGTTATGGCCTCGCCGGGCTGATAGCGAGCGGTGCAGGTCTTGCCGTTGCAAAGCAGCTGGGCGCATTCGCCTTGCTGCTGAAATTCGCCAAACCACTGCTGGTTGGGCTCGGCATTGCGCTTGCACTCTTCTTCACGCCGATCAGGCGGTTCTGGAAACGACGCAAGGCGAGGGCAAAGCCGACTAAACGTTGAACTTGAAGAGCATCACGTCGCCATCCTGGACCACGTATGCCTTGCCTTCCTGCCGAAGTTTGCCAGCGTCCTTGGCACCCGCTTCACCTCCCAAAGATATGTAATCGTCGTAGGCAATCGTTTCGGCGCGGATAAAGCCCTTCTCGAAATCGGTATGGATTTCGCCCGCGGCCTGCGGTGCGGTTGCTCCGTCCGGGAATGTCCAGGCTCGCGATTCCTTGGGGCCGGCGGTGAAAAAGGTCTTGAGTCCGAGGAGTTGGTAGCCGGCGCGGATAACACGGGCGAGGCCGCTTTCCTCAAGGCCGAGCTCGGTAAGAAATTCGGCGCGGTCTTCCTCATCCATCGCCACCAGTTCTGATTCGATAGCCGCTGAAACAACCACGGCCTGAGCACCCTCGGCAGCCGCCTTCTCGAACACCTTTGCCGACAGGTCATTACCGGTCGAAGCTTCGTCCTCGCCGACGTTGCAGACGTACAGAACAGGCTTTGCAGTGAGAAGTTGTGCCTGACGGAAGGCCTTTGCCTCCTCGTCATCCTTCGGTTCGGTCAGTCGCGCGGGCTTGCCATCGCGCAGCAAATCCAATGCCTGACCCAGTACGCTGGCGAGGATCTTGGCATCCTTGTCACCTGCCGTGGCGCGCTTGGCCGCGTTATCGACCCGCTTTTCCAGGCTTTCGAGATCGGCGAGCATCAGCTCGGTCTCGACCACCTCGGCATCGGCGAGAGGATCCACCTTGTTGGAAACGTGCTGGATGTCGTCATCTTCGAAGCAACGCAACACGTGAACAATTGCGTCCACCTCTCTGATATTACCGAGAAACTGGTTGCCGAGGCCCTCGCCAGCACTGGCACCCTTCACGAGGCCGGCGATATCGACAAAGCTCAGCTGTGTCGGGATGATCTTGGCACTCTTGGCAATGGCCGCAATCTTGTCGAGCCGCGCATCGGGAACGGACACCTGCCCGACATTGGGCTCAATCGTGCAGAACGGATAGTTTGCCGCTTCCGCCGCCTGTGTTTCGGTCAGTGCGTTAAAAAGGGTGGACTTACCGACATTGGGTAGACCAACGATCCCGCAACGGAATCCCATGTGCATTACCTTTGAAAATGGTGTTCGTTTGGAGGGCGCCTTAGCCGCCACCGCGCTACATTGCCAGCGCCAGAATTATCGGGGCAGGATAAACCGCATTTCAACGAGTTTCGGATAGGCACTGCGGTATGAAAAATGCCCTGAAATCCGTTTCGGTCACCGCCATGGCACTTGCTCTCGCCGCTTGCGGGCTTTCACCCGAAGAGCGGATGGATCGCGCCGAGCAGGCTTATGCCGATAACCGCTTTGCCGAAGCCCGGCTCGACCTTGCCAGCGTGCTGCGGGAGGACGCAGACAACGTTGCTGCGCTGGAGCTTTTGGCAAGAGCGCAACTGCAGGGCGGAGACGGGGAGGGTGCAAACTCTTCACTCGCACGGTTGGGTGCGCTTGGCGCACGGCCCGGCGACTATGATGTGCTGATGGCAGAGGCCACTCTGCTACGCGGCGATTTCGAAGAGGCGCTTACTGCCGGCGAGCAGCTCGGCAGCGCCGAAGGTGCGCGGATTGCGGCGCTGGCGCATATCGGCCTCGGCGATCCGCGCGCGGCGCAAACTTCGTTCGAAGGCGGATTGGACATGCCGGGCGATCGCTCACGGCTGTTGTCTGACTACGCGATTTTTATGCTCAACGCCGGCGATACACAGGCGGCAGACCGGCTCGCCGCACAAGCACGCGTGGCCGATGAAGACGGTCTGGACCCGCTGGTTGCCAGCGCCCGCGTTGCGCAGGCTCGCGGCGATCTTAACGGCGCACTGGCATACTACACCGCAGCGGTCGGAGAATGGCCCGAAGCACGCGTGGCAGTACTCGGCCGCATCGGCGTGCTTGGTGATCTTGGTCGCATGGACGAAGCACGCCCGCTAATCGCCGATCTGGCGGATCGTCTGCCAAATGACCCGGATATCACCTATCTGCAGGCTCGCCTGGCTGCCGAGGAACAGGACTGGGAAGCAGTTCGTCAAATGCTCCAACCTATCGAAGGGCGTGAGGTTGCCAACCAGCAATTGCTCTATGCCCGCGCGCTGGTCGAGCTCGATCTGCCGGAACAGGCTTTGCCCCGCCTCAACACATTGCTGCGCCGATCACCCAACAGTGCCGCTGTGCGCCGCCTCCTGGCGCAGGCCCAGCTCGACACGGGCGATGCCGATGCGGCCTACACCACGATACGGCCACTGGCGGTCTCCGCCATAGGTACGGCGCAAGATCTTGCGTTGTTTGCCGATGCCGCCCGAGCAACCGGGCGCTCGGGCGAGATAGACCAGGCACTCGCGTCAGCGCCCCCTTCAGAGCGCGTTGGAACGCTGCTCGCCCAGGGCGACAACGCCCTTCGCAACGAGAACTGGCGGGCGGCTATCGATGCCTACGGCGAATTGCGCCGCTGGACCGGCGACAGCAACGCGCTGGTGCTCAACAATCTGGCCTACGCGCACGGACAGGCCGGCAATGTGGATGAGGCAATCCGCGTTGCAGAAGTGGCGCACGACATCGCGCCCGATCACGCATCGATCATGGACACGCTTGGCTGGTTGCTGGTTTCGACTGAGCGCGACCGCTCACGAGGTCTACTCCTGCTTGAGCGCGCGGCAGAGCTTGATCCGGACAACGCGGCAATCAACAGGCACCTTTCCGAAGCGCGGGGCGGCTAGGCCGCTAACTCTTTTCCATTCAAACGAAAAAGGGGCGCTGCACCAGGATTGCGACGCCCCTTTTTGGGTACCTATGAAAACTGCGCCTTAGGCGAAGGCAGGCTGCGGCTGTGCAACTTCGCGACGACGACGGAAGAAACCGAGCGATGCGAGGGCGAGGGCCAGCAGAGCCAGCATGCCAGGGGCCGGAACAGGTGTTCCGCTGGTTGAAGTCGTGGTGGTCGTAGTGCCACCCGGAGGTGTCAGGCCGCTGGTCGAAGTCTGGCCGCCTGTAGCGGAGCCTACACCGCCTGCGCCAGTGATGCCCTGATAACGCACGAAGAAGTTGTCGAGCGTGATTTCGCCCGGCGCGGTAGGATCGAAGAACAGCGAAAGCGTGCCGCTGCCGCTGTCGCCTTCAGCGACACCGCCACCGTTGGAGCACGAGCCGCTATTCGCTGCCTTAAAACAGACATCCACGGCGCCGACCTGGTTCGGATAACTCGGGTCGTTGGCGCGCCCGTCCGTCACAAAAGTATAGCTGTATGCGCCGTCAACACTTGCGCCGGCAATGTCCGGGTCGACGTTGAATGCGAAACTTGAGATGTTCGACGACAGGTCCCCACCTGTCGTGTTGAGCATCTGGTACGAAAAATTGTAGGTATCGCCACTGATGCTATCGAGCGTCAGGATCAGGGTAGCCGTGAGATCGCTGATGGTGTTCGAGCTATCGCCCGAAAAGCCATCATAATCGATTTGGAAGCTGCTGCCGACATCATCTGCGCTGAGCGAGATCGGTTCCGCCACTGCAGGTGCGGCAAACGCCGTGGCTGCCAGTGCAGCCAGTGCGGTTAGAAGCTTTTTCATCGTCTATTGACCTCAAAATCCTTGGTTGACGCCAAACAAAGCAACCCCCGTGCCAATCCCTGAAATGCGACGTTTCAGTGGTTAATAGGCGGCAAGAATTCATGAATCTGTCAAGGAAACCGACGCTTCACCGAAAATTTGCAGATTTGTAGTAAAGCGCTTTTCATGAAGAGAATTCTCCTACCTCTGGCGCTGATGGCGGGGTTGCTAGGCGGGTGTTCCGTGTTCGGCTCCGACCCGATGGAGGAAGCGCGTGAAGCCCTGGCCGAGCAGGACTATTTCGCTGCCCGCGATCATGCCCTGGCCGCACTGCAGGACGAGGCCGGTAATATCGATGCGCTGTCACTGCTGGCCCAGATCCAGCTGACGATGGGGCAGGGTGGGGAAGCCCTGCTGACCCTGGATCGCCTGGACGAAGCTGGAGCTAGCAGCGATGAAATCACCCGCATCCGGGCCGAAGCGCTGCTGCAGACCGGAGACTTTGCACGAGCCTTCAGCATCCTCGGGAACGACCTGAGCGCCGAGGCATGGCGCCTGCGGGCGCTTGCTGCTGCAATGGCCGGAAATGACGAGGAAGCCGCACAACATTTCCTCGCCGGGCGCGAAGCGGAAGGGGACAAACGTAAGCTCTTTACCGCGGCGGCCAGTTTCCACCTCGCACGCGACGATGCCGATGCTGCACGATATGCGGTGGGGCAGGCGCAGCAACTCGCACCCGATACGGTTGAGACATACTTCGTGTCTGCACGTCTGGCCGAACTTGATGGTCGACCTGATCTTGCATCGCGCGCCTATCTCGCCATTCTGGAACGGACGCCCAATGATCGTCCGGCATTGCTCGGGGCCATTCGAGAGCTCGACAAGCTTGGCCGTATCGATGTGTTCGCTCCGCTAATCGCACGTGGCCGGGAAGCCTATCCGACAGATCTGGAGTTCATTTACCTCGACGCCAGCCTGATGGCATACGAAGGCAACTGGGCGGGCGCGCGCGACCTGTTGCAGCAGCGCGAAAGCGATATTGCGGACTATGATGATGCACGCGGCCTTTATGGTCAGGCATTGCTTGAGCTGGGTCAGTTCGAGCAGGCGCGGGCACAGATAGCTCCGCTCAACCGTGGCGACCCGAACAATGCTGCCTATGCCCGCGTTTTTACCCGGATCCTGCTTGAGCTGGGTGAATTCGCACAGGCACGGCGCGTGATTGCCCCTATCCTGCGCGGCCCCGATGCGGCCGAAATTGATCAAGAGCTCGCCGAGCGCGCTGCCAACGGTTAGAGCCCAGCGAGCCACTCGTCGGTTGCTTGCGGCAATGTCAGGCGGATGACTTTTTCCTCATAGTGTGCGAGCAAAGCTTCGGTTCTCGGTCTTGCATTGCTGTTCCAGCGCGCAACATACCACAGGAATTCCGAATCGAAGCGCTCGGGGCAACCCTCAGGCATGTCCGGCCGCGAGCGACCACGATATTTCCACCACCTTCTGACGATACGAGTCAGGCAAAGTCGGATCGGATAGTCGAGATAAACAATCGTATCCGCACGCGGGAGCCGATCTGGCATAGTCGAGCCGTAATTCCCTTCGATCAGCCACCGCTCCTGCGCCACGATGGGCCGAAGCAGTTCGCGCAACTCTTCGTTGGGAGTGTCGACCCAGCCTTCATTCCACGCGAGCTTGTCCATGTGGAACAATGGCAGTCCGGTGCGCTCGGCCAGTTCAAACGCCAGCGTGGACTTGCCCGCTCCGCATGGGCCAATGATCATCACGCGCTTCACCGCGCGGTTACTCCTGCATACGCAGGGCAACATCACTCATGAAGCGTGCATCGTCACCCTTGGCGAGCCAGTCCGCTTCGGCGCTCACGGCAGCGAGCATTGTAGTCAGGTCGTCCATTTCTGACTTGGCATAGTTGCCCAGCACGTGGGCGTGCACCCGGTCCTTGTGCCCGGGGTGACCAATGCCGATACGGATACGCCGAAAGTCCGCTCCGCAATGGCGATCGATGGACCGCAGACCGTTATGCCCGGCATGGCCGCCGCCGATCTTCACTTTCACCTTGAACGGTGCGAGGTCGAGCTCGTCATGGAACACTGTGAGGTCAGCTACTTCCAGCTTGTAGAAGCGCATCGCCTCACCCACGCTACGACCACTTTCGTTCATGAAGGTGGCAGGCTTGAGGAACAGGATCTTTTCGCCACCGATGCGACCTTCCTGAATCCAGCCCTGGAACTTCTTCTGGACGGGGCCGAAATCGTGCATGTCCGCCATGACGTCACACGCCATGAAGCCGACATTGTGCCGCTGCATCGCATAGCGCGGACCGGGATTTCCAAGGCCTACCCAAAGTTGCATGCCGCTCATCTAGCCACGAAGCCCCCAAAAGCAAACGCCGACCCGTCGGGGCCGGCGTTCACGTGTTTCCAAAGCGGAAGCGAAAGGGCGATTACTCGCTCTTGTCTTCCTGCTCTTCTGCAGCGTCGGCATCTTCGCCCTGCTCGGTAGCGGGCACGCCATCTGCATCGACTTCTTCCTCGTCGCCTTCTTCTTCGCTTTCCGAACGCTTGAGAGCGGACGGAGCAACGACGGTTGCGATGGTGAAGTCGCGTTCGATGTTGTTCTCGGCACCTTCAGGCAGCGTGACTGCGCTGACGTGGATCGAGTCGCCAACTTCGAGGCCGGTAACGTCGATTTCGATCTCGCCGGGGATCTTGTCCGCTGCGCAGCTGAGTTCGAGTTCGTGACGAACAACGTTAAGAACGCCGCCCTTCTTGAGGCCGGGGCTATCGTCTTCGTTGACGAAGATAACCGGAATGTTGACGACGATCTTCGCGTCCTTGGCAAGGCGCAGGAAGTCGACGTGCTCGGGACGATCGGTAACCGGGTGCAGCGACACGTCCTTCGGGAGCGTGCGGTGGGTGTCACCGTCGGCATCGATCATCACGATGGAGTTCATGAAGTGGCCGGTGCCCAGCAGCTGGACCAGGGCCTTTTCTTCCACGTGGATCGTGGTGGGTTCTTGCTTGCCGCCATAGATTACAGCGGGGACGCGGCCTTCGCGACGCAGCGCACGGGAGGCTCCCTTGCCAGCCCGTTCGCGCAGCTCGGCCGACAGTTTAAGAGCGTCGCTCATAATACGTGCCTTTCGAAATGCATGTTATGCTCCCCATCAACCACGCCTCCAGGGATGACCATGGCAGGGGAGGCGCGCGTTTAGCAGCAATCCGGTGAAATGCAACTACTGGATGCGGGTCACGGTGTACCCGCGCTCTTCGAGGAGGGCGGGGAGACCATCGAAGCCAAGCATATGCCCTGTACCCACGGCGACAAAGGGCTCTTCCCCAGCCTCTACCATCCGGACGAGTACTTCCAACCAGGCGAGATTGCGCCGCGTTACCAGCACCTGACGCAGCTCCGATCCTTCCGGCAGATCTTCGAAGGTCTCCTGCTCGATCGTTTCAAGATCACCAGTCAGCCAGTCTTCTGTCAGCGCGTCAGGATTCTCGTTGCGGGCACGCTCTGCTACGTCAAACAGTAGGTCATTTTGTGCTTCAAGCGAGAGACCGTCAAACAGAGACAATTGTCCGCGATAGGTCTCGAAGCCCACAACCGGAATGTCGCGATCCTCGGCTTGCGAAATGAGAATGAGATCAGCGCCATTTTGCGGCTCGCCCACCGCAAGGGCATTGTTGAGCGAAAGCGCAACTGCCCAGCTCTCCCATTCGGCAAAGTCACGATCAGATACACCTATCCGCTGCATCAACTCGATAAGAGCGGGTCGCTCGTCTGGTTCAAGCCGTAGAGAAAGCCTTGGCTGATCCGGCGATAGGGCAAGCTCGTAGAAAATCTCGTCTGCTTCCGTCGGTTGGAGATCGACAATCTCAACTGCAAGAGAATCCGCTGCCACAAATGCCGCCGTGAACTCCGCAGTTTGCCATTCCAAGCCATCAGGAAGTGAATGCATGGTCCCGAACAGCCAGCCTTGCTGACCCTCCGGGGATGTCACCTCCCAAAGCGCAGGGGAGGGCTCGGGCCACTCCCGCTGCGGTTCGGATGCGCCAAGGACGCCGCAGCTTGTCAGCCACAGCGCCCCCAGCGTTACGAGAAAAGAACGGATCAGTATTGGACGCGCTCCGCTGCAATCCCGCGCTGTTCGAGGAAGTCCTGTACGCTGTACTCACCGGCAAGGTGGCCCGCGCCGACCGCGATGAAAACGGTGCCGGGCTGGTCAAGGCGCTCGTCAATCCACTCAGCCCAGGCGTAATTACGCTGGGTGAGCAGGTTGTAATAGAGATGCGGATCTTCGCTCATCGGCTCGTTGATTAGGGTTGCGAGGCCAACGGGATCTCCTTCGATCCACTCGCCCACCATGGCGGAGAACATTTCGTTCATCGCGTCCATGTCTTCCATGCCGTCAGTCAGGAAAGCGATTTGCGATTGCAGGGGCAGTGTGTCGAAGAAGGTCATCTGTTGTTCGATCGTCTCCAATGCACCCCGCTCCTTGCCTTCGATCAGGTGATCAAGTCGGCGCTCCACACCGTCGCTAGGATCGAGACCCGCTTCCTGAAACATAACCTGCATCATGTTCATTGCGACAAACCACGGCTCGAAACCATCAAATGCCGCCACGGGAATGCCAAAACGCTCCATGCTGGCTTCATAGGTCGCGCGCTGCTCGTCATTCATCAGGTCGCGCAGGGTGCCGCCGGTTGTCAGCTGCGCCATCTGCGCCTGCATCTGGGCGATCTCGATAAGCTCGGGCGGCGGCGGATTACCGGACGCCGGATCATAGTCCGGGATCAGGCTGGTATTGATTTCCGACACGAACTGGTCCGAACCTTCCAGCGCTGCTGTGATGGTCGGGTTCATGAACTCCGTGCCTTCGGGCAGGATGTGCACGGTGCCGAACAGGTAGATCGTGGTGTCTTCATCGCTGACAGTCCACATAGCCGGGGTTGGTGCGGCGGCTTCATCCTGAGCGTGCGCAACATTTGCAAAAACGCCGATGGCGAGGGCAGCAGCCGAAGCGGTTGTGAGTATCTTACGGATCATATTGAGTCTCCTAGGGGGGTAGATGGGATGGGTATGTATCTCAGCGCAAGCCGAGTTTTCGTGCGAGATAGGTGAGTGTGCCCACGGCAAGGGTGGCGATGTAGAGTGTGGTGGCGTGAGGCTCCGTGACCATTCCAAGGTCGTGGAACATGTACCAGCTCGGGTACGCGACTGCGTAGAATACGAACGCCACGAGAGTTGCGAACATGTTGTCCTGCTTGTCCAGCTCGTCAACACGGCGGAAATACTCGATGTTGAACCAGATGAAACCGATCAGAGCCAGCGCCCAGAGAGCGATCACGCCCCAGGCGGGCAATGTCCCATCTTCGTAAAGCGCGCCGACATATCCGGTTGAAAATCCGGCAATCATGGCGACGGCACACCCCAGCGTCGTGAACAGTACGATACTCTTGCGGCGTGAACGCAGGCGTTCTTCACCGCTCATCTGTGCGTCAGTCTTGTCCGTCATCGAAGATCTCCTCGATAGGCATTTCAAAAAGGCGGGCGATACGAAAAGCGAGGGGGAGCGAGGGATCGTGCTTGCCCGTCTCAATCGCATTCACGGCCTGCCGCGATACATCGAGCCGTCCGGCGAGTTCCGCCTGGCTCCAGTCACGCATGGCGCGCAGGACTTTGAGCTTGTTGTTCATGATGCTGTTCCACGAATGCGGTAGGTGAAGTACCCGATCGCCCAGGAGCCAAGCATGACACCGATCAGGCTGTCGGCGCTCATTTTTCCGAAGACGCTTCCGAACAGGAAGCTCTGACCGAAGAAGAAATGGAACAGCAGGCCGGTCATGACCGCAATAATCGCGGCATGGCCGATCAGCCCATAGGTATATTCTTCCGAACAGCGACGGTCGATGTCAGCAAATCGTGCAGCCAGAAAGCTGAGGATCAGCATGAGCACGATGGAAACGCCTGCGGCGACCAAGGGGCGCTCCGGTGCGGCAACCGCTTCAAGATCATCAAAGCTTTCCGCCACAAGCATCACAAGCGATGCGATGGCGAGAATGCCGAAGCAAATATCGGCTTTGAGGACACGCCAGTCTCTGGGATTGGTGTTGCTCATAATAGCTTCCTTCAGAACGAGCCGGTCAGGCGCTTGATGTTGAAAGTCAGGTAGAAGGCCAGCAGGGCGACAAAGCCACCAGCTTCATGGGGAAAGTCCAGTTCGCTTTCGCTGCCGCTGTGGGCTGAATTAAAGCCGTCATAAACGCCTTCCAGAAAGGGCGCGAAAAGCATCCAGAGAACGATCGCGGCGAAAGCGGCGTTCGCACCAGAGCTCCATAACGAAAGCGTATATTCGTCACTCTTGCGGGTGAACCACATGAACGTGAGGATCGCGATCAGGCTCACAATGAGTGTCGCAGAAATCGCGATTGGCGCCCCCATTGACGCGGCGACACACACACCGATTGTCACGAAGAGACCGGCAACTCCCATCATGAGATTGGCCGGAGCCCTGTTTCGAGAAGTCTGCGATTGTGAGTTTGTCACTAGTCTTGTCCCGTATTCTAGATCTGGTGCTCGTTATTGCCCTTGGGGGATGGCATCGAAGGTCGGGGGGAACCTTTGGGGGGTGACGCCATCCCCGCGCGACAAGTCATTATGCCTTGATGCTGAATTCCAGCGCGGCGTAGGTTTCGGAACCGGCTTCACCGATGGCGAGGGCAACCGGGCCTGCGAATTCTGCACTCAGGCTATCGCGGCAGGCTGCTTCGGCGCGGCGCGAGGCGAGGTCGCGGCCACCGCTACGGCAAGCACGGCTGATTGCTGTGTCGATGCGGTTGTTCAGGCGATCCTGATCGGCGGTATTTGAGAGGTCGAGATCGGAAGTCTGGACCGAGATGGTGATAGTTTCTTCTGCGCTCTCATGGGCCGCTGCAGGAGCAGCGATCAGGGTGGCGGCAGTGGCGAATGCAATGAGGGTTTTGCGCATTGTCTGTGTCCTGTTGTCTAGTCGTTTTGTCTTACCAACCTTCCTTCATGTCAGGTTGCCCTTACTTTATGTCGATAGAACTTTCCTATGTCAACAAGACCTGACAAAAAGAAATGGAGACACGACTTTTGCGTAATATGTAGGTTTAAATTCAATATGTTATATGATCGCTGTAGCGTGGTAGAGACCGGCTCGAGAAACCAAATCTGAGGCAATCGAAGCGAATCATAACGAGCGAATCGGTCGATTCGGCCCGGATTCGATCAGCGAATCCTTGCCAAGTTCCGCGTTAGTTGATTCGCTCGAATCCGATGCCACGCTCGCGCAGCTTCACCAACAGCGACACGTCGCCTTCAAAATGACCTGCGCCTACCGCCACAAGCGTTGTGCCCGGCTGCTCGAGCCGTTCTTCCAGCCACTGTGCCCATTCGGTGTTGCGACGGTCCAGCAGCAGCTCGTCCAGCGCATCACCAATTGCGCCTTCGCCAAAGCCCAGGCTGAAATCTTCGGCAACCTCGCCGCGCGCCCAAGCGTGTTCGGCTTGCCAGTAATCATTGCCCGTGCGTTCTTCGAACTCGGAATTGTAGAAATAGCCAATCGGCTTTCCGTCCCATGCAATCAGGCGGGCTTCCAGATCCTCGATGATCTCTGCATTCTCGAGCCGCAGCAGCCTGTATGTGACTGCGCCTGAATCCTCGATCACTTCGATAGGGCGGCGGCGAGCGCGGAATTCCCTCTCCAGTATCGTCTCCACACCGAACGCGCTCAGCGACGTACCCGATCCATCACCCGTCGACCCTAGGCTGAGGAGCGCGAGCATAACCGGCATGGTGTCTATCGATTCAAACGGAAAGAAGGACTGTTCGACAAGATTACGCCAATGCGCAGCTGCAGCCGGAGACAATTGCTGCGATGTCGGTTCCCGCCGCGCGATGCGGCCGATCAGTTTGGTGTCGGCATTGATAGCATCGGGCGCCTGGGCATATTCGCTGGTTTCCACAACCAGCACATCCGATTCCTCGATCACTTCGTTGATCCGCGGACTGCGCCAGCGAAAACCGCGGGGCAGGGCGTGGATCGTGCCGAGCATGTAGATAGTCGTGTCGTCATCACGGATCACCCAGATCGCCGGATCGGGCGCATACTCCTGCGTGAAAGCATAGCGATCAGCAGCGGCACTATCGCTCGATTGGGCAGCTGCGGGAACGGCAGCGAGAAAAGCGAGCGGGGCAAGCAACAATGCACGCGAAAACCTGACAATCATGGCGCGCATTTGAGGAGGCAATCGTGCCGCATGTCAAGCGCTTCTGATTGCAGCGTGCATCGGCGGCATTGACGCCCCGCATGGCTTGAGCCATTGCCCGCCGCAAATGACAGACACACCCGCCCGTAACCCGCAAAAGAGCTTTCAGGACATGATCCTTGCGCTCCACGATTTCTGGAGCGCCAACGGCTGCCTGATCCTGCAACCCTATGATATGCGCATGGGCGCAGGCACATTCCACACCGCGACCACGCTGCGAGCACTGGGTCCGGAACCGTGGAACGCTGCTTTCGTGCAGCCGTGCCGCCGCCCGACCGATGGCCGCTATGGCGAAAACCCCAACCGGCTGCAGCACTATTACCAGTACCAGGTGATCCTGAAGCCAAGCCCCTCCGACATTCAGGAGCTCTACTTGAAGAGCCTCGAAGTGATCGGCATTGACCCGCTCAAGCACGATATCCGCTTTGTCGAGGACGATTGGGAAAGCCCCACGCTAGGCGCCTGGGGGCTAGGCTGGGAAGTCTGGTGCGACGGGATGGAAGTTACCCAGTTCACCTATTTCCAGCAGATGGGCGGTTTCGACTGCAAGCCCGTGGCGGGCGAGCTGACCTACGGACTGGAACGCCTCGCCATGTATATCCAGGGCGTCGACAACGTCTACGATCTCGACTTCAACGGGCAGGGCGTAAGCTACGGAGAGGTTTTCCTCGAGAACGAGAAGCAGATGTCGAAGTGGAACTTCGAGGTCGCCGATACCGATGCGCTGTTCGACCTGTTCAACAAGGCAGAAGCCGAGTGCAAACTCAGCCTCGCCAACGATGTGCCGATTGCCGCCTATGAGCAGGCGATCGAGGCGAGCCACCTGTTCAACCTCCTCCAAGCGCGCGGCGTGATCAGCGTGCAGGAACGCGCAAGCTATATGGCCCGCGTCCGCGACCTCGCGCGCGGTTCCTGCGAGAAATATGCCGAGCTGATGACCCCGCAATGGCAAGAAAAATTCCCGGAGTGGTCGCTATGAGTGATTTCCTCCTCGAACTGCGCTGCGAAGAAATCCCTGCCCGCATGCAGGCAGGCGCACGGGCGGAGTTGGAAAAGCTCTTCCGCCGTGAAATGGATGCGAGCGGCGTTGCTGTGGGTGAGCTTACCGTATGGTCCACCCCGCGTCGCTTGGCGCTGATTGCGCGCGAATTGCCCGAGGCGACTGAAGCCGTATCCGAAGAAGCTAAAGGCCCACCCGTTGGCGCGCCCGACCAAGCGGTAGACGGGTTCTGCCGCAAGAACGGCGTGACGCGCGACGATCTGGAAGTGCGCGATGTGAAGGGCCGGGAGACCTATTTCGCGGTGAAGAACATTCCCGGCCGCGCGATGAGCGATCTGCTCGCCGAAGCGATCCCCGCCATCATTCGCGACTTCAGCTGGCCCAAGTCGATGCGCTGGGGCGCTGCCTCGCTTTCGACTGAAAGCCTGCGCTGGGTGCGTCCGCTTTCGGGTATCGTCGCAATGCTGGGTAGCGATGTCGTGAAGTGCGAGGTCGATGAATTTGTCAGCGGTCGCTACACCAAGGGCCATCGCTTCCACAGTCGCGGGCTGATCGAGATTTCGGATGCCGACACCTACGCCGGAAACCTGCGCGAAGCGAACGTGATCGTCGATCATGAAGAGCGCGCTGCGATTATCCGCAAGGGCGCAATGAAAGCGGCGGAGGCTGCTGGCCTCAAGCTGGTCGAGGATGAAGGACTTGTCGTCGAGAACGCCGGCCTGACTGAATGGCCCGTGCCGCTGCTCGGCCGTTTCGATGAAGACTTCCTCGGCGTGCCGCCCGAAGTCATCCAGCTCACCGCGCGCGTGAACCAGAAGTATTTCGTCTGCGAGGACGCGGACGGAAAGCTCGCCGATGCCTTTATCTGCACCGCCAACATTGAAGCGGTCGATCCGGCCGTGGTGGTGGACGGCAACCGCAAAGTCCTCGCCGCCCGCTTGAGCGATGCGCGCTTCTTCTGGGAACTCGACAAGAAGACCCCGCTGGAAGAGCACGCGAAGAAGCTCGAGCGGATTACCTTCCACGAGAAGCTGGGCACGGTTGCTGACAAAGTTGAGCGCGTGGCGAAGCTTGCGCGGTGGTTGGTTGAAGAGGGAATTGTTGGTTCAAATCCCACTCCCGCAACCAAGTCGTCCGTTCGTCCTGAGCCTGTCGAAGGGCGAGATGGCGAAGCAGGTCAGGTTCGTACTTCGACAAGCTCAGCACGAACGGTTGAGGAATTGGCCGACCTCGCCGAACAGGCTGCGCGGCTATGCAAGGCAGACCTCGTCACCGAAATGGTCGGTGAATTCCCCGAATTGCAGGGCCTGATGGGCGGCTACTACGCCCGCGCCGAGGGCCTGCCGGACGAAGTCGCCGACGCGATCCGCGATCACTATAAGCCGGTGGGGCAGGGCGATAATGTTCCGACTGCTCCGTTGACGGTGGCAGTGTCGCTGGCGGATAAGTTGGATACGATGTTCTCGTTCTTCTCGGTCGAGTTGTATCCTACGGGTTCGAAAGACCCGTTCGCCCTTCGAAGGGCGATGCTGGGCATCATCGCGACGGTGCTTCAATCTAAGCTTCGTGTGCCGATTACGCAGATCGCACGGGCGCACTACGACTTGGCCGATGGTCCGCTCGCTTGGTTCTTGGATTTCTTGGATGAGCGCCTCAAGGTCCAACAGCGCGAGGCAGGCGTTCGCCACGACCTGATTGACGCAGTCTTCGCGCTCGGCGGGGAGGACGATCTCGTCCGTCTGCTCGCCCGTGTCCACGCGCTCCAGGCCTTTATCGAAACCGACAACGGCACCAATCTCCTCGCCGGGTACAAGCGTGCGGCCAACATCCTCAAGAAGGAAGAGTGGGACGCAAACGCAGAGCTTTCCTACACGCCAGAACCCGCCGAAAAGGCGCTGATCGACGCGCTGGATGTTGCGGAACCGCAGGCGGCCACGGCTATCGAGGCAGAAGACTTCGCCGCCGCCATGTCCGCTCTCGCCAGCTTGCGTGCGCCGATCGATGCGTTCTTTGAGGAGGTGACGGTCAATGATGACGATGCAAACAAGCGTAACGCGCGGCTCGACCTGCTTGCACGCTTCCGTGCTGCAGTGCACAATGTCGCCGATTTCTCGAAAATCGAGGGGTGAGACATTTGTCTTCAGGACACTGTCACACCTGTCACACCTTGTAGGAAAAGCCACCTGATATGACGCAAACGGTCTACACCTTCGGCGGAAATGCCCCGCATGACGATCCACGCCAGAAGGACAAGACCGTTACCGGCGGTAAGGGCGCCAATCTGGCGGACATGGCGGGCATTGGCCTGCCGGTGCCGCCGGGCTTCACCATTACCACCGAGGAATGCGTCCGCTACCTCAACCAGGGCGAGGCGTTCTCCGATGAACTGCGCGCCAATGTCGCGACTGCTCTGACCCACATCGAAAGCGCAGTGGGCAAGAGCTTCGGCGATGCAGCCGATCCGCTGCTCGTCTCGGTCCGTTCGGGCGCGCGCGTCTCCATGCCGGGCATGATGGACACCGTCCTCAACCTCGGCCTCAATGACGCAACGGTGCAGGGCCTTGCCGCCACCAGCGGAGACAAGCGCTTTGCATGGGACAGCTACCGCCGCTTCATCCAGATGTACTCGGACGTTGTCCTCGGCCTCGATCATGGCCTGTTCGAGGAAGCACTCGAGATCGCCAAGGAAGACAAGGGCTACTTCAGCGATACCGAGCTGGAAGCCGAAGACTGGGAAGCCCTCGTCAGCGAATACAAGGCCATCGCCGAGCGCGAGCTGGGCAAGCCGTTCCCGCAAGACGTGACCGAGCAGCTGTGGGGCGCCATTGCTGCCGTGTTCGACAGCTGGGACAGCGACCGCGCCAAGGTCTACCGCCGCCTCAACTCCATCCCCGGCGAATGGGGCACCGCGGTCAACGTGCAGGCTATGGTGTTCGGCAACATGGGTGACAGCAGCGCGACGGGCGTTGCCTTCACCCGCGACCCCTCGACCGGCGAGCGCGCCTACTACGGCGAGTGGTTGGTCAACGCGCAGGGTGAGGACGTGGTTGCTGGCATTCGTACTCCACAGTACCTGACCAAAGAAGCGCGCGAGAAGGCCGGGGCCGACAAGCCGAGCATGGAAGAAGCCATGCCCGAAGCCTATGCAGAGCTGGCGCGCGTGTTCGACCTGCTCGAAGGTCACTACAAGGACATGCAGGACATCGAGTTCACCGTGCAGCAGGGCAAGCTGTGGATGTTGCAGACCCGTTCGGGCAAGCGCACCGCCAAGGCCGCGCTCAAGATGGCAGTGGACATGGTGAGCGAGGGCCTGATCGACGAGGAAACCGCGATCCTGCGCGTTGACCCGATGGCACTCGACCAGCTGCTCCACCCGACGCTCGATCCCGATGCGACGCGCGACGTACTGGGGCGGGGGCTTCCCGCCTCTCCCGGCGCGGCGAGCGGTAAGATCGTACTCGATGCTGACACGGCAGAGGAATGGGCCAAGCGCGATGTGCCAGTGGTGCTGGTGCGCGTCGAAACCAGTCCCGAAGACATCCACGGCATGCACGCGGCAAAGGGCATCCTAACCGCACGCGGCGGCATGACGTCGCACGCGGCTGTGGTGGCTCGCGGGATGGGGCGCCCTTGTGTGTCTGGTGCCTCGGCAGTGTCGATCGACATGGCGAGCCGCACCCTGCGTATAGGTGGGCGCGAGCTGGCTGAGGGTGATCTCATCACTCTGGATGGCGCGACAGGCGAAGTGATGGCTGGCGAAGTGCCGACCATCGAACCCGAACTCGCGGGCGACTTCGGTGTGCTGATGGAATGGGCGGACAAGCACCGCCGCATGAAGGTCCGCACCAATGCGGAGACACCTGCCGACTGCAAAACCGCGCGCGGTTTTGGCGCGGAAGGCATCGGCCTCTGCCGAACAGAGCACATGTTCTTCGATGCTGACCGCATCAGCGCCGTGCGTGCGATGATCCTTGCCGAAGACGAGGCTGGCCGTCGCGCTGCACTCGAACGTCTGCTGCCCGAACAGCGCAGCGACTTCATCGAGGTCTTCCGGGCCATGGCAGGGCTGCCGTGCACAATTCGTCTGCTCGACCCGCCGCTGCACGAGTTCATGCCGACCCGCGATACCGAGTTCGAAGCGCTGGCCGAAGACCTTGGCGTGGGCGCAGATCACCTCAAGCGCCGTGCGGACGAGTTGCACGAGTTCAACCCGATGCTCGGCCACCGTGGCTGCCGTCTCGGCATCACCTTCCCCGAGATCTACGAGATGCAGGCGAGGGCGATCTTTGAGGCTGCCTGCGAGGTGACGGGCGAGGGCGGGGAAGCCGTTGTGCCCGAAGTCATGGTTCCACTAGTGGCAACCAAGCGTGAGCTGGCGATCCTACGAGAGCTGATCGACCGCGTGGCGGAAGAGGTGTTCACCGAGAAGGGCACCACGCTCGACTACATGGTCGGCACGATGATCGAACTGCCGCGCGCTGCGCTGATGGCGGGTGAGATTGCAGAGGAAGCCCGCTTCTTCAGCTTCGGCACCAACGACCTGACGCAGACCGCGCTGGGCGTAAGCCGTGACGACGCCGGACGCTTCCTTGCGCCGTATGTCGAGAAAGGCATCTACAGCCGCGATCCCTTCGTAAGCCTGGACGTCGATGGCGTAGGCCAGCTGGTCGAGCTCGCGGTAGAACGCGGCCTCTCGACCCGCGGCGACATCAAGCTGGGCATCTGCGGCGAGCATGGCGGCGATCCGGAAAGTATCGCTTTCTGCGAGCAAGTCGGCCTCGATTACGTCAGCGCCTCACCCTACCGCGTGCCCATCGCTAGGCTCGCTGCAGCACAGGCGGCGCTACGTCCCGGCAAGTGAGCGGCGACCGGTAAGTGTGATGATCTCGAAGGTCTCGGTGACCTTCCCGTCATCATCGGCCATCGCCATGAACGCTTCGCGTGCCTGAGAGAGACCATCCCGGCTAACGGGCGGTGCGGCAGAGGCAAGCACATTGCCCATCGCCATGTCGCGCAGGTCCTGAACGAGCCGGTCCATCGAAGGGTACCGGACTGAGAGCGGATAGCTGTCCACAACCGGATGAGCCCACCCGGCACGGGATAACAGCTGAGGGCAAGAGCGGGGATCGATGAGAGGATGCACGCGGGCAGCAGGCCGATTCCCATCAGCTTCCAGCATCGCCCGGCGCAGTTTGGTCAGACTGCCGCCACCAACGAAGCACGCGATCGCAACTCCACCGGGAGCGAGAGCATTGCGCATGTGGAGGAGAGCGCCGGGCAAATCGTTGACCGTGTCCAGCAAGCCAAGATTGGCGATGAAGTCGTATCCATCGAGTGGATAGGGCTCCTCCAGATCGATCTCCATGTGATCGGAGGAGCCCACGATATCGGCGAGAGTGCAGCCGTCAGGCGCGAGCTGTCTGCCCAGCTGCCTCGTATGGTCGCCCACCACAAGCGGCTTTGCCGGTTCGAGCCGCATGAAACCGAGCCGATCTGTAACCTCTTCGATCATGTTGTCGATGATGAAACGCGGTCCGTCATCGCGCCCAAGCACCCGCAGTCGCCGTGCCATACGTCGCTTGTCAGAGAAGATACGGGGAGGTCGGGAACTCATCGGCGCTTGCCTACAGCCGCGCTCGCATGCAGCATAGCCCCAATGTCGGTTTCCCGCACCCTGTCAGAGACATTCGCGCCCCTTGTAGACCTCGTCTACCCACCACGCTGCCCGCTATGCGGGGACGGGCTCGCCGAGCAAAAAGGGCTGTGCACCTCGTGCTGGAGCGAACTGGTCATTCCCGGCGAGCCGTGTTGCGATAGGTGCCATCGCCCGTTTCGGGATGATGGGCCGGAACACGGCCTGACCTGTGTTGTGTGCATGGAGAATCCGCCTCGGCATGACGGCATTGCCGCTGGTACGCTGTACAATGACACTGCGCGTAAGTTGGTGCTGACCTTCAAGCACGGGCGCAAGATCGCACTCGCACCAATGCTCGCCGGTATGATGGCGTCGCGGCTCCAGATGCTAGGTGACGATTGGCTGACCGTGCCCGTTCCGCTCCACCGCTTCCGGTTGTGGCAGCGTGGTTTCAACCAGTCCGCCTTGCTCGCACGTCAGATTTCGGACAAGACCGGAACGGAATTGCTGGTCGACGGGCTCCTGCGCACGAAATCGACCCCTGCGCTCGGTGGGCTTGGCAAGAAGCAGCGAGCCAAAACGCTTCAGGGCGCTATTGCTGTAAATCCGAAACACAAGGAGCGGATCAAGCAGGCAAACATCCTGCTGGTCGACGATGTGCTCACCAGCGGCGCGACAAGCAATGCCTGCGTATTTGTTCTGAAACGCGCAGGAGCAGCAAAGGTGAAGATCGCGTGCTTCTCGCGCGTTCTCGATGAAGCAATCTAATCCCTAAAGGCAAAACGCCCGGGAGGTTAGTCCCGGGCGTTCGCGTGACGATATCGCTGGAACCTCGCATCACCCCCCAGTGAACGCGTCAGTTCCAAACCCTCATGATCCGCTGTGCCACTTGGCAGTCCCGGAACCTCCCATCCCTTGACCGGAATGGTAGACGGCTCGTCCAGCCGAAGACGCGTTCATCCCACTGAAAGGTTGAAAAGCAAACCGTGTTGTCGGGCAGTGATAGATTTTGAGACGGTATTGTGATTATCGTGCAACAAAACAGTATGCACATTGCAACTGACTATACTCTTCGAAAAGGGCACCCACCATCTCAACGATTGATAAAGAGCGCGAACAAGGCACTGCCTTCATGCCAAGGTTCGATGCGGCGGGGCTGATGAGCGCCATCGTCCAGGACGCGGCCAGCGGCGAAGTACTGATGGTGGCCTTCATGGATGCCGAGGCACTTGCTGCGACGCGAGAGACAGGTGTTGCACACTTCCACTCTCGCAGCCGGGGCAAGCTTTGGAAAAAGGGCGAGACATCCGGAAATGCTTTGCGAGTGCAGGAAATGCTCGTCGACTGCGACCAGGACGCCATAGTCCTGAAGTGCGAAGCAGCGGGCCCCGCATGCCACACCGGCGTAACCAGTTGCTTCTATCGTAAGCTTGAAGGCGAAAGTCTTAAACCCGCTTAGCGCGCCTGCTGCTCGGACTCCTTGTAGGCTTCTTCCCATTGCCCGAGTTCTTGCCGTGCTTCGGTGACGAACGGACTGCGACGCAGATACCATTCAAATCCGCGTGCCAGCCACGTCCCGGGCGCCTTGAGCGGTCTACCCACCTGACACAGCAGAATGATCCGGGGCTCATCGGTGCGGTTCCAGACTTCATGTTCGTAAGTATCGTCAAAAACGGTCCATTCACCCTCCCGCCAATGTACGTACTGGTCCTCCACCTGCATGACGCAATTCTGATGATCATCCGGCACGCACAGGCCCAGGTGGGCGGTAAAGAAGCTCTTGGAGACACCGCGGTGACGAATGATATGGGCACCGGGAGCAAGGATCGAGAAGAAGGCCGAATTGAGTTGCGGAATGCGCCGGACAAGTTCCGTCGTCCGTGGAGCGCGCGCAATGTTTTCCTCTACGGCGTTGCCATAGCCAATCAGGAAGAAGCTGCGCCATCCATCATCGGTTGCTATCCGGCGATGGTCAGCGGAAATCTTCCGAAGGGGAGGGATGGCATCTCGATGCTCGTAGATAGCCAACGCCTCGTCACGGATGGCCTCCCAGTGCACGGCTAGTTCCCGGGCCCAATCGAATTGCGATGGATCTAGCACTGGATCGTTGGGAATCAGCGAAAAACGCGCTGCAAGATCATTCAGCTTGAAGCGATACTTCTTTAGCAATCGGTACAGCAAAGGCCGTGTTGGCAACACCTGGCCGGATGACATGTCGGTTCCCCCTCGAACACCACAATCTGCGACCCACGACACAAGTGTCGCCGCATTTGCGGAGCTTGGCAAGCCCAAGCCTCCAGACAGCAAGGGCGCGACTACTGCCGCGCCCCCTATGATGCCAGTATGGCGGTTGTGTTACTCGTTCGGAAGGAAATCCGGCACGCTCAGATAGCGTTCGCCGGTGTCATAGTTGAACCCTATCACGCGTGATCCGGCGGGAAGGTCAGGCAACTTCTTCGCTATCGCTGCCAGCGTTGCGCCCGAGCTGATGCCCACGAGCAATCCCTCTTCAGCGGCGCAGCGGCGTGCCATCGCCTTGGCCTCTTCCGCATCGACCGGAATCGCCCCGTCGATTGACTGGGTGTGCAGGTTGCCGGGGATGAACCCTGCTCCGATTCCCTGGATCGGGTGAGGACCGGGCTGCCCGCCCGAGATAACCGGTGAAAGTTCCGGCTCGACGGCATAGGCCTTCATGCCGGACCAGCTGCTCTTGAGCTCTTCCGCACAGCCCGTCAGGTGCCCGCCGGTACCAACTCCGGTAATCAACACATCGATGGGCGCATTGGCAAAATCGGCGAGAATTTCCTTCGCCGTCGTGCGCGCATGCACTGCCGGGTTAGACCCGTTTTCGAACTGTTGCGGCATCCATGCATTGTCGAGCTCATTCACCAGCTCCTCAGCGCGCTCCAGCGCGCCCTTCATGCCCTTTTCTTTCGGCGTGAGATCGAACGTCGCACCATAGGCAAGCATCAGGCGGCGACGCTCAAGGCTCATGCTTTCCGGCATCACCAGGATCAGCTTGTAACCCTTGACCGCCGCGACCATCGCAAGGCCAATGCCGGTGTTGCCGCTGGTTGGCTCGACAATCGTGCCACCGGGCTTCAGAGCGCCCGAGGCTTCCGCATCTTCCACCATTGCCAGCGCAATACGATCCTTGATCGAACCACCCGGGTTCGACCGTTCGCTCTTCACCCATACCTCATGGTCGGGGAACAGGCGGGAGAGGCGGATGTGCGGCGTATTGCCGATAGATTGCAGAACGTTGTCAAACTTCATGGGTCAGGTCCCTTCTTTGGCGGACTCTTGGTTAGATTGTGTGTGATCCTCTTCTTGCAACTCCTCAGGCGGATCGAAGGTCCGCGTGGTGCGCAAAACAGGGAAGAGCCAGGCCCACAGGCCAACGGTCAGCACGGCTCCTGCTCCGCCGATTGCAACGGCGGCCACAGGCCCGAGCAAGAAAGCAAGGCTGCCGGAGAAGAAATCGCCGAATTCATTGCTCGCACTGATAGTGAGATGGGAAACGGAGGACACCCGGCCACGCTTCTCGTCAGGTGTATGCAGAAGGATCAGCGACTGGCGGATATAGACAGAGAACATATCCGCCGATCCCACCACGAAAAGCAGCCCAAGGCTGAGCACCATCGAGCGCGAAAAGGCAAAGCCGATCGTGGCAAAGCCGAACACCGCAACCGCGATCAGCATCAGGGGGCCAACGTTGGTCTTGAGCGGCCGAAAGCTGAAGAAGAGCGCAGTAGCAGTTGCACCAACCGCGGGTGCCATTGCCAATTGGCTGAGGCCAGTTGCCCCGACTTGCAGGATATCTCTTGCGAACACCGGAAAAAGCGCTGTGGCACCGGCGAGGAATACGGCGAAGAGATCAAGCGTGATGGTGCTCAACACCATCTTGTTGTGGCGTACATAAGCGAGGCCATCGCGGACCTGCTTGACCGGTGATTCCTTCGGCGCAGGTTCCCGCGGAGGCAGGTTCCTGATGAGCGTGATGCCGATCAGCGCGATCACGTAAAGCCCGCATGCGACAGCATAGGGAAGGGCGGGCGA
Organism: Aurantiacibacter sp. D1-12; assembly: GCF_028858515.1. Classification (GTDB taxonomy): domain Bacteria; phylum Pseudomonadota; class Alphaproteobacteria; order Sphingomonadales; family Sphingomonadaceae; genus Alteraurantiacibacter. Next base: position 613,347 of record NZ_JAPJZJ010000001.1, read on the forward strand.
TACGACATAAAGATACCCGCCCAGTGCCGGCCCGATTATGCTGCCCGTTTGCCAGGCGATCGAGGATAGCGCGATGGCTTGCGGAAGCAATTTGGCCGGCACGAGGTTTGGGGCGAGGGCGGAATAGGCTGGCCCGGCAAAGGCGCGGACCACGCCAAGCACTATCGCGACGCCGTAGAGCAGCGGGAGAGTGATTCCATCCTGCCATGTCGCGAAGGCAAGAACGCCAGCACAGACGATTTGTCCGAGGACCGTGAGCCGTGCAAGATTTCGTCGATTGAACAGGTCTGCAACCAGCCCTGTAACCGGCGTCAGGACGAACAAAGGCACGAACTGCAAGAGGCCGATCAGCGCGAGCTGGCCCGACGCCTCGCCCACGCTCATCCCGCCATCGCGCGCCAGATTGTAGGTCTGCCACCCGATGATCAGCATCATCGCATACTGCGCCAGCATCGCGGAGAAACGCGACGCAACATAGGCGCGGAAATTGGCGATGTGGAAGGGGTGGGTGGGCTCGCTCACGCAAAGCCCAATGGCAGCGCACGCAGCGCTTGCCAAGCTAGCTTCAATTTAACGGTGTAAAGTTCAGCCGCGACGGCGCAATGCTGGATTCGGCTGCATTTCCTGGATCATTGTCTGGAAATCATCGAGGCGGATGATCCGTTCGAACTGGAAGCCAGCTCGGTCCTCGGTCACCCATATGCAATAGGCTTCGATGCGACCTACGGCAGGCAAGCGGATAATCAAACGATCACCACGGCCGATATTCTTGATCTCATCAATCATAAAGCCGTGCGCGGAGATGTTGGAAACGTGCAGTTTCACATCACCATGCATCAGGTGTTCGGCGATAACCGAATAGTCGACCGGATGCCGCGAAGCGCGGCGCATGTCGGTTACTGATAGTTGTGCGCCCCCAGCCATATGCTGCTGACCTCCCGATAGTTCGTTAGGAGACCCGTTTGCCAGCAAATGGTGGATTTTTTGTAAAATCAGCCCGATTGCAGGATCGCGTGCTTCTTTTTTCCGAGACTTAGGCGGAATTCTGCGTCTACGTCGGCAAGAATTAGAAAACCCGGATCTGACACGGTTTCACCGTCCAACTTCACCGCACCTTCGGCAATTTTGCGCTTTGCCTCACCATTCGATGCGGTGAAACCGAGCTCGGTAAGTACCGCACCGACACGCATGCCTTCTGCCGGAATGGCGAGCGTTGGCAGGTCTTCTCCCTTGCCGTCACCAGCAAAGGTCTGTTCGGCAGTCGCCCGGGCCGAAGCTGCCGCTTCTTCTCCGCGCACAAGCTTCGTCACTTCATCGGCGAGAATGATCTTTGCCTGGTTGATCTCGCTGCCCTCTAGCGCTTCGAGGCGGGCAATCTCATCCAGTGGCAAGTCCGTGAAAAGCTTCAGGAAGCGACCGACATCACGATCATCGGTGTTGCGCCAGAACTGCCAGAAGTCATAGGCGGGCAGCTGTGCTTCATTGAGCCATACCGCTCCAGCGGCGGTCTTGCCCATCTTCGAACCATCGGCAGTGGTGAGTAGCGGAGTCGTCAGACCATACAGCTCCCGGCCTTCCATACGGCGACCCAGCTCCATACCGTTGACGATATTGCCCCACTGATCGCTACCGCCCAACTGCAACTGGCAGTCGTAACGCCGTGCCAGCTCGACAAAGTCGTAGGCTTGAAGGATCATGTAGTTGAATTCGATGAAGGTGAGCGGTTGTTCACGATCAAGCCGCAGCTTCACCGAATCGAATGTCAGCATGCGGTTCACGGTGAAATGCGGACCCACATCGCGCAGCAACTCGATGTAGCCGAGCTGGCTCAGCCATTCGTCATTGTTGACCATCACCGCATCGGTCGGGCCATCTCCGAATGTCAGCAGACGCTCGAATACCGTGCGGATACCGGCGATGTTGTCGTCGATATCCTGCTCGGTCAGCATTTTCCGGCTTTCATCCTTGCCGGAGGGGTCGCCGATCTTCGTGGTGCCACCGCCCATGACTACGATAGGCTTGTGCCCCGTTTGCTGGAGTCGACGCAGCATCATGATCTGCACGAGCGATCCGACATGCAAAGAGGGGGCCGTGGCGTCAAAACCGATATATCCGGGCACGGTTTGTCGCGCAGCGAGGGCATCCAGTCCCTCTGCGTCGGTCATCTGGTGGACATAGCCTCGCTCATTGAGCAATTGCAGCAAATCGGAATCAAACGTCGTCATATCGGGGGAATTGGCGCCTTGGTTGTTGGACTGTGGGGGCGCGTAGCACGGGGAACTCTGCTTGCAAACGCATGAACTGGCTTACCACGCCGCACACCCGCCACTGGCCATCCGCCGTGTCGAAGCGCGGGTGCTTTCTCTTACAGATCAGTGGCTCCGCGTACGCTGGCGCATCGATGGCCCGGGAAAACTCGTAATTCCCCCATTCGCAGGGAGAGGACGGGCCGACAATCTCTGGCAAACGACATGCTTTGAACTCTTCATCATGCCGAAGGACGGGACGCCGGGCTATTCCGAGTTCAATCTCTCCCCTTCGGAGCGTTGGGCCGCCTACGATTTTACCGGCTATCGTGAAGGAATGAGCGAACGCGATTTTGCGCGCGAACCCGATTGCACCATGCGCACAGGGCAAGCGATGGCGATCTTCGATGCTTCGTTGCCGCGCGTCCAGATGCCGGGTCCGCCATGCGCAATCGGCCTCGCCGCCGTGCTGGAGGAAGAAGGCGGAGTGAAGAGCTACTGGGCGCTCTCCCACACAAAGGACAAACCGGATTTTCACGATCCCTCTTGCTTCACAGCCGGACTTGCGCGAACCCGCGCTGCATGAAATTCGGAATTGATCGTCTCCTGACAGAACCCGATCTGCGCGCGAAGCTGGATGGCAAGCGCGTGGCTCTTGTCGCCCATCCTGCATCGGTGACCGCCGATCTGACGCACAGCCTTGATGCGCTGATTGCAGCGGGCGTGAACGTCACTAGCGCGTTCGGCCCGCAGCATGGGCTCAAAGGCGATAAGCAGGACAACATGGTGGAGACTGCGGACGAGACCGATCCTGTCTATGGCATCCCCGTGTTCAGTCTTTATGGAGAGGTACGACGCCCGACCGGACAGATGATGTCGAGCGCGGATGTCTTCCTGTTCGACCTGCAGGACCTCGGCTGCCGCATCTACACCTTCGTCACCACACTGCTTTACCTGCTGGAGGAGGCCGCGAAGCACGGTAAATCAGTGTGGGTGCTCGATCGCCCCAATCCTGCGGGCAGGCCGGTGGAGGGCACTCTGCTTTTACCGGGGCACGAAAGTTTCGTCGGCGCGGCTCCCATGCCCATGCGGCACGGTTTGACGATGGGCGAAATGGGTCACTGGTTCATTCGCCACTTCGGTCTCGATGTCGATTACCACGTCGTCACCATGCATCACTGGCTACCCGAGGGGCCAGGGCATGGCTGGCCGGAGAGCCGCATCTGGATCAATCCCAGCCCCAATGCCGCGAACGTCAACATGGCGCGCGCCTATGCCGGCACGGTTATGATAGAAGGCGCGACACTGAGCGAGGGCAGGGGGACTACCCGCCCGCTCGAGGTGCTATTCGGTGCACCCGATATCGATGCCAAGACAGTCTTGGCCGAAATGGAGCGCATTGCGCCAGAATGGCTGGCCGGGTGCGCTCTACGCGAATGCTGGTTCGAACCGACCTTTCACAAGCACTCAGGCCAACTGTGCAGCGCATTGATGGTTCACGCAGAGGGCGCGCATTACGATCACGAGGCCTTCCGGCCCTGGCGCCTGCAGGCCCTGGCATTCAAGGCTATCCGGTCACTCTATCCTGACTACGAAATCTGGCGCGGTACGGATTTCAGATACGAATACACCAACAATGTGCTGGCGATAGACGTCATTAACGGTGGTCCAGCCTTGCGCGAATGGGTGGACAACCCCAACGCGACCCCAGAAGACTTGGATGCAATCGCATCGTCTGGCGAGGCAAGCTGGCGCGATCAGGTAGCCGACCTGCTCCTCTACTGACAGCATACCACTCAGCAACCGCGGTTAACCCTCTCTTGCGCAATTTCGGCTATGCGCGAGTCCATGAGCGAGCAAACCGCCATTGCGGCCGAGAACGGCCTGAGTGTTCCCTGCAATCTGTGCGGGGCGAGCGAGCACGAGCACCTCTTCACCAAGAAAGGCTATCACCTCGTTCGGTGCAACAGTTGCGATCTCGCCTACATTGCCAACCCCCCAGACGCAGAGGGGATCAAGGCGATCTATACCACCAGCTCGAATTACCACGAGCAATTGCTCGATTCGGGTTCGGAAGAATACCAGCGCCAACGCCGTGCTGCGCATCAGCATATGCAGATGCTACGCCACTTCCGACCGGACACGTCGGGACAACTCCTACTCGATATCGGATGCTCCTCCGGGATATTCCTCGGAGAGGCTCGTTCGACCGGGATGGTCTGCATGGGCGCCGAGCTCTCGCCAGAGACCGCCGACTTCGCCCGGCGGCATTTTAGCTTGCCAGTTCATCAAGGCGACTGGCGCGATGCTGACTTCGCCGATGAAAGCTTCGATGTCATCACACTGTTCGACGTGATCGAGCACCTTCTCGATCCGCAGCAAGAACTCAAAGATCTGCTCCGGCTTCTGAAACCGGGCGGATTGCTGTTGCTCTCGACGCCGGACATCGATGGGCTCTTCCCGCGCGCGTCATACCCTTTGGCAAAGAAGCTCGACTACTGGCCGCACCCGGAGCCGCCGCATCACCTGTTCCAGTTTTCGCAAAAGACCCTGTCGGCGATGGTTGGGAACGCGGGCTTCAATGTCGAAGGCGCCAAGCACACCTCGATTGATCTCAGCTACAATTTCGGCACTCCCGAAAGCTGGAAGCAGAGCCCGAAGATGCTCGCCTACGCCGCGCTGTTCGCTCCGATAGCAGTGCTGGGACAGGCGATTGGGAAAGGTGACTGGCTTTACCTCGCTGCCACAAAACGCTGAAGCTGATTACTGGCCCGCTGCCAGACCAATTGCCCTAGTCGAAAGCAGATCAAATTGGGACTGCTCCAGGCTGGCCTCGGGATTGTTCCAGCCCATCGAGACGACCCACCACTCACCGGCTTCATTGCGCAGCAGCCAGCTAAGGTTGAGCACTCCGGGTTCGGAGCCTCCCTTGAAGCCAACGTAGTCCCAGTTCTCAACAGCGCCTGCATTCAGTGAAGGGCTGACCCCCATCACACCAAGCAGCGTATCGTCGTTCGCGGACACAATGCGCTCGAACAGGCGTTCGATATCTTGGGCCGAAGCAAACCATTCGATATCAATGGCATTTGGGCCGCCGGTGAATGCGGCCATCATCTGACCCAGATCACGCTCGACACCATCAAGCGCCGCCAAAGCGGTACGACGTTCATCTTCGTCCATTGCGCGAAACGCTTCGACGTCAGCCTCGTCGCCGGACTTCAGCAGGAACATCTCGCGCGTGAACATCATCGGGAATGTCGCAGAGGGCTCGGAGTGTCCCGTGGCGACCACTTCTTCCTCGACCGTTTCACGGCCAAGCTCTGCCATCAATTGATCGGTCGCCGTGTTGTCGCTGATCGAGATCATCAGTGTTGCAAGGCTGTGCAGGGTGATCGGTGAACCCTCTGGCCAATCCTGCAACATGCCGCTCGGAAAACTCTCCTGATCGAGCGCAACAACATCGTCCCACGACCGCTCGCCTGCAGCGATGGACTGCGCAAGGGCAGACAGAACATAGAGTTTGAAGGTGGACCCCAAAGCCATCTGGCTGTCGGTATTGTGCGCCAGCAGCGGCTCATCGGCGCCAAGACGCGTGATCAGCAGATTGGTCTCGCCGGGCAGGGCCTGAATATCCGCAAGCAGGCTATCCGCATCATCATCAACGGGCTGAATATCGTTGAGCAGGAAACCCGTAACTGCATGAGGTTCAGCTTCCTGCACGCTTACGTTGCCGCCAACCAGAGCCCGTTCAAAGCGGAAGCGAACGCGTGCGGCGGTGGGGGAAAGCGCCTCGACAGAATCCACTCCCAGATAGCTTCCGAACTGGCCCTCCAGCTGCCCAAAAATGGTCAGGAATTGCGCCTCTGGCACCGAACTACGGAAGACATCTGCAAAAACATCCGCATAGGGCAGGTCGCCACGCATAGCGGGGATCAGATCATCAATGCGTTCGACAACAGGTTCAGACGCACTCGTCGCTTCTTCCTGCGCATCCTGAGCAATGGCAGTGGCGGGAACAAGGCAAAATGCCGAAGCCGCAAGCAGAGTACGATACATGATGGAAATCCCCCAGATTTGGCCGGTTTCGGAGGAGCTTGAACGCTGTCAGGCGCAGGGTCAATTCGGCAATCGCCAAACAACCAAGAGATTCAGACGGACTTCTTACGCACGGACCAGACGAAGCCATCATACCAGAAGTGCAGCAGCGAGCAGGCGAGGAATGGCACCAGCATCAGGCGCGAATCCATCTTGGTTGCCAGATCATAGCCGAGCGCAATCACCGCAGTGAACAGTACGAATGCTGCAAAGGCCGCGCGGGTCGAAAGGCGGGTGAATTCGGTAATCCGCTTACCTTCCTGCACCCACACGATCACATAGTACTGGACCGCGTGGTGGATGTTGATCGTCGCAAAGGCGATCAGGGGTGGGAGGAAGCCCCAGGCGAGGAACGTCACCGCACCTGTCCCGGCTATCAGCGCGACTTTGTGCGGCGGGATCTTGTATCCCTGTCGTACGGCATTTCCGTAATTCACTACAGCCCAGACAATCCCGACAGCCCAGATGCCAAGAGCGATGTTGCGCAGCGGAGCATGCCCGGCCTCAAGATAGCCCGGAGCAGTCGCAAGAACTGTTAGCGGAGTGTCGGCAAAACCGGAAAGCTGGTCTGCATGCAAAACGAAGGACGCGCCGACAAAGATCGGCCCGACGTAGAGCATCCAGTTGAGCAGAAGGTCCGTCCGGCGGAGAAAGGTAGGTCCGTTACCCGCCTTGAAGTCGTAGATTCGGGCGATACCAAACGTCTGCATGGCAGAGTGGTGCACGTCCCAGAAGAAAGCCACGATCCCTGCAATGATGAAGACGGTCGGCGAAACGGCCAGCGCCGCGATCAGCACAACGGGGACCACCGTCAACCGGAAGCGATTGGCTGAAAAAACGTCCTGATTGAGGTAGGCGCGCGGCACCACGGCAACCAGATGGCCGTACGTGATCATCGTTGCGAAAAGAAACGCATAGACCGCGACTTCGGAAGAGCTGGCGCCAAGCGCAAGCTCGGTGCCTTTCAACCACAGCGCAAGGAAGCACAGTACAGCAACCGGAGCGCCCCAAAGGAGGAACGCGTCGGCGAAAGGCGTGGCAATCGCGCGTTTCGGATCGGCAAGCTTCGCAAGTGTGCGCTCTGCTGTCGCACCGTCCTGATTGTCGTTCTCGAATGGCCGCGATGCCATAATCTCTCACCCCCGGTGAACCAATCACGGTTGGGGATAGGCAGGTTTGGTAAACAGAGAGTTTATATTTAGCTTCGCTCATCAGGTGCCTGCGGACGCGAAACGAGTGTGACGAGCACGAAAGAGATAAACATCAGCAGTGCCCATGACCCGAATTTGGCGACCGAAACCATCTGCCAACCGTCTTCCTGATCGGGATAGGCCCAGGCATTGGCAAAGGTGGCGATGTTCTCCGCAAACCAGATAAACAGTGCGACCAGCAACCAGCCTATGATCAGCGGCATCCAGCGCGGTTCGCGCCATACCGTAAAGTAAATGCGCGAACGCCAGAACAGCGCCCCGATAATGCCGAACAGCACATATCGCATGTCCGGTATGTAATGATGGGCAAAGAAATTGACGTAGATTGCTGCAGCAATCGCCCAGGTCATCCATGTTGCCGGGTAATGGGTGAACCGGAAGTCGAATATGCGCCAAACGCGGGCGATGTAGCTACCCACGGCGGCATACATGAAGCCCGAGAACAGCGGGACTCCGCCGATCCGCAGCATCGCTTCCTCCGGGTAAACCCATGATCCCACAGCCGTCTTGAATATCTCCATCACCGTGCCGACCACGTGAAACGCAAGGATAACCTTCGCCTCGTCCCAGGTCTCCAACCGGAAAGCCAGCATCGCAATCTGGATGCCAAGCGCGGCGAGGGTCAGGAAATCGTAGCGGTGAAGCGGCGCATCGTCCGGATAGAACAGATGCGTCGCCATCAGCAGCGCGAGCATCAGCCCGCCAAACAGACACGCCCACGCCTGCTTGAAGCCGAAGAGCAGGAACTCGTAGAACCAGCTCGCAGGGCCGCGGGAGGGCTCGAAAGCCTCAAGCCGCGCACGGATGGCAGCGAAGCGGGTGTGCGACGGCCTTGCGTCTTCAACCGTCACGCGTCGATCATTTCGCGATCAATCTCACCTGCACGGTTCTGGATGAAGTTGAAGCGGTGCTCGGGATTGCGGCCCATCAGCTGGTCGACAAGTTCCTTCACTGCGAAGCGCTGTTCGTGCTGGTCGGGCAGGGTGATGCGGATCAGGCTACGGGTCGCCGGATCCATCGTCGTTTCGCGCAATTGGCCGGGGTTCATTTCGCCGAGACCTTTGAAGCGGCTGACTTCAACCTTCTTGCCCTTGAACTGGTTCGCCTCGATCTCTGCACGATGTTCGTCATTGCGGGCGTAAAGGCTCTCCTTGCCTGCCGTAAGGCGGTAGAGCGGCGGCTGTGCGAGATAGAGGTGCCCACGGCGCACCAGCTCGGGCATTTCTTGAAAGAAGAAGGTCATCAGCAGCGTCGCGATGTGCGCGCCATCGACATCGGCGTCGGTCATGATGACAATCCGATCATAACGCAGCTGCTCTGGATCGCATTCCTTCCGCGTGCCGCAGCCGAGCGCGAGTGAAAGGTCGGCGATTTCGCTGTTTGCGCGGATTTTGTCAGCCGTAGCGCTGGCGACGTTCAGGATTTTGCCGCGGATTGGCAGGATCGCCTGCGTTTTGCGGTTGCGCGCCTGCTTGGCGGAGCCGCCTGCCGAATCCCCCTCGACGATAAACAGTTCGGTTTCACCTTCGCCGTCACCCGAGCAATCGGTCAGCTTCCCAGGCAGGCGCAGCTTCTTCGCATTGGTCGCGGTCTTGCGCTTGATCTCGCGTTCCTGCTTGCGCTTGAGCCGCTCTTCCATGCGCTCCATCACCGAACCGAGCAGCGCCTTGCCGCGCTCCATATTGTCGGTAAGGAACTGGTCAAAGTGATCGCGCACCGCGTTCTCGACGAGACGAGCAGCTTCCGGCGAAGTCAAGCGGTCCTTGGTCTGGCTCTGGAACTGCGGATCGCGGATGAAGACGCTGAGCATGATCTCTGCGCCCGTCATCACGTCGTCAGCAGTAAGACTGTTCGCCTTCTTGACGCCTGTCAGCTCGCCGAATGCACGCAGACCCTTTGTCAGCGCCGCGCGGAGGCCCGCCTCGTGGGTGCCGCCATCGGGCGTGGGCACCGTGTTGCAATACCAGCTCGTCGAGCCATCAGACCACAGCGGCCATGCGACGGCCCATTCGACACGGCCTTGTGAGGTGCCATCGTTCTCGGGAAAGTCCTGCGTTCCGCTGAAGAAGTCTGCAGTGACGCATTCGCGGTTACCGACCTGCTCCTTCAAGTGATCGGCCAGACCGCCGGGGAACTGGAATGTCGCCTCTGCGGGCACCTCTTCAGACGCGAGCGAGGGTGCACATTTCCAGCGAATTTCGACGCCTGCAAACAAGTAAGCCTTGGACCTCGCCAGCTTGAACAGCCGCGCCGGCTTGAACTGGCGATCCCCGAAAATCTCGGTGTCGGGAATGAAGGTAACGCTCGTCCCGCGGCGGTTGGGTGTGTCGCCAACCTTCTCGATCTTACCTTGCGGCTGACCTTTGGAGAATTCCTGCGCAAAAACTTCCTTGTTACGCGCGACTTCGACGCGGGTAAGGCTGGAGAGCGCGTTCACGACGCTCACACCCACGCCGTGCAGGCCGCCTGATGTTGCGTACGCCTTGCCCGAGAACTTGCCGCCCGAATGCAGCGTGGTGAGGATCACTTCGAGTGTGGATTTGCCGGGAAACTTGGGATGCTCGTCCACCGGGATGCCGCGACCGTTATCGGTTATCGTCAGGCGATTGCCCTCATCCAGCACCACTTCGATACGGTTGGCGTGGCCTGCCACGGCTTCGTCCATCGCGTTGTCGAGCACTTCGGCCGCGAGGTGGTGGAGCGCGCGATCATCGGTGCCGCCGATATACATGCCGGGGCGCCGGCGGACGGGCTCCAGCCCTTCCAGCACCTCGATTGAGGAGGAATCGTAATCACCGCCGCCCTGTGGCAGCTCTTCAAAAAGATCGTCGCTCATGCCTTCTGCTATAGGCGCTCGGAATCGCGCGCTTCAAGCGGGTTGCAGCGAGTTATCCGCCCTCAGAACCCTCTGGGAGCGGCATCGACCACGGTGAAGACGCCGTTGCCGACCTGGCGGACTTCGAACGCGCGCTCGCCAATGCCATTCGACATGAAGCGGAACGGACCATCGAGACCGAGGAAACCTTCGCTATTGGTCAGCAGGCCATCGGGTAGATCGCGGCCCGGTCGCCAGTCGCGCGTCAGGCGGAGAGTCAGAAGAACGGCATCGTAGCCTAGCGTCGCAATGCGGAAAGGCTCGCCACCAAAGCGGCTCTCATAACTTTCGGCAAACTGCGCATAACGATCATCCGAAACGCTGGAGAACCATGCACCGCGCAAGGCGTTGCTGCGGGTCAGCTCAGCCTCGCGGCTCCACAGCTCGGTACCGATGATCGAAGGAAGCGCATCGCCTGCATCCTTCAGGCGCGGAGCGGCCATAGTGGCAAGCCGCGCGCTGTCTGCAATCAGCACTGTGTCATAACCGCCTTGCTGGGCAAGCCTGTCCGCCGCGCTGATAATCGAAGTGTTGTTGCGGTCATACCGTTGGACATCCACCACCGAGCCTCCGCGCGCGGCCACTGCACGCTCCGCTGCGGCAGTCGTACGGTTTCCGTAGTCCCCGCGAGGCGCAAGAATGGCGAAGCGACGGGCGCCCTGATCAACCGCGAAACTCACGGTCCGTTCAACCGACTGTTCGGGAATATGGCCCATCACGAACACATCGTTGCGCGCGACAGTCGTGTCGTTGGAGAATGTGATCAGCGGCACATCGGCATCGCGCGCCTGCTCCAGAACGGAGCCGACATTGTTGCGCACCAGCGGGCCAAGGATCAGGCGATTGCCATCAGAAATGGCACGGCGGGCAGCATCGCCGGCGCCGCCAGCGGTATCATAAGTCGTGATGCGCAGATTCTCTGCACCGGTATCCAGCAGAGCCATAGTGGTGGCATTGGCGATAGACTGACCTACCTGAGCATTGGTGCCACTCAGCGGAACCAGCAACGCCACACGGTGACGTTCGGTATCCTGCGGCAGGACATCGGCGCTGGGGCCCGCGACAGGCGTATTATCGACCGGGGTCGATCCGGTATCGGCCAAACCGCCATTCCCGTTGGGGATGACCTGACACGCAGTGAGCAGAATACTACCCATTCCCACCGCGAGCAGGCGCTTGAAATTACCGAACATGCTTGCTGTCTCCATTGAACCTGGTCCAAGGATGTACGCGTGACCCAGCGCAGCGACCCTCTTTCACCCGGCCTCTACATCGTTGCCACCCCGATTGGCAATCTTGGAGACATTACCATGCGGGGAGCCGATGTTCTGGCACGGTGTGACGGGATCGCCTGTGAAGACACGCGCGTAACGCAAAAGCTGATCCGGCATCTGGGCATTTCCAAGCCCCTGTGGCGGTATGACGACCATTCCGCCCCCAATGATCGTGCACGCCTGGTCGAAAGCATGCGTGAAAAAGCGGTGGCACTGGCAAGCGACGCCGGAATGCCGCTTGTGAGCGATCCGGGGTATCGTCTTGTTATCGAAGCAAAAGAGGTGGGAGTTCCGGTGACCGTCTTGCCCGGCGCGAATGCTCCACTCACGGCACTGGCGCTGTCTGGCTTGCCCAATGATCGCTTCATGTTCGCAGGATTTCTCCCACAAAAGGAGAAGGCCCGCCGCGACGTGCTGGAGGAGCTGGCGCACGTCCGCACTACGCTGATCTTCTTCGAAACATCGCCGCGCCTCGTCAAAAGCCTGACCGCTATCGGCGAACTCTTCCCGGATCGCGAAGTCTCGGTCGCGCGCGAACTGACAAAGCTTTACGAGGAATGCCGGACAGGAAGCGCTGCGGCGCTGGCAGAGCACTACACCGCGCACCCGCCCAAGGGGGAGATCGTCCTGCTTATTGGTCCTCCGGTCGAACGCGAGGCGAGCACAGACGATGCCGAGGCGATGCTGCGCGAACTGCTCGAGACCGAGAAGGCTTCCAAAGCGGCGGCGCAGGTCGCCAAGGCAACGGGTCTCGACCGCAAGACACTCTATGCCCGCGCAATGGAGATCAAGGACGAATGAAGCGCCAGATTGCCGAGAAACGCGGACGGCAGGGAGAGGGAAGGGCTGCCGCCTGGCTGCAGCTCAAAGGCTGGCGCATTCTCGGCAAACGTGTGCGCACACCTGCAGGCGAAATCGACATTGTCGCCAAACGCGGCAACATAATCGCCTTCGTCGAGGTCAAATGGCGCGCGAAGAAAGCCGATCTCGATCACGCTATCGACGAATATCGACTGTCGCGAGTGGCAGCGGCAGTGGAAGCCGTGGCGCACACCTATGCCACCCATGGCGAAGATATCCGGCTTGACGTAATCCTCCTTGCACCAGGCAGCATGCCACGCCACATCGTCAACGCCTGGCAGCCTTAAGGAATTTCCATGTCTCTACGCGTCGCCGTCCAGATGGACCCGCTCGAAAGCATCAACATCGCGGGCGACTCCAGCTTTGCCCTGATGCTCGCCGCGCAGGAGCGTGGACATGAGCTGTGGGAATACCATGTCAAAACGCTGAGCTGGGAAGGCGACAAGGTCTGTGCATGGGCGCGCCGTGTAACGCGGGTCGAGCGCAAGCAGGGTGATCACTTCACCGCCGGCGAACTGCGCAAGATCGACCTCGGCGAAGATATCGACGTAATCCTGATGCGGCAGGACCCGCCATTCGACCTTGGCTATATCAGCGCAGCACTGATCCTCGATCGGCTGAAAGGCAAGACGCTCGTCAGCAACGATCCGCGCGAAGTCATCAATGCGCCTGAAAAGATGTACGTTCTCGACTACGCACGTTTTATGCCGCCCACATTGATTACCCGCGTGCTGGATGACGTTCGCGCTTTCCAGAAAGAGCATGGCGCAGTCGTGGTGAAACCGCTTCATGGCAATGGCGGCAAAGCCATCTTCAAGATCGATGCAGAGGGCACCAACATTTCCGCGCTGTTCGAGGTGTTCAACCAAACCTGGCCTGAACCGCATATGGTCCAGCCCTTCCTCCCGAGCGTGTCCGAAGGTGACAAGCGTATCGTGCTGGTCGATGGCGTGGTTGCAGGTGCTATCAACCGCAAGCCGGGCGAGGGTGAGTTCCGATCCAACCTTGCGCAAGGCGGCTCGGCAGAGGCTACCGGATTGACCGACCGCGAGCAGGAAATCTGCGATGCAATGGGTCCGGATCTGAAGCGTCGCGGCCTGACATTCGTCGGCATCGATGTGATTGGCGGCGAGTGGCTAACCGAAATCAACGTGACCTCGCCCACCGGCATCGTTGCCATCGACAAGTTCAACAATACCGACACCGCCGGAATGATCTGGGACGCACTTGAGGCACGCCACGCCGCAATGTGAGCGAACAAACGCACGACCTGCGCGTTGATCAACCATGGACGCAATCATCATCGATTTGATCGCCCGCGGGGGCTATCTCGGCATCTTCTTTCTGATGGTGCTGGAAAATGTCGTCCCGCCTGTACCCAGCGAAGTCATCATGGGCATCGGCGGCGTACTGGTCGAACGCGGCGAGATGGCATTCTGGCCGCTGTTGTTGATCGGGACTGCGGGCACCGTCACCGGCAATTACTTCTGGTACTGGCTCGGTGACAAATACGGATACGAGCGCTTGCAGCCCATCGTCGACCGATGGGGCCGCTGGCTGACCGTCGACTGGGAGCATATCGAGAAAGCCCAGGCATTTTTCTCGCGCCACGGGCACTGGGTCGTCTTCTTCATCCGTATGAGCCCGTTTCTGCGTACGATTATCTCGCTTCCCGCCGGACTGGTTCACATGCCGAAGTGGAAGTTCTTCGCCTTCACTTTCGCCGGATCGCTGGTGTGGAATGCCGCGCTGATAGGCGGCGGAGCATGGCTGGGAAGCCAGCTGCGTGAATCGCAGGACATGCTCGGCTGGATCATCATTGGCCTCACCGTTGCGGCGGTAGCCGGCTATCTCTACCGCTTCTTCACCTGGAAGCCGCGCGAGCAGCAGACCGACTAGTCGTTTTCGCGCGGGTGGGCGGAGCGATAGGCTTCAAGCATCTTGGCCGCATCTACCTTGGTATAGATCTGCGTCGAGCCAAGGCTCGCGTGGCCAAGCAGTTCCTGCAGACTGCGCAAATCCGCTCCTGAGCCGAGCAGATGGGTGGCAAAGCTGTGGCGCAGGGCGTGTGGTGTCGCAGTGCTCGGCAACCCGAGCGCCTTGCGCGCCCGCGCCATCGCCTTTTGCACCATGCCCTGAGACAGCGGACCGCCTTTGACGCCGCGAAACAGTGCGTCATCCTCTGCCAGATCGAAGGGGCATGCGGCCGCATACTTCGCCACGGCTTCTCGCACGATCGGGATTAGCGGCACGACGCGCTGCTTGTTGCCCTTGCCCGTTACGACCAGCGTTTCGCCCAGCGGCAGGTCGCTGGCTTTGAGCGACAGAGCTTCGGCAATGCGTAGCCCTGCGCCGTACATCAGCAGCAGCACGGCAGCATCGCGCGCACCGGTCCAGTCCTCTGCCGCCATGTCGGACACAGTCTCGACCATATGCGTGGCCTCATCAGGCGTGACGGGGCGGGGCAAGCCCTTCTTGATACGCGGACCACGAATTCGGGGCGCGGCGCCGGGATCGGCGCCCACCTTGTCCCGCGCAAAGGCGACAAAGCCTTTGAGTGCTGAGAGTTCTCGCGCGGCAGAAACATTACTGATGCCTTCCGCACGGCGGCTGGCCAGCTGCCCGCGCAAGTCGCGAGTGCTGAGAGCCGCCACGCTTGCCCAATCGCGCAGGTCGAGCCGCTCAACGAGCCGTCCGGCAGTCGTGACATAGGCACGCACGGTATGAGAAGATCGACGACGCGCGATAGCGAGGTGCGCTTCCCACTCGTCGAGAAGGTCGGGCATGCTGCTCATGCGCCTACCAATCCATCGGTGACAAGACGCGGGAGGAGGGCGTCGAGCAATGGCATTCCTGCGGGTGTCACTCCCAGTCGCTCATCCGTTCGCCACAGGAAGCCGAGGTCCTGATGCCGTGTGATCTCACCCGGGTCGAGCAGCTGCGATGACTCCATGCCAAAACGGCCTGCCAAGGCAGCAAGGTCCATCCCTTCGGCAAGCCGCAGCCCCATAAGCAGCGCTTCGGATGCCTGCTCCTCGACACCAAGCACCCGCTCTTCCTGCGAGCCGTGCCCGTTGCGCTCGACAGCGGCGAGCCAGTTCTCCGGTTTCTTGTGACGTGTCGTCGCCATACCACCACGCCGCCCGTGTGCGCCGGGGCCGATGCCGGCATAGTCCTGATACCGCCAGTAAGTGAGGTTGTGCGCGCTTTCATGGCCGGGCCGCGCGTGGTTGCTGATCTCGTAAGCCGGCATGCCCGCTTGTTCGGTCAGTTCGCGGGTGATGGCGAACAAGCCTGCTGCTTTGTCATCGTCGAGCGGCACAAATTCCTCCCGCCGCACCATGCTTTCAAACCGCGTGCCGGGTTCGATGGTTAGCTGGTACAGCGAGAGATGATCGGTGCCGAAACCAAGTGCGCGCGTCAGCTGATCGCGCCAATGGTCGGGCGACTGATCGGGGAGGGCATAGATCAGATCGAAACTGACCCGCTCGAATGCCCTCTGCGCGGTTTCGAGTGCTTTCAGTCCCTCTTCGGCATTGTGCAATCGTCCGAGGAACGTGAGAGCATCGTTATCAAGCGATTGCAGCCCCAGAGACACGCGATTGACGCCTGCCGCAGCTAGATCAGCAAATTTCGCCGCCTCCACCGAGGAGGGGTTAGCTTCAAGCGTGATCTCGATGTTTGGCGAAAAACCCCACAATTTTTCAGCTTCTTGCAGCAGGGTATTCACAAGCTTTGGAGGCATCAGCGAAGGTGTGCCACCCCCGAAGAAAATGGAGTGTAACGCCTCTCCACCCGCCAGCTCTGCCTCATGCCGCAAGTCCGCCAACAGCGCGGCTTCCCAAGTGGCGTGATCAATCTCATCCCGGACATGCGAATTGAAGTCACAATAGGGGCATTTCTTGAGGCAAAAAGGCCAGTGAATGTAGAGCGCGCGCGCCATGATCCGCGCAGCCTACCCGCCGAACTGGTCTGCCACCAGCTTTGCGAACGCATCGGCGCGGTGGCTCATCGCGTGCTTCTGCTCGGGCTGGAGCTCGGCGAAAGTCTGCTCGTGGCCACTGGGCACAAAGACCGGATCATAGCCAAAACCCATTTCTCCACGAGGAGGCCATGTCAGAGAGCCGTCAACGCGGCCTTCAAACACCGCATGCTCGCCATCGGGCCACGCGAGCGCCAAGACGCAGGAAAACCACGCATCGCGCGGTGTATCGGGTCCCTTCGCCTGCAACAGCCCCTCGACCTTACCCATTGCCATGTACCAGTCACGGCCCGGCTCGCCTTCAAACCATTGCCGCTCGGCCCAATTAGCGGTGTACACTCCGGGCCGCTCGCCCAGCGCAGCAACCGACAATCCACTATCATCTGCGAGGGCAGGGAGGCCCGACGCCTCTGCAGCCGCCCGCGCCTTGATTAGCGCATTGGCGACGAAGGTCTTGCCCGTCTCGGGTGGCTCGAGAAGACCCAGCGAGCCTGCCGAAATGCAATCGAGCCCGTACGGTGCAAGGAGGGCGGAAATCTCCTTCAGCTTGCCCGCATTGTGCGTGGCAATAACCAGCTTTCCGCCCCCTAGCTTACGGCTCATTTTACCGCCTCATCCTGTGCCTTGAAGATCTCCGCACAGCTCATCTGCGCGAGGCGGAGCAGGCGCAGCAGGCCTTCCTCGTCATAGGTCGCGCCTTCTGCGGTGGCCTGTACCTCGGCGATCTGGCCGCCTTCGATCAACACGAAATTAGCATCGGCATCGGCGTTAGAATCTTCGGCATAGTCGAGGTCCGAAACCGGCGTGCCCTGATAGATACCACACGAAATCGCCGCGATCTTTGCGGTAATCGGATCTTCCTTGATCGCACCCTCTGCCATCAGCTTGTTGACCGCGAGACGCAGCGCCACCCATGCCCCCGAAATCGAGGCCGTACGCGTTCCGCCATCGGCCTGGATCACATCGCAATCGAGCGTGATTTGCCGCTCGCCGAGCTTCTCCAGATCGACTACTGCGCGAAGGCTCCGCCCGATCAGGCGCTGGATTTCCTGCGTTCTCCCGCTCTGCTTGCCGCGAGCTGCTTCACGCGAGCCACGAGTGTGCGTTGCCCGCGGAAGCATCGAATATTCGCCGGTGACCCAGCCCGAGCCTTTGCCACGCAGCCACGGCGGAATGCGTTCTTCCACAGAGGCCGTGCATAACACCCGCGTATCGCCAAAGCTGATCAGGCAGCTGCCCTCTGCATGTTTGGTAAAGCCGGTTTCGATGGTGATAGCGCGCATTTCGTCGGGCGCGCGGCCGGAAGGTCGCATAGAAAACTCCTTTGGATTACCCTGTCGCATAGGCTAATCTGGGGCACGATCAAGCGCTGCTGCGAGGAAGATGCCATGATGTCCAGATTGAGCCCTATTCTCATCGCATTCGCCTTGTCTGCGTGCATGCAGGATGGAGCGGTTACCGAACCGGCATCCGATGCTCCTGCAACTTCCGAAACCCCTATTGCATCCGGCGAGCGGATCGCGTTTTCACTAGAGCCCTGCTTCGGCTTCTGCCCCGACTTCGAACTTGAGATAGACGGGTCAGGTCGAGGCACCTATGACGGACAGAATTTCGTTCTTCAACGCGGCCGACATGACTTTTCTGCAAGCGCGGAAGAAGTCGCCGCATTCGCCGAAAGGCTCGCCCCATTCCGTCCGGCGCAGGACACCAGCTACGGATACGATAACTGTGACGTTCCGGTCTACACAGATGCGCCGAGCGTGCGGATCACCTGGTTTGGCGAAGACGGCAACCGAACCGAACTCAACTGGTATCTGGGTTGCAGACAGCCGGGCCTTGTCGAACATGAAGGGACGATCACCGAGGCATGGGAAGAACTTCCCATCGGACATCTTGTCGGGTCTGATGAAGATCGGGCCAGCTACCGCGACCGTTGATTGCATCAGATCCTTGCTGACACCATAACGCTTCCCATGCCCAACACGCCGATCGCAGAATTGACGGACCGCGCCCGCGATATCTTCCGCCTGGTGGTGGAAGATTATCTGGCGAGCGGGCAGCCGGTTGGATCAAAAGCGCTTGCCCAAACCGGAGGGGTAAACCTCTCTCCCGCTTCTATCCGTTCGGTCCTTAGCGAGCTCGAGCAACTCGGTTTACTCGCTGCACCGCATACAAGCGCCGGAAGGATGCCCACCAACAGCGGGCTACGCATGTTTGTGGACGGCATTATGCAGGTGGCAGAACCCACCGCCCAGGAGCGTGCGGCAATTGAAAAGCAGCTGGCCGAGCCGGGACCGATCGAGGCTGCGCTGGAGAAGACCAGCTCTATCCTGTCCGATATCTCCGGTGCCGCGGGAATGGTCATGGTGCCCAAGCGAGAAGCGAAACTGGCCCAGATGCGCTTAGTAACGCTAGACGCGACGCGCGCGCTGGCCGTGCTGGTGGATGAGGATGGTCATGTCGAGAACCGGGTACTCGATCTCGGGGCGCAAGCCTCTCCCACCAACCTGGAGCAGGCGGGTAACTACATTTCCGCCCATCTTGCCGGACGCACGCTTGCAGATGCGGCGCAGGCGATGCGACAGGAAATATCATCGGGTAAAAGCGCACTGGACGAAGCGTCGGCTAGCCTTGTGGAAGCCGGGATCGCGGTCTGGAGCGAGGATTCGGCCAAACGCCCCGTGCTGATCGTGCGCGGGCAAGCCAACCTCCTTGATGAGGCGGCTCTGGGCGATATCGAGCGGGTGCGCTCGCTGATCGATGACCTTGAGAACAAGCAATCGGTCGCTGAACTGCTCGACAGCGCGCGCGAAGCGGGATCAGCACGGATTTTTATCGGGTCGGAGAACCGGCTGTTCTCGCTGTCGGGTTCGTCAGTCATCGCATCGCCCTATCGCGACCGCGATGGAAAAGTTGTTGGCGTTCTGGGCGTGATCGGGCCAACGCGGTTGAATTACGCGCGTGTCGTTCCCATCGTGGACTTCACAGCCCAGTCGCTGGGCAAGAGATTAGGTTAGTTGGGGTACCATGTCGGATAAAGACGAAGCCAAGAACGAGAACGGGCACGACGAAGCGGTCGAAAAAGAGCTGGAGGGCGTTCCCGAGGAATTCCTGAGCGATGATGACGGTGAAGACGAAGCGGGCGAGGGCGGCGTTGAAGAAGCGCTGGAGTCGCTGAAGGCTGATCTCGAAACCGCCAAACAGGAAGTGCTGTATGCCAAAGCAGAAGCACAGAATGTCCGTCGCCGGTCCGAAAAGGAAGTTCAGGACGCGCGCAACTATGCCGCAGCAGGCTTTGCCCGCGACATCTTGGGCGTGGCAGACAATCTGAAGCGCGCGATAGACGCTGTCCCGGCGGACTTGCGCGAAGACGACAAGTTCAAAGGGCTTGTCTCCGGTATCGAAGCAACGATGCGTGAACTGGACAAAGCCTTCGCCAACCATGGCATCAGCAAGATCGCTGCAATGGGTTTGCCACTCGATCCCAACCAACACCAGGCGATGTTGGAAGTGCCTACGGACGAGGAAGAGCCGGGCACCATCGTGCAGGAAATGCAGGCCGGATACATGATCCGCGACCGGCTGCTTCGCCCGAGCATGGTTGGCGTAGCCAAAAAGCCGGATTGATCCGTTTCAGATTGACCAGAAAAAGGGGCGCCCTCCACAATGGAGAGCGCCCCTTTTCTTTCAGCTTTTGCCGGAGCTATTCGCTGTAGAGCTCCGAAATGTTGAGCTCAGCCGCGTTGTTATCGGTACCGCCGTAGGTGCCGACCCAGATCTCGTAACGCCCCGAGAGCGGCGTGTTGAAGCTGATTGACGGGTTGAGGCCTTCGCCACCGTCATCGTTGCAATACCATTGGCCGTTCGGCGCATTCACGACCAGCGTCGTATCCGCCATTGAATCGACCGAAATGTAGAGCGGCACAGTGCCCGCTTCATAGTTGAGGCGAACATCTGGCGCATTGGCGATATAGCCGCGGCACTCGTCACCAAGCCCAGTTGCATCGTTTACCCCGCCGGACTGCAGGTTCACCAGATAAGGATCGGGCACGAAGCCGGCACTCAGATTGACTGTTTCGTAGATCGGATCAGCATTCACATCCGGACCACTGGCACTCGGTTGGATCATGGCTGTCTGGCCGCTGCCGGTGATCATTTCTCCATCACCGCCATACAGCTCGGAGATGGCTAGCGTGGCATCATGCGTATCACTGCTACTGTAGGTGCCGACCCAAATCTCGTAACGGCCAGACATGGCAGGATCGAACACATACTGCGGGTCAAGGCCTGGACCGCTATCATCGTCACAGTACCAGCTGCCGTCAGGCGCATTGATCACAAGCGTGATGTCAGCTTCCGATGCAGCGGAAATGATCAGCGGCAATGAACCGGCTTCAAAGAACAGGCGGACATCAGGCGAAGTTGCGACGTAGCCGCGACATTCGCCACCCAGATCGCGCGCATTGTTGACGCCGCCAGAGCGGAGCGAAACGTAATAGGGATCAGGCGTAAAACCAGAGACAAGCTCAACGGTTTCGTAGATCGGATCGGCGCTGACATCCTGTGCAGCGGCAGGCGCCGGCATTGCTGCGACGCCCAACAGCGCAGCAGCAGCACCAAAGGCGTAAAACTTCTTGTACATATGACAGATCCCCCTTTTCAAACACGATATCTCGTTTCGGTGCGACCCGCCTTGTTCAGCTATTCAACCCCTGAGCTGAACGAAAAGTGTATCCAATGTCTTGCTGCATGCAGGCTATCAAATCATGCGGGGTAGGCATAGCCCACGCGAATTCCGCGCGGCATCAAATCAACACATACAAAACCAAATAGCGCACAATCAGAGCGACCAGCAGCACCGCCTGAACATGTCGATTGCGGAACACCATGGCTGCACCCATCATTGCAACGAAGAAGAGCGTTAAGCCAACGCTCGCCGGAGTAAGCAGAGCTTCGCGGACTTCGTCGAGCGACAACAGATAGGCCCACTGGACAAACACCAGCGCGATCAGGATCCCGAAGATCGTGCGCGAAACACGAAAGTAATGCGTATCCAGGTTGCGGAACCGTTCGGGATCACTTGGAAACACTAGCCTCGCCGCAAGGTAATAGGCGCTCGCAAAGCCCATCACCCCCAGCAACATCTGTGGTGACACGTTGACAAGCGGGCGCACGGTCCAGGCGAACATCCAGAAGCTCATCAGATCGACCATCACGAACACGGCCATGAGCGGCGTGAGCCAGCCGATCACGAACTGATCGTCCTTCCCCTCGGCATCGCGGGCGAATTCATATTCCAGCGCACGCCCCAATCCGCCCAACAATTCGACGAGCGAAAGGCCAAGAATTAGCGCGTAGAGCACGAAGATGAATTCGAAATCTGTCATGCAGGGGCTGCTCCAGGGAAATTCACCAGAGCGTCATAGGCGCTTTTGTCGGCAACGCCGGGCAACACCCGACCTCGTCGCAGCAAGAAGGCATGTTCCACGATCCGCGCCTGCTGCTCGATGCCGTACTTCTCCAGCGGCCACCCGGGTTTGAGTGAATAGTCATACCGCGCCCACGGCATTCGACGTGTAACCAGATACCACTCTCCGAGCGTCTGGGTTTGCCAGACATGCGTCATCTCGTGGATGAACAGCCCTTGCCGATGGAGCGGGGCCGTCGAGAAGTCCTCGCAATAGACCTCGCCCAGCGGGTGGAAGTGGATGTGTCCGCGCGGGGCCATCGTCACGCGTTTGGGTTGGAAGAATGCCCATTTACGGCGACGGATCAGGACTTTGGAATAGTCGACCGCACTACCGAACATGCTTCGGGCAAGGTCAATCTCGCCCGGGGTGAGGGGGCGCTCTCCGCCTACCGGACAGGCTAGCACCCCGTTATCGCTCAACCTTCTTCTGCCTCACTCTCGCGCGGATCGGTACCCGCAGGATAGAGCGTCACAGGGAAGCTGCACTTGTCACCGCCCGCAAAGGTCAGCGTCAGCTCGCTCTCGGCGCCAGCTTCCATCTCTTCGCTCAAGCCCATCACCATCACGTGCGTGCCGCCCGGCTCGAACTCGAAAGTCGCCTCTGGTTCCACAGTGACACCGCCGGCGACTTCCTGCATCTGCATTTCGAAGTCGTATTCGACGGTCATGTGAAGTGTCGCGCTTTCCGATCCGACCATGTTGGCCGCCCGAACGTAGATCGTGCGATCCGTGCCGTTCGTGATGGTGAAATAGGCGGCAGCCGGATTTCCGGCCACCGCAGGCATTGCCAACCAGCCATTCTCTACCGTGATACCCGGAGGGCAATCACCTGCGGCAATTTCTTCAACCGGAGCATCGGCTTCGCCGTCACAAGCCGCAAGAGCGAGCGCGCTCAACGATACAGTGAGAGCCGAAAATACCTGTTTGCTGTTCATTGTGTTCCCCTCTTGGACGTTGCGAATTTTCTAGGGGCTTGCTTCCCTTGTGCCAAGCAAAAGCGCACCTATATCCGCCCTCGTTACACAGCTTTTTGAGCTGCGGCACGGGCTTCGCCGGGACTAGGGGAGCCGACTTCGCAGCGTCCAATATGAAAGAGATGGGGAATTATGAGTAAGATTATCGGTATCGACCTGGGTACGACCAACAGCTGCGTCTCCGTGATGGAAGGCGGCAAGCCCAAGGTCATCGAGAATTCTGAAGGCGCGCGCACCACGCCGTCTATCGTGGCATTCACCAAGGATGGTGAGCGCCTGATCGGTCAGCCTGCCAAGCGTCAGGCCGTGACCAACCCGGACAACACTTTGTTCGCGATCAAGCGCCTTATCGGCCGCCCGTTCAACGATCCGACGACCAAGAAGGACATGGACCTTGTCCCTTACGAGATCGTCAAGGGCAAGAACGGCGATGCATGGGTCAAGGCCGGTGGCGACGAGTATTCGCCTAGCCAGATATCTGCCTTCATCCTGCAGAAGATGAAGGAAACCGCCGAGAGCTACCTCGGCGAAACCGTGACCAAGGCGGTTATCACCGTTCCTGCATACTTCAACGATGCGCAGCGCCAGGCAACCAAGGATGCCGGCCAGATCGCAGGCCTTGAAGTAGAGCGTATCATCAACGAGCCGACTGCGGCCGCGCTTGCCTATGGCATGGATAAGGAAGACGGCAAGACCATCGCCGTTTATGACCTTGGCGGCGGTACTTTCGACGTGTCCATCCTCGAAATCGGAGATGGCGTGTTTGAAGTAAAGTCGACCAACGGCGACACCTTCCTGGGCGGCGAAGACTTCGACAACGCGATTGTCGAATACCTTGCCGACCAGTTCAAGAATGCCGAGAACATGGACCTGCGCAAGGACAAGCTGGCCCTGCAGCGTTTGAAGGAAGCCGCCGAAAAGGCCAAGATCGAGCTTTCCAGCAGCGCGCAGACCGAAGTGAACCTGCCGTTCATCACTGCACGCATGGAAGACGGCACTTCGACCCCGTTGCACCTTGTTGAAACCATCTCGCGCTCGAAGCTCGAGCAGTTAGTGGGCGACCTGGTGAAGCGCACGCTCGACCCGTGCAAGAAGGCACTGGAAGATGCTGGCGTTTCCAAGGACCAGATCGACGAGGTTATCCTCGTCGGCGGCATGACCCGTATGCCTAGGGTCCGCGAAGTGGTGGAAGAGTTCTTCGGATCCAAGCCGCACACCGGGGTCAACCCCGACGAAGTTGTTGCTATGGGTGCTGCCATCCAGGCTGGCGTTCTGCAGGGCGACGTGAAGGACGTTCTGCTGCTCGACGTTACCCCGCTTTCGCTGGGTATCGAAACGCTGGGCGGTGTGTTCACGCGCATGATCGACCGTAACACAACGATCCCGACCAAGAAGACGCAGGTCTATTCGACGGCTGAAGACAACCAGAACGCCGTGACCATCCGCGTTTTCCAGGGCGAGCGTGAAATGGCCGCAGACAACAAGCTGCTCGGCCAGTTCGACCTTGTCGGCATCCCGGCTGCGCCGCGCGGTGTTCCGCAGATCGAAGTGACCTTCGATATCGACGCCAACGGCATCGTGAACGTGTCCGCCAAGGACAAGGGCACGGGCAAGGAACAGCAGATCCGTATTCAGGCCTCGGGCGGTCTCAGCGATGCTGACATCGACCAGATGGTTCAAGATGCCGAGAAGTTTGCTGACGAAGACAAGAAGCGCCGCGAAAGCGCCGAAGTCCGCAACAACCTCGACAGCCTCGTCCACGCGACCGAGAAGCAGCTCGAAGAAAACGGCGACAAGATTGACGCCGCGATCAAGAGCGATGTCGAAGCTGCCGTTGCCGAAGCCAAGACCGCGCTTGAGGGCGACGATGTCGAGGTGATGAAGGAAAAGAGCCAGAAGCTCACCGATAGCGCCATGAAGATGGGCCAGGCTATCTACGAGAAGACACAGGCCGAAGGCGCCGATGCTGCGGCAGATGCGGCAGCGTCGGGTGACGACACCGCCAAACCTGCCGAAGAGGAAGAGGTTGTCGAAGCCGAGTTCACCGAAGTGGACGACGAAGACAAGTCCTAAGCGGACGATGGAAAAGCTGACCGCCACCGATGCACCAGACGTCGGTGGCGGCAAGCTTTGGGGACACAGCTATGTCTGCGGGTGAAACCGACCTTTACGAAATCCTCGGCGTATCGCGCGGAGCCGATGGGGCTGCGATCAAATCCGCCTATCGCAAGCTCGCGATGAAGTATCACCCGGACCGCAACCCGGGCGATGCCGAGGCCGAAGCGCAGTTCAAGGCGATCAGCGCCGCCTATGACATTCTCAAGGATGATCAGAAGCGCGCCGCCTATGACCGCTATGGCCATGCCGCCTTCCAGAACGGTGGCCCCGGTGGAGGCGGAATGGGTGGCCAGGATTTCAGTGATCTTGGCGACATTTTCGAAACAATCTTCGGCAGTGCATTTGGCGGTGGTGGACCGGCCAGTGGTCGTGCGCGGCCACGTCGCGGCGCCGACCTGCGCTATGACATGCAGGTCAGCCTGGAAGAAGCTTTCCACGGCAAGGAAACGCAGATCGAAGTCGAAGTCTCGAGCACTTGCGAAACCTGCTCGGGTTCGGGCGCTGAGCCGGGCACGTCACGCCGCCGGTGTGAACTGTGCCACGGCGCAGGCAAGGTCCGCGCCAAGCAGGGCTTCTTCGTTATCGAACGCCCATGCCCCAACTGTCATGGCGCAGGTGAAGTCATTGAAAGTCCTTGCAGACCATGCCGCGGTGAAGGCTCGGTCGACAAGCTACAGACCCTTGATGTCGATATCCCGCCCGGCGTCGACAACGGCACCCGCATCCGCCTCTCCGGCAAGGGTGAAGCCGGACCGCGTGGTGCTCCTTCGGGCGATCTCTACATTTTTGTGCATGTGAAGCAGCATGCGGTGTTCGAGCGTGAGGGAACCTCGCTGTTCACCCGCGTTCCGGTGAGCTTCACCACGGCAGCGCTGGGTGACACGATCGAAATCCCCGGTCTCGATGGTGAAGTGCACGACATCAGCATCCCGGCAGGCATCCAATCGGGCAAACAGCTGCGCAAACGCGGAGCAGGCATGCCGGTGTTGCAGGGCAGGGGGCGCGGCGATCTTGTCGTCGAGGTGCAGGTCGAAACGCCGACCAAGCTTTCGGCCCGCCAGAAAGAGATCCTGTGCGAATTCCGTGAGACCGAAACGGGTGAAGAATGCCCCGAAAGTCGCGGATTTTTCGAGAAAATTAAGGAAGCGTTCGGAGGGTAGGGGTTACCCGAGCTTCTCCAGAATTTCCTCTCGCAGCCCATCAATCAGATGCCGTCGGCATAGTCCGCGCGCCTCTTCTTCGTCGCAGATCGCCAGAAAGGCATCGCGCTTGAAGGCGAGACATTCGTTATTGTCGAAACCACCCGGGACGGTCGAGCAGACCAAGTCGATCATCCGCTCTGCCCCGTGGAAGCGTCCCCACAGATAATCGTTCTCGCGGTAAAAGCGGCTGAAAAAGGCACCGAAATTGAAGAACTCTGTACCGCGCAGCGTTGCCTCTGCGCCGCCATCGCGGATGGAGGTCGCGTCATCAGGACTGATGCGGTCGACTTTCACCGGATCGAATTCGGTCAGACCTTCGTTGCGCAGCAGCGGCAAAGTGGCGACGTCGTAAAACGGGAAGCCCAGGTAAGCGAAGAGCACGCGTCGCCGCAGGTCACGCGGCATCGCTTCCAGCGCATCGGCTAGAATAGCTTCTGCCTCCACATCGGCTTCGCGCAGGGATCGCCGCTGCGCCAGCGTGTCGAGCAATAGTTCTGGCTGGCGCAGAGCGTCCTTGGCGATTGCAGCGAAATCTGCACCCAGATTGGCCAGATCTTCACGCTCGTAATAGAGCGCCAACGCGCGGTAGACCTGCTCGCGGGCGACTTCGAGATCTTCGTCCGGAATGTCCGGGTCGGCATCCCATTCGCGCGACAAACGCCGCGCTAGCAACCGTAAACGCCGGATGCGGAACGCCAGATCGTGATCCCGGAGGAAGGTGATCGCGGCTTCGCTCGCACCCTTGCCGCCATCGCTCAAATTAGCGAGGCCACGCGCTTCTATCGCCTCGCGCAGACGGGCCGCGATCCCGTCTGCATCGGGATGGTCGGGCTGCGGGGCAACGGCGTGCACCAGCTCGGCAATGCGCGCGATAATGCCCGCCATCTTCGCCTGAGCGTAGGAATGGAAGGCATAGCCGGCCCGCTCTGCCGCAACCTGCTGGGCTTTCGACCGCCATTTCCCGAGCCGAGCAGGCGTTGGCTTGTCGAGGAACAGCGTCCGGCCGAACAACTTCTCCACCACCGCCTCGACCTCGGGGCGCAGCCCCACGACCATCTTCTGCAAATGATGCGCTTCACGCGATTGCGCCTCGAGCGTCTCCAGGTTGTCGCGGATCGGCTGTTCGCGCGGGATTGTTGAGAGCGAACCGACGATCGCCGAGAAGAAACCTATGGGCCGCACTTCCTCACCGCTCTTCGCGAGACGGCGGCGCGGGGTCGGGTCTATATAGACAAAACGCCGGTCCACCTCGCGCTGGGCAGGCCGCGCATTCAGCCCTGCCATCGCACCTTCAAACGGAGCGTTCACAAGCACCGATCCGTCGATCAATGCGACATGCTCGGTCGTGCCGCGTTCGACATGGGTGGGCATGATGCGCGAGAGGAAGTCGTGCCGGCTGGGCCAGCTATCCTCTTTCAGGCCATCAATCTCGGCCACCTCGAGCGGAGGGAAAGCGCCGGGAAAACTCGCGGTCGCGCGCGCTGCGAAGGTCAACTCCCGCAAGTCAGCCAGATCTTGTCCTCCGGCATCCGGCACGTGAGCACGGAAACCGATGGGCATGCGATGCTCGCTCTCCTCCACAAGGGGAGGGCTGTTGAGGCGCAGCAATTCACGGTGCCCGCGATAGTCGGTGGCAGTTACCAGCAGATCGAGCGGATGATGTGGTGGGAGAAGTGGCGTATCCGCTTCCATCGTGCTCATCGCCTGCAAGGCATCGTGGAGCAGCCGGGTGAAGCCGGGGCCGGAAAATGGAGGCTCAAACCAGCGCCCGCGCACCAGGCCGGAGATCTTGCGCCGCACTTCCTCGCGCGTTTCCACCGCTACGCTTTCATTCACGGCGTTGCCGGGGCGATTGGTGAGATACCAAACGAGGGGTCTCATCCACGGCTTGGCCGCGATGTCTGACCACGGCCGCGCTTCCTCCGCCACCAGCTTTTCAACGTCGGCGTTCTTCAGCCAGAGTTCGGTCAGCGGCTCCAGACTGCGTCCTGAATGAACCGCCTGCGCCAAAAACACCGCATTGATCCCGCCTGCACTCGCGCCGGTGATAATATCGGGCAGCATGCGCAGCCGAAGCGCATGATCGCCTTCAATCTTCCGCAACAGAGATAGATAGACGCCCTCGACACCCGCCTGCTGCTCGAGACCGTCACCATGAAACGCACGGCTGGCGCGGGCCAGCTTCCATATCTCTTTTGTGACCCCGTGCATGTACACGGCCAGACTGACCCCGCCGTAGCAGACAAGCGCGATCCTGAGTTCCTTCTGCCGCATGGCGCAGTTCTGACAGATGGGGCGCATATTTCAAAGAGCTGTGCGCAAGCTATCCTCTGCGTTGAACAGGACTTGCGTTCCACTTCTGTTCCGCATAGTGGAGCAGGTATGGCCAAGCCCAAAAAGCGCTTTATCTGTACCGAATGCGGCAGCGTTTCGACGCGCTGGCAGGGGCAGTGCCCTGACTGCAGCGAGTGGAATACATTGGTTGAGGACGCGCCTGAGACTAAATTTGCCGCCAAACATGACTTGTCGAGCGGAGGCAGGGCCATCGCCTTCGAGAGCCTTGATGCGCCGACCAAGCCGCTCGACAGACGTAGCACGGGCCTGAAAGAATTTGACCGTGCATTGGGCGGTGGACTGGTGCCCGGGTGCGCGATCCTGATGGGTGGTGAGCCTGGAATCGGCAAATCCACGCTCCTGCTGCAAGCGGCTGCGGCGATCTCGCGGACCGGCGGCGATGTGGTCTATGTAAGCGGTGAAGAGGCGACCGGACAGGTCCGCATGCGCGCCAAGCGGCTGGGTTTGGCCGATGCACCGCTCAAACTGGCAGCGGCCACCTCGGTCCGCGATATTCTGACTACGCTCGGCAAGAACGGCGCTCCCGATATGCTGGTGGTGGATTCGATCCAGACCATGCATTCGGACATGATCGAGGGCGCACCCGGAACAGTCAGCCAGGTTCGTGCGAGCGCGTTCGAGCTGATCCGGTACGCCAAGGAAACGGGCACCTGCCTCGTTCTCGTCGGCCACGTCACCAAGGACGGCAATATCGCCGGGCCACGCGTGCTGGAGCACATGGTCGATACGGTGATGAGCTTTGAGGGTGAGCGCAGCCACCAGTACCGCATTCTGCGCAGCCTGAAAAACCGCTTCGGCGCGGTGGATGAGATCGGCGTGTTTTCGATGGAAGGGCAGGGGTTGGAGGAGGTTTCCAACCCTTCATCACTGTTCCTTTCCGGTCGCGAAGAGCCCATTGCAGGAAGTGCCGTCTTTCCCGCAATCGAAGGCACAAGGCCCGTACTGGTCGAGATTCAGGCGCTTATCGTACGCTTGCAATCAGGCGCGACCCCGCGCCGTGCGGTAGTCGGCTGGGACACTGGTCGCCTCGCCATGCTGCTTGCGGTGCTGGAATCGCGCTGCGGGCTGAGTTTCTCGACAGCAGAAGTCTATCTCAACGTTGCGGGTGGCTATCGCCTGTCCGATCCGGCTGCGGACCTGGCCGTTGCCGCAGCACTTGTATCAGCATTGGCTGATAAACCATTGGCAGCAAATCATATCTGGCTCGGCGAAGTGGCACTTTCAGGCGAAGTGCGCCCGGTGGCACATTCGGCACTGCGCTTGAAAGAGGCGAGCAAGCTGGGCTTTACACATGCGAGTGGCCCGGCGGACGGCGGGCAGGGCGTGCCCAATTTACGTTACACAGATGTTGGCGGCGTGGCGTCACTCGTTGACCGGGTGATGGCATCTACCTAAAATCGGCGCTGCAATGACGGGATTTGATATCATCGTGCTCTTGCTGGTCGGGGTGGGAGCAATTGGCGGTTTCATGCGCGGATTCGTGCAGGAAGTTCTTTCGCTCGCTGCATGGGTTCTGGCGGTATTTGCCATCCGCTTTCTGCATACAGACCTGACGGCTGCGATTCTGGAATTCATGGGATCGCCCGTGACGGCAAGCATTCTGGCATTCACCATGCTGCTGCTCATCCCCTACGCTGCAATGAAACTAATCGCGCGGATTGCAGGGCGCACCGCGCGTAATTCCGTGCTTGGACCGATAGACCGAGTGCTTGGCTTTGGCTTTGGCGCAGTCAAAGGCGTCATCATCGTGATCATCGCATTCTCGCTGCTTGCCTTGGGTTATGACACTGTTTGGGGAGCGCAAGGCCGTCCGCCGTGGATTTCTGAAGCCCGGACCTATCAGCTGGTCGATTCCGGTTCGCGCGCAATGGTGCAGATCATTCAGGAGCGGCGTGCACGCCTTTCCGATGAAGACGCTGAGGCCGAGTGAGCGCGGACAAGCTCTACACGAGCGACATGCTGGCAGCGGCAGTCTCGCTTGCCGCATTTCCACCTCTCCCTGATGCTGGGCGACACGCAGAAGCGCGTTCCCAAACCTGCGGCTCGACACTACAGATGGATGTCGATCACGATGCAGAGGGCCGAATTCGCTCGATCGGCATGAAAGTAAACGCTTGCGCCGTTGGACAGGCATCTGCCGCGATATTCGCGAAGCATGCCGGGGGTTTCGGGCTGGAAGAGCTCTTCCGCGTAAAATCTGCCCTGGAAGCGTGGCTGGGCGGGGAGGGTGAGCTGCCCGATTGGCCCGAAATCGAGCTGGTGGCTGCTGCCAAAGACTATCCGGCCCGGCACGGCGCTATGCTGCTATCGTGGAATGCGGCGATATCGGCTCTTTCCAGCACCGAACCTTCGGGCTAATCCCGCCGAAACGACATTTCGGGGGAACGCATGGCCGACGCAGCCGCAGCAGAACATCAGCCCAGCGCGAAGGAAATTCGCCTTGTCATCGGCGCCAGCTCGGCGGGCACGGTGTTCGAGTGGTACGATTTCTTTATCTACGGAACGCTTGCCTACATTCTGAAGGACGCGTTCTACGACGTCGATAACGATACACTGGGGCTGTTGCTGGTGTGGTCAACCTTTGCCGTCGGCTTTGCTTTCCGTCCGATTGGCGCAATCCTGTTCGGCTATCTGGGCGATAAGCTGGGGCGCAAATACACTTTCCTTGTCACCGTGACGCTGATGGGCATCGCGACTGCCGGGGTGGGCTTTATACCGACCGTGGCCACCATAGGCGTTGCCGCGCCGATCATCGTGATCTGCTTACGCGTGTTGCAAGGCCTTGCACTCGGCGGGGAATATGGCGGAGCGGCGATTTACGTAGCCGAGCACGCTCCGGCTGAAAAGCGCGGGTTCTACACTAGCTTTATCCAGGCGAGTGTCGTTGGCGGCTTTGTACTGTCGATCATAGTGGTGCTGATATGCCGCGCGCTGATTCCGGAACAGGACTTCGTTGAATGGGGCTGGCGTATTCCGTTCCTGCTGTCGATCCTCCTGCTTGTGATCTCGCTCTGGATGCGACTGAAACTGTCGGAAAGTCCGGTGTTCAGGGCGATGAAGGAGGCAGGCGAAACCGCAGGCAACCCGTTCGTCGAGAGCTTTACCTATCCGGGGAACAAGAAGCGTATTTTCATTGCCCTGTTCGGGGTGACCGGTGTGCTGACCACGATTTGGTACACCGCCTTCTTCTCCAGTCTGTCGTTCCTGCGCGGCCCTATGCGGCTGGATGCCGGGCTGGTGGAATGGATACTGCTGATCGCCGGTGGCCTGTCGATGGCGTTCTACGTCATGGTAGGCAAATGGTCGGACAAGGTCGGGCGCAAGAAGCCGATAATCATCGGCGCGGTAGCCTCGCTCGCATTGCTGTTCCCGATATTCTGGACGATGGGATCACTCGCCAATCCCGGACTGGCACAGGCATCGCAGGAAAACCCCGTTGTCGTCAGTGGTACCCAGTGTACCACCGATCCGTTCGCTGATCTGTTCGATCGTGCGCAGAGCGATTGCGGCAAGATTCTCGAGACATTGACCGCCAATGGCGTGAGCTATTCGGTTGAAGAGGGCGGCGAGCTTGGCTTGTCCGTATCGGGCAATGCTGTTCCCATTGGTGCCGACTGGCTCGAAAGCGGAGACGCCCGCCGCGATGGCATTCTTGCAGAGCTGGGCACTCGCGGTTTCAACTTTGAACGTCAGACGCCGCCGATGGCCAACATTCTCGGTATTATCGGGCTGCTGCTAATCCTGGGCATGCTGTCCGCACTGACCTATGGCTCCGTAGCGGCGCTGTTGACCGAGATGTTCCCGGCCAAGATCCGCTACAGCTCGATGTCGATCCCCTACCATATCGGTGCCGGTTACCTTGGCGGTTTCCTGCCACTGATTGCCGGCATCATCGTAGCGCGGACGGGCAATGTCTATTCGGGACTTTGGTATACCATGATCGTCGTTGCCTTCGGCGTTATCGTCGCTTGGTGGGGCCTGAAAGGCGGACCGCCGCAAGAATTCAGCGATGACGATGCCTGACACGCCCGCTGCCAGCCTCCGCCTGCGGGTAGACACCGATGCGCTGGCGGCAAACTGGCGGTATCTGGACAGCCAATCCGGCGCGGCGGCGACCGGCGCGGCAGTAAAGGCCAATGCCTACGGGGTAGGCGTGAATAGAGCGGTTCCTGCACTGCTAGCCGCTGGCGCAAGGCATTTCTTCCTCGCCCACTGGAGTGAGGTTCCTGCGATCCTGCCGTACGTCGAAAGCAGTATGGTCAGCGTACTTCACGGCGTGCGCAACGCCGAAGAGGCAGCCTTTGCGAAAGAAACCGGTGTCCTGCCGGTCATCAATTCGGTGCGTCAGGCAGCGCTGTGGGCCGGGAGCGGCGGCGGACCATGCCATCTGATGATTGATACCGGGATCAACCGCCTCGGTGTGCGTCCCGGCGACCTTTCCGATCCCGCCATAAGTGCTCTGGATGTGAGCATCGCAATGTCCCATCTCGCCTCGGCAGACGAGGACAGCGCGCAGAACGCCAAGCAACTGGCGGCATTCCAGTCCGCGGCGGCGCACGTAGAAGCGCGTCATCTGAGCCTTGCCAACAGCGCCGGGATCATGCTCGGCAGCAACTACCATTTCGATCTCACGCGGCCGGGCATCGCGCTGTATGGCGGAACCGCGCATCCGGCGATGGCGGGCAAGATTGCACAAGTCGCCTACCCTGAAGCCGCAGTGATACAGATCCGCGAGCTCTCGCCGGGCGATAGCGTGGGTTACAATGCCCTATGGACCGCAGACAAGCCATACCGCGCCGCAACCGTCTCCATCGGCTACGCAGACGGGTTTCTGCGCATGATGGGGCCAGGCGGTGCGCTGCACCATCGTGGCGCGCAACTGCCCGTTCTGGGCAAGGTCTCGATGGATATGATCGTGGTCGATGTTTCGGGCGTCGAAGTGAAAGAGGGCGACTTCCTATCCGTACCCCTTGATTTGCCCGCAGTTTCCGCCCGATCCGGCCTGTCACAATATGAATTACTAACCGTCCTTGGTCACCGTTTTGACCGGTCTTGAGACGTAGCCTATCTCGCAATTGCAAATCTCGTGTTGCGGGTGCTAAGACGCCGCAGCGCAATACCTAGGGAGTGGGCCGTTTCATGGCTGAGAAAAACAAGACGGAAAACGGGACCGTCATTATCAAGAAATACGCCAACCGGCGCCTCTACAACACCAGTTCTTCCAGCTATATCACGCTAGACGATCTTGCCGGCATGGTCCGAGATAATGTCGAATTCCAGGTTCTGGATGCCAAAAGCGGCAATGACATCACCCATTCGATCCTGACCCAGATCATCATGGAAGAAGAGGCGAATGGAGAGCATATGCTGCCCGTCAGCTTTCTGCGCCAGCTGATCGGCATGTACGGCAACTCCATGCAGGCGATGATGCCACCGTATCTCGAAGCGGCAATGGCCAACTTTCAGGACAATCAAAGCACGCTGCAGGATGCGTTCAAGAACAGCATGGGTGCCGACGCGCTAACCAAAATGGCCGAGCAGAACATGGCCATGTTCCAGGCCGCAGCCAGCGCCTTCATGCCGGGCGCCCAGACGGCTCCCGCTAGTGCTGAAGAGCCCAAGGACAAGAGCGAGATTGACGCGCTTCGCGACCAGATGGCCGCAATGCAGCGCAAGCTGGACGAACTGGGCGACTAATCGAACCCAGCTTTTTGCCTGACATGGGGCCGCGCCGGGGCCACGTTACCTGTTCATTTTCACATTCACTCGAGACCATTGCCACATGTCCAACATCCGCCACGCCCTCACCATCAAGCGCGAAGACGATTTTGCGCAGTGGTATCAGGAAGTCATTTCCGCAGCCGACATGGCAGAGGAATCGGGTGTTCGCGGATGCATGGTCATCAAGCCGTGGGGCTTTGGCGTGTGGGAGCGCATGCAGCGCCTGCTGGATGACCGGATCAAGGCGGCGGGCATCCAGAATGCCTATTTCCCGATCTTCATCCCCCTCAAGAATTTCGAGCGCGAGGCCGACCATGTGGAAGGCTTTGCCAAGGAAATGGCAGTTGTCACCCACCATCGGCTGATTGCAGATGGAAAGGGCGGCCTTGTCCCCGATCCTGAGGCGAAGCTGGAAGAGCCGCTCGTCGTGCGGCCGACTTCCGAAACGATTATTGGCGACGCGATGGCGCGCTGGGTGCAGAGCTGGCGTGACTTACCGCTGAAGCTCAACCAGTGGGCCAACGTCGTGCGCTGGGAAATGCGCACCCGCATGTTCCTGCGCACGAGTGAATTCCTTTGGCAGGAAGGGCATACCGCCCACGCTGACGAAGAAGGCGCTCGCGAGGAAACCATGCGTGCGCTGGAGATGTATCGCGCCTTTGCCGAGGAAGATGCGTCTATCCCTGTGATAGCAGGCGAAAAGCCGGAGAACGAGCGTTTCCCGGGTGCCGAGGAAACCTGGTCGATCGAGGCGATGATGCAGGATGGCAAGGCACTGCAGGCCGGCACCAGCCACTACCTTGGCACAAGCTTCGCCGAAGCTGCGGGTATTCGCTTTCAGGATGCCGAGGGTGGGCAGGCGCTCTGCCACACAGTGAGCTGGGGCATGTCCACGCGTATGGTCGGCGGTCTGATCATGACCCACGGCGACGACGATGGCCTGCGCGTTCCGCCGAAGCTGGCGCCGCATCAGGTCGTGATCCTCCCCATGCTGCGCGGCAAGGACGAAGATGATGCGCTCATCGCCTATTGCGAGGAACTGCGCGCCGCGCTGGCAGAAAAATGGTCGCTCGGCGAGCCGGTCCGCGTCCTGCTTGATACCCGTCCGGGTAAGGCGGCAGCCAAGCGCTGGGACTATGTGCGTAAAGGCGCCCCTGTCATCATCGAGGTCGGTGGGCGTGATATGGAAAGCGGCGTTGTCTCGATGCTGCGCCGCGATGCTCTGTGGAATTCGGACAACGGCAAACCCGCATTCGCTGCGCCAAGCCGTGAAGACGCTGCAGAAACGATCCCGGCTTTACTCGAGGATATCCAGACTGCCCTGTTCACCGAAGCAGCCGAGCGCCGCGACGTTAACATCACCCGTGGTATCGACAGTATGGATGCTCTGGCAGCGTTCTATACCGAGAACACTCGCTATCCCGGCTGGGTCGAGGTGCAGTGGTCCAAGCCGACCGGCGAGGCACTGGAAAAGGTGGTTGAGCAGTTGAAAGCGCTCAAGCTCACCTTCCGCAACGTTCCTATGGATCAGTCTCCGGCGGACGGCACCTGCATGTTCACAGGTGAACCTGCGAAAGAGCGGATTTACGTCGCGCGCGCCTATTGATACTTCCCCCTGCGAGACGGGGAGAATTTCATGATCGCAGCGGTCAAACACAATCTGGGCAACCTCACCAATTTCAACGGGCGCGACGGACGACCGACCTTCTGGTGGTACGTCCTGTTCCTGGTGGTGGCGCAATATCTGGTAGGCATCGTGGCAACGATCCCGATGATGGCTGGGGTCATGACCACCGCGTTTGATGCCGCACAAGCTGGCGTCGACCAGACGCAGATGCAGGAAACCATGTTCGCCGGGATGGCTGACTCCATGCGCAGTGTTATGTGGGTTGGTGTAGTGACCAGCATCGTCTGCGCTCTGTTGATCCTCGCTTCGTTTGTCCGCCGCCTGCATGACAGCGGCAAGTCGGGCTACTGGGCCATCATCCCGATGGTGACCCAAGCAGTAGCGATGTACTTCAGCGTGCAGATGATGGGGCAGATTGATGAGATATTCGCTGCAGCGTCCGATCCGGAGCAGATGCAGCAAATCCAGCGCGAAATGATGATCCAGGGCGGCGGCTTCGTCGGCTACATCGGCTATCTGTTCGTGATCGTCATGGGGGTACTGAAATCTGACGAAGGCCCCAACCAGTATGGCGATGCGCCAGTCAGCTTGAGCTGACGACTGGGCGACACTGATCACACGGCCATAGGTCTGCTTGCCAATCGCGACATTTTGCGCGAGTTCTCTGCCTATGCGCAAATTGTCTTTGATCGCGGCACTGGCCGCAACTCCGCTCGCTCTCCTCTCCGCTGCACCTGCCAGCGCGCAAGAGGCAGACAATGATCCCGGCCTCGAAGTATCCGAAGAGCGGCTTCGCGCCGACATGGACACCATCGTCAGCTTCGGGACGCGGCACACCCTCTCATCGCAGACCGATCCCGAGCGCGGCATCGGAGCTGCGGTTGACTGGGCGCTCGCAGAATTCGGTCGGATTGGCGATGCCTGCGGCGGTTGTCTGGAAGTCTTGCCGGTGGGACGCGTTGTCGAGCCCGATGGCAGGCGTATTCCCGAACCCACGCTGATCCGGAATGCCGTCGCGATCCAGCGCGGTACCGAACGCCCGAACGAAGTGATCATCGTGCAAGCGCATTATGACAGTCGCGTCACCGATCCGCTTAACGGCGTAGACGATGCTCCCGGAGCGAATGACGATGGTTCGGGCAGCGTCATGGTGCTCGAAGCATCGCGCATCCTTTCACAGAACGAATATCCCTCCACGATTATCTACGCCCTGCTGACGGGCGAAGAGCAGGGACTTTTCGGCGCCGGTATCCTCGCGGATTGGGTGACCGAGCAAGGCATGACGGTGAAAGCCGTGCTCAACAATGACATGATCGGCAATTCGTGCGGATCGGACGGATTTTGCGATCCGGAGCACGTGCGCGTGTTCTCCGAAGGGCTGCGTGCCGATTCCACCGCAGAACTGCGCGCCCGCCAGCGCCGCTTCGGGGGCGAGAACGATAGCCCCGGTCGCAATCTCTCCCGCTGGCTGGCCGGAGTGGCAGCCGACTATCCTGACGGAATGCAGGTTCGGCAGATTTGGCGGACAGACCGCATGGGCCGCGGCGGGGACCAGATTCCGTTCCTTGATCGTGGCTATCCCGCCGTTCGCGTGACCGTCTCTGTCGAAGACTATGAACACCAGCACCAGGACCTGCGCGTTGAAGATGGAATTACTTATGGCGACACCGTGGACGAGATCGATTTTGATTACCTCACCCGCAGCAGCGTGCTGAATGTGCGTGCACTGGATCGGCTGGCGCGCGCACCAATGCCGCCTGTCCTGAGTGCGAATGGTGCAGTGCGGACGGACACGTCACTTGAATGGGATCATGTCGAGGGTGCAGATTACTACGTCATCGCGAGGCGACGGACAGACGCGTCCACCTGGCTTGAGGACAATCGCTCATTCATGCATTTCGATGAGACGCCAACGGGTACAAATGAACCGCCTGTAGGCACATCAATCGAATATGTTGACGGACGTCGGGCAGATGATTGGCTTTTCGGAATTCAGGCGTGCTCCGCTGACGGAGCCTGTAGTCCCTTTGCCACTGCCGTCCCGGGCGGCGCTTTCTATCCGCTAGAGGTCGACAGCGAGGACTGAACCGCGCATAGGCCGCGGCAATGGCAAAACGTCCCAATACCCGCAAATTTCAGGGCCTTCCGAGCAAGGATCAGGTTCTTGAGTTCATCAAGACTGCCGACGGCCCCGCCGGCAAGCGCGAAATCGCGCGTCATTTCCGCCTGAAAGGTCAGGAAAAGATCGCCTTGAAGGCGCTGCTGAAAGACATGGCCGAGGAAGGCCTGATCGACAGCAAGAAGAGCGCATTCCACCGCATGGGTGGGCTGCCCAAGGTCACCGTACTGCGCATTGTCGAGATCGACGAGGGCGAGCCCGTCGCCATCCCCGAAAGCTGGCAGCCGGACGATGCCACCCCGCCGCCGCGCTTACGCGTGATCGAGCGCAAGAAGCAGGCCGCGCTCCGCGTCGGCGACCGCATCCTCGCGCGCACCGAGGAAGCGGGCAGGGGGCACATCGCCCATCCGATGAAGAAATTGCCCGCCACCGAAGGCGCGATGCTCGGCGTGATCGAGATCGACAAAAGCGGGCAGGCGTGGCTGGCTCCGGTCGACAAGAAAATCCGCAACTCGGCCAAGGTCAGCGATGTTGGCGGCGCGGAGAAGGGCCAGCTTGTGCTCGCCGAACCCGCAGGGCGTGGGCGCAATTCCAGCGTCAAGGTGATCGAGGTGTTGGGCGATCCGCTTGCTCCGAAGAGCTACAGCCTCATCGCCATCCACAAATACGGCATCCCGCACACATTCCCGCAGGAAGTGCTGGACGAGGCGGCACTCGCCGCCAAAATCCCGCTTAGCGAAGACAAACGCGAGGACCTGCGTTCGCTTCCCATCGTCGCGATCGACCCAGCAGACGCGCGCGACCATGACGATGCCATCTGGGCCGAACCGGACGGGAAGGGTGGCTTCGACGCGCTCGTCGCGATTGCCGACGTCTCTTTCTACGTGCGCTCCGGCAGCAAGCTCGACCGCGAGGCAAGGAAGCGAGGCAATTCGGTCTATTTCCCTGATCGCGTCGTGCCGATGCTGCCCGAAGTGCTTTCCGCCGACGTGTGCTCGTTGCGGCAGGACGAGGACCGCGCGGCGATGGCGTGCCATCTCAAGATCGATAAAAGCGGCAAGGTTACTGACTGGCGCTTCACGCGCGCCTTGGTCCGCATCCACCACAATATACCTTACGAGAAGGCGCAGGAGGCTGTCGACGGCGGCGACGCGCCCGAATTCCTGCGCAACCTCTGGGACGCATGGAAGCTACTGGCGAAGGCGAGGGCGGACCGCGACCCGCTCGATCTCGACCTGCCCGAGCGCCGCGTGGTGCTCAACGACAAGGGCCAGATCGAAGAGATCGCCGTGCGCGAACGCCTCGATGCGCACCGCGTGGTCGAGGATTTCATGATCGCCGCCAATGTCGCCGCGGCCAAGGCGCTGGAAAGCAAGGCGCAGCCGGTGGTCTATCGTATCCACGAGCCGCCAACGCGTGAGAAGCTGATCGCGCTGCGCGAATATTTCGACTCGATCGGCAAGAAGCTCGCGCTCGGTCAGGTCATTACACCGGGCCTGTTCAACCGGATGATGAAGGACATCACCGATCCGGGCGAAAAGGCACTGGTGCAGGAGGCAGTTCTGCGCAGCCAGACGCAGGCCTATTACGGGCCGAAGAATGCAGGCCATTTTGGCCTCGCGCTAGGCTCCTACGCGCATTTCACTTCGCCTATTCGCCGGTATGCCGACCTGCTGGTGCACCGCGCGCTAGTCGACGGGTTCGGGCTAGAACAGCCAGCTCCCAAAGGCAGGATCCCCGACACAAGCGGGCTAGACGAGCGTGATCGTGCCGATATGTCGAAGATCACCGACGCCATCAGCGTGACCGAGCGTCGCGCAATGGAAGCCGAGCGCGACACGGTCGATCGCTACGTCGCCGCATGGCTTTCAGGCCGCGTGGGCGAGGTGTTCTCCACCCGCATCACCGGCGTTACCGGCTTCGGTTTCTTCGCGACCATTGTCGGGCTGGGTGGAGACGGTCTGGTGCCGATCAGCACGCTGGGTCGCGAGTATTTCCGCCACGAAGAGGGTGCTCAGGTGCTCGTCGGAGAGGACAGCGGAACACGTTATGCGGTCGGCGATGTTCTCGATCTACGGTTGGGTGAGGCCAACCCGCTCACGGGCGCACTCAAGTTTGAGCTGCCCGAGGGCGGCGGTGGGGGCCAGAAAGTCGAACCGCGCGGACGGCGTCCGTACAAGAAGCCGCGCAAGGACAAGAAGGGCAAGCACCAAGTCGGCAGGCGTGGTCGCCCGGGCAATATCCGCCATCAGGGGCGTAAGCGCTAACTCAACCTATCAATCTCGTCCTGCGACAGACCACCGGGAATCACGAACAGCGGACAGCTCAACCCACTTGAATTGGCCGAGAAATGCGACACCAGCGGCCCAGGTGCGCCATCGGCGGCGGCCCCCAGCACCAGTGCGGCCACTTCGGGATGCTCTGCCAGGTATTCGGAAACGACCGCTTTCGCGTCACCTACCCGCACTGCGATCTGCGGCATCTTGCCGCTTTCGTAGGCAAGCTCACCTGCAGCACTGCTCGCAAGGGCTTCCGCGCGATCCCGCGCCTCTTCCTCGATTGTCGCCTGCACCCCGCCAAAGGCGTTGAACGCCTGTTTCGGTACCAATGCCAGCAAGTGGACCATGCCCCCCGTTTTGGCCGCACGGCGTGAAGCAAATCGCAAGGCGACCTTCGCCTCGTCCGTTTCGTCAATAATCGCCAGATAGACGCGCATTCGTATTTCCCCGTCCCAAGCGTTGGATAATGCGTGAAATCGCGGCATTAGCAAGTCTGCCTTGCCCCGCGCGGGCAAATTGGCCAATGGTCGCCTGCACGAAACTGCGCGCAAGAACAGATTTACAGGGAGTCTTCTCCGCACATGCCGATTGCCATCAAGATGCCCGCCCTTTCGCCCACGATGGAAGAGGGAATCCTCGCCAAGTGGCTGGTTAAAGTGGGCGATACCGTGTCCTCCGGCGACATCATGGCCGAAATCGAAACCGACAAGGCGACGATGGAATTCGAAGCCGTGGATGAAGGCGTGATCGCACACATCCAGGTGGACGAGGGCACCGAAGGCGTGAAGGTCGGCACCGTGATCGCAACGCTTGCCGAAGATGGCGAAGATGTGGGCGATGTGCAGCCCGCTGGCGGCGGAGATGCTGCACCTGCACCTGCTCCGGCTCCGGCTGTTGAAGAGGCTGCTCCCGCGCCAAACCCGGCACCTGCAGCCCCCACAGCGGCTCCGGCCCCAGCTGCATCATCCGGCGACCGCATTATCGCATCCCCGCTAGCCAAGCGCATTGCCGAACAGAAAGGTATCGACCTGTCCGGCGTGAAGGGCTCCGGTCCCAATGGGCGCATCGTGAAAGCGGACGTTGAGGGTACGCAGCCCGGTGCGGCCGCTCCGGCATCGGCTCCCGCCGCGACGCCCGCGCCTGCCGCAGCCCCCGCAGAGGCACAGGACTTCGGCATTCCGCACGAAGTCGAAAAGCTTTCCGGCATGCGCAAGACCATCGCGCGCCGCCTGACCGAGTCCAAGCAGCAGGTCCCGCATATCTACCTTACGGTCGATATCCGCCTCGACGCGCTACTCAAGCTGCGCAGCGAATTGAACGCCGCGCTTGAACCGCAGGGCGTAAAGCTCTCAGTCAACGATCTGATGATCAAGGCGCTGGGCAAGTCATTGGAAGCCGTGCCCGCTTGCAACGTGCAATTCGCCGGCGACTCCATGCTCAAGTTCAGCCGCGCAGATGTATCGGTGGCGGTAAGCATTCCCAACGGCCTTATCACCCCCATCGTAACCGATGCGGGCAGCAAGGCGGTGAGCAAGATCAGCACAGAGATGAAAGATCTCGCCACCCGCGCCAAGGAAGGCAAGTTGGCGCCCGAGGAATACCAGGGCGGAACGGCAAGCCTTTCCAACATGGGCATGTTCGGCATCAAGCAGTTCGAAGCCGTCATCAACCCGCCGCAGGGCATGATCATGGCCATCGGCGCGGGCGACAAACGCCCCTATGTCGTCGATGACAGCCTCCAAATCGCCAGCGTCATGAGCGCCACCGGCAGCTTCGACCACCGCGCCATCGACGGCGCCGACGGCGCGCAGCTGATGAAGGCGTTCAAGGAGATGATAGAAGCACCGCTGGGGCTGGTGGCCTAAGGCGGCACGATGAGCCGCAACCCAGCCATCCGCGTCACCGCCATGCCTGCCGATGCCAACGCATACGGCGACATTTTCGGCGGCTGGCTGATGAGCCTGATGGACTCCGCCGCAGGCCTTGTCGCTGCTCGCCGCGCGAAGGGCAGGGCGGTAACAGTCGCGATGGATGCGGTCGAGTTCCACAAACCGGTGAAGGTGGGGGACGAAGTCTCCGTCTATGCCGAGATCACCAAGGTCGGCCGCACCAGCATGGTGATCGCCACCGATGCCTATCGACGCGAGCGCCATTCGGAAGAAGAAGAGCTCGTCACCTCCGCCAAGTTCACCTTCGTTGCGGTGGATGAAAGCAATAAGCCCCGCCCGGTGGATGCAGCATGATTGTACGCTTTCCTACAACTGCAACGCCGCGCGATATGGGCTGTATGAACAGCCCTTTCGTCTCGTCCGCAAACGCAATTCCAGGCGTGAAATCAGCCCCGGAGAAATTCCTCCCTTGGACACTGTCACGCCTGTCACACCTTGAACAGCAAACCATTGAAAACAGGACATACCATGTCTGACAACTCCTACGACGTCATCGTACTCGGTTCCGGCCCCGGCGGCTATGTCGCGGCAATCCGCTGCGCGCAGCTCGGGCTCAAGACCGCGATTGTGGAACGCGAGAACCTGGGCGGTATCTGCCTCAACTGGGGCTGCATTCCGACCAAGGCGCTGCTGCGTTCGGCAGAGATCCTGCACTATGCCCAGCACGCCAAGGATTACGGTCTGAAGATCGCGGGCGCTATCGAGGCGGACCTTGAGGCAGTGGTGAAGCGTAGTCGCGGCGTTGCCAAGCAGCTCTCCAGCGGCATCGCGCACTTGATGAAGAAGAACAAGATCACCGTGCATATGGGCGAGGGCACACTGACCAGCCCCACCAGCCTGACGGTAAAAGGCGAGAAGGGTGAAGAGAAGCTCTCCGCCAAGCACGTGATCGTCGCCACCGGCGCGCGCGCGCGCGACCTCCCCTTCGCTCCGGCAGACGGCAAGAAGGTGTGGACCTACCGCACCGCCATGACCCCGCCCGAAATGCCCAAGAGGCTGCTTGTCATCGGATCGGGTGCCATCGGCATCGAGTTCGCCAGCTTCTACAACG
Organism: Aurantiacibacter sp. D1-12; assembly: GCF_028858515.1. GTDB lineage: Bacteria > Pseudomonadota > Alphaproteobacteria > Sphingomonadales > Sphingomonadaceae > Alteraurantiacibacter. The sequence continues at coordinate 656,756 of NZ_JAPJZJ010000001.1, forward strand.
ACATGGGCGCCGATGTGACCGTGGTCGAGATGCTCGACCGCATCGTGCCGGTCGAAGACCACGAGGTCTCTGCCTTCCTTCAGAAGAGCCTCACCAAGCAGGGCATGACCATCATGACCGGCGCGGGGGTCGAGGACCTGAAGGTGACCGGCAAGGGCGTAACCGCGAAGATCAAGGACAAGGACGGCAAGGTCCACACGAACGAGTACACCCACTGCATTACCGCCATCGGCATCATGCCCAACACCGAGAACATCGGTATCGACAAGCTGGCCGAGCTCGATCGCGGGTTCATCCAGATCGACCCGTACGGACGCACCAAATCGAAGGGCCTGTGGGCCATCGGCGACTGCACACCGGGCCCGTGGCTGGCGCACAAGGCGTCGCACGAAGGTGTTACCACCGCAGAGGCCATCGCGCAGGAGCTGGGCAACAAGGAAGTGCACCCGCACCCGCTCAACCGCTCTGCGATCCCGGGCTGCACCTACTGCCACCCGCAAATCGCCAGCGTGGGCATGACCGAAGCCAAGGCGAAGGAAGCCGGCCACGAGGTGAAGGTCGGCGTGTTCCCTTTCATCGGCAACGGCAAGGCCATTGCACTGGGCGAGGCCGAGGGCTTCACCAAGACGGTGTTCGACGCAAAGACCGGCGAGCTGCTCGGCGCGCACATGGTCGGCGCGGAAGTAACCGAAATGATCCAGGGCTACACTATCGGCATGACGCTGGAGACGACGGAGGCGGAGCTGATGAACACAGTCTTCCCGCACCCAACGATCAGTGAGTCCATGCACGAGGCGGTCTTGGGAGCGTACGGACGGGCGCTGCACATCTGATCGAGAGGAAATAGTATGGAAGGCAAGGGCACCCACTCCTACGTTCCCGATCCACGCAATGCGGACATCGTGATCTGTGTGAATGGCGAGCATTTTGCGCGTGACGAAGCGAAGGTCAGCGTCTTCGACTCCGGCTTCATGCTGGGTGATGGGGTGTGGGAAGGGTTGCGGCTGCACGAGGGCCGGTTCGCCTTCCTCGACCAGCACTTCGATCGCCTGTGGCGCGGGGCGAAGGCGATCCACATGGATCTCGGCGTCACGCGGGAGGAGCTGGAGGCGCGGCTCTACGCGGTACTCGATGCCAATGGCATGACCGGTGATGGCGTGCATCTGCGGCTGATGTGTACGCGCGGTGTGCGCTCAACGCCCTATCAAGATCCGCGCGTGGTAATCAGCCCTGCAACCATCGTGATCGTCCCCGAATGGAAAGAGGCTGCACCCGAAACCGCGACGCGGATGCTCGATCTGTTCACCGTCCATGTCCGGCGCGGCTATCCCGATGTGCAGGACCCAATGCTGAACTCGCACAGTAAGCTCAACTGCATCACCGCATGTATCCAGGCAGCACAAGCGGGCGCAGACGAGGCGCTGATGCTCGATCCGCATGGCTTCGTGGCAACGTGTAACTCGACCCACTTCTTCATCGCTAAAGATGGCGAGATCTGGACCTCGAGCGGCGACTACTGCCTTGACGGTATCACGCGTGGGACGGTGATCAGCGTGGCGCGTGAGGCGGGCATCACGGTACACGAACGCAACTTCTCGCTCACCCATGTCTACGGCGCGGACGAAGCCTTCACTACCGGCACGTTCGCCGGCGTGGCTCCGGTTGGAACGGTAGACGGACGCGTGCTTGGCACAGAACGCGGGCCCATGGTGGAACGGCTGCAGCAGCTCTACCTCGCGCGGCTAGCAGGTGACGTACAGGGCAGGGGACGACCATGACTATCTGTATCGCCATGTGGTCGGGACCGCGTAACATCTCGACCGCGATGATGCGCAGCTTCGGCGCGCGCGCAGACTGTGCTGTCTCGGATGAGCCGTTCTACGGCGCGTTCCTGAAGAATAGCGGAGAGCAGCATCCGATGGGCGCTGAAACCATCGCTGACATGGATTGCGACTGGCAAAGCGTACTGGCAGCCCAGTCCGGCGAGGCACCAGATGCCAGGGCACTCTGGTATCAGAAGCACATGCCGCACCACATGGTCGGTCCGGTCAGCATTGCGGACATGCCCGATCATCGCCATGCGTTTCTGATCCGCGATCCGCGTCGCGTTGTGGCCAGTTACCGTAAGAAGAACGAGCTGCGCCGTGCCGAAATGCTCGGCTTTGCGCAGATGCGCTCATACTTTGAACTGGAGCGGGAGCGTAGCGGCTCGATCCCGCCAGTTGTCGATAGCGATGCAATTCTCGCTAATCCTTCTGGCGTGCTGGAAAAGCTGTGTGAGGGGCTTGGCATTGCATGGGACCCCGTGATGCTTTCCTGGGACAAAGGGCCGCATCCGGATGACGGGATCTGGGGAGCCCATTGGTACGACAAGGTCAATGTGTCGACCGGCTTTGGTCCTCCCCTCGGGGAAATGCCCGAATTGGACGGCGCGTATGCCGAGGTTGCCGATGCTTGCAGAGCTGATTTTGAAGCACTCGCCGAGCACACTATTACTGCGTGACGGATAATCTTTCCTACAGAATGGATTAAACGCGACAGCCCACTCGTTCTCCTGTTGAAACGGCCATCGGGGCCGGAATTCAATTATCTAGGAGACGCCACATGAAGACTTTTGCAATCACCGCCGCCGTTGCCGCGCTCACTATCGGCAGCGCCGCCAATGCCAACGCCCCCAAGCTGTACGAAGAGCAACTGGCGATGGAGGAAGAAGCCCGCATTCTGCAGCAGCCGATTGCCGGTATCTACAACTCGTTCTGGTTCGATTACCGTATCAACGTAGTCGAAACGCAGGAAGAGCTCTATTCCGACCTGCGCCGAGCGAGCGACATCGAGGATATGCGCGATGCCTGGGAAGAATATGCCCACGAACTGCGCGATAACCGCATGGACTACACCCGCGAAATGGCTGAGCGTGGCTACCGCGCGACTGTTACGGGTACCGTCACGTTCGAAGACTGAGTCAGGAGAAACCCAGCGCACAGACCTCCTGCCCCAAAAAGGCGGGAGGTCTGCTGGCGGATGGGGTGGGATTCGAACCCACGAAGGGCTTGCACCCTTGCCGGTTTTCAAGACCGGTGCATTCAACCGCTCTGCCACCCATCCGACCGAGCGAAGGCCAGCTAGCGCGTTTATCATGGCTTGTCACCCATGCATTCTGCCGCACAATCGACTCAACTGGGCGCAACCGTGAAAACAGGGGATTCCCAAGCACGCCAATGCTGTCATAGAGTGGAAGCATGATCACCAAATCCCTCCGCCATCTCGGCATCGCCATTTCCGCCTGCTTGCTCGCCACCGGACCTGCTCAGGCGCAGAACCAGTCATTCGACAGCTATCTGGACGATGTTGCCGAACGGGCGAGGGCGGAAGGTGTCAGCCAAGCCACTATCGACCGCGTCTTCGCCGGCTTAACCCCGCACGCACGAGTACTGGAACTTGATCGCGAGCAGGCCGGCTCTGGAGGGAACGTCAATCCGGCGACAGGCTTCGCGTGGATGAGCAGCTATATCCGTCGGCACAACAGCAGCTCGCGGATCAGCGGCGGGCACCGCACACTTTCACGCATCGGTCCGCTCGCTGCCGAGATCGAGCGCGAATATGGTGTTCCCGCAGAAATCATCGTCGCGATATGGGGGCATGAGACCGCCTATGGCGCGGTTATGGGCGGGTTCGATCTGCCGCGCTCGCTGGCCACGCTTGCATGGGATGGCCGCCGCCGCGCGTTGTTCGAGCCTGAGTTGATCGACGTGCTAAAGATGGTCGACATGGGTGTTCCGCGTTCGCAGCTCGAAGGCAGCTGGGCGGGTGCATTCGGCAATGGCCAGTTCCTGCCGAGCGTATACCTTCGCCTCGCAGTCGATGGAGACGGTGACGGAGACCGCGATGTCTGGAATTCGGATGCCGACACCGTCCATTCAATCGCTAATTATTTCCGCGATGCCGGATGGCGAACAGGTCAGCCCTGGGCGGTGCGCGCCTATGTCCCCAACAGCGTTGATCGCACCGATATCGAGAACCACACCGCCGCGCCTGTTTGTCCGCGTGTACACGGTCGTCACAGCCGCTGGATGACGGTGCGCGAATGGCGTGAAAGGGGTGTCGAACCGCGTGCACCGATTGCCGATGACGTCATGGCTTCGCTGTTCGAACCGGACGGTCCGGCAGAACCCGGCTACCTCTTAACTCAGAATTATAGGGTTATCCTCGAATATAACTGCTCGAACTATTACGCGATGAGCGTGGGGTTACTTGCAGATGAGATCGCCAGATAAGAACAGAATTGCACGCCTTTCCAAAGGCGTAGCCACACTTGCACTAGTCGCCGGGCTCTCGGCATGCGGAACGGTTTCGGGTGGATCAGGTGATTCGTCCTTAACGGTTGTACCGCCTGCCCAGCGTGCAAACGGGCCGAGTGCGGACTATCCGATAACCATAGGACAGCCTTATTTCGTCAACGGGACAGAGTATGAGCCTGCTGACGTAATGAACTATGACCATGTCGGTTATCTGGCGTTGGATGCCGGAGCCACGGGCTATTCCGGTTCGCATCACACGCTGCCATTGCCGAGCTACGTCGAGGTCACCTCGCTCGAAACCGGTCGGACCATACTTGTCCGTCTGGAGCGTCGCGGACCGATGAACAGCAACGATCTGCTTGCACTTTCGCCCGCCGCGCTGACTCAACTGGGCGCGACGCCAGACACACCAGTTCGTGTGCGCCGCGTGAATCCGCCAGAGGAACATCGTTTCCTGTTGCGCGCGGGCGAAGCGGCACCTCTTCGTATGGATACACCGGCGTCGCTTTTGACAGTTCTACAGCGTCGTTTGCCCGAAACGGGCACCGCTTCACTGAATACAAACCGTGCTGTGTCGGAGTCCGGTAACACTATCCAAGCGGTCGACGTTGCTGCATCCACCGTTGAGGCGCCGCCCGCGAATACGGTGCCGATACAACAAGAATTGCCTGCCTTGGCCCAAGCACCGGCTGCCCGCGCCTCTGCAAGCGAGACGACAGAGGGCCCGCCCGCATTGCCACCGCTCGATGGACCACGACCGGTCGCAACCAGTCCGACACCGGCAGCAGGAGCCTTTGCCGCGGCATTTGGCGAGAGGTCTGCGCCTGCAGATGACGCCAATGCCACACCAGCGCCAGAGACAGTGCCGGCCACGCAACCCGCCCAGGGCCGATTTGTCGTCCAGGCAGCTGCCTTCTCGACAGAGGAACGTGCTGACCGGGTTGCTGGGACACTTGATGGCTTCGTAATGCAGGCAGGCCGCTACTGGCGCGTCCGTACCGGTCCGTTTGCAACCCGTGGAGAAGCCGAGGCGAGCCTCGCCAATGTCCGGCGCGCGGGTTATAGCGATGCCCGAATCCTAGACGGCGGTTAGGGTCAATCTACCCTCTGCCGCGCAGTGTGGCAGATGGGCGTGCATCGACTGACAGCAACAGCACTGGCAATGGCGGCGGCATTGTTGCCGGCAACGCCTGTTGCATCAGCAGATGCGCCGGTTCCAGAGGAGATACCCGTCGGGCTGCTGGTTGACCTATCCACCGGCCAAACCCTGTTTTCGCGCGAGGCAGATCGTCGTTTCGTGCCCGCCTCCGTCACCAAGGTTATGACCGCCTACACCGCTTTCAAGCTGGTGGAGGAGGGTGAATTGCGACTGGACATGCCTTTCCTCTACAGCGCAGCGCTTGAAGAGGAGTGGTATGCCGAGGGTTCTAACATGTTCCTGCGTGCAGGAGAGCGACCCACAATCGCGCAGCTGCTGCTCGGCATCACAACCGTATCGGGCAACGATGCCAGTGTTGCATTGGCGATTGCCGCGACTGGGTCGCTTGAAGACTGGATCGCGCTGATGAATGCCAATGCGCAAGAGCTTGGTATGCGCAATACACATTTCGGGTCCGCCAATGGCTTTCCCGATGGCGGCCAAACCTACACCACTGCGAGCGATCTTGCGCTCCTGGGGCAAGCGATAACGCAGCGTTATCCCGGCCTCTATCGACGCTATTTCGGGCACCGCACTTTGCGCTGGCGAGACATCACGCAGTCCAATCATGACCCTGTAACAGGCCGCGTGGAAGGTGCCGACGGGATGAAGACGGGCTACACGAACGAAGCCGGTTTTACTTTCCTCGGTTCCGCCGAACGCAACGATCACAGGCTTGTCATGGTGCTTGCCAGTGCACCGACAACGGAAATTCGCGATGACGCGGCACGCGCTCTTCTCGAATGGGGTTTTGCAAACTTCGAACGGGCAACGCTGGCCGAGGCAGGCGCGATTATCGGATCGGCCGAAGTGCAGGATGGCAGCGCGCAGCGTGTAAATCTGCGTCTGGAACACGATTTCGCCGTGGCCCTTCCAGTAGGCAGCACGCCTGAGCGCTGGGACGTTGCCATAGTCTATCGCGGCCCGATTGAGGCACCTGTTGCAGCAGGAGAGATAGTAGCAAGGTTGCGACTGTCTGTGGATGGAGAGATAGCACTGGAAGCGCCTCTGCTAGCGGCAGCCGACGTGGAAGAGGCCAACGTTTTAGAGCGGATTTCTAACGCATTCGGGAGCTGGATCGGATGACTCGCGGACGATTTATCAGCTTTGAAGGCGGGGAAGGCGTTGGCAAGTCAACGCAGGCATCCATGCTTACAGCACTGCTACAGGCCCGTGGCCTGGCTGTCCTGCAAACACGCGAGCCCGGCGGTACACCTGGTGCCGAAGCCATCCGTGCACTGCTGCTAGACAAGCAGTACGATTGGGACGCCGCAGCCGAAGCCCTGCTGTTCGCCGCCGCACGGTCGGACCATGTCGACCACGCCATCCGCCCAGCGCTTGACGCAGGCGAATGGGTCGTATGCGACCGCTTCATTGATTCCTCCCGCGCCTATCAGGCCGGCGGGGATGACCTGTCGGACGATGCGATCCTTTCGTTGCACACCATCGGTTCGCACGCTCTGATGCCAGACATCACGTTCCTGCTTCAGGCCGATGATGCCGAGGTCGCTGAAAGGCTGACTGCTCGCGACGGTGACAATTCGGACCGGATAGGTGGGCGATCTCCCGAGTATCACGCCCGCGTGGCACAGCGCTTCCGAGATCTTGCGGTGATGGATCCTGAGCGGTTTGTGATCATCGATGCAGCAGGTTCCCCCACAGATGTTCATGAGCGCATTCTCCGCGCCATAGCTCCGCTGCTAGGAGAAGGCGGGTGAGCTATATCGGCCACGATGACGCCTGGGCCGAGTGGCGCCGCGCGCTATCGGGCGAACGGATGCATCACGGATGGATTCTTTCGGGGCGCAAAGGTGTTGGCAAGTCGGCCTTCGCTTTGGCCGCCGCGCGTGAACTGGTCGCCGAAGAGGGCATATCGCAGCCGGAAGGTGACCACCCAGATGTGCTCTACATCTCGCATCCTCCAAAGAATGATACCGAGGCGAAAAAGCGAGCGGATGGAAAGCCGTTTGAACTCGCGCGCAATATCAAAATCGAACAGATCAGGCAGCTCCAGCAACGGCTGACAACGCGACCAACGCTTGGTTCGCGCCGTGCCGTGATCATTGATCCTTCGGACGATATGGAGGCTCCCACTGCCAACGCTCTTCTGAAGAGTCTTGAGGAGCCTCCTGAGGGCACCTTCTTCCTCCTGATTGCCCACCGCATCGGGCGGCTGTTGCCGACGATCCGCTCGCGCTGCCGGGTGCTGTCGTTTCCGCGCGTTTCCGATGCCGATATGGAGGCAGTACTTGCACGCGAAGCTCCGCAGGCCAGCGGTGAAATGCGCGATGCTGCAATTGCCGCCGCGAGCGGTTCTCCCGGCGCGGCCATAGATTTCGTCGAGCTGGATCTCGGCAAAATTCACACGCTCATGCAAAAGATTGCGGTCAACGGCGATCCGGACTTCGCCATGCGCGGCCAGTTGGCTGCGGCGATGGGAGCGCGCCCGAAGCGCGAGAAGCAACTGGCAGCTGTCGAGCTGGCAAGGGCTGTGGTTGCCGAACGTATGGACCATGTTTCCCATGCAGATATCCCGGCCATGGTAGACACGCATCAGGAGCTGGTCCGGCTTGCCGCGCAGGCGCCCACAGCCAATTTCGATGCTGGTCTTTTGATCATGGAAATCGGGACATTGCTCAGCAAGCTTGCAGCCTCACGGAGCGCCGCCTAGGGATGCGCGCAAATGGCTGATCCTTTCTATCTTACCACCGCGATTCACTATCCCAACGGCAAGCCGCACATCGGCCATGCCTACGAGACAATCGCTGCCGACGTTTTGGCACGCTTCCACCGCCAGATGGGCCGTGATGTGCGCTTCCAGACGGGTACCGACGAGCACGGTCTGAAGATGGCACAAAAGGCGCGCGATCTGGGTGTCACTCCGCGCGAGCTGGCGGATGAAATGTCCGGCTATTTCCGCGACCTGTTCGACAAGCTCGATATTTCCTACGACCGTTTCATCCGCACCAGTGAGGACGTACATCACACGGCGAGCCAGGAAATCTGGCGGCGGATGGAAGCGAATGGTGACCTCTACCTGGATCGTTACGAGGGATGGTACTCGATCCGTGACGAAGCCTATTACGACCAGAGCGAACTCGTCGAAGGGGAGGGGGGCGAAAAGCTCTCCCCGCAAGGCACACCAGTCGAGTGGACAGTCGAGGAAAGCTGGTTTTTCCGCCTGTCAAAGTATCAGGAGCCCCTGCTCGCGCTCTACAACGAAAACCCAGATTTCATCCGTCCTGACAGTCGGCGCAACGAAGTGATGCGCTTTGTTGAAGGTGGACTGCGCGATCTCTCGGTAAGCCGCACCAGCTTCGACTGGGGCGTGAAAGTGCCCGGCGCGGAAGATCACGTCATGTACGTGTGGGTTGATGCGCTTACGAACTACCTGACCGGGCTTGGCTTCCCCGAAGAAACCGAAAACATGGGCAAGTTCTGGCCGGCAGACCTACATCTGATCGGCAAGGACATCACCCGCTTCCATACCGTCTACTGGCCCGCCTTCCTGATGAGCGCCGGTATTGAGTTGCCCAAGCAGGTTTTTGCGCACGGCTTCCTGCTCAACAAGGGCCAAAAGGAAAGCAAATCACTCGGCAATGTGACTGATCCGGCAGAGCTGGCCGATCTCTATGGTGTGGACGTGCTTCGATACTTCCTGCTGCGCGAGTTCTCCTTTGGGCAGGATGGAAGCTATTCCCATGAAGCTATTGTAAATCGGTCAAATTCGGAACTTGCGAATAGTTTCGGCAATCTGGCGCAGCGTACGCTTTCATTGATCTTCAAGAACTGCGAAGGCGACCTTCCGCTACTGGCGGATCTAGCCGGCGCTGATGCCGAACTTCTCGATCAAGTGAATTCGGTCTGCAAGAGCGATCTGCCAGACGCTTTCGAGCGCCTTGCGTTCGCGCAAGGCCTTGAGGCTTGGATGGGCGCCGTCTTCGCTTGCAATGCCTATATCGACGCGCAAGCTCCTTGGGCACTCAAGAAGACCGATCCTGATCGAATGAAGACAGTTCTGGCAACGCTCTATGTCTGCATTGCGCAGCTAGCCACCGCCGTTATCCCGGTGATGCCGGGATCAATGGCCAAGCTACGCAGCACGATGGGCGTGGGCGAGGGCGCTGTTGACACTGACTGGTATACAGAACTGGCATCTAGCGATTTCTGCCTCGATAAGCCGCAAGGTCTCTTCCCACGGCTCGAACTGCCCGAAGCGGACGAGGGCGAGGGCGCGTAGTGCTGATCGATAGCCACTGCCACCTCGTCTACGAAGGCCTCGCCGAACGACAGGATGAAGTTCTGGCCAGCGCACGCGCAGCCGGCGTTAAAGGCTTCCTCAATATCTCGACCCGCGAGCGGGAGTGGGGCGATGTCATTGCCGTTGCAGAGCGCGAGAGCGATGTCTGGGCGACTGTCGGTATTCACCCGCACGAGGCGGACCAGCACGCCGACCTGGGCCGTGATATCCTGCTCGAAGCCTCTCAGCACGAGCGCGTCATCGGACTCGGTGAAAGCGGGCTCGACTATTATTATGATAAGTCGGACCGGCAGGTGCAGCAGGACTTGTTCCGCATGCACATCGGTGTCGCGCGCGAAACTGGCCTGCCGCTGGTGATCCATACTCGCGATGCGGACCAAGATACTGGCGACATCCTGGAAGACGAGATGGGGAAGGGGGCCTTCCCCGCTCTAATCCACTGCTTCACCGCTTCGCCCGAATTTGGTCGCCGCGTGCTCAACATGGGCCTCACGATCTCGCTTTCAGGGATTGTAACCTTCAAAAACGCCGTCGAACTGCAGGAATTCGCGAAGGAAATTCCTGATGATCACCTGTTGGTAGAGACCGACAGCCCGTTTCTGGCACCCGTACCGCATCGCGGCAAAACGGGTGAGCCGGCATTTGTGCGCAACACTGCCGAATTCGTCGCCGAACTGCGTGGTGTCAGCGTTGAAGCTCTTGGCGCAACAACAACCGCCAACTTCTTCAAACTATTTAATAAAGCGAACCCCGCGTGAAGCTGATCGTCCTCGGCTGCGGGACAAGTACCGGTGTACCGCGGATCGGCAATGACTGGGGCCTTTGCGACCCCAACAATCCGAAAAACCGCCGCACTCGCGTGTCGATTATCGTCGAAAGCAATGCGGGAAGCCGACTGCTGGTCGATACCTCGCCCGATCTGAGGCAGCAACTCCTCAGCAACAATATCGACAAGGTAGACGCGGTATTCTGGACACACGACCACGCGGACCATTGCCACGGTATCGATGACTTGCGGCCGCTGCGATTTGGCCGAACCTCGGGAATACCCGGATTTGCTTCTGAAGCGACTGTGAAACGCCTGAAGCCGCGGTTCAGCTACGTTTTCACCGGTGAGCACGGGTACCCGAACATCGTAGAGCTCAATACGCTTGGCAACCTTCGTATGTTCGCCGGGTTTGGCGTAGAAACACTCGAAATGCCGCATGGCCCGATCACAACTACTGCCTATCGGTTCGATACAGACGAAAAATCAATAGGTTATGCCACAGACTTTAGTCAGGTTACTGACAAGATGGTGAGCTTCTTCAAGGATGTGGACGTGCTTGTAACCGATTGCCTCCGACGCGAACCGCATCCGACACATGCCAATCTCGATATGGCCTTGAAGCTGGCCAAGCGGAGCAAAGCGCGCAAAGCAGTGCTGTCACATCTCGACAAGAGCATGGATTATGCGACTTTGAGTGCCGAGGTGCCGACAAACGTCCTTGTCGGCTATGATGGTATGCAACTGGTAGCTTGAAGGAGACCGCAACATGGAAAGCATGAGTTCGGTTCAATGGGTATCGATCATCGCGTCGCTCGGATGGCTGGTGCTCGTGCTTGGAGCCTATCGATCCTACCAGGTCGACACATCCAAAACTATCCGCATGGCGCTGACGTGGGCAGCAATCTTCACTGGTCTCGCTGTATTCTTCACTCTGCTGACGTAAGGTAGACATTACATAGGCTTGACCGATCTGGAGAGTGCCCGATAACCCAAAATGGCATGTCTATTACTTAACATAATATATATTATCATTCCAATATCTATAACCCGATAGACGTAGAGATCCGACCTCCCCATCATGTCAGAACAACTCAATCGACTGCTCTCCATCATGGCGCGCCTGCGCGACCCTGACCATGGTTGCGAATGGGATGTAGCGCAAACCTTCGAAACGATCGCGCCGTACACTCTAGAGGAAGCCTACGAAGTCTCTGACGCCATCGAGCGCGACGATATGGACGATCTGCGCGGCGAGCTTGGCGATCTGCTGCTGCAGGTCGTCTTCCACGCACGCATGGCTGAGGAAGCTGGCCACTTCGCCTTTGAAGACGTCGCGAAGGCAATCTCGGACAAGATGGAAGCGCGCCACCCGCATATATTCGGTGACGAAGGCGGTGTAATGGACGGAAAGCGCTGGGAAGACCTGAAGGAAGCGGAACGGAAGTCTTCGGGCTCGGACAGCGCGATGGATGGCGTGGCAAAGGCACTCCCGGCGCTCTTACGCTCTGAGAAGTTGCAAAAGCGCGCTGCACGGGTCGGTTTCGAGTGGGAAGATGCACGAGGTCCACGCGATAAACTGCTGGAAGAATTACAAGAACTGGATGAGGCTTCCGAAGAAGAGAAACTAATGGAGGCCGGCGATGTGCTGTTCGTCGCGGTGAATATCATTCGGCGTTACGGCGTGGATGCAGAGCAGGCGCTCAAAGCATCCAATGCCAAGTTCGAACGTCGTTTTCGCGCGATGGAGGAACTTGCCAAGGCAGATCACCAAAACTTTGCTTCGCTGTCTCTGGATGAGCAGGAAGAGTACTGGCAGCGCGCCAAAAGAACCGTGGGCTAGGAACCCAAGGCCTCGAAACGGCCGAATTCCTTATCGGTCAAGCGAACCTCTATCCGGCGTAGCGGGCCGCCCTCACCCTCACCTGCATCCGCTTCGGCGAGAACTTCTCCGTTGGCATGGAGCCAGGCGATCCGTTGGCCGTCACTTGCCAGAATTTCGAGCGCATAAGTCTTGGCGCCCTCGGTCAGAACCGCGCCAAGCCGCTGCTGAAGGCTGTCCAGACCATCACCGGTAATGGCCGAAATCGCGAGAACACTGTCGTCCGATGCCGCGATGCAGCCTAGCTCCTCGCGAGCGTCTTCATCGAGCAGATCCCACTTGTTCCATACCTCGAGTACGGGGGCGTCCACGCCCTCCCCCGCCTCATCCACCACTCCAAGGTCGTGGAGAACGGCAAGCACTTGCCGCTTCTGCTGCGCGCTATCCGGATTGGCAATGTCGCGGACATGCAGGACGATGTCAGCGGCGGTTACCTCCTCCAGTGTCGCTCGGAAAGCGGCAACGAGTTGCGTCGGCAAGTCAGAGATGAAGCCCACAGTGTCAGACAGGATAGCCTTCTCCACGCCGGGCAGGCCGATTGCGCGCATGGTCGGATCAAGCGTGGCGAACAGCAAGTCCTCCGCCATGACGTCAGCACCCGTCAAGCGATTGAAAAGTGTTGATTTTCCAGCATTCGTATAGCCGACGAGCGCAATAACCGGCCACGGTGCCCTCCCCCGTCGCTTGCGATGCAGTTCGCGCGTCTTGCGTACCTGCTCCAGTTCACGGCGCAGCTTTGCCATGCGATCGCGGATCATCCGGCGGTCAGCCTCGATCTGCGTCTCACCCGGGCCACCCAGGAAGCCGAAACCACCGCGTTGACGTTCAAGGTGGGTCCAGCTGCGCACCAGACGGCTGGCCTGATAATCGAGGTGTGCAAGTTCGACCTGCAAGCGACCTTCGGCCGTTGCCGCTCGTTCTCCGAATATTTCGAGAATCAGACCTGTGCGGTCGATCACCTTGCGGCCGATCTTCTCTTCCAGATTACGCTGCTGGATCGGCGTAAGCGCTCCATCCACGATAACCAGCTCGGCTTCGTGCAATTCGCAATCGGTCTTGATCCGCTGCACCTGCCCTTCCCCGAAAAGGGTGTTAGGGCGGATATCGCGGACGTTGAGGATGAAGGCCTCTGCAACGACAATGCCGATCGCCAGCGCAAGGCCTTTCGCTTCTTCAAGCCGGGCTTCAGGGTCTTCCCCACTGCGCTGGCCGCGAATATCCGGGCACACGACAAGGGCACGCGCACCGCGTGTGACCTCGCCTTCGATGTCGTCATCTACAATCAGGCTGCTTCGCCCTTAGTCTTCGTCTTCATCGCTCTCGCCAAACCCGTCGTCGGTCAGATCGACGTGGGTGGCGGGCTGGATGGTCGAGACGGCGTGTTTGTAAGCCAGCTGCACATAGCCTTCACGCTCGAGCAACATGCAAAACAGGTCATAAGCGGCAATGCGGCCTTGCAGCATCACGCCATTGACGAGGAACATCGTCACCTGAACCGCTGCATCACGCACACGACTGAGGAAGATATCCTGCAACAGACGCTGCTTGCGATTTCCGTCAAAGCCGGTGTCGAAGCTGTCTGCGTCTACAGGGTTGCTGGGCATGATGGTGGAAACGGCATGTTTGTATACCAGCTGCGATTGGCCATCACGGCGCAGCAGGATCGAGAAATTGTCGAACCAGGTGACGATGCCTTGCAGCTTCACGCCTTTCACCAGGAACATGGTGACCGGCATTTTTTCTTTGCGCAGGTGGTTGAGGAACAAGTCTTGCAAATTGCCGACTTTCGGCGCCGTATTCGTCGAAACCTGCTCTTCCTCTACTGCCGGACGCGGCCTTGCGGAGAGGGTACCCTTGGCCATTGATCTGACTCCATTTTTGTTGGTGACCGGTGCCCCGATCACAGTCAGGCGCAAGAATTGCTCTCACACCGGATCCATTGTGCTGTGCAGAATGACACAGAAACATGTAATCTTCGAGACAGATATTTGGGTGTCGCAACCTGATTGCGCAAGGGTGCAAGCTAGTCGCCCGAATCCGCCTTTTCGTTCCGGTCATTCATGCCGAGCAGCTTCAGCTTACGGTGCAAGGCAGACCGCTCCATCCCGATAAAGCCCGCGGTTTTTGAGATATTGCCCGAGAAGCGACGAATCTGAATCCGCAGGTACTCGCGCTCGAAGCTCTCGCGCGCTTCACGCAGAGGTACGCCCATCAGGTTGGTCATACCCGAACCGCTATCAGATGATGCACCGGTGATCTCTTCGGGCAACATTTCGGGCGAAATCGTCTCGAACTCCTCGCGCGGCGCAAGGATGACCGTACGCTCGATCACATTGCGGAACTGGCGCACATTGCCTGGCCAGTCATAGGCCTGCAGCGAAGCCATCGCCTCTGGCGCCACAGATGGCGGATGAAGCCCCTGTTCGCGCGCATATCGCGTGAAGAAATGCTCGGCCAGGGCCGGAATGTCATCGCGCCGCTCAGCCAGCGGCGGGATTTCAATGGGCACCACGTTCAACCGGTAGAACAGGTCTTCGCGGAACCGCTTCGCCTCGATTTCTGCGAGCAGATCCTTCGCGGTGGAGGAGACCACGCGCACATCAACACCGATCTGACGGTTGCCCCCTACGCGCACGAAGCTCTGATCGGTGAGAACACGCAGGATGCGGGCCTGTGTGCTCTCCGGCATATCTGCGACTTCATCGAGATAGAGCGTTCCGCCGTCCGCGAGTTCGAGCAGACCGGGGCGGACAAGCTTGCCGTCCGCTTCCTCGCCAAAAAGCTCCGGCTCGAACCGCTCTGGCGTTATGCGCGCCGAGTTGACCGATACGAAGGCCTTGTCTGCACGCGGGCTCCAGGCATGCAGCAGCCGCGCGGCGACTTCCTTGCCTGCTCCGGCCGGGCCGCTGACCAGCACCCGGCTTCCGGTATTGGCGACGCGCTTCAGCGTCGCGCGAACATTGTTGATAGCCGAGGAGTTACCGGTGAACTCGTCGGGTGACGTCATGCCTTCGCGCAGACGTTCGTTCTCGCGCCGCAACCTTTCGGTCTCGGTAGCGCGCTCGACGAGGTGCAACAGCTTTCCAGCCTCAAACGGCTTTTCGATGAAGTCCATCGCGCCGCGGCTGACAGCGGAAACCGCGGTATCGATATTACCGTGGCCGGAGAATATCAGCACAGGTAGACCGGGCTCGCGCGCCTTGATGGCATCGAGCACTTCCAACCCGTCGCGCGGCGAGCCGTGCAGCCACACGTCAAGCAGCACCAGGCTCGGGCGGCGCTCGTCAACCATCGCGATGGCTGTCTCGCTGTCGCCAGCGGTACGGCACTCATAGCCTTCGTCGCTCAGGACGCCGGCCACAAGATCACGAATATCCCGTTCGTCATCGACTACGAGGATGTCGAGTGCCATTCAGTATTCTCCTGTCTCAATCATTGCCCGCCTCTGCCGCATCAAGGTGATCACCCGGATGAACGGCGAAGCGGAGTGTTGCGCGGGTACCCTCACCTTCGCTCCCCGCAGCGAAGGCGAGTTCTCCGCCGTGTTCTTCGACAATCTTTTTCACGATAGCGAGGCCGAGCCCGGTGCCCTTCTCCCGCGTCGTAACGTAAGGCTCGATCACGTTGACCCCGCCTTGCGGCAGACCCACGCCATTATCTTCGACTTCGATCTGCATGAATTCACCTTTCATGCTGACCGAGAGCGCGATCTTGCCACGCCAATCCGGTTCCGCATCGCGGCCGCGTGTGTCGATGGCCTCCGCCGCATTCTTCAGAACATTGGTCATGGCCTGACCAAGCTGGTGCCGATCGCATTCGATGGGCGGAACGTCGCTGTCGGTGGTAAAGCGATAGGTGATCTCAGGGTGCGCGACCTCTTGCAGGAACAATGCCTGTCGCACCAAATCAACCGCGTCTTCCTGCCGGAAAACAGGCTTGGGCAAACGTGCAAAGCTTGAAAATTCGTCCACCATCTTGCGCAGGTCACCCACCTGCCGGATGATCGTACCGGTCAGCTCGTCGAACAGCTCGCTATCTTGCTCGATCTGCTTGCCATAGCGGCGCTTCAATCGCTCGGTCGCGAGCTGGATCGGGGTGAGCGGATTCTTGATTTCGTGCGCGATACGGCGCGCAACGTCCGACCAGGCAGCCTGTCGCTGGTCGAGCAACTGGCGGGTGATATCCTCGAAGGTAATCACCATGCCCTCGGTCGCAGGCGAGAGCTGCACGGCGAGCGTAAGAAGATCGGTGCCACGGTTGTACTGGATGATTTCGCTGAGAGATCCGTCTTTCACCAGCTGTGCCAGCTGCGGCACAGCATCGCCCAGCTTCTCGCCAACGAGGTCGTGATCCGCCTGCTCGAACAGCAATTGCTGTGCCGAGCTGTTCATCAGCGCAATACGCCCTTCCCCGTCGAGCGAAATTATGCCCGCAGTAATGGACTCAAGCACCGCTTCCATAAACGCACGGCGCTCGGCGAGCTGGTGGTTGGCACCAAGCAATTCGTCCGTCTGCCGCTCGATCTGCGAGGACATGCGGTTGAAGGCACGGCCGAGAAGGCCAATCTCGTCCTGCTTTCCGATCCGGCCCGATACACGCATGGCATAGTTACCGCTGCCGATCTCTCCCGCTGCATCAGCAAGTTCAGCAAGAGGCTTCACCTGACGGTCAGCAAAGCGAAGAGCCGCCCACACAGCGATGCCGACGAGTGCGAGACTGACGAAGAAGAGGGCGACATTGAATTGGAGCTGCAGGACACGGGCGCGGTCGGTAAAATCGGCATATGATTCGACCGTATCTTGGGCCTGTAAGTAGAGGCGCGTCGCTTCAGGTTGAGCATTTCGCGCTACATAAAGATACGCGTCCGACGCCCGGTCCAATAGGGTTATAGCTTCAATCTGCTCCAGGTTCGCGCGAGCAACAAAAGCCGTACCCTCGTCAAGAGCTTCCATGTCTTCGGGAGTTACACGCAAACGTTCGCGGTCATCCTCAGGATCCAGCATGAATACCAAACGCGCATCACCATCTTGTGATCGGCGATAGATACTCGCTTCACTCAATTCGCGCGTATAGGTTTGTTGCAAGACTTGATTGTAGAACTCCGGGCTTACAACCGACATTCTTTCAAGGAAAAATCGCACGTCGCTGGACATTGCCACGGCATTCATGCCGACTGTGCGCTGATTATCGTTATAGTAGCGCTCGGCGAGCTCGCCCGCATCTTCGATCACACCCCGCGAGCTACCAGTAAACCAAAAATCGACGCCCGACTGGAATAGAATCGACGCAAACACCGCTACGAATAGAGTCGGAATCGCGGCGATGAGTGAGAAGAAAAAGACGAGGTTCACGTGCAAACGGGAGGTTGCGCTCCCAGCCCTCTTAATCGCAATCCGACGGCCCCAAAGCACAACAATACCAAGCGCAGGAATAAGCGTGCCAAGTAGAAGCGCTGCGGCCTGCTCTGACGGCATAAGCTCAATGCTGTTCGTAAGAGCCGCAATCGTCACGTAGGCGGTAAATGCCATCACCACGAGCGTGATGACGCAGAGCACTTCAAGCCAAAGGAACAGGTTCATCTTCCGCCCAGCAACCTGCGCGCGCCGCCACCAGCGCGATCTCTTCTGGGTGGAATTCACCGTATCAGGGGCAGTCGTGCTGGCCACGTTGCAAGCTTACAACAACACTGTTGCAGTTTTGCAAGGGCTTTCTGGTGATTTGTCCTCATCCGCCGCTGAACTGCTCGGGATCGATATCCATATCCTGCAATCGCTTGCGCAGCGTGTTGCGATTGATACCCAGCAATTGGGCGGCCTTCAGCTGATTGCCGTTCGTGCGTGAGAGCGCGTACTGGAAAACTGGACGTTCCAACTCTGCCAGTGCGCCGTGATAAAGCTCACCCTCGGCGAAATCTTGACGCGCGAGCCATTGGGATACGGCCTCTCCCACCGATCCTTCGCTATTCGCGGCGGTAGGATCGAGGCCATCACTCAAGAGGCCAGTCAACGCCTGTGCATCGATCACATCCTCTCGTGCAAGCAATGCCGCACGAAAGATCACGTTGCGCAATTCGCGCACGTTCCCGCGCCAAATATGCGAAGCGAGAATGTCGACAGCGCCGGCCGACAATACCCGTGACGGCAGCCCCTCCTGCGAAGCGACCGCAAGGAAATGCTTTGCCAACGGCTCTATGTCGGTCGCGCGATCACGCAACGGAGGCAGCTGGATGGGGACAACGTTCAGCCGGTAGTAGAGGTCTTCACGGAAGCTCCCATCCGCTATCATCGGGGCGAGATCCTTATTGGTCGCCGCGATCACGCGCACATCGACTGCGATTTCCTGACTGCCCCCGACACGGCGTATCCGGCCCGACTGCAGGGCACGGAGTAACCGGGTCTGCGCCTCGGCAGGCATGTCGCCGATTTCATCTAGGAAAAGCGTGCCGCCATTCGCCGCTTCAAACTTGCCGATATTGCGCGCGGTCGCGCCGGTGAAAGCACCCTTCTCGTGCCCGAATAGCTCGCTTTCGATCAGCTCGCGCGGGATAGCGGCAGCGTTCACGGCGACGAACGGGCCAGTTTTGCGACTGCCGAGCTGATGGATAGCCTCGGCCACCAGCTCCTTTCCCGTCCCGCTCTCACCCAGAACGAGCACGGACAGGTCATTATTCAGTACGCGGGTGATCAGGCGGTAAACCTCCTGCATTGCTGGACTACGTCCGATGAGCGGCAGCCCCTCTGGCGGTAGGTCTGGAGCCTCGCCTCCCTTCCCCTTCGAATTGGATGCCTGCACCGCCGCGCGCAGAACTTCGTCCAGATCAAAGGGCTTGGGGAAGTATTCGAACGCGCCGCGCTCGGTTGCCCGCACGGCGGTGTCGAGCGTGTTTTGCGCCGACAGAATGATTATCGGAAGCTCGGGGTAGAGATCACGCACCTGCCCAAGCGTTTCGATCCCGTCACCATCAAGCAACATGACATCGGTCAGCATCACATCGTAGGTCTGACCCGCCAGCGCATCATCCCTGCCCTGCACCGTGTCGGTGGCGTCGACATGGAACCCCTCCGCCTCCAACCCGGCACGAATTACGGTGGCGATGGCGTTGTCATCTTCAACCAGAAGCGCGCGGCGTGTCATGCAGTGTCCTTTGCGTTGGCGATCGGCAGATGGATGCGGAAATGGGTCCATCCGCCCTTCTCGTCTCTCTCATGGCTCACACGGCCATGCATGTCGCGAACCAGCTTTTGAACAAGCGCGAGACCGAGCCCCTGCCCATTCGGCTTGCTCGAAACAAAGGGTTCGAAGATGTGATCGTGCAGTGCTGGGTCGATGCCCTGCCCGTTATCGCTGATGCGGATCTCGACCGCCAACCTTACCGGTCGGCCGAGGCGGATCACGTTGGTGACGAGCCCGCTCACAAACCTTGTATGAATCTGCACCTGCGGCTCGGCATGTGACATGGCAGCGTCGCGTGCATTGGCCAACAGGTTGACCAGGACTTGCACCAGAGCGCCCTCACTGGCCAGAACCGGGGGCAGCGAAGGGTCAAACTCCTCTTTCCATGACAAAACGTCTTCCGATGTCAGCTTTACCGTTGCCAATGCCTGGTGAATGGACTGGTGCAGGTTCACAGGAGCTAATGGCTCGGCCTGTTCGCGACCTAGCCGCTGCATGCGATCGAGCAGCTGTACGATGCGATCGACTTCGCTGACCACCAGCTCGGTCAGGGAGGCCTCTGCCTTGCTAACTTTGCGCTCCAAGAGCTGCGCGGCGCCCCGAATTGCTGCCAATGGATTCTTTATCTCGTGAGCTAACACCGCTGGTCCGCGCAGAGCGGGAAGCCGTTCAAGCTCCTCCATCAGGTCACTCTGGCTGGCATCGGACAGGGTCACGACCCGCCACCCGGGAAATGCAGCTATTGCGGATACGGTCATGTTGCCTCGCCACTGCTGATCGTTGATTGCGAGATCGAGCCCACGCGCCACAAACTGCGAATCCGGTTTGCTCAGCTCTTCAGCCAAGCGGGGCTGCTCGACCTGAACGACATCAAGCAAGTTCTTCCCCACCAGGCGCGGAGCACTGGCGCCAAGAAGCACTTCACCCGCCGGATTCACTTCTTTGATTCCCATGTCTGCTGAAATGAGAAGCATCGCGAAGCTTAGCCCCGCAATCTGTTCACCCGGTCCCGGCTGCGGGATTGGCACGCCAGAACCCTGTTCGTTCACGCCGCGCGTCGCCGGATAAAGGGCTCGTAAAAGCGCTCAAGCTCACCGCGAACCTGATTGGCGTCATCAATGAAATTGACTTTGTTGCGGAAGTCAGCGCTGCCGTGCAGACCCTTGGTATACCAACCCAGATGCTTGCGGGCGATCTTCACGCCGACATCCTCGCCGTAATGCTCCAGCATTCCGTTGTAGTGCTCGATCAGCGTCTCATACTGCTCGGCAAAGCTCGGGCTTTCGAGAACTTCGCCGGTCTGCCACCAGTGCATGACCTGACCGAGTAGCCACGGTTTGCCGTAGGCACCGCGTCCGATCATCAGGCCGTCCGCACCCGATTGTTCGAGCGCTTTTGCAGCATCCGGGATGGAGCAGATATCACCATTGACGATGACCGGAATATCGACCGCGTCTTTCACAGACTTGATGAACGACCAGTCGGCGTTGCCCTTGTACATCTGGTTGCGCGTTCGACCGTGAACTGTGACAAGCTTCACGCCCAGATCTTCAGCAATATGGGCGAGCTCAGGCGCGTTGAGGCTTGCATGGTCCCAGCCCATCCGCATCTTGACCGTAACTGGGACGTCGACAGCTTTTACCGTCGCTTCCATCAGCTTGGTGGCGAGCGGAACCTCCCGCATCAGCGCGCTGCCGGCGAACTGTCCTACGACCTTGCGCACCGGGCAACCAAAGTTGATGTCGATGATCGCCGCTCCCTGATCTTCGCTCAGCTTGGCAGCATCGGCCATACTCTGCGGATCGCAGCCAACGAGCTGCATCGACACAGGGTCTTCGCTTTCGTGCCAGCGCGCCTTCTGGATCGATTGGCGCGTTTCGCGGATCGCAGCCTCGCTCGCGATCATCTCGGTCACATTGAGCCCGCTGCCATAGCGTCGCACCAGTTGACGGAACGGCATATCCGTCACGCCCGTCATCGGGGCAAGCACGACCGGGCAGTCGATCCGGATCGGACCAACTTCGATCGGCGTGACCGGTGGAGGAGGAGGATTCAGCGTGTCGCTCATATGTGTGCCTAATATTTAGGCAGCCGCATAGTGGATTGCGGGGCGCGGCTCAAGCAGCTAGCGCGCTTTGCGTCATGCATAGCAATTCGGGCCAAGTCCCGCCTTTCTCTGCGATTATCGTTGCTGCCGGCAAGGGCTTGCGCGCAGGTCAGCCGATTCCGAAGCAATTTGCCGGTTGGAATGGCAAGCCCGTGGTACGCCATTCCGCGGAACACTTCGCCGCAGCTGGCGCAGCAGAAATCATTGTCGCCATTCCCGAAGGCGCAGATGAAGTTGCCAGCTCGTGCCTCAGCGGGATTGCGAGTGTTCGACTGATCACCGGAGGAGCCACGCGACAAGAAAGCGTCAGAATTGCACTAGAAGCGCTGGAGGAAACCACGCCAGACACGGTTCTGATCCATGACGCTGCCAGACCTGACCTGCCCCAACCGGTGATTGAACACCTGCTCGCAGCCATGGAAGAGCATGAGGGAGCAATTCCCGTGCTTCCGGTGGTCGACAGCATGGTCCGAGCAGAAAACAATCGTATGGCGGGCGATGCGAAACGTGATGAGCTGCGTCGCGTTCAAACGCCCCAGGCATTCCGGTATGGATCCATTATGGCGGCGCACCGGGCTTGGATCGGCGAAAGCACTGCCGGAGACGACGCACAGGTGCTCGTTGCCGCAGGAAAAGAGGTCGCGCTGGTTGTGGGTGACGAGCGGCTCAAGAAACTGACTTACGCAGAGGACTTTATGGCTCCACAAGCCCCCTTCCCCGCGCTCCGCATGGGCACCGGATTCGACGTCCACCGGCTTGCCGAGGGTGAAGAACTCTGGCTGTGCGGAATCAAGATCGATCACGACAAGGGCCTTGCCGGACACAGCGACGCCGATGTCGGCCTACACGCAGTGGTGGATGCAATCCTTGGTGCCTGCGCGCAAGGTGATATCGGAGACCATTTTCCACCAAGCGATCCGCAATGGAAGGGAGCGCCTTCCTCTCGCTTCGTCGAACACGCCGTCAAAGTCGCTGCTGATGCCGGATGGGCAGTCAGTAACGTTGACCTCACGCTCATCTGTGAAGCCCCGAAGATCGGCCCGCATCGCGAAGCCATGCGAACACGGCTTGCGGAACTGCTTGGTCTTGAAACGAACCAAGTAAACGTCAAAGCGACTACAACCGAGAAGCTCGGTTTCACCGGACGCGGCGAAGGCATAGCTGCGCAGGCGGCGGCAACATTGATGGCGAGTGCCCCATGAGCGAAAGCATTCTCCCCGAACAAGTGTTCAAACTCGCCAAGCGGGTTGTCGAAGAAAACACCAAGGCTGGCCGCAAGATCGTACTCGCGGAAAGTTGCACCGGCGGGCTTGTGGCCGCGGCTATAACCGAGATAGCCGGCAGCTCTGCCGTGCTGGATCGCAGCTTTGTCACCTATTCCAACGAGGCGAAGCAGGTCGATCTTGGCGTGCCTTCGGATATCATCGAAGCGTTTGGCGCTGTCTCGATTGCCACGGCATTCGCAATGGCGAAAGGCGCGCTTGATCGCAGCAATGCCGATGTCGCCGTAGCGATTAGCGGGATTGCTGGCCCCGGTGGTGGATCAGACCTGAAGCCCGTCGGCACAGTCGTCTTCGCTCGGGCTATTCGCAGCGAGGAAGAACCCATGGCTGACGAGCGTCTGTTCGAAGGCGAGAATCGCGCCGGAGTTCGGCGTCAAGCAACGTTGGTAGCGCTGGAGCTATTGCTGCCGTAGAGGTCGGCGGCACGCGCCTCGAACGCGGCTACCATCTTGCGGAAGGCACGGTCGATATACTGGCCAGCCAGCGTTTCAAACATGAGGTTCTTAAAGGTGAAGTCGACGCAGAAGTCGATCTCGCAGGCCCCCTCACCCACGTTGCGGAAAGTCCAGTTGTTGTCGAGATCGCGCAAAGGACCATCGACGTAGTGCACGTTGATCGTGTTCGGGCGATCTTTGACTACCTTCGAAGTGAACTTCTCTCGCAGCGCCTTGAAACCGACAAGCATGTCGGCAGTCATCTCTGTGTCGCTATCCTTGCGAACACGTGTTGCGACAACCCACGGGAGGAACTCGGGGTACTTGTCCACGTCGGCAACAAGGTCGAACATCTGTTCGGCCGTGTAGGGAAGCTGCCGGGTCTCGCGGATTGAAGGCATCAGGCGGTCTTGGCAGCAGCTTTCGCCAGCTTGGCTTCGCGGGCAGCCTTCATTTCGGCGAAATCGTCACCCGCATGATAGCTGGAGCGCGTGAGCGGAGTTGAAGCAACCTGCAGAAAGCCCTTCGCTCGCGCAATCGCACCATAGGCATCGAACGCCTTCGGCGTGACGAATTCCTCGACGTTCGCATGCTTTGGCGTTGGCTGCAGATACTGACCCATCGTCATGAAATCGACGTCAGCGCTGCGCATGTCGTCCATCACCTGGTGGACTTCGAGCCGCTGCTCACCCAGCCCAAGCATGATGCCGGACTTTGTAAAGATCATCGGATCATGGCTCTTCACTTCCTCGAGCAGCCGCAGCGAAGCGTAGTAGCGAGCGCCGGGACGGATCGTCGGATACAGGCGCGGCACAGTCTCGAGGTTATGGTTGTAAACGTCTGGTCCAGCCTCACAAATCGCCTCGACAGCAGGACGCATCTTACCGCGGAAATCGGGCGTCAGGATTTCGATCGTCGTATCCGGCGTCTCACGGCGAAGCGCCTTGATCACCTTCACGAACTGGCCCGCGCCGCCATCGGGAAGATCGTCACGATCAACGCTGGTGATGACAATGTGTTCGAGCCCCATCTTGCCCGCAGCAACCGCTACGTTTTCCGGTTCCATCGGATCAACAATGCGCGGCATGCCTGTTTTCACATTACAAAAGGCACAGGCACGCGTGCAGACGTCCCCCAGAATCATCACGGTGGCGTGCTTCTTAGTCCAGCACTCGCCGATATTGGGGCACGCAGCCTCTTCGCAGACTGTGTTGAGATTGAGGTCGCGCATGAGCTTGCGCGTCTCGTGATAGCCCTTCGAAACGGGGGCTTTCACACGGATCCAGTCCGGCTTACGCTGACGCGCCGGACGTTCGCCCTCGGGCTGCGGAGGATTGGACAGATCAGTCATTTCGCAGCCCACTTAGTGAACAGTCAGGATAACCGCAATGGGGGTGCTTGCCCTCATTCGTGTGCTCGCATAAGTGAGCGCACATGGACGCGATGGGCATACAGGCACTGACCTCTCCGGTAGTGCTCTTTTTCGTACTCGGATTGCTTGCAGCTTTTGCCCGATCCGATCTCGCCATCCCGGAAGCAATTGCAAAGGGCATGTCGCTCTACCTAATGGCTGCGATCGGTCTGAAAGGCGGCATTGAAGTCGCCGAGTCCGGCTTGGATGGAACGGTCCTCGCAGCTCTAGCAGCGGGTATTGGTGCCGGCTTTATCATGCCGCTGTATGCCTATTGGATACTCAAGGGCTTTGGGAAGCTGGATCGAATCAATGCCGGCGCGGTCGCTGCGCATTATGGTTCAATTAGCGTTGTAACGTTCGTAACGGCCATCGAGATCTTTGAACTGCAGGGAAATCCACCCGAAGGATACATGGTCGCGGTTATGGCGACGATGGAAAGTCCTGCAATTCTTGCAGGTCTTCTTCTCGCCAGGGGCGCTGGTTCGAACGAAGATCAAAGTACCAAAGAGCTGCTGCACGAAGTGCTGTTCAATGCCTCGGTGGTGCTGTTGCTCGGTGCATTCGCGATCGGCTGGATCGCTGGACCAGAAGGCTTCTCGGACGTGGAGCCATTCTTCGGCGCCATGTTCAAGGGAGTGCTCTGCATCTTCCTCCTCGACATGGGCTTGATAGCAGCCAGGCGAATAATGGACTCGCGTGCACTCACCTGGAGACTGGTGGCAATCGCAATTGCCCTTCCCTTGGTAAACGGCGTGATCGGCACAGCATTGGGCGCAAGCATCGGCCTCGATACAGGTTCAGCAGCAGCGCTCGGAGTGTTGTGCGCCAGTGCAAGCTACATCGCAGTTCCGGCGGCGATGCGTATGGCGCTGCCCGAAGCGGACCCGGGCGTCTACCTCACCATGTCGTTATCCATTACATTTCCCTTCAACGTCCTTATCAATATCGGATTGATTGGCGCGCTAGCGGTGATGATGACCGGTAACGGAGCAGCGGTACCATGATCGAAACAGTCATCCGAAAACGTATCGAAATCCTGGCCGACCAGGCGCAGGCCAAGCACGTGACGCAGGCCATCGATGACGCCGGGATTACAGGTTGGACAATTACTCCCGTCACCTCCGGCAAAGGCCGCGAAGGTCGTTGGCGCGAAGAGCGGGTTATGGGAACCGACAAGGTCTTTATCCTGACGATCGCACCACAAGAGAAGGCGATGGCCTTGGCAGAGGCGCTCGCACCGGTGCTGACACAGCGTGGACTCTTGCTGACTATGTGGGATGTTGAAGTCATTCGCGGTGAGCGCTTCTAATGCCCGAGTTTCGCGAGCTATTGCACGGATATCGTCGCTTTCGTGAAGAAGGCTACCCGAAACAACGCGCCCGTTACGACAAGCTCGTTACCGAGGGCCAGCATCCAAAGCTGATGATCATTGGCTGTTCGGATAGCCGAGTCGACCCCGCGCAGATATTCGATGTTGATCCCGGTGAAATCTTCGTTGTGCGCAACGTTGCGGCGCTGGTTCCGCCGTATGAAATAACTGCCGGTCAGCACGGAGTATCAGCGGCCGTTGAATTTGCCGTGCAATTTCTCAAGGTCCGCCAAATCGTAGTGATGGGCCATGGCATGTGCGGTGGCTGCAAGGCGGCACTAACGCAGGACCTTCAAGGCAATGAGGCTGGTGCAGGCGGCTTTGTCGCAAACTGGGTGCATTTACTTGACGAAGCTCGAGAGCCCGTGGCCGCAAAGTTCGGAACGGAAAGCCGCGAGGCGGAACGCGAAATGGAGCTGGCGGCGGTCGGCGTGAGTATCGACAACCTGCGAACCTTCCCTTTCGTTCGAGACGCGGAAGAACGCGGCGACCTAAAACTACGCGGCACGTTCTTCGCGATTTCCGAAGGCGTGCTTTACCTTCGGAACGAAGAAACACGCGAGTTCGAGGCAGTCTGATAAAATTGCTATTGCGAATTATTCGCAAGACCGATAGGCACCTCCGACCAACTCAAGAGAACACCCCATCAAGGATCCCTCAATGCGTAAAATTACCCTTGTTTCAACCGCCACCGCTTTCGCCCTTGCCCTAGTAGCCTGCTCGCCGGCGGCTGAAGAGGCTCCTGCTGAAGAAAGCACCGAAACTGAAGCGGCTGACGAGACCGCTGTAGCTGGCGTTCTTGACGCCAGCACCGCAACTGCAGCAACTCTTGCTGCTGTTGAAGGTGTGTCCGAAGAACTTGCCGCCGCGATCGTGGCAGGCCAGCCTTACGCCTCGGTTGCCGACTTCAATTCTGTCCTCACCGCAACTCTTTCTGAGGAAGAGGCTGCGACAGTTCGTGCCAATGTGTTCGTGCCGATTGATCTCAACACCGCAACACGAGACGAGATCAACCTCGTGCCCGGTATGACGGACCGCATGGCGCACGAGTTCGAAGAATATCGTCCTTACGCCGAAATGAGCGATTTCGACCGCGAGATCGGCAAGTATGTCGATGAAGCAGAAGTCGCACGCTTCCGTCAGTACGTGACGATCAGCGACGCTGCAGAATAATCCTGACGATCTCGATGGCGGCCAGAATCCCCAAGTGGATATAGGCCGTCATCGGATCGAAAGCGGTCAGCGCCCAGTGCACGAACACAAGAATCGCTGCCGGATAGACCAGACGATGCAACCTCTTCCAGGCCCGCTTGAGCGCGCGCATCGACACATCATTTGATGTGATGGCGAGTGGCAGGAACAACGCCAAAGCAATCCAGCCTGTCAGATATTGTGGCTGCAGCGCCTCTGCCGTGATGTTCTCAAGCAAACCCTTGCGCCACAGATAGATAATCGTGTGCTCCATCGCGTAGGCAAAACTTGCGACACCGATATCGCGCCGTCTGCGCATCAACCATTGCACCCATCCCGTCTTGCGGAAAGCGAGGCGCAGCGGCGTGACGGCGAGGGTCACAAGCAATAGCCACGCAGCCCAGTCCCCGCTTTCGGCAATGGCATGACCGTAACCGTAGTCCTGCGGTGTCAGCCCCCAGCGCAGCAGCATCAACGCACCGGGAACGGCAAGGACGAGCCAGAGAAACGGTCGCGATTTGAGCAAGGACATGACGTTCCAATCGCCGAGCACTTGTGCTCCGTCAATCACAAGCTTGTCTTGCATCCCCTGCCCTCGCCCTCCATCTACGCGGCATGCCAGAAGCAAATCTGAAAAACATCGCCCTGCTGATTGATGCGGACAACGCCAGTCATGCAGGCATCGACCCCGTGCTCACCGTTTTAGCCGAGCTGGGCCAAGTGAATATCCGCCGTGCTTACGGGAACTGGGCCAAGCCTGCGCTTTCCAACTGGAACAAGATCACCCACCGCTTCGGCATCCAGCCGATGCAGCAATTCGATCTGACCAAGGGCAAGAATGCCACCGATATCGCAATGGCGATCGATGCAATCGACCTCCTCAACGCAGGCAAGGTCGATGGGTTCGGGATCATGAGCAGCGACAGCGACTTTACGCCACTGGTCACGCGGCTACGGCAGGATGGCCTGATTGTTTACGGGTTCGGCGGCGCAAAGGCTCCCGAAGCTTTCCGCTCTGCCTGCACACGTTACATCGATGTCGACCAGCTGATCCGGACCAATTCGCGCGACGACAAGACCGAGAACAATGACGCGATCGATCAGGAGTTGATCGAACTGCTGGGTGAAGCTTGGAAAGCAGCGAGCCGTGATGATGAAGGCTTCGCTCGTCTGCACGAAGTAGGACAGATTGCCGGAAATCGCTCCAGCTTTGACGTGCGCAACCACGGCTACAAACGCCTGTCCGAAATGATGCGCGCGGCGAGCGACAACTTCAAGATGGAACGACGCGACGACAAGCAGCTCTATGTGAAGCGCCTCAGGTAAGCCCAGATCGCAAAGCCCTTATTGAGCGTCCGTTGCGGCGTCCGGGATAGAATCCGCGCATTCTTCAGCGGAACCTTCGCAGCGCACAGTCCTGGAGTTTGGTTCTCCGACCCCATCGGCGGGAGCAGTGACTTCTTCGAATACAGTCACCTCGCGGGGACCAAATAGGGCCCACGCCACCGCAGCAATAAGCAAACCTGCAAGCAGCCCCGCCGCAAATGCGTATCGGAGCGCGACTGCCGGATAGGCCTTTTCCGACTGGAGTTCGGGTGAGCGCAGCGCAGTTTCCCTCGCATCCACAGGTAAAGCTGCGGGAACAACCGTCAATCGATAGCCCTGCCTTGGTTCGGTGCGAATAATCTCGCGGTTGCCCAATGCCTGTCGTAGCTTTGATACTGCTTGAGTGAGCGCCTCATCACTCCCCTCATCACCCCAGACAGCATCGAGCAGCGCGTCACGGCTGACAATTTCACCGGCATGTTCGGAAAGGTGGTCCAGCAACCCCGCGATTCGGGGCTCAAGCCGGTACTCTGCACCGTCACGCATCACCAACCTTTCGTGAGGCTGATACCGCGCATCGCCGATGGCATAGTAGCCATGCGGTACAAGTGCCGTTGAATTCATTTTGAAACCTCTCGAAACACTGAACGCAGGACCCGTGAGGCCCTTTTCCCGCAACATGACTTCCGATGACAAACGTAGTCAATATGGAAGGATAGAAAATGGAATCTACGCGAACGATCCTTGCAGCGGCGCTTTTAACCGGCTGCGCGCCTGCAGCAATGGCGCAGGGAGTTTCAAATGAAACAGTGTCCGCAAGTCAGAGCCAGCAACCTGCCGAGCTCGTCGAACGGCTGACTCAGGCAACAGCCGAGCTGGAAGAAGCCGGTTTCTCGGGATTTCTTGCTGTGGCTCAACCCGGAATGGCTCCGGTTCTGGTCAATGCTGGCGCGGCCGATCCTGCGACCGGACAAGCATACGACCTCGAAACGCAATTCGATATCGGATCAATCACCAAGCCCCTGACCGGGCTCGCCGCATCCATGCTTATTGCGGATGGCAGGTTGGACCCAGAGGCGACGCTCGCCGACTATTTCGATAATGTTCCGGCAGACAAGGCGGGCATCACGGTGCACCAGATGCTGACCCATTCTGCCGGGTTTGAAGATGCACACGGCTTCGACCGCCGCCCGCAATCGCGCGATGAAATGGTTGCAGAAGCATTTGCCCACACCCTGCAGTTCACACCCGGCGAGCGGTATGCCTATTCTAACACCGGGTACTCGCTCGTGGCGGCGATTATCGAGGACGTGACGGGTAAGGATTATGAAGATTTCATGGTCAGCGATGTCCTTGAGCCTCTTGGCCTCACCTCGACCGGCTATCACCGCGTGCTTGATCCTACACGCACCGACGCAAGCGAAGAATTTGGTCCCATGGCGGAAGCGAGCTGGGGCAATCTCGAGCCTGTCAGCTGGGCGCTGACCGGCAACGGTGGTATGGCGAGCAGTGCAACTGACCTGCTTGGGCTGGGTCAGATGATCGTCAATGGTGGACTGCCCGAAGACGTACTCACAATCTGGACCACACCGCGCGTTAGCGAAGGTGGGGATACCGAATACGGTTACGGAATGGGAACGATGCGGATCGACGGGATTGGCACCGTCGTCTGGCACAACGGCGGCAACCCCGCCTTCCAGACCGAATGGTGGACAATACTCGAAACGGGCCAGACGATCCTCGTCCACCGCAACGGCGGGCCGCCTCTACAGCGGGCACTGAGTGCAGCGCTAGGCGCGGCTACAGGAATGGAGCTTTCGTTAGGCGGTCCAGACGAAGACATTGATTTGACCGAAGGGCCACTCCCTCCTGGGTCAGCACAAGCCGAATTGGTCGAAGCTTTCATCGCCGCCATGGACAGCGAACAAGACTGGAGTGCTTTCGTGCTGGCCCGCATGAGCGCAGCTCTTCTCGAACAAATGCCGTTGGAAGAGCACATGGCTCACTACTCTGGACTCAGCAGCGGTTTACGGTCGGCGGTGGTTGAGGCTCACGCAATAACGGATGGGCAAATCATCACCCATGTCAAAACACCGGATGGGCAAACAACGATACTGGAATTGATGCCAGTACTCGAAGACGGGATGCTCAAGCTGATCGGTATCGGGATCAACTAGTTTGCAACAGGCTGGTGAGGGCCGGCGTGGTTACACTCCGCAATTGGTAGTGCCAGTGCCTGTGTAGACCACCCGGTCCTGCCGATCGTAAAGCCACATTGTTCCTTCATAGGTTGTGTCTTCAATCTCGCCCTCTGCGATCACTTCCTCGATCGCAAGTCGCAGTGAGTACTCGCGACCATTGTAAAGGGTACGCGTGTTGGCAGGGAGTTCGCGTGAGCCCGGATCGGCGGCGAAACGGACCATTTCACCATCGATCTTCATGAAGGCATCGGTTTCCCGAGCGATAACGCGCACACCGAGGCTTGTGCCCGGAGCATAGGCGCATGCGAGGCCTAGCAGATCATTGGCTTCCATGTCGGGATAGGAAATGGTCTCGGGCACTACCTCCTCAATAGGTGGCCCTGCATCGTTGGCCTCACGTACCTGATCGGCCATTACCGCATCTTGCTCGGCTTGCTGTTCCGAAGTGAGCGAGTCACCGCAGGACGCCAGCGCAAGAGCCATCGCCACAACCATCACCCGCTTCATCAATGTCTCCCGAACAGCTTTTCGACGTCTTCCATCGACAGCTTGACCCATGTTGGACGACCATGATTGCACTGACCGGAACGCGGTGTCGACTCCATTTCCCTTAGCAGCGCATTCATCTCCGCCACATTGAGCGTGCGCCCCGCCCTGACCGATCCGTGGCACGCTATTGTCGCCAGAACGTGTTCGATCTTCTCGGTGAGAAGCAATGAAGAGCCGTGTTTGGCGATGTCGTCAGCCAGATCACACAGCAGTGCTTTCGGATTGGCCTTTTTGAGCACGCCAGGGATTGCCCGCACGAGCATGGCATTGGGGCCAAAGCGTTCGACCATCAGCCCGAGCGAGGCGAATTGGTCGATATGCTCTTCGAGCCGATCGCAGTCGGCCTCTTCCAGCTCCACTACTTCGGGAATGAGCAGCGCTTGGCTCGCGGCAACTTTCTCACCGGCGCCGGCCGCGCGCAGACGCTCCAGAACAATCCGCTCATGCGCGGCATGCTGATCGACCAGCACCAGTCCGTCGGCTGACTCGGCGACGATATAGGTGTTCGCAACCTGCCCGCGCGCGATCCCGAGCGGATAGTCCTCTACATTTTCCGGTAGTGCTTCGGCTGTCTCCGCCCGACCCTGCGGCTCAGCGAGAGTTTCCGTCTCACCCGCCCAATCCACGCGTGGCTCCGTCACGTTCGACCTTGCAGCCGGAGCCCAGTCACGGCCAGCGAAGATTGACCGTAAGGCCGGCGAAACTTCATCCTGAACAGGTTCCGCCCGCCATCGCCCCATCGCTCCGCTATCAGGGGCCTGCGCGCTGCGGCGGTCTCCGGTCGACAAGGCTTGCCGCAAGCCACTCACGATAAAACCGCGCACGGCTGCGGCATCGCGAAACCGCACCTCGGTCTTGGCCGGATGCACGTTCACGTCAACATCAGCGAAGGGAATGTCGAGGAATAGCGCCAACACAGCGTGGCGATCGCGCGCCAGCATTTCCGCATAGGCGCCGCGCACCGCGCCGGTCAGCAAGCGATCTTTCACCGGCCTACCGTTGACGAAGAGATACTGATGATCAGCGACGCCGCGATTGTAGGTTGGAAGCCCGGCCACCCCGGTCAGCCGCATCACACCGTCACCACTGGGCCGCTCAAGATCAATTTCGACACCGTTCTCGGCAAGTTCACGCGCGACAATCTGGGCAACACGGACGGCTGCAGTCTGCCCGCCCTGTACAGCAAATATGCGCCGCTCCCCGTGCTCGAACGTGAAAGCGATATCAGGCCGCGCCATTGCCAAGCGGCGTACGACATCATGGCACGCGCCGTATTCGCTGCGCGGTGTGCGGAGGAATTTGCGTCGCGCCGGGATCTTCGCAAACAGGTTCTCCACCCGCACGCGCGTGCCTGGGGGCAGCGCTGCGGGGCCCTCTTCCACTAGCGCTCCATGATCGACAACCCGTTTCCAGCCTTCTGCGCTATCACCGGGACGACTTTCGATGGTGAGCTTGGCCACGCTGCCAATCGAAGGGAGTGCTTCCCCGCGAAAGCCAAGTGTCGCCACCTGCTCGATTGCGTCATCGGGCAATTTCGAGGTCGCGTGCCGCTCCAATGCGAGCGCCATCTGATCAGGCGACATACCGCAGCCGTCATCGGTCACCTGGATTGAACCGAGCCCTCCTTCCACAATTGCCACCGTGATCGAAGTCGCACCGGAATCGATGGCATTCTCGACCAGTTCCTTCAGCGCGGAGGCTGGGCGTTCGACCACTTCTCCTGCAGCGATACGATTTACAAGGGTCTCTGGAAGGCGGCGAATTTGCGGCATCGCACCACCCTAGAGGCCGGTTGCCGCAATTTCGAGGCGAACCGGGGCAAAACTGGTGGATTTTGGACAAATTTTTTGGCGTTTCACGCGTGGGCGCGTTAAGGGGCGCTACTTTCCGCATTTCTGATCGAGTCAGCGCGGATTCGCGCGAGCTTTGCGGCAATTCAAATTACAGGTTTTTCGATGAGTTCTTTCTTCACCAATCTCTTCAAATTCGGATCGCAGAATATGGCGATCGACCTCGGCACGGCAAACACGCTGGTCTATGTTCAGGACCGTGGCATCGTGCTGAATGAACCTTCTGTTGTCGCCATCGAAACAATCAACGGCGTGAAGCGTGTGAAGGCTGTTGGTGACGATGCGAAGCTGATGATGGGCAAGACACCCGACAGCATCGAAGCCATTCGCCCACTGCGCGATGGCGTGATTGCCGACATCGAAATCGCCGAAGAGATGATTAAGCACTTCATCCGCAAGGTGCACGGCAAGCGCACACTGCTGCGCTATCCCGAGATCGTGATCTGCGTCCCATCGGGTTCCACCTCTGTTGAAAAGCGCGCCATTCGTGACGCGGCAAGCAATGCCGGCGCTTCCGAAGTGTTCCTGATCCTCGAGCCTATGGCTGCAGCTATCGGTGCCGACATGCCAGTGACCGAGCCGGTTGGCTCGATGGTTGTCGATATCGGTGGTGGCACAACCGAAGTCGCGGTACTCTCGCTGCGCGGCCTGGCCTACACCACCTCGGTTCGGACCGGCGGCGACAAGATGGACGAAGCCATCGTCTCTTACGTACGCCGACACCACAACCTGCTGATCGGCGATTCCACGGCAGAGCGGATCAAGAAGGAATATGGCGTTGCCATGGTCCCCGATGATGGCGTTGGTGAAACCATCGTGATCAAGGGGCGCGATCTGGTGAACGGCGTTCCCAAAGAGATCAACATCAATCAGGCCCACGTGGCAGAGGCCCTTTCAGAACCAATCGGTGCCATCGTAGAGGGCGTGCGTATCGCACTGGAAAACACCGCCCCCGAACTCGCCGCAGACATCGTCGACCAGGGTATCGTGCTAACCGGTGGCGGCGCGCTGATCGGTGGGCTCGACGATCATATCAAGGAAGAAACCGGATTGCCGGTTAGCATTGCCGAAGACCCGCTCACCTGCGTAGCAATGGGTACGGGCAAGGCGATGGAGGACCCGATCTATCGCGGCGTCCTGATGACCGCTTAAGGGAGCAACTCCAGAAGAAGGGAGCGGGCCGCAATGGCACCGCCTTCGGCACAAAGATCAGGTTCGAACAAGAAGGCGCAGCTTGGCCGCTTCGCCGGCTATGTCTTTGCGAGCCTTGGCGCCACAATTGGCGCGTTGCTCTTGATCATCTCGCTCTGGCGCCCAGAAACGTTCTACGGTTTGCGCAGCATGGCGACAGATGCAGCTGCGCCTGTTGGTGAAGCCGGAGCGACGGGACGCGTTGGCTCACGCAGTTTCTTCGAAGCCATCGCCGGGTATTACGACGCGGGCTCCCGCAATGCCGAACTGGAGCGCGAGAACGAAGTCGCGCGCGTGCGGCTAGCCGAAATGCGCGCGCTGGAGCAGGAGAACGAGCGGTTAAAGGCACTTCTCGGGCTGAGCGAAGGCGAAATCACACCCGTTGCCACGGGCCGACTTATCGGTTCGAGTGCGGCAAGTACCCGGCGGTTCGGATATCTTGCGGCTGGTCGTGATCAGGGTGTGGCGGTGGGCATGCCGGTTACCTCCCCAATGGGCCTTGTTGGCCGCATTCTAGAGGCCGGAAGTGATACATCGCGCGTACTTCTCCTGACCGACGTCGAAAGCATCGTCCCCGTCCGCCGGGCGACCGATGATGTCGTCGCATTTGCGGAAGGCCGCGCTGACGGTTCGCTGCGCATCCGGTTGATCAATCTTGGCATCAACCCGCTTGAACAGGGTGACATCTTTGTCACCTCTGGCGCGGGTGGACTTTTCCGCCCCGGAGTAGCCGTGGCCGTGGTAACCGAAATCACAGACGATGGTGCAATTGGTCAGCTCTTGAGCAATCCGGCTGCCACCGATTTCGTGATCGTCGAGCCGATCTTCGAGCCGGAGGCGATTGAAGCTGCAGACGCCCCTCTGCTCTCAGAGCAGGTCGCGGAAGACTGATGGAGCGGCTTAACCCCAATTCGCGCAGGGATCAGTTCGGTAGCAAGATCAATCGGGTGCATTCGCCCGTTTTGGCCTATGGCGTTCCGTGGCTGACGATCCTCTTGGCTTCGCTGGCACCCATGTTGCCTCTGATTGCCTCTGCTCCGCTTTTTCCGCCACTCGGATATCTCTTCCTCCTTGCCTGGCGCGTGCTGCGCCCCGGAATCCTGCCAATGTGGGCCGGACTGCCGCTGGGGTTTTTTGACGACCTCTACTCTGGCCAACCGTTAGGTTCAGGTATCCTGTTGTTCTCGCTTACCATGATTGTGCTCGATTTGATTGAGTTACGCTTCCCCTGGCGTGGCTTTTGGCAGGATTGGGGCGTCGCAGCGGTCTGCACGGTAACCTACCTGATCCTTGCGGCGATGTTCTCCGGGGCGAGCCTGCCTTGGATTAAGCTGCCGCTCATTCTGCCGCAGATAGTGCTTGCCATCATGCTGTTTCCGGTAGTCGCCCAGATCGTTGCCCTGCTCGATCGCTTGCGCCTGCGCCGCGTCAAGAAGATCGGTTGAGGCGATGGATCGCAAGAACACTTCCAGCTCGCTTCGGCAAACCTTTGGCAGGCGGAGCTTCATCGTGGGCGCAATCCAGGGTGGCATTGGCTGCCTGCTTGCCGCGCGCATGGGCTACATCGCAGTGGCCGAGAACGAAAAGTACACGCTGGAAGCGGAGAGCAACCGCGTCAATTTGAGCCTGATCCCGCCGCGCCGCGGCTGGATTCTGGATCGCAATGGCTCACCGCTCGCCTCCAACCGCGCGGATTTCCGGGTCGACATCATCCCGGAACGGGTGCGCGATCCTGACGCCACCGTCGATCTACTGAGCGAGCTTCTCAATTTCTCCCCCGACGAAACAGAAGACCTGCGCTTCCGCCTTGAAGAGAGCCGCGGCTTTGCAGCTGTTCCGGTTGCCAACGGACTCGAGTTCGACAAGTTTGCGGCTGTGAGCGTCCGCTTGCCGGAATTGCCCGGCGTTGTGCCGCAGCGCGGATTTTCGCGCTTTTACCCCACCGGCGCATCGGTCGGGCACCTGCTCGGGTATGTCGGTGCGCCAAGCCGTGAAGAGTACGAAGCAGAACCACAACCGCTGTTACTCACCCCCGGCTTCAAGATGGGTAAGGATGGCATTGAGCAACAGTTTGAGGCCGAACTGCGCGGCATCCCCGGTGCGCGCCGCGTGGAAGTCACCGCCTCTGGCAGAATCGTGCGCGATCTGGAGACGCGTGACGACGTGCAAGGGGACGCTGTCCAGCTGACAATTGACGGACCGCTGCAGGACTATGCCGCGCGCAGGCTTGGTCTCGAGTCCGGATCGGTGGTCGTCATGGATTGTCTGACCGGCGACCTGCTCTGCATGGCCAGTATGCCGAGCTTTGATCCGAACAGTTTTTCAGACGGTATCGGGCGGCTCGAATACTCAATGCTCAGCGAGAACGAGCGAGTGCCGCTGCGGAACAAAGTATTGCAGGGCCTCTATCCTCCAGGATCAACGGTGAAACCCACTGTCGGCATGGCACTGCTCAGCCAAGGCATCGATCCTGACGAGACGGTTTTTTGCGGAGGCGGTCTGCGGGTCGGAAACCGCGTATTCCGGTGTTGGAACCGCAGGGGGCACGGCCATACCGATCTCGGCAAGGCGATTTATCAGAGCTGCGACGTGTACTTCTATGCGATGGCACAGCGCACCGGTATGTGGCCCATTGCGGAAGCATGCAAGCAATACGGAATGCAGCAGCAGTTCGATCTGCCTGTAGTCAGCCAGTTCTACGGCACGGTCCCCGACCCGGACTGGAAGCTGGAAAAGTACGGACGCGAATGGGCCGCATTCGATACCGTCAATGCAACCATCGGCCAGGGCTATATGCTTGCCAGTCCGCTTCAGTTGGCGGTGATGGCAACCCGCCTCGCGACATCCGAAATGGTCACGCCCCGCTTGTTGATGCGCAACGACAGGCCGCAATTTGCGAGCATGGGGGTCAGCAGCGAATACAAGACCTATGTGCGACAAGCCATGAGCGATGTTGTCAACGGCCCGGGCACAGCAGGCCGGGCACGCCTGCCGGTCGAAGATGTGCTTATGGCCGGTAAAACGGGAACCGCACAGGTCGTTGGGCTGAACATTTCGGACGGTCGCAGCGGCCCGTGGCGCTATCGTGACCACGGCCTGTTCATCTTCTTCGCTCCGTTCGACAATCCGCGCTACGCTGGCGCGGTCGTGATCGAGCATGGCGGCGGTTCGGGCGCAGCCTATCCCGTGGCGCGCGACGTCATGACCTTCCTGCTCGATCCGCAAAGAGGTCTCGATGCGCTTCATGCGCTGGAGGCTCAGTGGGGTGGAACGGCACAGCAACGGCTTGACCGGCAGTATGCAGCCTACGCTGCAGCTCAGGGTGTGGATCTTCCTCCTGCCCCGCCTCCGGTCACTCTCGCACGGCAGGTTGATGCAGAGGCACGCGCTGCGGCGGCGGAACCCGACGAAGCCACGACCGAAGCGGTCACGCCTCGCGATGAGGCCAACCCGCGTTCGCAGGATTCAGTCACGTGAAGGGTCAGATCACACTTCCGGCGCCAATTGCCGACTTTCCCTGGCGGGTGGTAATCCCGCTGACACTGCTCGTCGCATTTGGCGCCGCGGTCCTTCACTCGGCAGCCGGTGGGTCAATGGATCCTTACGCTTCATCCCACTTGATCCGCTACGGCGTGTTTCTGGTCGTTGCACTGGTAATCTCATACTTCCCCCGCGAATGGGCAGGTTATGTCGCCATCCCAGCTTACATCGCCATTCTCGTCCTGCTGGGAGCGGTTGAAGTGGCAGGTCAACTGGGAGGCGGAAGCCAGCGTTGGCTCGAGTTGGGATTCATGCGGCTGCAACCGTCAGAGGTCATGAAGCCGGGCATTGTGCTACTGCTGGCGGCCTACTTCCACAGCCTGCCGGCCGCGATGATCGGGACCTGGCGTGCCATTTTGGTGCCGTTGGGACTAATTGCGCTGCCTATGGCATTCGTCCTCTTGCAGCCCGACCTCGGCACATCGCTCGCCATCGCCTTTGGCGGTGTGGTGGTAATGTATCTCGCAGGCATCCCGCAGAAATGGTTTATCGGCGGCGCTGTCGCAGCGATCGTGGCTACACCACTACTCTACCTTTTTGCCCTGCAACCCTATCAACAGCGGCGCGTCACGACCTTCCTTGATCCCACACAAGACCCACAGGGTGATGGCTATCACATCATCCAGTCGCAGATTGCGATTGGATCAGGCGGAATCTCGGGCAAGGGGTTTGGCGAAGGATCACAGAGCCAGCTCGACTATCTGCCCGAACCGCACACTGATTTCGTTTTCGCAACGATGGCAGAGGAATGGGGGCTGATCGGAGGCTTGTTCGTCTTGCTAATCTTCGGAATCGTGTTGCGTTATGGAATGCTGGTGGCACGCGATGCAAAGGATCGCTTCTCCCGCCTCCTTGCCGCCGGTCTTACCGCGACGATTTTTTTCTACGTAGCCGTCAATCTGCTGATGGTGATGGGCTTTGCACCGGTGGTCGGGATTCCCCTTCCCTTCATGAGCCACGGCGGGTCTTCCATGATGACAAACATGCTCTGCGTAGGCGGCCTGATGATGGTCGAGCGATGGAACCGGCAGACCAATACGGTGATTTAGGCAGGCCGCTGCAATCTCCCTCTTTTCAGCGCGGAGAAACCCGCTATATGAGCGCCTCCCCGCGATTCGTCGCCGGGATCGCCAGCATTATTGCCGGTATGGACGCATAGCTCAGTTGGTAGAGCAGCTGACTCTTAATCAGCGGGTCCTAGGTTCGAGCCCTAGTGCGTCCACCATCCCTTCTCACTCAACTGCTGGCAGATGCCACGAGCTTTGGCGTGCGGTCGCCTTTGCCGATTTTCGGCGCCACGCGGACCTGGTTCTTACCTGCATCCTTGGCAACATAGAGTGCAGCGTCGGCGCTGGAGAGGAGCTCTGCCGATGCGAGCGCGCAGCCAGGCATGGTCGAAACACCGATCGATGCAGAGACCTGGCAGTCGTGAGTCTGGGAAAGCGCCGCAATACGTGACCGAACATTCTCCGCACGCTCCGCTGCTTCACGCAGGTTGCACTCCGGCAAGATCACGAGCAATTCCTCACCGCCATGACGGCATACTATATCGGAAGGCCTGACCGCCCCGACCAATTGCGCAGCAACATCCTTCAACACGGCATCGCCTTTGGCATGGCCATGCTCATCGTTCAGCTTCTTGAAGTTATCGAGATCGATCATCATGGCCGCAGTCGACTGTTCCTTGCGCCGCGCCATCGCCGCAAACCGCTCGAGAGCGTCTTCCATATAGCGTCGGTTGTAGAGGCCCGTCATCGGATCGCGCAGTGACTGCGTACGCAGCTGCTCGCGGAGCGATATATTGGACAGGGCGAGAGAGGTGGAATCCGCCAAGGCACGGGCAATCTTCCGCGCACGATCAACGTTCGTACAATTCCCTCCGCGATCGGCCAGTATCAGCAGCCCGTACACCGTACCGCGTGCAATCATCGGCACTTCGATACTCGCCACTTCGCCTATATAATGGGAGCAGCACAACGCCTGGTCATGGCATTCGTTCAGATGGTCCTTGCCGCGCTTCAAAGCCCAACAGTTTGCCGGAGTGAGCGAAGCCACCGGGTCGTATCCTTCCGGCATGTCCCATGCATTCACAAGATCAAGGCGATCACGCGAATTGTTGAACGCATAGAGCGCCCCGCCACAACCGGGGAGGAGACGACGGCTTGTCGCCCTCAGGACATGGGCGGCGTCGTCATTTGTGTCCGCGCTTTGCAATGTGTCTGTCAGACCGAATAATTCTTCGACCTGCTCTCTCGATTCTTCCATTCGAGCTGCCGCACCTTCCTGATCTGCAATCTCCGCCTGGCGCAGCGATGAGAGAAGGAAGGAGGAACCAATTGCGACCATCAAACTGAACAAGGTCGAGGCGAGGGCGATGGTGAGCAGGCTCCCGTCCACAAGATACTCCATCAAGGAACCGACAACCGCTACGAATAGCGACATGCGCAGCGCCATCCGCGCGTAGACGATAAGTCCGCCTCCGATGATCTCTCTCAAACTCTGGATAGCGTTAGTGTGCACAAAGCTCCCCTTTGGGATCACTCATAGGCGCAGGACATGAACATCACCGCGCAGTTGCACAGGGAATTGTACCTAACTCCTCATACGCACATTATTTGCGATACCGCCTCGACTAGACTCCCAAGCTGATGCATGCCTTGAGAATGCTTCGCATCCTGCACTCTTTCTTGTTGACCCTGCTTTTGCTCATGCTGTCGCCGTCCACAGCAGTTGCCCAGACAGCAGATGATTGGGCATTGGTTGAAGCGCAAGATGTACGACTTGGGCGCATTGCCGGACTCATCATGACCGCAAACGCTTCGCTTTGCCGCGATCTGATGCCGGGGACCGGCATGGTCCTGCACAGTCGGGATCAATATCGCTCGGATGGCGCGGATCGGCGGTTTTCCAATGGCGCAGTTGCCGTTTCGGCGGTGGTGCCGGGCTCTGCGGCTGCACAAGCTGGTGTGGCGCGCGACGACGGGTTGATAGCGATCAATGGCCGGGCAATCAGCGAACTACCTCAACCCGAGACAGGGAACCTGCGGGAACTCGTGTTTGATCTGCTTGCCTCACATCCCGTGGATCAACCACTCAGTCTGACTATAGCACGAGCGGGGGAGCAAAGAACTGTGACGATATCTGCTCCGCCCGCATGCCGAAGCCTTGTCGAAATCCGTCTCGGCAATGGTCCGCGTGCGATTTCTGACGGACGGGTGATCCAGATCCGTTTCGACTTTGCCCGGTCTGTGAGCGATGAAGAACTTGCAGTCATCTTTGCACACGAGCTGGCGCACAGCGTCCTTGAGCATCGCCGCCGGAAGGAAGATGCCGGAATTGCTGTCGGTTTCATGGGAGAATTAGGCCGCAACCAGCGTGCCAACCGACAGGCCGAGGTCGAGGCGGATCGGCTTTCGGTGCATCTCCTCGCCAACGCGGGTTATGATCCGGGGGCGGCTCCGGTTTTCTGGCGCACAGGTAGTGGGCGCGAGTTGGGGGGCGGCCTACTCGGCAGCACTATCTATCCTTCGAACACGGCGCGCGCCGAATTGCTCGAAAACGAGATCGCTATGTACCTGCCGCTAGGGCGCGGGCCAAGCTGGCCCGGTCACCTACTGATCATGCGCGATCGTTCATTCAGCTTGGATTGAGCAATCACCCTACCCGCGCCGCGCCTTCTCCGGCGCCTCGCTGATATCGATGTAATGCCTGTCGAAGTAGGTAAGCGGCGTTGCATCCTCGCGGTGGCTCGCGGCGATGAGCTCTCCCACAAAGATTGTGTGGGTCCCGAAAACGTGTCGATTCGCAACCGAGCAAATCAGGCTCGATTGGGCAGTTTGCAGCACCGGGACGCCATGCTGCTCCTCCCAATCGCCAACCGAAAAACGATCGGCCTCAGGGATCATGAAGTGATCCGCCACATCGCGATTGGATAGGCCAAGCACGTTCACGCAGAACCGCTCCGCCTCTGCCATCGGATCGTGCAGCGAGGCACCACGATTGATGCATGCAAGAAGCGAGGGGGGCGAAAAGCTCAGCGAACTCACCGCAGTGGCAAGAATGCCGTAGGGTTTGCCATCATTGATTGTCGTGACAGCATAGACAGTCGCCGCAACATGGCGCATGGCCTCACGGAAGGAATCTGTCAGCTCGGCTTCGCCTTTTCCTGTCTCCGTCATTCTTGCTCATTGGAGGTGGATTCTTCTTGGCGCAAGAGGCAATTCCCAGAAGGAATGTGATGAATTG
Source organism: Aurantiacibacter sp. D1-12 (assembly GCF_028858515.1). Taxonomy (GTDB): domain Bacteria; phylum Pseudomonadota; class Alphaproteobacteria; order Sphingomonadales; family Sphingomonadaceae; genus Alteraurantiacibacter. The sequence continues at coordinate 699,034 of NZ_JAPJZJ010000001.1, forward strand.
CACTTGCGATCACATTTTAATGTGATATGCGGTTTACATGAGCGATATTATCATAGAAAAAGTCCGCAATATCATAGACTCCGGCAAAATGACTCGTGCCGGGCTGGCCCGGGCAGCTGGGCTGCATGCCAATACTCTGCGCGATTGTGCCGAAGATGGGTGGAATCCGACGACTGAGACTCTCAACAAGCTCGATCGCTTCCTCTCCGAAAATGACGATACGCCAGTACTTGTCGGGATTGAGGAGATCATCGACGAGGCTCGCAATGGCCGGATGTACATCCTGGTCGATGACGAAGATCGGGAGAACGAAGGCGACCTGATTATCCCGGCGCAGATGGCAACACCCGCCGCCATCAATTTCATGGCGACTCATGGACGTGGCCTCATCTGCCTCTCACTTGATCGCGCGCGGGTCGACACACTCGGCCTGGAGCCGATGAGCCGCAACAATCGTGAAAGCATGCAGACCGCCTTCACCATCTCCATCGAGGCGAAGGAAGGTGTGACCACCGGCATCTCCGCCGCAGATCGTGCTCGCACTGTCTCGGTAGCGATAGATAGCGGCAAAGGGCCGGACGATATCGTGACACCGGGCCATGTCTTCCCGCTCACCGCACGCGATGGCGGTGTCCTTGTCCGCGCTGGCCATACCGAAGCAGCGGTCGACATATCGCGGCTCGCCGGCCTCAACCCCTCTGGCGTGATCTGCGAGATCATGAACGAAGACGGCTCAATGGCGCGGCTTGATGATCTGATCGCCTTTGCCCGCCAGCACGGGCTCAAGATCGGCACTATCCGCGATCTGATTGCCTATCGCATGCGCAACGATCACCTTGTAGAGCGCGGCGACGAACGCGCTTTCGAAAGCGATTACGGCGGCAGCTGGCGGATGATCACGTACCGCAACAAGGTTTCCAATAACGAGGCCTATGTCCTTCAAAAAGGACATGTTATTCCCGGCGAGCCCACCCTCGCCCGTGTCCACCCGATCTCGGTCTTTGATGATGTACTGGGCGAACCGGGCCCGCGCAAACGCACGCTTCAGCGCGCAATGCAGGCCGTGGGAGAGCATGGTTCGGGCGTCATCGTCATCCTTACCGGGCGCGTCGGTTCAAGCACAAACTGGACCTCGGAAGACGAGCTACGCAACGTCGGAATCGGTTCGCAAATCCTGGCCGATCTGGGCGTGCATGATATGATCCTACTCACCAACTCGCAGCCGAATGTCGTTGCAATCGAAGGTTATGGCCTGAATATTGTCGGCCACCACCCGATACCGGAGTAACATACCCGATGGCCCATTTCCTGATCGTCGAAGCGCGGTTCTATGCGCATCTGAATGACATGCTGATTGCTGGCGCCAAAGGCGCTTTGGAGGCGGCTGGCCATACAGTGGATGTTATCACCGTGCCCGGAGCGCTTGAAGTACCGGGTGCGATTGCGCTCGCAGCGGATAGCGGCAAGTATGACGGCTTCGTCGCCCTCGGCGTGGTGATCCGTGGAGAGACTTACCACTTCGAAATCGTGGCTGAAGAAAGCGCGCGAGGCATCATGGCACTGACGATTGACGGGATCGCCATCGGCAATGGTATCCTGACGACAGAGAACGAGGAGCAGGCGATTGTTCGCGCTGATCCGGCGCAAAGCAACAAGGGCTCAGGTGCTGCCGTGGCCGCGATGCGGTTGCTGGAGCTGCGCGGACAGTTCGGGTGATTTTGCACCACCGCAACCCGGCCATGTAATCACCCCTTCCCCAGCAACCGGAATGTTCCTATTATGTTCCGATGTGCGACAAAGAATCACATCCGGCAGACAAGCAGGCGATCAGTGAACAGAGACCGGGGGCGCAGGCAGCATTCCAGCTTGCCCCTGCTCCTGATCTCGTGCGTTACATGTTCATCGACTTCAACTCCTATTTCGCCAGTGTCGAGCAGTATGACGACCCGTCACTAATCGGAAAGCCGGTCATCGTTACCCCGCTGGATTCCGAACATAGCGGTGCCATCGCTGCCAGCTATGAAGCCAAGCGGCTGGGTATTTCGCGTGGCACCTCGACACTGGAAGCGCGCAAACTCTGCCCTGCCATCGCTATCCGCCCTGCACGCCATGACCGCTACGTGGAACTGCACCTGGAACTGATGCAAGAGATCAACCGGCACCTGCCAGTCACCAGGGTGCATTCTATCGATGAGTGCGTTTGCAAGCTCAGTCGGGAGGAATGGTTTATCAATGGAGCCGAGGCGATTGCACGGAAAGTCAAAGCCGGCATTGCCGCTCGCTTCGGCCCGGCGATCCGCTGCTCCATTGGGCTTGCCCCTAGTCCGATGCTGGCAAAGCTGGCCAGTGATCTGAAAAAACCGGATGGCCTGACCGCTCTCCCGCGTTCCTGCCTTCCGGACAGGCTGCTGGACATGCCCTTGCGTGCCATCCCCGGAATAGGTGCCGGAATAGAGCATCGCCTCAGGAAGGCTGGTGTCAGTGATTTCGCCAGCCTGTGGAACCTGGATCCGCGCCATGCGCGCAAGATTTGGGGATCTGTAGCAGGAGAGCGTTTTCTGTATGGCCTGCACGGCCACGATCTGCCGATCATTCCCGAACCGCAGGAAAAGCGTATGATCGGGCACAGCCGTGTTCTGGGCGGTCGCGACAGGCAACTCGGCCGCGCCCGTATTGTAGCCCGCGCCCTGCTGCTGAAAGCGGCGAGCCGGTTGCGGCTATGCAATCTGCACACCACCGGACTGCATGTCAGGCTGAAGCTCTATCCCGGCGGTTCCGTCGGGCAGGACATACCTTTGCGCGCAACGCAGAATAGCTGGCGATTGCTGCACGCTCTGGATACCGCCTGGCGTGACATGATGTCCGGGCTGCGCGATCACACTGTCGGCAGCAGGCCCAAGCTGGTAACCGTCTATCTCTACGGCCTGTCCTCCTCTCCACCCGATCCGGACCTGTTCGTTCCCGATACCGTGGACCTGCGCGATGCCTGCGAGGCCGACATGTGGCGCAGGATCGATGATCTCAACCGGCGTTACGGTACGGCCAAGGTGATGCTGGCATCACAAAGCGATCTCGATCTGAACTATCTGGGCGTAAAAATCGCCTTCAGCCGTATCCCGGACATGGCAGAATTCGCCGACATCGGGAAAGTACCGTCGTCAAGGCCGCCCTGATATTGAGTAGAAGGGCAACATCGCCGTTTATCGAGTACTGCAAAGCTAGCAGATGGCACGGCGCCTGCAGCCCCCTGCAATGAATCTACAATGGCAATATCAGAACAGTAGTCCGATCCGATGCCTCGACTGCTCCGGTCCCATACACATCTTGCACCAGTGGCGCGTCACATTCGATCACATCGAAATGTGCCGTTGTTGGATTCGGATGCCTCGATCAGTCCCCGGTATTGAATTTCAAAAGCCGCTGAAAGGCTTCGAGCGGCTTCTAACCCTCAGCCAAGCTTGCCGAAGCAGCTCCTACCGGCATAGCGCGCGCTGTCACCCAGTTCCTGCTCGATGCGGATCAGCTGGTTGTACTTCGCCAGGCGATCCGAGCGGGCCAGCGAACCGGTCTTGATCTGGCCGCAGTTGGTCGCGACCGCAAGATCGGCAATCGTGGCATCTTCGGTTTCGCCCGAGCGGTGACTCATCACGGAAGTGTAACCGGCGCGGTGGGCAATATCGACAGCTTCCAGCGTCTCGGTCAGAGTGCCGATCTGGTTGACCTTTACCAGCAGCGAATTGGCGAGGCCTTTCTCGATGCCCATTTTCAGGCGTTCCGGATTGGTCACGAACAGGTCGTCCCCCACCAGCTGGACCTTGTCGCCCACCATGTCGGTCAGCGCTTTCCAGCCTTCGAAATCGTCTTCACCCATGCCGTCTTCGATCGAGAGGATCGGATAGTCGTCGCAAAGCTTGGCGAGATACTCGGCCATTTCGGTGGGGCTGAGTGAAAGGCTTTCGCCCGAAATCTCGTACTTGCCGTCGCGGAAGAACTCGGTCGAGGCACAGTCGAGCGCGAGCACCACGTCATCGCCCGGTGTGAAACCTGCCTTCTCTACAGATGCCATGATGAAATCGAGCGCGTCGCGCGTGCTTGCAAGGTTCGGTGCAAACCCGCCTTCATCACCAACCGAAGTTGCGAGCCCCTTTTCGGAAAGGCCCTTCTTCAGCGTGTGGAAAATCTCGCTGCCCCAACGGACGGCTTCTGCCAGTGTCGGCGCGCCGACCGGCATGACCATGAATTCCTGCACATCGATGGGGTTATCTGCATGCTCACCGCCGTTGACGATGTTCATCATCGGGGTCGGGAGCACGTGCGCTGATACGCCGCCGATGTAAGCCCACAGGGGCATGCCACGCGCCGCAGCAGCAGCCTTGGCCGCCGCCATGCTCACGCCGAGGATAGCATTGGCACCCAGCTTGCCCTTGTTGCTCGTGCCGTCGAGTGCGATCATCGCCATGTCGAGATCGCGCTGGTCTTCGGCATCAAGGCCCAGCAGCATGTCAGCAATTGGGCCATTAACCGATTCAACTGCTTTGGTGACGCCTTTGCCCAGATAGCGATCTTTGTCGCCGTCGCGCAGTTCAACCGCTTCGTGCGCGCCCGTGGATGCGCCTGAAGGCACGCCCGCGCGGCCCATGCTGCCGTCTTCCAGCAGCACATCGACTTCCACCGTTGGGTTGCCGCGCGAGTCCAGAATTTCGCGGCCGTGAATGTCGATGATGGCGGTCATGTAAAAGCTCCTAAAATGCGGTTCAGCAGCCTCCTATATCTCGGAACCTTGCACTGCAACATTCGTTGGTATCTTGAACGTGGGTGTGTTATACCCATAATACATTATAAGGGCCGGTCATTCTGCTCGGTCCTCCAAACTGGAAAGAGACCAAAGCTATGCCTGCCAAGAAGACTGCCAAGTCAACGGCCGCGTCGAAGAAAAAGCCGGCCGCTGCCGCAAAGACCACTACCGAAACCACTGCCGCAACGGACGAAGCGAAGTCGCGCTTTAATGCCGCCATCGAAGAAGCGAAAGCCGGTGGCAAGGCGCTGACCGATGAAGCCAAGCTCCGCGCCGGAGAATACCGTGATCAGGCCAAGGCCCGCGGTGAAGACTGGGCGAGTGACGCCAAGGTCAAGGCCGGTGAGCTTGCTGTTGAAGGCAAGAACAAGGTCAGCGAAGGCCTGACGGGCCTCTCGCGCGTGATCGACGACAATGCTTCCGCACTTGATGAGAAGCTGGGCGCCAAATACGGCGACTATGCCCGCAGCACCTCGCGCGCTTTGCAAGAAAACGCGCAGAAGCTGGACGAGAAGAGCCTTGAAGAACTGGCTGATGACACGCGGGAATCGATCCGCAAAAGCCCGGTTGCCGCTGTTGGCCTTGCCGCAGTCGTCGGCTTCTTCTTCGCCCGCCTGTTCCGTTAAACCACGGTGCAGGTAAGGGACGAGGACATTGCTGTCCCGCCCCCGGCGAGCGATACTCCGCTGACGCCGGACACCGCAGGGGACGAACTGCCCCCGGCAGACACCGCCAGTGATGGCGGCGCTGCCGGGCAGCGTTCGTTTTTCGACGATGCCGAAGCACTGATCGATGATGCCCGCACCTACTGGGAAGCTGAAGTCAGTTACCAGAAATCGCGCGCCGGGTTTGTCGGTAATCGCCTCAAGAAAGCCATCGCCTTTGGCGCGGTGGCGGCGTTCTTCGCCGTGCTGGCGACCATCGGCTTGACCGTCGGGCTGATCATAGCGCTCACGCCGTTTATCACAGCCTGGGGTGCCACGGCGGCTGTTGTGATCGGTTTGCTGCTGATCGCATACCTGCTGGTTCGTGGCGCCGGAAAAGCCTGGGCTGATCTGTCCGAAGCGTTGAGCGAGAAAAGGGATGATGCTGATGGCTGATCTGAAAGACCGTCTGCGCGAAGATCGCGCCATGCGTGATGCGGCCAAAAGTCTCGTCACCAACGACATCGCCAATCTGCGCGGCGATCTGGACGAAAAAGGGCTTGCAGCCCGTTTCGCGTCCCGGATGAAAGAGGGCGCCGAGGGCGTCGTCGAAGAAAGCACGGCCTTTGCGAAGGAAAACCCGAAGCGCGTCAGCAGCGGTTTTGCCATTGGTCTGGGTCTGCTTCTCGCGTGGATCTTCCGCGAACCGCTCGCGAAATTCCTCGATCAGCTGATGCTGCGGCACTGGGACGAGATGCAGACTTCGGATCAAATCGAAGTAGAGCCCGAAAACAATGCGGAAAGCGGGGCAGCAGAACTCGCTTCCCCTTCCCCCCCAATCCGAAACCGGAGACACTCATGAGTGATACCAAACGAGAAGAAATCAAAGCGCGCATCGCTGCGGCGCAGGCCCGCGAAGAAGAACGCGCAGGCACAAGCCTGGTCGTCCGTGCGCAGGAAACCGCCAGCGATGCGACCGATGCATTCACAGGCTTTGTGAAGAAGCACCCGGTCGCTGCTGCAGCGGGCGGTGTGGCCGTCGGCATTCTGATCGCCAGTATGTTCAAAGGCCCGCGCCGGGCCGCCGTCCGCGGTGGTCGCAAAGCAGCCGACTTTGCCGCGATGGGCGCAGAGGTTGCCAGTGGCTTTGCCGCGCAGATGATTGACGACGCCGCATCGCTGGGTCGTGAAGGCGCCCGCCGCGCGGAAGATGTTGTCGATACTGCCGGTGACAAGGCCCGTTCAATCGGTCGCTCTGCCAGCCACAAGGTGGGCGATGCGACCGACGCCGCACGGATTGCCCGCCGCGAAACCGGCAAGGCCATCGCCCGTGCGTTGGGTCGCCGCTGATCGAAAGAAATTATGACAAGCACCTTGCGCGTCCTGCCGGCATTTCCGATAGGGCGCGCAATTGCTATTGAGCCTCCGGGGAACACACATGTCCGAAAATCACGAAAACCAGCTTCTTCACATGGTCATGGGCGGCCGCGTGGTCGATCCGCGTGGCGCTGAATTCCAGGACCTGAAAGATATTCACGTGGTTGGCTTCTACGCCAGCTATGCCGAGGCCGAAGACGCATGGCGCGGCTGGGCACAACGCACCGTGGACGATGCCGAGATGAAGTACGTGATCGTGCATCTGCACCGTTTGCTGGAGCCGGATCTACCCGGCGCCTGATCGTCTAATCGCACCAACAAAAAAGCCCCGCTCCGGCGGGGCTTTTTCGTGCTCATCTACGAAATCAGATCAAACGAATTCGATCTTCTCGACCAGATAGAACTTGTCACCGGCGGGCACGGTCACTTCGACTTCGTCACCCTTGCTCTTGCCGATCAGCGCGCGGGCCAGCGGGCTCTCGTACGAGATACGACCAATCTTGGCGTCGCTCTCTGCCTGGCCGACAATCTGGTACTTCAGCGGCTTGTCGTCTTCATCAAGCACGGTCACGGTTGCACCGAACACGATGCGGTCGCCCGAAAGCGATGCGGGATCGATAATCTGCGCGCGGCTGGTCTTGTCTTCCAGCTCGGCGATCTGCGCTTCGACCTGGCCCTGACGCTCCTTGGCGGCGTGATATTCGGCGTTCTCCGAAAGGTCGCCATGCGCGCGCGCCTCTTCAATCGCATCCACGATCTTGGGGCGCTCTGCCCGCAATGCCTTGAGATCAGCCGTCAGCTTCTCATAGCCCTCGGCCAGCATCGGCACTTTCTGCATCGTATTTCCTGTCTCTTCCTGTGCCACCCGTCAAAACGACCCTGCCCGCTACGAAAAGCGGAAGAAAATGGTCGGAATTGGTGGGAGGGTATTGTCTCTATTCGGCGCTATAATAGTCCTGAAGACTGCGAACTTCAAGATCATCCGCAGAAACCGAGACAATCGCGTTCGCCGCCGCGGCCGAAGCAGCCGCCGTTGTGTAGTACGGAACCTTCATTTCCAGCGCGGATGCGCGGATGGATTGGCTATCCTTGTGGCTCTGCCAACCTTCCGTGGTATTGAAGACAAGCGCGATTTCCCCATCCGAGATCATGTCAACGATATGGCGTCGCCCTTCGGCAACCTTGTTGACACGCTCGACCGTCAGGCCCTGTTCGGAGAGGTAGGTCTGCGTCCCGCCGGTAGCGACAACCTTGAAACCGAAGTCGAGCAGCTGTTTCACGGGCGCGACGATGTGCACCTTGTCGCTGTCTTTCACCGAAACGAAGACCGTGCCTTCTTTCGGCAGATTGGAGCCTTCGGCAATCTGCGACTTGGTGTAGGCGGTCGCGAAATCGCGATCGATACCCATCACCTCGCCGGTCGACTTCATTTCAGGCGTCAGCACGGGGTCGGAGCCCGGGAAGCGGTTGAACGGGAACACCGCTTCTTTCACCGCCACATAGTCGAGCTCGCGCTTGACCTTGGGCAAGCTGGCCAGTTTCTCACCCGCCATGACGCGCGCAGCAATCTTGGCGATTTGCGAGCCTGTCGCCTTGGCGACGAAGGGTACGGTGCGGCTGGCCCGCGGGTTGACCTCGATCAGATAAACTTCGCCATCTTTCACTGCGAACTGCACATTCATCAGGCCGCGCACCTTGAGCGCGATGGCGAGTGCTTCGCCCTGGCGTTCCAACTCGGCCACAATCTCGTCAGACAGGCTGTACGGCGGCAGTGAGCAGGCGCTGTCACCCGAGTGGACGCCCGCTTCCTCGATATGCTGCATCACGCCCGCGACGACCACGTCATCGCCATCGCACAAAACGTCGACATCGCATTCGATGGCATCGCGCAGATACTGGTCGACAAGCACGGGGCTGTCGCCTGAAACGTCCACGGCGGTGGCGATGTAGTTATCGAGCTGCGCTTCGCTGTCGACGATCTCCATCGCACGGCCACCGAGCACATAGCTGGGACGCAGCAGTACCGGATAGCCGATGCGCGCAGCCACGGCCGCAGCTTCATCGCGGCTGTAGGCAATGCCATTGTCGGGTTGCTTGAGATCAAGCTGGTTTACCAGCTTGGCAAACCGTTCACGGTCTTCGGCTAGGTCGATGGCGTCGGGCGATGTGCCGAGGATCGGGATCCCCGCCTCTTCCAGCGCGCTCGCCAGCTTGAGCGGCGTCTGCCCCCCGAACTGCACGATCACGCCCTTCAGCGTACCCTTGCTCTGCTCGACCCGCAGGATTTCCAGCACGTCCTCCGCAGTCAGCGGCTCGAAATAGAGGCGGTCGGAAGTGTCGTAGTCGGTCGAAACCGTTTCCGGGTTGCAGTTGACCATGATCGTTTCATAGCCCGCGTCCGCCAGAGCGAAGCAGGCGTGGACGCAGCAGTAATCGAACTCGATACCCTGCCCGATCCGGTTCGGTCCGCCGCCAAGGATGACAACCTTTTCGCGGTCGGACGGGTCAGCCTCGTTCTCCGGCTCGCCAAAGCTCGGCGCTTCGTAGGTCGAGTACATGTACGGCGTGATCGCTTCGAACTCGGCGGCGCAGCTATCGATCCGCTTGAACACGGGCAACACGCCGAGCTTCTGGCGCAGCTCGCGCACTTCCTGCTCGCTTGTGGCACCCGCCATCGCGCGCAAGGCATCGTGCAGCAGGCCAGAGCGGCGCGCCTGCGTTTCCGCCAAGCCACCCGCAACACCGACAGAGCGCACCGCCAACGTGGCGAGGCGCTTGTCCGAGAAGCCCATGGCTTTCAGGCGACGCATTTCATCGGCAGTGTTGGGAAGCCCGTCCTCACCGATGCGCTTTTCTTCGGCGATAATCTCTTCGATATGCCGCAGGAACCACGGATCGAAGAAGGTGATCGCCTGCACTTCCTCGACAGTGAAGCCCTCGCGGAAAGCCTGCGCGATGTTGAGGATGCGGTCCGGCGTGGGTTGCGACAGCGCTGCCGTGATGACTTCGCGGCTCACGCCTTCAAGGCGCGGCACGCGGTTGAAGCCATCAAGATCGGTTTCGAGGCCCCGCAGCGCCTTCTGCATCGATTCCTTGATGTTGCGGCCGATAGCCATGACCTCGCCCACCGACTTCATCGCGGTGGTGAGCAAGTTGTCGGTGCCCTTGAACTTTTCGAAAGCGAAGCGCGGGATCTTGGTCACGACATAGTCGATGGTCGGCTCGAACGAGGCAGGTGTCGCACCGGTAATCTCGTTGGTGATCTCATCCAGCGTATAGCCGACGGCCAGCTTCGCCGCGACGCGCGCGATGGGGAAGCCGGTGGCCTTCGATGCGAGTGCCGATGAGCGCGAGACACGCGGGTTCATCTCGATCACGATCAGGCGGCCATCCTTGGGATTGACTGCGAACTGTACGTTCGAACCACCTGTTTCCACGCCGATTTCCCGCAGCACATCGATGCTGGCGGTGCGCATTATCTGGTATTCCTTGTCGGTCAGCGTCAGCGCCGGCGCGACAGTGATGGAATCGCCTGTGTGGACGCCCATCGGATCGACATTCTCGATCGAGCAGATGATGATGGCATTGTCCGCCTTGTCGCGAACGACCTCCATCTCGTACTCTTTCCAGCCGAGCAGGCTTTCCTCGATCAGCACCTCTGTCGTGGGGCTGGCATCGAGGCCGCTCCGCACGATCCGCTCGAACTCGGCCTTGTTGTAGGCGACGCCGCCGCCGGTGCCGCCCATGGTGAAGCTGGGGCGGATGATCGAAGGCAATCCGGTCCGCTCGAGGATCTCGTAAGCCTCGTCCATCGTGTGCGCCACGCCACTGCGCGCGCTTTCCAGCCCGATCTTGTCCATCGCCGCGCGGAAACGCTGGCGGTTTTCGGCCTTGTCGATCGCATCCGCCTTGGCCCCGATCATCTCGACACCGTATTTCTCCAGCACGCCCTGCTCTTCGAGCTTGAGCGCGCAGTTGAGCGCGGTCTGCCCGCCCATCGTGGGCAGCAGCGCATCGGGCCGCTCCTTGGCGATGATCTTGGCGACGATCTCGGGCGTGATCGGCTCGACATAGGTCGCATCGGCCATGTCCGGATCGGTCATGATCGTGGCCGGATTGGAATTGACGAGCACCACCCGATACCCGTCCTCCTTCAACGCCTTGATCGCCTGCGTGCCCGAATAATCGAACTCGCACGCCTGGCCGATAATGATCGGACCAGCGCCGATGACGAGGATGGAGGAGATATCAGTACGTTTGGGCATTTAGAGGCCGCCTAAAATTAGCTGCAAGATTGCCATCGCATTCAAAATGGCGCTGAAGTATCGGTTGTTGAGGAGATCGACTATAACTTCCCAAGGCGGATCTGGCGCTTCGACCAGTTTTGAAATCGCCTCAGCGTGGGCAATAGCGTTCTTCTTTTGACGCTCAGAAAGTTCAGATTGCTGGATCGCAGGAATGAGTTCTGAGATTCTTGCGCGAATGTCCTCATGCTTTTCGGCATCAATGGACTTAGAGACCGTTTCCCAATCCACCTCTGACTTCTGAATGCCAGCAAGCGGATTGAGATCATCTTTTGCGCTCTCAAGAGAAACTGGAAGCTCAATCTGTGTTCGATAACCTGCAAATACGTCAGTGTAGAACCTTTGCCCAATTCGCGATTTCGCTTTGTATGCCTGACTTTCTTGCAGGGCTGCCGACCTAAACGGCTGAACCTTCTTGTCATCCACTTTGAAGTAAGTGCCAGCAAACTTTTCTGTTTGCTCAATCAAGACATCGCTGGCGAGAAGCTTCTCGAATAACTCCTCTGCAAGTGCGTCTAAGTTGACGACCCCAGTGAGATCGTATGGCGCGAGATAATTTTCGAAATTGTCACGAATGACTGCTTCAATCTCGCTACGTCTAAAAAATCCAGTTGGGAGACCAAGATCGTTCAACTTCTCTAGTACGATAGCCTCAGCATAGGGGTATAAAGGCAGACTCACCCCAACATCCCCACAAACTTCTCGAACAGGTAGAAGCTGTCCTGCGGGCCGGGACTTGCTTCCGGGTGATACTGCACACCGAATGCCTTCTTGCCCGTAATCGCGATGCCGCAATTCGAGCCGTCGAAGAGCGAAACGTGGGTCTGCTCCACGCCCTCTGGCAGCGTGTCCGCATCCACCGCGAAGCCGTGGTTCATGCTGGTGATCTCGACGAGGCCAGTGCTGTCGCCCCAGCCCTCTCCCACGCGCTGGACAGGGTGGTTTGCGCCGCGGTGGCCCTGGTGCATCTTGGTCGTCTTCGCGCCCGCTGCCAGCGCCAACATCTGATGGCCGAGGCAGATGCCGAACAGCGGCACATCCTTGTCCAGCAGCGCCTTGATCACCGGCACGGCATATTCGCCCGTCGCCGCCGGATCGCCGGGGCCGTTGGAGAGGAAAACGCCATCGGGTGAGAGCGCCATGATGTCTTCGAGCGAGGTCTTGGCGGGAACAACCGTCACTCGCGCGCCTGCGCGAACGAGGTTGCGGAAGATATTGTCCTTCGCGCCGTAATCGATCGCGACCACGTGCGGCTTGGCATCACGCGCGGCACGGCCGTAACCGTGGCCCAAGCGCCAATAACCGCCTTCCCAGCTTTCCTGCCCGTCCCGCGTTACGCGAACGGCCAGGTCCATACCTTCCAGCCCCGGCCATTCCTGCGCGCGCTGCAGCAGCGCGTCGATATCGAAATTGCCGTCCGGCTCATGCGCAATCACCGCGTTGGGCGCGCCTGATTGGCGTATGCGGCGGGTGAGCGCGCGGGTATCGACGCCAGAGAGGCCGACCTTGCCGTGCGCCTTCATCCACGCATCAAATTCCTGCTCGCTGCGGAAATTGCTTTCGCGCGTCACATCCTCGCGCACCACGCAGCCTACGGCAGCCTCGACCTTGTGGCTCTCCACATCTTCGGCATTGGTGCCGACATTGCCGATATGCGGGAAGGTGAAGGTAACGATCTGCGCGGCGTAGGAGGGATCGGTCATCACCTCCTGATACCCCGTCATCGCGGTGTTGAAGCAGACCTCGCCCACCGCAGAACCGGTTGCGCCGAAGCCCTTGCCCCAGACGATTGTTCCGTCCGCAAGAACAAGGACTCCTGTCGCACCTTTAGGCTGCGCAGACGAAGAGGCGAGAAAAGCCATAGGGGCTCCCGTGAATCAGTGGACCGGCGATGTGTGCTAAGACACGGCGGCTATAGCGGACCCGCCCGCGCGTCAACCTGTGCAGCGAAGGAAAGTTGCGATATTGCAAGTCATCACCAGCTTTGCGCAAAAAGCGCATACGACAGAAGGATTGGGGGACACGCGATGGGTTATGACGAGGCGCTGGCGATCTACGAACGCGTGGTTGCGGATTATCCTGATCTGAAGGTCAAGGGCAAAGCCAACCGCTATACTTCAATGAACGGCAACATGTTCAGCTTTCTCGACAAGAATGGTGAGCTCAAGCTGAGATTTTCCGAGGCCGAGAAAAAGGCATACAACGAGACGTACGGTACCGGTGATGTCATCCAGCACAACTCGGTGATGCGAGGATACATCGGTGTTACGCCGGCGATCATGGCGGACGAAGAAACGCTCAAGAAGCTGTTCGCCAGCTGTGTTGCTCACGCAAAGACCTTGAAACCCAAGGCAACCAAGAAGACATAGCACTCGACTAATGCAATCAGGGAAAACTCATGCTCCGCGACACTATCAAGACCGAAACCGTCACCGCCATGAAGGCTAAGGACAAGGAACGCACCGCCGCGCTCCGTCTGATCGGCGCGAAGATCAAGGACCGCGATATCGAGCTGCGCACCAAGGGCCCGGTCGATGATGACGACGCACTGGTGATCGACGTGCTCCAGAAGATGGCCAAGCAGCGCCGCGAGAGCATCACCATGTACGAAGACGGTGGTCGCACCGAACTCGCCGCCCAGGAAAAGGCCGAACTTGCGGTAATCGAAGAGTTCCTCCCGCAGCAGATGAGCGAAGCTGACACAAAGGTCGCCATCGAAGGCATCAAGGCCGAATTGAATGCCGAGGGCATGAAGGACATGGGCCGCGTGATGGGCGAGCTGAAAAAGCGCCACGGCACCGAGCTCGACATGGGCAAGGCCAGCGGCTGGGTGAAAGAAGCTCTCAGCTGATTGCTACGCCGCGGTTAACCATCAAAATGGTGCCGGGCTGGAACAAGTGCGTGTATTTGCGGGTTTTCAGGCCAAACACCTGTGCACCATCCGGCGCGCAGCCAAGGAGGTTATGACCTATGAAACGCCACTATGCCCTTCCCGCACGCCTTTCCATCACCGTGTCCGCACTTGCACTCGCTCTTTCCGCTTGTTCGAACGAACCGGAGGTAGATGAAGGCACCGATCTCGCTGCCGAGGACGAAGAACTCGAAGTCGCGATGCAATCGCGCGAAGTAACGGACTTCATGGATATTGCACTCGGCGCGAAAATCGTCGGGCCGCAAGGTCCCGAAGTAAAATCACGCATGGCGAATGCAGAATCCGCTTTTGCCGACATCACCAGCTACGTCACCTGCCCTGCCGGTATGGATCCGTGCGATCCGGCCACAGCGCCCGAAGGCACTATCTTCACCTATGTCCATATCGTGTACCCGGGCGAGGATAACGACCCCACCACCGGCAGTGGCGACGGCAATGACAGCAGCACCGTCGAAACGATGGAAGCCTTTCGTATGACCATGCCCAGCCATGGTTTCACCGGAGTGGCAGGGTATTCCGTCGCTGAAGCAGGGGTTGCCCTGGGTGATGTTGGCACGATCATCATCACCTGCCATGAAGATGGTATTTCCTGGACTGTCGAGGAAGGCGATGGTGGCGACCAGTGGGAACAGGCCGAACCGATCACTTTCTTCTGGCAGAGCACCCTCCCCCCGGCAGGCCCATCCGAAGCCTATGAAGTGTTCGCCAATTACACTGCCGCACAAGGCCCCGGTCCTTATCCGGCGGCTGACGAAACCGTGACAAACGCCTGCGCCACGGGTTGATGGAATCGCGCCATGCGCCCAAAGGTGGCGCATGGCGCTTTCCCCGCAATGGCTGGATGAACTCAAGAGTAGGATCACGCTGTCCACGCTCATCCAGCGCGATGTAAAACTGCAGCGTGCGGGGCGCGAGTGGAAGGCCTGTTGCCCGTTCCACAACGAGGCGACGCCCAGCTTCTACGTCAACGACCAGAAGGGTTTCTACCACTGCTTCGGCTGCCAGGCCCATGGCAGCGCGATCGACTGGATGATCGAGCAGCGCGGGCTGCAGTTCATGGACGCCGTGAAGGAGCTGGCGGCTGAGGCAGGGATGGACGTCCCCGCCCCCGATCCACGCGCCGCTGAACGGGCTGAGAAGCGGGCCTCTCTACATGACGTCATGGAGGCAGCGCAGAACTGGTTCGTCGCGAGACTACAATCCGACGAAGGCGTGGGAGCGCGGCGCTATCTCGAGCGGCGCGGCATGTCGCAGCGGATGATCGAGCATTTCGGCTTCGGCTACGCGCCTGATGATAAGCAAGGCATCAAGAAGGCACTCAGCCAGTTTGATGAGAAGATGCTTGTCGAGGCGGGCTTGCTGATCGAGGTCGAGGACAAGATCCCCTATGCGCGGTTCCGAGGCCGCCTGATGCTGCCCATTCAGGATGCGCGCGGGCGGGTGATCGCATTTGGCGGTCGCATTCTCGAAAGCCGCGATGGCGTCGCCAAGTATCTCAACTCGCCCGACACGCCGCTGTTCGACAAGGGGCGCAATCTCTACAACCTGCACCGTGCCGGACCCGCTTCACGCAAGACTGATCGCGTAATCGCTGTCGAAGGCTACATGGACGTGATCGCCCTCGCCCAAGCCGGTTTCGAGGATGCCGTTGCTCCGATGGGCACCGCGCTTACCGAGCATCAGGTCGAATTGCTCTGGCGTATGGCGGACAAACCCGTCCTGTGTTTCGACGGTGATGCGGCAGGCAAGCGCGCGGCGATGCGCGCAGCCGAACGTACCCTGCCCCTTCTGCGCCCGGGCCATTCGCTGCAGATTGTCCAGCTTCCCGCCGGGCTCGATCCAGATGACCTGATCAAGGAGAGCGGCCCCAAGGCGATGGAGAAATTGCTCGCCGAGCCGAAATCACTACTCGATCTGGTCTGGGAGCATGAGCAAGCCGCACAGCCGCTCAATTCGCCGGAGGACAAGGCGGGGTTGAAGGCGCGGCTGATGGATCATGTCGATACCATCGAGCATCCCGATATAAAATCGCTCTATCGCCGCGAACTGCTCGACCGCTACGGCAACTTCGCCTTCCCCAAACGAGATTTCCAGAAAGGCGGGTTTCAGCGCGGCGCGCCCTTCGGCAAACCGCAGATACAACGCGCTCCGCCTGAGGTAGCGAGCCGCCTCCGCCGTGCTGCTGGTGGCGCATTTCGCGATATGCTGACACAGGCCGTGCTCAACGGTCTCCTCCGCCACCCGAGCGAAATCCATCGCCATGCCGATGCCCTGCTGAGCCTCACCAAGAGTGATGCCCAAATCGCACCCGCTGTGGATTTTTTGCTCGATAACGCAAACACGCTTGAAGCTGGCGGCGAATTGCCCATATCAGCTCAAGACATCCTGCCGCCGCCGCCGGATAAAGCCCGTTTCTCCTTCCTGATGGAAGGCCATGATCCAGGCGCCGCGAGGGAGGACCTGGCCGAAGCCGTTTCGTTGCTGGTTGAAAGACCGGCGCTCGATGCGGCTATTGCCGCGGCCACCCAGCGTTTCGATACCGACCCGGAAGGGGCTTTTGCCGAGCAGCAGCGTCTGCGCAAACGAAAGCTGGAAATCGATGTGCGTCTGGGGCAAATGGCAAGAAAACGTGCTGCCGAGCAGGCAGAAGAGAATTATCCGTCGGACGGGGGCGAGCCCGAAACCGGCGAACAGGAAACGGACTGACAATCTGATATGGCTTCGACCGCGAAAAAGAAAAAGCAGGCAGACGACGCACCGCTGATCGATCTGAACGGTTCGGCGATCAAGAAGATGATCGCGAAGGCAAAGCGCAAGGGCTACATCACCTATGATGAGCTCAATGAATCGCTGCCCTCCGGCGAAATGAGCTCGGACCAAATCGAGGACATCCAGTCTGCGCTTAGCGACATGGGTGTTCAGATCGTCGAAAGCGCTGAGGAAGCCGAAGAGGATGACGACGGTCCGGAGGAAATCGCTCCGACCGGTTCGGGCTCACAGGCAGCCGACGCCAAGAAAAACGTTCCCGAGAAGAAGAAGTCCACCGCCGGCGAAGGCCGCACCGATGATCCGGTGCGCATGTACCTGCGCGAGATGGGCGCGGTCGAGCTGCTCAGCCGTGAAGGCGAAATCGCCATCGCCAAGCGTATCGAGGCCGGTCGTGACACGATGATCATCGGCCTGTGCGAAAGCCCGATCACTTTCCATGCCATCATCATGTGGTCCGAAGCGCTGAACAGCGAAGAAATGCAGCTGCGCGAAATCCTCGATCTCGATGCCATGCTTTCCAAGGAACCTCCTGTCGATAAGATGGAAGAGGAGAACGAGGACGACGACGGCGAAATTTCGGAAGAGACCGCCGGCCCCTCCATCCGCGACGATGATGATGATGACTCCGATGATGAAGATGGTGACGACGAGGACGGCGAAGGTTCGTCCAAGAAGGATGATGACGAGGACGAGGACAACACCATGTCCCTCGCGCAGATGGAAGCGGCGCTAAAGCCCGATGCCATCGAGCGCTTCGCGCGCATCACCAGCCTGTTCAAGAAGTTCGAAAAGCTGCAGGCGGAACGTGTCGACGTTCTGGGCGCTGGCGAAGCCTTCCCCAAGGCGAAGGAAAACCGCTACGAAAAGCTGCGTGAAGAGCTGACCGCCGAAGTCGAAAGCGTGCAGTTCCATGCAACCAAGATCGAATATCTTGTCGACAATCTCTACGCCTTCAACCGCCGCCTGATGGCGCTTGGCGGACAGATGTTGCGCTTGGCCGAACGCCACAAGATCAAGCGTGCCGACTTCCTTGAATCCTATGTCGGCAACGAGCTCGACGATGCCTGGCTGAAGGACAAGATCAAGAAGGACAAGAAGTGGGCCGCCTTCTCCGAGAAGGAAGGCGACGCTGTCGATCGGATCCGCGCCGAAATCGCCGATATCGCCAGCCAGACGGGCATGAGCCTCGTCGAATTCCGCCGCATCGTGAACATGGTGCAGAAGGGCGAGCGCGAGGCGCGTATCGCCAAGAAGGAAATGGTCGAGGCGAACCTGCGCCTCGTGATTTCCATCGCCAAGAAATACACCAACCGCGGTCTGCAATTCCTCGACCTCATTCAGGAAGGCAACATCGGTCTGATGAAGGCGGTCGACAAGTTCGAATACCGCCGCGGCTACAAGTTCAGCACCTACGCCACATGGTGGATCCGTCAGGCGATCACACGTTCGATTGCTGACCAGGCACGCACGATCCGTATCCCGGTCCACATGATCGAAACGATCAACAAGCTGGTCCGCACGAGCCGTCAGTTCCTGCACGAGCAGGGCCGCGAACCGACGCCGGAGGAAATGGCAGAACGCCTGTCCATGCCGCTCGAGAAGGTTCGCAAGGTGATGAAAATCGCCAAGGAGCCGATTTCGCTCGAAACGCCGATTGGTGACGAGGAAGATTCACATCTCGGCGATTTCATCGAGGACAAGAACGCCATTATCCCCGTGGATGCAGCGATCCAGGCAAACCTCAAGGAAACCGTCACCCGCGTGCTCGCCTCGCTCACTCCACGTGAAGAACGCGTGCTCCGCATGCGCTTCGGCATCGGCATGAACACTGACCACACGCTGGAAGAAGTCGGCCAGCAGTTCAGCGTGACCCGCGAACGTATCCGTCAGATCGAGGCGAAGGCGCTGCGCAAGCTGAAACACCCGAGCCGTTCGCGGAAGATGCGTTCGTTCCTGGATCAGTGACCCGAGATCAAGGCGGGGCACCCGCATGTCCCGCCTGATCCTTTTCAACAAGCCGATGAACGTGCTGTCGCAGTTTACCGACCGCGGCAGCCCGACCAAGCGCGCCACGCTTTCCGACTATATCGATGTGCCCGGCGTCTATCCCGCAGGCAGGCTCGATCGGGACAGCGAAGGACTGCTGCTGCTCACCGATGATGGGCGCTTGCAGGCGCGGATTGCTGACCCGAAGTTCAAGCTGGAAAAGAGCTATCTGGTGCAGGTCGAGGGAGAGCCATCAGCCAGTGCCGTTGAGCAGCTCGCGCGTGGAGTTGACCTGAAGGACGGACGCACCCGCCCTGCCCACGCCGAGACTATCGACGATCCGCAGCTCTGGCCGCGCGATCCACCCATCCGGTTTCGGAAGAACGTGCCCGACAGCTGGCTTCGTCTCACGATCCGCGAGGGCAAGAACCGTCAGGTCCGCCGGATGACGGCTGCTGTCGGGCACCCGACGCTACGACTCGTCCGCTGGAGCATCGGCGATTGGTCGCTGAATGGTATTGCGCCGGGCGATTGGCGTGAGGTTCCGGTCTAGTCTGCCGTCAGACGTAACACTTGCGCTTCGCCGTTGCGGGACACCGTGATTTCACGCGCGGCAGAAAGTAGCCCGCCATCGGTCATGGCGACCATAGCCTCGCATCGTCCAGCCGCATCGCGTCCGCCAAACTCGAATGAGTCAATCGCTAGAACCTGATCACCTAAGCGCACACCAGCACTTTCTGCGGCACTGCCATTGAACAACTGCGAAACCACCGCGACGTCTTCACGAAAGCTGATGCCGAACCCTGGATGCGGCCGCGTATTGCGCGGGTTGGGCAGTGGATCGAAGATGGCATATCCTGCAGGGTAATTGAGCGTCACGCGGTATCGATCGAGCAGAGCAGTACCCAGAAGCGTCGGCGGGATGGCGCGATTTTCACCCGGAACACCGGTCAACCGGTCCCCGCCCAGCTCAAGCGCATCGAAATCGAACCGCAGCAGAGCGGTCTCGGCCCCTTCCCCACCGGCGGACGTGCCCATCGATCCGCGCCCTTCACGCAGACTTCCCGCGTCAACGCCGCGTGCAACGTCAGGATTCTCAAGCAAATCGTCAAACAGCGAGATGCCTGCGCCACTTCCCGTATCGAACAGGGCGCGGTCAGCCACGCTTCCGATGCGGTATTCCACTATGGGAGCATGCGGGTATCCCGCATCAAGCAGCCGTGCAGAGAAACGGCCGCTCGGCGTGTAGGATGGTGTATTCTGCGGTGCACTGATCCTCAGCTCGTTTGCCACCATGTCAAACTGCCAGATCGAATTGGGAAAGATCTCCGACCCGATATGTCCGCCATCGAACACGCAGTCACCCATCGGGGTCTGGCTGAAATCATAGATAAGTACCGGCACATCGTGGAAGGTTACTCCACCCAGTGTAATCGTTTCGGCGACGGCAAATTCCATCTCCACCACAGTGCCATTGGCATCGCGGCCGCGGTTGGTTGCAACGGTTTCCAGCCCCAGCTCATCGGCCAGTTCGCGCGAAATGACCGTGGGAGAGCCGGTGTCGAAAAGGAAAGACCGCTCTACCCCGTTGACAGCCGCAGTGACATGTAGCTTGCCAAAGCGCCGCTCGACGGGGATCACGGTCGTGTCTTCAGCCCTTTCGATCTCTACTGGTGCCTGCAGAAGTGTGGCCAGATCGGCATCCTGCGCGAAGGCTGAGCCGGCCAAAGCAGGTACTACCAATACGACAATCGATAGTCTGCGTTTCATGTATCCCTCCCGTCAGATCACGATCATCGCTTCAGGACGTGAACGCAGGATGTCCAATACGCCGGACGACTAGATCCAGCGGCGCACGCGCGCGCGGTATTCGCGAAACTGATCGCCAAATTTCTCCGCCAGAGCCGCTTCCTCCGGTTTGATCTGGAACTGCGTGATGTAGGCGACGAACAACGCGACACATGCCACGCTGCCGAAATTCTCCTGCCATAGGCCCCAGGCGAGCGCCATCAGCGCCATACCGAGATACATCGGGTTGCGCGTAAAGCGGTAAAGGCCGCTCACGACCAACTTCTCTGTTTTCTCGGGCGAAAGCGGATTCACCGTCGTCCCGATCTTTGCAAACGCCCCTGCCGCAGTCAGATCTATAAGCAAGCCTGAAAGTCCGATGATCCCGGCGATCCATTGCCGTGCGGGCAGATCAAACCCCAAGGCTGGCACATGGCGCGCGACAAGCCATGCAATGGCCAGCACGACAATTCCGACGAGCGGGGGCGGGATGCGGTTGTTCATGCCTGTTCTGGTCCTTTGGCGGGTGGTTTGCAGCCATTGCCTACAGCAATTCGCGCGTCCGTGGGAAATTGCCGTCAAAAGGGTGGAGAGAATCGTTTGCACTCCCTATGTGAACCTGCATGCGTATTGCCATTGCCTCAGACCACGCCGCGACCGACCTCAAGGCCGAGCTTCGCGACTGGCTTATCGAACAGGGTCACGAAGTGGCCGATCTTGGCCCCGATAAAAGTGAAAGCGTCGACTATCCCGATTACGGCTTCAAGCTGGCCGGTGTGGTTGCAGACGGCACGGCAGAGCGCGGCATCGCGCTGTGCGGTAGCGGTATCGGCATTTCGATGGCGGTCAATCGCAACCCCGCCGTGCGTTGTGCGCTCGTGTCAGAGCCGCTTTCCGCCGTGCTCTCGCGTGAGCATAACGATGCAAACTGCCTCGCCATGGGTGCGCGGCTGACAGGCGTTGAAATGGCCAAGGCCTGCGTCACCGCCTTCCTCGAAACCGAATTCGCCGGCGGCCGCCACCAGCGCCGCGTGGACAAGCTCGCCAACTCATAAAGGCTTCCCCGACATGGCAACCCAAGACGTGACCGCGCCTGATATGACGCGTTTCTGGAACGACACTTTGGCCCAGGCCGATCCCGAGATCGCGGCCGCAGTGGACAATGAACTCGCCCGCCAGCGCGACAAGATCGAGCTGATCGCGTCAGAGAACATCGCCTCCAAGGCCGTACTCGAAGCGGCGGGCACCGTCTTCACCAACAAGTATGCCGAGGGTTATCCGGGCAAGCGCTACTACGGCGGTTGCGACTATGCCGACGTGGTCGAAATGCTCGCGATCGAGCGCGCGAAGGAGCTGTTCGGCTGCGAATTCGCCAACGTGCAGCCCAATTCGGGTTCGCAGATGAACCAGGCCGTGTTCCTCGCGCTGTTGCAGCCGGGCGATACCTTTATGGGTCTCGATCTGAATTCGGGCGGTCACCTCACCCACGGTTCGCCGGTCAACATGTCGGGCAAGTGGTTCAATCCGGTCGCATATGGCGTGCGCAAGGAAGACGAACTGATCGACATGGACGAAGTCATGGCGATCGCGAAGGAGCACAAGCCCAAGCTCATCATCGCCGGTGGCACTGCCTACAGCCGCGTGTGGGACTGGGCAGCCTTCCGCAAGGTTGCAGACGAGGTGGGCGCCTACCTAATGGTGGACATGAGCCACATCTCCGGCCTTGTTGCCGGCGGTGCCCACCCCTCCCCCTTCCCGCATGCCGATGTCGTCACCACCACCACGCACAAGAGCCTGCGCGGCCCGCGTTCTGGCGTCATCCTGTGGAATGACGAAGAACTGACCAAGCCGATCAACATGGCCGTTTTCCCCGGCATGCAAGGCGGCCCGCTGATGCACATTGTCGCCGCCAAGGCCGTAGCCTTCCGCGAAGCATTACGCCCGGACTTCAAAGACTATGCCGCCGCCGTGGTCGAAAATGCCCGCGCGCTTGCCGCCAGCATCGAGGAAAACGGTCTGCGCGTCGTTTCGGGCGGGACGGACAATCACTCCATGCTCGTCGATCTCACGCCTATGGATGTGACCGGCAAGGCAGCAGAAAAAGGCCTCGATCGCGCCTATCTCACATGCAACAAGAACGGCATCCCGTTCGACACGCGTAGCCCCTTCATCACCAGCGGCATCCGCCTTGGTACGCCCGCAGGCACCACTCGCGGATTTGGACCTGACGAATTCCGCCAGATAGGTGCTATGATCGTACAAGTTGTCGAGGGCATGAGTCGCAATGGCGATGATGGCGACGCCCAGATTGAAGAGCGCATACGCCGCGAAGTCGGTGAGCTGTGCGCCAGGTTCCCGGTCTATCCCGGAAGGTAAAAGAGCAATGAACGACCCCCAGAAGAAAAACGAGATCGACCGCTTCATCCTGCGCGATGCAGTGGATGAAGCCAAGGCAATGGGCCGCGAAGGGATGAAGCATCCGTCGACCAAGCCCGTACTTATCGGCGGCGCTGTTGGCGCAGCCGCAGGCGGTCTGCTGCTTGGCGCTTGGCCGCTTGGCCTCATCGCTGGCGCAGGCGTCATGCTGTACAAGCGTGTGCGCCCGTAACCCACAATGAGATGTCCGTTCTGCGCGCACGATGACAGCCAGGTCAAAGATTCGCGCCCTACAGAAGACAACACGGCTATTCGCCGCCGCCGCCAGTGCGAAGGCTGCGGCGCACGCTTCACGACATTCGAGCGCGTGCAGCTGCGCGACGTATTCGTCCTGAAATCAGGAGGCCCGGACGGCGAACAGCGGCGACAGCCCTTTGACCGTTCGAAGATCGAACAATCGGTGGCCCTCGCCTGCCGCAAGCGCGACATCGATCAGGAACGCATCGACCAGCTGGTTTCGGGTATCCAGCGTCAGGTGGAAACTGCAGGCGAAAGCGAAATCCCCGCAAGCCGTATTGGCGAAATGGTGATGGACGGCCTGCGCCAGCTCGACAGCGTCGCCTATATACGCTTCGCCAGCGTCTATCGCGATTTCAGCGAGGCCAAGGATTTCCAGGAATTTGCCAGCACGGTTCGCGATGTCGGAGGCGAGTAGTCAGCCTGTCATCGTTCTGGTCCGCCCGCAACTGGGTGAGAACATCGGCAAGGCCGCGAGGGCCATGCTCAATTTCGGACTAACCGAAATGCGCATCGTCAATCCGAGGGACGGTTGGCCCAATCCCTCTGCCGGACCGGCAGCGTCCGGAGCGGATGTTGTACTGGAAAACGCGCAGGTTTTCGAAACCACGGCAGAAGCGGTTGCCGACTGCGCGCATGTCTATGCCACCACCGTGCGCAAGCGCGGCGTGACCAAGCCGGTTCTCACGCCGGAAGCAGCCGCGAAGGAAGTGCCGCAACAATCAGGACGCAGCGCGTTTCTGTTTGGTCCCGAACGTTCAGGCCTGGAAACCGAAGACGTGTCACTCGCCCGCACCATCGTAACGGCGCCGATCAATCCCGAATTCGGGTCCCTCAATCTCGCGCAGGCAGTGATCCTTGTCGCCTATGAACTGTCGAAGACCGCAGAGCTTGCGATCCCCACAGAGGAAGAGCTTTTGCCCCCTGCCCCCCAGGCCGAGCTAGAAGGCTTGATTAGCCATCTTGAGGGTATGCTTGACGAGAAGAACTATTACTTCCCCGAAAGCCGCCGTGAAGCAACGCAACGAACCCTTCGCGGCGTTATGACTAAACCCGGCTGGAACCACCTTGAAGTAAGAACCCTGCGAGGCGTTCTTTCCGCACTGGAGCGCCCACCGCGCAAAACCGACTGATCGCGGTTCGCATCGTTCCAAGATTTATGATACCTCCTTGTTTAAAGGAGAATTGACGTGCGAAGCATTCTGACCGGCGCCGTGGTTCTGGCATTTTGGGCATCACCTGCGGTTGCCCAGGACACACAGGAGCCTGCCGAAGCGACCGAGGAGACCAGCAACGACGACGAAATCGTGGTCACTGGCGAAATTGACGAGGATGACATCGAACGGTGTCGATACGTCCAAGTCACCGGAACACGTTTTCGCGAGCGTGTCTGCATGAGTCAGAATGATCTAGATGAGCAGAGGCAAAACCATCGCGATGTCATCAACGACAATCGCTATGAAGGCGCTCCCATCAGCGAGACTGACAGCAACGGGTTTCCTGTCGTTCCTCCCATCTGATTTTGGCTCGAGCAGGTCGGGCCGGGACAACCTCGACCGGTGTACGTGAACGGCAAGTCTTGCCGGTAGCCCCCACAATCCCGGTGCGCTTGCGCGCTGACACCTTCTCCGCTTGACTTTACGCCTCGCGCAGCTAAATGCGCGCCTTCGCGACAAATTGGCCCCGCACCCCGGTGAAGCGGTGGCCGCATCATGGATTTCGCCATGGTGGTGCGATGCCGGGTTGAATGGTCGCCACACGGGCGATCCAGTGAATTGAAAGGAATCGACTTATGTCGAAGCGTACACGTGCGAAGCACAAACTTGACCGCCGGATGGGTGAAAACATCTGGGGTCGCCCGAATTCCCCGGTCAACAAGCGTTCCTACGGTCCCGGCCAGCACGGCCAGCGCCGCAAGGGCAAGATGTCGGACTTCGGTCTGCAGCTGCGCGCCAAGCAGAAGCTGAAAGGCTACTACGGCGACGTGACCGAGAAGCAGTTCAAGGCGACCTACAAGGATGCGAGCCGCATGAAGGGCGATACGGGCATGAACCTGATCGGCCTGCTCGAGCGTCGTCTCGACATGATCGTGTACCGCGCCAAGTTCGCGCCGACGATCTTCGCGGCGCGTCAGCTCGTTTCGCACGGACACATCAAGGTCAATGGTGTGAAGTGCAACATCGCATCGCGTCGCTGCGACGTGGGTGACGAAATCTCGCTGGGTGACAAGGCCAAGGAAATGGCACTCGTCATCGAAGCGCAGAGCCTGCCCGAGCGTGAAATCCCTGACTATGTCGTGGTCGATGGCAACGATAAGGTGAGCTTCAGCCGCGTTCCTTCGCTGGATGAAGTTCCTTACCCTGTGCAGATGGAACCGAACCTCGTGGTCGAGTTCTACTCGCGCTAACCGGAACAATCCGAGCGATACAAAAGGGGCGGTCCTTCGGGGCCGCCCTTTTTCGTTTCGGTTGGTCGCATTTCAGGGAACTTGGCCCCGATTTCGGGTATTTAAATTCCAGTATGACCCAGTATCGTTTCGTGACGAAAGAGCGCAAAGGCAAATGGTATGATCGCCTTGCACAGGCACAGGCCTATGCGCAACGTATAGGTGCCGGCTTTCTCGATGCGAAAGGTCGCTTTGTCGCCTATCGGGGCACGATCCTCGAAATGCGGCAGAAGCCCACAGCAGCCTGAACCATCAGCTTAGTTGCGAATACGATCCCACTCGACAAATTCGTACGCAATCGAACCTTCGACCAGCGTCTCCCAGATATCGCCGATCACGTCTTCGGGAATACCCGCTTTGCGCGCCTCTTCCTTGGCGGCATTGATAACCGATGCCTTGCGCTCCTCGTCGCGCACAACCTCGCGGCTCGGCTTTATACGTGCGGCTGCGCGCATGTAGCCAAAGCGCCGTTCAAGCAGGGAGATCAATTCGCGATCGGTAGCATCAACGCCTTCGCGCACGTCGAGCATGCTGGCGCAATTGTCCGGAGCTTTTGGCAAGTGGGAGAACCCTGTTCGTTTCCAGTGGAACTATTCGCCTAGATGCTCGCCAAGGAAGGTGTCAATCTGCAGCAGCATATTCCCACGCACTTGTCCGTGATCGAGGTAGTGATCGAAGCCATCGTATTCGACATAGGTCACGTCCGCGCCAACATTTTCCAGACGGCTTTCCATCCGGCGTGACTGTTCATGACCAACATTGACGTCGTCGGTCCCGTGGAACAGCAACACAGGGGCCTGGAACCGATCAGCATTCTCGGCCGGGCTCCCTTCATCAATATGCGGGCCACTCCCGATGAAGCGACGCATAACTTGATAGTTCGTGTAGTCACGCCATTGCTCTGTAAGCAATTCAAGATCGGTCACCGGAGCGATGCCGACCACGGCCTTGTACAAGCTTGCATCAAGCACTTGGGATTGCAGCGCAGCATAGCCGCCATAGGACCACCCAACGATGCCAAGACGTTCGGGATCAGCAATACCCTCTGAGATCAACCAGCGCCCGGCGTCATTCACATCACCAATCGCTGTTTGCCATTCCTGGAATCCATTGCGACCAAACCATGCTTCACCGTAACCGGTCGAACCTCTGAAGTTCGGCTGCAGAACCGCATATCCACGCGCAGCGAAGAATTGGACCATCCAGTCAAATCCCCATTCATCGCGCGCACCAGGCCCGCCATGCGGCATGACGATTGCACCGATTGGCCCCTCGGCACCGTTCGGCATCGTCAGGTAGCCGGGAATTTCGGTCCCGTCCGCCGCAGGAAAGGTGATTGGCTGCATCTGCGCCATAGGCAATTCTGCGACATGGTCACGCACCGGAAGTAGCGGAGACATCGACATCGTATCGAGCTCCAGCAGATAGGTCATACCGGGATCAACATCGCTCGAAGCAACGATGAGCAGGGTCCGCTCGTCAGCCGAGGCATCCACAATGTTGATAAGCGGCCGCCCCGGAAGCGCGTTTTGGAGTTGTTCGGCAAGTTGGGCAAATTCTGCATCAAGATATTCGATCTGACGCTTCTCAGTCGCGTAAGTCACACCGACAACCCGGCGCTGGCGACCAACCCGAATAAGACCGTCAACATCCACATCACTTCTCGCCAACACTAGTTCAGCGCTGGAACCTTCGGATAGCGGAGCACGGTAGAGGGCAGTGAACCCGTCACGATCTTGGAAGCCATAGGCTACGTTACTCGCCGCATCCACGGCCACCGGGCGAAATGCGGAGAGGTTACCATCGAAGGAGTTCCAACGGTTACCTCCCGACTCGCGATAGAAATACTCACGTTCGCCGGTCAGGCGGCCATTCACGTCTCGTGGACTGCGAACCTTAAGTCGAATCTCCCCGTTGTCGTCTGCAATGTACCGTGAGGCATACTCATCCGGGTCTTCGACCGTGCGACGACGATTGCGACTGACATCGACCATTTCGACGCCCAGCCCAGTCTCCGTATTGGCGAGACGTGTTCCACGAGTGTCCTCGGCAAGGAACTCGCGGGTCATCAGGATCCGGTTTTCCTCACCAGGAACATCCAGCGCCACGACCGATCCACCATCCTGCATCGAACCATAGGCTCTCGTCGAACGACGCGACGTTAGCAAACGCGGATCGTCTTCTTCGGATGTCGGCACCGAGATCATGCGATTGTAGTAGATGGGAACACTGCCATCGGCGCGAGTGAACCCAACGATCTCACACACCAGCCAACTATCATTTGCCCAGTCACAACCCGTCAGCTCGGCATCGGGCTCACCCAGGCTTGTGAGCGCTTGCGGCTCTGCCGGACCGTTGAGGTTAATCACATAGAGAACCTCGGCGGTGCCGTTGTTCGATGTGATGTAGGCAATCTGGTCTCCAGACGGCGACAGACTGATATCCAGAACGGATGGCCTCGCGCCGAAACGTCCAGCCAGCTCTTCAGCACTCATTTCCTGCGCAACCGCAGCACTCGAAACCGCCATTGCCGAAACAGCAACTGTGGCGAGCAAAGCCTTGAAAGTCATACAAGTCCCCTTTGGGACTCAGATTAATGCGCTAACCCTTCGAATCAAGGTAGCTGGCGCGAAGTTCCTTCGCAAAGGCGGCAAAGCGTCCCTCGGCAATCGCATCACGCATCGCTCCCATCAACTGCTGATAGAAACTAAGATTGTGCTCGGTCACCAGCATGGCGCCGAGGATCTCGCCCGACTTGTGCAGATGGTGGAGATAGGCCCGTGAATAGCTGGTACAGGTCGGGCATGGACACTTGGGATCGAGTGGCCCAGTATCTTCCTTGTGCGCGGCATTGCGCAGATTGACTGCGCCGGTCCATGTGAAAGCCTGCCCGTTACGCCCGGATCGCGTCGGTAAGACACAGTCAAACATATCGACCCCGCGCTCGACCGCGCCGACAAGGTCATCAGGCTTGCCCACTCCCATCAGGTATCGCGGAGCATCCTCGGGCAGCATTCCAGGTGCATAGTCGAGCACGCCAAACATGGCTTCCTGCCCTTCCCCCACAGCAAGGCCACCAATCGCGTAGCCATCAAACCCGATAGCGCGCAGTGCCTCTGCCGAGCGGCCGCGCAGCTCTTTATCGAGCGCACCCTGCATGATGCCGAACAGTGCAGAGCGGGATGCGTGCTCCTGTCCGCTGTCAAACCCGTCACGGCTCCGCTGCGCCCAGCGCATGGAAAGCTCCATGCTTTCCTCGATCTCTTTGAGCGGACGGTCCGCGCGCGGGCACTCGTCGAAGGCCATCACGATGTCGGAGCCGAGCAGCCGCTGGATCTCCATGCTACGTTCGGGCGTGAGCATATGCTTCGAGCCATCGATATGGCTGCGGAACTCCACGCCCTTCTCGGTCAGCTTGCGCAGCTCTGACAGGCTCATCACCTGATAGCCGCCGCTATCTGTCAGGATCGGACGGTTCCAACGCATGAAATCGTGCAGACCGCCCAGCTTGGCGACGCGCTCTGCGCCGGGTCGTAGCATCAGGTGATAGGTGTTGCCGAGAATGATATCTGCGCCCGTCGCGCGCACATCCTCGACCTTCATCGCCTTCACCGTCGCAGCGGTGCCGACGGGCATGAACGCAGGCGTCCGGATCGTGCCGCGACGCATTTTGATCTGGCCGGTGCGCGCCCGGCCATCGGTGGCCTCTACCGTGAAGCGGAAACGTGGTTTGTCAGAAGCCATAGATCAGCGTGAAGCGCGTGATGGTATCGGTGCTGACAGAACCGGCAGGCGGATTGCTGTCATATTCGATGGCCCAGGCGAGTCGGGCCGTCAGGCTGTCGCTGATACCGGCCTCCACGCCGGTAATCGCGGAAAGACTGGTGTTGGTGCTGTCGACGATCAGAAGCGCCTCACTACCGGTTTCCACGGTCGAGTTCGCATCCTGCGTCAACTTGATTGAGTCGCTCAGCTGCCAGTCGAAATCGAGCCCGAACAGACCCGCCAGTCGGCTGGTGCTGGTACCGTCGACAAATTCGGTCACCCTGTATGCAGGGCCGGCCTTAATGGACAGATCCATAGTGTCAGTATCGATCAGCTTGTAACCAAGTCCGCCCGAAACCGCATAACGTCCGGAGAAGCCCTGCCGCGTATTGCGTTCGTATTGCGCCAGGCCAAATGCGAATAGGCGCTCATTGATCTGGTAACGCGGTTCATAGCGGGCGAGAAACTGTTCACGGCTGGTAACACCATCTGTACGGCGATAGTCGGCTGAAGCACGCAGACGGTGTTCCCAGTCGATCCCTTCGCGGTTGAGTTCCAGTGCTGCGGAAATGCCGATTTCGTCACTATTGCCAGACGCCTGAAAACCGCCGATCTGGCCCTGCCCGCTCCAGTTATCGAACAGTCCGGCTTGGCGAATTTCCGCCTCCGCAGCCGCAGCCTGCTCCGCGGCGAGCGCGGCCTGCTGGGCCTGATACTCGCTCCACACGGTATCGATCTGCGTCGCGCTGTCAGGAAATGCCGTGCGCGCGGCATAGACCACCGCTTCCACATCGTCGGCATCGCCATCGGCAATCGCGGCATTGATTATCGCACGCGCAGCCTCTGGCATCGGTGCATCCTGCGCGATTGCAGGTGAAGCCAGAAGAAAAAGCGGTGCAGCAAACAGGCATGCGTTTCTCATGCGCGTTCCGCTAGCGTCTCGTACCACCGTTCGCCACCCCAAAAGCAAAGGGCCGGCCCCGCACACGGCGGAACCGGCCCCTTATTACGTGTTTGCGATCCGCTTAGAAGCGAAGGCCAAAACCGGCCGTGGCACGTGCGGAATCGAAACCGATCGTATCGAGGTTCACGCGCAGGAAGGTCGATTCACCGATCGGGAATTCGGCACCGGCACCGACCAGCCAATCGCCAGCCGTATCGTCGATACCGTCAAAATCGTCATCGGTCAGGGTCGTGCCGGGGATTTCGATGATGTTCACGAAGTCGAGATTGACCTCCTGATAGCCGCCGCGAACGTAATACTTCGCGCCACCGGCATCGCGGATACCGAAACGGGCCGAAGCGCCATATTCACTATCCACGGCATCGGTGCCGAGGTGGAAGTTGGCTTCCGCACCGATGAACAGCTGCTCACCCAGCGGCGCATCGACACCGGCAAAACCACCGAAAATGAGGCTGCCGTCATTGATTTCAACGCCGGGGAAGGCATCTTCGACTTCGCCGTCAACAGCGAGATCGTGATAACCGCCGGACACGCCGACGAAGACTTCGGCCTCCTGCGCCTGCGCGGCGGAGGGAACCGCGATAGCTGCAACAGCAGCCAGAAGAATGGTCTTTTTCATATTGCTTATCCTGCAATGTTACTTGCCCGGAAAGTCGGACGAGATGCCCAATGCGCCTGTTATTCTTGCCTGATTCTGAACAGTTTTTTCAGGTCGATTAAACGTTCCCACAGGTCGACGAATGACCATGATTACGGGATCAGCAAGCTGGAATCGCCGTAACTATAAAAGCGGTATTTCTGCGCGATGGCATGCGCATAGACCGCCATCATCTGCTCTCTCCCCATAAGCGCGCTCACCAGCATCATCAGCGTGCTCTTGGGAAGGTGGAAGTTGGTCATCAGCCCGTCTACCGCGCGGAAGCGGTAGCCTGGTGTGATGAAGATGTCGGTGTCCGCTGCGAAGGGACGGATGATACCATGCTCGTCAGTCGCGCTTTCCAGTGTGCGCAGGCTGGTTGTCCCCACCGCGATCACACGCCCGCCATCAGCGCGCGCTGCATTCAGCCGCCCGGCAACATCGGCGGTAATACGACCCCATTCGCTGTGCATCCGGTGATCGTCGGTATCGTCTGCCTTTACCGGCAGGAAAGTACCTGCGCCAACGTGCAGAGTAATGGTCTCACGCCCGATGCCGCGATCATCCAGTGCCGCGATCAATTCCGGAGTGAAGTGCAATGCCGCAGTAGGAGCTGCGACTGCGCCATCCTCCTCGGCAAACATGGTCTGGTAGTCTTGAGCGTCCTGTTCGTCGGTCGCTCGCTTGCCTGCAATGTAAGGAGGCAGAGGCATGGTCCCGGCCCTGTCGAGCAGCACTTCAACCGGTTCAGACCCTTCAAAGGCAAGCGTGAACGCCCCATCGTGATGACGCGCTTCGGCAATGGCGGTAACTCCGCCGCCAAAGGTAATCTGATCACCTTCGCGCACTCGCTTGGCATTGCGGATAAACGCCTGCCAGCGTCGCAAGTCGATGCGCTTGTGCAGAGTCGCGCCAATCTTCGCCTCTCCGCGCTGCCCTTCGAGCTGCGCAGGGATAACGCGTGTATCGTTGAAGACGAGCACATCGCCCGGCTCCAGCAGTTGCGGCAGGTCACGCACGCCGCGATCTTCGAAGGGTGTATCACCGCGTGCCACGAGCATTCGCGCTGAATCGCGCGGGCGCACAGGTCGCAAGGCGATCAGCTCTTGCGGCAGGTCAAAATCGAACAGCTCAACTTTCATGGGTGGTGGCGCCCCTCCACCGGACCGTCAGCTCTCAAAGCTCCCCGTTGAGCATGTCGAGCGTGATTTCCTCTTCTTCGACTTCCTCCTGCGCCGACATCATCTGCGGGACATTGTCCGCCGCAATCGATGCTTGGAGGATCATCGTCGGGTTTGCAGGCGGCTCGCCACGCGCAATCGCATCGACGGCCGGCATGTTGGAAATCACGCGACCAAAGTTCGTGTACTGACGATCCAGAGCAAAGGTCGGATAGAAGACGATAAAGAACTGGCTGTTCGCACTGTCATTGTCATCCGGCAGGCGGGCTGCCGATACCGATCCACGGACGTGCGGCAGGAAATTGAACTCGTTTTCCAGATCGGGAAGCCCGGATTCGCCCCGCCCAGTCTGCGCCATGAAACCGTCGATCACGCGGTGGAACGGCACGCCGTTGTAGAAACCCTGCCTCGTCAGCATCTTGATTCGTTCGACATGGTTGGGCGCCCACTGCGGGACCAGACGGATGGCAATGCGCTCTCCGGTCGACAGATCCAGCAACAGGATGTTCTCGCGATCCTGCGTCATGTCGAAATTGGCACGCAGCGGAAACTCGCTCGCCTCCGCGTTGGCATTTTCGGTGTTGGTCACAGCAGGCTGAAGGTCCTGCTCCTGAGCCAATGCAGGCGTTGCGGTGAAGAATGCTGCGGCGGCAGTCGCCAGCGCGAATTTGCGAAACATGTTGGTCCGTCCGGATTGAATTTCTGAGTTGGCAGCGGTTTAGAGAGGCAGGGCTGACAGTTCAATGAACATGTGGGGCCTGACGGTGGACTGGCCGGGCCTCAGTAGTCGCCCTTGCGGCCGATTTCGGCCACACGCGCCTCGACCAGTGCCTTGACCTGCGGCGCGACAAACGGGGCAATATCTCCACCGTAGATAGCGATTTCCTTCACCAACTTGCTGGCAATGGGCTGGAGCGAAATGTCCGCCATCAGAAACACCGTCTCGATCGAGGCATCGAGCTGCTGGTTCATACCCGCCATCTGGTATTCGTACTCAAAGTCCGCCACGGCGCGCAGCCCGCGGATGATGACACCCGCGCCAACATGCTTGGCAAACTTCATCAACAGAGCATCGAAACCCTGGATCTCGACATTATCGAGGCCCAACCGCGCAATTTCGCCGCGCATCATCTCCATCCGCTCATCCGGCGTGAACATCGGATTTTTGCTGGGATTGGTGGTGACGCCAATTATGAGCTTGTCGACCAGCTTCGCCCCGCGCCGAATGATGTCGGCGTGCCCGAGCGTTACGGGGTCGAAGGTGCCTGGATATATGCCGATGCGTTGGGTCATTACCTGTCCCGCTCCACGATAAACCTCGCCAATGCGCGAAGCAGATCCGCCTCGCTGCCGTGCTGCGCCAAATGCCCGATCGCCTGCTCCGCCAAAGCATGGGCCTGCGCGCGGGCATCGTCCACACCCATCAGACTTACAAAAGTCGCCTTGCCCATATCAGCATCCTTGCGCAGCGCTTTACCGGCCTTTTCCTCGTCGCCTTCTTCATCGAGCAGATCGTCGGCAATTTGGAACGCGAGGCCGATATCGCGGGCATAGGCGCGAAGGTGCGCGCGGCCTTCTTCCGGAACCTTGCCGATGATCGCGCCCATTTCCACTGCGGCGCCCAACAGCGCGCCGGTCTTCAGTTGTTGCAGGCGGGTGATGGTGTGCAGGTCAAAATCCCTGCCAGCCGTTTCGGCAGCGATATCCATCATCTGCCCGCCCGCCATGCCTTTGTGTCCGCTGGCACTGGCAAGCGTGTAGACAAGTTCTGCACGAACGAACGGGTCTTCGCTAACCTTGTGTCCGCCAAGGATTTCGAACGCCAAATCGTGCAGCGAATCCCCCGCGAGCACAGCAATCGCCTCCGAAAACTCCTTGTGCAGCGTGGGCTTGCCGTGGCGCATGTCGTCATCATCCATGCACGGCAGATCATCGTGGATCAGCGAGTAGACGTGGATCGCCTCCAGCGCGCACCCGGCATAGACCGCCGACGCTCGGCTGGCGCCGTACATCTCCGCCACTGTCGCAACGAGCATGGGGCGAACCCGCTTGCCGCCACCAATCGCGGCGTAACGCATCGCTTCCACCAATCGCGCGGAATTGTCATCCGGCACCGGCAGCAAGCTGTCGAAGGCGTCGTCAATCTCGCGCTGGATCCTCTGTAAGCCTTGCGAGAGAATTGAATCACCGGCGAGTTTCAGACCCATGGCGGATCAGCCTGCGTCAAAGGGCTGCGTGCCCTTGGCGGCGCCGTCAGGTCCGGCAACGATCTTCTCGATCCGCTCCTGCGCTGCATCCAGGCGCGCCTGGCAATGCTGGCGCAATTTCTCACCGCGCTCGTACAGATCTATACTTTCGTCCAGCTTGGCCTCGCCGCTTTCCAGCTTACGAACGACATCTTCAAGCGCGCGCAGCGCGTCCTCGAAGCTCATATTTGCGATATCGGGGGCCTGTTCTGCCATGCGCGCAACCATTGACGCTGCCAGAGCACAGGGTCAAGCTGGCACACGTACAGGAGATGCCAATGAAGTGGATTATTGCCTATGTCGCCGCCGCTGTGGCCTTCGGAATTCTCGACAGCTTCTGGCTGCGCTGGGCCGGACCAAACCTCTACCGCCCGGTGATTGGCGAGATACTGGCAGACAGCTTCCGCATGGGCCCTGCCCTTGCCTTCTACGCCATCTACATTGCCGGTATGGTCTATTTCGGTGTTCGCCCTGGCATCGAGAGCGGCAATGTGATGCAGGCGCTTATTAACGGCGCACTGGTGGGCGGGCTTTGCTATGCCACTTTCGACCTCACCAGCCAGGCGGTAATGAAGACTTGGGCAACGCATATTTCCATTGCCGATATCGCCTGGGGCACCTTTGCAACCGGTATCGCTTCGGCAGTCTCATGTTGGGTAGTGCTGAAATTCACATCTTAAGGGGGAAATTACGCCTGTCAGGACTAGCGGCGAAACCCCCTCCCCGCTAAAGGGCGGCGCATGTCAGAAATCACTCCCGAAGTCGTCGAGCAGCACGGTCTCAGCCCCGAAGAATATGAGCGCGTGCTCGCCGGTCTTGGCCGCGAGCCGAATCTTGTGGAACTGGGCATCTTCTCGGTCATGTGGTCAGAGCATTGCTCCTACAAATCGAGCCGCCTGCACCTGAAGAAACTGCCGACCGAGGCACCGTGGGTGATTTGCGGCCCGGGCGAGAATGCTGGTGTTATCGACATTGGTGACGGGCAGGCTGCCATCTTCAAGATGGAGAGCCATAACCACCCGAGCTACATCGAGCCATACCAGGGCGCAGCAACGGGCGTTGGCGGCATCCTGCGCGATGTCTTCACAATGGGTGCGCGCCCGGTGGCGAATGCCAATGCACTGCGCTTTGGCCGCCCCGAGCATCCGAAGATGCAGCACCTCGTCAAAGGCGTGGTTGCAGGCATCGGTGGCTACGGCAACTGCGTGGGCGTGCCAACCGTGTGCGGCGAGACCAATTTCCACCCGGCCTACGACGGCAACATCCTCGTCAATGCGATGACCGTGGGTGTCGCGGACGCGGACAAGATCTTCTACTCGGCGGCAACGGGCGTCGGAAACCCCATCGTCTATGTCGGCTCCAAGACCGGGCGCGACGGGATTCACGGCGCGACCATGGCCTCTGCCGATTTCGAGGAAGACGCCGACGCCAAGCGCCCCACGGTGCAGGTTGGCGACCCCTTCACCGAAAAGCTGCTGATCGAAGCCTGCCTCGAGCTGATGGCGACCGATGCCATCGTCGCGATTCAGGACATGGGCGCAGCGGGTCTCACCAGCTCCAGCGTCGAAATGGCGACCAACGGCAAGGCGGGCATTCGCCTCGACATGGACAAGGTTCCGTGCCGCGAAGTGGGCATGACGCCCTACGAAATGATGTTGAGCGAAAGCCAGGAGCGGATGCTCATGGTCCTGAAGCCCGGCAAGGAAGCCATGGCGCAGGCCATCTTCGAGAAGTGGGAGCTTGATTTCGCAGTCATCGGCGAAGTCACCGATACGCAGCATATGGTGCTCGAATTCGGCGGCGAAGTCGTGTGCGACATTCCGCTCGGTCCGCTTGCGGCAGACGCGCCCGAGTATGATCGCCCCTACCTCTCGATGGACGATTACATCGCATGGGCCGGCATCGCGCCGATGACGGATCGCCCTGACACGAGCGACATCGGCGGCGATCTCCTCAAACTGCTCGCCAGCCCCAATCTCGCCTCTCGCGGGTGGATTTCAGAGCAGTATGACAGTCAGGTCGGTGCCGATACGCTGCAGACGGGTGGCGATGCCGGCGTTGTCCGCGTCCACGGCACGAAGAAGGCGCTAGCCATCAGCACTGACTGCACCCCACGCTATGTCCACGCCAACCCCTACGAAGGCGGCAAACAGGCAATTGCCGAGGCCTATCGCAACCTGTGCGCAGTGGGCGCGCGTCCTCTTGCGGTGACCAATTGCCTCAACTTCGCCAACCCGCAGCGGCCAGAGATTATGGCACAATTCGTCCACGCCCTCGAAGGCATGGGCAAGGCGTGCAAGTATCTCGATTTCCCGATCGTGTCGGGCAATGTCTCGCTTTACAACGAAAGCAAGGCGACCGGCGGCGGCTCTGCGATCCTGCCTACCCCCGCCATCGGTGGTGTCGGCATCATCGATGACTATGACACGATGATGACAATGCCGTTCAAGGCCGAAGGCGAAGCGATCTACCTGATCGCGCCCGAAGCTTGGGCAACGGCAGACCCGGAACGGTCGCATCTCGGAAAGTCGCTGTGGCTGAAGGAAGTGCATGGCCGCGACGAAGGCCGCGCACCACCTGTTGACCTGACCCTTGAGAAAGCAGCAGGCCGCATCGTGCTTGAACTGATTTCTGACGGTCTGGTGAGCGCCGTGCATGACGTTTCCGATGGCGGCCTCGCCGTGGCTCTCGCCGAAATGGCGATGGCTGGCGGCATTGGTGCCGATATGCACGAAGGCCATTCCGACTATACCGACGCGCAATGGTGGTTCGGCGAAGACCAGGGCCGCTATGTCATCACCGTGCCCGATACGCAGGCGTTCAACGAGGCGCTCGCCAAGGGCACCGAGAATGACGAGACCGCTGCTGTCGGCTTCACCCGCATCGGCACGACGGGCGGCGACACGTTGTTCGGCAAGTCAGTTGAAGACATGCGCGAGGCACATCGCAGTTTCTTCAGGGACTGGATGGAGGGCTGATGCCCGCCGGATACTCCGCCACTCCGCTCGCCAAGAAGCTGAACCTGCGCGACGGCATGCGCGTGTGGTTCGATGGCATGCCGGAAAGCGTGGCGGACGAGATCGGTGAATATGCGCTCGACCTTATCGGTGTCGAAGGGCCTGATAACGAGGTCGACGGAGCGCACATCTTTGTAACCGAACGGGCGCGGCTGGCGGACTTGCTCGCAAAGCTGCGTCACACCATTGCGCCAGCCGGGCAGATCTGGGTCAGCTGGCCCAAGAAATCTTCCGGCGTTGAAAGCGAAGTGACCGAGGATAC
The DNA here is from genome assembly GCF_028858515.1 of Aurantiacibacter sp. D1-12. Lineage (GTDB taxonomy): Bacteria > Pseudomonadota > Alphaproteobacteria > Sphingomonadales > Sphingomonadaceae > Alteraurantiacibacter. The sequence continues at coordinate 736,820 of NZ_JAPJZJ010000001.1, forward strand.
AATCCGCGAGATCGCTTTGCCGCTGGGTCTTGTCGATACCAAGGTCTGCGCAGTAGACGATGTGTGGTCAGGCCTGAAACTGGTCATTCGAAAGGAACTACGTTGACCGAGAAGCACCACCCCTTCCCGCCTTTGCCCGAGCTTTCGGACGAAGAGCGTGTCGCGCGCGCCAGCGAAGCCTACGAGCACCTCAAAACGCGCCATTCCTGCCGTGATTTCTCCGATACACCCGTTCCGCGCGAAGTGATCGAAAAAGCGATATTGGCAGCGGGCACCGCGCCCAACGGGGCCAACCACCAGCCGTGGCATTTCGCCGTCATCTCTTCTCCGGAAAAGAAGAAGGCAATCCGCGAGGCAGCCGAGGAAGAAGAACGCCGCTTCTATGGTGAGGACGGTGACAAGCCCAAAGCATCGGATGAATGGCTGGATGCCCTCGCCCCCATCGGGACAGATGCGCACAAGCCTTTTCTCGAATCCGCACCGTGGTTGATCGTCTGCTTTGCGCAGCGCACCGGCGGGATCGAGGAAGACGGCAAGACGCAGAACTACTACGTCAACGAAAGTGTCGGCATCGCCTGTGGCATGCTGATTTCCGCGCTGCATTCGGCCGGTCTCGCGACACTGACGCACACTCCATCACCCATGGGATTCCTGCGCGACCTGTGTGGCCGCCCGAAGAACGAAAAGCCGCTGATGATAGTTGTGGCCGGCCTTCCGGGCGAGAACGCGACCGTGCCCGATCACGCGATCAAGAAGAAGCCGTTGAGCCAAATTGCGAGTTGGCTTTAGGCCACCCAGTCCATCTCGGGAATTTCCAGCAGCTTGAGCAGGCTCGTCAGATCTCCGCGATCAATCCAGCCGTTGCTTGCGGCGCGCGCCTTGGGCTTTGCGCGGTAGGCAATGCCATAGCTTGATGCCTGCAGCATAGGAATGTCGTTCGCCCCGTCTCCTGCAGACATGCTGACAGCACTCTCGCCCAGCGCAGCCAGTTCTTCGAGCAACACCGCCTTCTTGGTGGCGCTATCGACAATCGGGCCGTCGAGGCGACCTGTCAGTGCGCTATTTGTGACCTCCAGGCGATTGCCGACCACCCGGTCAAACCCGAGCTGTTTGGCAACAACGTCCGCAAAGTGATGGAATCCCCCGGTCACCAGCACAGTCTTGCAGCCGCGTGACTTGAGCGTTTGCACCAGAGTGCGTGCCCCCGGCGTGGACGTGATGCGTTCTTCGAGGCAGCGCGTGATGGCGCTTTCCTCAAGCCCAGTGAGCAGGCCGACACGCTCGGTCAGCGCGCTTTCAAAATCGAGTTCGCCCTGCATGGCCCGCTCGGTAATGTCGGCAACCTTGTCCTTCAGTCCGGCAAAATCAGCGAGTTCGTCGATGCATTCCTGCCCGATCATGGTCGAATCCATGTCGGATACGAACAGCTTGGGCACTTCTATAGGCGCGCTGGAGATGATCGCATCACACTCGGAAAAATGCTTGTCGAGAGCCTCCCGAAGTACAGCCCTGTCATCTCCCGGCGATTCGACCTGCAGCACGTCCCCGCAAAAGTCGAGTATCGCCGCATGCGCCACCGGTACCGATGTGTTGGCCAGCTCTGCGGTCATCGTATCGAGCCGGGTTTCCAGTGTGGCGGGGTCTGCTATCAGCCGGGTAATGAGAATGAGAAATACTCCTGATCCGCTCGCGCTCATTGCAGGGCCGACCGCCAGCGGCAAGAGCGATTGCGCGGTGAAGCTGGCAAAAGCGCTGGAGGAGCGCGGCAAGAGCGCGGTCGTGATTAACGCGGACAGCGCGCAGGTCTACGCTGATCTGCAGGTGCTCTCGGCTCGCCCGGACGAGGAAGAGATGCAGGGTGTACCCCATAGCCTGTTTGGAACATGGGACGGGGCGGAGCCATGTTCGGCGGCAGATTGGGCAGCGGCGGCGAAGGAGGAGATTGCCGCGGCGCATGAAGGCGGAGCGGTGCCGATCCTCGTCGGCGGCACGGGCATGTACATGTCGACTCTGCTCGACGGGATTGCGCCGATCCCCCCCATTGATCCAGACGTGCGCCGCGAAGTGCGCGCGCTTTCAACCGATGATGCCTACTCCGCCCTGCAGGATGCTGATCCAGAGCGAGCCGACATGCTCCACCCCAGCGACAGCCAGCGCATTGCCCGTGCTCTGGAGGTGGTTCGCTCCACGGGGCGTACGCTGGGCTCGTGGCAAGAACACAAGAGCGGCGGCATTGGCGACCAGGTAGATCTCGCCCCGCTGATCCTGCTTCCTGACAGGGAGGCACTGTATGAGCGCTGTGACACACGGTTCGCGGCGATGCTCGATCAGGGCGCTGTCGAAGAGGTCGAGGCGCTGCTGGCGCGTGGTCTGTCTTCCGAGCTGCCGGTCATGCGCGCCATTGGCGTTCTAGAGATTGCCGGATGGCTGCGCGGCGAATGGTCGCGTGAGGAAGCGATCGAGCGCGGAGCCCAGTCTACGCGCAACTACGCCAAGCGTCAGTACACCTGGTTCCGCAACCAACCTCCGCAAGACTGGTTGCGCGAGAAACCGGAAAATATCGTGATTGATGACATTTTTGAAATTTTATTCCGCCAAGGCTGTTGACACGCGCAAAACCTGTCCATAGACGGGCGATATGCGCTGCGATGCAGCATTCGAACAGGACCCGAAACCATGATTGCCCTTATCGTCGTCATTCTTGCGGAGAGCGCAGGCTGATAGGGTAGTCTTCATGTGACCACTTCCGATCGGCCTGATGCACCCCGCATCGGGCCTTTTTTATTGCGTAGGAGAAAGACATTGGCGCAGCGCTCCGGAGCCGCCCTGTTGGTAGACTGCCTGGTCAGGCAAGGGGTCGAACACGTGTTCGGCTATCCCGGCGGCGCGGTCCTGCCGATTTACGACGAGCTTTTCGGTGACGAGCGTATTCGCCACATTCTTGTGCGGCACGAAGCCGGCGCGGCCCATGCAGCAGAGGGTTATGCACGTTCAACCGGAAGGCCCGGTGTAGTGCTGGTGACCTCCGGCCCGGGCGCGACCAATGCGATTACCGGGATTGCCGATGCTTTCCTCGATTCCATCCCGATGGTCGTGATTACCGGGCAGGTAGCGACCAACCTGATCGGCACAGATGCTTTCCAGGAAGCCGACACCGTTGGCCTCACCCGACATTGCTCGAAGCACAATTACCTTGTCAAAGATCCTGAAGACCTTGTTGCAACTATCGAGGAAGCTTTCGAAATTGCTACATCGGGCCGACCCGGCCCGGTGGTTATCGACATTCCCAAGAACGTGCAGGTCGCCACGGCTTCGGACAAGCCAAAGGAACGTCGCAAGCGCTATGTGCCGCACACCGTGGGCGCAGCGGACGAAATCGCCGAAGCGGTCGAGATGATCGCTTCCGCAGAACGCCTCGTGTTCTACACCGGCGGCGGTGTGATCAATGCCGGGCCGCGTGCTAGCGAGCTACTCCGACAATTGCAGGACCGTACCGGGGCGCCGCTCACCTCCACCCTGATGGGCCTGGGCGCCTTCCCCGCCGACCATCCTGACTGGCTCGGGATGCTGGGTATGCATGGCACCTATGAAGCCAATATGGCGATGAACCAGTGCGATGTGATGGTCTGCGTGGGCGCGCGTTTCGATGACCGGGTGACCGGCCGCCTTGATGCCTTTTCGCCGCACAGCAAGAAGATCCACATCGATATCGACCGTGCGAGCATCAACAAGATCGTCCCTGTGGAGCTAGGCATCGTCGGTGATTGCGCCGCAGTGCTGGAGCAGATGCTCGAATGCTGGGGCACACGCAAATCGCGCGATCTGGGCGAATGGAAAGCACGCATCACCGGTTGGCGTGCACGTGACAGCCTCGCCTACCCACCCCGCGCGAGCGACGGCGGTAATGCCATCATGCCGCAGCTCGCTGTGGAGCGGCTGTTCGCGCTCACCAGGGATCGCGATCCGATCATCACCACCGAAGTCGGCCAGCATCAGATGTGGGCGGCACAATATTTCGGGTTCAACGCACCCAACAAATGGCTCACCAGCGGCGGCCTCGGCACGATGGGCTACGGGCTGCCCGCCGCTATCGGCGCGCAGATCGGCAATCCCGATGCGCTGGTGATCGATATTGCCGGTGAAGCGAGCATCCAGATGAACATTCAGGAGCTCGGCACCGCGAGCCAGTATCGCCTGCCGGTGAAGGTGTTCATCCTCAACAACGAATACATGGGCATGGTCCGCCAATGGCAGGAGCTGACCTATGAAAGCCGCTACTCGAACTCCTATTCGGATAGCCTGCCCGATTTCGTACGGCTCGCCGAAGCCTATGGCTGGAAGGGCGTCCAGATCACCGAGGAAGCGGGGCTCGATGCTGGCATCGAGGCGATGCTCGACCATGACGGCCCGGTGATCGTCGATTGCCGCGTGGCGAAAGAGGCTAACTGCTTCCCGATGATCCCCAGCGGCGCGGCGCACACCGAAATGCTGCTCTACGGCGACATGGTCGAAGGCACGATGGAAGACGAAGCAAAGGCCTTGGTGTAATGAAAATCGAACATCGCGCAGCAGAGCGCCATGTGCTCACCGTCACCGTAGACAACGAGCCGGGCATCCTCGCCAAGATCACCGGCCTGTTCACCGCGCGCGGATACAATATCGACAGCCTGACCGTGGCCGATATCAGCGAAGATCACGCGATCAGCCGCATTACCGTTGTCACCAACGGTCCGCCACAGGTAATCGACCAGATCATGGCGCAGCTCGAGCGGCTGGTGCCTGTTCACCGCGTCACCGACCTGACCGATGAAGGCCCGCACGTGGAACGCGAACTGGCGCTGGTGAAGGTACACGGCACCGGCGACCATCGCGTCGAAGCTCTTCGCATAGCCGACGTTTTCCGCGCCAATGTGGTGGACACCACCACAGAAAGCTTTGTGTTCGAGCTGACAGGTGCCACAGACAAGATCGATAGCTTCATCGCGCTGATGCGCGGGCTAGGTCTTGTCGAAGTAGGCCGGTCCGGCGTCGTCGGGATGATGCGCGGAGCTGAAGGAGCTTAGTTCACGTGGAATACCTCAACCCGACATTCATGCTGCTGTGGGCAGCGGCCATTTGTGTAATCACAGCCGGAATTCACTCAGTCGTTGGCGAGCGGCGGCTCATTATCCCGGCACTCGCGATTGACGCGCCGCTGATGAACAGCCCGCTCGCTCGCGCAGTGTTCCGCTTTGCCTGGCATTGGACAACTGTGATCTGGGTCCTCGTCGCTGCCGTTCTGGTACTGATGGCCTATGGCGATATCGACATTCCAATGCTTCTGCTGGGCATCGGCGCGACTCATCTCGCGGCAGGCCTGATCAGCGCGATCTGGTCGCGCGGCCAGTTTATCGGCGCACCGCTCATCACACTGGCGGGCGTTCTCATCCTTCTCGCCTATTACGTAACAACTTCGACAACGACCTGACGACAGATCAAGACAGGGAATATCATGAAAGCCTATTACGACGCCGACTGCGACTTCGATCTCATTGCCGACAAGACGATTGTCGTGCTCGGCTATGGCAGCCAGGGCCATGCCCATGCCCAGAACCTGCGTGATAGCGGGGTGAAGGACGTTCGCATTGCTCTGCGTGAAGGCTCTGCGACGGCGAAAAAGGCCGAAGCTGCTGGCTTCGAAGTCCTGTCCAACAGCGAAGCGGCCAAGGTTGCCGATATCCTCATGATCCTTGCGCCTGATGAGACGCAGGCGCAAATCTGGGCGGATGACCTGAAAGGCAATATGAAGCCGGGCGCGGCAATTGCGTTCGCCCATGGCCTCAACATTCATTTCGGCCTGATCGAGCCGACCGACGATATCGACGTCATCATGATTGCTCCGAAGGGCCCCGGCCACACTGTGCGCAGTGAATACCTGCGCGGAGCGGGCGTTCCATGCCTGATCGCCATCCATCAGGACAAAAGCGGCAACGCGCATGACATCGCGCTTGCCTATGCCAGCGGTATGGGCGGCGGCCGCAGCGGTATTATCGAGACCAACTTCAGGGAAGAATGCGAGACCGATCTGTTCGGCGAGCAGGCCGTCCTTTGCGGTGGCATCAGCCACCTGATCATGGCCGGTTTCGAAACGCTGGTGGAAGCCGGTTACGCACCCGAAATGGCCTATTTCGAGTGCCTGCATGAAACCAAGCTGATCGTCGATCTGCTGTACGAAGGCGGCATCGCCAACATGCGCTATTCGATCAGCAACACCGCCGAGTATGGCGACTATCACACCGGCCCTCGCGTTATCACCGATGAAACCAAGGCGGAAATGAAACGCGTGCTGGACGATATCCAGCGCGGCAAGTTCGTGCAGCGCTTCATGCTCGATAACGCCATCGGCAATCCCGAAATGAAGGCGGCGCGCAAACGCCAGGCCGAACATCCCATCGAGAAGACGGGCGCGCAGCTGCGTGCTATGATGCCATGGATCACCGCCAACAAGCTGGTGGACAAGGAAAAGAACTAAAGGGGTAATCCGATGGCAGAGCACAAAGTCTTTTCGATGAGCTTTGCCAGCATCTACCCACACTACGTCAACAAGGTCGAAAAGAAGGGCCGCACCAAAGACGATCTCGACAAGGTGCTGCGCTGGGTGACTGGCTATTCGCAAGAGCAGCTGGACAGCCAGATCGACAAGAAAATCGATTGCCGCACCTTTATCGAGGAAGCCCCACTCAATCCGGACCGCACGCTGATCAAAGGTGTGGTCTGCGGCGTACGCGTGGAAGAAGTGGAAGACCCGCTGATGCGCGAGCTGCGCTACATGGACAAGGTCGTCGATGAGCTGGCGCGGGGCAAGAAGATGGAGAGCATTCTGCGCAAGCCGGAATGAATGAAGGTCGCGTCACCATTGCTGTTCTGGTCCTGTGCGCTGCATTGTGGGCGGGCATTGTCCTACGCCAGTCCAGCGAGAACCTCGGTAACGAGATTTACGAGCGTACGGCCACAGATGCTCAGGTGCAGCAGGCCGCACGCGAACAGCTCAGCAATCTGCAACAACAGAGCTTTGCCGAAGACACCGAGTATTGCGGATTGCTGGCGGAGAACGCTGATGGCGAAATCGTTAGCCGGACGGTGATCGTGGGCGATCATGAAAGCTGCGACATCACCTATTTCGACGTACGCACGCTTTACCCGCTCGCGACCTATCACACCCATGCTGGCTTCAATACCGACTACGACAGCGAGGTGCCTTCCACTCTCGATATCGAGAGTGACATGGCAAGCGGGATGGACGGTTTTGTCTCCACTCCAGGCGGGCGGTTCTGGCATATCGATGCGGAGACTGGGACAGCGACACAGGTGTGCGGAGAGGGATGCCTGCCCAGCGATCCGCGCTATCGGCCGTGTAATGGAGCAGCTCCAGAGGAGAGCTATACGCTGGCGAGCCTGCGGGCGCGGTTTGGCAGTCTTTTGCCATCCTGCTGAACATCAATTCATGGTTCCAAAAGAAACCACATTCGCGGGTGGACGGGGCTTGCGAATGCCGATAGCACCACATCCCATGAACACAGGCACACGCCTTATTCTGCTTCGACTTACGCGCCCTTAGGCGCGCCGTTTATCCTGCCCCAGAGCAGGCACCCGCCTAAGGGTCTCTCCATTCCCCAATCTGGCAAGTCGAAGAAAGCCACATCCTATGCCCATGCTGAGTGATCCCAGCGCCAAGTACCGCCCGTTTCCGCAAGTCGATCTGCCCGATCGCCAGTGGCCCACGCGCACCATCACTGCGCCGCCGCGCTGGCTTTCCACCGACCTGCGCGATGGCAACCAGTCGATCATCGACCCGATGGACCGCGCGAAGAAGACCCGCTTCTTCGATCTGCTGGTGAAATGCGGCCTCAAGGAGATCGAAGTCGGCTTCCCTGCCGCAGGTGAAACCGAGTTCGACTTCATCAGCTGGCTGGTAAATTCGGACAAGGTGCCCGACGACGTGGTGGTGCAGGTGCTCACCCAATCGCGTGAGGATCTGATCAAGCGCAGCTTCGAAAGCCTCGAAGGTGCACACTCGGCAATTGTCCACCTTTACAACGCCGTCAGCCCGGCATGGCGTGACATCGTGTTCCGCATGAGTCGGGAAGATGTGAAGAACATAGCGGTCAGAGGCGCGCAATTGCTGGTGGACGAAGCGGAAAAGCGCCCTGGCACCGACTGGCACTTCCAGTACTCGCCCGAGACCTTCTCGACCGCAGAGCTCGATTTCAGTCTGGAGGTTTGCGAAGCAGTGATGCAGATCGTCGGCCCCACACCGGATCGTCCGATCATCCTCAACCTGCCTGCGACGGTCGAGGCGGCCACGCCCAACATCTACGCCGACCAGATCGAGTACTTTTGCCGCAATCTTTCGAACCGCAATGCGGCGGTGATCAGCCTCCACACACATAATGACCGCGGAACCGGAGTAGCCGCCGCTGAGCTCGGCATGATGGCGGGCGCAGACCGCGTGGAAGGATGCCTGTTCGGCAACGGAGAGCGAACAGGCAACTGCTGCCTCGTGACCGTCGCGCTCAATATGTATACGCAAGGTGTCGATCCGGGGCTCGACTTCTCCGACATCGACAGCGTCATCGAAACGGTGGAATACTGCAACGAATTGCCCGTTCACCAGCGGCACCCCTACGGCGGAGAATTGGTCTACACCGCCTTCTCCGGCAGCCACCAGGATGCGATCAAAAAGGGGTTCGAGGCGCACGAAGCGCAGAACCACAACGAATGGCGCGTGCCCTACCTGCCCATCGACCCCGCCGATCTCGGTCGCGATTACGAAGCAGTGATCCGCGTCAATTCGCAAAGCGGCAAAGGCGGCTTTGCCTGGGTGCTGCAGCAGGATCAGGGTCTCAAGCTTCCCAAACGCCTGCAGGCTCACTTCTCCAAGCATGTGCAGTTTACGGCCGATGATCAGGGCCGCGAGCTGGGCGCTGCCGATATCTGGGAATGCTTCCGCCAGACCTACTACTTGCAAGTCGACAAACGCCGCTTTGCATTGGTCGATTATGAAGAAAGTCGTGCTTCGGACGGGACACGGATCTTCACCGGCACAGTGGAGGTGGACGGAGAGGCGCAGCGCGTTTCCGGGCGAGGCAAAGGCCTCATCTCCTCAGTGCTTGCGACGCTACGCGAGGGGTTCGACGTTGACCTTGAAGTGACCGACTACTCCGAGCACGCGCTCGACTCGGGCGTGGATGCGAACGCAGCGGCCTATATCGAGTGGTCAACGCCCGATGGTCGCTCCGGCTGGGGTGTCGGCGTGGACGAAGACGTGGCAACCGCCAGCGTGCGCGCTTTGCTCAGCGCAGCCAATGCAGCATCGCATGGGCCAGGAACACCGCGTCTTTAACGCTTTCCTACAAGCCCAATACGCACGCAAGCGGAGGGCCCTGGTCGGCCAATGCTATCGAACAGTATGTAGGCATCCGGTCCATGACCTATCTGATGGATGGACCTATGTTCGGGTATCTTCTGGCCGCACTGGCCATCGCCATCGTCGCGGTGCTGGCATGGCTCAACCGCCGTCTCCGCTCCGAGCAGAGCGAAGATGAACAGGACGCGCTGAGCTTCGTCACACTTACACAGGTAGCCCCCGCGGGCATCTGGCGTACCGATCCGTCCGGCAATTGCCTTTTCGTCAACCGCAATTGGGAAGAAGCCACCGGCATTTTCGGCAAGGAAAGATGGCAGGGCACAGGCTGGGCGGACGCCCTGCATCCAGGCGACAAGAACCGCGTCTTTGCCAATCTGATGAAGAGCGTGGCGACGCATGAGCACTTCGAAGACGAATGGCGCTGGGTTCAACCGGATGGCACATCGGTCTGGGTAAAGGGGCTCGGCGCTCCCGAATATGACGATGATGGCACGCTGGTCGGCTATGTCGGGATCAATATCGATATCCAGCGATCAAAGGACCTTGAGGCTGAGCTGCTCGCCGCGCGAGAGCGTGCCGAACACGAGGCGCAGAGCAAATCCACCTTCCTAACCAATATGAGCCACGAAATCCGCACCCCGATGAACGGCGTGATCGGCTTCACCGAATTGCTGCTAGAAAGCGACCTGAATGAGCACCAGAAAGCGCAGGTCCAGCTCATCGCCGAGAGCGGCCATGCAATGATGCAATTGCTGAATGACATCCTCGACCACTCGCGGATCGAGTCCGGCCAGCTACAGATCGCCATGGAGCCAACCGACCTGCGGCACAAACTGAAGCATTGCACCAAGCTGGTCGAACCGATGGCGCGCGCGAAGGGGCTGTCACTGGGAATGTGGATCGATGACGCGGTGCCGCCACTGCTGCTTTTAGACAAGCTGCGCGTCCACCAGGTCATCCTCAACCTCATCGGTAACGCGGTCAAGTTCACCGAGGCGGGCGGCATCGATGTCGAAGCGCGCGTCGAAAACTCCAGCGACGGGCAATCATTGCTGCTGGCAGTAATCGATACCGGGATCGGGATCGATGAAGACCGGCTGGAAGCCATCTTCACACCGTTCATGCAAGAAGATGGATCGGTGGCCCGCCGATACGGTGGAACCGGGCTTGGCCTAGCGATCTGCAGCCAGCTGGTCACCATGATGGGCGGCCATATTACGGTGCATTCAAAGCGGGGCGTGGGCACCCAGTTCACAGTCAGACTGCCACTCGAACCGGTCAAGGAAGTGCTGCCACCTCCTGCAGATCACGCCCCGAGCGAAAGCGAAGTTGCCTTCAAGCTTGAAGGCGCGCGGATACTGATTGCAGAGGACCATGCGATCAACCAGCAGCTGGTTCTGGCCATGGCACAAGCACTCAAGCTGGACGTCAAGCTGGTGGAAGACGGCGAGCAGGCTGTGAACGCGGTGATCGAGGCGGATCAGGACAACACTCCCTTCGATGCGGTGCTGATGGATATGCAAATGCCCGATGTGGATGGACTCGAAGCGACCCGCCGCCTGCGCGCCCTGGGATTTGACGCCGCCGCCCTGCCCATCATCGCGCTGACGGCAAATTGCTATCCCGATGATGTGGCTGCGTGTCAGAAAGCCGGAATGCAATCGCACCTCGGCAAGCCCGTTACCACGGTTGCGCTGGCGCGCGAGTTGACCCGCTGGCTTTCGCCTGGATCGGGCATCGGCGAGTTCAGCCCAATTGCGGCAAACGAAGGTAAAGTGGCAGATCTTGTCACCACTCCTCCTGCCGCGATGGCTGCTCTGGAAGAGCGGTATCGCACACGCCGTGATTCGATCGTTGCAGATCTGAAGCAGAGCCTTTCCGCAACGCCTGCGGATATCGATTGGCAACGCCTTGCCGCAGAACTGCACAAACTGGCCGGCGTCGCGGCCAATTTCGGAGAGCCCGAGCTGGGAGAGGCTTCACGCAGGCTCGAACACTGGCTCAAGGCAAACGACCGGCCAGACGAATGCGTCAAGGCAATCAAACGCGAATGGCCCCATTTCGAGAAAGCCGCCTAGGCGGTTGCCGACCAGAGCGCTTCTACCATGGCGTCCAGCTCGGCAAAATCGACACCGGCGCGAAATGGATCCTTCCTGTTGAGAAATAGAGAACGGTTTTCGCGCTGCATCAGCCGCTTGCGCAGCGCCCGCTGCAGGAGCCGCAGCCGCATCAGCGCCTCAACCCGTGCGTGCGAAGCATCGCTGGGGCATTGGCACGCCCATCGGCGTTCAATGCAGCCTACACGCTCCTGGACCAGTTCGTTATATTGACGGTGCGGCCCGCAATGCAGCGGCAGACCTGTCCGTAATGCAGATTTCGCAATCGATGGCAGCAGCAGGCCGTTGGCACGAAAATCCTCGAAGCCGATCGCGAGCCTGCCGATCTGATCGAACATTGTCGCGAAGCATCGGACCTTCATGATCTGGCGCGGCAGCAAATGATGGCGCTGCATCCCTGCGTCATGTGCGGGAGTTCCGCGGCGATTGACTGCCCTGAATGGCAGCCCCGCGCGCACGTCGCCTCCAGCCGGTCTGGCTAGGTCCCCTGGTGTGTTCCCCCCCACACGCGCAGGATGCCTGAGTTTTCCACAGGTTCAAGCTGAATCGGTTCACCCGAAGGCCCTGTAAACGTGACACTTTGCTCGATTCGCCCGTGCTCGACAAGCCAGTTGAGCAGGCGAAGAGCGACCTTTGCTCCCTCAGCCTCGTTATCCGCAATACTGGCCGGGATCAGTAATTCCTGCCCGGTAAACAGCATCAGCCCTTCGCTTTGCATGCTCCCGTCTTGCTTGGTGGCAAGTGCCGTTAGGCCGAGGCCGGGGAAAGCTCCGCCCTCGATCCAGCCCATAACTCCACGTTGGAAGTATTGCGGGTGGCTGGCCGCACGGGCAGCGTGCCAGGCTATACCTCTTACGCTCGCAAGCGAGGCCAGTTGAGCTGACAGGAGGGCTAGCCCGCGCACGACCGGAAACATGGTGCCTCCGGCAAGCAAATGCGGTCCCGGTACGAGGGTAATCGCTTCCAGATCAAGCTGATCGAAGTCCGATTGCAAACCGTAATGATAGGCAACCGGAGGTGGTTCACTTCCGGCAAATGGGGCAAGTCCGGTCAGATCAAATGTCAAACCGTTGGCGAGAATCTCGACCCACCCTTCATCAGCATTTCCGTCTAGCGAAGGATCAATGCTGATCGAGAAATTGCCATCGCTTTCGGCAAGCTTGCGGATATCAGCGGCGCAAGGGCGATCGCCCGCTGCGAACAGCAATGATGCGGTTGCCACAAGCCTATTGGTATCAAGGCGCTGCGCGCTCGCTATTGAACATCCCCCGAGATCGTTCTGAATTACTGACAATATAGCACAGGCGCGTCGAGTCCTAGCGACGGCCCTATCTCACAATCATTACGATTATGGATGTAAAATCCTTTGCCCTTTCGACTGGTGAGAGTGCCCCTGGCGCTCTTCCCCAATCGAAACCGAAGCCGTACTGTGCACGACATGACCACTTCTATCTGTGTTCTTGGCATCGAGAAGTCGCTTTCCGGCAAGTCCTGGCGCTGGCGAGGAGGCAATATGGAGCTTGCATCCGGCATCCACGGACTGGAGCAGGATATTGCCACCCAATTGTTGCTGTCACGTGGCGTACCGCATGAAGAACTGGACATGCACCGCCAGCCGAACTTGCGGTCATTCCTGCCGGATCCATCCGAATTTGCCGACATGGACCGCGCGGCGGAACGGATTGCAGAGGCAGTAATCGCGCGTGAGACGGTGACCGTTTACGGTGACTATGACGTGGACGGCGCAACCAGCTCTGCCCTGCTCATCCGCCTGATCCGCATGCTCGGGCACGATGCATTGCATTACATTCCGGACCGTCTGCTCGAAGGATACGGGCCAAGCGGCGAAGCATTGCTAAAGATCGGTCAGCAGGGTTCCAGCCTGATTGTCACAGTCGATTGCGGCGCAATGGCGCATGAAGCGCTGGGCATGGCCCACGATGCGGGCATCGACGTGATTGTGGTAGACCATCACAAGTGCGCAGCCGAGCTTCCCCGTACCTATGCCCTCGTCAATCCCAACCGTCTGGACGAGAACGATCTGGCTGCATCGCACGGACACCTCGCTGCAGTGGGTGTCGCCTTTCTCCTCGCTGTCGCAGTCGTCCGGACCCTGCGCCAACGCGACTACTTTGCAGATCGAAAGGAGCCTGACCTTCTCTCGCTGCTCGATCTTGTCGCATTGGGAACCGTTGCCGATGTTGCGGCGATACGCGGTCTCAACCGTGCATTTGTGGCGCAGGGCCTCAAGGTCATGGCGAAACGCGACAATACCGGCATGGCGGCACTGATTGATGCCAGCCGTCTGAAGGCTGCTCCGGCTGCAAGCGATTGCGGTTTTGCCCTCGGTCCGCGCATCAATGCCGGTGGCCGCGTGGGCGAAGCGACGCTGGGCGTACGCCTGCTGACGACAGAAGACCCAGACGAGGCGCGCGCCATTTCCGAGCAGCTGTCCCGCCTCAATGAAGAACGACGCGCAATCGAAGCTGCCGTGCAGGAAACCGCAGAAGAGCAACTCGCCGCTCAGCACAACCGCGCGATAGTCGTGTGCGCAGGTGAAGGCTGGCATCCGGGCGTAATTGGAATCGTTGCCGGGCGTATCAAGGAGAAGGCGGGAAGGCCTGCCGTCGTTATCGCGCTCGACAGCGAGACGGGTGAAGGCAAAGGATCGGGCCGCTCGATACCTGGTGTCGATCTGGGCGCGGCGATTATCGGGGCAACCGATTCGGGCTTGCTGGTGAAAGGTGGTGGCCATGCGATGGCGGCGGGCCTGACGATTGCGGCGGACAAGCTTGATGCCTTTACCGAATGGATGGACGAACGGCTGGCAGGGCCTGTTGCTTCGGCCTCCGCCGATCAGCACATGACGCTCGACCTTGCGCTCGCTCCGCGTGGGCTGACGCCAGAGCTTGTCGAGACGCTGGACAGCGCAGGCCCTTACGGTGTCGGCTGGCCCGGGCCACGTGTCGCAGTGGGCCCTGTGCAACTGGTGAAAGCCGACATTGTGGGAACCGATCATCTCCGCGTAATTGCTGCCGGGCAGGATGGCGGCCGGTTCAAGGCTATAGCCTTCCGCGCCGCAGAGAGCGATATGGGGCAGGCGATCCTTCATGCATCCAAAGGGCGTCGACTGTGGCTGGCTGGCCGTGCCAAGATCGATGACTGGGGTAACAAACCAGCAGCAGAACTCCATTTGGAAGATGCCGCCTGGGCCGATTAGCCATTTTCTTTGCAAGATGGTGCAGAACAAGGCTTGACCTTCGCAGCGGACACACCTAATTGCGCCGCTCCATCGCAGGATGGCCCCTTCGTCTAGCGGTTAGGACGCGGCCCTTTCACGGCTGAAACACGGGTTCGATTCCCGTAGGGGTCACCAGCGATGCGCGACACTCTTCGCGCTACCTGTTCCCATTACATGCCGGCTCGTCACACTCCGCTTTGGCTGACAAACAGTCGTGCACGGCGCTTATGACAAATTTTTGTCGCACACCTTCTGGAAAATGTCACAAAACTGTGGCTTAGCCCACGACCATGCAAGCGCACTACACGCCCGTTGCCGGAATCGTGCTGGCCGTTACGTGTGGTCTGGTATTGCTGATCGCCGGCATCGACTTCTGGATCGTGCTCGGCATCCTGTTCGTGTGGATTGGCTCCTTCTGGCTGGCCGCACCGCCCCCGCCTCCCCCCGCACCAGCTGAAGTTGACGGGCTGACACTTTCGCGATCCGGTATGCGCGACCTGATCGAGCATTCGGGCCTTCCGGTCCTGCTGATCGATAGCAACCGCATTATCATTGCCAATGCTCAGGCGCGCGAGGAGATCGGCAAACACGTTATCGGACAGGATGCGCGTGTCGCCCTGCGTCACCCGGCAGCGATTGATCTGTTGTCGCGGCCCGAAGGTGGCAGCACGACCGTTCAGGGCCTGACCGGCCCGCGCAGCAATTGGCAAATGACTGTCCAGCGCATCGATGAACGCTATAGTCTTGTCGAGCTGATCAATCGTACGTCCGAAGCCGATGTCAGCCGCGCGCACACCGATTTTGTCGCCAATGCCAGCCATGAATTGCGCACACCCCTCGCCTCGATCATCGGCTATATGGAAACGCTGGAGGATGGCGGTGAAGACATTCCGCCGGCACAGGCGCACAAGTTTTACGGGACTGTGTTGCGCGAGTCGCGTCGGCTGCAAGGTCTGATCGATGATCTGATGAGCCTCAGCCGGGTTGAGGCAGAGAAACATGATCAGCCGCGCGACAAGATTGATCTGCCCAAACTGGTGCAGCAGGCGGCGCGTGATGGAGCCGGTCCGGATCATATCGGCAGACTGGATCTCAGCCTTCCTTCAAACACTCTGGAAGTGCGCGGAGACAGGAATCAGCTGGAGCAGCTCATTCGCAACCTAGTCGATAATGCCATGAAGTATGGTCACGCGGACAAGCCAGTGTCCATTTCGGTCTCCTGTGGCGAGCGGGCCATGGCTGTGATCAAGATCACCGACTACGGAGAAGGGATTGATGCGGAGCATTTGCCGCATCTGACCAGGCGATTCTATCGCACCGACCCCGGTCGCAGCCGCGCGGCTGGCGGTACCGGTCTCGGATTGGCCATCGTCAAACACATCGTTGAACGCCATCGCGGTCGCCTCGACATCGATAGCGAGATTGGCGAAGGGACAACTGTAACGGTACGAATTCCTTTTGTTACATAGACTTGGATGACCACCTGCCGGTGCTTTGCGCACTCTTTCCACAGGCGATTTTTCGCTGTCACACAACTGTAATGTCACAAATCTAGAGGCGCTGTCACATCTTGGTCATATGACAGTTGTGAGACATAATCTATGCGCGCTTTCGCTACACTCCCGCTTGCCGCTCTGGCGATGATTTCCACCCCGGTACAAGCGCAGGACAGCAAGTCCGGCGATGATACCGAAGTCGAGGCTCTCCGCGCCCAGGTTGAGGCGCTGACCGCCCAGCTTGCTGCGGTGACCGAACGTCTTGATGAACTTGAAGACACTGACGCAATTTCGCCTGCTATCGTGTCTCCTGCACCCGCAAGTGCTACCACAGCACCAACCGTCACTGCATCGGTCCCGACCGAAATCAGCATGGGCGCGGCCGCTGAAATCGAAAGCGAAGACGGGTTTTCGTTCAAGCCCTTCGGCCGTCTGATGGTCGATGCGGGTTGGACTGCCCTGCCCGACGGTCTCGGTCTTTCGGACGGGTTCGACGCAGAAGCACGCCGGGCGCGCCTTGGCGTTTCGGGCGATATCCCGGGTGGCTTCTCCTACAAGTTCGAAGTCGATTTCGCCGGTAACGAGGTCGATATAACCGACGCGCTGATCGAGTATGGCGCGGGTGACTTCGACATCATGGTTGGCCAGTTCAACAACTTCCAGTCGATGGAAGAGCTGACCAGCAGCCGCTTTACCTCCTTTATCGAACGTGCCGCTTTTACCGATGCGTTCGGCTTTAGCCGCCGTGTTGGCGTAGGGATCGAATATGGTTCTGGCAACGTCCTGATCCAGGGCGGCCTCTTTGCCGATAACCTTGACGACATGCCCGGCAGTGATCGTTGGAGCGTTGACGGCCGTGCAGCATTCTTCCCGGAAGTCGGCGATACGCAACTGCACTTTGGCGGCTCGATCCACTATGCTGAGATCGGTGAAGGCGAAACTGTCCGCTATCGCCAGCGTCCGCTGGTCCACTTCACTTCCGAACGCCTGGTCAACACAGGCCGTTTCGATGCCGAAAGCGAATTTGGTCTTGGTCTGGAGCTTGCCGCCGTAAACGGACCTTTCCACTTCCATGCTGAGGGTTATCGCCAGGAAGTTGGTGGTTTGCCGACAATGCAGGATGCCGTGTTCCATGGCGGTTTTGTCGAGGCAGGCATCTTCCTGACGCCGGGCGACAGTCGCGGCTATCGCGGTGGCCGTTTCAACCGCACCCGCCCTGCCCGAACCGTTGCCGAAGGCGGCATCGGTGCAATCCAGCTGAACCTGCGCTATGACTTCCTTGAACTGAATGACGCCGATGCCGGTATCATGGGCGGTTCCCAGAACGCCTTGTACGGATCGCTGATCTGGACGACCACTGATCACACACGCTTCCAGATCAACTACGGTCGACTGGAATATGATGATGCACCGATTGCTCTGCCATCCGGAGAGCAAGACTACGGTGCCGACGTGATCGGTGTTCGCGCCGAGTTCGATTTTTGAGCCAACACATGCAAACCGGCCCTGTTAAAAAATAAGTCCGGCATGTGACGCAAATCTGTCGCATGACCGAAATATGGGCCCCCTAATTCAACACCAGAAATGAGGTCACAGACCATGAAAAAGCTTTCCATCGCATTCGCAGCACTCGCTGCCACCAGCCTGACCGCTTGCGGTTCT
This sequence comes from Aurantiacibacter sp. D1-12, assembly GCF_028858515.1. Classification (GTDB taxonomy): domain Bacteria; phylum Pseudomonadota; class Alphaproteobacteria; order Sphingomonadales; family Sphingomonadaceae; genus Alteraurantiacibacter. The sequence continues at coordinate 754,742 of NZ_JAPJZJ010000001.1, forward strand.
GGTGACAGCGCCAGCGGCGACAGCCGTGAAGGTATCCACGCCGTGGGTTCTTCCACCGTCTATCCGTTCGCCACGCGCGTCGCTGAAATCTTCAGCCGCGAAAACCCGGACTTCGCATCGCCAAACATCGAATCTATCGGCACCGGCGGTGGCATGGCCGATTTCTGTGACGGCGTTGGCTATGATCACCCCGACTTTGCGCAGGCATCGCGCCGTATGAAGCTGAGCGAGTTTGAAACCTGTCAGGAAAACGGTGTCGAGAACATCGTTGAAATCCAGGTTGGTATGGATGGCATTGCTATCGCCAGCGCACAGGGCGGCATCACTATGGCTCTGACACCGGAGCTTGTTTACCGTGCACTCGCCGCCAACCCGTATGGTGAAGAGCAGACGGCCACGAACTGGTCGGATGTCGATGCGTCGCTGCCTGATCTACCGATCCTGGTCTACGGTCCGCCGAGCACTTCGGGTACCCGCGATGCTCTTGCCGAGCTGATCCTTGAAGCAGGTTGTGAAGCAGGTCCGCTGCCGGAAGGTCTGGAAGAAGACGCGCAGGATCGCATTTGCACCGAAGTCCGTTCGGACGGCGCCTATGTCGACCAGGGCGAGCAGGACAACCTGATCGTCCAGAAGCTCTCCACCAACCCCAACGCAGTTGGCGTGTTCGGCTATTCCTATCTGGAAGCCAATGCCGACCGCGTTCAGGGCCTCTCGATGAACGGCGTGGAGCCGACTTTCGAGAATATCTCCAACTTCTCCTACCCTGGCGCGCGTCCGCTCTTCATTTACCTGAAGGCCGATCACGTGGGCGTTATCCCCGGACTTGAGGAATTCCTTGCAACCTGGGTTGCAAACTGGGGTGAAGACGGTCCACTGGCAGAAATCGGTCTGGTTCCGAATCGTGGTGAAGTCATGGAAGCCATGACTGCTGCGACGACGGAATTCCCGACGCTGACCGCAGAAGACCTTCAGTAGGGACTTGAAACCGCACCATGTCACCAGTCTTACCGCTTCTCCTTGCCATCGGGCTCGGGCTTGCCGGTTGGCTGGTGGCACGGGCGCGGGCGTGGACCTTCAAACGGGCCGCGCCTCACGGGCGGATAGCCGCCCTTCCCAGCTATCACGCGTGGTACGCCGCGCTTTGGATCGTTGTCCCGCTGGTGATCTGGTTCCTTGTCTGGAACGGAATCCAGGGACAACTGGTCCTTAATTATGTGCTCGCCAGCCCCGAAGCACAGGCACTGCCTGAATTCGGGCTACGCCGCGATGCGATGTTGATCGAGGCACGCAATATCGCCAACGGCATTGACGCTCAGGTGATGAATGACGGCGCCTATGCGCTGGCAGAACCGTTCCGGCAGGCGCAGTCACGCTACGGACTGATCGGTCTGGCCGTCAGCGTCATCATTGGCGGAGCTGGTGCCGCCTGGGCATTTCTGCGCCTGACGCCTGACTTTGCGGCCCGCACCAAGGTAGAACGGCTCGTGCTCGGTGCACTGCTGCTGGCCTCTCTTGTCGCCATCCTGACGACATTCGGCATCCTCGTGACGCTGGTCTACGAGACAATTCTGTTCTTTGGAAAAGTCTCGCCGATAGATTTCCTGTTCGGCCTGCAGTGGAACCCGGACCCGATGAGCTCCGGCGCCGTCGATGGCGACCGTTATGGTGCAATCCCGCTGTTCTGGGGTACGCTTTTTATCGGTGCGATCATCGCCATGATCGTCGCCATCCCGCTGGGCATGATGAGCGCCATCTATCTGACGCAATATGCCCACCCGAAGCTGCGCGCCTGGGTGAAACCCGCGCTTGAAGTTCTCGCCGGCGTACCGACCGTTGTTTACGGATACTTCGCCGCGCTCACCATCGCCCCGTTCATCCGCGATCTCGCGGTTTCGATGGGAGCAAGCAACGCCTCGAGCGAGAGTGCGCTGGCGGCCGGCCTAGTGATGGGCGTGATGATCATTCCGTTCGTATCCTCAATGGCTGACGATTCAATCGCCGCCGTGCCGCAGGCCATGCGAGACGGATCGCTGGCCATGGGTGCGACCACGAACGAAACGATCCGCCGCGTGCTCGTGCCCGCTGCCCTGCCCGGCATTGTCGGCGGTGTGATGCTCGCCATTAGCCGCGCCATCGGTGAAACCATGATCGTGGTGATGGCGGCTTCGACCGCCGCCAACCTGTCCGCTAACCCCCTCGAATCGATGACCACGGTTACGGTTCAGATCGTTGCCCTGCTCACCGGTGAGGGCAGCTTCGATCACCCCGCCACTCTGGCAGCCTTTGCGCTGGGCTTTGTGCTGTTCATGGTCACGCTGGCACTCAACTTTATCGCCCTGCGCGTCGTGAAGAGGTTCCGTGAAGCTTATGAGTGAGCGCGTTACCCCTACCCGCACTGCTGCCTTCGAAGCGCGGCTGAAGAAACGCTACGCGGCAGAGCGCCGTTTCAAGGCCATCGGCCTTTCGGCAATCGTGTTTTCCGTGGCCGTGCTGCTGTTCCTGCTTGCGACCATGACGATCAACGGGATCGGCGGCTTCCAGCGTGCCGAGCTGCGCCTTGATGTCGACTTCCCCCAGATGGGCCTTTCGCTCCCGCCGGAAGAATTGACAGTCATCGAAGCGCAGCAGCGCCTTTCGGGTCAGGGTTTGCGCGAAGTCGTGCAGTTCAGCGCTGAACAGACGATGGGCGCAGAAGGCGCAGCACAGCTCAATGGTGAGGCATGGCGTCTTGTGGCGGAGCAGATCCATGCCAATCCCGGCATCCTCCAACGAGAGGCAAGCTTCTGGCTGCCAACGACCGAGGACCTCGCCAGCGCCTATGCCGGAGACGGCCAGCTTGAACTGCAGCCGCTGGCACAAGACCTTGCCGAACGCGGTTTTCTTGAAGACAATTTTGATGTCGGCTTCCTGACCCGGGCCGATGCAACCGACCCGCAGCTGGTCGGTATCTGGGGTGCGCTCAAGGGATCGATGCTGACGATGATCGTCACGCTTCTGCTCGCCTTCCCGATTGGCGTGTTGGCCGCGCTCTATCTTGAAGAATATGCACCGAAAAACCGCTGGACCGACTTTATCGAGGTGTCGATCAACAACCTTGCGGCGGTCCCCTCCATCATCTTCGGCCTGCTGGGCATGGCAGTGTTCCTCACGATTTTCCCGAGCATGCGGTCTGCCCCGCTGATTGGCGGTATGACACTGGCGCTGATGACCATGCCCGTGATCGTGATTTCGGGACGCAATGCGATCAAAGCGGTTCCGCCGAGTATTCGTGACGGTGCACTCGCGGTGGGTGCATCGCCAGTGCAGGTGGTGTTCCACCATGTGCTGCCGCTCGCCCTGCCCGGCATCCTTACCGGTACGATCATCGGCATGGCCCGCGCGCTGGGTGAAACGGCGCCGTTGCTGCTCATCGGCATGCGCGCTTTCGTCGCCACGCCGCCTTCCAGCTTCACCGATAACGCCACCGTGCTGCCGATGCAGATCTTCCTGTGGTCCGATGAAATCGACCGCGGGTTCGTCGAACGCACCAGTGCGGCGATTATTGTGCTATTGATATTCCTCCTGCTGATGAATGGCCTGGCCATCTATCTGCGCAACCGCTTCGAGAAGAAATGGTAATGCACGACACAGCCCAATCCCCGCTGGCCGAACAGGCCCAGTCCAATGAAGCGGCCGAGAATGTCGAACCGACCGCGGTGAAGATGCGCGCGCGCGACGTGTCCGTTTTCTACGGCGACAAGCAGGCAATCAACGGCGTTGATATCGACGTATACCAGGAATTCGTGACCGCCTTCATCGGCCCGTCCGGCTGCGGCAAATCCACTTTCTTACGCGCGCTCAACCGCATGAATGACACGATCCCATCGGCCAAGGTTACGGGGACGATCGAGCTGGACGGTGAGGACATCTATTCCAGCGGAATGGACGTGGTGCAGCTTCGCGCCCGCGTCGGCATGGTGTTCCAGAAGCCTAATCCGTTCCCCAAATCGATCTACGAGAACATCGCTTACGGCCCCAAGATCCACGGCCTGGCCGAAGGCAAAGGCGAGCTTGACGCGATTGTCGAGAAGAGCCTGCGCCGCGCTGGCCTGTGGGACGAGGTGAAGGATCGCCTGCAGGATTCGGGCACCGCGCTTTCGGGCGGCCAGCAGCAGCGCCTGTGCATCGCACGCGCCATAGCGGTCGACCCCGAAGTCATCCTCATGGACGAGCCGTGCTCTGCGCTCGACCCCATCGCTACGGCAAAAATCGAAGAGCTGATCGACGATTTGCGCGGCAACTACGCCATTGTGATCGTGACCCACTCGATGCAACAGGCCGCGCGCGTTTCGCAGCGCACCGCCTTTTTCCACCTTGGCAACCTGGTAGAATACGGTCACACTTCGGACATATTCACCAATCCTACGCAACAACGCACGCAGGACTACATCACGGGCAGGTACGGATAAGATGGACCATACCGTAAAAGCATTCGACGAAGACATTACCCAGCTGCGCGGCCTGATCGCGGAGATGGGTGGCCTGGCAGAGCTGGCGATCAGCGAAGCACTGACCGCACTTGTCACCGGCGATGAAGAACTTGCCCGACAAGTGGTCGAACGCGACAAGAAGCTCGACGAGCTGGAAGCGCAGGTCGATGCCATGGCAGTACGCGTCCTGGCACTGCGCGCACCAATGGCGGACGATCTTCGCGAGATCGTTGCCGCCCTGAAAATCGGCGGGATTGTCGAGCGTATTGGTGACTATGCCAAGAACATCGCCAAGCGCATTGGTCGCATTGAGGGCCGCTCAACGTTTGAGCCTCTGACATTACTGCCGGCAATGGGCGAGATCGCCGCCGAGATGGTGCACGATGTCCTCACCGCTTTCGCCGCCCGCGATCCGATCATGGCGCGCGAAGTGATCGAACGCGATGACAAGGTCGATGCCTTCTACGACAGCATTTTCCGCAATGTGGTGAGCCACATGGTCGAAAACCCGAAGACGATCAGCAGCGCCGCGCAGCTACTCTTCGTGGCCCGCAATATCGAACGCATCGGCGATCACGCAACGAATGTGGCCGAGATGGTCCACTATTCGGCCACCGGCACCTATCCTGGCGACGCAGAGGCCTGAGAGTTGTGCAATCACCGTGCGTGATTGCAATAAAACTGCCAAGAAAGTGTCATATGGACTGGCGTGAGGTACCCGATTGGCGGGTCCCAGTCTGGAGAGACAAATGTCCACTCCCAAGCTGCTCCTGGTAGAAGACGATTCTGCCCTGGCAGAATTGCTCGAATACCGCTTTCAGAGCGAAGGTTATGACGTCCGCGCCACTTCCGATGGCGAGGAAGCCATGATGCTGGCGCTGGAAGACACGCCCGATCTCGTCATTCTCGACTGGATGATAGAAGGCGTTGCCGGGATCGAAGTCTGCCGCCGTTTGCGGCGCGAGAAAAGCACCGCGCACGTGCCGATCATCATGCTGACCGCGCGCGAGGCAGAAGATGACCGTGTTCGCGGGCTGGAGACCGGAGCGGATGACTATGTCACCAAGCCCTTCTCTCCGCGTGAGCTGCTTGCCCGCGTTGCTGCCGTATTGCGCCGCGTACGCCCTGCCTTGGCGGGCGAGACAATCGAAGTTGGAGACCTGAAGCTCGATCCGGTTGCACATCGTTTGGAGCGTCGGGGGCAAGAACTTCAGGTCGGTCCGACCGAGTACCGCCTGATAAAGTTCTTCATGGAGCATCCGCGGCGCGTGTTCTCTCGCGGCCAGTTGCTCGATGCAGTCTGGGGTACAGGCAGCGAGATCGAAGAGCGTACTGTCGATGTTCATATTCGTCGGCTGCGCAAGGCCATTGCGCTAGACAACCAGCCTGATCCGATCCGTACAGTGCGGTCTGCCGGATATGCTCTAGAGCCGGTGTGATACCGCCGGGAACCTTATCGCAGGTGCAGCATTGATAAATGCTACAGTTGTAAATATGGGATTTACAACGAAATTTGTTGCCCATCGGCAACGTTCCACCGCTTTCCTGGCTCATTTCGGGTCAATTTTACGAGTTTCGCCTTCACATTATTCCGCATGTGCGTTACGTCCGCATCCAAGTGAGAACACCCCCAATTAATTGAGGATATTTATGAAGAAGATCATCACCAGCGCAGTCGCCGCCAGCATCATGCTCGGCTCAACTGCATCCGCTGCAGCTCCGGCATTTGATCGTGAAGCTGCCCCGACCATCGCGGCTGAAGGCCTCGACGGCGAAAACGGCATTCTGATCGCTCTGCTCGCAGCAGCTGCCATCATCGCCGGCATCATCCTCATCGAGGAAGGTGAAGACGAAGATCCGCTGCCGACCAGCCCGTAAGGCTTCGCGACAGCATTAAAAGATTGACCCCCGCTTCGGCGGGGGTTTTTCTTTGCCTGAAATCCTGATCGCATGCTGCGCGCAGGAAGCGGACTTTGGCATCATCACCTTTTTGATCCACCCTACTACGGTCTTTGGTCCAGTTCAGGAAAAAGCCGGAACCCGCCCAGCAATCGCGCGTCTTACCTATGCGTACCGGGCCCCTCTGGCGAGCACATGCTCGTGATGTCGGACGTATCAAACAGCGGGGCGTCTCAAGCCTTTGCTGTAAATGATTTTGATTTGGGCTCTGCCCAGAAGGGAAGACAATGAAGAAGACACTGATGATCTCTGTCGCAACTGCCGGCGCTTTCGCACTGGCTGCATGCGGTGAAACCGCCACCAGCCAGACCGAAGGTGAAGCGGCAAACCCCATCACCGCTGAAGAAGTCGCTGCCGCGCAGCAGGCCTGGGGTGACGGCATCGTCGCCATCGGCCAGGTCTTCACCGACGAAGGTGATTACAGCGCTCGCGCGCAAGAGCACATCGACACGCACTATGCCTATGGTGACGGGCAGACGATCCTGTTCAAGCCGACTCTGGCTGCTGAAGATCAGTTCCGCGAAACTACCGAAGAAGCACTCAGCTACTTCGTCGGTACCGAAGGCACCGAAGATGGCGGCTTTGCCATCGCTCCGTACACGGCGGTTCGCTGGGAAAACAACGGCACCGTAATCAGCGAAGATGGCACCATGGCAGTCGCTATGGGCAACTATTTCTTCACCGGCACCGATGGCAATGACACGAAGGTGGAATACTCCTTCGCATATGAGCGCGGCGACGATGGCGAACTCGACATCGTGCTGCATCACAGCTCTTTGCCTTTCAGCGCATCGTAATCACGAAGCTGGAAATTCAGAAAAGGCGCGTCCTGCGGGGCGCGCTTTTTTGTTGGACGAGACTGGCGTGCTTAACTTCATATCAACCATGAATGGTAACCCCGGCTTAACCAGCTGCGCGCGACGCATAGGCGAAACACAACACGGGACCTGTCATGAAGCTGTTCGCGCGCGAAAATCCAAAGCCTGTTCCAGAGCGCCGTTCCAGCCCCCGCACCCGTGTCGATTGCATGGTGACGCTCAACATGCCGAGCGGCAATGTGCCTGGCCGATTCTTCGATATTTCCGAAAGCGGCGCGCGTATCACGGCGGAGAACCCGCCAAGTAAAGGCTGCGCGGTGATCCTCGAATGGCCTTACGGCGAAGCATACGGCTTTATCAGCTGGTCCAAGCCCGGCATGTGCGGCCTACAATTCGAACGTGCGATCCCTGTGAAGATGCTGGAGGAAACGATCGAGAATGCGCCTGCCGGGCCAAGGCTGGTACATTCTGCCGAAGGGAGCGATGCGGTCACTGGCGGCGGATTAAAGAACGGCGCCCCGCCACGGTTGTTTTGCTGAGGCCGCTGCGCTCGAAGCCAATCAGGGAACCGGTACATCCTCGCGCGGGGTGCCATTGACCGTGTACAATCGTTCCGCCGGCAATTTGAACAGGAAGCCTGTGCGGTCGGTACGCAAGTCATAGATTGCACCAAGCAGGCCCGCCATCGGACCACCTTCCAGCCTTGCGCCCTGCGCCTGCATCCCGATGGCCAGACCTTCGCCCATGCTGCCGGTCCAGCGGCCCACACGAACCGACACATCGCCCGGGAAATGCTTGCCTTCTCTTGGCACGACTTGTTCTACCCAGCGCCTGACGATGCCTGTCTGCAGCTCTTCTGCAACCCATTCATGGATCTGGTAAGGGGAGATTTCATCCACGAACCAGCCCATAATCCCGCGCGCAACGGTGGTGTTGCCGCCACCTGGTGTATCGGTCAGGTCGAGCACGATACGTTCGGCATCGCCTGCCTCTGCCATGATGGCATCGAAGGCAGCTATGGTGGCGTTGTTGCCGAGCGAATCGTTGAAGCGGACAATCAGGGTTTCACTATCGTAGTGTGCGGTAACCAGCTCCCTTGGCGAACTCTGCTCGTCGTACATGCTGGGCAGTGTTGTGCTGAACGCCCCCGCTTCACCCTCGAAACCTAGGTCGCGTGCGCGGTCCCTCCGTCCCGCAGACAGAATGCGCGCCGCAAATTCCCGACTCATCGCGTCGGGGGCTGTTTCACCCTGATCGTTCCAGAAGGCCTGTACAGCCTCATCAACGGGAACCTCGCCGATATGCGTCAGACGCAGACCCGGCAAGATTCCAGCGCGTTCCGCGGGCGATCCTTCGCGCACGGCATCGACCACGTATTCGCCATCAGCAAAGGTGATCCACAGGTCGGCATAGCTCGGGACAAGCGCCCAGCTATCCGAAAAAGCGCTGCCGGTAATGGCGTGGTGATCACGCAGGGCGAACAGCATCCGCTCGGTAAAGCGCAGCAGGGCCGCCGCGCTATCGACTGATTCCGCTTCCTCCTGCAGGGCCGGATTCAGCGGTATCTCATCGTCGGGAAATCGATCAAGATAGGCGTAGTTCTCTTCGATCAGCTCGATCACCTGAAGGGCATCGGCTTGATAATCTTCGGCAGTCTCCTGCGCCTGTGCGGACGTAGTGAGGAGGGCGAAAGGGATAAGCAGGTGTGATAACTTCATCGCGGCCTGCTGAGGCAAGATGACCGGAGCGTCAAGGTTTGCCCTTTCCTACAGTTTAGCTTTTCCGCCAGCCTTGGCGCATGGCCTGGAAGTCCAACATTACCAGCACGCTTCTAACCGTATTTGCAGCGTTTTCGCACACCCTGTTCAGTGCCGGATTTTCTTCTCCAGGACACTGTAACAGGTGTTTCAGGTTGCCCCCCATGCAACACGGGTACTCACGCGAACACGCCTTGCAGGAGCCCTTAGAGTGCGACGCCTTAACCGGCAGGCGTAATCAGTTCGGGGAACAAGCCAAACAGCAGCACAAGGCCCACAGCAATCGGGCAGACGAAGGCGACCAGGAAACGCCACAGCATAAACATGCCATCCGAAAGGCCGGTCTGTTCCTGCACAAGGCGGCGATCCGCAAACCAGCCGACGAAGACCGATACAAGGAACGCACCCAGCGGCAGCATGATCTTGCCGGTGAAGCCATCAATGCTGTCGAGAATGTCGTTGTTTTCGAAGATGTCCCAGAAGCCGAGCGGGCGAACATCGGACCACACATTGTACCCGAGAGCACAGAGCACACCGATCAGGAAAGCAACGCCGCCCACCAGGATCGCAGCCACGGGGCGACGGAAGCGGAAACGGTCGATCACCCATGCGGTCGGTCCTTCAAGCAGCGAGATCGAGCTCGTCAGTGCAGCAAAGAAGATCAGCGTGAAGAACACAAAGCCAACCAGCGCGCCCGCAGGCATCTGGTTGAACGCAATCGGCAGCGACTGGAAGATCAGCGCCGGACCGGCAGCCGGATCGAGGCCAACCGAGAACACGATGGGGAAGATCATCAAGCCGGCAAGGATAGCCACTGCTGTATCGGCAAAAGCGATCATGGTGGCTGTTGGAGCCAGGTTCACATCACGCGAAACATAGGCACCATAGGTCAGCAAGCCGCCCGCTGCGAGACTGAGCGAGAACAGCGCCTGTCCAAGCGCTTCGTTAAGCGCGGTTGGCGTCAGCGCACTGAAATCGGGCGTGAACATGAAAGCGACTGCATCACCAAATTCGTCGGTCGCAATCGCCCCATACAGCGTAACCAGCACAAGGAGGACGAAGAACGCGGGCATCAGCCATTTCGCGGCCTTCTCGATACCGTCATGAACCCCGCTAGCCACAATCCAGATCGTCGCCGCCATGAAAATGGCGTGAAGGCCAATCAGCAGCCCGGGACTGGCAAACAGCTCTCCCATACGGCCGGTGATCGCGTCCTGCTCTTCACCGGCAAAGGCACTGGCAAAGGGATCACCGCTAAACAGCGCCCCGAAGAAGTCTCCGCCAGACACGAACACATAATTGATCACCCATCCGGCCACGACCGAATAGAACGAGAGGATCAGGAAACCTGCCGTAATCTGCAGCGCGCCGATGCCTTTCCAAGCCTCCGAACGTTTCGAATGTACGGCAACATTGCGAACAGAACCGATCGCATCTTCACCGCCTGCGCGGCCCAGCAGGATTTCCGAGAGGACCAGTGGCAGTCCCAGCAGGACCACAAAGCCGATATAGACAAGGATGAAGGCACCCCCGCCATTCTCGCCTGCAAGTGTTGGAAAACGCCAGATATTGCCAAGGCCAACGGCCGCGCCAACAGCTGCAAGAATAAAGGCTGTCCGTGAAGACCAGCCGTCCCCCGAGGTAGTCCCCGCTTGGGTAAGTGCCATATGATGTATCCTCTCGACCCGAAGGTTCGCGCCCTTTTGCATGGAAACAGGTCTCGCGTCGAGAGGGCATTCTGCTAAAGGAGGCCCATGTCCACGACCTTTACACTCGATACGTCGACCAGCCGCGCCAACCCGACACCTGCACCGATGAAGCGCCTGACAGTGCCGAAGATCCGTGCGCGCAAGGACAATGGCGTCACCGAAGAGCCAATTGTGATGCTGACCGCCTACACCGCGCGGCAGGCACAGCTACTTGATCCGCATTGCGACCTGCTGCTGGTTGGGGATTCACTGGGGCAGGTGATCTACGGCCTCCCCTCCACCATTCCCGTCACGATGGAGATGATGGCAAACCACGCAGCTGCAGTCGTCCGCGGCAGCTACCACTCGGTAGTAGTAGTAGACATGCCCTTCGGCGCTTACGAGGCATCGCCCGAAGACGCCTTCGATGCGGCAGCCCGGTTGCTGAAGGAAAGCGGTGCGGCTGCAGTCAAGCTGGAAGGCGGAGAGGCGATGGCGGAAACGGTCGCCTTCCTCACACAACGCGGCATCCCGGTGATGGGGCACGTCGGCCTCACACCGCAGGCAGTGAATGTACTCGGCGGCTACATGGCGCGCGGGCGCAGCGATGCGGAAGCGGAGAAAATCGTCAGCGATGCCAAGGCGCTGGACGAAGCTGGCGCGTTTGCCGTCGTTGTCGAAGGCGTGATTGAACCCATTGCCATTGCCGTAACCGAAGCGATCGGGTGCCCGAGTATCGGCATCGGCGCCTCTCCCAAGTGTGACGGTCAGGTCCTTGTGACCGAGGATATGCTTGGTATGTTCGAACGCGTGCCGCGCTTTGTAAAGAAGTACGGCGATATCGCTTCGACCATTGCCGACACCGCTGCGCAATACGCCGCCGAAGTGCGTGATCGCAGCTTCCCCGGACCCGAGCAGCTTTACCAACCCAAGAAATAGCAACCTCACGCGCTACCCACTCTCATTCTCAGGATCACCTGCATGGCAACGCTGCTGCGCTATTACACCTTCTCGTTTGTCTTCACCGCCGCCTGTCTCGGCCTCGGCCTGTGGTATGCGATTGCCAGCACCGACACCTGGGGCGCGGTGCTGCAGATCATGTGGATTATCCTGATCCTCTCGATCCTCGAAGTTTCGCTTAGCTTCGACAATGCGGTGGTGAACGCGACCGTCCTGCGAGAAATGGACCCTGTCTGGCAGCAGCGCTTCCTCGTATGGGGTATTGCGATTGCGGTGTTCGGGACGCGCATTGTCTTCCCGCTCGCCATCGTCGCCATTGCGGCGAACATCGGACCTATCGAGGCTGTGAACCTGTCGCTCAACGATCCCGAACGTTACGAGGAGATCGTCTCGGGCGCGCACATCGGTATCGCAGGGTTCGGCGGCGCATTCCTTGCGATGGTTGGCCTCAAGTTCTTCTTCGATTCAGACAAAGACGTGCACTGGATCCGTGTGCTCGAGCATCGCCTGACCAAGGTTGCCGCCCTGCCAGCCATCGAGATCGGTCTGCTGCTGGTGGTGATCTGGGGCATCTCAACGCAGCTCTCCGATACCGATGCACTGACTTTCATTACGGCAGGCCTGCTGGGTCTCGTCACCTACATCGCGGTGGACGCGCTAGGCGAATGGCTCAACATGCGCGAAGAAGCCAAGAAGGCCAGCGGCGCGGTGGTGCGGTCGGGGCTTGGCGGGTTCCTGTACCTCGAAGTGCTAGACGCGAGCTTTAGTTTCGACGGGGTAATCGGGGCCTTTGCTCTGTCCAACAACATGATCGTCATCGCTCTTGGCCTTTCGATTGGCGCGATGTTCGTGCGGTCGATGACGATCCACCTGGTGCGCAAGGGCACGCTGGCCGAGTATCGCTATCTGGAGCACGGCGCGTTCTGGGCGATCATCGCGCTTGGCACGATCATGCTCACTTCTGCGGTGTTCCACATCCCCGAAGCTATCACTGGATTGATCGGTGTGGTGCTAATCGGCCTGAGCCTGTGGTGGTCCATCCGCCACAACCGCACCGAGAAGGCTGCCGAAGCTACCGCGACGGATTGAAGCGGCTCGCCAGCGGTGCCGAGATCACCAGCTGGAGCAGGTGATAGATCAGCACGGGCAGCAGCACGAGCCCGGCAATCTCGGGAGGAAACAGCACCGCAGCGAGTGGTGCTCCCATGGCGATGCTCTTTTGCGCCCCGGCGAAAAGGAAAGAAATCCGGTCGGCTCTGCACAAGCTAAGCGCTCCGCTGAGCCACCATGCGCCAAAAAACCCAACTGACAGCATTAAGCCAACGAGGCACAGGAAGACGCCCCACTCGCTCAGGGAAATCAAAGCCCACAAGCCCTGCTCGACCGCAGCAGAAAAGGCGACATAAACGGCAATCGCAATCGCAATCCGGTCCATCCAGCTGAACAACCGCTTCTTATCCGCCACCATCGGGCCCAGCCGGCCTTGCAGGAGCTGGCCGAGCAAGAACGGTAACAACAGGATCATGCCAATGCGCTCCAGCGCTCCCAGATCGATGCCTTGCCCGCCGCTGCTCGCAACTATCGCCATGACCGGCGCGGTGATGAAGACGCCCAGAATGTTGAGCACCGCGGCGGCAACAACCGAGTTGGCTACGTTCCCGTCTGCAAGCGAGGTGTACGCCGTAGCCGATTGAACGGTTGAAGGCAGCACTCCGAGGAAGATGAAACCCAGCGCCACGCTTGCCGGCAATTGGTACTCGGCCAGTGCCGAAACCGACCAACCGGCCAGCCCCATTGCTCCGAAGACAAAGACGGTCAGCGGAAGCAGAAAGCGCAGGTTCTTGAGACCCGCAATCACCTGCGCACGTGGCAGACGCAGACCGTTGAGCAGGAACAGCAGGAAGATCGCCGCGTCAGACACACTACGCGCAATCGCTCGGCCCTCGCCCGTCACGGGCAGCACGCTGGCGAGGAGGATTGCTACCAGCAGCAGCCGCACCAGCGGATCGAACAGTGTCAGGATGCGCCCCATCATGGTCGCGCGGTGTGCCGCGTGCCGATCAGGCGTGCAAGTCGTATTGCTTGAGCAGATCGTAGAGCGTCGGGCGACTGATACCGAGCATCTTGGCTGTGCTCGAGATATTGCCCTCGGTTCGCGCCAGTGCGTGGCGGATGACCTTGCGGTCCGATTGCTCGCGCGCGCTCTTCAGATTGAGAACGTCTGCGGCTTCCTCGTCATCTCCCGTCAGGTCGAGATCTTCCGCACCCACCAGCTTGCCGTCAGCCATGATCACCGCGCGTTTCACACGGTTTTCCAGCTCACGCACGTTACCTGGCCAGCCCCATCCATCGATTGCCGCCAGCGCGTCGGGCGCAAAGCCGGTCACAGCGGGGTTCATCTCGTTGGCAAATCGCTTGAGGAAGGCTTTTGCCAGCAGCGCCGCATCACCCGGACGCTCGGCAAGCGCGGGGATCTTCACAACGATTTCGGCAAGACGATAGAACAGGTCTTCACGGAAACGACCGTCCGCCACCATCGCCTCAAGATCCTGATGCGTTGCACAGACGATGCGCGTATCAACGGTAATCGAGCTACGCCCGCCAATCCGCTCGATTGTGCGTTCTTGCAGAAAGCGCAGCAGCTTCACCTGCAAGGGCAGAGGAATATCGCCCACCTCATCAAGGAAGAGCGTGCCGCCATCGGCCATCTCGATCTTGCCTTCGGTAGTCTTTACTGCGCCAGTAAAAGCACCCTTCTCGTGACCGAAAAGTTCGCTTTCGAGTAGGTTTTCAGGGATCGCCGCACAGTTGATGGCAACGAAATTGCCGCTCCTGCGATCGCTCGCATCATGCAGCCCCTTGGCGAGCAGTTCCTTGCCCGTCCCGCTCGCGCCAAGCAGCATGACCGAGACATTGGTGTTCGCCACACGCTCGATTGTGCGCGCCACTTTCACCATTTCGGGGGCCGAGGTGATCATGCCTCCGAGCACCGTATTGCCCTCGCCCGCTTTGGCGGCGAGTGCACGGTTCTCTTCTTCGATCTCGTGCAGTCTGTATGCCCGGCGAACGATCAAGCCCAGCTGTTCGATATCGACGGGCTTCTGGTAGAAATCGTAGGCGCCGTGCTCGATAGCATTGAGCGCACTTTCGCGTGCGCCGTGACCAGAAGCGACGATAACCTTGGTATCGGGCTTCAATGCCATGATCTCGTCGAGCACCTTGAACCCTTCGGTTGTGCCATCGGGATCGGGCGGCAGGCCAAGATCGAGCGTTACAACCGGCGGTTCTTCTGCGCGCAGCGCGGCAATCGCGCTTTGGCGGTCACCAACGATCACCACGTCAAAGTCCTCGTATGCCCATTTGAGCTGTGCCTGCAGGCCCTCATCGTCCTCGACGATCAGCAATTTGGGTTTGTGTTCGGCCATCACGCCACCTCTTTGGAGTTATTCTGCATGTCGCGGATCAGATCGGCTGTTCCGCTGAGCGGAAGGCGGATGACAAAGCGCGTCCCCAGCCCTTCCCTTGATTCGACGTCCAACCGACCACCCATTGCGCGTACGAGCTCGCGTGCCTCGAACGCGCCGATGCCGAAGCCGCCGGGCTTGGAGGACTGGAACGGCTTGAACAGCCGGGTCCGGATGAATTCGGGCGACATCCCGCCGCCGCCATCCACAATCTCGATCACTGCATTGCCCGGCTCGACGAGCAAGTTGAGGAAGACCGGTGAACCATTCTCACTCGCTTCGACCGCATTCTGCACCAGATGGACAAGGGCCTGTTCAAGCGCCTCTTCGTCACCCCGCACAATGCAGGCGGCGTCTTCGACCAGACTGACTTCATGCTGGCTCTTGTACTGCTCGCAGATACGTTTCAGCATTGCTTCAAGCGCGAATTCGCCGTGCTCCTTGCCGCCAAGGCTGCCATAACGGCTCAAGCGTGCAAGCAGCGCCTGTAGCTTGTCGGTCGAGTTGCGTAGTGTCAGGATCATGTCTGCGCGGAATTCCGGCTTGTCCGCGTGCTTTTCTGCATTCTTGGCCAGCAGCGAGAGCTGGCTGGCAAGGTTCTTGATATCGTGCATGACGAAGGCAATGCGGCGGTTGAATTCATCAAACCGCTGCGCTTCACCCAACGCATCCTGACTGGTCTGTTCGGCCAGGTAGCTCGCCAATTGGCGACCCACAATCCGCAGCAGGTCAAAGTCTTCCCAATCGAGCTGACGGGCAATTACCGGACGTGCGAGCACGACAACACCCACCAGCCGCTCGTAATGCAGCAGCGGGACCATTGCCCAGCTTTCAGGGTTGGACAGCAACCACTGCGGGCACGCCGCAGCAGGAATGCCTTCCTGCCGATCACGCCGCAGGTCATCGAGATCGAGGATGAACTGGCTCTGCTCAAAGAACCGGGCACCTTCCGCGCTCAGCGCATCGCCGGGCACATCGAGCTGCTGCCACTGCC
Source organism: Aurantiacibacter sp. D1-12 (assembly GCF_028858515.1). GTDB lineage: Bacteria > Pseudomonadota > Alphaproteobacteria > Sphingomonadales > Sphingomonadaceae > Alteraurantiacibacter. The sequence goes on from NZ_JAPJZJ010000001.1 coordinate 770,851, forward strand.
AGCGTGCAGCCAGAGCGAGCCCGCCTTCCTCGCGCGGAGTCAGCAGCAAGCCTGACGGGCTGTCGGTAATATCCGCAACAGCCTGCACGGCGCGCTCCAACAGTGGTGCCGCCTGCGCCCCGGCGCGACCGATCGTATCGGTAAAGCGAAGCCATTCAGACCGGTAATCGTAGCGGTGCTGGAACAGGTTTTTCGACATTACGACACGCAGCCAGCCCCGCAGGCGCTTCGACGGCAGCACCGTGAGCGCAACGACACTGGCGAGCAGGACAAAGCCCGTTTGCAACATGCGACCATAGTCGCTGCCGACGTAGGAAAGGCCCTGCGCCACCACGACCATCACCACAAGATAGGCGCCGATCAGCAGCAACGAGAAGGACTGGAAAGCGAAACTGCGCGAAGGTCTGAAACGCAGTTCGTTCTCGTTGCGCACCAGCCCCATGGCCAGAAGCACCACCGCGACGAGCAGGACCACCGACCGCAGATCTGCTAGCAGGTCAGGTGTCCCGCTGCCAAGATAGGCAATCGTGTAATAATTGAGGTCAAACAGGAACAGCGCACCCAGCGCAGCCGCGGGCCATTTCAGTGTTACGCGGGCTTGCTGCGCCGCACCGGCATAAAGATTGTGCAGCAGCACGAGCGTACCGATGCACAGCAACAGCCGGAATGTGATCCCGAACTGCATGATGAGCTGCTGCGCGTCAGGTTGCAATTCATATTGCAGACGCGCGCCGATCAGAGCGAATTGCATCAACTCGACAAAGGCCAGCGCCGCAACCACGGGACGGATGGGGCCAAGGCTTTTGTCACGATCATCATGCCCAAACAGACGATAGAGCATCCACAGCAGCGCGAGGTAGCTCATCACCTGCAAAAGCTCGGTGACCAACATGTCTGCCCCGAAGCCGGCAACAGAGAATGCCCAGGCAGCGCTAAAGCCAAGCGCGGCCGCCGTTGCGGTAATCGCAGGGCCTTGCGCACGCTGATTGGTCGCCAGCCACAGTGCCAGCGCCACTGCAGAGCCGGCCGCCGACAAATAGGCCAGATAGACTACAAGATCCCAGGCAACGCCCATTATCGCGCGCCCTCCGGCCACAACACAACGCGCAGTGTCTGCAACATGATCAGAAGATCGAGGAAGGGCGTGTAATTTTTCGCGTAGTAGAGATCGTATTCCAGCTTGTGCCGCGCATCCTCGATACTCGCACCATAAGGGTAATTGATCTGCGCCCAGCCGGTGATGCCGGGCTTCACCATATGGCGCTCCGCATAATAGGGCAGCTTGTCGTCCAGATCCTCGACAAAGGTTGGAACCTCGGGCCGTGGCCCAACGAAGCTCATATGGCCGCAGAGCACCGTCCATACCTGCGGAAGCTCATCGATCCGAACCTTGCGGATGAAGGCACCAACACGGGTGATGCGCGGGTCATTCTTCTCGGCCCATTTGGACCCATCCTTCTCCGCATCGTTGCACATGGAGCGCAGCTTGATCAGTTCGAAAGTCTGGCCGTAAAGCCCTACCCGCTTCTGGCGGAAGAATGCCGGGCCCTTGCTTTCAAGCTTCACGATGGCGGCAAACAGGAGAATCACCGGGAAGGTCAGCAACAGCAGCAGGCTGCTGGCAAGAATGTCGAACGCACGCTTGGCGACACTCGAAATTGCCCTGCCCGACGAAAATCCGTCCGAGAAGATGAGCCAGCTCGGGTTGAGCGTATCGAGATCGACACGGCCTGTTTCGCGCTCCAGGAAGCTGGAGAACTCGTTCACATGTACGCCGGTCGTTTTTACCCGAACCAGATCCTTGAGCGGAAGCGAATTGCGGCGTTCTTCTAGCGCCAGCACGACCTCGCTTGCGCCGAGATTGGCAACATGCCCGGACAGATCCTTGATCGCCGAGCGATTGATAGCCTCGGGCACAACCGGCAGCGCTTCGGACATGTTGACGTAACCGACAATGGTGAAGCCGCTTTCCGGCCTTTCACTCAGCTTACGGAGGCGATCGGCGCGATGCCCTGCGCCTACCACAAGCAGACGACGCCGGAAGGCTGACGTTCCGAGAATTCCACCTACGATCACGCGATTAAGGACCAACAGCGTGATGGCGAGTATCATCGCAAACAGCAGGATCGAACGCCAGTATGTCTGCCCCGGCAGCACGAAATCAATCAGTGCCAAGGCCAGAATCGCAAGGCTCACTGCTACCAGCAGCCGTGCACATGCGAAGCGCATGGAGCGTAGTGCCTCTGCCCCATAGACGCCGACTGCGATCATTGCGGTCAGCGTGGTCACGGCGAAACCAAGCAGCGCCAACGCGCGATCCGTCAGCAAGCCGGGATCAATGCCGATCTGTGCAGCCCGCAACTTCCATGCAAGATCACCTGCAATCAGCAGCAGCACGAAGTCCAGCAGCCCGAGCAGGAGCACGGCATGCGGGATATAGTGTTTGAAGAGACGAATCATCGCTCCGACCGAAAAACCTGCCCGGAGGAAGTTCCGGACGGGTCTTGCGTTAACCGCGACATGTGAAATGTCGGTAAATTTTACACCAGACTGTAAAATACGGGCAATTCCGGGGCCTCCAACCGCATGCCCAACGCTCCAATTTCATGGCTGAGTAATCCGGAATTAACCCCTTTCCGGCTCGGCCCATTAACGCTTCTGCGCGTATGAACGTCCTATGGCCAAGCTGTCCAAGCCCCCTATCCCGCTGAAGCTCTACAAGCATTTCGCGATGGCTACGCTCGCCCTCACGGCGACGATCGCCATGTTTGCCGATAGCGACCAGCGAGAGGCGCGCGCTGAGCAGGCAGGCATAGAGGAGGAGCCTGTCACCGTCGCAGAAGCTGCGGACAAGGTGGAGGCACAAGCTCCTCGCCTGATTGGTGCCGAAGAAGTGCGCACCAGGGGCTCTTTCGGCGACGAGGGCGGCGGATCCTACGGCGCTCCTACGGTCTCTTCATGGGGAACCGGAGGCAGCGCGGACTATGCACGCGCCGAGCCAGCGGGACGCATTTCGGTCAGGGGCTATGACCAGGCCTGGATCGACGCCATGAGCGAAACCGAATACAGAGCCTTCCTCGAAGCCCTTCCTCCTGAGATGCGCAATGGCGAGTCCGATGCTGACCGTGCTCGCAACTTCCAGCGGGCAACCGAAAGCCGTAGCGGCCATCGCGGCGGCAACGGTGATGCGCCTGCCTGATCGCTACATGTCGTAGGTCGTCACCAACAGGAAACTGAGCGTAGTCACCATGATCAGCACGAGCGGCACCCCGGTCTTCACATAGTCGCCGAACTGGTAGTTCCCTTCCGCCATGATCAGCATGTTGGTCTGGTAGGCGATGGGTGTTGCGTAACACAGGTTGCACCCGAACAGCACAGCCAGGATCAGCGGTTCTTGCGGCAAGCCCAGCTCGGTCGCGATGGCGAAGGCGATGGGCGTGCCCACTGTGGCCGCTGTCGCATTCGAGGCAAAGTTCGTTAGGATCGTAACGAAGATCATGATCGCCATCAGCACACCGGCCGGTGGCAGGTATTGCAACCCAAGCGCGAGTGACTCGCCAAGCCAGCCCGCGGCACCGCTATCAAGTACGAAACGACCAATAGCGATACTCGCCGCCACCAGCACGATCACCTGTGCTGACAGGGCACGGCCCACGCGGTCAAACTTCACGCAACCTGTCAGGAACATCAGGATCGCGCCGCCCAGCGACGCGATGGCAATCGGCACTAGTCCGACAGATGCGAAGCCGACCGAGACACCCATGATGGTTGCAGCAAGCAGAGCCTTTGAACGGCGCGGCACTTCGCGGGCGCCTTCCAGCTGCAACAGGCTGTCGCTCTGGGCGAAATCATTGAGCGTGTGCGCAAGTCCCATCACCAGCAGCACGTCACCTTCGGCGAGGCGCTTTTCCCCGTGCAGCAATTCCGGGTCATCATAGCGGAGCGGGCGATCAGGCGTGTGTATCCCCAGCACACCTACTCCGTAGCGGTCCGCAATGCCGGAGGTTGCCAGCGTACGGCCAATCAGGCGCGAGTCAGCGGTCACCACCATCTCGACCACATTGATGTCCGCACCGTGCTCCTGTGCCTCACGCTGGACACTATCGACCACCCAGCCCGGAGCGATCTGCCCCTGGAGAACGCGCACCGCGTCTTCCAGCGCATCGTGCGTCCCGGCGACCTTCAGCTTCTGACCCGCGGCAAACGGACCATCAGGACGTTCTTCAAAGCGGAAGTCTTCGGGCAGCATGCCCACGACTTCATCGAAGTGCTTGCCGATAAGATTGCTGCCCGGCGGAACGCGCAAGCGCGTCACGAACCAGCGTTCCTCTTCCGCTTTAGTCGGCGTGTTGTCCTTCATCATGCGCGGCATGACAAGCCAGATGTATGGCAGCGCCACGAGCGAGGCGAGCAACACAATCGGGGTAAAGTGGAACACACCCATCGGTTGCATGCCGAGATCGATGGCAATCGCCACCACAAGGATGTTGGTCGAGGTCCCGATGGTCGTTGCCAGACCACCCAACAGAGACGACGCATTGAGCGGCATCAGCGTTTTCGATGCCGGCATCGCGCCCTTGGCGGCCAAAGTCACGAAAATCGGGATCAGCAGCACCAGTACCGGCGTGTTGTTCACACCCATCGACAGTGCAAAAGCGATCAACAGCGAGAGCAGCAGGCCTAATTGCAGGTTGATCTTGAAGATCCGCCCGAGGAAGCGGGCTGCTGGTTCCAGCGCGCCGGTAACCACCAATCCCCTACCCATCACCATGAGCGCGCAGATGGTGATCAACGCGTAATGTCCGAAACCGGAGAAAGCGAGCGCCAGACCGTCGGTCTGCTGCGTATGCGGCATGGGATAGAAGTACAGCCCCACCGCAATAATCGCGATGGCCAAGAGCGACACGATCTCGATCGAGATGCGGTTGCGCACGAACATGTAGAAGACGATGACGGTTAGCGCCATCGCAGCAAAGGCATGGGGAGATGGTGCTTCAATCATTCGCGACAGGGGTTCTCAAAGCTTGGCCTCTTTTGCAAGCGTGTTTCGCAGTGCGGGGCAATGTGAAACACCGACATGGGATCTCAGCAAAACAGTGTTTTTACCTCTCCAAGGCGTAAATCGGCTTATTCGGCGTGCTAAGTGCCACCTTCCGGTTCAGCTGTCTTGCGAGAGTAAAATGCTGCAATTTTCATGAATCGCAGTCGAGTACACAACAGTCTCTGTAGGAAAGACCGGATCACTCGGTCGGGGCCAGCACCCAGGTAAAGGTTATCCCGGGAGCATCGGGCTCATTCTCCTCCCACATCAGTTCCGCCATCTGCTCCAGCAAGGCATTGAACCGTTCGAGCCGTTCGGCGTCCATGCGAGAGACCAACCGTGCGAAGCCCAGCGTCTTGTCAGGACCTTCAACCGCGGCACCGGGCAGCTTTTGTCCGGCGACAAAGTCCCGCTCAGCCTGGCGCAGCAGAGCACGGACGTGGTCACGCATGATGTCAGCGTTGGCAGGATCTGCCAGCGCTTTGCGCAGTCGCATCCGGCGTGACGGGGTGCGATAGAGCTTCTCCACGCGGCGATTCACCGTCCGTGTACCGTCTTCGAGCACCAGGCCGTGTGTCAGCAGTTGCCGCATGTGGTGGTAGAGCGAGCTTGGCTCCCTCCCTAGTGCCTTACCCAGCTCACTGATCGACATGGTGCCGTGTCCTGCAAGCTGGTCAACGATATCGAGCCGCGCGGCTGATGCGAGACATCGCAGCTGCACGGGATCGAGGATCCACATCGTCTCGCCCTGATCATCCGTTTCGCTTGCTGACTGCTTCAACCTATCCATCCTTTTTGCGCACTCTCAGAATAGCAATCTGGGCATAGAGCACAAACTTTCTATTGAAATATGACTCATTTTTTGAATAAGAAAGCGCGGGACGAAAATTCGGCGCACCTTCGGGCGTAGCCGATCAGGGGTATCACGATGGGCATCGTCCGCTTCCTTCTCGCATTCTCGGTTCTGCTGTCGCACCTTCCACCTGCGACCTTCCACTTCATTTCCGGGGCTTTGGGGGTGCAGGCGTTCTATATCGTGTCCGGATTCTACATGGCACTCATCCTTGATGAGAAATACGCCGATACGCGGTTGTTCTACTCCAATCGCCTGTTGCGTCTGGCCCCTGCCTATTTCGCCGTCATGCTGATCGGTATTGTCGTTCTGATCGCATTCAACATGACTGTCACATCGAGCGCGGGCATTTTTGAAGCGGCATTGTCCAACCCGCTGACCGCTGTGGTGATGCTGTTCGAGAACATTTTCGTGATCGGCCAACACCTGCTCTACTGGTTCTCTCTCGAGGGCGACGGGAGCCTGGTTTTCGATCCTGAAGGCGGCCTTCCGACCGAGACGACCGCGGTCGCATGGCAGGCGCTGATCGTGCCGCAGAGCTGGAGCCTTTCGATCGAGCTGATGTTTTACGCTGTCGCCCCTTGGCTGGCGCGCAAGCAACTGTGGGTGATTGCCGTCATCGCTGCTGCCAGTATCGGTTTGCGCATTGCCGGATACTGGATTCCGGTGGAATTCGGGCTGTGGCAAGGCCGCTTGTTCTCCACCGCGCTCTTCATGTTCCTGTTCGGCATGATCGCCTATCGCGCGCTGCCGCTGGTCGAAGACCTGCCGAAATGGCTACACGGCGCGGTGCTCGCTGCAATGGTGGTGCTGATCGTGTTCCTGCCACAGACAGGAGCCGGTTATCAGGTGCAAGCTTGGAGCGTGTACATCGGCATCGCTGCGGGCGCGCCGTTCGCCTTTGCTCTCACGCGGAACATCAGCTGGGATCGCTGGATCGGGGAAATGAGCTATCCCATCTATCTGACGCACCTGATCGTGGTGGCTGGGGTACTGATATATGAAGTGCCTTACCCCGTGTGGTCGGTGATCGGGATCACCCTCACGGTTTCGGCTCTGCTGATGGTATTTGTAGAGCGCCCGGTGGACAAATGGCGGCAGGCGCGCGTGCGTCGCCGCCAGATCGAGCGCGAAGAAGCTGCAGCAATAGTCGCTTAAGAACGCTTGGTACCTCTGGCCGGACTCGAACCGGCACTTCGTTAGAAACTCGATTTTGAGTCGAGCGCGTCTACCAATTCCGCCACAGAGGCCCGAAGCGCGGGAGGCGTTTAGCCTCTACTTGAGAGCGTTGGCAACAAGCTTGTGCAAGCGTGAATGCAGTGGGTCGTTCGCGGCGATAACCTGCGCGTCGCAGATCTGCTCGGAGCGGCCGCGATAATCGGTCACGAAACCACCCGCTTCGCGCACCAGAAGACAACCAGCCGCCGTATCCCACGGGTTGAGGCCGCTTTCCCAGAAACCGTCGAAACGGCCTGCAGCAAGCCATGCAAGATCGAGCGAGGCGGCACCGAAACGGCGGATACCCGCCACTTCCGGGCCCACAGCGCCGAAAATACGGCTCCATTCGCTAAAGTCGCCGTGCCCCTGAAACGGAGTGCCGGTGGCAATCAGTGCTTCAGACAGATGGCGACGGCCCGATACGCGCAAACGGCCATCGTGCAGCCAGGCGCCACGCGTTTTCTCTGCCCAGAATGTCTCGTCGGTGATCGGCTGGTAAATAACACAAGAGGTGACTTCGCCCCACTCGTCGCTGCCCAGCTTGCGTTCTTGCACGGCAATCGAAATCGCGAAGTGCGGAATACCGTGGAGGAAATTGCTGGTGCCATCCAATGGGTCGATGATGAAACGCGGCATGCCTTCGTCAGCGGGAAGCTCGCCCGCTTCTTCCATCAGGAACCCCCACCCCGGACGCGCGACCTTTAGCTCATCCCACAGGATACGCTCTGCCGCACGATCGGCCTTGGAAACGAAATCCGCAGGCCCCTTGCGGCTGACCTGCAGGTGCTCGACTTCATTGAAGTCACGACGCAACCGGCCACCCGCCTTGCGGGCAGCCTTTTCCATCACGCGGACAATTGCTGGGACTGCAGCCATTTTACGAAAATCTCTTCTTTGCAACAAGCGCGAGTGTGCTCGCGGCGATAAGCATGTATCCGCCCGGGTGAGTAGGAGCGACATAGGTGGCGAGTGGAATCGCAACAGCGAGTGGAATTGCGGCTGTGACCAGTGTCGCGGACCAACTTGGCGTTTCGCCAGAAAATGCGTGATAGGTCCAAAAAGCGGACACGGCCATCCATCCAATTGCCGGCGCTATCCATAACGCGGTGATTGTCCGTCCCTGCACGCCTTCCATCCAGCCACCGACCATGGAAAGGCCGGTGAGGTGGAAAATGGCCGTTGCCAAAAGCAGTAAACCTGCAAGGAGAAAGAAAGGGGATCGCACCCTTAACCAGCCTTGCCGACGTAGGTCTGCTCGTAAACGTCCACCACGATACGCGTACCACTTTCGATGTGCGGGGGTACCATGATACGAACGCCGTTATCGAGCACTGCCGGCTTGTAGCTGGAAGAGGCCGTCTGCCCTTTCACAACCGCATCGGCCTCGACAATTTCGGCTTCGATTTGCTGCGGCAGCTGCACGCTGATGGGCTTTTCTTCCCACAGTTCCAGCTGGACAGACATGCCATCCTGCAGAAACGGGCGTGCATCGCCCAACAGGTCGCTCGGCAAGTTGATCTGCTCGTAGGTATTGGTGTCCATGAACACGAGCATGTCGCCATCTTCATACAGGAACTGGTATTCCTGCGTATCGAGGCGCACCTTCTCCACCGTGTCAGCGCTGCGGAAGCGGACGTTGGTTTTGCGGCCATCCTGCAGGTTCTTCATCTCAACCTGCATATATGCGCCGCCTTTACCCGGCTGGGTGTGTTGGATCTTGGCAACTTTCCAGATGCCGCCTTCGTATTCGATGATATTGCCGGGACGGATGTCCACACCGCTGATTTTCATGGGAGTGCTCGTTGGTTCAAATTGTCAAAGATTGCCGCGCGCCCTAGCTGCAAGTGCGCTCAACGGCAAGCTGCGATGCACAAGGTTCATGACGGCGTCAGCAATGGCTGCTATGGCTGCGTCCATGAAACAGGCTCTCTTCCCGATTGTCATGCTTGGCACTCTCGCCGCTGTACCCGCCTTGGCGCAGGGGCAGATCGGCACTGTGGAGCGTGGTCGCTATGTTTGCGAAATGCCCGGCGATGCCGGCGGCGCGGTAGGCATTGAGCAACCGGAAGAGAACTTCACCATCCGCAGCGCCTCGCGCTATTCCTCCCCGCAAGGCAACGGAACCTATCTGCGCCGCGGCAACACGCTGACGATGACCAGTGGCCCGCGCAATGGTGACCGCTACCGCATCCAGTCGGATGGATTCTTGAGAAAAATCGTCGATGGAGAGCCTGGTCGCCTGCGCTGCGTACGCTCGGGCCGCTGACTATTCGCCGAACAGCCAGAAATGGTGCATGAAGTAGACCTCGCGCGCGAGGAACTGTGCTTTCGGCCAAAAGCTGCGATAGCGGGTGGTCGGGGTAGCGCTGGCCTGCACTTGCATTCCCAAGGCGTCGGCCATTTCGGTTGCGCGGCGCATGTGGAGCGGGTCGGAAACGATCAGGGCGCTATCAAGGCCGGCATCCCGCATCAGCAATTGCGCTTCAACGAGATTGTGCATGGTTGTGCCGGATTCGGTTTCGATCAGGATCGCCTCTTCCGGCAAGCCTTCGGCAAGAGCCATGTCGCGTGCCACTTCGCTCTCGGCTAACGCATCTTCTTCACTGCGTCCGCCAGTGAAGATCAGGCGCTCCACACGGCCTTCGTTGAACAGGGTAATGCCGTGCGAAATCCGTTCACGGAAAACGGGTGACGGTTCAGAGCTATCCACCGCGGCACCGAGCACGATGGCGACGTCAGCGCTGGCAGAAGGACTTTCCGGCGGCCCCGCGCCAATCCAGTAGGCAATCGCGCCAAGCCACCCGACCAGTGCAGGCAGAATCGCCCGGCGGAGCTTCTTCACCTCGTTGCCTTCCGGAAGGCCTCGATTGCTACGACTTCATCGCCGCCCCAGACCGCGTGTGACACAGCGAGGAAATCCGCGCCTGCCTCAACCAGCGGCCTGCAGTTGCCCGGTGTGATACCGCCAATCGCGACGCACGGGATTTCGAACAGATCGCTCCAGAACTCGAGCAGTTCAGGCTCGGGCCGGTGTTCGCTGGCCTTGGTTTCGCTGGGGAAGAATGCACCGAACGCGACATAGTCCGCCCCCGCCTCGCCCGCTTCCATCGCGAGGTGGCGGCTGGCGTGGCAAGTCACGCCGATCTGCATTTCGCGGCCGAGTTCTTCACGCGCCTCTCTCACGTCTCCGTCACCCTGCCCCAGATGCACGCCATCGGCCTTGAGCCGCCGCGCCAGCGCGACATCGTCATTCACGATAAAGGCTACGTCGCGCGCCTGGCAGATTTCGAGCAATGGCTGGGCAAGCCGCGCCGCCTCGTGCTGATCCAGGCCCTTCACGCGGAACTGGAAAGCGGTAACCAGCCCCTCCCCCGCTACCAAAGCACGGTCGAGACGTTGGGGAAAGTCCCCACCCACGTCGAGCGGGGAGATCAGGTAGAGCTGGCAGTCGGGCATACTGCGCTTAGGCGACCGAAGCCTCACAGATGGAATCGATCGCGGTACCGAGCGCGCCGTCGAATTCTTCGTCGCTCTGCTGATGGCGCAGGTCTTGCAGCAGACCGCGGCTGAAGCTTGCGATCATGCCGCTGTTCTTGGCGAGCTCGCGGCAGGCTTCGTCAGTCGAGTAACCGCCCGACAGCGCGACAACCCGCAGCACCTTGGGGTGCTCGACCAGCTCGCGATAGAGGTTGCCCTTCACCGGAATCGAGAGCTTAAGCATCACCTGCTGGCCTTCGGGCAGCGCGTCTAGGCCCTTCAGGATCTCGGCCTTGAGGATTTCCTCACCCTCCGCGCGGTCACTTGCGGTGATGTCATACTCCGGCTCCAACATCGGCATCAGGCCCGCAGCGATGATCTGCTTGCCGACTTCGAACTGCTGCGCAACGTTGGCCGCGATACCTTCCGGGTTCGCCGACTTGATGACAGAGCGCATCTTGGTGCCAAACATGCCCTTGGCGACCGATTTTTCGAGCAGCGCCGGAAGCTTGTCGAGCGGCTTCATCAGCTGCACGCCGTTATCTTCATCGGCGAGGCCCTGATCGACCTTGATAAAGGGCACCACGCCGCGTTCTTTCAGCGCATCGGGCGTCGGCTTGCCGTCGACCTGACCGTCCATGGTCTTTTCGAACAGGATCGCGCCGATTACCTTGCCATTGGCAAAGCTGGGCGCGGTAATCACGCGGCTGCGCATCTTGTGGATCTCGGCAAACATCTCGTCATCACCGTTCCACGCATCGTCTTCCACGCCATACCCGCGCAGGGCCTTGGGCGTTGAACCGCCGGACTGGTCAAGCGCAGCAATAAAGCCTGCTCCGGTAGCGATACGAGTGGTCATTTCAGCGGTGTTCATGCGGTGCTCCTCAGCGCAGAGATTTGTTTGCATGTGCTCCTATTGCGCGCGTTTGAGGAGCGCAACACCAGGGGAGCGGAATCAATGCGGTTTCTTCAAACCCGTCGACAGATTGATCGCCACCGAAATCCGCGTTCCCTCTCCATAAAAAGGGCGAACCGCATGCTGGAGCCAGCTGGGGAACATCACGATCATGCCGGTCTGCGGGCGGATGGAGATTTCGTGCGCTTGCGCAGCGCCGCTCGCGTCCTTCATCCGTAGATCGGGCGCGGTCATCTGCACCATAGGGCTGCGCGGATCGAGCAGCTGCAGCTCTCCGCCCAGCGTCGGATCGTCGTCACCCTCATACCCGTCATCAACATAGGCAACGATCGACCAGAAGCTGCCAGGATGGGTGTGATACTGGTTGGCGTTGCCCTTTTCGCTGACATTTGCCCACAGCTCTGCGTGCCAGCCAAAGCGGCTCGCATCGGGGCTTTTCACATCTACACTGGCCTCTTCCGCCATCGTGATAGCCTTGAACACCAGCGCCTTGGCCGCCTCCCCGCCCCATTCGAGCATTTGCGTGTTGGAATGCCAGCCACCGATATTGCTGATGGAGACACCCTTCCGGTCGCGATCCATCTCCGCAAAGATCGCGTCGCGCAGCATGGCGATCCCCGCTTCACTCTGCAGGCGGTCGATGACGAAGGGCGTGGCGAAGAGGTGGTTGGTATCCGCCATCGAATCAGGCGCTGAGCGCCGCGACGCCAGGCAGTTCCTTGCCTTCCATCCATTCGAGGAAAGCACCGCCTGCGGTCGAGATGTAAGTCACATCGTCAGTCACACCCGCATGCGCGAGCGCGGCCACGGTGTCGCCGCCTCCGGCAACTGACGTCAAGGCGCCAGCCTGCGTCAACGCAGCAGCGGTTTTTGCCAGCGCTACGGTCGCTTCATCGAACGGCGGGGTTTCGAAGGCACCCATCGGGCCGTTCCACACCAGAGTGGCACAGGTTTTGAGCACATCGCCCAGAGCCTCGACCGCCTGCGGACCAACGTCGAGGATCATCTCGTCCTCAGCCACTTCATGGACGTTGCAGGTGCGCAGGCTCGGCGGGTTGGCGGCGAATTCCTTGGCCACCACCACATCATACGGCAGGTGGATCGTGCATCCGGCCCCGTCCGCTGCATCCATGATGGCACGCGCTGTATCGGTCAGGTCGTGTTCGCACAGGCTCTTCCCGACATTCACGCCGTTCGCAGCGAGGAAGGTGTTGGCCATGCCGCCGCCGATAATCAGGTGCTGGACTTGGCGAGAGAGGTTTTCGAGCACAGCGAGCTTGGTGCTGACCTTCGCTCCGCCTACCACGGCGGCAACCGGTGGATTGGGAGTGCCAAGCGCAGCATCCAGCGCCTTCAGTTCTTTTTCCATCGCGCGGCCGGCATAGGCGGGCAGAAGCTTGGCGAGGCCTTCGGTCGAAGCATGCGCACGGTGTGCGGCGGAGAAGGCGTCGTTCACGTAGATATCGCCATTCTCGGCGATAGCCCTGGCGAATTCGGGATCGTTGGCTTCCTCACCCGGCCAGAAGCGGGTGTTTTCGAGGATTCCGATGTCGCCATCGCTCAGGATGCCGACCGACTGTTCCACCACCGGCCCGGTGATTTCGGGAATGAACATGATCTCACGCTCTATCACCCGCTCGACATCGCCCAGAACGTAGCTCAGGCTCATAGTCGAATTGCGCTCGCCTTTCGGGCGACCGAAATGCGCGAGTAGCAGCACCTTCGCACCACGATCCGCGAGTTCGAGTATGGTAGGTGCAACGGCAGTTACACGGGTCAGGTCGGTCGCCTGCCCATCTTTCATCGGCAGGTTGAGATCGACCCGCACCAGAGCACGCTGGCCGGTCAGATCCTGCGGCAGATCATCGAGGGTTTTGAAGCTCATTTTGACACTCCCATTCCCCTCCCGTTCACGGGAGGGGCAGTGAGACTTGGCAGCTTGTCTGCCTAGTCGCAGCGGGGTGGGCCTTGCAGGCCCATGCCCACCCCCGGCCCCTCCCGCAAGCGGGAGGGGAGTTAGATCAGAGGAACTTCGCCATTGCGCCCGCAGTGTCGATCATGCGGTTGGAGAAGCCCCATTCGTTGTCATACCAGCTCACCACGCGGCACAGCTTGCCTTCGAGCACAGCGGTTTCCAGCGAGTCGATCGTCGAGCTTGCCGGATGGTGGTTGAAGTCGCTGCTGACGAGCGGCTTGTCGGTGTAGTCGAGTACTCCCTTCATCGGGCCTTCGGATGCAGCTTTCAGTGCAGCGTTCATCTCGTCTGCCGAGGTTTCACGCCCTGGGGTGAAAACAAGATCAACGAGCGACACGTTCGGTGTCGGCACGCGAACCGAAGAACCGTCCAGCTTACCGGCGAGTTCGGGCAGCACCAGGCCAACCGCACGGGCAGCGCCGGTGGTAGTCGGGATCATGTTCTGCGCACCGCCGCGAGCACGGCGCATGTCGCTGTGCATCTGGTCCAGCATGCGCTGATCGTTGGTGTAGGAGTGGATCGTGGTCATGAAGCCACGCTCGATACCCACCAGATCGTTCAGCACCTTGGCAACCGGAGAAAGACAGTTGGTAGTGCAGCTGGCGTTGGAAACGATCACGTCATCCGCAGTCAGAATGTCATGGTTCACACCGTAAACAATGGTCGCGGTCACTTCTTTCGCCGGTGCAGAGATCAACACACGCTTGGCGCCTGCATCAAGGTGCGGCTTGGCGGCAGAGTGACTCTGGAAGAAGCCGGTGCATTCGAGCACGATGTCCACGCCCATTTCGCCGTGCGGCAGATCGCCCGGGTTGCGCTCGCTCGTCACCGCAATGCGCTTGCCGTTGACGACCAGGTTATTGCCGTCGACTTCCACCGTGCCGGGGAAGCGGCCGTGCGTGCTGTCGAAGCCGAACAGCAGGGCATTGGCGTTGGTGTCGGCCAGATCATTGATCGCCACCAGCTCCAGATCGTGATCATCACGCTCAAGAATTGCGCGCGCAACCAGACGTCCGATACGCCCGAAACCGTTGATCGAAACCTTCGTCGCCATGTTAAAAACTCCTGCTTATCCGTTGATCTTGTTCAAAACTTGCGGCACAATCTGGTCCGCGGTCAGGCCAAACTTCTTGAACAGCTCGCCCGCTGGTGCCGAAGCGCCAAAGCGGTCAATTCCGAAGTTCAGGCCATCGGTGCCCGTGTATCGCTCCCACCCATAGGTGGTCCCGGCTTCAATCGAAACCTTGCAAATATCTGCGGGCAGGATGTCTGCCTTGTACTCGGCGCTCTGCGCATCGAACAGCTCAGTACAGACCATCGAAACAACGTCTGCGCCGATGCCCTCTTTCTCGAGCTTTTCAGCACATTCGAGCGCAAGCGACACTTCCGAACCGGTCGCCACCAGCACCACACCGCGCTTGTTGCCCGCACGCTTCAGGCGATAGGCACCGTGCCAGCACTGGTCGGTCTCGTCGGGCGAATTGCGCACCTGCGGCAAGCCCTGGCGGCTCAATGCGATCACGGTGGGGCGATCAGTCTGGCGGAGGGCAATTTCCCAGCACTCGGCGGTCTCGACCGCGTCGGCCGGGCGCATCACCAGAATGTTGGGCATGGCACGCAAGCTCTGCAGATGTTCGATTGGCTGGTGCGTTGGTCCGTCTTCGCCCAGCCCGATACTGTCATGCGTCATGACGTAGACGACCGGGCACTGCTGAAGCGCCGAGAGGCGGATCGCCCCGCGCGCATAGTCGGTGAAGATCAGGAAGGTGCCGCCATAGGCGGTGATCCCACCGTGCAGCGCCATGCCGTTCATCGCTGCAGCCATGCCGAATTCGCGGATGCCGTAATAGACATAGCGGCCCGAATAATCCTGCGCGGTCATCGGCCCGATGCCGCCCGCCTTGGTGTTGTTCGAACCGGTAAGATCAGCACTACCGCCGATGGTTTCGGGCAACTTGGCGTTGATCTGGTCAAGCGCCATTTCGCTCGCCTTGCGGGTCGCGACCTTTTGCGGCTCTGCCATCAGGCGCTGGGTGTAATTGTGGAGCGAGAAGTTCTCAGGCAGCTCACCCGCCATACGGCGCTTGAATTCGGCTTTTTGATCGCTTGCCTCAAGGCGGCCCTGCCATTCAGAATGGGCTTGCTTGCTACGTTCTCCGGTCGCGCGCCAGTCAGCCATCACCTCGTCCGGGATCACGAACGGATCATGCTCCCAGCCAAGTTCCTTGCGCGCAGCGGCAATCTCGTCATCGCCCAGCGGAGCGCCGTGCACCGCGCTGGTGCCACCCTTGTTGGGCGCGCCCTTACCGATCACCGTGGTGCAACGGATCAGCGAGGGCTTGTTTGTTTCGGCAAGCGCCTCATCGATAGCCCGACGGATCGAGACTGGATCATGACCGTCGCAGTGCGCGACATGCCAACCCGTCGCTTCATAGCGCGCGGGGATGTTCTCAGACGAAGACAGGCCCACTTCGCCATCAATAGTGATGTTATTGTCGTCCCACAGCACGATCAGGCGGCCGAGGCCCATGTGGCCGGCAAGGCCGATCGCTTCGTGGTTGATGCCTTCCATCAGGCACCCGTCACCCGCGATGACCCAGGTCTTGTGATCGACCAGCTCGTCTCCGAACACCGCGTTCAGGTGACGCTCCGCCATGGCCATGCCGACCGACATGGCAAGCCCTTGCCCCAGCGGACCGGTTGTTGCTTCAACGCCAGGAATCAGGAAGTTTTCAGGGTGCCCGGCGCACGGGCTGCCAACCTGACGGAAGTTCCTGATGTCCTCCATCGTCGGACTATCATAGCCCGACAGGTGGAGCAGCGCGTAAATCAGCATCGAGCCGTGGCCTGCCGAGAGCACGAAGCGATCGCGATCCGCCCAGCCCGGTGCTTCCGGATCGAACTTCAGGTAATCGGACCACAGCACCGTTGCGACATCGGCCATACCCATCGGCATACCCGGATGCCCCGAATTGGCGGCCTGCACTGCGTCCATCGAAAGGGCGCGAATGGCATTGGCCATATTGGTGAAACGGGTCTGCTCGTCGCTCATGCAATGCTCCATGCGCTCGCCACACTTTTCGGAGGCGATTCGGTTAGAGGCTGTGTGGTGGGGGCCGCCTCCAAGGTCAAGCAAAGCTCCCGGTGAACCGGGCATTTGGCGCAATTTTGCGTGAGGATTATTCACAGCTTTCGCGCCCATCACTTTGCTGCGGCGGCAATATTGGTTAATTTGGTTGTATGGAGACAAATGCGATCTCTGAGCGCGTGACTGCAGCGCTTGCCCGGATAGAAGCGGCGACGGGTCGTATTGAAGCGGCTGCGCGCAATGTTGCTCCCTCTGGCGGCCCCGGATCGGACCCCGAGCTGGAAGCCCGCTATGCCGAACTGCAGCGCGAAGCGGGCGAGGCGTTGCAGCAGATCGATCGCCTGATCGGAGCGCTGGAGCGATGAGTAACGTCACTCTTGAAATCGCCGGGCGGAAATACACCATTGCCTGTGCCGAAGGTGAAGAGCCGCATATCGAAATGCTCGGCACTTCGATCGACGCCAAGCTCGCGGAGCTCGACAATCTTCACGGTCAATCACCCGAACGCGTATTGCTCTACGCCTCGCTTTTGCTGGCTGACGAATTGCACGAGGCAAAGACAGGTGCTCCCACGCCGGATCCGTCCGAATTGGATGTGGCGACAGCCGAAAAGCTGGAGGCGATGGCCGATCATCTCGAATCTCTTGCAATGCAGCTTGAGACCGGAGCCATCACCTCCTAAGTAGATCGCGGCGGGACTGCCCGGCACGAGCCAGGTGCGAATATCCCTGAGGCTATAAGCAAAAATAGGGAGCTGTCCCTGCCCGACGTACCGGTTCGGCCGTGGCGTCGGTGCATATGGCGCCCACCTGACGTTTAGGCGTCAGAGGATTTCCCGGAAAACGACCCATGGTGGTTCCGCCACATGATTTGACGCCCTACCGCTTCACTGCTTGAGGGCGCCATTTCTTGCCCTAACGCTTCGCTGCTTGAGGGCGGGGTTTCCCCGAAAGGCAACAGCGCCTAGATCATCGGCATGAACGACATCACCGCCTATAAGAGCGTCAAGCGCATTGAGCTTCGCAAGGCCCGGCGCGAGCATGCCGCAGCCTTGCCGCCCGAAGTCAGCGCGCTGGTCATGCGCCGCCCGCCTGCTCCCGTGCTTGGACTGGTGCCGGAGGGCGCGACCATTGGCCTCTACCGTGCAGTCGATGGCGAAACACCAGCCGGCGGCTACGCGCGCTTTTTCATGGAAGCTGGCCACCCGATTGCTCTCCCCCGGATCGAGAATATGGATGGCGACATGACCTTCCACATCCACACCGATCCCTATGGCGAGAGCGATCTCGAGGAAGGCCCCCAAAGCTTGATGCAACCTGCCGCAAGCGCGACGATGGTAACGCCGCAAGTGCTGATCGTGCCGCTGGTCGGCTTTACACAGGACGGTGCCCGGCTTGGCATGGGCGGCGGCTTCTATGATCGGTGGCTGGAGAAGAACCCTGCAACCATTGCCATCGGCCTCGCCTGGGATGTGCAGAAAGTCGACTCCCTTCCCCGCGAGGCGCACGATGTGCCGCTGACCGCCGTGGTCACACCCACCCGCATCTACGGACCTTTCGAACAATGAGAACCGAACCCACCTGGCGCATCCCTGTCGGCGTGCTTGGCCTGCTAGCCGCGCTGCTCGTCTATGGCGTGGTCATTGCTCGCTATGTCCCCGGACTGATCGGCGGATGGCCGGGCCTGTTGCAGGCACTCGTCTACCTTGTGCTCGGCCTTATATGGCTACTGCCGCTACGCAATTTCCTGATCTGGATGGAAACCGGCAACTGGGGCGAGAAGTAGCTTAGCCTTCCGGAACACGTTCGGCGTAGATCGCTTCCAGCTCCTGGTCGCGGATCCAGAAGTCGGTTGTGCGATCCCCCACCAAAACCTCGGCAAGCAGGTCGAAATGGCCGTGCCAGCCTGCGAATACCCCGATCAGCATGTCACGTCCTACAAGACCAGTGTGGACGAGGTGCAACTCGGTCTGTCCGTCTTCCGTCGCGGTAAAGCGCACATCGACTTCGCTCGACATGTCGCCCTGCGATTCGAACCAGGTGAAGGCGAGGCGATGTGGCGGATCCCAGGCTAGAATGCGGGCATTGTGCTCGGCCACTTCTTCGCAGGCGTATTTTTGAGGCGGCGGACTTTCCGAAAGGCGCGTGTGATCGAAGGCGAAGACCAACTCGCCACCCTCGCGGCCATCAGTTGATCCGCCACAGAACCACAGTTTGCGCTTTTCGGGATCGACCCAGAATTCCCATACCTTCTCCGGCGGCGCAGGAAAGATGCGGCGGAATTCCATCGTGTCCAGCGTAACCAGTCTGCCATATTCACTCATCGTCTTCCTCCGCATTGTCCGCCCTCAGTGCAGCATCGAGCGCATTGAGCCGCGAGTCCCAGAATTCGGCATAGTGCGCGACCCAATCGCGCAATTCGCGAAGAGCATTCGGACGCAGGGAGCACACGCGCTCCCGGCCCCGCCGCTCGCGGGTAATCAGCCCCGCGCTTTCGAGCACCCCGACGTGCTTTGATGCACCCGCAAGCGACATGGAAAGCGGCTCCGCCAGTTCGCCGACTGTCCGCTCCCCCTCGCTCAACCGCTGGATCATTACCCGTCGCGTAGAGTCGGCGAGTGCCTTCAGGACATCATCGAGTGCTTCTTGCTCAACCATATGGTTGAGCAATGGAGTGATCAGTTGGAAAAGTCAACCGTTTGGTTGAGTAACGTCAGGTCAGCCCATCCAGCACTGTGCGCCAATCCTCGGGCAGCGGCACAGGTCGGCGCGTTTCACGATCAACGTAGACATGAACAAAATGCCCCTCAGCCGCCGGTTCATCGCTTCCTTGGGCGAAAATGCCTACCTCGTAACGCACGCTCGATGTGCCGAGCTTTGCCACCCGCACACCGGCTTCCACCGTCTGCGGAAAAGAAAGCGGAGCGAAGTAGCGGCACTGGGTCTCCACCACGAGACCGATGATCGCGCCCTGTTCAACATCGAGCACGCCGCGCTCGACCAGTTCGGCATTCACCGCCGTATCGAACCAGGCGTAGTAGGTAACGTTGTTGACGTGGCCGTAGACGTCATTGTCCGCCCAACGTGTCGGGATCTTACGGAAGGCTTTGTAGGCACTCCGGGGCTTGGGATCTGGTCGATTGCTCATAGCGCTGCCTCATACATGCGCCGCGCATCGTCGCGGGTGATTTCTACCATGTTGTTCACCAGCAAACGCTCCTGCTTCATCGCCTCGTCGGCGAGTAGATCGAGATCATCCGCGCCAATGCCCACATCTGTGAGCCGGGGCGACAGGCCTGCTTGCAACGCGAGATCGCGCATATATTCGACGAAAGCCTGCGCCCTCGCCTGCGTTCCGAGCAAAGCGCATCCGGGCTGCATCACGACAGCAAGCTCGGCGTAAAGGTCGCGCGCTGCGGACATCGTGTGTGCGAGAACCTGCGGCAGCATCAACGCATTGGAAAGTCCGTGCGGTACGTGGAAATGACCGCCAAGCGGATAGGCCAGTGCATGTACCCCCGCGCAAGGCGCATTGGAAAAAGCCACGCCCGCCAGATAGCTCCCGCGCAGCATGGCATCGCGCGCATCGAGGTTGTCCGGCTCTTCACATGCCGTAATCAGATTGGCGGAAAGCAATTGCAATGCCTCCTTCGCCAGCGCGTCCGAGATCGGGTTCTTCAACCGCCGTGTCGTGTACGCCTCGATCGCATGGACCATCGCGTCGATACCCGTTGCGGCAGTCACGTGGCGCGGCAGGCCTGTGGTTAGCGTCGCGTCAAGCAGCGCGTAGTCTGCGTAAAGGGCATTGCTGACGACGCCTTTCTTCGTGGTCTCGCCGACGGTCAAAATCGAGATATTGGTCGCTTCCGAGCCTGTGCCTGCAGTAGTTGGAATGAGCAGCAGCAACGGCGCGCGCCGGCCCAAAGCCATGCCAACGCCATAGATGTCCGCGATACGCTCGCCACTCCCGAGCAGGTACGCCACCGCCTTGGCCACATCCATCGGCGAGCCCCCGCCGAAGCCGACCACGCCTGTGGCGCCCATTTCCCGGGCCATATCAAGCGCCGCGAGCACGCTCGCCTCATGCGGGTCTTCCTGCACATCGTCGAACACGCTCACCTCGTGGCGCTCACGCAGGCTGGCAAGCGCGCGATCAGTCAGGCCGAGAGCACGCAAATTGGCATCGGTCACGAACAGGATCGGGCCTTCGGGCACGTAGGGATCGAGATCGCCGCTGGCGCCCAAGCCGCTGACCACCTGCGGGCCGTAGTGGAATTTGAATCTGTTCATCGCGGCCATGCATGCCGCCGCGCGGGCGTGCGCGCAAGGGCGCCCAACCGGCTGATGTCCAGCGATGTAAGAAATGTCCCAAGTGGCGCGAGTGACGGGACTCGAACCCGCGACCCTCGGCGTGACAGGCCGATACTCTAACCAACTGAGCTACACCCGCGCATTTAAGCGGCCTAGCGCCTCTTGGGAGACGCGCATCTAGTGGAGGGCCGATTGGCTGTCAACACACTCTGCGCGCCTTTTTGAACTCTTTTTCTACCCCGCCAGAATGCGTGCCGGAGCCTCGATCATTTTCTTGATCTCCTGCACGAATGCAGCAGCATCGTAACCATCGACTACGCGGTGATCGCAGCTGATCGAGATGTTCATCAGCTTGCGCTTCTCGACGCGCTCGACACCGTCGGGACCGGTCACGAACATCGGGCGCTCGACAATACGATTCGGGCCGATGATGGCGACTTCCGGACGGTTGATGACCGGCGTGGTCGCGACACCGCCGAGCGGACCAAGCGATGTGACGGTGAGCGTCGAGCCCGACAGCTCTTCCGACTTCGCCGTGCCATCGCGCGCCGCATTGGCAAGGCGCTGGATGTCACCCGCAAGCTGGTACAGGTTCTTGCCCTGCGCATCGCGGATCACCGGGACCATCAGGCCATTATCGGTCATGGTCGCCATACCCAGATGCACACTGCCGTGACGGGTGACGATCTTTGCTTCATCATCATAACGCGCGTTGATCATCGGGAAGTCGGGCAGCACCTTGCAGATCGCAGTGATCAGCAGCGGCAGCATGGTAAGCTTCGGGCGATCACCGCGATTCTCGTTAAGCTGCGCGCGGGTGCGCTCAAGCTCGGTCACGTCGCATTCTTCAACGTAGGTAAAGTGCGGGATGTTGCGCTTGGCGGCGGACATGTTCTCGGCGATGCGCTTGCGCAGGCCGATGACCTTGATTTCCTCGTCCGCGCCAGCCTTGCTGGCACCCGAGAAGCCACCCGAATAGCTGATGAAAGCATCGAGGTCGGCGTGGCGCACGCGACCGTCCTCAGCGGGCTTCACCTGGCCGAGGTCGATGCCGAGGTCCTTCGCGCGGGCGCGCACTGCAGGGGTTGCGAGAACCTTGCTGCTGGCCGCTGGCGCAGGAGCCGGAGCGGGCGTCGGTGCGGGAGCAGGTGCAGATTCGGGAGCCGCAGCAGCCGCATCTTCCTGATCGCTCGCATCAGGGTTCTCTACCTCGATACGCTCTTCGAATTCTTCCGACTTCGGAGCGGGAGCAGCTTCGGCAGCCTCCTCCGCCACATCATCAGGCACTTCGCCTTCAACTTCGACAACCATCAGCGCGCTGCCGATGGCGACCATGTCACCCTCGCCGCCTGCAATCTCGACAATCGTACCGGTCACCGGGCTTTCCAGCGGGACGGTGGCCTTGTCGGTCATCATGTCGACGAATTCTTCGTCTTCCTCGACACGGTCGCCGACGGCTTTGTGCCACTTAACGATCTCCGCCTCGGTGATGCCTTCGCCGATATCGGGCATGGGGAATGTGAACTTTGCCATGGCGGTCAGTCCTGCAGAATCTTGTCGATGGCCTCGCCGATGCGGACGGGACCGGGGAAATATGCCCATTCAAGGCTGTGCGGATATGGGGTGTCGAAACCGGTAACGCGTTCGACCGGAGCTTCCAGGTGATAGAAGCAGCGTTCGGTAACCAGCGCGGAGAGCTCAGCGCCAAAACCGGATGTACGCGTTGCTTCGTGCACGATCAGGCAGCGCCCTGTGCGTTCAACAGATGCCTCGATGGCTTCGATATCGAGCGGGACGAGCGTACGCAGGTCGAGGATTTCGGCCTCAACGCCTTTGTTCTCACACACCGCCTGCGCAACATGCACCATCGTACCGTAAGCAAGGATGGTCAGCTGGTCACCTTCAGTGACCTTGCGCGCCTTACCGAGCGGAATCTTGTAATAACCTTCCGGCACCTGCGCATCGTCACGGCCCTTCCAGCTCTTGGCAGGCTTGTCGTAGTAACCGTCGAACGGGCCGTTGTAGATACGCTTCGGCTCGAAGAAGATCACTGGATCATTGTCTTCGATGCAGCTGATCAGCAGGCCCTTAGCGTCATAGGGCGTCGCCGGAATAACCGTCTTCAAGCCAGCAACGTGGGTGAAGATCGCCTCAGGGCTTTGCGAGTGCGTCTGCCCGCCGAAGATGCCGCCCCCGAACGGGCTACGCACCGTCATCGGGGCGATGAATTCGGCAGCCGAGCGATAACGCAGACGCGCCGCTTCGGAGATCAGCTGGTCGAGGCCAGGATAGATGTAGTCGGCGAACTGGATTTCGGGCACCGGGCGAAGGCCGTATGCCCCCATCCCCACCGCGACGCCCACGATGCCGCATTCTGAAATCGGAGTATCGAAAACGCGGGTCTTGCCGTACTTTTCCTGAAGGCCAGCCGTGCAGCGGAACACGCCGCCGAAATAGCCGATGTCCTCGCCGAGAAGGATAACATCGTCATCCTTCTCAAGCATCACGTCGAGCGCGGAGTTGATCGCCTCGATCATGTTCATGTGCTTTGCGTCGCCAGTATCGCTGGCCGTAGCGGTATCGGTCATCGCCCCATTCATTTCCTGGCTCATTTCTTGAGGCCCTCCGGAAACTTGATTTCGCGCTCACGGATCGCCTGGTCGGCCTGCTCCTGCAGGTGCCACGGCAGATCTTCGTACACGTCTTCGAACATGGTATGGAACGGATGGTGCAGACCGTGACCGAGAATGCCGTTCTTCTCGGCATCCTTCTGTGCGTCCTTCACCATCTGGTCGAGCTCCGCGTCCTGCGCTTCCTGCTGCTCTTCGGACCATTCGCCCATGTCAATAAGGTGATCCATAAGGCGTTTCACCGGATCGCCCAGCGGCCAGGCCGTGCCTTCCTCCGCCGAGCGATAGGCACTCGGGTCATCCGAAGTGGAGTGCCCTTCTGCGCGATAGGTAAAGTGCTCGATCAGCGTCGGCCCGCCGTTGGATCGCGCGCGGTCCGCCGCCCAGCGTTCGGCGGCATATACGGCAAGCGGATCGTTGCCATCGACACGCAAACCAGCAACGCCGTATCCAATCGCACGTGCAGCAAAGGTCGCCCGCTCCCCGCCGGCAAAGCCGGAGAAAGAGGAAATCGCCCACTGGTTGTTGATTACGTTGAAGATCACTGGCGCGTTGTAGACCGTCGCGAAAACAAGTGCGGAGTGGAAATCACCTTCCGCCGTGCTGCCCTCGCCCACCCAGGTTGCGGCGATGCGGCTGTCACCCTTGCTGGCGGAGGCCATCGCAAAGCCCGTCGCCTGCGGAAGCTGCGTCGCCAAGTTACCCGAAATCGAGAAGAAGCTCAGCCGCTTCGAACAGTACATGATCGGCAGCTGACGGCCTTTCAACTTGTCTGCCTTGTTCGAGTAGATCTGGTTGATCATTTCGACCGGCTCATACCCGCGTGCGATCAGGCAGCCCTGCTGGCGATAGCTCGGGAAGATCATGTCATCGGCGGCGAGAGCATGGGTGGCGCAGACGCTGGTAGCCTCTTCACCCGTGCACTTCATATAGAAGCTGGTCTTGCCCTGCCGCTGGGCGCGGTACATGCGGTTATCGAAAGCGCGCACCAGCGCCATTTCGCGCAGCATGCGGCGCAGGGTATCGGCATCGAGTCGCGGATCCCACGGCCCGTGCGCCTTGTTGTCATCACCCAAAACGCGGATCAGATCGTCACACAGCGGATGCGTTTCCTTAGCATCACAAGCCTCGTCCGGGCGCGGCGCTGAACCCGCTTCGGGCACGACAATATGGCTGAAATCCGCTTCGTCGCCAGGGCGATAGTGCGGTTCGGGCACATGGAGCGCGAGCGCAGGGCGGTTGCTGCCCTTCTTGTCGCCAGCTTTGGCCATCTACGCTCTCCCAAATTGCGCCCACTTTACCGAGAGGCGCGTTAGATTGTTATACACCCGCGTATTTATATTAGTTTCTCGCGAAACCGTCAATCCGCGAGCAATGCACTACACCGCCACCGGCGCACGCAGAATACCCTGAGGTTCGTAGTCATAGACCTCGAAATCTTCGAATGCATAATCAAAGATCGTTTCGGGCACCCTGTTAATGGCAAGCTTTGGCGCGCCTTCGGGTTCCCGCTTCAACTGCTCTTCAATCAGGTCGGTGTGGTTGAGGTAGAGGTGCGTATCACCCCCGCTCCACACCAGCTCGCCCAGATTGAGTCCGGTCTGCGCCGCCATCAACCGTGTGAGCAGCGCCGCGCCGAACAGGTTGAACGGCAGGCCAAGCGCCACGTCGCAACTGCGCTGGAACAGCATGCAGTTGAGACGCGCCTCGTCGCCCTCCCCGGCTACATGGAACTGATAGGTCTTATGACACGGCGGCAGCGCCATCCGGTCCAGCTCTGCCACATTCCATCCCTCGATAATATGGCGACGGCTGCCAGGATTCGTCTTCAGACTTTCGACCACCTCGGCCACCTGGTTGATGCCCGGGCCCTTGGTATACTTGCCATCCGGTCCATACTGGTAGGTCGGCCAGTCGACCCACTGCTTGCCATAGACCGGGCCAAGATCGCCCCATTTCTTGGCAAAGGCCTCGTCCTCAACAATCCGTTCCTCGAACGCCTTCTGATCGATGTCCTCGCCCGAAGACTGGCGATATTTCTTTAGCGGCCAGTCGGACCAGATCGTGACGCCCTGTTGCAGCAACGGGCGGATATTGGTCTCGCCGGTCAGGAACCAAAGCATTTCCTTAGCTGCAGCCTTCCAGAACACCCGCTTGGTGGTGAGCAGCGGTACGCGATCATCGGCCAGATCGAAGCGCAGCATGGTACCGAAGACAGAGCGCGTGCCAACGCCCGTACGGTCCATGCGCTGGTCGCCGTGTTCCCAGATATGGCGCATCAGATCGAGATATTGCCATTCGGGATGGCGGGGTGATTCACTCATGTGAGCTGAGCTAGCACCGCGGCGCAATTCGCGCCACTCTCACGCGCCAGTATACTCCCGATACCACTCCACAAAACGAGGCACGCCTACATCAATGCTGGTGGTGGGAGCATAGCCAAGATCGCGCTGGATCGCCTCGATATCGGCATAGGTACGCGTCACATCGCCCTTTTGCATCGGTTGCCAGTCGATTGCGACCTCACGCCCGCAAGCCTCGCCAATCAGCTCGATCAAGCGTGTCAGCTTTTCCGACCGGTGATTGCCGATGTTGTAGAGCGCATGCGGTTTGGATGAGCCCCCCGCCTTCACCTTGCCATCATCCGCAGGCGGATTGTCAAGCGCGGCGACGACGCCTGCGATAATGTCATCGATATAGGTGAAATCGCGCCACATCTCGCCCTTGTTAAAGACCGGGATCGGCTCTCCCGCGAGGATCTTCCTGGTGAAGATCCACATCGCCATATCGGGCCGCCCCCACGGACCGTAGACGGTGAAGAAGCGCAGTCCGGTCAGCGGAATGCGGTAGAGATGTGCGTAGCTTTCGCTCAACATTTCGTCCGCGCGCTTGGTCGCGGCATAGAGGCTTACTGGGTGGTCCGCGCGATCATCTACGCTGAACGGCAGTTTCTCGTTGCCGCCATAGACGCTTGACGAACTGGCATAGACCATGTGCGCCACCCCGCGATGCCGCGCCACTTCCAGCATGTTGGCATGTCCCACCAGATTGCTCTGTACATAGGCGGCCGGGTTTTCTAGCGAATAGCGCACACCCGCCTGCGCCCCGAGGTGGACGATGGAATCAAATTCCGCGCCACCAAGTGCCGCTTCCACCGCGGCCATGTCGGCAAAATCAAGCTGATGGAACGTGAAATCGCCGCCATTTTCCCGAACGCGCGCGATACGGTCAAACTTCAGTGCGGGATCATAGTAATCGTTGCAGTTATCGATACCGATAACGCTATCACCGCGCGCCAGCAGCGCGTCGGCCAATGCCGCCCCGATAAAACCCGCTGCTCCGGTGATAAGAACTCGCATTCTGGCCCCTGAAATCCACGCATTGTACGCCTGCCTGTTACTGGCATCGCAACCGCTGCGGCGCAATGGCATGCGGCAGGTTACGGTCAAGTGAAATTGCGCGCGCCGGCACCCGCAAACTGTGCTTGCCAGCACAGTGCACTCACCCTATAGGGCCGCCTCTGCCTCGCGGGGGAATTCCCTCGCAACGCACCGGTCGGGGAGTAGCTCAGCCTGGTAGAGCACTGTCTTCGGGAGGCAGGGGCCGGAGGTTCGAATCCTCTCTCCCCGACCATTATTCTACAAGCGCGATCCCGTTGGGCGCTATTGAGCACGACCTTGTGCCTGGTTTGGTCTCAATGAAATGTGATCGACCACAATTTGCTCGCCACCGGGAACCTCCCGGGTCACAAACGAAAGCGCCAATTCAATGTGAGCGCAGTCGCCGGGCTCCACAACAGTCGATCCCGAGACCTGCTCGCCGCGCAATTCGATCTCCCCCAGCACTTCAGAGGTCCGTTCGATCGCGGCGCAAGTGGCTTCCAGATCGAGAACTGTGCCTTCCGGCAGCGGATTGACCAGAGAGATACTGAGTGTGGACGGGCCCCGGGCCTCTACAACTCTGCCAGCCACGGTGCCGCGCGCTTCACTTCTGGCATCGATCATCAGGTCATCACTGCCGCGAGGTACGCGGGTTGCAAACGTTCCGCTTGATGCAAACGACCAGCCGAACGGATTTCCGTCATCCCCCTCGACGAATTCGCCTTCGGTCAAAGCACCGTCGCCTGCGCGGAGATCCGGATCCTCCGCAGCAAGCGCAAAAAGGTCATCAAACAGCCGAGCCTCGCGGAGATTTTCGTAGAGTGCGCGGCGTTGATCGGATGAAAGCCGGTCCACAGACAATCCGGCATCGCTCATGAATGTGCGAAAGCCCGGCAGCGCGGTCTGGTTCGACACATATTCATTCCAGAATGTCATTTCCCAATTCGGTCCGCGTCCTAGTGCGCGAGCCATCACATCGTGCGCTCCCGGTTGGGAGAGCAACATAACAAGGCCCGGCATTGCACCATCACGCAGCCGTGCATGCGCCGAAAGTAGCGCATCAAGCTTCGTAATTGCAGCCGCGGCATCCCCGTTCTCGGCTGCATTCTGTACGAGCCAAACTGTCGTAATGGAATCGCGCAGGTCCAGTTCGAACAGGGTGTTCATGCTCTCTTGAGCAAGCTGTTCGTCGCGCGGTTGCACATTCGCCAGTAATAGCACCCTGATGGACTCTGTCGCCAGAGCGTCCACCGCAAACGAGTCTTCCGCAATGTCTACGATCTCGGCAGGCACCGCCACCGGTTGGCCAGGAACCGGGTTTTCCATTGCGGCCCGGTACCCGGCATTTGCTACCGTTTCCAACGCCTCACCATTGATGGAAGACCGCATGAACAGCAGGTTCGGCGCCATCGACGGACGAGTTTCCGACGCAGCATTGATGAACGCCAGCGACGCGACAGCAACGGAAAGAAGTCCGACGCCAACCTTGTAGACTTTTTGCATCATAGCGACAGAGGCGATCAGGAAGTGGATCTGGCAAACGCGGGCGCGCGATCAGCGCTATCGTCATCCTCGTCGTCATCGGAACCGTAGTCATAGCCATAGTCGCCGCCATAACCGTAGTCCGTATTGCGCTGATCCAGCTTGGTGATCACCGCGCCAAGGATGTGCGCATGAGCGTGGCGCAATCTGCCAAGCGCTGCCTGAAGCTGGCGAATCCGCAGCCTGTTGGCTTCAATAACGAAGACGACACCACCTGTTCGCGAAGCAAGAACCGGCGCATCCGACAGCGCCATCACCGGCGGCGCATCGACGACCACATGATCGAATTCCTTCCGCAGCTCTGTGTAGAGGCGATCGATATTGCCGCTGCTAATCAGTTCACCCGGATTTGGCGGAACGGCACCCACGGTGATGACCGAAAGGTTGGTTTCGTAATCACGATGCAGCACCTCTTCCACCGTTGCTTGCCCTGTCAGGATCGCAGAGGTTCCGCTGCTGCTATCGATGTCGAGCCTGTTCGCGATGGAAGGGCTACGCAGATCGAGATCAACCAGGACCGTCTTCTTGCCGGACCGGGCCAGATGGCGGGCCACGGCGTAAGAGGATATCGTCTTGCCTTCATGAGCTGCCGAGCTGGTGAACATCAGCGTCGAAGGAACGCCGTTTGCGGTTGAGAGGTCGAGCATGGTTCCGACCGACAGATAGGCCTCGGCAAGACCAGAACGTGGATCGCGCAGGTCCTCGACAAGGAAATCATGCGACTGGCGTGGCACCGCACCCAGTACTGGAAGACCCAGGTCACGAGGCACGTCGTCGAGATCGCGCAGACTGTGATCGACCTGTTCCTTGGCAAGCAGGACAAGACCTGCCGCAACCGCGCCGCCAAACAGGCCCAGCAGCAAATTCAGGAAAAGGTTCGGACTGGATCTGCCGGTGGGAATGCGGGGCACATCCACCACTGTAACGTTGCTGGCCTCTACACTGGCAACGCCAATCTCCTTGTAGCGCTGCAGAAGAGCGTCATACAATTCACGGTTGGTACTCACCTCACGACGCAGTATGTTGTACTGGATGATGGCGTTCTGTTCAGTCAGATATTCACCCTGCAATCCGCGAACTTGTGCTTCCAATCCCTGTTCGCGAGCAAGCGCCGCCTGGTAGGCGCGCTGAAGATCGCCCTGCGAGGAAGATCGCGCCTCGGCAATTTCCTGATCGAGTTCGGCGATTTGCGCTGTCAGAGCCCGTACCGGAGGATAGCCTTCTTCAAATTGCGTGAGCAAACTTGCCCGCTCGGCTTCCAATTGCGCCTTGCTTGACTGCAAGGTCTGGATCACCGCACTTGGCGCTGTGGGTCCGGCGCGCATCTGGCTTTCTGCCGCGATCCGATCCTGGCGCGCTTGGGTCAACGAGCGATTCATGTTCGAAAGCTCGGTTCCGATCAGGGTTGAATCTGCGGATGCAGTTTCGCTTCCTGTGCCGCCTGCTCCCGCCCCGGAAATCGCAAAGATCCCGGTGTTGGTTGCGTAGGTGACAAGCTGACGTTCGGAATCCTCAAGTCTTTCCCGCAAGTCTGCAAGTCGACCTTCGAGAATTTCGCGCGCTTCGCCTGTAGCAGAATAGCGACGCTCGACATTGGTTTCGATGAATTCGTCCAACCAGGCCCGCAGTATCCGGGCAGAAAGCCGCGGGTCCGGGCTGGTGAAAGTCACATCAACCAGGCTTGAGCCTCTTACAGGTGTAATCTCGAGGCGAGACAGCAAAAGTTGCCCGACGCGCTCATTCGCAGTTGCCGGCTCTCCAACAACAATGGCACTCTCCTCGCTGATCTCGAACGCTTCAAGAAACGCCTCGTCAGCAGGCAGGTTGAGCGATCGCGACACGCGTTCGGCCAGCGACTGTGACTCCAGCAAAGCGTACTGCGTGCTGTAGAATTCATCATAGCGAAGCTGGGCGGCGCTCGCCTCGACGCCTTCGACACTCGATATATTGGCTTCCAATCTATCGATCTGCACCCGCGCTTCGGATGTGTAGAGCGGCGTTGTCAGGAGCGTGAAGATAGTCGCCAGCGCGATTGACACCAGGATAATCGCGAGAACCAGCCAACGGTTCGAAACAACCGTTTGCCAGATCTTGAGGAGCAATGTCGAACGCGAATTCTCGTTGGCAGCGAGATATGTATCGTCCGAACTGACGTATGCGGCATTGTTCTGGTTCAAGAGAAGTCTCGTAACTCACTATCATTGGTACGCAAATTTGTACCGGTTGCGGGCGCGATAATCATGATCTGCAGTAAGCGGCGGGTAATCAAACATCCAGTCTTTAATAGTGATTATCAGTGACAACGATCACTTTGCCAAGCCTAATGATTTGCCCTTCGCATGTCACCCCTAACGGGTGCTGCGCGCCGCGAGGCCTTCGGACTTAGCATGGCCGGCAAGTCTGGCAAACTCGACAGACAGAATGGCGACGAAAACCGCAGAAAGCGGAGCCCGAAGCGGGTAATCCGCAAGACTGGCCAGGAGCCACAGCAAGATACTTCCACCAAAGAATACGCCGTCTGCTTTGATGCGATTACTGGGCTCGCGCAGAACGGCCCATGCACGGCGGACGAACCATACGGCCACCGTAAAGATTAGTAACAAGGCCGGCGCCCCACCTTCGATCAGAATCTGCGCAAGATCATTATGAGCCTGGTTGAGGTAGCGGGTCGAGAGCATTTCCACCGATTCATACGTGCGATAAACGCTTTCGAACGACCCCATGCCGGACCCCCAAGGAAAGAAATCCCCCAGCATCTGCCAGAACAGCGGCAGGAGCTCGGCGCGCTGATCTGCATCTATGTTGCCTTCGAATATCCGGCTGAGCGCAGTCTGCCGATCAGCCGTCAGCAACGCCACCGCAAACACCAGCAATAAGGCGCCGACCCCGATGCCAGCGTATTTCAGGACTCTCAGCCGGCGCTCATGGGCCTTCCCTTTGTCGCTTATATCGCGTTTGAACAGGACACCCGCCAGCCATACCGCCATTGCGGTCGCCGGCAGCACGAGGAGGAAACCGGCACGCGATCCATTGAGGAAGATCAGAAAAATGATCAGAAGATACAAAAAGGCCAACCCCAGATAGGTTGACGTACTGACCTGATTGCGTCCCAGCCATTGCGCCGCCAGCCAGACTGAAGCCGGTATCATCCAGGCCAGCAACACGGCCTGATGGTTTCTGTTGGAGAACAGCCCCACTGGTCTGCCGATGTTCGTGATTTCGTAGAGATAGAGTTGTCTGCTTCCGATCAACTGCATGACACCAAGCGCGAGACTGATCAAAGCAACACAGAACAACAGGCTGAAGACCAGATGGCGCTGTTTCTCACTTACACCGGCAATGATCAGGATCGCGGCAAGAGGGACAAACAGCGCGAAGAAGCTATTCCAGGTGCGGTTTGTATCCAGACTTAGCGGGCGCCAGACGTCGCTCATTCCCAGGGCACCTGACAGCTCCACAATCGCCTCGCGTCCGGGAAGCGAAGTCCAGATCGCCGGAGGAAGCGGGATAAGGTGAAGGAGGCATAACGCCATCAGTGCCAAGACTACAGCTAGCGGCAGCTTCACTTTTTGCACGCAGCTTCGGCCATGCACCACCAAGGCATAGCCGCAGACGAGAACAGCGGCCGGCCTGAGTATCAGCAGGCCATCAATATCACTGCGGGATCCCCCACCTGTAAAGGCAGTAAGCAAGACGAAAACGACAAAGACAATCAACACTGCCCGTTCGTTTGAAAACAAGTCGGAAAGGTTGCCGATGCGCCCACCCAAGTCGATGCTTGCGGAGCGAGTGGTAGTGGATTGTCTGCGTTTTCTCATCGGACTTCGATATTATTGCGACCAGCGAAGCAGCGACATGGCTGCACACTTCAAGTCCCTCAGCGGTTAAGGAGTTGAGCTCTGGGCATTAACAGGATTCATCGGCATGAAAAGCGCAAAGTTCGAGCCAAATGCGTTGTGCGGATTGCACTGGCCACAGTCTTCGCTAAACGACCGGGACCACCTCGCTGGCAGTTAAGGAATTAAGAACATGGCAAATACCATTTTTGACATGTTGAAGGCTATTGGACAGGCCTCTGATGATACACGCGAACTGTTCGCTTCAGGCACGAGGGATGTTGCCGATCTGCCAGTGTGGAAAGATCGTTTGTCTGGCGTCATTTTTGTAGATGATCACTACGTGGGTCAGGAAGAATACGCCTCTGGGTCATATCGGGACTCAGACTTCTACACAGGCCGGGTCGACTTTGAACGCGTGTCTGATTGCCAGCGCCGCGTGTCTTCCTATCAGCAGTTCTATGTGGGCAAAGCGATTGCCGATTTTGGATGCGGGGCAGGCGATTTCCTGCGCGCTGTCCGTGACAATTGCGCCAGTGTGGTCGGAATAGAATTGCAGGAAGACTACGTCGCAAATATGCGTGAAAATGGGATCGATTGCGTGCGCGATCTGGATGACATTGACGACAACAGCCTCGATGTCATCTTCTCATTCCACGCCATTGAGCATCTGCCTGATCCCGTTGCTATCATCACTGCACTCAAACAGAAACTGCGGCCCGGCGGCCGGATGATCCTGGAAGTTCCGCATGCTGGTGATCTGCTGCTTCGGCAAGATCTGGATTGCGAAGAATTTCGAAAGTTCACCCTGTGGAGCCAGCATCTGGTGCTGCATACCCGTGCCTCTTTCGAAGCGCTGCTGCTTCATTGCGGCATGCAAGATGTCATCGTTGAGGGCGTTCAGCGATATCCGCTTTCCAACCACTTGCAGTGGCTCGCAAAGGGGAAACCGGGCGGACACCGATCCCAGCTCACTGCTATGGAAAGCCCCGTCCTGCTCGACGCCTATGCCAACGCCCTGCGGAAAATCGACGCTACCGACACGATTACCGCGATTGCGTCCGTTCCGGCGTAGTCGGCTCTGCTCTACCGTGTAATGCGCGGAAGCGTTCAGTCCAGATCGTAACCGAGGCGCGATGCCTCTTCGCCGACTTCCCTGACAATGGCTGACAGGGCTGCTGCTGGCAACAGCTCTTTCCACGAACTCAGCGAACTTTGCGCGAGAAAAACGTCACCCCCACTCTTGGCTTTCAGCTTGGTGAAATCGAACTCATCGAGCGCTGCCTGCAGTCGCGCACAATCGATCTCTTTCGCGCATCTGGAGAGCGCATCGCTCAAGGCCGGCATGGGTTCCTGCTTGAGATCTTCGAAGCGGATCAGCGGCCACTCGCGCTCCACGCAAGCGGCATAGTGCCGCTTCATCGAAGTCGTTGCTCCGGGGAAACTGGCCATCGTCGCTTCGACAAAGCTCGGGAGGATCTTGCCTTCATTGTCGAAAACGGCCTGCTCGCCAGCGGCACTGGCTGCGCGGGCAGCAGAGCAGATCGCCTCTCTCGGATCTCGCGCCACATAGATAACGTTGGAACCACCCGCAAAATCGATGCTGTGTGTATGCAACAGAGCCCCGCGGGTCTGAAAGCGCACGTCGTTACGACGGTAGTCCAGCCCGAGATAGGACGCGACAACCTGGCTGACCCAGGTGGTGCCGCTCTTCGGGAAACCGGTGATCACCATGTTCCCCTGCCGGCGCGTTTCGCTGCGGAGATAGTTCCGCATCATCACCGAAAAGACAGATGACTTCAATTTTGCGACTTTGGGATTCATTGGGGTGTAGCGTCCTTCGCAAGTCCAAGCATCGATAGCAGTTTGCTGTTGTCTGCCATCACACCAGTTTCAGCGGCGAGATAGATAGCCCTGGAGTCCGCCAACATCTCGCTGTCCAACCAGTCGGCGGCGACAAATTCAGCGGCTTCCCGGTCTGCGTTACGGGTTACCAGACGGTGGACTTTCCGACGCCAGCGCGGCGGCACCTGCCGGCCGAGCCAACCGCCCCTCAGGGCTCCGAGCAATCCTGCAAGTGCGGGATGATATTCCCGATACCCTTCCTTGTGGTTCGCCTTCACCGCCTCGTCCGTAAAGACGGGTGCAACACCCAGCCAGCGTGACAAGCCCGTCATCGAAGTTTCCTGCGATGCAGCGTCCGACAAGTCCTCGAGCTTGGTCACGAATAGCCTATCGGCGGACACATGCTCGAGAATCTCGACAATTGCGCTTCGGAACGCAGTCGACTGGCGCAGTTCCGTGCCGATGCGCCCTTTGTCTTCCACCGGATCCCAGCCACGCCGGACCTGGATATGCCGGAAATAGCTTGCTGCCAGCGCTTCAGGCTCACGCAGACACAAGACGAACCAAGTTGCATCCAGCGCATTGGTCGCCTTGAGGTTATTGAAGACCGTTTGTCGATTGGGACCCATTCCATACTGGGTGCTCATATCGACGAGATACTTCACCTCGGACCCGCGCCTGTAGCCACTCAGATCAATCTTCGCTGGATCACCGCCCAGAAAGTCTTCCGGTTCTTTCAGGTTGTGCACGCTAAACGCGGGATTGGTATCCAGCAGAGCTGCGAGCGTGGTGGTGCCGCATTTGGGCATGCCCATGCTCAAAAGGCGTGCGGGTTCACCCAACTGTTTGGTTAGATTACTCATATTCAGGATCTACCGCACCAGATCGGGTAATGGTTCGCGGCGCGGCGCCTGCCGTCGCATCGCGTTGCGATCCTTCGACCTGGGCTTCTTCACGGGCTGGTCATCGACGTTCACCAACCGGAAGCTAAGCCATTTCTGCGCGACAAAAAGTGCAACTGTCAGAATGATCAACTGCATCCCCAGGCGACCAAGGTCACTGCCCATCATATTGTGGCCGATCATCGCAAGCGGAACGATCGTGATCGGGTGTTTGCGCGCCAGCGCTCCGCACACTGCGAGGATAAGCGCCACCGCCAATATGCCGAAGGCAAAGCCTCCGGGGCCAAGCATCGCCTCGAAATGAGCCGGAACCGAGATGGGAATGCCGGCTCCACCGATACCGTCCAGACCGCCGGTGCCAAAGACCTCGCTGCCGATTGTCGCGCCAACACCGACATCAGGCTTGTCGGGCCAGAAGACGCGCGGAATGAAACCGTAGAACGGTGCAAGCATCATGATTGGCGGCAGGATTGCTCCGCGCATTTCAACATGGTCCATCACCGCCAGATCGCGCAGCGGCGAGTATCCGTTGCCGAGACCGCCCGAAAGCTGCAGAGCGAGCAGGCCAAGACCGTCACCTATGTCGACACCTGCCCTGGTCGAAGTTGTCAGGATCAGAAAGTACAGCGCAACAGGCACTGTCAGACCTGCGGCCACGCCAACCTTCACCCAGTCTGATTCGGTTTTCATGGTAAGCACCCTGATCGCCAGGATGAGCACCAGCGGCACGACGAACAGTCCGCGGTTACTCCCGAGAAACGCACGCAATCCGATGATCACAAGGATCGTGATGCTCAGGAACAGAATGGTCTTCGATTGGCCCTTCTTCCAGAAGGCCACGATACTGACCGAGAACGCAAGGAATAGCGCCAGAAAGCCATCGACAATACTGGCGAGACCACCACCGTCATCATCCGATCTTTTCACGCTTGAAAAGTCGGTAACACCGGCTTGCTGGATCCAGAGAAAAAGAACGGCAAGGAAGGCAATCAGCGCCAGTCCCGCGCGCAAGGGGCCAACCTTGCCGCTGATTAGGGCAAGCTTATCCCACCGGATATTGCTGCGATACAGCATCAGTCCGGCAAGCATCAGTAGCGCAAACCATGTCGCATTGATCGCAAGCGCCTCGTCAGGCGATCGGAAAATCGCCCCCAAGGCAAATTGTCCTGCGAACAGGATGAGCGGCGACTTCCAGTGTACAAAGAAGCCGATCAGTACCAGCGACACGAAGATGTTTACATAGAGCATGTTATCTAGGCTTCAGGATGTCGCGCAAAACCGGATTGGGATGATGGTGATCGAATTCGACACCTTCCAGATACCCAGTGCGGCACAGTGTGTCCAACAATCGTAGCACTCCTGGCCCGTCATCCCGGTCCTGATTGGTCAAGTGATGCTCAAACTCACCATTTTCATTCATCTGCCCCATGTCGGTGCCAATCAGCCCGATCTTCCGGACACCGGCCAGCCAACATGTATCGAGCCAGACGGTGACGCTCCCCCGCCATTGCATTGCCGGACGATTGCGCCGGACGAGGATTTCCGGGTGCTTGGAGGCAAATATTGGCGAAATCTGCCGATGATCGAGAAACGCTGGACTATCGACGCCCCCATCGCGCCAGACTTTGACGACCTGCCGCAGCTCATCAGCCGTGAGCGCGGCTAGAGAGAACGGCTTGATCACCGCACGCGCATGGTCGACCGATTCCAAAGCCGCAAATTGTGTCTCGCGGACATCCGCGTGGCGATATGCAAACTCAAAGGAAAAGACATCGGCTGTTTGAGCTACATTGCGGGCCGAGTTGATCGCGATGGTGTAATCGTAGCGCGGGAGCAGGTCCTCCAGCGCTTCGCGCGAAGCTGAAGGACCCGCGCCGATAATCAAAACACTCGTTGTTGCATCAACTGGCGGCACAAATCGCCGCAAGCCGCTTTGCTCAAGCGAGCGAAGACGTCCCGACTGCCGTCGCATGGACAGAGCATTGCGGATACGACGCAGCATTAATTCCGCCTTCCCACGAGCAATCCGATCGATGGAAACGGCCAATCAATCCCGGCGAATTTGCGCGACAGGAATGTGATGGCCAGCATCCGCAGGAGCGTCGCTATCGCGAAGGCCCACGCGGCTCCAACCGCGCCATAGGCGGGCGTCAAAACAAAGAGCAACAGGACCCCGATGGCGCCAACAACAACCGTTGTATACGACAAGTGACCGGTCTTTCCCGAATAGAGCAGTGGATTGAGTGCAAACAAATATATCCCGTGAAACACGGTACCGAGCACGAGGATCGGCAAGAATTCTACGGCTGCTTCGTATCGGGGGCCGAGAACAATACCCACCAGCAGAGGTGCTGCAACGGCAAGGATTGCACCAAAGCCGATTGTCAGCAGGAAGAGACGGTACATGCCGACCACGACCTGGCGGTCATCTGCCGGGGTCTTCCTGGACAAACGCTCGAACGCCCAGGGCTGGAAAGACTTGTTGATCGAATCGTTGACGACCCGCAGCGCGAACACGAGCTGCATCCCCGCTGCGTAGATCCCCGCCATCGCCAGTCCGGCATATTCTGCGACAAAAAAGCGGTCGACGGAGCCGAGCAGGAACATTCCGACGGTGTGCGGAATCAAAGGTGCGCCGTAGGCCAGTGCATCGTGAAAGCGCTCCTTGTTGAGCGAGAAGGATATGCGCCCGGCCCGATAAAGCGACCAGAGTGACCACAACGCGAATAGGGCAAAGGCGATGGCCATACCGGCAATTCGGCCTTCAGCACTGCGCCAGACATACACTACGAGCGCCAAAGAAAGGGCCGCATTCGTAACGGCGAGCAGGATTTGCATCCTGCCATAGGCACCTGCCTGCTTCCTCATCTGATAATCTGCAAACCGCAGGTCAGTAATGTAACGGGTGGCGGCGAAACCAACGGCAAGGGCGAGAATGCCGAAACCGAAACCGGTCAGATCCTGCAACCAGCCTGATAAAAGCGCCATCAGACCCAGCCCGAGCAGAGCCGTGACGAGCAGCAACACTAGGTTCGTTCCAATGTAGGCAGCGTAGTCTTCCTCTCCCCCACTCTCTCGCTTGTCGAAATAGCGTCGCTTCACCGCCCCGACTGTATTGATACCCACAAGCGCCAATGCGATCTGGAACAGCCCTTGGAACAGAGCGATCTGGCCGAATTCCTCGGGGCTGATCAGCCGCACGAGAATTGGCAGCAGGATAAACGGCACCGCCGCAGCGATCATGTTCGAAACCAGATAGATGCTGGTCGATCGCGCGCCGCTCAAGCGCTGGAGGTGGTGCAGCATCAGTCGCCGCCCGTGCTGTGGGGACGCGCAGGAATACCAGTAACAAAGCCACCCTCGGCGACATCGCCAAGTGCCACTGCCCCCGCACCCACGCGCGCATCCTTCCCCACGGTTACGCGGTCTGAAATCTTTGAGCCAATGCCCAGGAAGGCATTCTGTCCGATCACGCAGCGTCCAGCCACGGCGACGGCAGGCGAGATGGTAGCAAAATCACCCACTTCGCTTTCGTGGTCGACGCTGGCGTTGGTGTTGATGAGCACTCCCTGGCCCAATGCTGCGAGCGGCCCGATCACGACCCCTGCGCATACCATCGAACCATCACCGATCTTTGCAGAAGGGTCGACGACTGCCGAAGGATGAATAAGCGCAGGGAGATTGATGCCTGCATCCTCGCACAGCTTGGCCCATTTCGCGCGAGTCTCTCCGTTGCCGGAAGCGAGGAAGGCCGCGCCGATGCCCTTCTCCGCAAGTTCGGACAGGCCATCGAGCGTGCCTTCAACCTCAACGCCGAGAATCTGCTCACCGATTGAAGATGGATCGGTGTCCAACACGCACACCGCGTGCCATTCGTCGCCAGCCGCGACAGCCGCCGCAACGACCCGGGCATGCCCGCCCGCTCCGATGATGACTGCGGGTTTGCGTGACGATGTTTCGATCACGGCGCCATGCCTCCTTACTCGAACAAGTCGGCGGACACGGGCTCATCAGCTTCCGTCGCCTGCGAAAGCTTGCGACCAACAATCTCGTCGATCTGCGCCGGTGCCATGCCTGCCGCCGGGCGTTTCGCCACGACGTGCTCTTCGCTCACGACGTCACCCGCTTGCATCGCCCCGCGGAAATAGAGACTCTTCTGCATGGCCTGCTTGTTCTGGGCTTCTGCCTCGTTGATCGTTTTTTCGGGTGAACCGAGCGCTGTTTCCACCGCTCGCACCTGGCGCACCAGATCCTCGAACTGCGCTGTGTCTGCCGACGCTCTGTGATCCGGTCCAGGCAGATTCCGATCAGTAGTAAAGTGCTTCTCGATAATCGACGCACCGCGCGCAACGGCCCAAACCGAAGTGTCGTTGCTAACCGTGTGGTCTGAATAACCGACCAGGAGGTCGAAAGCGTTGCGGAAGGTGTCCATCACACGCAGGTTAGCGAGCTCTTCCGGAGCCGGATACTGGGACGTGCACTGGAGCACATACAACGCATTGTTCGCGCGCGTGTTCGGGAACTGCTCAACCGCCTGACGCACTTCGTCCATCGTGCACATCCCTGTGCTGAGGATGACACCGGTGCCAAGTGCGTCCAGCTGCCGCAAAAACGGCAGGTTGGTCGTATCGGAAGACGCGACCTTGATTGCAGCCACGCCCAGCCCGACGAGGAACTTGGCGCTCTCGATATCGTAGGGCGTGCACATGTAGGTGATGCCGCGTGAGGTGCAGTATTCGAACAGCTCGGCGTGCTGGCTTTCGTTGAGCTCGAGCGCTTTGAGCATCGAGCGTTGATCGCTTTGTTCGCTACCGGTCGTTTCCTTCTGGTAGTTCGCCTTCTCTGCGCCCTTCGTGACCAGTTCATCGGTCCGGTAGAGCTGGAATTTCACCGCATCCACGCCGCAGCCGTGCGCCGCGTCGATCATTTCCTTTGCCAGGTCCATGCTGCCGTTATGGTTCACACCTATCTCGGCAATAATGAAACAACGATCAGGACGAACAAGTTCGGTGATCTGCAGGTTGTCGGTCATTCAAAGTGGCTCCAATCAGTGTGCAGCGGGCGTTTCGACCGATGTCGCAACGAGTTCGGCCAGTCGGAAGTCGAACTCGTCATCAATATCGAGCGATCGCTCTCGCGGCATGCAATACAGTTCTATCCCTTCCCGAACGACAGTATCATCGGGAAGGAGGATGGCTTCGCGCGTCCAGCAGTAGACGGCGCCGTTCAGTGCGTAGACTTCGGGTGCCTGTTGGCGGGCACCGAAGCGCCCGTCAACCTGCTTGCTGAGTGCGAGTGACCCATCCCCCGCTCTCTCGAGCATGTTGAAATAGGGATTATCGGGCGCTTCGTGTCCACTCAGGACAACCCCCGCGCCAGTTCTTTCCAGTACTTCGATCGCACCCGCGATGTCCTCATCACTTCGCAGCGGGGATGTCACGGCAAGATCGGTGACCAGTTCGAATTGGGTGCCTCTTTGCTCCTCGCAGTAACGAAACGCGTGCCGGATCGCCGGCAGCTTGGTGACGGTGTGATTGGCCATTTCCGCAGGGCGCTGGATCAGGATGTCTGCCCCTGCCGCTTGAGCGATGTTGAGATATTCCTCACTGTCAGAGCTCACGGCGACGCAGTCGAACAGGCCGCATTCCTTCGCCTGACGAACGCTGCGTGCAAGCAGCGGTTCGCCCGCGAACGGCCGAATGTTCTTTCCTGTCAGTCCGCGGCTCCCGCCGCGCGCCAGAATTGTCGCAAGCCTAGCTGGCACCGGACATTTCACCGCCGGTCAGGCGCTGCACATCAAGCATAGAGAATGCCTGCCGCAGCGCCTTGCAGATGTCGGTGACCTCGGCCTCGGTCAGTTTTGGAGATGCTGGCAGAGCAATGCCGCTGTCGGACGCAGTAACGCTGTTTCGCGCTTCGCCCACAAGCCGCAGCTCTTGGTATGGCGGCATAACATGCATTGGATAGAAGACACGGCGGACGTCGATATTGCGCGTCCGCATGAAGTCGATCACCCGGTCAACGCAATCGTCCGGGAAGCCCTCGCGGAACAGGATGACGAAATTCCAAAAGCTGTGCAGGCTGTCCGGGATCGGCTTCGGCAGGGCGATGATGTCCTCAAGCTCTTTCAGCTCGCCGTAGTAGCGATCCGCAAGCGAAAGCTTGGCATCAAGCAGTGTGTCGATCCGCTCCATCTGCGCCAAGCCGATTGCTGCCTGAAGATTGGTCATCCGGAAGTTGAAGCCGGGCTCCAGATGCCAGTAACGCTTGGCCGGATCCATGCCGTGATCGCGGAGCATGCGCGCGCGCTTGGCCACTTCGGCATCGCGGAAGGAGACCATGCCACCCTCGCCCGTCGTGATCAGCTTGTTCGCGAAGAACGAGAAGGTCCCCGCATCGCCCCAAGTGCCTGAGTGACGACCGTGGAGCCGCGAGCCGAGCGCTTCGGCGGCATCCTCGATAATCTTGAGGTCGTGTTTTGCCGCGATGGCCTCAATTTCTTCCATCCGGCACATCTGCCCGTAGAGATGGACCGGCATGATCGCAGCGGTGCGATCGGTTATCGCCTGCTCGACCAGTTCGGGCAGCATGTTGAGCTCGTGCGGATGAATGTCGACGAGCACCGGGGTGGCTCCGACATGGATGATCGCGTTTAGAGAGGCGGCAAAGGTCAGATCCGGCACGATAACCTCGTCACCCGGACCAATGCCGAGCGACGCCAGCGCCAGTTGCAGCGCGACCGTGCCGTTGGAGACCGACACGACATGCGCCGCTCCGGTGTAGTCGGCGAAGGCCTTCTCGAACGCTGTAACGTAAGAACCTTGCGAAGAAATCCAGCCCGTTTCGACGCAGTCGGTGACATAGGCCAGTTCATTGCCTCCGAGAACGGGCTCGGCCGCAGGAATATAGTTCGGCTTCTTGCGGAACACGAAGTCGGTGGGGCGCCCATCCTCATCAACCAGAGGAACGACCGAGATGCGGTCGCTCAGTCGCGACTGCGCTTCTTCGCCATCGATTGTATGCGGATAAGAAACGAAGTTCCGGTTCATCACTTCCGATGCCGGCTGATCAAGCGTTACGCCGTTCAGCAGCCCACGACGAATGTCTCCGTCCGAGATCGCTCCAACCAGCGCACCACCGCTGTCCGCTGCAAACACAACGCGCAGGCCTGTGCGATCAAGGGCTTGCAGCACCTCTTTGATCGATGCGCCCTCGGCAACAACCAGTTCGGAATTTCCCGCTTCAGGCAACATAGGCTTCACGCACTGCTTCGATGCAGCCTTCTACTTCGTTCCGATCCAGTCTGTAGGCCTCGATCACAACGTAACTGGGGTCAAAATGCCGCATCGCATCAACTATCCACGACGCCTTGTCGAACGGCTTGTTGGAATCGCGGCGACCATTGTTGTCGCTCAAATGCAGGGCCTCTGTGTAGGGAGCCACCATCTTGCAGAATTCGGTTCGGTCGAAGTCCAACGAATTGCTGCTCACATTGGCATGGCCAAGATCGACAAGGATGCCGAGATTGTCGTCCGCCATGCGCTCCATGAACTCGACGATCTCAGGCGCCTCGGCAAGCAGGAGCATGGGGTTCTTACCGTCCACTAGGTTACCCGGCTCAACCACATTGTTCTCGATAAGGATGCGGATCCCGCGCTCCTTCGCATATGCAGAGAGCTCTCGGACGGACTCTTCGAATATCTCTGCCGCGCGGCCTTTGTTCGTGCGCGCCTCTGCCGGAATTTTCACGCCAAGGTGCTCTGGTTTAACCCGTGCCGCAAATCCGGCGTGCACACTGAAGTGCGTCGCGCCAACAGCCTGACTGAGGTCGACAGCGCGGCGGCAATGCGCCCGGCTCGTCTCCAGCACTTCCCCATCTTCCGAAGCGAGATTGAGTACGAATGCCTTTGCCGGGGGCGGGAAGTAATTATGAACCATGAGGTCCAAGTCACTGACTCCAGCGACCTTCTCATCCATATCATCGCGTCGGGACATGCCACCGGTCAATTCGACACGGTCAAGCTGCCATTCCCTGGCAAGGTCCATCGCCTCATCAAAGTCACGCTTTCCGAAAGCTCCGGACGACACATAGATTCTTGGCTGCAAAGGCATTGATTTCCAAGGTTGTTTTCAGCGGGGCTTCCAGCAAAAGCCCATTTCGGTTAGGCGGTGTAGACGGCGGTTGTCGCTATCGGAAACCTCGCCGCTAAACAATAGCTATGTTGTGCTGCACAATTGCAGTGCGTGGAAGTAAGACACAATGCATCCTCTGCGGAACGTCCCGCCGACCTCGCTCGCAAATCGGGCCGCAAGGGGCGTTTGGGGCCTCGTCTGGCTTTTCCTGTATCGCCCCTCACCACGCCCGCTGCACATCTGGCGGCGCATGCTTCTGCGTCTGTTTGGTGCGACCGTAGAGAACGGAGCCAAGCCCTACCCCTCGGCAACCATTTGGGCACCCTGGAACCTGACTATGCGTCAGGGAAGCATACTCGGGGACGCTGTCGATTGTTATTCGGTTGCCCCGATCGAGATAGGTCCGCAGGCAACGGTCAGTCAGCGCGCCTATCTGTGTTCGGCGACGCGCGATCTGGACGATCCCGCCATGCCGCTCGCAATTGCACCTATCACTCTCGGGGCAAAGTCATGGGTCGCGGCAGAGGCCTTCGTGTCACCGGGAGTTGAGCTGGCCGAAGGTGCCGTGGCTGCTGCACGTTCCGTAGTAACGAAGGATATCGCCGAGTGGACAGTCGTAGCAGGCTCCCCCGCTAAACCGCTGCGCGAGCGCAAGCGCTTCTGATCAGTCGGCGAATTCGACAAAACCAGGCGCTTGATCAATGCGTCCTGCGAGCCAATCATACAGTTCGAGATAGTGATCGGTGATCGTATCCCAGCTGTAGTTGGCGACCACCAGTTCACGCCCCTTTTGTCCCATCTCTTCGCGTTTCTCCCTGGGGAGCGCACAAAACGCACAAAGATCGCGCGCAATTGCCGCGACTGCAGGCTCGGTGCGCATGGCTGCGCCCGCGGCAAAGCCCTCTGGCAGGTTGCAGAAATCGGTCATGACAACAGGCAATGCACGTTCCCACGCTTCGAGTACCGAGACCGGTAGTCCCTCGCTGAAGGAAGGCAGGATGAAACCATCAGCATCATCGAAAAAGGCGCGTTTTTCTGCGTCGAATTTGGGGCCCACAAAGGCGATGCGATCCGCTAGTCCGTTCGACCGGACGAGCGCCTCAAGACCATCGAGATGCCCGCCATCGTCCCAACCGGCGATGTCGAGCCGCCACTCCGCCATCACCGCCGGACAATCATCGCTCGCTTTACGCCATGCACGCACGAGCTCTTCCAGGCCCTTTTTGGGATGGATGCGCGAGAGGAAGACCATGCGC
Source organism: Aurantiacibacter sp. D1-12 (assembly GCF_028858515.1). Classification (GTDB taxonomy): domain Bacteria; phylum Pseudomonadota; class Alphaproteobacteria; order Sphingomonadales; family Sphingomonadaceae; genus Alteraurantiacibacter. Next base: position 815,253 of record NZ_JAPJZJ010000001.1, read on the forward strand.
TTTTCTTCTCGCGTCGCACGTTCTCCAAGAGGATGGATATCCACTCCGTTAGGGATGATCGCGATCGGGTTCGCAAGTCCGAAGGTACGATAGGAATTGGCTTCCGACCTGTTAAGCGCATGCATTGCAGACGCGCTATCGAGCATGCTGTCGGCATAAACGAAACGCGCCAGTACCTTCTTCCAACGCGAAATAGAAAGCGCATAGGGATCGAGCATGCCATGCGCCGAGACTAGCAGCGGTTTGCCGGTCCGTTTGCGCCAGCGCGCCGCTGCGACGCCATAAGGACCCCACAAACAGCGGAGGTGGACGAGATCGGGCACGGCACTCTCCAGAGCTTCATGCATAGCGTCCGCCGAGAGGAACCCTCCCGGCCCTCTGCGTTCGATCGCCACGAGATCATCGACGCACCATGTTTCCCGCGCCTCTTCGAAGCGCTCGTCGCGCAGTCCGATAACATGAGGTGAACGCCCCTTGGCCGCCATTCTGTTGGCAGGAAGGCGCGCCGAGAAATACAGCCCGCCCGCCAGTGGCGAGAGCGAATCCGTGATCATGGCCGTTTGGGGCGAAGACACTTCTGGGAGCCTTTCCTGCTGCTCAATCGCCGCCTGCGATGGGTTCTGCTTTCATGGTTTCCATGTCGGCGCTGACCATTTCGCGTGCGAGTTCGCGGG
>NZ_JAPJZJ010000002.1 GCF_028858515.1 Aurantiacibacter sp. D1-12
TCAGGCCGGTACGGCGGCCCGCCACATCATAGCCATAGCTGAGCGTGCGGCTGGCCCCGTCCATATTGTTGGTGGTGTCTTCGAGTTGCCCGAGCGCGTTCCACGTGTTGGTAATGCCTTCGCCCGTGTGGCTATCGAAGCGGGCATATTCGAGGTTCCCGAACAGGTCATAGCCGTAATAGGTGTTGCGCGAATGGGTTGAGTCGAGATCAGTGCGCCCCGGATCGGTGACGCTGGTGATCCGGCCAATCAGATCGCGCGCGAACGTCTGCACCACGCCTGCGCGATTGATGAAGGTCGCTATACGGCCTGCGCTGTCAAAGGTGACCTCGTCATAGTCATTGGGGTTTGCAGTGTTCGCGGTGGCGGTGTCCGGATAATTTGTGCGGTAATGCCGCCCAAAGTCATCGTAGAGATATTGTGTGCGGTTGCCCTCGGCATCCTCGACCCAGTCGAGCTGGCCGTTCTGCGCCGCGCCCGTGTGGTAGGCGAAGCGTTGCGTAACCTGCTCCAGCGTGGTGCCCACTGCCGCGCGGCGCTCGATCACGCGGCCATAATCGTCATAGACCGTGCGGCTGATGCGGTCCGATCCATCAAGGCCAGCAGCCGAGACCGTGCACGGCGATGGCAGGCTGGTCGTGGTCAGCGGGGCATTCATGCGCTGGGCAACGCATTCGACAAGGCCCATCGCATTGTAGCTCGTCTGCACGACGCTGTACTGCGTTGCCGTGCCCACCTGGCGATGCCGCTGCCGGATCGGACGGCCAAGATCGTCATATTGTATGTCCGCCCGCTGATCGGGTGTGAACGAACTCGTCAGCGCGGTGGCGCCGGTGGTCGTGGTGGTGCCGCTTTCCTGCCGGGTAACAAGGCCGTTGGCGATGGTGATACGCGAAGCGAGGCGCGGGAGCGGCCCGGTGCCGTCGGGATCGCCGCTGACCGTACCGATACGCCGGTTGTACTGGTCATAGATGATCGTCGAAGTATCGCCTGTGCCCGCAAGCGGCCCGTCCACGCTCTCGGGCTGGCCAAGATCGGTATAGGTGAAGGTACTGGTTGCGGCTTGAGACCCGTCGCCAAGGCTGGTGGTGACAGAGACCGGCTGCAGGTTGTTGGGCGTGCCGGACGAAGGGTAGGCGAGCGTAGTGCGCGCTTCGTTCACGCTGCCCGTACACGTGCCCCCCGTGCGGCATGAGCGCTGGCGCAAGGGGACCGTAATCGGTGCCGACGTAGTCCAGTTGCCCGGTCCTGTCAGGTAACGCGCCTGCGCGGTCGTATACTCGATATGCGTGGTCGCACGCTGCTCGTTCGCGTTGGCACGGGGCGCTCTGACACGGGTCACACCGCCATGGACAGGATCATAATCATAGTTCGTGTACTGCCCTGCGGCATCCTGCGTCCAGTTCGGCTTGTTGCAGGTAACAGGGTTTGCGCAATTCCCGACATAGTTGGCGCGCGTTGTGATCGGGTTGGCATCGTTCTTGTCGGTCGATGTTACCTGCTCGACATTACCGCGCAGATCGTATGCGTAGGTCGTCGTTTGCCCTTCGGGCGTTTCGACCGATTGCAGCAGCCCCTCGCGGCAGGTCGCAGTATCGCTCGCGCAATAGCCGAAGGTCGTTGTCTGCCCGGCTACCGTGCGGCTGGCCACCTGACCTTCAGCGTTGAAGCTGGTGACAGTCGTACCACCTTCGGGATTGGTCGTGGTGGTCGAGGTGCTGGTGTAGGTGTAAGTCCAGGTGCCGCCGCCCGTCAGCACGCTCGCCACACGGTTCGCGCTGTCATAGGTGATCTGTACGGTGTCATTTGCCCCGCCCGGGCGGGTAATTGCCGAGATCCGGCCACCGGGGCCGTTATACTCGTAATCGACCGTATCCCCGGCATCGTTGGTCACATCGCCATTGGCATAGGTCGCACTCGGCCAGTTGCCCGTCAGGCCGGAACAATCGCCCGTGGGGTTGCAATATTCGACCGCATTGTTGATTCCATCGATGCTGGTGATGGTATGCCAACCGGGCCCAAATTGACTGCTGATCGAGTCCGTCTGGTAATCGAGCTTGATCTGGAAACCGGTATTGCTGGTGATCGATTCAAGACGACGGAAGTGAAAGGTCACACCCCCGTCTCCCGGCAGGCACTCGGGGCCGCTGCAGGGTGGACTTGTCCAACTATCCGTCCTGAAGTGATAGTTCCACACAACGCCATCGGTGAAGGTCACCTGCGTGGGTGAGGCCAGCCCGGAGACACCTGGCAGATACAGCTCAGAGTTCGCTCCACCGGGTGCCTCGACAAAGGTGATCTGCGTACCGTCCGGCCCCGTGTAGCTATAGGTCCCGCTCCCGCTGGCATAGCTGAGCGTCGCGCCATTCTCGTAAGTGGGCGTATAGGAGCCCGACCCGGCATTTGCGAAGCTCGATGTCGTTCCCATGAACGAGATCACGACCGTCTGCGAGCTTCCGCTGATCGTCGGCAGCTCCGAATAACGCCACCCGTTCCCAACATAGTACTCCGACAGGCTCAAACCATGATGTCCCGCCGGCCCGATGGAAACGCCGGGTCGCTGCATAATAACATCGCCCGTTGGAAGATTGACCTGATGGCCATCGATCGTGGGATTTTCAGGCGGTGCTGCAACCTGCGCTATGGCCGGAGTGGCAATGAGGGCTGCAAGCATCATTGCCGCCGCAACAGCGACTTGGCGGTACAAATGCGTCATCGGGAACTGGATGGAGCGCGTGCGACTAATCATTGCCCGCCCTCTCTGTCTTCGCCGCGCCCCTGCGCTACGCCGAGCCTACCTTCAAGCGTAATGTCCGCAGCACGCGCTGGCCTTGCCCCCTCACGTCCGGATGGCACCGCGCTGACCACCCCGGTCGCCCGGAAGCGTGCGAGGTTTATCCGCACATCAACAAGTCCAGAGGTCGGAGCTCGCCCGGCGGCGCGCGCCAGTTCGTAGCTGAGCTCTTCGAGAACAATGCTTCCATCATCGCTGCGCGAAAACAGCCAGACGCGGCTTTCACTTTCCCTATCGACCACTGCGATAACAGCCCCGGTAGCGCGGTGCGGCATCGTGACAAAGCCGTCAGCCTCACCCAGAACAAAGCCCTGACCCTGGCAATTCGCGGTCACGATCCCGCCACCGGGAAGTGTTTCCTCAGAAGAAACCGAACGACCATCCAGATCGCGCATCACCAAGCTACAAACCGGTTCGACCACGTTGCCGCCGGTGTGCCCCGCGCTCTCCTGCGCCATCAGGCTTGCCTGCGGGACAAGTGTCGCAATCGCTACGGTAGCAGCGCCAACTATCATACGCTTGATGAAGGCAGTGCCCCTGTTCTTCTTTAAATGCACTTTATCCAGTCCCTTCAATTCGTCTCTTCCAATCATGCGCGCGCAGATCGCTTCGTCTTGGCGCCCCATTTAGCAGCGAACGCCTAAAAACCGCCGCTATCGCAAGAGCTTGTAGAAACGGTAAGTTGCCCCGTTGAGCTGTTGCCCAAAGAATCCTGCACCGTGTAAGTGAAGTATGAAACGTCCCATGCTGGCCCGAACTCAACCAACACCTGGGTTGAAGAATGTACCGATGCGGTCGCATTGCCGCTATTCTGACTGACGGCAGTTAGCGTGATCGGCGTGTTGCCTTCGGGATCACTGTCGTTCGCCACCACATTTTTGAATGCCAGCCCTAAGCACTCGCCCGAAACGGCATCATTGGTCGTGGTGGGGCCGCTGTTGGAAGGAGTAGGCGTTGGCGTAGGAGTGGGCGTAGGCGTCCCGCTCGGCACCCCTGTATCGCAATGGTTCGATGTTCCCGCCGAGTTTGTGACGAAATCTGTGCGATTGCCTGCTGCATCGTAGCAAAGCGAGATCACCTCACCATTGTTCGTGCCAGCCGTTGTCTCTCGCTCGACCATGCGTCCAAGCGCATCATAGGTGTAGGTCTTGGGGTCCTGCGCCAGCGCGCTCGCTGCAACGCCACAAAGCAATGTTGCCGATAGTGCTGAAAAGCGAAACAGCTGCTTCTTCATCCAGTGCCCCCAACTAATTTGAGCGGCAATGTCTTTCCTATCAATATCTTGGAGTCAATAGGAAGGGAAGAAAAACTTGGAGTACTTATGCCGTAGCGCGATATAGGAGCCGTAGGTCAGGCCTGCGGCAATCGCGATCATCGACAGGATTGTTTTGACCCATGCGAGCGTGTCCATCTGTCCTGAAGGCGCGACCAGTTCGGAAATCCATACTCCGGCGAACACGCCTGAGATCGCATGGAGCACCATATTCATCGTGAGAAGGCCGCGAACGCTTGTGGGGAGTTTTGTGGGCTGAGCCATAATTGCCCTCCTTTCACGCGCAACATTGGCAGCGGGGAGGACATCGATTGGGGGAAAGAGCGTTCTGGTGCCGGTGGTCTAAGATGGAACAAGGAGGGAAGTGTTGGGGTTGGATGACTGACCTGAGCGATACGTTACGTTTCGTTGTAAAGGGCTGGGGTTGGTTTGAGCACTTACCAAGGCAGCTCTTGAGCTATTTTCGGCGTTAGCACTGACCGCAAGATGTGCGTTTGTATTACAAAATCGTGCCTATGGCCGCTTTCGCCAAACGCCTATCTTGGCAAGGGGAACCCGCTCGCGCGTTCCCCGTTGCATCCCCTCCGGCAGTCCGGTGCTTGTCCTTAGCCCATGCTGCTCTTTCACGAGGAATACGAAGGCGTATTCGGATCGTGAGCTGAGCATCAGGGCCAGTCAGGCACCGGAGGCAACGTGTGGCCGTTGCATCGCCAGCCAGGAGAGCCTCCGTGCTCCCCCAAGCGCTCCCAAGGCCAAGAGGCGCAATCGCCGCCCCTCTGGACACCCTCGACCAACCGTCCGCCGTTTGGATGCCGCCACGCTTTCGCGCATGGAGACGAACAGAGGGTTTTTTGTCCCCTCATGGACTCCCTGCCGATGTTTATTTTCCGAATTGATCGTAAGACATATCTTTCATTATATGCTCATAAAAGTAAGGTATATCTTACCAATAATATTGACAAAGTAAGATATTTCTGTCAATCTTAACCATGAGGATGGGAAAATGAACACCGATCAAACACGTTTGGCCCGCAAGAATCTCGACCGTCGATTGAGTAAACTTGATCGCGAAGCAGTCGCTTGGCCGCCTTTCGGATGGATACGCGCGATACGCGAGGCATTGGGAATGACTCCAACGCAGCTTGCGAAACGCATGGGCGTTGCTCGGCCACGCATCCATGAACTCGAAAGAGCGGAGAAGACAGGCGCGACCACACTCAAGTCATTGCGGCAGGCGGCAGAGGCGATGGACTGCACATTGGTCTATGCCTTTGTGCCCAATGGGTCGCTCGATAATATCGTGCAGAAGCGCGCCCAGCGTAAGGCAGACGAGCGGCTGACGCGCCTTGAGCATACCATGCGCCTTGAGAACCAGACGCCCGACCAGTCCGACCTCGCCGACGAGCGCGAGCGCTTGCGGCAGGACATCCTCAACGGAAGCCCGCGCAAGCTGTGGGACGACGCATGAGCGATGACCTGTTCGCCGAAGACGATGATGCCAACACTCCGCTTGAGGCGGAGGAACGCGAGGCTCTCATTCCGTCCTACATCACCTTGCGGCGCGAGCTGAACGAGGCGGAACAGGTCAACATCGCCAGCGCCATGAAATGGCTGTCATCGCAGCGCGGGGATATTCTCGACGAGAAATTCTTGCGGCGGTTGCACAAGGAGATGTTCGGCCAGGTCTGGAAATGGGCGGGCGACTATCGCACCACTGCGCGCAATATCGGCGTAGAGGCCTATCGCATCGGCACGGAGGTCGTGCAGGCGATTGATGATGCGCGCTATTGGGTGGAGAACGAAACCTACTCGCCAGACGAGATCGCGATACGCTTCTCGCACCGATTGGTGGCGATCCATCCGTTCCCCAATGGGAATGGCCGTTTCTCGCGCCTTGTCGGAGATCTGCTTGCGCAGAAACTAGGCGAAGCGCCGTTCACATGGGGACGCGCGAATCTGGTTGACCCGAACGAGACGCGGAAAGCCTATGTCGCGGCGCTCAAAGCGGCCGACAATCATGACTTCGACGCGCTGATTGCGTTTGCGCGATCATGACGGAGAAAATGCCTCTCGAATCCTGGCAGCGCACGATGGTTCGGTGTCTGTTTCCTTACTCGGCGAAGCGCTTGCGCATTGAACAGGCATTTATGGTGAAGCATCCGCACGTGCCTGCGAAACTCTATAAGTATCGTGACTTTTCCAATCCGTATCACCGCGATGGATTGGAAGCGGATCAGCAATGGTTTTCAAGCCCAAACAACTTCAATGATCCATTCGACACCGTGACAAAATTCCAAACGGACCGATTGCCTCAGCAACGACAAACCTTGGAAGAGTGCCTCGCAGAAATTGAAAAGATCAAGAACGCCGAGGCCTCAGGTGAGAAGTGGGTTCCGCCGAAGATTACCGACCCAGTCTGTGCGCAGAAATGGCACGCCATGATTGCCGAGCCGCTTATTGAGAAATTGCCTGCGGAGCAGCGCCAACCCATGCGGGAGTTCATTCAATCTTGGAAACGAAAAATGAACGCTGAGATGATCGACTCCATATCGACGTTCCTACGCTCGGGTTTCAGCGTTCTTTCGCTTTCGGCAAACCCAACCTCCAATCTGATGTGGTCGCATTATGGCGCGTCGCACACCGGATTTTGTATCGAATATGATTTCGGCTCTCTTCCCTACAGCGACCTTCGTAAGCGTCTGTGCTTCCCTGTATTCTACCGGAACAAGAGGGCTGACATCAGCCGCTACCTTGCTCAACCTCGGGATGACTACAACAATCTTGTCGGCAATTATCTTAGCCTCATCAAAAGCAGTGATTGGCAGTATGAGAAAGAATGGCGGATCGTTCACGCTATCGGTCCTGATCATGCCAACCGTTCATACGATATGCCGAAGCCAAGTGCTCTAATTGCAGGAGCCTCCGTTAGCGATGATGATCTGAAATATGCGAGAGCCTTTTGTGAGGAACGTAAAATCCCGCTGCAACAGGCGCTTCTATCGACCGAGGATATGACCGTTTCGCTCGCGGACCACTCAAAATAGTAGCGTCATTTTCCCGAACGGCCTTGGCGGCTCGCCTAGCGGTTGCGATCACCTTAGCAATCATAGGAGCGAAACATGAAACGCGACCCGCAAGGCAATTGGCGCAGCATCAAGATCATTCGTAGAAGGGGACTATATAAGGGGCGTGTCGCGGTTCAGATCGAAATGCCTGCCAAAGATTGGGCGTGGATCGAGGAACTGGAAGATCGTTTGATGATCCCCGATTTTGACTTGCTCTATATGGGATTCTTTCAAGGGATGGAGGGTTTGGGTTGGAAGAACCCCGACCATGTGACGACGCCCAAGGAGCCGCCGCCGCGAACCTACGCGCTGCGAAACAACGCACTAACCGACAAAGAGCGCGAGGCCACGGCTAATGTCATTCCGTTTCCGCAGGGGGGCGATCCCAGCGAGTTTGATGACGACATTCCATTCTAGGCGCTCATAGAACCAACGCACGTTTCACGGCTTCCATTCTGGCATGAGCGACGCCTCGCTCGGCTTCTCCGGACGCAGCGTTGAACTGCGCTTGAAGGTTGGCGAGCAGCGATAGCAGCTCTTGGCGTGATAGCTTTGCCAGCGATGCGGTGTTGAATATATCGATCATGACTTTCTCCTCCCTTTGCCCCGCATTGGCGGGGGTGATTGTTGGTGAGAGGAACAGCCCCGAACCTCACGCCGCCGTCATTCGGAGACAGCGCAACGTCAGTGGAGCAATCCGCCTTGAGGTGGATTTGATGGCCAGTGCAGGAGATCGGGTAGCCGACTTGAACCTATCGACAAGCGATACCGCTAAGACGGAAAATGGGTGGAGCCAAATTTGATTCGATGTTCAACCGCCATTCGGTGATTCCGGAAAACGGCGCTTTCAGGAGCCTCGCTATGCGCAGACCTGTAGTAAGTCAGGGACGAGACTGACCGCTTGGTCGTGACGGTCAACGGCCTGTCCGCACCACTTCGCCTTTAGACGAACCGTGTTGTCCGTTTCCCCGCCCTTACTGCGCGGGTGACGTTCCCTTTTTGGGAAGCCGCCTTTCATCTTCGCGTCCTCAACGAGAAAGAAAGGAGGCAGGACATGACCAGATTTTTTGCACAACCCCACGATCCCGATGAAACCGGATTCCATTTTGAAGCGGCTGATGAATTTCAACTGCGAGCTGAAAAGCTCATGGATCAATCGGGCCAGCCAGTCGACAGCTATGCAATCCAGCTTATCGAGGGTGAATCCATCGATTGCGAGATTGCCATTCTCTTCGGCATCAGACCGGAAAACATATCCGAGTTTATCAACTTTACCCGAAATGCATCCGACCACGACAAAGCCGAGTATATTATCGGCGTTCGGGAATGCGGTTGCGATCCTACTGCTAACCCTGACAACTTCGGCGTTACCGCCTTCGAGACCGACAGTTATCGTGATTTGGCCAGAAACTTTGTCGAAGAAGCACTGATCAGCGAGGTCGGCAGGTATCTCCATGCGCAAATCGATCATGATGCAATCGAGCGCGATATAAGAGAAGAGTATACCGAGACCGAAATTGCCGGACGCACCTTCCTCTATCGTTACGAAGAGTGATTTAGGTCTCGATCATCGCATAAAGGCGTATGACCAGATCCCAATGCGCCTTTTTAGCGCTCTTTGTTTGTCCTGAAATCCAGCGCTGCACCTTCTGGTGGTTGAGCCCCTCGGGAAGGTTGGTTGTCGCATGGCGTAGGATCGCCACCGCGCCAAGGCCCGTGCGCTCGGCTTCGCTTTGAATGAAAGCACGGTGCTCGTCGGTGAGCATGATCTTCTTAGGAATGTCGGGCTTCGCCGGCTGCGTCCATTCCGCATAGGCTTTGAGCACCCAATCGAGATGCGCCTTCTTTGCTGATCCGATTGCACCGTTCTTCCACCCATTCATCATCGAACTGGTCAGCCCTTGCGGCATGTCCGTGCGTCTGCCGCGCATCAGTTTCGAGGCTCCGACACCCGTTCGCTCTGCCTCGCTTTCAAGTTGCTTCCTGATCTCCTCGGTGATCTCCACGCGCATAGAATCAGGATATCACGGGTCGGCATTGGTCAGCGGGATCAATGTCCTTTCACTCACAAGTTTTCGGGCAGTAAGTTGATTGCCATTTCCACCTTGCTTGAACCTTGCAGGTGCGTGTCGCCGGTCAACACGGGACGTGGTTGCGTGATTTGACCTTAGCGCCCCTCATTCACCAGCGTTCTCGGTTGCAAGGCACGGCAATTCCGCTCGCGCCGAAAACTTGAGAAAGGAAATCCCCATGTCCAACAAACCAACCCATCGCATCTCATTTGCGCGTATCATCGGCACAGACGAGGACGGAGCAAACAAGCTCGGTTCGGCTCGCGAGATCGGAGCAATATGGCCGCGCGAGAACGGCAAGGGCGGCATTCTTCGCCTCGATCACATTCCTGTCGAGCTGACCCGCCATCAGGGTGTGCTCTTTGTGAATGAGACTGCCTCGAAGAACTGATCGCCGCAAGGCCGTCGTCGAGGTTTTTACGCCCGTCGGCGGCCCTTTCATCAGAGCCGAAACAATGTGGCAGTGATAGGCGCTATTGTTACTCGGGAAAAACTGGCTGGTATTCGAAGTCAGAAGGGTAAGGTGCTAGTCGCCGTGTCGTTCCATCGGCTTGGACAAAATCGCCACAACGCACGCGAGCGCCATCCTCTACGGTCGCACCTGCCGTCACTATGCCAGAGTATTCAACATACACATTTTTTCCCAACTGCGCTTGGTCGGAAACGAAGCCTCCGATGGAGCCGTCCGGATTCATATGCCGGTGCCAACCTTCATTCGCTGGCTCAGTGCGGCGAAATATGGTTGCTAATAAACTCATGACCCCCCGATCATTGAAGCAATTAGACTAAAAATATCGCCTAAGTTCAAGAAAAATATCGTAAATCCTAGCATTATAGGCACCACGACCTCGAAGAAGGTTGCCGTGTTGTCCACGAAGCCGTAGCGCGAAATGAGCCCGAGCAGCTTCTTTTCTTCCGGGAGAGGAGCGTTGCGTGCGAGATCAACTTCATGTTCGCTCGACCTTGCCTTCGTAATGACTTCGAGGAGGACCGATTGCCTGTGCTTCATAAAGTCACGCAATGCACTCGGCAAGCAAGCGAATGCGAGTATCCCCGAAAGGAATGCCATTGCGGCGAGGATAGCGGGTATGTCGTCGGTCCCAGGCCCACCTCTCGGATAAAGCACACTTGGTGGAAGATACCTAAGCGCAATCGAGACCAAAGAGAACGTGTAGGTCTGCTTGATGAAAAACCGTGTCTGTTCGCTCAGGTCGACCATACCACGCTCCTATCGGTAATCGTGTATGGTATGGCCGTTTACGATCAAAACGTGGGGGAATGTGGAGGTCGCGTGACCGTCCTTTCGAATATAGCCTTGCCGCAGTCGGATTTTCCTTGCTCCAAGCGCATACCAAGCTTTGATGTGGTAGACGAAATTCCCTTGCGTCCAGCTCTTCTTGTAGGTGAGCCTGAACACGTCGGTTTTTGGATCTTTCAGGCTTTCGAGAGCAATGGTGATTTGCGTGTCAGGACAATCAAAATCAATGGTGCAGTTGCCCTCTTTCTCTGCATTTATTCTTCCCGTTTGGTTGAGGCCTGTATGATACACGCCTTGACGGTCAAAGAAAAAGAGCCATCCCTTTGTGACTTTTTTCTTCAAATCAGCTCGCTTTTTCGCTTTCTTGGTGAGCTGTTCAGAACGTTTGCCTTTTCGGCTTCGAGCCATTGATCCCTCCGTTGCCAAAGAACCCATTGCTCGAATTAATTGGAAGAGCAAGTGTTTGTGAATTGGCGATCTTAGAGAGACGCGGTTTTTGAAGGATCACTTGGTTTTATTTAGGCGTTTCGGCCTTGGGCCGACCGCGCTCTAAGGCTTTGGGCCTCCGAGCCCGTAGTCTCGGCCCGTTCGGGTGACGATCGCTAACGCGCGTTTGGACTTGTCGGCCAAGCCTTCAGGCATTTTCCAGATAGAGCTGCTTCGAGACCTCTTGCAGCTTGGTCTTGAAGAAGGATAGCTGTTTTGCGGTCATAGTCTCGGCATCGATCCGCGACCAGACCACATGCGCATGGCGGCGGCTTTCCTTTTCGTGAAAGATCACCATGCGCGGCTGATCGGTCAGGCCGACTTTCTCTTCGATGGTTGCAATCGCACCCTCGAACACCTCGGCAGGCACATCTTCATTTTCGGGCGGGTTAAGCGACACTGAAAACAGATGCTGTTTGCAGCGTGTTCCCTTCGCCAAGGCTTCGGCCTCTTTCATCGCACCCATAACATCCTCGGCCATGAACCCACGCACTTCATGCACCTCGACATGCTCATTGTCTTGAGCGTTCAGCAGGTGACGACCCAACTGCGCAGAGCCGCTGCGCTGTGAGGCTTTGAAGATCATGGGTTAGGCTCCATGCCCAGAGCCGTGATGAGGGCTTTGCGGATTTCTGCGATGTCTTCGGAGGCCGACAGCAGGGCATCTTCGGTTTCAGGCGTGACCGGCAGCGTTCCCTGATTGGCCTGTTTGGCAATCTGGTTCATGTTGTTGGCAAGGCGCGATTGGCCGAGCTTGCCGAGGACGCGCAGCAGCGCATCCCGATCAATCTGGCTTACACGTTTCCTGCGAGGTGGATCATTGAGCAATCGTTCGCGAATGTATGCACCGAGCGGCATGCCCTCGGCTTGCTCTTCAAGCCGAGCGCGCTCTTCAAATGAGAGCCGAAGCGAAAAGGGCGGGTCATAGGGCTTTCGCGCCATACCGACCCCGCTCTCACGCTCTGCGCCGTCTCCGTGCAGTCACAGGAGCGCGACGGCGCGAAGAGCGGCCATCCTCGCTATTCTTAGGCTTACGGCTGTTTCCCTGACCGAGAGAGGTATGCTGGAGCTGGACATTCCAGTCTTTCAGCATCTCCAGAAGGTTCGCGGATGCACCTATAGCGTGCACCATTTTTCACCGACCCACAGCCACATATTTGAACCCGTGACCCTCAACATCCGTACGGCTGTAGAGGTTGCGCAGGTCCACCATTGTGGGCGTTGCGAGATGCTGCTTGACCTGATCTAGATCGAGCGCGCGGAATGGCTTCCATTCGGTAACAATGACCATCGCGTCGGCACCATCCATCGCTGAATATGCATCTTCGCAATAAGTGATGTCGTTCGCGCCGAGACCATCGATCTTCTTGGCCTGCTCCATCCCTTCCGGATCGTAGGCACGCACGGTTACACCGGCGGAGGTCAGCTTGCGGACGATATCAATTGCGGGCGAATCGCGCATATCATCGGTATCGGCCTTGAAGGTGAGGCCGAGCACGGCAACGGTCTTGCCGGTCGCATCGCCTTCGAGAGCAGCGATCACCTTGTCACCCATGGCCGCCTTGCGCGCATCATTCGCCTTTACCACTGCATCGACGATGGAAACCTCGGTATCGAACTGTTCGGCAGTCTTGAGCAGCGCAACGGTATCCTTGGGGAAGCATGATCCGCCATAGCCGGGGCCCGGCATCAAGAATCGGCCGCCAATACGCGTGTCGGTGCCGATACCGTGCGCCACATCGCGCACATCGGCGCCCACCTTCTCGCACAGGTCGGCCATTTCATTGATAAAGCTGATCTTCGTAGCAAGGAATGCATTGGCCGCGTACTTCGTCAGTTCGGCTGCGCGGCGGTTCATAACGATCAGTGGCGCGCCATTGCTGGTGAGCGGACGATAGATCGCCTCCATAACGCTACGAGCATGATCATCATTCACACCAACCACAATCCGGTCCGGTTTGGCGAAGTCGTCAATCGCTGCACCCTCGCGCAGGAATTCCGGGTTGGAAGCGACCGAAAAGTGTAGGTCGGGTGCGGTTTCCGAGATGATGCGTTCAACCTCGTCACCCGTGCCCACCGGCACCGTCGACTTGTCGACAACAACCGCGCCATCACGCAGCAGCGGGGCCATTTCCCGGGCCGCGGCGTAGACATAGGTCAGATCGGCATGGCCATCGCCGCGACGGGTCGGGGTGCCCACAGCGATAAACACGGCGTCTGCTTCGGGCACGACCTCCTCAACGTTGAGTGTGAACGACAACCGCCCGGCGGCTACGTTGTTGGCGACGAGCTCATCCAGCCCGGGCTCGAAGATAGGGATTTCACCATTCAGCAGCGCATCAATTTTTGACTGGTCCTTATCGACACAGGTCACCGTGTGGCCAAAGTCGGCAAAGCACGCACCGGACACGAGTCCGACATATCCGGTGCCAATCATCACGATACGCATGGGTTATTGTCCTTATAATTGTTCCAGCGAGCGCCGCCGGGCAGAGCCGCCCGCAATGTGGTCGCGCTCCTAATCCAAGGGGGGTTAACAAGGCAAGTCGGACCAGAAAGCTCAACCCCGCCCGCGGTAGGAGGCAACGCCCTGATCGGGCAGCCAAAGATCAGCCGGTGGAGCTCCGCTTTGCCAGAACACGTCGATCGGAATACCGCCGCGCGGATACCAGTATCCGCCGATGCGCAACCATTTGGGCTGCATCTCGGCGAACAGACGCTCTCCGATCCCGACCGTCACATCTTCGTGAAAGCCGTTGTGATTGCGGAAAGAACCGAGGAAGAGTTTCAGGCTTTTGGATTCAACGATGGTTTCCCCCGGCGCATAGTCGATCACCAGATGCGCGAAATCGGGCGCACCGGTTACGGGGCAAAGCGAAGTGAATTCGGGTGCCGCAAACCTTACCAGATATGTCGATCCGGGCCGCGGATTGGGCACGTAATCAAGCTGCGCTTCTTCCGGGCTGGCGGGAAGCGGGCTTTGCTGGCCCAGGAATTTGGGTGGCGAGGTATCGTTGCTGTCACTCATACCCAGTCACATGGCGTGTCCCCGCCTTATGCACAAGCGCACTTTGCATCGCACCGGAGCGTGATTAGGGATCGCACGATGGATGAGGCAGATGTTCCTGAGGCTCTGGAAGAAGACGCGGAAACCGCGCCTGCCTCGCCGCTTGAGTTAAAACTCACCCCAACCCGCCTGACACTCAGCGCAAAGACGGTGATCATAAACTGGCGGCTGGAACTACGGAATGCGAGCGAGACGCACATCGTTGCCTTGCGCATCTGGAGCGACATGACATCTGCAGCATGTGCAGCAATCCATCACGATGAAGCCGGCAAGCCGGACATGGACCGTGCCAAGCTGCACAGGGAAGACTTTCTTGCACCGGGTGTACACGCAGAATACTCGGGCGAATGGCAAATGCCGCGGGAGGAAGCGATCCCCGTCAAACAAGGCCCAGTGCGAAATTTCAGCGAACCGCGCGTTTTGCCAGTCGCCCGCATTCGGCTGATAGGCGCCGGGATCGAACCTACCTTCGTCAATTTCGCGGTGGGATCACCTGGCGAAGAGGAAGGTGCCCTGCCCCGACCACTGCTGTTCGACGACCAGATGCAAATCTTCAGCGAGCTCGCCGCAGTGCAACTCACCTGACATTTACGCCGCCAGACGAAGCAGCTAGGTCGCGAGCCTATGCAACCACTCGTTTCCACCCGGTGGCTTGAGGCCGAGCTTGGCGCACCTGATTTGCTGATGCTCGATGCCTCTGCACACCTGCCGACAGCCAACCGTGATGCGGCGCAGGAATTCGTAGACGGCCACATCCCCGGCGCCCGCTTTCTGGCTCTCAAGAGCATGACCAATCCCGATGACCCGGTCCCGTCAGCCCCGCCTACCCGTGCGCAGTTCGATGCCCATATGGCCGCGCTTGGGCTACGCGAAGGCCAGCGCATCGTCCTCTACGATAACAGTGACCTGCGCAGTGCAGCGCGCGGATGGTTCGTGCTGCGTCTGTTCGGGCTTGAAGAGATCGCAATCCTCGATGGCGGGCTGCAAAAGTGGATCGCCGAAGGGCGCGCGATTGAAACAGGCGCTGTCGAGCCTTCACCAAGCGCTCTTGTTAGCAGCGGCGGCAGGGGTAGCATACGCTACAAGGCAGACATGCTCGCCAATATCGAAAGCCGCAAGGAGCAGGTTGTCGATGCACGTGGGGCAGCGCGCTTCACCGGAGAGGAGGGCGACTTTCGCCCCGGCGTTTCCAACGGCCATATTCCCGGCTCGCGTAATCTGCCGTTCGGCGCCGTTTTCAATGACGATGGCACGTACAAGCACGTGGCAGGCATCCGCGCGGCCTTCACCGAAGCAGGCGTGGATATCGACCAGCCGGTGACCACAACATGCGGCAGCGGCATCACCGCCTCTGTCCTCCTATTCGCAATGCATCTGGCGGGGCGCGAGGGTGCGCTCTACGATGGCAGCTGGAGCGAATGGGGAAGCGACCCCGACATGCCAGTGGAAACAGGGCCAGCCGTATGAGCAAAGACGATCACAAACCGGCCACACGCCTTGTAGAGGCGGGGCGGCGCAAAGAATGGACTACGGCCCCCGGAAAGCCAGGTGGTGTCGTCAATCCGCCCGTCTGGCGCAGCAGTACACACCTGTATGAAGACGTGGCCGATCTGGCAAAAGGACGCCCCAATGCCGACGGGCATTTCTATTACGGGCGGCGCGGCGGCCCAACGCAATGGGCACTTGCAGATGCGCTGACCGGGCTGGAGCCGGGCGCCGACGGCACCGAGCTGTTTCCCAGCGGTGTCGCCGCGATTGCCTGCACGCTGCTGGCATTGCTTGAGCCCGGGGATGAGCTACTCTTCACCGATAATGCCTATGAGCCCACGCGCATGATCGCGCTTGGCATGCTGAAGCGAATGGGCATCTCTGCGCGGAGCTTCGATCCGCTCGATCCCAAAGGCTTCGCGGATGCGATTGGCGAGAAGACAAAGGTCGTCATGCTGGAAAGCCCCGGCAGCCTGACCATGGAGGTCTGCGATATTCCAATCCTCACCGCCATCGCGCGGGAGCACGGTGTGCTCAGCATGGTCGACAACACCTGGGCCTCCCCACTCGGCTTCGCATCGCTGCAACACGGCTGCGATGTCAGCGTGATGAGCCTTACCAAACACGTCGGCGGCCATTCGGATCTGATGATGGGAAGCGCCTCTGCTGCTAAACCGGTTATCGAGCGCATTCGGCTGCAGTCGCAATACATGGGACAAGTCGTATCTCCCGATGACGCTGCCCTTGCGCTTCGCGGATTGCGAACAATGGGCCTGCGATTGGAGAAAACGACCTCAAGTGCACTTGAGATTTCCAAGTGGCTGGAATGGCGCGATGAAGTTTCCGCCGTGCTTTGCCCCATGCTACCCGGTGCACCCGGACACGATCTCTGGAAGCGCGATTTCACGGGCGGCTGCGGCCTGTTCAGCTTTGTCTTCCGTAACGCTGATAAGAAGGCACGCGAACGCTTTATTGACGCGCTCGACCTGTTTGGCATCGGCTTCAGCTGGGGCGGTTATGAAAGCCTTGCCATTCCGGTTGATCCCGATCGCATCCGTGACCATCAGGCGTGGCCTGCAGGTGTTGATCATGGAAGCGGGCTTGGCGTTCGCCTTGCCATCGGTCTAGAAGACCCATCCGATCTGATCCGCGATCTCGAATGCGGATTTGCCGCAATGGAGAATGCATGACCGCGAGCACCACGCCCACCGCATCAGCGGCCGTAAGCGACGCCGATGCAGTGCCATTGCGCGATCCGGCGACCGGAGATCCGCTGATCGATCCCGAGACGGGTGATCAATTGGTAGGTGTCCCCGCTCCCGATCCCGTACCCGTGCTCGATCCGGAAACTGGCGAACCCATGGTCGATCCCGAAACCGGGGAGCCACTGCTGGCCATACCGGAAAATTCGGACGAAGTGCCCGACCCCGAAGCGACCGAAGCCATTTCGACCGCAGCCGAACTGGGCGACGCTGTGAGCGAGCGAAGCGAAACCATCGGCGGCATGGTCAACAGCATGCAGGGCATGGCCCTGGAAGTCGGCTCCATGCGGATTTCGCTGTGGGACGTCTTCGTCGTTTTCTTCGTCATCGTGCTGGTCCTCACCATCGCATGGATGATTACCAAAGCGCTGCGCGGCGGGTTGAAGCGCGTCACGAAGCTGGACGAATCGCAGCGCGTGCTCGTTGAGAAGATCGCTACGATCATAATCTGGGTCGCCGCGTTCCTCATCGGTATTGACGTTCTTGGCATTGATCTGACTGCGCTCGCCGTATTCTCCGGTGCCTTCGGTCTTGCCATCGGTTTTGGCCTGCAAAAGACCTTCGGTAACCTGATCTCCGGCATTATCCTGCTGATGGATAAGTCGATCAAACCGGGCGACGTGATCTCTGTCACCGATCAAGCAGGGAACGACAGCTTCGGGCAGATCCGCAAGATCGGCATTCGCGCCATTTCGGTGGTGACTAGAGACCAGACCGAATACCTGATCCCGAACGAAAACCTGATGATCAATCAGGTGGTCAACTGGTCCTACAGTTCCAAGGATGTGCGGGTAAAAGCGCCCGTCGGCGTCTCCTATGGCGCAGATCTGGATCTGGTGCAGGAGCTACTGTACCAGGCCGTAAACGAGGTGCCGCGGGTGTTGAAATCACCCAAACCCCGGGTCAACCTGATGGGCTTTGGCGATAGCTCGGTCGACTTTGAATTGCGTTTCTGGATCAAGGACCCGGAAGAGGGGATGGCGAACATCCGGTCCGACGTTTACACTCGGATCTGGCAACTTTTTAAAGAGCATGAGGTAGAGATTCCGTTCCCGCAGCGCGACCTGAATTTGCGCGGCGGCGATCAGATGCAGCAATTGATCGAGGCAATTGCCCAGCGGGTCGAGACCAAGAAGAACGGCTGATTTCCGGCGTTTTTGGCAGCTTCTAAAGCAGAGCTACACTCCGCCCAATCCATTCTCGCTGGTTATGCTGCGTCGCAACGCGCATTTCCGCGGTCATGGAAAACGGCACAATCTATCTGGTCGGCGCAGGCCCGGGCGATCCTGACTTGCTCACCCTCCGCGCGGCGCGGCTGATCGAATCGGCACGCCTTATCGTGCATGACGGGCTCGTCGATCCGGCGATCCTCGACATGGCCAGGCCCGAAGCCAAGCTCGTCTCGGTGGCCAAGAAGCGTGCCCGACACACCCTTCAGCAAGATGACATCAACGCGCTGCTGATCCGCGAGGCAAAGGCAGGCCACGATGTCGTGCGGCTGAAAGGCGGCGACCCCTTTGTATTCGGCCGCGGCGGTGAAGAAATGGAAGAGGCCCATGCCGCCGGTGTGCGCGTTGAAATCGTTCCGGGTATCTCGGCGGCCAACGGCGCAGCGGCCGCGTCGGGCATCCCGCTCACACATCGCGACGCCGCAAGCGTCGTCAGTTTCGTTGCAGGTCAGTGCAAGGGCCTGTCCGATCAGGACTGGTCAGGCCTAGCCGGCGTTGGCCGCACTCTGGTGATCTACATGGGCGTGAAGACTGCACCGCAGATTGCCGAAAAGCTGATGGCCGATGGCCTCGCACCGGACATGCCACTCGCCGTCGTTGAAAACGCCTGCCGTCCGGAAATGCGCGTCCTGCGCGGGCCTCTCGCCGCGCTTCCCGATCTGGTTGAGGTGGAGGCGGTAAAGAGCCCTGCCCTTATCATCATTGGCGACGTTACTGCGCGGCCCAACGCTTCCGTCGCAGAGATGCTTGCGGAGTTTGTAGCATGAAGATTCTCACCGGAAATGACCTGAAAAGCGGCGCTGTCGTGTGGTGGGATGGTCAGAACTGGTCGCTCCACATCACCGATGCAGCTGATGCGGCGGACGAAGCCGAAGCAATCATTGCGCGCGAGGAAGCAGCTCGCCGTGTCAACGCGCCATACGCCATCGACGCCGTGCAAACTGAAGACGGCCCCCGCCCCGCGCACATCAAGGACCGCGTCCGCGCGCTCGGCCCGACGGTGCGGCCAGACCTTGGATACAAAGCAGCCGAACAGCGCGGCTGGGATTGGGTGATCTGATGTATCAGTACGATCGATACGATCAGGCGATGGTCGATGCGCGCGTGGAAGAGTTCCGCGATCAGGCGCGTCGTCGCCTCGAAGGCAAAATCAGCGAAGACCAGTTCAAGCCGCTGCGGTTGATGAACGGGCTGTACCTGCAGCTCCACGCCTACATGCTGCGCGTTGCCATTCCCTACGGCACGCTCAATTCGCGTCAGATGCACGCGCTGGCGGATATCGCGGACAAGTATGACAAGGGCTACGGCCACTTCACCACGCGGCAGAACATCCAGTACAACTGGATCAAGCTGGAAGATGCGGCGGACATTCTGGCGGACCTCGCCAAGGTGGAAATGCACGCGATTCAGACGAGCGGAAACTGCATCCGCAATATCTCGTCCGACCATTTTGCCGGTGCCGCTGCGGATGAAATCGTCGATCCAAGACCTTACGCCGAATTGCTGCGACAGTGGTCGAGCTTCCATCCAGAATTCAGCTACCTTCCACGCAAGTTCAAGATCGCGGTTATCGCGTCTGAAAAAGACCGTGCGGCCATGCGCCTGCACGATATTGGCATCAGTCTGGTTCGCGATGGTGCGGGCGAATTGGGCGCGGCATTCTACGTCGGCGGCGGCATGGGCCGCACTCCGATGATCGCCCCGCTGATCCGCGAATTCGTACCGCTCGACCAACTGGTGACCTATTCCGAGGCGTGCCTGCGGGTCTACAACCGCTACGGCCGTCGCGACAACAAGTACAAGGCGCGCATCAAGATCCTCGTCCACGAAATGGGCGCGGAAGAATATGCGCGGCAGGTTGAGGAAGAATTCGCGCATCTGCTCAATCAGGGCGTGGAACCGCCGCTGGCAGAGCTTGAGCGCATCAAAGGCTGCTTCGCGGACCCGGATTTCAAGACCGACCTGACGGATCGTGCCGATCGTTCAGACCCGGACTTCGCCCTGTGGATCGATCGCAATTGCACTCCGCACAAAGTTGCTGGTTATGTCTCGGCAGTAATCAGCCTGAAGCCCGTTGGCGGAATCCCCGGCGATGCGACAGCAGAGCAGATGCACCTGATGGCGGACCTCGCCAAGGAATACAGCTTCGACGAACTGCGCGTGATGCACACGCAGAACGTGGTGCTGCCGCATGTCGAGATCGGGCGACTCTATGAACTTTGGAAGAAGTTGGAGGCGGCTGGTCTCGGCACACCCAATCTGGATCAGATTGACGATATCATCGCCTGCCCCGGCCTTGATTACTGCTCGCTTGCCAACGCGCGTTCGATCCCCATCGCACAGCAGATTTCGGAGCGGTTTGCCGCGTCTGGAAAGGGCGATGCACTGGGCGAACTGAAGCTCAAGATTTCGGGCTGCATCAATGCATGCGGCCACCACCATGCGGGCCATATCGGTATCCTTGGCGTCGATCGGAAGGGTGTCGAGAATTACCAGCTCCTGCTCGGTGGAAGCGAAGCGGAAGACGTCTCGCTCGCCAAGATCACCGGCCCCGGTTTTGACGAGACGGGCATTGTCGACGCAGTCGAGAAAGTTGCCGACACATACCTCGCCCAACGCGAGGATGGCGAGCGTTTCCTCGATACCTATCGCCGTGTCGGCATGGATACATTCAAGGAGGCGCTTTATGGCTGATACCGATTTGGGAACCGGCCGCGATGAGGTGCAATTCCGCTTCCGCGAAGATGAGCCGAGCGACAGCGCGCAGGTAACCGTCGATGCCTTCCTGGCGCAGGCAGACGCCAGTGCCGTGCGCATCGAGCCTGGCGATGATGCGCGAGAATTGCTGCCACATCTGGCGCGTATCAAGCTGATTGAAATGAATTTTCCGGTCTTTGGTGACGGCCGCGGCTATTCGTCTGCGCGCCTGCTTCGCGAGCATGGATACACCGGCGAATTGCGCGCGGTGGGTGACATTCTGATCGACCAGATCGCCTATATGCGCCGCTGCGGTTTCGACGCATTCGCACCAGAGAAGGCGCTGGATGAAGCGGACGCCGAGGCTGCTTTCGCGCGCTGGGAAAACGTCTATCAGCCCACCGTTGACGGTCGGGAGCCGATCTGGAAGCTGCGTCATGGGTGAAGCCGTGCGCAACCTCGATGTGATCGACACCGGCCCTGCATTCACGCAGGCAGATGCCGATGCGCTAAACGCGCGTTTCGATGGTGTCGACGCGTTGACAATGCTGCGCGCGCTGTTTGCCGAAGGCACGCTGGGGCGTGTCGCCGTCGTCTCAAGCTTCGGGACCGAAAGCGCTGTGTTGCTCGATCTGGTGGCCAAGGCCGACGCGAGCATTCCGGTGATTTTCGTCGATACGCTGAAGATGTTTCCCGAAACACTTGCCTATCGTGAAGAGCTGATTGCGCGGTTTGGCTTCACCAACAGCCAGGTTGTTACGCCGGACGAGGCAGTCCTCGCCGCCAAGGATGAGACAGGTCTTCGCTGGTCCTACGATCCCGATGGCTGCTGCGCGATCCGCAAGGTCGAACCACTGGCGCGGGCCAAGGCCGGGCTCGATGCGTGGATTTCGGGACGCAAGGCGTTCCAGTCATCAACCCGCGAGAACATCGCCCGCTTTGAAGTCGAAGAGGGTCGCCTCAAGGTCAATCCGCTGGGTGATTGGGTGAAGGACGATCTCGAAGCCTACTTCGCAGAGCATGACTTGCCGCGCCACCCGCTGGAGGCGCAGGGCTTCCTCTCGGTCGGTTGCGCGCCGTGCACGTCGCCGGTTAAGCCCGGTGAAGACCCGCGCGCTGGGCGCTGGCGTGGCTGGGACAAGACCGAGTGCGGAATTCACTCGCCGAACGACCCTAATGGGAAGAGCGACAGCCTGCCGCCGGGCTACGAACCGTTCCTATAAGCCCTATTCGGGCAACAACAGTCCATACGCCACGAGCGTGGCGAGCACATCGTCCAACTCCTCGGCATCAGAGACCGTGAAATCCGTCTTGCGCATAGCGCCCGCGCTAATCTTCTCGGGTAGCTGAGCAGCAAGCTCTGCCGATAGCGGGATGCTCGCGCCGGACAGGACGATCTGGTGCTCGTCCCCCTCTTCGCCGGGCACAGTCTCCATGCTGTAGAGGATATGTTCGCGCACGCGCAGCACCGTGTCTGCATCTATTCCCGAGCAAAGCGCCAGCAAGGCACCGCGCAATTGCGGGCCCTGCGCGCGCACGAAGTTGCCAGAAAAGGCGGAGCGGGTCGCATCGAAGCTGGCCTTGCGCGCGATTTCACCTATCAGCTGCGCGAACTGGGTCGCATGCCCCTCGCGCGCTTGCTCATCGGAGAAATACAGGTCGCGCGGCAAGGAATGGCGCATTTCAGGTATGCGCAGGCTCGCCTCTGCCACCGCCTCCAGCATGAATTCGGCCCATGTCTGGGTCAGGATGCCGACGGTGATATGCAGGCTCGGCTCGTCACCGTGATTGGGGGCGCGGTGCGCGGTACCGCGCGGCACGTAGACGCACTCGCCCGCCTCCAGCACGAATTTCTCTTTTAGCGGGCCTGTTTCATCGACGCCCTTCTGAAAACCCTCCCCGCGCAATGGCAGGCCATCGCGGTCGCCGTAGATCTCCCATTCCTTGGCCCCTGCGATCTGGATCACGAAGACATCGTGATTGTCGTAGTGAATGCCAAAGCCATGCGCGGATGGCGGGGTGAGATAGACATTCGTCTGCACGCGCGAACCGAACTGCTGCTCCAGCGCAAGACACAGCGCGTACAACTTGGGATCGGCAAAATGCAGCTGCGGCAGAATGATCGTGGCCCCGTCGCGGAAATTGTCGAGCACTGCCCCGCGATCCACCGCGCCATTGGGGAAGGTGTACTCGCTGTTCGCAAGCCCCTCACCCGACTTCGCCATATTGATGGCCGTCGCGGGAAGTTCCGTATCGGCTATGATCTCGTCAATCCGTTCGAGGCTCAGCAGATCAGCCACTTCGCCGTGCTTCAGGCGGCTGTGATGCACCTTGCGCTCGTAATATTCGGAGAAGAATTCTTCGGGCGAGAGCGGCGCGATCAGGAGCTCAAGCGCCGCCTTGGTAGAAAGGCTGGAGGTCATGAATTCGGTTTTGCCTCTTCAAAACGAACAAGGGCGGGAGAAGGCGATGCCCGCTCCCGCCCTATTACAATAGGACTGTGTCTGCTGCTTAGGAGCAGGTGCCCCGACCGCGGCCATAGCCGACAGAGTCGGTTGGATCGCTATCGGTGCGGCCAGTACGGCCATTGCCACCCGGATCAGACGAACCGCCGCTGTCGCTGTCTGTCGCACCGGTGCGATTGCCACGGCCATTACCCGCACAATCGCGGTTGGAGCCCGTATCGCTGTCTGTCACGCCGGACGATCCACTGCCACGGCCATTGCCTGCAGGGTCCGCATTGGAACCTGAATCGCTGTCCGTCAGGCCACTGCGGCTGCCGCGACCGTTGCCAGCCGGATCGGCATTGGAGCCGCTGTCACTGTCGGTCACACCACTGCGATAGCTGCCACGGCCATTGCCAGCCGGATCTGCGCTTGAACCCGTATCGCTATCGGTAACACCGGTTTGACCACGACCGTTTCCAGCCGGATCAGCATAGGTACCCGTGTCGCTGTCGGTCACTCCGCTGCGGCGCTGTGCCGAAGCAGGCGAGCTGACAAGTGATGCCGCTGCTGCACCGGTCACCAGGCCCACGAAAGAACGACGCGAGACAGGTTTTGCTCTTTTTGCCATTTTTTCCCCCTAATGATCTGCGGAACTCATGTTCCGAAACCGTGCATTGACCCTACCAAATGAACGGGTGATGACAAGGCTTCACGTCAATTATCTCTCGACTGCTTACAGCCAGCCATTGTCAGCGTACCACTTGGCGGTCTGCGCAAGCCCCTCCCGCGCCGTAACTTCAGGCTGCCAAAGCGCCTTCGGAACGGCCCTTTCAGGAGCACTCACCCAGTCGGGATGCGCCATATAACTGGCGCGGTCGGGCGTTAGCTTGGCTTTACTTCCGCGCAAAAGCCGGTCCGCTTTCGCTGCCGCGCGCAACAGGAAGGACGGCACATTGGGCGCCCAGACATTCTTGTCCATAGAACGGCCGATCGCGCGCGCAAAGTCTGTATGTGCCCAGCCGTTTTGTGTTCCATCATCGGGTTCGAAAATCCGGCCGAAGGTATCGCTTGCCGGATCTAGGACGGCAAGCAGCAAGCGGGCAAGGTCGGTGACATGGATGATCGATGCCCGTCCCGACGGCGGCATGGGCACAAAGCGCCAGCGCGCAGCCTTGAACACCTCGAAAATCTCGGTGTCGCGCGGGCCGTAGACGGCGGGCGGGCGGACAATCGTCCAGTCAAGCCCGCTGACCTGCACAACTTCCTCCGCCATTCGCTTGGAATAGCCATAGTTCGACAGGCCCGGTTCGCGTGCGGCGAGCGAGGACACGTGGGCAATCCGCGAGACGCCCGCATCGCGAGCAGCATCACAGACATTGCGGGTGCCTTCAACATTGCCCGCCATAAAGCCGGCCTTGTCCGGCGCGTTGACCACGCCTGCAATGTGCAAAACAGCATCAACGCCCCGCACCAGTTCCGACAATGCTGCCTTATCTTGCAGATCGCCTGAGACCCACGTGATGCCGTCAGTTGGCGTTTGGGATCTGCGCGTCAGCGCACGAACAGCGATGCCGCGTCTTACCGCTTCTTCCAGAACGCTTTGGCCAACAAAGCCCGTGCCTCCGGTAACGGCAATGATCACATCAGCACCAGATGGTCTCGATGCATCACGGCAGAGCGCGGTGCATGGCCGAGAATAGCTTCCTGCTCGTTGCTCTGCTTGCCCATGATCGCCTCCACATCGGAGACGTCATACTCTACCAGTCCTTTGGCGACCAGATTCCCGGCGATGTCATAGACAGGGATGATATCGCCACGGTCGAAATCACCCTCGGCATTGATAATGCCCGCCGCGAGCACGCTTTTACCGTTCCGAAGGGCCTGCACGCAGCCATCGTCTACCTTGATCGATCCGGCAAAGCGCATGCGTCCGCCGATCCATCCCCTGCGACCTGTCTCGTCTCTTTGCGGAAGGAAGAGCGTACCAGCCTGCGCGGCCATCGCGCGGGCGATGGGGTTTTCCGGTTTGCCGTTGAGAATGGCGAGCGCGATGCCCGCCCGTTCCGCAATCTCTGCGGCAAGCAGCTTGGCTGTCATGCCGCCCGAGCCCAGTCCCGAACTCGAGCCGCCATCGGCCATGTCGTGGATTTCCTGCGTCACGCCATCCACTTCGTCCAACCGCTCTGCATCGGGCTCGTCAGGATGCTTGTCATACAGGCCATCGACATCGGTTAGCAGGATCACACCATCGGCTTCGCACGCCTGGGCCACACGTGCGGCCAGCCGATCATTGTCACCAAAGCGGATCTCGCCCGTGGCAATCGTGTCATTCTCGTTCACCACCGGCACCACGCCGCTTCGAAGCAGGCGCCTGAGCGTGGCCGAAATATTGAGGTAACGGCGGCGATTTTCGAAATCATCGAGCGTCAGGAGCATTTGCGCCGCGACCAACCCGCGTTCGGCGAGCAACTGCCGCCACACGCTGGCCAGTTCGATCTGTCCGACCGAAGCAGACGCCTGTGCCTCTGCCAGCGTTCGCCGTCCGCCCTGCTCGAAATCAAGCTGCTTGGCGCCGATGGCAATCGAGCCGGAGCTGACCACGACCACATCCATGCCCATTTCGCGCGCGGTCCAGATCTCGTTGACGATCGTGCGCAGCCACTCGACCTCTACGCGCCCGCTGTTGTCGACCAGCAGCGCGCTGCCGATCTTGATCACCATCCGCTTGCAAACGTCCGGATCACGGAAATCGAGGAGGCTTTGAATAGGCATGGGTTGGAAAGGCTGTTTTCCTGGTCAATCGATGGCGACACCTGCCACTAGATGGGGGACCAGCCCCCCTCGTCGTCACCCTCTTCGCCGCCTTCATCGGGCATGCTGTCGGGCTGTTCGGTCATGGTGCGTCCGGGCAAGTAACCCAGCACCGCGTCCATGAGTTCCTCGATACCCTCGCCTGTCGCGCCGGACACCGCAAAGACCCTCTCGGCGCCTGCGGCCTTCAGTTCCTGGGCAAATCCTTCCGCAAGCTCGGCATCCGCCAGATCGATCTTGTTGAGGACGACAAGTGTGGGCTTTTCCTCCAGCGCCTCGCCGTAGGCTTCCAGTTCACCATCAACGATGCGCATAGCCTCGACCGGGTCGGTCTCGCCCAGGCCTGATATGTCGATCAGGTGGATCAGCACCCGGCACCGTTCGATATGGCCCAAAAACCGGTCGCCGATCCCGGCCCCCTCTGCTGCGCCTTCGATCAGGCCCGGAATATCGGCGAGCACAAATTCGCGCCCCTTATGGCGGACAACGCCCAGCTTGGGGATCAGCGTGGTGAAGGCATAGTCACCCACTTTCGCACCAGCATTCGATACTGCATTGATAAAGGTCGATTTTCCTGCATTGGGAAGGCCTACAAGACCCACGTCCGCCAGCAGCTTCAGCCGCAGCCAGACCCACATTTCCTCACCCGGTTCACCCGGCTGGTGCTGACGCGGAGCGCGGTTGGTCGAAGTTTTGTAGGAAGCATTGCCGCGGCCACCCATTCCGCCTTCGAGCATAACAATGCTCTGCCCTTCGTGGGTAAAATCGGCGATCACCTCTTCCTTGTCTTCGGACAGGACTTGCGTGCCGACAGGCACTTCGATCACCAGATCGTCGGCACCTGCGCCATAGCGGTCCTTACCCATGCCGTGGCCGCCACGTTTGGCCTTGAAATGCTGGGCGTAGCGGAAGTCGATCAGGGTATTGAGGCCGGGCACCGCCGTCATGATGACATCGCCGCCCTTGCCACCGTTGCCGCCGTCAGGTCCGCCGAATTCGATGTACTTTTCACGCCGAAAGCTGACAGCTCCGGGGCCGCCCGCGCCGGACTTCATGAAAATCTTGGCTTGATCCAGAAAATGCATGGCCGCCCCTTAGAGCAGAATGCGGCCATATGCACCTGTTCGATTGCGCTATTGTGCGGCGCCGTCCTCTTCCGGCGGCAGCACGATCTCCTCGTCGGGCAGAGGCTGGACCACGGGCGTGCCGGTATCGCTCTCATCGACGGGAATTACAGGGATTGCAGCACCGGTTTCCGTGTCGGGTACAACCACGGTTTCGACCGGCGTCGTATTGAAGTTCTGTACGCCGGCAGCAGCCTGTTGTGCGGGCGTTCCGTACAACGCGACCCAGCCAGGCTGCGACGGGCCGTATTCCGCACCGTAGCGGGCATCCCAAGCGGCCGAGTCAACCTCGTAGGTTTCATAGGCGGTATAGAACCGTTCAAACGCCACTTCATACAGGGCAAGACCATTCACCGCGAAGGTCGCAAAATCGGCAGGCGGCGCAGTGTTGTATTCATTGGCGAGGGTCAGCGCGACATTGCAGAACTCACGACGCGCGGCAGGCAGCGCGAAATAGTTGTACAACTCTGTCGAATGCGATTCCCGCAGGCGAATTGCTGCACGACGGTTGCCCCCCGCATCGGAGCGGAAGCGTGATTCCAGCCGGCTATTCACACCGTTCAGAACGCTCGCCTGCGAACGCAACATGGTCGCATAGGTATCGAGCACCGGCTGATACTGCGCCTGCGTGCAATTGAGTGCTGCCACGTTCCAGCCCGAACGGAAGTGCCACACGGCTTCATCCTGGCCGAGTGCGCTGTTGATCGTCATCCGGTTGCCAAACGCATCCTTGCGCGGAATTTCCATGCGATAGGAAGCAAGCTGGGGCGGGACGGGGCGATAAGGGATGGTTTCCACCACCGGCGGCGGAGGCGGTGGAGGAGGCGGCGGTGGCGGCGGTGGCGGTGTTGCACAGGCCGCCAGCAAAGCAGCACTTGCACAAACCACGACGGTCTTGGCAGCCAGACGCCCATTACCCGGAGTCTGGCGTTCAATCGATCGGATGGTGACCGGAGGCGTTTCCATAATTCGCGATAATCCCTTGTGTGGGGCCAATGTTCCCACTCGTCCCTTAAGCTGGTCTGACTATCGCGTGCGGCGGGCAAAGAAAATGCCCGGAGTGCAAATATGCACCCCGGGCACGATCAAGTGAATCTTTGACGCGACCAGTGGAGCCGCATCAGGTCCTACTCGCGAGCAGCGCCCATGAAGCGCAGCAGGAACAGGAACATGTTGATGAAATCGAGATAGAGGGTGAGCGCACCCATGATGACCAATTTGCCCATCGGATAGGCTTCTGCCACCGCTGGGTTGGTCATCTTCATCTGCGAAATCGCCAAGTATTCATGCTTGAGGCGCTGCGTGTCATATGCGGTCAGACCAGCAAAGACCAGCACGCCGAGCGCCGAAATTGCGAGATCCAATCCCGAGATCGGTGCGCCTGTAAAGAACGCCCAGCCGATGTTGAGGAGTGAAGCAAGAATCAGGCCGATCACACCCATAATCAAGAAGCTGCCCCAGCCAGAAATGTCCTTCTGAGTGGTATAGCCCCACAGGCTCAGTCCGGCGAAAGCGCCAGCAGCCGCGAAGAAAGTCATCGCAATCGAAGGACCGGTGTAGACGATGAAAATGTACGAAATCGCCATCCCCATCAACACCGCGTAAGCCCAGAACATTGCCTGCAAAGTACCTGTCGAGAAACGGTCCCGGCCAAAGCTCATGGCGAAGACAATTCCCAGCGACCCGAGAGAGCCGATCATGAGAACTGCGCCCGAAACCATTCCGGCGCGCGCCAGAAGCATAGCGACAAGACCCGTCAACAACACGCCCGAAGCCATGTAGTTGTAAATCGAGAGCATGTGTTTGCGCAGGCCAGCGTCAAAGCTGGTGCGGCTCTGCACATCACCCGCTTGGCCCGGAGCGGTGCCGAAACCCTGCCGGGTCTGGTTGTCGTTCCATTCTGCCATGTATCCAAAACTCCTTTTACCCGGCCACCCCATAGTGGGCCGGATCAGGAGTAATATCGGCACAAATGCGCCAATTTTCAAGGGAAACCGCGGGAAATGCGGTAAGCCGCGCATTAACCAGCAAAACCCGTGCAAGAGCTTGATTAGTCTTGTGCTTCTTTCGCCATTTCGACGCTGCGGTCGCGCGCGGCGCGCAGGGTTTTGGTCATCAGCTGGGTCAATGCTTCGCCATCATCAAGCACGTCCATGCCTTTGCGCGTCACGCCGCCGGGGCTGGCAACCATGTCCGCAAGCTTGCCCGGAGCATGGTCGGATTGTTGTGCGAGCGCAGCCGCACCCTCCGTCATGGCAACCGCCAGTTCACGGGCCTGATCATCGGGCAGCCCCAGTCGCACGGCTGCAACGCTTAGTGCATCAATGAAACGGTAGACGAATGCAGGGCCACTACCGGCAAGCGCGGTGACCAGATCGAAGCGATCCTCTCCCACCCAGCTCGGCGTTCCCAGCGGTTCATGGAAAGCAAAGATCGCATCGCGCCCTTCGTCTTCCAGCCCTTCTTCGGCCAGTGCAACGGGCGACTTGCCGAGCGCGCAGGCGAGATTGGGCATGACCCTCACGACCGCCTGTGCGTCAGGGAAATGCTTGCGGAGCACATCCAGCTGCACACCGGCGAGCACAGAGAGCACGATTGTACCCGGTCCGGTTACGCCTTGCAGCGTGGGAGCGATATCGCCGAGCATATAGGGTTTGAAACCGAGGAGCACGGCATCGAACTGGCGATCCTCCGGCACTTCGCGCAGCAGTTCGACATCGCCTGGCACACTTTCACGCGTCGGCGTCACCACGGTGAAACTGTCTTTGGGCAATCCCGCAACCAACCAGCCTTCCAGCATGGCTCCGGTCATATTGCCGCAGCCGACCAGAAGGATCTTTGCCGCAAGGCCTGTTGATGTGCTCATGATTGTCTCCGCTGTTGCAGCGGATGTAGGGGACTGGCGCGAAGTCTCAAGCCTTGAAGCTCAAGCTTCTCCGGCGGCGTCGACCAGCGCAGCATCCAATGCCTCGCGCGGGCCCTTGTCACCCCACAGCACGAACTGGAATGCGGGATAGAAGCGATCACATTCTGCCACTGCAGATTCGATCGCCATCTGCGCCATGTCGAGGCTGAGCATGCCATCGTCACCCAGCATCAACCCGTGCCGGTAAAGCAGCATTCCGCCCTGCGTCCAGATATCGAAATGGCCGAGCCACAACTGCTCGTTGATCATCGCCAGCAACTCATAGGCGACCGCGCGCTTGCCGTCGTTCACGCGAATTTCCGGCAGACACAGAAGCTGCAGCACACAGTCGTCACGCCGCCAGATCGCTCGCAGTTGATATGTCGTCCAACTACCTGGAATCTCTACCGTAACTTCATCTTCGCTGACTTGCTCGAAAGCCCAGCCATGCGCTTCAAACAGCGCTGTGAGCATTTCGACGGGAGCCGCATCGTCGGCCTGCTCCATCGTTGCGCGATCGGTATTCATTGGGCGGTTTTTCTTGCGATGACCATGCCAAGCTTAATGCGTCGTAAGGTATATTTTGCGCAATCGAATCGACCAAAACGGTCGGGCAAAACTCGTCTCGCTTGTTTACAAGATGTGCACAAATCATCGCTGCCCTAGGGGAGCGCGATATGCGCGATCAATCGAGCGGACGGACCTCTTCACCCTCTGAACTGGTGAATCGGAAGGCATCGATGCCCGCTTCGGCCAGTTCGGAGACGAAATTCTGTGCGGCGCGGGCCGAATCGAATGGCCCGGTCACCAGTCGGTTGGTTGCGTTCCACGGTGCGGTGAAAGCGTCGCGGTCCTCCAGCAGGCCGTCCGAATTGCGCTGCAGGCGGCGCCAGTCGAAGCGAAAGGCGGAAATATCCTGACCGGTGGCAACCTGCACCCAATGGCGGCTGGGGTGTGCTGGCGGCGGCGGCTCGACGGGTTCAGGCTCTTCGCGCGCCGGTTCGATAGTCGTGATGTCCACCGCGCCAGCACTCGGAGCGACGGTGTTGCCAGCGGGCAGCACGAAATCGGCGAAGGCTTCTTCCAGACCGAGTTGCTCGGCAGTCCGTTCTTCGGTTGCAGCAATGACCTCCTCCACTGAGGGATCGGCGGGTGTTTGCACGACCGGCTCGCTGATGGAGAATGATGGACGTGCCTGCTCTTCCGGCGGAAAATCGGCCTCTTCGTCGAGCACCGCGACGACGACCGCCTCCGGCTCGCTCGCGGCAGGCGAAGGCGATTGCCCGACTTCGCTCACCGCCACATCCGGCAAACCTGTCGGCTCGTCGAGGTTTGCCTGCTCAACCGCCGGAGTATCTGCGGCTGCAAGTGCCGGCAGCTCGCCATTCTCGTCCAGTGTGGCAGCAGAACGCGGTCCAAGCGGCTCCCCGCTCGGCGTCAGGCGATCGTTGTTCGCCTGCGCCGGAGTTGCTGTTGGAGGCGTGGACGCCCGTGAATTGGCCAAAGCAGCGACTTGCGGCGTATCGCGCCCGATCTGCGAGGCCTGCGGAAAGCGCCCGAGATTGGCAGCTGCCGCCTGCTGCGCGCTGGTCAACCGCGGCATGTAACGCAAATAGGGCTCCAGCCTCCCTGACAGGCGCGCCGGGAGCATCGTTTCGGTGATCGCAATCGCCTCTTCATCGCGGCCCAGAATGGCAAGCGCAAAAGCGCGGGTGCGGTAGGCGGCTCGATCCTGCCGTTGCAGCAATGGTAACAGGGTCGCTTCCGATGCGGCAGCATCACCGGCAATAGCATAGCTAAGCGCTAGACGGCGGATGACTTCGTTGCTTTCGCGCTGGCTCAGCGCCTGGCGATAGTAACGCTGGGCACGGGCATGGTTGCCAACCAGGTCATAGGCGAGCCCCCGTTCAGCCGCGACGCGGTTCATCCGCTCGCCTGCGTTCTCTGCATTGGTGAATAGTTGAACGGCAGTGGCCCCCTCGCCGCGCCTCACCGCGACTTGCGCGAGGCCAAGCAGCATTCCGCCGTCATTGGGATCCACACGCTGCGCCCGATTGAAGAAGCCGAGTGCACCGTCATAATCGCCCAACTCCAGGGAGGCATTCCCTGCATCGACGAGTGCACGCAGGTTGGTGGGATTGCGCGAGAGGCGCTGGAGCGCGTTGGAAAGGTCTCCCTGCGCTTCGCTAGGCAAGGCCTGCACGACTTCCTGGGCTTGCACGGCACCTGCGCCAACGCTGGTGATAGCAAGGCTGGCAGCGCCAGTCAGAAGGACACAAAAATAGGAACGCGACCGTTTCATTGGCCGCGCCCTATACATGTTTGACTGAACCCGGAAAGAACGAAAATCGACGATCTGCCCGGTATTGGCTATTGGTTGTTCTGGCGACCGAGGAAACGCGGGATGCGCATGGCGCCGCCGCCATCTTCATCATCCTCATCTTCATCGTCCTCTTCATCGGAGGACGAGCCCTGACGGGACAGGTTGGCCATCCGCTCGAACAGCGTGCTGCCACCTCCGCCAGACGATCCGCCACCTGATTCCGGTGCAGCCTCGCCGCCACCGCTTTCTCCGCCCTCTGCACCTTCACCGCCCGAAGCTTCACGAGCTGCACCCAACATGCGGGCACGGCGACCGCCGCCCGTTGCGTTCGGATCGACATCTTCATCAGCTTCGGCAAGGCGCGATGCATCGAGAAGCAGTTCGTCTCCGCCTTCACCTTCTTCGCTGCCGGTCGAAGCATCTTCTTCAGCGACAGGCTCGGCTTCGGGTTCCACCTCTTCTTCACCCATGCCCGTAGGTATTGCAGGTTCGGCTGGTGTTTCCGCGTCTGCGGTCAAATCGAGCGCATCATCGCCCCCGTCCGCATCGCCACCCATGCCATAGCCATCGGAAGCATCGGCCCCGTAAGCAGTATCGTCTGCAGGTTCAGGCAGAGGTTCTTGTGCGGGCTCTTCAGCAACAGGCTCAGGAATGGCAGGAGCCTCTTCCTCGGGCTCGTCCATCACACCGAGATCCAGAGTGTCGTCCTCTTCATCCTCGATACCGTCGTCAGTGGGAATCGGAATGGCCGGGCGGCTCGGCCCGCGCGACGCGGACAGATCAACCGGGCGAGACACTTCGCCCATGCCCTCTGCACCCTGCTCGATGCCGGTCGCCACCACACTGACACGGATCTTGCCGTCCAGCTCCGGATTAAAGGCACTGCCCCAAATGATGTTTGCTTCGGGATCGACCAGCTCGCGAATGTGGTTTGCGGCTTCGTCTACCTCAAGCAGCTTCATGTCTTCGCCGCCGATGATCGAAATGATCACGCCCTTGGCCCCCTGCATGGAGACACCATCGAGCAACGGGTTGGCAATAGCGCGTTCGGCAGCTTCGAGTGCGCGGTTGTCACCCTCGCCCTCGCCCGTGCCCATCATGGCCTTACCCATTTCGCCCATCACGGAGCGAACGTCGGCAAAGTCGAGGTTAATGAGGCCCGGCATCACCATCAGGTCGGTGATCGAGCGTACGCCCTGCTGCAGCACTTCGTCGGCCAGCAGGAAGGCTTCCTTGAAGGTCGTTTCCGCCTTCGCGACAAGGAACAGGTTCTGGTTGGGAATGACGATCAGCGTATCGACATTCTTCTGCAGCTCTTCAATCCCGCTTTCGGCGCTGCGCATGCGGCGCGTGCCTTCGAACAGGAACGGCTTGGTGACGACGCCAACGGTCAGAATGCCCCGGTCGCGCGCGACCTTGGCAATAACCGGAGCAGCGCCAGTACCCGTACCGCCGCCCATACCGGCCGCGATGAAGACCATGTTTACGCCTTCCAGCGCGCGCTCGATCTCCTCAACGGTTTCTTCGGCAGCAGCCCGACCGACTTCAGGGCGTGAACCTGCACCCAGGCCTTGCGTGATATCCGGCCCCAGCTGGATGCGATGCTCGGCAGCCGAGGTGTTCAGCGCCTGCGCATCGGTGTTGGCCACGATAAAATCGACGCCTTCAATCTCGCTTTCGATCATGTTGGCGATGGCGTTGCCGCCCGCGCCGCCCACGCCGATCACAGTGATCCGCGGACGCAGTTCCTCGACAGAGGGCGGGCCGATATTGATACTCATCTTAAAATTCCCCCGGGGAGAGATAGTTATTCGTCACAATATAGTGTGCCACAAAGCGATTCGCAGGGTGAGAAGCATGTAAATTGTTTCCACAGCTACGCATTTCGCTCAAAAGTACTCCCGCATCGCAGCCCACACGCGCATGATGGAGGCCACAGGGCCATAAGAGCTGGTGCTGGTGAAGCGTGATCCGATGGAGCGAATGTCGACCGGGTCCTCCGCCGCATAGAGCACCAGTCCCGCCAGCGTAGCAAAACCGGGCACCGAATGCGCCTCCGGCAATCCGCGTAGCGCCACGGGCTTGCCGATGCGCGAAGGCACACCGAGAACGCTTTGCGCATAGTCTGCAAGGCCTGCCAGTTCAGCGCCGCCGCCGGTCAGAACAACCTGCCGCGCACTGGATCCGGAGTGCCCGCCGGTAAAGCCCATGCCATCCAATGCTTTACCCACTTCGCGCATGAGCTGGTCGAGCTCTCCGGTGATGACAGCGATCAGCTCTGCACGTGGAACCTGGTTGCGATCATCCGCGCCGCGCGCAACGGGGCCGCGACCTTCTTCTCCCGGCGCCGTAACGGAGACCATTTCGCGGTGATCGTGCGGGCTGGCGATAGCCGAGCCGTTGACGCATTTCAGCCGCTCTGCCTGAAAACGGCGGATCGAAAAGGCGCTGGCAATGGCATCGGTAATGTCGTTCGAGCCGCGCGGAATCGCTGTGAGGCCCACCAGCATTCCACCAGCATAGACAGAGACGTTGGTTACCTCGCCCCCGAATTCGACCATGGCGACCCCCAGATCACGCTCTTCCGCGGTCAGACAGGCAAACCCCGTGGCGAGCGGCGAGGCCACCACGCCTTCAACATCGAGGTGCGCGTTCTGCACCGCTTCGGTGACATTGCGAATGGGAGCGCCATCGGCGAGCATTACGTGTACATCGACACCCAGCCTGTCAGCATGCAGATCCTTGGGATTGGCAACCCCGTGCGCGCCATCGAGGAAATAGCAGGCCGGCTGCGCGTGGAGAACGCTGCGACCATCAGGTTGGAGCGTCTCGCGCGCGGCGATCAGCAGCGCCTCGATATCCTCTTCTTCGATCCGGCGCCCACCAATGGCGATTTCCACCGGGCGGATTTCACTGGCGAGGCCTGCGCCCGAACATCCGATCCAGACACTGTCCACGCTGGTTCCGGCGAGCTTCTCTGCCCGCTCCAGCGCATCGCGCACGGCATAGGTTGCCGCCGCCATATCGACGACATAGCCGCGGCTGATGCCCTGGCTGGCGCGGTGCCCACTGCCAAGCACCTGCATCTCGCCGTTCTCAGTGATCGCGGCGATCATCGCGGAAATGCGGAAAGATCCGATATTTACCGCACCGATAACCCGCGCGATATGCTGCTGACCTGCCATCAGCTTTCCTCCCCCATAGTGACTTCTTCCCGCTCCGAACGGCCGGGCACATTCATGTACATGCGCGGTGCATTGCGCATGTCAAAGCTCGCGGCCTGTCCGCCGATCAGGCGATGCACACCATCGGCCTGCGCAAAGCTGATCAGCGCTGCAGCGGC
Organism: Aurantiacibacter sp. D1-12; assembly: GCF_028858515.1. Taxonomy (GTDB): domain Bacteria; phylum Pseudomonadota; class Alphaproteobacteria; order Sphingomonadales; family Sphingomonadaceae; genus Alteraurantiacibacter. The sequence continues at coordinate 35,645 of NZ_JAPJZJ010000002.1, forward strand.
ACGCTCCTGCCCTTCCGGCAGGGCCAGTTCCTGATCGGTGTTGAACGTCAGATCCCAGCGGCGATTGCCGATCCATTCGGCGGCCTTGATCTGGTTCTGCAGCGCGGGCGCGGCATCGAGAAGTTCGGTGAGCTCTTCCACCTGATCCTGCGCACCGGGCCCTGCAATCAGCAGATAGTCGGCAGCATTGGCGCGGCTGATCGGCTCCAGCTCCACGCCGCTCGCATCGATCAGCATCAGGCGATCCGGGCGTTGGAGTACGGCGTGCGGTTCACGCTCGATAATGTCGATCACCAGCGTATCGGGCAGCTGACGCGAAACGCGGGCATCACGCACCCAGGGCAGCTCCACCAGTTCTTCACGCAGACCGTGCAGATCGACCTGCGTCATCGCGAGGTTTTGCTGGCTGAGCGCGCGTTCGTAGACCGTCTGCACGTTCATCCGCTCCACGCCTTGGGGCTGGATACGGCGCACTTCGTACCCGGCGTTGGACGCCACATGGGCAATACGCTCAGACGCAACGGCGGAAGCGCCCGAGATGTTGGCGACAAAGATCAGGCCGGCGAGCCCGCCAGCAAGGATCAGGAAAGTGAAAGCCTTGTGCAGTTGCTCCTCAGTGAAGGGGAGCATCGAGAGCAAACGACCGATGATCGACTGCCCCTTGTTGCGCGCGGTACGCACGCGGCGGCTGGTGCCCTGTGCGCGGGCCTGACGGCGGACGCCCTTGGTCTTGCGGGTGACCTTGCGCGCCATTAGTCGAGCTTCCCAGCACGCCGCAGCGCGTCCTCTACGATCATTTCGCACAGGGTCGGATAGTCGATGTCGCAATATCGTGCCTGCTCGGGCACGAGGCTGAGCGGTGTCATGCCTGGCTGCGTGTTCGTCTCGAGCACAAACAGCCCGTCCTCGCCGCGCTCGTCATCCCAGCGGAAGTCGGTTCGGCTCGCGCCATGGCAACCCAGCACCTTGTGCGCACGCTCGGCATACCGATGGCATAGAGCGGCGATATTCTCGGGAATCTCAGCCGGGAAAACGTGGGTCGTGCGCCCGTCTGTATACTTGTTATCGAAGTCGTAGAAACCGTTTGCGACGATTAGCTCGGTGACCCCCAGCGATCTCGTGCCGCCTTCGGTATCGATCACCGCCGTCGTCAGCTCCCGACCGCGGATATAAGGCTCTGCCAAAAGGCTGCTGAACTGCTGCCACGGCCCCGCCGCGTCACGCGCGATCGGGTTACCGTAATTGCTTTCGTCCGTGACAATCGCCACGCCGACAGAGGAGCCTTCGTTCACGGGCTTCAGCACATAGGGCCGCGCAATCGGGTCACCTTCGAACAGCTCTTCGGACTGTACGATCCGCCCACCGGGCATCGGGATACCCTGCGGCACGAGTGCCTGCTTGGTCAGCTCTTTATCGATGGCGACAACCGAAGTCGCGAGACCCGAGTGCGTGTACGGCACCCCCATCAGATCAAGCATGCCCTGCACCGTTCCGTCTTCTCCGGGCACGCCATGCAGCGCGTTGAACACGACATCGGGCGCGGCTTCGCGGATTTTCGCGGCCACGTCGCGATCCATGTCGAGACGCGTTACCTGATGCCCCGCGCTTTCCAGCGCATCGGCCACACCATTGCCGGTCATGAGCGAAACTTCGCGTTCATTTGCCCAGCCGCCCATCAGGACGAGGATGTGCAAGGGAGAAAGACGTGCCATCGCGTTACGGCCTCCCCACCCGCTTGATTTCCCATTCGAGAGACACGCCCGTTTTCTCGCTCACACGGCGGCGCACTTCCTCGCCCAGGTTCTCGATATCCGAGCTGGTGGCATCGCCGGTATTGATCAGGAAATTGCAGTGCTTTTCGCTCACTTGCGCTCCGCCCATTGTCAGCCCGCGGCATCCGGCTTCATCGACCAATTGCCATGCCTTTTGGCCTTCGGGGTTCTTGAATGTCGATCCGCCTGTCTTGGTGCGAAGCGGCTGCGAATTCTCGCGCTCAGCGGCGATGCGGTCCATTTCCGCGCCGATTGCCTCCGGGTTGCCCTCGACACCCTTGAAACGCGCCGCAACCACAATGGCGCCATCAGTCAGTCGCGAGTGGCGATAGGAATATTCCAGATCCTGCACCGGCAGGGTGACGCAGGTGCCATCGGGCATTACGACATCGCAATCGACCAGAATGTCAGCCACTTCGCGCCCGTAGGCACCGCCGTTCATCCGCACGAAACCGCCGACAGTGCCGGGGATGCCGCGTAGGAATTCCATGCCTGCAATCCCCGCATCGCGGGCAGCGGAAGCCACCAGAATGCCGGGAGCACCGCCGCCGCATTCAACGACGTGGTCCCGCTTCACCTCCACCGTGGAGAACGGCTTGCCCAGCCTCACCACGACGCCCGGAACACCGCCGTCGCGGATAATGAGGTTGGAACCAAGGCCAAGCGCCATCACCGGAGTACCCGGCTCCAGTCCGCCAAGGAACGAGGTGAGGTCTTCCAGATTGGCCGGTTCGAACAGCCAGTCAGCATTGCCGCCGCTCTTGAACCAAACGAGTTTGGCGAGCGGTGCGCCCTGCTTGAGCACGCCTTCGACATTTGCAGGCACGGAGGTTGAGCCGCCAGGCTCTTCCCCGCCGCCGGGTGCTCCGCTGACAAAGCGCCTTTCACCCATTTGCAACTCGTAATTCACCCGCGCGCCTCCCCGGCCAAATGGCTGGCAACGTCACCGGCAAGGCCTGCAGCCCACTTGGTGATATCGCCCGCGCCGAGGCACACGACCATGTCGCCCGGCGCAAGCACCGCGCCCAACTTTTCCGCAAGATCGGCAGGGCCATCCACAGCTTCGGCATGGCGGTGGCCCCGCGCCTTCAATCCGGCGACGAGCGCGTGCTCATCAACGCCCGGAATCGGGTCTTCGCCGGCTGTATAGACGGGAGCCACGTAAATCAGGTCAGCGTCTGTGAAGGCACCCTGAAAGTCTTCGAGAAGATCCCGCAGGCGGGTGAAACGATGCGGCTGCGCAACCGCGATCACACGGCCAGATGCTGCATCCTTCGCTGCCGAAAGCACGGCCCGAATTTCCACCGGATGGTGCGCGTAATCGTCAATCACGCGAACATTCCTGCCATCGTCCAGCGCAATATCGCCAACATGACTGAAACGCCGCTTCACACCGCCGAAGCGGGAGAAGCCTTCGCGGATCGAGTCTGCCGAGCAACCCATTTCCAGCGCGACCGCAATGGCCGCGCAAGCGTTCTGCACGTTGTGGCGACCGGGCATGGGCAGCTCGATGCCATCGATACGATGTTCGGTTCCGTCGCGGTCGGTCTGCACCGCATCAAATCGGGTTACCGCGCCATCAGGTTGCACGTTCTCTGCCCGCACATCGGCGTGTGCGGAGAAGCCGTAGGTGATCACGCGGCGGTCGCGGACCTTGGCGATAACGTTCCGCACCTCGTCATGATCGAGGCACAGCACCGCCGCGCCGTAAAAAGGCACGTTCTCGATAAACTGGACGAAGGCGTCTTTCACCGCATCAAAATCGCCGTAGTGGTCGAGATGCTCGGGATCGATATTGGTGACCACCGCGATGGTCCCGTCGAGCCGCAGGAAAGAACCGTCGCTCTCGTCCGCCTCGACAACCATCCACTCGCTGTCACCCAGCCGCGCGTTGGAGCCGTAACTCTCGATAATGCCGCCGTTGATCACGGTGGGATCCACCCCTCCCGCATCGAGCAGCGTCGCGACCATGCTGGTAGTGGTCGTCTTGCCATGCGTCCCAGCCACCGCGACGGTCTGCTTGAGGCGCATCAGTTCGGCGAGCATTTCTGCACGACGTACGACGGGTATGCGGTTTTCAATCGCGGCGGCAACTTCTGGGTTGGTCCGCTTCACGGCCGTCGAGGTCACGACAACTGCGGCATCGCCCAAGTTGGCAGCGTCATGGCCGATGTGGATCGTCATGCCTGCAGCGCGCAAAGCTTCTACCCGCGCGCTTTCGGACAGATCGCTACCCTGCACGCTATAACCGAGATTGTGCATCACCTCGGCAATGCCGGACATACCGATACCGCCGATGCCGACAAAGTGGATCGTCCCGATATCGGTTCCAATGGCTTTCACTCAGGCCTCTCCCGCGAGGCACCCGTCGGTGCGGGCGCTTCCTGGGAGGCACCGCGCGCATTGTTCTCACCCACGCGGATCACGTCCATCATATCTGCGCCACCGAAGCCCTCGACCAGATCGGCGAGATCACTCGCGGCCTTGGGGCGACCGCAATTCCACGCAGCATGCGCGGCATTGGCGAGTGTTTCCGGCTTCTGCGCCATTGCGCGGATTTGCTTGGCCAGTTCCTTCGCCTCGAACCGTGTCTGGCGGACGGAACGTGCGCCACCGGCATTCACCATCTCGCGCGTGTTCGCTGCCTGGTGATCGTCCGTCGCTATGGGAAGCGGCACGAGGATCGCCGGGCGACCGACAGCAGTCAGTTCGGCAATCGTCGATGCCCCCGCACGTCCGATAAACAGATGCGCGTCCGCCAGTGTCGCTGCCATATCCTCGAAATAGGTTGCAAGTTCTGCCGGGATGTCGTGATCGGCATAGCGCTTGCGCACCGCCTCCAGATCCTCCGGGCGGCATTGCTGCGTCACCTGCAGGCGATTGCGCAAGGCTGGCGGGAGCATGGAAAGGCCATCGGGCACCACTTCGGACAGCACGCGCGCGCCCTGGCTGCCGCCGGTCACCAACACGCGGAACAGGCCATCCTCTGTAAAGGCAGGAAACGGCTCTTCACGCAAAGCGAGTACGCCCGGCCTGACGGGGTTGCCAACCAAGTGAACCTTGTTTGTATATTTCGGCTTGAGCCGATCCACATCGGGATATGCGGTCGCAATGGCATCCACGCGCCCTGCCATCAGCCGGTTCACACGTCCCAGCACAGCGTTCTGGTCATGGATGACAGTCGGGATGTGCATCGCCTGCGCGCCGAGTAGCGCGGGCATGGCGGGATATCCGCCAAAGCCGATCACAGCACTTGGCTGAAAAGTCTCGAACAACCGCTTGGCCATCGCGCGGCCTTTGAGCACGGCGGAAATACCGCCTGGCCAACGCAGCGGGTTTTTCCCGAAGCGGCCTGCCGGAAGGACATGCGCGGTAAGGAAATCGGGCTTGCCGGGAATCGCCGCACCGCGCTCATCAGTAATCAGCGCAACGTGGTGGCCACGCCGCTCCAACTCATGCGCTAGCGCAAAGGCCGGAGTCAGGTGCCCCCCCGTTCCTCCGGCAGCCAACACGAAATGGCGTGAAGACGTTGTCATGTGTCACCCTCTTTCTCGATCGAACCTTTCCAGTCGAAGGGTTCTCGCGCGAGATAGGGATTGCGGCGAGTCACTGCCAGCAACAGTCCCACGGTGAAGCAGATTGCGAGGGTGGAGGAACCACCATAGCTGATCAGTGGCAGCGTCATCCCCTTGGACGGGAACAGCTGCAGATTGACGAGGATATTGATGAAGGCCTGACCGCCGAACATCGCGGTAAGCCCGCTGGCGGCGAGGATGATGAACAGCCGGTCCTCATCCACCATGCGAGTCAGCACGCGCAGCACGATGGCGAGATAAAGCAGCACCACAACACCGCAGATGAGCAGTCCGAATTCCTCTCCGATCACGGAGAAAATGTAGTCGGTATGCGCTTCGGGCAGGTTCATCTTCTGGTCGCCCAGCCAGAAACCGCTGCCTGTCCAGCCGCCTGCGTGCAGGGTCCGGCTCGCCAGATCGACATGGTCGAACGGGGTCGGCCCACCGAAGAATGCGTCGATGCGATGGCGGGCGTTATCGTAGAACAGATAGGCCGCAATCATCGCCGCGATCCCCACTCCGGTCAGCATCCCGATGCGCTGGAGCGGCAAACCAGCCAGCATCACCATAACGAACCATGTGCCAACGAACAGGATTGCGCCGCCAAGGTTCGGCTGCGCCATCAGCAGGACCACGACCAGCCCGACAAGCGCTCCCGATACGCCGATGACCGGCAGCTTGGGATCGCGCAGTTTCCACGCGAGGATCCACGCCATCATCATGGCAAAGGCGGGCTTCAGGAATTCGCTCGGCTGAAGCGACATGCCGACATTGATCCAGCGCCTTGCACCATTGATCTCGCTACCGACAAAGGGGACGAGAAGCATCAGGAAAAGCATCGCGCAGCCCAGCCCGATCGCTCCGCGACGCAGCAGCTTTACCGGCAGCAGCGATGTCCCGATCAGAACCAGCAAGCCCAGCACCTGCATACGCACGTGCTGCCAGAAGAAGTAGAGCCCGGGCAATGTTGTATCCGCCGTGGAAAGCCTGTCCGCACTGGCGGGAGAAGCCGCTGCGACCGCCAGTGTGCCCACGGCCATCAATGCGAGCACAAGGCCCAGCAACACGCGATCAACCTCTCGCCACCAGATGCGCAGCTCGCGCTTCCAGTCGGGGTTGATGCGCGGATTGCCCGGGCTTGGTCTGCGCTTCTCGCCGGGGCGCGGGATATAGATGGGGCGCGTGTTCACTTGGCTGCTCCCCATTCGCTTTCCTCGTCGAGCCCGCAGGCCCCGCGATCACCTCCGCAGCCGATTTCGGCGACGGCTTCCTTGAACACTTCTCCGCGTGTTTCGTAGTCGCGGAACTGGTCAAAGCTCGCGCATGCAGGGCTGAGCATGACCACATCGCCCTTCTGCGCACTATCGACCGCGCGGCGCACGGCCTCGCCCAGCATTTCGCACCGTTCGACGGGCATATGCGGTTCGAGCAGGTCGGCAAACATCGGGCCAGCCTCGCCAATAGTGTAGGCGCAGGCAACATTGCCGAAATGCGGCGCGCAATCGTCGAGGTTGTCTTCCTTGGCGAGGCCGCCACAAATCCAGTGAATACGCTTTTTGCCCTCTTCGGGTGGGTAAGCCGCTAACGCAGGCGCGGTGGAAGCAGGATTGGTCGCCTTGCTGTCGTTGATGAACAGCTTGCCACCGCAAGTGGAGACGCGCTCCATCCGGTGAGGCAGGCCGGGGTAGGTACGCAGGCCATTTTGGACTTGATCGCCTTCAAGACCAAGGGTTTCGCAAACTGCGATCGCAGCAGCAGCATTTTGCGCATTGTGTGGTCCAGCGAGCGAAGGCCATTCATTCTGGTTGCTCAGATCAACGATGTTGTGATCAGAGAGATCAGATCTCCATTCCCCCGCCTTAATGTCGCGCCACATCTGCGGTTGATTGCCCGCCACGGACATCTGGATGCCAGTGCCATCGCGCTGCATCTCGAACAATCGAACCTTTGCAGCCGCATAGGCTTCAAAGCTGTCATATCTATCAAGATGATCGGGCGTAATGTTCAGCAGCACCGCCACGTCACAATCGAGGCTCTGCGTCAGGTCGATCTGGTAGCTCGAAAGCTCGAGCACATAGACACCGCCTTCGGGCAAAGGCTCCTGCGCCATAATAGGCAGGCCGATATTACCGCCCATCGTGGTCGGCACGCCAGCAGTTTTCAGGATATGGTGCACCAGCGCGGTCGTGGTGGACTTGCCGTTGGTGCCGGTGATCCCGACGACCTCGTGCGGCGGCAGCTCGGCCCGCGCTTGGGCGAACAATTCGATATCGCCGATGATCGGCACGCCCGCCTCTGCCGCGCGCGGCGTCAGCGGATGGGTGTTGAGCGGGACACCGGGAGAGACGACAATCGCGTCAAAGCCCGACAGATCGATTTCGAGCGGGTCGGCAATTGTCGCGCGGCCTTCCAGCTCTCGCTTGGGCCCGTCCTGTCGGTCCCAGGCAGTGACATCCGCGCCGCTCGCAAGGAGGCTTTCGACCGTGGCCATGCCCGATCGCGCCAGTCCCAGCACCATGTAGCGTTTACCGCGGAAGGCCTCTGCAGTGATCATCGCACCTTCAATGTCGCAAGGCCGATAACCGCGAGCACGATGGCGATGATCCAGAAGCGGATCACGACCTTGCTCTCGCTCCAGCCGAGCTGCTCAAAGTGGTGGTGGATCGGGGCCATGCGGAAGATGCGCTTGCCCGTCCGCTTGAACCAGAAAACCTGGATGACAACCGATGCGGTCTCGATCACGAACAGCCCGCCAACGATCAGCAGGACGATTTCGTGGTGACTGGCAACAGCAATCGCGCCGAGTGCCCCGCCCAGCGCGAGTGATCCGGTGTCACCCATAAATACCGCCGCAGGCGGCGCATTGTACCAGAGGAATGCAAGACCCGCCCCCATGATCGCGGCGCACAGGATGGCAAGCTCGCCCGCTCCCGCCACGTGCGGGATGCCGAGATATTCGGAAAAGTCGACGCGGCCCGTCAGGTAGCAGATGACCAGAAAGGCACCTGCCGCCACAACAACGGGCATGGTCGCCAGCCCGTCCAGCCCGTCGGTCAGGTTCACCGCGTTACCGAAGCCGACGATGAACACCGCAGCGAATACATAATAGAACCAGCCTAGCGGGATCGAAACGCCGGAGAAGAACGGCACGTAGAGATCGGTGCTGACCTGGCTGACGATCAGATAGCTGGCAATCCCGGCGACGATAAATTCGGCCAGCAGCCGCACTCTGGCAGACACGCCCTGGTGACTGCGCTTGGTGACCTTGTCGTAATCATCAAGAAAGCCGATCAGGCCAAAGCCCATCGTTACCGCGAGGCAGGCCCAGACGAAGGGGCTGGAAAGGTCCATCCACAGCAGTATCGAAACCGTCAGCGCGATCAGGATCATCAGGCCGCCCATAGTCGGCGTGCCGACCTTGGCCTGGTGCGATTGCGGGCCGTCATCACGGATCGGCTGGCCTTTGCCTTGCCGCACTCGAAGCATGTTGATGAATTTCGGGCCAATGACGAGACCGATCAACAACGCGGTCATCATTGCCGCACCCGCACGAAATGTCTGGTAACGGATGAGGTTCAGAAGACCTTCAAATTCAAGCAGTTCTGCAAGAAAATAGAACATTGTCCCGGCGCGTCAGCCTTTCTTCGCGGCAAAGTGATCGACCACGCACGAAAGCCCCACGGAATTGGAGCCTTTCACCAACACAGCGTCACCGCCGGTCAGGCCGAATTCCTGTAGCGCCGCGATAGCTTCGCCCGCGTTTTCGCAATGGGCAAAGGCGAAGGGATTGCCAAGCGTATCGCGGGGCAGTTTCCCCATCTCGCGCGCGAGGGCGGTCATCTCGGTGCCGACCAGCACCGCATAGTCGATATTCGCTTCGGCAATCGGGCCAGCGAGCTGGGCGTGGAACTTCGGCGCGAAGTCACCCAGCTCCTTCATGCTTCCGAGCACGGCAATGCGGCGCGTCGCGGGTGTCTGGCCAAGCTGGGCAAGCGTGGCGCGCATGCTGGCGGGGTTGGCATTGTAGCTCTCGTCAATCACCAGCGCATGGCCGCCCGGAACCGAAGCGCGCAGGCGAGCACCGCGGCCTTTGAGGCCGCCCATCTCTGCCAATGCGAGACCCGCCGCACCCAAATCACCTCCGGCGGCATATGCGGCGGCCATCACGCAGAGCGCGTTATCGATCCAGTGTTCGCCCGGCTCTGCTACTGTGAAGCACAAACGCACATCACCCTGCGCAGCGGTAACAAGCGCGCCGCCTGTAGCGCTATCGGGCACGGCATCGAGCAGGCGCATGTCAGCATGGGCCGCGCGTCCGAAGGACACGACATTGGCGCCCTGAGCCTCCGCTGCGCTGCGCAGTTGTTCGAAATGCGGGCTGTCGGCAGGAATGACGGCAGTGCCGCCCTCTACCAGCCCTTCAAAAATCTCCGCCTTGGCATCGGCAATCGCTTCCATGCTGCCGAGGTTTTCGATGTGCGCCGGAGCAATGGTGGTGATCACGGCGACATGCGGACGGACCTGCGCGGTGAGACCGCGGATTTCGTCCGCGTGGTTCATGCCCATTTCGAACACGCCGAACTGGCTGCGCGCGGGCATGCGCGACAAGCTAAGCGGCACGCCGACATGGTTGTTGTAGCTTCGGACCGAACGATGCGCCGCACCGCGGCTGGTGCGTTCGAGCGCGGTGAAGATCGCTTCCTTGACGCCCGTCTTGCCGACCGACCCGGTAACGCCGATCACCTTCGCCTGAGCCCGTACGCGCGCAGCAGCGGCAAGCGCGTGGAGAGCTGCGGTGGTATCTTCCACCAGCACATGCGGATAGTCGACCGCGCGATCGACAATCGCTGCCGCCGCGCCGTTCTTGAACGCCGCTTCGAGGAAGCGGTGGCCGTCCATCGCCTCACCCTTCAGCGCGACGAAGAGGTCTCCGGTCTGCACATCACGGCTGTCCATTTCGACGCCGCTAACCTGAAATTCACCATAAGCAGTCCCGCCTGTAGCGGTCGCGATTTCGGCAGCAGACCACAGGGCAAGCGGCGCGGCATCGCTTTTGGCGCGCGGCCAGCGGATGACCTTGGCGAGCGCGCTCATGCTACGCCTCCGGCAGCCAGCTCGGCGGCACATTCACGCGCGACTGTTACGTCGTCGAACGGCAAAACCCGCATATTCTCTCCCGACCCGATGATCTGTCCCTGTTCGTGACCCTTGCCGGCCACCAGCACGATGTCGTCTTTTCCCGCGTCCGCGATGGCGGCAACAATGGCTTCACGCCTGCCACCGACCTCGCGGGCACCCGTAGCTCCAGCCATAACTTCAGCGCGGATCGCAGCGGGATCTTCCCCGCGCGGATTGTCGTCTGTCACGATGACCATGTCCGAGCCCTCAATCGCGGCCGCCCCCATCGGTGCACGCTTACCCTTGTCGCGGTCCCCGCCCGCGCCAAACACGGTGATGAGGCGACCCGTCACGTGCGGACGCAAAGCCGCGATGGCGGCGCTGAGTGCATCGGGTGTGTGAGCGTAATCGATATAGACCGGTGCCCCGCTCTGACTGATCACCGCGCGCTCCAACCGGCCGCGCACCGGCTGCAACCGCGCCACGGCGTCAAACACCTGCGGTGCCGAACTGCCAGTGACGAGCGCAAGCCCCGCTGCCGTCAGTGCATTGGCGACCTGATAGGCACCGATCAGCGGCAAGCGGAAGCTGCGCGCTTCGCCTCCATGCTCCAGCGTCAACTCTTGCCCCAGCTGCGTGGCCTCGCGCGATGTAAGGCGGATATCCGCGCCTTTCTCGCCAATCGTGAAGACGGTCAAGCCGCGCTCTTTCGCAACAGCAACCGCGCAGTCCGACCATTCATCGTCTGCCCAGATGACCGCTGCACCATCGGCATCGACCACTTCGGCAAACAGCCGCATCTTGGCCGCGAAGTAGTCCTCCATATCCTTGTGATAATCGAGATGATCGCGGCTGAGATTGGTGAAGGCGCCCGCTCTCACGGGCAGGCCTTCGTTGCGATACTGGCTGAGACCGTGGCTGCTCGCTTCGTAGGCGACATGCGTCACCCCTTCGCGTGCTAGGCCTGTATTGTTGGCGAGGAAGGTGACGATATCCGGCGTGGTGAGGCCGGTCGAAACGCTTTCGTCCGGCGTGGTCACGCCAAGCGTGCCGATGCTGGCTGCGCGTTCACCGCACATGCGCCAGATCTGGCGGGTCATCTCGACGCAGGAGGTCTTTCCGTTCGTGCCCGTCACCGCGACCACAGTCTCGGGCGTAGGGCGGAAATAGAGTGCAGCGAGTTCAGCGAAAAGCTTGCGCGGAGTGTCGCTGGCAATGTGCAGCGCGCCTTCGACCTTGGCTTCGGACCGCGCAACGACGGCAATCGCGCCGCCCGCAATCGCAGCGGGGATGAAGTCCTCCCCATTGACCGAATAGCCCTGGAACGCGCCGAACACGTTTCCGGGAGCCACCTTGCGGTTATCAATGGCAAAGCCGGTGATGGCTGCATCACCGGCTTCGTTGATTTCCATGCCTGCTGCTGCGGCAAGGTCGGCCAGACGCATCAGTCGAGCCCTCCCACCAACGGTTCCAGATCGGTCAGGTCGATATCGCGGTCGGCATCGGGGTAGATGCCCAGTTGCGGACCGATGCGCGGGACGAGGCGACCCACGATCGGGGCAGCATTCCACGCGGCCGTACGCTGGAAGGAGCTGGCGACAGTTCCCTGCGGCTCGTCGAGCATGGTGATGATCACATATCGCGGACGGTCCATCGGGAAGGCCGCAGCGAAGGTCGAGACAAGCGAAGTCCGGCGATAGCCGCCTGCGCCGCCCGGCTTTTCGGCACTGCCTGTCTTGCCGCCCACGCGGAAACCCGGCGCATCGGCGCTGCGGCCTGTGCCGTAGACCGAGATCATGCGCAGCAGCTGGTTCATCCGCGCGCTGGTGCTGGCCTTGAACACGCGGCGACCGCGCGGCGCTTCGCCGGGTGCCAGCCGCTGTAGTGTTGCCGGACGCCAGATCCCGCCGTTGACCATTGCGGCATAGGCGCTCGCCAGATGCAGCGGCGTCACCGCAAGACTGTGCCCGAAGCCGACATAGGCTGCCTTGGAATCGTTCCAGTTATCGTTGACACCCAGCGGAGCACCGCGAGCATAGAGCTCGATATAGGGCGCTTCCAGCATGCCAAGCTGGTCAAGATATTCGCGCATCCGTTCCCCACCAACTTCCTGCCCGATCTGGACAGATGTGATGTTGGACGAATGGATCAGCGTTTGCGGAACATTGAGGTGATTGCCGATAAAGTGGCTGTCACGCACCGGATTGCCGCCGATAATGACCGGGCGCGAGGCCTGCCATGTACGGCGCAGATCGGTCACGACACCGGCATCGATAGCCATCGCCACGGTCAACGGCTTGAAGGTGGAGCCGAGCTCGTAAACCTGGTTGGTCACGCGGTTAAAGGCGCGCGGCATTTCGCCGGCATCGATGCGCTCCTGCGGCAGCACCACGTCTTCGGTTTCCACCGCATTGGGATTGTATTCCGGCAGAGAAGCAAGCGCGAGGACTTCGCCCGTATCGACGTCGAGCACGATGCCTGCCGCGCCCAGCGCGTTCACCGCCAGCATGCCGCTGCGCAGTTCATCCTCAAGCGCACCCTGCACACGCATATCGATACTGAGAGCAACCGGCTCGTTGCGAGAAGCCGGATCGTTCAGGCGATCATTGAGCACTTCTTCCATGCCTGTGCGGCCGTTGCCGTCCGCACCGACATAGCCGAGCACGTGCGCAGCCATCGCACCATGCGGATAGTGGCGATCCTCCTCGCGCGGCAGCTGCAGCGCGAGCTCGCCCAGCGCGCGGACACGGTTGGCATCTTCGGGCAGGATGCGGCGGCGAAGGTAGCCGGGTCGACCCTCCGCCAGCTGATCGGTCAGCTCATAGACGTCCAGATCGGGGAAAATTGCGTGAAGTTCGCGCGCAACTTCGGCGGGCGAAGCCACCAGCGGCGGGCCACCATCACCGCCTTCGTCCATCGCGGCGGGATTGAACCACAGCGCGTATGCCGGGAACGCCCGCGCCAGCGGAACGCCGTTGCGATCGGTGATTTCGCCGCGTGGTGGCAGCAATTGCTCGGCCATACTGGCGCGCGAGGGGCCGGGTTGGGCCACGCCAATATAGGTAATCTTGAGCAAGGCGACTGCCGCAACCGCCACAAACACGCCAAGGACGAGCAGCAGCCGCAGCCGCGCAATCAGCAGCGACCGGCGCCTGTGGTCTGTCAGGCCGGGTTGCCCTGCGATAATCGTGCGCGGAGCAGCGAAAGTGGTCACCGGATCGTCGCCTCCGCTACAACGCCGTTCACACCGGCAATCGGCGCGCGGATCGGCCCCGGCGCGATGGTGACAGCAAGGCGGCCGTCATCACCCGGCTCTTCTTCAAGCAGGTTTGCCTCTATGCGGCGACCGGTCAGCGGAGACACCAGCTGCGGGAAATCGGGCACGTCCTCGGCAGAGCGCATGCCGGCAAGGCGGATGGGCGGCGGCGCACCCTCCATCGGCGGAGCGCCATAGGATGCGAGCATGCGCGGGCTATCGATAAACTGGTCCGCCTTGGGAGCGGCAAAACCAAAGTCCACGCGGTTCCACGCGGCGAGTTGCACCTGATTGGCGCGGGTAATAACTTCGGTTTCGAGCAGCAGCTTCTGTTCTTCAAGATAGACGATGCGCTGCTCCGCGCGCACCACATCGGCATGCACAGACGTCACCTTCAGGTGCAGCAGGATGTAGAGGATGATGCAGATGCCCAGCGCCGCGAGCCAGCCCATCCGGCGAATGCGATAGGTGGTGCTCATGCTGCATACTCCTGTGCTGGTGCGGCAGTGCGGGTGGCTCCGCGCAGGGTGGAAGACCGCGCGCGCGGGTTGCGATCGATTTCGGCGGCGGACGGACGAATGGCCTTGGTCAGTTGCCCGAAGCGCGGGAGGGGTACGTTTCGCGCTTCGGGCATGTGACGCGAGCCGCGGGGGTTCATATTCGCGGCATCGCGGAAGAAACTCTTCACGATACGGTCTTCAAGGCTGTGGAAGCTGACAACGGCCAGCCGGCCACCTTTACGCAGCAATGCTTCAGCTGCGGACAGGCCCTGCTCGAGCTCGTCCAGCTCTCCATTCACATGGATACGGATCGCCTGAAAGCTGCGGGTCGCGGGGTCTTTCTTGTCACCCGGGCGATGACCCAGGGCCTTGCGCACAACAGTGGCCAATTCACCCGTCGTCGAGAGCGGACGTGCCGCAACAATGGCACGCGCAACGCGGCGCGACTGCCGCTCTTCGCCGAAGCGGTAGAGCACGTCGGCAATGTCTTTCTCGTCCGCACCATTGACGAAGTCGGCGGCGTTGGGACCGGACTGGCTCATCGTCATGTCGAGCGGGCCGTCGGCACTGAAAGCAAAGCCGCGTTCGGCCTGATCAAGCTGCATAGAGGAAACGCCGATATCCATCGCAATGCCATCGACCTGCGCGATGCCGGCCTCTGTCATGCTCAGGGCCATTTCGGAAAAGCGGCGCGGGTGGAGGACGAGGCGCGGCGCTTCGCCCTGCGCCTCTTCCCATTTCTGGCCAGCAGCGATGGCATCGGGGTCGCGGTCGAAAGCGTGCACGGTCGCGCCGCGCTCCAGAATGGCGCGGGTGTAGCCGCCTGCCCCGAACGTCGCGTCGATGATGACATCGCCCGGCTGCGGGTTCAGCACCTCGATCACTTCGTCGAGCAGGACAGGAATATGTGGTGCAGACGTGCTCATTTCCGCGCCGCCTTTGCCGCAGCCTTGGTGCGCGCTTCTTCGGCTTCGGCAAGGCACAGCTCGTACTGGTCTTCCCAGTCTTCACCCGCGCCCTTCAGAGCATCGAGGTCCCACAGGGTAATGAAGTTGCCGCCGCCGAGGAAACAGATGTTGTCGCTGATGCCGCCAACCTTGCAGAATTTTGGCGGCAGCGTGAAGCGGCCGCTCTTGTCGTAGGGGACTTCGGTGAAGACCCACATCTTGGTGGAACGCACAGTGCGGTTGTAATCGAGATTGCGGCGCACCGCGTTCTCTTCTTCCTTGTCGAGGATATCCTCGAACATGTCGGTGCGGGAGAGACCGAAGACGCGCAGGCAGGGGAAGTCAGGATCCTTGGCGACGCACAGCGTGCCCTCGTCACCGAGTTCGGCAAAGACCTTGCGAAACAGCGGAGGCAGGACGAAGCGATCCTTTTCGCCGCGAAGCGAAAAGCCCTGTCCTCTGTATCCTGTTGGCCGCTGTGCCACGTCCCAAAACCCCGGTTCTTGTTCCCCGCAGACAAACCTTCCCCGCACCAGGCCGCGCACGAGCACGACCCAGCGACCTCCACAAGAGGCACATCACGGGCTTGTTGTCCGATAGAATCACGGAATAACGCGGGTTAGCGCGGGATGGAAGGGGAAATTACGGGAAATTGTGGGAGAAGAGTGTAACTAACTGATTTTATTGACTCAGATTCACTCCTCAGAAGGGGGCTGAACACCCCCATTTGCCGCAATTTCACGTGATATCCCGCGATTCACGAGCGAATCCGCTCTTGTTACGGGCTGTTCTCCCGCATTATCCCCGAATTCGGGAAAAGCCTGCACAAGCAGCGCCTGCAGAGCCTCCTCTGCGCCGGGATAGGGGCCGGCGAGATCGGTCAGTGCGGCATCCGCCACGACAAGAACCTCGCCCGCGCCAAACTTGCATTGCGCGATAACATTGTCGGCGTGGAAGAGGCAGCCGGTCGCACCTTCTCTAGCAACAATGCGCCCGCGCATGTTCACCGGCACGCCTGTTCCGATAAATTCAACCGTGGTCAGGCCTTCGCCCTGCAACTCGTCGAATTGCAGCTCCAACCCCCAGTGCGCGAGGATCGGAGACAGCAGCGCCACGTCCTGCGGGCGGCGACGGTCGCCAATGCCAAAGCGGCTTTCACCCGTCATCATCGGATCGGCGAACAATAGCAGGCGCCCTCCCCCGCGCACCCAGGCATCGAGGGCGACGTTCTCCTCACCCGTCAGCCCGCGCGGCTGCGCCATCAGCAACATATCGAACGGAGCGAGCGCTTCGGCACCGAGATAGTCGAGCGGAACCGGCCGCGCCTCGGTTTCAATAAGGAATCGCGCCCAATGCAGTTGCGCTTCGCCGCGCAAGAGCTCTCCCATGTCCGCAGCTTCACCCCAATAGATCGGGACTGTACCCATCAAGGCAATCGGCGGCTTGTCACCGGGAGGACCCAGATCAGGATACTCCTGCGCGAATGCCGGCTCGGCCAATAAGACCGACAGAGCAGCAAGACCTTTACTGAAGCTGCGCATTGGCCGGTGGCAGATCTTCGGTCGGTTCGGGTTCAGGCGAAGACGTGTTTTCATCCACCTGTTCGGCCGGAACCTCCGGCACCACGCCTACATCCGAAAGCGGGTCGCGTGGAGTAGCGGTCTCGGTCGGCTCAACCGTTGGCGCAGCATCGGGAACCGTCATATCCTCGGCAAGCTGCGCGCGCGTGATCACAATGTCGGCAAGGCCGATCATTAGAACGACCGCGACGATGCCCGCCAGCCCGATCTGCAACCGCTGCACCCGCTCTGCACGCGAACCGCCCAGCGGGATCGACGGCGCAGCCTCGGCGTCCCGGTTCTTCTGAAATGCGCGCGGATCAACAGCCATACGGGCGATTCTAGCGGCTTAAGATGAACCTAGCCAGTCGAAAACGGGCAGATCCTTGGAACGCAGCCATTCGGCATTGTAGAGCGTTGAAAGATAGCGAAATCCGGTATCGCACAGGATGGTAGCAACGCGCGGATTCTCGCGGCCGTCCGCCACCAATTGACGACCGAGCGCAATTGCCCCTGCCACATTGATGCCACTGGAAAGGCCAAGACACAGCCCCTCTTCGCGCAGCAGCCTTGCGACCCATTCCAGTCCTTCTTCGTCGGAAATGCGGAACTGCGTGTCGATCGGCGCCTGTTCAAGATTGGCAGTGATGCGCCCCTGCCCGATGCCCTCTGCCACCGAATTGCCTTCCGACCTCAGCTCGCCCTCAGCAAAATAGCTGTAGAGTGCCGCGCCGTGCGGATCGGTCAGCGCAATGCGGACATTCTCGTCCTTTTCTTTGAGCCCCATGCCGACACCCGCCAGCGTACCGCCCGTGCCCACAGCGCAGGTGAAGCCATCAACGCGGCCTTCCAGCTGGTCCCAAATTTCAGCGGCGGTGCCCTCAATATGCGCGCGGCGGTTGGCGACATTATCGAACTGGTTGGCCCAGATCGCATTGTCCATATCCTCTGCAATACGGCGGCTGGTATGGACGAAGTGGTTTGGGTCGGCGAACTTAGTCGGTGGAACCGTCACCAGCTCCGCGCCCAGCGCGCGCAGCGTATCCATCTTCTCGCGCGACTGGTTGTCCGGCATGACGATGATCGTCTTGTAGCCAAGCGCATTGGCGACCAGCGCGATACCGATGCCGGTATTGCCGGCGGTCCCTTCGACAACCGTCCCGCCGGGCTTCAGCTCGCCCCGTGCCTCTGCATCACGGATGATACCGAGCGCCGCGCGATCCTTCACCGAAGCGCCGGGATTGGCGAATTCGCACTTGCCATAAATCTCGCATCCGGCGGCCTCGCTCGGGCCGGAAAGCAGGACGAGCGGCGTATTGCCGATGAGATCAAGAGTGTCGGTACGAACGGGTGCTATTGTCATGCCGGAAGAGGTAGGCCTCGCGCCGCATTTGCGCAACGCGATAGGTTCTGGGCCCCGCTAAACCTAATCTTCTTCGGCAATGGTGACCTTCATGCCATCCAACTCACTCGTGAGCGGGATCTGGCACGAGAGGCGCGAATTCTCATCGCGGTGATCGCTGGAATCGAGAAGGTCATCCTCGTCCACGTCCAGCGCCGGAAGCTTGTCCTTGAACGCCGGATCGACATGCACATGGCACGTCGCGCAGGAACAGCAGCCGCCGCACAGAGCCAGCAGCTCGTCAAAGCCGTTATCGCGGATCGCTTCCATCACGGTCAGGCCGTCTTCGACCTCGATAGTGGTCTCTTCACCTGCACGGTTGACGACAGTAAGCTTGGGCATGGACTTGCAATTCCTCTTGTTTGAAGCGAGGCGGAGCTAGGCAATCATGCCGGTATTGGCAAGGATGGACGAACAATGGGGCTGACCGCTCAGCAGATCAAACACGCGCTGGACGAGGTTGCCAGCCGCGAACCGGCGATTGGTGCCGCGCTGGAAAAGGCGGGCTATCCCGAAACACGCATCCGCCCGACCGGATACAAGACCCTGCTGCGCACCATCGTCGGCCAGCAGGTGAGCGTCGCTGCGGCTACATCGATGTGGAACAAGCTGGAGGCCGAGCTGGGCGAAGACTTCACTCCGACCTGCCTGCTCGAACGCGATTTCGACACGCTGCGTGCCTGCGGCCTTTCGCGCCAGAAGCAGGGCTATGCGCGGTCCTTGTGCGAACTGGTGAGCGCAGGCGAAGTCGATTTCGACAACCTTCCGGAAGATGACGAAGAGGCCATCGAGGAACTCACCAGGATCAAGGGCATCGGCCGCTGGTCAGCCGAAATCTACCTGCTCTTCGCCGAGGGCCGCCCCGATATCTGGCCCGCGGGGGATCTCGCGGTGATGGCCGGGATCGGCAAAATCCTCGGGATGGAGGAACGCCCGGACGAAAAGGCCACCCGCGCGCTGGCCGAACCGTGGCGCCCTCACCGAGGTGCGACGGCGATCTTCACCTGGCACTGTTACAACAATCCGGCGTTGTAGATTGTTCAAGGCTACAAGTTTTAAGGAAATCTTTACTACCCTATTGCCATTGCCCAAACAGACATCTACCAGCTTGGCTATCAAAACGAATTTGAAATATAAGGGATTTAATATGTTTGGGAAAGTACTGGCCGGCGTTGCGGCTATCAGTCTTGTCGCTGCACCTGTTGCCGCGCAGGAAGCCTCCATTGAACGCAGCGCTGCTGCCATCACTCAGGGCGAAGGCCTCGAAGGCGAGAATTCTACCGGTTTGCTCGCTATGCTCGCTGTAATTGCCATTATTGTAACGACTGCGATTATCGTTTCTGACGATGACGATGCTGACGACCAGCCGACAAGCCCGTAATTAGGCTCCGGCATGCTATTAGAAAAAGGGCGCCTCAAGGCGCCCTTTTTTGTGCGTGGAATAATTGTTGCCGAGCATCACCCATTGAAGAGCTTTAGGTTGGCAACACGTCTACGGCTCCCTACCTGCCCCTGACGGGACCAACAGGGAGCCAACATGTCCAACACCACCGCCGCCGACCGCATCTCCGACACACCGATGATCCCGCGCGATCACCTGTTCGGCAATCCCACCCGTTCGGGCGGACGTATCAGCCCCGATGGCAACTGGGTCAGCTGGATGGCCCCATGGGAAGGCGTGATGAACGTGTTTGTCGCTCCTGCCGATGACCCTGGCAGTGCGCGCCGGATGACCAGCGTCAAGGATCGCCCGATCCCGCAGCATCTGTGGTCACCCGACAGCAAGAGCCTGCTCTACATCCGCGATCACGAAGGCGACGAGAATTACCTCCTCTACCAGGTCAACCTTGAAGGGACCGAGGAGAAGTGCCTCACCCCGTTCGAGAACACCCGTATTCAGCTGATCGGCGGTTCGGAGACGATCCGTGACAAGATCCTTATCGGCGTGAACAATCGCGACGCGCGTTTCCACGATCCCCATCTGCTCAACCTGACGACCGGCGAGCTCTCGCTGGTGTTCGAGAACAATGAATGGGCCGGATTTGGCGCGGACGACAGCCTGACGCTGCGCTGGGCCATGCGCCAGAACGCCAAGGGTGGCACCGACATGCACGAAATCATCGATGGCAAGGTGGCCGAAGAACCGCGCGAAAGCACCGGACTGGACGATGCGATGACCACGGGCATGGCCGGATACACCACCGATGGCAGCACGCTCTATTGGTACGACGGCCGCGGGCGGAACACAGCCGCGCTCTATGCAGAAGATACCGCAACGGGCGAGCGGACGCTGATCGCCGAGCACGACAAGGCCGATATCAGCGGCACCATGCGCGATACCAAGACGGGTGTCGTCCAGGCATGGAGCGCAACCTATCTGCGCACTGAACACCACGCGATTCACGAAGGGATTGGCGCTTCACTGGACTGGCTGCGCGAGCAGCTTGAGGGCGACTTTGGCGTTATGTCGCGCACCGATGATGACTTGCGCTGGCTGGTGTGGAACGATCCGATGACGGGTCCGCTCGCCTGCTATCTTTATGACCGCGAAACCGAAACGCTGACGCAGTTCTACGTTACCAAGCCCGAACTGGAAGGCGCGCCGCTGGAGCCGATGCATCCGGTCGAAATCCCCGCGCGCGACGGGCTGACCCTGCCAAGCTATCTCACCCTGCCGGGTGGCTCCGATCCGTTTGCGACAGGGAAACCCGTCGAGCCTGCACCAATGGTCCTGTTGGTGCACGGCGGCCCATGGGCGCGAGACACCTATGGTTACAATCGTGCTCACCAATGGCTCGCCAACCGCGGCTATGCCGTGCTGAGCGTGAACTACCGTGGCTCCACCGGCTTCGGCAAAGATTTTGTCAATGCCGCCAACCGCGAATGGGCGGGCAAGATGCACGACGACCTGATCGATGCGGTTGAATGGGCCGTAAGTGAAGGCATTGCCGAGCGCGACAAAGTTGCGATCATGGGCGGCTCCTACGGCGGTTATGCCACGCTGGTCGGCCTGACCTTTACGCCGGACGTGTTCGCCTGCGGTGTCGATATTGTCGGCCCATCCAATCTCGAAACACTACTCAAGACCATCCCGCCCTATTGGGAGCCGATGGTAAAGCAGTTCCATGAGCGCATGGGCGATCCGACCACGGCCGAGGGTCGCGAGTACCTCAAGTCGATCTCGCCACTCTACAAGGCGAGCGAGATAACCAAACCGCTGCTGATCGGCCAAGGCGCCAACGATCCGCGCGTGAAGCAGGCTGAAAGCGACCAGATCGTGGAAGCGATGGAGCGCGATGGCGTGCCCGTCACCTACGTTCTGTTCCCCGACGAAGGCCACGGCTTCCATCGCCCGGAAAACAACATCGCCTTCAACGCGATTGCCGAGAATTTCCTTGCTGAAGTGCTGGGCGGCCGTGCGGAGCCTGTGGGCGATGTGCTGGGCGCTTCGACAGCTGACATCCGCGTGGGCAAGGAGCACGTGGGGCTTTAGTTGACATGAATGTCAGTAGTGATAAGCCTTTTGGTATGACTGACTACAAGAGCATTTTCATCACAGGCGGCGGCAGCGGAATTGGCCGTGCGGTTGCGCAGCGCTTTTCGCGTGGCAGCTGGTTTGTCGGCCTCGCCGATATTGACGAGGCAGGCATGGCCGAAACCGGCGCTTTGCTGCCCGAAGGCACGTGGTCATCGCACAAGCTGGATGTGCGCGATCCCGAACAATGGGAACGCGCGCTCAAGGATTTCCACCTCGCCTGCGGTGGCCGGATTGATGCACTCGCCAACAATGCCGGAGTGCCGCTGGGCGGCATGCTGCACGATCTCTCGATCGAGGAGATCGACCGCACGCTCGACATCAATCTCAATGGCGTGATCTACGGTGCACGTGCAGCCTATCCGTACCTGAAAGAAGCGGGTCCGGGGTCGTGCCTCGTCAACACGTGCAGCGCAGCAGGACTGTATGGCCAGGGCGGCATGACGATCTACTGCGCCAGCAAGTTCGGTGTGCGCGCCATCACCGAAAGCCTCGATATCGAATGGGCGGGTGATGGCATTCGTGTGACCGACGTTATGCCGAGCTACATCGACACCCCGTTGCTCCGGCATTCGAGCCACGCCAAGAGCAACAAGCCGATCCGCGAAAGCGTGAAGAGCGCGGGCCTTGAATTCACTCCAGTGGAAGAAGTGGCGGAAACGTTCTGGCGCGCCGTCCACGGCAGCAAGCTACACAATCCGATTGGCAAGACCGCCCAGCTCGTTGCCCGCGCTGCACGCTGGATGCCGGGCTACATTCGCAGCAAATCGCGCAAGCTGGTGGACCGCGGCGATAAGCTGATGGGTTGACGCGCAACCTCTCTGACCGGATAGCAGGACGCTTAGACGAGAGGCAAAGCATGCGAGCACGTAAAGGCATTTTCATTACTGGCGGCGGCAGCGGCATCGGCCGCGCTATGGCGCAGCATTTTGCAGCCCAGGGCTGGATGGTCGGCATTTCCGATCTCAACCAGCAGGGGATGGATGAGACCAAGGCGCTGCTTCCCGATGGCCAATGCAAGACCTACAAGTTCGACGTCACCGACCGCGAAGCGTGGGACGAGGCGCTGAAGGATTTCACCCTCGTCACAGGTGGCCAGCTTCACGTGCTCGCCAACAATGCCGGCCTCCCCTCGGGCGGCCCGCTGACCGAAGTGACGCATGAGGAAATGGACCTGCTGCTCGACGTAAACCTGCGCGCAGTGTTCTATGGCGCGAAGGCGGCCTTCCCCTACCTCAAGGCGGCAGCGCCCGGATCATGCCTGCTCAACACCGCCAGCGCGGCTGCGATCTACGGCATGGCGAACCAGAGCGTTTATGGCGCAACCAAGGCGGGCGTGCGCAGCATGACCGAGAGCCTGGAAGCCGAATGGAGCCATTTGGGCATCAAGGTCCGATCCATCATGCCCAGCTTCATCGACACACCGCTGCTGCAGAACCCGCCCAACCGCAGCCGCAACACCCCGATCCGCGATAGCGTGGTGAAAGCGGGTCTCGAGTTTACGCCGGTGGAGGAAGTCGCGCAGGAAGCGTGGAACGCGGTGCATGGTGACAAGGTTCACACGCTCGTCGGCAAGACCGCGCGCAAGATGGGCTTTATCGGAAAGTTCTTCCCCGGCGTGCTGCGCAAACGCGCGCGCACTCTCGCCAAGGCACATGAGGACAGCGAAGGCCGCCCGGCTAGGAGCTAGGCAAGGTCGGCTGCCATCGCCGCGAGCTTGCGAACGGTGTTCATATTGCGGCCCGTGCCGGTTTTCGCAGCAGGAACGACCATTTTCGATGTGCCCATACCGCTCGGGTAGTGTACAAAAACCTCGCGCTCGCCGGGTGCGAGCTGTTCGTCTGCCTGATGCCGGATTCCGTCGATTGACGGTGCCTCATCGGTGAAGATCACCAGCAACTGGTTGCCCGCCGCGTCAGGAAACGGATTACGCGTCTCCACATCAGCGATTTCGTCGGCAGTGCGCAGGATCAGGTCCGGGCACCAGCCAAACGCCTTGGTAATGACCGCAGTCAACTGCGCCCTGACGGCCTCGACATCGTCCGGGCCGGTGAACACGAGATTACCACTCGCGATATAGCTCCTGACATCGGGAAAGCCGGACTTGGCCAATGCTTCCCGCAGCGGCGCCATCGCGATCTTGCCGGTGCCACCCACATTCACCGCACGCAGCAGGACTATCCAGGTGGTCACGCGACCAGCGCATCCATATCCGCCGCCAGCCGCATGTCCCGCTCTGACAAGCCATCGGCATCGTGCGTCGTCAACGTCACTTCCACCCGGTTGTAGACGTTGAACCATTCAGGGTGGTGGTCCTGCTTTTCCGCGAGGATCGCGACGCGGCTCATAAAGCCCCATGCCTCGACGAAATCGACG
The DNA here is from genome assembly GCF_028858515.1 of Aurantiacibacter sp. D1-12. Lineage (GTDB taxonomy): Bacteria > Pseudomonadota > Alphaproteobacteria > Sphingomonadales > Sphingomonadaceae > Alteraurantiacibacter. The sequence goes on from NZ_JAPJZJ010000002.1 coordinate 59,685, forward strand.
AATTCGAACGTGCGCTTGATAGCATCACCATCGCGGTCAAAGTGCCAGCCGGTGAGCTTGGCGAGACCGGCTTCGGCTTCTTCACGGGTCAGTTTGGCAACAGCCATTGGTATTCCTTTTCTTGCGGCGTCAGGGTCTTCCCCCTAACGCTTGCGGCGATGGAACCGTGCCGACTTTCCGCAAAAGACCTTGCCTGCCGCCGCGGAGAGCGGCTGCTGTTTACGGGTCTCTCGCTCGAACTCGGCGCGGGACAGGCGCTCCATGTGACAGGGCCGAACGGTACGGGCAAGTCCAGCCTGATCCGCATAGTCGCCGGATTGCTGCGGCCCTTTGCAGGTCACGTCGAGCATTCGGGCAGCATGGGCCTACTGGACGAAAGGCTCGCGCTCGACGAGCACCTGCCGCTCGGCAAGGCGCTCCGCTTTTGGGAGCAGGTGGACAGCTGCAGCGATCCGGCAATGTCGCTTGCCACAATGCAGATCGAGGACCTGCTCGAAGTGCCTGTGCGATACCTCTCCACCGGCCAGCGCAAGCGTGCCGCCATTGCACGGCTGCTGAACGGCGGGCGGAATATCTGGCTGCTCGATGAGCCGTTCAACGGCCTCGACACGCAGGCGTGCGAGGCGCTTGAGGCGCTGCTCGCGCTGCATTGCGGCGGTGGCGGAATTGCGCTCGTTGCGAGCCACCAGAGTTTTACGATGGACGGCGTCAAGACGCTACACCTGCCGGAGTTCGAGGCATGAGCACGCTCGGCGCCTTGCTCAAGCGCGATCTCGCGGCCTTCCTGCCCGGTTCAACACGCGGCAATTCGCTGCTGCCGCTGTTGTTCTTCCTCGCGGTAGCGATGCTCTATCCCTTCGCCATTGGGCCGGACGCAGAGCTGCTCGCTGCAACAGGTGGCGGAGTGATCTGGGTTGCTGCCCTGCTTGCTGCCATCCTGCCACTCGACCGTCTGCTCGCGCCCGATGTCGAGAACGGTTTCTTCGACCAGTGGGCATTGCGCGGAATAGCCGAGGAAATGGTGGTCGCGGTGCGCCTGCTCGCCCACTGGCTGAGCTTCGGTCCCTTCATCATCCTCGCCGCCTTCCCTGCAAGCGCGCTGGTTGGCATCGACAATGAAACGCTGCACACGGTGCTGCTCGGCCTGCTCGCGGGAACGCCCGGCCTTGCCGCCATCGGCATTATCATCGCCTCGGTGACGGTCGGCCTCAAAGGCAATGCAGCGCTTTCCGGCCTGCTCACCATCCCCCTCGCCGTTCCGCTGCTGATATTCGGCGCAGGCTCGCTATCGAGCGGCGGCGAAGGCGGTATTGCGCTCACCGGAGCGATCAGTCTGGTACTGGTCGCGATAGCGCCGTTTGCTGGAGGAGCCGCGATCAGGGCTGCGCGAGAAGGCTAACGTAACTGCCCCTGGCTTGCGCACGAATGAATCCTGGGACAAAACAATAACGAAAATAAAAATACAGGGAGCATGCCATGAAGTTTCTCGATAAGTACACTGACCACGCCTACGCACTGCTGCGCATCATGAGCGGACTGATGTTCGTGCAGCACGGCACGCAGAAGTTCTTCGATTTCCCAAAAGAGGGGCCGGGAGAGCTTGCCCCGATGATGCTTGGTGCCGCCACCATCGAAGTCATCGGCGGCGTCCTGATCGCTATTGGTTTGTTCACGCGACCCGCAGCCTTCATTGCATCGGGTATGTCCGCGGTCGGATACTGGATGTTCCACGCACCGGGCGGTTTCTACCCGATCAACAACGGCGGTGAGCTGATCGCGCTCTATTGCTTCGCCTTCCTGTTCATCGCCACCAAGGGCGCAGGGATCTGGAGCGTGGACGCGGCCATGGCGAAACCGGACGCCGAGTGAGCCGTCAATACGGCGGGTGGTAGTCATCCCGCTGCAGGGTCAGCATGTAATCAACAAGCAGCTCGACCTCGTCTTCCTCGAGGTAGAAATCCATCTGCTCGGGGTAATTGTGCGCCTGGGTGAGCCAGTGGGTCAGCGTTTCCCGGGTAAGGCCCTGCGTGTTCGCGATAACCGGCCATTCGGGCGCAGCGGGGTTGGGTGACAGGCCGTAAGCCTCCACCGAGTGGCAGCCTGCACATGCGGCCTGCGCCAGCGCAAGGCCTTCCGAACCCTCGTCAGCAGCAGCCTGCGTCTGCACCGGACTTTCCGCACCAGCATGCTGACAAGCCGCCAGGATCAGTGCTCCGGCTGCGATAAGAACGGATTTCAATTGCATCGTCAGTCTCCCTCAGCCTGTCTGACGGAGGTTGTAGCAGGCTTATGCCCGCATGAAATTGACGCAGATCAATAAGGCGGTTTGTGCAGGCCCTTGGGCGAACTCGTGAAAATCTCGGCCCCGTCTTCGGTAATGCCGATCGAGTGTTCGAACTGCGCGGACAGTGACTTGTCGCGTGTTACCGCGGTCCAGCCGTCGTTAAGCAGTTTCACATGCGGGCGGCCCAGATTGATCATCGGTTCGATGGTCATGAACATGCCCGCCTTCAGTTCCGGCCCGCTGCCCGCGCGCGCCGCGTGGACCACTTCGGGAGCATCATGGAACAGGCGCCCAAGGCCATGCCCGCAGAAATCGCGCACGACGCCGTAGCGTTGCCGCTCGGCATGCTGCTGGATCGCCGCACCGATATCACCCAGCCGCGCGCCGGGGCGCACCTGTGCAATACCGATCATCAGACACTCATAGGTGACTTCGACGAGTTTCTTGGCCTTGAGCGATGGCTCGCCCGCAAAGAACATGCGGCTCGTGTCGCCATGCCAGCCGTCAAGCAGCGGGGTAACATCGATATTGACGATATCGCCTTCCTTCAGGCGCTTGTCAGACGGGATGCCGTGGCACACCACGTGGTTGATCGAGATGCAGCAGCTGTGCGTGTAGCCGCGATAGCCGAGCGTTGCCGGAACCGCGCCGCCATCAAGCGTCATCTGCCGCACAATATCGTCCAACTCGCCTGTGGTGACACCGGGCTGCACACGCTCGGTCATCTCGTCGAGTATCTGCGCCGCCAGCTGGCCTGCCTTACGCATGCCTTCATAGCCTTCGGGCCCGTGCAGCTTGATCGTGCCATCACGGTAGACGGACATGTCATCGGTTACGTGCTGATATTGAGTCATGGCGGCTATGTAGGCGATCTGCGCTGCAATTGCGAGACGGTCTTATTGCGGTGCGCCAAATGCCTCGCGATACTGGGGCTTAACGATTTCCAGGATCTGTTCATCCACCACGAATGTGAATTCGTACGAACCCTCTGCATAAGGCCCGGCAAGGTAGGGCGCGATCTGGATGCCGATCCGGTCGAAACGCTCGCCAGAGCTTGATCCCAAGAGGAGGTTCGTTTCGTCCGGCGTGATGCAGGAATTGAACCCGTCGCCAGCTTCCTGATCCACCGGCATACCGCGCCGCTGTTCTCGCTCCGCATTGAGCGCATCACAAAGCCGCTCTCCCAATGCACCGTCCAGAGCCTCTGCCGAGGTGAACATGGCAATCGGCTCCAGCGCGCGATCATTGGCCTTGTCCCACACAATCGCGTCAAATCCGTAATTCGGATGCGCCCCGCCTTGATAGCTGTCGAGCGCCGCGGACAGGCTAAGCCAGCCGGGCAGGTCCGCCACCACTTCCCACGCGGTGCCACTGGAATAAGAATTGAACGGGAAGCCGTTGCTACGCGCCCGCTCGCGCCCCTCGGCTGCTTCTGCTGCCAGCGCCTGGCGCCGACGGTCCAGCAGCTGATCGAGCCATTGCGCCAGCTGCGGGATTTCGCCTGCCGCCTGCGGATAGGAATACTCGAAGAAAAACAGGTCGGTTTCTTCCGATACTGTCCGCGCTCCACCAACCGGAACAGGAGACACTGTGCCGTCAGGCAATTCCACATCGGGTGGCCGGGGCGGGTCATTCGGGTCAGCGGGAGCCGAAAACATGTCACAGCCCGCCAGCAGCAGGGCAGATGCCAAAACACATGTGATTCTTGGACTTCTCACAAACGCGCTCTTCCCAAACGCAGCGGAAAACGGCAAGCGATATTGCATGACTATTGCAACTGATCTGATCCAGCCGGATCGCGGGCAGGATGCCATCGCGATCCACCTCGTCAACACAGACGGGTTCGATGAATTCGCCAAGGGATTGAGCGGCCCGCAACGCGCCGCGCTTGCCGCGCAAAAGTTCAAGGGCGGCGGATACCAGGTTGGTATTGTGCCCGATGGAGACAGCTGGTTTGCCGTTGGCGGAGTGGCCAATCCGGAAGAGCTTTCCAGCTGGTGCCTTGCCAAACTGGCGGACGACCTGCCCGAAGGCACCTATCGCCTTGCCGACCGTCAGCCCGGTGCTGCCAAATTCGGCTGGCTGACCGCGCAATACGAATTCACCCGCTACAAGCAGGATGACGATGCCGAAGGACCGCGCGTCCTGCTGACCAAGGATGTTGCCAAGATCGACATGGTGGTTGCCGAGGCGCAGGCGAGCTCGCTCGTCGCTGACCTCGTCAACACCCCGGCAGAGGACATGGGGCCAGCCGCGCTGGAAGAGGAAGCCGAGCGGATCGCCAAGGACAACAAGGCCGATTTCACCGTCATCCGCGGAGATGCGCTGGAGACCGGCTATCCGATGGTCCACGCTGTGGGCCGCGCCGCCGCGCGCAGCCATGCGCCGCGCCTGCTGCAGATCGAATGGGGCGATGAAAGCCACCCGCGTGTTGCCATTGTCGGCAAGGGCGTGTGCTTCGATTCGGGCGGTCTTTCGATGAAATCACCGCGCGGCATGCTGCTGATGAAGAAGGACATGGGCGGAGGTGCCCACGCGCTGGCGCTCGCTGACCTGATCATGAAGACAGGCCTCAAGGTCCGGCTCCACTGCATTGTCCCGGCGGTCGAAAACTCGGTGGCGGGCAATGCCTTCCGCCCCGGTGACGTGCTCGACAGCCGCAAGGGACTGACGGTAGAAATCAGCAATACCGATGCCGAAGGTCGCCTGATCCTTGGCGATGCGCTGCACCTTGCCAGCGAGCATGATCCCGAATTGATCATCGACTTTGCGACGCTGACCGGCGCAGCGCGCGTTGCCGTGGGTCCGGACCTCCCTGCCCTGTTCACCCGGCGGGACGAGACCGCCGAACAGCTGATCGGCGCGGGCAAGGCGCACGATGACGAACCGTGGCGTCTGCCACTGTGGGATCCCTATGCCGAGTACCTGAAGTCCTCGATCGCCGACACCAACAACTCGCACTCCAACGGCTATGCCGGGGCAAGCGTGGCGGCGAACTTCCTCGACAAGTTTGTTGGTGACGATATCGACTGGGCGCACTTCGATACCTTCGCATGGCGCCCCTTCTCCAAACCCGGTCGCCCCAAGGGCGGCGCGGCACTGGGTCTGCGCGCGGCGTTCCACATGCTGCGCGGTCGCTACGGCTAAGCGGCAAACTTGTGCACGAAGGCTCCTGCGTCTAAGCGCGGCCTTTCGGTTTTTAACACTATTCAGGACGGGCATTGAGCCAGAACGATACCATGACCGGCAACAGTCAAACGCAGGGACCTTTTGTCCTGAGCAGTGCTGTTACGCGACCTGATCCGCACAAGGTGCCGCTCCGCGGGGATCTGGCGCATATTGCACTCGCCGGAAAGCACTTTGTTCCGCACTATGCCGTGCCCCAACCGCGCACGGTGATGCCGGGGGGTGCACCGCTGTTGACCGCGCCTGACGATGCGGCAGAGGAACTGTGCGTCCTGATGGAAGGCGACAGCTTTGAAGTGCTGGATGTCGCGGGCAAATGGGCCTGGGGCTGCCTCTCTGTCGAAGGCCCCGTGGGCTACATCCGCGCAGACCGGCTGGAAGCCACAGTCTAATGACGCACACCGTCTTCATCGACGGCGCCGAAGGCACGACCGGCCTTGAGATTGCCGACCGGCTGGAAGGCCGCGAGGAATTCGAGATCATCCGTCTCAGCGATGCCGAGCGCAAGGATCCCGATTGCCGCCGCACTGCACTGAACTTTGCCGATTTTGCTATCCTGTGCCTGCCTGATGAAGCAGCAGTGGAAGCCGTGGCCATGCTCAATGAGGACGGCAACACACGTGTCATCGATGCATCGTCAGCGCATCGCGGCGCACCGGGGTGGACCTATGGCTTTCCCGAACTTGTCGGTCCGCAGGCGATCGTCAATGCGAAGCGTGTGGCCAACCCCGGGTGTTATCCCACTGGCTTTCTGGCGCTGATGGCTCCGCTCATCCGTGCACGCCTTCTGCCGCGTGACTGGCCTTACACGGTCAGCGGTGTTTCGGGCTATTCGGGCGGTGGCAAGGGCCTGATCAAGCGGTTCGAGGATGAAAGCGATATCGCCTATCGCGCCTATGGCATGTCGCTCGACCACAAGCATCTCACTGAAATGAAGAGCAAGGCCGGGCTGGAGCACAACCCGGTTTTCGCCCCTGCCGTCGTGCCCGCCTTCCGCGGCATGATCGTGGAAGTGCCGGTGCACATCGCCGCCATGCGTAACGCCGCGAAAGCGGAAAAACTGCGCGCAGAGCTCGCCCGCTATTATGCCGAGGCACCGCTTGTGACTGTGCATGAAGACCAGCCGGACGAGCTGGTTCTTCGACGCGAGCAGGGCCCGTCTGACCGGCTTGACCTGTGGGTCTGTTCCGATGCCGATGAGGAAACGGTACGACTCATCGCACGGCTCGATAATCTCGGTAAAGGCGCCAGCGGAGCGGCGGTGCAGTCGCTCAATCTCATGTCCGGATCAGACGAGCTGGCCGGACTGCGCATCTAGGCACTCTCATCATGCCTATCAATTAGGCACGCCTGCCCGAAATTTGACCAGAATTCCTGCGCCGGCAGGCCCGGTTTCATCCCCCGCCCTGACCCGAGTGCCGCCTTTTGCTTACGCGCGCGATTGGTTAGGCTCGCAGCCGCAAGTCTGGCACGATTCTTGATACGTGCCGCGCGGGAACCAGGCGGGCCATTCACTCGCTGAAACAAGGCAAGGTCCGTCAATACCAAAGGGGCGCAAAGTGAAGAAGATCGAAGCCATCATCAAACCCTTCAAGCTGGACGAGGTGAAGGACGCGCTGCACGAAGTCGGCGTTTCCGGCATCACCGTGACAGAAGCGAAGGGCTTCGGCCGGCAGAAGGGGCATACAGAGCTCTATCGCGGGGCCGAATATGTGGTCGATTTCCTGCCCAAGGTGAAGCTGGAGGTCGTAGTACCTTCCAGCCTGGCCGATCAGGTTGTCGAAGCCATTGCGGGGGCCGCGCAAACCGGCCGCATCGGCGATGGCAAGATCTTCGTTTCCGACATCACCACCGCCATCCGCATTCGCACCGGCGAACAGGATGACGCCGCGCTCTGACGCGCAAAACCCGCACCAAGATTACACCAATTTCCACGTTCCGGAGGACAAAGTACAATGGCTAGTGCAGCTGATATCGTGAAGCAGATCGCTGACGAGGAAATCGAATGGGTCGATGTCCGCTTCACCGATCCCAAGGGCAAATGGCAGCACCTTTCCATGTGCGCCTCTGTTGTCGACGAAGACATGCTGGAAGAAGGCATGATGTTCGACGGCTCTTCCATCGAAGGCTGGAAGACGATCAACGAAAGCGACATGATCCTGAAGCCGGACCTCACCGAAACCTGGATCGATCCGTTCAGCGCGACGCCGATGATGGTCATCAACTGCGACATCGTGGAGCCGAGCAATGGCGAGCTCTATTCGCGTGATCCGCGCTCAACTGCAAAGCGCGCCGAAGCCTATCTGAAGAGCACCGGCATCGGTGACACCGTCTACGTCGGCCCGGAACCCGAGTTTTTCATGTTCGACGATGTCCGCTTTGAAGACGGTTACTCGTCCTCCGGCTTCGCCATCGACGATGTCGAGCTGCCGACCAATTCGGGCAGCGATTTCGAAGGCGGCAACATGGGTCACCGCCCGCGCGCCAAGGGCGGCTATTTCCCCGTCTCTCCGGTCGATAGCGCCGTGGACATCCGCGCTGAAATGGTTTCGACCATGATGGAAATGGGCCTGCCGATGGATAAGCACCATCACGAAGTGGCCGCCGCACAGCACGAGCTTGGCATTACCTTCGGCACGCTGACGCAGACCGCCGACCGTGTGCAGATATACAAGTATGTCGTGCAGCAGGTCGCCCACGCCTACGGCAAGACCGCAACCTTCATGCCCAAGCCGATCAAGGACGATAACGGTTCGGGCATGCACACCCACATGTCGATCTGGAAAGATGGCAAACCGACTTTCGCTGGCAATGAATATGCCGGCCTGTCGGAAACCTGCCTCCACTACATCGGCGGTGTCATCAAGCACGCCAAGGCGCTGAACGCCTTCACCAACCCCACCACCAACAGCTACAAGCGTCTGGTCCCGGGATTCGAGGCTCCGGTACTGCTCGCCTACTCGGCGCGCAACCGCTCTGCTTCGTGCCGTATTCCATACGGTTCGGGCGAGAAGGCCAAACGCGTGGAATTCCGTTTCCCCGATGCCCTCGCCAACCCGTACCTCTCGTTCGCTGCGCTGCTGATGGCGGGTCTCGACGGGATCGAGAACAAGATCCACCCGGGCGATGCGATGGACAAGAACCTTTATGACCTGCCCCCGGCAGAGCTCGCCGACGTTCCGACCGTTTGCGGAAGTTTGCGCGAAGCCCTGCTGGCCCTGCGCGACGATCATGAGTTCCTGCTGAAGGGCGACGTGTTCACCAAGGACCAGATCGACGCCTACATGGACCTGAAGTGGGAAGACGTCCTGCGCTTCGAGACGACGCCGAGCCCAGTCGAATTCGATATGTATTACAGCTCGTGATTAGTGTGCGAGAGGCCGCCGCGCCCTTTGCTTTCAAGCTATAGCGCAAACGAAAAGGCCGTCCGGAGCAATCCGGGCGGCCTTTTGGGTTCTGACCGTTTGGCCTTCAGAAAGGCGCGGGGATGCGACGCACGATCGAAATAGGCGCGCTCTCGTCCGCCGGGACCTCCAACTGCGTGAAGGGCTGGCCCATCCAGAGGCGGTAGCCGCCATCGTCCAGCTGCGCGATGCGGTTAAGCTTCAGATAGCCAACCGTCATACGCGTGTAATCGTCGGACTGGCAAAAGTCAGAATCCGTTTCGTCGCGACATGCAATCGCGCGATCTGATGCGGAGAAATCCCCCGTCAATTGCAGCATGGCGATCGCTTCATCCGTGGAGACCTCTTCTGCCAGCGTAGCGAAGTCGGCAAATTCGCACGGATCGTGGGGTGAAAAGGCCACTTGCCGGGAAGACCGTGCGCTGTGCGTCGATACGCCGCCTTCCATCGTGTTCAGGGTGACGTTCCAAGAGGTCCTTGTGCAGGCATCCCCCTCCCGCTCGGGCCGTTCGAGGAGCGTATAGTCGCGAAAGCCCGGCGGAGTCATGCCCTGAGTCCGGTCTTCGATCCTGACGACGGTGCCGTGCTCCTGTCCCTCCAGCATCACTGCGCCCATTTCGGAAGCGCTCAGGCCCTCCAGAGCATCGTACCAAGCACTGTCCTGCGCCTGCGCTGCGGAGGCGAAAAGCAGCGCTGCGAATGCTGCTGTGCGAAAGGTATTCATGCGTGTCTCCATCGGCCGAAAGGGGCTATCATACTATGATAACACAGCGCTCCTGCATTTCAAAAAAATCCTCGCGGATCAACGCATTGCCATCATTCCGCGCTTCGCAGTCACGATGAAAGCCGCGAGGAGCATCAGGCTCCAGAACATGGTCAACCAGTCGAGCGGTGTGGGTGCGGTGACATATTGCAGGTGGGCGAGCACCGCCCAGGTCCCGCCGATCAAGGCCAGGAGGTAGAACGACATCGACGCGGTTTCCGTGCTGACAGCGCGCATGAGCTCATCCGAGTGGCGGCGCGATTTGAGCGACACGGCGACTGCGATAATGCTGGTCACAATGTAAACGCCCAAGGCCACATCGGGATTGATCGCGCCGGCCGCGCCTCCATGCGCCACCACGATAAGGGCAATTGCCGCCACGACCATGCCGATGGACGAATAGAGCAGCATCGCACGTTGCTCTCGCAGTTCATCCGCATCCTCCACATTGAGGACTTTGGCGCCCGCGTTGGGGACCAGCGCACCCAGGCCGACGAACAGGCCAGTAACCAGATAGATCATCCCGACCAGCGATGCGACCTCCACCGAGGCTCCGCCCGATGCAAACCTTTCCGATTCCAGAACGCGCATGACCGCCATCGCCCCTAGAAAACCGACGACCCCGCCCATCGCCAGGGCGAACAGGGTCTTCTTCAGCTTGCGCTTCTTTTCGGCGGCTTCGAATTCAGTCTCTGTCATTTTCCGGTTCCCAATCGTCGATAAATATGTCCGGCACGGCAACGCCGAACAGCTTCGCCATGCGCAATGCCAGTGGCAGGGAGGGATCGTATTTGTCGGTTTCGACCGCGTTGATCGTCTGCCGGGACACGCCGAGCCGCTTCGCCAGTTCACCCTGGCTCCACCCCTGCCCTTCCCGGAATTGCTTGACGCGATTGTTCAACGAATCACCTTCTCTGCCTGTAAAGAGCTCTTTACTGACAAGAGGTCTTTACAGTCAAGGACTCTTTACAGGTCTGTTTGCGACCCAGATCAGACGCAGGAAAAAGGGCCGTCCGGTTTCCCGAGCGGCCCTTCCGTTTACCCTGCGATAGTTCAGGCGGTGGCGCGGTGCGCTTCGCGTGCAGCAACCAGCGACAGGGCGAGGAGACCGATATCCTTAAGCAGGAACTGGCCGGGGAGGACGGAAATTCCCAGCCCACCTACGCTCGGCTCAAACACTCCCGGAGTGGAGAGGAAAAACGAGAAGGTAAGTGCGAATGTCGCGGCAGCCAGATATCCGCCAATCTCGGCAAGGCGCGGACTGAAGATGCGGCTTAGCAGAAGCAACGCAATGCCGATCTCCACTGTGCCGATCAGGTTCGAAATACTCTGCGCGCTGAAAATCTGCAGCGTCCAGGCGATGAACGGACTGTTGGCGATCAGGCCGTTGATGGCTTCGGCTTCGTAGCCGGTGAACTTCATGCCGCCGAACCACGCGAAAATGGCGGCAAGGCTGAGCGATGGCGCGATCCGCGCAACCTTGTCGAGTGCGCTTTCGCCGCTCTCGACGGTAACTGTGGCCGGGTCAGCGAAGGTGTTGGTTGCAGTAGTCATTGAATTTCTCCTCATGGGATGAAGCCCCTTGGCTTCATGATATTTGTTACTGTTTAGTCACATTCAATTTGCGAGTGCTCCTAGCGAGTGCTCGCATTGCAATTCGCACCGAATGCGATAAAGGTTACTGATCGGTCCGAAAAAAGTTCAGAAAGATTGAAAGGCCCTCCACATGGGACGCAGGAAGCGGTTCGATCCGCAAGACGCCAAAGAGGCGATGAAGCAGATATTCTGGCAGCAGGGGTACGAAGGCACCTCTCTACAGGACCTCGAACGCGTTACCGCACTGCCAAAGCAAAGCCTGTACCGCGAATTCGGCGACAAGCGCGGCATGTATCTGGCTGCCCTCTCCGCTTACGAGGCAGAGGAAGTGCGCGCCGCGTCCCGGATCCTGCGCGCACATAGCGATCCGAAGCAGGCGTTTGCCGCATTGTTCGATGCAGTCCTGCGCCCGGTTGAGGAGCAGGACGACCGGCGCGGGTGCTTCCTCTGCAATGCGGCCAGCGACCGGACGACCATAGAACCCGCCATCGATACATGGGTGAATGCCGCGATGGTGCGAATGCTCGCTACCTTTACCGCTGCGCTTGGAGACACGGACAAAGGCGATCAGAAGGCGCGCGCCTTGTTGGCGGGGTATGTTGGCATCCGGGTGCTTGCCCGGTCCGGGCTACCCACACCCGACCTGCGAATGGCCGCCAACAGACTGATTGAATCAACCCGATGAAAGACCCTTTCCTACAGCTTTCCCTTCTCTCTAGCGCCTTGGCCTGACACAAAGCAGGAAAGGCCTGGCCATGACCGAAAGAACCAAGCGCAAACCCCTCTTCGATTTCGTCCGGCGGATGGTCGGGCGGCCCATCCGTCAGAGCGAAGTCGAAACGCTCGATTGCATGCTTGATGGCGGGGATGAGGATTGTCTTCAGGACACTGTAACAGGTGTAACAGGTTCTCCGGCAAGTGACTGGAAGGTCAGCCAAAAGGGCGTCTCGCTGATCCAACACTTCGAAGGCTGCGCAAAGCGCCGTGTAGACGGCATGGTAGAGGCTTACCCAGACCCCGGCACCGGCGACGATCCGTGGACCATCGGCTGGGGCGCGACGGGCAAGGATCGCTTCAACGGAGGCAACATCAAGCGTGGCACCGTGTGGACGCAGGCGCAATGCGATGCGCGGCTCGAGGAGGACTTGCTACGCTACGCCAGCGATGTGGCGCAGGCGCTGGGCGATACTCCGACCACGCAAAGCCAGTTCGATGCGCTGGTCAGCTTCCACTACAATACCGGAGCGATTGCCAAGGCAACACTGACCCGCAAGCACAAGGCGGGTGATCATGCCGGAGCCGCACGCGAGTTCGACCGCTGGTGCTATGCCGGTGGCCGGGTTCTGAAGGGTCTGGCACGGCGGCGGGCGGCCGAAGCCACGCTTTACCGCACGCCTGAGTAGTCTCGTCGCAAGGCCCCACAGAGTTTACATGTAACAGGAACCGCTCTGCGGATCGGCCCGTTCGTGTTGCGAAGGAGTGGAAACATGAAGCTAGCATTGGCAACCGTATCAGCCCTTGCCCTCGCCGCAGCACCCGCATTGGCGCAGGGCCAAGGAAATGGGAACGGCAACCGTGATCGCGGTGGCCCGCCTGCTCAGGTGGAGCGCGGCAATCAGGGCAATGGCAATGCCCAACGCGGCAATCGCGGTGGCGGGCAGGAACGCGCCACCCCTCGCAGAAACCAGGGCAACGGCAATGGCAACCGCGGTGGGGGCAATGCGCGTGGTAACGGAAACGGGAATGGTGGCGGACCGGCTGTCGTAACCCGTGGCAACGGCAACAACGGCAATGCTGCTAATCGTGGGAACGGCAACCGCGGGAACGGAAATGGCAATCGCGATGGCGGGCTCGACATCCGGCTCGACGGTGGAGGCCTGATCGACCGCGTCCTCTACCGCGATAGCGGCCTCGTGCGCGGGTGTCCTCCGGGTCTTGCAAAGAAGAACAATGGCTGTCTGCCTCCGGGTCAGGCGCGCCAATTAAATGACCGTTACAGCCGTTACTCGCGCTACTCGCCGAACTGGTGGAGCCTGCCTTACTCGGGTGGTCGCTACTTCTACGATGATGGCTTCCTGCTGCAGTACGAAGGCAATCGCGTGTCGGCCTACATCCCGCTTCTGGGCGGTGCATTGGGCATCGGCAATCCGTGGCCAAGCGACTATGGCTATCGCCGCGTGCCCGATTACCATTCGCGCTATTACGGGCTGGGTAACAGCTATCGCTATGCCGACAACGTGATGTACCGCGTCGATCCCGAAACAGCCGCTATCACCTCGGTCGCGGCTCTGCTGACCGGTGACGAGTTCGTGGTCGGCAACCCCGTGCCGCGCGGGTACGATGCCTACAATGTGCCCTACAGCTATCGTGACCGCTATCGTGACGGGCCCAACGCCCATTACCGTTACAACGATGGCTACATCTACCAGATCGATCCGGAAACGCGCCTTGTCGCGGCCGCCATCGAACTGCTGATCTAGGGACACCCGATATGACAATTGCAAAACGCAATCGCAGCGTGTTGGCCGCACTCGCCTCCATCTCACTGCTCGCCATGAGTGCATGCAGCGAAGACTTCGAAACGATGGAAGCGAACAAAGAACCCGGGTCAGACTCCATCGCGGCGATGATCGCCGGAAACGATGATCTCTCTTCCGTAGAGGCCGTGCTCGAAACCGCGGGGCTCGTCGGCGCATTCGACGCCGCTCCCTATTACACCGTCTTCGCACCGACCGACAACGCGATGGAAGCTTTGGGTGACGACTTCGAAGGTGAAGAGGGCCGCGCCGCGCTCGCCGCTATCCTGCGCGAGCACGTGGTGCCCGGCTATCTGACCCGCGAGGATATTGCCAATGCTATCGAAGCGAATGGCGGCTCTGTCGAAATGGCAACCATGGGTAACGGTACGCTGACCTTTTCGATGGATGGTGATGCCTTGAGAGTTGCCGGCACCAATGGAGAGGACGGCGCAGTGATCGAGAGCGAAATGCTCGGCACCAATGGCGTGGTCTTCCCGGTGGATGCAGTTCTCAAGGACGTTACGCTGGCCGAATAAGCCAAAGCCGGTCTGCTAGTAGTCCCGCCGGTACTCCAACGCGGCACTGTGGCGGCCCACTGTGCTGACTGTCGCGAGCAGGTTCAGCCAGTTGGAGATGCGGAACTCCGCATTGGTGGCCGAATAGCCCACGCCATCGGTGATGATCTCGACATAAAAGCGGCGCGCGAAGCTCTTGCCCAAAGCTACCGAAGTCCCACGATCGAGCGCCGCATCGGCGGGCACGATACGCAGGCGATCAAGCCCGATGGCATCGCGCAGCTGGTTGATCGGGCCCATGCCGGATCCCCCGCGCAGGCTCGCCACTGCGGCGCCCAATTGAAGCGCATCGGTTGCGGAAAGGTCAGTGATCGAACCGCCGAAGAGGATCCGGGCCAGCACCTCCTCTTCGGGCAGCGCCGGGGTTGATGAGAAGGTGATATCCGGGCGACTGGCGTTGCCGCTGACGTTCACATTGACCGACAGCCCGTTGACGTTGGACTCCGCCACCAGATCGATACGCGGATCGATGGGTACGTTCTGATTGAAGTCGATCTCGCCCCGGGTGATCTCGAAACGCGCTCCGGCAAAGGAGTAGAAGCCCTGCCTCGGCACCACGCTAACCGAACCGCCAAGGCGCGGGTCTGCCGTGGTGCCGCGGATGCGCAGACCGCCGGTGCGCCATTCGCTATCCAGTCCCAGACCGTCGACGTTGATGTTGCCGGGAGCGGTCACATCGATGAGGTAGCGCCACGGGGTCGTGTCGACCACGCGCGCTTCCCTGTCGGGCGGCAGGTTGATCTCGGTCACGTTGACGCGCGGAAGCTGGGCGATAGCCTCTGCCGCACCACCCATCCGCCAGCGGGCCTCGCGCGCTTGCAGACGCCCCGCAATGGTACCGCCGATGCCGTTGGAAACGATGCGCATGGGGCCCGTCACCCGCGCGCCCATGTTGGGCAGGTCGAGGATCTCTGCATTGCGTGCAGCGATGCGGATATCCATGCTCGGACCACGCGACGCAGTGATGCCCGAAAGGTCGATAAAGCCGCTGCCGCTCACGCTTCCGCCATTGGGCGCGGTGCCGGAGAAGCTGGCGAGGTTGAAACGCGAACCATCAAACCGTCCGCGCGCGGAGACGCTGGTGATATCGGTGCCCGTCAAAGTGCTGCGCACCCGCAGATCATCGCCCGAAACAGAGCCTGCCACGCGGGGATTGCCTAACGTACCGCGAATGTCGGCTGCAGCGTCAATCTCACCCGTCACATCGAGCAGGTCGATCGCCGCCAGCCTCCACAACGAAGCAGCAGAGCCTTCGTAACGGAATTGCCCTAGTAGCGACCCGGCGTAGAGGCGCTGGGTAAGGCTGCCCGATTGCGGCAGATTGGCAATCCGTGCTTGCAGGCGCCCATCAGCGCCGTTCTCTGCCGACATCACCGCGCGCACCTGCGCCAGGCTTTCCGACAGCTCACCCACCAGAGCAATGTCCATCGGGGAAGATATCAGAGTAGCACTCGCGCGCGTTAGGTTGGACACCATCAGCCGCGCCTCACCCGTCGGCAATCCGTTCGCGCCACCAGCAAAGTCGATAGTGCCGGACACCGTGCCGCCTACGCCCAGCTCGCCCATGATAACATCGGCCAGCCGCAGCGGCATGTCAGACAGCGCGACACGACCGCGTGCCGGCTCTTCGCCGCCGAAACGACCGCTGGCGATCACATAGCCGTCCGCGAAGGAAAGCTGCGAACGTTCGAGCTCCCACCCGCCATCAGCCGTCCTGCTCAGCACCGCGCTACGCGGCATGGAGATATCCCGCCCGGCATAGCTGCCCGTCACCGCCACCGCGATCTGATCAGGCGTGGTATTGCCATTCACCAGCAGCTCGAAACGGCTCCCGCGCTGCCCGGTAAGCGCCGCGTCAAAGCGTCCGTTGCCGTTGGTCACACTGGCATTGGCGGCCATACGACCAATGAAGATCTGGCCGTAGGTCAACCCCTGTAAGCTGGCGTTGCCGCTGACTGTGGTACTGCCCTCTTCCAGCCTACCGGTCGCATCGATAGTACCTCGATTGATCGCAAGCAGCGTGTCACCGCTGAATCGTGCATTGCGCAAGGCCAGGTCAACGTCGAACTCCTGCACCCCGCCCGGAACCGAAAGCGTGATGGTTCCGTCAACTCCCCCGCGCGAAAGGGTAAGGTCACCTGCTGCACCGCCGTCCACGAGAGCCAGCGCACCGGCCACGCGCGTCTGTGCGACATCGAGCCGCGCAATGTCGAGGAAGGTGTCCCCGCCATCAGCAATGGTCAGGTCGAGCAGACCATCGAATGCGCCCAGCAGCGATTGCCCTTCGGTCTCGATGGAAAAACCGTCATCGGTTGGCGCAAGAGCCACGCGCACATCGCGAAGGCCAGCTGCCGGCAGCGGATCAGCGAAGACGAGCACCGCGCGCGGTCCATCATCGGCGACTTCCGCCTCAACCGTGAAGTTGCCGTAGTCGGCCTGCGTACCGCGACCTGCCAGCGTGGTGCGGCCATCCACAACGCGGCCATCGAGTATGAGGTCCAGCTTGCTGCCGTTAACGCGGAAATCGTTGAACATGATCGGTGCAGAGCCACCCAGCGCCAATCCACCACCAAAGCGCAGATTATCACCCGCAAGGTTCTCGAGCGTGGAGTTGGTTACGCGCTCGACACGTCCCCTTACATCGGCGTCCACGCGCCACGGATTGCCGCCGCCCAGCACCACATCGAGCTGCGCCGCTGCGTCGACCACGCCAATGCCTTCGAATGTCAGGTCGGCGATGTTGAGCGGCCCGTTGAGCCGGGTGATGCCCGTTTCGAAGTCTGAATTGAGACCCAGCCGCGCCTGCAGCCCCTGGAAATCCACCGCCAGATCGTCCGACAGCAATTCGTTGCCTGCATAAACAAGTGTGCCCCCGACAGAGCCGTTAACGAGGCGTGGATCGGCGAGCTCAACACCGCTGACCACGCGGCCAATTTGCGCATCGACCGGAATCGTGAAACGTGCACTATCGTATGTCAGCGTGCTTCGGTGCACGACGTTCTGCACCAACGTACCCCCGGCATCGATCTCGTCCACGCGCAGAACATGCGGCGCGCTCAGATCGCGGAAACTGCCATCAAGTGTGGCTTCCAGCACGGCCCCGTTCATCGCAACATCGGGCGAGAACAGTGTTGCATCGAGCAACTGTGCATTCAGCACGAAATTGTTGAAGGCATTGTCCGCCAGATCGATCGCACCGCCACCATCGGCATTCACGCCCCGCGCACGCAGAGTAAATTCGCCTTCCGCCACACTGTCTTCCAGCGTTCCCGACGCAGTGAGCATCACGGAATCTCCCAGCGCGCGGCCAGGGAGTCCTTCGAAATAGCCGCTCGGATCGGCACGCCCGACAAGGCGGTATTGCCCCGCTTCGTTAAACAGGTTGGCCTGCACAATCTCCTCGCCGCCCTGCACGGCTCGCAAGTCGCCTGCCCAAGCGCTCCAGCTGCCGTCACCTGTCAGGGTCAGGTCGAGGTCCTCTTCCGCTCCGACCATGCTGGCGAGGAAGCCACCTGCGGGCGCTTTCCAAACACCTTCTAGATCGAATACGTCACCATCTGGTTCGGCGTTGACGAGCATTGCAAATTCGTCCGCGCCGCCGAATTCTCCCTCGGCGTCGAGGAACACGCGGCCTTGGCGCACATCGGCTTCGGCGACAAACTGGATTACACGCTCTTCACCCAGCAGACCTTCGGCAACGCGCAGGTCTTCAATCGCAAGGCGATCAATGCGGATGTCGAAATCGGGAAGGATGGGCGCGTCAGGATCGCCCGGTATCAGCTCCGGCACCGCGTAGAGCGTGCCGTTCTTGGCAATCAGGTATCGGATGTCGAGCCCGCTGGTGAACCAGCTGAGCGGTCGCCAGTTGAGCTCGACCGTCGGGATTTCGAGAAATAGCGTGTCGTTCGCATCACGCAGTTTCACATCGTGCAGCGTGGAGCTCCAGATGATCGATCCGTCGATCTCGCCAACCTCCACCGACAGGCCCGATGCAGGCGCGACCTTGGCAATCTCGTCGACAATGAACTGCCGCCCGGGCGGCGTGTGCAGGAATGCGACGAACAGCAGCAACACGGCCAACAGGCCAAGAAGAACGAGCGCAGCGCCGCGCAGAATCTTGCGCGCAATCGGTGAGCGCGGTGCATCGTCCGCAAGTGCCACGTCTTCCGCCATCAGAAGGCCTGCCCCAGCGCGACATAGACCGCGATCCAGCTATCGTTCGGACCAGGGTTAAGCGGGGTCGCCACATCAAGGCGCAACGGCCCGAAAGTCGTGTTGTAACGAACGCCCACACCCGCACCAAAGCGGATCGTGCCAAAGTCCGGCAGCGTCTCGTCAGATACGGTACCGGCATCAATGAACGGCACGACGGAGATGGCACCATCCATGAAGCCTGTCCGAACACGTGCTTCGAGCGAAGCCTCCACCAAAGAGCGCCCACCGCTTGGTTCACCCAGCGTGTCGGCAGGACCGATAGCGTTGTAACCGTACCCACGCACCGATCCGCCACCGCCGGCATAGAAGCGGCGCGAAGGCGCGATAGCATCAAGCTCTCCGCCCTGGATCGTACCGAAGCGCACACGTCCGGCGATCACCACACCATCCGACACCTGCTGGTAATTCGCGAGGTCGAACCGCAATTTGAGGTAAGTCGTGTTCTCTCCAAATACGCGCGAGATTTCGGGTGAGGCAGCAATCCTCGCGCGGATGCCCTCGGTCGGATCGAGCAGATCGTCCGAACTGTCGAACTGGATATAACCCGGCAGCGCGGCGACGAGGAAGTCCGTGGTCGGGCTTTCGATACCGTCGGTGGTAAGCTCCGATTCACGCGTCGCGACCAGCTCGAAGCCGCCGCCCCACGAAATTGGCTTCTGGAACAGCAGAGTGCTCTGGCGCTCGTAATTGCCCACCAGCGAGACGGTCTGCGCGTCAAAAGCGTCGGTATCGATGGTGGTGGCAAAAGCATCGAGCGTCAGAATGCGATCGCGGCCGAGGAAATTGTTCTTCTGGAAAGTAACGCCCAGCAGCTGTTCCTGCGTGCCAGCAATGCCGCGTACGCGCAGCAGGCCTTCAGGCGGGAACAGGTTACGATGCTCCCACATACCTTCGAGCCGGATGCCGACTTCGGTGCCGATACCGATATTGCCTGCCAGCGTGCGGAGCGGAGCCTCGGTCAATTCGGCCTGGATATCGACCACACCCGGCTGACCGTTGGCGGGCTCCTCCACCACCACCGGCGTTAGGACAACAGAACCAACAAGCCCGGTAGCAAGGATTGCAGCGCGCAGGTCTTCCTCGTCGCTACGTTGGTAAGTGTCGCCCGGGTCCCAGCGCGCAATCCGTGACAGATGTCGGCCCGACAGGAATTCCGGGAGCGAGCTGGTCACCGCACCGAAGTTGTACAGCCCGCCCGGTTCCACCGGCATCGTCAGGTCGCCCTCCTGCCGGTCATGGTCTACCAGCAGGTCAGGTTCTTCGATGGCCGCGAAGGGATACCCGTTTTCGCCCAAGGCCACATCCAGATCGATCTGCTCCTGCTCGATTGCATCGAGCGAAATGAAATCGCCGGACTGGATATCGAACGCGGCCCGCAATGTTTCGTAATTACTGCCCGCCGCCTCAAGATTGCCCAGATCGATCGCACCGAAGCGATAACGGGTGCCCGGTTGCACATCGAAGCGTGCCGCCGGACGCTCCAAATCCGCCTCTACCGCTTGATCGACATTGCCTATCGTTCGGGTAACCGTGGCGTTGAAATAGCCGTAGACCCGCAGCAGTTCTTCCAGCAGCGCCTGATCGCTGCGCGCCTGCACCGCCAGCCGCGCGACATTGCCATCATCATCGAGCTCTTCAATCGTCGAAAGCGCATCGAAGCGGTCAAGGAACTTGTCACGTTCGGGAAAGAGCACGCGATCGTTGGGAAAGACAAGGATGAGCTCGTCCGAAATGCGTTCTTCACTGCCTGCAGGGATCGGTGGAATTTCATCCTTGAAGGTTGCGAACTCGATTGGTTCCCCGGCTTCAACCGGCTCTATCTCCGCAAAGCCGATTTCCTCCGGCCATTCCACGGTTACGAGCGGCATGTCGCCCAACGGCGCATCGCTGTCGATTTGTGGCGGACGCTCGGCATCCTCTGCAGCTTGCTCGGAGATACCTTCCTGCGCCCATTCTTCGGGGTTCTCGACCGCCGCTTCCGGGATAAGTTCATCCAGACCACGCGCGTCTGGCCGGTCCTGCGCATGAACAGCAGCAGGCAAACCAAGCATCATCACCGCCGCCAGAACGGAGGCATGGCTGCATTTCGACATGTTGGACGTATCAGGCGAGCTTGTATTCGCGCTGCAGGCCGGGCGTATTGTCCTTGCTTCCGCCATCTGGCGCCGGATTTCTCTCTCCGCCCCCGGAGGTGACATTTTCGATGAGAGCTCGTTGCTCTTCGTCGGACAAGCGACGCCACCCGTCCGGCCCGAGCTGTTCAAGCGGACGGAAGCGGACCTTGTATTGCATGCGTTCAGAGCCCGCGACCCAGTATCCGAGGTAGACATAGGGCAGGTCTGTCGCAGCCGCGCGGCGAATGTGGTCAAGAATGACGTACGTACCAAGCCCGCTGCGATCCTCGTGTTCCGGGTCGAAAAAGCTGTATATCATTGAAAGACCATCAGCTTGACGATCCATCAGGCACGCGCCGACCAAACGCCCCGTGCTTCCATCTGCTGTAGGCTCTCTATACTCGACTACAAAGCTGGAAACACTGGTATGTTCCACCATGTCAGCATAATCGACCTCGTCCATAGCTGCCATACCGCCGCCGGGGTGTCGATGCTCGAGGTAGCGCTGGAGCAGGGCAAACTGCTCCTCGGTCGCCCAGGGGCGGCATTCGGAAGACACCAGGTCGCTGTTCCGTTTTAATAGCCGCTTTTGCGAGCTGGATGGTTTGAAGTCCTTTGCCGCCACGCGGACCGAGACACATGCCCGGCAATCAGCGCAGCTGGGGCGGTAGGCCACCGTCTGGCTACGGCGAAAACCGATGCGACCCAGTGCATCGTTCAGCTGCTCCGCATGCGGTCCCTTCAGCTCGGTGAAAACCTTGCGCTCCGTCTTGCCCGGCAGATACGGGCACGGCGCGGGGCTCGTCACGAAGAAGCGGGGGAAACGAACGGGGGCCGTCACGGCGTTGGCGGTCCTCTTGCCTAAAAAAATCAGCTACACGGGCTGCGATGCCTCACGGTATGCGCACAGGAATCGCGTCAGAGAACCATGTTAACCATAAAAACCGCGCTGTGCAGGCTTAATTTCCACAATCGCCTTTCCACGAAGCTCAAGCGCCCCGAATTGGGTCATGTAAAACAGTAAGCGTAACGCACGCGGCTCATACGCCCTTGCCCGAACGGCCCGGCTGCAATCCCGAAAGCGTCATCGTTTCGAAAGCATAGTCCTGTTCTCGCAGATCCTCGATCAGTGCGTCGAAGCTGTTCTGGTCGCGGATTTCGAACTCGATATCGGTCTTGATGCTCTTGGCGGAGACGACGCCGAAAATGCGTTGCTGCGAGATTTCGAGGATGTTCGCCCCGTTGCGCGTGAATATCTCGGCAGCATCAGACAGCGCGCCGACTCGGTCGGTCAGGATGAGGCTGACAAGCCCGATCCGCCCTGTCCGCGCCAGCGTACGCATGATGACATTGGCGAGGAAGCGCTGGTCGATATTGCCGCCCGTCAGGATTACGCCAACTTTCTTGCCGGCAAATTCCTCGCGCGGCTTGCCGTTGGCAGGCGGCAGCAGAGTGGCGAGACCTGTCGCCCCGGCGCCCTCCACCACTGTCTTCTCGATATCGAGCAGCAGCGAAATTGCTTCCTCGATCTTGGCTTCGGAAATGATGCGCATTTCATCGACGATGGACATGACCATCGATCGTGTCAGCTGCCCCGGCTCTTTAACCGCTATGCCTTCGGCGATAGTCGCTCCTCCGCCGACCCGTGGTTTGCCGATCTTGAGCCCGTACATGGCCGGATAGACTGACGACTGCACACCGATGATCTTGATGTCGGGCTTCATCGCCTTGGCCGCCAGGGCAACGCCGGAGATCAGCCCACCGCCGCCAACAGGGACCACGATCATGTCCAGATCGGGCACGTCCTGCAGCATCTCGATCCCGACAGTGCCCTGTCCGGCAATCACATGCGGGTGATCAAACGGGTGGACGAAAGTAAGATCGCGCTCCTTCTCCAGCTCGCGCGCGTGGGCATATGCTTCGTCAAACGTCTCACCTTCCAGCACGACATTACCGCCAACCGCTTCGGTCTGCATCACTTTCACCACAGGCGTGGTGCGGGGCATCACGATGGTAACGGGCACACCAAGCCGTGTGCCGTGGTGGGAAAGTCCCTGCGAAT
The DNA here is from genome assembly GCF_028858515.1 of Aurantiacibacter sp. D1-12. Taxonomy (GTDB): domain Bacteria; phylum Pseudomonadota; class Alphaproteobacteria; order Sphingomonadales; family Sphingomonadaceae; genus Alteraurantiacibacter. Next base: position 82,403 of record NZ_JAPJZJ010000002.1, read on the forward strand.
GGTTGCCTGCACTCGCCGCAATCACACCGCGCTGACGTTGCTCTTCTGTCAGATGCAACAAGGCATTGAGAGCCCCACGTTCCTTGTAAGCCGCGGTGAACTGCTGGTTCTCGAATTTCAGCCAGACTTCGGCGCCGGTAATCGAGGAAAGTGTTTTTGAATGAAGCGTGGGCGTGCGGACCACGGCGCCATCAATGCGCGCTGCGGCCGCTTCGATATCGGCGAATGTCAGATTTCCCTCACTCATGGCGCCAATGGCTACCCAAACCGGAGGCATTGGGAAACCGGATAGCTGCTTTCAGGCAACAAAGTTTCGCTTGGGTGATTGCCTAACGCGAGCTGACAGGGCATCCACCCGCGCCATGAGCACAATCGCATTTCTTGGCCTCGGCGTGATGGGCGGCCCGATGGCAGGCCATCTCGCCCGCGCCGGACATCACGTCACAGGTTACAACCGTACGCCTGCCAAGGCGAACGAGTGGAAGGCCTCCCTCGCCAACGAAGGCATAGACGTGGCGACTGCGGAAACACCGCAAGAAGCCGTTGCCGACAAGGACGTGGTCCTCGCATGCCTTGGCAACGATCAGGATGTCGAAAGCGTGCTGCTGGGCGATGGCGGTGCCTTGGCCGCGATGCGCACAGGCGCGACCTTCATTGATCACACTACGGTTTCCCCAGCCCTCGCCCGCCGGATTGCCGAAGAGTGCGACCGACTGGGCTTGCATGCTGTTGATGCACCCGTATCGGGCGGGCAGGCAGGGGCCGAGAACGGCAAGCTCGCCATCATGTGCGGTGGCTCTGACGAAGCGATGAACGCGGCGACGCCGGTGATGGAGGCCTTTGCCGCACGCATCGTGCACATCGGCGGTCCAGGTGCGGGTCAGGCGTGCAAGGCTGTAAACCAGGTTTGCATCGCAGGCGTGCTGGCCGGCCTTTCCGAAGGCGTGCGGCTGGCGCAGGCAACCGGTGTTGATACCGACAAGGTACTCGAAGCGATTTCGGGCGGGGCCGCACAGAGCTGGCAGATGGAAAACCGCTGGAAGACCATGGTTCAGGGTGAGTTCGACTTCGGCTTTGCAATCGACTGGATGCGCAAGGATCTGGCGATTGCCCTTGGCGAAGCCAAAGCTGAGAGCCTTTCGCTTCCCGTCGCCGCCTTGGTCGACCAGTTTTACGCACAAGTACAATCAGCCGGTGGCGCGCGGCAGGATACCAGCGCCCTCATCCGCCATTTACCGGAGACAAAGTAAGTGACCTTGACCCGTTTCATCACCGCCATTGCGGCGCTGCTAGCCTTCTCCACTCCTGCCGTGGCGGATACCTGGATCGATAATGTCGACGGCATCTCGATAGGCCGCGATGGTACTGTTGATCGCTTTGTCGGCATGGTGATCGACGAGGACGGGCGGATTACCGAACTGCTCGACTTTGGCGACCGTCCCACGCGCGATATCGACTACCGCGTGGATGGAGAAGGCCGGGTCATGGTGCCGGGCTTTATTGACGGGCATGCGCATCTGATGGGGCTCGGCCTCGGCACGCTGGTGCTGGATCTGTCCGAAACCCAATCGCTTGATGAGGCGCTGGGCCGCATTGCCGCCTATGCCACCGCCTATCCTGACCGCCCGTGGATCCTCGGGCGCGGCTGGAATCAGGAGCGCTGGGGGCTGGGACGTTTCCCGACCGCAGCAGAACTCGATGCCGTGGTTTCTGATCGCCCCGTCTGGCTAGAGCGGGTCGACGGTCATGCGCATTGGGGCAATTCGCTGGCGATGGCCTCTGCCAACGTCACACGCTCGACCCGCGATCCCGAAGGCGGGCGGATTGAACGGCTTGCCAATGGCGAACCTTCAGGCGTCTTTATTGATGCGGCCACGGCAATGATCACGGCGCAAGTCCCACCGCCGCTTCCCGAAGACCGCGATCTGGCGCTCTACAATGCACAGAACCTCCTGCTCAGCCACGGCATCACGGCAATGGCCGACATGGGCACGACGATAGAGGACTGGATGACAATTCGCCGTGCAGGCGATGCTGGCTGGCTGCAACTTCGCGTGATGGCCTACGCCGATTCGGTTGATTCCATGCTGCTGATCGGCGGGCCACGCCCGACCGACTGGCTCTACGAAGACCGGCTGCGACTCAACGGCGTGAAGCTTTACCTCGATGGTGCGCTTGGCTCTCGCGGCGCCTTGCTTCTGGATGACTACGCCGACGACCACGGCAATCGCGGCCTCCCGCTTTTGAATGGCACCCAGCTCCGCAATCTCATGAGCCGCGCGGCGCTCGACAATTTCCAGGTTGCTGTGCACGCGATTGGCGATGCTGCGAATCAGGAAGCGCTTTACGCGATTGAGGAACTGGCCCGTGACTATCCCGGGGACCGCCGCTGGCGCATCGAACACGCCCAGATCGTTGATCCGGCGGACCTTCCCCGCTTTGGTCAGCACGGCATCATCGCCAGCATGCAGCCGGTCCACCAGACCAGTGACATGTTCATGGCAGAAGCACGCCTTGGCGAAGCGCGACTCGGGGGAGCCTATGCCTGGCGATCGGTACTGGAAGCAGGCGGAACTCTTGCCTTTGGCACCGATGCCCCTGTGGAACCCGTCAATCCGTTGGCAGGGCTCGCCGTGGCCATTAGCCGTAGCAATGCAGATGGCGAACCCTTCGGCGGCTGGCGGCCGCAAGAGACGATCACGCGCGAACAGGCACTGGCCGCCTATACTGCCAATGCCGCCTATGCCGGGTTTGCCGACGGGCGATTCGGCACTCTTGTCCCCGGTGAACGCGCAGACTTTGTGTTGCTTTCCGGGGACCCCTTGTTAGGTTCTCCGCAAGAAATACGTGATATCCGCGTGCTCGAAACTTGGATTGCTGGCCGTCGTGTCTATGATGCCGAATTGACACAGCCGGTGATTGAGGGACCGTCGAGATAACTTATTACAAGATTTTGTCTCGCCTTTCCCGAAATGACACGCTATAGAGTTTTTAGATTACGCAATTTTTTTGAGGGTTCTTGATGATGAAGAAGCTTTTGACCACTGTTGCTGTCGCTGGTGCGATGGTTACCACTCCTGCCCTGGCGCAGGACGCAGCATTTGATCGCCTGCCCGCTCCGGTTGAGCAGGGCGAAGAACTTGAAGGCGAAGCTGGCCTCATCATCGCGCTGCTGGCTGCTGCTGCAGTCATCGCCGGTATCATCATTGCTACCGGTACTGACAATGCTGACGAGCAGCTGCCTGCCAGCCCGTAAGGCTTAGCGGTACAAACCGAATTGAAAACGGGGCCCCAGCGGCCCCGTTTTTGTATCTGCAATCCCGGTAGACAGCGCCTTAGTTCAGGCCAACGTTGGGGCCCTCGGCCTTTAGCTCTTGCTATCTTCAGCTACTGCACTTTCAGCAGAAGCGCTTTCCAACTTTTCAGTTTCGGCTTCCTCGGTCGCTTCACGCTTCGCCCGCTTGCGCTCGCTGAGGTGCATCAGGACAAGCGATCCCTCGAACAGCAAGATGAGCGGCGCGGCCAACATGATCTGGCTGATCACATCGGGCGGCGTGATGATCGCCGCAACAGCAAAGACCGCCACGATCACATATTTGCGCCCCGCAACCAGCTGGTCACGCGTGACCAACCCGGCTGCGTTAAGCAGCATCAGGAAAACCGGCAGCAGAAAGCTCACCCCGAAAGCGAGGATGAACCGCATGACGAGGTCAAGATACTGTCCCATCTCTGGTAGCGCTTGTGCATTCAGCCCTCCACGATCTCCTTGGAAACCGAGGAACCACGGAAAAGCCAGTGGCATCACTACGAAATAGGCGAGGCAAGCGCCCATCGTAAAAAGAACCGGCGTGGCGATCAGAAACGGCAGAAAGGCACGCTTTTCCCGCGCATAGAGACCCGGCGCCACAAAGGCCCAGAGCTGGTTTGCGATGATCGGGAAGGCGAACAGGAATGCGGCAAACAGCGCGACTTTGATCTCGACGAAGAACGCCCCGTACAACTGCGTGTAGATCAGCTGGCCCTCACCCTCGGGGAATGAGGCGGTCAGGGGCCTGACCAGCAGACCGAAAATCTCGTCGGCAAAATAGAAACTGATGCCGAAAGCGATAGCGAGCGCAATGACCGCCTTTACCAGTCGCCCGCGCAGTTCGATCAGGTGATCAAGCAGCGGAGCCTGGGTTTCGTCGAGGTCTTTCAGCTTCATCGCCACGGCTCAGTCATCCTTTGCCTTGGTACTAGCAGGAGCGTCAGAGCCCGAATTGCCAGTAGCAAGCGGCAGTTCCGCCTGCGAAGCCTGCAATTCCGCCTCGGCTTCGGCGGCAAGTCTCTCGGCCTCTTCCGCAGCAGCCTTCTGCTTGGCAGCGATCACCTTGAGCTCTTCGGCCTTCTCTGCCGAGATGGCCTGAGACTGGGATTGAGACTGGGCTTGGGGCGCTGCCGCCTTTGCAGGATAGGCACCGGTGGGCTCCATTTCCGCCGGCGTGCCCTCGGGATGCTCGCGCATGATCCTCTCGTTCTGCGCCTTCCACTGCTTCTCCATGTCTTCCAGCTCGGCCTCCCGCACGACCGAGTCGAGGCCGGAGCGGAACTGGGCGGACATTTTGCGCAGTTTGCCGACCCAGCGCCCGAACGTGCGCAGGGCAAGCGGCATGTCGTCGCGGCCGATCACAATGACCGCCACAACGAAAATGAGCAGCAATTCAATGGCGCCGATATCGAACATTTCTGGCCCTTGCAGCGCGGCTGGAGCGCAGACTAACCGGCAGTTTTGTCGCTGGAAGTCGCGGTGTCGCTGGTTTCCTCAGCAGAGGGAGCGGGCGTAGGTGTCGGCGCTTCGATCTGCGGGCTGGGCTCTGAAGAGGCCTTGCTCTCCTCACTCATACCCTTCTTGAAGCTGCTGATTCCCTTGCCGAAATCGCCCATCATTTCCGAGATACGACCGCGCCCGAACAGGACGAGCACGACGATAGCGACAATCAGAATCTGCCAAATACCTGGCTGCATGATTTTTCCTCGATTGGATTTGAGACGATAATCTAGGCGTTTTCTTCCGGAGTTTCCAGCGCCTCTATCTCGTCGGCATCAAGTTCACCGAATTCTGCCGCCTCTTTTTCCAGTTCTTCAGCGGCTTCATCCTCGGCCGCCTGCTCTGCAGCAAGCTGCTCTTCCTTCTGCGCCACCATGTCATCATAGGCGTCATCGACCGGATCGAGCAGGCCCGCCGCTTTCAGTTCAGCCAGTCCCGGCAAGTCCTTACGCGTTTCGAGACCAAAGTGGACGAGGAACTCCGGCGTCGTGGCGTAGATTACCGGACGGCCCGGCACTTCGCGTCGCCCTGCTGCACGCACCCAGCCCGCTTCCATCAGCACATCGAGCGTGCCCGATGACGTTTGCACCCCGCGGATCGCTTCGATTTCCGCGCGGCTCACAGGCTCGTGATAGGCGATGATCGCCAGCACTTCGGTCGCGGCGCGAGACAGGCGGCGCACCTGCTCTTTCTCCCGCCGCAGCAAGTGGGCGAGATCGGGTGCGGTCTGGAACTGCCAACGCTTGCCGCGCTCTACCAGAATGATGCCACGATCCTTGTAGAGTTCTTGCAGCTCGATCAGAGCATCCTTCACATCGGCATCACCCAGATGCGCGGAGATCTGCTCACGCGTCATCGCTTCTTCGGAAGCAAACAGGCAGGCCTCCACCGCGCGGGCAAGTTCGGAAGCGTGGCTCATGCCGTTATCCTTCGCAGTTCCAGCGGGCCAAAGGTCTTGTCCTGCCGGATTTCCGCCTTACCCATCCGCGCCAGTTCGAGCGCAGCAACAAAGCTGGAAGCCAGCGCGCTCTTCTTCAACCTTGGCTCAGCATCGCAGGGCAGAAAATCACGAATTTCCATCCAGTCTACATTGACGCCAAGGATCGCCGAAACACGGTCCAACGCACTGTCGAGCGTCATCACCGGGCGTTCGGCAACCATGTGCACCACAGGCTCGGTGCGGAGCTTCACCTGGCCGTATCCGCGCACCAGCTGGTACCAGTCGCACTGCCACTGGTTCTTGCGCAGAACCTTCAAGCCTTCAGGAGCGCCGCGCGAAAAGACATCGCGCCCAAGCCTGTCCCGCGCCATCAGGCGAGCCCCCGCTTCGCGCATCGCGCCAAGGCGTTGCAGGCGCAGTTGCAGCTTTAGCGCGAGCTCCTCAGGCGAGGGATCTTCCTGCTCTTCCTTGGGCAGGAGCAAAGCTGATTTGAGGTACGCCAGCCACGCCGCCATCACCAGATAATCGGCGGCAATTTCCAGCTTAAGCGCCTCTGCCCGCTCGATATATTCGATATACTGGTCAACCAGCGCGAGGATCGAGATCGACTTGAGGTCGACCTTCTGCCGCCGCGCGAGATCGAGCAGAAGATCGAGCGGTCCTTCCCACCCGTCGAGCTCCAGATAGAGCGCGTTCTCGTCCGCCGTGCCGGGCGCGGCGATCCCCTGCCAATCGTCGTCCGGCCCCGTTTCGGTCGTGATCGACTCGATCAGACCGCCTTCGTCCATTGCCGCACTCATGCTGTGGCTCCCACTGCTTCGAGCAGGCCATCGCGCGTGGCTAACAACTCTTCGCGGGTGGATGTGTCACTCGGCACACCTGCATTCGCGAGCGCTCGATCCAGCCGCGCCGCAGAGACTTCTGACATCGCTGGCAGCGCCTCGACCGTGCCTTGCATATCGTCCAGCTTGCCCCAACAATTGAGCACCACATCGCAGCCAGCGGCGATGGCGCGAGCCGAACGTTCGGGGATTGTCCCCTCGAGCGCTTCCATATCGATGTCGTCAGTGAGCAGCAGCCCGTCAAAACCTATGCGCTGGCGGATAATCTGCTTGATGACCTTTGCCGAAAGTGTCGCCGGGTTGTCCACGTCCCAAGCGGTAAAGCGGATGTGCGCGCTCATCGCGATGGGTGCATCGGAGAGCTTCGTGAAGGGAGCCACATCGTGCTCCAGCTCCTCCACACTCGCAGTGACAGTCGGCAAGTCTTTATGACTATCCACCACCGCGCGGCCATGCCCCGGCATATGTTTGATACACCCCGTAACGCCGCCGCGGGACAGCCCATCGAGCACAGCGCGACCCAGAGCCGCGACCTGCATCGGATCCCGCCCCAGAGCGCGATCTCCGATCACGTCATGCGCGCCCTCGACCGGCAGATCGAGCAGCGGCAGGTAATCGACGGTGATGCCCACCTCGTGCAGGTCCATCGCCAGCAACTGGGCATTGGCGCGCGCCGCCTGAATAGCGCTGGCTGGCGCGACACTGTAAAGCTGTCCGAACACGCCCTGCGGCGGATAGGCCGGCCACTCTGGCGGCTTCATGCGAGAAACCCGGCCACCTTCCTGATCAATGCTGATCAGAAGCTTGTCACGTCCGTGGATGCCACGCAGATCATCGGTGAGGGCGCGCAGTTGTTCGCGCGTTTCGACATTGCGCCCAAACAGAATGTAGCCTGCCGGATCAGCCTCTTTGAAAAAGGCGCGTTCGGCATCGGTCAGTTTGGGACCGGAAAGGCTGAAGATCGCGGGTGTCATTTGCCCTATTTACGCCTGAAAAGCGTCGATCAAGCAAGCGATTCACCATAGCGTGCAGGGGAAAACGCGCCGAAAAGCCTCTTAGCGCTCAACATACCGTAATTTCTGACCGATTATCGGACGTAGCAGTCACCACCTGACGAACGGATCGAGCGACAAATCCGCTCGGCTTCCGCCGTACTCGAAGCCACGGCCTGCAAGCGGTAAACCGTGTTGCTGTTGACCTCTGCCTCGATCACGCGGTGACGCAGGCCAGACAATGCGCTGAAGCGGCTCGACTGGTCACGCCAGCCGTTGTTCGCCTCTTCACGGCTGCTGTAGGCTGCAATCTGCACATAGGCCGCACCGCTCGGCTCGGATGCGCCCTCGCCGCCGGATCCCTCACCGCCGGACTGCGCGACATCAATGCTGGGAGCAGGATCGCTGTCTCCGCCATCGTTGGTATCGATGCGACCACGCGTGCTTTCGCCCTCAGCCACTTCGAATGCCTGATCGCCTGTTCCGGCAACGTCTTGTCCGCCCGGATCTTCGGGGCGCTCTTTGTAAGCGCCTTCGGGCGCTTCAACAGTGCTGCCATCGGGAACCATCTCTGCATCAGGCGTATCGCGGGTGAACCACCACGCGGCTGCCAAAAGTGCGGCCACGACCAGCAGGCCAACAAGCGCAAGAACAATCAGGCGAACATCAAAACTGCCTTCTTCCTCGTACTCGTCAGCTTCCAGCCACGGCAGGTCTTCATCCTCATCGGCAAGGGCAAGCTGGCCATCCTCTTCCCAGGCCTGCTCCAGCTCTTCACCGGCTTCCAGATTCTCGTCCTCATCCCCCGGATGAATCATGACTTACAACTCCTCGACAGCCTCCACGCCCAATAGGGCAAGGCCATTTCTAATGACTTGCCCGATTTGTGACGCCAAGAACAGCCTTGCAGCCGAAAGGCGCGCATTTTGTGCCACGATGATGCGTTTTTCCGCATCGTCGTTCCCCAGGTTCCAGAAGGCATGGAAGGCGGCGGCAAGGTCATAAAGGTAGAACGCGATCCGGTGCGGTTCGCGCGCACGGGCGGCGGCTTCCACTTCGCGCGGGAATTGTGCAGCCTGCTTGACCAACGCCAGATCGTCTTCGGTCAGCAGATCGAGCTGCTCTCCGGACGGCGTGATACCCTCCGCATCGGCCTTGCGCAGGATCGAGCAAATCCGCGCATGGGCATACTGCACGTAGAAGACCGGATTATCCTTCGACGCCTCGACCACCTTCGCGAAGTCGAAGTCCATCTGCGCTTCGGGCTTGCGGGTCAGCATCGAGAAGCGGACAACGTCCTTGCCCACTTCCTCCACCATATCCGCAATCGTTACGAAGTTGCCCGAGCGTTTGGACATTTTCGCCGGTTCGCCATCGCGTAGCAGCTGCACCATCTGCACCAGCTTCACATCGAAGGGCACGGGTTCACCCTGCCCTTCGCTCAGCGCAGCTACAGCCGCCTTGATCCGCTTGACCGTGCCGGCATGGTCTGCACCCCAGATATCGATCAGCTCGTCGGCGTTCTCGGCTTTCTGCATGTGGTAGGCGAGATCGGCCCCGAAGTAGGTCCATTTGCCGTCCGACTTTTTGATCGGGCGATCCTGATCGTCACCGAACTTTGTCGAGCGGAACAGCGGCAGTTCGACCGGCTCCCAATCTTCGGGCGGTGCCTTGCCCTTGGGCGCTTCGAGAACGCCGTCATAGACAAAATCGTGCTCACGCAACCACGCTTCGGCCGCTTCGGGCTTCTTGGCTGCCTGCAGTGCAGCTTCGGACGAAAAGACATCGTGATTGATACCGAGCAGCGCGAGGTCGGACTTGATAACATCCATCATCCGTTCGACCGCAAAGGCGCGGAAAATGGCGAGCCATTCGTCTTCAGGCGCGGTCCGGAAACGGTCGCCGAATTCCTTGGCCGCAGCTTCACCCACGGGCACGAGATAGGCGCCGGGGTAGAAACCTTCGGGGATTTCGCCGATATCCTCTCCCAGAGCTTCGCGGTAACGCAGGTGCACCGACCGGGCGAGCGTATCGACCTGACCGCCAGCATCGTTGACGTAATATTCGCGCGTCACCTGATGGCCTGCATGTTCAAGCAAGCTGGCAAGCGCATCGCCCACGACCGCACCGCGGCAATGCCCCATATGCATGGGGCCGGTCGGGTTGGCGGAGACGTATTCCACGTTCACGCGGCGCCCTTCGTCCATCGCAGACTTGCCGTAATCGTCGCCCAACTCGGCAATTGCGGCGACTTCCTCGGTCCAGATCTGCGGGGCGAGCTTCAGATTGATAAAGCCCGGCCCTGCAATCTCTGCACTTACAATCAGCGGATCGCGCTGGAGGTGCTCGACAATCTTCTCCGCCAAGGCGCGCGGATTTGTCTTTGCCTGTTTGGCGAGAACCATCGCAGCATTGGTCGCCAGGTCGCCATGAGAAGCATCGCGCGGTGGCTCCACGCTTACGTTGCCGCGCGGCGTGTCCGCCGGAAGCACACCTTCGGCTTCGAGCGCCGCCAGCACGGCATCAATCTTTTGCGCAAATGCGGCGTAGAGAGTGGGTTTGTCAGACATAGATATAGCTCAATTGCACCCCGAAGGTCGGGGTTCATCATAGTGTGCCACCGCCTTCGCGGGGTGGCACGGTAATTTCAAGGGGTCACTTATCGGGTGACGTTGTAGGCAAGCTGATCTTCGTCCAGCTGGAAGCCGATCAGCAGCTCGAATGTCGCACGGGCAATAGCTGCGCGGACATCGGGCTCGGTCAGCGGGTCTACCGCAGCCGAGGCATCGCCGGCACGTCGTCGTCGCGTAATCCGTTCGCGAATGTCTTCCGGCAAGGTTGCAGCAGCACGGTCCACAAAGGCACCTGCGGTACCTCTGGTCTGCGCGCGTTCCTGCCCGTCAGCGAAAGTCAGCGTAACAGAGCCTACCCGCTTCGAAACAACAGAGTTCCCGCCACGTACTACGGTAGTGAAGTAGGGCAGTTCGACCGTCCGTGCGCCACGAACATCGCGGCGCATGGCAACCACATCGAATGTTGCACCGCTGTATACCTGCGCGCCACCGCTCGCCTCGTCACAGGTAGAGCGCACGTTGGTGATTGTTGCCGTGACATCCAGGGCATTGGCGGTACGCGCATCACCGGGCGAAAACAGCGTCACATCGCCGGTGTATTCAGGCACGCCCACAGCCGGACAAAGCGAACGCAACGCGGTGATGCCCACGCTCTGGTCGACGACAATATCGCCCGCGCCCGCACAGCCGACAAGCAGCGTGGCAGAAGCGGTGGCGGCGAAAAAGGCGGTGCGAAACTGCATATGCGTCCTTGATACTGGTTGACCGATGATCGGCCAATCTTGAATTTCACCGGACAGGGCACAAAATCCCGTTCCGAAAGAAGTGCCCCTAGACCTTTCGCGGGGCACCGACAACCGCTAGAGCCGCGAGTATGAACGCCCCCTTTCAAGAAAACCGCGCCGACGGCGAAAAATTGCCCCTCAAGGTCCTGATCGCCGCGCCGCGCGGATTCTGTGCCGGTGTCGATCGCGCCATCGAGATCGTCGAGAAATCGATCGAGCGCTATGGTGCACCGGTCTACGTGCGGCACGAGATCGTACACAATCGCTTCGTCGTCGACAGCCTCCGGGAAAAGGGCGCGATATTCGTTGAGGAGCTTGACGAAGTTCCCGATGACGCCCCGGTCGTGTTCAGTGCACACGGCGTACCCAAATCGGTACCGGCTGAGGCAGAGCGGCGCGAGATGGTCTATCTTGATGCGACCTGCCCTCTGGTGAGCAAGGTGCACCGCCAGGCCGAACGGCAGATCGAGAAAGGCCAGCACATCATCTTCATCGGGCACGAAGGTCACCCTGAGGTCATCGGCACGATGGGGCAGGTTCCCGAAGGCCAGATGACACTGGTAGAAACGGTCGAGGACGTCGCCAAACTGCCCTTCACGCAGGAAGACAGCCTTTCATACCTCACCCAGACCACGCTTTCGGTTGATGATACCGCAGATGTCATCAACGCACTGAAAGAACGCTATCCGCAAGTTGTCGGTCCGCGTGCGGAGGACATTTGCTATGCAACCTCCAATCGACAGGCAGCAGTCAAGGCGATCGCGGCAAGCTGCGATCTGGTGCTGGTAATCGGCGCACCAAACTCTTCAAACTCGCTACGACTGGTCGAAGTGGCGGAACGGATGGGCACCACATCCCACCTCATCCAGCGCGCGAGCGAGATCGATCCCGCCTGGCTGGAAGGTGCTGGCACAGTGGGCGTGACAGCCGGTGCCTCGGCTCCCGAACTGCTGGTTCGTGAAGTGGTCGAGAAGCTGGGCGAATGGCGTACGGTGGAAGAGGAGAAGATCCGGACCGCCGAAGAGAAGATGGTCTTCAAATTGCCACGACAGCTGACCGAATAGTCTGCTTTGTGGCGGTCTATACGCATCTATCGGCAGAAACGCTCTGCGATCTGATCGCGCAGTATGACGTGGGCGAACTGGTGTCCGCCAAAGGGATCGCCGAGGGGGTTTCCAATTCCAACTGGTTGGTCGAGACAACACGCGATCGCTTTATCCTGACGATGTACGAGCGGCGCATTGATCTGGCCGACCTGCCCTATTTTCTCGGCCTTATGGATCACCTATCCGCCAAGGGCTGCCCGGTTCCTCGCACCATCCATGATCGGGACGGTACCGCATTCCGCATGCTGGACGGCAAGGCCGTTGCACTGATCGAATTTCTCCCCGGCGTTTCAGTCGATCATCCCAAACCGGCGCAGGCTCATGCTGTAGGAGAAGCCCTGGCGGACATGCACCAGGCGGCGCAGGATTTCACTGGAGCGCGCGCCAATGATCTGGGCCCGGACGCTTCGGCAAGCGTCCTCGCAAATTGCGGGTCGGCTGCGCTGGCAGAGATCAACCCGCAACTGGCGCGGATGACCATGGCGGCGAATGAAATCACTTCTGCATGGCCGCAAAATCTCCCGACATCGGTCATCCATTCAGACCTGTTTCCAGACAACGTCCTGATGAACGGTTCATCGGTTGGCGCGCTGATCGACTTCTATTTCGCCTGCAATGACGCAATGGCCTATGACCTCGCCGTGACGCACACCGCGTGGAGCTTTTCCAAGGACGGAAGCGAGTACCGCGCGGAAGTTGGTGATGCGCTTGTCGAAGGATACCAATCACGGCGCAAGCTGGATGCGGTCGAACGAGCGGCTATGCCCGTTCTGGTACAAGGTGCCTGTATGCGCTTCATCGCCAGCCGGACGCAGGACTGGATTGAAACTCCGGCTGACGCGCTTGTGACACGCAAGGACCCGATGGATTTCGTCCGCCGCTTGCAATTCTACCAAAGCAATGGTGCAGAGCTCTTCGCATGAAACAGGTCGAGATTTTCACCGATGGTGCCTGCAAGGGCAACCCCGGCCCGGGCGGCTGGGGTGCTCTGCTCCGCATGGGGCGGCACGAGAAAGAGCTATCTGGGGCCGAGGCGGAAACCACCAACAACCGCATGGAAATGACCGCAGCGATCAAGGCTCTCGGTGCGCTGATCGAGCCGTGCGAAGTTACGCTGTGCACCGACAGCAAGTACCTGATCGACGGCATGACGAAGTGGATCCACGGGTGGAAGAAAAAAGGCTGGGTCAACGCCAGCAAGAAGCCGGTGCGCAATGCCGACCTGTGGCATGACCTGATAGAGGTCGCCGCCCCGCACAAGATCACATGGCAATGGGTGAAAGGCCATTCGGGCCATCCGGAGAACGAGCGCGTAGACCAGCTTGCCAGCGATGCGGCGGAAGAGATTGCCCGCGCGCGCATCTGACCGCGCAAAGAAAAAGGCCAGCCCATCGGGGCCGGCCTTTTCAATTCTCAGATCAAACTGACCTTAGCTGTCGTCAACAACGTCAGCGCCAGGACCGTTCTTCTTGATGGAGTCGATCGCGTTCTGAGCGCTCGCCTTGGAGGTGTAGCCTTCGGTCGAGAACATGATCTCGTCGTTATACTTGAAGCGGACACGGAATTCGCCAGCCTTGTCTTTGTAGATCTGGAAATGATGAGCCATTCGAATACTCTCCTTATTACGTCTGTGGATTTACATACCAACTGTGACGGCTTTGGCTAGGCCATCACTGCGGCAAAGCGTGCAGGCGTGTACAATTTTACATCCAGTCTCTCGGTCATTTCATCGCGAGTGGCACCGGTGATCAACTGCGCGCCCAATCGCGCACCTGCCGGGGCGGTCTGAATTCCGTAGCCACCCTGACCCGCAAACCAGAAGAAGTCGCCCACTTGCGGATCGAAACCATATACGGGCAGCCGATCGGGCGAGAAGCTGCGTAGCCCCGCCCACTTGCGTTCCACCGCCTCGATCCGCCAGTCGACCACCTTCTCGAACCGGTCGATGGCAAGCGCGACGTCCATCTCCTCGGGCGCGGCATCGCACGGTTCGCTGGGCGTTTCGTCGTGCGGGCTGAGCCACAGTTTTCCGCCATCCGGCCGGAAATAGAAGTCGCCCGACAGGTCGAGCACCAGTGGCAGGTCGGCCGGTGGGGACGGATCGATCCGCAATTGCATGACCGTCCGTCGCAATGGCGTGATCCCTAATGGGTTGGCACCACACATGCACGCCACATGGTCAGCCCAGGCCCCGGCGGCATTGACGACAACACCGGCCAGAACTTCACCTCTGGATCCGAAATCGAGCCGCCAGCCGGCTCCATCGCGCTCGGCAGCGGAAAGGCGATGTCCGGTCCGAAGCTCCACGCCACCGCTGCGGGCTTTCGCAAGGTAATGCTCGTGCAGGGCTGCGACATCAATGTCGGCGCAATTGGGTTGGTGGAGAGCATAGTCCCATCCGGGTCTTATGCCGGGAAGCCGGGCTTCAAGTGCCGCCCGATCCAGACGCTCCATCGTAACACCAGCAGCACAAAACTGCCGGTAAAAAGCGTCAAGCTCGTCACCCTGCCCCTCCCGCGCGACATAGAGGCCACCACGAGGTGTCAGAAACCCGCCTTTTTCGAGATATGAGCCAGAAGCGAGTGTGAGCGGAACAACATCCGGTCCACCATAGCATTCCTCACGGAAAGCAGCGGAACGACCTGTCGCGTGGTAGCCCGGAAAATCCTCTGCCTCTGCAAGCAGGATATGCCCTGCCCCTGCCAATTCGGCAGCCACGCTGGCACCGGCGATTCCGGCGCCGATCACAACAATGTCGAACCTTTCGGCTGTCATCCCTTCACTTTCCGGGCGAGGAAATCATCAATCGCGGCCAGAGCCTTGTTCCGGACATCATCGACTTCGCGCAGTATTTCATGGCGTGCTTCCTTACCGAAGGTCAGGTCTTCGGCATTCGGCAATCGCGCAAGAGCAGCACGGATCGCCGCAGGGCTCACCAATTTGTCTACTCTGGTAGCGACGATGAACACAGGCAATTCAACATCTTCTAGCGCGCCTCTGGCAAAGATCTTCGCAGTGCTGTCATAAGCGGCCTTGACCCAGCCCCAGCTGCCGGGGCCAAGCTCCAGCTCAGGACGATGTTCACGCCACCACAGTTCATCGGCATAACGTTCGGCATCGTGCGTCAGGAGATTGATGCGCATGCCGGGCGATGCGCCAGGCTTCTCGCTCATCTTCCATGCCGGTCGCTTATCATCGCCGATGCGGACCATCAGGTTGGAAAACGCGCGCTTCACGGGAAGCGGCAGCTGCTCGGGGAAGGTGTCGAGCATGGGTGCGGAAAGCACGAGCGCATCGGGCGCAGGGTCCAGCGCCTTGTCGATCACTGCCCGCAAGGTCAGGTGCCCACCCATCGAGTGGCCGGCCAGCACTCGCGGCCCCGCACGTCCTTTCGCCCACATGCTCCAATAGGTCGCCAGATCCTCGACCCACAGGTCGAAATCATCGATATGGCCTGTTGCGGCATCGTTGCCGAGGCGACCTGAACCGCCCTGTCCGCGCCAGTCCGCAGCGCTTACACGCCAGCCCTGCAGCCGCCAGTGCTCGAAGCTCTCCAGATACTTTTCATAGGCGTCGCCGCGTCCAGCCATGAAAAGCATGGAACCGCGCAGCGCGACGCCCGCGGGCGGATCGGGCCAATCGATATGCCGGATCTCGTGCCCGTCTGGTGCCAGCCACATCCCTTCGGTCGCATCGTGCGGGATGGCCCTGCGATCAAACGGCTTGGCTTTCAGCATTGTCTCTTGGCTAATTTCAACCTCCTGCCCTTGGTTACTATTTAGTAAGTCATGGGCGCTAGCACGGCAATCCAAGGGATTAATTGGGGGCTTCATGCTAGACGATCCAATCAAGTACGGACTGCTTGCCGCGTTGGCAATCGCGTTGCTTATCGCCGCGTTTACCGATCTCAAAAGCCGTCGTATCGCAAACTGGCTGAACGCCAGCATAGCGCTGGGAGCCCCGCTGTTCTGGTGGGCCAGCGACATGACGCTGCTGCCTTCGGGAGATAGCTGGCTGGAGCCGACAAGCGTGGTCATCCAGATCGCACTTGCCACTGTTACCTTCTTTGCACTTTCGATCCTGTTCGCATTGCGCGCAATGGGCGGCGGCGACGTGAAGCTGCTGACAGCGCTGGCGCTGTGGATCAGCCCGATCATCTACGCAAAGCTGCTGATCATGATGGCTCTGCTTGGCGGCGTTCTGACGCTGGGCTTCGGAGCCTGGCACGTGATGAAACGCCAGAAAGACAAGATCGCCATTCCTTATGGAGTGGCAATCGCACTCGCCGGCCTATGGGCCATTTCCAGTTTTTACATTCCTGCTTCCGCGACCGCGGCCTTGGCGGGGTGAACCGCATTTTAACCATTGTCGGGCTATCCGGCACAAATCGTAATCCGAGATCCAAATAAGGGGGCTTGACGCACCATGGACAAGAAGAAGCTCATTTTGCTCGTAGGGGCACTGGTCATCGCGATCGGTACCGCTCTTGCTGCCCGGAGCATGTTCGCCGGCGCGGCAGCGCCTGAAGTTGAAGCTGCCGAACCCGAGCCCCAAGGCCCGAAAGTGCTGGTTGCCAAGCGCAGCCTGCCGGTTGGCACGATTATCACTGCAGATGCCGTCGCTTATCAGCTGTGGCCGCAGGAACTGGTGCAGGATGCCTACTTCATTGATGGCGAAGCCGACATGGAACAGCTACTCGGCACGGTTGTGCGTAATGGCATGACTGCCGGTGAGCCGGTGACCCAGGGTTCGCTTGTGTCACCTGGCGACCGCGGCTTCCTGGCTGCTGCGCTTGGCCCGGGCATGCGCGCTGTGACCGTTCCGGTATCGGCTCGTACGGGTGTTGCAGGCTTCGTCTTTCCTGGTGACCGCGTTGACATGGTTCTGACGCAGACTGTTGCTGGCGGCAACGATGGCCCGGCACTGCAGACTTCGGAAACGATCCTGACGAACCTTCGCGTTCTGGCAACCGACCAGTCGACCGAAACCACGACGACCGAAGACGGTCGCACCGTGGTTCGCGCATTCCGCACGGTGACGCTGGAAGTAACACCGCGCATCGCCGAGAAGATCGCCGTGGCGCAGACCATCGGTACGATCAGCCTCGCACTGCGTTCGATCGCTGACAACCAGACCGAACTGGAGCGCGCTATTGCCTCTGGCGATATCGAACTGCCTGACAATGCGACGCCGGAACAGGAAGAAGCCCTGCTTCGTTCTGCCACGGCCCGCCCGGGTGAAAGCGCCAGTACCTTTGTGACTGGTGGTGACGTGTCGCGTTTCCAGCGCAGCTCTGTCCCGACCCAGCGTAACGCTGCCCCGCAGCAGCAGAACGCCGGTCCGGTAGCCCCGGCTTTCAACGGCGCTCCCGCCGTGCCGCAAGGTCCCACGGTTCGCGTGACCCGCGGTCAGAGCACCACTGTTGAGTCTGTTGACCGCGGCGCGGGTGCGCTGCTGGATCGCCAGGCCGGCGCAATGGGTGAAGGCGCTCGCGTCGCACCTGTTGGCATGACTACGCTGCGGTGATCGCCATGAACCAGACACACCAACCTATCCACCAGACTTCCAACGGAACTCCTCCGAAAGGCAAGACTATGACCAGCCGTCTTATGAAGACAGTTATGAGTGCCGCAGTTGCACTCACCCCGCTGGCAATGCTGCCGGCCGCTCCGGCCCAGGCCCAGACTGTTGCACCGGCGCAGGACCTCGTCCTGTCGATCGGACGCGGCGAACTGGTGACGGTGCCCGGCAATATGGCCGACATCTTCGTCGCCAACGATTCAGTTGCCGACGTTCAGGTAAAGTCGCAGCGTCAGCTCTATATCTTCGGCCTTTCGGGCGGCGAGACCACGATTTACGCCAGCAACGCTGCCGGCGATATCATCTGGTCTGCCAATGTCCGCGTTGGTTCGAACATTGACAGCATCGACCAGATGCTTGCCCTCGCCATGCCTGAAGCAAACGTGTCGGTTGCCACCATGGGCACCAACACGGTGCTGCTGACCGGCACCGTGGCTGCTCCTGAAGATGCTGCCGAGGCAGAACGTCTGGTGCAGGCATTCGTTGGCGATGGCGCCAATGTTATTTCGCGCCTTCGCACTGCCACTCCGCTGCAGGTGATGCTGCGCGTCCGTTTTGCTGAAGTCAGCCGCTCGCTGGTTCGCAATATCGGTGCAAACCTTACCAGCATTGATAGCTCTGGTGGTTTCCAGTTTGGTGTCGGCACGGGCCGTGAGGGCTTCTTCACCGGCGGTGATGGTCTCGGCGCGCTGGGTGTGGGCAATACGCCTACCGGACTGCGGCCTGACCCGAACAATCCCGGCCAGTTCCTTGATGCAAACGGCACCACTATCAATCCGCTCTCACCGGGCGGTACGATCGCCGGTGTCGGTGAGTTCCTCGGCCTCGATCTGCTTGGCGCTCTGGACCTTGGGGAACGCCGCGGTCTGGTAACGACCCTTTCCGAGCCGACGCTTGTTGCTCTGTCGGGTGAAACCGCAGAATTCCTTGCCGGTGGTGAATTCCCGATCCCGCTTTCGCAGGGCCTGGGTACCACCACCGTACAGTATCGCGAC
The DNA here is from genome assembly GCF_028858515.1 of Aurantiacibacter sp. D1-12. Taxonomy (GTDB): domain Bacteria; phylum Pseudomonadota; class Alphaproteobacteria; order Sphingomonadales; family Sphingomonadaceae; genus Alteraurantiacibacter. The sequence goes on from NZ_JAPJZJ010000002.1 coordinate 101,023, forward strand.
TTCGGTGTGAGCCTGTCTTACACCCCGACAGTTCTCGCCAATGGCCGCATTTCGATGCGCGTTCGCCCGGAAGTTTCCGAACTTTCGACACAGGGCTCGGTTGTCCTCAACGGCTTCCAGATCCCCGCGTTGACGATCCGCCGTGCGGAAACCTCGATCGAGCTCGGCTCAGGCGAAAGCTTCATGATCGCCGGCCTGATGCAGAACAATGCACAGAGCACCGTGGACCAGATCCCTGGTGTGGGTGACATGCCAATCATCGGCAACCTGTTCCGCTCGCGCGAGTTCCGTCGCGGCGAGACCGAACTGGTGATCGTTGTGACGCCGTATCTGGTAGAGCCGGTCAATGATCGTGACATCCGCTTGCCGACCGATGGATTCGGTGTTCCGGGCGCTGCTGCGCAGACGATACTGGGGCGGGAAATCAACGGTTCTGTCCCAAGCGAGCGTCCGATGCCGAGCCCGGCAAACGGTTCGCCTGCCGGCCCGGATCTGAGCATTCGTGAACAAGACGGTGCAGCACTTGCCAGTGGCGAAACTGCCAATGGCGCTGCACCCCAATCTGCCGCGGCAGCACTGCCCGGCTTCAGCTTCGACAGTGGAGAGTGAACGCCATGACTATTCGTAACAAACGCTACGCCGCATCGGCTCTGGCGCTTTCGCTCGGCCTTGGCCTTTCCGCCTGCGGTACGTTGAACGAAGGGCCGCAGAACATGACGCTCTACAGCGTCAACCAGCCGGTTGTAGAACGCCAGAACTACACGCTCGACCTGGGCAGCAATGCCAGCGGTCTGTCGGTTCCGGAGCAGGCTCGTCTTGCTGACTGGTTCGAGACGCTGGACGTTGGATATGGCGACCGCATCGCCGTGGATGATCCGGCTGCCAGCCCGGCCGTCCGTGAAGATGTGGCCGCAGTCGCCAGCCGCTTCGGGCTTCTGCTCAGCGAAAGTGCACCGGTCACCAATGGCTATGTCGATCCCGGCAATATCCGCGTGGTCGTCAGTCGCTCGATGGCGCATGTACCGGGATGCCCGAACTGGCGCGACCAGTACGGCATCAACCAGGGCAACCAGACCTCGCCCGGATATGGCTGCGCCGTGAACAGCAACATTGCTGCGATGGTCGCCGATCCGGAGCACCTGCTCAACGGCGCTTCGGGTACCGGTGAAACAACCATCATGACATCGAACCGCGCAATTGGTGCGTACCGCGATGCCCAACCAAGTGGTGGCGGCGGCACCAATCTGCCTGAAGTATCGTCGGAAGGAGGCTGATCCTATGAGTAACTGGAAACCCGGACCGCTCGGAAATCGTGAGCCGTTCTCCGCCTTCATCTGCGACGACAGCGCCTTGGATGCGCTTCGCCCGGTGGTTATCGAAATGGGCTGGAAGCCCGAGAAGTGCAACAAGGGCGGACTACGCAACGCAATCCAGTCCCTGTCCATCTCGGCCAGCCCGGCGATTCTGATGGTCGACCTGTCGGAAAGCGGTGACCCGCTCAACGACATCAACGCCCTTGCCGAGGTTTGCGAACCCGGAACGGTGGTGATCGCAGTCGGCCAGGTGAACGATGTTCGTCTGTATCGTGACCTGATTGCCAGCGGCATTCACGACTATCTGCTCAAGCCGCTTTCGGCGAGCCAGCTGCGTGATGCGCTGACCCAAGCCCAGGCCGTCTTCTCTTCTCCGCGTGGCGGTGGTGAAGGCGAGCAGGAGCACGAGCATATTTCGACTGCTGTGGTCGGCACCCGTGGCGGCGTTGGTGCCTCCACTCTCGCCACCTCGCTGGCATGGTTGTTCTCGATCGAGCACGAGCGTTCCACCGCTCTGCTGGATCTGGACGTCCACTTCGGCACCGGCGCGCTTTCGCTCGATCTCGAGCCGGGCCGTGGCCTGACCGATGCCATCGAGAACCCGAGCCGTATTGACGGTCTGTTTATCGAACGTGCGATGATCCGCGCCAACGATAACCTCGCCATCATGTCGGCCGAGGCACCGATCAACTCTCCGTTGATGACCGACGGCACCGCCTTCGTTCAGCTCGAAGAGGAGTTCCGTCAGGCTTTCGACATGACGGTGATCGATCTACCGCGCAACATGCTGATCAACTTCCCGCATCTGCTGACCGAAGTGAATGTGGTGACGCTGGTTACCGAGCTTTCGCTGGCATCGGCACGCGATACGATCCGTATCCTGTCGTGGCTGAAGCAGAACGCTCCGGGTGCGCATCCGATGATCGTGTGCAACAAGATGCAGTCGGGCGCTGCCGAAATCAGCAAGGCTGACTTCGAAGCCTCGATCGAGCGCAAGATCAACTTCCAGATCAACATGGATCAGAAAGCGGCGGCCAATGCTGCCAAGCTGGGGCAGACCTTCATCGAAGCCAACAAGTCTTCGAAGACCGTCAGCCCGATCCGTGAAATCGGCAAGACCATTGTCGGCGTGTCCGACGATGACGGTGCTTCACTGGAAGAAAGCGGCAAGAAGTCTTCTCCGCTTGGCAAGTTTGACCTCAAGTCGCTTCTTGGCGGCGCGAAGAAGGACAAGCCTGCACAGCCAGTTGACGCCGAATGAGGATGACGGGGCGGGTCCTGGCACTCGCCACTCGCCCCTTCACCCTCACCTGAATTGAATTCTGAATAAGAGAGAAGGCGGATAATGAACATCATCCAGCTCCTGCTTGTGGCCGGTGGCCTGATGGGATTGATGATCCTTGGCTATGTCCTGCTGAACGGCAAGTCGCCGAGCAAGGAAGGCCAACGTCGGCTCGAGGCCGTTCGCTATCGCCACTCTGAAAGCACGACTGACAAGGTTGAAAGCCAGCTGAAAAAAGCCATTGCCGCGCGCAAGCCCAAGCAGTTCAAGGCTGCAGGTGCCAGCTCGCGCCTGGAGGCACTTGAGCTGCGGCTCAGCCGGACAGGTATGGGCTGGACGCTGCAAAAGTATCTCTACGCCTCGCTCGGTCTGGCCGTTGCCATTACCGCACTGATGTATCTGAAGACCGGCGCCGCCCTGCTTTCGCTGGGCATCGGCATGGTAATCGGTGCCGGCATCCCGCACTTTGTCGTCGGTCACTTTATCAAGCGCCGCACCAACCAGTTTAACGCGAAGTTTCCGGACGGGATCGAACTGCTGGTGCGTGGTCTACGATCGGGCCTGCCGGTAGCCGAAACACTTTCCGTTGTCGGACAGGAAGTTCCCGGCCCTGTCGGCGTTGAATTCCGCCAGGTGGTGGAACGCATCAAAATCGGCCGAACGATGGAAGAATCGCTGCAGGAATCGGCTGACAAGCTTGGCACTGCGGAATTCCAGTTCTTCGTCATCACCCTCGCCATTCAGCGCGAGACCGGTGGTAATCTGGCGGAGACGCTCTCCAACCTTGCGGACGTGCTCCGCAAGCGCGCTCAGATGAAGCTGAAGATCAAGGCAATGAGCTCTGAATCCAAGGCATCCGCCTATATCGTTGGCGCCCTGCCCTTCATCGTGTTCGGCATGATCTACTGGATCAACCCGAGCTACATCGGCGGCTTCTTTGAAGATGAGCGCCTGATCGTAACCGGCCTGTTTGGCCTCGTCTGGATGAGCATCGGCGCCTTTATCATGGCCAAGATGGTCAGCTTCGAAATCTAAGGGGAGAGGAAGATGTTGAATATTCTTAGCCTTGCCCCGCAAAGCGGCCCCACTCTTCTGGGTGTGGACGTGGTGCTTGTCGGCACGATCCTTGTCGGAATCGCGGCTATTGCCACCATGATGGCAATCTATGCCGCCGTGACGGTGAAGGATCCGATGGCCAAGCGCGTCAAGGCGCTGAACGAGCGTCGGAACGAGCTGAAGACAGGCATGCTTACCCAGTCTGCCAAGAAGCGGCAGAGCCTGGTCCGCAAGACCGACACGACCGAAAAGATGAAAGACACGCTGCAGGGCATGAAGGTCCTGCAGGAAGATCAGGTCAAGGATGTGCAGCAAAAGCTGGCGCAGGCCGGTTTCCGCAACAAGGAAATGGCCGTCGTCATCATCTTTGCACGCATGGTCCTGCCTGTTGTGCTTGGCCTCGCCGGCGTCGTCATGTTCTATTGGACCGACATGTTCCCTGACTGGGGTAGCACAAAGCGTTTCCTCGGTTTCGCCGGTCTGGTGATCGCCGGGTACAAAGGCCCTGAAACCTATCTGAAGAACATCGCCAACAAGCGCACAAAGATGATCCAGAAGGGTCTTCCCGATGCGCTGGACCTGCTGGTGATCTGTGCTGAAGCCGGTTTGACGGTGGACGCTGCCTTCAACCGCGTCGCTCGCGAGCTTGGCCGCGCCTATCCGGAATTGGGTGACGAATTTGCTCTGACCGCAATCGAGCTGTCCTTCCTGACCGAGCGTCGCCAGGCTTTCGAGAACCTCGCCTACCGCGTGGATCTGGAAGCTGTTCGCGGCGTGGTCACCACCATGATCCAGACCGAGCGTTATGGTACACCGCTGGCATCCGCCCTGCGCGTGCTGTCGGCCGAATTCCGCAACGAGCGCATGATGCGCGCCGAGGAAAAGGCCGCCCGTCTGCCAGCGATCATGACGGTTCCGCTGATCCTGTTCATTCTGCCCGTGCTGTTTATCGTTATTCTCGGCCCGGCAGCCTGCTCGATTGGCGATGCATTCTCGGGCGATGGTCCCGGAAGCAACAATTGATCGGCAACGGCTGATCCAGCACCGCGTACCGATCAGGTACTCGCAAGAGAAAACCCCGCAGGAGCGATCCGCGCGGGGTTTTTTCTTTGCCGGTTCGGCCGGCAAAGTTCGTTTAGGAAAGCTCGTCTCCGGTCAATTCTTCTGCCCGCTCGCGCGAGCGATGGAGCAGCGTACGCAGCAATTCCAGTTCATCCGGGGAGAAACCTTCAAACAGCTTCGCTTCCATTTCCAGCGCAATCGGCATGATTTCGGCATGCATCGCGCGCCCTTCTGCCGTCAGATCGAGGAGATGCGATCTCCCGTCCTGCTCATTCGGAGTGCGCTGCGCCAGACCACGCTCTTCAAGAACCTTGCAGGCGCGGTTGACCGCGACCTTGTCCATCAGAGTACGCTTGGTGAGGTCACGCTGCGTCATCGCTCCGGCATCGCCGAGAATTGCCATCACGCGCCATTCGGGAATGCTCAGCCCCCAGCGCTGACGGTACTCCATAGCAATCCGGTTGCTGACCGCATTGGACGCGAGCGAAAGCTGGTATGGTAGAAATCTCGAAAGGTGGCTGGCTGGTTGCATAGGTAACGACTTTGGGCAAATCGGTCGTCCAATGCAAGCATCCTTGCGGCCATGCGCGGTTTCGGGACTTAATCCTTCGCCTTTGCAAACAAATCGATCACCCGTCCGGCGACAGCATCGAGCCGTGTGGTCGCAGCAATATCCCACTTCTCTCGCGGCGTAACGATAGCAGTATCAAGAACGGTATCGATCGGACTGGCCTTGCGCACCTTGGGAAGCGCGGCCGCAAATTCAGCCAACATTGCGCGAGCATTCTCTGCATTGGTGGACATGAGCTTCATAATGTCGGCAACGTCGACATCACCGTCTGGCTCACGCCAGCAGTCATAATCTGTAACCATCCCCACAAGAGCATAAGGCAGCTCCGCCTCACGGGCGAGCCGTGCTTCGGGCATGGCGGTCATGCCAATAACCGTGGCACCCCAGTCGCGGAACATGAAGCTTTCCGCACGGGTAGAGAACTGCGGCCCTTCGATCGCGACATAGATACCGTTTTCGTGCACCGTCGCCCCGGCCTTGTCGCTTGCCTTGGCGGCCATAGTTGCCATGCGTGGGCAGACCGGATCCGCAAGCGGGACATGCGCAACGACACCATTACCGAAGAAACTGCGTTCGCGCCCGACAGTCCGGTCAATAAGCTGGTCGACCACGACAAAGTGCCCGGGCTCGTACTCCTCTTTCAGGCTGCCAATGGCAGAGATCGCGAGCAGATCGGTGACACCGCAGCGCTTGAGCGCATCGATATTGGCGCGGTAATTCACATGGCTGGGAGACAGGCGATGCCCATCACCATGGCGGGCAATGAAGGAGAACTGCACACCGCCGATCTTACCGGTGACGACAGGTCCGGACGGATCGCCAAAGGCACTGTTCACGGCAATTTCCTGCGCATCTTCCAGCGCGCCCGGATCGTAGAGCCCCGAACCGCCGATCACTCCGATGTGCCAATTGGCCATGCTCAATTCTCCTGACGCAGATCGCCTTACTTGGGCGGCATTCTGATGGCGCCATCCAACCTTACGCATTCACCGTTAAAATAGCCCGTCTCCACCATAAAGCAGACAAGCGAAGCATATTCCGCCGGATCGCCCAGCCGCTTCGGGAAAGGAACCGCTTCAGCGAGCGCGGCCTGCGCTTTCTCGGGCAATCCAGCGAGCATCGGCGTGCCGAAGATGCCCGGCAGGATGGCGTTGACGCGGATGCCGTCTCCCATCAGGTCGCGCGCCATCGGAAGCGTCATGCCCTTCACCGCAGCCTTGGATGCCGCATAGGCAATCTGACCGATCTGGCCATCTTCCGCAGCCACAGAGGCGGTGTTGACGATGCATCCGTGCTCACCGTTGGCGTCCAGCGGTTCGGTGGCCATCATGCCTTCAGCGGCCTTGGCGCAGCACAGGAATGTGCCCGACACATTGATACGCATGGCGGCATCAAATTTGGCGAGGGGCAAGTGCGAGAGCGCCCCGGTCTCACGATCACGTTTCACAATCTTGCCGACCGGAGCGATGCCGGCGCAGTTGACCAGAACACGTTCCTGGCCGTGCGCGGCCCGCGCGCCCTCGAAACCGGCAGTGACCGATCCCTCGTCCGTTACATCGACGGTGAAGAAAGCGCCGCCAATCTCGCGCGCTACCTCTTCGCCGCGTTCGGCATTCATGTCGAACAGCGCGACCTTGGCGCCCCTGGCTGCAAGCGCACGTGCCGTCGCTTCACCAAGCCCGGATGCACCGCCGGTTACGATTGCGGCAATGGAACTGTCGATCTTCATAGTGGCTCCCTTTCGTCCATCCATGCGGGGACGCAGCAATATCAGTCACCATGGCTCCTAAACAGCGCGGAGTGTGGGTCAAGGCAAGCCGCGCCAAAAACGGTGCTGCAAAAGAGAAGGGCCCCGCAACCGAAGCTGCGGGGCCCTTTTTCTGTGTTTGATCAGTGTGAGATCAGAAACGAACCGAAAGCGATCCGAAGAACTCACGACCATTCAGGTCATAGCCGTTACCGATTGCGGTGTTCGAACGGCCGAACACTTCGTTCGTGTCGATCAGCGGCGGAGCTTCGTCGAAGACATTGGTCACACCGGCGCGCAGCGTGATGTTTTCGTTGAAGTCGTAACGCAGCGATACGGTGTGAACGAAGTAATCGTCCGCGAAGCCAACGTCGGCACAGTAGTTGCCATCACCGGCGACAATGCCGTCAAGGTTACCGGCAGCATCACGCGAGCCTGCGCCCAGACAGGTGTCCGAGAAGAAGCCTGTGAATTCGCCAGCACGGTTATAGCCCCAAGCATCGCTGAAGGGGTCAATACCTTCCGCTTGCTGCTGGGTCTCACCGATCCAACGCGTGGTCCAGGTCAATGCGAAGTCCGAATACGAAGCCGAAAGCGCGGCACGGCCAGTCCACAGCGGGAAGCCGAACTCGCCTGCATCTTCGTCAATATCCGGATTGCCGTCATCATCGAGGAACAGGGTCGTACGTTCGATCAGGTGGTTGGCACGCAGATCGAGGTTCAGACCGAGGATGTCACCACCAACCGGCACATCGTAGCGGAACTGAGCGTTCATATCGATACCGCGGACAACTTCCTGGTTCACGTTGATGAAGCCGGCAAAGACCTGGTTGATCAGGCGACGGCCAAGTGGATCGCCATTCACGCCAATGAAGTCACAAAGACGGCTACGGGTGGAGGTATCTTCACGGAAGTAGCAGCCATTGACGACCGACTGACCCGTCGGCTCGATGATCGCGCCCTCAACTTCAATGTTGTAGTAGTTGAATGCAAACGAGAAATCGAGACCACCGTAGCTTTCTTCAACGGCAATACCCGCCGTGAAGGAAGTCGACGTTTCCGGTTCCAGTTCAAGGCTACCACCGTTGGTGATTTCCACGCTTGGTACCTGGATCGTGTTGATCCCGGTCGAGTCGATACCGACAGAAGTCGGGTCACGACCTTCACGGATGCAGTTATCGAGCACGAACTGTTCGCGCGGATCGTTTGCTGCAATGTAGCCGGCACCCAGAGCATCATAGGCGACATCAGGAACCGCACACGGATCGGTAATGCCACCGAAGCCCGACTGACCGGCGAGGAAGTTCTCGCGCAGGTTCGGAGCACGGAAGGACGTACCGTAGCTTGCACGCAGAAGGATCTGCGGCAGCGGACGCCAGCCACCCTTAAGAGAGTAGGTGCCAGCTGTGCCGTAGAATTCCTCTTCGGTGATACGACCGGAGATGTTCATCTCAAATTCACCCCAGGTGTCGCTGTCGAATACCGGAATGTTGGCTTCGGCGAAGCCTTCAATCAGGTACTTGCTACCCTGTGCGCCTTGGTCAGCGAAGAAGCCCCAGAAGAGACCATCCGATGCCACAACATCAGGCTGCGAGTTGATCGAGTCTTCACGATACTCACCGCCGAACACTACAGAGAGCGGACCGGCAGGCAGTTCGAAGAGATCACCAGTGATGAACTGGTTGATTACGATCTGCTCATAAGTGGTGTCGAAGGTACGCTCACCGAACAGGTAATCACGCTCCGCCTGAGTGGCGAAGTCACCGATCGGACCCGGAAGGTAAAGCGATGCAGCAAACAGGTTCACCGGCACACAGCCCGCGCCTACGTCAGGCGCAAGCAGGTTCGGGTTGGCGAACGCCGTACCGCAAGCACCGTCTGCCAGCAGCGGCGAAGTGGTCAGCGAGATGTAGTCATCTGCAACACCGTTGCCGTTGTTGTCGACAATGCCGTCACCGTTGAAGTCAGCGGTGGGGTCAATACCCAGTGCATGCGCCAGGCGGTCTTCACGGATACCGCGACGGACCGACGAACCTTCAGAGCGTGAGTACACACCCGAAACTTCGAACGACCAGCTATCGCCAATGAAGGGCAGATCACCGCGAACACCCAGAACAGCACGATACTGCTCCTGCACGGTCGCGACGTTGTTACGGTCGCCACGGATCGACGGGATCGGGCGAACAGCCAGCGGGGTACCTACGTTCGGGTTGAACGGAGCACCCAGGTACTGGTTTTCACGATCTGCGCAATCAACACCGTTCGGGTTGCTCACGAAGTTACAAGGGTTGAAGGCGTTGCTCGAAGGAACCCAAGGGAAGAACTGCGGCGCGCCGCTGTTTTCCACGGTCACTTCAGCGCGGCTGTACAGCGCTTCAAAGAACGGCGTGATGTTCATGTCGCCTTCGAAGGTGTACTCGCCGTAGGCCATTACGTTGTAAAGGTCCTGCGGGCTGATGAACGACTGCTCAAGGTCGTTACCGTTCAGCGTACGGTTGAACAGATCAACGTCACGAACACCGTCGCCGTCGGCGTCAACCGGATCACCGAAGGCGTCAGTCGTCTCACTGAAGAACGGGATGCCGTAGTTACCCGGGTCAGCAAGACCATAGTCGTTAGTGTCGTAGTAAAGCGAACCGGCGAAGGTACCACTGAACTGCACACGGCCCGTAATACGCTCAAGCTTACAAGGCGAAATGGTAGCACGCACGGCACCGTTTGTATCCTGGCGCGTATTTGCATCTGTCGCGAGGTCATCACGGAAAATCTCGCCGGTGTCAGAGATTTCGTAGTGGGTGTTACAACCACGCAGGAAATCACGGTCGCCGTTCAGAACTTCATCACGGCGGGCATATTCTGCACCGATACCGATGAAGCCGTTGTTGAACTGCGTGCCCCATGCAGCAGAGATCGTGTAGTCATCACCACCGCCCTGCTCGTTGTAGTTGCCGCTCAGGAAGACTTCGAAACCGTCGAGGTCGTTACGCAGGATGATGTTACCCACACCAGCCACAGCGTCCGAACCGTAAACCGACGACGCACCGTCGAGCAGCAGGTCGTAGCGCGCGATCAGCGAGGTCGGCAGAAGGTTGATCGACGGGTTGGTCGGAGCACCTTCAACACCGGCAGGCGCAAGGCGACGGCCGTTGATCATCAGAAGCGTACGGTCTGCACCCAGACCACGCAGGTTCAGCGTCTGCGAACCCGGGCCGTTGTTCAGAACGAAACCCTGGAAGGTCGCGTCAATCTGCTGACCGGCAGAGAATTCGGACCGCTGCAGAATTTCTGCAGCATCGAAGTTACCGGCATCACGCTCTTCTTCTGTAGACAGGGTCTGCAGAGGCGAGATGCTGGTGAATGTGTCGGTACGGATACGCGAACCGGTAACAATAATGTTGCCGCCATCGCTTGTGCTGCCGTCCGCACTTTGGACGTCGTCGCAATCTTCATCCGGAACACCGGCTGCATCGACGTCACATTCGTCGTCAGCATCCTGCGCATAAGCAGGACCGCCGGCGAGAAGCGCTACGGCAGAAACCGTAAGCGCGAGACCCGTCAGGGAATTTCTTGAAAACTTTTTCATGTTTGTCGCGTCCACTTCACTTTCGAATTCACAAGCCGTTCAGCGTTAATGTCGGAAAGACCCCCTTGGTCATACCCCCGTACATGGGCAACGCGGAACGGCTTGCAGGGTAAGCTGCGAATTCCAATACGCTGCGAGCGTTGACTGCAATAGCGACGCCCCCTTGTCAAAAGCACAAGCGGCTGAGCGGCTGAAAACCCCTTATTTTGATAGAGTCTGTGACCAAATTCACACACTCGAGTCCGCTGGGCTGTGAGGTGCTTCGTCACCTACGCACCCTTTGCTCAACAGCACATCTGGTTTTGCATAATCTTCAACATTGGCAAAGCCTTACAACTGTCCTCAAGCGCAGAACACTCCGTCGCCACCACGTCGTCAGAGTTGCTGCGAAGCAACATCAAGCCAGCCAAAGAATCGGGAAGAGTGTAACAACATTGCAAAATAGAACTGTTCTGTGCACTTTATGGTGTCGTTTCGTCACGATATCGGGACAAAAATAAGGGAACCCCCTCATGAACTGCAAAACAGCTCTCAGACTTGCTTCCGCACCAATCGCACTTTCATTGGCCTTGTATGCTGCTCCAGCGCTTGCACAGGATACTGGTGATACCGAAGCGAGCGACCCCGATGATGATTCGATTGTGGTGGTCGGTTCACGCATCCAGCGCGACCCCAACGAAGCTGCTCCGGCACCCGTTGCAACCGTCCTGATCGACGATATTCGCGAAACCGGCGTAGTCGATGCGACCGAGGCTCTTCGTGAGATTCCGGCCTTGTCGAATTCGGGCACCGTAGCCGATTCGCTGCAAAACGGTGCGGGCGGCATCGGACAGGCAACGCTCAACCTGCGCGGCCTGGGCTCAGTCCGTACGCTTGTCCTGGTCAACGGCCAGCGCCACGTCTCGGGCGTCTCGGGCAGCCAGATCGTCGACGTGTCGAGCATCCCCACCGGCCTCATCCGGCAAGTCGAAGTTCTTACCGGCGGCGCATCGGCCGTATACGGCGCGGACGCGGTGACCGGCGTTGTGAACTACGTACTCCGCGATGACTTTGATGGCTTCCAGATCGATGCCATCGGCGGTGTTTCCGGCGAAGGCGATGGGTGGACCGCCGGACTTGACGGCGTTGTCGGGTTCAACACAGGCGATGGCCGCGGGAATGTCACCTTTGCGGCCGGCTACTCCTACACCGAGCAATTGCTGCAGGGTGACCGTGAGTTCTACGCAAACAACGGTCGCTTCAATACAGGCACGACCTATCCCAGCCCGCTTTTGCGTTTCCAGCGCGGTGATATCACCGACCAGACGCCTAACTTCCAGAACTTCTACAGTATCGCGAACTTCTCGTTCCCGATCGGCTTCCGCATCCCGCTTCCCGGTACGTCGGACTATGACGCTATCTTCGGCGGCGGCGCGACGCCGACCGCAGCGGAGCAGGCACTGATCGACCGGGCCCTGAACGCCCCTGCTCTAGCCTATCAATCCGATCCCCGGTTTGCGATCTCATCCGGTGCGGGCCTGATCTTCCGCCGCGATTTCGGCTTCTTCGATGCCGACATAAACAGCAATGGCATCAATGACTGTCAGGAAAGCTTCATCGGTCTGACCGGCTTCGGCGGCGGCGGCTGCTACGTCTCCACTCCCGGCGGTGGCGTGCAGATTTTCCAGGACGGTATCGTAGCGAGCTCGAGCAACCAGTTCGGCGGTGATGGTGCGCCCGAGCGACTGAGCGGTGCGAGCCTGATCCCGGGCAACGAGCGGTTCTACGCGGCCTTCCTGGCCAACTACGATGTCTCGGATTCGGTGAACGTTTTCATCGATGCCAAGTATGTGAATTCCTACACAGAATCGCAGAATCCCTACAACACATTCTACGATTCACTGCTGATCTTTGCAGACAACCCCTACATCCCGGATGTGCTTCAGGCCGATGCCGACGATGCAGGCGGCCTGCGCGTCAGCCGTGACTTCACCGACCTTGGTCTGGCACGCCAGCTCGCGACACGCGAAACCTATCGCATCGTCGGTGGCCTTCGTGGCGACTTCGGCGGATCGAGCGAGTTCGAATGGCAAATCAGCGCCAACTACGGCCGTTTTGAATCGGAGATCGAGAACGAGAACACCGTACTGCCCGACCGCCTGTTTGCAGCGATTGACGCGGTAGATGAAGGCGAGTTCACGACTGGCACGCCCAATGGCAACATCGTCTGTCGTTCGGATCTCGATCCCAACGCACGTCACCCGGGCAGCCAGTTCTTCCCGGTGATCGAGGGTGGCTTCTTCACCTTCAACCCGGGTGACGGACAGTGCCGCCCGGCATCGCTGTTCAATGGCGAGCAGTCGGTTTCGCAAGAAGCCGTCGACTTCATCACCGTCACCACAGTGAACGAAGCCGTGCTCGAACAGTTCGTGCTGAACGCAAGCCTTGTCGGCGACTCCAGCAGCTTCTTCGAGCTGCCCGGCGGTCCGGTCCGCTTTGCTGTCGGTGCCGAATATCGCGATGAGCAGAGCAGCTTCGAATTCGACCCACTGACACTCGGCATCGCCCAGATCGATACACCGGATATCAGCGCCGGCCAGTTCATCGGCGATGTTTCGGGCAACCAGCAGCTTGTGTTTGACGCGCAAACGCGCACCTTCAACACGGGTGGCCAATTCGACGTTGCCGAGGTCTTCGCCGAGGTGAACATTCCGATCCTCGATGCGGTGCCATTCTTCGACACGCTCGAGCTGACGGGTGCTGCGCGCTATTCCGACTATTCGACAGTGGGAGGCACCTTCACCTGGAGTGTCAGCGGCATCTGGGCTCCGGTAGAAGATATCCGCTTCCGCGGAACCTACTCACGCGCAGTACGTGCGCCGAACATCTCGGAACTGTTCAATCCGCAGCAGGGTACGGTGTTCCGTCCCTCCGATCCGTGTGACGTGTCGCAGATCGCAGTGCTCGATTCTGCTGCGGCAGCCAACCGGCAGGCGAACTGTGTTGCCGACTTCCAGGCGCTGGGCGCAAACCCGGCCGACTATCAGGATGGCAGCGGCGTCTATAACTACTCCGATCCGCTGACGGCGCGTTTCTCCGGCACGACTGGCGGTAATCCCGACCTGCTTGAAGAAACAGCAACGACATACACCTTCGGTGCGATCGTCACGCCACGCTTCATTCCGGGTCTTGTGCTCTCGGTCGACTATTACAATATCGAAATCGAGGATGCGATCGCCGCAGTTACGGCGCAGGACATCGTGGACACATGTTACGATTCCACGACCTTCCCGAACCAGTTCTGTGGCCAGTTCAGGCGCAATGGAACGGCCGGCAGTCCGACTTTCCTGGGCTTCGAATTCCTGTCGCAGACGCAGTTGAACTTCGGCCGTATCGAAACCGCCGGTATCGATGCCACGGTCGCCTATCGCTTCAACATCGGTGATTTCGACATCGGTGCGCGCGCTTCGGTGAACTGGGTCGACTACATCGACCGGTTCTTCGATCCGACTGATCCGACCAATGTCGATCCGGAACTGCGCGAAGAGCAGCGTCCGGAATGGGCAGGCGTGGGCTCGCTGTCTGTAGGCTACAATAACTTCAACCTGCGTTACGGCCTGCAGTATGTTGGCAGCACGGCCTTCTCTGGTATCGAGATCGAAACACTCGATGCACAGGTTGGCCCTGCCGGTCTGGCTGACGAGTACTGGATCCACGATATCAGCCTCAGCTACGATGCAAATGACGATTTCACGATCTTCGCGGGCGTCAACAACATCACCGATGAGCAGCCGTATCCGACCAACTTCTCCTATCCGGTATCGCCATACGGCACCTCGTTCTTCCTCGGCATCACGCTGAGAGGGGACCAGATCCCGGGCCTCTAAGCCTGCGGACAGGACACAAAGAAAAGGGCGGGGATTTCCCCGCCCTTTTTGTTTGTCCGGTTGGTTAGAAAGAGGCGTCTATTCCACCGTCATCTCCAGCTCGCCATCACCTTCGTCGATCTTGACCGTCTGGCCATCGGCGATCTCTCCGGCGAGCAATTTCTCCGCCAACGGGTCCTGCAGGTAACGCTGTACAGCCCGCTTCAGAGGACGCGCACCGTAAACCGGATCATAGCCCACGCGGCCGAGCCACTTGCGCGCACCGTCGGTCAGGTCGAGCACGATCTTGCGATCCTTGAGCAGCTTCTGAACGCGGTTCACCTGGATATCGACGATGGGTGCCATGTGCTCCATCGCGAGGCGGTGGAACAGCACGATCTCGTCCAGACGGTTGAGGAATTCGGGGCGGAAATGCCCGCGAACGACGTCCATCACCTGATCCTCCACATCGGCGACTTTCTGATCATCGCCCAGGTTGGAAAGGAACTGGCTACCGAGGTTGGAGGTCAGGATGATCAGCGTATTGCTAAAGTCGACCTTGCGGCCCTGCCCGTCAGTCAAGTGCCCGTCATCGAGCACTTGCAGCAGCACGTTGAAGACATCGCTGTGCGCTTTCTCGACCTCGTCAAACAGCACGACCTGATAGGGCCGTCGCCGCACGGCTTCGGTCAGCACGCCGCCTTCTTCATAGCCGACATAGCCCGGAGGCGCGCCGATCAGCCTTGCAACCGCGTGCTTCTCCATGAACTCGCTCATGTCGATGCGGACCATCGCCTGATCATCATCGAACAGGAAGGCAGCGAGCGCCTTGGTCAGCTCGGTCTTGCCCACGCCGGTGGGGCCAAGAAACAGGAAGCTGCCCATCGGGCGGCCCGGATCCTGCAAGCCGGCGCGTGAACGGCGTACTGCCTTGGAAACGGCCACAATCGGCTGCTCCTGACCGATGACGCGCTTGCCCAGTGCCTCTTCCATCTTGAGCAGCTTTTCGCGCTCGCCTTCCATCATCTTGTCGATGGGAATGCCCGTCCAGCGGCTAACAACCGAAGCGATATCGTCTTCGGTCACTTCCTCTTTGAGAAGCGCATTGTCGGTATCACCCTCGGCTTCGGCAAGCTGCTTTTCGAGCTTGGGGATCGTGCCGTACTGCAGCTCACCCGCCGCCGCGAGGTCACCGGCCCGCTGTGCTTGCTCAAGCTCGATACGCGCGGCGTCGAGCTCTTCCTTGATCTTCGCCTCGGCGTGGATCTTGTCCTTCTCGTTCTGCCAGCGCGTGGTCAGTTCGGAGCTTTGCTGTTCCAGGTTCGCAAGCTCTTCACGCAGGGCATCGAGGCGATCTTTCGAGGCGGAATCGCTTTCCTTACTGAGCGCCTGCTCTTCGATCTTGAGCTGGATGATCCGTCGGTCGAGACTCTCGATTTCTTCAGGCTTGCTCTCCACTTCCATACGGATGCGGCTCGCCGCCTCATCCATCAGGTCGATAGCCTTATCGGGCAGGAAGCGGTCCGAGATGTAGCGTTCGGAAAGCTGCGCTGAGGCGACAATCGCACCGTCAGTGATACGCACGCCGTGGTGCAGTTCGTACTTTTCCTTGATCCCGCGCAGGATGGAGATCGTGTCCTCCACGCTCGGCTCGTCTACGAATACGGGCTGGAAACGCCGCTGAAGCGCCGCATCCTTTTCGACGTACTTCTGATACTCGTCGAGCGTCGTCGCGCCGATGCAGTGCAGTTCGCCGCGCGCCAGTGCTGGTTTGAGCAGGTTGCTCGCATCCATCGAGCCCTCGCTCGCGCCCGCGCCGATCAGCGTGTGCATCTCGTCAATGAACAGGATGATCTGGCCGCCTGCGTCCTTGACCTCGTCGAGCACGGTCTTCAGCCGCTCTTCAAACTCGCCGCGATATTTCGCGCCCGCGATCAGGCTGCCCATGTCGAGCGCCATCAGCGTGCGACCTTTCAGGCTGTCGGGCACATCACCATTGGCGATGCGCAACGCGAGACCTTCGGCAATCGCGGTCTTGCCGGTGCCGGGTTCGCCGATAACAACAGGGTTGTTCTTGGTGCGGCGCGCGAGGATCTGGACGACCCGGCGGATTTCCTCGTCACGGCCGATCACCGGATCAAGCTTTCCGTCCTTCGCCTTCTGCGTCAAATCTTGCGCGTACTTCTTCATCGCATCGTAAGCGGCTTCGGCATTGGCGCTGTCCGCCGTCTTGCCCTTGCGCAGTTCATTGATCGCGGTGTTGAGCGCCTGCGGGTCAAGACCCGCTGCGGCCAGCGCCTTGCCCGCGCGGCTATCCTTGGCGAGCGCAAGCGCCAGCAGCAGCCGCTCGACGGTGACATAGCTGTCACCCGCCTTTTCGGCGACCTGTTCGGCCTGATCGAGCAGACGCACGGAATCGTTATCAAGCCCCGGCTGTTGCTGCGCCCCTCCCCCGCTTACGGCAGGGATCTTGGCGAGCAGGGTATCGACTTCCTGCACTGCACGGCCCGGATTGGCGCCCGCACGCTGGAGCAGGCCGGCCGCCATGCCCTCTTCATCTTCGAGCAGTGCCTTGAGGATATGCTCGGGCGAAATCCGCTGGTGCTCGTTGCGAATGGCAATCGTCAGCGCGCTTTGCAGAAATCCGCGCGCGCGGTCGGTGAATTTGTCGAGATTCATTCCCTGTCTCGTCCCTTATCTGTCTACCACTCGCACATAGTGTTGCACTTGCGTCACACAAGTGCGCTGGTCGGCAAAATTCGTGCGCCTGTCGAGTGTGCTTGTGCCACCGCCCTGCCCCTGCAAGAAAGCCGGAATGGCAGAAAAGATCAAACGTATCGGCATCGCTTTCCTTAGCCTTCTGGTGATAGCCGCGATTGGTCTGATGGTGTGGGAGCCCATGGCGGCACGTTACGGTGTCGCTCCCGAAAGCAGCCGCACCTATCGCGCCGAGATTGTGCGCAGCGAGTTCGGCGTGCCGCACATCTTCGGCGAAACCGATGCGGACGTAGCCTTTGGCGTGGCGATTGCTCATGCGGAGGATGACTTTTCCACCTTGCAGGATGTGATTGCCATGGCGCGCGGCCGTTATGGAGCGATCGCGGGAGAGCAAGGTGCGGCGGTTGATTACGCCTATCACCTGCTTGATGCGCGTGGCACGGCAGAACGGCAGTTCGGCGGACTGCCGCCCGACACGCAGGCCTTGTTCAACGCCTACGCCACGGGTCTCAACCAGTATGCCGAGGACAATCCGAGCGAGCTCAGGCTGCGTAACCTGTTCCCGATCAACGGAGAGGATGTGGCCGCAGGGTTTGCCCTTCGCCAGCCGTTCTTCTTCGGGCTCGACAATACCATTGGCCCGCTGGTTGCAGGAGAAGAGCGCAACCCGGAGCAGGGCCCGCCGCTGGCTGCGCTGCCTGTTCACATGGGCGAACAGGGTGACTTCGCAGGTTCGAACGCTTTTGCCATTTCTCCGGAGAAATCGGGCGACGGCGTGACGCGTCTCGTTTCTAACAGCCACCAGCCGCTGCGTGGCGGCGTTGCATGGTACGAGCTGGTCGTGGAAAGCGAAGAGGGCTGGCACTTTGCCGGGTCCAACTTCCCCGGCAGCCCCTTCCCCTTCCTGGGCCACAACGAGCATCTCGGCTGGACCAATACGGTCAACCGGCCGGACATGACCGATGTCTATGCGCTGACTGTAGATGAGGCCGGAGAGAACTACCTGCTCGATGGCGAATGGCTGCCTTTGGAAAGCCGCCGCGTGTGGTTGGGCGTCAAATTCGGCCCGTTCACCTTGCCGGTACCGCAAACAATCTACCGCAGCGTTCACGGTCCGGTGATCCGCAATGATAACGGGTTTTTCGCCGTTCGCTACGGCGGGATCGACAATCTCGGCAATCTCGATGCCTACTACCGCCTCAACAAGGCAACCAATCTGGACGAGTTTCAATTCATCCTAGCACGCATGGATATCCCCTCCACCAATTTCATCTATGCCGATGAAGCGGGCAATATCGGCTATTTCTACAACGCCGCGATCCCCGACCGCATAGAAGGACCGGATTGGCGCGGAGTGCTTCCCGGTGATCGCGGCGAGTTGATCTGGAACGGTCCTGTAGACTTCTCTTCGATCCCGCAGATCGTGAACCCCGAAAGTGGCTGGCTGTTCAATGCCAATAACAGCCCTTTCAGCGCGGCGGGCGAAGGCAGCGATCTCGACCCGGCCAATTTCAGCCCCGTACTGGGGATCGAAGTGCGCTCTACCAACCGGGCACGGCGTGCTGCACAGCTGATGGGCATGCCCGGGCCTATTGGCAGAGAGCGGCTCGAAGCGATCAAATATGATACCGGATACAACCGCGAAGGCTACGTTGCAGACATGCTCGACGCAGTGGCGGCGCTTGATCTGTCAGAAGATCCCTTGCTGGAAGAGGCGCAGGCGCTGCTCGGCGCATGGGACCTTGATGCCGAGGGAGACAGCCCCGGCGATGCCTTGGCGCTGCTGATGATCCGGCCTTACATGGGCGCGGATTACCAGCGCGGAAACATCCCCGATCACCGCGCCGAACTCGAACGCTCAGCCAATCACCTGATGGAGCATTTCGGCGAGCTTGAAGTGCCAATGGGCGATCTGCTGCGGCTGCGCCAGGGTGATGTCGACCTACCGCTCGATGGCGGATCGGACACGCTGCGCGCCTCTACGCTATGGGACATTGACGCAGACGGTCGTCTATCGCTGCGGCACGGCGATAGCTTCATCCAGTTCGTCGAGTGGGAGCCGGGCGAGCGCGTGCGTTCTGAATCGATCCAGCCGTTTGGCGCAGCAGCCACACGGCCAGACAGTCCGCACTACACCGACCAGATGCAGCTTTACGTCGACCATGAATTGAAGCCGGTCCGCTTCTGGGAAGATGACGTGCGCGCCAATGCCCGCAGCAGCAGGATCGTCTCTTCACGCTAGGCGTTATCCGGACAGGTCTGCCGGATCGGCTTCGTAATCAAGCAGGTCACCAGGCGAGCAGTCGAGCACGAAGCACATTTTCGAAAGCGTCGCAAAGCGCATGCCCCTCACCTTGCCCGAACGGAAGAGCGAGAGCTGCGTTTCGCTTATACCTATGCGCGCGGCGAGTTCCTTGCCCGTCATGCCGCGCTGCTCGAGGACGCGATCGAGCGTGATGGCAACGGGCATCAGAGGAACTCCTCCAGTTCCCGCGCCATGGCAATTGCCTGTCGCATCAGCCGTCCAAGCAGCCAGAGAAGGAGCCCAACAGCGCCGAGCGTGACATAGGTCGGATCGAAATGGGCGATGCCGCGGAAATCGCCAACGCCAAATGCACGCATCACGAATGCGACGCCAAATGTCTCGAACGTCGCGCCAGCCGCCAGCAGCAGTCCAGCCGCGGAAAGCAATCGCGGCATGACATCGCCAAACCCCCTCCCCTTCGCAACCTGCCACCCGGCATAGGCAAGCAGCGAGATCGCAAGAACATAGGCAAGCGTCGCGACTCTGCGGACCGCCCAATAGGTCAGTTCCGATTGATAAAGAATGCCTCCGATCAGGTCTGCTGCAACGATGATCCCAAGCAAAAGCGCTGATAGTGCGCCCACTATTGCGACGCCCATGGCCTGCCGCTCAATCATGATCTGATCCTTCAAAAATTTAACCTTGACTTAAATTATCATGCACAACATTTAAGTCAAACTTAAATTCATATGGAAGGGCATGCTGATGGGATTCGCCATCGAAACCGACGATTTGCGAAAAGAGCTTGGCGGGCGCCCGGTCATTCGCGGATGCAGCCTGCAGGTCCCTGAAGGCAGTGTTTACGGCTTCATCGGCCCCAATGGCGCGGGCAAGACAACAGTGATGCGGCTGCTGCTGCGAGTGTTGAAGGCGGATAGCGGTTCGATCCGGATGCTCGGCCATGATATGAACAGCGACCCGCGCCGGGCCTTGGCGAAGACGGGCGCCTTTGTAGAAAGCCCTGCGCTTTACGAACACCTGACAGCCCGTGGCAATCTTGACCTCACACGGCGCTTACTCGGACTCCCCGAAAGCGAAATCGACCGTGTGCTTGATGTAACCGGTATGGCACGCCACGCGGCCCGTAAGGTGCGCGACTATTCGCTGGGGATGCGCCAGCGGGTCGGCCTTGCCCGTGCTCTTCTAGGCAAGCCCGAACTGTTGCTGCTGGACGAACCGACTAACGGGCTCGACCCGGAAGGCATCAGCGAGATGCGCGAGCTGATCCGCGACTTGCCCGACCGGATAGGCGCGACGGTATTCGTCTCCAGCCACCTGCTTAGCGAAGTTGAACAGGTCGCAAGCCATGCAGGCCTGTTGCGCGAAGGGCAGCTGGTGATGCAGGGCCGCATGCAGAGCCTTCTTGCCAGCGAGCGCACACTCGTGGTCGGCACCGACAAGCCCAAGGAGGCCATAACCTTGCTCACGGCTGCAGGCCACACCGTGCGCTTCGGCGGTTCACATCAGCTCGCCATCACCTGTTCCCGAGGCAGCGAATTTGCTGATTTTGCGCAGCGTATCAACACGAGCCTTGTCGAAAGCGGGATCGGCGTGAGCGAACTGCGTGAAGAGTCCCGCTCGCTTGAAGATCTCTACAAAACCGCTGCCGGTACAGGTCTTAAAGGAGAAGCCGCATGATCCAGCTTATTCGCACAGAGATTGCCAAGCTCGGCGGCTCGCTCGCGCTTCTTTTTGCACTGGTCGTACCGGCGCTCACATCGTGCCTCGCGCTGCTGACAATTGTCGTCAACGAGCGACAATCGAGCTGGGAAATGATCCTCGGCGGGTTCACCCTACCCCTCTGGGTGCTGTTCATCTTCCCGATGGCCACCGCAACCTTTGCAACACTGTGCGCGCAGATCGAATATCGCGCAAAGGCATGGGACCACCTGCTCGCCCTGCCCTACCCGCGCTGGCAGCTGTTCGCCGCGAAAGCGATTGTCGTGCAAGGGGCGCTGATGCTGATGACTGTGCTCCTGTTCGTCTACACCTACGGCCTGATCTCGTTGGCAGGCTGGATTATCGGCGAGATGCCATCGGGAAATCCCCAGGTCGCCAGAATTGCCGATAGCTCTGTCCGTTTTCTGGCCGCCGGATTACTGCTCACAGTGATCCAGCTGTGGGTAGCGCTGCGCTTTGCCAACTTCGTGATCCCGCTTGCTGTCGGGATCGCCGGAACGCTGGTCGGGCTTGCGGTCACGATGGTGGGTACGGAAGATGCCGACTGGTTCCCCTGGGTGCTGACTCTACGCGCTTCCGGAGAGGACTGGATGCAGCCGGTACTGATCGGTTTGACCGGCGGCATCATCGCCATTGGCCTGATGCTGCTCGACCTGTCACGCCGCGCTCCGCGCTAGCAACTTTCGACAAAGCGCCAACCCTGATCGACATCCGGTTTGAGGACGCTTCCACTCGGCTGTGTTTGTGCTAACAGGTGCGCCATGAAACTCGCCAAAGCACTCCGTTCGCTCTTGCCTGCAACCGCCACACTGGCACTGCTGGGCTGTTCCACCGTTGATGCGCCGCCGATGGCTGAAGCGCCCATTGCCGAGGTGGAAGCCTCCGCGCCGGAAGCTGCTTCGCTCGACGCGCTGCTCGCATCGATCGACATCCCGCACGAGACGTTCACGCTGGATAACGGATTGCAGGTCATCATCCACACCGATCGCAAAAGCCCGCTGGTGGGTGTGACAACCTACTACCGCGTCGGCTCCAAGCACGAACCACGCGGTCGCACCGGCTTTGCCCACCTGTTCGAACACCTGATGTTCGGTGGATCGGAGAACGTTGAAAACTTCGACATACCGCTGGAAGCCGCAGGCTCCACCAGCACCAACGGTTCGACCTGGTACGATCGTACCAACTATGTGGAAACGGTACCCACGGGCGCGCTCGACCTCGCGCTGATGATGGAAAGCGACCGCATGGGCTATCTGCTCGGCGCGGTGAGCCAGGAGAAGCTCGATAACCAGCGTATGGTTGTGCAGAACGAAAAGCGGCAGGGCGACAACAATCCCTATGGCCTCACCGGCTATGTGATGAATGAAGAGCTGCTGCCGGTTGGCCACCCCTATCGTCACTCAACCATCGGTTCGATGGCTGACCTTTCGGCCGCCAGCCTGGAAGACGTGCAGACCTGGTTCCGCGATAACTACGCTCCCAACAACGTGGTCCTTGCGTTGACCGGCGATATCGACGCCGAAACCGCGCGTCCGATTGTAGAACGCTGGTTCGGCAATATTCCGCGCGGCGCGGAGGTGGAGCAGCTGGAAGCAGGCCCGGTTACACTGGCAGAGCCGGCTTACCGCGAAATCACCGATCAGGTGCCCGCAACACGTATCTACCAGTCATGGACCGGCCCGGGTATGACCCACCCCGACGCGGTTCCGCTGCAGGTCGGCATGACCATTCTTGGTGGTCTCAATTCCTCGCGCCTCGACAACGCAATGGTTCGCGGCGAGGAATCAGCTGTTGGCGTTTTTGCCAATGCGCAACAGCATGAGCAGTTGAGCTTCCTGCAAACCATCGTCACAGTGAAAGACGGCGTAGATCGGGAGACGGCTCAGGCTCAGCTTGAAGCCGAAACTGCGCGCATGATCGCCGAAGGTCCGACCCAGGACGAGATCAACCGTGCGGTCACGCAGTTCGCCTCCGGCTTTATCGGCGGCCAGCAGCGTGTTGGCGGCTTTGGTGGCAAGGGTATGATCCTGGCCGAAGGACTGATGTATACCGGTGATGCCGGTTTCTACCGCACGCAGCTGGAGCAGATGGCAGCTGTAACGCCGGAAAGCGTCCGTGCAGCGATGGAACGCTGGCTTTCGCGTCCTGAAGTGACACTGGTCGTTGTGCCGGGCGAGCGCACTCTCGATGGCGGCGAAATGGGCGGCTGGGGTGATGAACACCTCAATCCTCCACCGGAGCCAGACACCGGAAGCGACATCGAAGTGGCCCGTACGGGCCCGGAACGCGAGCTCCCGACGCCTGCACCGGTTGGGGCGCTCACCTTCCCCGATGTGGAGCGGGCCACTCTATCCAACGGTATCGAAGTTGTCCTAGCGCGCCGTGATGCGGTTCCGCAGCTCAATCTCGCCATGGTGTTTGATGCGGGTTCTGCCGTCGATCCTATCGGACAGGCAGGCGTGCATGAAACCATGATCGATGTGATGACCCAAGGCACCACCAGCCGTAGCGCGCTCGATATCGCGATTGCGCAGGAAGCACTGGGCGCCTCGCTTGGCGCTAGCGCCGGTGTTGAACGCAGCACAGTGTCGCTGACCGCCTTGTCTGCAAATCTCGAGCCATCGCTCGAGCTGATGGCGGACGTTGTTCGCAACCCGGCTTTCGCCGAAGCCGACGTTGCGCGTGTCCGCGCCCAGCGTGTGGCCGCGATCGAACAGCAGCTTTCATCGCCCTCGGGCATGGCGAGCCGTGCGCTGATGCCGCTCATCTATGGCGAAGATCACCCCTACTCCTATGCATCATCTGCCGGTGATGCGGACGTGGTTGCTGAACTCACCGCAGCCGATCTTGCAGTCGAACACGCCGAATGGTTCCGCCCCGACCTCGCCACGATCACCGCAGTGGGCGATGTGTCGATGGAAGAACTGGTTGCCGCGCTCGAAGCCAGCTTTGGCGACTGGGCAGTTCCGGCCACTCCGGCTCCGGTAAAGAGCATTGATGCGGAAATTCCGGCACCTTCAGTGCGCCTTGTCGTGGTGGACCGGCCGAACTCGCCATCGAGCTTCTTGTCGATTGGCCGGATCACTCCATTCGAAGGACATGTTGACGGGTTCGAAGCGGTTGCACTCGCCAATGAGGTGATCGGCAGCGGCTTCCTTTCCCGCCTCAATAGCGATCTGCGCGAAACACGTGGCTGGACCTATGGCATCGGATCATCGATCCCGAGCGCCGAGGGACCGCGCCGTCTGCAGATCGGCACGCAGGTGCAGGCAGACCGGACCGCAGATTCGATCACGGTCATCCTTGACCAGATGTCAGCCTTCCCCGCCGCCAATCCCGTGAACGATGTCGAATACCAGCGGGTGACGGACGGCAACATCCGCAATCTGCCCAATCGCTTTGAAACGAACGGGCAGGTGCTTGGCGCGCTGCTGTCCAACCAGCAGCTGGGTCGCGATCTGCGCTATCAGGCAAGCTTGCCCGATCTCTATCGCGCGGTGTCGCGTGATGCGATCAATGCTGCAGCAGCTACCTACCTCCAGCCGGATGACCTCATTATCGTTGTGGTGGGTGATCGCTCTGTGATCGACTCACAGCTCGAAGGGCTGGATATGGACATCGAGTATCTGAGCGTAGACGATCTCTGATCACCGCCCTGCACTTTCAGAAATTCAAGGAAAAACCATGAGTAATCTCGCCGGAACATACGACTTCACCGTGTCCACCCCGATGGGCGAACAATCGGGCACGATGACAGTCAATCCCAACGATGATGGCACAAAGTTTGACGGCACGCTGACGGGCACGCTCGGCACCATGCCGATCAGTGATGGGACCATCAGTGGCAATACGCTGACCTGGCAGATGAAGATGAACATGCCGCTGCCGATGACGCTCAATTGCGAGGCAATTGTCGATGGCGACAATGTTGCGGGCAGCATCGATGCCGGCATGATGGGCAAGATGGCGCTGAAAGCTACCCGGCAGTCCTAGAACCTGCCGCGTAAAGCCTGATAGGCAACCGCAGTTGCCGTGTTCGCGAGGTTGAGCGAACGGATGTGCTGTGATCGCATTGGCAGATAGAATTCGCGCGCCTTGTGGGCCTCACGAATGGCGTCGGGCAGCCCCTTGGTCTCGCATCCGAACACCAGGTAGGCATCGTCCGGATAGCCCGGCTCGTAGAAAGACTGCTCTCCGTCATCCTCGAACAGGAAAAGCTGGTCTTCACGCGGTGCGCGCTCCTGCATGAATTCATCCCAACTGCGAAACTCGGCTAACCGCACGTGCTGCCAGTAATCCAGCCCGGAACGTTTCACGCGCGCATCCGAGAGCACAAAGCCAAGCGGATGGATCAGCACCAGCTCGATATCGAGCGCCACACAGGTGCGGCCCACCGCGCCGGTATTGCCGGGAATTTCGGGATGGACGAGGACGATGCTCGGCTTAGGGTCGGTCATGCCGCCCCCTCTAATGCGCCGCATCTTGGCGCGTCACCCTATTTGTTGCTGTAGCCGAAGCGCCCTTTCCAGCCTTGCATATCGCCCTTGGCAATCAGTTTGGCCTGTTCGACCCATTGATCGCGGGTGATACGACCCCGGAAGGTACCGAGATAGCCGTCGACCTCGTCAATCTCGCGTTCCCCCCACGCGGCGATCTGGTCGAAGCGCTTCACGCCAAGATCGTTGCAGAGCGCAGCGAGTTTGGGACCAATGCCATTGATCAAGGTCAGGTCTTCAGACGGACCCTTCGCAGCGGGAATGCGAGGGCGATCGGCTCCATAGCGACGTTCCCATTCCGCATCATTGCCCGCGGCCAGCAATTGCGCCTGCGGCACCCATTCGTCACGTTGTATGCGACCTTTGACCGTCAGGCACCGGTCAACCTCGGCCACGTCCTCAGTGCTCCACGCGGCAATCTGGTCGAACCTTCGTACGCCTAGCGACTGGCACAGATCGTTGAGCTTGGGGCCGATGCCGCTGATGCGGGTCAGATCGTCGCTTTCGCCTACGGCCGCGGCGATAGCTGGGCCGCTCTTGGAACTCGCCGCCGCAGCGCCGGCAACTGCAGCGCCTGCCAGCGGTGTAGCATCGGCAGGTTCAGGCGCGATGCCATCCTCTTCCGGAGGCGCGAAGGTCTGGGCTTCGGCCTCTGCATCGGTATCGATATCGCTTTCGGCATCATGTTCGTGTTCGGAAGACAGAGCGTCAGCCCACACCCACCACCCGGTGGCAAAGCCGATCAGCAAGGCAAGCAGGAAGACCAGCGGATTGGCGACGAACATGTCGAACATATCAGTCCTCCGCCTCGCCACGGCCCCAGATGAACCAGGCAACACCCAGTCCGGTCAGGAACATGATGGCGAGGTAGATCCAGCTTTCTGCAAGCAGCGGCATCCTATTCCTCCCCCCCTTCGCGCAGGATCGAGCCTGCCGAAACCGTAAAGGCGATGCGGCGGTTGGCGGCGTTGGCCTCCGCGCTAGTGCCTTCCATTACCGGTTGCGATGATCCCAGCCCCTCTGCAGTGATGCGTGATGCATCGATCCCGCGCTCGGCCAAAGCCGCAGCCACGCGATCAGCGCGTTCCTGGCTCATCGTGGCATTGATCGCGTTGGAGCCGCGCGCATCGGTGTGCCCTTCAACGCGCACGGCCAGTCCGGGGCACTCGGTCAGAACGGCGGCGACTTCATCGACCACGGCGAGCGAGCTATCGGGCATATAGGCGCTGCCACTGCGGAAGGTGATGACCTTGTCCGCCATCACCGCATCGACATTGTCCTGGCAATCCGAGACCTCCGCGGAAGTGGTTTGTTCGGCATCGATGCTTGGCCCGGTAAACTCCTCGCCTTCGTCACCAAAGCTCACCGATTTCACACCGGGAACGGTCAGCAGGGCAGCACGAATGCGATCACGTTCTGCGGGATCGTCAACGCCGGAAACCACCGCCATGCGCGAGAGCGGGTCGCGTTGCATCGCCACCGATGCGCCCTCGCCCGGTTCCAGTCCGGCAAAGGCTTCCTGCGCCTCGCCTTCGATACCGTCGATATAGGCCTCGCCCGTCACCGCGTGCGAACCCCAGGCCAGCAGCGAGGTGGCTATAGCGCCAATTGCAACCTTGGCGAATCCGTTCATGGCTTTCCCCTCCCCAGCGAGACTGGCGTGGAATCGCATTATGGTAAAGGGATGCGCGCGCCTACGCTCCCCTCCTGTGGAAAGTGGCGCAGCACGGGACAGGTTGGAAAAGGCGTGATTAGCCCAGCTTGCCCTTCAGGATCTGGTTCACGACCGCCGGATTGGCCTTGCCCTGCATCGCTTTCATCGTCTGGCCGACGAAGAAGCCGAACAGCTTGTCCTTGCCGCCGCGGTATTCCTCGACCTTGTCGCCATTGGCAGCGATGATCGCGTCGATGGCAGCTTCGATAGCGCCGGTGTCGCTGACCTGCTTCAGGCCCTCGGTATCAGCGATTTCGTCAGGCTCACGGCCTTCTTTCAGGACGATCTCGAAGATTTCCTTCGCCTGCCCGCCGGATATTTCGCCCGCGTCCTGCATCTTGAGGATCGCGGCCTGACGCGCGGCGGTGGCGTGCGAAGCATCGGCTTCATCACCCAGCGATTTGATCACGCCCGGAGCAACCGAGAGCGCCCAGTTGGCGACCGGCGTGGCGACCTTCTTCTCGTCCTTGCCCAGCGCATTGGCGGTCTCGGCCAGCAGCGTTTCGAAGCGCGCGAAGGTCTCGACCTCAGCCGTCAATTCACGGGCATTGTAGGGCGTCAGGCCCAGCTCGTTCTCGTAGCGCGCACGCTTGGCATCGGGCAGCTCGGGAAGGCTCGCCTTGCACTCTTCAATGAAGTCATCCTCCAGTTCGAGCGGCAGCAGGTCAGGATCGGGGAAGTAGCGATAATCGTGCGCGTCTTCCTTGCTGCGCATTGTGCGCGTGGTTCCGGTGCCCGGATCGAACAGGCGGGTTTCCTGATCGATAGAACCACCTTCTTCGAGCACATCGACCTGGCGGTTCGCCTCGAACTCGATGACCTGCATCACGAAGCGCACCGAATTGACGTTCTTCGTTTCAGTCCGGGTGCCCAGTTCGGTATCGCCGACCTTGCGCACCGAGACGTTCACGTCCGCGCGCATGGAGCCTTCTTCCATATTGCCGTCGCAAGAGCCGACATAGCGCAGGATCGAACGCAGCTTGCGTACATAGGCCCCGGCCTCGGCGGGTGATGTCATGTCCGGCTTGGAGACGATTTCCATCAGCGCAACGCCGGTGCGGTTGAGATCGACATAGGACATGGTCGGGTGCTGATCGTGCATCAGCTTGCCCGCATCCTGCTCCACGTGAATGCGCTCGATGCCGATCACCTTGTCCTCGGGGATACCCGCCTTCTCGTCCGCATCGATGGTGAGCGAGCCTTCGCCCACGATGGGGTGGTAAAGCTGGCTGATCTGGTAGCCCTGCGGCAAATCGGCGTAGAAGTAGTTCTTGCGGTCGAACCGCGACCACTTGTTGATCTGCGCCTCGATCGCCATGCCGGTGCGCACCGCCTGCCGGATGCACTCGCGATTGGGCACGGGCAACATGCCCGGCATCGCGGCATCGACAAGGGAGACCTGCGTGTTCGGCTCCGCCCCGAACGCGGTGGAGGCGCCGGAAAACAGCTTGGCGTTGGACGTGACCTGCGCATGGACCTCAAGGCCGATCACGACCTCCCACTCGCCCGTTGCGCCCTGGATGCGGTAATTAGTCATCCTTCAATCCTAACAAGTGGCGTTCTACGTTTTTCTGTTCAGTCTTGGCCATATCATCAAACTTGCCAGAACCAGTGATCCTCAGTTCCTCGAGAAACATAATCGACGCATCACGATACTCGGGAAACTTTTTCAGGTCTCGAATACAAGCCACCATCGTCGGGCCATCAAACTTACCATCATTGCTCTTGTCGAGCATTCTCGCGAACATCCCCATCAAATCAGCATACTTGGGTGCTCTACTTTCGCTCGGCTTTTTCTTGTTCTGCATTGCAAGGTAAAGAACCAGCAGGACCATGATCCAAAAAGGCAAAACCATGCCGAACAAGATCAGCGCTAAGGCAGTCCACTCGAACCCACTCACCACCACTTCTCCGGCTTCACGGTGAACCCGGCGCGTTGCTCGATCGCGAGGCCTGCATTGAGCACGCCCTGCTCGTCCATTGCCTTGCCCACGAGTTGCAAGCCCAGCGGCAGGCCGTCTCCGGTCACCGTCGCCGGAACGCTCATAGCGGGAAGGCCAGCCAGCGAGGCCGGCACGGCGAACACATCGTTCAGGTACATCGTCAGCGGATCATCGTTGAGCGAGTTGAGCGGGAAGCTGGCGGTGGGCGTGGTCGGCGCGAGGATCACGTCGCACTGCGCGAAAGCCGCGTCGAAATCGCGCTGCACCAGCGTGCGCACCTTCATCGCCTGCGTGTAATAGGCATCGTAGAAACCGGCGCTGAGCACATAGGTACCGAGCATCACGCGGCGCTTCACCTCGTCACCAAAGCCCTCCGCACGGGTGGCGGCGTACATGTCCTGCAGGCCAGAGCCTTCGGGAAGATCGCGCAGGCCATACCGCACGCCGTCATAGCGCGCGAGGTTGGACGAGGCTTCTGCCGGAGCCACGATGTAGTAGGCAGGCAGCGCGTACTTGGTGTGCGGCAGCGATACGTCAACGATCTCGGCGCCTGCATCGCGCAACCATTCCTTGCCGCGCTCCCAGCTGTCGAGGATTTCCTGGCTCGTGCCATCCATCCGGTATTCCTTGGGAATGCCGACCTTCTTGCCGCGCATATCGGCATCGAGATTGCCGAACCAGTCGGGCACAGGCGCATCGAGGCTGGTTGCGTCCTTCGGATCAAACCCTGCCATCGCGCCGAGCATGATCGCGCAGTCTTCGACCGAACGCGCCATCGGGCCAGCCTGGTCGAGCGAGCTGGCAAACGCGACAACGCCCCAACGCGAGCAGCGGCCGTAGGTCGGCTTGATCCCGCAAATACCGGTGAAAGCAGCGGGCTGACGAATTGATCCGCCGGTGTCTGTGCCCGTCGCGGCAGGCGCGATGCGTGCGGCCACGGCGGAAGAGGAGCCACCCGACGAACCACCCGGGCTCATCGCGGCATTGCTGCCTTCCTTGCGCCACGGCGAAGCGACATTGCCGAAATAGGAGGTCTCGTTGGAGGAGCCCATCGCGAACTGGTCCAGGTTGAGCTTGCCTAGCATCCCGCAGCCCGCTTCCCACAGCTTCGCCGAGACCGTGCTTTCATAGCGCGGCGTGAAGCCTTCAAGGATGTGGCTCGCAGCGGTTGTCTGCACGCCGTCGGTGGCGAATAGGTCCTTCATACCGATGGGCACGCCCGCCATGGAGCCGAGCGTCTCGCCCGCTGCGCGCGCGGCATCAACCGCATCGGCGGCTTCCAGCGCCTTTTCCGGCGTGGCGACGATGAAGGCGTTGAGCGCGCTCGCGGCTTCGACGGCAGCGTTAAAACCCTCCGCCACTTCGCGTGCGGAGAAGTCGCCCGCTGCCACGCCATCGCGAATTTCGCGGACGCCGAGTTGAGTAAAGTCAGTCACTATTCAATCACCTTCGGCACGCCGTAAAAGCCGTGCTCTGCCACCGGAGCATTTGCCAGCACATCGTCCTGACGCCCGCCGCCGGTTTTGGGATCGGCATCGATCACATCGTCGCGCAGACGCAGCTCTTGCGGAATGACAGCGGTCATCGGTTCGACACCGGAGGTATCGACCTCGCCAAGCTGCTCCACCCAGGTGAGGATATTGTTGAATTCGGGCACAAGGTGATCGAGGTCTTCCTCGCCCATCCTGATGCGCGCCAGTTGGGCGATTTTCGCCACTTCTTCTCGGGTAACAGACATGCATGCGCACTAGCGAGGCGAAGGGCGCGCTTCAAGCGGATATACGCTATTCGAATGGATCGCCAACAGGCTCATCGCCCACATAGAGTTGACGTCCCTCGAAGGGTCGCAATTCGAGCTGTGCATCCGGGTCACGCGCGGCATCGGGGCCGTATCGTTCACCCTGCAACCGGCCGTTGCGAATGAACTGTTCGATCGCTCTCTCGTTGCCGGGGGTGACGAGCAGCAGCTTGACGCCGTTCCAGTTCTGGTTGGGGATCAATGCAACAAGCTGGCCACGATCGGTTTCACCCACAACATCCGCCCGACACGCCACTTCGCAGAGATATATCTCATCCCGGATATAGGCGCCAACGGCAGCACGTGTGGCTTCGTCCATATCACCGAAATCGGTGTTCTCTACGACTTCGCGGCGTTCGGCGGCGGTACGCGACCCGTAGTAGCGTCCTTCCGCATTCTGTGTTTCCTGCGCCAGTTGCGCGATGTCCGGATCGTCACTCTGGGCAAGTTCTGCCAAGGCATCGCCTCCGGCATCGCCGAAATCCCAGCGCAGCGCGTTGAAATCGAATTCCTCGACCGGGGTCTCCCCGCTTTCCAGCCGCGCGAGCTGATCGCGCGTCGAGATTGCACCGAAGTCGAACAGCGGCAGGGCGAGGATTAGCGCGATCACGCAGGTGACAGCAGCCAGGTGCATATTCGCACGGCGCAGATAGTCGCACCAGGCTGCCATACGGCCCCGCACCAGCGCGGCCCAATAGGCAAGGCCATAGGCGGTGGCGATAACAATCGCGATCAGCGCCCAGATGCGCTCGGGCGTCAAGCCGTGCTGGTCGATGCGGATGCCCATGCTGATCGCAGCGAAAATGGCGAGCGGCAGGATGCACGCGGCCAGAACCAGCGCAGCAGCCTGCATCACAACGTTGCCACTGCGCGCTTCATCATCGTCGCGAACAATCGCGTTGCAGAAGATGAAAGCAAATACCGCGCAGCTGAGCAGCACTGGCGTTGCGCTGTCAGTGGCTTCCCAGAGCGCGCTGCCTCCCGAAAACAGCAGGATTGTGAGGAAGATGAGCAGCGCCACGGCGAAGGGCACCGCCAGCAGCGCAAAGACCAGCATGACCACGCGTTGCAAGGTACCGAGCACGCCCAGCTGGTTGCGCAACACGCCCATCGCCCCACCGAAGGTCGCTCCCATGAATGCGCCTACAAAACCATCGGTCTCGATCAGCTTTTCGATCACTTCAATGCCGACAATGCTGAAAAGCGCGTGGAGCAGCCACAGGACCAGCCAGCTCAGCCCGACAAAGGCCAGTGCGCCACCCGCACTGACCGCATCGGTCCAGACGTGGAAATGGGTTTCGGCATAGGGCGTTGCCCACTTCCTGCGGTGAAACGCCGCCTGGAACAGCGGGATCGCAAGAAGCGAGAAGAACACCCCGGCGGCAAAGGCGAACTCTGTACCCGCGCGCGAACTGCCAAGGTCTGCCACGATATAGGCAATTCCGCCCATCACCGCGCCTACGCCGAGGGCGAAGATTGCGGATTCGATCAGCCGCGTGGGCCGGAGGACAAACGTCGCCGCGACAAAGGCAAAGAAGAAGAATGTGGCAATTGCTGCGCCCAATCCACTCTCGCCCTCGCTTTCGAGGATGAGGTGTATGATCAGGCCGGAGACAGCACCGAGGCCCGCCAGCAGCCACGGGCGCAGTGGCCAATCTTCAAGGTAGTTGGCTTCAACGGGGAGCGCCTGCTCCTCTTCAGAACCGGCGACCATGTGCTTCCCCTTAATCGTGAGTCTTATTCAGCGGCGGCGGCACCTTCTCCACCCTCTTCCATCTGCTGCATCATTTGCATCATGGTCATATAGCGCTGCTGCGCCTCTTCCTCGGCCATGAAATCAACGAGCGTCATGTTGAAATAGAGGTCGGATCCGGGAGGGATAGGCGAACCTTCCTGCACATCGTCGCCATAACCCAGCTCTGCCGGGATGAAGACTTCGTAAGTTCCGCCCTTCTGCATTTGCACTACGGCTTCCTGGAAACCCGGGATCATCTGGCCGAGCGGCAGGGCAGCGCCATCGGGCAGTATCCCCGGAACCGGCCATGCACCATCGGTCGACTGATCGAACACGGTGCCGTCTTCAAGGCGGCCGGTGTAACGCACAAAGATCACGTCCTCGACTGTCGGGTTCGGGCCTTCACCTGCGGTAATTGTGTCAACGGTCACGCCCTTGGGCATGGCCGCCCAGGCAACTCCGGCAGCCACGAGTACGGCGACAAGAACGCCCAGCCACAGCTTGAGCAGCGAGCCCTTGGCGATGGGTTGCAGAGGAACACGGGTCACTTCGGTCATCGGGTCAAATCCTGCCATATGCCGCGCAAAACAAAAGGGCGCGGAATCTCTTCCACGCCCCTTTGGCTTAGCTACGGTGAGCTTTCAAGCAATCTTACCCGCTTATGCGCGGGAAGCCGCTTACTTGATGCCGTCACGCTCCATGCGCTTACGCTCCAGCTTGCGGGCACGGCGAACGGCGGCAGCCTTCTCACGCGCGCGCTTTTCGCTCGGCTTTTCGTAGTGACGACGCAGCTTCATCTCGCGATAGACACCTTCACGCTGCAGCTTCTTCTTGAGCGCGCGCAGGGCCTGCTCGACATTGTTATCGCGGACGATGATCTGCATAAAAACTAGCCACCTTATCTACTTCAAAACCGGTGAGAGCCCGCGGATCAGGCGCGGGGTGCACCGTATGATTAATCAACGAAAAACGCGCCGAATCCGTTCCGGAACCGGCTTTACGGCGCGGCAGATATGCGAATCATGGGCAAAAGGCAAGGGATCGCGCGTGTCTTTTTGGCCGCACAGCGTGCCTTTTGGGTTCCGCAGAGCCGGAGCAGCGGCTAAGAGGCGCGCATGTCCCAGACGACTTCCCCCCTTATGGCATCGCTATCTGTCGCGCTTGGCGGCGGCATCGGCGCATTGGCGCGCTACCAGTTTGGCCGATTTATGACCGCATCGCTTGGTCCGAATATCGTCACGACCTTTCCGTTCGCCACTTTGGCCGTGAACGCGATCGGCAGCCTCCTCATGGGCTTGCTGGCAGGATGGCTCGCACATCGCGGCGGTCCCCTTGGCCTGCAAACAGATCAAGCGCGCTTGCTGCTGGGAGTGGGTCTTTTGGGAGGCTTCACCACCTTCAGCGCGTTCAGCCTGGAAATGGTGCTACTGATTGAACGCGGGCAATATGGGCTCGCTGCAATCTATGTCGCGCTTTCACTCGGCTTGTGCATTTCGGGCTTAATGATCGGCATGATGATCACGCGGCTCTTCTCATGACTAAATCCGATCCCAAAGAAGTCCGCCAGTTCACGGTGGATGCTGATGACGAGGGCGTCCGCCTCGATCGCTGGTTCAAGCGCCACTTGCCACAAGTCGGCTTTGGCACGGTCAGCCGCTGGGCGCGTACCGGACAGCTGCGGGTCGATGGCAAGCGAGCCAAGCCCGAAGACCGGCTGAGCGAAGGCCAGGTCCTGCGCGTTCCACCAGGTGGTGAAGACGGCGCACGTACCAAGCGCAAGGTCCGCCCGCTGACCGAAGCCGAGATCGACGAGGCTGAGGACATGCTCATCACGCGCAGCAAGGCTGCGCTGGTACTCAACAAGCCGCCGGGTCTCGCGACACAGGGTGGCACCAAGACCAACAAGCATGTCGACGGCCTGCTCGACGCCTTTGCCGGCGAAGACGAACAGCGCCCCCGCCTTGTCCACCGGCTGGACAAGGACACCTCCGGTGTCCTGCTGGTCGCGCGCACCGCTGGAAGCGCGGCATTCTTCTCCAAGCGGTTCTCCGGCCGCAGCGCCAAGAAGATCTACTGGGCACTCGTTGTAGGCGTGCCCGATATTCACGAAGGCACCATCGAAGCACCGCTCGCCAAGCAGCCGGGTACGGGCGGCGAGAAGATGCATGTCGATATGGAGAGCGGCCAGCCCGCCAAAACCGTATACCGCGTGGTCGAACGCGCCGGAAACACCGCCGCATGGGTCGAGCTGCAGCCCTTCACCGGACGCACCCACCAGTTGCGCGTCCACATGGCAGCCATAGGTCATCCCATCGTGGGTGACGGGAAATACGGCGGGCAGGATGCTTTCCTTACCGGCAGTGTCAGCCGCAAGATGCACCTCCACGCGCGCCGCCTGATCATTGACGGTCCGAAGGGCGAGGATCTGGACGTGACCGCTCCCCTGCCCGAACACTTCGCGCAGAGCATGGAACAGCTCGGTTTCGACGAGAACATGAGCGATGCAGGTCCGGTCGCCACGCCGCCGCCCGAGCGCAGTCGCGAGGAAAAGAAGCAGGCCGCACGCCAGCATGCCAAGCAGTACCGCAAGAATCGCCGCGGGGAACGCAAGG
The DNA here is from genome assembly GCF_028858515.1 of Aurantiacibacter sp. D1-12. Lineage (GTDB taxonomy): Bacteria > Pseudomonadota > Alphaproteobacteria > Sphingomonadales > Sphingomonadaceae > Alteraurantiacibacter. The sequence continues at coordinate 136,483 of NZ_JAPJZJ010000002.1, forward strand.
GCCGCGGAGCACCGGGTGGCAAAAAGCGCGGTGCCAAGCCCAAATCTCAGGGCAAGCGCAGGTGAGCGCAGTGCGGCTGGCGGTATTCGATTGCGATGGCACCCTGTCGGACGGGCAGGCGGGCGTGTGCAATGCGATGGCCGTGGCGTTCGAAACGGCAGAGCTTGGCGAGCCGGACATGCACCAGGTGCGCCGCATCGTTGGGCTCAGCCTGCCGCAGGCAATCCGCAGCCTTGCTCCGGATGCGGACGAGGACCAGCTGCTCGCAGCCGTGGAAGCCTATAAAGCCGCCTTCCGCCAGTCACGCGAGGATGGCAGCCTGCGCGAACCGCTTTTCGATGGTATCCCCGATCTGCTGCGTCGCCTACACGGGAGTGGCTGGACGCTGGGCGTTGCCACCGGAAAATCGGACCGCGGCCTGAACAGCACGCTGTCGGTCAACGGATTGACCGACCTGTTCACAACGCTCCACACCGCAGACCGCCACCCGTCCAAGCCACACCCCGCCATGCTGGAAGCGGCAATGGCTGATGCCGGAGCGGGCCGCATGGACACGGTGATGATCGGCGATACGGTCTATGATATCCAGATGGCCGCCAATGCCGGAACACGCAGCGTCGGGGTCGCCTGGGGCTATCACGAGCCGCAGGAATTGCTCGATGCCGGTGCAGTAGGCGTTGCGCAGACGATGGAAGAGCTGGAGGCACTGCTGAATGGCTGATCGCGAAACCGCAGAAGCGCAGGCGAAGCAACGCTTCATCCTTATCAACCTGATGCGGCTGACAGGCGTTGCGATGGTCCTTGCCGGACTTGTGATCGCCAATGGCGCATTCGATCTACCGATGTGGGTTGGCATTATCCTGATCGTGTTCGGCATGATCGAAGCTCTGATCATGCCGACCTTCATGGCGCGGATGTGGAGCACGAACGAGCGCCCATGAAGAAGTTCTGGAAAGAGGTTTCCATCGCCGAGGTCGAAGGCGGCTGGCAGGTCACGCTCGACGGGCGCGGGATCAAGACCCAGCGCGGTGCGGCGCAGGTCGTCCCGACGCAGGAAGCCGCAGAGCTGCTCGCAGAAGAATGGCGCGCGCAGGGAGACGAAATCGATACCAAGGTATTCGTCTTCCGCGATCTGGCCGACTTCGCCATCGACATGGTGCGACCCGACATCGGTGGCACGGTCGACAAGCTGCTGAGCTACGCCGACACCGACACGCTGTGCTACCGCGCCAGCCCCGATGAACCGCTCTACCAGCGGCAGGAAGAGGTCTGGGAACCGCTCGTCACCGCGTTTGAAAAGCGCCACGGTGCGCGGATGGAACGCGTCAGCGGGGTAGTCCATCGCGGCCACCCTGAAGCGACGATGGCCGCACTTCGTGACAGACTGGTGGGCGAGGATGACTTCACGCTTTCGGCATTGATCACGCTTGCCTCACTTGCAGCCTCTATTGTCGTCGCGCTCGCGATCCTCGATGAGGATGGCGACACAAGCACGATGTTTGCCGCTGCCAATGTCGAGGAGGATTGGCAGGCCGAGCTATGGGGATGGGATGCAGAGGCCGAGCGCACGCGCAAGCTGCAGCTGGAAGCTTTCGAGAAAGCAGCGCAATTTGCGAAAGCCGTGCGGGATTAATCCACCCAGTCGGCGACTTCTCCAGCGATCTGGTTGGCAGCATCGTTCATCGCGGCGCCCACGGCATTGGCTTCTGCCGGGATGCCCGAAATGCGCGCTTCAAAGCGGCGTGTGCGGACGCCCGCTCCAGGGTTTTCCAGCACCGCATCGTAACGGATGAACACGCTTCCGCTCAAAGCATCGTAATCCATTGCGGTCAGCTGGCCCGAAAGCTGCGTCTCGGCGACGTATTCCATCTCCTGCCCGCTCGCGACCAGGCGATTGCCACGCGCACGGATGGTTTCGGCAAGCACGTTGCGGAACAGCCGTGCGGGCTTTTCCACCCAGAAGGCATCGGCAAGGTAGGCGAGCGTGCTGTCGCTGGTCGTCACCGGAATGCGATTGACGTTGAGCCGCTGGTTCACTGCCGGAACCTGCACCGCCAGCGCGCTGCGCGCTTCGCCTTCTGCTCCGCTACCGGCAGGCGCGAAGGTGGCGGGGGTCAGGGTCAGCAGCTGGTCAGGTGGTTCGGCACCGCCAAGGCTCACGCAGCCGCCCAGCATGGCCAACGCGGCCAGTGCTGCACAGAGGGGTTTCGGGGTCATGCTCATCATCCTTTTCCCGCTCATGGCTCGTAATCCGGTAGCGCTGGACCGCTCAGCAGCGATCCCGCCCCTTCGTTTTCCAGCCGCTCTGTCATGTTGCGCAGGTTTTCGCTCGTTGCACGCAGGTCACGCAGCGTTGCAGTGGCGGCGGGCAATGTGTCCTCGGAAAGCTGCTCGGTCAGCGGCTCGACATTGGCGAGAGTCGCTTCCAGCGCACTCGCCGCTTCGCGTGCGGAAGCAAGCGTAGCGCGCAGGTCGGCGGAAAGCTGAGCGCCATCGCGTTCGAGCAGCTCATCGGTCGTTTCGAGCGTGCCTTCAAAGGCAGCCAGCGTTTCTGTCGATTGTGCCAGGGTCAATTGCAGTTCGCGCAGGGTGGCCTGCACCTCTGGCGAGGTTGCTGCCAGCTCGCGGCTGATCGTATCGGTGTTGCGCAGGATGCCAGAGATCGAATTCTGGTTCTCGTCATCAAGGACACGCGTCAGGCGGTCGGTCAGTGTCGCCAGGCGCTCCAGCAACAGCGGCGTACTGGCGAGAATTTCTCCGATGGCACCTGGTGCGGGCGGAATGATCGGCACATTGTCTTCAACGCAGGTGGTCGTATCGCAGCTGATCAACGGCTGGTCGCTCTGGCCACCGCTCAGCGAGATGTTGGAAACACCGGTAAAGCTCGCCGCAACGCTGGCCTGTGTGCCGACATGGATCGGCGTTTCGTCCTCGATCCGCACACGGACCTTCACGAACTCGGGATCACGCTCCCAAATGGAAATATCCATCACCTGTCCCACCGGAACGCCCGAATAGGTGACGACAGAGCCTTCTGCCACGCCGCCCACCGACTGTTCGAAGAAGATATCGTATTCTTTGTTGTCCCGGTCACTGAGGCCAGCGAGCCAGACAAAGAATATCGCGGCGGCCGCCAGCAACAGCAGCGTGACTGCACCTACCCAGACATGGTTTGCTCTGGTTTCCATAGCTCTCTCTCTATGCCTTCCCGCCGTCTGGGTTGTCTATTGCTTTCCCGCTTTCGTGGGTTTGTGCGGCCGCGCGGCTGCGCGGTCCATTGAAGTATTCCTGGATCCACGGATGATCGGTTTCCAGCAATTCGGGGATTGTGCCGACCGCGATCACCTGTTTGTCCGCCAGTACCGCCACCCGATCACAGATCGCATAGAGCGTGTCGAGATCATGTGTGATGAGGAACACCGTCAGCCCCAGCGTATCAGTCAGTTCGCGGGTCAGCTCGTCAAACTTGGCCGCACCGATTGGATCGAGGCCCGCGGTCGGCTCATCGAGAAACAGCAGCTCGGGGTCGAGTGCGAGCGCGCGAGCAAGCCCTGCACGTTTCTTCATTCCGCCTGAAAGCTCGCTGGGATATTTTGCCGCAGCATCTTCGGGTAGACCAGTCAGGACCACTTTGTAGCGAGCGATCTCGTCGAGCAGTTCCTGGCTCAGCTCGGGGTAGAATTGCTTCAGCGGGACCTGGACATTTTCCGCCACAGTCAGCGTGGAGAACAGCGCTCCTCCCTGGAACAGCACGCCCCAGCGGCAGCGCACACCGATTTCCTCGTCTGGTTCGGCTTCAGTGATATTGCGACCGAACACCTCGATTTCCCCGCTTTCGGGGATCTGCAGCCCGATAATCGATCGCATCAGCACAGACTTGCCCGTGCCCGAGCCGCCAACGACACCAATGATCTCGCCGCGCTTCACGTCGAGGTTGAGGTCGTCGTGTACCTTGAACTCACCAAAGGCATTGGTCAGCCCGCGAATGCGAATGGGATGCTCACCGTCAAACTCGGGCGGTATGTCCTGTGCTTCTTGCAGCGCCTCTTCAGGGATGTTTTGCTCGCTCATCCCCAGCCAATCTCCGTGAAGAACACGGCAAAGAAGGCATCCAGCACGATAACCATGAAGATGGCATAGACCACTGCCATTGTGGTGCGCAGGCCGACTTCCTCTGCATTCCCTTTGACCTGCATGCCCTGATAACACCCCGCCAAAGCCACGATCAGTCCAAATACCGGCGCTTTGATCATGCCGACCCAGAAATCGTGCGTCGGCACCACTTCCTGAACGCGGGCGATGAAGGTCCAGAACGGGATGCCGAGCATCAGGTCGCCGATCACCGCGCCACCGATAATCGCCATTATCGAAGCATAGAAGCCGAGCAGCGGCATCATCAGCACGCTGGCCAGAATTCGCGGCAGCACCAATGCTTCCATCGGGCTGACCCCGATCGTGCGCATGGCGTCGATTTCCTCGGTTAGCTTCATCGTGCCGAGCTGCGCGGCAAAAGCAGAGCCGGAACGGCCCGCAACCATGATCGCAGTCATCAGCACGCCCAGTTCGCGCAGGGTAATCCGGCCGACAAGGTTGACGGTGAACGCCTCTGCACCAAACTGCCGCAACTGCACAGCGCCCTGCTGCGCGATCACAATACCGATCAGGAAGCTCATCAGCCCGACGATGGGCAAAGCGGTGACACCAACCAGCTCCATCTGCCGGACGAGCGCGCGCAGCCGCAGCCGCCCCGGATGGGCAAATGTGCCCGCCATCGAGGTCAGGATTGCGCCGAGAAAGCCGATATTGCGCCGCGCGCCCTGGCCGAATTCGACCACCTGTTTACCAACGCCTTCGGAAATCCGACCAATGGCAAAGGGGCGCGGCGGTGTGATATCGGCTTCGTGCGCGCATTCTTCGACTGCATCGATCAGCACCATCGCCGATTCGCTGCCACCGATGATCTCGGCACCCTTTTCCTGCGCAAAGCGGTGGACGACCCAGGCGCCAACGGTATCGATCCGCCCGACACCGGCCAGATCGACAAATTGTACGGAATCGCCAAAATCGCGCAGCTCTGGGTCAAGCGCGCCGATGCTCGATACGACCAGCGGCCCGGTGATCGATACCGTCACCCGTCCGCCGCGTTCTTCCACGCTATATTCGGCCCATTCACGCATGTTTGCAGTGCTATGCGTGTAAACATCGCGCCCCGCAACAACTTCGGTTGTTGAAGTGGTGAGATAGTGGTGGCAGTGCGCCATATATGAGCACCGAGCTGTCAAAGACTTTCGATCCCGCCGCGATTGAGGCGAAATGGTATTCCCACTGGGAAGGCACAGGCGCATTCCGTCCGGAGCGCCCGGATGCCGAGCCCTTCACCATTGTGAACCCGCCGCCCAACGTGACGGGTTCGCTGCACATCGGCCACGCCCTCGATAATACGCTGCAGGATATCGTGATCCGATACGAGCGGCTGCGCGGCAAAGATGCGCTGTGGGTGGTGGGCATGGACCATGCCGGCATCGCCACGCAGATGGTGGTCGAGCGCCAGATGGAAGAGCGGCAGGACAAGCGCACCAATTACAGTCGCGAAGAATTCGTCGACAAGGTGTGGGAATGGAAAGCCGAATCTGGCGGAACCATTACCAAGCAGCTGCGCCGCCTCGGCTGCTCGATGGACTGGTCGCGCGAACAGTTCACGATGGACGAGCACTTCACCAAGGCGGTGCTCAAGGTGTTCGTGGACCTGCACGAAAAGGGCCTGATCTACCGCGACAAGCGGTTGGTGAACTGGGACCCGAAGCTGAAGACCGCGATCTCCGATCTCGAAGTCGAGACCGAGAACGTGGCGGGCCACTTTTGGACCTTCGAATACCCGCTTGCCGATGAAAGCGGCTCGATCCGCGTGTCCACCACACGCCCGGAAACCATGCTCGCCGATATGGCGGTCGCGGTTCATCCGGACGATGATCGCTACAAGGATCTGGTCGCGCGCGGTGCCAAGGTGAAACTGCCGATTACGGGCCGCGAAATTCCTATCGTGGCCGACGAGCATGCCGATCCGGAGCTCGGCTCGGGCGCGGTGAAAATCACGCCGGGGCATGATTTCAACGACTTCGACGTCGGCAAGCGCGCCGGGATCGCAGCGGGCGATATGCTCAACATGCTCGATGCCGAGGCAGCGGTTTGCCAGACGGCGGACGGGCTGGTGCCCGATGAACTCATCGGCATGGACCGTTTCGATGCCCGCAAGCGTGTGGTCGAAATGCTCAAAGAGAGCGGCCACCTCGTCCCCTATGTCACGAAGACCAAAAAGGGCGAAGAGCAAGTGCTCGACGCTGAACCGCGCACCATAGCAACGCCCTTCGGCGATCGCGGCGGCGTGGTGATCGAACCGTGGCTAACCGACCAGTGGTACGTCGATGCCGAAACGCTGGCGCAGAAGCCCATCGAGGCGGTGCGTTCGGGCGAAGTCGAGATCGTCCCCAAGACGTGGGAGAAGACCTTCTTCAACTGGATGGAGAACATCCAGCCGTGGTGTGTTTCGCGCCAGCTGTGGTGGGGGCACCGGATCCCGGCTTGGTATGACGCAGACGGGAACGCCTATGTCGCGATGAGCGAGGAAGAAGCGCAGGCCAAGGCAGGCGAAGGCGTTGCGCTGACCCGCGATGAAGACGTGCTCGACACATGGTTCTCCTCCGCGCTCTGGCCCTTCGCCACGCTCGGCTGGCCGGACGAGACCGCGATGCTGAAAAAGCATTATCCCAACAGCCTGCTCATCTCCGGCTTCGACATCCTGTTCTTCTGGGATGCGCGCATGCTGATGTCGGGATACTTCAACATGGGCGAGCGCCCGTGGGACAAGCTGTATCTGCACGGCCTCGTGCGCGCGGCGGACGGCTCGAAGATGAGCAAGTCCAAGGGCAATGTCGTCGATCCGCTCGGCCTGATCGACCAGTACGGCGCCGATGCGCTGCGCTTCTTCATGGCGGCGATGGAAAGCCAGGGCCGCGACATCAAGATGGATGAAAAGCGTGTCGAGGGCTATCGCAACTTCGCAACAAAGCTCTGGAATGCCACGCGTTTCTGCCAGTCTAACGGGATCGGCAAGAGCGACACGATCAAGGCTCCGGCAGCCAAGCTCGCGGCCAACCAGTGGATCATCGGCGAAGTGCAGCAGACCTGCGAGGCGCTGGAAGCCGCAATGGCGGACCTGCGCTTCGATGCCGCTGCCAACACGATCTACCAGTTCACTTGGAGCCGCTTCTGCGATTGGTATCTCGAGTTGATCAAGCCGGTCCTGCAAGGCGATGCGGACAGCCCGGCTGCGGTGGAAACCCGCGAAGTCGCCGGATGGGCGCTCGACCAGATTTTCGTGATGCTGCACCCCTTCATGCCCTTCGTCACCGAAGAGCTGTGGCATGCCCAAGCCAGTTTTGAGGGGGGAGAACGCAGCTACGACCTGATCCTCGCCAAATGGCCCGATCCGCGCGCGGAAGTTTCCAAGGACGCGACCGACGCCATCGACTGGACCATAGCGCTCACCACCGCGACGCGCGGTGCGCGCAACGAGCTAGGCATTTCGCCGGGTGAGAAGCTGGCGGCCTTCGTGGCAAACCCGTCCGACGTAGCCAGCCGCGTGCTCGAGCGAAGCAGCGCTGCCATCGAACGCCTCGCCCGCCTGTCTCCTGTCACCGTGGGCGAAGCGCCCGCCGGTGCCGCAATGCAGGTGACCGCGGGTGATGACGTGTTCATTGTGCCGCTCGAAGGCGTGATCGATATCGACGCCGAACGCGCGCGGCTGGAGAAGGCGCTGGCTGCCTCGCAGAAGGAAGCAGGATCGCTCCAGGGCCGCCTCGGCAATGCAAACTTCGTCGAACGCGCGGCTCCCGAAGCCGTCGAAAAAGCACGCGATGATCTGGCACACCACACGGCCGAGATAGCGCGGCTTGAAGGCGCGCTGGCGCGGTTGGGGTGATTAAGCGTCTTGCAGAGGCCATAGCAAAGTTCGTGAAGGGCTCAGCAACCCCTTCGTCCAGGCTGCCTCAATTGTTCCGAGACGATGACCTCGGCGAGTTCCGTTTGGGGGACTCTGGCCGTAGCTACGGCGGCAAAGTCGATTGGCTCGGTCAAGACGTCTATGTCTCTATCAATCTACGTGACGATTTATCCGTACGTGCGCTTTCCAGATGTTTGGACCAACTGCGTAGATTTTTGGCTCATGCCGAAGACTTTCAAACCAAAGCGAGCGCTCGGTCTGCAGAGATGTTCTATCCCGAATACATCGAGAACAGATGGCACCGCGATCAACCTCCGCTTGAAGTTGGAGAATGGGAGAGAAGAATCCCGCTTGAGGTAATCGAACTAAATGTATCAGGCAGCGTTTTCCTAACTTTCGATACCCGGGATCTAATGGGCGGTAATGTAATCGAGTTGATCGGGACTACTCGGGGAGAAATCAGCGAGGTGAGCCTGTTCTTCCCATAGGCCTTGAAGCGCTCACGACATCCTCCCACCTCTCATGATGACTGGAGGCGCAAATGACACTCGATCACATGGTTATCCTTGTGCGCTCGCTGGAGGCGAGCTTGCCTTGGTATGAGACGCTGCTTGGCCTCATCGGCTTCACCAAGACGCGCGACCATGTCTGGGCGAATGAGGACGGTGTCGCGATCGATCTCAATCAGGCGAAGGCGGATACCTCGGACTACGGGCGTTATGCGCCTGGCCTCAATCATCTCGGTTTTACCGCACCCGACGAGGCGGCGCTCGACGCGGTGCGCCAGGGCATGGCGGATGCCGGGTTCGAGGTGCCTGAAAAGCAGCATTTCGAGGATGAGACCGCGACCTTCTTCCGCGACCCCGACGGGATGCGCGTGGAAGTCACGGTTTACGCCTGACCTTTCCTACACGGCCAAGGCGTGCAAAGGCTGCCGTCATGCTTGAGTCGCCCGCTCCACTGAATTCATTCGCAGAAGTGTCAACTTCGCCAGTGGCGGATACATCCATGATATCAAGTGAAAATATCCCCCACAGGTGCATCGTCACGATGTCAACTTCGTCAAGTTCGCAGGGGCCGCACCGATGCTGACGCTTGCGACACAGGCTCCCGGCGAGGCAGAGATTTTTGCATCGGAGCAAGGCGAAGGGCCGAGCGCGGGCATGCCTGTAGCCTTTATCCGTCTATCGCGCTGCAACCTCGCATGCGTGTGGTGCGATACCGCTTATACTTGGCATTTCGAGGGTGATGAGCGCCCGCATCGCTCTGGTGAGACCTTTGATCGCGCGGAAAATCAGGTGAAGCTTTCGCCAGAGGAGGCGGCGAAACGGATAGCGGCATTCGGGCGGGATCGCGTGGTCATTACTGGCGGCGAACCGCTGATGCAGGCGGGCAAGTTGGCTGCAATGCTCGAGCATTTGCCCGATATCTCTGTGGAGATCGAAACCAACGGCACCGTGATGCCACCCGCAGCGCTCGATGGGCGGGTGACACAGTACAATGTCAGCCCCAAATTGGCACACAGCGGCAACGCGGCGGAGCTCGCGCTCAAGCCCGAAATGCTGGCGCATTGGGCAGCCGAGCCGCGGGCTTTCCTCAAGTTCGTGATCGCCGAGCCGGGCGACATGGACGAGGTCCTGGAGCTGGTCGCGGACTATGGCTTTGACAAAGGGCACGTGTTCCTGATGCCCGAAGGCACCGACAGCGAGACGCTACGGTCCCGCGAGAAGTGGCTAGCTCCGCTGGCGCTGAAGCACGGGTTCAGGATGACTGATCGGCTACACATCCACCTCTACGGCGACACCCGAGGTACCTAACTTGTCTTGCGCACCCGCCTCCGCGGGCGCGTCCTCGCTAGACGCGCAGCCAAGCTGCGTCCGCTGCGGGCGGGCGGTCGCCCTTGCCCTCGCTTCGCTCGCGATCGGCGATGGTCTCGAGCCGCGCAGCGGCACGACAGCCCGCGACTGCGGGCCGTCCGGTAGGGCGGAAGCCAAGTGAGCGGACGCGAACGCCGGCGCTTGAGGCTAAACAAATTACGCCCCCTGCGAACGCCAGCGTTGGACGGTGCGCATGACCTTTTCTTCTTCGCCGCCACCCTGGTTCCACAGGTCGACAAAGCTCGGGTCTTCCGATGCCGGACGCTTGCTCTCTTCAAGGTTGTCGAAGGAAACGCGGATCGGGATCGAAACACCCTCGCCGCAGACGATGCATTCGCGGTTGCGCAGCGCCGGGATGGAATCGAGGAAGCCACGCGCGCCTTCGGGCATCGCGGCACGAACAAAGTCCTGGTCGCGGTCGTTGTTGAGGCGCATCGAGATGATCGTACCGCACTGCGACAGCACGCCTTCGGCAAGGTCGGACGGTCGCTGGGTAATCAAACCGAGCGAGATACCGTATTTACGGCCCTCCTTGGCGATACGGCTGAGGATCGTGCCAACCGAGTTGCCATCGGCATTGCGCTCGTTCGGCACGTAACGGTGAGCCTCTTCGCAGACCAGCAGGATCGGCGAAGTGCTCTCGTTACGGCTCCAGATGGCGAAGTCGAAGGTCAGACGGCTGAGCACGGCAACAACCGTGCTGGTGATGTCGGACGGGACGCCCGACACGTCGATGATGGAGATCGGTTTGCCGTCTGACGGCATGCGGAAGATCTTGCCGATGAAATCCGCCATCGTGTCACCCACGAGCATGCCGGAGAACATGAACTGGTAACGCGGATCGGCCTTCAACTCGTCAATCTTGGTCTTGATGCGCATGTAGGGCGCGGTGTTGGTCGCCTTGTCCAGCTTACCCATTTCATCCTGGATCATGCCGGTCAGGTCGGACAGCAGATAGGGGATCGGCGAGTCTACCGTGATCTTGCCCATCGTTTCCGCCAGGCGGTTCTTCGACCGTGCGGCCAGCAGACACTTGGCAAGAATATCGCGATCGTTCTGAAGGTCGTTCCCGCTGGACTTGAGTAGCACTTCGCAGTGCTCTTCAAAGTTCATCAGCCAGTACGGCATCTGCAGGTTCGACACGTCGAAAATCATGCCGGTGTTGCGGAATGCGGCCGAATATTCACCGTGCGGATCGATCATCAGGATGTGACCCTGCGGGGCCGCCTGACAGATGCGGTGGAGGATAAGCGCGGCACTCGTCGACTTACCCGTACCGGTCGAGCCGAGCAGCGCGAAGTGCTTGCCCAGCATGGCGTCGATATACATACCCGCGCGAATATCGCTGGTGGGGTAGACGGTGCCGATCTGGATCGCGCTGCGACCGTCCGAAGCGTAAATCTGGCGAAGGTCTTCGGTGGTGGCAGGATAAACCATCGCGCCCGGAATCGGGTAGCGCGTTACACCGCGGCGGAAGCTGTGGATCTTGCCCGTCAGCTTTTCTTCCATGCCCTCGCCCATAAAGTCGATATTGGCGATGACCGAGTTGGCCTGTCCGCGACGATCCTGCCGCTGGTTGCGCACCGAAGCGAGAAGCCAGCCATCATTGGTCTTGATCTTGATCTGTGAACCGACCTGTCCGGCCAGTGCGATAGACGGATCGGCATCAGCCATACATTCGTTCAGCCGCTGCAGGTCCAGGGCAATGGCAGAGCCGGAGCCGGCGATTTCCAGCACCACGCCGATCGGCTGTCGCGCGCACTCGGCGCTCTGCGCAGCGCGAAGATCGTCTTCCTGCGGCGATGCAGCAGGCGCTGCGTTGGACTGGTCCACCGGAGTGGCATTGGCAAACTGACTACCGTTCATATCGGTCATATACGGCTCGCAAAGCTGTTAAACTGGCAAGCGGCCTAGCCCGAATGAGGTTAAAATCGCGTCAATCACGCGCCTTTGTGTAGTTCAGATGAGCGCGAACAGGCGGCCCGCCGCCCATCCCATCAACACCGAAAGACCCACTGCAAAGAGGCCGTACAGCAGTGAATTGTCATTCGCGGCATCCTCTACGCGGCGCTCGAAACCTTCCTTGTACACCTGCACTTCGGAGGTCGCAGAGGTTACCACTTCGCCATCGGTAATGGCGAATGTCTCTGCTACGTATCGGCCCGCGATCACATTGGACGGAATAGGCAATCGAGCACGATACAGGACACCTTCCGATACCCGCACACCTTCCTCATACTCGGCATAGAGACCTTGTCGTTCGCGCAGATCGACAAGCCCGGCGGAGAAGCGGGCCTGCTCCTCCGGATCGATCGAGCCGGAGGGTGACAGCTGCAAGTAGTCGAGCCCAAGCTCGAAAATCAGCGCAGTCCTTTCATCCACAATCTCCTGGATCGGCCGCGAGCTGGCAAGCGCGTAGTAAGACGGAACCGAACGGAAATCGGTGCTCTCGGCATTGACCCACATCATGCCCAGCCAGCGCTCCTTTTCGCGGAGACGAACCTGTTCGCTCGGCCCTTTCAGCACAACGACCACATCATATTCGCCCTGCGCACGTCCGCCGGCGCTATCCAGAATGGCACCGAAGAGCAGCAGGTCCGCGCCGGTAAATCCTTGTCGCAAGACAATCTCGTGCTCCGAGATATCGGGTACCAGGATGGGATCGCGGCTTTGGGCTAGCGCAGGCGAAGCGAGACCGAGAGCGCAAAGAAAGAGGATGAGCGCGCGGATCACAGCGGCACCACCGTGTAGACCTCATCCGGTCGCACACCCAGACCCCACAGCATCCGCAGCGCAATCGCCACAACGATAGAGGCAAGGATCAGACGCAGGAATTCCGGCTTGACCAGCTGAGCAATCTTGGTGCCGAATTGCGCTCCGATCACTGATCCGAGGAGCAACAAGCCTGCGAGCACAATGTCCACCGCTCGGGTAGTGAAGGCGTGCACCATGGTGACCAGCATGGTGATAAAGAGGATATTGAACAGGCTAGTGCCCACCACGACCTTCGCACTCATCCCGAGAATGTAGAGCATTGCGGGTACCATGATGAATCCACCACCCACGCCCATGAGCATCGTCAGGATACCGACAACAACACCAAGGATCAGCGGCGCAATCGGAGAGATGTAGAGCCCTGAGCGATAGAAGCGCATGCGGTAGGGCAATGCCGCAATCCACGGATGGTGACGGCGCTTGGCTGCACGCGGCTTGCCTTCACCTGCCGAGACGTAGCCCAGAGATTGCAATGCTTCCTTCAACATCAGCCCGCCGATCGTGCCAAGGAGCAAGACGTAGAGAATGTTGATGACCGTATCGATCTGACCAACCGCACGAAGCAAATTGAACAGGCCCGCGCCAAGCAACGCGCCGAGCATCCCGCCAGCGACGATCACCAGTCCGATATCATAGTCGACACCCTTGTTACGGCCGTGACCGATAACGCCCGAAACGCTCGCCCCCGTCACCTGGGTCGCGGCAGAAGCGGCGGCCACAGTAGGCTGAATACCAAAGAAGATCAGCAGCGGCGTGGTGAGAAATCCTCCGCCAACGCCGAACAGGCCCGAAAGCACGCCGGTCAGAGCACCAAGCAGGACGATCCACAGGCCATTGACCGATAGATTCGCAATGGGAAGGTATACGTCCATCCCTAGCGCCTAAACGAACGAGACGCTGGATTGAAGATCAATGCGCGCTTTCGCCTAAAATCCGGCGGAAAGTGTGAGCGCAGGGCCACTCGAAGGCTCGGCTTCCCCCGCCACGCGGAAGCGATAGTCGGCTGAGACACGCCCACGTGCAGGGCCGATGCGGAAATTGACCGATGCGCTGGGCCCCACGTCGAGCCGCCCGGCATCTTCCTGCGCACCGCCCCATGCACCGCCGCCCGCTTCAAGCCGGAAGTCATCGTTGCCCGCCAGGCGCCTCGTAAGGCGCGTCTGACCATCGACGAAAAGCGTCGCATTGTCGCCGGTGACATATCCGGCCTGGCCATAAACTTCGGCGGAGAAGCCCGCAGGTAGCGGGATCGGCGGGATTTCGGTCACAGCATAGGCCGCGCCGCGAAGCTCGGTCCCGCCCGCGATCTCGGTCACCCGCGCCTCCGCTGCGAAGCGGACGGGCACAGACGGTATAGTGCGCGCCGACACGCCAAATGCTACCTCGCGCTCTCGTGCACCTTCAAGTGCGGCATTTCCGCGCAGATGGAGATGTGGGCCATGTCCGCTTGAAGGCGCGAGGCGATATCGCAGGACTGCACCAGCCTGGCTGCGACCATAGCTTGGCCGACCGGACAGGATCGGTGTTGTCGTATCCTCTCGCCACAGTGCCCAGGCATCCATCGACCAACGTGAGGGAGCTGGATCGCGGCGCATCTCTGCTGCCGCTGCAGGAACATTTTGCAGCTGCGCATCAGGGCGCACCAGTGCAGTCTCGGCATAGAGGCCGGCAGGCGCGGACGCGCTCGAGCGATAGCCCGCTTGCAAAAGCATGGCGTGATTGATCAGCTGGCCTACCCCGCCAAAACTACGCGAAGCAGCACTGGACATCATTGGAATTTCGGCCTGGGGCTGCGGCACAACGGGTTGCGGGGAAATTACGCGCTCTGGCGGCGGTGCTGGCTCCACAATGGGTTGGCTCGGGTAAGGCGGCACGATCATCGGCTGCTCAATCGGCAGTGCATCTTCCGCCTCACTTGGTGCCGCGGATCGTTCGGGAGCGATGTCTTCCACCAGTGGTGCGCCGCCCAGTGGCAGGACCGAAAGCGAGGCAGGCTCGAACGGCGGTGCCCAGGTCATCAGCCGCATGGCGGACCACGCGACGACAACGCCAAGCAGCATTAACAGCGCACCACCGCGATGGCTGGCAGATCGGTTTCTGCGCGAACTCATGCTGCGCGCTCCTGCAAGGCTTCGTCAGCCTGTTCTTGCGACGGATGGCGCGAATGCGAAGTCTTGTCCCATTCGGGCGCCTCACCGCGCAGAGTGCGGGCATAGGCAAACAGGGCACGGCGTCCGGCCATAATGGCGATAATGTTGGCCAGCGGAATGCGCAGGACCGCGCGCAAACCTTCTGCCCAGCCATATTCCCTCGCGGTAAAGGCAAAACGCATCACGACCCGCCAGGAAAGCGCCACGAAGTTGGCCAGCAGCAAACCGTAAAGCAGCGGCGTCGGCTCCCACGGGCGAGAGTATCCCGCCCAACCAAGAATGCTGAGACATGCCGCCAGGATCAGCAGTAGATAACCTGCGAATAGCACCAAAGCCGAAAGCGGCCCGCGCCGATCACGCATCCGCATCCACATCTCGGCAATGCCGCCATTCCAGCCGAGGCGATCCCACCCCTGATAGGCTATGCCGTGCATCCAGCGCGCCTTCTGCTTGACCGCCCGCGACAAGGAGGCGGGGAAGTACCCGCGGGTTGCGATCAGCTGCCCGTCATTGCCGCGCACGCGCATGAAGCGCGATCTTCCGCCTGCCTCTGCCACGCGGAGGCCAAGCTCGTAATCTTCGGTCAGCGATCCTTCGGAGAAGGGGCCTTGGGAGTCTTCTTCAAGGCGACCCATGCGATCGAGCATATCGCGCGAGAACGCGCACCCGACGCCCGCCGCCGGCAATCCGGTGCGCAGAGCATCACGTACGACCATCGCCTTGCCATGGGCTTCGGCAAATTCCTCACAATAATGGCTGGCAACCCAGCGGGACGAAGGGTGAGGCATCGGCAGCACCGGCAACTGCACGAAATCGTGCTGCTCCAAGGTGCGATCAATAAGCGCTAGCGCCGCCGGATCGACCATATCTTCCGCATCGTGCAGCAACACGCTGGCAACCGGCCTGCGCTGTCGCGCCTCGTCCAGTTCCATTGCACGATACAGACGGTTGAGGCAGTCGGCCTTTGTCGATGGGCCGTCTTTGTCATGCACGACTAGTCGAACACGCGGATCGCCGGCCGCCCCATCCAGCGCAGCCTGCAAGGTGGCAGGATCGTTGCGATAACAGCCAATGTAGAAAACCAGATTAGTTTGCCGCCATGCACCGAGTGCATGGCGCAAAGTGTGTCCGATGACCGGGCTTTCCTGCCAGGCCGGAATGAATACCGCCGTGCGGCCCTGCAACGCCCGGTAGCGAAGATCCTCGCGAGAAACCTTATGCGTTTTGATCTTGCCGCGCGCCCGCAGCCACAGCCACGTCGCGTCCATTGCAAACTCGTCCAGCGCGCCGATCAGAAAGAACACGCCAGCAAACAGGAGTAACTCGTATTCGGCCAGCGCCAACCATTCGAACGCCGACCATGCCCCCAGGCTCATTCATTGCCCCCCTTGGACTATCATAGAATTCAGGAGTACATTTTACGCCCCCGATTGCAACCACTTGGATCGGTTATCAGAACGAATTACGCACGGATTCGCTCTGGTTACTTGCAATTCTCCGGCATTTCCGAAATGGGGCACAGACATGTCAGAACCCAGCACAATTACCAAAGCCGTCCGCAACTTTACCGCGCTGTTCAAAGCCGATGCGTTTGCGGGGATACTGCTGATCCTCGTCGCGTTGGTTGCGATGGTGGTGGCCAATTCGGGCGTTGCTCCGGCCTATTTCGAACTGTTCAACGGCTATCTCTGGTCCAAAGACACCTTCTACCTGAATACAATCCACCTGTGGGTGAACGATGGTCTGATGGTGATCTTCTTCTTCGTTGTAGGGCTGGAAGTGAAGCGAGAGATTATCGCCGGCAACCTCTCCGACCCCAAGGCACGCAACCTGCCCATACTGGCGGCAATTGCAGGGATGGCAGCCCCGGCTGCAGTCTATTTCTGGATCGCCGGAAGCGAGCCCGGTCTCGCCAACGGCTGGGCCATTCCCGCGGCGACAGATATTGCCTTTGCCATGGGCGTTGTCGGCCTGCTGGGCACCCGTGTGCCTTCCGCGCTGCGGCTGTTCCTGCTGACGGTGGCCATTGTGGATGACATCGGCGCGGTGACCATCATCGCGATCTTCTACACCGCCAATCTCAAGGTGATGTATCTTGTCGCATCGCTCGTGGTTCTGGGGTTCATGTACTACCTGAACCGCAAGGGCGTTTCGTCCAAGATCCCGTTCATCGCGCTCACCGTTCTGCTCTGGTATCTGGTGCTTTACTCGGGCGTACACGCAACTATCGCCGGCGTACTTGCAGCGCTGATGATCCCGTTCAAGTGCAAGGACGGATCGACCATGCTGGAAGACATGGAGCACTCGCTGGTGCCGTGGAATGCCTATCTGGTGGTTCCGATATTCGGCTTTGCCAATGCCGGTGTAAACATTTCCGGGCTGGGTATGGACGCGCTGTTAGATCCATTGCCGCTGGCAATTGCGGCAGGTCTCGTGATTGGCAAGCAAGTGGGCATCTTCTCCACCGTATGGGCTGCCGTAAAGGTTGGCCTTGTCGAAAAGCCCGCGGGATGCACCTGGGTAGAAGTCTGGGGCGTTTCGATCCTGTGCGGTATCGGCTTCACCATGAGCTTGTTTATCGGTGAACTGGCCTTCCCGGGTTCGGGCGAAGCAGCACGTATGTTGCGTGACGAGGCGAAGATCGGTGTCCTTACCGGTTCGCTGATTTCTGCAGTGCTCGGCTATGTGATCCTGCGAATGACAACAAGCCATCCCGAGCAGAAGGATGATCCGGCCAGCCCGGTCGTCTGATCCGGTTGTCATGCAAAACAAAAGGGCACCGGGATCCAGCGTGCCCGTCAGTCCTGCGTAATCAGTCTTTCTTGTTGATCGGCGGATTGTCGCCCAAGTCTTCATACCAGGCCTCTACCGAGCCATTCAGCTTGATCGTGAGCGGGCGCCCCTTGCGGTCCACCGTTTTGCCCGCCTGTACGCGCACCCAGCCTTCGGGAATCGAGTATTCCTCGATATCGGTGCGCTCGCGCCCCTTGAAGCGGATGGCCACGCCGCGTTGCAGCTTTTCGCCGTCGAAAAATTCGCTGCGTGGATCGATCGCGAGGCGATCAGGCGGTGTGTCTTTTGCGTTTTCGTCACTCATGCGGCTGCCAACTAGCCAAACCGGCGCAAAAAGCAATCGAATTGCCGAGTCTGTGCAAGTCCGTCTTGCCCTTTTACGCAGTCCCTTCTAAGGGCGGCGCTTCGTGCGCGGGTATACACCCGCACGGTTCGCTTTGCTGCGGGCGTGGCGGAACTGGTAGACGCGCTGGTTTTAGGTACCAGTATCTTACGATGTGGGGGTTCGAGTCCCTTCGCCCGCACCAGTTTCGCTGGCCGGATTACGGTTGGCGCGGACCGGAAGAGAGATTGAAGTAAAGGCTGACAATGCAGATCGTCGAAACCACCAATGAAGGCCTCAAGCGTGCCTACACCGTCACCATCACTGCCAAGGACATCGATTCCAAGATCGATGCCGAGGTAAAGAAGGTTGCACCGCAGGTGCGCATGCCCGGCTTCCGCCCGGGTAAAGTGCCCGCCAACCTCGTGCGCAAGATGCACGGTGAAGCGCTGCACGCAGACGTGCTGAACAACACGGTGCGCGAATCGGTGGACGGCCTGATCAAGGACAAAAAGCTGCGCCCTGCGCTGCAGCCGAAGGTCGAGATGAAAGAAGGTTACGAGCAAGGCAAGGATGCCGAGCTCACCGTCGAAGTCGAAGTGCTTCCCGAAATCGAAACGCCTTCGATCGAAGGCCTGACGCTTGAAAAGCTCAACGTCCCCGTCAGCGACGAACAGCTTGATGAAGCGCTCGGCAAGATCGCTGAAGGTCAGAAGAGCTACAAGGATGCAGCCAAGACCAAGAAGGCTGCCGAAGGCGACCAGCTGATCATCGATTTCACCGGCCGCGTGGACGGCGAGGAATTCGAAGGCGGCAAGGCTGAAGATGCTCCGCTGGTGATCGGTTCCGGCCAGTTCATCCCGGGCTTCGAAGAGCAGCTGACAGGCGCCAAGAAGGGCGACGAGAAGACCATCAAGGTCACTTTCCCCGAAGATTACCCTGCCGAGCACCTCGCCGGTAAGGATGCCGAGTTCGACGTGTCCGTGAAGCAGGTGAAGGTCGAAGGCGAAACCAAGGTGGACGAAGACTTCGCCAAGGCGCTGGGCCTCGACAGCCTCGACAAGCTGAAGGAGCTTGTGAAGGGCCAGATCGAGCAAGAAAGTGCCGGTCTCACGCGCACGCAGATGAAGCGCCAGCTGCTCGACACGCTGGCTGCCGATCACGATTTCGACGTTCCGCCGACCATGGTGGAAGCCGAATTCGACCAGATCTGGAACCAGCTGACCCAGGAAGCTGCGAAGGAAGACGATACCGACGCGGCGATGAAGGAACTGGAAGCCGAGAAGGACGACTACAAGCGCATTGCAGAGCGCCGCGTTCGCCTCGGCCTACTGCTGTCCGAAATTGGCCAGGCCAATGGCGTTGAAGTCAGCCAGCAGGAGATGCAGATGCTGATCCAGCAGGCTGCCCAGCAGTATCGCGCCGAAGACCGCGAGCGTTTCATCGAATACGTGCGCAATGAACCGATGGCCCAGGCCCAGCTGCGCGCACCGCTGTATGAAGACAAGGTTGTCGACTTCCTGTTCGACAAGGCCGAAGTCACCGAGCGCGACGTGACGCGTGAAGAACTGGAAGCCGCCATCGAAGCCGAGGAAGCAGCACCTGCTCCGGCCAAGAAGAAAAAGGCACCTGCGAAGAAGAAGGCTCCCGCCAAAAAGGCCGCTCCGAAGAAGGAAGTTGCCAAGAAGGCTCCGGCTAAGAAAGCTCCGGCAAAGAAGGCCGCTGCAAAGCCCGCAGCGAAGAAGGCTCCGGCCAAGAAGCCTGCTGCAAAGAAGGCTCCTGCTAAGAAGAAGTAAGCGGGTCCCCGGATCGCTACAGAAAACCCCTCTCCGGCAGGCGCTGGAGAGGGGTTTTTCTTTGTCCGTGCTTGATGCTTAGAAGCTGCCCGTCAGTGTCAGCGTAATACGCTGGCCAAGGTCGCGGCGGCGCTCTTCAGTAAACAGGACTGGCGCTGTATTGCGCGGCCCATCATAGACCGTGCGGAACAGGAAATCCTCACGATCGAGCAGATCTACGAGGCGCAGGTTCGCAGTCGCGCCGAACACGTCCTTGTGTTCAATGAACACCGCAGCCTGCGTGTTTGCGCCGTGTTCGAGAATTTCTTGCGTCACGCGGTATCCGGGTGCACGTTCGACATCTTCGAATGACCAGCCCCACGCCCAGTCGGTGCGCGGCACGTCATGCCGGAAGTCGAAACGGAATGCGAAGGGATCATTGCGGTCGAAGCGGCGCGCGACGTCCGTGACCGGATCGATCAATTCGGAATCTTCCCACCGGACAATGAGATCGAGTTGGCCGCCTTCCAGCCCAAGCGGAGCCAATTGCAATGTTCCATTGAAATCGAGACCGTAGCGGCTGGCGGAATCGAGATTACCCCGCGCCGCGCCTCCATTGGCCAGCGGAACGATTACCAACAAATCTTCGATCTCCTGATCGAACAACGTCAGCGTCGCCGAACCCCATTCGCCAAAGTTCTTGGCGATCTCGAGCTCCAATTCCCAGCTTTGCTGCGGACGAAGATCGCTATTGCCGGCGTTCTGTTGCTCTTCGGACAGGTTCACGCTGGAGAGGAAATCGCCAAAATCGAGCTGCCCGACACGGCGCGCCACTTCGACATTGATATCCAGCCCGTCTATCGGTGCCCAGGCAAGGCTGAGCGAGCCTTTGGGCCGCTGGAAGCTACGCGACCGCGCGTTGTCTCCGGTTTGTGAAAGCTGCGAATATTCGCCGCCGCCAATCAACTGCACTGACAGATTTTCGGTAAGGGAAAAGCCTACACTAAGGAGCGCTTCATAGCGGTCCTCGCGCACTCCGCCGACGCCGCCGTCGAACGTCGTTTCAACATAGTCGCCTTGCACCGGATCAAAATCGAACAGGCGTCCTTCCTGATCCAGCCGGTTGAAGGCCGCCTCACCCGAAAGCTGGAAATCCGCCCCCAGCATGCCCCAACTGTATTCGGCGCGCCCGATCCGCTCGCCGCGATCGAACACGCGGATAAACTGCGAGCCGCTCAGTTCCGATCCTTGCTGATCAAGCAGCGATGTCGACGTCCGGTCGCCATGGTCGAAGCTTTCGAGCGCAATAAGCTTAAGCTCGCCCCCAGCCAGCGGGAAAGTGATGTCACCGCCGATCTCGTAATACCATTCGTCACTGCGCGTATCGAAGGTTTCGACAAAGGGCGTGAGCGGATTGCTCGCGATACGTGCTTCCACTTCTTCGGAGTCAAAAATCTCGATCCCGCCGGAAAGGTTCAGATTGACCGCCACCTCAGGCGCGATGTCGAACGAAAGGAAGGCGTTGAGATTGGGCCGGTTGAACAGGTTCGATTGGGAATTAAGCCGTTCATCCACCGTGCCATCAGCCAGTGTGATGATGGAGGGGCCGGAGCGCCCGCGCGCAAAATCGCGGTTCTCCAGCGCCAGTGTGTAGTCCACCCCTCCCACTTGCCCGGTCAGCGAAATCTCGCCTTCGAACCATTGCGCGGGTGCGGTGCCGAAATTCCATTCAGGCCGCCAACGAAACTGCCCCGCAGCCCCGCCCTGCTGGACTATGATGTTGGCGACGCGGCCCGATAGCCCGGGGATGTCCAGCGTAGCCCCGTCAACAACTTCGATGCGAACAACCTGCTCTACCGAAATGCGCGCGAGCTGGTCTGCCGTGCTGGTCGACTTGCTGGAGATACGTTCGCCGTTGATCAGCAGGTTTTCCGAAGCCTGGCCGAAACCGCGTCCTCCGCCTCCGCCGCCGCCGCCACGATCGACATCGAAGCCCGGAAGCTGCTCGATCAGGTCGAGCGCATTGCGCGGTGCAAAGCGGGCGAAATCGGCGGGCGTGTAGACTTCGCGAACATCCCCCGTCGCACCTTCGTCAACCGACACGTCCTGCGCTTCGGCAACACCCTCCGCCTCCTGCGCCCACACCGGAGCGGCGTGCCACGTGAGAGCAATGGCAAGCGAGAACATCCCGCATTTTGCATGACGGTGGGTCACAATAGAGATGGGCTCCGAACGGATTGATGTTGCGCCGCTAAGCCAATTTGTAACGCGCGGCAATACGGACTGTTAGTCCTCCACTCCGAGATCTGCCGGCCGCCAGGGTCTTAGCGAGGGTTCCGGCAATTCAGCGGTGCGGGCGCGCTCGTATGAAGCGCCGGCCTGCAACACGGCGTGGTCGTCCCATGCAGCACCGATGAAGGAAAGACCCACCGGTAGACCCTCGATATGCCCCATCGGCACGGTGAGATGCGGGTATCCGGCGATAGCGGCAAGCGACCCTGCCCCTATGCCGCCACGGAAGTTGTCGCCATTCACAAGGTCGTTCACCCAAGCCGGACCGCGCGTGGGCGCGACAAGGAAAGCGACATTGTGCTCGGCAAGCAGCGCATCGATGCCTTCGGGGCCGGCAATGCGGAAGCTGTTCGCACGGGCAGCTTCATAGGCTGCGGTATCGGTGGTTTGCAGCGATTGCTCGAAAATGTCCTGCCCGAACCAGCGCATTTCCGCGTCCGCATGGGCTTCATTGAACGCGATCAGGTCTTCCAATGACCGTACCGGGATGTCGGCAGGAGAACCTTCGAGGTAAGCGTCTATCCCCTCGCGGAATTCATACAGCAGTACGGTATAGCTGTCGCCCCAGATGGCAGGGTCGGTTTCGTGGGTGATATCAACCAGCACCGCGCCTGCGCTCTCAAGATCGGCCAGCGCCACCTCGTAGACTTCGCACAGCGGCGCGAAATCGCCGCACCGTTCGCGCATTACGCCAATGCGCACGCCATCGAGCGCATTATGATCAAGATCGGCGGTGAAGTCGTAACCCAGGTCGCCTTCTCCCATTTCACCGTAATTAGGTCCGGCAATGGCAGAGAGCAGCAGCGCGGCATCAGGCACATTGCGGGTCATCGGCCCGGCGGTGTCCTGCGAGTGGCTGATCGGTACGATCAAGTCCTGGCTGACCAGGCCCACCGTGGGTTTGAAACCGACCACACCGTTTATGCTGGCCGGGCAGGTGATCGATCCGTTGGTCTCGGTGCCGATAGCCCCCCAGCTCAAACCTGCAGCAACAGCCGCGCCACTGCCCGAGGACGAACCGCAGCTGTTGCGATCCGTGGCGTAGGGGTTGCGCGTAAGACCGCCAACCGCACTCCAGCCGCTGGTGCTTTCGGTCGAGCGGAAGTTTGCCCATTCGGAGAGGTTCGTCTTGCCGAGCACAACACCGCCATTCTGGCGCATCCTTGCGATCAGCGGCGCATCACGGCCTGTGTCGTTACCAGCCAGCGCGAGCGAGCCTGCCGTGGTGGGCAATTCCCGCGTTTCGATATTGTCTTTGACGAGCACTGTTCGGCCATCCAGCCATGCTCCAGCTCGCTCAGCAACGCGCGCATCCCGAACTGCGTTTGGATTGATGGCGATGACCGCATTGAGTTGGGGGCCTGCATCATCGATCGTCTCTATGCGTTCGAGCTGGGTAACCACTCCAAGCGAACGGTCTATCCTGCTTCCTTCAGCTGTCCCGCTCACTTCCGACGTAGAATGGGCCTGCCCCCATCCTGATTGCGGCGAAAGAGCAATGGCAGAGACAGAGGCGGCGGC
The DNA here is from genome assembly GCF_028858515.1 of Aurantiacibacter sp. D1-12. GTDB lineage: Bacteria > Pseudomonadota > Alphaproteobacteria > Sphingomonadales > Sphingomonadaceae > Alteraurantiacibacter. The sequence goes on from NZ_JAPJZJ010000002.1 coordinate 159,987, forward strand.
GAGCAGAAAGGCATTTTTCATGCCCTCCTTTGTGCGCTTGATGCCGCGCGCAATCAATCCCGTCTAGAAATCCCCGCTCAAACGGAAGTTGAAGATTGGTTGGACAGACAGGTTCTGCACCTCGCGGAACAGCAGCGGCGAGCGGTCGCGATATCCGGCATAGACGTAACGATCCTGCCGCGCGCGGCCATCGGTCAGATTGAAGACGGTCAGGTTCGCCGTCATCCCGAACACGTCTTTGTGCTCGATAAAGGCAAAGGTGTAGAGCGGGCCTTCGTAGTTCAGGCCCTCTTCGCTCAAGCGGTACTCGGGCAGTGCGTGGTTGTAATTGAAACCGGCACCCCAGGCCCAGTTGGAATTGGGCACATCGTGGCGAAGGGTGGACTCGATCTCGTGATTGCGGTTGCCGCTCCAGCTGCGTTCCTCGCCGGTAAGCGGGTCAATCAGGCTGGTCTTGTCAAGATCAACGGTCAGGTCCAGCCGTGCGCCGTTGAAACCAAGGGGTTCAAGCTGGAAAGTGCTGTTCCAGCGTACACCGAACACGCTGGCGCTATCGATATTACCGCGCGTTTCCAGACCGCCGGCAACCGGAATGAACTCGATGAAATCCTCGATCTCGCGGGCGTAGAGCAGGATCTCGGTGCTGCCCCAGTCGCCAAGGCTCTTGGTGCCCTGCAGCTCTACTTCCCAGCTCTGCTGCGGTACAAGCTCCACGTTCCCGGCATTCTGCTGGTTCTGGTTGAGCGATACGCTGGCAAGGAAGTCCCCGAAGGACAATTGCCCCACCCGCCGCGCAAGGTTTAGCGAAATATCGAAGCCCTGCTCCACCTGCCATGCGAGGTTGAGCGATCCCTTGGGTCGCCAGAAACTGCGCGTCAGGCCATTGGCTCCGGTCTGCGAAATGGTGGAGTATTCACCGCCCACGCCGATCTGCAGCGAGAGGTTGTCGGCCAGCGAGCGACTATGCGTCAGGATGCTTTCATAGCGATCTTCTGTCACCCCGCCAGTGCCATTGGGGAACGGCTGCTCCACAAAGGCACCTGCGTTATCGAGTGTGAAGAGCTGCGCCGTGCGATCGAGACGGTTGAAAGCCGCTTCGGCATCCAGCTGCCAGTCACCGCCGAGCATGCTCCAGCTGTATTCCGCGCGGCCAATGCGTTCACCACTTCCTGATTGCGAGGCAAAACGAGTGCCCGAATCCGGGCTGCCATCGTCAAAATCCAGAATGGAATCGGCACGGCCATTACGCTGAGTGTACCGTTCGAGGCCAATCAGCTTGAGCTGACCCGGCCCCAGATTGAACTGCACGTCACCGCCAAACTGATAGTTGTATCCGCGATTGCGGAATTCAAACATGCGGAAGCGGTCAACACCGTTCACCAGATCGCGATACTGATTGTCGCGGAAGTTTTCGTAAACACGGCCGTAGTTGGCATTGGCATTGACCACTGCACCGCCCGGGCTGCGCCAGGTGATATTGCCCGAGATGCGCGGCTGATCCGCGATGAACTGCATCCTGATGTCTCGGGTTTCGATGATATTACCGCTGGCGTCTTCGATGAATGCCTCACCACCGCCTGCAGCACCCCGGCCCACGCCGTTCGAGAGCGCAACGGTCCAGTCGAGCGTATCGCCCGATCCACTCAGCGACACCTCGCCGCCAATGAAGCTTGGCTCGGCATAACGCGGACGGAAACTGGCACGATAGCGGAAGCGGCCCGAGATATCGCTCGGGCGGGTGATGACGTTGGCGACCTGGCCCGAGAGTCCGGCTATACCCAGGGTGGCGCCGTCAACGATTTCGATGCTCTCAACCCGGTCAGTACCGATGCGCTCAAGCTGGCTGAACACGCCTTCGGACTTGTTGGTGATGCGCTCACCATTGATCAGTACGTTAGCCGATGCCTGGCCTAGCCCGCGGCCGCCGTCTTCACCGCGAAGCGTAAATCCGGGAATGCGGTTGACCATTTCAAGCGCATTACGCGGTGCGAAGCGGGAAAAATCTGCAGGTGCAAAAACCCGACGGCCATCGATATTCTGCCCCGTAATCGGCGCATTCTCGTCTTGCTGGGTAGCCTCCTGCGTTTCCGGATCACCACTTTCGGCTTCCTGAGCAGCGGCAGTTGAAGTCCACCCGGCAATCAAGGCAGTCGCGGCAACGGTCGAAAGAATTCTGCGCATGGTTGATCCCATCCCTCATTTACATCTGTAATCGAAAGACAGCATGCGGCTGGATAAAGCGCGATGGTTTCGACAAGATGCAGCGGAGACCCGATCAATCGACGAGCGACATTCTGCGCCTGATGAAGGGATTCTTGACGGGTTAACCCTTACCCTCTTGAACTTGGCGCGATGCGGGGCGACATAGGCGCTTCACAGCGAGACGAGAGGAATTCATCGCATGCTCGACCTGTTCGGCGACAACAAAGACCAGTTCACCACCGATCCCCTGACCGGCGCACTCGTGCCCGTGGTTGTGGAATCGACCAGCCGTGGCGAGCGCAGTTTCGATATTTTCAGCCGCCTGCTGCGTGAACGCATCGTCTTTGTCACCGGCCAGGTGGAAGACAACATGGCCGCACTGATCGTGGCGCAGTTGCTGTTCCTCGAAAGCGAAAATTCGAACGACATCTCGATGTATATCAACTCGCCCGGCGGCGTCGTAACTGCCGGCATGGCGATCCATGACACCATGCAATACATCAAGCCCAAGGTCCGCACCGTATGCGTCGGCCAGGCCGCTTCTATGGGTTCGTTCCTGCTGGCTGCGGGTGAACCGGGCATGCGCGTGGCGCTGCCCAACGCCCGGATCATGGTGCACCAGCCTTCGGGCGGTGCGCGCGGCATGGCATCGGACATTGAAATTCAGGCGAAGGAAATCCTGCGCATCAAGAAGCGTATGAACGATCTCTACGTCGAATATACCGGCCAAAGCCTCGAAGATATCGAGAAGGCGATGGACCGCGACACTTTCCTCGAAGCCGAAGAAGCCAAGAAGTTCGGCCTGGTGGACAAGGTCTTCGCCCATCGCCCGAAGGACGATGAAGCAAGCGAGAAAAGCGGTTCGGGCGGCGCTCCGGCGGAGTAAACCCCCGACAGGCGTTAAGACGCCTCAGGCAAATTGTAGCATTTTGGCAACCCTGCCGTTTCACATTGGCGCAAGGCGGGGATGTTAAGGATACATGTGATTGATATTGAATCTCGCTGCCCTAGGATGGGCAGTCGAGTCCCGAACCGTCGCGATTCTGCGGTATGGGGCGGGCAGGATTGAAGGATTATGACGAAGTTGAGCGGATCCGATAGCAAGAGCACCCTGTACTGCAGCTTCTGCGGGAAGTCGCAGCACGAAGTGCGCAAGCTGATTGCCGGCCCTACCGTGTTCATCTGCGATGAGTGCGTGGAGCTGTGCAACGACATCATCCGGGAAGAGGCCAAGAGCGGCCTTGGCGGCAAGAAGGATGGCGAAATCGCCACCCCGCATGAAATCTGCGGCACGCTGAATGACTACGTGATCGGGCAGGACCGTGCCAAGCGCGTGCTCTCCGTCGCCGTGCACAACCATTACAAGCGCCTCGCCCACTCGGGCAAAGGCAACGATGTGGAGCTGGCGAAGTCAAACATCCTGCTCGTCGGCCCCACCGGCTCGGGTAAAACGCTGCTTGCACAAACGCTGGCACGTACGTTTGACGTTCCCTTCACTATGGCTGACGCCACCACGCTGACCGAAGCGGGTTACGTGGGTGAGGACGTAGAAAACATCATCCTCAAGCTTCTGCAGGCCAGCGACTACAATGTCGAAAAGGCTCAGCAGGGCATCGTCTACATTGACGAGATCGACAAGATCACGCGCAAGGCGGAAAACCCCTCCATCACCCGTGACGTGTCGGGCGAAGGCGTGCAGCAGGCGCTGCTCAAGCTGATGGAAGGCACCACCGCCTCGGTTCCGCCACAAGGCGGTCGCAAGCATCCGCAGCAGGAATTCCTGCAGGTTGACACCACCAATATCCTGTTCGTGTGCGGCGGTGCTTTCGCTGGCCTCGAAAAGATTATCGGTGATCGCCTGCAGAAGCGCTCAATCGGTTTCGGCGCGAACGTGGCAGAACCGGACAAGCGCAAGATTGGCGAACTGCTGGAAAAGGCAGAGCCGGAAGACCTGCTGAAATTCGGTCTGATCCCTGAGTTTGTCGGCCGTCTGCCGGTGATCGCGACGCTGCACGATCTCGATGAGGACGCACTCGTCACCATCCTGCAGGAGCCGAAGAACGCGCTGGTGAAGCAGTATGCGAAGCTCTTCGACCTCGAAGACGTGGAACTGACCTTCACCGACGATGCGCTGCGCGAAATCGCCAAGAAGGCCATCGCCCGCAAGACGGGTGCTCGCGGCCTGCGCTCAATCGTCGAAGCGATCCTGCTCGATACGATGTTCGATCTGCCTTCAATGGAAGGTGTGAGCGAAGTCGTAGTCGATGGCGACGTGGTACTTGGCAAGAAAGAGCCTGTCCGCGTTGTCGAAGGCAAGAAGGGCAAGAAGGAAGAGGCGGCCTGATCCGCTTTACCGCTCCGCTTGCCCGGCACATTACCTGACAAGCGGAGCGGCATTTAGCTTGCTTGGACTTTTGTTGCCGAATTGCCGCCATCGGCCCACAGATTGCTACCGTTGACGAAGCTCGCCATGTCGCTTGCGAGGAAGAGTGCCGCCTGCGCAATCTCCTCGGGAAATGCTATACGCCTGACGGGGTGCAGAGTGGCCGCCCAGTCCTTATTCTCTTCGCTGCCAGCCATCGGCGTATCAACCGCGCCGGGCAAGAGTGTATTGGCACGGATACCGAGGTGGGCGTAATCGGCAGTGATCGATTTTACTAGGCCAGTAAGCCCAGCTTTGGTGGTGCCGTAGGCGCCCATATTCGGCATGGCGGCACTGACACCTACAAAACTGCCGGTAAAAACAAGGCTTCCGCCGCCATGCTCCAGCATGGCAGGGAGTTGCGCCGATGCAGCAAGAAAGCAGGCTGTCAAATTCGTCCGCAGCGTGTGCTCCCAATCCTCAAGCGTCAGCTCAGCCAATGGAGCTAACGTACCCAACGTGCCTGCATTGTTGAAAGCAATGTCCAGGCTTCCGAAATTTTCTTTGGCGAGGGCCACCGCACGGTCATGCGTTTCCGGCTGGGTAACATCTCCGACTACCGACAGCGCGCTGTCACCCAGCTCGGAACATAATTCGCCCAGCGGCTCGGCCGAACGGGCGACGAGCACCAGCCGCGCTCCGTGGGAAGCGAACAGCCGGGCGGCAGCGAGGCCGATGCCTGAACTGGCGCCGGTAATGATAGCAGATTTGTTTTCAAGCAAGTTCATGGAAATCTCCTGAGGGGAACAATTTCCATCTGCAGACAATGCAACGTGTACGCGTCCCGTTTCCTGCTCTTAAAGTTGTCCGAGAACGCTATTCGCGCGCCTGCCCCTGCATCCGCTCACTGAGCGCTTCCAGCCTCCGGCGTGCATCTCGCAATCCCGGCACGCGGCGGGAAATCTCTCCCCGTGATAGGCCTCCGCCTTGCCCCGCGGTTTCAGCGGAGCCGCTGACAATCAGGCCTTGCCGCGCAGGCGTGTGCCTTGCGGCCAGGGTGTAGAGCGCCAGCGCGTTGTCCCAGTTCTGCTCTACACCGCGACTGCCCTCTTCGAATCGGATGCCCAGCTCCAGTTGTGCGCGTTTGTTGCCGCTCTGGGCCGCCTGGGCGAGCGTTACGACTGGCACATTTGCCCAGCGGTTCTCGCGCCTTTCGGGTTCAGGCACGATCTCGACCTCGTCCGAAGTAGCCGCGACGAGCCGCGGCAGATACTCGCGGCACTCTTCGCTTTCACTGCCGGTCTGCGAGAAACTCGCGGGAGGGTCGAAAGCGAGGCAGCCGAGCTCCACACCTTCATCCAGCAGCGCACGCAGATGGATGCCCACTGCCCGCTGTTCCGGCCCGATATCGGCAGGTGAGCGGGGCAGAGGCTGAGGCTCAGCCGTCAGATCGATACCCATATAGACCGTTTCCGCTTCCTGGGCGGCAACGCTTCCTGCGCTCAGAGCTAGAGCTGCGGTTCCAATGAGGATCAGTCGCATCGCTTAATCACCCGAGCCAGTACCGGAAGGTCGGGCAGGAGGGGGCGGTGGGGGTGGCGGTGGTGCGATTTCGATACCCGGCGGTGGCTCTGGCGGGGCGATCACATCACGCAGGTCGCGGCAGTGATTGTTGAATCCTCTGAGCAGCCCATCACGGTTCCGACCCGCATTGCCGGCGACAAGGCAACCGTCACCCTGCCCTTCACGCAATATCTGCTCAGTGAGGGTTTCCGCGCCGCGAGGCTCAGCCAGCAAATTGACCTCGTCACTTACCGAGTGCTCTGGTGTGGCGCAGGCGGTGAGAGCCAGACATGCTGAGCCAAGTGCGAAAAATCTCATGTGCAATCCCCTTCGCTGCCGAGAGATGCACACTCCCTATCCTGTTCAACCTGAACAGTAACATGAACAATTCCATGATCATGGCGCAGTTTCTCGGCCAGATTGCGCAGGAAACCGTCCCCCGGGTGGCCGCCTGGCATGACCAGATGCGCGGTCAATGCCGTCTCGGTCGTGCTCATCGGCCAGATGTGCAGGTCATGGACGGCGGCAACGCCCTCCAGCCCTTCAAGATGATCGCGCACACTGTCGGAATCGACCGTATCGGGTACGCCGAGCAAGCCCATCCTGATACTGTCTTTCAGCAGCCCCCAGGTGCCCCAGGCGATCACTGCGACGATCAGCAGGCTCACGAGCGGATCGATCACGACATAGCCTGTCAGCAAGATCGCAACGCCTGCGATAACGACGCCAACGCTCACCAGTGCATCAGCCGCCATGTGCAGGAAGGCGCCACGAATGTTCAGGTCATGCTTGCGCCCGCGCATGAACATCAGCGCGGTGGCGGTGTTGATGACGATGCCAATCCCGGCGACCCAGATCATCGTCCAGCCCTGCGGCTCGACCGGATCGATCAGGCGGTGGACGGTCTCGAACAGGATAGCCCCGATGGCAATCAGCAGCAGGATCCCGTTTGCGAAGGCGGCGAGGATGGTGGAGCTCTTTAGCCCGTAGGTGAAACGCGTCGACGGCGGCCTTTTCGCAGCGACACTCGCACCCCAGGCGATCAGCAGGCCGAGGACATCGGAGAGATTGTGCCCCGCATCGGCGACCAGCGCCATTGAGCCGGAGAGGAAACCGTAGGTCGCTTCGACGATGACGAAAGCGGTGTTGAGGACGATCCCGATCGCAAACGCACGCCCGAAATCCTTGGGCGCATGGCTGTGGCCGTGACCCAGCCCGTGCGAATGGCCGTGATGATGATCATGATCGTGATCGTGCCCGTGATGATGATTATGCCCCGCGCCCATTGCCCTACTCGTAGACGCAAGCGTCGAGCGCGTCACGCCTTACCACGCCGATGCGTGCTTCGATGGTGTTGCCATAGCGGCGGGTAAAGCCAGTGGGGTTCACCGCTTCACGCGTCTTGGGGCTTGGCAGGACAGCCGCGATCCTGCTCGCTTCATCTGCCGATAGCCGCGCGGCGGAGTGGCCAAAATAGCGTTGCGCTCCGCTCTCCACGCCATAGGTGCCCAACCCCGTCTCGGCGACGTTGAGATAGACTTCCATGATCCGCCGTTTGGTCCACAGCTTCTCGATCAGGAAAGTGAAATAGGCCTCGAACCCTTTGCGGAACCAGCCGCCGCCCTGCCACAGGAAGACGTTCTTGGCCGTCTGCTGGCTGATGGTGGAGGCACCACGCTGGCGGCCGCCCGCAGCACGCTCTTCCAGCGCTTCCTCGATGGCTTCCATGTCGAACCCGTCGTGTTCGCAGAATTTACCGTCTTCCGCCGCAATGACCGCGCTCACCATATTGCGGTCGATACGGCTGAGCGGCTCCCAGTCGCGGGTGACGCTGCGCTCATCCATCAGCATCGTCGCGGTGTAAGTGACCGGCACGAAGCGCAAGATCAGCACCAACACGACGCTGAACAGCACGAAGATCAGGATCGCCTTCGCGATGATGGTCAGAATGCGCAGGGCCATACCGCCGCATTTAGGTCCATCGAAGTAAGGCGGCAATGGGCTTTGCATTGACCCATGCGAAAGGCACGGACATGACCGCGGGATGATTATCGTCGTCGAAGGTATCAGCGCGTCCGGAAAGACCACCTATTGTCGCCAGTTCGGCGAACATGTGTGGCTGCCCGAAATGCCGGTGAAGGCAGAACGTCCTCCGCCCGATGCTCCTCCAGAAGCGCACGCCGCGTTTTGGGCCGCGCACAACGCAGCACGTTTTCGGGCCGCGCAGGCTATCGAGCGCGAACACGGCTACGTCGTCTGCGACACCGACCCGCTCAAGCTCCACTATTCGTGGTGCATGGAGCGCGCCGGATTTGACTGGCCGGACAGGTTTGCCCTGGCGCAGGATGCTGCGCGACGGGAGATCGCAGCGGAGAACCTGGGCTTTGCAGACCTCTATCTGGTCAAGAAGATAGAGCCGGACGTCGCGCGCGCGCAGAAGGAAGCCGATGTGACGCGTAGGCGCGGAAACTTTGAACAACACCTTGCCTTGCAGCCGCACCTGCTTGCCTGGTTTGAAGCGATGGCGGAAGTGCTTCCCGGCCAGGTTGAATTCACGCTCCCCGAACCGGAAGTGCTGATCGCGCGTGTACAAAACAAAACGCCGGAGGATAGCCCCCGGCGTTTCGATGTATCGATGTTTGATGCTTTGGTAGCAGAGCTACCTGCCTGATCACGCCGCCGCTGGCATCAGCCTTTCACCGGCGATCCGCTGCATCGCTTTTTGCAGCTTTTCGAAGGCACGCACCTCGATCTGACGGATGCGCTCGCGCGATACGTCATAAACCTGCGAAAGCTCTTCGAGCGTCTGCGGGTTTTCGGTCAGGCGGCGTTCGGTCAGGATGTGCTTTTCACGGTCGTTTAGCGCATCCATCGCCTCGATCAGCATTTCGCGGCGCACCTCTGCCTCTTCGGCGTCGGCCACGACCACGTCCTGCAGCGGACGATCATCGGTGAGCCAGTCCTGCCATTCGCCGGCACCCTCTTCACCGTTGCGCATCGGAGTGTTGAGCGATCCGTCACCGCCCATCATCATGCGGCGGTTCATGTTGATCACTTCCTGCTCGGGCACGCCGAGGTCGGTTGCGATCTTCGCCACATCATCGGGATGCAGATCGGAATCTTCGTAAGCCTCCAGCTGCTTCTTCATCCGGCGAAGGTTGAAGAACAGCTTCTTCTGCGCAGCGGTGGTACCCATTTTCACGAGCGACCAGCTGCGCAGGATGAATTCCTGGATGCTCGCCTTGATCCACCACATGGCATAGGTTGCGAGGCGGAAGCCCCTTTCAGGCTCGAACTTCTTCACGCCCTGCATCAGGCCGACATTGCCTTCGGAAATCAGATCCGAAACGGGCAGACCATAGCCGCGATAGCCCATAGCGATTTTCGCCACGAGGCGCAGATGGCTTGTTACCAGCTGCGCTGCCGCATCAGGGTCTTCATGTTCCTTGTACCGCACGGCGAGCATATATTCCTGCTCGGGCGTCAGAACCGGGAATTTCTTGATTTCAGCCAGATAGCGGTTGAGGCTTCCCTCTCCGCTGAGCGCTGGCACGCTCGGTCGATTATTACTCACTTCGTCCCAAACCTTTCTTGCGTCGACCGCAGCTTTCGAGCCCCTGCTGGGCACCCGACCTTCGCGGCCACATTGGTGTGCGTTGGTATGATTCTTATATCACGCACAGGCCCTATATAGGGTGCATTTCATCGATTAGAACCACCTAGTTGGTCGATCAGTTCCCCTAAATCATCAGGTAATTCGCTCGAAAATTGGCAGAAGTTACCGGTGACGGGGTGATCGAAACCAAGAGTCGCCGCGTGCAGCGCCTGTCGCTGAAATTCCAGTGACTTAAGCGTGGCCCGAAGCGGTGATGGCGTGCGCCCGTAAACTGGGTCTCCCAATAGCGCATGACCGATTGATGCAAGGTGAACCCGAACCTGGTGGGTCCGCCCGGTTTCAAGGCGACATTCGATCAGCGATGCGTGATCGAGCCTCTTGAGTGTCTTGTAGTGCGTAACGGCCGTTTTGCCGCGCGAGCTTTTCTTGGGCAGCACCGCCATTTTCTTTCGATTGGCCTCGCTGCGCCCGATGCGTTCATCAACCGTGCCGGCTGACGGGTTCGGATGGCCGCCGCAGACCGCGAGATAGGCACGCTCCATCGAGTGGTCGGCGAACTGTTTGGCCAGCCCCTCATGCGCGGCATCGCTCTTGGCAACCACCAGCAGGCCAGAGGTGTCCTTGTCGATCCGGTGGACGATGCCGGGACGCGCCACACCGCCGATGCCCGAAAGCGAACCGCCGCAATGGTGCAGCAATGCGTTGACCAGAGTGCCGTCCGGATTGCCTGCAGCCGGGTGCACCACCATTCCGGCAGGCTTGTCGACCACGATCAGGTGATCGTCCTCGAATACGACCTCGATCGAAATGTCCTGTGGATAAGCCTGTGGGTCGCTTGGGGGTGGAATGTGGATCAAAAAGCTAGAGTCAACTTGAACTTTGGCAGAAGGCGAGGTGGCGACTTTTCCGTCCACCTCAACCTTTCCCTCGGCAATCAGGCCCTTGATACGCTCGCGCGACAAGTCGGAGACTTCGGCCAGCGCCTTATCGAGGCGACCGGGCGTGTGGATAAGGCCGGAGAGGGTTTTCGCGCCGTTCATCGCCGCCCTCCCTGCAATATGGGCGATTGGCGCACAAGGCCACGTTGCGACAGTCAGACTCAAAATCGGCACAGAATGCCGTTTACATCCTTTCCTACAGGTGTGCTTGGGGCTAGGAGCGCAGGCATGAAATATGCCGCACATCCGTCCCGCTGCATTGGTAAATTCGCTGGACGTGCAAGGGCGGATAATTTCTACTAGAACACTGTAACACGTGTAACACATTAGCCCCCGAAGCGGGATTTGAGCGCCACCTATGACCTCCTCTACCGACCTTGCCGCCCTGCTCTGCTCGCGCCTTTGCCATGACATGCTGAGCCCGGTGGGCGCGCTAAACAACGGACTGGAGTTGTTGGCGGATGAGAACGATCCGGCGATGCGCCAGCGCTGTCTCGAGCTGCTCGAGCAGAGTGCGCGTACTTCGGCCTCCAAACTCAAGTTCTTCCGGCTTGCCTATGGTGCCGCAGGTGGTTTCGGCGAGTCCGTCCCGTCGGACGAACCGCGTGACCTGCTGGAAGCGCTGACAGCGGACAATGAGCGGCTGACTCTGGAATGGAGCGTGTCGGAAGCCAACCTCTCCAAGCCTGCGGTCAAAGTGCTGCTCAACCTTGCTGCCATGGGGCTCGACACCCTGGTACGCGGCGGCACGCTGGAAGTTGGCGCAGAACGCCAGGACGGCGCGACCGAGATCGCGATCCGCGCCACGGGCCCAAAGGTCGCATTCGATGATGTGGTTGGTAAGGCGCTGTCCGGCGAACTAGAGGACAGTGACCTTTCCGGACGCACTGCCCCTGCCCACATGATCAAGTTGCTTTGCGACGAACAAGGCGGCGGAGTGCAGTACGCTCATACGCCCGAAGCTCTGGTGCTCGGTGCAGTGATGCCCGATGGCGAAGGCATGATCGGCTGATGGCAGACGAGCTGGTCCACCGCGAGCAGCTCTCGCCCAACTGCAACGAGCGCAAGCTCCCCATTTCGATGGTGGTGCTGCACTACACCGAGATGAAGCCGGTCGAGACCGCGATTGCGCGGATGTGCGATCCCGAGGCCGAGGTCAGCGCGCATTACTGCATCACCGAAGAAGGTGAAGTGATCCGGCTAGTGCCGGAGGAGAAGCGCGCATGGCATGCCGGAGCAAGCTACTGGCGCGGCCACAAGGATGTGAACTCCGCCAGCATCGGGATCGAACTGGATCACCCTGGCCACGCGCTTGGCTACCGCGAGTTTGCCGAAGCACAGATCGATGCGCTGGTGCCACTGCTGCACCGGATCGTGCAGGCATACGACATCCCGCGCACAAACGTGGTGGCACATTCCGATGTCGCCCCTGCCCGCAAGATCGATCCGGGCGAGCTGTTCCCGTGGGATCGCCTCGCCGAATACAAGCTCTGCCTGCCCCGTCCCGAGAAGTTGGAACAAGGCGACGTGTTCGACAACGATGCAAGCTTCTACCTTGCGCTCGAACGCTTTGGATATGACATCACCGATGGCCACAAGGCAGTCGAAGCCTTCCAGCGCCGCTGGCGTCCCGCTCGAATCGATGGTCAGATCGACGGAGAGATCCGCGCAATTCTGTTCCAGCTCCTGCTGGATCGTGACCGGGGGTTGGCACGCTGATGCCGAAGCTGATGAACCGCATTGTCGGCGTGCTGTTCGCGGTAGTGACGCTCATTGCCGTGCCAGCGGCAACGGCCCAGCAAGTAGGCGATCCAGACTATCAGCCGTCGATCGAAAGGGTGGAAACCGACGAGGAAGGCCCCGTTGTCGCGGTGGACGCGGCCCATGCCAACTTTCACCAGATTGACGGTCGCTTCGGCGCTTTTGCTGTGTTGGCCGAGCACGGGGGCTTCAGTGTCCGCGCGAGCGACATGGCGTTCTCGGCTGACGCGCTCGATGACGTCGACATTCTGGTGATGAGCAATGCCCTCCAGTCACCCACGAACGACGAGATTGACGCACTTCTCGCCTGGGTCGAGCAAGGTGGTTCTCTGCTGCTGATTGCCGATCATGCGCCGTTCGGTGGCTTTGCCGCGCCTGTCGCCGAGCGACTCGGCATTGCCATGGGGGATGGCTATGTGGTGATCGGCGGGCGTAACAACACATCGGGTATCATCGACTTCGCCGGTTTAGATCTGGGATCGCATCCTATCCTGCACCGTGATGCGGAGCGTGCAGTGCGCGAGGTTCGCAGCTTCCTTGGCCAGTCGCTGACCGTGCCCGAAGGTGCATCGCCACTCCTGCTCCTTCCCGATGATGCTGTTGAAGTGCCTGATCGCCCGTCGATAGCTGCCTATGCCAGCGGTGAAATGGATGGCTCGCATGTCGGCGACCGAGTACAGGCGCTGGCTATGCCGTGGGGCGAAGGCCGCATAGTCGTGTCTGGAGAGGCCGCCATGTTGACGTCGCAGCTAGCAGGAGGCCGAAGTATCGGCGTTACGTCAGCGGACAACGAAGCCTATGTGCTCAACGTGCTCGATTGGCTCGCCGGGCGCATCTAGCAACGCTGCCGGTTACGCACTTTTACACAAGCGGATTCGTCTTTCCTACAACGTCGGAGTAGGTTCACCTCCTTCTTTCAGGGGAGAGGGACAAACATGATACGTAAATTGGGAGCCGAGTTCTTCGGCACATTCTGGCTGGTCTTTGGTGGCTGTGGTTCTGCCGTTCTGGCCGCCGCATTTCCGGAGCTGGGCATAGGCTTTGTCGGCGTTTCGCTGGCATTCGGCCTGACCGTTCTGACAATGGCCTATGCCGTTGGCGGAATTTCGGGTGGTCATTTCAACCCGGCAGTTTCGCTGGGGCTCGCGGTTGGCGGACGCTTCTCGTGGAGTGAATTGCCCGGTTACTGGATCGCACAGGTTCTCGGGTCATTCTGCGCAGCGGGAACGTTGTTCCTGATCGCATCTGGGCAAGACGGGTTCAGCGCGGGCGGATTTGCCTCGAACGGCTTCGGTGATCTTTCACCAGGCGGATATTCGATGCAGGCCGTGCTGATCGCAGAGGTTGTGCTTACCGCCTTCTTCCTGCTGATCATTCTCGGTTCGACCTCGAACAAGGCACCTGCTGGCTTTGCACCGATTGCCATCGGACTGGGCCTGACGCTGATCCACCTGATCTCGATCCCTGTCAGCAACACCTCGGTCAACCCGGCGCGTTCGACGGGCGTTGCCTTCTACGCAGAGACCGCCGCGGTATCGCAGGTCTGGCTGTTCTGGGTTGCTCCGCTGATCGGTGCCGCCCTCGGCGCGCTGATCTGGAAGCTGGTGCTTTCACCGGACGAGTCACTCGAAGGGATTGGCGGCGAAGGCGAGTAGTAAGGCTCGGCCGGCATTTTCAGGAACCGGGGTAAGTTGCGCTTGCGCACATTGCCCCGGTTCCCTCATCCGGTGTGGTGTCCTTTTCAAACCAAACGCAGAAGCAGCCATAACCCTATCAGCAGGGCGGGCGCCTGCGTCAGCAGCATACCGGCAGCGCGGATCTTCCTGTCATACAACAGGTAATGCAGGATCCTTCCGGCAAGAAAGCTGAACACAGCTATCCATAGCCAATCCTTTGACATGCCCATCACTTCCGCCGCGCCGACTACCAGCGCTGTGATAGGGGCGTTTTCAACGAAGTTGCCATGGATGCGCACGCGTTTCTGCAACACTTCATCACCACCGTGTCCGCGCAGGATATCTGTTGCACCACGCCGCACACCGATCCATCCGGTCAGCGCGAACACGACGATCGCTGACAGCGAGACAAATGCAGTCGTTACGGGAATCGCAACCTCCATCGCTACATCTCCATCTCGACGCCTTCGGCAATCACGATGTCACCGCCAATGTTGAGATGCGGGCAGCGTTCGGCAAATGCGCGCGCTTCGTGACAATCAGAAACCTCGACAACGCTGAAGCCATTGAGCCTATTCGCGCCGATGTCTTCCGTCGCGTCCTCTTTAGTCACCGCGACTGTCTGGGCGAAGGGCATGCCAGGGTTAATCAAAGCTTTGCCAAGGCTTTGCGACCATTCGCGCCAGTCGGCCATATGTTGCTGTGCGGCTTCGGGCGACGCGGGTGGGTTGGCGTTGCGGTATATGAAAACAAATTTGGGCACTGATTTCTCCTTTATCTGTCAATGCGGCCCCTTTCCTGACGCCCACCTAAATATGTTCAAGAACATATTTTGACGGTGTGATACGCCTGCCTTCGATACCGCCTCAAGGAGAAGCCATGCCCTATTCGAAAGATCACAAAGCCAGCGTTCGCAGCAAAATTGTCGAAGCTGCACGGCAACTCTTCAACCGCTACGGTTTTGACAATGTCTCCATCGATCAGCTCATGGCAGAAGCAGGGCTGACGCGTGGCGGGTTCTATGCGCATTTCCGAAGCAAGGAGGAGGTGTTCGCAGCTGCTACGGCGAGTTTCCTTTCAGGCCGCGGGGCGCAGTGGCGATCCGAAGCGGGCGTCGACCCGAGCGCAGGCCAGCGAGAAATGGCGAAGCGGATGGTTGCATCCTATCTCTCGCGCGAACATCTCGAGGCGGTTGACGCGCAATGTCCGCTCATTGCCTATGCGACCGATGTCGCGCGCTCCGGACCGCAGGTGCGCGAAAGCTATCGTGATCTGCTGCAAGCGATGGTTGGCCTTTATGAAGCCAATCTGGGCGAAACCGATAAAGCAGCACGGCGCCGCGCACTCTCGCTGGCCGCGCTGACAATCGGCGGCATGGTGGTCGCACGCGCACTGCCGGGCGAACCGATTGCCAATGAGATTCGCGAGGCCGCGCTGGCCGACGCCAATGCGCTATGGCTCGACTGCGAACCGGCGCACGCCATAGCCTAACCGATTTCACTTGGTTACGGAGCAGCCAGCCTCTATCTGCCTTTCTGCCGGGGAGCCGGGCAGCCGCGACCCTTCGACAAGCTCAGGATGAGCGGGTTAAGGGATCGAGGAAAGTCCGGGCTCCGCGAAACAAGGGTGGCGGGTAACGCCCGCCGGGTGAAAGCCTCAGGGCCGAAGCTCAGGGAAAGTGCCACAGAGAGTATACCGCCGATGGACCCTAAAGGTCACAGGCAAGGGTGAAAGGGTGCGGTAAAAGCGCACCGGGGGGCCGGTAACGGTCTCCGTCATGGCAAACCCCACCCGGAGCAAGACCGCATAGGGGTCTCGCGTCACTTGCTGGCAGGAGCGTTTCGCTCCGAGAGGCCCGGGTTGGTTGCTGGAGCGCGTGGAGCAATCCACCGCCTAGATGAATGGCTGCCCCTGCGGCGCTGATGTGCGAGCATATCGGCTGCAGGACAGAACCCGGCTTACAGGCTCCCCGGCACACCTCCGCGTGCTTGATCAGGCAGAAACGCGGGCGCCCTCAACCTTGATATTACCCTTCTTGGTTTCACGCGCGGCGATGTAGCGGCGCTTCTTGCCTTCGAGCACGAGAGCAGTGAGGCGACCGGTGGCGTAGGCGCCGGTGTCGATACCAATGCGGTTACCCGCGTTCACAGGCTCGTCGGTGATCGTGTGGCCGTGCACCACAACCGGGCCGTGCGGATCCTTGTGACTGAGGAATGGCTCCCTGATCCAGCGCAGTGTGCGCTTCTTCTGCTCTTCCAGCGGGACACCAGGCTTGATGCCAGCGTGGACGAACAGGTAATCACCCACCAGCACCATGTCTTCAAAGTTCGAAATGAACTTGCGGTGCTTGGCAGGTACCATTGCTTCCATCAGCGCCTGGATCTCCTCCAGCGAGCTCTTGCTGAAGGCCTTGCGCTCCATACCATAGCTCATCAGCGTTTCGCGCCCGCCATGGCGGAGGAAGTGCCGCAACACATCCTCATCTTCAAAAGCCTTGACGAACATCTCTTCGTGATTGCCCCACAAGATGCGGACATCGCGGCGCTTACGCCATTTCTTGACGAAATCGACAACGCCCGCACTATCCGGGCCGCGATCGACCAGATCGCCCAGCATGATAATCAGAGATTCAACGCTTTCGGCTTCGCCCTCGGCAATCTCGGCTTCGATATCGCGAGCAAGGGCCTCGAGCAGATCCAGCCGTCCATGCACATCGCCGATGGCATAGACGCGCTGGCCCTTGGGCACCTTGGGCTGGTCTTCCTTCGCTTTCGACGAGGTGAGCTTGGATTTGAAGTATTCGATCATCGCGTTCTGGTTATGGTGACATAGAAACTACGCACCGCAGGACAAGATAGCCCCAACTAACGCGTTTCTTCCACACTTTGTGTGTCGGATAGGTGAATATGGTGCTCAAACACCACAATCATCATGCACTGCAACAAAAATCGCGCAGCCTCTTGTGCGATGCAGCAAATTTGTGCATGATTGTGTCGTTTTCGCGCGAATTGGCACAACAAAGATGCTGAAAACGCGAAGGCGCAGGTGGGACGAAGCATTGTTCACCACAAGCAATTGAGGAAATTGCCCATGCTTACGTCCGTACGCAGCCTCGCGGCTGCATCATTTTTTGCACTCACTACTGCCCTCGCCACGCCTGCCTTCGCGCAGGAAGAGGAAGACGACGGGATCGGCGTCGATGTTTCGGCCAACGTTGCCATTGTCAGCGAATACAAGTTCCGCGGTGTTTCACTGTCGGACGGGGATATCGCTGTTCAGGGCGGTGTCGATTTGAGCCTTCCTGCCGGTTTCTATGTCGGCACCTGGGCCTCTTCCATTGATGAAGACACTGTCGGCTACGGCCACACAGAGCTCGACATTTATGGCGGCTGGTCCGGCGAATTCGGCGCGATCTCCACCGATGTCGGGGTGATTATGTATATCTACCCCAACGCCGGTGCCGGTGATTTCGACTATGTCGAGGTCTATGGCTCGGTCGGCACCACGCTTGGCCCGGTCGAGGCTACGCTTGGCGTGGCCTATGCGCCCGAGCAGGATTCGCTTGCCGGGACCGACAACTTCTACGTCTATGGCGATCTTGGCACGGGCATCCCGGGCACGCCGGTCTCGCTCTACGCCCACCTTGGCTACACCGATGGCTTTCTGACTTTCACCAATGACGGTGAAGCGCTCGATTATGCGCTGGGTGCCGATGTAGCGCTGGGCAGCAATCTTTCCATCGGCGCTGCCTTTGTTGGCGTGGAAGGCGACGTGCTGATCGACCCGGACGGCACTTTTACCGACGATTCGGTGGTGCTGACCTTGTCGGCGAGCTTCTGATCTCGAGATAAGCGCACGAAGCGAGGAACGGGAGGGCCTGTGCCGGGAACGGTGCAGGCCCTTTCGTATTCGGCGCGGATATCTATATCGCAGCCTCAAAGCGCGAGACAGGAGCCATAATGCCCAAGTACCTGCACACCATGATCCGCGTCACCGACCCGGAAGCCACCGTCAAATTCTTCAACCTGATCGGGCTCGAGGAAGTCCGCCGGATGGAGAACGAGAAAGGCCGCTTCACATTGATCTTTATGGCGACGCCGGGGCAGGAAGGCGTTGCCGAGGTTGAGCTGACATACAACTGGCCGCCAGAGGATGGCAGTGCGCCGGAGACCTATGATGGCGGCCGCAATTTCGGCCATCTCGCCTATCGCGTCGAAGACATATACGAGACGTGCCAAAAGCTGATGGATGCTGGGGTCACGATCAATCGTCCCCCGCGCGATGGGCATATGGCCTTCGTCCGCACGCCCGATGGGATCAGCATCGAATTGCTGCAGGATGGCTATCTTGACCCGCAGGAACCGTGGGCGAGCATGGAGAATACCGGCAGCTGGTAAGCACGCTCATGTGAGCAATTGCTTGCCTTTCGCCGCCAATATCGCCACCTGACGCCGCATTATGCCAGCGCGCAAACTCCCCCAGGTGGTCATCATCGGCCGCCCCAATGTCGGCAAGTCGACTTTGTTCAACCGTCTGGTTGGCAAACGGTTGGCGCTGGTCGACGACCAACCAGGCGTCACACGCGACCGGCGCATGGGTGAAGCGGGGCTGCTCGGCCTCGAATTCGAAGCGGTCGATACGGCAGGTTGGGAAGGCGAGCAGGATGACAGTCTGCCCGCCCGCATGCGCGCACAAACGCAGGTGTCGCTGAAAGGCGCTGATGCCGCGCTGTTCGTTTACGACAGCCGCGCGGGGCTTACTCCGCTCGATGAAGAAATCGGCCAATGGCTGCGCGAGCAGGAAGTGCCCGTAGTCATCGTCGCCAACAAGGCGGAAGGCAATGCGGGCGAAAGCGGCATTCTGGAAGGCTACTCGCTGGGACTGGGCGAGCCTGTTCCGGTCAGCGCGGAGCATGGTGAAGGCGTGGCCGATCTCTACGCTGCGCTGATCCCGCTGATTGGCGAGAGGGCCGAGCAGCTCGAGCTGGAAGCCGAGCAAGCCGCAGCGATCGCGGCGAACGAACTGGCCGCACGCGCCGCTGCCGCAGCTGAGGCGGGCGAAGAATTCGAGCTGGAAGAGCACGATCCCGAAGCGCCGCTAAGCCTCGCCATCGTGGGCCGACCAAACGCGGGCAAGTCCACGCTGGTCAACCGCATGCTGGGCGAGGATCGCCTGCTGACCGGCCCGGAAGCCGGCATTACCCGCGATTCCATCGCGGTCGATTGGGAATGGAACGATCCCAAGTCAGGCGAAACACGGATCATCAAACTGATCGACACCGCCGGCATGCGGAAGCGCGCCAAGGTGGTCGACAAACTGGAGAAGCTCTCGGTCTCCGATGGTCTGCGCGCGGTAGACTATGCCGAAGTGGTTGTGCTGTTGCTCGATGCGACACGCGGCCTTGAAGTGCAAGATCTCAAAATCGCCAGCAAGGTTCTCGAAGAGGGTCGCGCGCTGATGGTCGCGATCAACAAGTGGGACGTGGCCGAAGACGCATCATCTCTGTTCAACGGCATCCGTAGCGCGCTTGAAGAAGGGTTGTCCCAGCTCCGCGGCGTGCCGCTGTTTGCCGTTTCCGCCATGACCGGATCGGGCATCGACACCATGCTGCGCGCCGCCTTCAAGCTGCGCGACGACTGGAGCCGCCGCGTCCCGACATCGGCGCTTAATCGCTGGTTTGACGATGCGATGGCAAACAATCCGCCCCCTGCCCCTGGCGGTCGACGCATCAAGCTGCGCTACATCACGCAGGTCGGCACTCGTCCGCCCCGCTTCGTGATCTTCGGCTCTCGACTGGAAAGTCTGCCGACCAGTTATGAGCGATACCTGCTCAATGGCATCCGCAAATCGCTGGGCTTTGGTGCTGTGCCGGTGCGGCTGACTTTGAAGAGCCCCAAGAACCCCTACGATTCAAACCGCGGCGGTGGCGGCAAGTTCAGCGGTGGCGAAGGGCGAGATTAGGCGCACGCCTCGTTCAGCCAATCCCAAAACTCATCCCACAGTCGTTCGCGTCCTTTGCGCAATGCACCTTCGTGGCCGATCCGCTTGACGCCCACATCAGCCGGCTTTCGCATAACGATTTCGGTTGGCGCGTTGGGATAGCTTTTCAGCAGTTCGCGGGCTGCGCGAGGTGTTGCAATCGGATCATCGGGGAAAATCCATGACCGGATAGGCGCTTCGATTTCAGAATAGTGATTGGGCACCAGATAGCTGTTCAGCTCGCTGCGAAAATAGGAACGTCTGTGGCTCCATCGCCGCCATGTCTTGAACAGCTTTGGCGGCAGTGGCTCGCCATTCCAGCCACCGATCTGCGCAATATAGCCGTGCCTTGCCAGCGAGTAGTTGCCCAGAATCCACCAGAAATAGAGCTCCTTCGGAACGTCACGGCGGTGGTGCGCTCCCCAAAAGCCCGTACCGACAGACACGAACGCGTGGCGCCTGACCCGCGAGTGGTTGGCAGCGAGCCCAACGATATGGCCGCCTACGCTGTGCGCGACATGGCCGATCGGCAAGTCAGGGGCGGCGTCGGCTAAGGCAGAAATTGCTGCCGCAAGATCCAGGCATCCCCAGTCCGGCAAATCAATATCGGAGGTGGCGAGGTCCTCAGCAGCTGATCCCGCAATCCCGCGGTAGTCATATGTCATGACTACCGCGCCCTTGGCAGCGAAGTACCTCGCAACATCGCGATAGAACTGGCGTGGAAAACCAGTGCCCGCAGAAATCAGGATTGCTGCGTTAGGATCTGGCCCCCGGTAGATGTCAGCAGCCAGCCGCCATCCATCGGATGCCTGAAATATCAATTCTTCGGGCTGGGGCCCGTCCATGGTCTTGGGTGCTCGCGGCGTGGTCAGCCCTCACCGTCTCCGGCAGCCTTGCTCTGCAACTGCACGTAGTTTTCCAGCCCCATGCGCTCAATCATATCGAACTGGGTTTCGAGGAAGTCGACGTGCTCTTCCTCGTTGTCGAGAATATGGGCGAAGAGATCGCGGCTGACATAGTCGCGCACGCTTTCGCAGTATTCGATGGCATCACGCAGCAGCGGTATGGCTTTCTCTTCGAGCACCATGTCGGCCTTGAGGATTTCCTCGACCGTTTCACCGACCTGAAGCTTGTGGATCGCCTGAAAATTGGGAAGCCCGTTCAGGAACAAGACGCGCTCTGCCAGCTTGTCTGCGTGCTCCATCTCCTCGATCGATTCCTTGCGCTCGTAAGCAGCAAGTTTGGCCACGCCCCAATCGTCGAGCACGCGATAATGCAGCCAGTACTGGTTGATCGCCGTCAGCTCGTTTGTGAGCGCCTGATTGAGAAATTCGATGACTTTTGCGTCGCCCTTCATGGGTCACACTCCATTGCTTCCTGTTGGCGGCGATAAACGCCGGAAGCGGGGCGAATTGCAAGGGCAGGCCATCCAAAAACACGCGAAAAAGCGCAGAAATCTGCGCTATTGCGAATGCGTAGCAGAACTAGGGAAATTAGGCGGCGAAGGCCGGATCGATCAGCGCTTCACGCTCTTCACGGATCACGTCATCGGCTTCATCAAGGCAGTTGCCGCATTGCGGACGTTTGCCCAGCTTCGCGTACACAGTTTCGGCGTTGCCATCGTACTGGCGCGCTGCCTTGCGCAGATCACATTCGCGAATCGCATTGCAGATGCAGGTGTACATGTGGGCGCAAAACTCCGTTGACGCCCACATTGTTAATGCGAGTCGCTTGCAATTACAAGGCTAATGAGAATTATTCTCAACTTTTCTCTAGCGCTTGAGGGGGAAGCGCTTGCCGTAGGTCAGGCAACGCCACAGCCATTCGAGCGGACCGTAGCGATATCGCTCCAGCCAGGGCTTGGACCACAACAGCATGAC
This sequence comes from Aurantiacibacter sp. D1-12, assembly GCF_028858515.1. GTDB lineage: Bacteria > Pseudomonadota > Alphaproteobacteria > Sphingomonadales > Sphingomonadaceae > Alteraurantiacibacter. The sequence continues at coordinate 181,964 of NZ_JAPJZJ010000002.1, forward strand.
CGCCCATGCCATCGCCACAACGAGATAAAGTTCGGGCCGCGAGAGCTCGCCCCACAAGCCTCCGGCCCAAGGATGGAAGATGAGCATCATCAGGACTGATGTGCCAAGGTAGTTGGTAAAGGCGGCGCGACCTGCAGCGGACAAACGCTCTGCCAGCCACCCGCTCGCCGTTTCGCCATAGATCGCCATGATAGCGACGAAACCGAGCACAACCGGCAGCTTCGGATAATGGAGATAACCGGTGAGTGCGGCGACGCCTTCCCAGAAGGTGACCCCATTGGCAGCTACGCCAATACCGATGAGCAAGGTCAACAGTGACCCGCTCACAATGCCGATCCAGCCCCACATCAGTTGTTTCCGCCGGTTCAGCGCGCCACTGAACATGCCCACTTTGTAGAGCCCCATCCCGATCAGGATCAGCGGAACGGTCTCGAAGAACAGCATGAGCGGCGCATTGACGAAGGGATCGGAGATATGTTCGGAAACATTGTGCTGCACAAACTCCGGGTAGCTTCCTTCCGTCAGGATCACGGTTTCCGCCGCATCGTCCCCAAGCAATTCGGCCTGAGCCTCCTCAACCCCGACGACCATCTCGGCGAACTTGGGGTTGGCTGAGGCGCCAGTGTCCATCACGAGCGAAGGCAAGGCGTTGAACAGGACAAACAGAGTGCCGCCGATGATGTAGGTCAGTAGGCCCATCACCAGCAGGTTGCGGCCTGACATCTTGAGGAACGCCAGAGCCACAAACCCGCCCAGAGCGTAGAGGGTGAGGATGTCACCGCGCCAGATCATCAGGAAATGGAAAAGCCCGAAGAGCAACAGCCAGAACAGCCTGCGCGCGAGCAACCATTTGCTTGCCCCTCGCTCCCAGGCTTTCTCCATGAAGAGGATGAGACCGACGCCGAACAGGATAGTGAACAGTCCGCGCATCTTCCCGTCGATGAGGGTGAACTGGGTGATCCACATCCAGTAGTCGGGATCGCCCGCATCGGAGACAAAACCGCCCGGCCACATGTAGGCCATCTGTGGCTGCCCGAAGAACACGATATTCGCGGCCAGAATGCCCAGCACCGCGATGCCGCGGATCAGATCCAGACTGGCTAGACGATTGCCCTGTACAACCGGAGTTACGCTCTCCTGTTCGCTATCCGGCGTTGCCGCGACTTCACTCATCTTGTGATCCCCTTCACACGTCCCGCGCCACTGTAACGTGGTCCGCGGAATTGGGAAGCGGGCAGTTGTAGAAGATCAGTTACGGGTGACGAGGCAATCCTGCCCCGCGCGGCGCAGTGCGTTGCACGCTGTCTGTGCTTCGTTACGGGTCGCGAAGCCACCGGCCTGCAAACGGGTTACGCGGCCTGTCGGAATGAGCAAACGCTCCCGGCCCGCAAGTTCTGGACGGGACGAGAGGCGGTTCCACAAACGCTCCGCATTGCCAGCAACGCCAAAGGCGCCGAGCTGCACACGCCACGGACCGCTCGTGCGCGCCGGTGCAGGAGCGGGAGCAGGCTCCGGACGGCGGGCTGCAGGCGGAGGCGTTGGCTCTGGCGTGCGGGCCACTGTAACGGGCTGTGACGGAGGTGGCGTTGGCGTCCGGCTGGACGAAGCAAAGCTTGCGCCTGCAGCCCCCGGATCCTCGGTACCCGTCGCAATCCGCGCCTGACGCACGGCTTCCTGTGCAGCGGCAACAGATGGCGATACTTCGACTGTCGGGATCGGGCGCGGTACACGCGGGCTGGTCGTCGGACGCGCCTGTGGTGGAGGCGCAGACTGCGCGACTTGCGGTCCCATCGTTCCAAGGTCGGCGGCTGCCAGTTCTACGGCGCGGGCTTGCTCCGCTTCAGTCTGAAGCTGGCGGGCAAGCGCCGCAGCAGCCTGACGTTGCTCGATCGGAATGTGCTGGTCCATCTGCGTGATCGCTGCGCCCGCTTGCGGAAGACCCTCTGCATTGGCGAGAGACAACAGCGCATAGGCGCGTACCCAGTCACGACCGACAAGGTCTCCGTTAAAGTGCGCGATACCGAGCAGATACTGCGCGCGCGGATCACCCCGGCGTGCTGCGCCCTGAACATAGGGAAGCGCCTGTTCGCGGCGACCATCCTGAAAAAGCATGAGGCCATAGGTATCGGCAGCTTGCACATGTCCGGCCTGCGCGGCGCGAGCATAGAGCTCTTCTGCACGCGCCATGTCCTGCGGCACACCGCGCCCCAGACGATAGGCCTGCGCCAGATTGAACATCGCATCGGGGTCACCCGCCGCAGCAGGCGCTTGCCACTCAACCACCGCAGCAGCGTAGTCTCCGCGGCTCCACGCCTCCACACCTTCGCGAACCTGTGCCGCAAGCGGCGTGGCAATAGCGGCAGCGGCGACGAAGCCGGTGGCCCAGACAAGAACAGTCTTCTTAAGCGACATCCATGCGATCCCGTGTGGCGATACGTTGAAACGAGACTGCCATAGTAAACGCCACATTAGCAAAGCGTTTATGGCACCCGATTATTTCTTCCCGTGCAAAACGCCATCTCCTGCGGGATACGACAAATTACAGGTTGCAGGTGCAGCAATTGCGCAATCCCCGCTGCGTGACGTCACACATTCAATGATCCCGAATTAACTCAAAATAAACGGTATCCTGCGAAGCCATGCCCCGGAAAGCCCGCAAACCATCCCGGTCCGGGTAAGAGATTTTAGGGGGAACAGCCTTGCGCGTTCTAGCTTTGGCATCACAGAAGGGTGGCTCGGGTAAGACCACTCTTTCCGGGCATCTGGCCGTACAGGCACAGCGTGCCGGCGCCGGTCCCGTCGTTCTGATCGACATCGATCCGCAGGGTTCGCTTGCCGACTGGTGGAATGAGCGTGAGGCCGAATTCCCGGCTTTCGCCCAGACGACTGTCGCACGGCTGGCCAACGACCTTGCAATCCTGCGCCAGCAGGGTTTCAAGCTCGCTGTCATCGACACGCCTCCTGCCATTACCATGGCGATCCAGTCAGTGATCTCGGTTGCAGAGCTGATGGTCGTACCGACCCGCCCCAGCCCGCACGATCTGCGCGCTGTCGGTGCTACGGTTGACCTGTGCGAACGCGCCGGCAAGCCGCTGATCTTCGTTGTGAACGCCGCCACCCCCAAGGCCAAGATCACTTCGGAAGCGGCCGTTGCCCTTTCGCAGCACGGCACCGTTGCCCCGATCACCGTCCACCACCGCACCGATTTTGCCGCCTCGATGATCGATGGCCGCACGGTGATGGAAGTGGATCCGGAAGGCCGCTCCGCGCAGGAAGTCACCGCACTGTGGCACTATGTGGCAGACCGCCTTGAAAAGAACTTCCGCCGCACCGTATTTGCCGCTCCGGGCCAGCGCCCGCAGACCGGCAACTCGCAGCAGGCAGGCTTCGGCCGCCGGGTGGCACAGTAATGAGCAGCTCGGCCGCCAGCGAAACCCAGTTCGCCTCTCTCGGGCCGATGCTTCTGGCCCGCAAGGGAACCGCCAAGCCCGCCATGCGCGCGCAGCTGACTACTTCAGATCGCACCGCACAACTGGGCGATGACTTTGACGATCTGGCCGATAGCCAGTCGGATCTGGGTTGGAATGACATGGGTGAGAACGATCAGGTCGTTCCCCTGCCCGTTGCTAACAATCGTCCGCACATCATGCCCGATGCACCTGTGAAGGCGCGCCGCAGCGCCGTGTCGCAGGGAAAGCGCGCAGCCTTCACGCTGCGCCTTGATGCGGAGCGTCACCTTAAGATGCGCCTTGCCAGCACCATGCAAGACATGAGCGCGCAGGCACTCGTCACCGAAGCGCTAGACCGCTTCCTTGACGCAATTCCTGAACTCGATGCCATCGCCGCACAGGTGAATGGCAAGAAGAACACGGCCTGAAGGGAAACCTGACTATGTACTCCATGGAAAAGCGCAATCCGATGCTCGGCCTGGGTGTAACCACCGCGATGGCCGCTGTGCTGCTCTCCGGCTGTGCCGGTAATGCTGCCCCGCGTGCAGATGTTTCCGCAGCCGACGCCCGCATGGCCATGGCCAACGGCGAACACGGCGCTGCCATCCAGTCTGCCGAAGCTGCCGTGGCTGCAGAGCCGCGCAACGCAGCTTACCGCATGACGCTGGGCAATGCCTATCTTGAAGCCGGTCGCTTCGGCGCGGCTTCGACCAGCTTTGAAGATGCGATGGCGTTGGGTGAGAATAGCCCGCGTGCCGCACTTAGCCTTGCGCTCGCCCTTACCGGCCAGGCCCGTTACTCGGAAGCTTCTGCTGTCCTGAGCGATTGGGAAGGCCGCATTGCTTCTGCCGATATCGGCCTCGCCTTCGCGCTCGCCGGTCAGCCGGAACGCGGAATCCACATTCTCACCAATGCCATTCGCGGCGGCGATAACTCGGTCAAGACCCGCCAGAACCTCGCCTATGCCTATGCTGTGGCCGGTCGCTGGCGCGAAGCCCGCATGATGGTCGCGCAGGACGTGCCGGCGCATGAAGTGGGCAATCGCATGGCAGAGTGGGCGCAGCTTACCCATGCAGAAGCCTATCAGGCTCGCGTTGCCGGTCTGCTGGGTGTGCCTGCCAATGTCCGCGATAGCGGCCAGCCAGTCCATCTCGCACTGGTCAACGCACCCGGCGCCTCACAGCTTGCCTACGAAGCGTCTGCTCCTGCGGTTGATGCCAATGGCGAGCTTGCTGCTATCGATACTGACCGCATGAACGTTCCGGCTACTGGCGGTGCCTTGCCGCAAGTTGGCGCTCCTGCCGATAGCCCGAGCACTTTCGCTAGTGCCTTTGGCAGTGGCCCGGCGCTCGCTCCCGTACAGGCACCAAACACGAGCTACGCCAGCCGTCCGGTCGTTCAATCAACACCGGGAAGTGCACCGAGTGCATTTGCCCCGCCGCCGCCGGCAGCGCCAGCTGCTTCGGCTCCGCGCCTTCCTGAAATCGCCCGCCCTGCCCTCGCAACCTCGCGTCCGGCAGCAGCTCCGGCCCGCACCGCCAGCCCTGCTGCCGAAGTGGCTCCGTCTGCAGCTCCTGCTTCGGCAGCAACCCCGGTCGCCAACCCCACGCACCTTGTGCAGCTGGGCAGTTTCTCGAGCGAAGCGGGTGCAATGCGCGCATGGAACATCTACGTCGCACGCTACCCCGAGCTGGCTGATCGCGAACGCGTGATCACGCAGGCTGTAGTCAATGGCCGCAACTACTGGCGCGTTTCTGCCGGTGGCTATGACCGCGCGTCGAGCACCGCCATGTGTGGCCGCGTAAACTCTTCCAACGGTGAAGGTTGCATCAGCTGGGCTGCCAACAGCCCGCTGCCAGGTGCAGTTGATACCGGCGTCCGTCTCGCGCGCCGCTAAGACCTCTTTCTCTCTCCGAGAGACAACAGGAAAACCCCTCCCCTAACCGGGAGGGGTTTTCTTTTGCGCTGCTTACAGACGGAAGCCGCCGTCAGCCACAAGTGTACTGCCGGTAGTGAAAGCCGCAGCATCGGACAGCAGGAACATGATCTGCCCTGCCATCTCTTCCGACGTGGCAAAGCGGCCCATCGGAGTCACCTGCGCCGCCATTGTCGCAATGGCACCCGCCCGGTCCCCTTGGTGCTTTTCCACTAGATCTTCAAAGAACGGTGCTCCGTCCCAGATGCCGGTGTCGGTTCCTCCCGGCGCAATCGCGTTCACGCGGATGCCGCGCGATGCACATTCTTTCGCCGCAACCTTTGTCAGATGCTTCACTGCCGCCTTGGATGAAGCATAGTGTGCAATGCCCATTTCCGGCTTCACCGCAGTCACCGACGATGTGAGCACGATGGACGTACCCTTTTTGGCCATGCGGATGGAAGTGCGCAGCGAGAGGAAGGCGCCATCGAGATTGACGCTCATGACCCGGCGCCAGTTGTCGAGGCTCATCTTCGCAATAGGCTCTCCATCGCCGGGGATGCCTGCATTGAGTACCGCTAGATCGATTGTGCCGCCTGCGGCCTCGATCCCGTCCCACAAAGCTTCATCGGCGACATCGCCTGCGTGGATCACCGTCTCGCAATCAAAGTTGAAAGCTTCGAGCGGTTCCTTGTTTATGTCGACGAGGATCAGTTTCGCCACACCGCCTTCAGCCAGCAACTTTGCGCATGCAGCGCCTATTCCTGAAGCCGCACCGGTAACGAGAGCTGTCTTGCCCGAAAAATCATAGGTCAATGCGAATTCCTCCCATGAACAGCGCGGTCACCCGGCCCTGCACGGGCTGCCGGTCAAACGGGGTGTTGCCGGCCTGGGCTTCCATGTCGCCCGAATTGACGATCCACGGCGCCTCTGGATCGATAATTGCGATGTCAGCTTCCTTGCCTTCCGCAAGCTCTCCGGCGTTCACTCCCAACAGCCGAGCGGGATTGCCTGCCAGCAATTCGAAAGCACGCGACATGTCGATCACGCCATCGCGGACCAACGTCAATGTCAGTGGCAGAAGCGTTTCTGCGCCCGACATACCGGACGCGGCATCAGCAAAGGGCAGTCGCTTATCCTCAGGCCCACGTGGATCGTGGCCGCTGGAAATGACATCGATAGTGCCGTCACCAATCGCCTCGATCACAGCCTGTCGGTCATCTTCTTCACGCAGCGGCGGAGAGAGACGCGCAAAGGTACGGAAGTCCGCAATCGCTAGATCGGACAGCATGAAATGCGCTGGAGTTATGCCCGCAGTTACGGCAACCCCGCGAGCCTTCGCCTGTCGCACCAGCTCAAGTCCTGCACGCGTGGTGACTTGCCGGGCATGGAGGCGCGCGCCGCTCGCCTCGGCCAGTGCAATGTCGCGCGCCAGAGCCAGTGTTTCGGCCTCTTTAGGAGCGCTGGGCAATCCGAGCCGTGTTGCCATTTCACCCGCCGTTGCGGCCGCGTTTCCACCCAGCCCTGCATCCTCTGCATGGGTGATCACCACCAGATCGAGCATGGCGGCATATTGCAGCAGTCGCATCATCACGCCGCTGTCGCCAATCCACTGTCGGCCAGTGGCAATGGCCTTTGCACCAGCGTCTTGCATCAGGGCGATTTCGGCTAGTTGTTGTCCTTCCAGCCCAGTGGTCGCCGCAGCCAGCGGGTGGACCCAGAAATCGGGCTTGCCGCTCTGCGTCGCAAAGCGAACCCGCGCCGGATGGTCGAGCGGCGGAGACTGGTCGGGCATGAGCGCCGCGCGGGTGATCCCGCCGAAGTGCAACGCGGGTTTGTCGATGGCGAAGACGCCAAGATCGACGAGGCCCGGTGCAACGATCTTGCCGCCAGCATCGACAACGAGGTCTCCATCCTTCGGCGCAACAGCGTCCAGCGTCTCGACGGAGCCATCAACAAAGCGCAGCGAGCCGTCGACAAGCCCCGCGCTTGTCACGACCTGAGCGTTGGTGATGGTGGTGGAGGCCTGTGTCATACCCATTCCCCCTCGCCCCAGCCTTCGATCGCCCGCGCCTTTCGCGTCAGAACATCGAGGCACGCCATGCGGATCGCAACGCCCATTTCGACCTGGGCGGTGATGATTGACCGGCCTTCCATGTCCGCCACATCACTATCAATCTCAACCCCGCGGTTCATCGGCCCGGGATGCATCACAATCGCTTGGTCATTTGCCAGCGCGAGCCGATCTCTGGTCAGGCCATAGAGGTGCCGGTACTCGCGCGGTGATGGAATGAACTGTCCGTCCATCCGCTCGTTCTGCAAACGCAGCATCATAACCACGTCGGAACCTTTGAGGGCATCGTCGAAGCGATTGTACGGCTCGACACCCATGTTTGCGATGCCACTTGGCATAAGCGCTGGAGGAGCACAGAGGCGCACCGTCGCGCCCAGCGCTTGCAGGCACAGAATGTTCGACCGTGCGACCCGGCTGTGCAGAATATCGCCGCAAATCGTCACCGTCAGACCGGTGAAATCTTCCGCATCGTGGCCCATCTCGCGTAGCTTCAAGCGCAGCGCGAGCGCATCGAGCAGGGCTTGTGTAGGATGCTCGTGCTGCCCGTCACCCGCATTCAAAACCGGACAATCGACTTTGCCCGCTATCAGGCCAACCGCGCCTGACGAACCATGCCGGATGACAATCGCATCAGCACGCATCGCATTGAGCGTCACGGCCGTATCGATCAGCGTTTCGCCCTTTTTTACAGAGCTTTGCGCGGCATGCATGTTCACCACATCCGCGCCCAGCCGCTTGCCTGCGATCTCGAAGCTCAACAGCGTTCGCGTGCTGTTTTCGAAGAAGGCGTTGATGATGGTGAGGCCCGCCAGCTTGTCCGTATGTTTGGCAGCCTGGCGGTTGAATTCAACATACTGCTCTGCCTCAGCAAGCAGGTAGAGAATTTCGTGGCGCTCCAGATCACCGATGGCGATCAGGTCACGATGCGGAAAAGCGCGGCCACCCGCCGGAAAGCGGGCGCTGGCTGGGGTGTTCTGCGGCGATGTCATTAAAGCATGCCCCTTAGGGCGCAGTGGCAGGGCTGGCAATGGCTTTGATGCCAAAGTCGCAAGATCGCGTTTACGTTTCTGGCGCGTTTGTCGAGCCAAATCAGGCGCAAATCGCTTGAGGGCTAGCGTAAGCTGCCGCGCGCCACTAGGTCATCACCAAAGCAATTGTTCCAACGGGGTTCCGCATGGCATTCGCACGCAAAGTCTGGAAGTTTCTGGTCGCGGTCAAAGATGGCCTCGCGCTCCTCTTCCTGCTGCTCTTCTTCATGATGCTGTTCGCACTGTTGAGCGCGCGGCCCAATCCCGGCGTGGTGCGTGATGGAGCTCTGCTGCTCGACCTTGATGGCGTGGTGGTGGAAGAGGTGGCGCCAATCGATCCTTTCGCAGCATTACTTTCCAACACCGTGCCGACACGCGAGTATGCTGCGCGCGAACTTGTGGCTGCAATTGACGCCGCCGCATCTGACGAGCGGATTGAGGCTCTCGCGCTCGACCTCACAGGGTTTCTGGGTGGCGGCGCGGTCAATCTGCAGGAGGTAAGCGAAGCGCTCGATCGTTTCCGTGCGAGCGACAAACCGATTTATTCCTACGCAGTTGCCTATTCCGACTCTTCCGTGCTGCTTGCCGCGCATTCGGACGAGATCTGGGTGGACCCGCTGGGCGGCGTTGCTATCACCGGCCCGGGTGGAGAAAACCTCTACTATGCCAATGCGTTGGAGCGGTTCAACGTAACCGCCAACGTCTATCGCGTCGGCACATACAAGAGCGCGGTCGAACCGTGGACGGAAACTGGCATGTCTCCTGAAGCGCGCGAGAACATGGCGCAATTGCTCGCCACAATCTGGGAAGAATGGCGCGCCAATGTGCAACAGGCCCGTCCCGATGCTGACATTGATCTTGTGACCAGCGATGTTGCCGGTTGGCTCGCAGCGTCGAACAACGACATTGCCGAAGCCTCTTTGGCAGCTGGCCTCGCCGATCGTATCGGCACCCGTGTCGAATGGGGTGAGCGGATTGCCCAGGTTGTTGGCGAAGACCGCTGGAATGACGATCCCGGCTCTTTCGCAGCGACCGAGTACGATCCATGGCTGGCCGACGTGAATGGTGGCATCGACCTCGGCAACGATAACAAGATCGGCGTTGTTACTATCGCGGGTGTGATCAGCGATGGTGAAGCGGGGCCCGGCTCGGCCGGAGCGGAACGCATCGCCAACCTCCTCGATAACGCTCTGGATGAAGGGTTTGATGCTCTTGTCGTTCGGGTGAACTCCCCGGGCGGCACGGTTACGGGCTCCGAAACAATCCGCCGTGCGATCCTGCGTCATAAAGATGCAGGCATCCCGATTGCAGTATCCATGGGCAATTATGCGGCAAGCGGCGGATACTGGGTGGCAACGCCAGCGGACCGCATCTTTGCCGAACCGCAAACGCTCACCGGATCAATCGGCGTGTTTGTCGTGGTGCCAAGCTTTGAAGGCGTGCTGAGCGACTATGGCGTGAGCACCGATGGCGTGCGCACCACGGGCCTTTCGGGCCAGCCGGACCTGTTCGACGGTTTCAGCCCCGAAGTCGACAGCGTGCTGCAGGCCGGCGTTGAATCCAGCTACTCGCGCTTCCTTGGCCTCGTGGCGGAAGCACGGGGCATCTCGCTCGAGCGTGCAGACGAGCTTGGTCAGGGCCGCGTATGGGACGGCGGTGCCGCACGTCAGCTTGGTCTGGTCGACCAGTTCGGCGACTTGCAGGCAGCGATTGCATGGGCGGCAGAGCGCGCAGAACTTGCCGAGGGTGACTACGATGTGACCTATCTGGGGGCCAACGCTCCCTCTTATGATTCCATCTTTGCCCAGCTGCGGGCGGGCGGGAATGCGAAAGAGCAGACCGGACGCGATGTCACTTCCATGTTTACGCGCAGGGAAATGGCACGCCTTGGTCGCATCACCGAAGACCTCGATCAACTGATGGGAGCCCAGGGCATTCAGGCCCGCTGCCTTGAGTGCACAATTTTACCGTCAGCCACACCAGCTGCGGGCCCGCCGCGCGCCGCAGACAACTGGCTCTTCGCACTTGCACAGCTCTGGCGCGACTGAACCGCTTGTCAATCCTAGCAGGGCGTGGCAAAGGCCCGCCCCTGCCGTGAATCGCTATTGCAAGCGAGGTATCCGGCGGGCGCGTAGCTCAGTGGTAGAGCACACCCTTCACACGGGTGGGGTCGCAAGTTCAATCCTTGCCGCGCCCACCATTCCTCCGGAATAATCGGGTCAGATGATGTAGGTCCAGCCGTCGTGTGACTTCACGCGGTTGGTGACCATCTTGTCGTGCAAAGTGGTGATCTGGCGGCTGCCGGTCTTGATGCAAAGGAACGGGAAAATGCCGTGCAGCAGGCAGGCAATCCCGCCCGCGATCATTCGCAGACCAAAACCCGAAGCATGGACCAGATGTTCGGAATAGGTCTCACCCACTGATGCCGGATGTTCGGTAAAAGCCTTGCGCAGCATGAAATGTCATTCCCTCACGTGATTTCCTGCTCTTCTAGACTGTCACACCAGCAAATGGCTCCCAAACTTCTCGCTTTTTCTCCACATCTTGGATAATACATCCCTTAAATGAGCAAAATTCGTAAAATTGATCCCATTGATTGGGCAATCCTTGGCGTCTTGCAGGGCGACGCGACACTTTCTGTCGGCGCAATTGGCGAAAAGGTTGGCCTTTCACACAACCCATGCTGGCGACGCATCAGGCGGATGGAAGATGAAGGGATCATCGCAAAGCGGGTCGCTCTGCTCGATCCAGTAAAAGTTGGCCTGAGCACGAGTGTCTTCGTTGCGATTCGTACCACGCGCCACGATGCCAGCTGGCTGGAAACCTTCGCATCTGCAATCGACGGCATCGATGAAATCGTCGAATGCCACAGGATGGCGGGCGATATCGACTACATGCTCAAGCTTCGCGTGCGAGACATTGCCGATTATGACCGGATCTACCAGCGACTGATAGCCCGCGTGCCTGGCCTATCTGATGTGACTGCCAGCTTCTCCATGGAAGAAATGAAGCTGACAACAGCCCTGCCTCATCCTGACTAGCGTTCCGGTCAGGCAATCACGGTCAAGGCCAGCGTGCTTGCCAAGAGGAACGCGACAAGACTTGCGACCGCAACCGGAACCAAGGGGCGCCATCCAGCTTCAAGCAGGAGCGAGAGGCGCGAACGCATAGCTGTGGCGATCACCGCGAGCAGCAGCACAGCCTTGGAAAAGTCGAGCGCGTGGGATTGAGCCTGCTCTGGCAGCGTCACCGCATTGGCGATCACGGCCAGCACGATAAACGCCGCGACGAACCAGGGCATGGAAATTCTCTTACGCTTGCCGGTTCCTTGTTGTTCTTCACCCTGTGCCAACCAGATCGCCGCAAGCGCTACGATTGGCCCCAGCATGGCAACGCGCGCCAGCTTGGTTACGGTCGCCGCAGCGCCTGCACTGTCAGAGTAGGAATAGCCTCCACCGATAGCCTGCGCTGCATCGTGCACGGAAGCGCCGATCAGGAAGCCTGCTTGCGTATCGGTCAGTTCCACCAGCTTGGCGAATGCGGGATAGAATGACATGGCAATCGCGCTCGCGAGCGCCACGCCGACCAGCGTCACCGAAAAGCGCGCCTGATCAAGCCTTTCCTTGCCGATTACGCCGTAGAGAGCGAGCGCTGCCGATGCCCCGCAAATGGCTGTCGCACCGCCCGCCAAGAGACCTGCCTCGCGCCCCTCCCCGATCCATCGCGCCGTCAAAATTCCGCTCAGCAGAGTACCTGCCATAACGGCAAAGAGGCTGACCATGCCAGTCCAGCCCAGCTGGAGAAGATCGCTTACTCCGACTTGCAGACCAAGCAGTGCGATGCCCACTTGCAAAAGGCGCTTGGAAGCAAGATCGAGGCCCGGAGCTACCGCGTCCACATCGCCGGCAAAGCTCAGAGCCAGGCCGAGTAAGAGCCCCAGCAGCATGACAGGGAAGGCATATTGTCCGGCAAGAAATGCGGCAGCTAGCCCGACTGTTCCTGCCAGCAGCAAACCCGGCACAAAATCGCGCCAGCGCCGCTTTTCCGCGGGCCCTTCGGCGAGGTAGTACTCACCGAACAGGTCGCCGCTGTAATAGTCGCGATTGGCCGTGTTCATGCGGCGGCTGTCCCCTCCTCCTGATCCGCGCCTTCTGGCCACAGATCGGGCGAGAGATCAACCGCAGCGGCCTAAAAGCGGCCGAGAATGTTCAGGAACGGTCCGTGGCTGGTGTAGCTCTGATCTGTCAGATCATCCGAGAAGTCCGACCAGGAATAGCCGACACCGACCTTCACCGTGTCGCCGATGTGGCGATAGACGCCACCCAGCGCACCAAGACGCAGATCGTCCGCCTGGGTCACCCACAGCGCGCGACCTTCAGCCATCACATCCCACTCGCGGATGACGTTGTAGTCGAGGCGGACAACCGCGAGGTGAGCGTCCGAACTCACAAATTCATCGGAATCGCGTCCGAGCGAAACGCGGCCGTTGCGATAGCCGTAGCGGGTGCCCAGCGTCAAACGATCAGACAGATCGAAATTGAAGTCCGCACTGAAGATCAGGCTTTCCTGCTTCGGGCTTTCCACTGCGCCGGACCCGGTGATCTGGCCAACCGGACCAAGATCCTCGAAGTACTGGAAGCGTACAATGCCATTGACGCGATCGTTGTCGATCGGGCGGTAAGCGAAGCCGGCAATCGCCTCGGTAAACTCGGCTGCACGGATAGAGGTACCTTCGGTATCCGCGCGCGCGATGTTGAACTGGCTGACAAAGCGCCAATCCGGATTCACCGCATAGCTGAAGTTCGAGCGCAACAGCCAGACGGTCTGGTCGCCACCGCCAACGGCCACGCCATCTTCATGGCGGACTTCCAGAGCAGTGCCTGCACGCACATCGTCGGTCTGATAGCCAAGCGCGATAGAGCCCGCGGTACGACGGAATACGCCTGCATTCGGGTCTTCAATCCGGCCATTCTCGAATGTACCGGTCACGCTGAATTCGTCCGTCGGATCGAACTGCAGGCCGAAGCTGCGCGCCAGCGTCGGCACGTCGCCACCCACACTCACACGGTTTTCGCCAAAGACGGAAAGGCTGTCTGTGAAGCGGTGACGTGCACCAACTACCAGCGCCCCACCCGGCTGCCCGGTGAAGAGATTCTGCGGCTCCAGCCCGGTATCGGTACGGTCGGCCAGCAGGGTGTAGCCGACATAGGCTTCAGAGCCTTCGCCCAGACGATGGTTCAGCTGCACGTCGGCACCAAGGCCACCGTCACCGCCCGAAAGCTCGCCCGTCAGAGAGAAGCGATCGCTCAGGTCAGCCGTTACGCCCGCACCAACGCGGTTGTTACGCTGACGGCTGGCGTCGTTATCCAGCGTGGCCTGCCCGAATGCATGGACAGTCCAGAACGTGTTCGACGGCGCGTACTTCAGCTCAAGCGCGGCGTCAGTGCGACTGCCATTCTGCGTAGCGTTGAACAGCGCGCCCGGTGTCAGATCATCGTGACGCACGCCAAGGCTTGCAGTCAGGATGCCGCCGGACAGAGTAAAGTTGTTCGACAGGTCGAGTTCGGCGGTTTTGTTGCTACCGCGCCCTTCTGCGTCGAAACTGTCGTAGCTGGCGCGAACATTGCCGGTTTCACCCAGCGGAATGTCGGCGGCAAGGCCCCAACGCTGCGTTTCAGTCGGCGAGAGGCGCCCAGCAGCGGAGTAGCCGGCATCCATGTGCTCGAAGAAGCCGGTGATCGTGCCCATGTTGCCCTGACGTCCAGCCAGTTCGGCAAAATTCACACCTACTTCTGCACGATATGCCTGCGCCGTAATATTCGCGCCAGGATTGGCGATATCGGTGAATGACAGGCCGCCATCGATGGAATTCGACTGCGCGAAACCCGGACCTTCGCTCTGCGCCACTTCGGCGCGCACGAATGTTCCGGCGGTGATACGCAGCAGCGCATCGGCACCGAGCAAAGTCTGGTTTGCTTCTTCTACGGTATCGCGCTGTGCGGTCGCACCAAAGCGGAGGGTATCACCCACCCAAACCGTGCCGCGCGCGCCGACGGTGTAGCCGTCAAGGCTGCCTACCGGAGGCGTATATTCGTAGCGGACGACCAGCACAGGCACATTGCCCGCAGCACTGCCTTCGCGCACGGTACCGCCGGTATTGGCAGTCGAACCGAGCGGACGCAGCAGAGTGAGACGGCCGTTGAACGGATCGAAATCATAGTCCTGACGCGGGTGCAGATCGGTGCTCTCGATCACGATACCCGTTTCGCGGTCGCGGATTTCCACGCGAACGCGTTCAGAACCGACGGTTACATCCTGACGCTGCAGGAAGTAGAGCGAGCCGCCCGTACCGCGGAATTCTTCACGTGCCGGCACCGTGCCCGGATCGGAAGCGAATGCCAGCAGCTGCGCATCGCGCTCACCAAAGCTGGTGGTGCCGGCGGTGTTGATGTCAATCAGCGCACCAAACAGGCCGCGATCCAGCTGGACCAGATCGGTGCCCGTGGCCTGCGCCACGAAGTTGCCGATGATCGCCTGGCTGAGGCCGTTCTCCACACGGAGATAGAAACGGCCCTGTGTTGGCGCATCTTCAACAAGCGTCGAATCATCGCCGTAGGTGGGATAGTATTGCTCGGAGGTGATCCGGCGCAGCAGCTGGCGCGGGTCCTTGCGATCGAGGTTGGACAGCAGGTCCTGCACCTCTGCCTCGCCCGTATCGAGCGACGCAGTGACTTCCCAATCGCCGCCCAGCGGGCCGTTGGCGTAGAAGGCCGCGCGGCCAATCGCATAGTCGCCGTCTGCAAGCGTCGATCCGCTCACGTCCTCTGCGGGACCGCTCGACCACGTGGTGCCAAAGGTGACTTCACCCTGACCGACGATAAACCAGTCATCGCTATCGCTTTGCAGGTTGCGGATGGCAGCGAACTGCACGTCATCGCCCTGCCCGATAGCCACGGTGATCTGGTCCATGCCCTGCGGAATGATCTGCTCGCCGACCCAGCGGCCGTTCTCGTCCACGGGAACAATCTGGTCGCCGACACGGACCATGTCGGCCCCCGGCTGCGCAGCACCTGACACAGTAACGGTCGACGTACGGCGCTGGCGGATCGTGCGGGTGGCAGCTTCATCCTGTGTACCAAACAGCGGGCGGCTTGGCGGTTCGTCATCGCCCGGACGCTCGTGAAGAACCGTCAGCTCATGGGCAATGGTCTCGTCGAATTGTCCTTCGGCGTCATAGACGCGGTAGACAAAGAACATGTCTTGCCGGGCTGCAGCATCGGGCTGCCACTGAGCAACACCATTGGCATCGACCGGAATGATTGCGAACGGGGTCGAGGCTGCGCTCACGCCACGCTCAAAAACTCGGATCTCTCCGCGCTCGATAAGTGCTGGATAGTTGTTGTAGCTGACGAATGTCGCGGTCTCACCGCGCACGACCACACGCACGCTGTCTGCGAGTCCAGTGGCCAGCACAGGGTCGATGCGACCGGAATCGACGCGCACATCAATAGCGTGGTCGAAAGCGTCGTCGCCCAGCTCACCCGTTACGATCGTCAGTCCGTCTTGCGGATCATCCTGCGAAGCCCCCGCATTCAGTACATCCTGCACGTCCGGCATCAGTGCGGAGGAAAGCGCATGCGCTGTGCCGCAATCATCGGTAGCGATGATCGAAAGGTCGGTGCAGTCCGAAGGCAGCAACTGGCTGGAGAAGAACTGACCCGTCCCTGCATCGTGCGCCGTAAGCTGGCCGGAAACATGCAGGCGCGAAACGTCGCCATCCACTGTTCCGGAAATGGCCACGGGCTGCGCCTGATCCAGAGCAATACCACGCTGCGCAGCACTGTCGACGACACCAAATTCGGGTCGCGTCATGCGCTCACGGGTAAGCTTTGTACCAGCGGACAGAACTTTCAGATCCTGCGCTTGTGTCTCGTCAAAATTCCCATCGGCATCATAGACACGGTAGACGGCCACCATGCGGTCAGCCGCATAGGTGCTGGGCGTCCATGTCATTACGCCGTCCTTGTCGGCGGGAATGACCGCATGTGGCGGCCCGCTCAGATCCGAACCCGCAGCGAAAAGCCGCAGTTCGGCGCGTTCGACGAAGGCCGGATAATTGCTGTAACCGAGGAAGCTGGCAGGTGTGCCGCGCTGCACAGTATCGGCAAAGTCTACGAGTCCGAGCGACAGGACCGGTCCCACTGACGATGTGTCACGAGACACACCGATATCGCGCAATTCCGGGGCAGCCGTACGGTGATCTTCGCGTGCAGCACGCTCATCTACGGCACCGTTGCTTTCGCCTAGGGCAATCGAAGATAGCGCAGAGAATTCGCTCTGTGCACCGATATCGGATGCCTGGACGGGCGCTGTCGTAGCGAGACAGGCAATGCCCGAGACACCGGCCAGCAGCAGGCCTGCTTTGCCATTAAACATCTTGGTGGAGGTCGTCTTGATCTTGCTCATGGCGATCACTCCCCTCTCTCACCGGGCAGAGCGCTTGCAGCGTCCACCTGGATAGTTGGATCCGGGCCATCCCAGCCCTCGGCGAAGATCACTTCGAGAGTCTGGCTGATGGTGGCGAGGCGCGACTGGATGACTTCCGGAGAGTCGCCAGCAGCGATTTGATAGGTCGCACGAACAACGAGCGCTTGCGGATCACCGCTGGCGATTGCCCGCATACGCGCGACCACATCAGCGTTGAGAGAACCGTCAGCGGCAAAAGCGTGCGGTTCGACCCGCAGCGAGACAAGGTCTGCCTCGGCGATACCGAAGTTGAGTTCGCTCATCTTACCGCGTGTGAGGCGGATCGAGCGCGGATTGTCGGTCGTCAGCGCATAGCCCTGCGGCAGCGTGCGCTCGTCAAGACGCAGCACGTAGTTCGAACCGATGCGTGCATCGGGCACGGCGGCACAGGTGATGTGATAGCGGCCATGTTCGTCAGTGGTGATCAGCTCACCGTTGACGGTAGCAAGGCGCATAGCGGGCACACCGGGCTCGCCATCGTCCTGATAGCCGTCGCCATCGTAGTCTTCGAAGACCTGGCCGATCAGCTCGGCGCAATCGAACACCGTGCTCGGGACAATCTGGATCGTCGCGGTACCGCGGTTGGAGATTTCGGTCCCGTCGAGACCGTTTTCAGCAAGGCCGGTATTGACCCGCTGGCCTTCGGTAATGCCGGCACCGACCAGCAGCACCAGTTCATACGTGACCGAGCTATTCGGCGGAATGACCTGATCGGTCCACACCAGCTCGCGGTTGCCGTTGGTCAGTTCGGGCTCGACTGCCACGCCATTCACCCGCGCAGTGCCGGTGACATAGGTCATGCCAGCAGGCAGCACGTCGATCACATCGACGTCGGCGCGGCGGAATGCCTCTTCGTTGCGAACGGTGATTTCGTACGGCACCAGATCGCCCGTGCTCGCCGAACGGCGGGTGGAGGTCTTGGTGACGATCAGGCCATCGCGCGACAGGAATGGATCCAGCGGCAGATGGTTGAAGATGATATCGGGATCGCCGCTCTGCAGGCGGAAATTGATGTAATAGGTCGGATCGCTCTCGATCGGGATGTTGCCGTCGCTACCGACAAGGTACGGCGAACCGGATCCGGTCGGATCGAGCGGACCGGCTGCAGGCGGCAGGATCGTCGAAACGAAGCTATAACCAGCCGGCGGCGTGACGCGGATCGCATAGTCAGTTTCGCCCACGGGACAAGCAGCCGCTGCGCCGGGCACGATGTCGAAGCGATAGGAACCACTGGAACCGGTTGTCTGGTTGTTTTGCGATGCGTCGATATAGCAGTCTTCCGGCAACGGGTTACCGTTACGGTCGACGAGCGTGAGTACGGCGCCGGACACCGCTTCACGCGTGATAGAATCGTAGACAATCCCGGAAGGATCGATCGGCAGGTTCTGGTCGGGCAGCGAGCTCGCAATGTCGAGCTGGATGTCCTCGATCCTTTCGTAAACCACACCCGTTTCCGGATCGCGGAACTGGATCGTGTACTCGGTGCCACCCGAAAGGCCGGTAAACTGATAAGAACCATCAGGCTCTGTAATGACTGTGCCGACCAGCGTGTCACCTTCGTAAAGCTCGACAGTCCAGTCACCCAGGCGGGTGTCGTTGTCATCAAGCTCGCGATCACCATCTTCGTCGGTGTAAACCGTGCCTGAAAGCTCACTGTTCGGAGCCTCTACCTCAATGGTGACGGTCGTGATCTCACAGTTGTCGGGCGCGTCTATCTGGCAGATCTGGTAGTCGAAAGAATAGTCGCCCGTTCCCGTGCCAGGCTCTACGCCCACCACACCTGTTGTCGGATCAAAGGTGATCCCGGGCGGCAAAGACGATCCCGGAGCAATCTCGACCGTCGAATTGGTCGGAGTTGCCGTGTCGCCATCGACGGTGTCGTTATCGAACACGTTGATGACATCATCCTGGCCGGTGTTGCCGTTGACACCGGATACGATGTCAGGTGTGGCCACGATATCGACGAGGAACACGTCCGCATCGGTTGCAGTGTTGTCTGCGGTATCGGCGTCGATAGCACCGCCGCCGACTGTGACAGTGGCCGTGTTGGACACGTCCCCTGCCAGCAGTGCGGCCGGCGTTGCCACCGCTAGGAAAGGCAGGATGCTGGTGAGCATCCGCCCAAGCGGCAAGCTTGGCAAACCCAGATTGTTCTGAAGGTTATACATCGGCTTGATTACCTGTGCCTTTCCTTGCACTCAGCCTTAGTTGACCGAGCAGCTGTAGGTGATGGTCACATTCTCACCGGCACCGATGGTGCCGAGCGTGATACCTGCACCCTGCAGGTCGCCTACGGTCGGCGATCCAGCCGGAGCACCCGCTGCGGCGGTACCGCCGAAGGTGATCGTGCCAGTTGCCGGGCAGGAGAGGCCGGTTCCCGGAGTATCCGTAACAAGCGCACCTGTTGCCGCGTCCGGACCGGCGTTCGACACCGTGAGGACGTAGGTAACCGTGTCGCCCGAGCGGACTTCGGTGACGTTGTTGGTCTTGGCGATCGAGAGATCGACCACAGCGCCCACAACGACCGTTGCGATGGCAGTGTCGCAGTTATCCGTGTCTGCTGCTTCGCAGATCTGGTACTGGACATTGTAGGTGCCCGGTGTCGCGCCCGAAGGAATGGTGAGCGTACCATCGGCATTGATAGTGACACCGGTCAGCCCGTCATCGTCGACGATTGTCGGGATTACTGCGGCATCGGCAAAGCCTGCGCCGTTAAGCGTATCGTTCGGGAAGACACTGGCCGTATCGCCACCGGTCGACGGTACTGACGTTCCGGAGAAGTCGTTGTCGTTGGCGACGATCGTGTTGATGACCGTGACCGACTCGTCCAGATCGTCGCCCGTAGTGGTCGGGTCGTTCTGGTCGCTGGTCGCAGCCGTCGTGGTGTTGGTGATTGTGTTGCCTTCCTGACCGGCATCCACCGTACCTTCGATGGTAAGCGTAGCGAACGCACCGTTGGCAAGGCTGCCAACCGTCCACACACCGGTACCGCTGTCGTAGGAACCCTGCGAAACGGTGCCGTTGTTGACCGTGGCGGTAAGGCCAGCAGGCAACAGGTCGGTGAGCGAGACGTTGGTCGCATCATCGCCGCCGTTGTTGGTGACGGTGATAGTGTAAGTGACCGTGTCGCCCACCGCCGGCTCTGCGGTGGAGGACGTACGGACCTTGACGGTCTGCAGGTCAGCCACGCCGCCAACAACCACGGTAGCAATCGCAGTATCGCAGTTGTCCGGATCGGCAGTTTCACAGATCTGATAGGTGACGTTGTACGTACCCGGCGTTGCGCCAGCCGGCACGCTCAGCGTGCCGTCGGCATTGATACTGACACCCGTCAGGCCATCATCATCGGTGATCGTGGCCGTCACATCGCCATTGGCGAAGGCTGCACCGTTGATCGTGTCATCACCAAAGACGCTGCCCGTGCTGCCACCGGTCGAAAGGATCGGAGAGCCCGAGAAGTCATCATCGTTGGCAACGATGGTGTTGATGACATCGACGGACTCGTCGAGATCGTCGCCCGTCGTCGTCGGATCGTTCTGGTCGCTGGTTGCAGCAGACGTCGTGTTGGTGATCGTGTTGCCTTCCTGACCGGCATCCACCGTACCTTCGATGGTAAGGGTCGCGAACGCACCGTTGGCGAGCGAACCGACCGTCCAGACGCCGGTGCCGCTGTCATAGGAGCCCTGCGAGACCGTGCCATTGTTGACCGTGGCGGTAAGGCCAGCAGGCAGCAGGTCGGTCAGCGAGACGTTGGTCGCATCGTCGCCGCCATTGTTGGTGACGGTGATGGTGAAGGTAACAGTGTCGCCCACAGCCGGTTCGGCCGTGCCCGAAGTCAGTACCTTGACGGTCTGCAGGTCAGACACACCGCCCACCAGGATGGTGGCAATCGCACTATCGCAATTGGTCGGCTGGCCGTCTTCACAGATCTGGTATTCGACATTGTAGGTGCCCGGCGTCGTGCCTGCGGGAACCGTGATGGTGCCGTCGGACGCGATGCTCACACCGGTCAGACCGTCATCGTCAAGGATCGAAACAGTCACATCGCCGGTCGTCACCGTGGCGCCATTGATGGTGTCGTTCACGAAGACTGTAGAGGTGCTACCGCCGGTCGAAAGGATCGGCGAACCAGTGAAGTCATCATCAACGGCAAGCAGCGTCGCCAGCAGCGTGTCCGTATCGGTCGCGCTGTTGTTAGAGCTGTCCGGATCAGTCGTACCTGAGGGTGCTGTCACCGTGGCGGTGTTGGTAACGTCCTGCGCATAGGCAGCGCCCGGTACTGCAACAGCAATGAAAGGGATCGCACTCGTCAGCATCTTGCGCACAGGCAAGCTGCGGATAACGGGTGCATGCGGATTGACGCGAATGTCCAAAGTTTGAGTCATCATTTTAGTTCACCTGGCAAGAGTAAGTGAGGGTGGTCGATTGACCGGAAGAGAGGGTACCCAGCGCAATGCCGCCCCCGGTGAGATCTGCGATTGTGAAAGACCCGGCAGGGACACCGTCGCCCGTGATGGTCACAGGATCGGCAGCATCGCAGGTAAGCCCCGCGCCGGGAGTGTCAGTGATCACGGCGCCGGTGCTGTCGTCACCGCCATTATGGGTAACCGTGAGGGTGTAAGTTGTAGTGGAGCCCGCAAAAACCGTGTCATCGGCCTGATCGACATTGCCGTTGACCCCGGGCGTGTTGGTTTTCGTCAGCGACAGATCAGCCGCGGCTACCACACTTGCAGACGTCGTCGTCTGATTGTTCGGAGCTGTCAGGATAGCTGCACCAATCCGGTCGTTGGCCGCGCCGGTTTGTCCGATGAAGTTGATAGTGCTCGAGGACGGAGCGAGCGGCATCGTGTAGTCAAAGGTGCAAGTAATCTGGTTAGAACCAGCCAATTCTGACACGCTTGCAGGCAAGGCTGTGTCGCAGGCGACGTTCGAAACCGTTCCTTCAGATGCCGAGGGAACACACTGCGCGACTGTGGCCGTGTTTGGCCCATTGTTGGTGCAGGTTAGCGTCAGCCCGGTATAGGTCGTGGTCTTTTCAATGGTCGCAGGCAGGCCCGAGAGTTGCGGCACCATGTCCGAAACCTGGCCGGACACACCGACAAACCAACCTTCTGACCCGCCGCCACTGCCGCTCGGCCACGCGACACCGTCGTTGCTACGCATGTAAACCCGGAAGTAGACGCTGGAGACCGCGTCGCCTTGGATATAGAGACTGCCGCAGGCTGCCGTGTTCAAACCGCAGTCACCTGCGGTTCCGCCAGACGCAACGTTGTAGTTGTTGAAGACCTGGCTGCCGGAGAGCGACATCATGGCATTGCTGGACAGGAGAGAAACACCTGTCGCGCCAACGGAATTCGCCTGGACGTAATCGAGCTCGACCGAAAACTCCTTGCCGCCCGCACTGCCACCGAGTCCGGCGATATGAACAACGGTGTTCGAAATCGGTCGGCTAAAGGTCAGTTCGATATCAGCAAAGTAGAACCGGCCGGTCGCTGGTGTACCGGCCGCAGCCAGGCCGGCTGTCCGGGATTCCAACAGGAATGCATGGTTGATGCCAACGGATATGCCGGTTCCCGGAATGAGCGACGGCAACGAAGTGAAGTGGCTGTTCTGCGCACCTCCGAAAAAGTTCATCGTTGTAAAGTGGGGGTCGCCAACAAAGGTACCGCCAATCATCAATCCATTCGTGGTGAAATTCGTCGAATTGGCATATTGCTGGTTCAGGACGCGCATGGTCACCGCCGGGGCAGGAGCCGAGATCGCCGTCGAGGTGTTTCCAGTAGGGTTGTCCGGGTTTGCCATCAGGTTGACCGAAACCGGACCCTGTGTGGGAGCAGCTACTGCCGTACTTCCGCTTCCCGAAAACATTTCCGAGGACGATTGCGCCGATGCAGTTCCGCTGAGCGCGACCATACCAACCACGAAAGCGATCATGGTCATCCAAAGACGCACAAAAGACATGGGGCTATCGCTGCGCGCGCCGCCATTCTTCTGTTTTCTATTTTGAGCATCTGCTCGCATTGTAGAAACTCGCCTTAGCTAGTTTGACCCAAGCCCCCGCAGAACGACCATTGCGATCGGATACGCGGGAGCACTGAGGGTCTGTCTGGAGAAAAATGGTTAACAAGCCGTTTTGAAATTCGGCCTCGTAATACGATTTTACACTTAGTTACGCCTAAAGCGCTCGATTTCAGGGCGTTAACAAGTAGGTGCACGGGCGTTTACACTTTGCGCTAAAAGCCCGCTGCCGGTCAGGGTAATTCGCTATTAAGTACAAACTGCGTTTGACCTTGCGCATTTCCCTACGTTGTGAGGGAGTGCACACTGTGCTGGACAAGCGACAACGCTATTGGGCATAGGCCGCGGCCATGCATGATCTCCGTTTCATCCGCGAAAATCCGGAAAGCTTCGATGCCGCGCTCACCCGCCGCGGGCTTGGACCAATGGCCGCCGAACTGCAGGCTCTTGATGAAAAGCACCGCGCACTGACCACACAGCTACAAGAGGCCCAAAGCCGCCGTAACGAGGCGTCCAAGGCGATTGGCCAGGCGATGGGTCAAGGTGACAAGGGCAAGGCCGAAGCGCTCAAGGCCGAAGTGGCCGAGATCAAGGCGACCATGCCCGAACTGGAAGAGCAGGAAAAGGCACTGGGTGAAGAGCTGCGCATGGCGCTCGCCGTGATCCCCAACCTGCCAGCCGATGACGTGCCGCAGGGTGCGGACGAGAATGACAATGTCGAGGTGAGCGTGTGGGGCGAGAAGCGCGAATTCGCTTTCACTCCGCTGGAGCACGCCGACCTCGCGCCGCCGCTGGGCATGGATTTCGAGACGGGTGCCAAGCTCTCGGGCGCGCGCTTTACATTCCTGCGAGGGGGAATGGCCCGCCTCCACCGCGCCATCGCGCTGTTCATGCTCGACACGCAGACGGGCGATAACGGCTATACCGAATGCAACCCACCCGTACTGGTGAACGACGATGCGATGTACGGGACCGACAAGCTGCCGAAGTTTGCGGAGGATAGTTTCGAGACCCATTTGAACAACCGAGAATTCGTCGAAAAACTTGTCGACGAAGCCATCGGAGAAGCGCGTCTGAAATTTGCGGAGGATGGCACGTTCAATGAGATCAGTGCTCAAGCAGCTGAGAAAATGATTGCGGAGCAGCGATCCAAATCGACCGAAGAGTGGATCACCAAATTGTCCAACATGGGTCTCAACCGACGCTGGCTCATACCGACATCCGAAGTCAGCCTCACTGCCTCGGTCGCAGGCGAGATCATCCCTGATCTCTCGGAGCCCATCCGCCTCACCGCGCATACGCTCTGCTTCCGCAGCGAAGCGGGCGCGGCGGGCAAGGATACGCGCGGCTTTATCCGCCAGCACCAGTTCGAAAAGGTCGAGCTGGTTAGCATCTGTCGCCTGGAGGACAGCGAGGCCGAGCATGAACGGATGACCGGCTGCGCCGAGGGTATCCTCAAGGCGCTCGACCTGCCCTATCGCAAGGTCCTGCTCTGCACCGGCGACATGGGTTTTGGCGCGCGCAAGACATATGACTTGGAGGTGTGGCTGCCCGGACAGGGTGCCTATCGCGAGATTTCCTCCTGCTCCAACACCGGCGATTTTCAGGCGCGCCGCATGAACACGCGCTATCGCCCCGAAGGCGAGAAGAAGACCGAATTCGTGCACACGCTCAACGGATCGGGCCTCGCCGTAGGACGCACGCTGGTCGCCGTGCTGGAGAACTACCAGCAGGAAGACGGATCGGTCATGGTGCCGGAGGCCTTGCGTCCCTATATGGGTGGTGTGACACAGCTGACTCCCGCCTGATGCGCATACTTCTCACCAACGACGATGGCATCCACGCCCCCGGCCTCGCCGTGCTGGAGGCCTTGGCGCGGCAATTGTCGGACGACGTGTGGGTATGCGCGCCGACGGAAGAACAATCGGGTGCCGGACACTCGCTGACTCTCCATCAGCCTGTGCGGCTGCGTGAACATGGCGACAAGCGCTTCTCCGTTACCGGCACGCCGACCGACAGCGTCAATCTGGCGCTGCGCAAGCTGTTTGCCGATCGCAAGCCGGATCTTGTCCTTTCCGGTGTGAACGCGGGCGAGAACCTGGGCGATGACATCACCTATTCGGGCACGGCCTCGGCCGCGATGGAAGCCTCGCTCGCAGGGATACCGGCTATCGCGCTGAGCCAAGCCTTCCGCGACAACGGTGCGAGCTTCTCCGCTACCGAAGAGTGGGGTCTGCGCGTGCTGCGGCCACTTGCCAATATGACAATGGCCAAGCGCACGCTCGTCAACGTCAACTTCCCGTCGCTCCCCGCCGACAAGGTACGCGGCATCCGCGTAGTGCGGCAGGGCTTCCACGACTATTCCCGCGGGTCATTGGTCGAGGCGACCGATCCGCGCGGGCGGCCCTATTACTGGTTCGGCCTGCAGGATGCCGAACACACGCTCGATCACGGCACCGACTTGGAAGCTGTCGAAGATGGCTATATCGCGGTAACACCCTTGCAGCTCGATCTGACCCATCACGCCGCGATTGGCGCGCTGGCAGAACGGTTTGCAGATTGATGGAGGGGCGTTGAGAATGGCGAGTAGCCGCGCGACTTACGACAAGAAGCGACTGGGAAAGCGCCGCTTCACGCCCTTGCGCCGCGCGGTGAAGATACCTGTCTGGGGTGACCTGGGCATCCGCGTTGGCACAGCGCTCGGGCTGATCTTCCTCGTCATCATGATCCACTGGTGGGATCGCGAAGGTCTGGTCGACAATGTCGATGGCCATGTCAGCTTCCTCGACGTCGTCTATTTCACCATGATTTCGATCACCACCACCGGCTTTGGCGATATCGCCCCAGTTTCCGACAAGGCACGACTGGTCGAGGCGATCATCGTGACCCCGGTTCGGTTTGCCGTGCTCTTCATCTTTGTCGGCACGGCGTATAACTTCATCATCAAACGCAGTTGGGAGAAGTGGCGCATGGCCAAGATCCAGGATCAACTTGAAGACCATGTCGTTGTTCTCGGTTTCGGTGTTTCCGGCGCGGAAGCAGTCGAGGAGCTGATCGAGCGCGGCACCGATCCCGCCAGCATCGTGGTGATGGACACCGATGAACACCGGCTCGAGCTTGCTGAAAGCATGGGTTGCACCGTGATCGAGGCCGATGCCTCTCGCGACGAGAACCTGGAGTCCGTGCGCATTTCCAAGGCGCAGACAGTGCTGGTATCCGCCGGGCGGGACGATGCCTCTATCCTGATCGTGCTGACCGTCCGCCATCTCGCACCCAAGGTGCCGATCAGCGTGGTCGTGCGCGCCGACGATAACGAACTGCTCGCGCGACAGGCGGGTGCGGACAACGTTATCAACCCAGTGCGCTTTACCGGGCTGCTGCTCGCCGGGTCTGCGCGCGGGGCGCATATCTCGGAATACATGTCCGACCTCGCATCGGTCACCGGACGCGTGCAGCTTGTCGAACGCGAAGTGCTGCCCGAAGAGATCGGCCGCCCGCTGACCGATCTTGCATCGGGCGGTCGTGGCCTGCGCATCTACCGCAACGGCAGTGCTTGTGGCTTCTGGGAGCACGAGGCTGACGCGTTGCAGGCAGGCGACATGGTGGTCGAAATCCTGCCATCGGACTTCGCTGTCAACGGCAATGGTGGCGAAGGGGGCGACGGCAAGTAAGCCATCGCCCTCTCGGCATCAGGGCAAAGGATCACGCCAGATAGGCGTGCACCAGTCCCATCGCGATGTAGAACAGCAGCCAGTATCCGGCATCGATGAAGAACAGCGTCTTGCTCTTCTGGCTGAACAGGTAGTTCGTCCCGATCGCTGGCACGATGAACCCGAGTGCCACGCCGAATGCCGTCATCACCTTCACCAGCACGCTGAAGTCCTGGCCATAGGTCGCGAAGGTGTGCGCCAGTGTCCAGCTTGCGAGCAGCGAGAAGGCGAAGGCGCCGCCGTAGATCGCGCCCATGTTGCCTTCCTTGATCTGCTCTTCGGTCAACCCGACCGCCCCCATCCACTTCTTGCCCATTATCGGCCCGTACCAGATACCGCCCACTACGAAGCCGGCGAGCGCACCCAGCACCACCGCCAGCCAGTTCACGTCAAACAGGTTCATCTACTTTCCCCTCTCTCCAATCGACCCGCCATGCCCTCTAGCCCAATTGCCGCATCAGGTGTAGAGGCGCGGCCACTATGGCATCGCAAATCCCAGACCAGAAGCGCGTCGGCATGGTCTCGCTCGGCTGCCCCAAGGCGCTGGTCGATTCCGAACGCATCCTCACCCGCCTGCGCGCAGACGGCTATGCCATGTCGCCCGACTATGCCGGGGCCGACGTCGTGCTCGTCAACACCTGCGGCTTCCTCGACTCCGCCAAGGAGGAGAGCTTGGACGCCATTGGCGAGGCCATCGCCGAGAACGGCCGCGTTATCGTGACCGGCTGCATGGGTGACGAGGCGGAGCTGATCCGCAAGCGCCACCCCGGCGTCCTCGCCATCACCGGCGCGCACCAGTACGAGGACGTGGTCGAAGCCGTTCACGAGGCCGCGCCGCCCAGTCAGGGCCCCTTCATCGACCTCGTCCCGCAACCGTCCGACCAGATGGTGAAGCTGACACCAAGGCACTACTCCTACCTCAAGATCAGCGAAGGGTGTAACCACTCCTGCGCCTTCTGCATCATCCCCGACCTGCGCGGGAAGCTCGCCAGCCGCCGGATCGACGCGGTTCTGCGAGAGGCCGAGAAGCTCGTCGCCTCGGGCACCAAGGAACTGCTCGTCATCAGCCAGGACACCAGCGCCTACGGCGTCGACACCCGGCACGAGACGCGGGCCTGGAAGGGCCGCGAACCCCGCGCGCACATGACCGACCTCGCCCGCGAGCTCGGCCAGCTCACCACAGCAGACGGCACCCCGCCCTGGGTGCGCCTCCACTATGTCTACCCCTACCCCCATGTCGACGCGGTCATCCCGCTGATGGCAGAGGGGCTGCTGACGCCGTATCTCGACATCCCGTTCCAGCACGCCGCGCCCAGCGTCCTCAAGGCCATGCGCCGCCCGGCGAACGAGGCAAAGGTGCTCGAGCGTGTGCGCAAGTGGCGCGAGATCTGCCCCGATCTCACCATCCGCTCCAGCTTCGTGGTCGGCTTCCCGGGCGAGACCGAGGAGGACTTCCAGTACCTGCTACGCTGGTTGGAGGAAGCCCAGCTCGACCGCGTCGGCGCTTTCCGCTTCGAACCCGTCGAAGGCGCAGCCGCCAACATGCTGCCCGATCCGGTGCCCGAGGAGGTGAAGGAGGAACGATACGCAAGGCTGATGGAAGTCACCGAGCGCATCTCCGCCGCCAAACTCGCCGCCAAGGTCGGCCGCACGCTTCCGGTCATCATCGACGAGGTGGGTGAGCCCGACGAGGATGGCGACATAGGCGCCACCGGCCGCAGCCAGGCCGACGCCCCCGAGATCGACGGCCAGGTGTTCCTGCGCAACGTACCCGAGACGCTGCAGGCCGGCGACGTGGTGCAGACGCTCGTCGAGGATGCCGACGCGCACGACCTGTATGGGGTGATTCGTTCAGCTTAAATGTCGCCCAAATGAACAGGACGGGGTTTAGTTGATCTAGTTGATGCCGGGCGCGGCCTGCGAAATCTCCGCACGGCTGGTTTAGGGGATCGACGATAGCAAAGAGCCTGCCCGACGGGTGAGGAAGGGCGAAGCGATGCTGGGCATGTTCTGGGCGGGTAGGAAAGGGGTTTGGCGCTCCTGCCAGAAATACCCACCCCGCAAGGGGAGAGGGTAAAGTGTCAATCCTCCATTTCATCAGCTTCTTCTTCCACCGACTTGCGGAGCGCAGGTGCCGGTGCTTGCCAAGCTTGTAAATGGCTTAGCCCGTGCTCGTAAAATCTAAGAACCAAGCTTTCGAGCTCCGAAATGAAAGTGTTTCGTCCGGCGAACTTTCGGCCGTCTTCCATACGCATCACCACAGCAAACTTGTGTGGCAGCATCGAATAATCAGAATGCGAATGAACTTGCGCGTCTTCTTTCGCTTCCATCAGAGTCGATTCAATCACCGGGGCTTTCCCGGGCCAGTGCGAGTGTATGCGCACATCATCCGCAACATCCTCCCCAAACTGCCGCAACAGCCAGTTAAGCCGCGATGATTGCCTTACCCGATCTTTCGGTGCGTTGAGGACCGACTCCACTCGAATGGTTCGTGATGACAAATCCGCTTCGATATCCAAAGTGGACGCAGCGTCAGGCACCACAAGTTTCGCATTTAGGATGCAATCGTCGGCTAGAGATTTGCAATCGGCGTGCAGGCGTAACGCTGCATTGCCACGCAGCTTGTTCGAGATTTTCACATCTACCATTGAACCCGTCTTGCGAGTCAAAAGCAGGCACAGATCGTTCAGTTCTGAGTGCCAACTGGACACTACGCTAGCAACTTCATCACTCGACTTGGAGAGTGACAAACCGCTGCGCAATCGATCGAGCAACTTGCCCCATGCGTCGCTCATACTTGTGAAACGTTGGAGACCCGCGCTTGGGTGAACCAAAAAGCGCTCCAGTTCATCTAGCAAGAACCGTTTTTCCCGGTCCTCCACGTCATCGCCTTCACTTAGAAGATTGAGCGCTGTGAGAAACGAAAACCAAGAAACATGGAATAGATCGACACGTTTGGTTAGCCGCTTGTCCACTGCAATGGGATGATGCTCAGGCCCTGACGTGTAATCGTTCGTGACAGTAATTACCGCATCAACACCTGCATCACGCGCCAACCTGAGGTAGGTCGAAACCTGCGCTTCAGTCAGGCGAGAGTTGCCAACTTTTGCTTCTATCAGTGCCCGCCAAACAGTCTGCCCTGTCCTGACGACGATCAATCCATCGGGGCGGCATTTGCCTTCTTTGCTAGATGGAAAACATACTTCGGTGAACGCCTCTATTGTAGTGCGTTTGCCAACGGGTCTGCCAATTGGCTTAAGCATTGCGTTTGCAAATTCGGGGACACCCACGAGACTTGCCAACAAGACCGAAAGTGTCCGCCCTTCCTTTGAGGTCTCTGCCAAAACAGGGAAAAGCCGAGCAACTTCACCAGTCGCGCCAATTTCTTGAAGTGAATTCATTTCCTGCCCCTCCAGAGGTGCAGTTTCTCCCAGCTTTTCGAAATTAGCAAGTGTCGAGAAGTGCTTAGTCAATCTGCCACCCCACAAAAAACAACCCCCGCCCCTGCTGTTGCAGGTGACGGGGGCTGTTCGGGTTACCGGGGCGCAGTCGAGAACCGGGAGGTTCGGGCGCTACGGTGTCGCAGGTTGGGGTAAACCTTGCGAGGGTCGGGCGAGAGGGGGCTCGCCCGTTGGAGAACTTACTGTGCTTCGCTGCCCGGTGCCGCTTCGGGGTCTTCCTGCGGGGCGGGCTGGTTCGTCGAGCCGTTGGCCTGGCCCATGCCCATCACCAGCGCATCACCCATCGCACCGAATTCACCGGCGGGGACGAGGCGTTCTACGCGGCCGTTGCTGACCAGCACCTGGCTCACTTCACCGCGGCCATTGGCGACGATCTCGCGGACTTCACCGATCTGCGCGCCGTTGGGGGCGAGTACATCCATGCCCGGAGCGATGGAGAAGGCTCCTGCGCCCTGCGAGGCTCCGCTACCGGCGACGGCGAGGGTATTGCCCATCAAGCCGCCATTGGCCGAGCCTTCACCCGATGCGCTGCCGCTGCCGCTACCGGCAATCGAACCTGCGCCATTGGTGAGGCCCGAAGCGCGGTTGCGAGCGGTGCCAACTGCGCCAGTCGCGGTGTTGCGAGCGGTGCCCACAGCACCCATCGCTGTGTCACGCGTCTGGCCAACAATGCCGCGCACCTGATCCGTACCGATCAGCTGGGCCGAGCCCGATGCGCTGCCCGATGCCTGGCCTTCGCCGCTGGCATTGGCGCTCTGCGTGCCCAGCGGGCTGGAGAGCAGCTGCGAGGCGTTTCCGGTGATCGAAGCGTCGGCTTCACGGTTTGTTTCGACGCGACCATTGCGACGGTCAACGCGGGTTTCACCGCGGGTCGAGGAACGGCTGTCGAGCGTGCCGCGGGTTGCGGTAGACACGGTGCGGTCAATGCCACCGATCGTGGTGTCGAGCGCGCCGCCACCACCGCCAAGGATGGAGCCTCCGCCACCCAGGATCTGGGCACTGGCAGGGGTTGCGATCATCGCGATTGCGATTGCAGAGGTAAGAGTAAGAGCCTTTTTCATGTCGTGTTCCTTTCGTGTCTTTCGCCGGGGCACAGGAGAGTTTGCTCCCGGCTACAAAAGGAAAACGGATGGGCTGGCGGGCTTAATCCATGCCCATGCAAATTTTCTCGAAAAAAGTTCAGCGACGCGCGCCACAGCCTCGGCAGACAAGCCCGCGGCCGCAGGTGTCATCGACGCCGCGCGGGCCGAGATCGTGCGCCTCGCTATCGAGCGCGCTGCGCCAGTTGGAACCGCGGCCGAGCGCGCTTGCGATGCGTGCGGCGACCAGCGGGGTGGCGTAGGATGTACCGCGCAGGCGCTGGTTCCGCCC
Source organism: Aurantiacibacter sp. D1-12 (assembly GCF_028858515.1). GTDB lineage: Bacteria > Pseudomonadota > Alphaproteobacteria > Sphingomonadales > Sphingomonadaceae > Alteraurantiacibacter. The sequence continues at coordinate 213,516 of NZ_JAPJZJ010000002.1, forward strand.
GCGCCGGTCAAGGCCGTATATGTCAGCTCCCGGAGCCGCGTAGTCGAGGTGGAGCGCACGCCCTGCTTCGATTAGTGCGCGCTCGCGCCGGTCGACAGCGGTGACTGCGACCACCCCGTCATAAGATGCAGGGTAGGCAGCAGGCGCTGCTGGGCCGTCGTTGCCGACCGCAGCCACAACCACCACACCGCGCCCGCGTGCTGCGGCAATGGCACGAGAAAGAACCGAATTGTCCGGCCCGACAAGGCTGATGGTGACGACCTCTGCGCTCTCCTCCACCAGCCAGCCGAGCGCGCGGGCGATGGCGAGTGCGTTTCCACCCGCCGGATCGCTGCCGTAGACATCGGCGGAAAGTATCTGCCGCACACCTGCGCGGTTGAGCAGGCTCGCAACCGCGCTGCCATGATCGCTCGCCGCACCAGCGCCGGTGGCAAAGCCGCGTCGCGCACGCACGGGAATGGAGCTGGAAGGTGCGCCGTCGATCATACCGACGCGCGTTTGCGTGGAATTGCGCCCGAACGGCCCGGCGCTATCCTGCGACGCAGGCTCGGCGTTGCCGCCCGATTGGAAATAGAGGTTGTCTGCGCTGATCGTCGCATTGGGGAGAAGCTCGGCGAGGTCTTCCTGCGCATCGTCCAGGTCTTCGCCGCTCGGTATGGCGAGCCTCGTTACCATTATGCCAAGTCCATCCACTTCTTCGGTCGAGAGAACACGAAAGCCCTGTTCCTCGGCGCGTGAAATGGCCGCGGCATCGGCATCCATCACCAGTAACTCGCCGCGCCGCGCGGGTGCACCATTCGCGTCACGCTCGATCATATCACGGTTGCGACGCACAAGGCGGTTGAGGCGTCGCACGCGGTCTTCGGCAAGTTCCAGCGCCTCGCGCGAGAATTCACCGGTCAGATCATCGACATCGTTCAGCACCGGATCGAGCACACGGTCCGGCAGGTTTCCGCCGAGGCCGCCCGGCAAGTCTTGCGTGCCTAATTGCACCCCGCCCACACCAAGCTGCGCGCTGGCGGGGACAGATACAAACAGCGCGAAAATCGCGGCAATCAGGGAAAAACGGGTCGTCATCATATGCCTCTTGCACTTTTTTCGATTAAGCATGGATGAAACGCACGGACCCATCCGTTTAATCCATGTGAAAAGGAAATGACACTGGACCAATCGTTTCAACAGCAGGTGCTTACCCTCCTGCCCCGGCTGCGGCGTTTCGCAGTGGGGCTTGCGGGCAATCCTGCCGACGGAGACGACCTATGTCAGATAACGATAGAGCGTGCGCTGTTAAACCAGGACAAATGGCAAGACGGCACGCGGCTCGATAGCTGGATGTACAGGATCATGCGCAATTGCTGGATAGATGAGACGAGGAGCCGGAGCCGCCGCAGCGAAACCTTTGTGGCGGAGGATGCCGGGATGAGCGTGGGCGGCGAAGGCGCGCAGGAAGCCACTGTCGAGCTGTCGAATGTCGACCGCGCCATGCAGAAGCTTCCCGAAGACCAGCGCGAAGCGGTCCTGCTCGTAATGGTGGAAGGCTATGCCTACAAGGAGGCGGCGGAGATTGTCGGCTGCCCCGTGGGCACGCTCAATTCGCGGCTGGTACGTGGACGCGATGCGCTGATGGAAATGCTGGAGGACGCGGCATGAGCACGCCAGACATCACTCCCGAAGAACTGGCTGCATGGGCCGATGGCGAGCTGACTGGCGAACGCGGTGACGCGATTGCCGCGGCGGTAGAGGCTGATCCTGCGCTACAAGCGAAGATCGATGCCCACCGTGCATTGAAGAGCAAGCTATCAGCGCATTTCGCACCGATTGCCGAAGAGCCGGTGCCCGATCACTTGGCGGCTTTGCTGCAGACGCCCGCTCCTGCTGCGGCGAATGACCAGATCGAAACGCCCGAAGGTTCTGCGACAATCGTCAATTTTGCCGAAGCCAAGGAAAAACGCACCATGCCGCGCTGGGGCTGGATTGCTGGCCCGGCACTGGCGGCAACGCTGGCTTTGGCGGTATTCCTGCCCGGCGGCGGAACGAGCGATCCGGTTGGCCCCAATCCTTACGCCGATACGCAGCTTGCAAGCGTGCTCGACAGCCAGTTGGTCGCCGATCAAGGTGCGGGTATGGACACGCGGATCCTGCTCTCTTTCCAGAACGAAGGTGGCGAGTTCTGCCGCGCCTATTCGGCTGGCGAGACCGGCGGCATTGCCTGCCGCGATGACAACGGCTGGCGCATGGAAGCGACCGGAGACGGCGTGGATGGCGGCAATACCGAATTCCGCATGGCCGGAGCTGCCGAAATCATGGCCGCCGCGCAGGAGATGGCCGCAGGTGATGCGCTGGATGCTGAGGCCGAAGAAGCCGCGCGAGAGGCGGGCTGGCGGTAGGCGCCAAACGCTTACCGCACCGCGTCGCTCACCTGTTCACCATCGATCACCACGCCAATCGCGTGGCTGGTATATTCGAACGGGTCGCCATCAAACATGGCCACATCGCCATCCTTGCCGACCTCGAGGCTACCGACGCGATCAGCCACCCCGATAATGCGGGCGGCATCGATGGTAATGCTGGCTAGCGCGTCTTCGGGCGCGAGGCCGTTGGCGGCGGCGAAGCCGGCTTCCCACAGCACTACGCGGACCTTGGGCACATAGGCCTCGTATCCCGATTGCAGCGCGAAGGGAATCCCCGCCTCCTCCAGCACTGCTGCGGTGGTGAAGGCGGCGTTTTCCAGTTCGCCTTCGTTGCGTGCCATTGTCGGATGGAGGATCACCGAAACGCCTGCTTCGCGCAGTTCATCGAGCATCAGGTGCGCATCGGCTCCGCCATCAATGATCACTTCGATATCGAATTCGTCCGCCAGGCGTAGCGCGGACTGGATATCCTGCTGGCGGTTGGCGGTGACGAGCAGCGGCGTGTCTCCATTGATCACCTGCATGAAGGCGCGGCGGGTGAGATCGCTCACCTCGTCATCACCATCACTGTCTCCGCTTGCAGCAATCAGCGCCTGGCGCAGCATCGCCATCTGGCGCGCACGGGTGCCCGGCGCACCGCCTTCGCTGTCAAGCGCCCACGAGCCGAGATTGGCGGCGATCATCGTCCCGTCTTCCACCAGCGCCTCTTCCACCGTGTTGCCGGTGGTTTTCACGATCATGGTCTGGCCGGAAACGAGCGCGCCAGGGCCATGGCCGGTATGGACGGTTGTGACGCCGAGTTCGCGCAGCCACTGCACCAGCCGGTCATGCGGATTGTAAGCATCGATAGCGCGCAGGTGCGGCTGCACCGGAGCACTGTCATCAAGCTGGTCCTGATCGTCAAACTGGTTGAGGTATCCGGTGAGGCCGAGGGTGGTATGGGCGTCTACGAAACCGGGTGTCACAACGGGTGCAGTGAGCACTTCCATGCCGGCAGGAATCGCAGTGGAGGCGGCGGGTCCGACCGCGGTAATGGTGCCATCCTCGATCACCACCACGCCATCTTCGATCACCCCTTGCGGGCCCATCGTCCAGACCTGCCCCCCACGCACGGCTATGTCCTGTGCCATCGCTGTCGAGGAGAGAAGCGCGGCTGCAAGACCGGCGGCGAATGTCTTTACCAGAGCGTTCATTGGCCGTTCTCCAGCATGTCTGCCTCTCGCTCGAGGACGTGGGTGTTCATCTGCGGATTGCCTGCACCGTGGCCGCCCGTGGCGTGGAGCAGGTCTTCAGGATTGTCGCGGTCGAACAGCAGCTCGCCCATCACCCAGGTTTCATGCAGGTCGGTGTAGACCGACAGTGGGTCGCCATCGAGAATGAGGAAATCGGCCATCTTGCCTTCTTCAAGGCTGCCGACACGGTCTTCCAGCCCCAGCTGCACCGCGCCGTTGATCGTCAGCGCCCGCAAGGCGCCATCGCGGCTCATGCCCCCGCGCACCGCAATCCCTGCGTGGCGGAACATCAAGCGGCTATCGATGATATTGTCGTCCGAATGCAGCGAAACGAAAACGCCAGCCCTCTCCAGCGTTGCGGCGGTTTCCAGATTGGCATTGCGCGCCTCCAGCTTGCCGCCGGGGCTATCGACCAGGATCGCCGAAACGGGCACGTCCGCCGCCGCGATTTCCTCTGCCACGATATAGCTTTCGATCCCGTGCTGGATCAGCATCTCAAACCCGAATTCCTCACGCAGGCGCAGTGCAGTCATGATGTCGTCACTGCGGTGGGTGTGGAAGTGAACAAGGCGGTCACCATCAAGGATTTCGCACATGGCTTCCATGCCGATATCGACAGGTGAGCGCTCGCCCCCACAATATTCCTGCGCGGCGATGAAATGGCTGCGCACCATTGCGGCAGAACGCGCGCGGGTGGAGGGAAAGGCGGGATTTTCGCGAATAGGGTTGGTGCCGTTCGCCATTTTCATGCCGCCCATGATGTCGCCATCACCGTCACGCCACGCCATGCTCTCGATCGAGTTGCCCTCGACCAGATGCATGTAGAAGGTCTGTCCGCCCATCAGGTGGCCTGAACCGGGCATAATGTTCGCCGTGGTAACCCCGCCCGAGCGAGCTCGCATGATCGAGCTGTCACGCACGTTGATCGCATCCAGAGCGCGCACGTCTGGCTGGATCGCCGCAGAGCTGTCCGCGCCCGACACCTGGCCAATATGCGAGTGCGTATCGACAATGCCCGGCATGATCACGAGGCCGCTCGCATCGCGCATTTCCGCCCCTGCGGGCACCTCCGTATCCGCGCCGCCCACAGCCACGATCATGCCGCGGTGAATTACCAGCGTGCCATCCTCAATCGTGCCCGTTCCGCTGTCTCCGCCCATCGTGTGGATGGTGGCACCGGTAAAGGCTACAGGCGTATCCTGCGCGGCGGCGGGGCTCACTGCCAGGGCAGCAAGGCAAGCCGACGCAGCGAGTGCGGTTTTGCGTAATGTCATGAACGTCCTCTCCTGTGCGCCGGAGACTAGCGATCACATGCCTAGGCGCAAGGCTGATTCAGTTGCTCAAGCGTGCTAGTCCGCTCCCCATGCACCAGCACCAGACCAGTTTCACTCTCTCCACCAACGGCCAGGCGCTTTACGAGTTCACGCAGGATGTGGAGAGCTGGCTGGCCAGCACTGGCATCACGACCGGCCTGGTCACGCTCTTTTGCCGCCACACCAGCGCCAGCCTTCTGATCAACGAGAACGCCGCCCCGGCGGTGCAGCGCGACTTGCTGCGCTGGCTCTCAAAAGCCGCGCCCGAAAGCGACATTTACGAGCACGATGACGAAGGGCCGGACGATATGCCCGCGCACATCCGCACGATGCTGACGGGCGCTTCGCTCTCCATACCCGTGGTCGATGGCCAGCTTGCGCTCGGCACGTGGCAGGGTGTGTACCTGGCAGAGCATCGTCGGATACCGCACACACGCCGTGTTGTTGCGCATGTGATCGGCGAGTAGGCTGCAAGGCAAATGATCCTCGACATCACATCCAGCTTCACTTTCACGCTCGACCAGCCGACCGACAATCTGCTGCAATTCGAGGCCGCCGCCTTGAGCGACCAGAAGGTCATCTCCGCCAACACCAGGGTTAGCGACCCGTTACAGTTCAACCGCGTACCCGCGCAGGACGAGGTTGGCGAACGCATCTGGGTGCGCGCGGAAGGCAGTGTCCGCGTCGACTATCAGGCGCGGGTCGAAGTCACCCGCAAAACCCCGGATTTGCGCGGATTTCGCCTTCTCAAGCCGCACGAACTACCCGGACATGTCGTGGAATACGTATTCGATTCGCGGTATTGTCAGGCCGACCGTATGCAGAACTTCGTGGCAGATCGTTTCGGCAAATATGCGGGCGGCGACAAGATCGTAGCAATGCGCGACTGGATTGCGCAGAACATCACCTATGAGGCGGGTGCCTCCAATGCCTCGACTTCGGCATTCGACACATTTGGCGAGCGGCGTGGAATCTGCCGCGACTTTGCCCATGTGATGATCACTTTTGCCCGCGCCTCTGCCATTCCGGCACGCTACACCAGCTGCTACGCTCCCGGCGTGACACCACAGGATTTCCATGCGGTGGCAGAAGTGTTCGTGGAAAGCGAAGGAGACGGCGGCGGCTGGCAAATCGTCGATCCGACCGGAATGGCGGACCCTGCCAACACTGTGAAGATCGGTATCGGGCGCGACGCTGCCGACGTCAGCTTTATGACCACATTCGGGCTTGCCCAGTTCAAGAACAGCAAGGTCGAAGTGCGCGAAACCGCCTGATCGGCGATGCAATGAATTTGTGAGAGGATCGGACAAGAACCGATGAAAACCAAGGCCGACACACTAATCCTTTTTGGCGCGACGGGCGACCTGTCCAAGCGCATGCTGCTGCCATCGCTGTGCGCGCTCGATGCCGAAGATCTTCTGCGCGATGATCTGAAGATTATCGGCACCGCGCGGTCCGAGCTTTCGGACAGTGAATTCCGCGACATGGCGCGCGAGGCGATCGAGACCTACCTTCCCGAACACCGCCGCGGCAGCATGGCAGAGTTCCTCGGCAAGCTCTCTTACAGCCAGCTCGATGTGACCACGCCCGAAGGCTATGCCGCGCTGGCTGAGAAAGCGGGCCTGAAGGACGGCAACGACCATCAGGTCGCTATCTTTCTCTCCACTGCGCCCAGCCTGTTCGAACCGACGATCAAAGGGCTAGCGGACCACGGTCTGACCGCAGACAATTCGCGCATCTGCCTTGAAAAGCCGCTCGGCACCGATCTCGCCAGCTCGCAGGCGATCAACGATGCGGTGGCGAGCGAATTCAGCGAAGACCGGATTTTCCGCATCGACCACTATCTCGGCAAGGAAACGGTACAGAACCTGATCGCGCTACGCTTTGCCAACGTGCTGTTCGAACCGCTGTGGAACGCACAGCACATCGATCACGTGCAGATCACCGTGGGAGAGACTGTCGGGCTGGAAGGCCGCGCGGACTTCTACGAGAATGCCGGCGCGCTGCGTGACATGGTTCAGAACCACATGCTGCAACTGCTCGCGCTGGTGGCGATGGAACCGCCCACCGATTTCAATCCGACCTGCGTGCGTGACGAAAAGGTGAAGGTGCTGCGGGCGCTGCGCCCCGTCACCAGCGATGAAACTGTGACCGGGCAGTATCGCGGCGGCGCCTCGGACGGCGAAATCGTGCCCGGCTATGACGAGGAGCTGGGCCGCGAGAGCAACGTCGAGACATTCGTCGCAATCAAATCGCACATCGACAACTGGCGCTGGAACGGCGTTCCCTTTTACCTGCGCACGGGCAAACGCATGCCCGAACGGGTGACCGAGATCATTGTGCAGTTCCGCGACGTGCCGCACTCGATCTTCCCCGGCGCGAAGCTGTGCCCCAACCGCCTCGTCATTGGGATCCAGCCCGAAGAAAACGTTACGCTCTCGATGATGGCAAAGGTGCCGGGTATCGAGCACGAAGGCATGACGCTACGCGAATTGCCGCTCAACATCGCCATGGACGATGCCTTTACCGGCAAGCACAAGCGTATCGCCTACGAGCGCCTGTTGCTCGACCTGATCGGCGGGGACCAGACGCTGTTCGTGCGCCGTGACGAAGTCGAAGCCCAGTGGAACTGGATCGACGATATCCGCGCCACCTGGGCGAAGGACGACAAGAAGGTGAAAACCTATCCCGCAGGAAGCTGGGGCCCCAGCGCTGCCATTGCTCTTGCCGAACGCGACGGAGTGAGCTGGCATGAGTAATCTGCACCCGACAATCGAACGCGTGACCGCACGTGTCATCGAGAAATCGAGGGACAGCCGAAAGGCATACCTCGATCTGATCGAGCGCGAGATCAACAACCGTCCCGACCGCAATCAAGTCAGCTGTTCCAACCTCGCCCACGCCTTTGCCGGCGCGCTGGAGGATCAGGAAGCGCTCAAGAACCATCGCGGTCCCAACATCGGCGTGGTGACGGCCTATAATGACATGCTGTCCGCCCATCAGCCCTATGGCCGCTATCCCGAACGGCTGAAGATCTACGCCCGCGAAGTTGGCGCGACCGCGCAGGTTGCCGGAGGCACGCCCGCCATGTGCGACGGGGTAACGCAGGGCGAGACAGGCATGGAGCTTTCGCTCTTCAGCCGCGATGCGATTGCCATGGCGACGGGCGTTGCGCTTTCCCACGCAATGTACGACGGCATGCTGCTGCTCGGCATCTGTGACAAGATCGTGCCCGGCCTGCTGATCGGAGCGCTGCGTTTCGGCCATATGCCCGCGGTGTTCGTGCCCAGCGGCCCGATGCCCAGCGGCATTTCCAACAGCCAGAAGCAAAAGACCCGCCAGCTCTATGCAGAGGGCAAGGCAACGCGCGCCGAGCTGCTCGAAAGCGAGCTTGGCTCCTACCACTCGCCGGGTACTTGCACCTTTTACGGCACTGCCAATTCCAACCAGATGATGATGGAAATGATGGGGCTGCACATTCCGGGCGCGGCCTTCATCCAGCCGGGCACGAAGCTGCGGCAGGCGCTCGATCGCGAGGCAGTGCACCGTGTCGCGGCGATGACGCAGGATGGCAACGACTTCCGCCCGCTTGGGCATTGTGTCGATGAAAAGGCGATCATCAACGCGATGGTTGGCCTGCTCGCGACCGGCGGCTCGACCAATCATGCGATCCACATCCCTGCCTTCGCCCGCGCGGCCGGCGTGCAGGTGGACTGGACCGACCTTTCCGAACTTTCGAGCGTTGTTCCGTTGCTCGCTCGCGTCTATCCCAACGGAACGGGTGACGTGAACCATTTCCACGATGCCGGCGGCATGGGTTTTGTGACGCGCGAACTGGTCGATGCTGGCCTCGCCCACGGCGACGTGATCAGCGTCGGCCAGAAACGCGGGATGGAAGAATACGGCATGGAGCCGGGCCTTGATGGCGACAAGCTCGTCTGGCGCGAAGTCGGGCCTTCAGGTGACGAGACGATGCTGAAAAGCGCGTCCAATCCGTTCCAACCCGATGGCGGCATGAAGCTCGTCACCGGCAACCTTGGCCGCGCATGTTTCAAGTCGTCCGCCGTGGCCAAGGAGCGCTGGACGGTCGAAGCGCCGTGCCGCGTGTTCCAGACCCAGCATGACGTTGTCGCCGCCTTCAAAGCTGGCGAGCTCGACCGCGATGTTGTGGTCGTCGTGCGCTTCCAGGGGCCGCGCGCCAATGGCATGCCCGAACTGCACAGCCTGACCCCGCCGCTCGCGGTGCTGCAAGATCGCGGATACCGCGTCGCCCTCGTCACCGATGGCCGCATGTCGGGTGCATCGGGCAAGGTGCCCGCCGCAATCCATTGCTCGCCCGAAGCGCTTGGCGGTGGACCGCTCAGCCTGCTGCAGGATGGCGATATGGTGAAGCTGTGCGCCGAAACGGGCGAGCTTTCGACAAATGCTGACCTTTCAGGCCGCACCCCAGCCCCCGATCCCGCGCCGGACAACGGTACCGGGAGAGAGCTGTTCGCTATGTTCCGTCATCTTGCGGACGAGGCAGAGAAAGGCGGCAGCGCAATGCTGGCAAGTGCAGGCCTATGACGCAGATTGTTTCGGTCGATATCGGCGGCACCCATGCGCGCTTTTCCATCGCCACACGTGGCGGTGATGGCACGATCACGCTTGATGATCCGATCACCATCCATACAGAAGACCACGCCAGCTTCCAGACCGCATGGGAAGACTACGCCGCGCAAAAGGGTGGCGACTTGCCACCCCGCGTTGCCATGGCAATTGCCGGGCCGGTGAAGGATGAAGTCATCCGCTTTACCAACAATCCATGGATCATCCGCCCCGCGCTGATCCCCGAAAAGCTGGGCTGCGATGACTTTGTGCTGGTCAACGATTTCGAAGCCGTAGCCCACGCCGTGGCGATGGCCCCCAACAAGCAATTCCTGCATCTCGCCGGACCTGACGAGCCGCTCGCGCCCACCGGACGTCTGTCGGTACTCGGCCCCGGCACAGGGCTAGGCGTTGCGCATCTCTATCGCGAGGACAACGGCTCCTACCGCGTCTCCGCCACCGAAGGCGGGCACATTGATTTCGCCCCGCTGGACTCCGTGGAAGACGCGATCCTTGCCCGCCTGCGTAAACGGCACACACGGGTCTCGGTCGAACGCGTCGTCTCCGGCCCCGCCATCGTCGATATCCACGCAACACTCGCCGCGCTCGAAGGGCGCGCGATTGCCGAGCAGGACGATATCGCTGTCTGGACCGCCGCTATGGAAGGGAGCGACAGCCTCGCCGCCGCCGCTATGGACCGCTTCTGTTTGTCGCTCGGATCGGTCGCAGGCGACATTGCGCTTGCCCAGGGCGGCTTTGGCGGTGTGGTGGTCGCTGGCGGTCTCGGTTACCGCCTGCGCGAGCACTTGCCGCAATCGGGCTTTGCCGAACGCTTCCGCGCCAAAGGCCGTTTTGAAGGCCTGATGGCGAAAATCCCTGTCAAACTTATCACCCATCCGCAGCCCGGCCTGTTCGGCGCAGCGGCCGCCTATTTCCAAACACATGGAGACGCCTGATGAGCGACGTGCACCACTATGACCCCAACGAAATCGACCGGATCATGCGCATGGCACCGGTCATTCCCGTGCTGGTTGTCAACGATCTCGGCCATGCCCGTGAAACGGCGGAGGCACTGGTCGAAGGCGGGCTCAAGGTACTCGAAGTCACGCTGCGCACCGATCGCGCGATCGAAGCGATCAAGCGCATGAATCTCGTCAAAGGCGCTATTGTTGGCGCTGGCACGGTGACCAACCCGGATCAGCTGCACGCGGCGCTTGATGCGGGGAGCGAATTCATCGTGTCCCCCGGCCTCACCCGGCGACTGGGCGACGCAGCGATCAAATCGGGCATTCCTTTTCTGCCGGGCGTGGCAAATTCGGGCGACATCATGCGCGGTATGGATATGGGGCTGACCCATTTCAAATTCTTCCCGGCCATGGCCAATGGCGGCGTGCCCGCGCTCAAGAGCCTCGCTGCGCCGTTCTACAAGTGCAAGTTCTGTCCCACTGGCGGAATCTCGGCAGACAATGCGGCGGAATGGCTCGCAATGCCAAGCGTGCTTTGCGTGGGCGGCAGCTGGGTTGCTCCTGCCGGAGCATCGCCCGAGGAAATCACCCGCCTCGCCAAGGAAGCCTGCGAACTGACGGCCGCAGCGTGAGGAGCGTCGAAGACCTTTCCGCTCGCCTGCAAGAGCTGCACAAGCGGACGGAGGAAACGCCGCTCTTCAATCCGGTTTTCCAGTTGGCACACGATCTTTCGCGTCAGCTTGAAGCGGGCGAGATGTCGCTCGACCACTTCGAGGAGATCATTGCCGAGCTGGAACTGGCCTCTCTCAACGAGCGTGCAATACGGCTTTCAAACATGGTCGCTCCGCTGGATGATACCGCCAATGAGGCCGCATTAGCCGGGAGCATGTGCGATGCGGACTTCGATGCCTTTCGCAAGCGTTGGGAGCGGCCCAACCTGCATGCAGTCTTCACCGCGCACCCCACCTTCCTGCTAACGCCCGACCAGTCCACTGCGGTGGCTGCAGCGGCATCAGGCACGGGGGAGATCGACGCGAGCTGTGCAGGCAGCGAGCGCCCACAAGTCACCCTGACCTATGAACACCAGCGGGCCATGCGCGCCATCGCCAATGCGCAGGAAGCCCGCAGCACCATCGTGGCACAGGCGCTGTCCCACGCGCGCGAAAAGTGGCCTGACAAGTGGTCTGAGGTTTCGCCAGTCCCGTTCCGGTTTGCGACTTGGGTCGGCTATGACATGGACGGCCGCACAGACATCACCTGGTCCAATTCGATCGGCTTCCGTCTGTCCGAGAAGGCTGACAGGCTGGCGCGCTACGTCGAAAGCCTGGAGGCCATCGATAGCGATCATACCCTGCTGGATGAACTGCGCCCTGCCGCCACCTACGCAATGGAGCGTGCGCAGGATTTCACATCTGACCTGACCGATCCGGCAGCGCTTTCGGTTGCCGCCAACCGTCTGACGGCGAGCGATCCGCGCAAGCTGCTGAGCCTGTCGCGCTATATCGACACGCTCGAAAGCGAAGCCGCTGCGTGTGATGACGGCGAACGCGCCGTTGCGCTCAAGGCGCTCACTGCAGCCATGCGCGCGGACGGGCTGGGCATGGGCTGGATCCACTTCCGCGTGAACGCCAAGCAGATGCACAATGCGATCCGTCGCCGCATCGACCCCGATGGCAATCTCGATCTCGCGAGCAAGGGCGCGGTCAGCCACCTGCGCAAGGCCATTGCCGAAGTCAAACCGCACCGCAGCAACTTCGGCTCGCTCGCCATTGAAGCGAGTTCAGCCATCCGCCAGTTCCTCGCCATGGCGCAGATCCTTCAGCATATCGATGCCGACGCGCCGATCCGCATGCTGATTGCCGAGTGCGAAGAGCCTGCAACGGTGCTTTCCGCGCTCTATTTCGCCAAGCTGTTCGGGATCGAGGACAAGGTCGATGTCTCGCCGCTCTTCGAAACCGAAACCGCGCTGGAACACGGTGGCCGTTTTCTCGACGAGCTGCTCGCTGAAGAGGTTTATCAGGACTACGCCAGAAAGCGCGGCCGGGTCGCCATCCAGACAGGCTTTTCCGATGCCGGGCGCTTTGTAGGCCAAATCCCCGCCAGCCTCGCCATCGAACGTCTGCAGGGACGTCTGTCCGAAGCGATGGAAGAGAATGGTCTGACCGAAGTCGCCGCGCTGATTTTCAACACCCACGGCGAAAGCATGGGTCGCGGTGCACACCCGAACAATATGGCCGACCGGCTCGACTGGGCGCTATCACCCTGGGCCAAGCGCCGCTTTGCCCGCGCCGGGATCACGCTGGAACCCGAAGTCAGCTTCCAGGGCGGCGACGGGTACCTGTGGTTCGCCACGCCAGAGCTGGCGCGCGCCACGCTGACCCGCATTGCCTGTCTGCGCCCGTGCACGACCGATACCGACGCTCCCGTCGATGTGTTCTATCGCCGCACCGATCTGAGCCTCGATTTCTACCGCGCGATCAAGGATCACCAGCGTGAAAACCTGGAAAGCCGGATTTACAGCCGCGCGATCACATCTTTCGGCCTCGGCCTGCTCAATGCGACCGGCAGCCGCGTTTCGCGCCGCCAGAGCGATCTTTCGGCCGACCGTGATATGAGCCTGCGGCAGATCCGCGCGATCCCGCACAACGCGATCCTGCAACAGCTCGGCTATCCGGTGAACATAATTTCCGGCATCGGCGAAGCGGCAGAGGGTATCTACGAGGAACTGGGCGAGCTGCTGGTTGAAAGCCCGCGCGGGCGCGAACTGGTACGCCTTGTGCGCGCCGCCAACGCACTCGCCAGCGTGAAGACGGTTGCCGCCTATGGCGAACTGTTCAACTCCGCTTACTGGGCCAGCCGCCCCTATCGCGGGACCGAGCAGCACCTTTCCGAAGCGTGTGAGAGCCTCTCCGAATACCTCGTAAAGGATGACCGTGTCGGCGTGTTCCGCCGCCTCGCCAGCCGCCTGCGCGTCGATGCCATGAAGCTGCACCGCTTGCTCGCGCACATCCCGGACGAGGCCCCGACCGAGAACCGCGAAGACAAGCGCCGCATGATCGGCGTCGCGCAATCGCTGCGGCTCGCGCTGATGCAGGCGATGTTTATCCGCGCGGTCAGCGTGCCTGTGTTCAGCCGCGCCAACGACGTATCGCGCGATGATGTGCTGGAAATGGTCTTCACCCTGCGGATAGACGATGCGCTGGCACAGCTCCGCCGCGCATACCCAACCAGCTTCCCGCGTATCGACCGCTTTGATCTCACCGAACGCGCCGATTGGCCCGATGGTGCGGACGAGGGTTACGAAGCGATCCACCGCGACTTTATCGACCCGATAGAACGCGCCCACTCGCTCTCGCTGCGCCTTTCCACCGCCATCGCCAACATATTCGGCGCACACGGTTAGCGGCGGTTACATCTGCCCCGTGCGCTGTCTCGCAAAGGGACGGCGTGCGCGCGGTATTGGGATTTTCACCTGTTCGGCGCTATATTGCGTTGCATGAACACTGGCGTGAAATGGATTGGCGGACTGACGCTGGGCGTCGTGGCACTGATTGCCAGCGCGATGGCGGTGGGCAGTTCGCTGGAAGCGCAGGACCCGGCTGACGGGTGGCTGACACCCGAAGACGTGCTTGTCGAAGGCGAAGCAGCTTCGGTGGAAGATGCCGCCGTGCTCGCGCATGCAGACGACCAGTACTACGGCAACGATCCGCTCAGCGCGGAAGAAATCGCCTATCTCAGCCAGGAAGTGGTGCAGGAAACGCCCGATTACGATCCGGACAATCCTTTCGTTATCAAGCGCGTGCTGCCCATCGAAGGCCCGATCCGTTACGGCGAATGGTACTGGGACGATGAAGGCGTGCCCGATGGCCCGCTGGTGATGACCGTGGACCTGCAGGCGCGCGTGATCAGCGTGTTCCGCGACGGTTACGAAATCGGCGCGGCGGCGGCCCTGCTCGGCACGCCCGACCACCCGACACCCACCGGCGTATTCCCGATCCTGACCAAGGAACGCCACAACGTTTCCGAAAAATACAACAACGCCCCCATGCCGTGGACACTGCGGCTGACATGGGACGGTATCGCCGTGCACGGCGGATCGACCGTGGAACTGGGTTACGCCAGCCACGGCTGCATCGGTGTGCCGGACGAGTTCGCGTCACGCCTGTTCGATATTGCGCAGCTGGGTGACGTGGTGATTATCACCGATGGCGTGATGACCGGTGTCGGCGGTTCGCTGGATTATCGCGAGCAGTAGGCGCTAGCCCGTTCTGCGGGGCGGTTCGGGACGAAAGACCCAGTCATCACCTTCAACAGTGACGAGAACGCCGGAGAGGTTTGCGTTTTCACCTCCTTGCAACCGGTCAACTAGTCTCGCTACGTCGCCACCGTCTACAGATTTTCCTGTTCGCACACGAATAGCCCTGACCGCCAATTCACGATCAATGTATGCCAACCGCGTGGGCCTAAAACGGAGACTTGCTTTGTCCATTTTCATTCGCTCATGCCATAGCACTCGGACCCAAGCCTCCATCGCACCTGCCGCCTCTCCAAGGACCTGAGCGCTGTGAGCAATCGCCGTTGGGTCTAGCCAACTTGCTTCGCCTAGCCTCTGGCGGACACGGACCCGCTCGTAAGCCAAGTCAGCGTTGCTCGGATCATCAACAAACGAGACCTTCGAACCTCGAACCAGCGTTTCCAGTTCAATCCGTCGAAAGCTCAGGAGTGGTCGGATTAGGTCAAGCGCAACGTCATAAAGGCTGACAACAGTACGCTCACGGATGCCGGCAAGACCCGCAAGGCCACTGCCTCTGTTCAGCCGCATCAGGACAGTCTCGGCTTGGTCGTCCGCATGATGCGCCGTTGCTACTGCGGCATGACTTTTCCTAGCGAGCCAGTCACCAAGCGCTTCATACCGCGCCTCGCGCGCTTTCGCCTGCACGTTCCCCTCGCCCACCGTCACGCTCAGCACCTCGCAGGGCACACCCCGCTCCTCGCAGGCGGCGACCACCAGCGCGCATTCGTCTTTCGCTTCAGGGCGCAGGCCGTGGTCCACGGTCGCAACTTCGAACTGGCCGGGGATCGTCTCCTGCGCCAGCAGCAGCATTGCCATGCTGTCCGGCCCACCACTTACCGCGAGGCCCAGCTTGCCACCATCGGGGTTGAGCCGGTCGAGCGCTTTCTTGAAGCGTGCGACCAGCTCAGGATCAATTGCAGTCGACGCGCCCACTCAGGCCTTCGTACATGCCGGACAGACGACCTACGGCGAGTGCAGGATAGCCGTCACCGAATTCAGCAAGCGCGATGCAGGCACGACGTGTATCGCCCAGCGCAATCATGCTTTCGGCGAGATACAGCAGGCTGTCCGGCGCGCGCGCGGCGGAATTGTCGTTCTGGTAGTTCTCGAAGAAGTGCGTGGCCGCTGCCCGCGGTTCGCCCGCATCGAGGAAAGCGCGACCAAGCAGGTTGCGGCCATAGGTAGTACGCCAGTGGTTGGGGTACTGCTCCACGAACATCGCGAGCTGCTGCTGCGCTTCGGGATAGAAACCGGCATCCCACAGGCGGAAACCGTAGACATATTCGTCATCGCCCTGATCGCCCGTTGCGGGCTTGGCGATGGCCTGTACGGCAGCGAGTCGCTCAGGTGATGGCGCGTTCTGTTCGGGCTGCGGTGGCGGCTCGGGCAAGTCCACTTCAGCAGTCTCTTCAGGCACTGGAATAACGCCGGTCGGGCTATTGGTGGCGACTGCCGGCGGCGAACCGCCGGTCTCCATCGCTGCCACGCGTTCTTCAAGTGAAGTGAGAGCATTCTCGTTCACTTCGGTCGCGGCTGTCAGGCGCGCGAGCTGTTGCTCTATGGCGTCGAGCCGCGCGAGCACATCTGTCAGCGCAGTGGTGGTGACTTGCGGGGTGTTGACCTGCGGGTTGGCCGCCGTCTCCGGCGTGATCTCGGGTTCAAAAAAGCGCCCGTCCCCGCCCGGAAAAACCGCACGCTGCAAAGCGTTGAGCTGCCGCTCGATACGGTCAAGTCGCGCATCCTGCGCTGCTGCGGGCACCGATACGAAGATCAACGCCGCCGAAAGCGAACCCAAAATCGCTTTGGGTGCCGCCTTGGGTGCAGAAATCCATTTCATCGCCGCGATACTCCTCCAACATCCATTGTCATGCGCGAATGCCACGCTGCCACACGGCGCCAAGATAGAAGATTAACGCGCGTGCGGAAGGCGGGAATGCCCCTTATTCCCCGCAAATAGAGACCGGACTGCCGATCAGTTCACGCTGGTGTCGGACTCGGTGACCGGTGGCGGGGCTTGCCGCGCCATGAGGGCGCTCGCCGAAATCTCGGCACCATCAAGCGTTTCGATCTCTTCGGAGAGCTTCGGCACAGCGCGACCGCCAATGGTAATTGCCAGCAAATCGGGGCGTCCGGTGATGATGCGCGGCCCCTCGGCATCGGCGGGAATGGCGTAGGTATCGCCTTCCTGCATGGTCTGCTCGCTCAACACGCGGTTTTGCGCATCGTAGAAACGCACCCAGACTTCGCCCTCTGCGCGAAACACGACCTGGCCGGACGCATCAACCGGAGTTGCATCGTCTGCGCTGCCGGAACCGTCTGCCAATTCCGCTTCGCCTTCTGCCTGGCCTTCTTCCGCAGTCAGAGCCGGAAGTTCCGCACCGGGCGAGAACAGCACACGAGACGCGAAGAAAATGCCTGCCAGCAGCAGAACAACCGCGAAGAGCGAGAACCACACAAGCTTTCCGCCGGGGGCGCGTGAAGGATCGCCGGGTTCAAACGTCGACGGGGCGGCAACACGTTCGGTTGGCGATTCGATATCCATTTCCGCACGGACCATGGCCGCAACATCTTCCTGATCGAGCCCAACCACCTTGGCGATCGTCTTGGCAAAACCCACGGCATAGGTGCGGCCGGGAAGGGTGTGGAAGGCACCTTCCTCAATGTTTTCAATATGCCTCGCAGAGATGCGCGTTTCGGCCGCAACCTGCTCGATCGACAGGCCTCTGGCCTCTCGCGCAGCGCGCAGCTGTGGACCGACGCCTTCGGGCACAGCCTGTTCGTCACCTTCGACTTGCGGATTTTGATCGTCGGACATTGCCGCTCCAACTGAGGGCCAAACGCTGACCTGACCCTTTGCGAACCTTGTGGGCGCAGAAACAATGAGCCAGCCCTTTGAGTCAAGCGCTGCTTTGCACAATTTGACTAATCAACGTCGATTTCTCGCGATCGTGCCCATGCTATCAGTTCCTCGCGTAAATTGGCGGGTGGTGATGCCAGCCAGCCGCGCATGGCGTCGCCGATTTCCTTGGTATCGACCTTGCGCACCAGTTCCTTGATCTGGCCTACCGATGCGGGCGTGATCGACAACCGGCGAATACCAAGACCGATCAGTGCCAACGCCTCCAGCCGGCGTCCGCCCATTTCACCGCAAACGCCAAGATCAACCGGCTGCCCGACACAGGTCTGCACCACCCGCGCAAGGAAGCGCAGGATCGACGGGCTGAGCCAGTCATAGCGTTCGGCCAGCATCGGATTCGCCCGGTCTGCGGCAAACAGGAACTGTGTCAGGTCATTGGTGCCGATGGACACAAACTTGAGCCGTGGCAGCAGCTGGTCGAGCGTTTCGGCAAGCGAAGGAACCTCCAGCATCACGCCGTAATTGATCGCGGTGGGCAGCTGGTGCTTGCGCTTTTTCAGGTAGGCGAGCTGGGCATCGAAAACCTCTTTCGCAGCGTCAAATTCCCACGGTTCCGACACCATCGGGAACATCACGTTGAGCTCGCGCCCCGCGCAGCCTTCCAGCAGCGCGCGTGCCTGTACTTTCATCAGGCCTTCGCGTTCGAGTGCCAGTCTGAGCGCACGCCAGCCCATTGCCGGATTCTCGTCCTCCTTGGCGTTCTCGCTCTGGATATAGGGCAGTGACTTATCGCCGCCGATATCCACCGTGCGGAACACGACCTTCTTGCCCTTCGCCGCATCGAGAACATCGCGGTACAGCCGCGCCTGCCGTTCACGCTGGGGAAGCTGGGCGGAAACAAGGAACTGGAACTCTGTTCGATAGAGACCGATCCCGTCCGCCCCTGTCATCGCCAACATGCCCATATCATCGCGCAGGCCGGCGTTCATCATCACTTCAATCCGCTCACCATCGCGGGTGAAGGGTTCCACGTCGCGCAGCTTGGCATAGGCTGCCTGCTTTTCCTTCTTACGCGCAAAGCGTGCCTCGAAAGCAGACAGGACACCGTTGCCAGGACGCAGGGTGACAGTGGCCTTGTCACCATCGACCAGCACAGTGTCGCCTTCGCGCACCAGACCACGCAGGTTGCGAATCCTGCCGACGACGGGAACTCCCATCGCCCGCGCCACAATAACCACGTGTGCAGTTTGCGATCCTTCTTCGAGCACAACGCCTTTAAGGCGACGCTTATCGTACTCGAGCAGCTCTGCCGGACCGAGATTCTTGGCGATCAGGATGGAATCGCGCGCCAGCCCCTTTTGCGCAGCCGTGCCCAGCTGGCCGGAGACGATGCGGATCAGCCGGTTCGCCAGATCCTCCAGATCGTGCATCCTGTCCTGCAGCAGCGGGTCCTGGATTTCGCGCATGCGCATACGGGTGCGTTGCTGCACGCGCTCGATCGCGGCTTCGGCTGTCAGGCCGGAGTCAATCGCTTCGTTGATGCGGCGGCTCCAGCCTTCATCGTAGGCGAACATTTTGTAGGTCTCGAGCACCTGCTCGTGCTCTCCGCCAATGCCGAATTCAGCCTGCCCGGTCATCGCGTCAATCTGTTCGCGCATCTTGTCGAATGCGAGATAAACACGCTGGCGCTCCGCTTCGGTGTCCTCCGCCACAGTGTGCTCGATCTGGACGCGCGGCTGGTGGAAGACCGCCTCACCCAATGCGAGACCCTTCACCAGTTCGAGTCCCGTGGCCGTTTCCTGCCCGGTTGACGCCGTGGATGAACTTTCCAGCTGCTCTTCATCGACCAGCCCGGCATTGTTGATCAGCTCCGCCAGCACCATCGCGACGGTCTGCAGCGCTTCGATCTCCAGCTCTTCGTATTTGCGCGGCTCGATATGCTGGACGTTCACGACACCGATGGCACGCTCGCGCCGGACGATGGGAACACCGGCAAACGAATGGAACTTTTCTTCGCCCGTTTCGGGGCGGTACTGGAATTCAGGGTGGGTCGCCGCCTCGTCCAGATTCAGCGTTTCGATGTTCTGCGCGATGGTGCCGGTCAAGCCCTCGCCCACCGCCAGCCGCGTGACGTGCACGGCGGCCTGGTTGAGGCCGCGCGTCGCGAAAAGTTCCAGCATGCCTTCGCGCAGCAGGTAGATCGAGCAGACCTCGCTATCGAGCGACTCACCAATCGTCTCCACCACCTGGTTGAGTTTGGCCTGCGCATGGGTGCGCGAAGCCATGATCTCGTGCAGGCTGGTGAGGATCGTTCGTGCAGAAGCGGCGGCAGACATGGCTACCGCCTATAGCACAGTCATCGGATTGCAAACGTTCCTGTTGGCGCGGAAGCGCGAGGAGCCGGATCTATCGCTTCAATGGAAGGCGATTTCTTCCTTGATCTTGAGCTTTTGCTTCTTGAGCGCCTGAATTTTCGCAGCATCGGGGGACGGTCGGTTCATCTCTTCCTTGAGACGGCGGTCCAACCCTTCGTGCTTGGCATTGAGGGCGGTGACGTGCGAAGAATCCATAGGTGCTTCTCCTAGCTGTTTGGGGCCGAACACAATGTCCGGCGCTGCCACAAAAGCGGCGACTCGCCAGGCGCGACGAGAGCCGCAATTGTCATCAAACCATAATAGTCTTAACTCTTCAATTATCGTGGCGATGAATCGCCCTTAACGCCCGATAATGCGGCATCGGCGCGGTGAAAGGACCTTATGCAAGTGGGCGAGCGGAAAGCATGACCGAAGACGAAATGCGAAAACGCCTGACCGCGCTCCAGGTGGAACACCGCGATCTCGACATTGCCATCGGCGCGCTTCTGGCCAACGGCGGGCCCGATCAATTGCAGGTCGCCCGCCTCAAGAAGCGCAAGCTCGCCCTGCGCGACCAGATGGCGATAATCGAAGATTATCTGACACCTGATATCATCGCCTGACCGCGTTTACAGGGCTGTTAATCCGTGTCTGAACGGGACAGCGCAAAATCCCTGTGAACGTTTACCATTGCGCCTCTGGTCCCGGCGAATGTGACAGGCTAGCGAATCTCACACCATGCCGAACCCTGCGACCATAACGCCCGCGATTGTAGAGATGCTCTACGAAGATGCGCTACTGCTTGCCGAGGAAGCTCGCGCGGCGTTTGAGCAAGAAGATGTGCGCCCTCCGGTCACAGAACACGAAAGCACGCTGCGTATAGCCATGTCTTGTGAGGCGCTGCGCACGACGACGCGTATGATGCATGCCATCGCCTGGTTGCTGAACCATCGTGCCTATTTCGCCGGTGACCTGACCGAGTTCCAGCTGCGCCGTCACGGTCGCTTGCCCCCGCCACAGCCGGAAAGCGATCCGGCCCAGCTTGCGCTGATGGATCTGTACACACTCGATCTGATCGACCGGACCAAGGCGCTCTATTCACGCATCCAGCGACTGGATACCGCATGGCGTAACCACTTCGCCATGCAGCCCGCCGCCGTGCATCGCCTGCGTCAGCGAATTGGTGACGCTTTCGCACTGCACTAAGGCCGCGCGCTAGACCTTCGCCAAGGCCGCATCCCAGCTTTCCAGTCGCGCCTTGCGCACAGGTTCATCCATCTGCGGCGTAAAGGTCTTTGCCTTGCCGATCATTGCGCTGGCGGCCTCTTCAAGCGAGGCGAACATGCCGCAGCCGACGCCCGCAAGCATCGCGGCGCCCAGTGCCGTGGTCTCGACAAAGTCCGGCCGCACCACTTCGATGTCGAGCAGGTCGGCAATGTCCTGCGCCATCCAGCTGTTGGCCGCCATGCCGCCATCGATCTTCAGGCTTTTCCATTTCGCGCCATCGGCTGCGAACGCGCTCGCCAGGTCGTAGGTCTGGTGCGCCATCGCTTCGAGCGCCGCGCGGGCAATCTGCGCGCGCCCGGTATCGAAGCCGAGGCCCGAAATGATGCCGCGCGCGTCTGGCCGCCAGTGCGGCGCGCCAAGGCCGGATAGTGCAGGCACGATCACCACACCGCCATTGTCATCAATGGATCGCGCGAGCGCCTCGGTTTCAGCCGCGTCGTCGATCAGGCCGAGCGTATCGCGCAGGTATTTGACCAGGCTCCCGGCGACAAAGACCGCACCTTCGATGGCGTAATGCCGCTTGCCGCCAAGCTGGTAGAGCACGGTGCCGAGCATACGGTTGTCCGAATGCGGCAGCGTGGGGCCGGTGTTGGCGAGAACAAACGCACCGGTGCCATAGGTCGCCTTGGTATCACCCGGCGAAAGGCAACCTTGCCCGATGGTTGCGGCCTGCTGGTCCCCCGCCATGCCGCAAATCGGGATGGGCGCGCCGAACAGGTCGGTATGCGTGGTGCCCAACTCACCCGCACAGTCGACCACTGCGGGAAGCGCCGATTGCGGCACGCCGAAGAGATCGCACAGCTCGCCATCCCAGCTCTCGCCGTCGAGCGCCAGCAACAGTGTACGGCTGGCATTGCTGGCATCGGTCACGTGCGTGTTGCCGCCCGTAAGTTTCCACGTGAGCCAGCTCTCCACCGTTCCTAAGGCGAGCCTGCCATCTTTTGCTGCATCTGCCACGGCATCATTATTGTCGAGCAGCCAGCGCATCTTGGTGCCGGAGAAATAGGGATCGAGCAGCAGTCCGGTCTTGCCGCGCACCATCGCCTCGTGCCCAGCCTCTTTCAGGCCAGCACAGAAGTCCGCCGTGCGGCGATCCTGCCAGACAATCGCCTTGGCCAGCGGTTCACTCCTTGCCTTGTCCCACGCCACCACGGTTTCGCGCTGGTTGGTAATGCCAATCGCGGCGACCCCATCAGCGCCACCCGCCTGCCCGACCATCGCCTGCGCACAGCGCAACGTCTTGTCCCAGATTTCCTCAGCGTCATGCTCGACCCAGCCGCTGTGCGGATAGAACTGTTCAAGCTCTTCTTGCGCCACGCCCAGAAGCTTGCCGTCAGGCGCAAAAAGCATCGCGCGGGTGCTGGTGGTGCCTTCATCCAGAACGAGTATCGGCTTGTCGGTCATTGGCATTCCTCTTCCTCCCCGCCATATGCACACGATGGCAATTCCCCCGCAACCCTGGCCGACAGGCGATCTGGAACAGCTGGAGCCGCTGGTCGCGCGTGTGCTGGCGCCCAATGCGTCGCCATACACCTACACCGGTACGCAGACCTATCTTGTGGGGACAGAGGATCTGGCGGTGATCGATCCAGGTCCCGATGACCCCGCACATATCCATGCAATTTTGCGCGCCGTGGACGGTAGGCCCATTCGCGCGATCATGTGCACGCACACGCACCGCGATCACTCACCCGCCGCCGCACCCTTGGCCAAGCAAACGGGTGCACCGATCGTCGGCTGCGCGCCGCTCCGCTTCGCAGGCGATGGAGGTGATGTAGAGGCCGCGTTCGATCAGGACTACGAGCCCGACCGCGTGCTGCAGGATGGCGAGACAATGACCGGCACCGGCTGGACGCTCACCGCGCTGTTCACACCCGGCCATATCTCCAACCACCTGTGCTTTGCGCTGGAGGAAACGGGCGCGGTTTTTACCGGCGATCACGTCATGGGCTGGTCCACCAGCGTTATCGTTCCGCCCGATGGCGACATGGCCGATTACGTTGCCAGCCTGCACAAGCTCTACGAACGCGAAGACCGCATCTATTATCCCGCCCACGGTCCGGCGGTGGAGAAGCCCAGGCAACTGGTGCGCGGCACCATCGGCCACCGCAAGGCACGCGAGGCACAGATCATCAAATTGCTGGGCGAGGCATCGCAGCCGATAGAGGATCTGGTGGCACGGATGTACTCGGGCGTGGACAAGCGTCTCTGGCCCGCAGCGCAGATGAGCGTCTGGGCCCATCTCATCGATCTGGAACACCGCGGCATGGTCGCTCGTTCGGGGGATGTATGGACACACGGATAGATAACGAAACGGGCGTGGTCGAAGCGGAAGAGATCCGCGCTCACACCCCTCCTGCCGAACGCGCCGCCCCGCCGCGCGTACCGCGCAACCTGGCGCTCGTCATCATTGCGGTGATGGCGGCCGCCCTGCTGTGGCTCGCCTGGGACAAGTGGGGGCCACAGGAAGAGGGCGATATCGTCGCCACCTCCATGCTCGCCTTCGAGAGACAGAACTCACTAACCGTTTTTTCGAGCCGCTTCGATGTCGTGGCAGAGAGCATTTCCACACCCAACGTCGGCCCGGTCGAAATCGGCGCGCTGCAATCGCGGCAAGCGATGATCGTACCCGCGACGGTCGAGTACCGTCTCGACCTTTCGGCAATGGATCACGATGATTTCACATGGGATGCAACAACGCAGACGCTTGACGTGTCACTGCCGCCTATCCTCGTGTCGACGCCAAATCTCGACGAATCGCAGGCGCGTTATTTCACCGATGGCGTGTGGGTCAGCCGCGATGCCTCGGAAGCGCTTAACCGCAGCAACTCGGAAATCGCCGAGCGCCGCGCCGTCGCCTTTGCTACCAATGCAGAGGTCATGGGCCTTGCCCGCAGCGCCGCACGTGAAGCGGTGCAGCAGAACCTCGCCATTCCCCTGCAAGTAGCCGGGTTCGGCGACGTCCGTGTAACCGTTCGCTTTACCGACGAATAGCGATGCAACTTCACACAAGACACTCGCATACCGACCCAGACCGCCTATAAGCGACCAAACGCCAACTATTCGGGGCCCCAAATGACTGACCAGACCGCTATTCCTGCCGGAGTTGACCTGCGCGAAGAGATCGATCGCCTGCGCAAAGAGCGCAATGCCGTGATCCTGGCGCACTATTACCAGAAGCCGGAATTGCAGGACATTGCCGATTTCGTCGGGGACTCGCTGGAACTGTCCAAAAAGGCAGCCGAGACGGATGCCGATGTCATCGCCTTTTGTGGCGTGAAGTTCATGGCAGATACGGCGAAGATCCTCAGTCCCGAAAAGATCGTTGTACTGCCCGATATGGATGCCGGCTGCTCGCTGGAAGACAGCTGCCCGCCGGAAAAATTCAAGGCTTTCCGCGAGAAGCACCCCGATCACATCGCTCTGACGTACATCAACTGCTCGACCGAGGTGAAAGCCTTGTCGGACGTGATTGTGACCAGCTCAAGCGCCGAAACGATCCTCTCGCAGATCCCCGAAAGCCAGCCGATCATCTTCGGGCCGGACCGCCACCTTGGCGGCTATCTCAACCGCAAGTTCAACCGCGACATGCTGCTGTGGCCGGGCGTGTGCATCGTGCACGAGGCGTTCAGCGAGAAAGAGCTTCTGAAGCTCAAGGCGCAGCACCCTGATGCGCCGATTGCCGCGCACCCTGAATGCCCGCCGCACATCATCGACCATGCCGATCACGTGGGCTCAACCAGCTCGATCCTGCAGTTCGCCAAGACCTTTGAAGGTGACACGCTGATCGTCGCGACCGAGCCGCACATCATCCACCAGATGGAAAAGGCGCTGCCCGAGAAGACTTTCCTCGGGGCACCGGGTGCGGACGGCAACTGCAACTGCAACATCTGCCCGTACATGGCGCTCAACAACATGGAAAAGCTCTACCTCTGCCTGCGCGATCTCGAACCGCGCATCGAGATCGAAGAACAACTCCGCCTCGACGCGAAGAAGAGCCTCGACAAGATGCTGGAAATGGCCGCGGGGACTATTGGCAAAGGTGACTTGGGGCGGGCGTAATGCTCCCCATTGTGTCGGCGGCAGTCATTAGCGATCTGTTCGCTAAGCCCGTACGCGCGGTGTCGTAGCTTTCGCGAGCGCCAGCGCGCTTCCGACCAGAGCGATGCCGACGAAGTCGAGCGGCACCAGCACTTCATCGAACACGAACCACCCCACTACCGCCGCGACGGCAGGCTGGGTCAGCAGGGCTATGCCGATCACCAATGGCGGGAAATGCCGCAGCGCGTAGACGAGCAACCCCTGCCCAACCAGCTGGCTGGAGAATGCCAGCACGATCAGCGGAGTCCAGTCGGTTGGCCAGACGGGCTCGTCCAGCACCAGCGCAGTGCCAAGCAGAACGGGGGCGCTGGCAAGGCCTGCCAGAGTAAGCAGACTCCAGCTCCCCAGCTCTTTGCGCGCATCCTGCAGGATCAGCAGGTATCCTGCATAAAGCAGCCCCGCCAGCAGGCAGAACAGGTCCCCTACCAGATTGGTCTGCGATATCTCTAGCGATCGGCCCAGCAGGATTGCCGCGCCCGTGGTTGCCGCGAGAATCGCTGGCCATTCGCGACCGTGGGGCAAGCGGCGCAGCGCGATAAAGGCCCACAACATGAGGATGATGCTACCTGAATTGCCAAACAAGACTGCATTGGCCAGCCGCGTATCGCCGATACCTATATGCCAGCTGGCAATGTCGAAACCGAAGAAGACGCCGCCTGCCAGAACGGCGAGCACCATCTTGCGGCTCATGCCGGTCATGCGCTGACCGTTCACGCGCGCCATTAGCGCAAGGAAAGGCAAGGCCAGCGCAACGCGCCAGAACCCTGCGGACACGGCACCGCTGTCCGCTAGCCGAACCAGCCATGGTCCAAGCGCAAGCGCGACATTGCCGCCAATCAGCGCGGCCATCGGCAGCACCTGGCTGCGAATCGAGGTCTCTTCCTTGTCCACGGTTCTCCCCTAGCGCGCCTGCAATCTTGGCTATAGGACAAGTCACAAAAGTTGAGTGGAGAACACAATTGCCGATACGCAGCTGGATGTTTGTTCCGGGCGATAGCGAGCGCAAACTGGCCAAGGCGACATCGCTGGGCGCCGATGTGGTGATCGTCGATCTTGAAGATGCCGTCGCTCCGCAGGCGAAAGAAGGCGCCCGCGCGACAACCCGTGAATGGCTGGAAAGCCAACGAAGCGTAGCAAACAAGGATGGCGGCCCGCAGATCTGGGTGCGGATCAACCCACTCGATACGCCGCTGTGGCAATACGACGTCGAAGCTGCATTACCCGGCAAACCGGATGGCATCATGGTGCCCAAGGCAGAAGGGCCCGAGAAGCTACGCCGCCTTGTAAGCGTCCTCTACGAGCTGGAACCGCGCAACGGCACTACGCCTGGTACGACGCAGCTATTGCCTATCGTGAGCGAGACACCGGTCGCCGCCAATGCGATTGCCGACTATGGCCGCGCCGATCATGAGCTCCCTCGCCTTTCGGGGCTGACATGGGGGGCAGAGGACCTCTCCGCTGCCATTGGCGCCAGTCGCAAGCGTGACGAAAGCGGCCGCTGGACTGACCTGTTCCGCATGGTCCGTTCGCAAACACTGCTCGCTGCCCACGCAGCAGGCGTTGCTGCCATCGATACGCTACACGCCGATTTCCGCGATGAAGAAGGGCTGAAGCGCGTTGCCCGCGAAAGCTATCAGGACGGGTTTTCGGGAATGATGGCAATCCATCCTGCGCAGGTCCCCATTATCAACGAAGCCTTTAGCCCGAGCGAGGAAGAGCTCGCGGAGGCGCAGGCGATTGTCGACCTGTTCGCAGACAACCCCGGCGTCGGGGCGCTGCAGCTGGACGGCAAAATGGTCGACCAACCGCATCTGGAACAAGCGCGCAAACTGCTCGCCAACGCCAACGCAGGTTAGTTATTCAACCGACTCCGGTTCCGCCGCGGGCTCGGGTTCAGCGGGCTCTTGCGCGACAGGTTCCGGGTCCGGGTCCCCTGCGGCAGCCTGATCGGCATCCTCAGAGGAAGCCTCGCCGTCTTCTCCAGGCTCAGGCGCGGCGAGCGGTGCCTGGGACTGCAACTCGTCGAGCGGGATCATGCCATCGCTGATCGAGCCTTCGAGCACTTCGCCGCTTGCCTCGCGGTTCTCGTCACCTTCCACAGGTGCAGGATCGTCTCCGCATGCGGCCAGCGCCAGAACGACAGGTGCGGCCAGAATGGCGAATGATTTTCTCATGCTTCCTCGGTCTCCTGCTTCTCCAGCGCGGCGAGGAATTGTCCGGCGCGCTCCAGCAAGGCTTCATCCCACTGCTCGGGCGTAACCGCAAGACCAAGATCGGCAAGGCTGGTGACGCCGAATTCAGCAATACCGCAGGGCACAATGCCGGAGAAGTGCGACAGATCAGGCGAAATGTTCACGGCAAAACCGTGCATCGTCACCCAGCGCCGCACACGAACGCCGATAGCACCGATCTTGGCCTCGGCCCCGTCCTTGCCTTTGGTCCAGATGCCCACGCGGTCACACACGGACCACGCCTCTACCCCGAAATCGCCGAGCGTTGCGATCACCCAGTCTTCCATCGCATGGACGAAGTTGCGCACATCTCGATTGCGCCGTGCCAGATCGAGCAGGACATAGGTCACCCGCTGCCCCGGGCCATGGTAGGTGTAGCGACCACCCCGGCCCGTTTCGACCACCTCGAACCGCGGATCGACGAGTTCGGCCACATCCGCGCTGGTGCCTCCGGTGTAGACTGGCGGGTGCTCCAGCATCCATACCAGCTCGCTCGCCTGGCCCTTGCCAATCGCGGTGTTGCGCTGCTCCTGCTCCTCCATCGCCGCGCGATAAGGCGTCTGCCCGGCAGAGCGGCGCCACTCGATATCTTGCGGCAAATGGGTGGGAATAGTGTCGGTCATGATCAAGCAAGTGTTGCGTGGCGATGCTTGCGCGGCTTATCAAGCCTCGACTTACGAAATTTAGGGGTCAGCATGAATACCAAGCTGGATATGGGGCAAGCGTGGAACCAGGCCGTGGCGATGCTTTCGGCGAACAAGAACGTGATTGCCGTGGTCGCAGGGGTATTTTTCTTCCTGCCCAATCTGATCGCCACGCTGGTGATGCCGCAATCGACCGAGATCGAGGCGATGATGGGTAGCGCCCCGGCCGACAATCCCGAAGCAATGCTGCAGATGATGGGCGAGCTTTACGCCGGCATCTGGTGGATATTTATCCCGCTGGCTCTTGTTCAGGCTGTGGGTGTACTCGGACTGCTCGCCTTGCTGACCGACAAATCGAGACCGACGGTGGGCGAAGCGCTGGGCTTCGGACTGAAGGGTCTGCCCACCTACATCGGGGCGCAACTGCTCAGTGCGGTAATCCTGGCTGCCGTGTTCCTGCTACCGATCATGCTGGGGGCGCTGATCGCGCCGGCCGTGGCCGCACTGCTCGGTCTGGTTGCCTTTGTGGCGGTGATCTATGTGATGGTGAAGTTCTCGCTCTCATCGCCAGTCATCGCGATCGAGAAGCAGTTGAACCCCGTCACCGTGCTGCAACGATCCTGGCAGATTACCAAGGGCAATTCGCTGCGCCTGTTTGCCTTCTATCTGCTGTTGCTGCTCGTTCTCATCGTGATCAGTGCCATTTCCGGGATGGTGTTCTCGGTCTTCGCCATCATGGGCGATCAGGTTGGCCTGTTCGCTGGCGGCATCGGTGGGTCGCTGATCAACATGGTGACTGCATCTGTCATGATGGCCGTACTGGCCGCCGTACACCGGCAATTGACCGGTAGCGCAGGCGACAATGTGGTGGAAACGTTCGAGTAGCCTAAGCCTGCGTTTCGTCTGCTGAGGCCGCATCCTTCCAGCCCCAGGCGAGGATGCAGGGCGGAATGTTGCGCCAGACAAAACCCGTTTCAACGCGCGGGAAGTGCTTGGCGGTGAGATCCCGCGCCGCGCCCTTGAACTGGTAGGTTAGGAATGCGCCGCCTTCGCGGATCACGCGATACGTGGCGGCAGTTATATTCTCCCCCACCCCATCGGGCAGAGTGGAGAACGGCAGGCCGGAAATCACATAGTCGGCCTTTTCGTGGCCGATCGATTTGACGATCTCTTCCACATTCTCGGCAGAGCCGAGCACTGCGTGGAAGCGGCTATCGCCGAAAGTCTTACGCAAATAGTCGATGAACAGCGGGTTGGTATCGATCACCAGCAACTCCCCGCCGCGCGGCAGTCGATCAAGGATATGCGGGCAGAAGGTGCCAACGCCCGGTCCGTATTCGACGAACAGCTTGCAATCGCTCCAATCGAGCGGATCGAGCATGGCATTGATCGTGGTTCGCGATGACGGGATGACCGACCCGACCATGCGCGGGTGTTCCAGAAAACCGCGGAAGAACACGCCCGCCGGGCCGAGAACTCGCTTGAGACGCGCTTTGAGGCTCAATCGTCGCGATTGTGCCAGATCATTGCTTTTCATACGTTTTGCCCAAACCCCGCAGCATTTTACAGAG
The DNA here is from genome assembly GCF_028858515.1 of Aurantiacibacter sp. D1-12. Lineage (GTDB taxonomy): Bacteria > Pseudomonadota > Alphaproteobacteria > Sphingomonadales > Sphingomonadaceae > Alteraurantiacibacter. The sequence continues at coordinate 243,363 of NZ_JAPJZJ010000002.1, forward strand.
GCCTCGCATCCGTAGCCCGGGAATGCAAGGTCGTTGGTCGATTATCGGAAACGGCTGGTGGACAGACTTCAGAGAATCTCTTCAACCGTTTCCTTGGGCCGGCAGAGCCGCACGCCCTTGTCGGTTTCCACTAGAGGCCGCTCGATCAGAATGGGGTCTGCGGCCATCGCATCAAGTACGGTATCGGCGTCCGCCTCTGTCAGTCCGCGTTCTTTGGCATCGGTCCCGCGAATGCGCAGAGCTGCAGCAGGGTCAAGCCCGGCATCCTTATAGAGCTGCGCGAGCTTTTCCCGGCTTGGCGGGTTCTTGAGATATTCCACCACAGTCACATCGACACCGCGCTCCTGCAGGATCGCCAGCGTGTTGCGCGAAGTGCCGCATTTGGGATTGTGCCAGATGGTCGCTTTCATGGGTGCGTGCTCCTGTATTCGGCAAAAAGTGTCGCTGTGGCGACTAGCGCGCAAAGAAAATACGGCCAAGTGCAGATTTACTGTTGCCACTGATAATCATTCTCAATAAAGCTTCTTGCAAGTCACTCGCAATAGCGATTGGCGCGTTTTGATTCGTAGGAGAATTCCCATCCGTTACACCGCCGCCCTGCTCGCAAGTGCTGCTATTTCCATCCCTGCCGCAGCGCAGGATAATAGCGCTATGCTGCCTATGACCGATGCAGCTGGAGAAGCCGGCTCCGACACAGTTCCGGAGTATATGGGCGATCCCATCATCGTCGAGGGTGAGGTTCTTTACAGCGACCAGGTCAACGCCCTGCGCACTCCCACCCCCATTATCGACGTGCCGCAAAGTCTTTCGATCATCACCAATGAGGAAATCGAGGCGCGCGGCTTCACCACCATCGGGCAGCTGGTCGATTACACGCCAGGCGTCAGCAATTCGCAAGGCGAAGGCCACCGCGATGCGATCGTCTTCCGCGGCGTACGCTCGACTGCAGACTTCTTCATCGATGGTGTGCGCGATGATGTGCAGTACTATCGCAGCCTCTACAATCTGGAGCAGGTGGAGATCCTGCGCGGCCCCAACGCGCTGCTGTTCGGTCGCGGCGGCGCGGGCGGTATTCTCAACCGCGTCACCAAGAAGGGCGAGCTTGGAGAGACATTCGCCGGCGGCCAGGTTGCACTCGACACATTTGGTGCATTCAGCGCGCAAGCGGATCTGAATTTCGCCGTTGCGGATAACGCCGCATTCCGCGTGAACGCCTCTTTCGAAGAGCTCAACAACCACCGCGACTTCTACGACGGCACACGCATCGGCATCAATCCGACCGCGCGTGTCCAGCTTGGTGATAACACCGTGCTCGACCTGTCTTACGAATTTGCCGACCACGAACGTTTCATTGACCGCGGCATCGTGACCGGCGCCGACGGACGCCCTGTTGAAGCTTTCGAGGATGTGGTTTTCGGCGACCCTGATCTGAACTTCACCACGCTTGAAGCCCATATCCTGCGCGCCAACCTGCAGCACCAGTTTGGCGACAATCTGAAGGGCGTTTTCAGCGCATTCTATGGCGATTACGACAAGCTCTATTCGAACTTCTACGCCTCGGGTTACAATCCGCTGACGGCACCCGACCGTGTCACGCTGGACGGCTATGTTGACACTACACAGCGGCAGAACCTGATCCTGTCAGGCAACCTTATCGGAGAAATCGACACCGGATCATTGCACCACACGGTAATTTTCGGTGGTGAGTACATCCACACATCATCCGACCAGGATCGCTTCAATGCGTTCTGGGACACGACGTCCGACGACAACGAAATTTTTGCCATCGCGCGGCCGCTGATGTTGGTAAACGGTACTGGCATAGGCTTTTCGACCGATCCCGCTGGCGTGACCACGACCAACGATTTCACCGCAGACCTCAACGACGATACGCGCGCCACGCTCGATGTCTTCTCGCTCTACATCCAGGACGAGATCGAAGTGACTGACTGGCTGCACCTGATCGTGGGCGCGCGCTATGACAGTTTCGATATCGAAGTGAACAATGTGGTGGCGAACGAGGTGCGCACGCGTAGGGACGAGGAGCTTTCCCCGCGTGGCGGCGTGATCATCAAGCCGATGGAGAATATTTCCATCTACGCCAGTTATTCGCAGACCTTCCTGCCGCGTTCGGGCGAGCAGTTCGCCAATATCAATGGTAATGCCAATGCTCTGGCGCCTGACACTTTCACCAACCTTGAAGCAGGCGTGAAGTGGGACTTCATGAGCGGTCTCAGCCTGACAGCCGCGGTGTTCGATATCGAGCAGAGCTCGCCGCAGCCCAACGACAACGACCCGACCACGCTCGACGTGATCGATTCCAACATCCGGGGTTTCGAGCTGCAATTGCGCGGTGAAGTGACAGAAGGCTGGTTCATTTCGGCAGGCTACAGCTACCTGGACGGAGCTCAGGTCGATGCCTTTGGCAACGAAGGCCTGCGTCCGCGCGAGCTGCCCGAAAGCACTTTCTCGATCTGGAACCAGGTATCTGTCACCGATCGCTTCGGCTTTGGCATCGGCCTAACGCATCAGGGCGACAGCTTCATCACCAACGGCAACGTCACCTACACCGGCACGAATGGTGACACCGTGACCGTGCGCCCGACGCTTCCTGCCTATACCCGCGTCGATGCATCAGCCTATTTCAACGTCAGCGATGGCTGGCGCTTGCAGGTGAATGTCGAAAACCTGACCGACACGCTCTACTTCCCGACATCGCACAGCACGCATCAGGCGAGCGTTGGCGCGCCAATCAACGCACGCTTCGCGATTACAGGAAGGTTCTGATCCCCCAGGGGCCGGCGATCTACTCTTCGGCCCCGCCGCTCTCGGCCTCCGCTTCCCCACCGGCGGACATGGCAGGGACGGCACGCGCCGCGTCTGCAGGGTCGATCCCCGGTGCAGGCGCGGCGCTAATCGTTTCGCGGCGACGGGTAACACGGCCTGCCCTTTGCACAGCAGCGATCAGCCGCGGATAGACGCCGCACCGGCACAGGTTGGGGATGGCTTCGCGAATATCTTCTTCGCTGGGATCGGGGTTGCGCCGGATGAGCGAGGCGGCGGCGATTGCAATTCCCGGCGTGCAGAAACCGCACTGGATCGCCTGCTCTGCCACCAGCGCCTGCTGCACCGGATGCGAACGATCGCGGCTCAGGCCTTCTATGGTGGTGATGTAGCGGCCTTCTGCCTCTGCAATAGTCACCAGACAGCTACGCAGCGCTTCGCCGTCCACCAGCACCATGCAGGCACCGCAATCACCGACACCGCAGCCGTATTTCGTGCCGGCCAGATTGGCGGCATCGCGCAGTGCCCAGAGAAGCGGCGTCTCAGGGTCCATATCGAAGCTGACCGGCCTGTCATTGACAGTCATCGCGGGCATCTTGGCATCGCCTTTCGTTGTTGGAGCCAAATACTCCCTGCTTTCACCTATCTTGCGAAGGCGCGGTCCAATGTCGAGTAGGTGACAATGCTCTTCACCCGATTTGCCGCATGGTTGATCGGTGACACACAGCTGCTAGTGCCGCAGGGTGGCTATTCCCGCCACGTCCCCAAGGAATTCCATGGCCGACGCTCCCGACAACGCCAAGGCAAAGCTGGCAAGAGGCTCCATAGCCGGGCACCTGGTGAGTCAGACCACACCAGCGATCATTGGCGTGGCAGCGATCATGTCTGTAGGCGTGATCGATGCCTATTTCGTCGGCCAGCTGGGCGGGCCGGAACTTGCCGCGATCAGCTTTATCTTTCCTGTCACCACGGCGCTCTCCAGTCTCGGTGTGGGCGTGATGGTCGGCATCAACTCGGTCGTGGCCCGCGCGCTGGGTGAAGGCGATGATGAACGTGCCCATGCCCGCGCCAATGTCGGTATCGTGCTTGGCGTGGTTGCGGGCATTCTCATCGGCCTAACCCTGTTTGCGCTTCGCCAGCCGCTCTTTGCATTGATGCAGGCGGACGAGGCGATCCTGCCACTGATCGACGAGTACATGGCACCGTTCGCACTCGGCTTTCCGCTGATGATCGCGATGATGGCAATGAATGGGGTCTTGCGCGGTCAAGGCGCCGCCAAGAGCAACACGCTTGTCCTGATCGTTTATTCCATCGGCAACTGGGTGCTCGATCCCATTTTGATTACCGGCGCGTTCGGCTTTGCCGGATACGGCGTTGCGGGAGCAGCATATGCGACGCTGGGCGGTTGGGTGATCGCCATCATGACCGCCTTCTACCTGCTCGGGAAACACCATCTGCCGTTCGACCTTGCAGCAACGCGCAATTGCGACTGGAAAACACAGCTTGGCGCGATTTCACGTGTTGCCGGCCCTGCGGCCTTTACCAATTCGATCAATCCGGCAGGTCTTGCTGTGCTGACTTCACTTTTGGCTATCGAGGGCCAGGCGGCCGTTGCAGGCTTTGGCGCGGGCGGGCGCCTGCAGGGCCTCGCCGTGGTGCCATTGCTCGCGCTGTCCGGATCGATAGGCTCAATAGTAGGCCAGAACTGGGGCGCGAAGCAGTTTGACCGGGCGCGCCTGGCGCTGGTGCAGGCGGGCGCATTCTGCCTGGCATACGGTCTTGGTGCGGCGCTGATCCTGTTTGCTGCGCGGGGATGGTTTGCAGAACTCTTCAGCGAAGAGCCGCAAGTCCTCGACGCGACGGTCAACTATCTTGCGATATCGGTATGGGGCTATGCCGGATTCGGTGTGCTGATCGTGGTCAACGGTGCCCTGAATGCCATTGACAAGGCCTCCAACGCACTCGCCCTTTCACTCACGCGCGTGCTGCTGGTGATGATCCCGATAGCGTGGCTGGCGCGCGCTGCCCTGGGCACAGAGGCGATCTATTATGCCGAACTCGCCGCCAACATGCTGGGCGGCCTGATCGCTGCAGCGCTGGCATGGTGGGTCTTGTGGAAGAACCCGCCCAAGCAAAGCGCCTAGTCCAGAGGGCGGCTCGAGCCGAAGAACAGCGCCTGACTAATCGCTGCGCGGACAGTGTTTTCCTGAAACGGCTTGGTGATGAGATAGGTCGGCTCCGGCCGGTCCCCTGTCAGCAAACGCTCTGGATAAGCCGTGATGAAAATCACCGGCACGCTGGTGATCTCAAGAACGTCATCCACTGCATCGAGGCCTGAAGAACCATCGGCCAGCTGAATATCGGCGAGCACCAGTCCCGGCTTGTTGCCAGCAACCACTTCCTGCGCTTGCGTACGGGTGGCTGCAGTGCCGCAAATGTCGTGACCCAGCGATTTGACGAGGTCTTCAAGCTGCATCGAAATCAGCGGCTCATCCTCGATGATCAGCACGCTTGTTGCGGTTTCGCGCTCGATCTCGCCAATGGCTTCGCGCACCAGCGCCTCTACATCGGCTTCATCGATGTCCATGATGGTGGCCGCCTGGGCATTGCTGAAATCTTCGACCGTCGTGAGCAGAAGCGCCTGACGGTTGAGCGGGGTGATCCGCTTCAGCTGGCTCTGTGCGGCCTCTTCATGCGCGCTGCCGACGCTCTTGCGCTGCCCTACCTCAAGATAGGCGCTGGCCCAGAGCTTGCTGAAAGCACGGTACAGCGGGACACGGCCTTCCCGAAGCGTTGCGGCCAGGGCTTCATCAGCGATCGCCGCTTCGAGCGTCGCCTGAACAAACGTATCTCCGGTCTTCTGAGATCCGGTGAGTGCGCGCGCGTAGCGACGCAGGAATGGAAGGTGTGCGGCGACTTCAGCCCCAATCGACATATGATCCCTTTCCGGTAACTGGTCCGGCTTGATAACGGACTTTGAACGCCCGGTTCTTCATGCGGTTCCACGCACCAAGCAAACCTTTCCACCGCTGGCAACAGCCATATTTTTCCTGCCCATACAAAACATTGCAAATTTTTTTGCATCTGACGGGAACAGTTTTTTTGGCGGGGCATTCTGCTTGTATCACCGCCAAGACCCCCCTCCCGTCCAAGCGGCGGTGATACGATCCCGAAAGGCCCCCACTCACCCCGAGTGGGGGCCTTTTACTTTTAGCGGACAAAACTTGCGGGATCTGTGCAGGGAGGAATTTTAGCGCTTGAGGAGCGCGAAGGGACTGGCCTTGTCGCGCATGCAGAGCGCCTTCACCAGCTCATCCGGATCGTAGGGTTTTTCGAATGTGACGCCCATCTCGGCGATATCGGTCGGAATGTCCTCTGGCGAGCCGGTAGAAAAGGCAATGCGGGGCGGCCTGGGACCAAGCGCTGTGACCAGCTCTGCAATCGCCCAGCCATCATCCCGGTCTGCCAGATGCACATCAAGCACAATAGCATCGGGCCGCGGGCCATCGTGCAGTTCGCGCATGGTGGCCTTCATTGTCTGGCAAACGACGACGTCTCTAGTCCCGGCTCGGGTGAGAGCATCTTCCAGAGCCAGCGCGAGGATGGCGTCATCCTCCACCAGCAGCACACGCGCGGGTGGTTTCATCTTGTGTTTCTTCTGATGAACGCGACCAAGCAAACGAAGTCCTTCCGGATGCATGATCGCATCCGTTACCCGAACGCCGCTTGGCCCGGCACGGTTCCCGGTAAATCAGCCGGGAATCACAATTGCTTCGTGTAGATCCGGTATTCCCGGTTGACCCGGGATTCGATAGCATCGGCAATCGCCACCATCCCTTGGTTGTCCTCCAGAATCCAGCCGACTTCGGCGCGCGTTGCCCCGTGGTTCTGGGTTGCGTAGCGGCGGATATATTCGATCATCATGAAAGCGAGCTGGCTGGCAAGACGTGTGTTCTGATACTTCGGAATCACCCCCATCAGCGGCACCCGCCAGTTCTCCGCGGTGGGGTTGCGCAGCCACCACAACAGCTTTGCCCAGTTGAACGGGAAGAGTTTGCCGCCATAGTCTTTCAGCTTGAGATTGATGTCCGGCCAGGCGAGCATGAATGCGGCCGGCTCACCGTCCACCTCTGCGATCATATTGGCACCCGACTGGATCAGCGGTTTCAGCTTCTTTGCGCCATAGGCCTTTTCCGTCTCGGTGAAAGGCACGAACCCCCAGTTGCTCGACCATGCACTGTTGAGGATGCCGAGGATGATATTCGTCTCCCCGGAAAAATCGGACGTGTTGACCGGACGGACATTGATCTTCTTGCTGCGCTCGCCGGAGGCGACGATGCGGTTGACCAGTTCGGGGAAACCGTCCTTCACATTGTGCAAATCATAGGTGAACAGCCGCTTGGCGGTTTCGTAACCCTGCGTCTCGACCCAGCCCTGATAGGCAGCGTTGTGATGCCCCATCAGCAGCATCGGCGGATGATCGTGGCCTTTTACCAGCAGACCGGGCTCTTCCCACACAGAGAGGCTGATCGGTGCGAGAACGCGGGTCATCCCCTGTTCGCGCAGCCAATCCTCCGCCCGGGCAATAAGCGCAGCCATCACCGCTTCGTCTTCGGCTTCCATCAGGCCCCAGTTGCCAGTGCCCGGCCCCATGCCCTGCTCGGGTGGCTGGGCGAGCGCCAGCTCATCATAGTGTGCAGAAATGCGGCCAACGACTGCACCACCTCTCTTGGCGAGGAACAGCTGCATCTTGGCGTGCTCGTGGAAAGGGTTCTTCCCCGGCGTGAGCAGTTCAACCATATCGGCACGCAGCGGCGGCACCCAGTTGGGATCACTTGCATTCAGTCGATAAGCACAATCGATAAATGCGTTGAGGCCGCTCTTGTCGGTTACGGGGGTAATCTCTATTTGACCGGTCACAAATCCCGCCCTTTGCCATTCATGATGCAGCAGCCCTGCTTGTGCTTGAGGCGGTATGTCAAGCGCCCGGCAAATAGGCTAAGGCGGAAAACCACGGCGCAAGGCCGGCAAAACAAGGCAGTTCGAGAGTTCTATCGCGATGAGTGCGACTACCGTTCCCGAAAACGCAAAACCTGGCCCCGGTGCCGGAGAGCGCCGCGTGCATGCGCAAATCCCTGATGACAAGGATATGCTGCGCGCTGCCGCCGAACTTACCCGTGATATCAATGTCGCGCGGCCGGAGATTTATTGGCCCGACATGTTGATCAGTGCCTTCACAGGCTATGCAGCCCTGGCCGGTGCAATCCTGCTGGACACCGCATGGATGGCCTGGGCAAGCGCGTTCATAGCCGTCTTCGCACTGTATCGCGCGCTCTTGTTCATCCACGAGATCTCCCACCTTCACCGCGATGCCCTGCCCGGCTTTCGTACTGTGTGGAACCTGCTCGTGGGCATACCGATGCTGACGCCAAGCCTGATGTATGACAGCCCGCATCGCATCCATCACAAGCGCACGCAATATGGCACGGCAGAAGATCCCGAATATATGCCGCTAGCGCTGATGAAGCCGTGGAGCTTGCCGCTGTTCGTGGTGGTGGCAGCGCTGGCCCCCGTCGCTCTCGTCATTCGCTGGGGTGTGCTCGCACCGCTCGGGCTGATCATCCCGCCAGTGCGCAAGTTCGCTTGGGAACGGGCATCAACGCTGGCGATCAACCCCGATTTTCGCCGTCGCCCAGCCGAGGAGAAAGAGCGGAGCTGGTTCCTGTTCCAGCAGGTCGGCGCGAGTATCTGGGCGATTTTCCTGATGACCACGCCATTTTGGCTAGGCTGGCGACCACTGCTGATTGCAGCGGCAATCACTGCTGCGGTGGCTGTATTCAACCAGCTACGCACGCTTGTCGCGCATTTGTGGGAGAATGACGGCGAAGCGATGACCGTGACCGCGCAGTACCTCGATAGCGTGAATGTGCCGCACTGGATCGCCGGCATCTGGGCGCCTGTCGGCCTGCGCTACCACGCACTGCATCACCTCATGCCGTCGCTACCATATCATTCGCTGCATGAAGCACACAAACGGATCAGCACGCACCTTGGTGCAGGATCGACATTCGATCAGGCCAGCCATAGCGGCATGTGGCCGCTGGTGGCGCGCATTGCCAAGAGCACGATGCGCAAGCGGAAGGTATAGAAAAAGGGAACGACGCATCACGCGCCGCTCCCTTCTCGTAAGTGTGTTGTAAGCTAAGCAGATCAGTCGACGGACACATCACCGTCACGATTGATCGAGGCACTGTGACCTTCAACATCCGCGCTTACGCCGTCACGACTGATGCTGACGCTGTTGCCGCCACCAACATCGGCGGTCACGCCCTCTTCGTTCACAGTCACGTCGCCGCTTTCGTCGCCAGCATCGGTGGTTGCAGCAGCATCGCCTTCTGCAGCCATAGCATCGCCGCCATCGGTCGCGGCGTCACCTGCCATCGCGTCACCATCTTCGGCTTCGGCCATTTCACTTTCTTCGGCTGCCATAGTTTCGTCTTCTGCGGTCTCCGATCCGCAGGCGCCAAGAGCGAGAAGTGCAGCGGCAGAAATGCCGGCCAGGAAAGTCTTTTTCATAGGGTCCTCCAATAAGTCTGTGCCAGAAATCTGGTCGCGCGCGTTCTAGATGACCAGCCCGGGATTGCCTATTCAACAATCGTAAAATCACTCTTCGGTGCGGATCAGCACCGTTTCTCCGACCAGGAAAAACAGGAAGAACGGTCCCCATGCAGCGAGCAGCGGCGGGTATCCACCGAAGCTGCCCATGGCCAGCGCGGCATTATCGACCACGAAATAGGCAAAGCCCAGCGCCATCCCGATAACCGCGCGGATAAAGAGGTTGCCTGAACGCGCAAGACCAAATCCCGCCACAGCGCCGAGCAATGGCATGAGAACAGCCGACAATGGCCCGGAAATCTTGTGCCACCACTTGGCCTCAAGCTCGCTGGTGCGGCGGCCTGCCGATTGCAACGCATCGATACTTTGTGAAAGCTCACTCAGCGTTTCTGCGTCCGGATCGACGCGGCGAAGTTCGACTTGACCGATCTCGACACCGGGCGCGACCACGATCTGAGGCAGTTCGCTCGTCTGCGCAGTGCTGACCACGAAGACATCGGCATTGTCCATCTGCCAGCCCGGCGCAGCAAAGGTCGCGCGCCCGGCGCTTACTTGCCGGGTGATCATTCCGGCATCGTCGCGCTCATAAAACGTGACATCGGTCAGTACGGTGTTCTCCGCGCGCCCTGAGGCGTTAGCGGCCATAAGCACGTCGTTCCCATCGTTGAAATAGACATTGCTGCGCACCGCAGGATCTTCCGGCACAGCGGCGTATTCGACCGCTTCCCACGCCTTCAGTGTGGCCGAAGCGCGTGTAACGACTCTCTCATTAAATGCGAATGATATGACAGCGACAATCATACCCATCAGCAATAATGGCGCGAGGATCTGGTGCGCAGAGAGGCCTGCCGCCTTCATCGCGATCACTTCAGAGTTCTGGTTCAGTCCGGCAAGCGTGATGATCGTCGCGAGAAGCACGGAATAGGGGAGGAAACGCGCCACAAGCTGCGGCCCGCGTAGGGAAGCGTACTTCCAGATTTCGGCTTCGCCGTTGCCATCAATCGCAAGGATATCGCCCGTCTTGCCGAGCATATCGAGCATCAGCAGCACGAGCACCAGCATGGCCAGCACCGCGACAATGCGCACCACAAACGTCTTGGCGAGGTAGATTGTCAGCCGACGGGAAGGGAAGAAATCAAGCAGCACCTTGTGCCCCTTCCCAATCCGTTTCCTCCATTTCCGCTTGCTGCATTTCCTGGTCGCCCTGCCTGAACTCGCCTTCGGGCACCACGCCCTTTAACCGCTTCTTGCCCAGAATCCGGCTCACGAAACGGCCGATCTTGGCGTAGAATGTCTCAAGGAAGCCGATCGCCTGCCCGCCCGGTACAAAGGCGACCTGATAATACATCCAGGCAATCATCGAGAAGAGTACTGCGAACGGCCCCCAAAGCGCCAGGAACGGATCGAGCTGACCGATGGCTGCAACCTCAGATCCGTATTGGTTTATCTTGTGGTAGGCGACCACGATCACGATCGCGAGGAAGATGCCTAGCGCCGAGGTCGAGCGCTTGGGCGGGATTGCCAGCGCCACCGCCAGCAGCGGCAACATGATCATCATGATGACCTCCACCATGCGGTAGTTGAAGGCCGCCTGGCTTGCGGCCCGCTCGGCAGTGGTGCTTTGCGGGCTCCAGCCGATTTCGAGCAATTCGGGTATCACATATTCGCGTTCGTCCTCGCCGCGTTCGCGGAACTGTTCGAGCGCGGGCAGATCAATTGGCAAATCATGGCGGCTGAAGCTCAACACGCGCGGCGAACCATCGGCTACTTCGTGCACGATTGTCCCGTCAACCAGCCGCAAGATGATGGTGTTGCGGTCTTCGCCGTTGGCCAGAAAGCGTCCCTCGCGCGCGGTGATCGAAAGCACTTGCCCCTCTGCATCGGCAAAGCGGGCGAATATGCCTTCCAGCTGGCGGCCATCGTCACGGCTGCCCTCGATCCGCAGCGCCATGCGGTCATCAAGGACATTGAACTCGCCCACCTTGATCGAGGCGCCCAGCGCGCCCGAACGCAGATCGAATTCCATTTCCTCGTAAGCGAAGCGTGCTTGCGGCTGGATAAAGCCGACAATGGCAAAGTTCACTGCCATCAGGAACACAGTGATGAGGTAAGGCACGCGCAGCAACCGGGTGTAGGACAGGCCAACGGCGCGCATCACGTCCAGTTCGCTGCTGATCGCCAGCTTGCGGAAGGCAAACAGCACCCCGAGCATCAATCCCAACGGAATCGCCAGCCCCGCATATTCAGGAATGACATTGAGCAGCATTTCAAAAACGATGCCGATAGGTCCGCCTTCGGTGCTGACAAATTCAAACAGGCGCAGCATCTTCTCCAGCAGCAGCAGGCTGGCCGCCAGAATGAAAATACCGATCATCGGCACAATCGTGAGCCGGAAGATATATCGGTCTGTGGCTGTGAAGAAGCGGGACAAGGTCGGCAATTCGTTGTTGAACTGACAGGGCCTTAGCGGGAAAAAGTCGCCGGGTCAGCCCCCGGACACTGCCCTACGCCTTTTCCAGCGTGCATTGCAGCGGGTGCTGGTTCTCCCGGGCGAAATCCATCACCTGGTTCACCTTGGTTTCGGCGACTTCATAGGGGAAGATGCCGCATATGCCGACGCCGCGCTGGTGGACGTGCAGCATCACTCTGGTGGCCTCCTCCAGATCCATGCGGAAAAAGCGCTTCAGAACGAGCACGACGAATTCCATCGGCGTGTAGTCATCGTTCAGCATCAGCACCTTGTACTGGCTGGGCTTCTTGGGCTTGGAGCGAGTCTTGGTCGCAACGCCCGTCTCCCCTTCGGCTTCATCCACACCATTATCGCTGCCTTCATCGGCAGCGGTCACGGCCCAGTTGCGGCCAGCAGGATCGGGATGGTGCGTCATAGGAAGAGGAGCGAATATCGTATCAGAAGGGACAGCTGCAAGGGGTCTCGGCGAAGAAGTTTAAGGTTCTCCAAACGCAGCAGGCCGGACAGCTTGCGCTGCCCGGCCCGTTCTGGCCGCCAGGGAGAGGAGAGAGGCGGCCTGAATTTGCTCGGAAGTCTTAGGCGACCTTCGAGAGCTTTTCTGCGGCGACGTTCACGCGGCCCGAAATCGGGGCAGCAGCGTCGTTAGCCAGCTTCACAGCTGCGTCGGTGTTCTTCGAAGTGGCAGCAACCATTGCATCGAAGTTACGGCGAAGGATCTTGCCCTGCAGCTGGAACAGCTCGGTCGGGCTCTTGATCGCAGCCATGTCCTTCAGGTCAGCCGTTGCAGTTTCGTAAGCCGACTTGGCTTCGTCTGCATAGGTCTTGCCGAAAGCCTGGACGCCTTCTGCAAAGATCTTGCCGCTTTCGACGACAGCTTCGACGTTGCCCTTGGCGAAGTCGGTAGCTTCGGTCATTGCTGCGGTGCTCTTGTCATAAGCAGACTGAGCGCGATCCTGCATTTCCTTGACCGCGTCGGTCATGGTTTCGGTCATTACAGCGGTGTAATCGGTGTTCTTGGTAGCCATGATGGTTTCCTTGAGTTGAGTAACTGTTGTCTTGGTCTTCGCTGCGGCCTTCTTGGCGGTCTTCACAGCGACCTTTTTCACTGCTGCCTTCTTCGTGGCAGCCTTCTTCACACTTGCTGCCGTTTTGGCCGGCGCCTTCTTTGCAGCGGCTTTCTTCACCGCCACCTTCTTGGCCGGGGCCTTTTTCGCCGGAGCCTTCTTGGCGGCCGGCTTCTTGGCAGCAACTTTCTTCGCGGGTGCCTTGGCAGCAGGAACCGTCTTCTTGGCGGTGTTCTCTGCGGCGTCAGCCTTCAGCGCGTCCACAAGCTTCGCCTTGGCAGGCTTCACTTCTGCCGACGCTGCGGCATAGGCCTTCTCGGCACTGTCAGAACTGGTGGTCTTGGACTGAGCCATGTTTCCTCGCTTTCGTGGTCAAACCCTTTTGACCCTTTGTTGCATTGCACAATATAAGTTTGTGCAAGTGCGAAGTCAAGGATTTTTGTGCAGTGCACAAAAGCGAGATTTTCGATATAATATAGCGCGTTAGAGTTTCAACGTGTCTTTACGTATCTGCCCGGAGCATCTTCAATTGCCGGATTAGCCTTGGAGCCGGGCTTGCGCGCTCCTGTGGCCTTCACCTTCTTAGAGTCCTGCGATTCGAGCCATGCCAGCCAGTCCGGCCACCAGCTCCCCGGAGTTTCTGTGGCGCCTTCGATGAAGCTCTCGAGTGAGTCGAATTCGCCTTCATTGGTCCAGTACTGGTACTTGCCCGCCGCGGGCGGATTGACCACGCCTGCGATGTGCCCGCTGCCCGCCAGCACAAAGCGGATCGGGCCGGAGAAATGCTCGGTGATCTTCCATACGCTTTCGGGCGGCGCGATATGGTCTTCGCGGCCAGCCTGCACATAGCTCGGCACCTTGACCTGTGTCAGATCGATCGGAGTTCCGCCTACGTCCAATGCGCCGGGTTCGACCAGCAGGTTGTCGCGATAGAGATCGCGCAGATAGGCGGCGTGCCACTTGGCCGGTAGATTGGTGACATCGCCGTTCCAGAACAGCAGGTCGAACGCGGGATAGTCCTCACCCAGCAGATAGTGGTTCACCACATAGTTCCAGATCAGATCAGACCCGCGCAGCATGTTGAAAGTAGCCGCAAGGTATCGCCCATCCAGATAGCCGCCCTTGCTCGCTTGCCGGATGAACTCGAGCTTCCCGTCATCGACAAACAGCTTGAGATCACCGGCATGGGTAAAGTCGACCTGCGCGGTGAAGAAGGTCGCGCTTTTTACCTTGTCGGCCTCGCCACGCATGGCCTGCACAGCCAGCGTGCCGGCAAGCGTGGTACCTGCCACGCAGTATCCGATGGTGTGGACGCTTTTCACCTTCAGCCGTTCTCGTACGACATCGATGGCTTCCATCTGCGCGAGGAAATAATCGTCCCAGTCGATATGCGTCAGCGTCTCATCAGCGGATTTCCAGCTCACCAGCGTAACGGTGATGCCCTGGTCGACTGCCCATTTCACAAAGCTCTTCTTCGCGTTGAGATCGAGGATGTAGAAGCGGTTGATCCACGGCGGGAAGATCAGCAACGGCGTCTCGAATACTTCAGCGGTGGTCGGCGAATACTGGATCAGCTGGAACAGTTCGGTTTCGTGGATCACCTTGCCCGGCGTCGCCGCGACATTCTCGCCAATGGTGAACTGGCTCGTATCCGTGTGGGTTAGCTGGCCGTTTTCCAGATCGGTGGAGAGCCGCTCCAGTCCCTTCATGATGTTGTCGCCGCCGCTTTCCACTGTGCGTTCGAGCACGACCGGATTCATCAGCGGGAAGTTTGCGGGGCTCATCGCGTCGAGCACGTTCTGCGTGGCAAAGCGCAGGTTCTTGCGGTCTTCGTCCGACAGCCCCTCCGCGGTGTCGACCTTCTCGTTTAAACGCTCGGCAATCAGCAGATAGGTCTGGTGGATCAGCGCGAAGACCGGCTGCTTGCGCCAGGCCTTGTCGGCAAAGCGGCGATCACGGCGCGGCAATTGCTTGTCGTCACCCTCCCCGCCTTCGCCAGAGAATTGGGCGAGCACGTTCTGCCACAGCTCGAACCCTTCGTTCCAGAGCTGCTGCTGACCGGCCGGATCGAGCAGCGGCATCGTCTCGGACCATTTGCGCATAGCGTCCAGCCAGTTGGACGGCGTCGTCAGCATAGGCGCGGTACGCTGGTCTTCGGGCAGGCAGAACTGCAGCCAGGTTTTCTGGAATTCCATCATGGCATCGCCCATCGCATCGATTGCGGGCCGATCGGGCACGGGCGTGTCCGAGCCCGGCGCTACGCCCTGCATCATTTGCCGCGCCGCCTCGCCCTGGATGCGAAGCATTTCGGTGAAGATATCGGCCGCGTCTTGCGCGCCACCCGTTCCGGTTTCGTCGTTCTTTGCCATCGGGGCGCTTCTAAACGCATTTTGCGACAAAGTGGAGGCATCCGCATACGAATTGAACGCGTTGCGATATTGCGCACGATGCTGCATTGACCGCTCAATAATTCCACGCCCAGCAAAGAAAGAGACGATGGACAACGATTTTTACCGCATCAAGCGCCTGCCGCCCTATGTTATCGCAGAAGTGAATGCGATGCGTGCGGCCGCGCGTGCGGAAGGTCGCGACATCATCGATCTGGGCATGGGCAACCCCGATCAACCGCCTCCACAGCACGTGATCGACAAACTGTGCGAAGTGGCACAGAAACCCGATGCGCACGGGTATTCGCAATCCAAGGGCATTCCCGGCCTGCGCAAGGCCCAGGCCAATTATTACGAGCGTCGCTGGGGCGTTGAACTCGACCCCGAAAGCGAGATCATAGTCACGCTTGGCTCCAAGGAAGGGCTCGCCAGCCTCGCCACCGCGATCACCGCACCGGGCGACACGATCCTGGCCCCCAATCCCAGCTATCCGATCCATACCTTTGGCTTCATCATCGCCGGCGCGTCGATCCGCTCGGTGCCGACAACGCCTGACGAAAACTATTGGAAGGCGTTGGAGCAGGCAGTAAATTTCACCGTCCCTCGCCCCACCGTGTTGGTGGTGAATTTTCCGTCCAACCCCACTGCTGAAGTCGTCGATCTCGATTTCTACGAGCGGCTGGTGGACTGGGCCAAGTTCCACAAGGTCTGGATCCTGTCAGATCTCGCCTATTCAGAGCTCTACTACGACGGCAAGCCAACCCCCTCGATCCTGCAGGCCAAGGGCGCAAAGGACGTGGCGATCGAGTTCACCAGCCTTTCCAAAACATTTGGCATGGCCGGCTGGCGGATGGGCTTTGCAGTTGGCAACCGCACGCTGATCTCCGCCCTAACGCGAGTAAAAAGCTATATCGATTACGGTGCCTTCACGCCTATTCAGGCCGCAGCCTGTGCCGCGCTCAACGGACCGCAAGACTATGTCGAGCAAAACCGTGCGATGTATCACAAGCGACGTGACGTGATGGTGGATGCATTCGGCCGCGCCGGGTGGGAAATTCCCGCCCCGCCCGCGAGCATGTTCGCATGGGCTCCCTTGCCGCCTGCGCTCAAGGACATGGGCAGCCTCGAATTCTCCAAGCAATTGCTCACCCAAGCTGAAGTCGCGGTGGCTCCCGGCGTTGGCTATGGGGAGGATGGCGAAGGCTTTGTGCGGATCGCGATGGTCGAGAACGAGCAGCGGCTCCGGCAGGCGGCGCGCAACATCAAGCGCTATCTCCAGAGCATGGGCGTGAGCGCGCCGGAGGCCTAGGCCTCAAGCTTTGCCCCATCTGTCCTGCAGAAAAACAAAGTGGCATTGGGCACTTGCGCTCATGCCCGGAAATGTCTGACATGGTCGCCAAGGGGACAGGGAGCGTAAGAGTTGCCATTTTTTGGCTGGATCGCACCGGGGGCCGAACCTCCACCGCAGTGGGACTTGCGCCAGCACGGCTGGCACCTGTGCCACGGCAACGACGGCTGCCGTGCGGACTGCCACCATGTTCTTGTTTGTGACACACGCGGGCTTTCATCCAACGATCAATTGGCGCTTGCGGAAGCCGACCGTCCTGCCTGGCGGCTGATCATGATCGGTGTCGAGAAGCCTTCCTTGAGAGCGAAGCTGCTCAACATGGGCTGCGCGGAAGCACTACCCGCACTTACCGGCGGGCCCGAATTGCTGGCGCGCGTGCGCCGCGTCAACGATATGTTCGGCATGCTGCCGCGCTGGCGCCATGTCGGCAATCTCACGCTTGATCTGTTCCACCGCGACGCAAGACGCGGGGCAAAGTGGCTGGGCCTTCACCCGCGCGAGTTCGGTGTGCTCTGGCGCCTGACGGACAAACCGGGGGAGCTGGTGTCGCGCCAACAACTGCTGAAAGACGTCTGGCGGCTCAACCACGAACCCGAAACCAACAGCGTGGAAGTACATATCTCGCGCCTACGATCCAAACTGGCGAGTGCGGGCGCCTCGGAAATTGTCGAAACATCGACCGATGGCGGATACCGCCTGTCAGACGATGCCCCGTTCATGTTTGCAAAGGATCCTCCGGAGGGTGACGCGCTGGACGGCTATCTGCGCGCCATAGGCTGGACGTGCGATGCCCCCGATCAACCGACCAGCTGTGCAGCGAACTTGTCGAACACGGTTTCGTGAAGCGGCTGCTCGAACGCGATTCCGGCCCGGCCATCCTCGTTCCAGACCAATTCAGCAGGCTGAGCGCTGAGCCCGGGTAACGTGACGAGCACCCGGTCACCCGGAGTGCCTGTCCAGCCGCGGGCTTCGACCATTGCGCCTCCGATAGAGATATCGAGCACCTCCAGATCGGCACTCATCCCGCGCCGTGATCGACACTTGATGCGCAATTCCGTCTTCTCTGCAGCGACAGAAACCATGAAGTGTGGCCTTTCAAAACCTGGCGTGCTGACGGTGTATCAGCGATCCGTCTAATCCGGCGTAAATCCCAACCGCTAAACAGATGCTCGAATTCAGCGTTAAGGCGGAATTTACCGTGATAATCGGGAATTGGCCGCCAATATCGAAAATTGACACCTTGGGCATTGCACCTTGCTGCAGGCTAGGCTAGTTGGCGCGCCTTCCGGCCCGATGGCGGAGTGGTTACGCAGAGGACTGCAAATCCTTGCACGCCGGTTCGATTCCGGCTCGGGCCTCCATTCCCTTTGAGAGCGTGTTGCACAGCCGCATACGCGCAGTGAAGGGCCGATGGAATGCCGCTTTAGCTCAGTTGGTAGAGCACATCATTCGTAATGATGGGGTCACGTGTTCGAGTCACGTAAGCGGCACCATGGCTTCCGTTTGCTCAAACTGGCGGCCTAGCAAGCAGACGCTGATCGAATTGATCGTGCCTGTGGCGCAAAATTGTCGCTGGTCGATTGAAACGCCGGTGACGTAGCCCGTAGCATCTGTACTTAGAAGCGCTTGCAACCAAACGCTTGTTCTTGGATAGTTGTGCTCAACTACGGCACAGGGTGAAGGCGTTGGGGAAAAAAGAAGCAGCGGCAAGAATAAAGATCAATCGGCTTCTTGATGAAGCTGGTTGGCGTTTCTTTGACGACGCAAATGGTCCTGCCAATATCGTTCTAGAACCCAACACCAAGATCACCGAAACTCAGATCAATGACCTCGAAGACGCATGACTACGCACCTTACCGCACGCGTTGCATGGCACGATGATGGCTGGAACGGGCGAGTATGCGCCAAGCCAGAACAAAATACATACTGCGTAGGACTAAGATCCTACCCCGGCGACGTCATTCACCGGGAACGAGACCTGGAGCAGGAAACCAAATGCGCCGGAAAAGCGGTTTGCAAGCTCGGTAGTGATGACCTGCCGCCTTGCATCTACAGTATCAACGCGTTCGGCCCGGAGCCCATACGAGGCTTCTCCAACCCACCTGACTTTTTTTATGACGGTGCTGAGCGGGAGGAGTGGGATATTCCGCCATCAACGGTTTGCGTCTGGCCGTATGAGTCGATGTATGGCGACGAAGTCTATACCAATGGACGGCTCGACAACGACAAGCGGCGCGAAGGTGCGGAAGGTTTCTTCGAAGAGCTGGAAGCTGACGAAAGTCTGATCTTCTACTACGCCAACCACTCGAACCCATTTACCGACGAAAATGACCCGAAGTATGTGATCGTGGGCGTTTCAAGGGTCAAACAGATCGGCAAACCTCTCTTTTATTCCAACCCCTCGGACTATGTCCGTGAGAACTATGCCGGCGGAATGATCTGGGCGCGCAATGTAAGCTCGCACTATCCCAACGAGGGATTCCGCATTCCCTATCACGCATATCGTGATCAACCGGAAATCTTGGAATCGATCCTTCTCACCCCAGAACATCCAGCAACCTGCAAGTACGGAGCTCGGCATCTAACCGATGACACTACAATCGGCATGCTTGAGCAGATGTTGGGGGTCATCCAACGACTGAAAGACATCGGCGATACGCACGAGGACTGGGGCGTCAGAGAGAAGTGGGTTCAAGCACAGATTGCCAGGCTCTGGCAGCGTCGCGGACTCTATCCTGGCCTCCTCACCGTGATGGACCTGCTAAACGCTGAAACGTGCATTCCCAAGGCGAAAGAGCTTTGCGACGCGGGAAATGAAAAGGAGGCATTCGAACGATTCTTCACTGCCCTGGAGAGCGGGAAAGAATGTCAGGAGCTTGATCTAACCGGGGTGAACGCGAAGCAAGTCGCAAGAGCGTGGCAACTCCTTGAAGACGATGTCAGGGCATTCCTAAAGACCGTCGCCGTGCGGATCGATATATACTTCGATCAGCTTGAAGTGATCGTCAGTGAAAACCGGCTTTCACATGGTCTTTCAGAGCTACAAGAAATTGTCGATGATCCATACTTGCTGAGTGAGTTTTTTGTTGGCGACGGTCTCGATGACATCATTCCATGGAGTACGATTGACCGAGGTGTTTTCCCATCCCCTGAGCTAGGAGCAGAGGCTCTGTGCGAGATGCTCCATGACGATCCCCGCAGGTTCCGATCGCTTTGTGTCGAACAACTAAGGCGAGAACCCAATCAGACCTTCCGTCCTGCTGACATCGTTTTGAAAGAGGTCAATGCACGCCTTGATCGATTGCCCGAGTGGAAGCGACACACCTTCAGCATGCGATACTTTGAGGTTGATCGTGAAGCGCTGGAGAAATCGCTGGTCCTTCGCTCGGAAGCTGATCGGCTCTATCTCTATTTGCAACGCGTTTTCGAAGATGAACGAACGGTTGAAAGGACGCTCAACGAGCTTTTTGACCGACCAGAAATCTCGCTATCACGCCCAATCCCAGATGGTTTCTGGTTGCGTTCTGTTTCTGACGAAGAATCGATCCTCGCGCAAAAGGGCGGTGAAGAATATCGCAAGGCCGTTCGTGCCCAGGCAGACCAATGCGCTCAGATTTTCCGTCTCCCTCTGTCAGTGATTTCCGGTCGGGCCGGAACTGGCAAAACAACGATTATTCGCGCAATCGTAAAGGGCTTGCGTCAGGTCGAGGGTGCCGGTGCCCGTGTCCACGTAATGACGCCCACCGGAAAGGCTACAGACCGAGTTAGAGCGGTGTTCGAGCGGCACAAAATCTCGGGCGTCGACGTATCGACAATTCACTCCTTTCTCGCGTCGAATGGATGGTTGAATGACAACCTAACTTTCAAGCGGAGCGGTGGAAAGCGCTCCGACCTTGAGGGTACAATCGTCATCGATGAAACGTCGATGCTAGACCTTCAATTGGCCGCTACATTCTTCCGCGCGATTGAATGGCAAGGCGTGAAGCGCTTGATCCTTGTCGGCGACCACAACCAGTTGCCTCCGATTGGTCGCGGAAGAGTGTTCTCGGACGTTATAGATTGGATGCGAGGCTCAAATGCTCCCAACCTGGCGGTGCTCGAAACAAACATGCGTCAGATGGAAAACCGCATCGATGGACGCGGCGAAGGCATCCTTGGGCTAGCTGAGCTCTTCCTTGTCGATCCAGCCGCCCAAGCTGAGCAAACAACGCCAGAGGCGGAAGATCTGCTTAAGAAGGTTCATCAGGGAGGCCACGTTGACGAGGATCTTGAGGTGATCTTTTGGGATTCACCCGACGACCTCGTCGATAGCTTGATCGAAGATTTGGTAGCCGCACTGCCTGCCAGCGACGGTGAGGAGCCGATCTATAAGTTATGGCGTAAGGAAGTGATGCAGAACCGACCGGAGAGGCTTCAGGTTCTCACTCCACATCGTGGCGAACTGCATGGTGTTGATGCACTTAACGTTGCCCTCCAGTCCGTACTTACTAACGACTTGATGGACCGGGTTGGCGCTGTCGACGGCGTAACCTTGAACGATAAGGTAATCCAGGTCCAAAATAGAACTTCCCGTCGCGGATTATGGGCGTATGATTTTGATAAAAACAAGCTGCGGAAAGTAGAACTCTTCAATGGTGAGATCGGGTATGTGGAGGCCCATAATTTTGATCGAAGTGATTTGAAGAAGGTTTTTGCAGGCTACAGCAAAAAGCGTTTGAAAAGATTTCAGGTCAAATTTGCTCGAAAAGAGAAGCTCTGCGTGAATTATGGTCGGGGATTGCCGACCGACAGGAAGGGCAGGTACGTTTCTGAAAGCATCGAGGGCAACCTTGAGCTGGCCTATGCAATCTCCATACATAAGTCACAGGGCAGCGAGTTCGAGAAGACTTTTGTTGTTTTACCGAACTCTCGTCGACCACTCTCCGCTGAACTACTGTATACGGCTCTCACACGAGCTCAGGGGCATTGTCGTCTGTACGTGCAAGGCAGCCTGTCGCCGTTGCTTGAGGCTCGACGCAAAGAGAACGCCCAGAGCTTGCTAGTGTCCTCATCGCTCTTTGACCGTTTCAGACCAGTCGAAGACCATCTGCTGAATAGAGACGACTGGTACGAAAGCGGTAAGATACACGAGGCGCTCAGTGGGGACATGGTCAGATCCAAATCGGAAGTGATCATTGCCAACCTCCTCCATCAAGCTAGGATTCCCTTTACCTATGAGGAGCCAGCTTACGCGCCGGATGGGAGCTTTTATCTGCCCGACTTCACATTGCGGATCGGGGGAGAAAGACTCTTTTGGGAGCACTGGGGAATGCTCTCAGATGAGGCCTACAAAGCTCATCGTGATCAGAAGACTTCATGGTATGAAAAGCACTTTGCTGGCCGACTTGTCGAAACTTTTGAGGGCAGTCAGCTAAGCTCAGAGGCAAACCGCCTCATTGGCGATCTCAAGCGTAGTCTCTAAAACTTCTGCATACCACGCTCTGAATGGCCGCCGGGTTATTGCTCGGTCGGGTTGAATTCCTGCTCCCGATCCGAAAATGAGAGCTATCAGTGAATCCGCCGACTATTCACCCAGTGATACCGGCGGCGCCCGCGCACATTGGAACTGATAGGCACACCGTACGCAGCGGTGATGCCGGGTTTTCTTGTTAAATATTATAGCTTTGGACGTCATTTCGGGGTGTGCATCAACCAATTCGAACGTGATTTGCGAATTGGATTCGCAAATCACATGCAAGTCAGAGACATGCAGAACCCGGCTACCTCCCCGCGTCGAACGAAGCCTTGCCGGCGCGAATGGCGAATTCACTGGGGCGGCGCACGGGAATCATCAGCACGCACCGTACCCCTTCCTTGTCAAAATCCAGCTGTACAGGGTGGCGAAGTTCATGCGCGACAATCCGCTCGATGAGATCGGTGCCGAAACCCCGGGTTCGGTTCGATGCAACAGGCGGCCCACCACGTTCCAGCCATTCAACGCGGACAAGGTCTTCAGAAGCGAGCACCCAATCCACACTCACGGTGCCGCCGGGCTGGCTTAGCGCGCCATACTTGCCAGCATTTGTCGCCAGTTCGTGCACCGCAAGACCGAGCGATAGCGCATCGTTGGGGGCAAGCTCGATATCGGGACCGCTGAGCTGCAACTGATGATCGCCGCCATGCGCGTAGGGCAACAATTCAGCGTCCACGACCGAACGGATCGGGGTGGAGCCCCAGTCCGACTGGGTCAGCAGATCGTGCGTTGCAGACAATGCCCGCACTCGCCCATCCAGTGAGGTCGCAAATTCGTCCACATCCTCGGCACGGCGGCGCGTCAGGGCGATAATCGAAAGCACATTGGCAAGCGTGTTCTTGACCCTGTGATTGAGCTCTCTGGTCAATGAATTGCGGATCGATGCCTGCTCTTCAAACCAGGTTAGCGAAGACTCATCCTCTTTCGCTTGCTGGGTGAGCATCCGCACCAGCAACAAAAGCAGCGTGGCAACCAGCAGGCCAAAGATCAGCGTCACCATCGAGAGGCCGGAAAGACCGGGGCTTCGTCGCTCGCTAACCAAGAGGACGAACGCGTGTTCGGCAATCACCACCGTCTGGCGGACATTGCGAAGGCGGCTCATTTCGCCGTCAAAAGTGCTGGCGACCAGCGACTCCTCTCCTTGATCGGGGTCCTCGGCATAGAGCCGAACGCCATAGGACCCAGCATCCTCGAGTTCGAGCGCGCTTTGCAGAAAATCCTGCGCGTTGAACGGGCTGTAGATAAAACCCTTCAATTGTCGGCCGCCTGGCCCAGCCTCGAACACGGGCATGTAGATCAGGAAGCCCGGCGCTTCGCCGTTTCCTTCCTGTTGCAACACGACCTTACCGCTGGCGACAGGCCGCGCGTATTCCTCTGCCTCCTGCATCGCGGCGCGGCGGACGGGCTCCGAATACATGTCAAAGCCCAGTGCCCGGCGGTTGCGTTCTGTATCGGGCTGCAAGAATGTGACGGGGACTGCAAAAGCCTGCTCGCCGGACAAGCCAGGATAGAGCTCGTACGAGCCCGGCCCTTGCTCCGCCACCAGCGCATTGAATTCCTCAACCTGCGTCGGGAAGACGACCCTTGCCCAGCCGATCCCTTCAGCACCGCGATAGTCGGCATCAAGCCGCAGCTCCGATACGAAACGCCGGAAATCGTCCGCCGGAACTTCATCCATTGTCGAAAGCAAGGCCGCGCCTGCACGTAGATAGGCGCTGCTGGCATTGGCGCGGCGTTCGAGTGCGGCGGCAATGGCTGTTGTCCGGGCGCTCAGCTGCGCCGCGTCACGCTGGGTCTCGCCGCGTTCAATTGCGAAGACGCTGAGGATCGTGATGGCTGCGACCAGCGCAAAAATGCCGACGGGCAAAGCCCGCGGATAGCTCAGGAGCCACCGTTTTGTCCTGCTCCGCCGTTCGGCCGCCTGTTGCACCCTCTTACCTCTAAATCTCGCGCAATTCGGCTCATGCCGAGAAGAAACGCACTATGCGGGGAACCGGACGCGACGGATTTCGTTCCAATCGCACACAGTATCGCACAATTTTTTGCAAAGCGCGGCACAAGCAATGCCCATCTCGAACCGGGCTGCAAGAACTCCGCGTTTTCGATGGGATAGAATTTTTCAGCCAATGGTACCGTCTCAAGACAACAAGAAGCTTGCACCGCAGACGGAAAATGCGGATGCTCCCAAGCAAGATGGCCCGGAATGGACTTCCGGCCTCAAGCGACTTTACGACAGCGTGCTGGATGAGCCGCTGCCCGATAGCTTCAAGGACCTTCTCTCCAAACTGGATGAGAACGAAAACGGATGAGCGAGACCAAGGCGAAGAAGGAGCTGCCCAAGCGCAGCGCCGAAGACAAGCGTGCGTTCAAACGCGAGCTGACCGAAGTCGTGCCGCATCTGCGTGCATTCGCTCGCGGGCTTTGCGGGCGCCCCGACATGGCGGACGATCTCGTGCAGGAAGCCCTGCTCAAGGCATGGGCTGCGCAGGAACGGTTTGAACCCGGTACATCGATGAGAGCCTGGACCTTCGTGATCCTGCGCAATGCCTATCTCACGGATATGCGCCGTAATCGGTTTCGCGGGGAATATGATGAGGGTGTGGCGGAGCGAATTCTTACCGCACCCGCAAGTCAGGAAGAGCCCATCCACCTGTCCGACCTCCATCGCGCATTGCTGACCCTGCCACCGGAGCGGCGCGAGGCATTGCTGCTCGTGGGCGCAGGCGGTTTCTCTTACGAAGAGGCGGCCAACATCTGTGGCTGTGCAGTCGGTACGATCAAGAGCCGCGTCGGGCGCGCCCGTGCGACGCTGTCCAGCATGATTCAGGATGGCGACATCCCCGATCGTTCAATAGAAGACCCTGCAGCGCACCGCGCCATTCTGGAGGAACTGGACGAGGTCGCTGCCGGTCGCGGTGAAACCGCGTCAATCAAGTAATTTCGCGGGCTGCATGCTCGCACGAAGAAGGAATTTCAGGCGAGCATGAGTTCGGAGGGGGATTTTCCGGAAGATGAAAGCATCGGAGCGGCTCGTCGCCGCACGATGACCTTTGCCGCACAAGAATTGCGGCTGATCTCCGCGCTTGTCGTGCTGTTGGCGATTGGCCTGTTTTTTGCCCTGCCCTTCGTTCTCTCGATCGGTTCGGTCGTTTTCCTGCCGCTCGTCGCGGGTTTGATTCTGACGATCATTCTCTCACCACTGGCAGACAAGATGGCGAGCTGGGGAGTGCCCAACATCCTTGCATCGCTGCTCGCCCTGCTCGCCTTCTTCGCGATCCTCGCTCTTGCGCTGACCGCGGTCTTCACGCCTGCAATCTCGCTTTATGACGAGGTTCCGGCGATGATCACACAAGTGGGAGAGCACTTCAGCGAGCTGCAGATGACCTTCGCGTGGGTCGCGCAGCTCAACGAGCAACTCGCCGCCCTGACCGGCGACAAGGGGACCGAAGTCGTCCTCGCCGGGCCAACCATGCTGGAGCAGCTTGCACTCGCAACGCCAACCGTGCTGCTTGAGCTGCTGCTGACCTTCATGCTCGCCTTCTTCATGATCGAAGCACGGGTGCGCATGCGCCGTCGTCTCCTGCTGGATCGCCAACAAGTTGGCGCCAGCCTCAAGGCAGCGCGGGCCATGCGCGAGGTGCAGGACCGTGTGGCGGCCTACATCATGACGGTTGGCGTGATCAATCTGGGCGTCGGAGTGGTGGTCGCGCTTGGCGCATGGGCGATGGGTATGGATGCGCCGATCATGTGGGGTGGGCTTGCTGCGCTTCTAAACTTCATCCCCTATGTCGGTCCGCTGATGATGATCGTATTGCTTGGCCTGTTCGGTCTCGGCTCCGCAGACTCGGTGTTCGTAGGCCTGATTCCTGCCGCCGCCTATCTTGGCCTGCATACCGTGGAGTCAAATGTCGTGACACCTAGTGTGCTGGGCGCGCGCTTCACCATGAACCCCGTCGCTATCCTGCTGGCTCTCGCGTACTTCGGATGGATCTGGGGCGTAGCTGGCGCGCTGCTTTCAGTGCCCATCCTGCTGACGCTCGCAGCGCTGATCGATCATCTGGGCAGACCCAACTTTATCGGCTTCATCTTTGGTGAACCGCTGTTTTCGACCAACATCCTGGATATGCAGGCCGAAGACTGAAAAGGGCCCGCTCCCGGTGAGGAGCGAGCCCTTTGCACACATGCCTCTGATCAGGTGATCAGGCGGGATAGGTCCAGGCCGATCCGCGCGCCAGATTGTCAGCCGCGAAGTCCCAGTTGAGGTGATTGTCCACCACCGCATCGAGGTAGCTCGGGCGGGCGTTCTGGTGATCGAGGTAGTAGGCGTGTTCCCACAGGTCGATCACCAGCAGTGGGTTGTAGTCGCTGTCAGCCAGCGTGTCTGCGTCGTGCGTATCGACGACTTCCAGCTTGCCGCCCTTTTCCGCGAGCCAGACCCAGCCGCTGGCAAAGTGACCAGTGCCCTTGGCTTTCAACTGGCCCTTCAGCTCATCAAGCGATCCAAAGCTCGCATCGATCATGTCGGCAAGGTCGCCGCTCGGGCCCGAGGTGCTCGGTGTGAGCGAATGCCAGAAGAAACCGTGGTTCCACACCTGTGCCGAGTTGTTGAACAGGCCGGCGTTCGAACCGCGCGATGCGGCAATGATCTCTGCCAGCGAGGCGTCGGCCTGATCTGTGTCCGCAATCGCATCGTTGGTTTTCGTAACATAGGCATTGTGGTGCTTGCCGTGATGGAAGCTGAATGTCTCCGCGCTGATCGCCGGGGCAATCGCTTCGCTATCGTAAGGGAGCGGCATAAGTGTGAAAGCCATGAGTGGTTGTCCTTCCTGTCTTGAATTCCGGTATGCCCTACCAATGCGTGAGCCGGGCGCAAGTTGCATGTTGGTGCCGATTTTCCGCCAAACAAGCCCGCGCACCAGCTTCATAGGTGACAAGCCGAGCGCAAGTCGGCATGCAGTTTGCCAAGACAAGTTGCACGCAATCGAAGGGTAAGCATGGGACGCACCTATTTCGGCACGGACGGCATTCGCGGCCGGGCCAATGGCAAGACACTCAACGCCGCCGTGGCGATGAAGGTAGGGCAGGCCGCCGGACGCCATTTCCTGCGCGGCGATCACAAGCACCGCGTTGTGATCGGCAAGGATACCCGCCTGTCGGGTTATATGATGGAGAACGCACTGGTTGCGGGCTTCACCAGTGTAGGGATGGATGTGATCATGACCGGTCCGCTCCCCACCCCAGCTGTCGCGTTGCTGACGCGCGAAATGCGCGCCGATATCGGGGTGATGATCTCTGCCAGCCACAACGCCTATCCTGACAACGGCATCAAGCTGTTTGGCCCGGACGGTTTCAAACTGTCCGATGCCGATGAAGAAGCGATCGAAGCAGCCATGTCGCAGGATCCGGTGCTGGCCGAAGGCGATGCCATTGGCCGTGCGCGGCGGATCGACGATGCCAAGGGCCGCTACATCCACGCGGTCAAGCGCGCCCTGCCAAGCGATCTTCGGCTCGACGGCCTCAAGATCGTCATCGATTGCGCGCACGGCGCGGCCTACAACGTCACCCCCACCGCCATCTGGGAGCTCGGCGCAGAGGTCATCGCGATGGGCGTCTCCCCCAACGGCACCAACATCAACGATGGTGTCGGCTCGACTTCGCTCGATGCGATCAGAGCCCGCGTGGTCGAGGAAGGCGCGGACATTGGCATTGCTCTTGATGGCGATGCGGACCGCCTGATCGTGATCGACGAGAAGGGGCAGAAAGTCGACGGCGACCAGATTATGGGCCTGATCGGCAGCCGATGGAAGCTGAAGGGTCTGCTCAAAGGGCCCGGTGTTGTCGCCACGGTCATGTCCAACCTAGGCCTCGAGCGGTTCCTTGCTGGCGAAGGATTGGAGCTGATCCGGGCCAAGGTCGGTGACCGCTACGTTCTCGAAGAGATGAAGCGGCACGGGTGCAACGTCGGCGGGGAGCAGTCGGGCCATATGATCCTGCTCGATCATGCGACCACGGGTGATGGCACGATCGCCGCGATGCAGGTGCTCGCCGCGATGGTGCGCACAGGCAAACCCGCCAGCGAGCTGCTCCATCTGTTCGACCCCGTCCCGCAACTGCTCAAGAACGTGCAGTATGACGGTGGCGATCCGCTGGAGGACACGAGCGTCAAACAGGCGATAGCCGATGGCGAAGCCGATCTTGGCAACAGCGGTCGGCTGGTGATCCGAAAGTCGGGCACCGAGCCGCTGATCCGCGTGATGGCAGAGGGCGACGACGCCGCACAGGTTACCCGCGTGGTGGACGACATCTGTAAGGCTGTCGAGAAGGCGCTCTGATGCTCGCGATGCGCCCCGATTGCGAGCGCTGCGGCGCAGACACACCGGCCGACCTGCCGGGTGCCTTCATCTGCAGCTTCGAATGCACCTTCTGCGCCGAGTGCGCTGAGGCGCTGGACGACACCTGCCCCAATTGCGGCGGCGAACTGGTCGACCGTCCCACCCGCCGCGGCAAAGCGCTCGCCAAGCACCCGGCGAGCACCGAGCGCAAGTTCAAGGGCTGAGCTATAGTGGCTGCCCGCCCTCCCCGCATCCTTGCGATTGCCGGGTCCGATAGCTCGGGCGGCGCGGGCATTCAGGCGGACATCAAGACGATCACCATGCTCGGCGGCTACGCTATGACAGCGGTGACCGCGCTAACCGCGCAGAACACCCGCGGGGTGCGCGCGGTCGAGGCGTGCGATCCGGACTTTGTCGCCGCGCAAATGGATGCCTGCATGGAGGATATCGGCGTGGATGCGGTCAAGATCGGGATGCTCGGTAGCGCCGATATTGCCGAGGTAGTTGCGGATCGGCTGGAAGACCTGCCCTGCCCCATTATGTTCGATCCCGTCATGGTTGCCACCAGCGGCAGCGTACTGGCGGACGAGGCAACCATCGACGTGTTCGAATGGCTGATGGAGCTCGCCACGCTCACCACCCCTAACGTTCCCGAACTCGAAGCGCTTGGCGGCGTAAGTGGCATGGAGGCGCGCGGTGTCACCTACCTCGCCAAGGGCGGTGATGCCGACGGGCCGATGGTCGAGGATCGCCTCGTGCGACCCGGCATGGACGACGTGGTGTGGAGCGAAGCACGCATCGTCACCAAGCACACACACGGCACCGGCTGCACGCTCTCGAGCGCGGTTGCGACCAAGCTGGCGCAGGGCCTGCCGCTCGAAGAGGCGGTTGCCGAAGCGCGGCAGTTCGTGCGTGAGGCGCTGCTGGCCGCACCGGGCTTTGGTCAGGGCAGCGGACCGCTTGGGCATCAGTCGGTGCGCTGATCCGGCGGGGCTAGGTGGGCGCGAAAGCTGTAGGAAAATCGTTCTGCCCAACAAATCCTTGCACTCCTAGCCACTAAGTTTAGATGATATGTAACAACATCTCATGACTCGTGATCCAACATGACCCTATTGATTGATCCGGCGCATCACATTGCATCAGCGCCAGATGGACTTGCGGAGATCCGCAAACAGGAATGCAACCTTGCGATCTGGCAGCGCCATCCGATTCTGCAGCCGTTTGACTTTGTGCTGGCTGAAGGACTTGAATTGCGGCTGACAACAGAGCTCTCAGTATTGCGACTACGGCTGGAGTGCACTCTGCCTGACGGCCTGACGGCTGGAGAGCCGCAGAAAGTCGCACTCATTGACGATATTTGCAGCCTTGCTCAGCACTTCGGGGCTATCCTCAACCAGTCCGCACTCGAAGTGCGGCTTGAAGTCATCACAACAGACGCCTGCCGCAAGTTTCATGCAGACTATGTCACCGCCCGCCTGATTTCGACATATGTCGGACGCGGCACGCAATGGCTGGATCGCTTGGACGCAGAGCGCGTTGCAGCAGGCGACAAGCCCGCCAATATCCAGTCACTTGTAGCGGGTGATGTAGGTATCTTCAAAGGCCGGCTCGCGACGAAACGCCCTGCAATTCACCGCTCTCCACCCATAACGGGTACCGGTGAGGCGCGACTCCTGCTGGTACTCAACCCGGTGGAAGAGGACTGACATGTCATCAACCGTCAATCTCGACCGTGCGGCTGTGGCAATGAGTCTGTCGTGCATCATCCACTGCGTGGCCCTGCCGATCTTCGCTGTCAGTATGCCGATACTGTCCGGGTTGGCCGAACGCGAATGGGTACACTGGGTCTTTGCAGCGTCGGCTGTACTGGCCTCGGCCGCAGTTTTCGCGAGAGCACACTCCGCCAGATCACCATGGTTCGCTGCGCCGGTCCTCGCTGGACTAACATTCCTGATTGTCGCGCTCTTTCCCGAGTCAACCGGCGCGAACGAGGATGTGCTGACTGTGATCGGCGGCCTTCTGCTGGCGGGCGCTCACGGGCTACGGCTCGTCAGGCATTCCCGCCGGACTTCAGGCGGTTCCTACCCCTCCAGATCATAAAATTCCGCAATCGCCTGCCAGCCCTCTTCCGCAGTTTCGCACCACGTGATCAGGTCGAGGTCCTTCTTCGAAATCGTGCCTTCTTCGGCAATCGCTTCGAAATCGACGACGCGGGTCCAGAAGTCCTTGCCGTAGAGCAGGATCGGCACCGGCTTCATCTTGCCGGTCTGCACCAGCGTCAGCAGTTCGAAGAACTCGTCAAAGGTGCCAAATCCGCCCGGGAACACGGCCACAGCACGGGCACGGATCAGGAAGTGCATTTTCCTGAGCGCGAAATAGTGGAAGTTCAATGACAGGTACGGCGTCACATAGGGGTTGGGCGCCTGTTCGTGCGGCAGGATGATGTTGAGGCCGATGCTTTCCGCCCCCGCATCGCTCGCACCACGGTTGGCAGCCTCCATGATCGACGGCCCGCCGCCCGAGCACACCACGAACTGGCGCTTGCCGTCTTCGACAATCGCCTTTTCGCCGGCCATTTTCGCAAGGTCATGCGCGACCTGGTAATACTTGGCTTTGGCGGCAAGGTTCTTCGCCACCTTCTGTTCGAATTCACTACCCCCCTTCGCCGCCTCAATCTTGGCATCCGCCTCTTCGGGAGAGGGAATGCGCGCAGAGCCGTACATGACCAGCGTCGATCCAACCCGCGCTTCATCAAGCAGCATTTCGGGCTTCAGTAGCTCCAGCTGGAAGCGTACCGGGCGCAGTTCTTCGCGCAGCAGGAAGTCTGTATCGCGGAAAGCCAGCTTGTATGCCGGATGGCGCGTTTGCGGTGTGTCATTGGGAGCGGAATCGGCGAAGGTCGCTTCGCTATCCGCGTGGTAGAATTTGTAATCGTGCAAATCGCTGCAATTCTTGTCGTCTTCGGCGCTCACGCAAATCTCCTGTTCAAGCCATCTGGCCTGACGCAGTGTGTGCGAAGGGTCAAGGGAAGAACTGGATGCCCCGCAAGGATTCGAACCTTGATTGACGGAGTCAGAGTCCGCTCTCTTACCGTTAGAGGACGGGGCACCAATCAGAGCGCGCGCCTCTATAACGCGCTGTGGATTCGGTCAAGTGCCCGTTAGCCCGCAGAGCGCCAGGTCACCGTGCGACAGAACAGGGTCACGCAGCCCTGCACATCGAGCGATCCGTTCCGGCCCGGTCGGACAACCGCGCGGTAGGTTCCACCGTCTTCGGGGTTGTAGACTTCACCACGCCAGGCACCATCGCGCCAACGCAGCCCTTCAAGCACGCGAATGCCGAGGATCGGGCGATCGCGCAGCGCAGGATTGTCATTGTGAACGTCGTTGTCGGGCTCGCCCGGCTTGTTGCGGATGATCCGCGTGATTGTACCGCAGCGGGCATTGCCGCAGGGACGCACGGTGATTTCGACGTAGCCGCCCTGGTCGATATAGGTCCCGTCGATGCGGCTCTGCGCACTGGCAGATGGCGTGGCCAGCGTGGCGGCAAACAGCGTAGCGGAAGCGAGAAGCGGCTTGATCATATGTCCCATACAATTGACCTAGCTTGCCGGTTTCCAACTCAGGCTGAACAACTCGCTCCGCCGAGCACGCAAAAGCGCGCGCAATGCGGATGGTTGAGCGACACCGCGCCGTTCGCTTCGGCAATGGTATCGCCGAGATCGAAACCAGGATCATAGGGAAGTAGCGTGCAGGCGACTACTCGCGGCGCAGGTTCTCCCTTGCGGTGGACGACCATACGGCTGCTCGCACACATCTGGTCATCGGGCGATTTGCCAAGGATGCCCCAGCATTCGGTGGTGATTTCGGGCACATCGGCGGCCGCGTCCATCTCCGGAAAGAGCACGAGGCACGAAGGATCGGCGGCGTCGATGGCGATGCCCTGCGCTTCAAACAGCGCGCCGTAGGCAGAGCGTGCCTGCTCCTGCGTCTCACCCGCTAGGCTGCGCCCGGCAGCGGCGATGGAGAAGTGGTTGGCGGAGAGCCAGCGCAAACCATCGAGCATCGGTTCCCAGCTGTTGGGGCCACGCTCAGCCTCGTGCACTTCTTGCGTGTGGTGGTCGATAGAGACGCGGATCGTCAGCCTGTCGCCGTGATCGTGACGGAGGCGCAACAGCTCGGCCTCATGCCGCCGCATCGGCTTCATCGCATTGGACAGCACCAGCACTTCGTGCTGGCACCGCAGCGCACCTTCGATCATCGCAATGATGTCCGGATTCATAAACGGCTCGCCGCCGGTGAAACCAATCTCGCGCACATTCAGTGGGCCGATTTCATCGAGGAAGCGTGCGACATGCTGCGCGCTCATATAGATCAAAGCATCGTTGGTCGGGCTGCTTTCGATATAGCAATTGGCGCAGGCGAGATTGCACAGCGTGCCCGTGGCAAACCACAGCGTGTCGAGCTTGCGCAGCCCCACGGTGGCGCGCGCTTCGCCCTTGGCGGTGACCAGCGGATCGACGAATTTCTCGCGCGCGAGTTCTTCGGCTTCGACAGCGAAAGGAGACGCGCCGGTGGGCACGTTGCGTGACAGACTGCGCGTTGCCATCAGAACATCCGGCGGATCTTGGCGAGGAAGGCAACCCAGCGCTTGGGCCACGCGCCGAACACTGTTGGCTCCCACGCGGCAAAGGCAGCAGCCTTGGTGATCTCCGAACGGGTGGGGTAAGAAATGATCGCGCCGCCCATATCGAAGGTGCCCGATTTACCGGTAATCGACTGGGTGAGCGGCAGCAACAGCTCGCCCGCATTGACCCCGCAGATGCTCGCACCGACGACCTTTTTGCCCTTCAACATGACTTTCAGATGTCCTTCGGTCAGGCCTTCTGCAATCGCGCGTTCGTTATGGTCGAAACCTTCCTTCACCACGTTGAGCTTGTCGCCGAATTTCTCGCGCGCTTCGGTCTCGGTCATGCCGATCTGGGCGACTTCGGGCTCAGTGTAGGTGCACCAGGGCAGCGCCTTGAAATCGACTTTCGTCGGCAGTCCAAGCGCAATTTCGAGTACCACGTTCGAGCCTTCGTAGCCCGAGACATGCGTCAGCCGCGGCCCTTCACGGCAATCGCCGATGGCGTAAATGTGCTTGATTGAAGTCCGACGACGATCATCGACCTTGATACCATTGCGGCCGAGTTCAATGCCGAGTTCTTCGAGACCGTAGCCTTCGGTGCGCGCCTTGCGACCCACGGCGAGGAGCAGGTGGCTGCCAGTCACGTCTTCACCTCTATCGGTGGTGACAGTCACGCTGCCATCCGCGCCCTTTGCGACTTTGTCAGCTTTACCCTTCACGAAACGCACACCCTCGCGCTTCATGACATCAACTACGACGGCGACGGAGTCGCGATCATCGCGGCCCATCGGTTCGCCCGGTTCGATCACGGTCACTTCGCTACCCAGGCGGCGAAAACTCTGCGCCATCTCCATGCCGATCACACCGCCGCCAATGATGACGAGGTGCTCGGGCTGATCGGTCAGGTCGAACAGGTTTTCATTGGTGAGGTAGTCCACATCGTCCAGCCCTGGAATGGGTGGAACGAACGGCCCAGAGCCCGTCGCAATGACGATGCGCGGTGCGGTCAGCTTGCGGCCGCCCACGGTCACTTCCCTGGGTCCGGTGATTTTCGCCCAGTCCTGAATGACCTCGCAGCCCATCTCCTCGAACCGCTCAACACTGTCATGCGGCTCGATATGCGCGATGGCATCGTGGACGTGTTTGTGCACGCCGGACCAGTCGACCACAGGTGCGGCCAGTTGCACGCCCGCGCGCTTTTCTTCGCGCGCTTCGGCAGCGCGCTTGGCGGAGGCGATCAGCGCCTTAGAGGGGACACAGCCATTGTTGAGGCATTCGCCGCCCATCTTGTGGCCTTCGATCAGCGCGGTCTTCAGCCCGAACAGCGCGCAGCCACCCGCTGCGGTCAGTCCGGCAGCACCGCCGCCGATTACGATAACGTCATGTGAGTATTCCATAGGTCCCCGCGTGCGTAACTCATCTGGGCTAGGAAACGAAACGCTTCCTGTTATGGCCATGCACTTCGCCGAAAAGGGACATTCGGTTTCATGAATCTCGAAAACTCACAGGACTATTACGGCAAGGTACTGGGCGGATCGGCCGATCTGCGCACCGATGCCTGCTGCACTTTTGAAATGCCGAGCGATGCCGTCGCCAGAGCGCTGAAGAATGTGCACGAAGAGGTGAAAGCGCGCTACTACGGCTGCGGACTTGTAGTGCCGCAAGCGCTCGAGAGTTGCCGCGTGCTCGACCTTGGTTCGGGCAGCGGGCAGGACGCCTATTTGCTGGCGCAGCTGGTCGGACCGAACGGCCATGTGACCGGCGTCGACGCCACTCCTGAGCAGCTCGCCGTCGCGCGCGAATATCAGGGCTGGCATGCCGAGCAGTTCGGCTTTGCCAATGTCGAATTTGTCGAAGGCGATATCGAGAAACTGGGCGAGCTTGGCCTTGAAGAAGGTAGCTTCGATGTCATCGTATCCAACTGCGTCATCAATCTTGTCGCTGACAAGGAAGCCGTATTCCGCGCCGCGCATCGGCTGCTGAAGCCGGGAGGCGAGCTGTACTTTTCCGATGTCTATGCCGACCGCCGCGTGCCCGAGCATCTGCTGAGCGATCCGGTGCTGCACGGCGAGTGCCTTTCCGGCGCGCTTTATTGGGGCGATTTTGATCGCCTCGCCAAGGCCGCCGGTTTCGCCGATCCGCGCCTTGTCACTGATCGCCCTCTCGGCATCAACGACCGCGAAGTGAAGGCCAAACTGGACGGGATCAATTTCGTCTCCGCCACCTATCGCCTGTTCAAGCTCGATGGACTTGAACCGCAGTGCGAGGATTATGGGCAGGCCGTGCGCTACAAAGGAACGCTGGAGGGCCACCCACGCGTGTTGGAACTCGACGCGCATCACGCGATCGAGGCGGGGCGCACGTTCCCGATCTGCGGCAACAGCTGGCTAATGCTCGCCGAAACTCGCTTTGCCGAGCATTTTGAATTTATCGGCGACTTCTCGAAGCACTACGGGGTATTTCCCGGCTGCGGGACCGATGCACCGTTCGGCCAGTCGGCGAGTGAAAACACGTCGGCGGGCACGGCCTGTTGCTGAAGATTCTCGTCACCGGCGCCGCTGGACTGATCGGCGGCGATGTCTGCGCGCGCCTTGTGGCGAAGGGCCATGCGGTGACCGGCATGGTCCGTCGTAATCCGGAGGTGCGCGGCAATGATGGCGCGCTGGTAGAAGGTGTCACGACCGTTTCAGGCGATGTGACGCTGCCGCTGATGGGGCTGGAGCCTGAGCCGCATGATGTCGTCATCCACTGCGCCGCCAGCCTGGAATTCGACGCCCCCGAGGAAGAATTGCAGGCTATCAATGTCGAGGGCACAAAAAACGCGCTCGCCTATGCCAAGGAAGCGGGTGCAGCGTTCCTGCATGTCAGCACGGCCTATGTCTGCGGGCAGGTGAGCGGCGCGGTGCCGGAAGGCCCAGTGCCTGCCGATACGCAGTTCACCAACCGATACGAAGCCAGCAAGGCACGGGCAGAAGCGGCGGTTGCCGCGAGTGGTCTTCCCTTCGCGGTTGCTCGCCCCTCCATTGTGCTCGGCCACAGCAAGACCGGCGTGATCCGCGACTTCCCCTCGCTCTGCAACGTCTTCCGCCTGATGGCGCGCGGCAAGGTGACGCAGTTTCCCTGTGTACCCGGATCAACACTCGATCTCGTGCCCATCGACCATGTGGCCGAGGGCATTGCCCGCCTTGCAGAGCGCATGAACGAGGCGAATGGAGCATACTTCCATCTTGTCGCCAGCGATCCGCTTCCGGCTGCCGAACTGGCTTACGGTGTACAGCGCGTCGAGCACTTCCCCGACCCGCAAGTTGTGTCACCGCAGGACTATGATCCGACATCACTGCGTCCCGCCGAGCAGATGCTTGCCGGGCGGATGCTCGGGACGTTTGGAGCCTATTTCACCCGCGATCCGCAGTTCGATGACGGCCGCTTCCGCGCGGTGACGGGCTTCGAATGCAATCCGACCGATAGCGCTTGGCTGGACCGGCTTATCGCGCACGGGATCGAAGCGGACTACCTGCCCAAGCCGCGTTAACGCACGTCCGGGTAGTACCGCTCCAGACGTTTCTTCGCGCCGAGCCCCCACAGGAAGCCGACCTTCAGATAAATCCAGTTCGCTTTGAGCGGGCCCCATTTAGCGATCCGGCGGTCAGAAGTCTCCACCCGGTCGGAAATCATCTTCACCCGACCAAAGCGCGTCATACGGATGCACAGGTCGGCCTCTTCCATCACCTTCGCTGCCGGATCGCAGCCCCCGCTTTCCAGGAACTGCGTGCGGCGGAAGAACATCGCGTGGTCGCCGAACAGCAAACGGCAACCTTTGAAGAACAGGTGGGGACGGAACAGCAGCGGCGCGTACCAGGTTTTCGCCCAATTATGCAGCGTGGTGCCCCAGCGCGTTTTTTCCGGCCCGCGCAGGATCGGGGTGAAGCCCGCAAGGCTGATTGCGGGATCAGACAGCGTCCGCTCGATAGCATGGATAAAATCAAGCGGGGGGACCGTGTCGGCATGCAGCACCACGACATAGTCGCCGTCTGCAGCATCAACTCCGGCGTTAATCTGCCGCCCCCTACCCGCAGCGGTCTGCACAGTGCGCCACCCCTGCGCCCGGACAAAATCGAGCGAGCCATCGCTGCTGCTGCCGTCCACCGCGATTACTTCCAACGGTTTCGGATTGAGCTGTGCAAGAACCGCCGCGACCTGCGGCAGCACGCGCTCCTCATTGAGCATGGGAATGACAATGGAGGTGCGGCTCACGGAACGAGTTCCGGCCATTTCTCGAGATCTTCAGGGCGATCGCAATCATCCAGTTCACCCAACAGGCGATAGCGTACATTGGCGGCTTTCAGCCGCACTTCGGTCTCGCGCAGCACCTCGTCAGTGCCCCAGCGCATATCTTGCCACAGGAAGTCGAGCGCGCGGGCAAAGCCGAGTAGATAGTATCCGCCATCGCTCGCCGGGCCGATCACAGCTTCATGGGTCTCAAGCGCGTCGGCAGCCTCGCGCAGGTGCTGCGCAGTCAGGCCGGGAACATCCGCGCCGAGCAAGATCGCAGGCGCGGGTGCACGCGACAGCCGTGCGCCTAGGTCGCCCTCACCCTGCTCCACCAGCGCCACATCCTCACCCAGCCATGCGGCAAATTCAGTGTGCGAAGCCCCAGTGGTCCAGACCTGAAACGGCAAGCCGCTTTCACGGATCGTGGCGACTGTACGCCCGACCAGCCGCCGATGAACCTCTGCCGCACCCGCACCTCCCAACAGCGGAGCAAGCCGCGTTTTCGCCTGCCCAGCAACCGGGAATTTGGCGAACAGGGCAATGGTGGGAAGCGTGGAGGTCATGCCCCCCTCTAACCGCAACATTGCCTGCTGGCGAGCGGTCCCACGCGCAGCAGCTTGTGAACGATCCCCTCTTGGGCTAACCTGATGTCAGGTTCCGCTCATTGGTGGCGGGTATATTGAAGTTAGAAAGTACGAAGTCATGGCGGATTATTCTCCGCCGGATGGACGCGAAAAGGCCAAAGGTAAGGCGAAAAACCGCAAGGGAAACCGCCGCCGCAAGACGAAAAAGGCCCCGAACCGCGCTCCCGGCGATGGCAAGGCAAAAGCCCGGCAAAGCGAAAGTAGCTGGCGACGCCCACCGCACAATTCATACAAGCAGGCCTATGCCGCGATTGATCTCGGCACCAACAACTGCCGCCTACTGATCGCGCGCCCGTCTGAAGACAATTTCGTCGTGATCGACGCTTTCAGCCGCGTGGTCCGGCTGGGCGAAGGGCTGGCGCAAACCGGGCGCCTGTCTGATGCAGCGATGGACCGGGCGCTTGGCGCTCTCAAGATCTGTTCGGACAAGCTGCGCAAGCGCAATGTCCACCTCGCCCGCTCGGTCGCCACCGAAGCCTGCCGCCGCGCAAGCAATGGTGAGGCCTTTATCGAGCGGGTGCGAAAGGAAACCGGCATCGCGCTCAACATTATCAGCGCGCAGGAGGAAGCGCGCCTTGCCGTGCTGGGCTGCCACATCCTGCTCGAAGACGGGATCGGCCCTGCGATCATCTTCGACATCGGCGGCGGTTCGACCGAGCTGGTGCTGATCGAGCCCGGAGCGCCGGTTCCGCGTATACTCGACTGGCAGAGCGTGCCCTGGGGCGTCGTGTCACTGACCGAAACCGTTGGCAAAGAGGTGGGCCCGCAAGAGGACCGCCTCGCGCGTTACGAAAAGATGAAGCAGCTGGTGCTTGAAAGCTTCGCCGAATTCTCGGATCGGATTGAGCCGCATCGCTCGCCAGACCAGCGCCTGCTTGGCACCAGCGGCACTGTGACAACGCTTGCAAGCGTTCATCTCGGCCTGCCGCATTATGACCGCAGCCAGGTCGACGGATTGATCGTTCCGACAGACAGCATGGTCGATATCTCGCAACGCCTTTCCGCCATGTCACCCGCCGAACGTGCCGAGCTCGATTGCATCGGGCACGAGCGTGCCGAGCTGGTGGTGGCGGGATGCGCGATCCTCGAAGCAATCCTCGAAATC
This sequence comes from Aurantiacibacter sp. D1-12, assembly GCF_028858515.1. Lineage (GTDB taxonomy): Bacteria > Pseudomonadota > Alphaproteobacteria > Sphingomonadales > Sphingomonadaceae > Alteraurantiacibacter. The sequence continues at coordinate 282,525 of NZ_JAPJZJ010000002.1, forward strand.
TGGTCTGCCCCGCGCCTCGGTGTGGCCGACAGAGGTATCCGCGAGGGTATCTTGCGCAGCCTGATGACCGCCGATGCCGAAGGCTCCGAGGCGCAGGCGGCATTACGCCAGGCTAAATCCGAAGGAGTATCGGGCTGATGGCACGCTCCGGACAGGACTCGCAGCGGCGGCTGAAGAGCGCCAAGAAGCGCAAGGCCAGCTCGCAGCGGTGGCTCGAACGCCAACTCAACGATCCTTACGTCAAGAAGGCGAAAGATGAAGGCTGGCGTAGCCGCGCGGCGTTCAAACTGATCGAGCTGGATGATCGCTTTGGCCTGGTGAAAGGCGCAACGCGCGTGATTGACCTTGGCATTGCACCTGGCGGTTGGAGCCAGGTGGTGCGCAAGCGTGCTCCCGGCGCGACTGTGGTTGGCATCGATTACCTAGAAACCGAACCCATCGAAGGCGTCACCATCCTGCAAATGGACTTTATGGACGATGCTGCACCGGGTGCGCTGGAAGAGGCGCTGGGTGGCCCTGCCGATCTCGTTCTGTCAGACATGGCGGCGAACACGGTCGGCCACAAACAAACCGATCACCTGCGCACGATGGCGCTGGTAGAGGCCGCCGCATGGTTCGCGGTCGAGAACCTGACCGAAGGCGGCGCTTTTGTTGCCAAAGGCTTTGCTGGCGGCACCGATGCGGAGTTGTTGGATCTGCTCAAACGGCACTTCAAGACCGTAAAACACGCCAAGCCACCCGCCAGCCGCAAGGGTTCGAGCGAGTGGTACGTGGTGGCGCAAGGCTTCAAGGGGCGCAGCGACTAACGCTGTCGAGGCCGCATAACAAAAAAGCCCCGGCGCGAACCGGGGCTTTTTTGTTTCGCTTGTGCGCGAGCTTTATTCGGCAGCGGCTTCTTCAGCCGGAGCTTCTTCCGCACCTTCTTCAGCCGCAGGCTCTTCTGCCGGAGCGGCTGCTTCCATCGCAGCCGCCTTGGCTTCCAGCATGCCCATGTCACCGCCGTTGCTGAGCATATAGGCGATGACGTTCGCACGGTCCTGTGCGCTGGAAAGGCCGGCAAAGGTCATCTTAGTGCCCGGAGCGAATGCCGCCGGATTTTCCAGCCACGCATCCATCGTGTCGTAATCCCACGTGCCACCATGCCCGGTAAGCGCTTCAGAGTAGGCAAAGCCCGCTGCGTGACCGCCAACGCCCGTTCCCATCACGCCATAAAGGTTAGGACCGATACCATCGGCACCGCCCTGCTCGACCGTGTGGCACGATGCACAGCGGGCAAACACCGAAGCGCCATCTTCCGCGTTGGCCGCACGAATAATCGGCAGCATGTCTTCTGCGGGCTGCGCTCCAGCCCCCTCTTCCGCCGCTTCAATGGGATAGCCCGCGCCGGTGCCTTCGATGGAGTGGAAGTACATGCCGGAAACAATGGCACCGCCAAGCGCGACGATACCGCTGCCCAGTACCCAGCCGAAAATGGTGTTCATACGATCATTCATGACAGGTCATTTCTAACGTGTGTGGAATATGGCTCGCGCTCTAGTTGTCTCGGGCCACGCGCGCAAGGGGTCAGTGGGTCATAATCGCTTGTCCATGTACAAGAGCCAAGCTAGTCGCGGCCTTGTTATGGAGAGTTTTCCCGCCCCCGCCCTCGCAATGGTCGAGAAAATGCGCGCCGCTGCCGCCGAGCAGCCCGAGCGCGCTATCGCTTTTCAGGGCGCACCCGGTGCCAATTCGCATCGCGCTGTTGTCGAATGGGCACCCGAAGCCCTGCCGCTGCCTTGCTTCAGTTTTGCCGGCGCCATCGAAGCGGTGAAGTCTGGCGAGGCCGGGTGCGCGATGATTCCCATCGAAAATTCGCAAGCAGGGCGCGTGGCGGATATTCATTTTCTGCTGCCCGAGAGCGGTCTGTCCATCGTGGGCGAACATTTCCTCGCCATCCATCACGCGCTGATGGCGCTGGACAAGGAAGGCCCGTTCGAGGCCGCCTATAGCCACCCGCACGCGCTCAGCCAGAGTCGCGCCTATCTGCAGGAACGCGGTATCGTGCCGATGAGCCACATCGATACAGCGGGCTCTGCCGCCTATGTCGCGGAAAGCGGCAACGACAAGATCGCGGCGATCGCCCCAGCGCTCGCGGCGGACCTGTATGGTCTCAAGATCGTCGAAGAAAATGTGGAGGACAGCGCGGACAACACCACGCGCTTTGTTATTCTGGCGAAAGAAGCGCTCGACCCGGCGACACTGACCGATCAGGAAACGATGACGACTTTCGTCTTCGAAGTGAAGAACATCCCTGCTGCGCTCTACAAGGCGATGGGCGGCTTTGCGACCAACGGGGTCAACATGACCAAGCTGGAAAGCTACCAGAAGGGCGCGAGCTTTGCCGCCACCATGTTCTACGCCGACATCATCGGCGCGCCGGGCGATCCGGCGGTCGACCGGGCGATGGAAGAGCTCGCCTTCCACTGCAAGGGCGTGACGCAATTCGGCACTTATCCGCTGGCGCGCAAGCGCGGATGAGCGAGGAAGCGCATCCTGACCTGCGCATCGCAGTCGAGCAGCCGAACCGACCGGACATACTGGCCTTGCTGCACATGCATCTGGAAGAGATGCACCGCTACTCCCCATCGTGCAAAGTGAATGCCCTGCCCGCCACAAAGCTTGCAGGACAGGGTGTGACCTTTTTCGCTGCTCGCGGCGGGGATGATCTCGCAGCCATTGGTGCCTTGAAGCGGATTGATGCCGAGCGTTGCGAAATCAAATCCATGCGCGCATCAGCCGACTGGCGTGGCAAAGGGGCCGGCAAAGCCATGCTCGACCACCTGCTGGATACGGCGCGGGCTAGAGGCTGCACATGGGTCGGTTTGGAAACGGGCAGGCATCCTGTTTTTGAACCCGCGACAAAGCTCTATTCCTCTCGCGGCTTTGCCGAATGCGAGGCGTTTGAGGACTATGAGAGCGACGATTTCAGCATGTGTATGTCGCTCGAACTGAAATAGCCGGAATTTACCGCCAGAAACGCGCGCCAAGTCATTGCTTCGTAACCCTTGCCATGCCAGTTTGCTCCGGTGACCGGGGTCAAAGGGAAAGACGTGCTTCCGCCGCAGCGGGAAGGCTTCGCGGAGGCTTATGAAGAGCTGCGCGCAAGCGAGTCGATCCAGTTCACCGAAGTGCCTACACCCGAAGTCGAGCCTCCCCCTGACTGGCTGGTGCAATTGCTCGATGCTCTGGGCTCGCTCTTTGCGCCGATCGCACGGCTACTCGTGGCGATATGGCCTGTGTTGATGTGGGTGCTCATCATCGGTGGTGCGGCCTTGCTGCTTATCGCGCTCGTCCGGCTGATCCAGCCAGACTTCCTGCGTCGCCGCAAAAAGGGTGAAGCCGGGGAAGAAGAGTGGTCTCCCGATCAGGGCGAAGCGCTGGCGCTGCTCGAAGAAGCAGACCGGCTCGCGTCCGAAGGCAGGTATGACGAGGCGACACACCTGTTGCTCAAGCGCTCCGTCGGGCAGATTGCAGCGGCGCGGCCCGATCTGGTCGAGCCATCGTCAACCGCGCGGGAGCTTTCCGCTGAAACCCGCCTGCCAGAGGGCGCACGCAACGCCTTTTCCATCATCGCAACACGAGTGGAACGCAGCCTGTTCGCGCTGACCAAGCTCAATCTGGATGACTGGCAGGCCGCGCGCGAGGCCTATGCCGAATTCGCGCTCCAGCAAAAGGCGCTCGCCGCATGAGCCAGGTCGCAGAGAGACGCAGCAACCCCTTCCGCCCCGGCGTTGTGCTCGCCGTGCTGCTGGTGGGTGCGGGCGCATTCCTGTTAATGCTCTACGCGCTCGGTCAGGGATGGACGGGCAACGAGGAGCGCGCCGGACAGGCGCACGCCGCATCGGATGGACTGCCCGGCTTTTCCGGACTTGCCCAGCTGCTTGAGAGCACAGGCTACACTGTCGAACTATCGCGCAACCGCGGTCGGACGGACGAGTATGGTCTGGTGGTCCTGACGCCGGGCATGTTCGGCAATATCGATGAACTCAACGAAATCGTTCAGGAACGGCGCGATCTCGATGCCGGCCCCACGCTGATCATCATGCCCAAGTGGATGGCCTTCCCCGTGCCCGAGCAGTGGGACACCGAAGCGCAAGAAGACTGGGTTGTTCTGGGCGGCGCGATGGGCCCGGTGTGGACCGAGGAGTTCGCGCTTACCAAAGGCGGCGAAATCGACGTCGGTCAGACCAATGGCTGGAACGGGTTCGGTCAGTCGGGCGAACTTCCGCAGAGCGAAAGCGTACAAGCTCTGACCAGCCAGGGTGAAGAGGCATTCCGTTCGCTCGTCGTCGACAGCGAGACGGACGTTCTCGTCGGGGCGCTTGAGCAGGAACAGTTTTACGACGACTACCCGCCCTGGCCCGTGATCGTGGTATTCGAACCCGACCTGATGAACAACTTTGGTCTCGCTGACCGGAACCGCGCCGAGGTGGCGATGGGCATCATTGCCACCGCGACGGAGGGTGAAGACATGCCGATCATTTTCGATCTCACCCTGCCCGGTCTCGGCGCTTCGGAAAATTTGCTGACCCTCGCTTTCCGCCCGCCGTTCCTCGCTGCCACGCTGTGCCTGATATTTGCCGCGCTGGTGATCGCATGGCGCGCGTTCCGCAGGTTTGGCCCGCCGATAGCAGAGGCGCCGGCAATGGCGCGCGGCAAGCAGCAGCTGGCGCAGAACGGCGCCGCGCTGGTGGCACGGGTCAAGCGCTTCCACCTGCTGTCCGATCCCTATGCCGCGCTGATGAGCAAACGCATTGCCGAGGCGCTGGGAATTCGTGAAACCAACCCCGAAGCGCGCGATGTGGCTATCGACCGCGCACTGGAACGGCGCGGGTTTGACGGTCCGGGCTTTGCCAGCCGCAGGCAGGCCTTGCGCGAAGCGAACGGGCCGAGAGACATTATTCGCGCCGCGGGCGCACTGAAATCAATCGAAAGGATGCTGAAGCGATGAGCATGACGCTGGAAGATACCGCCAATCTGGCGGGGACAATCCGCAACGAGGTGGCGAAAGCTGTCGTCGGGATGGACGAGACGGTGGAGCATCTGCTGATCGCGCTGGTGGCGCAGGGGCACGTGCTGCTCGAAGGACCACCCGGGACGGCGAAGACATTCCTCGCCAACTGCTTTGCAAGCGCGACGGGCCTCGATTTCGGGCGCATCCAGTTCACGCCGGACTTGTTGCCGGGCGATATCCTCGGCTCCAATCTGTTCAACTTCCAGACCAGCCAGTTCACACTAACGCGCGGACCCATCTTCTGCCAGCTGCTGCTGGCGGACGAGATCAACCGCACGCCGCCCAAGACGCAGGCAGCGCTGCTCGAAGCCATGCAGGAACGCAAGGTCACGCTGGACGGGGAGACACACGAGCTTTCCAGCCAGTTCATGGTCGTTGCGACGCAGAACCCGATCGAAAACCAGGGCGTCTATCCGCTGCCCGAAGCACAGCTCGACCGTTTCGCCTTCAAGCTGCTGATCCCTTACCCCAGCGCCGAAGAAGAAGCGCGTATCGTGCAACGTTTTGGCGAACGCAGTGGTCCGCAAAAGCCTGCCGATTTCGGCATTGCGCAAGTTGCCTCTCCAGAGCAGATCGCCGGAGCGCAGGAAGCGGTCAAAAGCGTGACGCTGGCGCAGGATATCGTCGACTATGCCGTATCGCTGATCCGCGCAACGCGTGAGAACCCTGACCTTGCCAGCGGCGCCAGCCCACGCGCTGCCGTGCTGCTTGCCAATGCGGCGCGCGCCCGAGCCGCCTTGCAGGGACGCAACTATGTGATCCCTGACGATGTGAAGGCGCTCGCCACCGCCACGCTGCGGCACCGGCTACTGCTGTCGCCCGCCGCGGAGATCGAAGGCAAGCAGGTGGAGGACCTGGTCGAGCAAATGATCGATCAGACCGAGGCACCGCGCTAGAGCCCGATGAAGCTCCCCGCCATCAACCTTCCTGCCATTCCCATCGTGCCGACCGGCCGCGCGCTGGCGCTGCTGGCGCTGTTGGCGCCCATTGCGGTGATGATTGCAGCGACCGCTCCCAGCGCATGGATCGTGGCCCCGGCAGCGGCGGCGGCCATTCTGCTGGTCACGCTGATCGACGGCTGGCTGGCAGGATCGATGGCGAAGTTCGAATACTTCGTGCCCTCTGATATCGAAGTCGGCCAACCCACCGCAATCCGCGTCGATGCGGAGATCCTGCGCGATTCCGACGCCAAATTGCCCGAAGCCGCAATTGGCTTTGACCCGCGACTTGGCGAACACGGGATGACGGAGTTTACCCTCAAGCCGACCGGAAAATCGGGGCAATTCTCCGGTGAAGGCACGGTCCTTCCTGTACGGCGCGGGACAGGCGATCTGCACGATATGTGGCTGCGCTGGTCCGGGCCATTGGGCCTCGCCGTGCGGCAAAGCTATATTCCGCTAAGCGGCAGCATGCGCGTCTGGCCGGACCTCTCACCCGTGCGCTCTCCGGTACTGCAAACCTTCATGCGCGATGCGCAGTTCGGCCTCGTCGCGCGGCGCATCCGCGGCGAAGGCACCCAGTTTGAAGCGCTATCGGAATACGAGCCCGGCATGGATCGCCGTCGTATCGACTGGAAGGCCAGCGCGCGCCACACCGCGCTCTATGCCCGCGAGAACGAAAGCGAGCGCGACAATCAGGTCGTCTTCGCCTTCGATTGCGGACAGAACATGTGCGAGCCGGTGGACGGCATGCCGCGCATCGACCGCGCGGTGTCGGCGGCGCTCACCGCAAGCTATGTGGCGCTCAAAGGCGGCGACAAGGTGAGCCTGTTCGGTTTTGCCGACCAGCCGCAGCTGATGACGCCCTTCGTGACCGATACCCGCGCCTTCCATCGCCTTCAGAGTGCGGCAGCCGAGCTCGATTACGTTCCGCGAGAGCCCAATTTCACCCTTGCGCTTGCTACGCTAACCGCGCGTCTCAAACGCCGCTCGCTCATAGTGCTGTTCTCCGACTTTGCCGATCCGACATCGGCGGAAATGATGGTCGAGAGCGTCGAGCGGCTGGTGCGCCATCACCTCGTCATCTTCGTCACGCTAGTCGATACCGAGCTGGAAGACCTCGCCTCGCGTGAGCCTGACTCCATGGGCGATATCGCCGTCGCGGTGAGCGCCGATGCACTCGCTCACCAGCGCGCGATCGTGCTGCAACGGCTGCGCCGTCTGGGCGTCAACGTAATCGAGGCTCCGCATGACAAGATCGGCTATCAGTTGATCGACCTGTACCTCGAAACCAAGCGAGCGGAGGCAATCGGCTGATGGCGCTTTCCCTGTTCCGCAGCAATGAAATCACGCCGCCCGCCGATATCGAGAAGGCTAGCCTGCGGTCGGACAAGTTCCGGCTGGAGCGCGAGGTCGACTGGCAGCGGCTCGAACAGATTGTCACTGCGCTGGAAAAAGGCCGCCCTGGCCGCATCAGTGACGATGATCTACTCGAATTGCCCGTTCTCTATCGCAAGACCGCATCGAGCCTCGCAGTGGCGCGGGAAACCTCGCTCGATGCCGCAACGCTCGACTATCTCGAAGCACTGGTGCGGCGCGCATGGTTCCAGATTTACGGTCCGCGCACCGGACTGTTTGGTTGGCTGCGGAGCTTCTTCGCTGGTGGATGGAGCCAGTCGGTGCGCGATATCTGGCTGGATATCTGTATCGCATTCGCTGTCATGGTAGCGGGCACCGTGGTCGGCTGGCTGCTCGTCGCGCGTGATCCCGACTGGTACTATTCGCTGATGCCTGCCGAACTGGCAGGTGGACGCGTCCCCGGTGCACCGCGCGAGGTGTTGCTGGAAAGCCTGGGGCACGATGGAGGGGGCGAAGGGCTGACGCTGTTCGCCGCCTCGCTGTTCTCGCACAATACCGGCGTTACCATCATGTACTTCGCGCTTGGCTTTGCCTTCGGCGTGCCGACTTTGCTGCTGCTGCTCTATTTCATGGCGACCATCGGCGCGATCTTGTGGGTGTTCTTTGATGCCGGCCTCGGCTGGGAATTCGTCGGCTGGCTCTCGATCCATGGGACGACCGAGCTGGGCGCGATCCTGCTGGGAAGCGCGGCGGGCCTGCATATCGGGCGAACGATGGCGTTCCCGGGCAATCGCTCCATCCTTGCCGCCATGCAGGATTCGGGTGTGCGCGCTGCGCAGGTGATGATGGGCTGCACGATCATGATGATCATCGCCGGCTTGATCGAAGGCTATGGCCGCCAGCTCATCACCGATACGACCGCGCGTTTCGCCATCGGCGGCTTCATGCTGGCGGTCTGGCTTGCCTATTTCATTCTGGTCCGTCGTCTACGGGAGCGTGACGCATGAGCGCGGCGATGAATTATATCCGCGGCGAGCCGGGCAAGCGGGACCGCATGCTGGTGACACCCGAAGGGCTGGCGCTGCCGCTGGTTGTGGGCAGCAAGGGCGCGCGCGCGGGAGCATTGCTGCTCGATCTCACCTTCATCACCATCGGGCTGATCGTGTTCTTCATCGTGCTGGGCTTTACCGGCGTCCAGCTGCTCGACCTGGGATCATCGGACGAGATCAATCCGGTGGTCGAATTCTTCTTCGTTATCCTCATCTTGTTCCTGTTCCTCGCAAGGTACGGATACTTTCTCTACTTCGAGCTTGGCCCCAAGGCCGCGACCCCCGGCAAACGCCTGCTCGGCTTGCGAGTGGCAGCGCGTGATGGCGGACGGCTGACAGCGGAAATGGTGATCGCGCGCAACCTGATGCGCGATGTCGAGGTGTTCATCCCACTGTTCTTCTGGCTAGGCGGTGGTCAGCAGGCGGGCATCGCCGGGTTCACGGCTTTCATCTGGATAATGATCTTCGTTTTGTTTCCGTTCTTTAACAAGGACGCGCTGCGCGCAGGCGACGTTGTTGCGGGCACGTGGGTTGTCGAAGCGAAGGCAGCCAAGCTGAAGGAAGCGATGTCGCTCGCCCCCGATCGTAGCAACGACTACCAGTTCGGGGAGGCAGAGCTGGCAGTCTATGGCGAACATGAGTTGCAGGTGCTGGAACGCGTTCTGCGGCAGGACCAGCCCGATGCGCTACGCGATGTTGCCGCGGCGATCACCTACAAGATCGGCTGGCAATTGGGCAACGGAGACGAGCGCGAGTTCCTGGAGGCTTTCTATGCCGCCCTACGCGCGCATCTGGAAAGCGGCATGCGTTTCGGGAAACGCAAGAAAGACAAGCACTCGTAAGCCTTTGTAAATTCTCCGGTAGGCGGGTTTCGCGCTGGTACCCGCGCATGTTACATTCTGCCCGTTCAACTTTCGGGGGAATAAAAACATGTCTATCGGAAACTACCAATTCGACCCCGACCTGGCGATGCAGATCGCGGAAAAGGTCGGAGTCGCTCTTCTCATTCTTGTCATCACCTGGCTGCTGGCCAAGGCCGCCAAATGGGCTGCTGCAAAGGTGGTGGATGCCGTTCCGCTGTTGCAGCGGGAAACGGGCAGCGGCCAGAGCGTGGGCCTGTCGATCGGCAAGATCGTGTCGCTGCTCATCTGGCTGTTCGGCTTGCTAGGCATCCTTCAGGTGCTTGGCCTTAATGCCGTTGCAGGGCCTATTGACGAGCTGCTCAACAACATCATGGGCTTTGTTCCGAACCTGATTGGCGCAGGGATTCTCGCCTATGTCGGTTTCATGATCGCAAGCATCGTGCGCGACCTTGTCACTACGACGGCACAGACGCTCAATGTCGATCGGTTCGCCAACATGGCAAGCAACGGCAATGTCGAGGAAGTCACAGGCAGCACCGCAATCAGCAAAACGCTGGGGACGATCGCCTATATCTTCATCGCCATCCCGGTCGCCATCGGTGCGCTGGGCGTGCTGAACATTGCGGCGATCTCCGGTCCGGCGACCGACATGCTGGACATGATCCTTGCTGCCATTCCGCGGATCATCGCGGCAGCCGTTCTGCTCGGCCTCGGTTATGTCATCAGCAAGTTCATTGTTGGCCTGCTGACCGAACTGCTCGAAGGTTTCGGAGTAGACCGCACCATTGCGGCGACCGGCCTGACGGGTGACGATACCAAGGCATCCGCAATCATCGCCCGCGTCGTGCAGATTGCGATCCTGTTGTTCTTCGCCATCGCGGCAACCCGCCTGCTGGGCTTCCCAGAACTGACCGGCATCCTCAACGAGGTGCTGGCGCTTGGCGGCAGCGTAGTCTTCGCCGCGGTTGTGATTGGCGCAGGCTTCCTGATTGCCAACGTGCTTGGAAAGCTAATCGACGGGACCGCAGGAACCATCGTGCGGTGGGCAACCATCATTATCTTCACCTTCATGGGGCTGAGCTACACCGGTGTGGGCGAAATGATTCCCGAAACCGCGTTCAGTGCGCTGGTGATTGGTATCGCTGTTGCGGGCGCCTTGGCCTTCGGTCTTGGTGGCCGCGAATGGGCTGCTCGCAAGCTGGAAGAGTGGGACCGCAAGTAAGCTTCGCGCTTCACCCCAGACGGTGAAAAGAGTAGGGGCGCAGGGTTATGATCCTGCGCCCCGCTTCTTTGGCAGATGCCGCACCGCTCGCCCAGCTTGGGCGTGATAGTTTTTGCGCCAAGTTCGCGCACCTTTATGATCCGGCTGACCTCAAGGCGTTTCTGGACGAGGTCTATTCGGAGGAAGCCGTTGCCGAAGAGATCGCCGACCCTCTCCTGACCCATCGCCTGGCTGTGGAGGAAGATAACGGTGCGCTTCTGGGATTCATCAAGCTGAAGGACCCGAGCGGTTACGCAGACTATTCCGATGCGCAAAAGCCGATCGCCCTGCAACAGCTTTATTGCGACCCCGATCGCACCGGCGAAGGCATCGGTGCCGTACTCACCGATTGGGCGCTGGCCGAAGCCCGCACGCGCGGTTGCGATGCAATGCAGCTCTCTGTCTATTCGGACAATCCCGGCGCGCAGCGGTTCTACCAACGTTACGGGTTCATCAAGATTGCCGACATTTTCTTCATGGTCGGCAAGCACCGCGACGATGAATATCTCTTTGAATTGCGGCTCTAACGACCATTTCCGGCAAAAACGGGGTTAAGCTGACTTTAGGGCTTTTCCGCCATAGAGACGGCGATGGCACAAGCTGTACCCCAATTGCCCGATTTCGAGGCACCGGTTGCCCCGCTCCCAGACGAGCTGGTGCACAATGACGGTATCGAACGCATTCTGCAGTCCGTTCGCGGACATCTGGGCGTCGAGATCGCCTTTGTTTCCCGCTATGTCGAGGGCGAAGAGCGCGAGCTGACACATGTCAGCACCGATCTGGAATTGCCGATGGGCGCGGGTTTCCGTGAGCCGCGTGAGGCCGGATATTGCTGGCACATCCTCAATGGCCGCCTGCCCGAACTAATCCAGGATCCGGCAGATTTTCCTTTCACCAAAGAGCTGGCGATTACCGATTTTCTGCCCGTTGGCTGCCACGTGAACACCCCTCTGCGTCTGTCCGACGGCACCGTGTGGGGCAGCTTTTGCGCGCTGGGTCGCACGCCTGACCGCACGCTGACAGAGCGGGATCTCAACGTACTCAAAAGCTTCGCCGGCCTCGCCGCCGAACGCATCGAGAGCGCGCTGGAAAGCGATATCCTCTTGGAAGAGGCGCGCAAACGCGTCGAATCCATGCTTGACGGGCACGGTGTTTCCACCTTCCAGCAACCGATTATCTCGTTCGAGACCGGTCTGCCGGTGGGCGTCGAATGCCTTTCGCGCTTCCCGGATCTGACCAAGCGCGGCCCCGATGCGTGGTTCGAGGATGCCGAGCTGGTGGGACTGGGACAGGAGCTCGAACTCACTGCGGTCCGCTGCGCGCTGGAATCGCTCTCCCACATTCCGGAAGGTCTCTACGCCACCATCAATGTCTCCCCGCAAACGGTTGCATCGGGCAAGGTCCGTGAACTGCTGGAGGCATCGGACGCGAAGAACCTCGTCGTCGAGATTACCGAGCATTGCCAGGTCGATGACTTTGAAGAGCTGGCCCGCGAAATCGCTGCGCTCAAACCCCACACAAAAATTGCCATTGATGATGTCGGCACCGGCTATGCAGGCCTGCGCCATATTGTCGATCTGCAGCCGGATATCCTCAAGATGGATATGGTTCTGACGCGCGGTATCGAAGCCGATCCTGCCCGCAAGGCGATGACCGCAGCGCTTGTCCAGCTGGCCAAGGAAATCGGCTGCACCGTCGTTGCCGAGGGTATCGAGACCAAGGATGAAGCGCGGGCGATGAAGAAACTCGGCGTCGATTGCGGCCAGGGCTATCTCTATTCGCGTCCGCTACCGGTGGTCGCGGCGCAGCAATTCCTGCTCAATCCTGAAGCCACACACTAATCGCCTTAGAGCTCTAATGCTCGTCCGGATCTGACATGGCGCGCTGCTGCTCGCGCGTCATTTCCTGCGCAGCATAGATATCGCCAGCCTCCACCTGCACGTTCATCCGGTCGGAATCGAACTTGCGGTACTTGTCTTCTGCTCGGGCAATTTCGCCTTCGCTCACGCCAAGCTTTTCGAGCGCCATCAGCGCCATGCGAATGGCGGATTCGAACACTTCGCGTACGACATATTCGGCAGGCGTATTCGCCAGCTCGATTACCGATCTCCGGTCAAACCCGCGGACGTAGACCAGTGCATCGGGAAAGGCATCGTGCACGGATTCGATCAGGCCAGCCTCGGGCGCTTCATCGATGCAGAACATGATCAACTGTGCTTCGGCCCCGCCCGCCTGCCGCAGCAAGTCCATGCGCGTGCCATCGCCGTAGTAGACCTTGCTGCCGAACTCCTCCGCGATGTCGATCTGCTCGGCCTTGCGGTCGATTGCGGTGACAGAAAGCCCCGCCGAACGCAGCATCTGCGAAACGCTCTGGCCGAACCGGCCATAGCCGACCACAACCGCGCTGGCCGCCTGATCGCTGGGCGCCTCGCGCTCCTCCTCCGCGCCCTTCGGCTCCTCCCGGATGCGCCGGGTCGCCATCATCAGGAATGGAGTTGCAGCCATGGAAAGCGTGACAACAGCTCCAAAAATACTCGCCGATGATTGCTCGATGAGCAATGCTGCTTGCGCCTGCGTATAGAGTACGAAGGCGAATTCACCGCCCTGACTAAGCAATAAGCCAAGCGCGAGTGCACCGCGCCAGGTCATACCCACCAGCTTGCCCAGGCCAAAGATAATCGCAGTTTTCACCGCGATAAGCAGCACGGCAAAGCCGACCACGAAGAACGGCCGCTCTGCCACCGCATTAAGGTCGAGAAGCATGCCAACAGAAACGAAGAAAAGGCCGAGAAGGATCGAGCGGAACGGCTCGATATCGGCCTCCAGCTCGTGCCGGTAAGGCGTATCGGCAAGCATTACACCTGCAATGAATGCGCCCAGCGCCGCCGACAGTCCAAGTGCCTGCATCAGTGCCGCACTCGCGACGACGGTGAACAGCGCAGCGACGATAAACAGCTCGCGCTCGCCCAGCCCTCCGATCAGGCGGAAGAGCGGGCGGATCAACAGTCGACCGGCAAGGACGAGACCGATGATCGCACCGGCCGCCATCAATGCCAGTACCCAGCCAGCAGGGCCTTCCTGCGCTGCGGGATTGCGGCTCATCGCGGCAACGATGGTGATCAGCGGGATAATGGAGAGATCCTGGAACAGCAGGATCGAGAAAGCGCGTTCACCAAACGGCGTACGCAACCGGCCCGCCGATTGCAGCATGGGCAACACCTGCGCGGTCGAGCTGAGGCCGAGCGGCAGACCAATCGCCAAGGCCGCCTCCAGCGTATAGCCGGTCAGCGCGAGGATCGTTGCCGTTACTGCCAGACCGCAAGCGGTCACCTGAGCAAGACCCAGCCCGAAAATCGCCGACTTCATGCGCCAGAGCCGCTGCGGGCTCAGTTCCAGACCGACCACAAACAACAGCATGACAATGCCCAGTTCAGCGACGACAGCCATCTGCTCTGCACCGGCGACAAGGCCGAAGACTTGCGGACCCAGCAGGGCCCCAGCGACAAGGTATCCCAGCGTCGCCCCCAGCCCCGCACGACGGAAGATCAGCACCGAAACAAGCGCAAATCCTAAGATCAGCAGCGTGTCGCGCAGATCCATTCCATGAGCGTGTTCCAAAGTGCTTCCCCTGATTGCCGAGTGCGTTACCAAGGCTCCATGCCGCAATTCGGCGGCGCTGTCATTGCCCCTTCACCTTGCGCAGACTATATGCGCGCCATGTCTTCTGTTCGTCCTTGGCGCGACATTGAACGTCGCCAGTCCCGCCAGATCATGGTGGGCAATGTTCCTGTCGGCGGTGGTGCTCCCATCACCGTGCAAACCATGACCAACACGCCAACCGAAGATGTTGGCGCGACCATCGACCAGATCCGCCGGTGCGAGGATGTTGGCGCAGACATTATCCGCGTGTCCTGCCCCACGGCAGAGGCGACCGAGAACTTCGACCAGATCACCAGGGCCGCCAATGTCCCCATCGTGGCGGACATCCATTTCCACTACAAACGTGCGCTCGAAGCGGCCGACAAGGGCGCGGCCTGTCTGCGCATCAATCCGGGCAATATCGGGTCATCTGATCGCGTGGCCGAGGTTGTCCGCGCGGCGAAGGCCAATGGCTGCGCGATCCGCATCGGTGTGAACGCTGGCAGCCTCGAAAAAGATCTGCTCGAAAAGTATGGCGAGCCCTGCCCCGAAGCCCTGATCGAAAGCGCGCTCGATCATATCAAGCTGCTGCAAGATCACGACTTCCACGAATTCAAGGTGGCGGTGAAGGCCAGCGACGTATTCCTCGCAGTGGCAGCTTATCATGGCCTTGCTGAAACGGTCGATTGTCCGCTGCACCTTGGCATTACCGAGGCGGGCGGACTGATCGGCGGCACAGTGAAGAGCTCAATTGGTATGGGCTCGTTGCTGTGGGCGGGTATCGGTGACACGATCCGTGTCTCGCTTTCCGCAGAGCCCGAGCAGGAGGTCAAAGTCGGCTTCGAAATGCTGAAAGCACTCGGCCTGCGCACGCGCGGCGTTCGTGTTGTTTCATGCCCCAGCTGCTCGCGGCAGGGTTTCGACGTGATCCGCACCGTGGAAGCACTCGAAGCGCGGCTCGAGCATATCAAGACGCCGATGAGCCTTTCGGTCCTCGGCTGCGTGGTCAACGGCCCCGGCGAAGCGCGTGAGACGGACATCGGCATCACCGGCGGCGGCAATGGCAAACACATGGTCTATCTTTCGGGACTGACCGATCATCACGTGCAGAGCGAAGACATGCTCGATCATGTGGTGAAACTGGTCGAGGAGAAAGCGGCGGCCATTGAAGCTGGCACCGCGACTGCTTTCGATCCACATGCGGAGGCGGCAGAATGATGAAACCAGCAATCATCACCATGATCGGAATGAGCGTCGCGCTGTCGGGCTGTGTCGCCATTTCGGTGTCGGACAACAGTGCTTCCACTACTGAAGCAGCGGCCGACCACCACGACTATCCCGAAGCGCGATCCTACGCCGTTTCGGATGACCCGATGGCCGAAGTCGACGCCGCCCTCGCCCGCGCGGCAGAGCTCGATACGCGGCTGCTGCTCGTCATGGGTGCCAACTGGTGCCACGACAGCCGCGCGCTCGCCGGATGGCTGGGAACCGAGCGTTTCCAGGCACTGGTTGAAGGGCATTACGAGCTGGTTTTCGTCAACGTAGGTCTCCCCCAATCAGGCGACGGGCACAATCTGGAGATCGGGCAACGGTTCGGCCACGAGCAGGAAGGCACGCCGAATGTGCTGGTCGTCACTCCGGAAGGCATGCTCGTTAATGGCGACACGGCGAGCACATGGCGCAACAGCGCCAGCCGCAGCGAGGATGCTATTTACGAAGAGCTCAACGAACTCGCCCATCGTCCAGCGGGTATCGAGCCGGTCGAGGGTATCGAGATTGCTGCCGAGTAGCGCATCGCGAAGGCATGCTCCACGTCGTCCACCACGCTGACTACATGGCTCCAAAGCCGGAGCGCGGCACCTTCAAGTTCGACAAATACTATCTTGTCATGGAAGCGCTGCGGACGAGCGGCTTCGCTGTGACCGAGCATGCCCCCGAACCTTCCCCTCGCGGATGGCTCGAAGCGGTCCATTGTCCGGACTATGTCGAACAGGTCTTCACCGCCTCTGTCCCGCGGGAGAAGGAACGGCGGATCGGCTTTCCCGTGACGCCGCACATCGCCAGCCGCGTGAGGCATACCAACGGCGGCACGTGGCTCGCGGCGATGCTCGCGAAAGAGCACGGCTATGCCGCCAATTCGGCTGCCGGAAGCCACCATGCGCTGCACGATACAGGCGCAGGCTATTGCGTGTTCAATGACCTTGCTGTCACCGCCAATCGCTTGATTGCCAGTGGAGAAGCGAAGCGCGTGCTGATTATCGACCTCGACGTGCATCAGGGTGACGGGACGGCGAGCCTGCTGGCAGGGCGCGAGGATGTTTTTACCCTGTCGTTCCATGCGGAAAAGAACTTCCCGGCGCGCAAGGCCCGCTCGACGCTCGATGTCGCCCTGCAGGACAAGATCGGTGACGAAGCATATCTGGCCGAGCTGGAGCGGCATATTCCCGCCGTTCTCAGCGCGTTCGCGCCTGATTTCGTGCTCTATCAGGCAGGCGTTGACCCGCATGGCGATGACAAGCTCGGGCGGCTCTCACTGAGCGATGAAGGACTGATCAACCGTGACCGTTATGTGCTTGAACAGGTGCGCCTTCTCGGCCTCCCCATAGCCAGCGCGCTTGGCGGTGGATATGGGGAGGACCAATGCGAAGTCGCAGCTCGGCACGCAAGATCCATGCTCGCAATGGCCTTCCCTGACACCGAACCGGAAGACCTCATCGCCGCCACATCCGTCTTTACCGGGGTTTAAGGCCCTTCGCCTAAGCTGGCGTGCGATGGATATGCGTATTCCCCTTGCCTGCGTGCTTCTTGCCGGAGGCCTCGTCGGCCTTGCCTGGCCCGTGATCAGCAATGATCCGGCCACAGGCGATACCCTTGCTGCGGGCTCCGACGACAAGGACGGCATGGATGCCGCCCAGCTCGCTTCGCTCAGCAGTACCTCGGAGCCGGTCTCCTGGGCAGAGGACGTAGCGCTCGACCGCGAGCCGGACGGGCATTTTTACGCGGACGTAAGCGTCGATGGTGTTTCCAGCCGCATGCTCGTCGATACCGGGGCCAGTGTGATTGCGCTTACTGGAGAGGACGCGATGGCGATAGGCCTTTTCTGGGATGACAGCGAAGTCGGCCCGGTTGCCCAAGGCGCCAATGGCACGGTCTATGGCGTGCACACCAGGCTGCGCAACGTGCGCCTCGGTAACTTCGAAGCGAGCGATGTTGAGGCGATGATCATTCCCGAAGGTCTCGGCATTTCGCTGCTCGGCCAATCGTTCCTTTCCACGATCAACTCGGTGGAGATCGCCGACAACCAGATGGTGCTGGCGAACCAACAACAATGAACATGAACTCTCTCCTCCCCCGCCGCTGGCGCGCCAAGAAAGAGGCGAACGCCCATGCCGAGGCGATTCAGGGCATTCTGAACACCCCGCCCATCGTGCCCAAGCAGGATGGCGTGGTGCTATTCTCCATGATCGGCACGGCGGTATTGCTGCCTTATCTGGTCGCGGTGAAGAGCCTGTGGAACGAGCTGCAGCGCGGCCGCATTGCAATCCTTGATGATGGCACCCTGACCGCACAGGACCGCGCAATCCTTGCCCACCACTGCGGCGATCCGGAAATCATGCGCATTTCCGATGTCGTGCTGAACGAATTTCCCGCTGGCGGCACATGGGAGCGTTTGCTCACCATTCTTGACCGGCGTTCGGGCGAATACTGGATCCAGTTGGATAGTGACACGGTGACCATCGGGCCTGTGCCCGAGATCGCCGATGCTATCGCGCGAAATCGTAGCTTCGTTTTCCTTGGTGGAGAGGACGCTTCAATGGGCCCGCTGCCGCTCAAGGAGTTTCGCGAACACTTCTACCCTGAGGGCGAGGCTGAAGGGCATGTGCAAACCCGCATCGAATCCCGCCTCGACCGCGTCGATGGATCGCGCGGATGGAAATACGTGCGCGGCTGTTCGGGTTTTGCCGGCTTTGCCGCGATGGGCGCAGGCCGTCCGTTGGCTTCTGCTTTTCTCACCGAGATGAAGGGCATGATCGGTGAGGACGATGTGACCATCTGGGGCACCGAACAGGTCACTTCGAACTTCCAGCTCGCCAACGAGCGCGAGCCTGCTGTGCTGCCCTACGATCGCTATATGAATTACTGGAACGAAGCGTGGGGTGATGACACCGCCTTTGTCCACTTTGTCGGCACGCATCGCCACGATAACGGCGCCTATATTGACGCGAGCATTGCCGCGATTGATCGCATAAACGGCTCCTGATCCGCCGCTGCATATGGACAAGGTTCATCAAGCATGCGCAATAGTGCCGGAATGAACCGCCGTCAGCTTCTCACCTCCGGTATTGCCGCCAGTGCTGCGATTGCGACGCCTACTCGCGTTTTTGCGCAGGCCGGGCCTGATGCACGCACGCGGCGCCTGCTTGAAATCGCCCGGCGCGAAGTCGAGCGCAATGCTGCCGCCTTGTGGCATAGCGACGTGGTGGGCATCGCCGACTTCGGCCTGCATTCCAGCTTGCCACGTTTCCATTTCGTAGACCTTATCGCAGGCCGCGTGAACAGCGCGCTCGTCTCGCACGGCAGCGGGTCAGACCCCGAGCACGATGGATGGCTCAACGAGTACTCCAACCTTCACGACAGCTGGGCGACCAGCCGCGGCGCCTACATCACGTGGGAATGGTACGAAGGACGCTATGGCACCTCGGTGCGCATGGGCGGGCTGGACGAGACCAATTCCAATGCCCTTCCACGCGCCATCGTTCTTCATGCTGCAGACTATGCCACGCCCGCACACGTCGAGCGCTGGGGACGACTTGGCCGATCAAACGGTTGTCCGGCATTCGGCACCGAGACTTTTCCCGAAGTGCTCTATCGCCTGTCCGGTGGCAGACTGATCTTTGCTGATACGCTCGGCATTGGAGGTGACGGCGAAGACGTGGCCATGCCCGAGCAAGCGCCGGTCGACTTCGAAACGGCAATTGCCGAGCGGAGAGCGCGTAACGCGCCGCCCGAAGAAGAGCCAAGCGAAGATACGCTGGCCCAAATCTACGCCGAGGCCAATCCGGGCCTGGCACCCGAAAGCGACTGATCAGCTCGCAGTGGTGCGAGCGTCCTCTACGATCTCGATCACTTCCTCACTCGTCGCGCGGGCACGGTTGCCTTGGCGTGGCTCGTCAAGCGAAGCGAGCACAGGGGCATCGCGGCCATAAATGTCTTCATAGCTGCGCAGATTGCCCTCTGAATCGAGGCCCATCGTGAAATAGGTGATGTAGACCGGCATGGTCCGCTGCACCGGCACGCGCGTGTAGTCGCCGCTCACGTGGATATCGACGGCTTCCTGCCGCGTCGCCCCGCCGCCAAGGATCGCCACGGTCATCGCCAGCTCAAGCGCTCGTTCCACACGAATACAGCCGTGGCTGCGCGCGCGGTTGCTGCTGTCGAACAGGTGACGCTGCGGCGTATCGTGCAGGAAAATCGCATGCGCATTGGGCATGTCGAGCTTCATTTCGCCTAGCGAGTTGGTCGGGCCCGGTTGTTGCACCACGCTGATCCAGCCATTGGCGCCGCGCGTGGCGGTGTAGCCCTGCGAGCGCGCCCACTGCGGGTTGTTGAGCACGCGGTTGCCCAGCCCTTCCCCGCGCACAATGCTCTGCGGCACTGTCCAGGTCGGGTTGAAGACGACGCCTTCGACCGTTTCTGCCAGCTGCGGCGTTGCGGTGCGGCCCGGGGCGCCGACAATCGTGCGGTAGGTGCTGATGATACGGTCATTGACCATCAGGCGCAGCTGATATTCGGGCACGTTGGTGATCAGGTATTGGCCGCCCAAGTCACGCGGCAGCCAGCGCCAGCGATCCATATTCGCGCGGATGATCCGGCGGCGATCGGTTGCTTCTTCCGGCGTATTCGCCAGCGCTTCGCGCAAGGCAGCGTAGTCAGCATGGTCAGGCGCGAGCGACGCGACAACACCGGCCACATCGCCGTTTTCCAGCGCTTCGGTCATCAGCGATCCGGTTGGCATCAGATCGGGATCAGGATCGACCACGAACCACTGACGACGCGATTCCATTGGCGTGCGGCCATCACGCAGGTCTTCCACGAGCCATACAAAAACACCACTGGCGCGAATGTTAAGGGCGGTGCTTTCGCCATTGGCGATTTCTTCGCGCAGCAAGTCTGGACGGTAATCGGCGGGGTCGAGGCCTTCTGCACCGATACCCTCGATCACCGCGAGCAATGCGTTGGCATTATCGATCGACCAGTGCTGCACTGCTGCAAAGCGCGGGTCTTCCTGCACGATCTCGTTGCTTTGCAGCCCCGGCGTTGCCGTGACTTCGGCAGCATCATCGCTTTCCAAAATATCCTGCGCAAACAGTGTCTGCGCCATACCCGGCGCTGCCATGACCGCCACGGTGGCAAGTGCGCCGCTCAAACCGACGAAACGCATCAGAATCGAGTCCCCATTAACCATAATATCGACAGATAATGCCGATTTGCGCTTTTTGCTATGATTCAATGGCGCTTTCACGGGGCTGAACCGGTCGTAAAGACTGGTGACGGGGCGCGTATCGCCCCCTAAAGCAGCGGCTCATGGAACAGCCGCAACGCCTTATCCTGCCCTTTTTGGCAGCCATTGTGGCGGTAGGTTTCCTGTCGCTGATGGATGCGTTGATGAAAGGCTCTTCGCTGGCCACGGGTGTCTATACTGCCTCTCTGTTGCGCTCGCTGATCGCTGCCGCGATGGTCGCCCCGTTCTGGCTGGCGAGTGGTTTCGTATGGCCGCGCGGTCGCGTGATGCGGTTGCACCTTGAGCGCGGCATCGTCTCTGCAGTGATGGCGCTCAGTTTCTTCTACGCGCTGACCAAACTACCGATTGCAGAGGCCATCGCGATCAGTTTCGTCGCGCCGCTGATCGCGCTCTATCTGGCGCGGATCATGTTGGGAGAAACAATCCAGCGCAGTGCAATCTGGGCCTCTGTGATCGGGTTCGCCGGGACAATCGTGATCATCAGCGGTCGGCTTGGCCGCAGCGATTTTGACGAGGGCGTGGCGCTGGGGTTGCTCGCGCTGATCTTCTCGGCATTGCTTTATGCGTACAATTTCGTGGTCATCCGCCGCCAGTCGCAAGTCGCCGGGCCATTGGAGGTCGCCACCTTCCATTCGGGTGTCGGCGGACTGGTGCAATTGCTCGCCGCTCCGTTCTTCTTCGTGATGCCGGATACCGGAACGCTCGGTAACATCGGAGTTGCCGCATTCCTGACCGTGATCGCATCGATGGCGCTTGCCTGGGCATATGCGCGCGCCGAAGCACAGATGCTGGTGCCGGTGGAGTACACCGGCTTCCTCTGGGCGGCGCTGTTCGGTTGGCTGTTCTTCGAAGAGCAGGTGACGTTCACTACTATCGTGGGCGTTGTGCTGATTGTGATCGGATGCTGGATCGCCGCGCCACGACGCAAGCAGCCGGAAGAGCCAGTGCAGGCCGCCTAGGCGTCGGCACCTTCGCTCACGAGCACTTCTTCTTCGGGCACTTCATCGAACCAGTCGACGCTCTGCCAGATCAGCCCTGCAGCTGCGCCGAAGAAGGCTGCGGTCACCAGAGCCAACAGCATAAAGAACACGCCAAGCGGCGCTTTCTTCGGTGCCGGATTTCCAAGTGCCATTGCCTAAACTTTCCTTATCGAATGGTGTAACATTCTTGTTCAATTGGCCATTATTGGCCGTGCCACTTGACGATTAGCTGCCAAACGCGCAACTCGCCCCCAAACACGGCTTTCCCCTCGCGCGTGACGGCCGTTTTCGCAACACTTTTTACGAGGATCCATCCTTCATGACCCAGGTCGGCGCCAATTCGCTCGGAACCCGCAAGACACTCGACGTAAACGGTACGAGCTACGCCTATTATTCGCTCAAGGCTGCAGGTGAGAAATTCGGCGATGTTTCGCGTCTGCCGCACTCGATGAAGGTGCTGCTCGAAAACATGCTGCGTTTTGAAGACGAAGGCTTCACCGTCGGCGAAGAGCATGTGAAGGCGATTGTCGACTGGCAGAACAACCCGGCGACGGGTGACGAGATCCAGTACCGTCCGGCCCGCGTGCTGCTGCAGGATTTCACCGGCGTGCCTTGCGTGGTCGACCTGGCCGCGATGCGCGATGCCATCGGCAAGCTTGGCGGCGATACCGCGAAGATCAACCCGCAGGTTCCCGTGAACCTCGTGATCGACCACTCGGTCATGGTCGATGAATTCGGTCACCCGCAGGCCTTCGAGAAGAACATGGAGCTGGAATACCAGCGCAATGCCGAGCGTTATGACTTCCTGAAGTGGGGCGCAAAGAGCCTGCAGAACTTCTCCGCTGTGCCTCCGGGCACAGGCATTTGCCACCAGGTGAACCTGGAACACATCGGCAAGGGCGTGTGGTCGAGTGAAGACCAGAACGGCGAAACGGTCGCTTACCCCGATACCTGCGTCGGCACCGACAGCCACACTACCATGATCAACGGCCTTGGCGTGCTTGGCTGGGGCGTTGGCGGGATCGAGGCTGAAGCAGCAATGCTCGGCCAGCCGATTTCGATGCTGATCCCCGAAGTTGTCGGCTTCAAACTGACCGGCAAGATGGCCGAAGGCGTGACAGCTACCGACCTTGTGCTCACCTGCGTGCAGATGCTGCGCGAGCACGGTGTGGTCGGTCGCTTTGTAGAGTTCTACGGCGAAGGCGTCGCCAACCTCAGCCTTGCTGACCGTGCGACCATCGCCAACATGGCTCCTGAGTACGGCGCGACCTGCGGCTTCTTTGGCATAGATGACAAAACGCTCGATTATCTGCGTCTCACCGGTCGCCCGGAAGAGACCATCGCGCTGGTTGAAGCCTATGCGAAGGAACAGGGCATGTGGTTCTCCCCTTCGGATGAACCCGTGTTCTCGAGCACGCTCTCGCTCGACATGGCCGCTGTTGTGCCCAGCCTTGCTGGCCCGAAGCGCCCGCAGGACAAGGTTGCGCTCCCTGAAGTGGACGAGCTGTTCAATGGCGATCTCGCCAAGGTCTACTCCAAGTCTGCACCCGAGCGTGTGGCCGTCGAAGGCAAGGACCACGATGTTGGCGATGGCGACGTTGTGATCGCGGCCATCACCAGCTGCACCAACACCTCCAACCCCGACGTGCTGATCGCCGCCGGTCTCGTCGCCAAGAAGGCGCGTGAGAAAGGCCTTGCGCCCAAGCCTTGGGTGAAGACCTCGCTCGCACCTGGCTCGCAGGTGGTCACCGACTATCTCGAAAAGAGCGGCCTGCAGGACGATCTTGACGCGATCGGCTTCGACCTCGTCGGCTATGGCTGCACTACCTGCATCGGCAACTCGGGCCCGCTCGCCCCGCCGATCAGTGCGGCGATCAACAACAACGATATCGTTGCCGCATCGG
Source organism: Aurantiacibacter sp. D1-12 (assembly GCF_028858515.1). Lineage (GTDB taxonomy): Bacteria > Pseudomonadota > Alphaproteobacteria > Sphingomonadales > Sphingomonadaceae > Alteraurantiacibacter. Next base: position 306,094 of record NZ_JAPJZJ010000002.1, read on the forward strand.
TCCTGTCGGGCAACCGCAACTTCGAAGGCCGCGTTTCGCCGGACGTGCGTGCCAACTTCCTCGCCTCGCCGCCGCTCGTGGTCGCATACGCGCTGAAGGGCACGGTGACGCAGGACATCACCGAAACCCCGATCGGACAGGACCAGAACGGCAACAACGTGATGCTCGCCGACATCTGGCCGAGCAACCAGGAAATTGCCGAGCACCGCGCTGCCAATATCGACCGCTCGATGTTCGAAGCGCGCTATGCCGACGTATACAAGGGTGACGAGCACTGGCAGGCGATCAACGTCGAAGCCAGCGACACCTACAACTGGAACCCCGCCAGCACCTATGTCGCCAACCCGCCGTACTTTGACGGGATGGAAATGGAGCCGGCTCCGGTCACCGATATTGAGGGCGCAAAGCCGCTCGCGATCCTTGGCGACTCGGTTACCACGGACCACATCTCGCCTGCTGGCGCGATCAAGGAAGACTCACCCGCAGGCTCCTACCTTGTCAGCCATCAGGTGCCGAAGAAGGACTTCAACTCTTACGGCTCGCGCCGCGGCAACCATGAAGTCATGATGCGCGGCACATTCGCCAACATCCGCATCAAGAACGAAATGGTTCCGGGCGTCGAAGGCGGCGAAACCGTCTACAATGGCGAGCAGATGCCGATTTACGACGCGGCAATGAAGCACAAGGCGGATGGCACTCCGCTCGTCGTCATCGGTGGCAAGGAATACGGCACGGGCTCGAGCCGTGACTGGGCCGCGAAGGGCACCATCCTGCTCGGCGTGCGTGCCGTTATCGTGGAAAGCTACGAGCGTATTCACCGCTCCAACCTGATCGGCATGGGCGTGCTTCCGCTACAGTTCAAGGATGGCGATACTCGCGATACGCTGGAGCTGACCGGCGATTGCACGTTCACCGTGAAGGGCCTTGGCGATCTAACCCCGCGTCAGGATGTCGAAGTCGAAGTGACCCGCGCCGATGGCACGACCTTCACCTTCACCGCGCTGTGCCGCATCGATACCGCCAACGAGCTTGAGTACTACAAGAACGGCGGCATCCTGCACTACGTACTGCGCAAGCTGGCTTCGTAACAATGCGCGCTGTTATCGCCATCGCTCCGCTTGCTCTGCTTGCCGCGTGTTCGGGAGAGAACGTCCCGGGCGCGCCCGTGCTGGCTGTCGTGGAACAGAGCGATGGCGGCAGCGTGGCACAGGCTGCGGCAGTCGAAACCCTCGACGCGATCGAGCTGATGGGCCTTATCGAACACGGCGAAGTTGTGCTTGTAGACGTCCGCACTCCGGCCGAATTTGGCGAAGGCCGCCTGCCCGGCTCGCTCAACGCTCCAGTCGAGACCTTCGATCCGGCAAGCATCCCGATGGAAGCTGAGCGTGAGACGATCCTCTACTGCCGTTCCGCCGGCCGTTCCGCACGCGCCGCGCAGATGCTGGCAGAGCATAGCGGTGGCACTGTGCGCCACCTCGAAGGCGGTATTATCGCGTGGGGGGAAGCAGGCGGCGAAGTGATCACATCGCCGGAGAGCTGACGCTTCTACGAATAGCATTCGCAAACAATAAGGGCGGCCTCTCTTTCGAGGGGCCGCCCTTCGTCTTGCCAGACGATCTTGTGAAATCAGGCCTCGGCCACTTCGCCTTCTTCAGCCTCGCTGCCATCCTTGCGGCGGCGGCGGAGGAAGACTGCACCTGCACCCGCACCGAACAGCAGCAGCATGCCCGGAGCCGGAACCGGCGTGCCGGTCGTACCCGAAGTGCCACTCGTACCCGAGGTGCCGCTGGTACTGGTTGAACCCGAAGTCGAGCTCGACGTGGAAGTCGAGGTCGAGGTGGACGATGACGTCGAAGTGCTCGATGACGACGATGTCGACGTTGACGTGGACGAAGATGTCGAGGTGCTGACATTACCCGAGCTGGACGATGTCGAAGTCACGCCACCCGTAGTTGTTGTCACGCCACCCGTGGTCGTCGAAACACCGCCTGTCGACGTAGACGTCGTGGTCGAAACGCCGCTGGTCGTCGAACCAGAAGTGGTCGTGCCACTTGTGCTACCGCCAGTCGTTGTCGTGGTCGAGCCGCCCGTGGTCGTCGATCCACCCGTGGTGGTCGTCGTACCGCTGGTCGTGGTTGACGTAGTGTTGCCACCGCTTGTCGTTGTCGAAACACCACCGGTCGTAGTGGTTGAACTGGTTGTGCCCGAACTGGTCGACGTGGTCGAACCGCCCGTGCTGCTGATACCGCCCGTCGTCGTCGTGCCCGATGTGGTCGAGCTGGTTGTGGTCGTTCCCGACGTACCGCTCGTTCCGGACGTGCCACTGGTGCCAGATGTTCCGCTGGTTCCAGACGTACCGCTGGAACCACTGCTGGAGCCACTGGACGAACCGCTCGTGGAGCTGCCCGTGCTGGTGCTGCCGCCAGTGGAACTGCTGGTCGAGGAGGATCCGGAAGACGAGCTCGATCCGCTGGTTGAAGAGGTCACGTTACCCGAGGAAGACGAGGTACTTGTAACACCGCCCGTGGTGCTCGTGACGCCGCCTGTGGTGCTGGTAACGCCACCGGTGGAGGACGAAGTCGTACTGGTAACACCGCCGGTCGAAGACGACGTCGTGCTGGTGATACCACCGGTCGAAGTCGTACTTGAGAAATCACCGGACGAGCTAGTGCTGGTCACCGAGCCCGAAGAGCTACTCACATCGCCGGAGCTGGAGCTACTCACGTCACCCGAACTACTGACATCGCCTGAGGTCGAAGTCGAACCGCCCGAAGTCGAGGTGGAGGTCGAGCCGCCCGAAGTGGAAGTCGAAGAACCTGTCGAGCTGTTGTCGATATCGATGATGATATCGCCGCTCGAACCGCTGGTGCCTTCGCCACTTGTCGTGGTCGTGGTGCTCATGTCGACTACTGCAGTGGCGCTGCCGCCACCACCGCTGCCGCCGAAGAAGCCACCGAAGAAACCACCGCCGAAGCCGCCGCCAAAGCCACCCGAGCCGCCAATCACCACCGGCTGACCGCTGCCGCCACCGCGAACGGGAGCAGACGGAAGCTGCGGGAGAGGCAGTGGCACACCGGCCAGTGCATACTCTTCTTCGCAGCATTCATCAGGACGCTCGATAGTACGGCGCAGTCGGCGCTGGGCACGCGGTTCACGCGGAATCTCGCGGCGCGCCGTCGGCGTACCTTCGGTTTTCACGTCGACAAGTACGGGCTCCCCTGCCTCGTTCTCATCGGACTTGTAACGAACGTGCGAAGTCTGGGGTTCGGCAACGTGCACCGCGCCCCCGCCAATGATCGCCCCGCCAGCTGCGGCGGCGCTCAGTTTCGCAATAGCCATGCGTACAGACATGCGCTGGTCTCTCTCAATTCACCGGAAGTGCCTGCAGCCCCCTCAGTGGTGCCGACGGCCTTTTCCGCTTCGTGCCAGAGAGACTTGTAAATGCCGATCCGGCAATCCCCTTAACCGCGATTCAGCTTGTCAAATCGCAAAAAAGTGGCGGTTTTCTGCGGTGCAGCACCGGGTTGTCCCACAATGGAACCGAAACGGGGCCAAATAAGAACAAGACTTTAACGTCCCGAGGCCGGTCAGGCCTACTTTTCGCTTCCGAACAAACCGCTCTGCGAGCCGGAAGGCGGGGTGATTCCCAAGTGATTCCATCCGCCATCATTCAGACAACGCCCGCGCGCAGTACGCGCGATCAGGCCCAGCTGGATAAGGAACGGTTCGATCACTTCCTCCACCGTATCGCGCGGTTCGGCAAGGCCCGCTGCCAGCGTTTCAACGCCCACGGGGCCGCCTTTGTAAGTCTCTGCAATCATGGTGAGATAGCGCCGGTCCATCGCGTCGAGGCCGAGTGAATCGATCTCCAGCCGGGTCAATGCTTCATCGGCGATATCTGCAGTGACTTCTCCCGCATCCTGCACCTGCGCAAAGTCGCGTACCCGGCGCAGAAGCCTTCCGGCGACACGCGGCGTACCGCGCGAACGGCGGGCAATCTCGCGCGCGCCCGCGTCCGCCATCGCGATATCGAGAAGCCGCGCGCCGCGCCGCACGACTTCGGACAGCTCGCCCTCGGTGTAAAACACCAGCCGCACAGGGATGCCGAAACGATCACGAAGCGGCGTGGTGAGCAGCCCCTGCCGCGTGGTTGCGCCGACCAGAGTAAACGGTGGCAAGTCGATCCGGACAGAGCGCGCGGATGGCCCCTCCCCGATGATGATATCGAGCGCACGGTCCTCCATGGCCGGATAAAGCACTTCCTCGACTACCGGATTGAGCCGATGGATCTCGTCGATGAAAAGCACATCATGCGGCTCAAGATTGGTGAGCAACGCGGCAAGATCACCCGCTTTGGCGATGACCGGACCCGAAGTAGCGCGAAAACCCACGCCCAGCTCCTTGGCGATAATCTGCGCAAGCGTCGTCTTGCCCAGCCCGGGCGGTCCGAAGAACAGCGTATGGTCCATCGCCTCGCCGCGCTTCCTGGCGGCCTCGATAAACACCCGCAGGTTATCCCGCGCAGCCTCCTGCCCGATAAACTCGGTGAGCGACTTGGGCCGCAATGCGGCGTCAGGATCATCCGGCTGGCGATCAGGGGAATGGATGGGTTGGTCAGTCATGCCGAAAGGTCGCCCCATTCGACCGCAGTATGTGCCCTCATGTATTGATCAGAATCTCGAACATCTTGATTTTCAATCATCCAGCGCATGTCGGAAAGCCGTTCCTCGCGCTCTTCAGTGAGCACGCTCCATTTTTGCAGGAAAGCTTCGACTTCATCTGGTGAACTTCGATCAACCTCCCTCCACTCACTTGACGCTTCATCTCCGAGTTTGGTTGGCACCCTTCCTAAACCTAAAGCCGCATTTCCTGCATCTCTTATCGTTAGTCGCACGAAGTCCGAACGAGCTTCACTAAGGGCCACCTCATCGATGCCAATCTCAATCAGTGCGGCTTCTACTCGCTTCACACTTTGAAATATCCAATCATCACCAGAAGCGAAGCGCCCAGTATTCACACTTGCTGAATTAGCAGCCCTCGCTTGCACAACCGCCAACTGTTTCAAATTCTGCAACAGCTCCTCAGACTCCGATAGATTCCGTTCAATTTTCGCTCGCAAAGGCCCAAAGGAGAACTCTACCAAGGATTCAAGTTTCCCTGAGATTGCCAGCAGAATGACCGCGGAAACGAACATGATCGACGCGGCTATGTTGAACCAAGCGAGCGTTGTGACTGTGATCACAAAGATCACTCTGAATGTCCAAGTTCCAAACCGTTTCAAAGTCATCAAAACGGGTTCACCGTATAGCCACGCTGTTGCAGCAAGGCATGCGCTGTCATCGCCGACAACGCCATTTCCACACCGGGGATCAGGTCTTCGCGGGTTACGCCTTGGGCGGCGGCGCTTTGGCCGCAGACGATGAAGCGGACGCCTTTGTCCAGCATCTCGCGCACCATGTCGCCGCTGGGATTGGGCCCTTCCTCACCCTCTCGCGCCATAAGTGCTTCGTCATGCAACAGATCGAGAACCGCACCGCCATGCACCACCACCGCAGTATCGATCCGCGAGCGGTCGACGCCATTGGCGGCGTGCATGTTGATGAAGCGCGCGGCGCTTTCAAACCCACGATTGCGGCGCTCGGGCGAGCGTTGCACCACATCGAAGCTGTGGCGGAACGCGGTCGGCAAGGGGAAAGTCGCAATGCCCTCCACCGGCGCATGCGGCCCGAAGTCCTCGAATACCGGGCCGGTGGCAAAGCCCTCGGGCAAGTCCTGCGCGGTGGCGGGGATGGCAAAGGCGAGAACCGCAAGTGCAATCAGGTAACGCATCATCTTGTCTCCTATCCTGAAGCCTTCTTGAGTGCCACGCGGATCAAGTCTCCCTCGCTGGCGCCCTCGCCAAGTTCATCTTGTGCTCGCGCCACTGCCTGAGCCGCCACGGCAGGCTTGAAGCCGAGGTTCTGCAGTGCGCTCACGGCATCGGCGCTTGCTCCCCCGGCGGGCGAGACCGCAGCCGCACCGCCAACGCCTCCGCCGCCCGGCAATGCCCCTGCCTTATCCTTCAGCTCGTTGACGATCCGCCCGGCCAGCTTCGGGCCGACACCGTTAGCGCGCGCCACCGTCGCTGCATGCTGCGCCGCGCAGGCATCGCGCAGTTCGCCGGTCGAGAGCGCGGAGAGGATCGCGAGTGCCACCTTGGACCCTACGCCCTGCACCTGTGTCAGCAAGCGGAACCAATCGCGCTCACTGCTTTCGGCAAAACCGAGCAAGCGCATGTCGTTCTCGCTCACCTGCAGGTCGGTGTGGACGGTGCAGGCTTCCCCCACTTCGCCCAATGCAGCGAGCGTCTTGGTCGAGCAGTGGACGAGGTAGCCCACGCCCTGCACATCGACGATGGCCCAGTCCTCGCCGGTTTCGTCGAGCCTTCCTGAGAGCTTTGCAATCATGTTTTGTTCCTGCCCCACTCCAAGCTGTTGGTCCAGCCCTGCCGTGCGCTTGTCCGCGATTTGCGAGCACCGATTCCCAACAGGGGTGTGACAGGTGTGACAGTGTTCTGGAGAGAAAAAGCGGATGCGTCTGAAATCCGCAGAATTCTGCGGTTCGGCGGCGCAAAAGGGATCGTGACGGTGGCCATGCCCCATCCATGCAACACGAGCTTCGCTGTAGGAAAGTTTCGATACGCTCGACAGGGCCTCAAATGTCGTCTTAGAGAACACCCCATGAGCTGGAACACATTCGGACGCGTCTTTCGCTTTACCACCTGGGGGGAAAGCCACGGGCCTGCATTGGGCGTGGTGGTGGACGGGTGCCCGCCGGGCATCGCGCTCTCCGAAGCCGACATCCAGCCCTTCCTCGATGCGCGCAAACCCGGGCAGAGCCGCTTCACCACCCAGCGGCGCGAGACGGATGAGGTGCGCATCCTGTCAGGCGTGTTCGAAGGAAAGACCACCGGAACGCCGATCAGCCTGATGATCGAGAACACCGACCAGCGCAGCAAGGATTATTCCGAAGTCGCCAAGGCATACCGCCCCGGCCATGCGGACTACACTTACGACGCGAAATACGGTTTCCGCGACTATCGAGGAGGTGGCCGGTCGAGCGCGCGGGAAACGGCGGCGCGCGTTGCCGCAGGAGCGATTGCGCGGCTCGTCATCCCCGAGGTCACCATCACAGGCTGGACCGAAGCCGTGGGCCCGCACGCGATGGACTACGCCAATTTCGACGCCGATCAAATCCGCGCCAACCCGTTCTTCTGCCCTGATGCCAAAGCGGCGGAGGCGTGGGAAGGCGTGATCGACGCGACGCGCAAGGCCGGCTCGTCACTCGGCGCAACCGTCGCCTGCGAGGCCAAGGGCGTTCCCGCCGGATGGGGTGCGCCGGTCTACGCCAAGCTCGACAGCGAAATCGCCGCCGCGATGATGACGATCAACGCCACCAAGGGCGTCGAAATCGGCGATGGCTTCGCCGCCGCGCGCGTTTCAGGCGAAGAGAATGCCGATGCCATGCGCCCCGGCACCGATGGCGAAGTGGCGTTTGCGGCAAACCATTCAGGCGGCACGGCGGGCGGCATCTCGACCGGCCAACCCGTCACCTGCCGCGTGGCCTTCAAGCCGACCAGCTCCATCCTGACTCCGGTTGAGACGATCACGCGTGAAGGCGAAGCGACCGAAATTCAGACCAAAGGCCGCCACGACCCATGTGTGGGCATCCGCGGCGTGCCTGTTGTGGAAGCGATGATGGCGCTGGTGCTAGCCGACCAGAAACTGCTGCACCGTGCTCAAGTAGCGAAGCGGTAGCGCGACAAGAAGGCGCGCAGGTAGGCTAGCCGGTAGCGCAGAAGCGAAGCGTTACTCCGTTTCAGGCCGCGGTTGGCTATAGTCCACCGTGTGATCGCAGCTGCCGTCGTCTTCGCAGTCGTTGATACCGTCGCCATCGGCGTCCCACGTCGGGTGCATGCCTGCTGTCTCGCCTTCGAAATACTGGCAATAGGTCGCGCCGTATTGCGCCGGTTCCAGGCCAGCTGCCTCAGCTTCTTCGTTGCTGGCATAACGATTGCCGTTTTCGTCGCAGATATCGAGCGTTTCTTCGAGGACAACATCCTCTGTCGGCTCGACTGGTTCAACCTCCGGCGCCTCTGCCGCTTGCTCACAACCTGCCAGGGCAAGGGCAGCAACAGGCAATACAAACGCATGAAATAATTTCGTCATTCAGTCTTCTCTCTTGAATTGGTGCCTCAATCAATCGCTTCGGGATAGAACAGTGCGCGCAGCCTGAAGCGGCGGTTGTAGAGGCGGTTGCCATCCTGGTCGTGCACGCGCACGAGGTAGACGTGCTGCGCCGCCAGTGCGGCCTCTCCAAAACCCTGTCCGCGCGGGCTCTCGCTCATCAGCCGGCAATCGCGCACCCGATCATCGGGCAGAACCTCGCAGTTGAGGACTGCAAGGCCGCGTGTTCCGGTGGCGAGTGCCTGTTCGGGATAATATTCGCGAAGCCAGCTCATCCGCATTCCCGGGGCCCAGCTAACCCGCAGATTGGCTGGGGGAAGGGCCTGCTGCCCGCCTGCACCGTTGCCCCCGGGCCCTCCATTTCCGGCCCCATCTCCATCAGCGGACGATGATGCCATGCCTTCGCCAACCACGCGGGAGGGTGCCATCGGCACCAATTCGGTCGAGGCGACCTCCATATCGGTCACCACCAGGCGCATCGGCGTGACAAACACGGGTGATGCCGGCGCCGGAGGGGGCGGATCGCTCGGTTCGGCAACCCTGTCCGGAACAATGACAGCCGCCTGGGGTGGTGCGACAGTAGGCGGCGGAACTTCAACAAGTTCCAGTGGCGGATCTGTGGGCACGCGCTCATCAGATGAAACGCCAAGGCCAGCCATGATAAACAGCAGCAAGGCAGTCGCCAGAAGAAGCGCAGCGCCAAACATACGCAGATGCGGGCGCTCGTCACGAAGCACAAAGTATTGCGGATAGGTTGGATGAACCTTCGCCATTGCAGTGGTTTAGCAGGTTTTTCCGCCCGAGTCATATCTGCAATGGAACATGCCTAGGGCGGCATCGTTTGCAAGATAGGAGAATGCGCGCAGAAGCGGCTGGACGAGCCCAGAAAACGCCTCGTCGACAAAACACCAAAATCGATCATTGATTGCCAACTAATCGATTGGACTAATTATGCGCCAAAGCCCATTCCCACCCCATCCTGCGGCCACTCGGCTGCGATTCGTTTAGAGAGGACTTCAAGTTATGGACGCTAAGACTGGTTCAATTTCGGGTGGCTGCCCGTTCAGCGGCAACGGCGGCACGCGCGATCTGCTCGGCCGCACAAACCGTGACTGGTGGCCCGATGCCCTGCAGCTCGACATTCTGACCCAGCAAGGCAAGTCGGCCGACCCGATGGATGAAGACTTCGACTATGCAGAAGCGTTCAACACCATCGACTATGCTGCGCTGAAAGCAGACCTGACCGCGCTGATGACCGACAGTCAGGACTGGTGGCCAGCGGACTATGGCCACTACGGCCCGTTCTTCATCCGCATGGCATGGCACGCTGCAGGCACCTATCGCACCGGCGATGGACGCGGTGGTGCCTCCAGCGGTCAGCAGCGATTTGCACCGCTCAACTCCTGGCCCGATAACGGCAACCTGGACAAGGCACGTCGCCTGCTGTGGCCGATCAAGCAGAAGTACGGCAAGAACATCAGCTGGGCTGACCTGTTCATCCTGACCGGTAACGTCGCCATCGAAAGCATGGGCGGCCCGGTGTTTGGTTTTGGCGGCGGGCGTGCAGACGTCTTCGAACCGGAAACCGTGTACTGGGGCACCGAAGAACAGTGGGTCGATACCGGCGCTGAAACACGCATCATTCCTGACGAAGGCAAGGCGCTCGAAAACCCGCTCGCGGCGATCCAGATGGGTCTGATCTACGTCAATCCGGAAGGCCCGGGCGGCAATCCCGATCCGCTGCTTTCGGCACGTGACATGCGCGAAACCTTCAGCCGTATGGCGATGAATGACGAAGAAACCGTTGCTCTGACCGCCGGTGGTCATGCCTTCGGCAAGGCTCACGGTGCTGCTCCGGCAGACAGCTTTGGCGGCGCTCCGGAAGGTGAGCACCTGGCCCTGCAGGGCTTCGGCTGGCTGACCGACGAGGAAGAGATTGCCGCTGGCAATATCACGACCTCGGGCATTGAAGGTTCATGGTCGAACAACCCGACTTCGTGGAGCCACGACTATTTCCGCCTGCTATTCAAGTATGACTATGAGCTGACGGAAAGCCCCGCTGGCGCAAAGATGTGGACCCCGGTCAATCCAGAAGAAGCCGACATGGCACCTGACGCACGTGACCCGAACAAGAAGGTCCCGACCATCATGACCACCGCCGACATGGCGCTGAAAATGGATCCGGAATACCGCAAGATTTCGGAGCGCTTTCTGGAGAATCCTGAGCAGCTGGATGACGCATTCGCCCGCGCATGGTTCAAACTGTGCCACCGCGATATGGGTCCGAAGGCCTGCTACATGGGCCCGGAAGTCCCGGCAGAAGACCTGATCTGGCAGGATCCGGTGCCGGCTGGCTCGACGCCTTCCGATGCAGACGTTTCGGCGTTCAAGTCTGCCGTGCTCGATAGCGGCCTGACGGTCAGCGAGCTGGTGAAGGCAGCATGGGCTTCGGCCTCGACCTTCCGCAATTCGGACCGTCGTGGCGGCGCCAACGGTGCCCGCGTGCGCCTCGCTCCGCAGAACGGCTGGGCGGCGAACGATCCGGAAGAGCTGGGTAAGGTCCTCGCCAAACTGGACGAGCTGCGCGGTTCGCTCTCGATGGCCGATGCCATCGTGCTGGCGGGTGCGGCTGCGGTTGAAAAGGCAGCCAAGGATGGCGGCTTTGACGTGAGCGTCGATGTCACCACCGGTCGCGGCGATGCGAGCGAAGAGCAGACCGATGCCGAAAGCTTCGAGCCGCTCGAACCGTTCGCTGACGGTTTCCGCAACTACCTGCGGACCAAGGCAAGCGTGAAGACCGAGGACATGCTGGTGGACAAGGCCCACCTGCTCGGCCTGTCCATCCCCGAGATGGCCGCACTGGTCGGCGGGATGCGTGTTCTGGGTGCCAACACCGGCAACACCAAGCACGGCGTCTTCACCGACAATGTAGGCACGCTCAGCAACGACTTCTTCGTGAACCTGCTCGGCATGGGTACGAAGTGGACAGTAGTCGACGAAAGCGGTGACGAGGAATTCGTCGGCAGCGATCGTACTTCGGGTGCCGAGAAGTATCGCGCCACACGCACCGATCTGGTGTTCGGCTCGAACTCGCAGCTGCGCGCGATCTCTGAAGTGTTTGCGGAAAACGGCGGCGAGCAGAAGTTCGTTGAAACCTTTATCCGTGCTTGGACGAAGGTCATGGATGCAGACAGATTTGACATCGCCAACGCAAAGTATAACGGCTGACGTCATCGTCAGTTAAACTGACAAAAACCCGGAGAGCTTGCCCCCCAAGTTTTCTTCGGGTCGCTGGAAGGCCCCCGGCAGTTCGCTGTCGGGGGCCTTTTTCTACCACCGCCGGGAAGTGACACCGAAAATGGATCGCGAAGTTTCACCTAGCCGCAACCAACGCCTTTGCGCTGCGCTGATCGCCCTTATCGCCCTTGGCAGCATTACCTTGCAATTCACGCTCAGGACGATGGACGGCCAAGAGTGGTCGGAAGCGAGCTGGGGAATGGCGCAATACTTCACCATACTCACCAACCTGCTGGTCGGTCTTAGTTTTGCGCTAATCGCATCGGGCCGCAAGCTTGGCACTGCATACCTGTTGGCGCTTACCTCAGCCATTCTCGGCGTTGGACTGGTCTATCACATCGCGTTGGCACACCTGAACAATCCGGTCGGCTTGGGCATCTGGGCAGATCACGGCGTACATACTGCCGCGCCGGCTCTGACAATGATATGGTTCCTTGCCTTCACCCCTGAAGATGAGCTCGATTGGCGACATGTGCCATTGGCGATGGTATGGCCCGTAGCCTACACCGCCTATGCTTTGCCCCGCGGAATGTGGGAAGGAACCTATCCCTACTTCTTCCTCGATGCGAACGAGCTGGGCATTGTCGAGATTATCGTCAACCTGATCGGGTTGTCGCTGTTCTTCATCTCGCTGGCAGCCTTTTTGGTCTTTGCAGTGCGGCTGCGCGGCGGCCGACTGTCGCCGGGCTAAAACCAGCCCGCATCCTTCAGCGGCGTTACGTTCGCGCGACTGACCGGCGCCTCTACACCGTTATCGAGCACAAGGCGCACATTGCGACCCTCTCGTTTTACGTCGGCCACGGCAGCGCGTGCGACCCACCAGCTGCGGTGGACCTGCTCGCCTTCCAGCCCGTCCAGTTCGGCCACCGCATCGCGCATGCGCATCAGCACAAGCTCGCTGCCGAGCGCGGTGTGCGCGCGGACATAGTGGTCTTCCATTTCCAGCGCGATCAGCTGGGTGCCCAGTTCAGGCGGCAGGCGATCGAGGAATGGCATGGCGGAACGTTGGGGCTCCACAACAGGCGGAGTTGGTGTCGAAGTGGCCCTCGCTACGGCGGCTTCTCTTTCTGCCAAGACACGCGGGCGCTGGATTAGGGTATTCACTAGAGTGATCAAGCCACCAATCATCACGACATAGAAATAGTGCGTCATTGCGAACTCAAGACCCGGCCATTTCCAGAACTCCGGATCACGCACGAGGACAAAGACCGCCACCGACATCGGTATCGAAGATACCAGCACGCCGACAATACGCAGGGACCAGGGCGGCAATTGCAGGCTCGGCGCAAGGCGTGTCGCTAAGGTGTCTATCGGCGCATAGAGAGCATAGCCGAGCCATGCAAAGCCAAGCCATACGACAAGCCGTAGCGGCAGCGGATCATTGAAACTGCCCATCGGGCCGATCAGCGCGAGCACAACGCCAATCACAGTCATCACCCCCAGGTCGGTGAGAATTCGCGCGGCGAGCGGTTTGGGTTGGGCAGCGTCCATCACACATGAAACTAACGCCCGTTCGCGCTTCGTAAAGTGGCAATCAGGCGTAAATCCGCGCTTTTCACGAAGGCAAGCACCAGCACGCGCATGACTCATTGCACGCGAACGGGCATGCGGCAGACAGGCTCTCACGACATCCAGAGGGGAGACCTTTCATGACCGGCACTACCGCAAATCCGCTGCAATATCTCAACCCGTATCACCGTCCCGCCGGTGCACTTGACCTCAATCCGCTAATCAAGGGCCTGGTGATTGTTTCCGGCACGCTGATGACGGCCATCTGCCTGATCGCCATTTCCCGCGCGGCACTCGGTCTTTCAGGCGACCTGCCGCATCTGCGTCACTTTGTGATCATGTTCCATGTGACTACGGTACTGCCCTGTGTGCCGCTCGGCCTCTACTTACTGCTCGCCCCAAAGGGCACAGCGATGCACAAGCAGCTGGGCAAATTGTGGGTGACGCTGATGGTGGTGACCGCAATCAGCACGGTTTTCATCCGCCCGAACATGGAGCTGACCTGGATCCATATCTTCGTGCCGCTGACGCTGCGCGCGTCCTACCTGATTATCGCGAAGGCACGCCGCGGCGATATCAAGGAACACCGCAACGAAATCGTCGGCCTCTATCTCGGCGCGCTGATGATCCCCGGCGTCTGGGCTTTCGCCATCGAAGGCCGTCTGATGAACGCCATGCTGTTTGGCTGGCAGGGGTATTAAAGCGCTAACGCCGCCGCTTGAGCACGATGTAGAGCGCACCTTCGCCCCCGTGGCGGCGGTGCGCTTTTCGTATCGCGGCGATGTCTGACGAATGCTGACCGGCGGCAAGCCAGTCGAGGATCTTCGCCCGGATTGCGCCTCGCCGTTCCCCCCGGTCTGCCGCATCGACCGGGCGCGGTTTTCCGGTGACGACCAGCACCAGCCGCGCATTCATTGCCTTGGCCTGTGTCAACCCGGCATCAAGCCGCCGGTAGGCCTGATCAAGATTGTGGCCGTGCAGGTCGAGCGTGAAATCGGGCTGCGTCTGCTCGCGCGACAAGCGTCGCTCCCAGTGGGAATCGAGACCCTGCGGCGCCCTAGTGGCGATCGGCTGCGACGGAGACACAATGCGCGATACTTGCCGAACGGCTCCGGGTGTTGTTTGGCGCGTGGGCTTGATCACTTCGGCGGGCCTGCCACCGGCGATAGCTTTGGGTTGCGCGACCCGCTTGGGATGCAAAGGCTTCACCGTTCCTGCCACCTTCGCCCATAGCGCTGCCTCTTCGGGCGTCAGACCACGCGGTGTGTCGGTCATCGGGAAAGGCGTTGCGCGGCGCTGCGGGGCAGGAGAATCATGGCGCTACCGCGACCGCTCATACCTCCGGCGATCTCGCGCGCCTCTTCGCCTGCCCCCCAGAAGGTGTCGAAGCGGTTAGGTCCGCGAATGGCGCCGCCCGTGTCCTGCGCGATCCAGATGCCGTCTGCTACGTCGCGGTCCAGATCGAGCAGTACGGGCGCGCCATAAGGCACGAACTTGGGATCAACCGCCACAGCCAGACGCGGGCGGACGGGCACGCCGATCGAGCCAATTGGCCCCTCTCCTGTCAGCTCACGGAAAAAGACCCAGCTTTCGTTGAGCCGCATCAGGTCAGCCCCGTCGCGCGGATTCTCACGGATATATTGCATGATACCCTGCATGGAAGCGGGATATTGCCCGGGACCATCGCCCAGCAGGCCACGCTCCCGCATCACTCCGCCGATGCCGGTGTAGGCATGGCCGTTCTGCCCGGCATAGCCGATCCGCATAACGTCTCCGGTGCGCGGATCGCGAATGCGGCCCGAGCCCTGGATTTGCAGGAAGAAGAATTCCACCGGGTCTGCGGCATAGGCGAGCACGTCGGCACTGCCATCCAGTGCGCCCTGCTCGATCTCGGCTCGGGTATAGTGCGGGACGCAGCGCCCATCCGGCATCCGCCGGCTCAGCGGCGCGCGGCCCGTCCGCTCGCTTTCGGGCATATCATCGCGCCAGCATCGTTCGAGATCGCGGGGCACGGCATAGACGGGCACGTCGCTGGCGGAGCGGCGCGTGCGGCTACCGAGGATCTCGGGTTCGAAATAGCCTGTCGCAAAGGCCTCACCATTGCCCACGCGTACCGCCCTGAAATGGGTGAGGAAATAGTCCGTGATGTCATCGCGCGGCCAGGTTGATGCGGCGTTGCATACAACTTCCCAATCGCTTGTCCGCGTCAGGCCGGACACATCCTCGCGCGATGTAGCAACCGGGCATGACAGGCGGAAAGCATCGAAGGCGGCGAGCAACCGGGCATTGCCGAAGTCTCTTAGCGGCGGCGACGAAAGGTCGACCGCCCCCATCTCGGCAGCCGTTGCGCCCACAGGAGGCGGATGATCAATCGTCGACCCTTCGGGAATGAGCCGCGCACAGGCGGACAGCATTCCCAATGCAAATAACGGAAGAACAAGGCGGCGTAATTTTCTCACGCCGTGTGGCTATCAGCCTGCGTCGGTCTCGTCGAGCAGCCAGTTGGGGTCATCGCTGCGCGTATCGCGCATAAAGGTCCACACATCGCGGCTTTCGATTGCATCATCGAGCGAACCGGCGATGACGTTGCCATCCTTGTCGCGCGTGACGCTGGCGATATCGGCCACGAAACGCACCGCAATACGCGCGGTCTTGCCATCAAGCACGGCAGAATGGATCGTCGTATCCTCGATCCGGATCAGACGATTGTCGAGCGTCAGCCCGTTGGCTTCGCGATCATCGATGGCCGCTACGAAACTGCTGTAGACATCATCGTCACACAGCTGCTGCAGCTCTTCCTTGTCGCCGCGCCAGAAAGCGTCGAGCACGACTTCGTAAGCGCCTTTCGCGCCTTCCATGAAGGGCAGGAGCTGAAACTGGCGGTCCGCCGCAGAAATATCGCGCAGACCCGATTCAATCGCTGGTGAGAATGTGGCGAGCGGGCGATCCTGCCGCGGTGCTTCTGCAGCTGGCGCAGGCTGTTGCTGCTGAGCCTCTGCGTCTGCCTCTTGCTGCGCACGCTCCAACCGGGTGGCAATCATCTCTTCTTCATGCTCGGCCTTATTGCCCAGCACGGAATACAACCGCATCCCGAGGAATGCGGCGATCATGGCGAGGATGACGATTTCCCAAATCACGAATAAATTTCCTAACTTCCCCTGCGAAAAACACGCGTCGCAGGACCGCAACCTTTGTGAACCAGATAGGTGGCAATAGCAAATAGACAACTGCGACTTAAGCCTTGCTGAAGCACGGGGGGACAATTTCCCTGCCCCCTTCGTAAGCGGCGTTGAATACTCGCCCCAAGGGTGATAGGCGCGCAGCCGCAATTTCAAGCGGTGCGCGCACCCATGCCGCACCTCAACCAGATAGAGTGAAAGAACAAGATCATGGCCGATGAAGGCGACGTGCTGAAGAACCTGGACGACAACAATGCTGCCCCTGTCGGAAACGGCGCGGACAACCAGCCTGTGGCAGGCATTGTCTCGCAGTATGTGAAGGATCTCTCGGTCGAAAACCCGAAGGCTCCGGAAAGCTTCCAGTGGCGCGACAAGCCGGAAATGGACGTGCAGTTCAATATCGGCGGCAAGAAGGTGAATGACGAGCTGACCGAAGTCGAGCTGAAGATCACCGCCACCAGCAAGACCGCGCAGGGCACCGCCTACATCGTAGATCTTGCCTATTGCGGCCTGGTTGGCATGCGCAACATGCCCGAAGAACAGCAACATGCCTTCATGTATGCAGAGGCTCCGCGCATCCTGTTCCCCTTCGCCCGCCGGGTGATTTCGGACGCTGTGCGCGATGCCGGTTTCACTCCGCTGATGCTCGATCCGATCGATTTCAACGGCCTCTACGTCCAGCAGCTACAGGCACAGCGTGCCGGTGAAGCTGCGGGTGGCGCAGCACCTGCCGCAGGTAATGCACCGGGCGGTGAAGGCTAAGCGGCCTTACCACGGGGGCGGCTGAACGATGAGCCTGCTCAAGAATGTCGGGACAATCGGCTCGCTGACCATGGTCAGCCGGGTGGCCGGCATGGTGCGCGAGATGATCTTCAGCCGCGTCCTCGGCGCGAATGAAGTCACCGACGCCTGGTTCCAGGCGCTCATCATTCCGAACGTGTTTCGCCGCCTGTTTGCCGAGGGCGCATTTTCGGCCGCCTTCGTGCCGATGTTCTCCAAGCGTCTGCATTCCGGAGAAGGCGGCGCGCAGGATATGGAGGCGGCGCGCACATTCTCGCAGGATGTGATCAGCGTTTTCGTACCCGTCCTGATTGCGCTGACAGCGATATTCGAGATCGCCATGCCGGGCGTGATCTGGCTGCTGGCAGACAAGCCTGTCAACCCGGCAAGCTTCGACTATTCGGTCGACTTCGCGCGGATCATGTTTCCGTACATCTTCCTTGTCAGCATTGTGACGCTGCTGACAGGCATGCTCAATTCGGTAAGCCGCTTCGGGCCCGGAGCGAGCTTCCCCATCATCCTCAACCTCGTGCTGATTGGCACGCTGCTCTATGTCGAGACCACCGGTTCGGGGGTGGAGGCGATGGGCTATATAGTCGCCTGGGCCGTGCCTGCGGCGGGTGTGCTGCAGCTCGCGTGGCTTATCTACTGGGCGCACAAGGAGGGTTTCCGGCCGCGCTGGATCACTCGCCCCCGTCTGACACCGGAAGTGAAGCGCCTCGGCATCATCGCCTTGCCTGCCGCAATTGGCGGCGGCGCATATCAGATCAATACGCTGCTGCAGGTCTATTTCCTCAATCAGCTGGACGGCAGCAACGTGAGCTGGATGAACTACGCCGACCGGCTGAACCAGCTTCCGCTCGGCATAATCGGCATTGCCCTCTCGACCGCGATCCTGCCGAGCCTGTCACGTTTCATCGGTGCGAATGACACCAATGGCGCCGCGCGCATCCAGTCCAACGCGATCGAGCTGGGCATGTTGCTGACGATCCCCGCTGCAATTGCCCTGGCGATTTGCGCAGTGCCTTTCATCACGATCATTTTCGAGGGTGGACGCTTCACAGCCGAAGACGCAGCCATGTCCGGCGGCATTCTTGCAGTGCTGGTCATGGGGCTACCCGCATATGTGCTGGTGAAAGTACTTGTGCCGAGCTTCTACGCACGGTCGGACACGCGAACGCCCGTCTATGCTGCCTTTGCAGCGCTGGCGGTATTCATCGGGTTCAACCTGGCCTTCCTCCAGCGCTTTGGTGTGGAAGGAGTCGCGGCGGCTTCAGCTATTGGTGCCTGGCTTAACGCTGGCATCCTTTACGCCGTGCTTCGCCTGCGCGGATACTACCGTGCCGACTGGCCCCTGATCGGCCGGATCGCGCGCCAGTTGATTGCCGCTGCGGCGATGGGTGCCGCGCTCTATTACATGCAAGGATATCTAGCCGACTATTACTCCGCTGGCCTCTTCGCGCGGCTCGTGGCAGTAGGCGCACTCGTCGGCTGTGCCGCTCTCGTCTACTTTACCGTCGCCTTCGTGATCGGCGCGGTCAGACGGGAGCAGCTGAAAGCATTCACCAGGAAGAGAGAACCCGAAGCATCATGATCGTCGTTTCCGGCATCCAGCCCACCGGCAAGCCGCATCTGGGCAATTACCTCGGCGCCATCCGCAACTACGTGAAGTTGCAGGACGAGGCGCATGCGAACGGCGGCCAGTGCCTTATCTTCCTTGCCGATCTGCACGCGCTCTCGATGCCGCACGATCCGGCTGATCTTCACGCCAGCACGCTGGAAATGGTCGCCACGCTTGTCGCCTGTGGGCTCGATCCGGCCAAGTGTGTGCTGTTCAACCAGGCTCAGGTTCCGCAGCACGCAGAGCTGCAATGGCTGCTGACCGGCACCGCGCGCATGGGTTGGCTCAACCGCATGACGCAGTGGAAGGACAAGGCGGGCAAGAACCGAGAGGGCCAGTCGGTCGCTCTGTTCACCTATCCGGTGCTGCAGGCCGCTGACGTGCTGATCTATCAGGCAACGCACGTGCCCGTGGGTGAAGACCAGAAGCAGCATCTTGAGCTGGCGCGCGACATAGCGCAGAAGTTCAACAACGATTTCGCCAACGAAGACGCACCCGTGTTTACCCTGCCCGAGCCCTACATTCCGGAAGAGGCCGCGCGCATCATGTCCCTGCGCGATGGGTCGCGGAAGATGAGCAAGTCCGAACCTTCGGACATGAGCCGCATCAACCTGACGGATGATGCCGATACGATGGCGCAGAAGATCAAGAAGGCGAAGACCGATCCCGAACCGCTGCCCAGCGAAGTCGCGGGCCTCGCCGAACGCCCGGAAGCGCTGAACCTCGTCAGCATCTATGCTGCTCTCGCGGAGACTACACCCGATGCGGTGCTGGCAGAGTTCGGCGGTGAGGGCTTTGGCAAGTTCAAACCTGCGATGGCTGATCTGTGCGTGGCGAAGCTCGGCCCGATCCGCGATCGCTTTGTAGAGCTGAAGGAAGATCGCGAAGCGCTCGACGCCATTCTGGCGCGCGGTGCCTTGCAAGCGCGCGAACTGGCCACACCAACACTCGATTCGGCCTACCAAGCGCTTGGTCTGGTGCGCGGACGCCCGGCCTAAGTCGCTCTGTGCTTTAGAAGACTTTACATAATACGGTTCAAGCGGGGTTCAGCACGCCCTTGCTAAAGCACGTTTCATCGTCAAGATTACTGCGTGCCGGGGACAGGCCGCATTGACCGATTCCCCGCGCGCTATGATTGAAAGGTTAGCTATGGCTCGCACCTCATCCCTTACGCGCGGTTTCAAGCTCGCGACTATTCCGGCGCTCGCGCTGATGGTTGCGGCCTGCGCCACGCCCTTCCGCGCGGACGTATCACGCTTTGAAAGCCAGCTTCCTGCACCGCAGGGGCAGAGCTTCTTCGTGGTCGCTGATGATCCTGCACTCGCAGGCGGTCTCGAGTTCGCTCTCTATGCGGACCAAGTAGAGGAAGAGATGGCGCAGCTCGGCTACGCGCAGGCAGCTTCTGCCGAGGACGCGAGCCTGCTGGTTCGTTTCGATTACGGCGTGGACAATGGCCGCGAGCGTGTCCGCTCCACCGGTTTCGGTCGCGATCCGTTTTTTAGCCCATGGCGTAGTTACGGTCGCCGAGTCTTCTACCGCGACCGCCGCGGGCGCACCCGCGTGGCCTATGTCCCGACGCGCCGCTGGGGCTATGGCTGGCATGACCCGTTCTTCGGCGGCCGCGATGTCGTAAGCTACACGGTATTCACAAGCGGCATCGATCTGAAGATTGATAACAACGCTACGGGTGAGCGCCTGTTCGAAGGCCAGGCACAGGCCCTCTCGCGCTCGAACAACCTGCAATACCTCGTGCCGAACCTGGTCGAAGCGATGTTCACCGACTTCCCGGGCAATTCGGGCGAGACGGTGCGCATCTCGATAGCGCCGGAAGATCGCGACTGATCGCAGGATCAATTAGGATAATGAAAAGGGCCTCCATCGCGGGGCCCTTTTTCTTTGCCGACTCTAAAGCTTCCCGTGCCCGCCAGTCGAACCGAAGCCGCCTTCACCGCGGGCGGTGTCGCTGAGTTCGTCAACTTCTTCCCACGCCGCCAGCGTAACCGGAGCCAGCACCAGCTGCGCGATGCGGTCTCCGCGTTCGATGGCGAAATCGTCTTCGCCGTGGTTGATCAGGATCACCTTCAGCTCGCCGCGATAGTCTGAATCGATGGTGCCCGGTGTGTTGGGCAAAGTAATGCCGTGCTTGAGCGCGAGGCCGGAGCGCGGGCGGACCTGCACTTCGTATCCATCGGGAATGGCAATCGCGAAGCCGGTGGCGACGGCATAGCGCTGGCCGGGGCGGAGCGTCAGGCTTTCGGCGGCAACGACATCCATACCGGCAGCGCCCAGCGTTGCGTAAACGGGGAAATCGAGGCCGTGGCCGTGTGGCAGGCGCTTGATCTGCACCGGAACTTTATCAGGCATCCTCAGTCAGTCTCTCGGCAATCTGGGTGACGAGCTTCATCGCTACGTCCTGCTTGGTCATTTCATCCCAGTGCTCGACCTTGTTCTCGCGCACAAGGTGGATCTGGTTGTCATCCCCGCCCATCACATCTTCTGAGACATCATTGGCGACGATCCAGTCCACACCCTTGCTCTTGCGCTTCTTGCGCGCGTTATCGACGACATCGTTGGTTTCAGCCGCAAAGCCGATCAGCAGCTCTGGCCGGTCGGTGCTGGCCGCAACGCCCGCCAAGATGTCAGGGTTTTCGGCAAGGATCAGTGCAGGCGGGGCAGAACCGCGTTTCTTGATTTTCTTGTCGATGTAGTCACGCGGTTTCCAGTCGGCGACTGCAGCCACCATGATCGCGACATCGGCGGGAAGCGCCTTCTTCACTGCATCCTGCATTTCCTGCGCGCTGCCGACATCAATCCGGTCAACGCCCAGCGGCGTGCGCAGATTGACCGGGCCGGAAACGAGTGTGACCTTGGCCCCTGCGGCAGCAGCAGCAGCGGCAATGGCATAACCCTGCTTGCCGCTCGAACGGTTGGCGAGATAGCGCACCGGATCAATCGGCTCATGCGTCGGGCCTGCGGTAACCAGAACGTGCTTGCCGTAGAGCGGACGCTTTTTGGGATCGTCATCAAAGGCTGGCTGGCCTTCGAGCGGATCGAATTCATCATGCGCCGGGCCAAGCCCGCTTTCGGACGGAGCATCGACAGGGTTGGACGGTGCCCTGGCCATCGGCGCAACCGGTGCAGCAGCATCCTCGCCTTCAAACGGCTGCGGAGCGCTTTGCTTGGCGTTGACCTCGTGATTGATCGCCTCGCGGTCGGTCGGCGGAGCCGCGCTCGCCTTGCCCTTCTTGGCGAAGAGATGTTCGGCGCCGGTCATATCGGGTTCGGGCAGCTCGGGTCCCGGAACCACGCCATCGGGCAGCTCCATATCGGCGAACTCTTCGTCGTCGAACTCGTCCTGCTCTTTCGCGGCAGCGCGCGGAATGATCGAGGACAGCAGACCGCCAAGGCCCATGCCTCCGCCGCCATCGCCCTCTTCTTCGTCGCCCAGCTCTTCATCGTTGCGGCGCGCCAGATAGGCGGCGATGTTACTGCTGGCAGCAGCCGCATCGAGCCCCAGCGCATCGGCAATTTCGAGGAACACGGCTTCGGGTTCAGGCAAGCGGCCGGGTCCGAATTCGCCGCAGGCCATGCTGCCCATGTCGGGCTCCATCACCTTCACACCGCTATCGCGCAGTGTCTGCACGTTGCGCACGGTCGCTTCATGCTGCCACATCTTCACATTCATCGCCGGCACGGTCATCACCGGCGTATTCGTGGCGAGCAGCATGGTCGTGGCAAGATCATCGGCAATGCCCGCGGCCATCTTGGCAAGCAGGTCTGCCGTGGCGGGGCATACGACAACAAGGTCAGCCTCCCGCGACAACTGGATGTGGCCGATCTCGGCCTCGTTTTTCAGGTCCCACAGTGTGGTAAAAACCTGATTGCCCGAAAGCGCAGCAAGCGACATCGGGGTGACGAATTGCGCCCCGCCCTCTGTCAGCACGCAGGACACATCGGCCCCGCCTTTCTTGATCAGGCGGACCAGTTCACAGCTCTTGTAAGCGGCAATGCCGCCACCCACGACAAGCAGGATGCGGGGATTGGTCGAGATGTCCTGTTCTCCGTCCTTGTTGATGCGCTGCTGGAGCACGGTTCTCACCCGTTATGTAGTCCAAGCGAGCGCCATCGCAAATCTTGGTTAAGAATGCCTTTCGGATTTACCCCTTCCCGAGGCAAGTAAATCAGCAATTGCACGGGGGGCAAGAGCCAGTCCGGCGAGGTAAACGGGGAGCGTAAGCTGCACCCAGTAGAAGTTCTCCGGCCGGGCGAAGAGCGCCATTGCGGTGAAGAAGCCGCCAAACCACAGCGCAGCGAACAGGCCGAGGCGGTGCCCCATCCCGATCCACCCCATTAGCGGGAGGATAGCAATCGGCGCCGCGAGCCACGGCGGAAGGACCAGTAGGATGGTCAGCAGAGAGAGCGCAGTGAGCGGCAGGATCGGCCCTGCGAGTGCGTCCCAACCTTGTGAGGCGACATCACCGGGCAGGCGCTGCGCCTCCACGCCGAGATAGTGCAGGTACATGCCAACCGCGAAGGTGATGAGCAGCGCGGCAACCGCCAGAGCCTCCTTCCAGCGCTTTTCAGCCACCGCGAAAGCCAGCCAGAGCAACACGAATGGTGCAGCAATTTCTCTGATAGCGAGAGCCATTGCGGCAAAAATGAGTGCAGGCCACCAGCGATCCGGGCGATAGATCGCGAGGGCGAGTGACAAAAGTAACCCCGCCACGACCTCATGGATCAGAGGCGCATCGGGAATGATCAGCCCTGCCCCGCCCAACAGCATCGCAATACCCGCACCAACGCGTTCGGACGGAGCGACCTTGCCAGTAAGTTGCGCCATCAGCAGCAAGATTGCCGCGGGCAGCCCCAGCAGCAGCACGATGCCAAACGCGTCTCTCCCGATCCAAGAATGGAGCATGGCCAGCGTGGGCAAACGCACGGTGACGAATGGCTTGGTCGGATAGTTCCCCGCGCGCTGCTCATCCATCGCCGCAGCGTAGTAGTTCTCGCCCGCGATCACGCGATCCGAAATCCGTTCGTAGAGCGCGAGATCGCCGTCACCTTCTTCGAGGTCTTCATCGGCAATTTCGAGGATCTCGGTCGGCTCATCACCCGGGACCATGGAGAAACCGCTCCACGCCATCGCCGCTACCAGCAGTGCCAACACGGTGATCGCGACACCGCGTGGCAGATGGCGGAAGGGGCGCTCCAGCCCCGTCCACCAGCCAATCGGATCGCGCATTATGCTCATGGAGACCTTGTGAACCGCGACCAGCCCATCCTCAATGACCGCGCGCCGAATTCCACAGGCTGGCAAGCGCGCGCGGGACAAAGGCATAGCCGACGAACCACACCGGCATCACTATCAGCGCCCAGTAGAAGTTGTTGTCGCGCCCCGCGATCATGAAGAGAACTCCGTAGCCAAGGCAGAGCAGGAAGCCTGTCACCCCGAACCAACTGCGCCACGCGGCCCAGCCGAGCAGCGGGAGCAGAACCAGCGGGGCAGCCACGTAAGGCGGCAGCAAGTGCAGCGGGCTCGACAGTACGATGTTTGCCGTCCAGCCGCCGATGCCGCGCAGTGCCATCCATCCTGGCGACGCGGGATCGGCTTCACTGGTCACGCCGGACACAGCGATCAGATGCGCGGTCAGCACTCCGGCAAACAGCAGAACAACGCCCAGCCAAGCTGCCGCTTCACCACGGTTTCCACGCAACAAGGCGAGCCAGCCCATCAGCAGGATAAATGGCAGCGCCAGCTCGCGCACGGCCAGCGCCAGTATTCCTGCCAGCAACGCCCAGCCCCAGCGATCCGGTCGGTAAAGCCCGATCGAGAGCGCAATCAGCATACCCGCCCAGACTTCATGCAGAGCGAGATACTGCGGTTTGAAACCGCTCACCGCACCGATGATCAGGAGCAGCAACAGGTATCGCAGACGCCCGGGACCGCCGGGCTCGTCCCGCAAGCGGAAATGCCATGCGACAATGGTCGCAATAGCCAGTGCCACCGCGAGGACAATCATCCCCCATTCGCCCAAAAGCGCGGTGACGTAGACGAGCGTCGGCAAGCGCACCGCCAGCCCGGGACGGACTGGAAAATCACGCGCGCGCTGCTCTTCTACCGCGACTTCATAATAGCTCTCACCGGCTGCCACACGCTCTGCGATGGCATCATAGAGCTGGAGATCGGTGTCGCGTTCAGGGCCGTTCGTTGCACTCTCTTCGGCCAGGACTACGGGCTCGGCACTATTGGGCGATGTTACAGGAATGTCGGCCTGCGTATCGCGCGCGGTCAGCGCCGCCGCGACCAGTATGGCGAACGTCAGGACAAGCACCAGCATTGCGGCACCCGGCGCCCAATGCGCGAACCTGTCCCACTCCTTCGAACGTGACCTTAGCCCAACCACCCTGTTTCAATGCCCCCGAAAACCAATGCGCCCCCGATAAGCGCCGCCAGAACATAGCCCAGCCAGCCGCGCCCTCTGCGTTCACGGCGTTCCCATATCAGCTCCACATCATCAAGCGGAGGCTGATCGGGAGCGCCACCTTTCGGGGGAAACTGCTCTTCCAGTCGGCGAACCAGCCTGGGAATGCGCAGGAGAGTTTCGCCATCCTCGCGAATGCGGTCGGCAATCGCGGCTTCAGGACCCAGCTCGTCACGCATCCAGTTGCGGACATAGGGAGCAGAGGTCTCCCACATGTTGATCGCGGGATTGAGCTGGGTGGCGATCCCCTCGACCATCACCATGGTCTTTTGCAGCAGCAGCAGGTGCGGCTGGGTCTGCATGTCGAAATCGCGGGTGATGGCGAACAGCCCGTCGAGCATTTGGCCAACCGAAAGTTCGCTCACCGGCTTGCCGCGCATCGGTTCGCCGACCGCACGCAGCGCCGTCGCGAATTCGCCGACATCATGATAGCTGGGCACATATTGCGCTTCGAAATGGATCTCGGCGACGCGTTTGTAATTGCCGGTGATGAGACCGTATAGGATCTCAGCCAGCCATTGGCGCGCCTGCGTGTTGATACGCCCCATGATCCCGAAATCGATGGCAACGATGGTGCCATCATCCTTCACGAACAAGTTCCCTTGGTGCATGTCCGCATGGAAGAACCCGCCAGCAATCGCCTGCGTCAGGAAAGCCAGCACAAGGCGATTGGCTAGTTCGGGCAGGTCGTGTCCGGCTTCAACGAGAGCTTCACGATTTGAAATCTTCACGCCATCGACCCATTCGATGGTCATCACCCGGCCATTGGTGCGATCCCAGTCGATATCCGGGATATGATAGCCTTCGACACCGCGCATCGTTTCCGCCAGCTCGGATGCAGAGGCAGCCTCGCGCCGCAGGTCGAGCTCCCGATTGGTCCAACGCTTGAAATTGGCAATCGTCAACCGCGGGCGCAGGCGCGCGGCCTCTCCACCCATCGCTTCGACATGTGCGGCGGCCCATTCGTAGGTCGCGATGTCTTCCGCAAATTTCTCGCGAATGCCCGGGCGCAGCACTTTGATGGCGACCTGCTTACCGTCCGTGGTGACTCCGCGATGCACCTGCGCGATGCTCGCCGCGCCTACCGGTTCGGGATCGACTTCGCTGAACAGCTCTTCGAGCGGCCTCTCGAAGCTGAGTTCAATCTGCTGCTTGATCTGCGCAAAAGGCACCGGCGGCAGATTGTCCTGCAGGCTGAGAAGGTTCTGCGCTGCCTCATCCCCGACAAGGTCAGGCCGCGTGGCTAGCGACTGGCCAAGCTTGATCGCTGCCGGACCGACCGCACGGAATGCGCCGGCATAGTCGGGTTCGGATGGCTGGAATGTTCCAAACCGCGCAAGCCGGATCAGTCGCTTTACCGGCGCAGGCGTGTTGGGATCGCGCTCGATCCCGCGCAGCGCACCGTGCTTCGCCAGGGTCCGGCCCCATTTCAAGAGCCGCCAGATATGCGTTGAAGGGCGCGTCACGCGTTAAATCTTCCAGCCCGAATGGATGTTCACCGCGCCGCCCAAGATCTGCTCTACCTTCGTGTGCGCGAAACCGGCACTCTTGATCATTGCCTCAAACTTGGCAGGTTTCGGGAAGCGGCGAATGCTCTCGGCAAGGTAGCGATAGCTGTCCTCGTCGTTCGCGATTGCCTTGCCGATCTGCGGCATCAGCTTGTGCGAATAGAGATCGTAGACTTCTTTGAAGCCGCTCCATTCGGTGCTGCTGAATTCCATGCAGAAGAACCGTCCGCCGAATTTCAGCACGCGATGTGCTTCCTGCAATGCCTTGTCGATGTAGGTTACGTTCCGGATGCCAAACACGATGGTGTAGGCATCAAACTGGCGATCAGGATAGCTCAGCTCTTCGGCATTCTGGCACGACCATGACAAGCCATCAATTCCACGATCCATCGCGCGCTCGATACCAACGTCGAGCATGTCCTGATTGATATCGGCAACCACGATTTCCGCGCCGTGCTCTGCCATGCGGAAAGCGATATCACCCGTGCCACCAGCCATATCGAGAATCGCCTCGCCTCGCTGCGGCTTAACGCGGCGCACGAACTGGTCCTTCCACAACCGGTGCATACCCCCCGACATGGCATCATTCATGATGTCATACTTGCTCGCGACATTGGAAAAGACACCGCCAACGCGCTGTGTCTTCTCTTCGGGGGCTACGTCTTCGTAGCCAAAGGACACCGTATCACTCATGGCGGTCCACTTAGTGGCAATTGTGCCCAAGGCAAAGGGTGTTAAAGGCTGTAGCCATGCCGGAACTTCCAGAAGTCGAGACAACCGTGCGCGGACTGGAGCGCTTTATGGAGGGCGAGCGTATTACCCGCGTACAGCTCAACCGTCCCGATATGCGCTTTCCCTTTCCGCAAGGGCTGGTGCAATCGCTTACCGGAGCGCGGGTCAGCAGCCTTGGTCGCCGCGCCAAATACGGCCTTATCCATACCGACCGGGAGAGCACCCTGATTTTCCATCTCGGCATGAGCGGCCGCTGGCGGATCGATCCGGGGACGGACGACAAGCACGATCACCTTGTCATAGAGACCGCGCAGAACCGCTTCGCGCTCAACGATCCTCGCCGCTTTGGCTATGTCGATCTGGTCGATACGCCTGCCCTAGATCAGTGGCCTGCCTTCGCAGCGATGGGACCTGAGCCTTTGGGCGATGCGTTTACCGTGGATCACCTGCGCGCCGCCATCAAAGGCCGCAAGCAGGCGATCAAACTGCTGCTGCTCGACCAGCACGTGGTGGCAGGCCTAGGCAATATATATGTGTGCGAGGCGCTGTTCCGGGCTGGCATTCATCCACGCAAGGCCGGTGGCCGGGTTTACAAGCCGGCGCTCGAGAAGCTGGTGCCTGCCATCAAGCAGGTGCTCGAGCAATCCATCGTCGATGGCGGCTCATCACTTCGAGATTACGCGCGACCCGATGGCGAGCTCGGTTACTTCGCCACGCGCTTTCAGGTCTATGGCCACGAAGGAGAGCCATGCGTACGCGGCGATGGCGGTGTGATCAGGCGGATCGTGCAGGGTGGGCGAAGCACGTGGTTTTGCCCTGTTTGCCAAACGTAGCGAATCCTTGACCTATCCCACTCACCCCATTATGTGCGCCCGCGATCAGACGCTTTTGCGTCCAACTACCGATTCTAACGAGACAATGGACCGGCCGTTCGCGGACGGCTGAGAAACAGGATTTTTACATGGCCAATACGCCGCAAGCCAAGAAGCGCATTCGTCGCAACAACAAGCGCGCCGAGATCAACGGTGCCCGCAAGAGCCGCATCCGTGGCTTCGTGAAGAAGGTCGAGACGGCCTGCACCGATGGCGACAAGAAGGCTGCGCAGGAAGCCCTGCTGGCTGCACAGCCGGAGATCGCTCGCGGTGTTGCACGCGGCGTGATGCACAAGAACACTGCGGCTCGTAAAATGAGCCGTCTGAGCAAGCGAGTCGCTGCTCTCTGATTCGCAGATCGGGTCGCCAAATACGCTGACCCGACCTCGAAAAACGGAACGAATTCGGAACGAGGCCCGGCTTATCCCCGGGCCTCTTTTTTGTGCAGCCGCGAAGTGCAGCTATAGCTCGCGACGAGAATGGCGGAAATCCTACGATTCGCAGAACTGTCACATGGTTCTTGCGTAAAACCAATTACTTGAACGGAAGTCTGCGGGTTTGCGGCGAGTCAAGAACCAAAATTTTAATAAATTCGTCATCATACCCTTGTGCCAATCCGCAGGACGTTCATAACAGGGTTGTGGACGCGATTCATCAGTGCGCGGCCATCAAACATTGAGACATCGACCGGGGGCATCCTGTGACCATATGACGGTTCGCGGGAGGGGGGAAGTTTTGCCTTCAATCGGTGAGAGGATGGGGCTGCCTAACAAGGCAAAAATTAAGGGATTGGGTTCAGGCGATGATTGTGATGGGACCGCACAGCGGCCGGTCAGCAGCGACCAAACAAGAGGCATCAGAGGACAATATGGAAGATCAAGAAGCAGTGGACCTGGCAGCCGATTGGTCAGACATCAGCCAGGGCCTCCGCAAGGATCTTGGTCACCAGCTTTTCACGCAGTGGATCAAGCCGATCCAGCTCGGCAAGATCGACAAGGAAACGGGCACGCTGCAGCTTTTCCTGCCGACCGAGTTTTCTGCCAACTGGGTACGCGATCGCTATCATGATCGTCTGTCGCTCGCTTGGAAGATTGCCCGCGGTGAAGTGCGCCACGTAAAAATCGAAGTGCACCCGGGCCGCCGCAAGATTGCCGATTTCAGCCTGCGCGGGGACGATGGCTTTGGCCACCGCGCGGCAAACGATGCAACGCTGGCGATGGAATCCATTGGCGATGACGGCTTCACCAGCTCGGTCGGTCTCGACCCGAGCCAAACCTTCGCCGCATTCGTAACCGGCAGCACCAACGTGCTCGCCAAGAATGCTGCGGAGCGTATGGCCAAGGCCGAGAAGCCGCAGTTCAGCCCGCTCTATCTCAAGGCCGCCACCGGCCAGGGCAAGACACACTTGCTGCACGCCATCGGCCACAGCTACCTGCAGGCCTTCCCGCGGGCGCGCATCTTCTACTGCTCGGCAGAGCGCTTCATGGTCGAGTTTGTCCAGGCGCTGAAGTCGAACGAGATGATCGAATTCAAGGCTCGCCTGCGCGCTTTCGACCTGCTGCTGGTGGACGATATCCAGTTCATCATCGGCAAGGCCGCCGCACAGGAAGAGCTGCTCTACACGATCGACGCGCTGCTGGCTGAGGGCAAGCGCCTCGTGTTTGCCGCCGACCGCGCACCGCAGGCTCTCGACGGTGTCGAACCGCGCCTGCTTTCACGCCTGTCGATGGGCCTGGTGGCAGACATCCAGCCCGCCGATATCGAGCTGCGCCGGGCGATCCTCGAATCGAAGCTCACCCGCTTTGCTCCGCTGGAAGTGCCCGAAGACGTGATCGACTTCCTCGCCCGCACCGTCAGCCGCAATGTGCGTGAACTGGTGGGCGGCCTGAACAAGCTGATCGCCTATGCCCAACTGACGGGGCAGGAAGTATCGTTACAGCTCGCCGAAGAGCAGTTAACCGATATCCTGTCGGCCAATCGCCGCCGTATCACGATCGACGAGATCCAGCGCACGGTTTGCCAGTTCTACCGCATCGACCGCAGCGAGATGAGCAGCAAGCGCCGTGCGCGTGCCGTGGTTCGTCCGCGCCAGGTGGCGATGTATCTGGCGAAGGTCCTAACCCCGCGCAGTTATCCCGAAATCGGGCGTAAGTTCGGTGGCCGCGATCACTCGACCGTGATCCACGCCGTGCGCCTGATCGAAGACCTGCGCGAGCGCGATGCCGATATGGACGGCGATGTGCGCAGCCTGTTGAGACAGCTCGAAAGCTGAATGGACAAGCTACCGGTGGCGCGGATCGAACCGCGTCGCCGGACCACAACCCACCAACATGATTTGCACGGGATAGTCACAGGCTATGCCCGAAGTTCACAGTATGTGCACCGCCTTTCCACATAGTTGTCCACGCACTGGTCCTGAGCGATAATTGGGACTAGACGCGCTGCATGAGCGATCATCCACACCCGCTATCTGAAGAGCGCCTCGCCCGGTTTGCGCGGCATATCGTGTTGCCAGAACTTGGCGGTGCCGGACAGATGGCCTTGGCCCGAAGCCATGTCGCGATAATCGGCCTCGGGGGAATCGGTGCGCCGGTCCTGCAGTATCTGGCGGGCGCAGGCATCGGACGCTTCACGCTGGTCGATGATGGCGATGTCGAGGCGAGCAACCTGCAGCGCCAGACGATCTACACCACGCGCGATATCGGTCACGGCAAGGCCGTCTCCGCGCGCCGCTGGCTCGCCAACTTTGACGATAAGCTGAGCGTTGAAATTCACGACAAGCGGATTGATGCAAGCAATGCGCAATCGCTGATTGCAGGGGCCGATCTGGTGATCGACGGGACCGACAATTTCGCTACCCGTCTTGCGGTTTCCGATGCCTGCGTTGCCGCGCGCATCCCCTTGCTTTCGGCTGCTGTCGGCCGCTTTCAGGGCCAAGTGGCCGCCTTTCAGGGCCATCTCGAAAGCGAGCCCTGCTACCGATGCTTCGTCGGCGATGCGTTCGACGCGGAAGATTGCGACACCTGCGCCGAAGACGGCATTCTGGGTGCAATGGTCGGCTGGGTCGGCACTTTCGCCGCGATGCAGGCAGTCCGCATCTTGGTGAGCAATGTGAGCAGCATGGGCGATCCCGGGTGGGGCAAGCTCCACCTGATGGACGGCATGAAACCCGGCATGCGGCCGATCACGATTGCTAAGGACCCGGTGTGTCGGGAATGCTCAGGCGGCTGAAACCCATTCCCAAATCCTGGCCCACACTTCCGGCGCAATGGAAACCGATTGCGCAGGATTGGCCGGATCGCGAGTGCGCATGAAATGGTCAGCTTCGGGGTAAACCCAGTAATCCAAATTCGTCCGTCCATTTGCTGCAAACATGATGGCAGCAAAATCGGTATTCATGATCGGCGCGGCCCTGTCTGCACCACCCTGTACAAGTAGCAACGGGATATCCAGAGCGAGCATGTCATCGATGGCGGCGTATGGACCAAAGCTAGACCATCGACGGTTGGCCTCGCCATAAAAGCCGGGCGTGATCGAAGTTGGATCGGCATGCACCGAAGCAATCTCTCCCAAGATGTCTTCAACATTGCTCTGCGCTTCTTCACGGGTGATCTCGCCACGCTCGGCCATCAGTCTCTGCTCGAGCACAAAATCGAAATACTGCGGCAAGGCGAGACCGCCCCAGCCCACAGCTTTGTCGGCATTAACGAGGCGAGCTAGCGCGAAGACGTATTGCGCACCTTCGGAACCACCAATCACAATCACGCGATCAAATCGATCCGGGTAAGCACGCTTCGCCTGGGCTATTGCAAAAGCACTACGCTCCACAAGATTATGAAGTTCGATGCCTGCCCGATAATCCGGCGAGTCCAGTTGCACGGGGCGCCCGCGCTCTTCATCGAAGATCATGTCGGCTAAGAATGGCAGGCCCGGTTTATCGATCAGCATGAAGTGTGCATCTTCACGGAACGCGAACAGTTCCCGTGGAAACGAATACCCGGCACTGCCATCGTCGAAACTCTGGAAATGCGGGAATGCGCCGGAACCAGGCAACCAGACAACTAGATCCCCACGTGTTTCGACGTTGGCATTGTCGAGATGCCAAGTCACCTCACCCATCGCAGGATCCCGTGCGCTGAAATGGTCGAAATCGTCAGCAGTGATAGCCTCGGTTGCCTGTACCGGATGGGAAAGCAACAGCGCCGCAAGCACCAGAAAAAGCCGCATAATACCTCTCTTCCTACGGTTATGGCCGCAGTCAGTATTAGATGCCCCGCCGCTTGCTCTGCCTTGACCCTGCATGTCGGTCAATCGATTACTTCCCCCACCCACTCGGGCACCAGTTCGCTCGCTGGGCCGAGCCGTGTCTCATCGAAGAAATGCGAGCCTGCGCTGCGCTCCAGATTGAGTTCCAGCGTCCGTGCACCTGCGCGATTCGCTTCCTGCACAAAACCCGCCGCGGGATAGACTGCGCCGCTGGTACCGATGCTGACGAACAGGTCGCAGCGGGAAATGGCTTCAAAGATCCGCTCCATCTCATAGGGCATTTCGCCGAACCACACGATGTCGGGACGCATCGCCACTTCGCCACATACGGGGCAGGCAGGGCCATCACGTAAAGTACCGGTCCAGTAATGGCGCGCATCGCAGCTCTGACACCAAACGCTCAGCCCCTCGCCGTGCATATGCAGCACGCGTTTCGCTCCGCACCGCTCATGCAGATCATCTATGTTCTGCGTGACGAGTAGCAGTTCGCCATCCCAACTGGCATCCAGCCGCGCCAGTGCCTCATGCGCGGGATTGGGCTGTGCGGCGAGAATGTTCGCGCGCCGCTCGTCATAGAAGCGCTGGACGAGATCGGGATCGCGGGCAAAACCTTCGGGCGTGGCGACTTCCTCTACCGGGTGATTTTCCCACAGACCGTCCTCCGCGCGGAAGGTCTTGAGGCCGCTTTCGGCAGAAATTCCGGCTCCTGTCAGGATCACGATATTGTTGGTGTTCACGCGCGACCTCTCTTGTCGTCACCCTGAACTTGTTTCAGGGTCCATCTCTCAGATTGTGCAGACTTGTGTGTGAGGCACGACGGATGCTGAAACAAGTTCGGCATGACAGGATAGCGAGGTTGATTTGGCGAGAATCGGGATCATCGGCAGCGAAGGACGCATGGGGTTGGCGATTGCTTCCGTGCTTGAGGACAGCGAGCACACCATGGCAGGCGGCGTTGATCGCGACGAGCAAGCCTTCGACCTCGCCAAGCAAAGCGATGTCCTGGTCGATTTTTCCGCGCCAGGTGCACTTTCCGCGAACCTTCAGGCCGCATGCGACGCAGGTGTACCCCTGTTGATCGGCACAACCGGGCTGGTAGACTCGCACCACGAAGCAATCAATGAAGCCGGAAAAGACATTCCAGTACTGCAGACCGGCAACACCTCGCTTGGCGTTACATTACTCGCACATCTCGTGAAGGAGGCCGCCGCCCGGCTCAGCGATGACTGGGATATCGAGGTGCTGGAGATGCACCACCGGATGAAAGTCGATGCTCCATCGGGCACCGCACTTTTGTTGGGTGAAGCCGCAGCAAAAGCACGCAACGTCGAGCTTTCGGCGAACAGCGAAAGCGGGCGCGACGGGCACACCGGGGCACGCGAGCGTGGGGCCATCGGCTTTGCTGCCCTGCGCGGCGGGACCGTTGCCGGAGATCATAGTGTCATCTTTGCCGGGGAGCAGGAGCGCATCACGCTGTCACACTCGGCGGAGAACCGCATGATCTTTGCCCGCGGCGCTGTTCGTGGAGCGGCATGGCTCATTGGGCGAGAAGCTGGACGATACACCATGGAAGATGTGCTTGGGATTTGACGGGGCAAATCCTTTGGAAGGGATAACAGGATGACATTCGATCCGGCGGCCGCGACGCAGGCCTATATCGATACGCTCAGCGCAGAAGAACTGGCGCTGGCAAGAGACTATACGACGGGTAATCACTGGCTAATTCTTGGGGGGCTACTGGTTTCCGCACTGGTGACATGGCTGATTGTCAGAAGTGGTGTGCTGGACAAGGTTGCCGCCTATCCCAAAGAAGGAAGGCGCCTGTTGCAGACCTTTCTGGTCGCTGTTGTCTTTCTTATCGTCAGCTCGCTAATCGCGCTTCCGTGGGACATATACACCGAATGGTGGCGCGAGACACAGTATGGCCGGACCAGCCAACCGCTGGGCGATTTCTTGGCTCAGGGCGCTATTTCACTGGTCATGGGCGCTGTAGTCGGCGGACTGTTCCTGCTCGGCATCTATACGCTGCTTCGCCTGGCCGGCCGAATGTGGTGGGCATGGGGCGGCGCATTCCTGGCGGTTATCACAGCTTTCATGTTGCTGATTTCTCCGTCGGTTATCGAGCCGATCTTCAACGATTACGAACCGATCCCTGAAGGCGAAGTGCACGATGCGGTGATGGAACTGGCGGCCGATGCAGGCGTGCCGGAAGATCGCGTTTTCATGTTCGACGGTTCGCGCCAGTCAAACAATTTCACTGCCAATGTCTCGGGCGTCGGCAGCACCGCACGGATCGCCATTTCCGACGTTGCGATGGGTGAAGCTTCGCTCGACGAGGTAAAAGCCGTGACCGGACATGAAATCGGCCATTACGTATTGGGCCATATCTGGCGCACCGTTTTGGTCATCAGCCTGCTGGCGATGGCAGTACTGTTCCTTACCGCTCGAGCCTATCCGTGGTTTGCCCGTCTGTTCGGTACCGATGCAGAGATAGCCGATCCGCGCAGCATGCCGGTTTTCATCTTCGTGATCGGTCTGTTCTCCGCGCTCTCGCAGCCGGCGATGAACACGCTTACCCGCGTGGGTGAGACCGAGGCGGATGCCTATTCGATGGAGCATGTCGGCCTGCCCGATGCCATGGCCAGCGCGCTGATCAAGACCGCCGAATATCGCTACCCTCTCGCGGGGCCGGTTGAAGAAACTCTCTTCTACACCCACCCCACGGTCGAGAACCGCGTGCGTGCGGCAATGGACTGGAAGGCAGCCAACCCGGACCGCGATCAGGGCGCTGCCGAGTGATCCGGGAACGATGACCAAAGACCAGATCTTCGAATTTTTCCGGCGTCTTGCAGAAGACAATCCGGAACCGGAGACCGAGCTGGAATATGGCAATGCCTACCAGCTCGTGGTCGCGGTCGCGCTATCCGCGCAGGCAACAGACGTTGGTGTGAACAAGGCGACGCGTGCGCTGTTCGCCAAGGTCGAAACGCCGCAGCAGATGCTCGACATGGGGCTGGAGGAGCTGACCGGACACATCAAGACGATCGGCCTGTTCAATTCCAAGGCGAAGAACGTCATCGCGCTCAGTCAGCTTCTTGTCGACGAATATGGCGGCGAGGTCCCCGACACGCGCGAGGATCTCGTCCGCCTGCCCGGCGTGGGTCGCAAGACCGCCAACGTCGTGCTCAACTGCTGGTTTAAACAAGAAACCTTTGCGGTCGATACGCATATCCTGCGTGTCGGTAACCGGACGGGGCTAGCGAAGGGTAAGACGCCCGAGCAGGTCGAAGCAAAGCTGGAAAAGCGCGTCCCCCAGCCCTTTCGCCTGCATGCCCATCACTGGCTGATCCTGCACGGCCGCTACACCTGCAAGGCACGAACGCCCGAATGCTGGCGGTGTGATCTGGTGGACCTGTGCAGCTTCAGGAAAAAGGTACTGGAAAAGCCCAAGGGCCGAAAATGAGCATGCGCCTTCGTTTATACCCTTAGGCACACATTAAACATCCTGCGATAGTCTGGCAGGATGTCGGGTGCATCTGCCTTCTTTATACTGATCCCAGCAATGTATTTGCTGTTTACCGTGGCGCTCGCGATCATGGCTATGGTCGACAAGCGTCTGGTAACCGCGCGCTGGGCTGCGCTGGGCTTCTTCGTGGCATTCACATCCATCTCGGTGGACGGCTATCGCGAACCCGGCGGGGACACCTGGGTTTCCTGGTTTACCGTAGCAACACATTTCTTGCCGCTGTTGATCATGGTGCAGGCATTCCTGACACGCCACGGCAGAAATGCGCCCAGATGGGTCGTTGCGTTTGCCGGTTTCAGCTGCATTTACGTGATGCCCGATATGCCGTGGGAGCCCGAAAACTGGTTTCGCGGTGTCTATGTGCAGGCCACATGCATGCTGATTATCGCGTCCGGCCTGCCGTTCCTGTGGCGCAAGAAGACGCAATCGAAGGTCGACATCTTCGTCTTCTTCGCGATGTTCGGGGCCTCGATGTCATATCTGGCGCGTGCAATCGTCATCTATGCCAGGCCCATAGGGGAAACCCGGGAAGAGGCTCTCGCCTTCTATGAAGGGCTGAACATTATCTTCCATTCTGCCAGCGCGCTGATGGGAATGACTATGGGCATTGTGCTGATGATGACGATTGGCTTTGACATGCTCATGGGCCGTACGAAAGAAGTCGAGATCGACCCGCTGACCAAGACCGGAAATCGCCGCAAGCTGGATCGCCGGATCACGGATGACAGTAACGGCAAGAACCCCGTCGGTGCCGTGCTGGTGATCGATCTCGATCATTTCAAACGGGTCAACGATCTGTTTGGGCACGATGCCGGCGATGATGTTCTGCATGCAGTGGGGTCTCGTCTGACATTAATGTTCAAGGGCATTGGTACTGTCTGCCGAACAGGCGGAGAAGAATTCGTGATCCTGATCAGGCAAGGCAGTGCCGATAGTGCATCTGCGCTGGCACTTACCGTGCGCAGCGCGATTGCGAGCCTCGAATTTGACGGCGTGCTGGCCGGATACGCGCTGACTGCCAGCGTGGGATTTCATCGCCGCACCAGGTCACAAAGCCTAGCCGCGGCAATCCGGCTGGCTGATCAGGCAGTCTATTGCGCCAAGAAGAATGGGCGCAATCGTGTGGTTGGCGCCATCAACGAGAATGGTCTGAACGTGCTTCGCGCCGTGGCGTAAGCCTCAGATGTCATCCGCGCTGATCATTTCCTCGCGGTCGATCTCGTCCAACATGCTTGCCACGGTAGTTGCTACGGCGGCATCGCCCGAGACATTCGTTGTCGTGCGCATCATGTCCATGATCCGGTCTACACCCGCCACAAAGGCAATCGTTTCAAGCGGTACTCCAACCGCGCCGAACACCAGAGCCATCATGATCAGGCCCGCTCCCGGAATGCCCGCTGCACCGATAGCGCCCAACGTCGCCAGGATCGAGATAAGGAAATACTGGCCCCAGCTCAGATCAACGCCGAAGATCGAGGCGCCGAACAGCGTGGCAAGCCCCAGATACATGGCGGTGCCATTCATATTTATGGTCGCACCCAGCGAAATCACGAAGGCCGCAATCGAATTGGGGATGCCCAGATTGCGCTCGGCACAACGCAACGTCACCGGCAGCGTCGCATTGGAACTGGCCGTGGAATAGCTGACCGCGATAGCGTCCACGATGCCGCGGAAGTAATCAATTGGCGGGAGTTTGGCGATGAACTTGATCATCGACGAATACATGACAAGGATGATCAGCAGACAGCCGGTGTAATTGAGGATCACGAGCCAGCTGAGAGCCTTCAACGCATCGACGCCCAGTGTACCCGCCACCCAGGCCATCAGCGCAAAGACGCCGAACGGGGTCAGCTCCATGACGATCATCGTCACTTTCTGCATGATGATCGCGCCGCTATCGAAGATCTTCTTGACCGGCTCGCCCTCTTCCTTCGCCATCAGAATGCCGATGCCGAGTAGCAGCGAGAACACGATAAGCGGCAGCACCGCCACGTCGGCCATCACTTGCACCGGGCTTTCCGGCACGATCGACAGGACCATGTCGACAGCGGTGGTCTCGTTTGGCTGTGGCGTAGGGACGTCAGGTGTGCCGAGCTGTTCCTTGCTCGGGAAAAGGCCAAGGTTGACCGCGCCCGTACCCAGCGCCAGGCCGAGCCAAACCGCAATCTGTCCGGTCACCACGAAGAGGATAATCGCGCGGCCACCCACCGCACCAAGCTTGCGCAGATCACCGATCGCAGCGACGCCGGCGACAAGGCTGAAGAATATCAGCGGGACGACCAGCATCTTGATCGCCTTGATAAAGAAATCGCCGATCCACTTGATGCTTTCAGCCTCAGGCCCCCAGAACAGGCCAAGCGCCACACCAAGGATCAGCGCGCCAATCACACGCTGCCACAGCGGAATTGCAAACCAGGTCTTGAACATGGGTGAGCGCCCTCTCTTCGGCTTAATCCTGTCCCAACGCGGTCTTCGCCACGCTTGTATAAATACGGCTTAGCGCATGCAGGTCTGCAATGGCCACAGCTTCGTCGGTCTTGTGCATGGTTGCATTGACAAGACCGAATTCGATGACCGGCGCCAGATCCTTGAGGAATCGCGCGTCCGAAGTGCCGCCCGTGGTCGAGCGTTCGGGGTCCACCCCCGTCTCTGCGTGCACGGCAGCAGCAATCATGTCTGAGAATTCGCCCGGTGGCGTCAGGAACGGCTCGCCGCTGATAATCGGCTTGGCCTGCCCGCCATGTTTCTCCGCAACTGCGGTGACCTGCTCAGCCAGGCTTGCGCCCGAGTGCTGATCGTTGAAGCGGATTGAAATGCGCGCGCTGGCCTTGCCCGGAATGACATTGTGCGCCTTGTTGGGCACGTTGATCTCGGTGATCTCGAGGTTGCTCGGCTGAAACCAGTCGGTCCCTTCATCGAGCACCAATGCATCAAGCTCCGCGAGGATAGCCACCAGCTTGGGCAGCGGATTGTCGGCAAGGTGCGGATAGGCAACATGGCCCTGCGTGCCATCGACTTCGATCCACACATTGACCGAACCGCGCCGCCCGATCTTCATCATATCGCCCAGCCGGTTGACGCTCGTCGGCTCGCCCACAAGGATCAGATCAGGAGTCTCTCCCACTTCGCGCATATGATCAATCAGTGCGCGGGTGCCGTGGAGCGCGGGCCCTTCTTCATCACCGGTAATGATAAAACTGATCGTTCCGGCATCTTGCGGAATGTCTGCCACAGCGGAAACCATGCAGGCGATTGCACCCTTCATATCGACCGCGCCGCGGCCGTAGAGCAGGTCGCCGCGCACTTCAGGCGCGAAGGCTTCGCTCGACCAGCCCTCGCCCGGAGGAACCACATCGAGATGTCCGGCAAAAGCGAAATGCTTCGATCCTTGGGGGCCTCGACGAATGGCGAAGAGATTCTCGACCGCTTCCTCGTCCGAACCCTCCGGCCCGTCACCGCGGGTGAAGCGGTGGACATCAAAACCCATGGGCGTCAGCATTTCTTCCAGCATCGCGAACACGGGCCCTCGCGCCGGTGTCACGCTTTCACATGCCATCAGATGCCGGGCGTTGGCGAGAGGGTCTGCGCTCACGCGCCTTTGCCCTGCTTGTCACCCACTTCGAATTGCGAAATCGTCCAGTCCTCTTCCTGAGCCGCGGCAACCCATTGCTGCATCCAGTCATGCTCCCAGACGGCCTGCATATAGGCCTGCGCGAAGCCGGGCACACCGATCCCGTAAGTAAGAAATCGGCTGACGATCGGGGCATAGAAAATATCGGCCGCACTGAAAGTGCCAAACAGGAACGGGCCACCCTGGCCAAAGCGTGCGCGCGCCTCTGCCCACAGGCCGAGGATACGTACGATATCGGCCTTGGTTTCCTCGGCCAATTCCACGCGGGCCTGAGCGCGGATATTCATCGGGCAATTGCGGCGCAGCGACATGTACGAGGAGTGCATTTCGGCCACCATCGCGCGCGCCATACCGCGTGCACCATCATCCTTGGGCCAGAAGCGGTCACGCCCGACCTTGTCTCCCAGATAGTCCAGGATGGCGAGACTATCCCACACCACGACATCGCCGTCCCACAGGACCGGGACCTTGCCGGCAGAAGGCTGGAATTCGCCCTGCTCCGCCTTCATCGCATCCCAGTCCTCACCGTAAAGCGGGACAGTCAGTTCCTCGAAATGCAGGCCGCTCTGCTTCATGGCGAGCCAGCCGCGCAGCGACCAGCTCGAGTAATTCTTGTTGCCGACGATCAGCTTCATAGTGTGCCTCTGCCCTGTTGTGGCGAGGCGTAACGGTTAAGAGTTTGGCTGTCTATGCTGAACAAGGCAGGTTTGGGGCTGCACGAAACACGGTGTGCATGGCGCCAACGGCCATACTTTCGTTCAGACATGTAAACGATCTTCCCGCTTTGTTAACCATCTTGTGCGATGAGCAGAGGGTCGCATCACGCGATACGGGTATAGATGAAGGTGATAAGTGGTCGGAACCAAACCGACAGTTAAGGCGAAAGCCCTGCGTTTCGAACGCCTTAGGCATGCTCTCTGGGCAGGTGCGATCACGCTCGTTTTTGCCTTGATGCAATTTTTTCAGCCTGTCGATCAGATGATCTGGGTCACGCAGAATCTGACTTTCAAAGAACCGGCGTCAGGCGAAGTCGCCTATATCTACTCGGAACGCAGCATTGCCGATCCAGACTTTCCGGAGCGACGCGAAGAACTCGCAAAACTTATCGAAAGCCTCGATCAAGCCGGTGCAAGAGCGATATATATTGATGGGGTCTTCACCGACCCCTCGACTGAAGCGGCCGACAGCGCTCTCAACACAGCACTTCGTGATTTGAGTGGGAGGGCATTCCTAACATATCGCTTGCGACCAACAGTCACCGGAGAAACCGAAAGCGTTCGGACTATCGATGTAATCCGTAGCGGAGTACCGGAAGTTGGTGCAGACCCCGGTGCCAATTTCCTCGGCTACATCTGGGAGAGTAGCTACGACATCGAAACGCCCGATGGGGAAATGCCCTCGATTGCAGCCCATATCGCAGACACTGATGGGGGTAATGCCGACATATTTCCGGTAAATTACTCCTTCGATCTCGACAGCATTCCGTCGATGGAACTTTCACAGGCCAGCAGGCCGAACGTCGATCTCTCCCGCTTCGAGGGCACATCTGTGGTTATCGGCCTTTCACGTGTGGAAGGTTATCATATTCCCGGTGTCAGGGACGTGCCACCGGTTCTTGCTCCCGTTTTCGCAGCAGAGTCACTGATGGCTGGTCACACGCGATTTGTGCATGGTGGCCTGACCGCGTTCGTGCTTGGTCTGCTGGTTATTCTCGCTGGTCGACTGCGGGACAAGAAGATGCGCAGGACAGCATATGCCTTTACCGCGATTACGCTTGTTGGCTTCGCCGCGACCGCAGGTATCTTGGGTTGGCGCGTCGGCGTTTTCGACGCTGTCGCCTTCTGCGCCATCTTTGCCATCTTCAGACTCCGCTCGGTATGGAAAGACTCATTCGCGCT
Source organism: Aurantiacibacter sp. D1-12 (assembly GCF_028858515.1). Classification (GTDB taxonomy): domain Bacteria; phylum Pseudomonadota; class Alphaproteobacteria; order Sphingomonadales; family Sphingomonadaceae; genus Alteraurantiacibacter. Next base: position 347,620 of record NZ_JAPJZJ010000002.1, read on the forward strand.
GGTCGATCTGGAAACAAACCTTCCAAGTTTCGCGGCTCTCGAAGCCGATAAAGAGGTGGCCGAAAGCGTGCCCGCCATCATTGTCGCCAAGATCCATCGGTTCGAGCAGGTGCGCCGGTCGCTACCGAAGGAACTGCATGCCGAGTACATCATGAGGATCACGGGCCGCCTGAAAGCGGCCACGCAAGACGCGACGATCTATCTTGGCCAAGGCCATCTGATTGCCTGGACAATGAAGGAGAAAGACCCGGCCTTGCTGCAAGAGCATCTTGAAGGCTTGCGCGCATTGTTCTCCGCACCGTTGCTTGTTGCCGATCAACAAGTGGACGTTGGCATTTCATTCGGCGTCGATATTTCACCCAGCCCCAATGTTGCGCGACGCCTCGCATCTGCTGTGGACGTAGCAGAGAAAACCAATGAGACTTACGATCCGATCATCATCGCCGATACCGCTTCGGATGAGGACCTGATCTGGAACATCTCGCTCCAGGCCCGCATCGATGCCGCGCTTGAAAATGGCGAAATCTATCTTGCCTACCAACCCAAGGTAATGGTGCAGACCGGCGAGATTATCGGTGTAGAGGCACTGGTCCGCTGGAAAGACCCTGTGAAAGGTCATATCCCACCAGACAACTTCATCCGCCAGTGCGAGACCGCCGGGCGAATGACACACCTGACCCGTTTCGTGCTCGAAGAGGCATGCAAGGCCGGCAATGCGTTTGAAGATCGCGGATTGAGCCTACCGATCGCTGTCAATATCTCGGCCACGCTCGTGCACGAGCGTGGCATCGTACAGATGGTTTCCGAAGTGCTCGACAAGACCGGTTTTGATCCGCGCCGTCTGACGCTGGAGATCACGGAGACCTATCGTATTTCGAATATTGACCGGGCGGCAGACATCCTCGGAGAACTCGACAGGCTCGGCCCGAAGATCTCGATGGACGATTTTGGCGTGGGTGCGGCCAGCCTCGAAGCGCTGCTCCGTCTGCCATTCTCCGAACTCAAGATTGACCGGACCTTTGTCTCGCAAATGACCAGCAATCCAAAGGCAGCTGGCATCGTCCGTTCCATCCTGCAGATGGGTAAGGACTTGCGAATCATCGTTGTTGCTGAAGGGGTTGAAGACGCCGGAACGTTAACGCTTTTGCGCGATTCGGGGTGCCTTGTTGCCCAGGGATTCGGTATTTCCCGCCCTGTCGATTTCGAGAGAATCACGCAATTTCAACAAGATGGTGGAAGCGATATCCTAAGGGATATGGTTTAAACTTTACAAATGAGCTTGGTTAACGCATTGTGATCCTGTTGTAACAGGAGAGTCGCAATGGGTAGAAGCATTTGGGACTGGCTTTTTGGTCGTGGTTCACGCGACTGAAGACATTAGTCGAATAACGGAAAAGGGTGCCTCTGGCGCCCTTTTTTGTGCCATTTTTGGACAGCGCGATTCCGCAACAGGGTTACCACTTTACAACGAAACGCGATTAACGATTTCTTGCCTCTCCACAAAATGGAGAGAACAATGCGTATCTGGGACTGGTTATTCCATCGCGGCACTCGTTGAGTGCCGGGGCTGAAAACCACAAAAACAAAAGGGTGCCGAAAGCACCCTTTTTTATGTCTGGAATATTGAGCCTGATCAGATTCGCACATCGCGCAGCAAAGCTGCGCGTAGTTCGTCCAGCCCCATGCCCTTCTCGGAACTGGTCACGTGAATATGCGGGAAAGCGGCGGCGTGCTTGCGCGCTTCCTCGGCAACCTTGGCTGTAACCCGCTCAAGCTCACTTGCCTTGATCTTGTCCGCTTTGGTCAGCACGACGCGGTAGCCCACAGCCGCCTCGTCCAGCATTTGCATCATGTCGCGGTCTGAATCTTTCAGGCCGTGGCGGCTGTCGACCAGAACCATAGTGCGCTTCAGCGGCACCCGCCCGCGCAGGAAGGTCTTCACCAGATTGCGCCACTTCTCGACAACCTTAACGGGCGCCTTGGCGAAACCATAACCTGGCATGTCCACCAGCCGGAACTGGGTCGGCTCCCCCACCTCAAAGAAGTTCAATTCCTGCGTGCGACCCGGCGTCACCGATGTGCGAGCAATCGCCTTGCGGCCGGTAAGCGCGTTGATGAGAGAGCTTTTGCCGACGTTGGACCGCCCACAAAAAGCGACCTCCGGAAAATCCGGATCGGGAATGAATTTGAGCTGCGGTGCAGACAGCAGAAAGTCCACGCGGCCTGAGAACAGGCGGCGCGCTTCTTCTGCCAGCGCCTTGTCTTCATCGGTCATCGCACATGTCCTTCAGGCGTCAGGCCAGGCCTCAAGCCTTCTCGGCCTTCTCCCGTTCCGCCGCGCGTGCCTTTTCTTCCTTGTCCTTCAGCATGGCAGCCTTGAGCTGCGGATTGCGCGAGTAGAGGAATTTCTGCTGCGCGAGCGTCAGCACGTTATTGGCGATCCAGTAGATCAGCAGGCCGGCGGCGAATGGTGCCATAACGAACATCAGCACCCACGGCATGATCATGAATATCTGCTGCTGCATCGGATCCATCGCGGCCGGGTTCAGCTTGAACTGCAGCCACATGGTGAAGCCGAGCAGTACCGCCAGCACGCCGATGGCAAGGAAGCCGGGAGGCGTGAAGTCGAGCAAGCCGAACAGGTTCAGGATCGTCGCCGGATCGGGCGCAGACAGATCCTTGATCCAGCCAAAGAACGGCTCGTGCCGCATTTCGATGGCCAGCATCAGCACCTTGTACAGCGCGAAGAAGATCGGGATCTGGATAAAGATCGGCAGACAGCCAGCCAGCGGATTGACCTTCTCTTCCTTATAGAGCTTGGCCATCTGTTGCTGCAGTTCCTGCTTGTCGTCCTTGTAGCGTTCCTGCAGCGCCTTCATCTTCGGCTGCACCGCGCGCATCTGCGCCATGCTGGTGAACTGCTTCTGCGCCACCGGGAACAGGATCAGGCGGATCGCCAAGGTTAGACAGATGATCGCGAGGCCGAAATTGCCGACCAGGCCGAACAGGAAGATCAGCACCTGCCACATCGGCCAGGCGATCCAGCGGAACCAGCCCCAATCGATAGCCAGGTTGAAACGCTCGACACCTTGCGCTTCGTATTGCGAGAGAACCGCGCTTTCCTTGGCACCTGCGAACAGGCGCGTGGTACGCGTGACACTCTGGCCCGCACCGACATTCACCGGCTCGTAAATCAGGTCCGCACGATAGGTCCCATTCCCGGCAGAACGGAAGGTACCGGCCGCGCTCTGGCCTTCTTCGGTGATGAGCGCTGACATCCAGTAGATGTCGGTAAAGCCGATCCAGTCGGTCGCGCCGCCCATCTCGACGGGCCCCTCTTCCAGAACATCCTCATAGTCCCAGTCGAAATTCACGCCGTCAGCGTTGGCAGCAATGGGACCGGCATGGACGGTAAAGGTGCTCGGGCTCGCATTCGCGCTGTCGCGGTTGACGAAAGCATAGGGGCGCAGCGCCACCGATCCCTCGCCACTATTGGTAACGCCTTGCGTGACGGTGAGCATATAGTGCTCGTCAATCTCGTACCGCAACGTGAACTGTTGCCCATTACCATTGTCCCAGCCAAGCGTGACCGGCGTTTCCTGCGTCAGCTGATCACCATCGGCGAGGGTCCACACGGTATCGGCATCAGGCACTGATACGCCCTCGCCCACCCAGCCGAACTGCGCGAAATGCTGCGCATCGGTTCCAGCCGGGGAGAACATTCGGACATTGTCGCTGTCTTCATCCACCGTTTCACGGTGAGTCTTCAGGTCGATATCGTCGACGCGTGCACCAACCGGGTTGATCGATCCGTGGATTTCCGGTGCGTCGATGACAATCCGATCTGTGCTCGCCAGCGCGATGTCGATGTCGATGACTTCGGCGGGGGCATCTCCGGCAACAGCGGGAGCAGCCACATTGGCGGCAGGTGTGTCCGCACTGCTGGCGACTTCGCTCGGCGCGTCCGTTTCCGGATAGAAAGTGCGCATAGTAAAGTCCCAGCCAAAAAGCAGGACCGCGCTCAGCACTACGGCGAGAATCAGATTACGCTGGTTGTCCAAGATGAATTATCCGTCGCGACTATCAGTTTCAGGGAGCGTGGCGGCGCTGCGGGCCGGCGGAACCGGATCGTGGCCATGTCCCCCCCAAGGGTTGCAGCGCAATAACCGCTTCGTGGCCATCCATCCACCCCTGATTGTGCCATGCGTTTCGAGAGCCTCGATCGCATAGGCGCTACAGCTCGGCTGGTATCGGCACGTGGGGGGCAAAATACGACTGGGGCCCAGTTGCCAGGCCCGTGCGATCAGGATGAGAACTCGCTTCATTTGCGGTTGCCCCTGCGCGGACGGCGGGGCTTGTCACCCTTGCCTTCGCGCGCACGCTCGAGAGCAATGGCTAGCTCTTCCCGAAGCTGGCCGAAATCGCGCTCGATCCCGCCTTCGCGGCCGATCAACACATGATCGTGATCGGGCAAGCCATAATCGGGTAATGCTTCGCGCAGCAGGTCGCGAAAACGCCGCTTCATGCGGTTGCGCACCACGGCGTTGCCGATCTTCTTGGTCACGGTGATGCCATAACGCGTACCCTCACCACCGTTCGGACGCGCAAGCAGAACGAAGCCCGGGCGCGCAACACGCAACCCGCGATTCGCCGCGAGAAAGTCCGCGCGTTTGGTGAGGACCTTGGGGGTCATGGGTGTTATGTAGGTGGTGATGTTTGTTTTGCGAACCCGCCTCCGCGGGTTCGTCCTCGCTAGATGCGCAGGCAAGCTGCGCCCGCTGCGGGCGAGCAGTCGCCCTTGCCCTCGGCTAGTCGCCGAGCGAGCTCCGCGACAGGATTTCTAGCTGGCAAAAGAAACGGGCCCCGAATGGGACCCGCAAGCGCGACTGCGCGTCGGCCGGTTAGGCCGAGCCAAGCGAGCCGAACGGCTCGCGCCCGGCGCTTGAGGGCCTAAGAATCAGGCGCAGAGGTTCTTGCGACCGCGACGACGGCGGTTACGCAGGACCTTACGGCCACCGGGGGTAGCCTTGCGGGCGAAGAAACCGTGACGACGAGCGCGCACAAGGTTGCTCGGCTGGAAAGTGCGCTTCATGGCGAATTACCTTCAAATCTGAACAAAAAGGGCCGCCAAGCCCTGACGAATCTGGGGGCGACCGCAAACAATGGTGGGGCGCTTACTGAAGGACGGGATTCAAGTCAACATATGCGAGGCGGGGAAATACGTCTTCCGCCTCGATAACCGGTGCAGGCGACTTAGCCACATCCTCAGACGTTTCAACCGGTGTATCGATCATACCCGATTCGTTCACCCAGGCCTGCATTTCCTCGCCGCTCATCCAGAGCGCCTGTTCGAACGGAACCGAATTGGTCATGGCGTAGAAGGCGCGCGCTTGCTCTTCGCCCATGCCCATTTCGGCATAGTAATCGAGGTAACGGCGATGCTCGGGCGCGTGCATCGGATAGTCCTCTGCGCCGCGGCCATATTCATCAAGCCAACCGTGAACGGCGAAAGTCGAATCGGCATCAATCTCGCGCGTCACACCCGCAAGGAAGAGCTCGACCGCGCCCGAACGGACCGACCCGCCTTCGGGAACGCGCGTCGCAATGCCATTCTCGCGCACCATGCGGGCGACGCGGAAGTTGGCCAGGTCGTCATGCGTGCCAGGAGCTTCCACAAACTCGAGCACTTCAATTCCGGGATGTGCGGCCAGCATCGCTGAAAACTGCGCCGGGGCGCGGCTGTCTGTGATGTCCACCAGTGCCACCGTATTGGCATCAAGCACACGAAACGGACCGTAAGCGGCGATCGCCTGTGTCTCGGCTGCTTCATGCTCAGGAGAGACGAAGCGTGAAGCCGGGACTTCCTCCACCCATTCCTCGACCACAACATAGTCCTGCGCCGCAACCGGTGCTGCGCAGAGCGCAGCCAGCGGGGCGAGAAGCGAGGTCAGAAAAGGTAAACGGCGGGTCATGGCCACCTAAGTGGCAAGCCGATACTGCGCAAATCCGAATATACGGGGTTGCTCGCAAATTAACTATAGCTGGTCTCGACACTCCGCCCGATTACGCTATCACATTCAAACAAGGGGGATTTCCATATTGGTTTCGATGGTCAGCACAGTTGCCTATCTGGGGCTGGAGGCACGTAGCGTAGAGGTGCAATGTTCGCTCGCGCCGGGCATGCCCAAGTTCAATATCGTAGGGCTGGCTGACAAGGCGGTGGGTGAGAGCAAGGAGCGGGTGCGCGCGGCACTGTCCGCAATGGGCCTCTCGCTTCCGCCCAAGCGGATCACTGTGAACCTCTCTCCAGCCGACTTGCCCAAGGAGGGATCGCATTACGATTTGCCGATCGCGCTGGCACTGCTTTCTGCAATGGGCGTGGTCGATGCCGAGGCGATGAGCGAGTGGGTCGCGGTTGGGGAACTGGCGCTCGACGGGCGCATTGCGGCCTCACCTGGTGTTTTGCTGGCAGCGCTCCATGCGAGCGAGCAGGAAATGGGCCTCATTTGCCCGAAGGAGCAAGGTCCCGAAGCGCGCTGGGCAAGCGACATCCGCGTGTGCGCTGCACCTGATCTTACCAGCCTGCTCAACCACCTGCGCGGCAATTCGCAGCTGCCCGGACCAGAAGCCGGCGAAGTGGAAGAAGCGGCTCCGGGGCCAGATCTGAAGCAGGTGAAGGGTCAGGAGAGCGCCAAGCGCGCGCTCGAAATCGCCGCTGCGGGCGGGCACAATCTGCTGATGAACGGGCCCCCGGGTGCGGGCAAATCGCTGCTCGCTTCGTGCCTTCCGGGTATCCTTCCACCGATGACGCCAGCCGAGGCACTGGAAGCGAGCATGGTCGCCTCGGTTGCTGGCGCGCTTGAAGGCGGGCGCATCAGTCGCACGCGCCCGTTCCGCGCGCCGCACCATTCGGCGAGCATGGCGGCACTGACGGGCGGCGGATTGAAGGTGAAGCCCGGTGAAGTCAGCATGGCGCACCTTGGCGTCCTGTTCCTTGACGAGCTTCCCGAGTTCCAGCGTGCCGTACTCGATTCACTGCGCCAGCCGCTGGAAACCGGCAAAGTCGATGTCGCGCGCGCCAATGCCCATGTCAGCTATCCTGCCCGCGTCCAGCTGATCGCGGCGATGAACCCGTGCCGCTGCGGGCACCTGGGTGATGCAGCCCTCGCCTGCTCACGTGCACCCAAATGCGCCGCCGATTACCAGAGCAAGGTCAGCGGCCCGATGCTCGACCGGATAGATATGCACGTGGAGGTCGACCCCGTTTCCGCCGCCGATCTTGCCCTGCCCCCTCCTGCCGAAGGCAGTGCCGAGGTCGCCGCTCGCGTGGCCGCAGCGCGCGAACTGCAAACCGCGCGCGGCGTGCGTTCCAATGCAGAGCTTGAAGGCGATGCACTTGAGCAATTCGCGGGGCCGGACGAAGCAGGAAGAACGCTATTGATGCAGGCCGCCGAAGCGATGCGCCTGTCTGCGCGAGGCTACACCCGCATGCTACGCGTCGCTCGCACGATTGCCGACTTGGCAGGATCAGACGGAGTGGGACGTGTGCATGTTGCAGAGGCGCTCAGCTACCGAAGGCAACCGCCTCGGGCCTAGGCATCTTCCTTAGTATAGGCATGTGAATGCCGATCAACCGGCGTGCCGATCTTGTCCGGCATTTGCCAGCCTAGCTCATGCCAGCCCAGCTCGCGATCGTCGTGCGCGCGCACGCCGATCTGCTTGACCGGTTGCCCGTCGCGGCAATCAACCAGGACAAGATCGCGATTGCAGGTGTCCGAATAGGTTTCGCCCCACTGCCGTAGTGCGAGCATAGCCGGGAGCAGACCCAGTCCCTTTTCTGTCAGGCGGTATTCCACTTTCCGACGGTCGGTTTCACACGGCGTCCTTTCGAGTACGCCGTTTTCCACGAGCTTTCCGAGACGATTGGAGAGGATGTTGCGGGCGATCCCCAGCTCCTCTGAGAACTCTTCAAAGTGATACAACCCGTTGAACGCGGCGCGCAGGATGAGGAACGACCAGCGTTCGCCCATCACTTCTAGCGCATGCGAAAGGCCGCAGCCGAGTTCGCCCAGTGGTTCTCTTATGCCCATACAATCATCTCTGTCCCTCTTCTCTCCTACAGGGATTTGCGGGATTGCCAAAAAATTTCGCAAATATGGTTGCGAATCGAAACTTAACGTTATAGGTGGCAAATCACAACTGGTTGTCAAATGAAACTTATGGCCTTGTGAAAAAGGAGCCCCCCAAATGTCCCGTATTGCTTCCATGACCCTCGCCGCCCTCCTCCCGCTTGCAGGCCTTGCTGCACCAACCGCGCTGCAAGCCACCAGCTATGACGGTCACTACTTTAGCGCACAGCTCGTCGAACCGACTGACGAAGCAACCGCTATTGCCGGCGGCGTTGTGTTCCGTTGCGAAGGCGAAACCTGCACCGGCCCGCGCAGTGGCGACCGTCCGCTGCGTGTCTGCACAGATCTCCGCCGCGAAGTCGGCCAGATCGCCAGCTTTGAAGTGCGCGGAGAGCCCGTTTCGGCATCGCTGCTCGAGCGCTGCAACGGCTAACCAATTCTCGACCCTGCCACCCCCTCTCCATCTCGGGTGGCACATCATTGCCCCGGCACCGCTTGGTGCCGGGGCCTTTTTGTGAGGTCAGACGAGGAAGCCGTGCGCGATCAGGTCGGCTTCGAGGATTTCCGCACTGGTGAAGACATGTCCCTGCCAGCCGCGCACGGTCGCAGCAGCGATGTTCTCTGCCTTGTCATCGATAAAGATCAGCCGCTCAGGCGGAATGCCGAAGCGCTTCTCGGCAATCGCATAGATTTCCGGGTCCGGCTTTGCGACTTTCTCGGTGCCGGACACAACGATGTCCGTGAAAAGATCAAAGATCGGTTCGGTAGGCCGGAACATGCCCCAGAACTCGTGCCCGAAATTCGTCAGACCGAAGATAGGAACGCCGGCAGCATGAAGACGTCTGACAATGTCGTGTGTGCCAACAACCGGCCCGGGCACCGTCTCGTTAAACCGCGTCGCATAGGCACGAATATGATCAGCGTAGTCAGGGAATTCGGCGATCCGCTCTGGCACCATGTCAGCGAGAGGGCGACCTTCGTCATGCTGGTGGTGCCACTGCTCGCTCACCACGTGGGTGACGAACCATTCGAGCTCTTCGGGGTCGGAAATCAGCTTGCCGAACAGCGTGCGCAGATCCCACTGGATCAGCACGCGGCCTACATCGAAGACAACGGCGGTAACTTTCGGGGCTTCAGACATGCAAAAAGCCCCCGCGCTGGCGGAGGCTTTGCAAAAGACCGTTGCCGCGCAAGTGCAGCGGCACGGCGCCGGTTAGCCCTGGCGGGCTTTGAAGCGACGGTTGGTCTTGTTGATCACATAGGTGCGGCCACGGCGACGAATCACGCGGCAGTCACGGTGACGGTTCTTCAGCGACTTGAGGCTGTTACGGATCTTCATGGTCTTTTCCCGAAAATATTACGGCACCGGAGATAAGCCCCGATGCCGGAAAATCTAGGCGCGCCGATAAGGGGCAGTGCCGTTTAAGTCAACTATTACCGCGAATTTCGGCCAGTTTTTGCTCCCAGGCGAGTGCATGGGTCACGATTTGCTCCAGATCCGCGTTTTTTGGCTTCCACGGCAGGGTCGCTTTGATCCGCGATGGGTCCGAAATCAGCGAATCGGGATCGCCGGCACGGCGCGGGGCCATCACGCGATTGATCTGCATGTTGGTCACCCGGTCCACTGCGTCTAGCACCTCAAGCACCGAGAAGCCGCGACCATAGCCGCAGTTCATCGTCATCGAAGTATCGGGATTGGCGATCAGTTCTTCCAGCGCCAGCACGTGTGCTGCGGCCAAATCGCTGACGTGGATATAGTCGCGCACGCCGGTGCCATCGGGCGTATCGTAGTCGGTGCCGAACACGGACACGCTCTCTCGCTGACCAAGTGCGGCCTCGACGGCCACCTTGATCAGGTGCGTTGCGCCAGCAGTCGATTGGCCGCTGCGTGCCTGCGGATCGGCACCTGCAACGTTAAAGTAGCGCAGCGCGCAGTAGTTCATGTCATGCGCCGCCGCGACGTCCGACAGCATCTGCTCGGTCATCAGCTTGGACCAGCCATATGGGTTGATCGGTGCCTTGGGCGTATCTTCGCGCACGGGCGATTCTTCGGGAATGCCGTAGGTCGCCGCCGTGCTTGAGAAGATGAAATGCGGCACGCCCGCTTTCACCACTGCTTCAACCAGTGCACGGCTCTTCACCGTGTTGTTGTGATAGTACTTGAGCGGATCCTCAACGCTTTCGGGCACGATGATCGAACCGGCAAAATGCATAACCGCTTGCGTTCCCTGTTCGGCGAAGATCCGCGCGAGCAGGTCTGCATCCTCGATATCGCCTTCATAAAGGGGCACCCCATCGGGAATGGCGAACTTGAAACCGGTTGAAAGGTTGTCGATCACGGCCACAGGCCAGCCGCCGTCCAGCAGAGCGAGGACAGCGTGGCTGCCGATATATCCGGCGCCGCCGGTGACGAGGACGGGAGGTTTCTCAGTGCTCATGGCCTGCGCGCCTAGCATGAAAGGGTTTCCGAACAATGTCACAATTGGCAAAGATTAGGCTCTTTGAGCGGCTTGGTGCATAATACTGCCATGAAAAAACCAGCCCTCCTCCTCGCCGCATGTGCGCTGACCGCCGGTTGTGCCGCGCCTGCCTATGTCTCACCCGTCCAGGTAACACGCTTTGTTAGCGAAACGCCTGCCGTTCTCGGCCAGGGCACCGTCCAGATCATGGCCGCACCGGGGCTTGATGCCGACTCACTCGAATTCGCAGTCTATGCCGATGCCGTGCGGCAGGAACTGCAAGCGCTTGGCTACAGTGTCGTCGACGAAGGTGGGGCGCAGACCGCAATGATCGCAATCGAAAGCGGGGTTCTGGCTGCGGAAAGCCGCCGTGGGCCGGTGAGCGTGGGTGCTGGAGGGTCGACCGGCCGTTATGGTTCGGGCGTTGGTGTCGGCGTCGGCATCAACCTCGGCAGTCTCTCCGGCCCGCCCCCCGAGCGAATCGAGCGGGAGATCTTTGTTGCGCTACAAAGTAACGAATTGACCACAAATCTGTGGGAAGGACGCGCCACTATGGTAGCAACGACAAATAGTGACTATGCAGCGGACGCTGCGGCCGCCGCTCGCATGGCGGATGCGCTATTTGCCGGTTTCCCGGGTAACTCCGGCGAAACAATAGAGATAGAATAAACGGGACTTCATGAGCCAGACAGACATTGCCATCGATGCCGCTTTCGACAGCGGTGCCATCGAAGTTGTTTCCATTGACGGTGCCACTGCGCGCCTGCGCATCAAGAAAGACCGCAAGAGCGAATTTGCCCAGTGGTTCCACTTTCGCGTGTCCGGTGCGGGCGGGCGCGAACTGACGCTGGTATTCGAAGGAATGAAGGAAACGGCCTATCCGGAAGGATGGCCCGGCTACCGCGCGTGCTTCACCGAAGATCGCGACTACTGGGGCCGCGCCGACACCGAATATGATGCCGACAAGGGTGAGATGACGGTGCGTTACGCCCCCGGATCGGACATGGTCTGGTTCGCCTATTTCCCGCCCTATTCGATGGAGCGACATCACGATCTGGTAGCCGAAGCTGCCGGAGCAGAAGGCGTATCCTATCGCCGCCTTGGCCAGACGTTTGACGGCCGCCCGATCGATTGCCTCGAAATGGGTGAAGGCGAAACACAGGTGTGGATCTATGGTCGCCAGCATCCCGGTGAAACGCAGGCTGAATGGTGGATGGAAGGGGCGCTTGAAGTGCTCACCGATCCGAATGACGTTATCGGGCGAGCGCTGCGTGCCAAATGCAGCCTGCATGTAGTTCCCAACTGCAATCCTGATGGGAGCGCGCGTGGCCACCTTCGTACCAATGCCGAAGGTGTGAACCTGAACCGCGAATGGGACAACCCGACCCCCGAACGTTCACCGGAAGTGCTCGCCATCCGCAACGCGATGGATGAAAGTGGCGTCGATTTCGCAATGGACGTGCACGGTGATGAAGCAATCCCTGCAGTGTTCCTTGCGGCCTACGAAGGTATCCCGAGCTGGACCGATGAACACGGCGAGCAGTTCTACCGTTACGAGCGCTTGCTTGATCGCCGTTGCCCCGATTTCCAGACTGTCAAAGGCTACCCCAAGTCAGCCCCCGGCACCGCCACCATGAGCGTCAGTACCAATCAGGTTGCCGAACGCTTCAAGGCAACAGCGATGACGCTGGAAATGCCGTACAAGGATAACGACGACTGGCCCGATCCCGAACAGGGCTGGAGCACCGAGCGCTGCAAGCTGCTCGCGCGCGATTGCCTTGGCGCACTGGTCGAATGGCTGGACGGTCGCGACGCCTGACCCGCTCTAGTTCTGCACCACCACCCAGCGCATCGGCTCTCCATTGGCGGGGTTGGTGAGTCTGGTGTTGGCTGTCCATAGCGTCCACGGTCGCCCGGCGTAGTCCGGCTCAAGCCAATCTTTCTCCAGCCACAGATTGCGCTCAATCCGGGTGGCGATTCCATATTGCCGCTCGAACGCTTCGGTGATCTTGAGCACGACAGGCTGGCCTGCATGGCCTTCGACCTGATTGATGAACGTCGTCAGCTCGCTTTCCAATGCCGCTTCCAGCACCGGATCACCGCATTCGCTGGCGGGTTTGGAAAGACTGATAACAGGCGGCATCAGGGATGAATCGCGCGGCACGATGGTGACGAAATTGGCAGCCTGCTCTTCCGCCGGAATGCACGGGTCATAAGCATGCACCGCGCCGTGCGGAATATCGGTTTCACCCAGCGCCGCCAGATTGCGACCAAAGATCGCATCGCGCCCGTCCGCACCGCTGCTCGCTTCAAGATAGACGAAATCGGCGCGGGCGGTGCGCAGGGCAGAAACATCGACCGGACCTTCGCCCTCGCCCATCACCACACCTTGCACCGGATAGTCCGCGCGGGCCGGCGCCCAGTTCTTGGTTTGCCACCAGATAGCCACGCCCACCGCGACCAGCGCGAGGAACAGCAACGCTTCGATCCAGAAACGCAGGACAGATTTTTTCTTCTTACCCATGAGGCAACCCTGCCCGCATCCCTCTTTTGTGCTTGCGCTGCCCTAACATCAGGCCCGGATATGCAGCACGCAAATTAGTGTAAAGAGCCGCCGCGCGGTTTCAAAATCGGTCTCTACCTTGTTTTCGAGTGCATCCTGCAGCTGGCGCGTGGCGCGATCATGGATCGCCCGGCGTGCCATGTCGATCGTTTCAATCTCCTGCGCGGAAGCACGGCGAAGTGCCTTGTAGTAGCTGTCGCAAATAGCGAAGTAATCACGAACCACGCGGCGCATACGCGAAAGACCAAGGCCGATCGTTCCCGCAGCATTGCCCGCACGGTCGGTCAGGTGCAGCGCGAGCATTCCATCGATGATCGCAAGGTGCACCAGCCACGGGCCTTCATGGCCTGCGTCTATAGCACGTAAGGGACGAAAGAGGTTGTCCTCCACCAGATCGCGCAGTGCCACTTCGCGTTCCTTCTCGATGTCCTCATTACGCGCGATGACGGTCGCTTCATCAAGCGTGATTCGATCAATCCGGTCATCTTCGCTGTAGGACATTGCCCCACTTTCTTGGCCAGCCCCGTGCCATATTGCAATTGCGAAACGGGGGGCCGTGGCAATAGTCCCCGCTTTCCACAGGCTCCGCGATGAAATTGCCACGCTTCGCCGCTTGCCAGCATGGCCGGGCACCCGCATGTAGGGGCCACAATGTCAGACGAAGATCTCCTTATCCGCCAGGACGCCAAGCCGGGCGATGATGCGCCCAAGACCAATGCCATGCCCGCCAACTTGGAGGCGGAGGCCGCATTTATCGGCGCAGTGCTGATCGACAATGGCGTGCTGGAAGAGCTGCCGGTGGAGCTGCAACCGCAGCATTTCTACGCGCCCGTGCACCAGCGCATTTTCGACCGCGTATTGGTAGGCGTGGAAAAACAGATGGTCGTCACTCCGGTGACGCTGAAGCCCTATTTCGAGAAGGATGAGGGGCTCAAGGAACTGGGCGGCACCGCCTATCTCGCGCAGCTGACCGCGGATGGTCAGGGCCTGCTCGCTCCGCGTGAACTAGCACAACAGATTTATGACCTCGCGCTACTACGCGAACTGGTCGGCGTGGGCCGCGAACTGGTCGAAGGCGCGCTCGATACGTCAGAAGATGTCGCGCCATCGAAGCAGATCGAAAATGCCGAGGCGCGGCTGTTCTCGGTCGCTGAAGGCGCGACCACCGACAAGGGCGGCACCAGCTTCCGTAGTGCGTCGATGGAAGCCATCCGCATGGTCGAAGCGGCGATGAATTCGGGCGGAGGTCTGTCGGGCAAGACGACGGGTCTGGAACTGATCGACAACAAGACCGCCGGCCTGCACAATTCCGACTTGATCATCCTCGCCGGACGTCCGGGCATGGGCAAGAGCTCGCTCGCCATGAACATCGCCTTCAACTGCGCGGAAGAACATCTGAAGTGGGAGCGCGATGGCGGCCCGCACAATTACGGCGCACCGGCGGCCTTCTTCAGCCTGGAAATGAGCGCCGATCAGCTCGCGACGCGAATTCTCGCCGAGCAGGCAGAGGTTTCCTCCGAAGCGCTGCGTTCGGGCAAGCTCAACCGTGACGAGTTCCAGAAACTCTCCTACGCCGCGCAAAAGCTCTCCGAGCTGCCACTCTATATCGACGATACGCCCGCGCTCACCATTTCCGCGCTGCGCACCCGCGCACGGCGCCTAAAACGGCGGCACGATATCGGCCTGATCGTGGTCGACTACCTGCAACTGCTGCAGGGATCGGGCCGCGCGAGCGACAATCGCGTGAACGAAATCTCGGAAATCAGCCGTGGCCTGAAGACGCTCGCCAAGGAACTGCAGGTTCCAGTGATCGCGCTCTCGCAGCTAAGCCGTGCGGTGGAGCAACGCGAAGACAAACGCCCGATGCTCTCCGACCTGCGCGAATCGGGCTCTATCGAGCAGGACGCCGACATGGTGTGGTTCATCTTCCGCGCAGAATACTACCACGAGGCGCTGCGCCCCGACATGCCCAGCGAAACATCGTCCGAGGCCGATCAGGAGAAGTACCGCGTCTGGGAAGACCGCTTCCTCGAGCTGAAGAACCGCGCGACGCTGATCGTCGCCAAGCAGCGCCACGGCTCCACCGGCAATGTCCCGCTGCATTTCCAGAGCGAGTTCACCAAGTTCACCTCGCCCAATCTGAAGGACTATTCGGACTACGGGTTCGAGTAGGCGTGCCTTACGGATTGAGTCGGCGCGTTACGGTGTAATCGAGCAGGTACACCAGGCTCCAGCTAAGCCACCACTTGAAGAGCGCCCAAGGGTTAGAGCGTTTGCGATGGAGTTGCGGCGTTATCTCTTCGGACGCATCGCGCAGCTCCGCAATATAGCAGCGCATTCGATCCGCCAGTTCCTCATCTTCCACCCGGATCATCATTTCCAGATTGATACGGATAGAGCGATGATCGAAATTGGCACTGCCAAAGTAGGTGAATTCGTCCACCACCAACAGCTTCATATGCAGCTTGCAGGGCTGAAACTCGAAGATCCGCGCCCCTGCTTTCAGCAGCTTTCGGTAAAGAGCACGCGATGCGCCAATGGTTGCGCCATTGTCTGACTTGGCCGCCATCACGAGGTTGACCTTGCCACGATCGGCTACCTTGCGGATCAGGCGCCTGTAGCTGAGCGGGGGCGAGAAATAGGCCATCACCATGTCGAGGCGGCGAGCGCGATTGAAATCGCGCTTGATGTACTGTTCCCAACCGCTGGGAATGCGCGTTGGCCCGCCCACCAGCAGCCGCACGCGAGCGTCACCCGGGTCCCACTCGCGCACCATGCTGCGCACCGCGCGGTACTGCGCATTCGGGTCATGCGCCCACCCAGAGATCTGCGCGAACCAATCGCGCAGGCGCGCCACCACAGGGCCTTGCACAATCACACCGAGGTCCGCCCAACCGTTCTCTTCGGGTGGCTTGAAGTAGTGGTCTGATACGTTGAAACCGCCGACAATTGCGGTCTCATCATCGATGATGCACATCTTCTGGTGGTTTCGGATCAGATAGCGCGTGTTCCAGCGCGGATTGAAGAAGGCGAAGCGGCCGCCGGCGTCTATGATTGGCGCGAAGAAATCGTCTCCGGCATCGGTGCCGAAGCGGTCCACGACCAGATCGACATCGACCCCGCGTTCTGCCGCGCGGACAATGGCATCGCGCACGGGGCCACCGGCCTCGTCATCCTGGAACATGTAGTAGAAGATCTCGAGCCGGTGCCTGGCCTCCTCTATCGAGGCGAGCAGCGCCTGATACCGCTGCCCGCCATCGGGCATGAAGGTGAACACGTGGCCTTGCGTTTCATGGGTGAAGACCGCGGGGAAATCGTGGGCGCAAGGATCGGGTTCGGCATACATCGGCACTGTCTTTGGCGGCCTTCGTTAGCGAGGGCAAGCTCGCTTACGCCCCGTGTAATTTCCTTGACCAGAGCGGCGCTTCGCCCTATCTGCAGCGCTTTCCGGCAACACCAGAATCATCGGAGTGCCCTATGGCGCGCGTTACCGTCGAAGATTGCGTCGACAAAGTTCCTAACCGTTTTGACCTCGTCCTGCTTGCTGCACAGCGTGCGCGTGAAGTATCGGGCGGCGCTGAAATTACCCTCGATCGTGACCGGGACAAGAACCCCGTTGTGGCTCTTCGCGAGATTGCCGAACAGACAATCAAGCCAAAGCATCTGCAAGAATCGCTAGTCCAGTCGCTGCAGCAAATCCTGCCGGACGATGAGGACGAAGCCGATGATGTCGGCTCGCTGAGCCAGTCGGCAGAAGCCATGCGCCTGTCCGCTGCTGCGCCGACGCGTTCGACCTCAATCGGTGCCGATTACGACGGCTGAGCCATTTGCAGACATTGCACTAAAAGGGCCGCGCCGCAGGGTGCGGCCCTTTTCGTATCAGCGCTTCACGAATGGCAGCCAAAGGCTGAAACCGAGCTGCGCAGTGCGGGTATCACGCCATTCTTCCAGCCCGATCTCCATTTGCCGCTGTGGCTGCGATGCCTCCGCCGTATAGGTGTCAAACAGCCGATCCCATAGTGACAGCGCGGTGCCGTAATTGCTGTTCGTCTCCGTCACTCGCGGGGAATGGTGGATGCGGTGCATGGTAGGCGTAACCAGCAGTGTCCGCACCGCCCGGTCGAGCCGCGGCGGAAGCGCAAGGTTGCTGTGCGTGATCAGAGTCGCGACCGCAAAGCCCACCTCGAACACGGCGACTACCAATGCCGGAGCGCCCAGCGCGATGACCACGCAAACCTTCCAGACCATCGAGAGCACGATCTCGAACGGATGGAAGCGGGCAGCCGTGCTCACGTCGAAGTCGATATCGCTGTGATGCACGCGGTGCATGCGCCAAAGCAGGGGAATGCGGTGCGTGACGACATGTTGCAGCCACAAGGCAAAGTCGAGCGCGAGCAGTGTGACAACAAAGACCAGCCAACCGGGCAAAGTCACGAGGTTGAACAGGCCCCAGCCATTTTCCGCCGCCAGCATCGCAGCACCCACCATCGCGATCGGCAACAGTAGCCGAACAGCGAGTGTGTCCAGCGCGAACAAGGCGATGTTTGTGAACCAGCGCGCGCTCTTCGATTGACTTGCACGGCGGAATGGCGCGGCGAGCTCCAGCACAGCAAGGAGTGTGAAGACCCCAGCCATAACAGCCAGCCCGGCAAGCGGCGCGATGGGAGCAGCGGTGTGCATCGCCGCTATTTGGCGCGCAGGGCTGCACTCCACAAGTCCTTCTCGTGTGCACGATTGCCTCTCTCCCGCTCGCGCCTATACTGGGCCCTCGCGCCAACAGGGGGTCATAATGAGCGACATAATCGGCGGGCTTGGATCGGTGGCGGAAGGCGGCCTGTTCAGCCGAGCGCTCGAGCCGAGCTCCGGTGCCAAGGATGCCCATCCCGACCAACCCGATGAATGCCTCAACTGCGGCACGCCTCTGACCGGCGCCTACTGCCAGGCTTGCGGGCAGCGCGGGCATCTCCACCGCACGATCGGCGGCTTTGTTCACGATCTTTTGCACGGCGCGCTGCATCTCGATGGCAAGCTGTGGCGCACGCTGCCGATGCTGATCTTCCGCCCGGGTCGCCTTACCCGCCGCTATATTGATGGCAAACGTGCGCGCTTTGTTTCCCCGATGGCGCTGTTCCTGTTCAGTGTGTTTCTGATGTTCGCGGTGTTTCAGGTTGTCGGCATCACGGCACCTACCGAATTCAATCCAGAGCAGCCTGCCCAGCAAACTATCGAGCAAGCGCGCGACCAACTGACTGTCCTTCAGGAGCAGGTGGAACAGCCGGAATTGACGGAGGCAGAACGGCAAGAGTTGACGGACCAGATTACCGCGCTCGAAACTGCTATCGAAGCAGGCGGGCAGTTGGTCCCTGCGGAAGGCGGCCTCACCACATCACAGGACGAAGACGGCACATTCCGCGCCGATTTGAGCGAGGATGGCAACACACGCATGACGATGAATGCCACCGGGATCGACACGATAGATGAACTGCTGGTCAACAAGTGGAACGATAATCCCGGCCTGATGCTCTACAAGCTACAGGCCAATGCCTATAAGTTCAGTTGGCTGCTGATCCCGATTTCGATCCCCTTCGTGTGGTTGCTGTTCTTCTGGAAGCGCCGCTTCAAGGCCTATGATCACGCGATATTCGTAACCTACTCGCTCAGCTTTATGACGCTGCTTTTTGTGACGCTTTCGGTGCTTGGAGTTATCGGAGTTCCTGTAGCTGTGCTGGTTATCAGCGGCCTGTTGATCCCGATCCTGCATATCTACAAGCAGCTGAAATACACCTATGAGCTGTCACGTTGGGGCGCGTTCTGGCGCACATTCACGCTCACCAATCTGATCGTGTTCATCGTCGTCATGATCTTTGTCTGGCTGCTCTTCCTGCTCGGTGCATTCTGACAGTGCCATAACAAAAGGGCAGCGCATCGCTGCACCGCCCTTTTTGTCTCGGTCTAAGCTGTAGGAAAGCGCTTTATGCGCCTTCGGGGGCCTCCCCACCACCAAAGCGCTTGCCCGCCTTGGGGATAGAAGAGCCGTGCGCTGGCTGTGTGATCACCGGGCCGCTTGGCGTATCGGGACGATCAATCTTGCCGTTTTCCATCAGCTGGTTGATCTCGTCACCCGTCAGCGTCTCGTATTCGAGCAGCGCTTGCGCGAGCAGGTGAAGCTTGTCCTCCTGCTCGGTCAGCACGTCGGTCGCGCGCTTGAGCCCGCTTTCGACCAAGTCCTTGATCTCGGCATCGATCAACTTGTTGGTCTCGGCACCAGCCATGGTGCGCATAGTCTGGCCCATGCCGAGGTAGCCTTCCTGGCTCTGCTCGTACATCAGCGGGCCGAGCTTGTCGGACATGCCCCACTTGGTGACCATGTTCTTGGCAAGGTCGGTGGCATACTGGATGTCGCCGCTTGCGCCGCTCGATACCTTGTCATGACCGAAGATGATCTCTTCCGCCACGCGGCCGCCCATGGCGACTGCAAGGTTCGCGTGCATCTTGTCGCGGTGGTACGAATAGTTGTCACGCTCCGGCAGGCGCATAACCATGCCCAGCGCGCGGCCACGCGGGATGATGGTGGCCTTGTGGATCGGGTCCGATGCGGGCTCGTTGATCGACACGAGCGCGTGACCAGCCTCGTGATAGGCGGTCATCTTCTTCTCGTCCTCGGTCATCACCATGGACTTGCGCTCGGTGCCCATCATCACCTTGTCCTTGGCGTCCTCGAACTCCTGCATGGCGACAAGGCGCTTGTTACGGCGCGCGGCCAGCAGGGCAGCTTCGTTAACGAGGTTGGCAAGGTCAGCACCCGAGAAGCCGGGCGTACCCCGTGCAATGGTGCGTGGGTTCACATCGGGCGCCAGCGGCACCTTCTTCATGTGTACGGCCAGGATCTTCTCGCGGCCGTCGATGTCGGGAACCGGCACCACCACCTGACGGTCGAAACGACCCGGACGCAGCAGCGCAGGATCTAGAACGTCGGGGCGGTTGGTCGCAGCGATGATGATGATGCCTTCGTTGGCTTCGAAGCCGTCCATCTCTACGAGGAGCTGGTTGAGCGTCTGCTCGCGCTCGTCGTTCGAGTTGCCGATGCCGTTGCCGCGATGGCGACCGACGGCGTCGATCTCGTCGATGAAGACGATGCAGGGCGCGTTCTTCTTCGCTTGTTCGAACATGTCGCGCACGCGGCTGGCGCCGACACCGACGAACATCTCGACGAAGTCGGAACCGGAGATGGTGAAGAACGGCACACGCGCTTCACCCGCAATCGCACGGGCGAGCAGCGTCTTACCGGTACCGGGAGAGCCGACCAGCAGTGCACCCTTGGGGATCTGGCCACCGAGCTTGGAGAAGCGTTGCGGATCCTTCAGGAACTCGACGATTTCCTGCAGCTCTTCGCGTGCTTCATCGATACCGGCGACGTCTTCGAAGGTCACACGGCCCTGCTTTTCGGTGAGCATCTTGGCCTTGGACTTGCCAAAGCCCATTGCGCCCGATCCACCGCCCTTTTGCACCTGGCGCAGCGCAAAGAAGGCGATACCCAAGATCAGGATGAACGGCAGCGAGTTGATCAGCACCACCAGAAACAGGCTCATCTGCTCGGCAGGCGCTGCGGTAATCCGGACATCGGCCGCTTCAAGCTGCTGCATGAGCTGCGGATCGTTCTGTACCGGAACGGTCGAGAAGGTCTCTTCATTGCCCAGCGTGCCGGTGATGCGATCAGGTGCAATCTGCACCGCAGTCACACTGCCTTCAGCGACCTTGTCCTTGAAGTCCGAATAGGGGATCTGCGTCCCCACCGGCTCGCTATTGCCACCAAACATCGAAACGGCCAGTAGCAGCGCAAGGAACACGCCGCCCCAGACGAAGAGGCTCTTCATCCACGGGTTGGGTTGGTTTTCGGGCTCGCGATTCTCATCCATGCTCAGGGCATCCTTTCGTGGAGCCAATGTAGGCTTGGCCGTGTGAATGACAAGATAACGGCACGCTCCTCTTTTGCAGGCGTTTTCCGATCACTGTGAACGGTGTTCCCGATCCAACAGGGTGTGACAGGTGTGACAGTGTCCTGGGCGCAAAAATCGCAGGCGCAAATTTCACCGTTATTCCAGTGTTCTAAGTGACGAATGAGCATCGTTACGATCATCTCCGCAAGGCTGCCGGATGCCGCTGCCTGTAGGAAAGCCATTTCCCCTCTCACCGCCTTTAGAGCGTCAAGCATCCCAATCCTTTTGACAAGGTCGCTTGACATTTTGCGAATCGATGTCTAGGTTCCTTTACATCAATTCAAGGGAGCTTGACATGAGTGACATTCAAAACGCGCTGGTCTGGGGCGCTGCGATTATCGTTTTTGCGCTGCTGGCCGTGTCAGGCCCGATCGAAAGCGATGTTGCCCAGACAATGTTGATCATTTTGCCAGTGCTGGCGTGGAGCACGCTGGGCGCAAAGCGCAGTTGCCTGCCCTGCCCGCTGGCCCGAACCGGAGAAAAATCATGAGCTTTGCCAAACGCACCAAGCCGGAAAAGATGCGCTATCTTGTCCGTATTGCGGTGGCGATGGTGATCTATTTGGGATCGCTTTTTGCAGCCGAAATACTGATCGAAGATCGCGGGATGACAGGGCCGCTGGCATATATGCTGGCAGCCCTGCCCGGGCTTTCCTTCGCCGCCATTTTCTGGATTTTCGTTCGCCTGATCGTGGAGGAGCGGGACGAGTTCTTCCGCATGCTCTACGTGCGCCAGATCCTGGTCGCGACAGGCCTCGCGCTGACTGCAGCGGCGGTCTGGGGCTTTCTGGAGACCTATATGCCCGTGCCGCACGTGCGCGCCTTCTGGTGGCCCACCATCTGGTGTTTCGGCCTGGGTATCGGAGCGATCTACAACAAGATCACGATGGGCACTTTCGGGGAGTGTGCATGATGACAGAAGCTGTTCAATCAACCGCCAAACCCGGCGTCTGGGCCGGCCTGTTCTGCACCAACATGGCGCTGATATTCGTGCTCTCCATCACAGGAGCCATCGAGCATCCGGTGCCGATGATCCTGCTGGCGTGCAACATGGTTCTGCTCATCCCGCTCGTGAAATCCGCGAGCAGGGCGCAGGAAGAAAAGGGCGCGGTTTCCAAAGCCATGCGCGCCTACAACCGCCGCTTTCTCACTTTCAGCTTCATTTACATGGTGGTGATGCTGGGTGCGGCTTTTGCCGCGGGCAAACTCGCCGAAGGATCGCCCGCCATGTGGGTGCTCGCCGTGCTGCCGATGCTCCCTGCTTTCGGAATGATCTGGGCGATGGTGCGATACCTGCAGGAAGAGCATGACGAGTATCTGCGCCTGCGCGCGGTCAACGCATCGATGGTCGGGCTTGGTCTTGTTCTGGTACTCGGCACCGGGTGGGGCTTTCTCGAAACCTTCGACCTTGTCCCGCACATATGGGCATGGTGGGTCTTCCCCGCCTGGGCGATTGGCCTCGGCATCGGCATGGCGCTGCCCGAACGCGGTGGAGAGGTCTCGTGAAGAACCGCCTGCGTGTACTGCGCGCGGAGCGGGAATGGAGCCAGCAGGATCTGGCCGACCGTCTCGATGTCTCTCGCCAGAGCGTGAATGCCATCGAGACGGGCAAGTACGATCCGTCTCTGCCACTGGCTTTCAAGCTCGCCGATATTTTCGGCCTCGCCATCGAAGATATTTTCCTGCGCGAGGAAGAGCAGCAGGCCGCTGCCGAATAGCCGGTTAACCAAAGGAAAAAGTGATGATGATGTTTGGATTCCGCCGTGGGCGGGCACGCCCGATCTTTGCCCTTTTCCTGAGCATCCTGATGCTTGGCATAGGTCTGCTCTGGAGCATGTCCGCTGAGGCTCAGAGCGATTTCGAGCCGACCCGTTTCAGCGTCGAAGTTCAGGGCACCGGGCCAGACGTGATCCTCATTCCCGGGCTCTCGACCACTCGCGAAGTGTGGCGACCGCATCTCGAAGTGCTCGATGGCCACCGTGTGCATCTGCTGCAGGTACGCGGCTTTGGTGAGGATGCAGGCGTGAATGCCGAGGGTCCAATCATGGATGGTCTCGTTGCCGAGTTGGCGCAATACATCGAAGCCAAAGGTCTCGATCAGCCCGCCATTGTCGGCCATTCGATGGGTGGTTTCATTGCGATGAAGCTGGGCGCTCAGCACCCAGACTTGCCGGGCAAGATTATGATCGTCGACAGTCTGCCGTGGTTCGCCGTGATCCTTGTCCCTGTGGGTTCGGAACCGGAGCTGGCGCAAGTCGAGCAACAAGCTGAAATGGCGCGCGCGATGCTGCTTTCGATGCATGGACGGGATGTACCTGAAAATGCCAATGACGGCCTGCTGTCGAGCTACACAACCAATCCGGCCAACCTGCAGACGCTGCGCGATTTGACCGGTGATGCCGATCCGCGCGTAACGGGGCAACTGGTCTACGAGTTGATGCTCGGCGACATGCGGCAGGGCATTGCCAATATCACCACGCCCGTGACCGTGATCGTGCCACATCGGCCAGGTTTCATGACACCGGAGACCATCCGTGATTTCTACGCCCGGCAATATGCCGCGCTTCCTGCTGCAGAACTCGTCCTGATCGAACAGGCAGCGCATTTTGTGATGGTGGACCAGCCCGAGGCTTTTGACGCTGCGGTGAGGACGTTTCTGGCAGATTAGAACAACGAGTGCCTGGCGGGGATTTCTATTCCCGCCTGTTCGGCGATCATACCGAGCCACTGCTGCACCTGCCCGATTTCCTGTTCGAGCGCCGGAGCCATCGCGACCTCTTCCTCGCTAAAATCACCACCCAGCTTGGCGTGCTTCAGGAACAGCGGCCCGTCCACCACCGCTTCGACCGCCTGCGGATCATAAACCAGACCCGCCAGCTCCAGCACGGCCTCCACGGTATCGGCGCGGTCCAGGGCGAAGCGATCGCCATCCAGCACACGCAGTCTTTCCCCTTCCGCGCTTGCCAATAACATCGTGTAAAACCGCTGCGAGAGGAACCACGCGAGGCCCGCCGCCTGCAAGTCGGTCATACTGAACTGCTCACGCGCATCCATGCCCAGATCCATCCCGGCATAGCCCATAACTTCAAGATAGAGCTGACGCCCCCAGCGCCGCCCCATCAGCGCGCGCTTGTCGACGCTTTTCAGGAAGCTGGTGAGCGGGTTGGTCATCAGCACCGCTTTCGCATCGGGCCGAGCGGAGAGCAGCGCGGGGAGCAGCATATTGGCATGGTTGGTGGGTTTGACGAAGACCGCCTCCCCCTCTCCCCAAGGACGTGAAAGAAGATTGCACACCGGCTTCACCAGGTCCTTCGCGGCATCGCCCGCTCCGGCGAGCTGTGCAAGAATGCCGGGTTCGGCCATGCCCAAACTTACACCCGCAATGTTCATCGCGCGTGCCAGCAGGGTCGATCGGCAGAAGGCGGTGTGGAAGATGAAGTGCACGGGGCCGGTCGCGGGTGTCATCGCGCGGACCTGATCAAATGGCACCCACTCGGCCCCGTCAGCCCCATCCGGCTTCACGTCGGCGAGGAAACCGCTTTGCGTGAAGACTTCGCGCGAAACCTTTACGAACAACATCTTCCCGTCCGCCATATCCAGCGAATGCGGTAGCCATGCGGGATCGGCGGCGATATGGGCGGCGTTAGTCATCGCAGGCCGCTATCGCCCAGCCTTTGGGCAAATTGCAACATATGTGCGATATCGCCGTGTCGACCGGAATACTGAAACAGAGTTTGAAAGAGCCCATGATCCTTCCCACCCGCACCGTAGAGAAAGTCTGGGGCATGGACGTGCTGCCCGCGCCTTTTGTCGCGCCGGAGGGCAAACGTATCGGTGAGATCTGGTTCGAGCCGCCCGAACAATTGCCCGAACTGCTCGTCAAATATCTGTTCACCAGCGAGAAGCTTTCGGTCCAGTGTCACCCTGACGATGCTCAGGCTGAAGCTGCCGGGCTCGGCCGCAACGGCAAGGAAGAATGCTGGCTGGTTGTCGCTGCCGAGCCTGGCGCAACACTGGGCATCGGGTTTGATGCGGAAATTTCGAGCGACGAGATGCGCGCCTCCGCGCTTGACGGGACTATCGAAAACAAGTTGACCTGGCACGAGGTGCAGGCGGGCGACTTTTTCTACATCCCGGCGAACACCGTCCACGCGATTGGCCCGGGCTGCTCGATCATCGAAATCCAGCAGAACTGCGACATCACCTATCGCCTCTACGATTACGGCCGCCCGCGCGAATTGCATCTGGACGAAGGCATGGCGGTAGCAATCGGTGAACCCTATCCCGAAGAGCTGTACAAGCGTTTGCCTGCCAGCGGCCATGCAAGCCTTGTCGACGGGCCGCACTTTATGCTCGATCTTGTCGACGGCGTGGCGGATGACGGATTGCTCTATGCCTATTCGGGCAAGCTGCTGGTCGTACCACTATCGGGCGATGTTCTGGTCGAAGGTGACGTGGTGAAACCCGGTGAATGTGCCTATGCACCGAGCCTGGCCAGCGTCACTTTCGCTCCGCAGGGCAAGGCGCTGGTGACAGCGCCGCTCGCTTAAACCACCCCGAACGCCAACATCGCATCGGCCACCTTCTTGAAGCCCGCGATATTCGCGCCCTTCACATAGTCGACATAGCCCTCACCCTGATCGCCATATTCAACACATTTGCCGTGGATGCCTTCCATCAGCTCGGTGAGCATTTCGCCCAGCCGCTCGTGATTCCAGCTGATGCGTTCGGAATTCTGGCTCATTTCAAGGCCTGATACGGCAACGCCTCCGGCATTTGCGGCCTTGCCCGGACCGTACATGATCTTGGCATCGTGGAACACGTGCACGCCTTCCAGCGTGGTCGGCATGTTCGCGCCTTCGGATACCGCCATCACGCCGTTATCGACCAGCGCCTTTGCCTCGTCTTCGTTGAGCTCGTTCTGCGTCGCGCAGGGGAGCGCGAGGTCGCATTCCACACCCCACGGGCGCTCGCCCTCGTGATATGTCGCACTCGAAAACTCGTCGGCATATTCGCTGACCCGGCCACGCTTTACGGTCTTGAGATGCTTCACCCAGTCGATCTTCTCCTGATCGATGCCATCGGGATCATGGATGAACCCGCCGCTGTCCGACAGCGTGAGGACCTTGCCGCCGAGCTGGGTGATCTTCTCCGCCGCATGCGTCGCGACGTTGCCGGAGCCGGAGATGACCGCGGTGTGCCCCTCCACGTCCATGTCTTTGTGCTTGAGCATGTTCTGCAGGAAATAGACCGCGCCATAGCCAGTCGCTTCGGGTCGCATCTGCGATCCGCCGTATTCCTGGCCCTTGCCCGTCAGCACGCCTTCCCAACGATTGGTCAGGCGCTTGTACTGACCGAACATATAGCCAATCTCGCGCCCGCCAACGCCGATATCGCCTGCTGGCACGTCTGTGTTCGGGCCGATATGGCGGAACAGCTCGTTCATGAAGCTCTGGCAGAAGCGCATGACTTCGGCATCGCTTTTGCCGCGCGGATTGAAGTTCGCGCCGCCCTTGCCCCCGCCCATCGGCAAGCCGGTGAGCGAGTTCTTGAAGGTCTGCTCGAACGCGAGGAATTTGAGCACACTTTCGTTCACGCTCGGGTGGAAACGGATGCCGCCTTTGTAGGGTCCGATGGCATTGTTGTTCTGCACCCGCCAGCCGCGCTGCACGCGGATATTGTGGTTGTCGTCTTCCCAGCAGACCCGGAAGCTTACCACCCGATCGGGCTCGGCAATACGGCGCAGGATCTGGGCCTCGTGATACTCTTCCTTGTCTTCGATAAATTCGAAGACGTCCTGCGCCACTTCCTGCACCGCCTGGATGAATTCGGTCTGCCCCGGATTGCGCTTCTTCACGCCTTCCATAAACTGTCCGAGATCGACGTGACGATCGTACACTGATGCCATGAATCTATTCCCCCCTGTCTGGTGGCTCTCTAGCCGAGTCCTTTCGCGGCTTATGCCCCTTTTGGTTACGATTGACGAATCCCGCTGGTCTGGCATGTTCGCCGCGGAGGGGGAGCTTTGGCAGCACGCAAACCATTGGGCATTTTCGCCGCCGGCTGGCGCAGCGTGCGCGAGGCCGGGTCGAAAAGGCTGCTGTTTACGGGCGTGCTGCTGCTGGCAGCGCTGCTGCTGGCGCGGTTTAGTTGGTCGATCTGGTTCACTGACGAAGCCGAACGCGCGCTCTACGATGCTCGTGAGTATTACCTGTCAGAGCTTGTCGAACCGGACCAGCGCGTTGTGCTTGTCACTTTCAACGACTTCGATTTACAGCAGTTGCAGAAGCGGTCGCCTCTGCCGCGCGACACCATCGCCGCTGCATTGCGCAATATCGATACGTTGGGCGCGAAAGCTATCGGGATCGATATCCTGTTCGACCAGCGACAGGACGAAGATCTCGAGCTCGTCGAAACGCTCAACAATATGCAAACGCCGGTCGCCATCGGGTACGCCGACATAATCACCAACGATCTCGATATCGAGTATGAGCAGCAAGCCTATCTCGATGAATTCCTGCTTGCGCTCGAAAGCACGAATACCCGGGCCGCGAGCATTCGATTGGCCGAGACAGACGGCGTAACGCGCGTTTGGCCCGAGGTTATAGATGGAACTCCACCGCTGCTTGGCCGAGTGATGCTGGAGATGGCCGGCGATGCTGCTGTTGAACGGTTTGAGGGATACGAAGGCGCGATCCGCTTCCGCCGCCCGGAATATCACGAAGAACCGGTCTTCCCGAACATGTCGATCACAGCGTTCAGCGTGGACGAGATTTTCGCTATTCCCGAAGCCCGCGCCGAATTCGAGGAAGCAGTGCGCGATTCCTACGTCCTGATTGGCGGCGACATCATCGATTATGACCGCGTTCTGACACCGCTCTCCGGGTACGAGGACGAAGCGACCGAGCTGGGCGGGAGGAGCGAGCGCCCGGCGGGAATCACAATCCACGCGGCAACGATTGCGCAGATGCTGGATGGTGAACGGTTGCAGCAACCCTCCGTCATCTATCTTTGGGCCTTATCACTGCTGGTCGTCATCGCCGCGACACTCACAGCGCTGCTGGAACTTCGCAACTGGAAGTTCATCCCACTGCTGGTCATCCAGGTCCTGCTCTTCATCGGCCTGCCATTCTTCCTCCATGATCGCGGGATCGATACGCATGGCTTCCCCGCCGTCGGGCCGGCGCTCGGCTGGATCGTCGCCTTCACCGCCGTCACCAGCGCGGCGCGTGCATCTGGCGCGGTACAGCGCAAATTCGCGCAAGGGGCGCTCGGCAAATACTTGCCCCAGAGCATTGCGGACGAGATTATCGAGAAGCCCGAGCTGCTCAGCCTTGGCGGCGAGAAGCGCGAGATTTACGTGCTCTTCTCCGACCTCGAAGGCTTCACCAAGATGAGCCATGCAATCGCGCCGGAGATGGTCGCGAAACTGC
Organism: Aurantiacibacter sp. D1-12; assembly: GCF_028858515.1. Taxonomy (GTDB): domain Bacteria; phylum Pseudomonadota; class Alphaproteobacteria; order Sphingomonadales; family Sphingomonadaceae; genus Alteraurantiacibacter. The sequence goes on from NZ_JAPJZJ010000002.1 coordinate 376,200, forward strand.
TCAACCGCTATCTCGAAATGCTGTCTGATGTCGTTCTCGAACACGGCGGGATTCTCGACAAGTTCATCGGCGATGCGGTGGTCGCCTTCTGGGGGGCGCCGATCAGCCGTCCTGATGATGCCCAGCGCGCGGCCCAATGCGGCTATGCCATCTGGCAGGCGGGCGAGGCCTTCCGCGAGGAAGTCGCCAAGATGGATCCGGGCCTGCCGCCCATCGGCAAGACCCGCGTGGGCCTGCATTTCGGCGAGGCCGTGGTGGGCAATTTTGGCGGAGAGAACCGCATCCAGTACACTGCGCTGGGTGATAGCATGAACACTGCCGCGCGGCTGGAATCGGGCAACAAGACCTTCAAGACATCGGTTATGGCGAGCAGGGAATTTGCCAGCCGGTCGGGCCTCCACTGGTGGAGGCGGATGGGCAAAGTCGTCCTCTCGGGCCGTTCGCGCCCGGTCGACCTCTACGAGCCTGCACCGCACTTTCCCGAGGACGATAACCTCCTGCTGGGTGACGCGCTCGACATGCTCGGCACGGCACGCAAGGGAGCGATCAAGACAATCGAAGTACTGGTGCGCAAATATCCTGACGATGAAGCGCTCGCGGCGTTGCTGGAGCGATGTCGCCATCTCAACGAAGATGGCGCCTATGTCATGGCGGGCAAGTGACATGATGCTGACATGTGGCATCAGCCCCCGTTCAGGAGAGGCAGGGCAGCTTTTTCGCAAATTTCCAATCCGGCACGCACAAAGCGTGGCAAATCTGGTATTGGACAACGGACCGATGGTGTGAGGAGGGAACCGATGGGTTTGGCAAAACAGGCAATGTTGGGAGTTGCGGGTGCGTTTGCCGCGCTGGCGCTGACACCGCAGGCCGCGGAAGCTGGCACGGTTGTCGCATCAAGCGGACCTTCGTCAGAGACCTATCCCGTGGGCGCGCAGATCGGCGACACCCAGCGCATTACATTGCGCGCAGGCGATACGCTGACCGTGCTTTCCAACGGCCGCACGCGAACCTTGCGCGGCCCCGGCACGTTCATCCTGGCGCAGCGCGGTGCGCGGTCGGACAATCGTGCACTGTCCGCACTCACCTCCCGCCGTTCCTCCAGCCGGGCGCGCACGGGTGCTGTGCGGGGCGACGGCAATGCGGTCGTAAGCAATCCCAACCTCTGGTATGTCGATGTCGCGCAAAGCGGCACGATCTGCCTTGCCAATCCTGATCCCATCCAGCTCTGGCGCGCCGACACTGAAGCTGCGGCCAGCTATTCCTTCAGCCGTAGCGGTGCGGAAGGGGAAGCGATCGACGTTGCTTTCCCCGAAAGCGAAATGCTCGGCATCTGGGATGGCGCGGTGCAGCTGCGCGAAGGTGAAACCTATGTGATTTCGGGCGGAGGCTCCTCGGCTGAAGTCAGCTTCGTCTTCCTGCAGGAAATCCCCAATGACGGGGAGGAACTGGCGTTGACGCTGATCGAAAACGGCTGCTCCGTGCAGCTCGATCAGTTGACCCGCGCGCTTGCGGAATGAATTTGGGGCGGAATAGCGCACTCGCCAAGCGCATATTGATGCGCTAGGCTCGACCTGAGCAGAAGGGCAGCTGGGGAGCTGTCTCCCCGCCTGATCAGTGGGGGCAACAAGGGGGGAATCATCATGGCGCGACGAGCGGTCGGAATCCGCCGGTTCATCGCCAGAATTTCAGGGTCACGCAGCCGCGTGGCCACGACCCTGCCCGCCGCTGCCCTTACGCTTGCCATCACCCTGTTTATCGCGCTCTCCGCGGGCGAACCGCTCAATGCGCAAGGCGGATATTCCTACACCGGTGTCGCGAGCTGCGCAGGTTCAACCTGCCACGGGCGTAGCGAAGGCAATGGCGCCATCGTGCGTCAGGACGAAATCGCCACCTGGCAATCGCCCAGCGCGGTGAGCGGAGCGCACAGCCGCGCCTACGCCGTGCTTGGCGGGCGGCGCGGGCAGCAGATCGCCGCCTCGCTAGGACTGGGTGACGCGCGTGAGGCGCCTGCCTGCCTCGGCTGCCATGCGACCTATGCGCCCGGTCCCGAGCGCGGACCACGTTTCCGGCTTGACGATGGCGTTGGCTGTGAAAGCTGCCACGGCGCAGCGATTGGCTGGCTTTCGAGCCACTACGAAGTGCGCGGCACGCATCCTGCCAATGTCCGCAATGGCCTGACCCCGCTGGAAGATCCGCAGGCGCGTGCCCGCGTGTGTCTCGATTGCCATTACGGCAGTACTGATCGCGGGCAATTCGTAACGCATTCGATGATGGCGGCAGGCCACCCGCGCATCACCTTCGAGCTCGACCTGTTCAGCTCCTTCCAGCAGCACCACGATGTCGACAGCGACTATGTCCAGCGCAAGGGCCGCCCCGATAGCGTGCAGCTGTGGGCCGTGGGCCAGGCCGAGGCCGTCGCGCGCGCGACTGACCTTTTCGCACGACCCGAGTACGGGCAGGAAGGCGTCTTCCCGCAGCTCTATTTCTACGATTGCCATTCGTGCCACCGGCCGATCACCGATGGCGAGGAGCGCCGCCTGACGTTCGAGACCAATCCGGGTCGCCCGATCACGTTCGGCCAGCCGCCGTTCAATGATGAGAACATCATCATGCTCTCTACCGTGGCCGATGTACTCGCGCCGGGCCGCGCCGACGCTTTCCGCAGCGCCAGCCGCAATTTCCACGATGCGATGGACAATGGCCGCGCCGACGCGCAACGGGCTGCGATTGCCCTGCGCAGCGAAGCTCAAGCGCTTTCGAGCGCGCTGTCGGGCCGCAACTTCGGGTCGAACGACGCCTTCACCATTGTCGCGCGGATCGGCAGCGATGCGACCTCGCCGCGCTTCACCGACTACACCGGGAGCGTGCAGGCGGTGATGGCCATCGACACGCTCCTCAATGCACTCGTCACCGATGGTCGGGTGACCACGGGTGCCGCAGCAGGCATCCGCGCGAACCTCAACCGTGCCTACGTCGCCGTGCGCAGTCCCAATGGGTACCGCCCCGCGCAGTTCCGCGAGGCGCTTGGCGATGCGGTCAGTGCGATTGGACGCTTGCGATAATGCGCTGGAGGCGAGCGACTGCTCTACTGTCAGCCAGCGCGCTGGTGCTGGCGGGATGCGGCGGTGGCGGCGATGGCGGGCAGAACGGCAGCGGCAACGTGGTCGTGCCCACGCCAAGCCCCACGCCTCCGCCATCAGGCCAGCTGTTCACCCCGCCCGCGCAGGAATTTCTAACCAGCGCTGATGTGCAGACAGTGATCGCGCAGGCGGTTGCAGAAGCGCAGAACCGCAACCTGCCCTCGATAATCGCGGTGACGGATCGCGTGGGCAATGTGCTTGCGGTGTTCGCGATGAACGGCGCGCCGGATATGACCGCGCTCAGCCGCCAGCAGATCGGCGGTATGGCAGCGATGGGAGACGAGATCGGCCTGCAAGGCGCGATGGTGCCGAGCACCACCGCTGCCATCGCCAAAGCGATAACGGGTGCCTACCTCTCGAGCAGCGGCAATGCGTTTACCAGCCGCACGGCGAGCATGATCGTGCAGGAACACTTCCCGCCTGCGCCGACGACTGTAGGACTGGAAAGCGGGCCTTTGTTCGGCGTGCAGTTCAGCCAGCTGCCCTGCTCTGACCTGTCCGCACGCGCGAGCGACGGGATGATCGGACCCAAGCGATCACCGCTCGGGCTCTCTGCCGATCCGGGCGGCTTGCCACTCTACAAGAACGGCGTGGTCGTCGGCGGCATCGGGATCATGGGCGATGGCGATTACGGCTTCGATCCCAACATTCTTGATGTCGAGAACGACACGGAAGAAGCCATCGCGCTTGCCGGGGCGCAGGGCTTCATGGCCCCGACCGACATCCGCGCAAACCGCATTTTCGTGGACGGAACCGCGCTGCGCTTCACCGACGTGACCGAGGCGCAGATCGCGGGCGGCGGAGGCAATTTTGCCGCGATCAACGGCACGGCGGGCAATCTCGTCGCGGTGACCGGATATACCGATGGCATGCTGCGCGCTGGCACGGCCTATGGCACCGAAGCCTCGGGCATCCGCGCCTCGACGCCGGGCGAGTTCTCCAACCGTGACGCATGGGTTCTGACAGATGGTGCGGGCACGCCGCGCTATCCCATCCGCGCCGGCACCGATGCGGGCAGCGTCGCCCAGCCGCTCAGCGCCGCTGAAGTACGCGCGATCCTCGAAGAGGCGTTCACGATCCTGAGCCGCGCGCGTGCGCAGATCCGCCGTCCACTCGACAGCCGGATGCAGGCGAGCATCAGCTTGGTCGACACGCATGGCGAAGTGCTCGGCATTGTCCGCTCGCCGGACGGGCCAATCTTCGGCGTCGATGTGAGCTTGCAAAAGGCGCGCACCGCCGCGTTCTTCTCCAATCCCGCGGCTGCCGCAGATTTGACCCCCATCGCCGCTCCGCCTGGCGGGCTTTCAGGCGCCGACTACGTCAATCGCGTGCGCAATTTCCTCGGCGATCCCAACGCGCTCACCGGTAATTTCGCCTTTGCAGACCGCTCCGGCGGCAACCTCTCGCGGCCCTACTTCCCGGATGGTGAAGTGAGCGCGGTGGCAGGGCCGCTGTCAGTGCAAGTGCCCAACACTTTCAGCCCCTTCGCTGTGGGCCTGCAGACCGATCTCATCGTTCCGAATGTCGGCGCGCACCTGAATTTCGTCGCCGGGCTATCGCCGAACGACACCCCGCGCGGTTGCACGCTCGCGCCTAATTCACCGTCGGGCGCGCCGCGCATCGCCAACGGCATCCAGATCTTCCCCGGCTCTGTCCCGATCTATCGTGGCGGCGAGCTCGTGGGCGGCATCGGCGTTTCGGGAGACGGGATTGATCAGGATGACATGGTCAGCTTCCTTGGCCTACATAATGCGGGCCTTCGCGTGGGCGGCATCGGTAATGCCGATCCGGCGATCCGCGCCGACCGAATTGTCGTGAACGTCAACGGGCGCAATGTCCGGCTTCGCTATGTCAATTGCCCCTTCGCGCCGTTCCTCGATACGGACACACAAAACGTGTGCCAGGGCCTTTGATGGAGACTGCGCTCGCCTTGATCCTCGCCCTTCAGGCTCAGGACGCACCACCGCCGCAAGACGTGTCCCGCGATCCAGAGACGGAGGAAGAGCAGGCACAAGACCGCCCCGATGGCGGTTTGGGCACGCAGGTCGATCCGGCAGAGCCCGTCGATCCCGAAATCATCGATGGCCGCCGCCGCCCGGGCTTTGTCGGCGATCTTCCAGATCCGGTAACGCAGGATAATCCGGGCGCAGTGCGCGCACCGCCGCCACAGGCGTTCCCAATTGACCAGATACCTGTCCCTGATCGCTGGCGGCTCATCCAGACGCTGGGCATCGTCGAGGAAGATCCCTTCGATCCGTACAACCAGAACACCTACAAGGGTGACCGCCCGATCTGCATCAATTCGGACGAGGAGCGCGAGTATCGTGCGGGGCTTCGTGAAGCGGCCGAAGAGGAAGAACGCGACCTCGCCCGCATTGAGAACCGGGCCTACGATCCTGATCGCGTCGCCTACCCCTACGGTTCGGACGAATGCTGGACCCCGCGCTTCCTCGGGCTGGAGGGCAATGACTGGTTCTTCGTGGTCAATGCAATCTCAGACACGGTGTTCGAACCGCGCACCTTCCCGATTCCCGTGGGCGTGCAGACGACCGAGGACCCGGACCGGATCGACGTTTTCGGCAACGATTTCTCGCCCGTCCTATCGCAGACCTTCATCCTTGGTGCGGCGCTGATCAAGGGTTCGACCGCCTACAAACCACCCGATGTCGAGTATCGCCTGACGCTCGCCTATAACATCAACTACGTCGACGTGCCCGAGCGGCGCGTGCTGCTGGTCGAGCCAAGCCGCGACAGCAACCGACTCGACGATTTCCTCGGCGTGCAGGAAGCCTTTTTCGACTATCACATCCGCAACACTAGCGAGCGGTACGACTTCGACAGCTTCCGTATCGGCATCCAGCCGTTCCAGGCCGATTTCCGCGGCTTCTTGTTCAACGACAGCCAGCTTGGCCTGCGCTTCTTCGGCACGCGGGATAACAACCGCTTCCAGTACAACCTGGGCGCGTTCTGGCGGTTGGAGAAGGACACCAATTCGGGCCTGAACGACATCACGCAGACGCCGCGCAGCGATTTCGTGTTTGTCGCCAATGCCTACCGTCAGGACTTCCTGATCCCCGCGCTCACAAGCCAGTTCACACTCGTCTACAACATGAACCGCGAAGGCGGCGACGTGGAGATTGACGACAACGGTTTCCCTGTGCGCCCGGCCTTGTTGGGTGATCTGCGCGGACGCGATTACGATGTGGTCTACGTCGGCTACAACGCCGATGGCCGTATCGGTCGTATCAATGTGACCGCAAGCATCTACGGCGCCTTTGGCGAGGACCGCAATTCGATCTTCACCAGCGAGCCCGCAGAGATCCGCGCGTTCTTCGGCGCAGCAGAGCTGAGCTACGACCAGGACTGGATGCGCTTCCGCCTCTCCGGCCTGTTCGCGAGCGGCGATTCCGATCCGTTCAACAATGTCGAAGGTGGGTTTGATGCGATCTTTGAAAACCCCGTGTTTGCCGGAGCTGACACGTCATACTGGATGCGCCAGACCATTCCTTTTGCCGGCGGTGGCCGCGCGATCAGCCTGAATGGTCGCAATGGTCTCCTGAACTCGCTGCGCAGTTCCAAGGAGCAGGGGCAGAGCAACTTCAACAATCCCGGCCTGATCCTGGGCGGTGTGGGCGCGGACTTTGATCTGACGCCCGAATTCCGCCTGACCGGCAACGCCAATTATCTGCGGTTCGAGGATACGAGCGTGCTCGAAACGCTGCGTGTCGAGGGCACGATCCCCGAGGAGATCGGCTACGACGTGTCGCTTTCCGCCATCTGGAGGCCGCGCGCCAACCAGAACCTCGTATTCCGCCTTTCGGGCGCGGCGCTGATCGCGGGTGACGGGTTTCAGGACCTGTTCGACAATCGCGGGGGTAACAACGTCTACTACTCTGTCCTCGCCAATGCGGTGCTGACCTACTGATGCTGAAGCGCTTCGCCTCTCGCCACGTGATCCCGGTCATGTTCATCGCCGGAGCCGCGCTGATGGGCGGAGGATCACTGCTGGCCGCCGAAGGATATGAGACCGCGGTGGAGCGCGATTACGAGGCGGCAGGCGTGATCGCCCCGCCCGCTCCGCAGAACCAGACGCAGGCAGAGGCTGATGCCAAGTCCGCAGGTTGTAACAGCTGCCATGTGCAGACCGATGCGCCGACCATGCATGTGTCCGATGCGGTGGTGCTCGGCTGTATTGATTGCCACGGCGGTAATGCTGAAGTCTTCGGAGATCCTTCGCTCGGTTTCGATGCCGAGGAATACGTGCTGGCGCGTGAGGCGGCGCACGTACTGCCCACTTACCCTGACAGCTGGCACTATCCGTCGAGCGCCAATCCCGAACGCAGCTATTCGCTGCTCAACCGCGAAGACCCGATTTTCATCCGCTTCGTGAACCCCAGCGATTACCGCGTGGCGCGCGAGGCCTGCGGATCGTGTCATATGCCGGTGATCGAAGCCGCGGAGCGAAGCCTGATGGCGACGGGCGCCATGCTGTGGGGCGGCGCGGCCTACAACAATGGCATCCTGCCCTATAAGAATTATGTGCTGGGAGAGGCCTACACCCGCGACGGCGAAGCGGCGATGATCCTTTCGCCGAGCGACGACGGCGAGCACGGCACGGTGACCGAGGAACAGGCCGAGCGCGGCGCGCTGGGTGCAATGTATCCGTTGCCGACATGGCAGGTCGTCCCTCCCGCTGATGTCTTCCGCGTGTTCGAGCGCGGCGGGCGCACGATCAACACCCAATTCCCCGAGATCGGCATTCCCAACCCGACCGGTCAGATCCAGCGGCTAGAAGAACCGGGACGGCCCGATCTGCGCCAGTCCAACCGTGGTCCCGGCACCGGCCTGCGCGCCGCCATTCCTGTGCTCAACATACACAAGACGCGGCTCAACGATCCCTTCACCTGGTTCATGGGCACCAATGACCAGCCCGGCGACTATCGCCATTCGGGCTGCGCAAGCTGCCACGTAATCTACGCCAATGATCGCGAGCCGCGCCACTCGCTGATCTACGCGCAATATGGCCGCGACGGGCAGACGGTGACGGTCGACCCGACCATCGCCAGCCAGATCCAACGCCTGCACGATGACTACGGCGATCATGGCGACGCGCACAGTGATGAAGAGCACGCTTACGATGAGGGCGGCCACGGCGACCTGATCCAGCCGCATGACGAGGCTCTCGGCGAAGACGACCATACCGAGGGGGACGGCTGGGCCCCCGATGATCGCGAACGCGGCCACCCGCTGCGCCACGTGTTCACCCGCGCCATCCCAACAGCGCAGTGCATGAATTGTCATATGCACCAGCCCAACATCTTCCTGAATTCGTACCTCGGCTACACCATGTGGGATTACGAGAGCGATGCGCCGGTGATGTGGCCGGGTCCGGAAAACACCGCCCCGCGCCCGCCGGGGATGAGTGATGAAGAATACGAGGAAATGTTCCTCCGCCAGCGTTATCCGACTGCCGAGGAAGTGCGCGCCGTGCTTGATCGCAACCCCGAAGGAGCAGCTCCGCGCGGGCTGTGGGCGGACCTCGATTTCCTGCGCAACGTCTACGATCTGAACGCGGTGCTGGAAGACACCCAGATGGCCGATTACCACGGCCACGGGTGGAACTTCCGCGGCATCTTCCGGCGTGATCGGGAGGGCAATCTGCTCGACGCCGATGGTGAGATCATCCGCCCCTCGAACGAAAGCGACACGCCCGAAGAGGCCGCGCGGCACGATGACCGCTGGCGCCAGCGCTTCCGCCGCGATGGAGAGGAGCAGTTCGTCCAGCCCGGCACCAACCCGGGTGAAGCCGTGCACATGATGAGCATCCATGCCGAAAACGGCATGCAGTGCGCCGACTGCCACTACGCGCAAGACAGCCATGGCAACGGGCTGATCTACGGCGAAGTCGCCAACGCTATCGAGATCGGCTGCAAGGATTGCCACGGCACGGCGGACGAATATCCGACCTTGCGTACCTCCGGCCCCGCCGCGCCGCCCGAGGGCCATGACCTCACCCTGCTGCGCAACCCCGACGGTCGCCGCCGGTTCGAATGGGTCGAGAACACCAACGGCAGCCGCACGCTGATCCAGCGCTCGATTGTCGATCCCTCGCTCGAGTGGGAAGTCAGCCTGGTGCGTGACAGCGTCGATCCCGCCTCGCCCGATTTCAACGCTCTCTCGGCCCGGTCCAAGCTGATGAGCGCCGACGGTGCTGAAACCGGCGAGTTCGGCTTTGGTCCGGGCGTGGCAGTGGAAGACCGCGCACATGGCGAGCAGGAGATGGCGTGCTTCACCTGCCACCTCTCGTGGACCACCTCATGCGGCGGGTGCCACCTGCCTATCGAGGCAAACTGGCAGAGCGAAGTCCACCGCTATGAAGGCGAGACGACGCGCAATTTCGCGACCTACAACCCGCAGGTCGCACGCGACCAGATGTTCCAGCTGGGCATCCACCAGACGACCAAGGGCAATCAAGTTGCTCCGGTCCGCTCGACCAGCGCGCTGGTGCTGAGCTCCACCAATATCAACCGCGAGCGGATCTATATCCAGCAGCCGCCAGTCAGCGCCGCAGGCTTCTCCTCCCAAGCCTTCGCGCCGCATTTCCCGCACACCGTCCGTCTGACCGAGACCAAGCAGTGCTCTGACTGCCACCTGTCCGAAGCCGAGGACAACAACGCGATCATGAGCCAGCTGTTGCTGCTTGGCACGAACTTCGTGAACTTCGTCGGCATGCATGCATGGACCGGCCTTGAAGGCGGATTCGAAGCGGTGCGCGTGACCGAGTGGGAAGAACCGCAGGCGGTGCTCGGCTCCTACCTCCACCGCTACGCCTACCCTGACTATTACCGCTACCATGTCGAAGACAATGGCCGCGAGCTGATCAACTGGGCGCGGGGCGATATCTTTGACGAAGACCTTTCGGGCGAAACCCGCGCGCTTGAGGAATTCGCCAACGTGCACGAGGGCACCGGTGACCGCGTCGGCTGTCTGCAGATGCGCGGCGAATATATGTTCGTCGCCGAAGGATCGGGCGGCTTCCGTGTCTATGATATCGCGAGCGTCGCCAACAAGGGCTTCTCTGAACGCATCATCACCGCGCCCTTCTCTCCGCTGGGGCATGACACGCATGTCGGGACCGAAAACGCCACCTGCATGGCGCTCGCCACCAACCAGCCCATCGCCCCGCACCGCAACACTGCACAGATGCATGAGGACAATCAGGAGCAGGCCTTCCTGCCGATCTATTCCTACGCCGTGGTGACCGATGCGGTCGAAGGGCTGATCCTCGTCAATGTCGATACGCTGGCCGATGGCGAGCTGCGCAACAACAACCTTGATCGCCTTACGCTCGGCAACGGTGCAGATGCCTGGAACCCCGATGGCGTGTTGAACGGCGCGCGGCACATACATCTGGCGGGCGAGATTGCCTACATTACTGCTGACGCCGGGCTTGTGGTGGTCGATCTGGCCGACCCTGCCAGTCCGCAACTCGCAGCCGTGCGCCCACTGCGTGATGCCCGCGCCAGCACGATCCAGTTCCGCTACCTGTGGGTCTCCGATGCCGAGGGCGTGAAGCTGTTCGACGTGACTGACATGCGCAATCCCGTTGCGCGGCCCGAAGGCACCATCCCGCTCGCCAATGCGCAGCGCATGTATATTGCGCGCACCTATCTCTACATTGCAGGCAAGCAGGACGGGCTGGTTATTGCCGATGTGACGCGTCCACTAGCGCCCGAGATCTATCGCCGCGAGACCTTTGGCGGGACGATGAACGATGTCGAGGACGTGATAGTCGCCAGCACCAATGCCAGCCTGTTCGCTTACGTGGCGGACGGGGTAAACGGGATGAAGGTGGTGCAACTCACCAGCCCTTCCAGCCAGCCCAATTTCTACGGCTTCAGCCCCGCCCCCGTGCCCGAACTGATCGCCTTCCGCCGCACGCCCAGCCCCGCAATTTCGCTCAGCAAGGGCCTCGACCGGGACCGCGCAGTCGACGAAACAGGCGGACAGATGGCGGTGTTCGGCAGGCTCGGCTCTCGCCCGTTCAACCGCGATGAAATGGAGACTCTGTTCCTCAATTCCGCGGGCATCCCGTGGCGGGTGAGTGACGAGGCGAACATGGATGCCTGGATGCCGGGTGCTGGCCCTGTTGCGGGCAGGCGGAGGCCGGGCGAGTGAGCAAGATGCTCGACAAAGTGCTGGACTTCGAGGAGCGCTGGGGCAACTGGACCACCGTCGTTCTCGGTGTCTGGTTCTGGCTTGGCATTGCGGTCTACGCGCGCTTTATCACCCTACCCGACATTCCGCTGATCAATGAGCAGGCGATCTTCTTTTGGGGATCGGTCGCTTTCAACGCGATCTGGTGGGGCTTTGCGAGGCCCGCGTTGCAGAACCGAAAAGCTGCGCGCGAAAAGATCGAGCCGCCAAAGGGCGACTAACCCGTCCCCTTCTCGCGCTCCATTTCGCGGATCATCGGCTGCAGATGCGGGCCGTAGTTGGCGATCACTTCCCAATCGCTCACGCGTTCGTAATGGCTCACCAGGCTCGTGCCATCCCAGCGGTGTAGCGCATAGGTGGGCGGCTCCGTAGTGATCAGCGGGCGACTGTCGGGCTTGTCCGAGCTGATCGCGCGCAGGTCCATCGACACAAGCGGCGCGACAGAAGGCGTCACCGAAACCGGGATGCCGCAGAACTGGCCCACAATCTGGCGGTGCAAATGCCCGCAGTGGATCGCAAGCACCTGATCGCTGCGACCTTCGAGCGCGCTGGCGAGATTGGCGATCCATTGCTCGGACGGGTCGGGGTCCATCCATTCAATACCTGAGACAATCGGCGGGTGGTGCATGAAAATGACCGCAGGCGTGCCCTCGTGCTTGGCAAGCGTCGCGGCCAGCCAGTCGCGGCGTTTTTCGCAGAAGGCACCGCCGTGCCGCCCCGGCTCCAGCGTATCGAGCATGACGACCAGCAGCCCCTCCTGCACGAAGGCGGATTGGACAAAGCCGTTTTCATCGGTGGCGGTATCGGGGAAAGCGTGCAGCAGTTCCTCGCGCGTATCGTGATTGCCGACCAACGCTTTGACCGGGAACGGGCATTGGCTGAGCATCTCCGCCGTGCGCGCAAAACTCTCGCGATCCCCGCGGTCGGTGATGTCGCCCGTCACCAGCAGCATGTCGACCGGATTGGGCTGCGCGAACAGGCGATCGAGCGTGGCACGAAAGCGCGTGCGGTTCAGCTCTTCGGGCTTCGCATCCGGGTCAAAGCCGATGTGAACATCGGTGATCTGCGCAATCAGCATGGCTAACGCTCCCGTCTGGCAATACGCGGCGGCGCAGCGGCACCGTCGCGATCTCGCGGATGATAGGAATGGCACATGGCGCAGCTCGATGGCACCTCTGCCTCCAGCGCGGTCTCGCCCAGATGGCAATCGCGGCAGCTTTCCAGATCAGGCAGCAGCAGATCGGTTGCATTGTCCGACGTGTCGGCAGCGTGGCAGCTGACGCAGGTTTCCTGCCGGTGCGGTTCGTGATCGAACCAGCCATTCTGGAAATAGCGGGACCGCTGGACGATCGGATGCACCGCCAGCCCGCCCGTGGGGTTGGTATCGCGATAGTGGCACTCCCCGCACACGCCTTCATCTGACAACGCATTGCCCAGCGTCGGCAGCGTGACGCGGCTGAAATTGCCATAATAGATCCCGCCCTCGGCATAGGGGCCGGGCCGTTGACGACCGGTGCTGACCGGGCGACGCGGCGCGCGGTCGGCGGCGAGCAGATCGGCCTGCACCTGCTCGATATCGCCGTGGCTCAGCGAGCGGAAAGTGCTGCCCACCTGATCGTAAACGAGGCTGTGACAGCTCTCGCAGCTTTGCTCCATATCGACCGGCAGGAAGCGCACGCCATCCGCCGTCGGAGTGTGGCAGGCGCTGCACTCCATCGCGCCGTCCTCGCTCATGTCCCATTCGCCCAGCCGCATCGCCATGCGGGCAACGCCGTTGGTGGTGGAAAGGTGCATGTCGTGCGGGAATTTCAGCCCGTTGAAGTCGCGCGTGTCACTCGCCAGCTCCACCCGAGCCTCTTGTCCACCGCGCTCTGGCAGAACAAGCGTCTGGAACTGCGGGTGGCCCGTGCCGAAATCATGCGCGTTGCCGAGTTCGGTGTCGGTCAGGCGCGTATCGAGCGTGTCATGGCAATCGGCGCAGAAGGCTTGCGATGTCGGCTCCATCCGGCCCGCGCCTTCGTGCTCAGTATGGCAATCGGTGCAGGCGCCCGGTCCCGGTTTGTTAAACGCGTGCGCGACTGACCAGAGGAAGGCTTCTCCGCCGGAAAACTCGGGCATTCCTGCAACCAGGCGATCTCCTTCGGCGTGATCGCCCAGCCCTTCGTGGCACGTCAGGCAGGCATTGTCTGTCACTGCAACGAAGGGCTGCGTGTGGCATGACTCGCAGCTATCTTCGAGGCCGTGGTGCACGCTCGAGAGCGCTCCAGTTGACCAGGCCGCATCCATCAGCACCACGCCTTCCCCTTCCACGCTCGGTTCTGCGACCGGCGCGCGAGTAAGATGCGACACAATGGGTATGGCGAGAAATGCCACGATTATGGCTATCAGCCCTGTCCAGGCCATCGCGCGCTTGCCGGGCATGGTGCCGGTCAGGCCAAAACCGGCCAATCGGTCCTTTGCCTCTCCGTCATCGCCTTCAGCCTTGCGCTGGGTGAGCGTGAGCAACCCCTCGTCGTCCTGCCCGATTTCCAGCAGGTAGGAACCGACACCCAGCTCCCCGCCCTTGGCAGGGTCGATTGTGGCCGATTCCACCGATACGCCATCGTGGGTGAAGCCGAGTGTTCCCGCAGCCACGGCCTCCAGTCGGCCGCTGGCATTGCGGGTGATGGTAATATGATGCTGCTCGATAGCGAGATCGGGCAGGTGCACCGTGTTTTCGCTGGCGCGACCGATGGTGACCGCGTCGACGCTGACATCGCGCTCGCGCACGATCTCGCGGCCGCTGGCGGTGAAGTCGATACTGCGTATGCGGATATCCATCACAGCCCCCTCACCAGTAGTAGAACACGGAAACGATATGCGCCGTCAGCGCCGCGAGCAGCGCGATAGTGACGGGCACATGGATGTAGAGCCAGACATCGAGCATCGCACGAAGGCGCATCTGGCGGCGGATCTGGTCCAATTGCGCGCGGCGCTTGCGCAGCAGCGAGACGACCTTGCCAAGCGCTTCATCATGGCCGGACACTCCGAAATGATCGAGCGCGGCGATGGTGCGACAATTGCGATAGCTGTTCGTCAGGCGCGCGCCGAGGCCGAAATCGAACGGATCCTGCTCCAGCGCGGCGATCACCAGATCAGCATCCTCGCGCCCCAGCGGCTGCGCGGCATTTTCCAGCTGGCGATCAATCGCGGCGAGCGCATCGAGCATTTCGCCCTTGGTCATTTGCCGCCGGTTGCTGCTGATCTCGGCTGGCAGCGTCGCATAGGCAAATATGCCGTAAAGTCCTGAAATGATGACCACCATCATCAGCACCCAGGCGAGCGTGTGGACATTCCAGCCGAGCTGGAAGCCGGTGTGCAGCGTGCCGATGACGATCAGCGCAAGGCCGAGATAGACATGCGCGCTGGTCCATGCCTTCAGGCTCCAGCGCCCCTCGCTCATATTGCGTTTGCGCACACCGAGGAGACTCAGCCACACGATCAGGCCAGCACCGATGGTGCCGAGAGTATAGCCGTACCAGCTGCCGCCATTGTGGCGCGGTTCGACATCGACGAGGACGTAGCTGAGGATCGCGACGATCGAGATGATCGTTGCTGCCTTCGCCCAGCGCCAGCGGCGATGCTTCAGGAAACTGACGTGGTCGCTGTCACGGCGCTCCTCATCGAGCGTGAAACGACCTTCGGGAGCGCTAGCCATTGTCGACATCCCCCCTCATTCCACATCCTCGGTCAGTTTGGTGACGGTTAGGAACTTGTCGGGCGATACGCGGATTGCGGCTCCGGTTGGGCAGGCGCGTACACAGGCAGGGCCACCCTCGATGCCGGAGCACATGTCGCACTTGATCGCCTGCTTGGGCTTTTCCGGATCGGCGTGCTGCTTGCGCCAGCCATAGCTTGCTTCGCCCGGCCCCGGCCCGCTGCCGAACAGCAGCCAGCTGATCAGAGAGGGCTTTTTCGGTGGCACGGCATCCATGCGGATCACCCCGTAGGGGCAGTTGCGCTGGCAATTACCGCAGCCGATGCAGGTTTCGTTGATGAAGACCTCTCCATCGGGCCCGCGCTGGATCGCGTTGGGCGGGCAATCGGCCATGCAATGCGGATGTTCGCAGTGGCGGCAGCTCGTCGGCACGTGGAGGTGCGCGTAGGACCGGCCCGCCTCACGGTCGAGGCGCGAAAGGCCATCGTGACTGTCTGCGCAGGCCTTCTCGCAATTGTCGCAGCCGACGCACAGCTTCTCGTCGATCAGCAGCACGTCGGTCGCTTCGCCGATGCCGTTGTCGACGAGGAATTGCGCAGTTTCGGAATACATGTCCGCCGCCGAGCCGAAGCTGTCCTTGCGCGCTTCGACAAAGGCGTTAACCTCCCGCCGCCCGCGCATGTCCTCGAGCGCGCGGCCACGCAGGTCGGGCTTCGCATCCATCAGCGCGAGGAACTTGTCGCCCGGAAAACGCACGACTTCGCTCTTGATCGCGGCTTTCACCGTCGCGGTGCGCGCCGACCCGTCGATCACCGCCATTTCCCCGAAGTAGGAGCCTGCAGGAAGATAGGAGAGGAAGACCGGGTGCCCGCCAATACTCTTTTCAACGATCATCGATCCGCGCCGCACGACGAAAATATCTTTGTCATCCGCGCCTTCCTCGACAACCACCTGCCCCGCACGAATGTCCATGACTTCGCCCGCATCAACAATCTCGGCCACGTCCGCCTGAGTCAGGCCGGAGCCGAACATCTGCAGAAATTGGCGTTCGATCGAGATGCGGTTCACCGCGCGGCCCGCACTCGGCACGGTGGCGATCAGCTTGAGCGCGGCATTGCGCGACAGCTCGATAGCCACTAGCGGCTCGGCCGCCTGAATTGTCGCACCGCGGCGGCGGCCCGAAATCAGCCCGACCTCGCCGAAGATTGAGCCCTGCTCGATAGGCACGGTGATCGAAGGATCGTCCTCACTCACCTGCACCGCCACCGAGCCTTCGGCGATAGCGAACATGGAAGAGCCTGGCTCGTTCTTGGTGAACACGACTTCGCCCGGCTGGAAGTAGTGCACGGTGGAATCGAGCATCAACTCGCGCAGTTGCAGCGGTGAAAGCTCTTCAAAGATGACGACATTCTTCCCGAACACCTCAAGCCAGTCTTCAACCGGGCGACGACCCGGCAGGCCAGCAAATTTCTCTTCCAGAATGGGCTGATCGGCGGGTTTGAGATCGGTATTTCCGTGCAGGAACTCGATCACGTCATAGCCCTGGTTCATGCAGTGCTTGATCAGCGGATATCCCGCCAGCGCACCGATCACATGAACGCCGTTCTTGGTCGTTTCGAACGTAGGCGTCAGCGCGGGATAGGCATCACGCTCCTCGCTGGTGAATTCCACCCCGATGGCCTCGACAAAGCCGCGCGGCGGTTTGGAGCCGGTGCGCGCGATAATGCGATCGCAGGGGATGGTGACTTCGCCGTCGCGGGTTTCAAGAACCAGTTCCCCCGGGCGCGCTTCGATAGGAGAGGTTTCCCGCCGCACATCGATCCGACCGTCAGCCTCTGCTTCTTCGAGCAGCTTGACGTTGGCTCCCTTGGCGCGGGCAAAACTGTCGCGACGGTTGAGGATCGTCACGCGGTTCGCCTGCGCCGGATCGGCAGCCAAACCCAGCGCGTTCTCGATACCTGCATCGCCCGAGCCGACCACGGTGATATGCTCGTCAAAATACTCGCCCGGATCATCGAGCTGGTACTGGATATGCGGCAGATCAGCGCCGGGAATGCGTAGAAGATTGGGATTGCCCTGCGTGCCGATGGCGAGCACCACAGCCTGCGCCTTCACAACGTCGCCGCCCTTGGTTTGCAGAGTAAAGTCGCCGCTTTCGCCCGTAATCTCGGTCACCTCGGCATTGTAGAGGACACTGACCTTGCCCTCTTCGATCTGCCGGTCCCAGGTGTCGAGAATGACTTCGCGCTTGCCCGCGTCGAAATCGAGATCACTGCGCAGCACCAGGTTGCTGGGCGTCGCCATCACGTGCTTGCCCTTCTGGTATTTGAAGATCGTATCGGAGAGGTGATCGGTCTTTTCGATGAGGACGTGGCTCATGCCCAGCGCTGCTGCATGCGCGGCAGCGGAAAGGCCCGCCGGCCCCGATCCGACAATGGCTACCTGAACCTGATCCGGCTCTTGCCCCATATTCCCCCCTGCCGCCTGTTAAGCACAAAAACAGGGCCAAGGGAAAGGGGGCCATCGCGCTTGCGCCTCTTGGTGACATCGTTAGGCTGGTAGCGCGGGAATGAGGGGGACCGCTTCAATGGCAGCACTGCGCAAGGGTACCGTCGGGGCAATTATCGGCATCGCGCTGCTGGCAGGCGTTGTCGGCTGGCGGACGATTGGCACTAGCGATACCGCGAGTGAAGCCGAGGGCGACAGGGCCGGAATGTCCCTCCCGCCAACGCTCGAGCAGATGGCCGCAAGGGCAGAGGCCGACCCTGACAATGCGCTGCTGTGGCAGGAATACGGGCTGGCGCTGTTCAATTCGGGCCGCTTTGCCGAGGCTGCGGATGCCTATGAGAGCGCTGTCGAGGCCGATACCGATACAGCCATCCTGTGGTCCTCGCTGGGCGAAGCACGGGTTATGGCGAGCGAAAGCGATCCCATGCCCCAAGCCGCCGAACGCGCCTTTCGCCGCGCCCTGGAACTGGACCCGACCGATCCGCGCGCGCGCTATTTCCTTGCGGTTGCGCGAGACCTGACCGGCGATCATGAGGGCGCGATTACCGACTGGCTGGCGCTGCTGGCGGATACACCTCCAGGCGCGCCTTGGGAGACCGACCTTGTCCGCACGATCCAGCAGGTCGGGGCCATCAACGAGATCGAGGTGGAACAGCGCATCGCCAGCGCAGCGGGCACGCGCGATCTGCTGCCGGCCGAAATGACCGGCGGCATGCCCGGCCCGACGCAGGAGCAGATGGCCGCAGCTGCCTCCATCGCGCCGGACGAGCAACAAAGCATGGCAGAAGGCATGGTCGCGCGCCTTGCTGCGCGGATTGAAGCCGAAGGCGGCACCGTGGAGGAATGGGTCATGCTGATGCGCAGTTACAACCAGCTGGGCCGCACTGGAGACGCGCGGCGAGCTCGGGATGCGGCCATTTCGGCGCATCCGGATGCACGCGAACAGATTGAAAACATGGCGGCAACACTCGGTATCGAGTGAACCGTCGCAAATGACCAATACCGCGATTCGACTCTGCTCCAAAACAGGCGCATTGTGGTGAACAGACGGGTCGGCCCCTTAAGGGGCTTTGGGGAGGCGACCGAATGAATTCAGTAGGGCACCTGTGCAAGAAATCCGGCCACAAGGCTCGCTTTCGCGCACTCGCAAGAGCTAGCCTGGCAACGGCCAGTGCGCTTGCGGGACTGGCCATGCCATCAACTATCTACGCGCAGGATACGGGCGCACCCAATCGCGGCGAGCTGGCTCCGCCACAGGCACAACCCGATGAACGGCAAGGTGTGACACTGACCGTGGACGGGCAAATGGAGCGCCGTGTCTGCGCGCTCGACAATCCCGAATATGCCGATCTTACGGTCACGCTGACAGGCGTTGACTACACCGGTGCCGAACGCGCCGCCGATGTCGCGCTGGAGGAAGCCCATCGCGGGTACCTGAACCGCGAGCTGCCGATCCGCGCACTGTGCGATATCCGCGACCGCGCTGCAGCCTTGCTCGAAGATGCCGGATATCTTGCAGCGGTCGAGATTCCTGCCCAGTCGCTGGGCGATGGCCGGGCCGAAATGGGTGTAGTTCTGGGCCGCCTGATCGCCGTGCGCGCTCGCGGCGATACGCAAGGGGCCGAACAGCTCATTTCGGGCTATCTCGAACAGCTTGTCGGGCAAGACGTGTTCCGTGTGAGCGAGGCCGAGCGTTCGCTGCTGCTCGCCAATGATGTGCCGGGCATGGAAGTGCGCCTGTCTTTGCGCCCTGCCGAAAACGGCGTCCCGGGCGATCTGATCGGCGAAGTGGCGGTGATCCGTCAGTGGGGCGCGATTGACGCCAATGTGCAGAACTGGGGTAGCAAGGCGCTGGGGCGCTTTGGCGGCCTGATGCGCGCCGAATTCTACAATGTTACAGGGCTTGGCGATCGTACGGCAATTTCGGCCTTCTCCACTCTCGAATTCGAAGAACAGCAAACGCTGCAGATCAGCCACGATATGCGGCTCGGCAGCGATGGGCTGGTACTTTCCGGACAGGTCACGCTGGGCTGGACAAACCCCGACGCCTTGCCCGGTTTCGACATCGAGTCCGAAACCGTCTTTGCCTCGCTGGAAGCGAGTTATCCGTTCCTGCGCACGCAGACCGATAGCCTCTGGGGCGCGGTGGGTTTTGACCTGGTCGATCAGGATGTGACCATCAACGGCAACCCCTTCACCCGGGACCGCGTGCGCGCCGCCTTCTTGCGCGGCAACTATGTCCACGTGGATGGCGACAGTGTTGCCCGGCGTGGGGGCTATTCACCGTTCGAGCCCAAGTTCCGCTTTGCCGCGACCGGAGAGTTGCGCCAGGGCCTCGGTATCTTGGGCGCTTCGGACGATTGCCGCGCCAATCCCGCAGCCTGCCTGATCAACGGCGGCATTGCCCCCGCACGCATCGGGCAAGACCCCACGCCATTCTATGGCCGCGCCTCGCTCGGTGCCGAGTACCGCCCGATCCCGCTGCTGACAGTTGCCTTCGATCTGGAAGGACAATTGAGCGGTAGCCCGCTCCCTGCGTTCGAGGAATATGGCGCGGGCAATTACGGGATTGGCCGGGGATATGATCCCAGCTCCATCCTTGGCGATAGCGGTGTCGGCACCAGTCTGGAGCTGCGCTACGGCACTCTCGTCCCATCCAGCGCGGAGTCGCTTGTCTGGCAGCCGTACGTGTTCACCGATCTGGCATGGACCGACAATGAAGATGCCGGGCTGTTCGACCCGACTGACGAGCTGTGGTCCGCCGGTGCGGGCATCCGCTTCGTCCGTGGCGCGAACGTCCAGGGCGATGTCAGTGTCGCGGTGCCGCTTCGCCGGCTCGATTCCACCGGAGAGCGCCCCGGTTTCCGCATTCTCTTCTCGATCACAGCCCGCCTGCTGCCCTGGAGGTCATCATGACCCTTTCACCCATCCGCAAAACCACGCTCTTGCACAGCTGTGCCGGAGCGGCCCTGCTCGCCTCTCTCGCATTCGCTTCGGGCAGTGCGTCCGCACAGGGGATCAACGCGACCGGGACAGTTGTTCAGGGTTCTGCGCAGATCGACAATATGGTCCCGGGAACGACCCTCGTCACGGTGGATACGCAGGACACCGTCATCGACTGGGACCCGGACATCGATCCGACGCTGGGCGTAGCTGAAACCTTCTTGCCATTCGGCAACACAGCGATTTTCCAGAACGGCAGCAACAACACCAATTTCGCCGTACTCAACCGCATTATGCCAGGACCCGGAGGGAATCCGGCGCTCTTTCAGGGACTGGTTCAGGCCTTCCTCAACGATCTGGTCACCGGCGCGCAAACGCCGGGTGGTTTTGTTGCCTTCTATTCGCCTACGGGTATCATCGTGGGGCCGACGGGCCGCTTCGAAGTGCCGCAGCTGATGCTGACAACGCAGGCCGTGGATATCAGCACGATCAGCAACTTTGCCAATGGCACAGGTGCGATCCTGCTCAATGGCAATACCGGGTCAATCGACCTGCAAGCCGGATCGACTTTCGTCGGCACACCGGAAGACAGCTTCCTGATTGTCGCATCACCGCAGATCAACATGGCGGGCGATGCCTTCTACAACGGTTCGATTGCCTATGTCGCATCGACATCGGTGCAGATGACGCATTCTTCCGGCCTGTTCGATATCATTATTGTCGGCGGAGTCGGCGGCGGTCAGGTGATCACCCATACAGGCAGCTCCGGCGGCCCGTCGAGCACCGGCGCGGGTGATGAACATGTCATCTACGGTGTAACGCAGGGCGCGATTGGCGGCGGGGGTGTTTCCATGCTGTTCAGCGGCAATCTCGGTTTCCAGCCGGCCGCCAGCGCGGCGGTAGTGAACGGCGACATCATCCTTTCCGCCAATTACAACGTGTTTGGCCGGACAGTGGACGGGGATGACAACCGCCAGGGTGCGGATTCCTTCTTCGATGGCCGTAGTCAGGTCCCGGGCGTTTCGGGCGATATCCTGCTGGAAGGGATCACGGCGACCAGCAATTTCCTCGCGATCGCGAGCGACCAGGTCAATCTGGACGCCACCGGAGCCTCTTCCAGCTTCTCTGCCGATCTGTCGTTGGTCGGCCGCACACAGGCGGTAATCAATGCGGCCAACGGCAACGATGTGACAGTAGACGGCGATCTGTTCGTTTCCGCGCGCAATTATGGTCTGATCACCCAGGGCAATATCGGCATCGATGCGACGGGCGGATTTGCCTCGGTGCGGGCCGGTGTCGATAGCGGGATCATCGTTCTTGGCGAGACAATGGTTGCGGCAAGCGCTCTTCCGGGCTTCGATTTCTTCACCAATACGGCAGGTGCAGGCACCGGAGGACAGGCCCAGATCCTGGCCGAAGGCGGCTTTATCGATCTGCAGGGCAATGTGCGGATGGAAAGCTATGCCCGCTTTGACCCGGGCGCGTTTTCGTTCCCTCCCAGCGGCTATGGCGCGATGCAAGGCGGGCAAGTGCAGTTCCTCGCCACCGAAGACGGCGGCCTCAACACGCTAGGCTCGCTGACCATTGATGCCAGCGCTGAAGGGCCGAGTATCGATGCTGCAGATGCCAGCCTGGCTTCCAACGTTACCGGCGGGAACATCACTGTGGGCGTCGGCACCAACAGTGGCAGCGTGTCTATTGCGGGAGATGTCAGCGCGAGTGCCAACGCCAACATACTTACCCAGGCCTTCGCAACCGGTACCGGCCCGTTCGCGAATGGCGGCACGGTGAATTTCAGTGTTATCGACCTCGGCACGCTGACCATGGGCGGCAATGTTAGCGGCACGGCGAACGCATTCATCGGAGCGATCACTGGCGGTGGAAGCGCGGGCAGCGCGAGCGGTGGTTCCGCGGTTCTCAGCGCAATCGGCGGTGATATCGACATCACCGGATCGCTGAGCCTTGCCGCGCTGGGTCAGGGCGGCGATGGCGAGATAGGCGGCGATGCATTCGGCGGTGACGCCAATATTCTGGTGAACAACGGCAATGTGTCGATAGGTGGAACCACAAGCGCTTCGGCAGACAGCACAGGTGGAACCGGAGCCAGCGACGGCGGCAATGGCAACGGCGGCAACGCATCCATCGTTGTAAGTGGCGGTTCGCTCACAACCACCGGCCAGACCACGGTTTCTGCATCGGGCTCTGGCGCGCTCGGCGCAGCTGGCGGGGACGGAACAGGCGGTATCGGCTTCCTCGGCGTGGACAATGGCGGGACCTGGACCGCAAACGGCATATTTGCCAACACCAACGGGTTCGCAGCGCCGGGCCAAGATGGCGATGGCGGCTTTGCAGCTGGTGGAGAGCTGAGCATTTTCCTCGGCAACGGCGGGACGCTCAACCTTACCGGCTTCTCGAACTTCTCTTCCACCGGAGCTGCAGCTGGCGGTGATACGACCAGTGGAGACGGTGTCTCGGCTGCGGGCGGCTCGGTATCGCTCACCGTGGACAATGCAACACTCAACGGCGCGACCGCGACGCTCGACATGATCGCATCGGCCACCGGCGGCGCAGTCGACACAGCAGGCTTTACTGGCGGATCGGCGAGCGGCGGTGACGTAAGTATCGCAATCCAGAACGGCGGCACCGCATCGCTCAACCTGCTTGGCGTGGAATCGCGCGGTACAGGCGGCAACGGGGTCGATGGCTCCTCCGGAGGCGGTGCCGATGGCGGCTCTGTCGACGTACTGGTTGATGGCACAGGAAGCGACCTGACCACAGCCGACGATTTCATCATCACGACGCGCGCTGATGGCGGCGACACAACCTCGGCGGGCATCAATGGCGGCACGGCGGATGGCGGCACTATCGGTGTTTCCGTTTCCAATGGTGCCAACGTCGATATCGGCGGTCAGTTTGACGGGCGCACCAGCGCGCTTGGCGGCGTGGGTCCGCAAGGCGGCGATGCGTTTGGCGGCTCGGCCACGTTCACGGCGACAGACAGCAACGTGACAATCGGCGATGATTTCAGCCTGCAATCGGATGCCGGAAGTGGCTTTGACCCGAGCGGAACGGGAGCTGGCGGTAATGCCACGGGCGGCGATGCCAGCCTGCTGATCGACAATTCCACTTTCACCGCCTCCAATTCGACCGGCGCACTGGATGCAGACGCCATCGCCGGTGGTTCTGCCGGGGCAGGCGTCGGCGGTGATGCTACGGGCGGCACTACGCTGGTCGATATTTCCAACGGCTCGGTCGTCGATCTGGGAGTCGATTTTGGCCTGTTCGCGCTCGCGGTGACGGGCGGATCAAACGGTGGCGACGGTGGAGACGGTATCGGCGGTGACAACCGAATGCTGATTTCCGGCGGAAGCGATGTGACTGTTGGCCAGCTCATTTATGAAACCACGGTCACCGGCAACAATGGCGCAACCGGCGGCAATGCCACGGGCGGGAGCAATCTGCTCGACATCAGCGGATCGGACTTTACCTCCAACGAGCTCATCATGTTCGCAGCGGTTGTTACCCGGCCGGACAACGCTGTGGGCACGGGCGGCAGTGCGATTGTGCGCCTGTCCGATGGCGCGCAGGCCAGCTTTGGCGATACCTATCTGGAGGCTTTCGCCGAAGCGGTCGGCGCCAATGCCACCAGCAACTCGGGCTCCATCATCATCGAAACGGTTGGTGGTGGCTTGCCGTCATTTGCAACGTTTGGCAGCACCGAATTCTTCAACGACGCACTTGGCGGCGTGACCAACACCGCCGGGCTCATCCAGGTGAACGCAGTAAATGGCGAGCTCGATTTCACCGAGCTGCTGATTACCAACCTCGGCAATGTAGCAAACGCCACGCCTTCGCAGATCACAGCCGATAATGGTGCGGTACGTATTGTTGACCTTCTCGACTTTGTCAGCTTTGGCGATATCGTTTTCACCTATGCCAATGATGGCACCATTCTTGGCGGAGTCGGGCCGGACAGTCTGACCGCGCTGTTCAACGTGACTGCCACCGATGGCACCATTTTCATCGACGGTGACAGCACGATCATACGCAGCTTCGGCGCGCAGACGCTAAACCTGACATCGGACGATATCGAAGTCGGGGCCGATACCCGTTTTGGCGGTAATGACGTAAATCTTACGTCTACCGATACAGACAATGCCGCGCTCATTGGTGGTACGACTGCGGGCGCGGGCTACACCCTGCTGGCAGACGAAGCTGTCGCGATTGACGGGATCAACCTGACCATCCTGCTGCCAGGTGTCACCAGCGCGACCGTAGATGCCGTGGTGGACGATGTGACCTTCCTGGGCTCGGGCGGGCAGCGTTTCGCCAACATCAACCTGTTCGTCGATGGCTCGCTCGACATTATCGGCGCACTCAACTTCAGCTCTCTGCTGAGCGGCGACACGCTGAATATTGCGGTTGAGCAGAACGTACGCATCGTCCTTCCTACCGGAAGCATCAACCTGGATGACGGCGGATCGGGCATTGCCGGCGATCTGCTTATCAGCGGCACAAGCTTTGCCGCTGCCGACCCGGGATTACTGGCCACGATTGCCGCCGATCCCGCTGATCCAACGATTGCCGCTGCCCTGCTGGACGACGGCGGGGCCGCTGCGGCGAGTTCGTACATCTCTGCCGGCCGGGTAGAGATTTCCATGCTGGATTACATTTTCGGCCAGAATACCGGGGCTAATGGCGTCTACGGCGGTATCACAGTGGGCGGCGGCGGACTGCTGATCACGCAGCAAACGGGCGCCCCGGCACTTTTGAATGTGATCGCTTTCGGCCTGCGCGACGATGGCACCGGTCAGCTGACCAACAGCGATTTCTTCTTCGTGGTGGAATACGCAACCGATCTGGCGGGCACCTACTTTGCCGATGCCACGTTCAATAATTGCGTGATCGTGACGCAGACCTGCCCGACTACGCCGGTCGATCCGGTCGATCCGGTTATTGATATCCCGATCACCAACCAGATCCTGGTCGAACAGCCCGTGCGGCCCAAGCAGAACATCGAAGAGGGCGCGATGACCGACAGCCAGTTCGGTTTCGACTTCCCCAGCCTGCTTGATGCGCCGTTGATCAGCGAGGACGAGGTTATCCGCGATCCGGTCACCAGCGGCACCGACAGCGCGGTTCATGCGCTGGGGTTGATTCCCGATGAAGAACGCGAAGAGGAAGAGGAGGGAGCAGAATGATGCGCTCCCTTGGTAAAGTCGTGATGTTTGCGGCGGGACTCGGCCTTCTCGCCACAACCCCATCGACCGCACAGGATGTTCCGACATCGCTACGGGACAGCGTGCCCATCGGCTCCAACGGACTGTGCGAAGCGCAGATCCGTTCTCCCGAAGCGCAAGGCGGCTTGTTCGACCGCGAGTATGCGATCATCTGCCAGGATGCATCGATTGCGGTAGGCAGCCTCGCAGTCTTCTCCGGCCGGAGCATGGACAGCGTGCTCGGCGCACTGGCGCATGACGGCCTGACCTGCCGCGAAACCGAGCTGGGAGACGTGCCCGCAGGCGTCGACAACCTGCGCGCACTAGCTTGCCGTGAACAAGCGACCAACCTCAACCGCCTTTTGCTCGTCGGCAATGGCGCCGGGCGAACCTATGCGGCGGAAGGCATCGCAGTCTATGCGGACGCGTTGACGCTCGGCATGGCGACACTTGCGACAGACGCGCAGGTGGAAGGCACGGTCGAGGTCCCGCTGACGCTTGCATCCGATGACAGCGCCTTTGCCCGCGCCCAGGCCGAAGCCATCGGTGCGCGCAGTGCGCTGGTCGAAGCATATCGCCGCGCCAATGCCGGCAATTACGCCGACGCTGCCGAGTTCTTCGCGGCATCGGCAGATGCACTGGAAGGTGGTGACGCAACCGAAGCGCTGCTCAACGCTGCGCTTCAACAGAGCAATCTGGGCAACTATTTCGAGGCAGCGCTGCTGTTCATCGATATTCGCGAGCTGATTGACGAGGATCCGATCCTTGCCCGCATGGCGCGCAATTACGAAGCGCTCGACGCGCTCAATCGTGAACGCCCCGGCGAAGCGATCATGACGCTCGACATGCCATTGCCCGGCAGTGCAGCGAGCCTTGATGCGCTGCGTGAGATGCAAGTTTCTATGCCGCTGGCGGATCGCCTTGCGGCAGAAAACGGCAATGCCATCAGCGGCGCGACCGGAGAGCTGACCGAGCTGGAGCGCGCACAACTTCTCGATGCCCAATCGCTCTATGTTCGTGCTGCGGCGCTGCGGGCAGACAACCGTCCTGCAGATGCGCGCGATGCGCTGGTCGCTTCGCGGCAAGACATTCTGGCGGTGCGCGACGGGCGCGTAGTTTCGGTCCTGTGGTTGCGGGCACAGATCCTGTCAGAGATCGCCGAGATTGACGAGCGTACGGGCGATCTGGGTTCGGCCGAATACTACCACGGGGAAGCCATCGCCCTGCTCGAAGCATTCTACCCTTCCTCCCCCTCTCTCGCGAGTGCGCAGGCGCAGTTCGCGGGTTTCCTCGCACGTAACGGTCGGGAAGACGAAGCGCTGGTGCTCTACCGCTCGCTGGTCGAGAACGCCGATACAAAGCCTTCGGCCGCCTTGCGCCGATTGCTTGCCCCGTATTTCGCCCTGCTGATCGAGCGCGAGCCTCCGGGCATGACGCGCGAGTTCTTCGATGCCAGCCAGCTGATGCTGCGCCCCGGCCTTGCGCAAACGCAGGCGGTGATGGCACGCGAACTTTCCGGCGGTAGCGACGAGGCATCGCAGCTGTTCCGGCAGACGCTCAATGTCGGGCGCGGGATCGAGCAACTGCGCGTCCAGATCGCACAGGCAGATCTCGATGCCAGCGTTGCAGGCACTCCGACCGGACCCGAGGTGGAAGAAATGCGCACCCGCTTGCGCGTGCTCGAAATCCGCCAACTCGAACTGCAGCAGGCACTGGCCGAGTATCCGCGATACCGTGTAGTCGAAGATGGCCGCATGGATCTGCAAGCACTTCAAGCGACGCTGCAAGCGGGTGAAGCCTATTACAAGCTGGTGATGCTGGATGACGCGAGTTACGCGATCTTTGTGACACCCGGCACGCTGCACGCTTTCCGACTGGATGCGGACTCACAGTCTATCGAACAAATGGTCGGCATGTTGCGCGATTCCATTGCTGTCGAACTGGCTGGTCAGACAATCACCTATCCCTTCGAGATGGCGACCGCGCACGATCTCTACGCGCAGCTGTTCGACCCGGTCGAACAATTCATGCAAGGCGTGGATCACCTCGTGTTCGAACCCGACGGGGCAATGCTGCGCCTGCCGGTCAACTTACTCGTCCGCGATGATGCTAGCGTCCAGCGCCACGCCGCGCGCGTGGAAGCAGGCGGCGACGAATATGACTATCGCGGCACGGCATGGCTGGGGCGCGACATGCGGGTGACAACGTCGGTTTCCCCGACCAGCTTCCGCGATGTGCGAGCCACACGGGTCAGTGATGCACAGATGGACTATCTCGGCCTCGGCCAGAACGCTCCTCTCGGCGCGTCGCCGTTACCGATGCTGCCACAGGGTGCAGGCGGTATGGTGAGCGAGCGCTGTATGTGGGGCGCCTCTACATGGAACGATCCGATTGCTGCGGGTGAACTGCGCACCGCGCAAGCCGCCCTTCGCGCCGGTGGAGCAAGTGCGCAATTGCTCACCGATGCAGCTTTCTCCGATACCGCGCTGCTCGGCATGGAACAGCTCGATGAATATCGCATCCTGCATTTCGCCACGCATGGTCTGGTGACTGCTCCGGCATCGGAATGCCCACCCCGCCCCGCGCTGCTTACCAGCTTTGGCGATGGCAATTCCGACGGACTGCTCAGCTTCTCCGAAATCTTCGATCTGCAAATTGATGCCGACCTGGTGGTCCTGTCCGCTTGCAACACCGCGAGCGAAGGCGGCCTGGTTGCCAGTCAGGAAGCAGGGATCAGCGGTGCGGGTGACTTTGCTCTCGACGGGCTGGTGCGTGCCTTTGTTGGAGCCGGAGGTCGCACGGTGGTGGCGAGCCATTGGCCGGTGCCCGACGAATACGATGCCACACAGCGTCTCGTCAGCGGTCTATTCTCCGCCGGTGAAGGCGAAACAACCACAGAGGCACTCCGCCGCGCGCAGCTTGGTCTGATGGACGATGCCGAAGCATCGCACCCGTTCTACTGGGCCGCCTTTGCCGTGGTGGGCGACGGGACGATCACCGTCCGTCGTTGAGCTGGATCAGTCGTATTCGGTAATTATCGCGGAGAAATCACGCGCGCCGTTTCCGGCAGCGTCGAACGCTTCGTAAAGTTCCTTCGCCTTCGCACCGATCCGCGTGTCGATACCTGCCGTTTGCGCCGCTTCCATCGCGAGCCTCAAGTCCTTGAGCATCAAGCCCGTCGCAAAGCCGCCCTGATAGCCATTGTCCGCCGGCGTGGTCGGGCCGACACCCGGAACGGGGCAATAGCTCGTCATCGACCAGCACTGGCCGGAAGACACGCTCGAAATATCGTAAAAGGTCTGCGGATCGAGGCCGAGCTTCTGCGCCATCGCAAAAGCCTCTGCCGTGCCGATCATGTGAATGCCAAGCAGCATGTTGTTGCAAATCTTGGCGGCCTGCCCGTTGCCCGCATCGCCTGCGTGAATCACTGCCTTGCCCATGTGCTTCAGCACCTCTTCTGCGCGGGTGAAGCCCTCTTCAGTGCCGCCGACCATGAAGGTAAGCGTGCCCGCATCGGCGGCTGCAATGCCGCCCGAAACAGGCGCATCGACCATCGGATAGCCCGCCGCCTTGGCTGCTTCTGCCACTTCGCGCGCAGTTGCGACGTCGATTGTCGAGCAATCGATCAGCACTGCTCCTTCGGGTGCATGGCCTATTACACTATCTGTGTAGACCGCTTTCACGATGCCACCGTTGGGCAACATGGAAACCACCGCGTCCACCCCTTCGCACGCCTCGCTCGCCGCTGTGAAAGTGGCGCAGCCCTTGTCCGAGGCCGCTGCCAGTGCCGCTTCGCTCAGGTCGAAAGCGCGCACGTCATGCCCTGCTTTCGCAAGGTTCGCGGCCATGCCGCCGCCCATGTTGCCGAGGCCGATAAATGCGATTTTCATGGCGATTCTCTCCTTGGAAACCCGCCTGTCATCTCACGTGGAACTATGCAAGGGCCAGCACACCCGTGAGCACGTGGCGCACCAGATCGACCTGCCCGCGCGCACCCGTTTTGGCGTAGATCTTCTTCGAGTAATTGCGCGCGGTTTCGATCGTCAGCCCGTGCTCCTGAGCCGCCTCCGCAATCGAAAGGCCTTGCGCCATGGACCAGGCCATGCGCGCCTCGCTCGGCGTGAGGTCGAACAGGTCGACCAGCTGCTCGGCGCGCGTTTCGGAGCTTGAGCGGTCGCCGCGCAGATAGACCACCGCCACAGCATCCTTCCCGCCCGCCAGTGCATCAAGCCGAAGCGGCGCGACCAGAATATCGATCCACGGATCATGGCTGAGGTTGATCGCGCGTGGGCGCGCGCGCGGGTTGGCGGCAAATTCCTTGAGCAGGCCGGTCAATTGCCGGTCAATTGCCGCGTCCGAAGGCACCAGCCGGTCATAGGCGCCGCGACGGAGCAAGCCGGATTCACGCAGCATCCTGTCCGCCTGGGTATCATTATCGACAATGATACCCTTCGCATCGAGGCTCACCCAGCCGAAATCGAGCCGCGCAAAAGCCTCTGCACTCATTTCCGACCGCGCCCGTTCACGCTCCAGCCCGGCAAGCACGCGCAGCGCCACTTGAACATGCGGAACCAGCGCACTCAGCACGCCGCCAACGCGCGCATCGGCTGCCGGTTCGGAAATCGCAAGCGTCACGGACAGACGTTCGTCGTACGCGACGCGCACTGCTTGCAGGTCACCACAACCAGTCTCCTCTCCTGAGTATAGCCGCCCGGGGCGCATCGCGTCAGGATCGGGCCACCCCTGCGCCATCACACCGGACAAAAAGCGCAGTTCGTCACTGGCAGTACGCAGTAGGATCGCGGCGCCACGCGCACCAGCTGCTGTGCGGAGGCGGGAAAGAAAGGTCTGCCACATCGGCTGTTCGAACACGCCATCGTGCAGCGGCACGAGCAGTTCGGTTTCGCCAAGATTAGGAACGCGCATGATGTGTTATCTAACACCTCCCATATGGGAGGTCCAATGCTATCGGCTCATGCCTATTTCCCGCCGCATGACTGCACCGCTTACCCACCTCCAGCGCCTCGAAGCCGAGGCAATCCACATCATCCGCGAAGTCGCGGCAGAGGCGGAGAACCCCGTCATGATGTATTCGATCGGCAAGGATTCGGCCGTGATGCTGCATCTGGCGAAGAAGGCATTCTATCCCTCACCCCCGCCCTTCCCGCTGCTCCACGTCGATACGACCTGGAAATTCAGGGACATGTACGATCTGCGCGAACGCTCGGCCGAGGAAGCGGGCATGGAGCTGATCGTCTACCGCAACCCGGAAGCCGAAGAGCGTGGTATCAACCCGTTCGATCACGGTCCGCTGCATACCGACATGTGGAAGACCGAAGGCCTGAAGCAGGCGCTCACCATGCACGGCTTCGATGCGGCTTTCGGCGGCGCGCGCCGCGATGAGGAAAAGAGCCGCGCCAAGGAACGCGTATTCTCTTTCCGGACCGCATCGCACGGCTGGGACCCGAAGAACCAGCGCCCCGAGCTGTGGAACCTCTACAACGCCAAGAAGAACAAGGGTGAAAGCATCCGCGTCTTCCCGATCTCCAACTGGACCGAGCTCGACGTGTGGCAATACATCCAGCTCGAGAATATCGAGATCGTTCCGCTCTATTTTGCCGCCAAGCGCCCGACCTTCATCTGGGAAGGCGGCTTGTTCATGGCTGACGATATCGAGCGGCTGGAAAAAGTGATGGGTCATCGCCCCGAGATTACCGAACGCTCGGTGCGTTTCCGCACGCTGGGCTGCTTCCCGCTAACGGGCGCGGTCGAAAGCGAGGCCGCAACGCTTAGCGATGTCATCCAGGAAACCCTGCTCACCACCACCAGCGAGCGACAGGGCCGCGTGATCGACAAGGATGCTGGTGGTGCCGGCATGGAGAAGAAGAAGCAGGAGGGCTATTTTTGATGTCTCAGGACTCCGTCTACCAGACCGATGCCCTCATCGCCGAGGATATCGATAGCTATCTGGAAACCCACCAGCACAAGACCATGCTGCGCTTCATTACCTGCGGCAGCGTGGATGACGGCAAGTCGACGCTGATCGGGCGCCTGCTGTATGACAGCAAGATGATCTTCGAGGACCAGCTCGAAGCATTGAGCAATGACAGCAAGAAAGTCGGCACGCAGGGTCAGGAAATCGACTTTGCACTGCTGGTTGATGGCCTCGCTGCAGAGCGAGAGCAAGGCATCACCATCGATGTCGCCTACCGCTTCTTCAACACCGAAAAGCGCAAATTCATCGTCGCCGATTGCCCGGGGCACGAGCAGTACACTCGCAATATGGTCACCGGCGCATCGACTGCTGACCTCGCAATCGTCATGATCGATGCGCGCAAGGGCGTGCTCGTGCAGACACGGCGGCACTCCTATCTGTGCAACCTGATCGGCATCAAAAATATCGTGCTGGCGGTGAACAAGATGGACCTGGTCGACTACGATCAGGAGACTTTCGACAAGATCGTCGCCGACTATGCGGCCTTCGCCGAAGAGATCGGGATCGAGAGCTTCACCGCGATGCCAATTTCGGGCTTCAAGGGCGACAACATCACCAGCGCACCTTCGGTCAACACACCGTGGTACGAAGGGCCTAGCCTGGTCGAGCATCTCGAAAGCGTTGAAGTGCTGTCCGAAGTCGCCTCGCAGAAGCCTTTCCGCATGCCAGTGCAATGGGTGAACCGCCCGAACCTAGACTTCCGTGGCTTCTCCGGCCTGATTGCCACTGGCTCGGTCAAGCCGGGTGACACGGTGCGTGCGCTGCCTTCGGGCAAGACCTCGACCGTAAAGAGCGTGGTCACCTTCGATGGCGAGCTGGATGAAGCAACCGCAGGCCAGTCGGTCACTCTCACACTGGCTGACGAGATTGATTGCTCGCGCGGCGACGTGCTGTGCGTGGCAGACAATCCGCCCGAAACCGCAGACCAGTTCGAAGCAACGCTCGTATGGCTCAACGATGAGGACCTGCACGTCGGGCGCAGTTACTGGCTGAAGCTCGGCACGCAAACTGTCTCCGCCACGGTGCAGCAACCCAAGCACCGCATCGACGTCAACACGATGGACAAGCTGGCCGCAAAGTCGCTGTCGCTGAATGATATTGGCGTCGCGGAAATCTATGCCGACAAGGCGCTGGTGTTCGAGCCATACGCACAGAACCGCACGCTCGGCGGCTTTATCCTGATCGACAAGATCACCAATGCGACCGTGGGTGCGGGCATGCTCAACTTCTCGCTACGCCGCAGCCAGAACGTGCACTGGCAGGCGACCGACATCACCCGCGAGCATCATGCGGGCATGAAGAACCAGACACCACGCGTGCTGTGGTTCACCGGCCTTTCCGGCTCGGGCAAGTCGACAATCGCCAACGAGGTCGAGAAAAAGCTGGCGCTCATGAACCGTCACACCTTCCTCCTCGACGGCGATAACGTGCGGCACGGGCTGAACAAGGACCTGGGCTTTACCGAGGCTGACCGGATCGAAAACATCCGCCGCATAGGCGAAGTCGCCAAGCTGATGACCGATGCCGGCCTGATCGTGCTCACCGCCTTTATCTCGCCATTCCGCGCGGAACGGCAAATGGTGCGCGACATGCTGCAAGATCACGAATTCATCGAAGTGTTCGTCGACACCCCGCTGGAAGTCGCCGAAGAACGCGACGTGAAAGGCCTTTACAAGAAGGCGCGTTCTGGTGAGCTGAAAAACTTCACCGGGATCGACAGTCCGTATGAAGCGCCAGAGGAGCCGGAAATCACCGTCAACACGGTGGAGATGACGCCTGAAGAGGCTGCCGAATACATCATCAACAAGGTCCTCCCCCTCAAATGAGTGTTGCCCCAATGACCGACGCAGAACTCGCCGCCTATCTGGCCCAGTGTGCGGGCAGGATCCTGTTGGAAGTGCGCGCTTCGGGCATGTTCGAAGGCAAGGCTCTCGGCAAGGCGGGTGACCAGACAGCGAACCAGTTCCTGTGCCACGCCATCCGCGCACAGCGTCCCGATGACGGGCTGCTGAGCGAGGAAAGCAAGGACACGGCAGAGCGGCTCGACAAGGAGCGGGTGTGGATCATAGATCCGGTCGATGGCACACGCGAATACGGTGAGGAGCGCGCCGATTGGGCAGTGCATGTTGCGCTGGCCGTGAACGGGGTGCCCGAAGTGGGTGCGGTTGCCCTACCCGGGCTCGATCAGGTCCTGCGTACCGATGCGCCCGATGTTGTGCCCGATGCGCCGGAAAAGCTGCGTATGGTCGTCAGCCGTACTCGCCCGGCCGCCGAAGCTGTGGCGGTATCCGAAGCCATCGGCGCGGAACTTGTCCCTATGGGCAGCGCAGGCGCAAAGGCCATGTCGATCATTCGCGGCGAAGCGGACATTTACCTCCACTCGGGCGGCCAGTTCGAATGGGACAGCTGCGCCCCTGCCGCGGTAGCGGCGGCGCATGGCCTGCACATCAGCCGTATCGACGGGTCACCGCTGGTCTACAACCAGCGCGATACCTACATGCCTGACCTACTGATCTGCCGGAAGGAACATGCCGAACGCGTGTTCGCCGCGCTCGAGGCCTACACCTAGGCGCTGCCCTTCCTCCGGTCTCTGTAACAGCCCCTTCTACCGCCTTAACCTTGTGGCGAAAGGTGATGTTCATGCTGTTTACGCACGAAGCGAGCAAACACGCTATGCAGGAGCCGGGTCATGCGCAGACCGACCGCCGAAGAACAGCTGATGCTGGAATTGATCAACCGCCTGCGGATGGACCCGCAAGGTGAATATGCGCGGCTGACAACTCCCGAAGTGCTCGCCGAGATTCAGGGCGCTTTGAACTATTTTGGCGTAGATCTTTCATCGTTTGAGGCCGCAATGAATTCGTTCGCTGCGGTCGCCCCGCTGGCATGGAACGATAACCTGGCAACTGCTGCATCGGGCCACAATGTAGCAATGATTTCGGCTGACTCACAAAGTCACCAGCTTCCCGGAGAGCCGGGTATTGGCCAACGCGCCACCGATGCGGGCTACACGGGGTGGAACCGCCTCGGCGAGAACATCTACGCCTTTTCCAACAGCATCATTTATGGCCATGCAGGCTTCGTCATCGACTGGGGCTTTGATGACGTGGATTTCGACAGCAATGGTCAGCGCTATTCCGATTGGCAATCGCGCGGTGACGGTATCCAGGATCCTGCGGGGCACTTGCTCAGCCTGATGAATGGCAACTTCACCGAAGTCGGCATCGCAATCGATCTGGAAACCGATCCCAGCACCGATGTCGGCCCCTATGTGATCACGCAGGACTTCGGCCATCGCTTTGCCTACAATGCACAATTCCTCGGCGTGGTAATCGACGATACCGACGGGGACGATTTCTACGACATTGGCGAAGGCATGGGCGGCGTCACAGTCACACTTGTCGGCACTTCGGGCACTTATGCCACCACCACCTGGGATTCGGGTGGCTGGCAGATCGAAGTGCCCGCAGGCACCTATGACATCACCTTCTCCGGCGGAGCTCTCGACGGCACGATCGTGGCCAACGCCACTCTTGGTTCGACCAACGTGAAGCTGGATGTCGAAGCGGACGATGCTGTTGTCCCTGGCATCAGGATTGATGGCACGGGCAATCACGAAACGATCGATGGCAGCCAGCGCGACGAATGGATCTACGGCTATGGCGGGCGCGATAACCTGCTTGGCCGCGGCGGCAATGACAGGCTGGACGGCGGCCCCGGAAACGACTCGCTGCAGGGCGGCCCCGGAAACGACATTCTGATCGGCGGCGATGGTAGTGATACGCTGAACGGCAACAATGGCGATGACGATATGCGCGGCGGTGCCGGAAACGATCGCTATGTGGTCAACAGCCTCGGCGACACGGTTACCGAACTTGCCGGAGAGGGTACCGATACGGTCTATGCCCACGTCAACTGGGTGCTGGGAGACAATGTCGAGAACCTTCGCGTACGAGCCGGCGCGACGACCGGCACTGGGAATGGGCTCGCCAACACGCTTATCGCCCATTCCAGCGGTTCGACGCTCTACGGCATGGCCGGAGCAGACAAGCTGATCGGGAGCCAGGCGATTGATACCCTGTTCGGCGGCGCAGGCGATGACAGTTTCTTCGGCAAAGGCAGCGCGGACACGATGTATGGCGATGCCGGCAACGATATCCTGCGCGGCGATGCGGGCAACGATGTCCTCAACGGCGGCGCCGGGGCGGACAATCTGCGCGGTGGAACAGACGACGACATTCTTAGTGGAGGGGCCGGCACAGATGTGCTCTATGGCAACTCCGGGAACGATACGCTGACCGGCGGCGCTGATCGTGATGTCATGTTCGGCGGCAGCGGAGCGGACACTTTCGTCTTCGCTGATGGAGATATGGCCGGTACAAAATTCGGCGATTCCGAAAGGATCCGAGATTTCGACACCACAGAAGGCGACATGCTCGATCTCTCGGGCCTCGACGCGATCATGGGCGGAAGTGACGACGCGTTCGACTTCATCGGCAATGCCGCATTCTCTGGCACCGCCGGGGAATTGCGCTTCGCCTTCACCAACGGTTCGACCATGATCTACATGGACGTCGATGGTGATGCTGTCGCCGACTATGCCATCCGGCTGGACGGCACGATCAATCTGGCCGAGGCGAACTTCGTTTTGTGAGGCAAATGCGGCGGCTGCTTAGCCGCTCACGCTTTTGAACACATCGACCGCGCGGTCGATCTCGTCGCGTGACAGCGCCGAGGACATCTGCGTGCGGATGCGCGCCTGTCCCTTCGGCACTACGGGGAAGCTGAACGCCGTAACGTAGATGCCCGCAGCACGTGCGCCGGCAGCGAAGTCTGCAGCCTTTTTCGCGTCATAGAGCATGATCGGAATGATCGGGTGTTCGCCCGGCAGAATGTCGAACCCTGCCTCTTCCAGCTTGCCCCGGAAGTAGGCGGTGTTGTCCCACAGCTTCTCGCGCACATCGCCGCGTCGTGCCAACTCAAGCGCCTTCAATGACCCCGCCACCACTGGCGGTGCGACCGAGTTGGAGAACAGGTATGGCCGTGACCGCTGGCGAAGCAGGTTCACGATTTCGGGTCGCGCGCTGGTGTAGCCGCCGCTTGCTCCGCCCAGCGCCTTGCCCAGCGTGCCGGTGGTGATGTCCACGCGGTCCATGCAGCCGCGATATTCATGCGTACCCTTGCCATTCGCGCCGAGGAAGCCTGTGGCGTGGCAATCATCGAAGTGGACGAGCGCATCGTACTTCTCGGCGAGGTCACATATCTCGTCCAGCCGCGCGATGAAGCCGTCCATCGAGAACACACCATCAGTGGTGATCAGCTTGAATCGCGCGCCAGCCGCGTCAGCCTCTTTCAGCCGCTCTTCCAGCTCACCCATGTCATTGTTGGCGTAGCGGTAGCGCTTGGCCTTGCACAGGCGCACTCCGTCGATGATCGAGGCATGGTTGAGCGCATCCGAAATCACCGCATCTTCCGGCCCCAGCAGCGTTTCGAACAGGCCGCCGTTGGCATCGAAGCATGAGGGGTAGAGGATGGTGTCGTCGAAACCCACGAACTCGGAAATGCTCGCTTCCAGCTCTTTGTGCTGGTCCTGCGTACCGCAGATGAAACGCACCGAAGCCATGCCGAAACCGTATTCGTCGAGCGCGGCGCGGCTTGCGGCGAGAATCTCCGGATGATCGGCGAGGCCCAGATAATTGTTCGCGCAAAGGTTCACGACACTGCGATCGCCCAGCGACACAGTCCCGCTTTGCGGAGAGGTGATCTGCTGCTCGGACTTGGTCAGCCCCTGCTCCTCGATAGCATCGAGTTCGGCGGCGAGATGTTCGTAGAAACGCTGGCTCATCTTGTGTTCCTCAGTCTTCCCAGTTCAGCACGACCTTGACCGCTTCGCCCGAGGACATGGCGGCGAAGCCTTCCTCGAAGCGGTCGACCGGCAGGCGATGGGTGATGATGGGAGACAAGTCCAGACCCGACTGGATGAAGACCGACATCTTGTACCAGGTTTCGAAAATCTCGCGACCGTAGACGCCCTTGATCGTCAGCATCGAGAAGATGATCTTGTCCATGTCCACCGTTGGCGGATTGGCGGGCAAGCCCAGAATCGCGACCTTGCCGCCGTGCGCCATATTGGCAATCAGCGAGTCGAGCCCGGGCTGCGATCCCGACATTTCGAGCCCGACATCGAAGCCCTCGCTCATGCCGAGCTCCGTCTGCACGTCCTCGATTGAGCCCTTTGTCGGATTGACCGTGGCGCTCGCGCCCATCTTTTTGGCAAGCGCCAGCCGTTCATCATTGAGGTCACTCACCACCACGTGGCGCGCACCCGCATGGCGGCAGACCGCTGCGGCCATGATGCCAATGGGGCCGGCGCCCACGACCAGCACATCCTCGCCCAGCACATCGAACTGAAGCGCGGTGTGCACGGCATTGCCATAGGGATCAAAGATGCTGGCAATGTCGAGGTCGATATCATCGTCATGCACCCACAGGTTCGCCGCGGGCAGGACAAGATATTCGGCGAAAGCACCCTCTCGGTTCACGCCGATACCTTGGGTGTAGGCGCACATATGGCGGCGCCCGGCCATGCAGTTGCGGCAGCGGCCGCACACAACGTGGCCTTCGCCAGACACGATCTGGCCCAGCTCGAAGCCGGAAACATTGCTGCCGATCTCGACGATCTTGCCGACGAACTCGTGCCCCACGGTCATCGGCACAGGGATGGTGCGCTGCGCCCATTCGTCCCAGTTCCAGATATGCATGTCGGTGCCGCAGATCGCGGTGCGCAGGATTTTCACCTTCACATCGTTCACGCCGGTTTCGGGTTCCGGAACATCCTGGAGCCAGAGCCCCTTTTCCGCTTTCGCCTTGACCAGTGCCTTCATGGAACTATTCCTTCAATATATAAGAATGGCGGCGTTATACTGTCGCCAAGTCCAATTTCAAGCGCACAATATACAAGAGCACATCCACTATGTCGGAAAATGCCATCAGCCGCGAATTCGGCAACCGCGTTGCCACGATGCGGCGCACGCACAAGATCACGCTCGATCAACTCGCGGAACGCTCCGGAGTTTCCCGTTCCATGCTCTCGCAGATCGAACGCGGCAAGGCGAACCCCACGCTCGCCGTGGCTGCGCGGATTGCCGATGCCTTCGGCCTCTCCATCATCCATCTGATCGAGGAAGATATCCGCCCTTCGCTGATCGAGATTGTCGATGCGGCTGACGAGGGCGCGATCTTCAGCGAGAAGAACGGCTGCCGTCTGCGCACGCTCACGCCGCTACATATGGAAAAGAACATCGAGTTCTACGAGCTCACCTTCGCGCCCGGAGGAGAGCTGGACAGCGACGCCCACTTTTCCGGCACCCGCGAAGTTTTGACCGTGACCAGCGGCGAGGTGCAGTTAACCGTAGGCGCGGAAGGCCCGACTATCCTGAAGGCAGGAGACACCGCCCACTATCCCGCCGACCGCAAGCACCGCATCGCCAATGCAGGTCGCAAGGATGCAGTTTGCTACCTGGTGGTAAGCTACGCCTGAATTGTCTTGAATGGTGCCCAGAAGAGGACTCGAACCTCCACGGGGTTGCCCCCACCGCCACCTGAAGACGGCGCGTCTACCAATTCCGCCATCTGGGCACTCACTTCGCGGCCGCAGTCTTGGCTGGGCCATGTGGTAGGAGCGCGCCTCTAAGACAGGTGTGGGGCCGAGTCAACGCGGGTTTTGCAAGCAAAGTGCGCTTTTCCGCTCCCGCCGGAACTACAGCCGCAAGCAATCCGTTTCTGAAGCATTGCCCCCTGCCGCCATGCTGTGCATAGGGCCAAGCACGAAGACCCAACTGCTGTAAGGATTGCCACCATGGCCAGCGCATCACCGCTCGCAGGAAAACTCGTCACACTGATCGGCGGAAGCGGATTTATCGGATCGCTTATTGCACAGCACCTGCTCGAACGCGGGGCGCGTGTGCGGATCGCAGCGCGCGAGCCGGAAAAGGCCTTCAAGCTGAAGCCGCTTGCCAATCTCGGGCAGATCCAGTTTGCCCGTTGCAATGTAAAGGATGCCCGCAGCGTGGAAGCCTGCGTGCAGGGTTCGGATGCCGTTGCCTACCTGGTGGGCACCTTTGGATCCGATCAGCGACAGTTGCAGGTCATTGGAGCCGGCAAGGCGGCAGAGGCCGCCAATGCGACCGGAGCAAACGCGTTTCTCTACATGTCTGCCATCGGCGCCGATGCAGAAAAGGACACCGGCTATTTCCGCACCAAGGGCGAAGGCGAGCAGCTTGTGCTCGGCACCTTCCCCAAAGCGACGATCATGCGCCCCTCTGGCGTTTTTGGCGAGCAGGACGGATTTGTCCCCTTGTTCGCCGATCTGGTGGCGATGATGCCGGTGGTCCCGGTGTTTGGTCCTGAGTCAAAGTTGCAACCGGTTTGGGTCGACGATCTGGCAACGGCCTGCGTCAATGCGCTGGAGAACCCCGGCAAGCATGGCGGCAAGACATTTGAAGCCACGGGCCCCGATGCACTCACCATGATGCAGATCAACGAGATGATTGCGGATGCCCAAGGTCGCGATCGCATGTTCATGCCTATGCCGGGCCCGATCGCCAAGGTGATAGCCGCTCTGCCGCTCACCCCGATCAATTCGGACCAGTACGCGATGCTGGAAGAGGGAAGCGTGGCGACGAAAGGCGCGGCGCAGATCAGCAAGCTGGGGGTCGAGCCGAAGCCGCTTTCTCTATTCCTTGGCCGCTGGATGGTGCGCTATCGCGAGAAGGGTCGCTTTGGCGAGAAGCGCGCGGCGAACTGAACGCGCAGCCTTCATTTCAGTAGAGGAAATCCCCAGCGCACGAGTGGCGCGGGCTGCATCAGCGCGCCTATACCGCTTGCAGTGATTCGCACCTGACTTTGGGGACTACGCAGCCATGAAATTTTTCGCCGACACCGCCGAACTCGATGACATCCGTGAGCTGGCGGCAACCGGCCTGCTCGACGGGGTGACGACCAACCCGTCGCTGATCGCCAAGTCAGGCCGTGATTTCATGGAAGTAACGCGGGAGATCTGCGGCATCACCGATGGTCCGGTGAGCGCCGAAGTCGTCGCGCTCGATCACGAAACGATGATGAAAGAGGCCGAAGTCCTGCGCAAGATTGCGGACAATGTCTGCATCAAGGTGCCGCTGACGGTCGACGGGCTAAAGACCTGCAAGGCGCTGACTGACGATGGCACGATGGTCAACGTTACGCTGTGCTTCTCCGCCAACCAGGCGCTGCTGGCGGCCAAGGCGGGGGCGACTTTCGTGTCACCCTTTGTGGGCCGGCATGACGACAACGGGACGGACGGGATGGATCTGATCCGCGACATCCGCCTCGTCTACGACAACTACGACTTCCACACCGAAATCCTCGTCGCCAGCGTGCGCCACGTGGTCCATGTTCTGGAAAGCGCACGCATCGGAGCAGATGTGATGACTGCGCCACCCAAGGTGATCATGGCGCTGTTCAAGCACGTGCTGACCGACAAGGGGATCGAAGGCTTCCTGAAGGACTGGGAAACCACCGGCCAATCAATTCTGTAAGGTCGATGCGATAGAGATCAGCCGCCGAGAATTCCCTCGGCCTTCTCGTTCACATGCTTGGCGATCCACTGATCGCGCAGCTTGAACTTCTGAATCTTGCCCGATCCGGTGAGCGGCCACTCTTTGACCTCTTCCCAATAGGCGGGGCATTTTTGCGGAGCGATCTGCGAACGGCAGAAGTTGCGCAGCTCTTCGGCGTCGAAACTGTGTCCGTCTTCCATCCGCACGCAGGCGGCAACCGCCTCACCCAGCACATCGTCCGGGACGCCGAAGACGGCACATTCGGCCACGCCTTCATGCTCGGCGAGAACGTTTTCGATCTCGGCAGGGAAGAGGTTTTCACCACCGCGGATGATCATTTCCTTCACCCGGCCTGTGATGCGGACGAACCCGCGATCATCCATCGTGCCGAGGTCGCCAGTTCGCAGCCAGTTGTCCTTGTCGATCGTTTCGGCAGTCGCTTCGGGGTTCTCGTGATAGCCGAGCATGGTCGCATAACTGCGCGAGCGGATTTCTCCGACCACGCCGCAATCGACGATCTCGTCCGTTGCCGGATCGAAAATGCCGACTTCACAGCCGAGTGCCGGGCGGCCGATGCTGGTGGTAATGTCAACCACATCGTCTTCGGGCCGCGCGCTTGTGATAACCGGCGAGCTTTCGGTCTGGCCGTAAGCAACCAGCGCCTTGGCGCCGAGCACCGCCTCTGCCGCGCGTGCAAGTTCGGGGGCGACCATCGCGCCGCCCATGCCGATCAGCTTCATCGATGACAGGTCACGCTCATTGGCCTTTTGCATGGCGATCATCGCCACCGCCATTGTCGGCACAGCGAGCGTCCAGGTAACTTTCTCGTTCGCGATAATGTCCAGCGCGGCATTGGGCTCGAAGAAGGGCAGCGGCACATATTTTGACGCGGTCTGGAGCGATCCGAGCACACCCATCGAGCAACCCATGGTGTGGAACAGCGGGGTGAGGCCGATGGTGGACTGGCGATCATCCAGATTGCCGGTCTTGGCAAAAATGCGCGCATTGTTGGTGATGTTGCGATGGGAAAGGACAACGCCTTTCGGGAAGCCTGTCGTGCCCGAAGTATACTGGATCTGCGCCGGATCGTTGGTATCGACATCGGGCAGCGTGCCACTTGGGTCAGTGAACATGGCCGCATCATCGTGCATATCGACAACTTCGCGCACTGCGGGGATTTCCGCGCACACGGCCTTGCCGATTTCCGCCATCGGGTTACCGCGCACTTCCTTGATCAGGAACAGCGCCACCGCGCCGGACTGGCGCAGGACGTAGTCAAGCTCGCGCTTCTGGTAGGCAGGATTGACGGTGACGAGCGTAAGACCAGCGAGTGCGCAGGCATATTCGACCAGCACCCATTCGGGGATGTTCGGCCCCCACACGGCAATACGTTCACCCGGCTGGAATCGCACAGCCAAGCCCCTTGCCATCCGTTCCGCCCCTTCGAGTAGCTGAGCGTAGGTCCACCGGCGCCCGGTGGTGCCATCCATGAGACCTTCAACCAGCGCCTCGGCATCGCCATTGTTCGCCGCCTGATCGCGCAGCAGCCCTCCGATAGTGGTGTCGAGGATTTCCTCGCCAGCATACCAGTCACAATGCGCTTTCTCGAGCCGCTGCTCGGCCATATCTCTCTCCATCACTTGCTGATCATCCGTCAGCTTACTGATTCCTTCCTGTATAGACGCTTCATACGCTCGACCAAGGGTAAGGCCGCGGAATCTTTTCAGGCAGCAGCAGCTTGCCAAAAGAAGACCCTGCCGGATCAATGCCGGCAGGGCCAAAGGCTGGAGTTGTAACAGGCCGGGTCGGGGCCTGACAGGCAAGCAAGGGGGAAGAGGATAGCTCGCCCTGGTCTTGCCCGGTCTATTCGCCGGGTTCTTCAGACATGGCGTTCACGGCTTGCTGCACACGCATTGCAATGGCGGGGTCAGCCTGCGCCGCGCGGCCGATGGCGCGATAGGTTGCTTCATCCAGCCCCGCCTCTGTCACAATCGCCTGGGCGCGCGCTTCACGCGCTGCATCATCAAGCGTTTCGTCGGCTCGCAGCTCACGCATCTGCACCGC
Organism: Aurantiacibacter sp. D1-12; assembly: GCF_028858515.1. Lineage (GTDB taxonomy): Bacteria > Pseudomonadota > Alphaproteobacteria > Sphingomonadales > Sphingomonadaceae > Alteraurantiacibacter. Next base: position 419,579 of record NZ_JAPJZJ010000002.1, read on the forward strand.
TGCCGCGGCGAATGCAGCGATCTGTCCGTCCGTGAACGATGGCATGGTATCGGGATCCAGCGCCGGGTCCGATGGCGGGATGGGTGTCGTCTCCATCGGCTCCGGCACCTGCGTCGGCGGGCTTGGCGGCACATCCTGCGCTTGTGCCGCTCCGCCTGCAAACAACAGTGCCGCGCCGGACAGGGTAAGAAGAGATTTCATGGTCATTTCCTTTAAGGGTTCGTCACGCCCCCAAAGGAAAGCTGCTCTGTCGGCGCGCCAGGCACAATCGCGCGCTGGCCGAACCGCGCCGCAAACCCGATAGTCTGCAGAAGATGTTGGCTGCTGGCGACGAACCGTTGCCCCGAACCGGAAAACGCCAAGAAGCGCCGTTTCAGTCTGTCTTCCGGATCGCTCGCTTTGTCAGCAGGGCGGACGAATCAGAGCTTTGCGCGATAGAGTGCCAGCAGATTCGACCAGGCTCTCTCGGCCTCTGCTTCGGCATAGGCGGGGCTATCCAGCACGGTCCAGCCGTGATCACCATCATACAAGTCGACAACAACGTCAGCCGTTGCCGAAGCGGCGGCTGTATCCAATGCGTCTTTCATGCCTTCACTGCGGGCATTGTCATCGCGCGCCACACCGATGTGCACGCCTGTGCTTTCCGGCAGACCAGCCAGCAGATTGACCGGAGCCATGGCATCGCCGCGCGTTAGCCCGCCCGAATGGAAGCTGGCTGCCGCCTTGATCCGGCCACGCACAGCGCTGGCGGCAAGGATCGTCCAGCTGCCGGTCATGCAATAGCCCTGATTGCCGATGCCGCGAGAGCTATCGACGGCATCCTGTTCATCAAGCCATTCCACCACGCTGCGCGCTGTCGCCATGACCGCATCGGGCGTATTCACTTCGCGCCACGGCATCACGCGGTTCCAGCCATCGTTGCTGCGCCAGTCGCTGAAGTCTTCGAACTGCTGCCCGGCAACCGAGCGGTAATAGGGGTTCGCCACGAGGACCGAAAAGCCGTCTTCAGCCAGCCGCCTACCCATTGCGATCTTCGCCGGACGCAGCCCCGCGATGTCGGGCCAGAGAATGACTGCCGGGTTGGTGGTGCCCGCACGGTGCATGAAAACCCCGTCCATCGTCCCGCCATCGGCAGCGAAAGTCACATTGCGCTGGGTGATCCCGGCCTGTCCGTCCTCACCACCGACGGGGGCGCAAGCTGCCATCGCGCCTGCTGCACCAAATGCACCGAACTGGCGGCGGCTGACTGGCCGCGATAGCGCCTTCATCGATTCAAGATGGTCACGATCACACATGGCAGTTTCTCTCCTTTTCGAAGCTCTATTCGGACATAGCAGTGATGGGGTTACGCGCAAATCGCGGTTTTCGAAGGGGAAATTGAACGCTCGTCTAGTGCTGACGTCGCTTGTCGAAGGAGTCCTTGATTCTCGCCCCAAAAGCGGCATCTTTAAGGCATGGACAAACGTGCGGAAGAAATTCGGAAACTCAGCCAGAAGGGCCCTATCCAGCTTGATCGCGGTGGGTATGACGGGGGCAGCCTGCCCCGTGCCGAACCTCATGCAGAGCTTACCCGGCCGGCGAACATCGCCAAGCGTGAAGGACGGATCAACTGCCCGGTCTGTGACGAGGATATCTCCGCGCGCGCCAAGAAATGCCGCCATTGTGGTGAAGTCCTCGACGCAAACATGCGCCAGGAACAGATGGCGGAGCGCCGCACCGGACCGCACTACACTCGCAACAAGAGCAAGATTGCGGCAGGAATCTTTGCAATTCTTCTGGGCGGTATCGGCGTCCACAAGTATTACCTCGGCAGAATCGGCCAAGGCATTCTATATACACTGTTCGCCGTCACCGGCATTCCAACGATACTCGGAGTTATCGAGGGCATCATCTACCTGACGATGGATGACGAGAAATTCTGGCAGAAATACGGGTAGGCTGGCCTAACCGGCACGCGATGGCCGCTTCAGCGCCACTTCGCTCTGTTCCATCAGTTTTGCGATGATATCGGCGGCAGGCTCTTCCTCGGTAACGAGGCTGACGCTCTGGCCCGCCATCATCGAACCGCTTTCGACGTCGCCATCGACGACCGCGCGGCGCAGTGCGCCAGCCCAGAAGTGCTCGATCTCCAGCTGCGCTTCGAGCATGTCGACCTTGCCATCATCGAGCATCTTGGCGACTTCGCGCTGTTTGGCGGTGAATTCCTCGGTGCCCTTGTTCTTGAGTGCGCGCACCGGGATCACCGGCAGGCGCGGATCGACCTGGACGCTCATTTCGGCGTCACGTGCCTTGGCCCGAAAAAAGGCCTTCTTGAAGTCGGCATGGGCAATGCTCTCGGCAGCGCAAGCGAAACGCGTGCCGAGCTGAACGCCGCTCGCGCCCATTTCCAGATAGGCGGCAATCATATCGCCTGTGCCGATGCCGCCTGCAACAAACACCACGAACTCCTCAGCTAACGCGGGCAGGAATTCCTGCGCGAGAACACTGGTGGAGACAGGGCCGATGTGGCCACCAGCTTCGCTGCCCTCGATCACCAATGCATCAGCGCCCGAACGCAGCAGCTTCTTGGCCAGCGCCAGCGTCGGCGCAAAAACGATGACCTTGGCACCGTGACCCTTGATCGCCTCGACACTTCCCTTGGGCGGGATACCACCGGCCAGCACAACATGGCTGACGCCGTGCTTGCCGCAAATGTCGATCAACTCGAAAATCTGCGGATGCATGGTGATGAGGTTCACGCCAAAGGGCTTGTCCGTCATCGCCTTGGTCGCGGCGATTTCCGCATCGAGCAGTTCGGGCGTCATCGCACCGCAGGCGATCACACCAAAGCCGCCGCCGTTGCTGATCGCGGAAACGAGGTTGCGTTCGGAAACCCAGCTCATCGCGCCGCACATGATCGCATGCTCGCTGCCGAGAAATTCGATGCCTCGCGCCATCAGCGCGCTGGTCTTGGGATAGTTGTTCATGGTGAAGCCGCTTAAAGCGGTCAGTCGCGATAGTCTATCCGCACTTTGCCAGCCGCCTCTGCGGCAAGCGCCCTCGCCTCGTCGGTATCCTCACCCACCGCAAGCGCGACACCCATCCGGCGATAGGGGCGTGTAGTGGGCTTCCCGAAGATCCGCACGTCAACATCCGGGCCAAGGCCGAGCGCATCGGAGACACCCTCGATAGCAAAGTCTGCGCTTTCGCGATCCGCCAGGATTACAGCCGACGCCGCAGGAATCGCGGGTTCGTCCGCGAAGACCGGCAGGCCCATCACTGCGCGGGCATGCAGATCGAATTCGGAAAGGCCCTGCGAGATCAGCGTAACCATGCCGGTGTCGTGCGGACGTGGACTAAGTTCGGAGAAGATCACTTCCTCTCCCTTCACGAAGAATTCGACGCCGTAGAGACCCCAGCCGCGCCCCTCGCCCTCAAGCGCGCTCACGACCTTCTCGGCCATCTGCTGCGCTTTCGATAGCGCCGCATCGCTCATCGCCGCAGGCTGCCAGCTTTCCTGGTAATCGCCGCGTTCCTGCCGGTGGCCGATAGGCTCGCAGAAGGTGAAACCTCCGGCATGGCGCACGGTCAGCAGGGTAATTTCGTAGTCGAAGGCGATGAACTGCTCGACGATCACACGCTGGCGGTCACCGCGCATATTGTCGACCGCGTAGTTCCATGCCTTTTGCAGATCGGCTTCGCTATCGACCTTGCTCTGGCCTTTGCCCGAGGAAGACATGACCGGCTTGATGACACATGGAAAGCCGGTGACTTCTGCCCCCGCCTTCACTTCATCAAAGCTTTCGGCATAGCGATAGCGCGAAGTGGTGAGCCCGAGTTCCTGCGCCGCAAGATCGCGGATCGCATCGCGGTTCATGGTGAGCTGCGTAGCGCGGGCAGAAGGCACGACGTTGAACCCGTCGACCTCGACATCGGCGAGCACTTCGGTGCGGATCGCCTCGATCTCGGGCACGATCAGATCGGGCTGATGCTTCGCCACAACGGAGCGCAGGGCTTCACCATCGAGCATCGAAAACACTTCGCTCGCATCAGCCACCTGCATTGCTGGCGCATTGTCATAGGCATCACATGCGACGACATAGGCACCCAGTCGCTTGGCCGAGATCACAAATTCACGGCCCAGTTCGCCCGAGCCGAGAAGGAGGATTTTGTGGGTGTGGCTCACGCAGCTTCGTCCGGCGCATCGAGGCCGTAGGCGGTGTGCAGCACACGCACCGCCAGTTCAGTCTCGTCCTCGTCAATCAGCACGCTGACCTTGATTTCCGAAGTCGAGATCGCCTGCACGTTGATGCCACGATCAGCGAGTGCTTGGAACATCGTAGCTGCCACACCCGCGTGGCTCTTCATCCCCATCCCGACAACGCTGATCTTGGCGACCTTGCTGTCTGTAATTACGCGGTTGAAGCCGAGCTTTTCCTTGCGGTCTTCCAGCATCGCCTGTGTCCGCGCCAGGTCGGAAAGCGGTACGGTGAAGGTCACGTCGGTCTCACCCTTGTCGCGGCCAACGTTCTGAATGATCATGTCGACATTAATGCCGGCGTCACCCAGCGGCCCGAAAATTTCGGCCACCGCGCCGGGTTTGTCGGGCACGCGGGTCAGCACCACGCGGGCCTCGTTCTTGTCATGCGCGATGCCGGTTACGACTTGGCGTTCCACTTGGCCATCCTCCAGAAGTTTACCCATCTCCTCTTCGGAGACGATCATTGTGCCGGGCAGCGTATCTGCGCTGGGCGAGCTTTCATCGACGAAGGACGAGAGCACCTGCAGCCGGACATTGTATTTCATCGCCATGCTGACAGAGCGCGTCTGCAGCACCTTGGCGCCCACCGATGCGAGCTCGAGCATTTCTTCAAAGGCGATATGCTTGATCTTGCGGGCGCGGGCCACGATGCGCGGATCGGTGGTGTAGACACCGTCCACATCGGTGTAGATATCGCAGCGATCCGCTTCCACCGCAGCAGCCACGGCGACAGCCGAGGTGTCCGATCCGCCGCGACCCATTGTGGTAATGCGCCCGTCATCGGAAACGCCCTGGAAACCCGGGATAATAGCGATCTGCCCGCCTTCCATTGCGGCGATCATTTCGGCGGCTTCGATATCACCGACGCGGGCGTTAGCGTGATTGGCAAAGGTCTTCACTGGCACCTGCCAGCCGAGCCAGCTGCGCGCCCGGCACCCCATGCTCTGCAGCGTGAGCGCGAGCAGTCCGGCAGTCACCTGCTCTCCGCTGGAAACAACCACGTCATATTCCGCGGGGTCAAAAAGCGGGTTTGCTTCGCGGCAGAAATTTACGAGGCGATCAGTCTCACCCGCCATCGCCGAAACCACAACGGCCACCTGATTGCCGCCCGCAGCCTGCGCGCGCACGATGTTGGCGACACGGCGGATCCGCTCGGTCCCTGCGACCGATGTCCCCCCGAATTTCATCACTATGCGTGCCAAGGCCGCCTCACATCGGTATGGTTGAATGCCCCGGGCGCTGTTAAGGGCAGTGCATGAGCGATGCAACTGTCACATTGGAAACCAGTTCGGCCACCATCCGGCCGGAGGAAGCCGCGCACTTCGGCAAGCTGGCAAAGGAATGGTGGGACCCCAAAGGCTCCTCCGCCATGCTGCACAAGCTGAACCCGGTGCGGCTTGGCTTCATTCGCGAGGCCATAGACATGCACTGGGCAGGCGATGTGGAAAGCGTGAAGCCGCTCGCGGGCAAAACCGCGCTCGACGTTGGCTGCGGTGCCGGGCTGCTGTGCGAACCCTTGGCGCGCATGGGCGCGGAAGTGACGGGCGTTGATGCCGCGCCGGAGAACACGCAAGTTGCTGCCCTGCATGCCGAGGGTGCGGGGCTCGATATCCGCTACGTTCCGGGTGAGCTGGGTTCGCTCGGGCTTGGCACGTTCGATCTCGTCACCTGCATGGAAGTGATCGAACACGTAGCCGACAAAGCAGCGTTCCTTTCGCAACTCGCCGCGCATCTGGCGGAGGGCGGGCTGATGGCCCTTTCCACTCCCAACCGCACGCTGATGAGCAAGGCGCTGCTTGTAGAGGGAGCCGAAGCGATTGGCATGGTGCCCAAAGGGACGCATCACTGGGAGGACTTTGTTACTCCTGAAGAACTCGAAGATCTGCTCAGCGCGGCGGGACTGAAAGTGACGCGCGTCAAAGGCATTGCTTTCTCGCCGCTCAGTGGTCTGCATGTGAGCGAAGATCTATCGCTCAACTATATCTTGACGGCGCGGCACGCCTGATCAGGGAATGATCGGCATCGAGCGACGCGGCTCGTCGCGATCCCGGTCAGCTCCCGCGAAAGCCCGGAGCAAATTCTCCCGGTCTTCCTGCTGGTAGAGCGGAACAGCAATAGCGGGGTCATCGGTGAATACACCGTCAACTCCGGCAAACTCCAGCAATACCAGCAGCACGGGCATATTCCCCCAGGCAGCATCGTCCTCGGAGCTCCGCAGAAGATCGGGGAGAAATGCGTTTTCCTTCCGCGCGGTCCATGCATGGACGAGCAACCCGGCCTGATGCGCCGCGCTGATCAAGCCCGTGCTTTGCCCTTGCGCATTGAGGACGAGTGGGATCGCGACACCCACGCCATCGGCATAGGTGGCCACCTCGGCCAAACCCTCCGGCGTCACCATGTCTGCGTAGCTAGACTCGGGATCGTCCGCGGGACCACCTTCAGGGGAAATCAGCTGCACCAGTCGAATATCGGTCATCGCGTCCAGCCGCCGCAGAGGCTCCACATCAAAGCTCTGGATGAATACCGGCGCGCCTTCACCTTCGTAGCCTGCCGCATGCAACTGCTCCACCAGCATCGCGGCAAGATCGTGCCCTTCGCCTATGAAATAGGTTGGGTGCTTGATTTCGGGGTAGATGCCAATGTCCCGGCCCGTCTCTGCCTCCCGAGCCCTCACAAGCTGGATGATTTCAGCTAGTGTCGGCACCTGATAGAGCCCGTCGAAGCGCGTGTTCTGCGGGCGAATATCAGGCAGCCGCTCGCGAGCGCGCAGAGTGCGAAGCTCGGCGAGCGTGAAGTCCTCTGTGAACCAGCCGGTGAGCTCTTCGCCGTCGATCACCTTGGTCGTGCGTCGGTCGGCAAATTCTATGCGATCGGCAACATCGGTGGTACCCGAAATTTCATTCTCGTGCCGCGCAACCAGCACGCCATCGCGCGTAGGAACAAGGTCCGGCTCGATATAATCAGCACCCTGATCAATCGCGAGATCGTAGGCAGCGAGCGTATGCTCGGGCCGGTCTCCGCTGGCTCCGCGATGGGCGATAATCAGCATGCCCGACCCCTCATTCTGCTGCGCCATAGCGGGCGAAAATGCTGCACCCAATGCTGCGCAGCAAAGCATTGTAATAATGAGGAATTGCCTCAGCAAAGCGCCGCTTTCCATTCCTCTTCCTTGAAGCCCACCAGAATTCCGCCGGAATGCTCGACAATCGGCCGCTTGATCATGCTCGGATTCGCTTCGAGCAGGGTAGCAGCACCTGCCGCATCTTCGCCCTGCGCCTTCTCCGCATCGGAGAGCTTGCGATAGGTTGTGCCGCGCTTGTTGAGCACCACGCCCACGCCCTTCGCCGCGATCCATGCTTCCAGCCTGGCCGGATCCGCGCCTTCCTTCTTGTAGTCATGGAAGGTGTAATCAATCCCCTGCGCCTCAAGCCACTTGCGCGCCTTCTTGATCGTGTCGCAATTGGGAATGCCGTAGACGTGAATGCTCATGCTTTCTCCTGATTCCCCAACCATGCCGCAAAGCTGACGAAATTGACATCGTGATGATGCCGGGTGCGCGCAGTTTCCCGCAGAAATCCGCAGACTTCATCATGCAACACGAAGTTGACACTTTGAGGTAACAGGGGGGTGGGGGCAGGAGATCGGCAGAACATGCAAACCACCTGGCCGAGCACCATTTCTGTAGGAAAGCCCTTAACCGATGTTCGCGTCGGTAATCGCCACCGCGAGCGCATCGGCAGCGTCGGCTCCAGCAATCTTCGCACCGGGCAACAGCACCTTGAGCATCGCCTGCACCTGCGCCTTGTCCGCCCCGCCGGTGCCGACCACCGCCTTCTTCACCAGCCGCGCCGCATGTTCGCGAACTTCGAGCCCTGAGCTGCCGCACGCCGCCAGCACTGCGCCACGCGCCTGCGCCAGCTTGATGGTCGACTGCGCATTCTTGTTGGCGAACACCTCTTCCGCCGCTGCACGGTCAGGAGCATGCGCCGCGATCACCTCTGCAATGGCAGTGTGCAGTTGCGTCAGCCGCGCCGTGATGGGCGCTTTGGGGTCAGTCTTCACCTGCCCGTTTGCCACATGCGAAATGCGGCTGCCCTCGGCGCGGATCAGGCCCCAGCCGGTGCAGCTGAGCGAGGGATCGAGGCCGAGGATAAGCATGCTTACCGGGCTTTAATCGCCCAGCTTCTCCATGATCTCGTCAGAAATCTCGTAATTGCCCCAGACTGTCTGGACGTCGTCATCATCGTCGAGCGCATCGACGAGCTTGAGGAGCACGCCGGCGTCCTTCTCGTTCATCTCGACAGTGATGTTGGGTTTCCATGCGAGCTTGACGTTCTCGGCCTCGCCCAGCGCCTTTTCCATATCGCCCGAAACCTGGTGCAGCGCGTCAGCTTCGGTCCAGATGGTGTGGCCATCTTTGCTGCTTTCAATATCATCGGCACCCGCTTCCATCGCCGCCATCAGGACGGTGTCCTCATCACCCGCGCTGGCCGGATATTCGATCAGACCGCGGCGCTCAAACCCGTGCTGCACGCTACCTTCGGTACCCATATTGCCGCCGTTCTTGGAGAACGCGGTGCGCACGGCCGTGGCGGTGCGGTTGCGGTTGTCGGTCAGTGTTTCCACGATCAGAGCGACACCGCCCGGACCATAGCCTTCGTAGCGAACCTCCTCGTAGTTCTCGTCATCCCCGGCACTCGCCTTGTCGATCGCGCGCTGGATATTGTCCTTCGGCATTGACTGCGCCTTGGCAGTGTTCACAGCCAGGCGCAGGCGCGGGTTCATGTCAGGATCGGGCGCGCCCATCTTCGCCGCGACGGTGATTTCGCGCGAAAGCTTTGAAAACAAATTGGAACGCTTCTTGTCCTGCGCACCTTTGCGGTGCATAATGTTCTTGAATTTGGAATGGCCTGCCATAGGAAATGTCTTACTTGAAATGATGAGAGTTGGTGGGGCCTTACTCTGATGCAGAAGCTTGAAGCAAGCGTAAGTGGCACATTGCCCCGGCTGGCCGCGCTTCCCGCAGATATCCTGCGCTTTGTTCGCCGTCCGGACTTGCCCGACAAGACTGCGGGATGGAGCAAGGTGACAGCGCTACTGCTGCTGGGCGTTATTGCCATCGATATCCTGCTTGATAACCTGATCCAGTCCGTGCTGCGGGCGCTGGATGGCAGGGTCATCAACCTGCCGGAAATGTTCGAGAGCGACGTAACGACCGCGCAGCTGCTGCTGTCCTTCCTGGTGCTTGCCCCGCTGGTTGAAGAGGCGATGTTCCGTGGCTGGATGAGCGGGCGCAAGGCATCATTGCGCTTTGCCGCATGGGGGCTCGCGGCCTTGCTGCTTGCGCTCAGCGGAGAACTCGTCGTCACGCAGGAGTATTTAACCCCGATTACCATTGCCGCATTCGGCCTAGCCGGCATCGGCTTCGGGCAATGGGTGCTGACTTACCGGCGCGATGCCGAAGTCCCGGGCTGGTTCCAGCGCCACTTCCACTGGCTGGTCTGGGCAAGTGCGATCGCCTTCGGGCTTTTCCACCTTGGCAACTATATGGGCGCATTCAGCCTCGGCCATGTGCTGATCGTGTCACCCGCGATCCTTGGCGGCCTGTTGCTCGCCTACACGCGCACACGCTTCGGCCTGCGCGCAGCCATTGCGCACCACGCGATATACAACGCTGTGTATCTGGGTGTGACAGCTATAGGCAGCTGACCTGCGGGATCACCCCATGCCGAGCGCAGCCTTGTAGGTGTCCAGAATCATTTCCATTTCGCTGCGGTCATTGGTGTCCATCTTCCGCAGGCGCACGATCTGGCGCATGATCTTCACGTCATAACCCACAGCCTTCGCTTCTGCGTAGACATCGCGGATATCGTCGGCGATGCCCTTCTTTTCTTCTTCGAGCCGTTCGATACGTTCGATGAGAAGGCGCAGGCGATCATCGGTGGCTTCGGCCATGTGGGGTAACTCCGGTTGGAATGAGAATCAGTTGCTGCGCTGGTTAGCCGCGCACCTTCACAGCGTGAAGACCTCAATCCACAAATAGGCGATAGCGTGGAAAACTTCAGCGCAAATCGGCCGCATTCTTCGCAATGCTCGCCTGCATCCGGTCGAGCTGTTCCTGCGTCGCCTCGCTTTGCCGTGTTGTTTTCCATTCTTCCATCGGCATACCGTGGATGAGTTCGCGCGCAGCCGCTTTGTCGCCTTCGAAGCCGGCATCGCGGATCCAGTCGGCGAGGCAATTTCTGCAGAAGCCAGACAATCCCATCAGATCGATATTCTGTGCATCGTGGCGATGCTGCAAATGCCGCACCAGCCGGCGAAAAGCGGCAGCCGCCACATTATCCGGAAGTGCATCAAGCGGGTCGTTCTGGTCATGCATACCAATGCCTCTCTCAAAGTGCTCTTGTCTTGTAACAATAGCCTGTCATAGGCTCAGCCCATGGCAAACGAAACACGTGCAAAAATCGACCCACGCGGCCGCAAGGTCAAAATCCTCGCCACTACCGGCCCGTCTACCGCAGACCCTGATGTGTTGCGCCGCCTGTTCAAGGCCGGCGCCGACGCCTTCCGCGTCAATATGAGCCACGGCGAGCACGAAATTCACGCCAAGACCATTGCCAATATCCGCGCTCTGGAAAAGGAATTCCACCGCCCCATCGCGATCCTCGCTGACCTTCAGGGGCCGAAGCTGCGTGTGGGCCAGTTTGCGGATGGCCGTGCCACCATTTCGCACGGTGCGACCTTCACATTCGACCGCTCGAGCGAACCGGGTGACGAAAACCGCGTCGAACTGCCGCACCCGGAAATCTTCGAAGTGATCGAGGAAGGTCAGCGCCTGCTCGTCAACGATGGCAAAATGCGCTTCCGCGTCAAATCGGTTTCCGACGATGCGATTGTCTGTAAGGCCGAAGTCGGCGGCGTGATTTCGGACCGCAAGGGCGTGAATGTGCCCGATGCCGAAATTCCCATTCCGGCGCTGACCGAGAAAGACCGCAAGGACCTTGCCTTCGCGATGGAACAGGGCGCGGACTGGATCGGTCTCTCCTTTGTGCAGCGCCCTGATGACCTGATCGAAGCGCGCAAGCTGATGGGCAGCAAAGGCGCACTGTGCGCCAAGATCGAAAAGCCCTCCGCCGTGCGCCGTCTCGACGAGATTATTGAGCAGGCCGATGGCATCATGGTGGCGCGCGGCGATCTGGGCGTGGAGCTCAATCCCGAAGAAGTCCCGCCGCTGCAGAAGAAAATCGTCAATGCGACCCGCCTCACCGGCAAGCCGGTGATCGTGGCAACGCAGATGCTCGAAAGCATGATCGAAAGCCCCGCCCCGACCCGCGCTGAAGTCTCCGACGTCGCTAACGCGGTCTACGACGGAGCCGACGCGGTCATGCTCTCCGCCGAAACCGCAGCAGGCGACTGGCCCGAAGAAGCAGTGCTGATGATGGCCAGCATTGCGCGACAGGTAGAGGCCGACGAACTCTACAAGGACCGTGTCCGTATGCTCGACACGCCGCCCGATCCGACCACGGCAGACGCAATGGCGCACGCCTGCATGACCATCGCCGACACGGTGGATATCGGCGCGATTGGCGTCTTCACATCGTCGGGCAGCAGCGCGCGCCGTGTTTCGCGTGAACGCCCTGCCGTGCCCGTGATGGTGCTGACACCCAGCATGGCGGTCGCCCGCCGTGTTGCCCTGTTGTGGGGCGCGCATCCGGTGGCGACCAAGGATATCGGCAGCTTTGAAGAGATGGTTGCCAAGGGTAAGCGCATGGCGCTGCGCCACGGCTTTGGCACCTCCGGCTCACGCCTTGCTGTGATGGCGGGCGTACCTTTCGGCCAGTCTGGCGCGACAAACCTTGTCCACGTCGTGACCGTGAAGGGTGACGAGCTGGAAGGCTATTCCGGAGAGGGTTGAGCTTCCACGGGTTGATCCTCCTCGCCGTGTTGCGGCGCGTCCTCGGACCAGCATTCTTCCAGCGTCGCCAGGCTTCCCTCAACCCAGTTGGCAAGCGGGGTGTCGACGTTCGAGGTAAAATAGAGCTCGTGACCGCCATAACTGTCGTAATGCGCGCTTGACCGAAGGCTGTATTCGACACCGTCCATCGACAGGATGATCGACCCATCGGGACGCACGGGAATACCCGGCACCAGCACCCGTGGCGGAGCGATCTGGGTCGAGGCGACAACAGCATCGCGCGCAGCGGGGCAACGCTGCGTGTCCGTCCAGAGGATATCCCCCTCACCATCGCGCTCCACGATCTTGCGGAACCAGAATTGCAGCCGCCCTTCCCCGCGCAGCACACCCACCTCAACCGACACATCATCCCCCACCTGCGAAGGCGAACGGGTGAAAGTCATGAATGGAACGAAGTCGCGCGGAACAAAGTCCTGCGCGGCCATCAGGGCAGCGAGCGAAGTGAGAGCGACCAGCATGACGCAGGAGAATACAGCACCCTGCAAGGAGTGGCCATAGTGCGCCGGCAGGCTCGCCCGAAACCGCCGGAATACGTTGCGGGTTGGCAGTCAAATTTGGCCAATCTTAACCCTCGGCTTGGACCTCATGTTAAGCGCACCGGCGTATCATGCCCATATGGAAGCGCGTGATCCTTGCAACATCTATACCTGGCAAAGGTTGAGTGACGTCGTCACTACATCCGGGCGTTTGCGCGAATCGAACATCGAAGATCTGGCCCAGTTGGGGGTCCGCCATGTGATCGACCTTGCTCCGATTGAGCATGAGGGCGCGCTTCCCAACGAGGGGGCCCTCCTTGCCGATCTTGGCATTGAGCACACGCAGATCACGGTTCCGTTCAACCAGCCCGAAGAAGAGCACTATCACGCATTTGTAGAGGCCTACGAAAAGGGGCCGATCCCAGTGCACGTTCACTGCATCTACAACTACCGCGTTTCCGCATTCTTCTTTCGCTATCATATCGAGCGTGGGATGTCTGAGCGCGAAGCCCGCGCGATCATGAATCCACACTGGACTCCGGATGCGAGTGATCATCCCGCGGCACGGCCGTGGAAAGAGTTCATCAACGCGGTGCTGGCACGGCACCGGCAACAGCAAAAAAGCGCGTAGCCCGACAACGCGGCCAAGGGCCGGTTCCCGTACATTTACGATCTATCTCTAGAGAAAAATGGAGCGGGCGAGGCGATTCGAACGCCCGACCCCAACCTTGGCAAGGTTGTGCTCTACCCCTGAGCTACGCCCGCTCACTGGCGCTCATCCAGAAGTGCTTCTGAATGGGGAGCGGCGCGGTTAGCACCAGCTTTCAGGCCCTGCAAGAGGGAATCGTGCGCTTTTTTGAAAGATACTGCGCAGCGCCCTATCGCCCCTTCACAAAGCGCACAGAAACGCCACATTGCATGCCTACCGCCAGCAACCGGATTTCGCAGGAGCATACACCTTGGCCAGCATGGGATTGAATATCGACGAACAGAAAGCCGTCGACCGTTTTCGTAAGCAGGTTGTCGAGCCGAGCCAGACCAAGCTGGTGATCGTCGATTTCTGGGCCGAATGGTGCGGCCCGTGCAAGGCGCTCGCCCCGATTCTGGAAAAGGTCGCCGCCGACTATGCCGACAAGGGCGTGGTGCTGGCCAAGATTGACGTCGACAGCGAGAAATTCATCGCCGCGCAGTTCCAGGTGCAGTCGATCCCCACGGTCTATGCCATGTTCCAGGGCCAGCCGGTGGCAGACCTCACCCCGATGCGCAGCGAATCGCAACTGAAGACCGCTCTTGATGAGCTGCTGAAGCAGCTGCCGATCCAGGCAGGCGCTGGTAAAGGCGGAGAAGCCGACCAGATGGCGCAGATGGAAGCGCAGGTCGCGCAGATGGTGGAAGCGGGCGAGGCAATGCTCGCGGCGGATGAGAACGACAAGGCGCTCGAACTGTTTACCCAGCTCGCGACGCAGGCCCCTCCCCCAATCGCGCAAAAGCCCGAGGTCCAGTCAGGCTATATCCGTGCGCTGGTTGCCAATGATCAGACCGATGCTGCGAAGGCCGCTCATGATGCTCTGCCCGAGGAAGTGCAGAACGAAGCGGCGGTGAAAGCTGCCCATTCGGCTATCGAACTTGCCGGCCAGCAGGTTGATGACAGCGAGTTGCAGGCCCTGCGCGCCGCCGCAGCAGAGCGCCCCGCAGACACCGAAGCGCAACTCGCCTTTGCCGAAGCAGCCTTTGCCGCGGGCGAGCGGGACGAAGCTGCTGAAGTGCTGCTCCGCTCCATCGAAGGAGGCGGCGAGGAAGGCAGCGAGGGGGCCAAGGCCAAGTTGCTGCAGATTTTCGAAGCGGTCGGCCTTGAAGACCCGTGGGTTTCCGCGCAGCGCCGCAAGCTCAGCATCATCCTGTTTGGATGAGCACGCGGCTTTCCATCTTTCCCCTGACCGGTGCGATCCTGTTCCCGGGATTGCAATTGCCGCTGCATATCTTCGAGCCACGGTACCGCGCGATGGTGGGCGATGCACTGGCGCGAGATCGCCGCATCGGCATGATCCAGCCGACAGAGCCGACCGAGGACGCCCCGCTCTATCAGATCGGCTGCGTCGGCAAGATCGAGGATGTCGAGACGAGCGAAGACGGGCGCTATAACATCGTGCTGACTGGCGAGAGCCGTTTCCGCATAACTCGCGAACTCGACGTCACGACCCCCTTCCGCCAGGTCGAGGCCGAACTGATCAAGGAAGAGGACGAGGAATTCCTGTCGCTCGGCGAGCGCGCGAGCGTAGAATACGAAGCGCGGAAATTTGCTGACAGTCAGGGCTATGCCATCGACTGGGACTCGGTTGCCAAGCTGGACGATGTGACGCTGATCAACGGCGTATCCCAGATCGCCCCGTTCGATGCCGCCGCCAAGCAGGGTTTGCTGGAGGCAAAGAACCTGCGCGAGCGGTGTGATCTGCTCGTCAGCCTGCTGGAGTTTTTCGGCAAGGGCGATCCCGACGAGGGGACCGTGACTCTTCAGTAGTTAGGCTCGCCCGTCCGGGCGAGCATCCTCGGCGCTGTTCGCTCCGCTACGCTGCGCGGCACCTGCGGTCGCGCAGTCGCGCTCTGTCGGTCGCTAGTCGCGTCCGATTTCAGCGATACCTAATTACCGTGTCGCGAAGCTCGCTCGGCGACGAGCCGAGGGCAAAGGCGACTGCCCGCCCGCAGCGGGCGCAGGTTGTCCTCCCTGCGGTCGTTCAGCTTCGCTTCGCCTGCGCGTCTAGCGAGGACGAACCCGCGGAGGCGGGTTCATGAGACAAATCAAATACCAAAACTCCCCCGCAGGCCGTCGATCACATACTGCGCTGCCAAGGCCGCCAGCAGCACGCCAAGCAACCGTGTAATCACCGCCTCTACCCTGTCGCCCAGCAGGCGGATCAGCGGACCGGCAGCGATCAGGGCAAGCATGGTAATGAAGAGTACGCTAACAAGCGCGCCAAGCACAACCAGTGTCTCCTCCACTCCATCCGCCTCGTTCTGCAGCAGCATGATTGCGGCAATCGCGCCGGGACCTGCAAGCATGGGCATCGCCATCGGGAAAACAGAGACATCTTCCACTTCGGTCGCGGCGACCTTCTCGGCACGTTCTTCGCGGCGCTGGGTGCGCTTTTCGAACACCATTTCCCACGCGATCCAGAACAGCATCAGCCCGCCTGCAATGCGGAAGGCATCGAGCTCGATATGCAGCGCGCCAAGCAGGTCCTGCCCGAACAGCGCGAAGACCAGCAGGATGATGAAAGCGATAATGCTCGCGCGGATCGCCATATTGCGCGCCTGCGCATTGCTGGCCGCCTTGGTGAGGCCGGCGTAGATCGGCGCACAGCCGGGAGGGTCAATCACCACGAACAGGGTGATGAAGGCGGACAAGAACAATTCGGTCATAGCTTCTGTCATGGCTTACTGCTCCAGCGGTTCTGGCGCGGTAAAATCGAGCGCGGTCTGCCATTCGCCTTCGCGTATCCAGTCGACCACTACGCGTCGCGTGCCATCAGCATGGTGTTCCCAGCGATAGGTGAGCGACCCGTCAGCTGAATTCTTCACCGCCCAGTCGATACCAGATGGCAGATCGATGGCGGACTCGGCAAAGCCGCCACCTTGCTGCGGGCAATCGGCTGTCATGCCATTAATGCCGGTCAGTCCCGGCACAATGATAGCGCCTTCTGGAATATCGGGCTCTTCCGGCGGAGGCGGCTGCGGATTGTCCTCTCCGCCCATGTCATAAATCCACTTGTACTCGCGGCCACTGCGTTGCCATTCCCACGCAGTGACATAGCTTCCCACACGCCCCTCCGCGTTCTGGAAGCGGCCGAAACTGATCGCCAGCGTACCGTCGCAGCTCGACCAGACAGTGTTGGGTGCCCAGACAACCGATCGCTCGGGATCGTTCTGCTGGGCGAGCCACGGTGCAGCTTCGATCAGTCCGTTCCGGCCGTGCAGCATTGCGCCGGGAGCGGCTGTGGCAGCGAAGGCCGTCCACTGCCCTTCTTCACGGGCCATGCGCGCAAAGGCAAAATCGGCCGCAGCCACGCGCCCGGGATCACCGATACTGGGCAGGCGTTCAACCGTGCGCTGTGCCTGGGACACCGCGCGGTTCATTGCACGCTGCTGGGGGGAAGAGCAGGCTGCCAGCACCATGGCCAGCGCACTGCACGATAGAAGAATTCTGCCGGTCATTCACCGCCCGTGCGACGGCGGGCTGCGTTTGTCAAACGGTGCGCATCGCCACGTCGGACAAGATATAGACAATAGCGTTCAGGACGATGATCAGAACCAACGGCGAAAAGTCGATAGCACCGGTTTCGGGCAGCAAGCGCCGGATCGGCTTCAGGACAGGATCAAGGAGCGCGTTGATCGAACGATAGACCTGCATCAGGAAGCCGTTACTGGGGCTGACCACATTGAAAGAAAACAGCAATCCGATAACGAACTGGATGATGACGAGCATCACCACAGCCTGGGCGATCATTGCGATGATGTTTACGAGCGCGAACACGCCATTCTCCTGAAACTAAGCTGGGCCAAGTGTATCACTTGGGTAATACGGGTCAAGTCGCGCTGACCAAGGTGCCCGCGCCCCGGCTGGTGAAGAACTCCAGTAGCATGGCATGTGACACGCGCCCGTCGAGCACGACGGCGGCTTCGCAACCCGCTTCGACTGCCTCGACGCAGGTCTGCAACTTGGGAATCATCCCGCCGCTAATCGTCCCGTCATCACGCAAGGCTGCAATATCATCGGGCGTGAGGTTGGCCATGAGCTGGTCGTTCTTGTCGAGCACACCGGGCACGTCGGTCAGCAGGAAAAGCCGTGCCGCTCCCAGCGCCGCTGCCAGCGCGCCCGCCATCGTATCGGCGTTGATATTGTAGGTGTGCCCTTCTCCGTCGCTCGCAATCGGGGCGACAATGGGAATCATTCCGGCATCGCTCGCGGTCTTGAGAACGCGGGTGTCAACTTCCTTGGGCTCGCCGACAAAGCCGAGGTCAATTGCCTGTTCGATCTGGCTGTCCGGGTCTTTCACCTTGCGTTCAACCTTTTCAGCGCGGACCATCTTGCCGTCCTTGCCCGAAAGGCCAATCGCCTTGCCGCCCGCCTGGTTGACCCACCCGACCAGTTCCTTGTTGATAGCGCCCGAAAGCACCATTTCGGCAACCTCTGCCGTCGCCTTGTCGGTCACGCGCAGGCCGTCGACAAAGGTGCTTTCGACGCCGAGCTTCTTCAGCATCGCACCGATCTGCGGGCCGCCGCCATGCACCACCACCGGGTTGATGCCCACGGCCTTGAGCAAGACGATATCCTCGGCAAAATCGCGTGCTGCCTCCGGGTCTCCCATCGCGTGGCCCCCGTATTTCACCACGAAGCTGCGGCCGGCATAGCGCTGGAAATAGGGCAGCGCCTCTATCAGCGTTTCGGCCTTGCTGAGCATGGGATCGGGTTTCGCGTCGGTCATGGCAGCTCGCATAAGCGGCATTGCTTTAGGTTGCCAGCTTTTCCACGCCGTGGGCGAAGCTGTGGAAATTAACGGGATGCTAACCCTAGTATGTGAAACCGCAGAGGTGATCGTTGGGAATATGGTCACGCAGCATGGTTCAAGCGCCTTGGGAGGCATCATGAGCACGACTGACAAAATGCCGAAGGCAACCGGTGGTGATCGTCGCAAGGGCGGTGACCGCCGCAAGGCACAGCTGCCGTTCGAAGGCCCGGACCGCCGGAAGGGCGACCGCCGCAGCGGGGAAGACCGCCGTGCAAACCCGCGCGTCTATTCGCGCTAAGGGCTAACCGCCAAAACACCGGCGTCAACTGACTGGCCTTCGCTGCAAAGCTGCGGCACAAGGGCCTTCATGAAAAACAAGCAATACAAGCCACTGCTCGAGCCCTTGCAGCTTGAGCTGGTGCAGATGGCACGCTGGGCAAAGGCCAAGGGCGAGCGCATCTGTGTGATCTTCGAAGGCCGCGATACGGCCGGCAAGGGCGGCACGATCAAAGCCATCTCCGCAAGGCTCAACCCGCGCCAGTGCCGCGTGGTTGCGCTGTCCAAGCCTAGCGATGTCGAGCGTACGCAGTGGTATTTCCAGCGCTATGTTCCACACCTTCCTGCCGCAGGCGAGATCGTGCTGTTCGATCGCAGCTGGTATAACCGCGCAGGCGTGGAGAAAGTCATGGGCTTTGCCGATGATGCGCAGGTCGCCAAGTTCCTGCACGAAGTCCCGACATTCGAAAAGCTGCTGGTCGATGACGGCATCCGGTTCTTCAAGTACTGGCTCAGCGCCGACCAGACGCGACAGGAAGAACGCTTTGCCGAGAGGCTGGAAGACCCGATGAAGCGGTGGAAACTCTCCCCCATCGATGTCGCCAGCCGCACCAAGTTTGCCGAGTACACCGCCGCGCGCGAAGCCATGTTCGCCGCGACGCACACCGAACATGCGCCGTGGACGGTGGTCGATTTCAACGACCAGAAGCACGGTCGGCTCACCCTGATCCGCAATCTGCTTGATCGCCTGCCCGATACCCGTGTTCCTGAAGAAGAGCTCGACTGGCCCGAACTGGGGCATGAGCCCTATGGCGAAGAGCACGATCTGCTGCCGCCGATTGCATCCTACCCGCTGGAGGGCTGACGCTGGGAAAGCGGCTGAAGTTTGATCGCAACTGGCAGCGCAAGCGGCGCATCAAGCAGTGGTGGAAGCGCTGGCAATGGGTGCCGTTGCTTGCCTTGGTGCTTGGCGCCGGGTGGTGGATCAAGCAATCGGGCTGGATCGATGGCGAATGGACGGAGTTCTCCCGCCAGTTCCCAGTCTGCGGGTCGGGCACGCGCGGCTCAGGCTGCGTAATTGATGGCGACACAATCGCAATCGGCAATCGGCGCATCCGCTTGACCGGCTACGATGCGCCCGAGCTCAACGGAGCCTGTGAGGCAGAGCGTGTCAAAGCCCGTGAAGCGCGAGCAGAACTATCCCGCTGGCTCAGCTCCGCCCCCTTCGAAATGGAAGCAGGCGATGATCGACCCTACGATCAGTATGGCCGTGAGCTTCGCGAAGCACGGCGGGGTGGAGAGCTGCTTGCAGAGCATATGCACGCCATGGGTCTGGCGGAGCAGGACCTTTGGGGTTTCGACAGTGATTGGGGACACACCGATTGGTGTGCAGAGAGCTAAAGCGCGAACGGCGCGCTCGCCAGAATCTCGGCCTGCTTGTCGCGCGGATCGGTGTGGGCGAGCACGCGGTCACGCTCGCGCAGAAGCTTCCCGATATCTTCACGCGCAAGATCCAGTGCCAGCGTCAGCCAACGCCCGACATGCGGGATGTCCTTGGAAACGCCCGCCTCGCGCATGTCCATGCCATTGAGCCGTTCGATCACGTTTTCGGCATCGTAGAGCCATTCATCGGTAACCCACTGGTTGGTGGCGATCCAGTGCGTGGGCAGACCATCCGTATCAAAACACAGCGCCGCGACGTGGACGACCTTGGCCGCCTTTGCCTTTTCCGGTGTGAAGCGCGGTTCTACGCCATCAAACGCTGACAGTGGCAGAAACATGTGAAAGTGCCCGTGCTCCTTCGGCCCGCGCTGTTCGGGCGGGTGGGCGTGGTAGAACCAGCGCGCTTTTGAGCCGGGATCAATGGCATCACCCTTGGGGTAATGCGTCCATTGCGTGTAGGTATCGGGAGGAGTGGGCAGGACACGCTCTATGAGCGTCCTGCCCTCTCCTGCCATAGCCGCGCTGAGTTCGATCAGTTCGGCCATGGCGGCATCGCGCTTACTGCTCGGCACCGTCTTCCATCATCGCATCGCCATCTTCGGCCATAGCGTCATCAGCCATAGCGTCATCAGCCATAGCGTCATCAGCCATCGCATCGTCAGCCATCGCATCATCGGCCATTGCGTCATCGGCAGCAGCACCGCAATCGGCACCGCAATCCGCAGCACAGCAGCTGTAAGCCGAGCACGCTCCGCAAGCACCACATGCGCCGCAACCGCTGCAACCGGCAAGGGCAGGCGCAGCAAGCGCCAGGCCACCAGCCACCTTCAGGAATTTTGAAAGGTTCTTCTCAGGCATTTCTCTCTCCTCTTTTGGCAAACACGCCAGCAATGCATTCGCGTGTTCGCCGCAAGGGGTTACGCCACCAGTCCGATTCGGAGCAAAATTCCTTCTTCATGCCTCCTTCGGCAGGCTGGATCGCAAGATCAGATATCCGCTTAACGCCGCGACCAGCGAGCCCGACAGCACTCCGATCTTCACCGCATCGATCTGCGCCGGATCGGCAAAGGCAAGATTGCCGATAAACAGGCTCATGGTGAAGCCGATCGCTGCGAGCAACGAGACCGCGTGAACCTGCTTCCATCCGACATTCTCGGGCAGAGTGGCAATGCCGGCCTTCACGGCGATCCAGGCGAACCCCAGAATACCGATCTGCTTGCCGATCAGCAGGCCAAGCGCGATACCCAGCGGCAATGGCGCGAGCAGAGTATCGATGCCGACGCCGGTCAGCGAGACACCCGCATTGGCAAACCCGAAGATCGGGATCACCAGGAAGGCGACATAGGGGTGCAATGCATGCTCCATCCTCTCGAGCGGCTTCTCACCATTCTTGCCGGTGATCGGTACACACATGGCGGCGGCCACACCGGCCAATGTTGCATGCACTCCTGACTTGAGCACGAAGACCCAGAGTACGATACCGAGCAAGACGTACGGAATGCTTGAGGCAACCTTGGCACGGCCGAACACGGCAAGAAGAGCCAGAGTGATAGCGCCACCGATCAGCATGTTGATGTCGGTTTCTGCGGTGTAGAACAGTGCGATAATGGCAATCGCACCAATGTCGTCGATCACGGCAATTGCCAGCAGCAGAGCCTTCAATGCCACGGGCACACGCGGGCCAAGCAGCGAGAGGATACCAAGCGCAAAGGCAATATCGGTTGCGGCGGGAATTGCCCAACCGCTCAGGTTTTCGGGTGTGCCTGTATTGAAAGCGATAAAGATCGCCGCCGGTATGGCCATGCCGCCAATCGCCGCGACCAGCGGGAGGCTGGCCTTGTTCCAGCTGTTGAGCTGGCCGATCAGTGCTTCGCGCTTCACCTCCAGACCGACGAGGAAGAAGAATACCGCCATCAGTCCGTCGTTGATCCACAGCAACAATGGCTTGTCGATCACCGCCTGGCCAATGCCCGCAACAACCGGGATCTGGAGCGCTGCGAAGTAGGAGGTGGCAAACGGCGAGTTCGCGATCAGCAGCGCCAAAGCGGCAGCTGCAATCAGCGTGATACCGCCCGCGCTTTCCTTTTTCAGGAAGTCAGTGAGCATCGGGCCTACGGTGTTTATCATCTCTCATTTCCCTGTCTTGCCCATACCAATGGGCGCGGCCGTTTTCGGCCTCGTATTCATATAGAGGTGCGAGGGGCGGACCGGTTCCGGCGTCAGGGGGAGGTAGGGAAGTGGACATGCCGGCCCCGCCCCGCTCCTCGCGGGCGATCAGCCTCGGGCAGTCGCCAGAACGTTGCTCGGTGTCAGGCGGACCAGATGGTCTTTCACACGCAGCTTGCGGCGCTTTAGCGCCATGACCTTGAGCTGGTCAGGCAGCTTGCGCGCGATCTCTGCACGCAATGCGGTATCCAGCTTCTGGTGAAGCTCTGTGAGTTTGTAGAAACGGGCCGTCATCCTTGATCTCCCAATTGGGGTTGAGGGTGATCGGTCAGCCATTTTGTGATTATCGCGGTGAGCATTCTCGCTCTTCCCTCGCAAACACGCATCGGCTGTCCGATGCGGTCCGACATCACAAGTGCAAATGAGACACTTGCCAGAGGGGCCCGGCCCGCGTTCCGGATATGTAGCGCTACACCGCCGATTTCAAGGCAAATTGGACCGATATGGTCCAAATACCGTATCACCGCACCCGGCTTGGCCATTTGCGGTACGCGCCCTAGAGTGCTGTAAACACCGCATTCCAACGGGGACAGGACCATGACGAAGACGCAGCCGCGCGCGGAGGGAGCACCGCCGCCTCCACCACCTCAGGCAGACACCTCGGTCAGCATGCAGCGGCCTGTCATCATCTCCATCCTGTATCTGCTCAACTTTGTGCTGGGCTTTTCGGTGATCGTTGGCGTCATCCTTGCCTATATCTGGCGAGGCGAGGAGCGGACGAGCGAGTGGGAGCAGACCCATTACACCTATCTGATCCGCACCTTCTGGATCGGGCTGCTGATCTTCGTCGTGGTCTTCTTCGGCTGGTTTGTGGCCATGTTCGGGACGATGTGGGCCTTCGAGGAAGGCCCGAGCAATGGCGCGCCGCCCGCCGGCTTCTTCCTGCTCATGTTCGGCGGCATGGGCGTGTTCCTCCTCAGTGCCGCGTGGTTTGCGGTGCGCTGCGTCCTTTCACTGGTGAAGGCTGGCGAGAAGCGGCCCATGCCGCGTCCCGAAACGTGGCTGTTCTGACTTAGCCTCCGGCATTTTCGGGCGGATAGTCGGGCGCCGCACCATGATCGACGCTGATGCTTTCGAGCAGGCGGAAGCGGCCTTCCTCAGCCATCCACTGCCACACGTGGTAATAGTTCGCGCCGCCCGTCTGCACCCATGTGGGGCCACCGGGATCATCCTCGCCATACACGCCGGCAGGCCGCATGCGCAGTTCATGGAAGGTATGCGCCCCGCGTTCGAGCACGCCCCATTCGCCTAGCGGTGTGACCGTGCGGCTGCCCGGCACCAGCAGGCGACGGTTCATGTAGCCCTCGTTGCGCCCGCCGGGCTGACGCGCGGCGCATTGGCGACGTGACTCGCTCAGCAACTGCTCGCTGCTGGTCGCGACGAGCCCGCCCAGATCGTGGATCATGCGGTAATCGGGGTGCAGTAGCCCCTCGACCAGATCAGGGTCGCACCCTTCGAAGAAGCCCCAGAACAGCTGCGCGTCGTTGCGCTCGATCTGCGCGGTCGCCTCTTCCAGCGAGGGGATCGGCTGCACCTCTTGCGCAGGTGATGAGGCCGCGAGGGCCAGTGATAGCATGAGCATGGTCATTGCATCCCGTTTGGTGTGTTAACCCGATGATACACATGAGCAGCGGCGATGCAAGCGGGCTGGTCAGGCGCGCGACGGCGTGGCATCGAGATCGCATGACACATCGCATCCGCACCCGCTTCGCCCTGCCCTTCATCGCCATTGCTGCTCTCACCGCGTGCGAGACCGCGCCCGATGCGCCCGCCTTGCCCCAATCGCAGGAGGCGTTCTGGCAGGCGCTCTCGAGCCATTGCGCGAATGCCTATGCGGGCGGCCTTGTCAGCAGTGACGAGCGCGACGCCGACTGGGCGGGCAAGCGCATGGTCGCGCACTGGGCCGAGTGTAGCGACACCCGTGTCGCGGTCGCCTTCCACGTCGAGGATGCCGAAGCACCCGGCGGCTGGAACCGCAGCCGCACCTGGCTCATCACCCGCACTGCCGACGGCCTGCGGCTCAAGCACGACCACCGCCACTATGATGGCAGCGAAGACGCGGTCACCCAGTATGGTGGCGACACGCTCTCCGTCGGAACGCCAAGGGTGCAGGACTTCCCGGTAGACGCCTATTCCATCGCCATGTTCGAGCGCGAAGGCCTCGACCTCTCGCTCACCAACGTCTGGCGTGTCGAGGTGGACCCGGCCGACGAGACCGGCGCGCGCTTCACCTACCAGCTCACCCGCCGCAACGACCCGACTCGCCTGTTCCGCGTAAGCTTCGACGCCGGCACCCCGGTGGAGGCACCGCCCCCCGCCTGGGGTTGGTGAGCGCTCTTGTGATGCCCGCCATCGCCACGCCTTCATTGCCAGAGACCAGCCTGCTTGCGCGCCTGCGCGGTCCCGAATGCTACCGCGATGCCTTCCGTGCGGAGGTTCCGCGCCAGGTGACACTGGCCGAGTACATAGGCGCATTCTACGCCAGCCCCGCCTTCCTGCCCGAGCGCAAGATCCTCGCCCTGATCGGCCGCGGCGCGAACCGGGCGGACATCACCGCGCTTGCGGAAGGTAGCACCGATCACTTCGCCGCCTGGTCTGTGGAAGCGCGCGAGGATGACCAGATCCTCTTGCGCGATTTTCAGGACCGGACGTGCAGCTGGCTGATGGTCGAGCCAGGCGATGGTACGACCCGGCTGTGGTTCGGCAGCGGCGTACGGGGCAGCAACAGCATGGCGGTGAAGCTGCTGCTGCCGTTCCATCGCCTCTATGCCCGCGTGCTTCTGGCCGGAGCCGTGAGGGGGCTCGCCTAGGCCTTGGCGCGCGCCGCATCCACAATCGCGGTGATCTCGTCGAGCATCTTGAGGCGCTTCTTCTTGAGGTCCTCGGTCCGCTCGTCGCTCGCCGCTTCGGTCTCTGCCTCGATCCGGTGCACCTCGCGATTGACCGCGTGGTAATCCTCCGCCAGCCGCGCGTAATGCGCATCCTCGGCCTTGAGCTTGGTCAGCAGGTCGCGATCCCGCTTGAAGATCTCGGTCAGTTCGTTGGGGGTGTGCTGCGACATTTTCAGGTCCTTCTTGTTGTGTGTTGCACGCAGGATAGGCACTCGCCACCGCACAAGCATTGATGTGCATCAAATTGGCAAACCGGCGCGCGCGAAAGCCGGATGTGGAACACTCCCGCGCTTTATAAGACCCCCGCCCGAACGCCCGGTCAGCCATGGCGCACCGCCGATCTGTCACACTGTGCGAGCAGTTGCAGCATGGCATTATCGTCATTTTTCCAGCGGGTTGCGCGATATTTTCCCTTGCGCATGACGACCTGCAACAGCCCCGCATGGAAGCGGTAGGCGGCGCCGAGACCCGTGGACTTTGCACTCGCCAGCCGCACCCGCGGCGCATCGATCCCGAGCGCTGCATCCCATGCCGCCGCAAACCCCGCCGCGCCGGGCCGCTTGCGCAGGCGATAGGCGCTGGCCTTGTCCATCCCCACCAGCCGCGCCGCCTCGGCCACACACCGCGTCTGCGCGAGGTAACCGATAAACGCAGCCTGTTTGGCAGGCGACCACCCGTCCGCGCGCGGCGCGACGGGTACAGGGTGGAACGCCGGGATACGGCGGCGGGTGCGGTTGGGCGGTGATGCGCAGGTCATGCGCGGGAGGGTGAAGAGGTGGCGGGAGTGTAGGACAGGGGTTTTGTCTAAATCGTCCGCTCCTCAATGTGCGTCTCGCGGTCACAGGCGTGACAGTAGGCGTAGTCGAATACCGTGCGCAGCTTCCACTGCTGACTTTCGACATCCCAATCTCCCCACGCATCTCGAGAGACATCGGTTGAGCCGCAGTTCTCGCAATGCATCTGGACTTTTAGGCGGGGTGAAGGTTTGGTGATCATCCGCTGGACAATGCGCCGGCCAATAGAGAAAGGGAAGGCATGGCGGGGGCAAATTGGTCCGAATCGGTTGAGTTTGCTGTGCGCCGCCTCGCTGCTCGACACGACAGCGCAGTGTTTTCCCGCCAACAACTGATTGAAGAGGAACTTGACCGCATCGTGCGCGAAACGGGTTCGCGTGGGGCCACACCCGCAATGACGCTCAGCCGTGAGTTGCAGCAAATGCGCGATGCTGGACATCTCAAGTTCGAGGGGAGTGGAAATTACCGACTTGTCGGCGGTCCCGTGGAACTACCAAACATTTCGCCCTCACGCTGCGTTTTCTTGAGCGGCGAGCATTCCCCTTATGGTGACAAACCGGAATTGTATTATCGTTTTGGTCAGCGGCACCTCAGCGCTGCCTCACGTTCGGTCGGGCAATGGATCATCTATCAACGCCCTCGGCGGGCAGGCGGACCAGACTATTTCGCGGTTGCCAGAGTCGAGCAGATTGTCCGCGACCCTTCGGATAGAGATAGTTTTCTCGCATTGATCGAACCGGAGACCTATTGCGAGTTTGGTCGTAGGGTTCCCTACAGAGTGACCGGTGAATACGTCGAAAGTGGCTTGCTGGGGTTAAGCGGCAGTTTGAGCCAAGGGCGCGCCCGCGCATCGATTCGTGACATCTCGCTAGAAGATTTCAATCGAATTCTCGATCTTGGAATGCTCACAGAAGACGAGTTGTTGCCACGCGAAGACGAGCTGGACAGCCCATTAATCGAGCGGCTCAACGACAAGGCTGAGGCTTGGGATGGCCCAGTCGACCGGGCGACGGTGCTGACTGAACGCAAAGTTCGCGACCGACAGTTTCGCGCGCGCGTCCTAGCTGCCTATGAATGCACCTGTGCGCTCACTGGCATGCGACTCATCAATGGTGGCGGACGAGCTGAAACTCAAGCTGCCCACATTTGGAGCGTCAAAGAAGGCGGTCCCGACACCGTTTCGAATGGACTTGCCCTTTCTGGAACTGTGCATTGGATGTTTGATCGTGGTCTCGTGTCGCTCTCTGATGATGGAGAAATCCTATTGTCACATAAGATCAATGATTTCGAAAGTGTCGAGAAGCTGCTATTTCCGGACCGAAGAGCGCGCTTTCCCAGCAATGAGCGTGCGAGGCCTGATCCGAAATACTTAGCATGGCATCGGGAGTGGCACGGCATTGCTGCTTAGGACACGTTCACTTAGGCTAATCACCCACCAACAATCGTAAACCCCGGCACCGGCCTATTCTCGCCATTGCTGTGATACATATCCATGACCACGATCACTGGCTCCTGACCGGTGCAGGTGACTTCGTAGAAATCGACGATATGGCCATCCCGCCCGCCGCCTCCGCTGCCTTGGCGGTGGTACGTAGGCGCCGAGCCGTCGGCGCAGCGCAGGCGGTCGAGATAAGCTCGCTCGCCTGATGGCCCTCGCGTCAGAACTGGATTGCTCAACGTGCCGAGCGTTGTGGGATCGGATGTCGTCACACAGCCGGAGACAGCCAGCGCTCCACCGATCAAAACCAAAATCGCCGAACGCATAGCGCCCCTCCTGCTTAAACCCTGAAACGCTTTACTCCGCCGCCACGCTCCCAGCTTCGCTTTCACCGGCAGCGCGGGTCTCGCCAAACATATCAGGGCCTTCGTCCTCGGCGCCGTCTTCCTCGTTCGCGGCTTTCGCGCTCTGGCGTTTGTCGAAGCTTGACCAGACGTCCTGCCAATTGCCCTTGGTTGCGCCCTTCGAATACTCGGTGGCGCGGGTTTCGAAGAAGTTGGCGTGTTCCACGCCGTTCAGCAGTGGGGTGAGCCAGGGCAGCGGGTGGTCTTCGATCATGTACATGGTCGGCAGGCCCAGCTGGCCGAGGCGCCAGTCGGCGATGTAGCGGATGTAGCGCTTGATTTCCTTCGCTGTCATGCCGGGCACCGGGCCCTGCTCAAAGGCGAGATCGATGAAGGCATCTTCCAGCCGCACCGTCTTCTGGCACATGTCCATAATGTCCTCCTTCACCGCCTTGGTCAGGCAGTCGCGCTCCTGACAGAAGGCGTGGAAGAGGCGGGTGATGCCTTCGCAGTGCAGGCTTTCATCGCGCACCGACCAGCTGACGATCTGCCCCATGCCCTTCATCTTGTTGAAGCGCGGGAAGTTCATCAGCATGGCGAAGCTGGCGAACAGCTGCAGCCCTTCGGTAAAGCCGCCGAACATGGCGAGCGTGCGGGCAATATCTTCGTCAGAATCGACGCCGAATTCCTGCAGGTAATCGTGCTTGTCCTTCATCTCCTCGTATTCGAGGAACATGCCGTATTCGCTTTCGGGCATGCCGATGGTGTCGAGCAGGTGGGAATAGGCGGCGATGTGCACCGTCTCCATATTGGAGAAGGCGGCGAGCATCATCTTGATCTCTGTCGGCTTGAACACGCGGCCGTATTTGTCGTGGTAGCAATCCTGCACCTCGACATCGGCCTGGGTGAAGAAGCGGAAGATCTGCGTGAGCAGGTTACGCTCGTGATCGGTGAGGTTCTGCGCCCAGTCGCGGCAGTCTTCACCCAGCGGAACTTCTTCCGGCATCCAGTGCACCTGCTGCTGCCGTTTCCAGAACTCGTAAGCCCAGGGGTATTCAAAGGGCTTGTAGGTCTTGCGGGCTTCCAACAGCGACATCTTGTGCTTCCTCTCATCTGCGCGAACTTCCCATATAGGGAATCACAGCGCCGATTCGATAGCAAGACCGGACTTTGTTTCGTGGATAAGCCGGGGAATTTTTGACAGATTATTGCGTTGGGGTTGGCACCGCGAGATTGGCGCCCTCGCCTACCGCTCTTCCTTCGCCATGCGGCGGCTGATTTCGAGCAGAATCAGGATCGGCGTCGCCCACAGCCAGGTGAGCAAGGCCGCCTCACGCCAGCCGCCGTTTTCCGGCAGGCGCATCGAGCAACCGTAGATTTCGAGCACGTTTTCCGGCGTGCAGGTCGAAGGCCAGAAGGCATCCGAATAGAGATAGATGCCAAGGCCGAACCACGCGACCTGCGCCACATACAGCACAAAGAACCGCGATATCCCTACATCGCCGTATCCGTGGTGCGTCGGAAAACGTTTGTTGGCTCTATTACCCATAGCATCCGCCATAGCGCAGGATTGGTTAGCAAAGGCTTACCTATCACCGCATTTCAAATGCAGTGGCAGAAGAAATAAGTGTATTATTTCAGTGTAATCGCAAATTAGACTAACGCTTGCGCTTCTTCGAACCGAACGCGCTGCCGCCGCCGAGCACGGTCACGCCGAGGAAGAAGCCGAAATCATACCAGCCGCCAGAATTGGGCACCGCGTAAACAGCGATATCGGGATCGAATAGCGATCCGATCCACGCGAAGGGGAAGATGAATCCGTGCCAAAGCCCCCACCAGAAACCCGGCGCGCTCGCCTCTGCTGAAACGCCCGCGTCGATTTGTGAGGCGCAGGCGGAGAGGAGGAGAATGCAAGTAGTGGCAACGGCGATACGACGGTACATTGATTTTCCTCCAAGCTGTATCACCCATGTAATACACACGCATCAAATCCGCAATGACGTCCAACGAAAAATGGCGACCAATTGGCCGCCATTCTTCTGTTCGGGCTGTCGAACCAGCTCTACTGACAGGCAAGACACTCATCGTAATCGGTGCTTTCGCCTGCAGCCAGCTCGAACTTCTGCGCATCGGCGGTGTTGTCCGCTTCCACACCGCCGGCGAAGCCTGCGCGCTGGACCGACTTCGAGCGCAGGTAGTAGAGCGACTTGATGCCCTTTTCCCATGCCTGGAAGTGCAGCATCATCAGGTCCCACTTGTCGACATCGGCGGGGATGAACAGGTTGAGGCTCTGTGCCTGATCGACATATTCGGCGCGGTCGGCGGCGAATTCGAGCAGCCAGCGCTGGTCGATTTCGAAGCTCGTCTTGAACGAAGCCTTTTCCTCGTCGGAAAGGAAGTCGAGGTGCTGGACCGAACCGTTCTTCTCGAGGATCGAGTTCCAGACGTTGGTCGAGTTCTTCGACTTCTTGTCGAGGATCTTTTCCAGATGCGGGTTCTTCACCACGAAGCTGCCCGATAGCGTCTTGTGGGTGTAGATGTTCGCCGGGATCGGCTCGATGCAGGCACTGGTGCCACCGCAGATGATCGAGATCGAGGCGGTCGGCGCGATTGCCATCTTGCAGCTGAAGCGCTCCATCGCGCCCATTTCGGCTGCGTCGGGGCACGGCCCGCGTTCCTGTGCCAGCAGCATGCTCGCTTCGGAAGCCTTGGCCTGGATGTGCTTGAACATTTTCAGGTTCCACACCTTCGCCATCGAGCTTTCGAAACCGAGACCCTTGGACTGGAGGAAGGAGTGGAAGCCCATGACACCGAGACCAACCGACCGTTCGCGATCGGCCGAGTACTTGGCGCGGGACATCTCGTCCGGTGCACGGTCGATATAGTCCTGCAGGACGTTGTCGAGGAAGCGCATGACGTCTTCAATGAACTGCTTGTCGCCGTTCCACTCGTCCCACTTTTCAAGGTTGAGCGAGGAGAGGCAGCACACCGCCGTGCGGTCATTGCCGAGGTGGTCGACACCGGTTGGCAGGGTGATTTCCGAACACAGGTTGGAGGTCGAAACCTTGAGGCCGAGATCGCGGTGATGCTTGGGCATCATGCGGTTCACCGTGTCGGCGAAGACGATGTAGGGCTCACCCGTTGCAAGGCGCGTTTCGACCAGCTTCTGGAACAGCGAACGCGCATCGACTTCACCGCGCACACTGCCGTCCTTGGGAGACTTGAGCTCGAACTTCTCGCCCGCGCGCACGGCTTCCATGAACTCGTCGGTGATGAGTACGCCATGGTGCAGGTTCAGTGCCTTGCGGTTGAAGTCTCCGCTAGGCTTACGGATTTCGAGGAATTCCTCGATTTCCGGGTGGTGCACATCGATGTAGCAGGCAGCCGAGCCGCGGCGCAGCGAGCCCTGCGAAATCGCCAGCGTGAGCGAGTCCATCACGCGCACGAACGGGATGATGCCGCTGGTCTTGCCGTTGAGGCCGACCGGTTCACCGATACCGCGCACATTGCCCCAGTAGGTGCCAATGCCGCCGCCCTTGGACGCTAGCCAGACATTCTCGTTCCATGTGCCGACGATGCCGTCGAGGCTGTCGGAAACCGAGTTCAGGTAGCAGCTGATAGGAAGGCCGCGCGTGGTGCCGCCGTTCGAGAGAACAGGCGTGGCGGGCATGAACCACAGGTTCGAAATGTAATCGTACAGGCGCTGGGCGTGCTCGGCATCGTCAGCGTAATAGTCCGCGACGCGCGCGAAGAGGTCCTGATACTTCTCGCCCGGGAGCAGGTAGCGGTCGGTCAGCGTTTCCTTGCCGAATTCGGTCAGGTTGGCATCGCGCGATTCGTCAATCTGCACGTCAAAACGGCGCGGCAGGATGCTCTTGGAATCATCCTTCGGCTTGGCCGCTTCGGTCACCGCAGCCTTGGCAGCTTCAGCCATGGCTTCAGCGGCGGCTTCTGCAACCAGCTCTTCCGATCCGGCGTCTTTCTTGTCCATGCTCACTGCTTTTGCCTCAGATTTTGTCTTGTTCTTCGGAGCCTTCTTTTCGGGTGCGGCCTTGTTCGGAGCATTGCTCGCGATCGTTTCGTCCAGTCCCATTGCCGCATCGTCTCCGTTTCGAAATTCCATTGGCCCCGTATCCCGTCCTGTCATGGCCGACTTGCGGAATTTTCCCGCAGCCACCCTTGTTCTTGTTCTACTTGTGTTCGACTCGGGGAAGTGCCCCTTATGTAGTCCTTCACAAGCCCAATTCACACCCGCGCAGAGGCAATAATTTATCCCCCGCGCATCAACGTGTCGCCCACTGCCTGCTCCACAGCCGACCCGCCTGCTCCCCCGCAAATAAGCCGAATCCGGCCCCGTCGTGCGAATCCGCACGTTCGCGTTCAAAACAAGGTCTAGTAGGTTGCCCCGCAGTTGCGACCACAACCCATAGTGAATCAGACCGATTCCACACGCAAGAGGGTTAATGTCGATTTACCGCGCATGAGCACCCGATTTTGCTGGTGTGTTATAGACTCAATACGCCGCGACGCGTGGAGAATCCTTGGGTCGCGCGGAGCGCAAGGGGTAAAATCAATCTGCGGAAAAAAATCTGTGCAGTTTCACAATCGGGATTCAAAATGCCCGGCGCCTGAATCAAAAGAATCACAAGCTGAAATTTTCGTTCGAATTGTCCACCGCGCGGCTCCCAAGTCTGGACGCATTGGCCATTCGCGCTAAAGCTCCGTGCAAAACGCAAACCATAACGGGTGCCCTCATGATTGCCTTCCTCAAAGCCATTCCCTTCGGAGCCTTGCTGGCCATTCTGGTTGCGCTGTTCATCGGGTCGGGCGGGGCGACAGGCGGGATCCTCAATGTCCACCGCGTGCCGGTGAACTTTCCCGAATACGGCATTGTCTTCAGCTTCTACTGGAGCTGGATGCTGTTCCTGGGCGGAACCTTCCTCGCTTTCGTCTTCATGCTGATGATGGGGGACTAGGATCACAGGTGGCAAGTCGTTGGTCGCTACCGCTTGTGTATTAGTCGAGTAGATCACCCAAAGCCTCCGCGCTGGGGCATGGTCACGTAATCAGTCTGCATTGTGCGGACACAGCATTACGGATCTCTCATGCGCTATACGATTACGACACTTGCCCTTGCTGTCAGCAGCCCTGCCTTCGCACAGGAAGTCTCGCTACCCCAATCCGTCGAATGGGGCGCGAGTGCCGAAGCTGTTGAGGGGGCTCTGGAAGGCAAGTGTGCAGACGGGCTGACCGTTCGCGAGATCAGTCCGCCGTTTCTACCCAATGCGTCGGAGCAGGTCCAAATCGATTGCGCCGGTCTCGATCATTTCGGCGCGCCCCGCTTCGCCGAGTTCGTGATCGGCGATGACCGGCTGCAAATGGTGTGGGTGATGGTCGAGCCGGAAGAAGAGGATTCGGCCATCGCCGCCATGCGCGAAGCCTATGGCCAACCGTCAGCTGAAAGCGAATTGTTCATCGCCTTCGAGAGCCATCGCACCGCATGGCGCCACGAACCGGCCGAGTTTCTCTACTATTCGCCCGAGCTGAGCGAAGCCATGAGCGCCTGGTTCGCCTCGGCAGCGGGCTAGGGCACCAGCACCGTGTCGGGTGGGCAGAGCTAGACGCTGTTCCTGGGCGGAACCTTCCTTGCTTTCGTCTTTATGCTGATGATGGGGGGATTGAGGGGCGCTTACCGCGCGCGCCAAGCCAACCACGTTGCGCATGCCAAGATTGGCAGTCCCACCAAATCGGCTATAGCGATGGTGCGCAGAGACACCGGCGCACCGGCTTGCCAGTAAATCACAAGGAACGAGACGACGCTGATTGAAACAGCGATGCTGGCCAGTTTGCGCACAGCAGGGTCGATGGCTGCCCAAAGCGCAACAACGAACACCACCAGAAACAGTGCCGCACGGTGATGAAGCAAAGCGAACACCGGCCCGCCTGCATCGACGCCGTAGAGCTGAGAGATCAGAGAGGGCCGGAGCAAGGCAAATGCCGGAACCACGTGAAGCAGGGCCAAAAGCGCCCAGAGCACACGTTCAATCATGGCACCAGCACCGTATCGATCGGCGCTTCGTCCATCTCAGGGTAGTCCAAGATAAAGTGCAGACCGCGGCTTTCGTGGCGCTTCAATGCGCTTTGCACGATCAGGTCGGCGCACTGGTGCAGGTTGCGCAGTTCGATAAGGTCGGTGGTCACGCGGAAGTGGCCGTAATAGTCCTCGATCTCCTCACCAAGTAGCGCGATGCGGTTGCCTGCGCGTTCGAGTCGCTTGGTCGTGCGCACGATGCCGACATAGTTCCACATCATGCGGCGGATCTCGGTCCAGTTCTGCTTGATAACTACTTCCTCGTCGGAATCGGTCACGCGGCTTTCGTCCCACGGCTTGATCGCGGGGGGCGCTTCGAAGCTGTCCCAGTGCGCAAGGATGTCTTTCGCTGCTGCTTCGCCGAACACAAAGCATTCGAGCAGTGAATTGGAAGCAAGGCGGTTGGCGCCGTGCAGTCCGCTCTCAGTCACCTCGCCCGCAGCATAGAGACCGGGCAGATCGGTGCGGCCATTCAGGTCAATCACCACCCCGCCGCAGGTGTAATGCTGTGCAGGCACGACGGGGATCGGACCTTTGGTCATATCAATGCCCAGGCCCATCAGCTTTTCGTGAATGGTCGGGAAGTGTTCCTTCACGAATTCGGGAGGCTGGTGGCTGATATCGAGATGGACGTAGTCGAGGCCGTAGCGCTTGATCTGGTCATCGATGGCGCGGGCGACCACGTCGCGCGGGGCAAGCTCCATCCGCTCCTTGTCGTAATCCTCCATAAAGCGGTGGCCGGTTTCAGGATGGTAGAGCCGTCCGCCCTCACCGCGCACCGCCTCTGTTATGAGGAAGTTTTTGACCTCCAGATTGTAGAGGCAGGTTGGGTGGAACTGCATCATTTCCATGTTGGACACGCGCGCGCCCGCTCGCCAGGCCATGGCGATGCCATCACCCGTCGCGCCGCGTGGAGCGGTGGAGAACTGGTACACTCGGCCCGCGCCGCCCGCCGCCAGGACCGTAGCCTTGGCGGTGTGAGCGACGACTTCGCCGCTGGCCTCGTCCAGCGCATAGGCGCCCCATACGCGGCCCGAGCCTGAATACTTTTCCGCATGACGTCCGGTGATCAGGTCAATGCAGCTCTGGTGCGGCAGCAGGGTGATGTTGGGATTTTCCTCTGCCGCCTTGAGCAGCGCGGCCTGCACCGCCCAGCCCGTGGCATCGTTCACATGCACGATGCGGCGATGCGAGTGTCCGCCCTCGCGCGTCAAATGCAAGTCACCTGCATCCCGGTTAAACGGCACGCCCAGCTCGCACAGCCGGTCAATCGCACGCGGCGCGCCTTCGATCACGAACTCGACCGTCTCGCGATCATTCAGCCCCGCACCCGCCACCATCGTATCGCGGACGTGGTTGTCAAAAGTATCCCCCGCATCGAGCACGGCGGCGATCCCGCCTTGCGCCCAGGCGGTGGAGCCGCTGTTGAGCTTGCCCTTGGCGAGCACCAGCACCTTGCCCTTCTCAGCAAGCGTAAGCGCCGCAGTCAGCCCCGCCGCGCCCGAGCCGATGATGAGGACGTCATGCTCCATCAGGCTGAGACTTCCGATGGCGCGGTCAGCTGCACGAAGACATCCTCAAGGTCCGCTTCGCGCGTGGTCACGTCCTCGATGGCGTAGCCGTGCTCCTGCACTTTCGCGAGCACCTGCCCGGCACTGGTGCAGCCTTTGTCATAGGTCATTTCGAGCACGCGCGGCTCGACCACTTCGGAGCGAACGATGCATTCGTCGATAATCGGACCGGCGAGATCCTTGTCGACGCTCACGCGCACGATCTTCTCGCCCATCATGCCGACCAGTTCGCGGGTCGGCTTGTTGGCGATGCATTCGCCGTGGTTGATGATGGCGATGCGCTCGCACAGCTCCTCGGCTTCTTCGAGGTAATGCGTGGTGAGAACCACTGTCACGCCTTCTGCGTTGAGCTCGCTCACCAGCTCCCACAGCTGCTTGCGCAGTTCCACATCGACACCGGCGGTTGGCTCATCAAGCACCAGAATCGGCGGCGAGTGGACCATCGCCTTTGCAATAAGCAGCCGCCGCTTCATCCCGCCCGAGAGCGTGCGGGCATAGGCATCGCGCTTGTCTTCCAGCCGCACGGCCTTGAGCAGTTCTTCAGAGCGCCGCAGCGCTTTCGCGACGCCGTACATGCCGCTCTGGTTCTCCAGCACCTCGAACGGGGTGAAGAACGGATCGAACACGATTTCCTGCGGGACGATGCCGATATTGAGCTTTGCATTGCGATGGTCAGCATCGATATCGTGGCCCCAGATCTTCACGCTGCCGCCGGTCTTGTTGACCAGCCCCGCCATGATGTTGATCAGCGTCGATTTACCCGCCCCATTTGGGCCGAGCAGACCGAACACCTGACCCTGCGGCACATCAAAGCTGACGCCTTTCAACGCATGCTTGGGCGGAGACTTCTTGGTCCCGGCATAGGTCTTTTGCAGATCGCGGATTTCAATGGCGGCTTCAGTCATACGGCGTGCTCTTTGGGGCTTTTCGCCTGCGACGTAAAGCGATAGAGGCTGTCCTCATGAGCAATGCACCCGAAACTACTATCGTTGATACTCCCCGCGTCTGGTGCGATGGCGCCGGAGACATTCGCGGCGGCGAGAACTACAGGCCCGCCAGCCTCGGCCATCCGCGCGTGTGGATGCAGATCGACGAAAAGGGCTATGTCGATTGCGGCTATTGCGACCGGCGCTTTGTGCTTGAAGGCGGACCTGCCGACGATGGCAATGTGCCGGATGCTGCGGCCGGGTAACCGCTTCTCCGGCGCGAACGAATATCATGAAGACCGCCTGCAATCTCAAGAGTCAGGCTAGGTTCAGTGGTATTGTGTAACGTGGTAAGCCTTGGAGAATGACTATGAAGCACATGTTGAAAGTCACAGCCGCCGGTCTCGCACTGGCTCTATCCGCTCCTGCTGCCGCGCAAGACCGCGATTATGGCGAGCGTTCCGATGCCGCTTTTGCCGAAGTGGTGGACGGCTATGAAGTCTCGGGCGAAGCCGAAAGCTGCATCAGCGTTTTCAATTCCAACCGTTTGCGCGTGGTCGACCATGTCGGCCTGACCTACCGCCGCGGTAACACGCTGTGGGTGGCTCGCGCCAGCAATCCGGACAGTCTGGGCGTATGGGATGTTCCGATCATCCAGCGTTACGGCAGCCAGTTGTGCCGCCACGATGTGACGCGCACGATTGACCGCAGTACGGGCATCTTTTCCGGCGTTCTGTTCCTTGAAGACTGGGTAC
Source organism: Aurantiacibacter sp. D1-12 (assembly GCF_028858515.1). Classification (GTDB taxonomy): domain Bacteria; phylum Pseudomonadota; class Alphaproteobacteria; order Sphingomonadales; family Sphingomonadaceae; genus Alteraurantiacibacter. Next base: position 456,529 of record NZ_JAPJZJ010000002.1, read on the forward strand.
CTTATACCGAGGTTGAAGAAGCGGACGGCTAAGCGCCGCTGATCACCCGCCTTTGGGCTTGACCAGTTTGGCGGGGCGCATGCGCTGTGCCTCGGCAAACAGGCCGTAGGTCTTGTTGACGTAATTCGACACGTCGGTGATCGAATTGACGTAGCTTTCCAGCTCCTCGGTCATTTCCTGTTCGACCAGCCGTACACGCGCCGAAGGGTTTTCCGTTTCGAACGAGACGTAGAACCACGGCTCGCCACGCTTCAGCACCAGCGGCTTGGAAATGTCATACCATTCAAACGCCCAAGCGAGCGGCCTTGGCCAGATATGGATCGGAAAACGTCCGCCCATCTGCACGCCGGGGCGCGGCGTAGGAAAGTAATGCAGGTACGGCGCGGTCTGCACCACGTAGCACGGACTGTCCGCCACGAAGACGTAGGGCGCGGTAAACTGCACAATCGGGCGGTTGGGATCGCGCCATTCATTCGGCGGCTGGACGATAAACAGGTTGGCGCGGCCTTGCGGGCGCATACCCGACTGCTCGCCATCGGCATCGGTCAGCTGGATCTGGCCCTGCGCGTTCTTTTCAAACTTCAGCGTCAGATCGACGGGGCACGGCACCACGAAATGGCGCCGGTCAAAGTCCACCGCTGCGGGGCAGGCCTGGATGCTCTTGGCGGAGGCCGCTTTGGGGTCAGACCGGCTGAAGGTCTTGGGCGGCGCCCAGATGGAATCACCCGCACCCGGCCAGCGCACCGTCCAGCCGACAGTTTCCGTGCGCGGTTTGCCCCGCGTTTCAGCCTCGTCCGCGCCTGCATCTTCGGCAAAATAGTCATCCCAGCTCATCGCTTCCCCTTGGCCGCACGCGCGGCATATTGGCAATCGTTCCGCATCGGGCAGGCATCACATTTCTGCATACTCGGCCGATAATAAACCTGCCCCACCCTCTTCACCAGCAAGTGATGCTCGTCAATGTCCCCGGCAGACCATTCTTCGGGCAGAACCGGCATCAACGCGTTGTAGGCGCGCGTGGTGTCGGTCTTTTTAGGGGCGAAGCCCGTCCGTTGCATCACCCAGCGATGATGCCCATCGATTACCAGTGCGCGGATCGGGGCCGAAGGGTAGATGTATTGCGGTGCATCGACAGCGAGATTTCCGGCAATTGGTCCAATTGTGCCTTATCCAAATAGGCATTCCCATTTGCGTTTTTTTGCCTATCGTGAAGGGAGAAGGAGAGACACATGCAGAATGCGTTCGCGGCTACTTTGGCACTCGCTCTCTCGATGGGAGCGACCATCGGGGATATTCCGGTCCGCGCGCAGGCGGTAGATTCGCAAATGGAAGCGCGGGAGACCCAGCTGATCGAGCAAATTGCGGACAATTTCATCGCGCAAGGCCGACTGGAAGCTGTATCGATCGGTGTCGTTCACAATGGCCGCTCAGCAACAGTGCATGCCGGCCCGCTTTATCGGGACGGTCCCGAAACTGCCAATGATCGAACCATCTTCGAATTGCGTTCAATCACAAAGACATTCATCGGAACGCTGGCGGCCCAAGCGATACTCGATGAGAATATCTCTCTTAATACCGATATTCGCGAATATCTTGGGCCCGGCTTTGACAACCTGGAGCGGGATGGACAGCCTATCCTTGTCCGTCACCTGCTGACCCATACCAGCGGCTTGCCGAGCAATAATCCCTTGCCTGCAAACCTAGACCAACCGGCTCCAGGAGACGATGCCGGTGGGATAGCGTGGCGAACGTTTCGCGATGTGGAAATGGGCATGACCCGTGAGAAGTTTTTCGCAAATCTTCGCGGATTTGAATTGGCAAGCGTCCCCGGCCAGGAGTTCAACTACAGCAATCTCGGAACCAATTTGACTGCTCTAATCCTTGAGCGCGTATACGATCGCTCGTTGGATGAACTGGTGGCGGAATTCATCACCGGCCCGGCTGGAATGAATGACACGGTGTTAGCCATGACGGAACCCGATGCACTGGCCAGACTGGCCAGTGGCTACAATGAACGCGGAGAACGGATCGATCCGTGGCCAGTCTGGCCCATGGGAGGAGCGGAAGGCGCTGCCAAGGCACCGCTGCCGGATACAATCCGGTACATGCAATTTCATTTAAGTGAGCGTAATCCAGCGGTGCGCCTGTCTCATGTGCCTTTGCATGAGCTCGCATGGGACTACCGGATTGCGTCATTCTGGTGGAATATCGATCGCCCGGCTGGTTCGACAAGCTTTCGCCATGATGGCGGATACGCGAATGTGCGCAACGTGATGATCCTGTTTCCGGAGGAGGATATGGGCATCTACGTGGTGACCAATCGCGTCAACCCGGAAGCAAACGAGATACTCACCGAAATGGTCCATATCATCCGAAGCCAGCTACTATCTGCAGATGACGCCGACGCCGCAGAGAGCTGACGAATACGAGTGGCGCAAGCCCTCCGCTACTCTCTCATGGCCTCGAGCCAGGTGGCACGCGTGGTTCAATTGCAGTCCATTCGTTTTGAGCGGTCATGGCAGCAAAAGCGGTACCGAAGCCAAGATCCAGCACTGCGATTGATTTGTAGGTACCGTTCGAGCCGCTTTGCCAGCTCATTGTTATCCTCTCGCCGCACGCGCGGCATATTGGCAATCGTTCCGCATCGGGCAGGCATCGCATTTCTGCATACTCGGCCGACAATAAACCTGCCCCACCCTCTTCACCAGCAAGTGATGCTCGTCAATGTCTCCGGCAGACCATTCTTCGGGCAGAACCGGCATCAGCGCGTTGTAGGCACGTGTGGTATCGGCCTTGGGCGGCACCAGCCCCATCCGCTGGATCACCCGGCGATGGTTGGTGTCGATGACCAGCGCACGGCGATTGAACATGCTGGTGTTGACGACCTGTGCACTGATCTTGCGCGCGACACCGGGCAGCGTTTCAAGCCACTCCATTCCCTCTTCGGTGGGCAGGTTGGAGAGGTGCCGCAGATCGACTTGCCCGCGCTCCTCGATAATCTGCATCAGGCACGCCTTCAGCCGCTCGGCCATAAGCGCGGGAAAGGTTGCGGTTTGCAGGTGCTCCGCCAGCTCTTCTTCGGGAGCCGCAGCAACACCTTCCCATGTTCCATAGGCTTCGAGCAGCCGATCGGTATTGGCGTTGGAGATCGCCGTCTTGGTCCGCGCTCCGATTACCCCCTGCACCAGTGTCCACACCGGATCGCGTCGCTTGTCATCGGGCCGGACGATCCGCCCGAAATGCGCGATCAGCGTGGCGTGAAGGCTCGCAAGCCGTTGCGTGCGCGGGTCAGGGCCGAGGGGGAGTTGCATGGCGCAATCTCCATCCCGCAAAGGCCAGCACAGCGCAAGGGAGCCAGATCCACACCAGCTCGGACAATAGTGTTTCAAGCCCGCGCGCAGAGAAGAAGTCCGCACCGATGGGTGAAACCCGAACCGGGGTAACGGGCGCGAACACGCGGGCATTGTCGAACGGCCACCACAGGGCCGCGCCAAGTCCGCCATCGGTAAACGTATCGAGCAGCCCGTGGCTCGCCATAGCCAACGCGAGGAAGAAAAAGGCCCACAGGCTGCGCGCCCGCTTCCATACCAGCGCGATGCCGGCAGCGGTAAGTGTGGCAAACACCAGCGAATGCGTCGCCCCGCGATGGCCCCAAGGATCGGCATATTCGATGCCGAATGCGAAGCCGATCACGTCTGCGTCGGGGAGCATCGCCAGCCCCGCTCCCACCAGCGCCACCTTGGGTGCGATGCGCGAGGGACCAGCCGCCGCAGCAAGCGCGAGCGGGACAATGGCGTGAGTCATGATGGTGGGCATGGAGCTTAGCTGGCAGGGTTGGCGTCTATGAGATCAGAATCATTCAATTGTGCCAGCCATTCTTCGCGCGCTGATTCGATTTCTTCCCAGTCATCTTGCGCGGTCATGGCAGCAAAGCCGGTGTCGCTAAGCGGGTCATACACAGCAAGAGACTTATACGCCCCGTTACTCCCGCTTTGCCAACTCATCAGGCGCGTTTCGCCTGCCCCGTCCCATCTGATAAATCGTCCACCCAGCGCGTAGTCTTCTTCAACGGTGTGGACCGTCATCAGCTCGGCAAGACTCGTCTCACTCAATCCACCCATATGAGCAAAGCGCAACAGCGCGATCAGGTCTAATGGAGTCGCCGCAAGCCCCCCTGCACATGTCAGAAAAGTTGGTAACGGCGGAGAGGTGTTGACCGGTACCGCACCCGCATCACCAACCCTGCCTACAAATATCTTACTAGCGCCCATGCCAGCAGGACTAAGCACGTTTCGGTTTAGCACTTGTGCTATCGGCTCCCCGGTGACGCGTTCGACTATCGCCTGAACAACTACCCAATTCACAAGATCATACGACCATTGGGTGCCGGGTTCGAATGCCAATGGGCCGGCGGCGAAATTGGCAGTTGCCGTTTGCGCATCCGGGGTGGCCATGACGCGCGCAGGATCTGCTCCGAATGCGGGCAGCAAGCCATCGGTCAAACCGCTTCGGCTCGCCAAAAGCTGGCGAAGAGTAATCGAAGCAATTGGAGTATTGGCGAATTCAGGCAACAGGCTGTCGACCGAAGAATCCAACATCAGGTAGCCGCTATCTACCAGCCGGAGTGCGGCAATGGTACACGCAAATTTGCCGATGGAGCCAGCTTCGTACAACGCGTCAGGACGCTCTCCGCCGTAAGTCGTTCGCTCAATACTCCCATTCGGCGTGAGTGTAGCAACCGCGTATTCCTGTGCGGCTGCAGGAAGGGTCATGGCAGCTGAAGCCAATACAACCGAATATACCAATCCCTGCTTCAATAAATCCTCCTGTCAGGTGCTGATGCGCAAACACAAAAGTTCCTAGTCTGTTTGGAGGACTAAAATTGGCGCTACACATTAAATCCTTGAAGCGTGATCAGCAATCGACGAACGCAAATCACTCCCACTCAATCGTGCCCGGCGGCTTCGACGTATAGTCATAGACCACGCGATTGATGCCCTGCACCTCGTTGACGATGCGCGTCGCGCAGCCGGTGAGGAAGCTCGCGTCGAAGGGGTAGACGTCGGCGGTCATGCCGTCAGTGCTGGTTACCGCGCGCAGGCCGCAGACTGAATCGTAGGTGCGCCCATCGCCCATCACGCCCACGGTCTTGACCGGCAGCAGCACGGCGAAGGCCTGCCAGATCGCGTCATAGAGACCTGCCTTGCGGATTTCATCGAGGTAGATCGCGTCCGCCTTGCGCAGGATATCGCAGCGTTCCTTGGTCACTTCACCCGGAATGCGGATGGCAAGGCCGGGGCCGGGGAACGGGTGGCGGCCGACGAACATGTCGGGCAGGCCCAGCTCGCGGCCAAGCTCGCGCACCTCGTCCTTGAACAGCTCGCGCAAAGGCTCGACCAGTTCCATGTTCATGCGTTCGGGCAGGCCGCCGACATTGTGGTGGCTCTTGATCGTAACGCTTGGCCCGCCGGTAAAGCTGACGCTCTCGATCACATCGGGATAGAGCGTGCCCTGCGCGAGGAAATCGGCGCCGCCGATCTTCTTCGCCTCTTCCTCGAATACGTTGATGAATTCGCCGCCGATGAACTTGCGCTTCTTTTCCGGGTCGGTTTGCCCCGCGAGGCCCTTCATGAAGCGGTGTTCGGCGTCCACCACGACGAGCGGGATGTTGTAGTGATCGCGGAACATGGTCTCGACCTGCTCGCGCTCGTTCAAACGCAACAGGCCGTGATCGACGAAGACGCAGGTCAGCTGGTCGCCAATCGCTTCGTGAATGAGGATCGCTGCGACGGAACTATCGACGCCGCCGGAGAGGCCGCAGATGACCTTGCCATCTCCTACCTGCGCGCGGATTTCGGCGATCTTGGTTTCGCGATAGGCCGCCATGGTCCAGTCGCCGGCGAGGCCGCAGACCTTGTGCGCGAAGTTGGCGATCAGCTTGCCGCCGTCAGGCGTATGCACGACCTCCGGGTGGAACTGCGTGCCGTAGTACTGGCGTTCTTCATCGGCGATCACCGCGAAGGGCGCACCATCGCTGGTGGCGACAATTTCAAAACCCGGCGCGAATTTGGTGACCTTGTCGCCGTGGCTCATCCAGACCTGGTGGCGCTCGCCCTCTTTCCAGAGACCGTCAAACAGTGCGCAGTCCTTGGTTACGGTCAGGAAAGCGCGGCCGAATTCGCCACCTTCGCCAGTCTCGTGCCCCGGCCGCACTTCGCCGCCGAGTTGATGGCTCATCACCTGCTGGCCATAGCAAATGCCAAGGATGGGCAGGCCGCTATCAAACAGTACTTGCGGCGCGCGTGGGCTGCCCTCTTCAGGCACACCGGCAGGCGAACCCGAGAGGATAATGCCCTTGGGCTTCATCCGGTGGAAGGCTTCTTCGGCCAGGCTGAACGGCGCAATCTCGGAATAGACGCCCGCTTCGCGCACGCGGCGCGCGATCAGCTGGGTCACCTGGCTGCCGAAATCGACGATAAGGATGGAATCAGGGAGATGGTCGTGCTGCATTGCGGCGGATTAAGGCGCATGGGCAGCAGTGGCAAGACAGACACGCCATCAGCAATGCGGAAAGCCGCGCGGTTATGTTGCAAAACACGCAACACATGTCGCTTATTTCGCATTTGCACAATAATCTTGCGAGGCCTATTTGCACTTCATCAGACGCGCCTGGGTAAGCGGCGCATCAGACCAGAACCCCTGATCCGCGAAGGCCTTCCTCCCCCCCTTCCCGCCTTCCGGATCCAAGCAGAATGGCCACCACCGTCCCCCGGGGTGGCCATTTTTGCATCTGCTTCAGATTTCTGGCGGTATCGGCCTAGAGCCGCGCGAGCAGGGCGTCCATCGCCTCGCGTTGTTCGCCCTGGGCGAATTCACGCAGCTCGCTCACGATACGCCGTGCTTCGGCATTGCGGCCATTGGCAATCAGCGCATTGGCATAGTGCCAGCGGATTTGCAGGTTGCCCGGTTGTGCCTCGACGGCGCGGCCCAGATGCGTCAGCGCCGGGCTGGCCTGCCCGTTTTCCAGCATCATCCAGCCGAGCGTATCCATCACGCGCGGGTCTTGCGGGGCCAGCTCATAGGCGAGCCGCGCACGGCGGAGCGCTTCGGATGCGTTGCCGACACCAAGCGCGGCATGGGCCGCATTGTTGAGGATCACCGGATCGTTGCGCGCACCGTTTTCGATCAGAGCCGCAAACAGGCGCTCGGCCTCTTCCGCTTCACCTCCGGTGAGCGCGCGTTGGGCAGCGCGGGCATTATCCCCATAGTCCTGAGGGCGGCTGGCGGAAATGCGTGCGGCGAAGCGGTCTTCTTCGCCGAGCCGTCCGGCCAGATCTGATGCAAGGCTGAGCAACTGCGGCGTGGCCGTTGCGTTGTCTGCCAGTGGCGCGGCGATGGCCCAGGCAGCCTGCGGATCACCCTCTTCATCAAGCGCGCGCGCCAGGATGGTCGAGGCGTGGATATGGCCCGGCCAGCTGCGCAGGAAATTCTCGAGATGCGAAATGGCCTGCGCCGGGAAGCCGCGCAGGTAGGCGATCTCGCCCAGCAACAGCCGCCCTTGCGGCAGCTGGCCAATCTGGGCCTCGGCCTGCTGGACGATAGTGTTCGCTTCGTTCAGGTCGCCTTCGTTGAAGGCAATACGCGCTTTCAAGAGCAGCGCCATCGGGTGGTCGGGAGCAATCTCAAGCAAGCGATCAAGGTGGTCGCGGGCGGCGTCATACTCACCCAGGTCGGCCTCAATAGCAGCAATGGCGAAAATGCCGTTGATGTTGGAAGGATGTTCGCTGGTCGCGGTGCTGTAGAACTCGCGCGCTTCGGCATAGTCGCCGCGCATCACGCGCAACTGGCCTGCCAGCATCAGGGCATCGAAGTTCTTAGGGTCGGCCTCCAAAGCGCGCTCTGAATAATCCTTCGCTTCGGAAGAACGTCGCTGCGTGAGCGCCATCGCGCCACGCAGGGCGAGCAAACGGGCATCGTCAGGAAACTGCCCGATCGCACTGTCAGCGCGGGCATAGGCCTCTTCATCACGCGACAGGCGACCAAGTGATTGCACTGCCACCCACTGCGCCAGCGGATGGCCACTTGCTGCATCAGCCTGCGCGAGCGCTTGCTCGAAATCCTGTTGCAACAGCGACGCATGGGCAAACAGCGCACCGATATCGGCAGGAGGATTGGCCGTCTCTGCAAGGTTCGCAAGCACACGCTGCGCGGATTCGCCATCTTCCAGCTCCAGCAAAGTGCGAGCATAGAGATCGAGCGCCTCGGGCGTCACAGCCTCGCCGCTCACGACAGAAGCAAGCGCGACACGCGCGGTGCGATAGTCCCGCTCTGCATAGGCATCGCGGGCAGTTTGCATGGGGTCGCCATCGGCAAGACCGCAACTGGCAAGAGCGAGCGCCGACAGGGCAGCGAAAAAGGGTGCGCGAATGTTCATGGTTCACGCGAATAGCCGAAATTGCTTAAGGCCACGCTAAACGGCGGAGAACCGAGGTTTCCCGCCGTCAAAGCACAATCACAATGTGGGTACTGGTTGCTTAGGCAGCCAGCTTCTTGCGGCGACGGATCTGTGCCGCGCCGAAGAGACCCAGACCGAACAGCAGCATTCCGGCCGGTGCAGGCACCGAAGTGATCGGCGTGAGGTTAAAGTTGATGTCCCAGATGCCAACAGAGTAGCCGTAAGGGTTCAGCATGTTCAGCCAGGCCGAACCACCGAATGCATCGTTGAGAGCATTGGCGCCGTCGCCGAACTGCAGAACGGTATCGCCGGGGAAAGGATCATTCGGATTGATGGAATAGGTGCGGCCGCCGATGGTGATCGTGCCCATGCCAGAGGTCCAGTAATCCTGGTTGGCCGGATCATAGGGTCCGCCGCCATTCTGCTTGTAATCAAAGCCGGTGCCGTCGAGCGAATCGAGGAAGCCCGAAAAAGTCAGGTCCAGCGTAGCCATCTGGCCGAGCGAGTTGAGCGCGGTGCCGGTCAGGGTTGCTGTGCCGGTTTCGGTGTCGATCGAGAAGACCGTGCCGTCCTGGAAGCTGTAGCGACGCTCGCAAGAGCCACCCGTATACAGGCCGTGCGAACAACCGTTGGTGAAATGCGTGTCGGCCGCATCGTAGTTGATGATTTCGGCCTGCGCGGGAACGGCTGTCGCCATTGCCATTGCTGCGCCGATCGCTGCGATTGTCTTTTTCATTTCTATTGCCCCCATCGGACGGAAAACTCATTTCGTGATGGTGGGCTGGCGCAATGTGGCGAGAAAATCCACGCGGCATAATTCGCCGTCTCAATTCGGGTCATCTGGTGGGGGAAATAGTTAACGCGCCAGCCACAAGCGCGCGGCAGCCTAGCCGGTCAGCACTCGACGACATTGACGGCAAGGCCACCCTGGCTCGTTTCCTTGTATTTGGACGACATATCGAGCCCCGTCTGGCGCATCGTCTCGATCACCTGATCAAGACTGACACAGGTCGCTTCATCACGGTGGAGCGCCAACCGCGCCGCGTTCACCGCCTTGACCGCGCCGATGGCATTGCGCTCGATACAGGGCACCTGCACCAGTCCACCCACCGGGTCGCAGGTCAGGCCGAGATTGTGCTCCATGCCGATTTCCGCCGCGCTGGCGACCTGCGTTGGCGATCCGCCCCAAAGGGCTGCAAGCCCGCCCGCCGCCATCGAACAGGCAACGCCCACCTCGCCCTGGCAGCCCATCTCTGCGCCCGAAATGCTTGCGCGTTGCTTGTAAAGCAGCCCGATGGCGCCTGCAGTGAGCAAGAAAGTGCGGCGCGAATCGCGGCATGCCTTTTCCTCTGCATTCCTGCAGTAGAAGCGCATGACGGCAGGCAGAATTCCGGCCGCGCCGTTGGTGGGTGCTGTCACCACCGATCCGCCGGCAGCATTCTCTTCGTTCACCGCCATCGCATAACAATTGAGCCAGTCGAACAGTTGTTCACGCTCGTTCGATTGCGGATTGGCGGAAAGCTTGCCCCACAATTCCGGCGCGCGGCGACGGACCTTGAGGCCGCCGGGCAGAATGCCTTCCTGCGTCAGCCCGCGCTCTATGCAAGCGTCCATTGCCTCAGCTATCCGGTCGAGCCCGGCGAGCGTCTTTTCCTCGCTGCGGCGCGCTCCTTCGTTGGCAAGTACGATCTGCGCAATCGACTGCTCCTCACGCGCGCAGATAGATAGCAGTTCCTCCGCCAATCCGAACGGATGGGGCACGCTGGTGCCGGAGCTGATCTGATCCTGTTTCACCGGCTTTTCCAGCTGGCGTTGCGAAGCAATGAAGCCGCCGCCTGTGCTGTAATAGGTCTTGTCACACAGCACCTCGCCATCAGCATCGCGTGCAATCAGCCGCATGCCGTTGGGATGGAGATCGGGCACGATGTGGCCGGCCAGATCGAGGTCCGCCTTGGGATCGAAAGCAATTGTCGGACCACCGCCCAGCGGCAGCCGGTGTTCATTCTCGACCTGTGCCATCACCATATCGGCAGCATCGGGATCAAATTTGTTGGGGCGAAACCCGGCAAGGCCCAGAATGCTCGCCCGGGGAGTGCCGTGACCGACACCCGTCAGTGCCAACGATCCCTGCAGCTCGATATGAACATGCGCCACCCGTTCCAACTGCCCCTTGCGTGACAGCGATTCCAGAAAGCGCGTACCGATACGCAACGGACCGACAGTGTGCGAGGATGACGGGCCAATCCCGATGCGGAAGATATCGAGTAGCGAAAGCATGGGACGCGCGATGCGCCCAAGCGCTGCGAAAGGCAAGATAGTTTCAGTTGAAATAGCCCGTTCGGCAGGCCTGTCCGGCTGTGGCACAGCCCTCTGTTTGACTGTGGGTAAAACATGCCTGTCGGGTTTGGGTTTTGCCACGCGCACGCCTATATGATGGACATGGAAAACACCCCCGAAGACACCCCGGCAGAATCCGGCGAAAAGAAGCGCCAGGGCGGCGAATACGGCGCAGAGAGCATCAAGGTGCTCAAGGGCCTTGATGCGGTGCGCAAGCGCCCCGGCATGTATATTGGCGACACAGACGATGGCAGCGGCCTGCACCACATGGTGTTCGAGGTCAGCGACAATGCCATTGACGAGGCGCTGGCCGGCCATTGCGACCTTGTGCTGATCGAGCTGAATGCCGACGGGTCGGTCTCTGTCGAAGACAACGGCCGCGGCATTCCGGTGGACATCCACAAGGAAGAAGGCGTTTCGGCAGCAGAAGTCATCATGACCCAGCTGCACGCGGGCGGAAAGTTCGAGAACACCTCTGACGACAATGCCTACAAGGTGTCGGGTGGCCTCCACGGGGTGGGCGTTTCGGTGGTGAACGCGCTTTCCGAATGGCTTGAGCTGCGCGTATGGCGCAACGGCAAAGAGCATTGGATGCGCTTCGAGCATGGCGATGCGGTCAAATCGCTCGAGATCGTGGGTGATGCTCCCGCCGTTGCAAGCAATGGCGATGACAAGGGCCTGAAAAAGGGCACGCGCGTCACCTTCATGCCGAGCACCGACACATTCAAGAACGTCACCGAGTTCGATTTCGAGAAGCTCGAGCACCGCTACCGCGAACTTGCTTTCCTCAACTCGGGCGTGCGCATCAAGCTGCGCGACTGCCGTCCCGAAGAGCCCGAAGAGCATGACCTCTATTACGAGGGCGGCATCGCAGCCTTCGTGAAGTGGCTCGACCGCAACAAGCAGGCGATGATAGGCGAGCCAATTTCGGTCTCTGCCGAGAAGGACGGGATCGGCATCGATGTCGCGCTCGAATGGAACGACTCCTACTACGAGAACGTCCTCACCTTCACCAACAACATCCCGCAGCGCGACGGCGGCACGCACCTCGCAGCCTTCCGCGCTGCGCTGACGCGAACGCTCAACAGCTACGCCGACCGTTCGGGCATGCTGAAGGGTGGCAAGATCTCGCTGTCGGGCGAGGATATGCGCGAAGGCCTGACAGCCATCGTGTCGGTCAAGCTGCCCGATCCCAAATTCTCCAGCCAGACCAAAGACAAGCTGGTCTCGTCCGAAGTGCGCTCTCCGCTCGAAAGCCTGATGGGCGAGAAGATGGGCGAATGGTTGGAAGAAAACCCCAACGAAGCCAAGGCAATCATCCAGAAGATCATCGATGCTGCTGCAGCGCGCGAAGCGGCCCGCAAGGCGCGCGAGATGAGCCGCAAGGGCGCGATGTCTGTCGCCTCGTTGCCGGGCAAGCTCTCCGATTGCCGCGAGCGCGATCCCGCCAAGAGCGAAATCTTCCTGGTCGAGGGTGACTCAGCCGGCGGCTCCGCCAAGAGCGGGCGCGATTCCAAGTATCAGGCGATCCTGCCGCTGAAGGGCAAGATCCTGAACGTGGAGCGCGCGCGGTTTGACCGGATCATTTCATCCAAGGAAGTCGGCACGCTAATCCAGGCGATGGGCACGGGCCTGCGCGACGAGTTCAATCTTGAAAAGCTGCGCTATCACAAGATCGTGATCATGACCGACGCCGACGTCGACGGAGCGCATATCCGCACGCTGCTGCTCACTTTCTTCCATCGCCAGATGCCCGAAATCATCAAGGCCGGACACCTCTTCATTGCCCAGCCGCCGCTGTACAAGGTCGCCAAGGGCAAGAGCGAGGTCTACCTGAAAGATCAGGGCGCGCTCGATCGCTATCTGGTCGAGGCAGGCTTGCAGGACCGCGTGCTGGAAACCGCCGGCGGGGCACGCTCGGGCGCGGACCTAGCCGATCTGGTGGAGCAGGCACTGCTGCTGAAGAACCTGATCGCTTTTGCGCCGCGCAAGTATGACACTGCGGTGATCGAAGCGATGGCGCTCAGCGGTTCTCTCGAAGCCGGTATGGCCACAGATGCGCGCAACAAGGCGCTCGCCAAGGCTGCCGCACAATTGCAGATGAGCGATCCCGAAGCCGAATGGTCCGCACGTGTCACCGAGACGGGCGATGTCCGTTTTGACCGCGTGTGGCGCGGCGTAACCGATGTGCATCTGGTCGAGGCCAAGTTCCTCGACAGCGCCGAAGCACGCAAGCTGCACAAGCGAGGCACATCGCAAGCCGACACCTACACCGCACCGGCGCGGCTGGTGAAAGCCGGCGCCGCCGAGGCTGCGGAAGAGGGCGAGGATGCACCCGTATTCGATCCCAACACCGCCATCACGCGGCCATCTCAGCTGCTCGATGCCGTGCTCGCTGCCGGGCGGCGCGGTCTCTCGATCAGCCGTTACAAGGGTCTGGGCGAAATGAACGCAGAGCAGCTGTGGGAGACCACCCTCGATCCGGAAAACCGCGAGCTGCTGCAGGTCAAGGTGGAAGACGCCGACGTGACCGACGAGATCTTCACCCGCCTGATGGGCGATGTCGTCGAACCGCGCCGCGAGTTCATCCAGGACAATGCGCTGAACGTGGCAAACCTTGACGTCTGATAGGGAGCACGGGGTGACAGCAGGAGAAAGCGCCGGACGCGTTGAGAACGGGGGCTACCTCGTCTTCCTCCTCCTTGCCACTCTCGCTTTCGCCTACATTGCTTGGCCCTTCGCATCGCCGCTGCTGTTTGCGGTGCTGGCAGCGATCATGTTCCAGCCGCTGTTCCAGTGGTTCCTGCGCAAGCTGGGCGGCACCGGCAATCGCGCTGCCATTGCCACTCTGCTGGTCATTACCTTTGCCGTAATCATCCCGGCGCTGTTTATCGGCGGCGTGGTGGTGGAGCAGGCAACATCCGTCGTCATCGCCTTTCAGGAAGGCCGGATAGACCTTGTCGGCCTGTTCGATACCGTTTTCGCCGCCCTGCCCGAAGTGGTCCGCGAAAACTTGGATGATTCGGGCTTTGGAACGGCAGCCATGGTGCAGGAGCGGGCGCAGGAACTGGCGCTCGAAAGCTCCGGCCTGATTGCCCAGCAGGCGGTTTCCATCACGGGCAGCGCCTTTGGCTTCGTGCTGTCCTTCGGTGTCGGACTCTATGTCGCCTATTTCCTGCTGCGCGATGGCAAGGCGATTGGCGAGCAGGTGATGGCGCACCTCCCTCTTGCAAGCGAAATCGCCACAAAGCTGGCCGAGCGCTTCCTTTCCATCGTGCGCGCGACCATCAAAGGTTCGGTCGTGGTCGGCCTGGTGCAGGGAGCGCTTGGCGCGGCAACCTACTGGATCGCGGGAATGCCCTCTGTCGTCCTGCTCGGCCTGCTCACCGCGATCTTCTCGCTTCTGCCTGCCATTGGTCCGGCCATCGTCTGGGCCCCGGTGGCACTCTACCTGCTGGTAACAGGCGATATCTGGCAAGGCGTGCTGGTGCTGATTTCAGGCGTTGCCGTGATCGGCATGGCGGACAATGTCCTGCGCCCTATCCTCGTCGGGCGCGATACCGGTATTCCCGATTGGCTGATCCTTATTTCCACGCTTGGCGGTATCGCCGCGATGGGGCTGGCAGGTATTGTGGTCGGGCCGATGGCGGCAGGCCTGTTCCTTGCCGGCTGGGGGATCATGTACGAGCTGCGCCAGCAGGAGGCCACAGCCAGTTAGGCCGGTCGGAATTTCGGCCACATGGAAAAGCCCCCGGTCCAAAGGAGCGCAACGAACCGGGCCGTCGGCGGATCGCCGCCTAGTCTGCGCCGCTCCTTGCCAGTTGATCGAGCTGGGCAAGCAGCCCGTCCAGCCATTGCCGCGTCTCCGCGATAGGGATGCGATCAGCCATGTGGTTGTAATCACGCGGCGCGAAGCCCGATTGCAGAAGAGCGCAAATCCACTGACCGGGTGGGAACAGCTCGTACTCCTCGAGCGGGATGTCACCGCATGCGGAAAAGGCCTCAATCTTGCGTTGCAGCGCAGGACGGTCGGTCTGCCCGACCAGCAAGGCGGCGAAATCGGTAATCCGTTCGTCTTCCAACAAGGACAGGTGGTTGAATTCTGACTGCGCAGACGAACCTTCCTCCGCTCCCGGCAGCAAAGCGAGGAACCGCTCCACCGCGCGGACGCAGCGGTAGAGCCCAAGCTCGGGAAACGATGCACTGGCGGGGGCGGAGATCACATTGCCGTGCCATTCGGCCGCGCCGTCTCCGCGGACGTCAAAGATGAAATCGGCCTCACCGCCTGCTCCGTACTCGTTCTTCCCCAACAGCAACTGCTGCAAGGTTCCGCGCGCGACCATCATGCCGAAACGCGCAGGCTTGCGCTTGACCACCTGTTCAGCAGGCCAGCTCTTCTCTATGATCGCACCGGGGTTGAACGGCACCATCTTTTCATAAGTCAACTCGCCTTCAACGCGGTGTAAATGATGATGGAAATCGACCCCGCCCATCGGCGCGCCGAATGCCCCGCTCATGATTTCCTTGCCGCGCAGCTTCCACGAAAAATGGACGGAGCCGCCTGCTTCCAGCAACTTGTCCTGCGGCAAACCGATATTGGTAAAGGCATCAGCACTCGCCGGTCCGACAAGGCACCGGGTACCATCTGCATGCGTATCGCCCAGGTCGCCCAGCGTTACCCGGCATTGGTGATGATCCAGCGCCTGCGAAAGCATGGCCGCCACCACCCGAGCCATTAACGGATCGCCCATAACCGTGATCGACCGGAGGCGTGCCATCGCATTCATGCTGCTACCGCCCCCCTGATCTGCGTCGCACAGAAGCTACATGGCATTGTTATCGGAACTCGCAAGTGCTTTTATCCTTGCGCAGCAGGGCAAGTCGAAACGATATAGGCCCCATGCCCTATCGCGTTCGCGCCGGAAGCCAGGAAGAAAAGATCGGCAGGTTGATCCTGGCGGGCGTGCTGGTCACGTTCCTGCCGAGTGTGCCGCTGGGCAATTATCTGCTCTATCCCTTCACTATTCTCACCACCTGGTTCCACGAGATGGGCCACGGGCTGACCGGTGTCATGCTCGGCATGAATTTCGAGCAGCTGGTTATCACGCCCAATGGATCAGGCTATGCCGAAACCACCTCAAGTCAGGAAATAGGCAATGTACAACGCGCGCTGATAGCCGCGGGCGGACCGCTTGGCCCCAGCCTGATGGGTGCCTTGCTGATCCTTGCCAGTAGCCGCCACCAGTGGTGGAAGCCCGCCCTGCTCGCGCTGGCAGCAGCGCTTGTCGGATCAACCCTCATCTGGGTGCGCAGCATAACGGGCCTCGTTGTCCTCCCGCTGGTTGCGGCGACGCTTGTCTGGATCGCACTGAAGGGCAAGGACTGGCTGGTGCTGTTCGCCGTCCAGTTCCTCGGCGTACTCGCCGCCCTCAGCATGTTCCGCGACTGGGATTACCTGTTTTCCGAAAGCGGTGTGATCGCTGGCCGCACCATGGTTTCCGATACCGGGGCGATGGAACAGGCGCTGGTCCTGCCGCACTGGATCTGGGCGAGCTTGATAATCATCCTGTCCGGCCTGATGATCGGCACAAGCCTGAAGTACGCGCTCAATCGAGAGGGCTAAGCCCGCTTCGGCAGCCACGGAACGAAGGCCGAAGTGCGCGCGACATAGCTTGCGAACGCCTCGCCGTATTTCTCTTTCATGCCACGCTCTGTCATCGCCGCGCCGGACCATCTCACAAGCGTGAAGGTGAGGAACACCGGTCCCGGCAGCGTCCAGATGACTGCGCCCGCATCAACACTCATCGCCGCCAGCCAGATGCCCCACCATACACAGGCATCGCCGAAGTAATTGGGGTGGCGGGTGTAGCGCCATAGGCCCTTGTCCATCACCTTGCCCTCACTTGCCGGGTCCGCCTTGAAGCGGGCGAGCTGCCAGTCGCCAACGACTTCGAAGAACATTCCCACCGCCCACAGCGCGATCCCTGCATAGGCCAGCGGCACCATGACATCGCTCTCCCCCGCAGCCAAAATGCCGACCTGCGCCGGGCTACTCACCATGAACAACAGCACCGATTGCAGCAGCCAGACGCGGATCAGGATGGTGCGGCCCCAGCGCCCCTCTTCTCGCGCATCGGAGAGGAGCTTGACGTAACGCTTGTCTTCCCCGTGGCGCAGGAAGCGCAGCAACAGATGCCGTGCCAGCCGCACGCCCCACAGAGCCGTCATGAGCATGATCAGCGTCGCCATCGCGCCGGGCTTTGACACCTGCACAAAGCTTGCAACGGCAAGGCCAGCCATCGCTCCGCCCCAGACCGCATCAACAAAGCTGACCTTGTCGATAGCGAGCGCAATCAGCCAGAATACCAGCGCTGCAGCCAGCAGCAGCATGGCATTGACGACAAGCGCTTCAGCCACTTTTCTTGCCCGGACTTTCCAGTTCGCCGCGCGCCTGCGCCGCCAGCACATCGAACCGTTCGCAATGGGGCATCTTGCTCTTGTAGAACTCCGCTATCTTGCCGAGGTCTGCAAGGAAGTCGCCAGAGGGAATCAAGGCCTCGCCAAAACCGGCGCGGCCCGTTGATACGTCAAGCCAGGCAGGCACGATCGGCACGCCCGCACCATGGGCGATGTGATAGAACCCGCTGCGCCAGCGCCCGTCGGTCGTGCGGCTACCCTCCGCCGCGATAACAAGCGCAATCTCGTCCGCCGCTTCGATCCTGTCGATCACCGAGTTGACGTAGCCGCGCGGGGCGCTGCGATCGATGGGCATGCCGCCCATATCGTACATGAACCGCGTCATCGGCCATTTGAACAGCGTATGCTTGCCGATGAAGCTGGGTTTGATCCCAACTTCCTGCACCGCGCCGGCAAAATAGATGAAATCCCAGTTCGACGTATGCGGCGCGCCGACAAGGATGAATTTGGGCAGCTTTGGCGGATGGTTTTCGAGCCTGTACGCCTTCGCGTTGAAAAGCCAGCGGAGCAACCGCCAGACAATGCGCGAAAGGAGCGTTGGCTTGGTATTGTTCGCTTGCGGCAATCCGGTTCTCTCCCCCTACCCCGCGCCCTTGTGCACCAGACGGGTGCAAAGGAAAAGCGGTGCAGGTCAAAGACGGTGGATGCGCTTGCATGGCAATGCGGCTTGGGACACAGATCGCGCATGACTTTTATCACGACAATTCCGCCCGCCGATGCCGATGGCAAGCTCGCCCGACTGTATGACCGCGTGCGCGGCCCGGACGGCGACGTGGACAATATCCTCATGGCGCACAGCCTGCGCCCCGCCAGCCTTGAAGGGCATATGGCGCTGTACAAGAACGTGCTGCACCACAATGCCAACCAGGTGCCCAAGTGGTTTCTCGAAACGATTGGCGTGCTGGTGAGCCTGCGCAATGCCTGCGACTATTGTGTCGAGCATCACTTTGCCGGGCTGCAACGGTTGCTGGGTGACGATGCGCAGGCTGAAGCGATCCGGGCGAGCCTCTCAGCGGACCTCACTGCAACGCAGCTGCTGGGCGAGAAGGAGCTTGCCGCGCTGCGCTATGCAGAGAAATTGACGCAGGTCCCGGCCACCGTGGGAGAGTCCGATATTGCGGCCTTGCGCGAAGCGGGATGGGACGACGGCGAGGTGCTCGAGATCAACCAGGTCGCCGCCTATTTCGCCTATGCCAACCGCACCGTGCTCGGGTTGGGCGTAGCGATTGACGGGGAGACGCTCGGCACGTCACCCAGTAGCGATGAAGAAGGCGATTGGGGCCACCGCTAGGCGGTTACCCGCAGCTCAAGAGGATCGGCGCGGAAATCCGTGGCGCCTATGCAAAGCTTCCAGCAGTGCATCCTGCGTATTCACAAACCCGCCTTCGGCAAAAACGAGCGCAGGGCAATTCTGCTGATCCTCGCTGATGGCTTCGACGACAGCGGTGCGCGGCCTGGCCCAGGGCACACGGACAATATTCAAATTCGCAGCACGCTCGGGAAAGAGATTGAGAAGACCGTCGATCTCGACACAATCGCGGCAGAAGAATTCGTTGCCAGCATCATCGTGATAGCTGCGGTCGAGGATGAAGAGGGTGTCTTTGCTCATCTATTATTTCCCAATTCTTTGCCACTCGAGTCCATCGAATTCGTTCGCTCCCGCAACATAGGCGTCCAGTATTGTTGCTGCTGCTTCAAGTGGAATCCTGCTCCCGACAATCGGCTGCCGTTCCCCAAAAAGCCGCGCGAAAAAGCCAGAGCGGGTGGGCTGTTCCTTGCGCTTCTCGCCCGGACGGAAGCCAGCCAAAGGGCCACCTTCCTCCGCGCGATACCATTCCATGACAAACGCCCCGTCGACGTAAAGGGCATTCATCTGGTCACCCGCGTCGCGAAGAAGGCAGATAAAGCGATCATCGTGCATCTTCGACAGCGAGAGCGCGCGACGGATCCAGGCGGACGTTGGTTTGACCCTGACCTCCTCACCATCGATGATCGCGTCCCACATCACATCCGGAACACGCCGAACCTTGGCGTCTCGGGTATCGGTGCTTCCAGACATGCCGCCAAGCTCAGGCCCAGCACATCGCGGGTCTGCACGGGGTCGATCACGCCGTCGTCCCACAGGCGCGCGGTGGCGTAGTAGGGGTTGCCCTCGTCTTCGTATTTCTGGCGGATCGGGGCCTTGAATTCCTCGGCCTGTTCCTCGGTCCATGTGTCGGCATCGCGATGGACGGTGGCGAGCACCGATGCGGCCTGTTCGCCGCCCATCACCGAAATGCGCGCATTGGGCCAGGTGAACATGAAGCGCGGTGAGTAGGCGCGGCCACACATGCCGTAATTGCCCGCGCCGAAGCTGCCGCCGATCACCACGGTGATCTTGGGCACCTGCGCCGTCGCAACCGCCGTCACCAGCTTGGCGCCGTGCTTGGCAATGCCTTCCGCCTCGTATTTCCCGCCGACCATAAAGCCGGAGATGTTCTGCAGGAACAGCAGCGGAATGCCGCGCTGGCAGGCGAGCTCGATGAAATGCGCGCCCTTCTGCGCACTCTCGCTGAACAGCACGCCATTGTTGGCAAGGATTGCCACCGGCATGCCCCAGATATGCGCAAAGCCGCAGACCAAAGTTGAACCATAGTCGCGCTTGAACTCGTGGAACTCGCTGCCATCGACGATGCGCGCGATCACCTCGTGCACATCATAGGGCGCGCGTACATCATCAGGGATGATGGCGTAGAGATCTTCGGCGTCGAACTTGGGCGCACGCGGCTCACGAATGTCGACCTTCGCGCCTTCATTCGCACCCAAATGGCTGACGATATCGCGCACTACAGTGAGCGCGTGCTCGTCATTCTCAGCCAGGTGATCGACTACGCCCGATTTCTTTGCGTGGAGCGCGCCGCCGCCAAGGTCCTCGGCTGAGATTTCCTCGCCCGTCGCGGCTTTGACCAGCGGAGGCCCGGCAAGGAAGATCGTGCCTTGCTCTTTCACGATCACGCTCTCGTCACTCATAGCAGGCACATAGGCGCCGCCCGCGGTGCAGCTGCCCATCACGCAGGCAATTTGCGGAATGCCCATCGAGGACATCTGCGCCTGATTGTAGAAGATCCGCCCGAAGTGCTCGCGATCGGGAAAGACCTCGGCCTGGAACGGCAGGTTCGCCCCGCCGCTATCGACGAGATAGACGCAAGGTAGCCGGTTCGCCTGCGCAATCTCCTGCGCGCGCAGGTGCTTCTTCACCGTCATCGGGTAATAGGAGCCGCCCTTCACCGTCGGATCGTTCGCCGCGATCATCACCTGACGACCCGAAACGCGCCCGATCCCCGCAATCATGCTCGCCCCGTTGACGTCTCCGGTATACATCCCGTTCGCCGCAAGCTGGCCGATCTCGAGGAAAGGCGAGCCCGGATCGAGCAACCGCTCCACCCGCTCGCGCGGCAACAGCTTACCCCGCCCCACGTGCTTCTCGCGATGCCGCTCCGGTCCACCAAGTGCGGCCTCTGCCACCTTGGCGCGCAGTTCTTCAGCGAGTGCCTTGTTATGATCGAAGCGCGCTTTGGCAGCTGCGTCTTCGCGGTCGAGCGATGAAGTGAGAACGGGTGCTGTCATGCGGCCAGTCTTTGCGTTGTTATGCGGCGGGAGGCAAGCCATCGACCATAATCACCTGCCCCTCGCTGGCTGCGATACGGTGCCGCGCGATCTCGCGGTACTCGGGCGAAGTCATCCATGCTTTCGCGCTCGCCTTGTCGGGGAATTCGATCAGCACGGAGCGGGTGTAATTGAATTCACCTTCGAGCACGGTTGGCTTTTCATCGACGCTGAGCAGCTTGCCGTTGAACTTGGCGAACACCGGCATGAACGCCGCATCGTAGCGGTCATAGCTCTCCCGATCATGGATCGTGAAGCGCGCAATGATGTAGGCGGGCATCAGCCGTTGCCGATCAGCTCGCGACCAATCAGCATGCGGCGGATTTCGTTCGTTCCGGCACCGATGTCGAGCAATTTTGCATCGCGCAGGTAGCGCTCTACCGGCCAGTCGGTGGTGTAGCCCGCACCGCCCAGCGCCTGCACCGCTTCGCCCGCCGCACGGAAGGCATTCTCACTCGACAGCAGGATTGCGCCCGCTGCATCGAAGCGCGTGGTCTGGCCGTTGTCGCAGGCCTTGGCGACGGCATAGACGTAGGCGCGCGCCGATTGCAGTGCGACATACATGTCTGCGACCTTGGCCTGCATCAGCTGGAAGCTGCCCAATGGCTTGCCGAACTGCTGGCGTTCACGAACGTACGGGATCACCGTGTCGAGACACGCCTGCATGATGCCGAGCTGCACCCCGGAGAGCACGACGCGCTCGTAATCGAGGCCGCTCATCAGCACCTGCACGCCCTTGCCCACTTCGCCGAGCACGTTCTCTTGCGGAACGTGGCAATCTTCAAACACCAGTTCGCTGGTGATTGAGCCCTTCATGCCCATCTTCTCGATCTTCTGACCACAGCTGAAACCAGCCATGTCCTTCTCGATCAGGAAGGCGGTAATGCCCTTGCTGCCGCCCGCGGGATCGGTCTTGGCATAAACCACCAGCGTTTCTGCCGCATGGCCGTTGGTGATCCAGAACTTGGTGCCGTTGAGCAGATAACCGCCCTGCACCGCATCGGCCTTCAGCTTCATCGAAACAACGTCCGAACCCGCGCCCGGCTCGCTCATGGCAAGGCTGCCAACATGCTCGCCTGAAATCAGGCCGGGGAGGTATTTCGCTTTCTGCTCGGCATTGCCCCAGCGCGCGATCTGGTTGACGCACAGGTTGGAGTGCGCGCCGTAAGAAAGCCCGACAGAGGCAGAGGCGCGGCTGACTTCCTCTACCGCAATCGTGTGCTCGAGATAGCCGAGACCCGTGCCGCCGTCCTCTTCCTTTACCGTCATTCCGTGCAGGCCCAGCTCGCCCATTTCCGGCCACAGCTCGATCGGGAACCAGTCCTCTGCATCAACCTTTGCGGCAATCGGCGCAATGCGATCATCGGCAAAGCGCGCAACGCTTTCGCGGATCATCTGGGCTTCTTCGGTCAGGCCAAAATCAAAATCGGGAGTGGCGCGCATTATCGAGTCCTCTTCGAAAGCAATTCGCGGCGCATAGCAAGCGCACAGGCAAAGGCAAACTCGTTACATTTGAAACTGGAGCGCTTGGCGCTTCCAATTGCTCCCTTTCTTGGGTATGACTCCAGCAGGGATGGGGTAAACTATTGAAATCTAACGATTATATTTCTGAATCGGCTGGAACAGCGTTTCATCCGCAGGTGATGGAGGATACGCGTCTACGAGTCGTCGACTCGTTCTCGAGCGATGCATTGGAAGATGATACAGAACTTCGCGCTATCGTCCAGTTCGCGGCCAAGCTTTGTGGGGCCCCTGCCGCCACGATAACTCTGGTAGAGGAGCTGCGGCAGCGGTTCCTGGCCAAAGAGGGATTGGAAGAGCGGGAAACGCCGCGCGAAGTTTCCTTCTGCGCCCATGCAATGGTCGAGCCCGACCTGATGGAAGTGCACGATGCGACAAAGGACGCGCGCTTTGCCAACAATCCGATGGTCACGGGTGAAAAGCACCTGCGCTACTATGCCGGTCAGCCGCTCGTGTCGGACGAAGGCGCTCCGCTAGGCGCGCTGTGCGTGCTCGATACAGACCCGCACCCGCATGGCCTCACCGCACTTCAGCGCGAAGGCATGCAAGTGCTGGCGCAAGCGGTAATGCGGCGGCTGAATGCGCGCCGCGCCAATTTGCAATTGATGCGCGAGATCGAAGACCGCGAGGATCGCTTGCGGCGAATGATTGACGGCGTACCGACAATTGCCTGGTCTGCCGATGCGGATGGCAATTTCGACTACTTCAACCGGCGCTGGGAAGAACAGGTGGGCACCAGTCCGCCCAAGGTTTCCGAAGACTGGCGGCAATATGTCCATCCGGACGATGCCGAGAAGGTCTTCGCCGACTGGTACGAAGCCTTCAACCGCGGCGAGGAGTTCGAGGCCGAATACCGCCTCAAACAGAGTGATGGTTCATGGGCCTGGGTGCTTTCGCTGGCAGTTCCGGTGACCGATTCTCAGGGAGGCAACCTGCGCTGGTTCGGCACCGTTACCAATATCGATGAAGTGCATCAGGCGTTGGAACAGCGTGACATGCTGGCGCGCGAGCTATCACACCGGATCAAGAATATCTTCGCGGTGGTCATCGGACTCGCCTCACTCAAAGTGAAACGCGCGCCCGAACATGAACCCTTTGCGCGCGAGCTCACCGATGTCATGCGTGCGCTTGGCCGGGCGCATGAATTCGTGAGGCCGGAGAGCGGCGTCGTCCAGGAAAGCCTGAAAGGGCTGCTTGAATCGCTTTTCTCACCCTATGCGCATTCGGAAGAAGAGAAGCGCGTTCTGGTGACCGGCTTCGATGCGGAAATCAGCCCCCGTGCTGCGACTCCGCTCGCACTGGTGTTCCATGAGCTCGCCACCAATTCTGCCAAATATGGTGCGCTTAGCAACGAAACTGGAACGGTTACGCTCGAAATCACCGATGACGGCAGCATGATCGGCATGCGCTGGGTCGAGGAAGGTGGCCCGAAGATCAAGGCCAGCGGCGAAGAGGGCTTTGGGACCCGCTTGCTTGAAATGAGCGTGTCCGGGCAGCTCGGCGGCGCTATCGAGCGCAAATTCCATGAGGACGGCATGGTCGCCGCCATCACCATCGCCAAGTCAGCTATCGCGCACTAGCGGACCGGGAAACCTGCACCGTCTGGCCAGCCGGGCGCGACCAGGCCCATCACCTTGAACAGCTCGCCCATCTGATCGGGTTCGATCAGACGATCGCGCGCGAGCATCAATGCTTCGCGGTGTTGCGGCGCATATTCGGCCAGCGCGTCCGCACGTTCCCGAATGCCGAGAGCCTGCAACCACTCCCCTTGCGGCACCGTGCCCAGCACGCGCGCATCGCGGGACAGGGCAATCTGTTCCATCTGGGCGAAATCAACATGGGCGGACAGATCGACATCGCCCGGTGTATCGAAAATGCCGACTTTCCGGTGATCCTTCACCGCCTGGATGGTCGAGCCACTGCGACCGTGGCGATAGCCGTAATCGATAAAGAGCGCGGCGCCGTCCTGATCTCTTAGCCGTCCGGCAACCTCGAACATGATCGTCGCGCTGGCGGGACTGGTTTCGATGACGGTGCCGGGTGCATCGCCGCGGCGCGCCTCTGGCACGGCGGAATCCATTGGCTGGCGGCCGGGCATCTCGATGAAATTCCCGTCCGCGTCCACGCCTACCATCACTTCACGCCAGCCTTCATTGGTCTTGACCAACTGGCGCACCGGAAGCGCATCGAGAAATTCGTTGGCAACGATCAACAACGGCCCTTCGGTGGGCACCGTCGAGAGATCATGGTGGTGGATCGCATTCGGATTGGCGGCGAGCTGTGCATCGCGCAGGCGGCGCGACGTCTCGACCAGGTGCACGCGCGGCTCCACATTGTATCGCTTCATGGCGCGGCATGCATCGCGCGCCAGCGTGCCCCGGCCCGGACCCAGCTCGACGTAGTGCACCGGCTCTGTCCGTCCGGCCCTGATCCAGATGTCGGACAGCCACAGCCCGATGAGCTCGCCAAACATCTGGCTGACTTCAGGTGCGGTGATAAAGTCACCACCCTGCCCGCCGATCGGGCGCTTGTCGGCATAGTAGCGCTGGTTGGATTCGCCCATGAAGTGCGCCAGGCTGATGGGCCCGGTAGCAGCGATCAGACGGCGAAATGTATCGCCCAGATCGCGCTTCGCATCTTCGTCTCTTAAGTCGCTCAAGAGGCCTCCGCTTCGCTCTTGTGCGGGGCAATTTTACTGCCAATCGCTGGCCTAGTCAGCGACCACGCAATAAGGCCCAAGCCCAGCAGCAACAACGGGATCGTCAACCATTGGCCCATCGAAAGACCGGTACGCTCGGCAAATTCGGTCAGCTGCGCGTCGGGCTGGCGGAAGAATTCGTTCACGAAGCGCGCGAGGGAAATGAGGACGGTGAAAACACCCACCAGCAGTCCTTTGCGAAAGCGCGCGTTGGTCAACCAGAACAGGCTCATCATCACGACGAGCACGACCAGCCCCTCGCCGAAGGCTTGATAGAGCTGGCTGGGGTGGCGCGCGACATCGCCGCCTCCGGGGAAAACCATGGCCCACGGGACATCTGGCCCTGCAACGCGGCCCCAAAGCTCGCCATTGATAAAGTTCGCCAGCCGCCCGAGCAGCATGCCCACGCCCACCGGCACCGCGACATAGTCGCACACGCGCAGGAACGGCAGCCCACCGCGCCAGCAAACCCAGGCGATAGCGGCAACAACGCCAGCCAGTCCGCCGTGGAAGCTCATCCCGCCGTCCCACAGGCGCAGCAGTCGCCAGGATACGAATGAGTCCTCTTCAAACGTAGTCCACAGGCTGGTGTCGTAGAACATCGCATAGCCCAGACGCCCGCCGATAATGATGCCGAGCGTGCAATAGAAGAACAGGTCATCGGCATGCACCTGCGCCATCGGGGCGCCGGGCTGCTTGAGCATCTTGGAGACCTGCCAATAGGCAAAAATGATGCCGAGCAGGTAAGCGAGCGAATAGTATTTCAGTTCGAAGAAGCCGAGGTCGAGACCCGGGCTGAGACCCAAATCGCGCCAGTAAATCACATCACCTGTGGCTGCCGCCAGCATGTCCAGCATGTTCAATTCGCCCTTTGGCATAGCGGCCGGTCACGACCTGTATGAGCGCGCAATGGCATAGAGCAGCCGCGGGTTAAAGCCCTGCTAATCACGCGCAAACGCATGATCGCTTTGCAATGCGCCAGCACCGCGCGTATTTCTACAGCTGTGAGCCTTCCCCGTATCCCCAAGCAGCGCAAGATTGTTGATCGCCGCGCACTGGCCGCGAGCGTTTCAGTTATCGTGGAGGATAAAGGTGCGCAGTCGGGCCGGATGGACATTGTCGCGGCGCTGAAAGAGGCTCTCGCAGCGGGCCGCGAAGAACTCGCCCGGCGTCTCTCCAAACGCCCGGGTGCCGGCCACGAGCATGCGCACGGCCAGGCCTTCCTGATCGACCAGCTTATTCGCGTGATCCACGATCATGTGGTTGATGACGTCTATCCGGTAGGCAACCGGTCCAGCGGAGAGCGGATCGCGCTATTGGCCGTGGGCGGATACGGGCGCGGCGAGATGGCGCCATTTTCTGACGTCGACCTTGCCTTCATCACGCCAGACAAGCCCACCAGCTGGTGCGAGCAGGTGATCGAGGCGATCCTCTATTACCTCTGGGATCTTGGCCTGCAGGTCGGCCATTCTAGCCGTTCGCTAGCGGAATCGGCACGTATGGCGCAGGGAGATCTCACCATCCGCACCGCCTTGCTGGAAGCGCGCTTCCTGTGGGGTGATCAGGATGTTTATGACGCGGCGCGTGACCTTTTCTGGGGTGAAGTCGTCCCCGGATCGCAGAACGCTTTCGTGCAGGAAAAGCTGGTCGAACGGAACGAGCGGCACAAGCGTATGGGGGATTCGCGCTACGTCGTTGAACCCAATGTCAAAGACGGCAAGGGCGGCCTGCGCGACCTGCAAACGCTGTACTGGATGGGCAAGTATCTGCACCGCGTGCACAGCGCTGCCGAGCTCGTCGAGAAGGGCTTGTTCACGCAGAAAGAATATCGCCAGTTCCGCCGTGCGGAGAGCTTCCTCCTCGCCGTGCGCGCGCACATGCACACCATTGCCGGGCGCGGCGAGGATCGGCTGACCTTTGACCTGCAGCGCGAAGTTGCTGATCGTATGAATTACGCTGATCGCCCGGGCAAAAGCGCGGTCGAGCGCTTCATGCAGATGTATTTCCTGCAGGCAAAACACGTCGGCCACCTGACCGGACTGTTCCTCTCACATCTGGAAGAGCAGACCGCCGAACGGAGCCGCGTTGCCGAGCTTCTCAATGCCATGCGCAAGGGCCGGGCCAAGAAGATCGACGGCTTCCTGGTTCACGATGGCACGATCGCCGCACCCAAGGATGACTGGTTCGCGACTGATCCTGTCCGGCTGATCGAACTCTTCGCCATAGCCGAACGGGAGGGGCTGGAAGTCCATCCGGGCACTATCCGTATTGCTCGCCGCGATGCCGCGCTGATCACTGCCAAGGTCCGCAAAGACAAGCGCGCCAACGCGCTATTCCTCGATGTGCTGGCCGGAAAGAACGATCCCGAAACCGTGCTGCGTTGGATGAATGAAGCTGGCGTGTTCGGCCGCTTCGTGCCCGATTTCGGCAAGGTCAACGCGCAGATGCAGTTCGACATGTACCACCATTACACGGTGGACGAGCATACAATCCGCGCCATCGGCCTGCTGAGCGAGATCGAGCGCGGCAAGCTGGCTGATGATCACCCGCTTGCGAGCGAACTATTACCCAAGCTGGCCAATCGCCGCGTGCTCTATGTCGCCACGCTGCTGCACGATATCGCCAAAGGACGCGGTGGTGACCACTCTGTGCTTGGGGCCGAGGTCGCTCTAAAACTGTGCCCGCGGCTGGGGCTCGATGCGAAGGAAACCGAGCTGGTCGCCTGGCTCGTGCGCTATCACCTGTGGATGAGCGCCTTCGCCTTCAAGCGCGACCTCGCCGACCCCAAGACCATCACCGATTTCGTGACCGAAGTGCACACGCTGGAGCGGCTGCGCCTGCTCACCGTGCTCACCATCGTTGATATTCGCGCGGTTGGTCCGAGCGTCTGGAACAGCTGGAAACGGCAATTGCTGTCCGACCTGTTCGAAGCCGCGCAGGAGCGCTTGCGGCTTGGCCATAAGACACACGGTCGGGCCGAACGGGTGGCCGCGAAGAAGGAACGCGTGGCCGAGATGCTCGGCAAGCAGGCGCATCTGGTGGAGGACCTCTCCAACGCTTTCGACGATGCCTATTGGATTGCCGAGCCGGAAGAGGTGATTGCGATCAACCTGCCGCACTATCAGGCCGCGCTTGACGGGGATCAATCACTGTCGATCAATGCCGAATACTATGCCTCGCTCGGCGCCACACTGGTGACGGTGATCAGCGATGACCATCCCGGCCTGTTCTACCGGATCGCAGGCGCCATCACGCTGGCGGGGGGCAACATTATCGATGCGCGTATTCACACCAACCGGGTGGGCAAAGCGGTCGATAACCTGCTGGTGCAGGATCCGCTGGGCAATCCGTTCCGCGAAGCACAGCAGATTGCTCGGCTAAAAAAGAGCATCGAGGATTCGCTGCTGGATCGTATCGACATGGTGTCCAGCCTGGCCAAGCGGCCACTCAAACAAATGCGCGCCGAACATTTCCGCATCGCGCCGCAAGTCGGCTTCGATAACGACGCATCCAACCGTTTCACCGTGATCGAGGTCAACGCGACCGACCGTCCGGCATTGCTGAACCGCCTGACGCGCGCGATGTTCGAACAGAGTCTGCTGATCAATTCGGCACACATCACCCATTACGGCGAGCGCGCGGTGGACACGTTCTACGTTACCGATCTTCTCGGCGCGAAACTGCAATCGGCAGAACGGCTGGAGAAGGTAGAGCGAGCCCTGCTGGACGCTATCGCTGCCGGAGAGCCGGACGCGGGCACCCGAGCGGCCTGAAGTCTGGCGCCATCAGGCGCGGATGAAGTTCAGAATGTGGTTGTAAACGTGTTCGTTCAGCGGCTGGAGGAACTTGCACCCTGCGGTATCAACCTTCGTCCAGCACACTTCGGCATGCATCATCTGCAGGTTGGCCATGCGCACATAAACAGGGGTGCCCATTGGCGGCATGTCGAGAATCTGCACCTGGAAACCACCCGGCGTCAGATCGGCAACCTGTGCCTTGCGCCAAGCTCGCGTGCCGACGCGGATTTCACACTGGAGATTGACCGCCGGACGGTCATTGCCGCGGCGCTCCTCAATCTCTGTGTTTTCGTCTGCGTGCGACTGCATGATCCCACTTTCCAGCATCGTGTTAATCCGCCTGTTCGCCGGATATTACTCTCGTACAGGGTGGAATATATGACGTTCCGGTTAACTTTAGGTTTTCACCAGGATGCGGATTAACACAGGGTGCGGATTCGCTAAAAAATCAACGCATTCGGGCGACACGAAGGTAGCCGCTTCGGCCTTCGAAACGGATTTCGTAAGCGCCGGACCAGTGCCGCGAGACCGTGCCCGTCCAGCCGACGCGTGCGCGGTTGCGTAGCGTCGATCCGTCAACTTCGCGCCAGAGCTGGCCATTCTCCATCAGCAGAACCTGGGTGCGGCCTGATCCGCGAAGAACTTCGGCCACGGTAACGGTGAGCGTGGCGTCTTCTTCTTCGCGCTCAATCGCAGCATCTTCCTCACGGAAGCCAAAAACTTCCTCGCGCCGCACTTCCGCAGCCTCTGCCGCCTCGGCAATAACCACACGCTGGGCCGCATAGGTGCGATCAAAACAGGCAAGCCGCGCTGCATCATCGGTCAGCGCCGCGCAATCGGCATAAGGATCTGCGTCCTGCGCCTGTGCAGGCACAGAGAGTACGGTGAGGAGCGGGAGCGCGATGATGCTGGCGTTGCGAAGGGTCATGCTGATGTCCTGAAACTGTGTGAACACGCGGTTTGGCGTGGCAGGGGGGTTGGCGTCAACTCTTGCGATTGCCCAGCTCTGCGAATTTGTGGCAAGCAACAGCTATGGACGGGAAAAAGTCAGTAGGGTTGGCACGCATTTACGGCGCTGCAGTGGCATTGGCAGCCATAGCACTTGGCAGTGCTTACGCTCTTTCCGACACGGTGAGCGAGATGGCGCTTCTCAGCGCGCGATATACCGCTCGCGTTTCGTTTCTGATGTTCCTGCTGGTTGTTTCGGCCGGTCCGGCAGCGCGATATTTCAGGCGCAACCCGTGGACCTGGCTTGCTCGCCGGCGCCGGCACCTCGGGCTGGCCTTTGCCGGGCTGATGATGCTTCACCTGCTGGCACTGGCCATAAACGTCCTGCAATTCCGCCCGCGAGAACTCTCCGAAGTGGCGCTGGGCGGTCTCGTCTATGTGCTGATCGTTTTGATGGCGCTGACGTCGAACGACGCTGCGCAACGGCGCATGGGCAAGTACTGGCGCTGGCTGCACTGGGTTGGGGTGAACGCTATCGTGGTGACATTCACCGTGTCATACACAGGCAGGATTTTCGAGCCTGACTATTTCTGGACAGGCCTGGTGTTCGCCCCGTTCGCCATTGCCGCGCTGGCCCTGCGGCTTGAGGACGCGCTGCGACGGTTGCGCTAGCCACGCTCACCAAACAGCGCGGTCCCAACGCGGATGTGCGTTGCGCCGAGCATGATTGCGGTCTCAAAATCCCCGCTCATGCCCATGCTGCGTCCTTCAAGCCCGTGATCGTCTGCCAGTTTGGCCATCAGTGCGAAATAGGGCGCGGCTTCGATGCCGAAGGGAGGCACGCACATCAGGCCGGCGAGCGGAATATCGGCATCGCGTGCTTGCGAAAGCAGGTCGGGCAGGTCCTTGATTGCGCAGCCACCTTTTTGATCTTCATCACCGATATTGACCTGCACAAAGCACGGAACCTGCTTATCCGCCTTGTCGAATGCCTTGGCGAGCGCCTTCACCAACGATGGCCGGTCGAGAGAGTGGATGCAGTCAAACAGCGCCACGGCATCGTCTGCCTTGTTCGATTGCAGCTGGCCGACGAGGTGCAGTTCCACACCGGGCGTCTCCTCACGCAGCTGCAGCCACTTGCCTTCCGCTTCCTGCACGCGGTTTTCACCGAACACGCGTTGCCCTGCGTCGAGAAGCGGCGCGATCGCCCCTGCCGGATGGGTCTTGCTGATCGCAATCAGAGAGACGTCTTCGGGCTCGCGGCGGGCAATCTTGCAGGCCTTGGCGATTTCGGCCTCTACGGCGGCCAAACGGTCTGTGGCGTTTTCACTCATGCCCGCGCTATAGCCGCCCGATGGCCGCATTCCAGCCCCTCCCTGACCTCTGGCTGCTTTCGGACGAACGTAATGATCATGTGATCGAGCGCAGTCTGCAATCCTTCACGGTGCCACTAGGCTTCGTGTTCCGGCACTATCATCTGCCTGATCGGGAAAGGTACGCCCGTTTCCGCACCCTCGACCGCATTGCGCGGACGGAAGGCCATCTCGTGATCCTTGCCGACAGTGCGCTGACGGCGCGCGAATGGGGTGCAGACGGCATCTATGGTGCACCGCTGTCGCTCTACCCGCGCCGCCACGACCTTCTGATGATCGCCACTGCGCACAACATGCGCGAGATCGCACAGGCTAACCGGATCGGGGCCGATGCAGTGATGCTGTCACCGGTCTTCCCCACGCGCTCGCACCCAGGGGCGAAGACTTTGGGGGCAATGCGTTGGCGAACGTTAGCGCGTCACGCGCAGATGCCGGTGATTGCGCTGGGAGGGATAAGTGTGCGCTCTGCCAACAGACTGGGTTGCGAGCGATGGGCCGCGATCGATGGGTTTCCGGTTTGATTTTCGCATCGACCTCCATCGATGCGTCCTCGCTAGATGCGCAGCAAGCTGCGCCCGCTGCGGGCGGGCGTTCGCCCTTGCCCTCGGCTAGTCCCCTAGCGAGCTCCGCAACACGGTAGCTTGGTAGAGCTGGGATCGGGCGCGACTAGCGACCGACAGAGCGCGACTGCGCGACCGCAGGTGCCGCGCAGCGAAGCGGAGAGAATAGCACCGAGGACGAAAACGTCTCCGCGTTTGCGAAAAACAAACTATTTGACCCGCGAGTCCCCGTATGGGATTCTCCTCGTCCGGGACGCATTCGCAAGGGGATCCTCCATGGCCAGCCGGGCCTCGAAACAAGGTGCTGATTGGAAAGCCGCTTTCCGCCGCTCGCTGACGCGTAGTGCGCAGCTGACAGGCGCGGTGTTGCTGTACGGATTCACGATTTTCCTCGCGATTGCGCTGCTGAGCCATAGCCAGACCGATCCTTCGCTCTCCACCGCCGCGGGTGACGTGGTCGACAACTGGATGGGCAAGCCCGGGGCTTTCGTCGCCGATCTTGCGCTCACCTCCTTTGGCTGGGTCTCGGTACTATTTCTGCCGCTAACCTATGTTTTTGCACGCAAATTGTGGCGTGATGCGGATGAGGAAGAAAGCTGGGGCGGCAGCTGGTGGCGCACCGTTGCCATCATGCTGCTCGCCATGGCGCTGCTCGCCACCGCATTTTCGCTCGTGACCGATGCGCGCGATCACTCCTGGCCCGCCGGATTTGGCGGCCTTGCCGGACTTCTTGGTGAAGACGGCATCCGCGCGCTCGCCGGACTGCTTCCAGAGGCGGGGCGGTTCTGGGCGATCCTCGCGGGCGGGGTCGCCAGCCTGTTTGGCGGCGCTTTCCTTGCCGGCCGCATCTTCGCGCTCGACTGGTCACGCTTCCTTGTTTTACCAGAATGGATAAGAAATCCACCGCAATTAACCAGTCCGGCAAATCCGTTCAAACCGGAGAAGGCCAAGAAGCAGCGTCGTCGCCCTGAAGCGCAGGATAGCAGCGCGGATGACGAGGGTGAAGGCGAAGTCACGCCCCTCGCCCAGCGCCGCGCACCCGAGATCAGCGATCCCGCCGCACCGCCGCGCCGCGCCAAGCCCGTACCCAAGGCCGCGCAAAAGGACATGTTCGCCGAGTACGATCTACCGGGCATCGACCTGCTCGAAGATACGGCATCGGGCAACACCGCGCCGCTCGACAAGCTGTCGCTCGAACGGAACGCCCGCCTGCTGGAAACCGTACTCGACGATTTCAACGTCAAGGGCGAGATTACCGCGGTGAAGACCGGCCCCGTGGTCACCATGTACGAGCTCGAGCCAGCCCCCGGCATCAAGGCCAGCCGTGTGATCGGCCTCGCCGAGGATATTGCCCGCAATATGAGCGCCATAAGCGCCCGCGTCGCGCCGATCCCCGGCAAGACGGTAATGGGTATCGAGCTGCCCAATGCCGACCGGCAGATGGTCAGCTTCAAGGAGCTGGTCGAAAGCGAAGCCTATGTGAACAACAAAGGCAGCCTGCCGATCATCCTGGGCAAAGGCATTTCGGGCGATCCGATTGTTGCCGACCTTGCCGCCATGCCGCACTTGCTGGTTGCGGGTACTACGGGCGCGGGTAAGTCGGTCGGCCTCAATGCCATTCTGCTCAGCTTGCTCTACCGCTTTACGCCCGAAGAGTGCCGGATGATCCTGATCGATCCCAAGGTACTTGAGCTGAAGAGTTACGAGCATATCCCGCACCTCCTCGCTGAGGTCGTCACCGAACCACCAAAGGCGGTGCGCGCACTCAAATGGGCAGTCGAGGAAATGGAGCGCCGCTATCGCATGATGTCGGACGTGGGCGCGCGTAACCTTGCTGGCTTCAACGACCGCGTCCGCGCCGCCGCCGCCAAGGGTAAGCCGCTCCAGCGCACCGTGCAGACGGGCTTCGATCCCGAGACGGGCGATGTGATCATCGAGGAAGAACAGCTCGACTACGAGGTGCTTCCACAAATCGTCGTGATCGTGGACGAACTGGCCGATCTGATGCTCGTGGTTGGCAAGGAAATCGAAGGAATGCTCCAACGCCTGTGCCAAAAGAGCCGTGCGGCAGGTATCCACGTGATTACCGCCACGCAGCGCCCCTCGGTCGACGTTATCACCGGCGTCATCAAGGCCAACTTGCCCACGCGTATCAGCTTTGCCGTATCGAGCCGTATCGACAGCCGCACGATCATCGGCGAACAAGGCGCGGAACAGCTGCTCGGCAAGGGCGACATGCTCTACAAGCCGCTCTCCGGCCAGCTCACCCGCGTGCACGGGCCGTTCGTGTCGGATGAAGAGGTCGAGAAGGTCGCCGAACACTGGCGCAGCCAGGGCGCCCCGCAATATGTCGACTCGGTCACCGAAGAGCCCGAAGAAGGCGGTATCACCTTCGAGGACGAACTCACCGCGTCGGACAGCCCCGAAGAGCGCAAGTACCGCCAGGCCTGCCAGATGGTGATCGAGAACCAGAAGGCGTCAGGCTCTTGGCTGCAACGCCAGATGGGCGTCGGCTACAACACCGCCGCCAAATGGATCGAACGCATGGAGAGCGAGGGGCTGGTTGGCCCGGCGAACCACGTCGGGCGGCGGGATATCTATCGCGATAAGAACGGCAATCCGATTTGACGGGCCCTGGCCAGGTTCTGACCGATTGCAGCAGATCGCATTTTTGCTAAGTATTCAGAACAATGAGTGTGGCGGATCTTGAAAAGCTAACTCCTCGCCAAAAAGAGGTTTTGCGGCTTCTGCAAGCCGGCTTCGACACCAAATCGATTGCACGCGAGCTGGACATCTCGGTTCACACCGTGACCGAGCACTTACGCGAAGCTCGCCGCCATCTGGGTGTATCCAACAGTCGGGAAGCAGCCCGGATACTCAATCATGCCGAAGCGGGACCCCCAAATTCCATGGGACCCAGCAGTATTGGGGTGGCCGGTCCGGCAGCGGACATTACCCCTGCGGCCCAATCCAGCACGAACCGGACGCTGGTCTATTTTGGAGCCGCCATCATGATCTTGCTCGCCACTGCCGCACTCGCCCTCACCCTTTCGGATAGCGAACCGCCTTTGCAGGATCATGCCGCGACGTCCGAACAGGTTCCGCCTAGCGCCGCCGAAAGAAATCCCAGCCCCTATCCGGTGCTCGACGTTCCGCTCACCGAATTCGATGATGTGCGAGTGTTCGGTGCGATCCAGGTTTTGGTCATAGCGGATGCCGACGGAAATCGGGCGCGATTGCAGGGTCCGCGTGCCTTGATCGAGGATGCCATTGTGGCAGTCGAGGACGGCACACTCACCATCCGATATCGCGAGGGCGCGAGCTGGAGCTGGAATCCGGGTTCGGGGCTGAATGTCGTCGTCTGGACGCCAAGTCTGTCGTCCATCAATGTCCAGGGTCCGGGGTCTGTCGAAGTGTGGCGACCGCAGGGCGAAAGCTTTGCCGCAACGCTCGAAAGGGCCGGGTCGGTCGAGATCACCGATATTGATGTCGAGCGGGTCAGCCTCACAACCCATGGTTCGGGCAGCATATTGGCGACCGGCTCCGCGCGTGAGGGGACATACTCGGTCGGCGGAGCGGGATCGATCGATGCCATGCGGCTCCGCGTCACAGATGCCGACATCACGGTCGGCGGAGCAGGCTCGAACTACGCCAACGTTTCCGGCGAGGCCCAGATTGCGTTTCTCAGAAGAGGCGGGGGGGATGTCGAAGTCGTAGGAGGCGGCACCTGTGTCACGCAGCCCGCCTATTCAGACCGTGTCGAATGTCGCTGACGAGTTGAAAGACGCGTCCGCTTTCCACCTGACAGGTGGCATCAACGCAAGCAATCGCTCTTACCCGAAACTGCGACTAGTCCTCATCGTCACAAAATGCTCTAAGCGCCACCAATGACGACGAAACGCGAATTGCGCCCTGTCGGCTGGCGCGAGCTGGTGGGTTTGCCGGATCTCGGCCTCACCGGGATTCCCGCCAAGATCGATACCGGCGCGCGTACATCATCGCTGCATGCTGAAGTGCTTGAGGAATTCGAGCGCGACGGGAAGCGCTACGTGCGTTTCTGCGTCGATTGGGGCGGCCAGCGCCACACTTGCGAGGCGGTGCATGTCGATATTCGCGGGATCACCAGCTCCAACGGGGAAACCCAGCGCCGCTATGTCATCAAGACGCCATTGAAGATCGGCAGCCTTACTTTCCGCGCCGAGATCAGTCTGGCGGACCGTTCCGATATGAAATTCCCCATGCTGATAGGGCGGTCATCGCTACGTCGGCGTTTTCTGGTCGATTCGGGCCACAGCTGGCTGCAAACACCCGGCATGGAGCCGAAGAAAGGACATAAGCCGTGAAAATTGCCATGCTCGCGCGCAATCCGAACCTCTACTCGCACAAACGCTTGGTCGAGGCGGCAGAGGAGCGCGGTCACGAGATCGATATTCTCAACACCACACGTTGCACGGTGCATATCGCCAGCCATCGCCCGCAGGTCTTCTACAATGGCGAGCCATGCGTGGGCTATGATGCGGTGATCCCGCGTATCGGAGCGAGCATCACCAACTATGGTCTTGCGATCCTGCGCCAGTTCGAGATGCGCGGGTGCTATCCGCTCAATGAAAGCGTCGCCATCGGCCGCAGCCGGGACAAGCTGCGGTCTATGCAAATCCTTGCAAAGCATGGACTTGGCTTACCGCTAACCGCCTATGCCAACGATCCCAAGCAGGCTCAGGAGATCATCAAGGCGGTCAACGGCCCACCGGTCGTGATCAAACTTCTTGAAGGCACACAGGGCATCGGTGTGGTGCTGGCAGAAACGATGAGTAGCGCCAAATCGGTTATCGAGGCTTTCCGAGGCGCCAATGTGAACATCCTCGTGCAGGAATTCATCAAGGAAGCCGGCGGCACCGATATCCGCGCTCTGGTGGTGGGCGGAAAGGTTGTCGCGGCGATGAAGCGTACCGGGGCGGCGGATGATTTCCGGTCCAACCTCCACCGCGGAGGCAGCGCAGAGCTCGTGAAGATCACTCCTGCCGAACGTTCAACCGCTGTCAGCGCGGCCAAACGCATGGGTCTTAACGTGTGCGGCGTCGACATGCTGCGCAGCAATCACGGTCCGGTAATCATGGAGGTCAATTCCTCCCCCGGCCTTGAAGGAATCGAAAGGGCCAGCGGCAAGGACGTGGCGGGCATGATCGTGCAGTTTCTTGAAGCCAATGCAAAGGCCGGAAAAACAAAGACCCGCGGCAAGGGATAGCTTTTCGGCTGGCTGCACCGCCAAACGTTTCGTTTTACAGTTAGCAATTCGTAAACCACTGCCTGCGTAAAAGTCCTGACATGTTCAGGGATACGCTTCCTCTTGCCCAAGCTATGTCTGCTACCAGTTGGCTGCGCACGCTTGTCTACGTGACGCTTGCCGCCATGCTGCTGGTCGTGCCTGCCCATGCGCAGGACGAAGAGGACGAGAACGCCTGGGAGCTCGATCCTTTCGCCCGTATCGAACTCGGCACCGTTTTCTCCCAAAGCGAAGACCGTGATGACGAGCTGATCATCAATGGCGATGGCGGCTATTTGCGGGCGCAGGCCGGCGTGACCTTTGGCAATGAGAAGAGCGAGTTCCGCTTCGAAGCCGACCGCATCGAAGTACAACGATTTGGCTCCGCTACGGGTCGCGATGCCTACAACCGCGACCGCCTGACCGCGCAGTTCTCGCAAGCTGTGGGCGATGACTGGGAAGTGCAGCTCCGCGGCCGCTTGTATGACGATCTCGTCACCGTCGAATCGCCCGACACAGACGAAAAGCAGGGCTCTGTCCGCATAGAATACGAGCCCGAGCGCGCGCACCGCTTCCGCCTTTCGGGCACCTGGCGTGACCGCGAATATGATGACAGCGAAGGCCCGGGCGGCACCTCTTCGACAGGCGAAGGGCCGCGCGTGGACTTTGAATACCGCCACCGTCTGGGACGCTACAACTATATCAATTTCGACCTGCGCGCCGAAGAGATCAATTCGGACAATCCCGATCGCAGCTACACCCGCGAAAGCGTAGGTGCATCCTATACCCAGCCGATCACGCGTGACCTGCGCGTTCGCCCGGCAGTCGAGCTGCGCCACACCCGCTTTGACGGCCGCCTGACACCTGGCGGCGAAGCGCGCGAAGACACGCAGTTCGTTCCAGAGGTCGAATTGCTGTGGTGGACAGGCAACTGGCGCATGGAAGCCGAAGCCAAGTACATTTTCAGCGACAGTAACGATCCCGTGCGCGACCGGCAGGGATATCGCTTTAGCCTGAGCGTTGGCTATGTCTTCTAAGAGCTTTCGCAAATGGCGGTTGAGCCGCCTCGTCAAACTGCGACGCGTGCTTGGCAAAGCAACGCCGCAGATCAAACGGCCCGCCCTGATCGGTGCGGCCGTTTTCGGTGTTATTGGCCTGCTCGCTTTCCTAGGTATCGCCAATACCGAAAACGTTTTCTACATGCCGCAAACGATGGGAGAGGCAGCGGTCTCCTACCAGGTCTGGGGCATGAAGCCGTCCAACCTGCTGATGGCCTTGCCCATAGGTGCATTCCTCGTGGTGCTGGCACGAAGCTTCGTGGGGATGAAGGCGTTCGGCCTCTTCACACCTATGTTGATCGCTATCGCCTTCCTGCAGATCGGCCCGATTTTCGGTCCGCTGGTTCTTATTTCAGCCGTTGGCGTCGGCATGCTGGTGGCGCCGACCCTGCTCAAGCTACGTATGACACGCGTGGGCTTCCTCGGCGTGCTGATCAGCTTCGTGGTGTTCGTGCTCGCCGGCCTGCAGGTCGCGCTCGATACAGAGCTTCAGGTCGATGCCTTCCCTGTTGTGGTGACCGCGCTGGTGGTGGAACGCTGGTACCGCCAGTGGGAAAAGGACGGCGCGTGGGAAGCTTTCTCGATCGCGATGAGTACCTTCTTCCTCGCGCTCATGATCCAGTTCGTGATGGTCAGCCACGTGGCCCTCACCCTCATCGAAATTTCTCCGCTGGTGCTGCCCGGCTTTGCCGGTCTCGCGATTGCCCTGCTGGGCCGATATCGCGGCCTGCGCCTGAGCGAGATCAAACGCTTCGCGCCAATCTGGCTGGAAGGAAGGAAGAATGCTCACGCTTTCGAAGCTCTTGAAGAAAGAGAAGCCGACGCCGCCGAGACTGCAGAGCGGGACGACGAACAAGACGTCATCACGCCTGTCGCCCCGGAAATCCCACGCATCCCCATCCCGACCTTCGGCAGGGGCCTCCCGGCCTTCACGCCAGAAGTTCGGAAGCCCGATGGACGAGATTCTTGGTATCAATCTGCGCAACGCCATTATCGCCAAATACAATCCCCGCTGGGCGATCGAGCAGGCGCGCGACAAGGTAGCGGCCAAGGTGGCCCTGAACGCTGGCGGCGTCGTAACTACCGGCACAATATGCGTAATCTCCAGCTATGGGGATCTGCTTAACTTCGATCCGTTGCGCGACCTGCCCGACAGCTGGGCCATCAAACCCGCCCGCGGCTCCCAGGGCGACGGGATCGTTCTTGCGCTCAAACGCGAAGGCAACAACTGGTACAAGGGTTCGGGGGCCAAGATTACTCCGGCAGACGTGGTGCACCATGTACGCCGCATTGTTGACGGAGGCTTTTCCGGCGATTCCGGGTCGGAGGATGCTGCGCTGATCGAGCCGCTGATCCGCCCTGATGCCCGCATCCTTGCGCTTGTTCCCGAAGGCCTGCCTGACGTGCGCGTTATTTCTATTCGCGAGCATCCGCTGATGGCGATGATGCGCATCCCCACGCTCGCTTCTGACGGCAAGGCCAACCTGCACCAGCGCGCCATCGGTGCCGCAGTCGACATCGACACCGGCATTATCACCCGTGCCATGGTGGTAGGCGAAGAGATTACCCATCATCCCGACACCGGCGTCAACCTGATCGGAGTGAAGCTTCCCGAATGGGACCGCGTGCTGGAAATGAGCTCCAAGTGCAGTGCCGCAATCGGTCTCGGTTATCTGGGCGTCGACA
This sequence comes from Aurantiacibacter sp. D1-12, assembly GCF_028858515.1. Classification (GTDB taxonomy): domain Bacteria; phylum Pseudomonadota; class Alphaproteobacteria; order Sphingomonadales; family Sphingomonadaceae; genus Alteraurantiacibacter. The sequence continues at coordinate 496,347 of NZ_JAPJZJ010000002.1, forward strand.
TCATCCTGGACGAAAACGACGGGCCGATGGTGCTGGAAGTGAACGCCCACCCCGGCATCGAAATCCAGAACATCAACCAGAAGGGCCTGCGCGCCAAGATGCTTGAAGCAGGCGAAAAGTGCTGAGGAGCGAGCTGGGCCATTAACCGCGCTTGCCCACCGGACCTTAGCGCAATGCCGTTACGCCCAGCCAGGCTATTGAGGGAATTTGCCATGTTCGGACTGTTCAAGCCAAAACCCGCACCCGAAGGACCGGTGGCCTTCCAGTATGCCGCCGACTTCGCGTGCTCTGCGGAAGAGCTTTATCGCATCATCGATTATGGTGATGACATATGCTGGAAGCGGGACGTTGGCTCAGTCGAGGCTACCGGGGCGAGCAGCTTCCGCATGGTGCTCGATATGCTACCCGAACATGCCTTTCTGCTCGACATAAGCGAGGCAAAGCCCGGAAAATCCTACGCCTATGATTGCAAGGCCGATCCGCAGGTCGGACGCCTGATCGGCACAACCGAAAGCTACGATATTGATCCGATTGACGATAGCAACTGCCGCGTCACGCTGAGTGTTGCAGCCGACTTCGAGGCAGGCATGACAAGGGCAGAATGGCAGCAGGAAGTCGAGATGATGGCGCTTGGCGTCAACAACTCACTCGCAAAGCTGAAGATCCATGCAGAGATGGGCGTCGATACGATCCGCGAGATTGAAGCAGAGCAAATTCTTGCGATGGGCGACACGCGGCACTGAACGCTGGATAAGCCTTCCTGCCACGCTAGGCGCGCGACCTCGCCTGACCTATCGCTGACGGGGTGAAAGCGGAAATCGAAATCGGCAAGGACGTGCACGACACTCCCGTTCTGGTGGACGTGGAGGAGCTGTTAGCAACCCGCTTGCTGGTGCAGGGCAATTCGGGCAGCGGCAAATCGCACCTGCTGCGAAGGCTGCTCGAACAGAGTGCGCAAATGGTGCAGCAGGTGGTGATCGACCCCGAAGGCGATTTCACGTCGCTGGCCGATCATTTCGATCACGTGGTCATTGAAGGTGCAAGCTATTCTCCGCGAGAGATAGAGGCACTGGCGGGCCGCATCCGGCAGCATCGTGCCTCCGTGGTGCTGGCGCTGGAAGAGCTTGAGGTCGAGCAGCAGATCCGCTGTGCCGCGCAGTTCCTTACCGCGCTGTTCGATGCCCCGCGCGAACACTGGTTTCCCGCGCTGGTGGTGGTCGATGAAGCGCAGATGTTCGCCCCTTCCGCAGCAGGTGAAATGGCGGAAGATACGCGGCGCATGACGCTGTCGGCCATGACCAACCTCATGTGCCGCGGCCGCAAGCGCGGGCTTGCCGGGATCGTCGCCACGCAGCGACTGGCAAAACTCGCCAAGAACGTCGCGGCGGAGGCGAGCAACTTCCTGATGGGGCGCACTTTCCTCGATATCGATATGCAACGCGCGGCGGACTTGCTTGGTATGGACCGTAAGCAGGCGGAGCGTATCCGCGATTTGCAGCGCGGGCATTTCCTTGGGCTTGGCCCGGCAGTCAGCCGTCGCCCGGTCGCGGTGCATATCGGCAGCGTCAAATCGGGCGGTAAGAATTCGGCGACCGCACTCACCCCGCTGCCGAAGACCGATGCCGAGGCCATGGGCGCTTTGCTTCACGACTCGCTCAAGGAAGAAGCGGCTGAGCCGGTGCGCACTCCGCCGCCCTCGCCGCCTCCCGCTCCGGCGGTCGAGGAACTGGCGCAGAGCATGGCCGACAGCGCAGAGCCCGCGCAGCCCGAGGGCGATAGTCCGGCCATCCCGCTGCCACAGGGCGATATCGACGGCGTCTTACGTGAAATGGCGGCAGAGGACGGCGCCAGTTTCACGCCTGCCAGCACGCTGTTCCGCACCTTTGCCACACGATGCCGCGAGCGTGCGATCCCGTCTGCCCATGTCGATATGCCTGCCTTCCGGCGGCTGTTCGCTTTCGCCAGCGCGGGCGTGGGCCGACTCGACCCCGAACAGCGCGAACGCGTTGAACACATGGCAGAAAACGTCGCAGAGGATGTCCTCGCACCCTATCTCGCCATCGTGGTGGCCGCTGCCGAAGGACGCGCATCACCCGATGAAGACACGCTTGCCCGAGTCTATGGCACCGCCAGCCCGGGGCGCATTCGCCGCCTGCTCGAACATCTCGAGAAGACCGGCCTGATCGTAGTACACGAGGATTTCGGCGGCCAGCGCACGATCACCGTGCCCGGCATAGAGGAAGTGGTCGCTTAACCTTCTGGGGTGAAGCCCTCGCAAAGATCGGCCACTTGGCTGCTCCGATCCACTCGTTCCATCGCCATGAAATCGGCAAAGAACGACGTATGGAGATTGGCCTGTTCGATGTATTTGGTGAAGGCATGTTCGCGCAGGTACTCGGCTTCCAGCGGTGTTCCTGTCCGGTCGAAATCATACCCCACAAAGCTGACGTCGCGCCCTGCCAAAAGCGGATCGCCGCGCAAATCTTCGCAATAGAATTCGGCTTCGATGCCGAGATTGGTTGCGCCGCTCCAGAAAAAGTTCGCGCCTAGCCCGTATTTGTCCAGCGTGGCATCATTCGGATTGACCGCGAGCATGACGTGGGCACCCTCGCTGAGGAAACCGGCCGCTTCGTCACCCATCGGATCGAAGGTCAGGCTGGGTGTGGCTGCGGCGAGCATGGCGATGCGCAAGTCGCGGAATTGCGGCACGCGGTATTGGGTGTAATCGAGCGAGGCGTGCTGCGCGAAGAGGTAGTAACCTTCGCTGTCGGGATCGCGCAGTTCGGGCAGCGCGGCAGCGGGATTGCCGAAAGTCGCGCCCAATACGAACGCGCCCGAGCTATGCGTCAGGATACGCACGGTGGTGGCATTGTCGGCGCGCTGCTGCAGCCCCTCCGAAATCCCGTTGAGTAGCTGTCGCATCTGGAAACCCACGAGTGGCCCCGACCCCTGCGCATAGCTCCATGCGCGATTCTGCACGCCTTGGAACCCATCCCAGTACACCTCGACGAAGTGGATCGGTCGGCCTGTATTGGCGTGGGTGCGCAGCGCATCCTGCGCCAAGAGAAACGCGCTATTGGCTTCACCGTAATCGTTGTTGAACCCGTGCACGAGGACGACGAGGTCGACATCGCGCTCGGCTGCTCCGCTTTGCGCGAGAACCTCGTCGGCGGTTTCCGACCAGATCGTAGCCTGCACATCGCGCCAGAGCTCGAGGTCGCCCTGCGTAGCGCACAATCGCCCGGCCTGCGACCCGGCTGGCGCTATGGCGCACTCATTGGCTTGGCCGCGTGACATGTAGCGGTACAGACTGCCGGAAGGCAGGTCGCTGGTGACAGGGTTGAGATGGCTGCGCGGATAGATACTGCCATGCGCGTCTACATAAACCCGCGTAATGCCCTCCGCCCGGGTTTGCGCATGGTGAGGGAAGAATGTGACGTTCTTGGCGCAGGCCGAAAGGGTGAGGACCAGCAGAAGCGCGCACAGAATTCTGTAATACATGTGTAATTTCCCCCTGCGCCACGATAGGCCGGGACGCGCCAGATGCAAGCAGCCTCGAAAATGTGCTTTCCTACAGCGGCGGCCGGCCCACAGGCTCTCCGGTTATGCTGAACCTACCTTCACCCGTCATCGCCGCCGCGCGGAGATACAGCCACCGTGCGCTCCGACATGTATTTCATCAACTAACGCGCGCCATTGCCCAAATCCGCTTTCGCCTGTAACGGGCGCGCATATTTCATTCATCGGAGTTCATCCCATGCGCATCGGTTGTCCCACGGAAATCAAGAACCGCGAATATCGTGTCGGCCTGACGCCAGAGAGCGCGGGTGAGCTGGTGAATGCCGGTCACGAAGTGTGGATCCAGTCGGGCGCTGGTGAAGGTATCGGTGCCTATGACGCGCAGTATTCGGATCGCGGCGCCAAAGTGGTCGAAACGGCTGAAGAGATCTTTGCCGAGTGCGAGATGATCGTGAAGGTGAAAGAGCCTCAGGCGAACGAGCGCGCGATGCTGCGCGAAGGCCAGATCCTCTACACCTATCTCCACCTCGCTCCGGACGCTCCGCAGACCGAAGACCTGGTGAAGTCGGGTTGCACCGCGATTGCCTATGAAACCGTAACAAGTCACCGGGGCGGACTGCCGCTGCTAACGCCGATGAGCCAGGTAGCCGGCCGCATGAGCATCCAGGCCGGTGCTACCGCGCTTGAGAAGGCACATGGCGGCCGCGGCGTACTGCTCGGCGGTGTCCCGGGCGTTATGCCAGGCAAGGTCGTGATCATCGGCGGTGGTGTCGTCGGTTTCAACGCGGCGCAGATGGCTGCGGGTCTGGGTGCAGACACGATCATCATGGATCTCGATCCGGTGGTCCTCGAAAAGGTCGGCACGCATTTTGAAGCGCGCGCCAGCACGCGATTTGCCAGCAAGGCGAATGTGGAAGAAGCCGTTGCCGAAGCCGACATGGTCGTGGGTGCGGTGCTCGTTCCCGGCGCTGCTGCACCCAAGCTGGTAAGCCGCGCGATGCTCTCCACCATGAAGCCCGGCGCGGTTCTGGTGGACGTCGCCATCGACCAGGGCGGCTGCTTCGAAACGAGCAAGGCCACCACGCATGACGACCCGACCTATGTGGTGGACGACATTGTGCACTATTGCGTCGCCAACATGCCGGGTGCGGTCAGTCGCACCAGTACCTATGCGCTCAATAACGTCACGCTGCCACACGCGCTGCGCATCGCCAATCTGGGCTGGAAAGAGGCCATGCGCGCCGATCCGCATCTGGCGCAGGGCCTCAATGTCCACGCGGGCAAGGTCACCTATCCGGCAGTTGCGCGCGAGCTGGGATACGACCTGCTGCCAATCGACGAGGCGATTGCCTAAGCGGCGCTCCACCCGCCATCCGGCATAAAGGGCGCAGCGACTTCGCTTGGCACGCGCATCAGCTTGCCACTGGCCTTGTCGACCATCGCCCATGTCGTCTTGGCGCGGACGAGTTCTTTGCCCTCGCAATCGGTGAAGCTGAAGTGGCGGTTGAAGCGGGGACCGCGCGGGCCTTCGCGGATTTCGGTGGTGCCGGTGACGCTCTCACCCTCCGCAATGTTGCCGCGATAGTCGATCTCGTGCCGCAGGACGAGCCAAGCAAATGCCTCAACATCCTCGGACCGCGCCTGTGCCACCCAGTGCTCTGTGGCGAGCTCTTCCATCCAGCGCACCCAGACGGTGTTGTTGACGTGGCCGTTCACATCGATGTGCTCGGGCAGCGCGGTGAAGGGGCGGGAGAAGGTGTTGCTCACAGGCAGTCACCATTGAAGCAGCTGTAGAGAAGGGCTGCCCATCCATAGAGCGGATAAATCAGGATCGGCGCGAATGCCAAAATCCACCAACTTCGATTCTTCAGAATCGCCACGATCATCATGATCAGTCCTAAGATTTGAACGGGAAAACTCATCATGTAGAGGGTGCCATCCCCGATTCTGATCAGAATGAGCAGCACCGTGACAAGGACCGCCAATAGCGAACCTAGCTCGAAGAGCGATTCCTTAATCGTCACACCTCAACTCCCATCTGCCACAGGATGAAGGCCATTTCTTCGGCGGTTTCGCGTAGTCCCTCGAACCGGCCGGACTTGCCGCCGTGGCCTGCGCCCATATTGGTCTTCATCATCAACAGGTTGTCGTCTGTCTTCAACTCGCGCAGTTTGGCGACCCATTTGGCGGGCTCCCAGTAAGTAACGCGCGGATCGTTGAGGCCGGCGGTAACGAGCATAGGCGGATAGGCCTGCGCGCTCACCTGATCGTAGGGGCTGTAGCTGCGGATGAAATCGAACATTTCCTTGCTTTCAATAGGATTGCCCCATTCGGGCCACTCGCCGGGGGTGAGAGGCAGCGTCTCGTCTAGCATGGTGTTGAGCACGTCGACGAAAGGCACGTGCGCGACAATCGCGCCCCACAGGTCGGGCGCCTGGTTGATCACCGCGCCCATCAGCTCGCCACCGGCAGAGCCGCCGCTCGCGGTGACTTTGCACTTTGCGGTGTAGCCCCGATCGATCAGCCCGCGCGCAACATCGACGAAGTCGTTGAAGGTGTTGGTGCGCGCTTGCATCTTGCCCTGGAGATACCAGTTGCGCCCCAGATCATCGCCGCCACGAATGTGCGCGATGGCATAGGCAAAACCGCGATCGACAAGGCTGAGCCGCGTGACCGAAAAGCCCGGAGCAACCGCATAGCCATAGGCTCCATAAGCGTAGAGATGCAGCGGACCGCCGGGTTTGCGATCCTTGCGATACATGACGCTCACCGGGACCATTGCGCCGTCTCGCGCCTCAATCTGCAAACGCTCGACCGCGTAGAGATCGGGGTCGAATCCGGAAGGGACTTCCTGCACCTTGAGTGTTGTCAGCGTGCGGTCGGCAACGCTGTAGTCAAAGGTCGTCGCTGGCGTAATCGGGCTTTGATAGCCGAGCCGCAGCACATCCATCGCCCATTCGGGATTGTTGCCCAGCCCTGCCGAATAGGCCTCTTCGGGAAAATCGATGGTCTCGATCCGCGCGGGATCATCGTAGTACCGGATCTGCACCTGATCGAGGCCGTTCAGCCGACCTTCGACGACGTAGAAATCGCGGAACAGGTCGAAATCGGTGAGGTAGAACTCGTCCGACCCTTCGATCAGCGTAGTCCATTCTCCGGGCGCAGACATCGGCGCGGTGGCCAGCCGGAAGTTGACGTGATTGTCGTTGGTGAGGACGAACAACGTCTCTTCGCGCACATCGACATCGTATTCAACACCCTTCTCCCGAGCGCGCACCAGCATGGCCTCGCCCAGCGGATCAGAAATCGGCAGCAATCGCGCCTCCGATGTCTCGTTATCGCCCGTGCCGATGATCAGCCATTCCCGGTTGGAAGACAGGCCCGGCGAAGCGGTGAAGCCGAGCTGCTCCTCATGGTAGATTTCCACGTCATCGCCAGTCTTGCCCACATGGTGAGCGAAAATGCGATCCACCCGCCACTGCTCGTTCGCGCGGCCGTAAACAATGATGGTATCGCCTGCCGCCCAGATGAGCGCGGTATTCACGTTTTCGATCCTGTCAGGCAGGAGCTCACCGCTCTCCAGATCCTTGATGAAACCGGTGTAGAATTCACCGCCCGTCGTATCGGTCGAATAGGCGAGAAAGCGCCCATCCTCGCTCACCGCCAGCGCGCCGAGCTGAAAGTACTCCTGCCCCTCAGCAAGCGCCGGACCGTCGAGGATCAGGATCTTTTCATCACTTCCGGCCGGGCGGCGATAGAACTTGCGGTATTGCCCGCCTTCCTCGAATTCGGACCAGTATTCCCACTCACCATCCTTCTGTGGAACGGTGGAATCGTCTTCCTTGATGCGTCCGCGCATCTCCGCGAAAAGCGACTCAACCGCAACATCTTGCCCCTTCATCTGCGCCTCAAAATAGGCGTTCTCCGCCTTGACGTAGGACAGGATGCTCTCGTCCTTCACCTCGGGATAGCCGGGGTCGCGCAGCCAGGCATAAGGGTCGGTGATTGTTATGCCGTGATGGGTGAATTCGTGCAGGCGCTTTTCGACGCGCGGCGGGGGGAGCGATTTGTCGTGGGGCAAGGTGCAATTCCGTCCTGAACGAATAGAAGCTTGTCGCGCTTTGCTGGAAAGCTGGCCGGGAAAGGCCTATGTGGTCTGCCTAGAGACAAATTACACCGCAAGAAACCGGAAAACTGACCATGCTCATGCAAACCCACGAAGCCCGCCTCTCCGCCTTGCGCGAAGAACTCGCCCGCCGGGAAATCCAGGGGTTCTTCGTGCCGATCAGTGACGAGCATCTGTCCGAATATGTCGGTGCCTATGCCCAGCGTCTCGACTGGCTGACCGGGTTTGCCGGTTCTGCCGGCAGCGCAGTGGTGCTGAAGGACCATGCCGCGATGTTTGTGGACGGGCGCTACACCATCCAGGTGCGCGATCAGGTCGACGGCAAGCTGTATGAGTACAAGAGCGTGCCGACAGACAAGCCGGGTGACTGGATCGCCGAGAAATCGCCCGAGGGCTCTCGCATCGGTTTCGACCCGTGGCTGCACACACGTGACTGGGCCAAGGCGATGGAGAAGCGCCTCGCCAAGGACGGAATCGAACTGGTCGCGCTGGAGAGCAACCCGATTGACGCGGTCTGGGCGGACCAGCCCGAACCGTCAAACGCACCCGCTTTCATTCAGGATGACAAGTTCACCGGCCGCATGGGTGCGGACAAGCGCGGCGAGATTGCCGACTGGCTGAAGGAAGAAAAGCTCGATGCCGTTGTGATCAGTGCGCTCGATTCGGTGGCATGGGTGCTCAACATTCGCGGCAAGGATGTCGACCACACGCCCGTCGCGCTTTCATACCTGATGGTGCAGGCAGACGGCACGGCAGACTGGTTCATCGCGCCCGAAAAGGTGAGCGACGAGGTCGCCTCGGCCCTCGGAAATGCCGTGCGCGTACGCGACCGTTCCGAGTTCTCGAACGCCTTTGCGGAGCTCGCTGGCAAGCGTGTGGCAGTGGACCCCGAGCGCAGCGTCTACGCGATCTTCGACCGGCTCGAGGAGGTCGGAGCAGAATCAGTGCTTGAGACCGATCCCGCGGTCCTCCCGAAGGCGATCAAGAACGAGGCCGAACAAGCTGGTCACCGTGCGGCACAGGCGCGCGATGGTGCAGCGGTCAGCAAGTTCCTCAACTGGCTGGAAGGCGAAGCACCCAAGGGCACGGTGGACGAGCTTTCTGCCGCCGCCAAGCTGCTGAGCTTCCGCGAAGCCACAGGGGAGCTGCTCGATCTCAGTTTCGACACGATCTCGGGCGCGGGCTCCAACGGCGCACTGTGTCATTATCGGGTGAGCGAAGAGACGTGCCTGCCGCTGGTGCCCAACAGCGTCTACCTCGTCGACTCGGGTGGCCAGTACAAGGATGGCACAACCGACATCACCCGCACCGTGTGGGTTGGCCCGGGCGAGCCGCCCGCCGAAGTGAAGGATCGCTTCACCCGCGTGCTGAAGGGCCATATCGCGCTCGACATGCAGCTGTTCCCGACCGGCACACCCGGCAGCGCGCTCGACGTGCTCGCACGGCAATTCCTGTGGCAGGCTGGCGTCGACTATGCACATGGCACCGGCCACGGCGTGGGTAGCTTTCTCGCCGTGCATGAAGGCCCGCAGCGCATTGCCAAGGGCAACGGATCGCAGGCGGGCACCGACCAGCCGCTGATCGCGGGCATGATCCTTTCGAACGAACCGGGCTACTACAAGGCCGAGGAATACGGCATCCGTATCGAGAACCTCGTGCTTGTCGAAGAACGCGAAGTTGACGGGATGGAAGGCGACTGGCTTGGCTTTGAAACCCTCACCTTCGTGCCGATCGAGAAGCGCCTGGTCGAAAAGAGCCTGCTGAGCGAGGCTGAAATCACCTGGTGGAATGACTACCACGCCAAGGTCCGCGAAATCCTCGCGCCACAGCTTGAGGGCGATGATCTCGCGTGGCTGGAAGATGCCTGCCAACCCTTGTGAACCACCAAATGTTCTTGTAATGTTCTTGCAACGACTCGACCAAGGAAGGACTGCAGATGATCGGTTACGTCACACTGGGCACCAACGACCTCGATAGCGCGGCAGAATTCTACGATGCCATCGCCAAGGAAATGGGCGGTTCGCGCATGATGGAAGAAGAAGGCTATTTCATCGCATGGACAGGGCCGGACAACACGCCCGGCTTCGCTGCCACCCGCCCGTTCGACAAGGAAAAGGCCACCGTCGGCAACGGCATGATGGTCGCGCTGCAGTGCGCGGACGCAGCACAGGTCGACCGCGTGCACAAGCTGGCGCTGGAAATGGGCGGCTCGGACGAAGGCGCGCCAGGCGATCGCGGCGGCGGCTTCTACGCTGGCTATTTCCGTGACCGCGACGGCAACAAGCTCAACGCGTTCTGCATGGGCGGCGGATGAGCGCACGCAAACTCTCGGAGGAATGGCTCCATCTGGGGCTTGGCGCGACTGCCGAGCCCCAGTCGCCATTTGACGGGATGGAATGGTATGCCCGCTATGCGGAGCGTCACGAGACAGACGGTGCTGAAGGGCGACTGGTCTCGCAATTCCGCTTCTCGGCAAATTGGGACGTGTGGGAGATGCACCCCGAAGGCGCGGAAGTGGTGATCTGCACGGATGGCGCAATGTCGCTCATTCAGGAAGTGGATGGTGCAGAGGTGCGCACCACTATCTCGCGCGGTGAATATGTGATCAATCCGCCGGGTGTCTGGCACACGGCCGATGTCGCTGGAGAGGTCGAAGCGATCTTTATTACGGCGGGTAAAGATACCCAGCACCGGCCGCGCTAAACCGCAGATAACGCGCCGCTGAACAGCCCTGCGATCCCGCGACAATTTGCGACAATTCTCCCGTTTTCGGGCAAACTCCTGCGACAGGCAGCCTCTAGAACTGCAGACATGGAGCAGCGGGTCGCCCAGCGTCCTCCCCCCTTCAATCAGGCGGCGCGTTGCTCTACTTTGTAACGCAAATGGAGTTTGTACGATGAAGAAAACCCTTATGATTGCCCTTGCCGCAGGTGGCCTGACCATTGGCGGTGCTGCAATTGCACAGGACCGCGGTGGCGATGTGACCCGCGCCGATGCCGAAGCCCGCGCTGCCGAGCATTTCGAACGGATGGATCTGACCGGCGACGGTGTGCTCAACGCGCAAGACCGTGAAGCCCGCGCGCTCGAACGCTTCAACAGCGCCGATGCCAATGGCGATGGCGCGCTGACCTTCGCCGAAACACAGGCCGCACGTGAAGCACGCCGTGCAGAGCGTCAGGAACGCCGCGCAGAGCGTGGTGAACGTGGCCAGCGCGGCCCGCGTATGGGTCGCCGCGGTGGCCACGGTGGCGGTGAGCGGATGATGCGAATGGCCGACACCGATGGCGATGGCTCCATCAGCCGGACCGAATTCATGACAGCTGCAATGGCCCGCTTTGACCGCGCCGACGCCGATGGCGACGGCACCGTGACCGCCGAAGAGCGCCGTGCGCAGCGCGCCGAACGGCGTGGACAAATGCGTGGTGAGCGTGGCCGTCGTTAATGACTGACGAACCCGTCAAAGTCCTGCTTGTCGATGACGAGCAGAGCTTACGCGAACCCCTGGCCGAGTACCTTACCGGTCAGGGGTTTGACGTGGTGCAGGCCGCCGATGCTTCCAAGGCGCGTAGCGTGCTGCTTGATTCTGTGCCGCACATTGTCCTGCTCGATATCATGATGCCGGGCGAAGACGGGTTGTCGCTGTGCCGACATCTTATCGAGTCCAAAAACCTCCCCGTCATCCTGCTCACCGCCAAGGGAGAGGCGACCGACCGGATCATCGGCCTGGAAGTGGGCGCGGACGATTACGTGGTCAAACCGTTCGAACCGCGCGAGCTGGTTGCGCGCATCCGATCCGTCCTGCGTCGCGCAGGAAAAGCCGCCAACAATAGCACTGGCGAGGAAGGCGAAGCGCATTATGAATTCGAAGGCTGGCAGCTTGATCCGCTGAAGCGCCGCCTGAGCGATCCCGAAGGCACTGTGGTGCCAATATCTTCCGCCGAATTCCGCCTGCTTGTCGCATTCCTTGAACATCCCAAACAGGTGATGGACCGCGATCGTCTGCTCGACATGGTGCAGGGGCGCGAGGCGCATCTGTTCGACCGTGCAGTCGACAACCAGGTGAGCCGCCTGCGCCGCAAGATCGAGGCCGATACGCGCGACCCCAAGCTGATCCAGACCGTATGGGGCGGTGGCTATCGGCTGGCATGCGAAGTACGCCGCTTTGTGCCGACGAGCGAATAGGGCACACTCGCCGCCGTGCTGCGCCGCATTCTCCCCCAAAGCCTTCTGGGCCAGGCGATCCTCGCCATTGCGGGCGCCTTGCTGCTGGCGCAGTTTGCCTCAGCCGTGATGCTGTTCCGCGCGGCCGAAGATCGCCGCGAAGTCGCCGCGCTAACCGGCGCTGCATTCCAGTTGATCGAAGGCTCGACCCGGGAAGAACGCTTTGCAAGCAGGCGCGGGGAAAGACGCGCCGCACGGCGAGCCTCGCCGCAGGGTCCGGGACGCAGCGGTTTACCGCCACCCTTGCGTTATGAACGCGTCGCCTCTGCTCCGGTTGCCTATCCCGAGTTTCAGGGCGAAGGCGAACGGGAAGAGTTCCTGCGCGAGCTGCTTGCCCGCCAGGACATGGAACCGCATGAAGTTGCCGTTGCCGTGCGACAGGCAGGAAGCGATCCGGTGCTCAACGCTTTTGCTGCCGAGCGACCGCGGTTTGATCGCGCGAGCGGTTGGCGTGAACGGCGCGTTTTGGTCGCAGCGATCCGCATGACTCCCGATAGCGAATGGCAGGTGGCGCGGGTTCTCGAACCTCCGCGGCAACAAGGTGCAATGGGTGCCATCATCTTCCAGACGCTGGTGATCTTCGTCGTGGTGATGGCGATCCTGTGGTGGCTGCTTCGCCGCATCACCCGCCCGCTCGCCGCCTTGACCGAACGGGTGGAGCACTTTGACGGGAGCAGCTCGAACGCTGAACCGCTCAAGCCATCGGGGCCTGCCGACACCCATCGCCTGATCGCGGCGCACAACGCGATGGAAGCACGCATAGCCGCGCTGCTCGACGAGAAAGACGTGATGCTCGGCGCCATCGGGCACGATTTGAAAACCCCGCTGGCGGCATTACGCGTCCGTATCGAGAGCGTGGAAGATGCTGCGCAGCGCGAACGGATGGCCGCGGTTATCGAGGATATAACCACGTCGCTCGACGATATCCTTTCGCTTGCGCGTGTCGGGCGCCCGTCCGATCCGCTGGAGAAGACCGATCTGGCAGCGCTGGTTTCGGCAGTGGTCGAGGAGTATGAAGACCGCGGCCGCGATGTCGCTCTGGACACAAGCGAGCGAATCGCCATGCCGCTGCGCGCTACGTGGCTGCGACGCGCACTGCGTAACCTCATCAGCAATGCGCTGCGCTATGGCAATCAGGCGCGGGTCAGCCTGTCACAATCGGGCAATCAGGCGATTATCCGCATTGCCGACACCGGCCCCGGCATCCCCGACACGCAGATCGCCAGCATGCTGGAGCCCTTCACGCGCGGAGAAGCCTCGCGCAATCGCGACACCGGTGGCGCCGGCCTTGGCCTTACCCTTGCACGCGCCATCGCCGAACAGCACGGCGGCGCGCTGTCACTCTCCAATCGCATCGGAGAAACGGGCGAAGTCGAAGGATTACAGGCAGAATTGCGATTGCCGATCAGTTAAACGTCGCCCGGCGCGCCGACAGCCGGATTACGGTCAGTTAATTTGACAGTCCGCACAAAGCGTTCACAATGCCAGCGTCCTGTACGGGCGGATTTTCCAGCAAACGAGGGGGTTTAGCTGTGCCATTCTATCATGATCTCAAGGGATACGGGCAAGATCCGGTGTACCCGAATGAAGCCGAGTGGATTGCCCGCAGACTGCTAACGCTACGCTATGACCTGGCGCAGGCCATTACGAAGAAGCGCAGCCCCAACTCGCTGATCATCGGTTCGTGGAATATCCGCGCGTTCGACGGTGGCATGCCACGCCTCAACGAGAGCTTCCATTACATTGCAGAGATCATTGCCACGTTCGATATCTGCGCCATTCAGGAGCTGCGCGACGATCTTGGTCCACTCAAGCGACTGATGGGACTGCTCGGCCCGGACTGGGACTACTTCGTGACCGATGTCGGCAACCAGGAAGGCTCCAACTACGAACGGATGGGGTTCCTCTACAACAAACAGCGCGTTTTCTTCCGCAATGTCATCGGCGAAATTGTCGTGCGGTCAGACGCGCTGGCAGGCGGCGGCCAGATCGCTCGCACGCCTTTCTTCGCGGCCTTCCAGGCAGGCTGGTTCCGCTTCACGCTCTGTTCGAGCCACATAATCTTCGGAGACGATCTTGGCGTACGTGCGCAGGAGATCACCGCCGTCACCAAGGCGCTGCTCAAACGCGCCAAGAAGGAAGACCAGGTGTTCATTTTCCTTGGCGACATGAACATCGAAAGTCGCGACGACGAGGTATGGCAGGCACTGGTCGATAGTGACATGGAAGTGCCCGTTTTTGGTCCGACCAATATGAAAGGCGACAGATTCTACGACCAGATCGCCTACACTGTGCAAGGTGCCTCCACCCGCAAGACACGGTTGCTCAACTTCGGCACGTTCGACTGGCGCAACGCTGTCTTCGGCCCGGCGCAGGAAAGGGACCCGGACGCGCCGGATGATCCGCAATTCATCGAACGGCTGACCGATGCGGAAAACATCGCGCACTACAGGCCGATCAATGACGAAATGCGCAGGAGGTACGGCAAAGAACCCTATGCCGATTTTGCGGAAGAGCATGGAAGCAATTTCATGACGTTCGAAATGTCAGACCACCTGCCGATCTGGGTGGAGCTGGAAGTGGACTATTCCGACGACTATCTCGTGCGCTTCCTGCCGGACGAGTAGTTTTCACATTGAAGATGCGGCATTCCCGTTCGCACTCTCGCTCCAAAAATCGAACACCTTGGCCTGCAACTCCTCCACAAAACGCAGCGCCTCTGCACCCGTCCACTCGCCCTTGTATTCGGTGCGTCCCGTCCACCAACCTTGCCCAGGCAGCCGGTCGCTTTCGCGCACGACCAGTACCGCCAGTTCCGGTTCGCCCTTTGCCCTTCCTTCACTATCGATCGCGTCCAGCGTGCGGCACAAGGTGCGCATTTTGGGGCGCGTGAAGCGGAAGCCGAGCTTGCCTAGCATTTCGGAATAGCTGACCGCTTCACCAGCTTTCGCGGCATCGACCAGAATGCCGCGAATACGCTCCACATCGTAGAGCGCGCTCGTATCGGTGGGTTCGGACAGTCCGCTCTCGTCCAGAAATTCGGCAAGCGAGCGATCCATGTCAACGCATCAACCCACCAACGATATTGCGGACAAAGGCGTTCAAGCCGGTGCGCAGCGGATCGGCGCGCGATTTGCGACCGAGTGCGGTGGCGACGGCAATCGAGGTGAGTGAACCTGCAGCGGCACGGGCAGCGCTCTTGCCCGCCTTTTCCCACATGCTGGGTGTCTTGCGTTCACGCTTGCGGACTTCCTCCTCGCCCTTCTCCTCGACCTCTTTTGCGGTTTCGGCAGCATCCTGCGCCTTCTGGGCGAGCACTTCCTCGGCGCTTTCACGGTCGACGCGCTCGTCATACTTGCCCTCATGCGGGCTGACCGACTGGATGATCGCGCGTTCCTTCGCGGTCACGGGTCCAAGGCGCGAGCGCGGTGGCTTGATCAGCGTGCGTTGGACAATGGTGGGCGCGCCCTCGTCATCGAGCGTGGAGACCAACGCTTCACCCACGCGCAGTTCGGTAATCGCAGCTTCGACGTCGAGATCAGGATTAATCCGGAAGGTCTCCGCCGCTGCCTTGATCGCGCGCTGATCCTTCTTGGTGAAGGCACGCAGGGCGTGCTGCACGCGGTTGCCGAGCTGGCCGGCGACCTCTTCGGGAATGTCGACAGGGTTCTGCGTCACGAAGAACACGCCGACACCTTTCGAGCGGATCAAGCGGACGACACGCTCGATTGTTTCCTGCAGAGCCTTGGGCGCATCGTCGAACAGCAGGTGTGCCTCGTCAAAGAAGAATACGAGCGTCGGCTTTTCAGGGTCACCAACCTCGGGCAGGCTTTCGAACAGTTCGGCGAGCAGCCAGAGCAGGAAGGTGGCGTAGAGCTTGGGACTCTGCATCAGCTTGTCGGCAGCAAGCACATTGATCATGCCGCGACCGTTCTCGTCAGTGGCAAGAAAATCGTTGATCTCGAGTGCAGGCTCGCCAAAGAAGTGGTCCGCGCCCTGGCTTTCAAAACTCAGCAGCTGGCGCTGGATCGCGCCAACCGACTGCTTTGACACATTGCCGTATTCGCCCGACAGTTCTTTCGCATTGTCATAGGCCCAGGCGAGCATCGTGCGCAGGTCATCGAAATCGAGCAGCAGCGTGGGCTTGCCATCAGTCGCCAGCCCCTCGTCCGCCGCGCGGAATACGATCTGCAAAACCCCTTCCTGCGTATCGTTGAGATCGAGCAGGCGCGACAGCAGAAGCGGCCCCATTTCGGAAACCGTGGTGCGGATCGGATGGCCCTGCTCGCCATAGAGATCCCAGAACACCACCGGATTATCCGAATAGGCATAGTCATCCATGCCCAGTTCCTTGGCCCGGCCTTCCAGCTTGTCGGCATGCTTGAACTTGGGCGAACCCGGTATGGCGACGCCAGAAAGATCACCCTTCACATCGGCCACGAACACCGGAACGCCATTTGCCGAGAAGCTTTCCGCCATGCCCTGCAACGTGACCGTCTTGCCCGTGCCGGTCGCGCCCGCGATCAGTCCGTGGCGGTTTGCCCGGCCCAGATCCAGCGCCTGCCGATTGCCGTCCAGATCGTTACCGAGAAAAATGTCAGCCATTGGGGCCCCTATTCGATTGTTGCCGTAAGTTGACACTGACCCTAGAGCGGGAGCGATGGATGGCAAGTCCCCCTTTGTTTTGCTGGATGATGCGCGCGCCACGGGTGCGAGCGATGCGCAACTGTATTCCGCGCCGGAGCAGGTGTTTGTCACGAATGATCCCGCACAAGTCTCCAACACGCTGGAAGCTGCGGACGCGGCACGTGTAAAATCGGGCAAACATCTGGCGGGCTACATCGCATACGAAGCGGGGCTCGCGCTTGAGAGCAAGCTGGAGCCACTGGCAGCGCAGCGCAGCGGAGGGAGCGGGCCGCTGGTGTGGCTTGGCCTGTTCGACGACCTCGAGACGATCCCCGCCGCCGATATGCCCGGCTGGCTGGCTGCCCGCGCCAATGACGAGAGCGCAAGCATCGGTCCGCTCGATCCGCAGGTCTCTCCCGGCGGTTACCTCGCCGCGTTCGAGC
Organism: Aurantiacibacter sp. D1-12; assembly: GCF_028858515.1. Lineage (GTDB taxonomy): Bacteria > Pseudomonadota > Alphaproteobacteria > Sphingomonadales > Sphingomonadaceae > Alteraurantiacibacter. The sequence goes on from NZ_JAPJZJ010000002.1 coordinate 513,282, forward strand.
GCTTGCAGGACGCGATCCGCGCAGGCGACATGTATCAGGTCAACCTCACCTTCCCGCTCGCCGGCCCTGCGCGCGGTGATCCGCTGTCGATATACGCCAAGATCCGCCCTACCGCCGCAGCCGGTTACGGCGGGCTGGTGTTCGACGGATCGCACTATCTGCTCAGCTTCAGCCCTGAACTGTTCTTCTCGCTGAAAGGGCAAGAGGCCAAGGTCAAACCGATGAAGGGCACCCGTCCGCGCGCCGCCGATGCATCGGAGGATGCAGCCATGCGCGAAGAACTGGCGGAATCGGTCAAAGACAAGGCCGAAAACCTGATGATTGTCGATCTTATGCGCAATGACCTGTCGCGCGTGTCCGAAGCGGGCGGCGTTCGCGTTGAGGACGCCTTTGCGGTCGAGACCTATCCCACCGTGCACCAGATGGTTTCTACCGTCCGATCGACACTCTCCGATGGCAAGGGCGCAGTTGATATGCTGCATGCTCTGTTCCCGTGCGGCTCGATCACCGGCGCACCGAAGATCCGCGCAATGGAGCTGATCGACGAGGTCGAGCGTGACGCGCGCGGGCCCTACTGCGGCTCCATCGGCAGAATCGATGCTTCAGGCGATGCCGCCTTCAACGTCGCGATCCGCACTATCCGCCTGACCCCGGGCGAGAACGCCAAGCACAAGGCGGTGTTGGGCGTGGGCGGCGCGATTGTTGCCGATAGTGATGCGATGGGCGAGTGGCGTGAATGCCTGATCAAGGGCGCCTTCGTGCGCGGCCCGGCAGGCGGTCACGATTTGATCGAGACCATGCGGTTCGATCCGCGTGAAGGCATGCCGCTTCTCGAATTCCACCTCGAACGGATGAAAGCGAGTGCGGCGGAGCTGGGCTTTTCCTTCGACCGGCACGAAACGCGTAACCGCATCCAGGCGCTGTGTTTCGAGCTGGAAGAAGCGGCCAAGGTGCGGCTTGTTATCGCACGTTCTGGCGCTGTGTCGCTTGAAACGCATGCCATGCCAACGCCGATGGATAGCGCGGTGAGATGCGTTGCTCTGCCCCACCCCACAGTGCCGCACGATTGGCGCCTCAGCCACAAATCGACCGACCGCAGCTTTTACGAGGCAGCGCTCGCCTGTGCGAAGGATGCGGGGGCGTCTGAAGCCCTACTGGTCCGCGCCGATGGCAAGCTGACCGAGGGCTGCTGGACCAACCTCTTTGTCGAGCGCGAGGACGGCATTCTGCTTACCCCGCCCGCTTCGCTCGGCCTGCTCCCAGGCGTCCTGCGCCGATCGCTTATCGAACAGGGCAAGGCGCACGAGGCGGAATTGACGCTGAACGATCTTGAAGGTGGCTTCCTTGTCGGCAATGCCCTGCGCGGATTGATGAAAGCCACCCTTGTATGACCCAAATTCCGATCATTTTCGAAGATGGCGAAGCTCTCGTCATTGACAAACCTGCCAGTCTGCCGATCGAGCAACCGCGCAAGGGCGGCGCGAGTCTTGAAGACCATATGGAGCAGCTCAAGCTCGGCTTTCAGCGCGCACCGCAAGCGGTGCACCGGCTCGATACCGACACCTCGGGCTGCCTGCTGCTCGCGCGCAATCCCAAGGCGCTGAAGCGCTTCAACGCGGCGTTTCAGGAGAAGCTCGTCCAGAAGACCTATCTCGGCATTGTTGCGGGTCCGGTCGAAGACGATGAAGGCACCATCGATCTCGCGCTCTCCAAGATCAGCAGCAAGGAACGCGGCTGGCGGATGATCGTGGCCAAGGCGGGCAAGCCATCGATCACCCACTGGACCAAGCGCAAGGAGCTAGACGGCGGGCTGACGCTGGTCGAATTTCGCCCAGAAACAGGCCGCACGCACCAGATCCGCGTCCATGCAGAACACGCTTTCAGTCGCAGCCTGCTCGGTGACCCGGTCTATGGCAACAAGGATGCCCGCGCACCGCGCACCATGCTGCATGCAAGCGCGATTATCGTGCCGCGCGAAAATAAGCCCGAGATCACCGCAAGCGCGCCCCTACCTGCCGACTTCGTGAAGCTGGGCGCGGAGTAATGGGCACTATCCTCGACAGGGCAAACGCCATCGCCGAGGAGAGCTTTATCGCCGCATCAGGTCCGGGTGGGCAGAACGTCAATAAGGTGGCAACCGCAGTCCAGCTGCGGGTGAATATCTACGACCTTGGCCTTGCCCCGCGTATTTTCCATCGACTGAAAGATCTTGCGGGCAGTCGGCTCAACGCTGCTGGCGAGATCGTGATCGATGCGCGCAATCACCGCACGCAGGAAGCCAATCGCCGCGAAGCGCGTGAACGGCTCGGCGACTTGATCGAGCAGGCCCTTAAGGAGCCCAAGAAGCGCGCGAAGACGCGGGTGAATCGGGTGGGCAAGACAAAACGCCTCGCTGGCAAGAAAGCCCACGGCCAGAAGAAGGCATTGCGCGGGAAGATTGATCTCTGAAGTTGGGAGGCACTTGCCCCCTTCCACGCTTGACTTTTACCCGATTCTCTCTCATTGGGCGCGCCGGAACGGCGGTGCCGCGTGCGCCGCCCTTATTTTTTCGCGCGTAACCCGCGCTCACAGACACTTTTGGAAGCAAGACAATGGCGAAGCCCGCAACCATCAAGATCCGCTTGAACTCGACCGCGGACACCGGCCACTTCTATGTGACCAAGAAGAACCCGCGTAACCACACCGAGAAGTTCACCTTCCGCAAGTACGACCCCGTTGCGAAGAAGCACGTCGAGTACAAGGAAGGCAAAATCAAGTAAGCAGCCGTGCCGCAAGGCCGCTCTGTCGCTTGATTTATGAACGCCGGGAACAAGCCGGGTTCAGTGACAGTTCAACGCTGCAACACTAAGGATTGCAGCATGAACGCATTGACACGAATCATCACCAAGCCGCTTGCCGCCACCCTGATGGGGGCCGCAGCCCTTGCCGTCCCTGCCGCACTGGCAGTGCCGGTTACTTCCGCCGTTGCCCAGCCGCAGGCGAGCGATCTTGATCGCGCCACGCGCGCGCTGCGGGCAATCAGCACCATGCGCGCCGATTTTACGCAGACGGACCGTGCCGGTAACACCGTTGCCGGCGAGCTGACGCTGCGCAATCCGGGCCGCATCCGGTTCGAATACGAATCGAGTGTCAACATGCTGGTCGTGTCTGACGGCAACTCGCTGACACTGGTCGACTACGATGTGCAGCAGGTGGAACGCTGGCCGATCAGCAACTCGCCTCTTGGCGCCCTGCTCGATCCCGACCGCGATATGACGCGCTATGGCACGGTGCAGCCGACCAATACGGACAATGTCATCAGTGTGGCCGTGCGCGATCCCAATCGCCCCGAATTCGGCATCATGACGCTGATTTTCGTGGAAGATGCGAGTGCGCCGGGCGGGCTGGAACTGGCCAGCTGGGTTGCGCTCGACTCGCAGAACAACCGCACCACGGTTCGCCTGCGGAATCACCGTTACGGCATGTCTGTGCCCGACAGCACGTTCCGCTACCGCGATCCGCGCCGCTCGACCCGTCGCCCGGGGTAATCACCTCGGGGGTCAGCGGTTGTAAAAATGCGACAGAATGCCGCTGAAATTCATTGGCGAGACAGATTCGACACACTAATTTACAAAAACAAAGCGCGGGCTGAGGCGGGTTTCCCCCCTGTTGCCCCAACCTCTTAACAGGTTCGCGTTTTGCGAAGCGTGACGAACGCTCAATAGGAACCCTCACCGCAATGCCCCCGCGGTGGGGGTTTTTATTTATTTCAAGCGGGACTAGGGCTGCCTGATGATCTCTATCGCCACCTGGAACATCAATTCCGTCCGCTTGCGCATGCCGATCGTCGAGCGCGTCCTCCAAGAGGAAGCACCAGACATTTTGTGCCTGCAGGAAATCAAGTGCCAGGAGCACCAGTTCCCCTACAAGGCGTTCGAGGAGTTGGGTTACAGCCACTTCGCAGTGCACGGGCAGAAGGGCTATCACGGTGTCGCTACGGTCAGCCGGGTGCCCATCAAGGAATTCTCCCGCCATGACTGGCAGGATAACGGCGAAGCACGGCATGTTGGTGTGGAACTGCCCGATCATGACGGGCTGATCCTCGAAAACGTCTATATCCCGGCAGGCGGTGACAAACCGGACCGCGAGATCAATCCGAAGTTCGGGCAAAAGCTCGACTTCTTCGAGCGGATGACGCGCTGGTCGGAGGCGATTGATCGCCCCACGCTGCTGGTCGGCGATTTCAACGTCGCCCCGCTCGAATGCGATGTTTACGACCACAAGGCATTGCTGAAAGTCGTGAGCCACACACCGATCGAGGTCGAAACGCTGGGCAAGATGCAGGCAGCGCACGACTGGGTGGATCTTGGCCGCAAGCACATCCCTGCGCCGCAGCGCAATTATTCATGGTGGTCCTACCGCACCTACTGGCAGGGCAAGGATCGTGGGCGCCGGCTCGATCATATGTGGGCGAGCCCCGATCTGGCCGCGCAAAGCCGCAGTCACCGCCTGGCGGAGCATACGCGCGACTGGGAAAAGCCGAGCGACCACATCCCGCTGATCACCGAGTTCGATCTGTGAGTTCGGCCGCTGCACCCTCTGCGGAGCGGCAAGTCGATGCGGCGCTCGCAGCGCTGCGCAAGGGACGCCAAATTGTCCTCTCCAATGGCGAGCTGTCGGTAGCGTTCCTTTCCGCCGAGCTGGCCGATGACGCTGCCATCGCCAGCTTTCTGGGCGACACCGCACCGCGCGTGCTGCTGAGCACCGAACGCGCCGCAAGGCTGGGGCTGGTCGATCCGGCGGATACGGGCGCAAGCTTCGTCGTCGAGCTCGACAGCATCACGATTGATGAGGCGCTCGCGCTCGCCAACCCGCTGGTCGATCAATACACGCCGGTAAAGCCCGCCCGCCAGCGCACGCCCACGGTCCCCCAGATCGCCGATGCGGCCATTCGCCTGGCCAAGATGGCAGAAGTCTTGCCCGCGCTGATCTACCGCTATGCCCGCGAGGATGAAGCGGTCGACCTGCCGGTGGAATTGCTCGAAACCTACTCCCCCGAGCGCGGCCTTGCCCTGTCAGTCAGCACCAATCTGCCGGTGCACGAAGACGAGAAGGCCAAGGCCTTTATCTTCCGCGAGGCTTTGAGTGACCGCAACCATCTCGCGCTGTGGTTAGGCAAGGAGAAGGGTGACGCGACGCCGCTTGTCCGGCTGCATTCCGAATGCTTGACGGGTGATGCGCTGAGCTCGCTCAAATGCGATTGCGGCCCGCAGCTAACCGCTGCGAAGCAGGCAATTGCTGCTGATGGCGGTTATCTTGTCTACCTGCGGCAAGAGGGGCGCGGTATCGGCCTCGTCAACAAGATGCGCGCCTATTCGATGCAAGCCCGAGGGCTCGATACGGTCGATGCCAATCTGCATGTCGGTTTTGGCGATGATGAGCGCGATTACCGGATCGCGGCTGAAATGCTGCGCCAGCTGGGCGTGAGCGAAGTTCGGCTGCTCACCAACAATCCTGAGAAGATCCGCGCACTGGAGGCCGAAGGTATTGCTGTGGTCGAGCGCATTCCGCTTGAGCTGCCGAGCAATCCGCACAATGCCAAGTATCTCGCCACCAAGCGCGACAAGGCAGGACACATGCTCAAATGAGCTGGATCATTCGCGAAGAGCGGGCGGGCGATGAAGCCGCGATTGACGCCCTTACCCGCCGTTCCTTCACCGGCCACCCCTATTCCGACGGTGACGAACAGGACGTTATCGCGCGACTGCGTGCAGATGGCGATCTGCTGTTGTCACTTGTGGCAGAGCGCAATGGCGAGCTGATCGGGCAGGCCACCTATTCGCGCGCGATATTGTCCAATGGAGAGCAGGACTGGATGGTCATCGGCCCGATTGCAGTCGATCCGTCGTGTCAGGGCGAAGGGATAGGGCGCGCGCTGATGGAGGCTGGCGAAACGGCCCTGAAAGCACAGGGCGCCAAAGGTGTCACCGCGCTCGGTGATCCGCAGCTCTACAGCCGCTTCGGCTATCTGCAGCACACGGCGATGACTCTCGACGGCGAGCTGGGTGAATACCTGCAAGTGAAGAGCTTCGGTGCACAGATTCCCGCAGCGACACTGACCTACGCGCCCGCTTTCGGTTAAAGCCAGCGGCCCAGCGCTTGGCCCATGCGCACGGGGCTTCCGGCGGAGAGACCCGCGTCCCATTCAACCTTGCCCGGTTCGAACAGCAGGATTGCCGTCGAGCCCAGGAAGAAGCGGCCCATTTCGTCTCCTGCAGCGAAGCTGTGGTCGCCTGCATCGAAGGTGCGGTGACGAGCCCTGCGCTGGTGCGCCTTCTCTCGCCCACCCCAGACCGTGGCGATCCCGGCCACGATCATCGCGCCGACCATGACGTTGGCGAAATTGCCGTGCGGCCCGTCGAAGAAGCAGGCGAGGCGTTCGTTGCGCGCAAAAAGGTCATCGACATTCTCCGCCGTCGTCTGATTCACCGAAAACAGGTCGCCCGGCACGTAGATCGTGCCCTGAAGCGTCCCTGCGGCGGGCATGTGGACGCGGTGATAATCTTTCGGGCTCAGATAGATTGTGGCGAAAGTGCCGCCCTCGAACCGCCCGGCAATCTGCGGGTCGCCGCCGAGCAATTGCGTGGCGGTAAACTCGCGCCCCTTGGCCTGGAACACCTTACCATCGGTAATCTCACCGATCTGGCTCACCGCTCCGTCTGCCGGAGACAGCACATGCGTGTCCGCATCCGCTAACGGGCGTGCACCGTCCTTCAGCTCGCGGGTGAAGAAGTCATTGAAGTTCGCATAGGCCTCCACCGGCCGTGCAGCTTCGGCCATGTCGACATCGTAGGCGTCGATAAAGCGCCGGATCAGGCGGTCCTTGAGCCAAGGCTTCTGGGACGCGGCGAACTTTCCGGCGAGGCGAGAAATGGCGTGCTGGGGTGCAGCATGCTGGAGAGCGATAAACGGTTTCGACATATGCCCGTTCAATAGACCGGGGCGGGCATGGGTTCCAAGCGAAGCTTAGCGCACCTCGTAACGCGAGAGACCACGGCCCAGCGCGTTGTCACCGATACCGCCCATGTCGCCCGACCAGTCGGCCACGAACACCGTGGTGCGGTTCACACCCGGAGCCAGCCGCGCATCGTTGCCGACCACAACCAGCCCTGCGCTGGAGCGTGAGCGACCCTCGGCCGCGACAGCGATAAAGGCGGAGTAGTTTTCCTTGTCGAGGCCCTGCACGAACCAGTTGTTGCTGATCTGGCCCGTGGCACCGCCCGGAAGATCGATCATGTAGTTGGTTCCGCGCCCTGCGGCATCGTCAAAGCTGCACGAAGCCACATCGACACGGCCTGCGCGCGATTTGACATAGTGGCCTCCGCGCCCCTCTTCGAAGCGCGAGTTGGTGATGCGAACATGGGCAAGATCGCCTGTGTAGATCGAGTGCGCACAGCCGCCTGCGCCTTCGCAAGTGCCAAGGCGGGTAAAGGTGGAGCGATCGACAACCAGCTGCGACGAGCCATCGCTGGCGGTCAGAATGCCTTGCTGGCTATCGCGAAACCAGCTCTGAGCAACTGTCAGGTTGCCCGTTTCCAGCCGGATGCCCGAACCGTTGTAATCGGGCACGCGCATGTTCTGGAAAATGAGGCCGGAGACCTCTGCGCTCTGGCCACGCAGCACGAGAGCGGCTTTACCCTCGCACGTCACGCCGTCGAAAATGGCGCTGCCCGGCGTGCTGGCGAAGTATGAGATATTGCCCGCGGTCTGCACCGCGCATTGTTCGTGTCGGCCCGGCGCAATCGCGATAGTGCCGGTCCCGCTGCCAATCGCGTTCACCGCATCCTGCAAGCGGGTAAAGCCCTGCCCCGTCTCGACCACGGTGTACGGCGAGGCACGGTCCTGTGCGAACAGCGTCGCGGTTGGAATAGCAGCGATGGCAAGCGCAGCGACACCCAATGCAAGCTTGGACGTGAGACGCGAAACGGGCGGACGGCTGGCGGCGTAAGTCATGCCCGCAGGCGTAGCGGAAAACGGTTAACGGGCAGCTAAGCACGGCTGCTGCATCAGAGCCTTTGGCGCCAGCCGCCTTTGGTGTGCCGTTTGGCCAGCCAGAGAAATGGAATGGTGATTCCGGTGAGGGCAAGGGCGAACACAATCCATCCCATTGCTTCGACATAGAGGCCAATCAATGTCGCGACAGCGATGTAGAGCAGGAGCAGAACCCACCCTTGCCACGCGCAGGGCAAGCCCGATCCGTAGCCGTACTTCTTCGGGTGAAACCACGGCTCGTCACTCAAAATGCGGTGCAGCATGGTCACTCTCCTTTAGGCGGTCGCCCGCGTCTCGGCCTAGCGCTAATCGGGACATCGATCCCGCGCTTTTTCAGCGCTTCACGAATCAGCACCTCAAGCTCTGCATTAACCGAACGCAGTTCCTTCGCGGCAAGGCGCTCCACCGCATCGTGGAGCGCCGGATCGAGCCGCAGGGCAAATGCTTTCTTTGTCGCCTTGGTCATCATGAACCTCCGCGCGAAGCCATTCGCACTTTACTGGTAGAGCGAGCCGGTGTTGACGATGGGCTGCGTCTCGCGATCACCGCACAGGACGACCATCAGGTTGGAGACCATCGCTGCACGGCGCTCGTCATCGAGCTCGACAATTTGGTCCTTAGCCAGCTTTTCGAGCGCGTCTTCGACCATACCGACCGCGCCGAGCACCACCTTTTTGCGCGCCGCGATAACCGCATCAGCCTGCTGGCGACGGAGCATCGCACCGGCAATTTCGCTTGCATAGGCAAGGTGGGTGAGGCCCGCTTCGTCCACGACGATACCAGCCACCGCCAGCCGTTCGTTCAGCTCCTCGCGCAGTTCGGAGTTCACCACTTCAGGGCTGCCGCGCAGCGTCGTTTCGCCTTCCTCGAAATCGTCATAGGGGTGGCGTGCGCCAACCGTGCGAAGACCCGCTTCGATCTGGATGTTCACGAACTCCTTGAAGTCATCGACATCGAATACAGCCTGCGCGGTGTCTTTCACCCGCCAGACAACGTTACAGGCGACATCGATCGGATTACCGCGCTTGTCGTTGATCTTCACGCGTTCCGAATGAACGTTGTGCGCGCGCACCGAGATTTTCTTGCGGCCCATCCATGGCAATACCCATCGAAGACCCTCGGTCCGATCGGTGCCGCGATACTCGCCGAACAGCGTGATTACCGCGCCCTGGTTGGGCTGGATCATGTAGAATCCGCACCAGGTGAAGAGCGCAAGTATGAAAGTGACCGCGCCGCTGAGCAACCAAGGCTCCCCCGAACCGCCTGTTTCCTCCGCCACAATCGCGGATGCCACGCACCAAATGATAGCCGCCGTTAGCGCCAGGGCGAGTGCAAGCATGAGATAGCCATTGTGCCCGCTTGCGGGAGATTCCCGGCTGGCGGTCATGGCGGAACTATTGTCTGTCATATCCTTCTCCGTAATATAATTATGATATCATATTTATATCATCGGGCCGGATTTTCAAGGAGAATCGGTTCGGCAGAGGTCAGTTTTCGCGGATCGCCCTCAGAAACGCCTCGCCATAGGCTGCTAGTTTCTTCTCGCCGACGCCCGAGATTGTGCCCATTTCGGCAAGCGAAGCGGGGCGGTCTGCAGCCATGCTGCGCAGGACTGCATCGTGAAACACGACATAGGGCGGCACCTGCGCCTCTGCTGCCAGATCGCGGCGCAGTGCCCGTAGCGCATCGAACAGCGGATCGCCGACAGGATTGGGCGTCTGGTCCTTGCGCCGCTTGCGGCCCGATGGGCGTTCGGGAGGACGCGTCATCATCAGCTCAGCTTCACCGGTGAGGAGCGCGCGCGCATCGCCCGCAAGCTTCAACCCACCATGTTCGTTCTGCACCAGGCTGCCGCGCACCTGCAGGGCGCGGGCGACGGCCTGCAACAGCCGTGCATCCTCACCTTCGACAATGCCGTAAACCGAAAGCTGATCATGACCGCGCTGGACCACGCGATCATCGGCAGCGCCCGTCAGCACCTTCTGCACATGGCCGAAGCCATAACTTTGCCCGGTGCGATAGACAGCGGAGAGCAACTTGCGCCCCAGCTCTGTCACATCGATCTGCTGCGGCGGTTCGAGGCAATTGTCGCAATTCCCGCAGGTCTCTGGCGGGTCCTCGCCGAAGTGCCGCAATAGCACCGCCCGGCGGCATCCGGCGGTTTCCACGAGGCCAGCCAGCGCATCGAGCCGTGCACGTTCGCCGCGCTGACGCTCCTCGCCCACTTCGCCCAGCCGCGCCCGTGCCTGCGCAAAATCGCCCGGACCCCACAGGGTGATCGCCAGCGCCGGATCGCCATCGCGGCCCGCGCGCCCGGTTTCCTGATAATAGGCCTCTATCGATTTCGGAATTCCGGCATGCGCGACAAAGCGAACATCGGGTTTGTCGATCCCCATGCCGAAAGCGATGGTGGCGACCATCACCATATCCTCGCTGGCAACGAAGGCCGCCTGGTTGGCCGCGCGCTCCTCCGGCGGAAGGCCTGCGTGGTAGGGGAGCACCGGACGGCCCGACGCTGCCGCCAGTTGCTCTGCCAGCGCCTCCACCTTGCGGCGTGTTGGCGCGTAAATGATGCCCGGCCCTGGCTCGTCTGCCAGCAGGCGCGCGAGCTGCTTGGGCAGCGAATCGCGGTGATTGAAGGCGTAACGGATATTGGGCCTGTCGAAGCCCGCAATGATCAGCCCGTCCTCCGCAATCCCAAGCTGGGTGAGGATATCGCTGCGCGTATGGGCGTCTGCAGTCGCGGTCAGCGCCAGCCGAGGAACCTGCGGGAATGTGTCCATCAGCGGGCGAAGCTGGCGATAGTCAGGGCGGAAATCATGCCCCCATTCAGACACGCAATGCGCCTCGTCCACCGCGAACAGGCTAAGCTTCGCGCGCGAGAGCAGATCGCGAAAGCCCGGCTGGCTAGCACGCTCGGGCGCGACGTAGAGCAAATCGAGCTCCCCCGCCTCAAACGCGTCCAACGTCTCGCGCCAGTCAGCATCGACGCTGGTGAGCGTCGCCGCGCGGATGCCATTGGCGCGCGCACTGCGCAGCTGGTCATGCATCAGTGCGATCAGCGGAGAGATTACCACGCAGGTGCCGTCCAGCATGGTCGCAGGCAATTGATAGGTTAGCGACTTGCCCGCCCCCGTAGGCATCACCGCCAGCGTGGATTGCCCCGCAAGCACGCGCCCGATCACATCGCTCTGCACGCCGCGAAAGTCGGTAAAGCCGAACAGGCGGCGCAGTTCTTCGGCTGCATGGTCAAGTGTCATGGCGGGGGCGGGAGCGGTGTCCATTGCCATTCGTCTCTGACAGATCACGCCCTGTGCGACCACTGTCGCAAAACGGCTTTCCACGCGGGCGATCGCTGGGCTAAGCAGGTTGTTCTGTTTCAAACCACCACAAGAGGGGTTCTTGTTATGAAGAAGCTTGCAATTATCGCCACCGGCGCGGCCTTCGCGCTCGCCGCCTGCGGTTCCTCCACCGATGCATCCGAAGATGCCGTGGCAGACACCGTGGAAGTCCCCGCTGACGATGCAATGGAAGACGCGCCAGAGCCTGTCGCCGATGAAGCGATGGAAGACGAAATGAGCGAGGAAGATGCCGCTGCCGAAATGGAAGCGCGCGAAGCCGACGCCGAAGAAGCTGCCGACGATGCCATGAGCGTTGTCGAAGCAGCCGAGGCTGCTCAGGCCGAAATGGAAGAGGCCGCCGAGTAATTGGCCATGATGCGCCGCGCCTTGCCGCTTTTCGCGCTGGGCGCGGTGCTTTCCTCCTGCTCCGACAGCAGGGGTGACCGCGGACCCGATCCTGCCACCGCCGATGAAGCGCGCGCGCTGTCACAGGCGGCAGAGATGCTCGAAGAGCGACCACGCGAGGATGCGCCGCAAGCGGCTCCGTCCGATGAAGGGAGCGACCCAGCGGATTAGGGGTTATCTGGTATCACACGAAACTGGATTGCGCCGGACTTCTGTGGTAGATCGCGCGGTATGAATTCTATGACAGATACGCCTGCAGCAACGCAGGATTTTTCCAAGCTACCGGAAATCTCGGCGGACGTGTTTACCGCGCCGCTCCAGCGCCCTGCCCACGTGGGTGAAGACTGGATCGAGCCGGAGCAAACACAATATACCTCTGAAGACGACCAGATCTGGAACGACCTGTTTTCGCGTCAGATGGAAGTGCTCCCCGGCCGCGCTTGCAGCGCCATGATGCGGGGCATGGAAAAGCTCGACCTTGGCAAGGGCGGCGTTCCCGATTTTGACCGGCTGAGCGAGGAGCTGGGCGCGCTGACGGGCTGGAGCGTCATTCCTGTGCCGATGCTGATCCCCGATCACGTGTTCTTCTGGCACCTTGCCAATCGCCGCTTCCCGGCGGGCAATTTCATCCGCACCCGCGAAACGTTCGACTACATCCAGGAACCCGACGTGTTCCACGATGTGTTCGGCCACGTACCCCTGCTGACCGACCCGGTGTTTGCCGATTACATGCAGGAATACGGCCGCGCCGGGTGGAAGGCGATGCGGTACAACAAGTTGAAGGCGCTGGGTTCACTCTATTGGTACACGGTCGAATTCGGCCTGATCATGGAGCAGGGCGAGCCACGCATTTACGGCGCGGGTATCCTGTCCGGTCCGCAGGAAGCGGTATTTGCGCTGGAAGGCCAGTCCCCCAACCGTATCATGCTGAATGTCGATCGCGTGATGCGTACCGACTACGTGATCAGCGACCTGCAGCCGACCTATTTCGTGATCGAGAGTTTTGACGATCTCTATCGCCAAACGGTGGAGCGCGATTTTGACCGGCTCTATCGCAATCTCGACCCGAGCTTCACCTATGCCAATTCGGCGGTGATCGACGTCGACAATGTCGTGCATCGCGGCACCCAAGAATACTTCCTGCGTGGTGGCCGTGGGAGCAGCGCCGCACCTGTGTAAAGCGCAACTGGAAGACCAACGAAAAAGGCCGGCACCCGCGAAGGTAACCGGCCTTTGCTTTGGCTTGCATGACAGGCCCGAGACTACATCTCTTCACCGCCTTCGCTTTCGGTATCTCCGGACTCTTCGGCCATTGCTTCGCCATCATCGGCGGCTTCATCGACCATGGCTTCGGCTTCTTCGTCGCTCATGACGACGGCTTCTTCCGCAGCGCCGGCGGTATCCTCGACTTCCTCTGCCATGTCGTCGGCTTCTTCTGCGGCGTTACCACAGGCAGCCAGGCCGAGGCTGAGAGCGGCGGCCGATGCGAAAGCAACAATCTTCTTCATAAGGGCATCCTCTGTCCGGTTTGCGCTGCCTTTCTGGCTCGCGCCCGGCGTGGGACTAACCCGATTTGCGCACCTGTAAAAGGACCACGGCAGAGATAGCCACGAGTGCACCCAAAACAGAGACGAGCAGCGCGGAAACATCGTACGGCCCGCCCGCCATACTACCCGTGCCGAGCAGCGGGCTCACGACCAATCCTGCCAGAAGCGCACCGGCAACGCCGCTTGCGATAGGCATATGTACACTGCGCGATAATTCCTGCGCACGGGACGCGACGGCTGCCAGCCAGCCCAGGGCTGCTCCGGCAACAATCATGAATACGATACCCACGGTTAAACGCGCCTCTTGGTGCGTTGGAACTCACCCAAGAAACAGTGCGCTAAGCGCTTTGTTCCGACGCGGTGCGGAGTTTACGACGAGTTGTTTTTGCGGTCCGGCGTTGATCAGAACAGCATCAGTAGGGCGGCGCCCATCACCACGCGATAGATCACGAAGACAAGCATGCTCGCCTTCTTCAGGAAGTTCATCAGGAAGGCCATCGTCAGGAAGGCCGCGATGAAAGTCAGCACGCCGGCGATCAGGGCTTCGAACGCCAGATCTCCGCCTGCCTCGAAGATTTCCGGCACGATCAGGACGCCCGCCCCCGCCACGGCAGGGATCGACAACAAAAAGGAGAAGCGCGCGGATTCAAAGCGGTTGTATCCGAGCGCTCGCGCAGCTGTCATCGTGACACCCGAACGGCTTGTGCCCGGAATAATCGCCAGCGCCTGCGCGATGCCGACAATCAGACCATCGCGCCAGGTCATGTCTTCAAACTTCTTCACTTCGCGCCCGAAATGGTCGGCAATGCCGAGAAGGATTCCGTAGAAGATCAGGTTGAAGGCGATAAGATCGGTAAAGCGGATCGAGCTCATCAGATCATCATCGACAATCTCGATGCCGAACAGGCTGGTGGCGATACCGTTGAACAGGCCCAGCTTGATCGACAGGCCGAACGCAACCGCAGGGATAGTGCCCAGCACGATCCACCAGAACAGCTTCTTCGCCTCGGGCGCTTCACCCAGCCCAACACTGGCAAAACCGCCACGCGCGAGCATGGCCACGTCCTTGAAGAAATAGACCATGATCGCAAGCAGCGATCCGACATGGACGGCCACATCGATCAGCGGCCCCTGATCGGGAAAGTCGGTCAGGTAGGGAATCAGGATCAGGTGCCCTGACGATGAGATCGGCAGGAATTCCGTAATGCCCTGGACGATGGCGATCAGCAGCAGCTGGAGAAAAGTCATACGCCAAGCTCAATGGCGGCTCGCCGCGCCAAGTCAAGCGAATGGGGATGTCCGGATATGAAAAGCCCGCCCCTGGTATGTGCCAGGGACGGGCTTTCAATTGCCAGGTAAGGCGCGCTTACCAGATGCGGATGCGCTCTTCGGGCGGCAGATAAAGATCATCGTCTGCGGTGACGTTGAACGCATCATACCATGCATCAAGGTGACGCACGGCGTTGTTGAGGCGGAACTCACCCGGCGGGTGGTTGGCCGTCATCACGCGGTTGCGCAGGCTTTCTTCACGCTCCATACCGCGCCAGATTTGCGCGAAACCGAGGAAGAAGCGCTGGTCGCCGGTCAGACCGTCGATCACCGGTGCTTCTTCACCGTTCAGCGAGAGCTGGTAAGCACGATAGGCCATCTGCAGGCCGACGACGTCACCCAGCGTTTCACCCATCGACTGGCGCGCGCGCAGGCAAACGGGGCCTTCCGCGCTTTCAACCGGGCAGAACGCCTCGATGAATTCGCCCATGCGAGTGGTGAACTGCTCGAAACCTTCGCGGTCGGCATCCTGCCACCAGTTGCGCAGCGTGCCGGTGGCATCGAACTGCGAGCCCTGGTCATCATAGCCGTGACCGATTTCGTGGCCGATCACCGCGCCGATACCGCCGTAGTTCACAGCCGGATCAGCCGAACCGTTGAAGAACGGCGGCTGCAGGATGGCTGCAGGGAAGACGATGCGATTGGTCAGCGGTGAATAGTAGGCATTCACCGTCTGCGGAAGCATGCCCCACTCGGTAGGATCAACCTGCGTGCCAAGACGCGAACGGTTGTCTTCAATGCCCCAGCGCGATGCCGCCATACGGTTGGCCAGCGGATCGTCACCGGTGATTTCCAGGCCGTCATAGGTCTCGAATTCGTCAGGGTAGCCGATCATCGGAACGAAGCCGTTGAGCTTGGTGCGTGCTTCTGCCAGCGTTTCCGGCGTCATCCACTCGTTCTCGTCCAGAGCGAGCGACATGGCGCGCGAAAGGTTGGCAACCAGCTCGTCCATCTGAGCCTTGTTTTCGGGCGGGAAATACCGCTCGACATAGAGCGCGCCGAGCTGTTCGCCCAGCATGCCTTCAACGGTGCTGATGCCGCGCTTCCAGCGTTCCTGCTGCTGTTCGGCACCACCGATGGTGCGACCGAAGAAGTCGAAGTTGGCTTCATCGAGCTCGGTAGAAAGCACTGCGGCGTTACCGGCCAGGAAGTTCCCGGCCATGTGTGCCTTGATCACTTCGAGCGGCGTTTCGGTAAGCAGTTCCATCATTGCCGGAAGACCGCCACCGATCATCGCAAGCTGCTCTTCCGTCAGGCCGATCGATTCGATTTCTTCATCGGTCGGCGGCAGCTGGCTGGCCAGGAAACGGTCCTGATCGGCAAACTGGCCGGCTTCGAGCAGCGCACCAACCGGGAAATCACCCGCAAGCGCATCAAGCTCGTCACGGCTGAGAACGTTGTAGGTCAGCTGCGGAATGCGGAACATCTGCCGCGCCCACTCGAGCTCGGCAATCTTGTGTTCGAAGGCGTAGACCGCGCGGGCCGTTGCCGCCGGATCCTGGTAGCCGGCCGCACCGAAGATCGTTTCCATGTAGGAAAGGTACTGCTCGCGAATCTCGAGATTGCTCTCTGAATCGACGAGGTAGTAGTCACGATCAGGCAGGCCGAGACCGCCGAAGCCGATGGAAACGGCATATTCGGTCGGGTTACGCGCATCAATGCCGACACCGGCGGAAACGAGGCTGGGCATGCCCGGCTCTTCCATCAGGCGTACAAGCGCTTCCAGGTCGGGAGCGTTGAAGATCTGCGCAAGGTAAGGATAGGCCGGTGCCAGACCGCTGGCATCGATCGCTTCCACGTCGACAAAGGCGTTGTAAGCATCAACGATGCGGCGCTCGGTGGTGCCCGGCGCAGGATTTGACGCTACAAGATCGGCCATCAGCGTCTGCACATCGACAATCGATTTTTCACGCAGCATGTCGAATGCGCCGAAACGCTGGCGGTCTGCCGGAATTTCGTTCTGTTCGATCCACATGCCATTGGCATAGGCGTTGAAATCATCGCCGGGATCGAGGTCGGTGTTTACGTAGTCGAGGCCAACGCCCCACTCACCGAAGTCCATGGTAGGCGTTTCACCGCCGCCATCCTGTGGGGCGCTGGCGAGTTCATCGTGAAGCCCGTGCTGGTGCTCGTCCTGAGCCAGCGCGGGCGATGCGGCAGCAAGGCCAATGACCGATGCCGATGTAATCAAGATCTTGCGGATCATGTCCGTTTAGTCCTCTCGTCAAATGTAGATAGGGTATGACCAGTTTCGCACAGCATTGTGCAGCGGTTTCTGTCGTTACCAATTCGATTAAGCGTCGATTCGCTCCGACGCAAGTCATCGCGCGAATGACTCACTTCATCGCAGGTTCGTCAAACTGGAGTGAGGCAAGACGTGCGTAAAGTCCGCCCTTGGCAGTCAGACTGGCGTGATCGCCCTGCTCCACGATCCGGCCATCCTCCATCACGATGATCCGATTGGCCGCGCGCACGGTGGCAAGGCGGTGGGCAATGACCAGCGTAGTGCGGTCCTGCATCAGGTTTTCAAGTGCGTCCTGCACCAGCTTCTCGCTTTCGGCGTCCAATGCGCTGGTGGCTTCGTCGAGCAAAAGGATCGGAGCATCGCGCAGCAGGGCACGGGCAATCGCCACGCGCTGGCGCTGGCCGCCCGAAAGCCGCGCACCGCCTTCACCCAGGAAAGTATCGAGGCCATCAGGCAGGTCGCGCAGGAACTGTTCGGCATTGGCCGCGCGCGCTGCGTCCCAGATCGCCTCTTCGCCCGCTCCCCATGCACCGTAACGCAGGTTGTCGCGCGCGCTGGCGGCGAACAGGATGCCTTCCTGCGGCACGAGCGCCATGCGGCGACGGATTTCTGCTGGGTCAGCCTGCGTCAACGGAACGCCATCGAGCTTGATCGTGCCCGATTGCGGATCGTAAAACCGCTCGACCAGCTGGAAAATTGTCGACTTGCCCGCGCCCGAGGGGCCGACGATGGCGACGGTCTCGCCCGGCTCCACGGTCAGGTTAAACTCGGCAATCGCCTGCTCATCCGGCCGTGTGGGATAGCTGAAAGTGACGCTCTGGAAGGCAAGCCCTCCGCGCGGTGGCTGGGGCAAGGCCTGCGGACGCGCAGGCGCGGTGATCTCGGGCTCTTCCTCGAGCAATTCGGCAAGGCGGCTTGCCGCACCTGCGCCGCGCAAGAGATCACCGTAGACTTCGGTCAGGGCGCCAAACGAACCCGCAGCGATGATCCCGCCAACCACGAAGGAGGTAATCGTGCCGCCGGTAATCTCGCCCGAACTGACCAACATCGCACCGCGCCACAGCAACAGGACAATCGAACCGAAGATCAGCGTCATGATCGTTGCCGTCATGACCGATCGGATAAGGATGCGCTTTTTCGCCATTGCGAAGGTCGCGTCCACAGCCTTGCTGAAGCGCCCAGCCTCGCGCTCTTCCTGATTGAACCCCTGGACAATCTTCATCGAAGACAGGACTTCTGTCGTGATCCCGCCAACATCCGCCACATGATCCTGACTGGATCTGCTGACATTGCGCAGTCGCCTCCCGAAAACAGCGATGGGCACGATCACCACCGGAATGCCGAGGAGCAACCAGACAGTGAGCTGCGGAGCAAGCCAGAACAGGTACCCGATGCTGAGCACCGCCATGATCGAATTGCGCAGCGCCACCGAAACGGTGGTGCCCACCACTGTCTCGATAATTGCCGTGTCCGATGTCATACGGCTGCTGATTTCCTTGGGACTGTTCTCTTCGAAAAAGGCCGGGGATAGCCGCAACAGGTTGGTGTAGACCTTCTCGCGAACATCCGCGACCACACGCTCGCCAATCCAGCTGACGAAATAGAAACGCAGCGCTGTACCAAGTCCAAGTACGCCGACCAGCAGCATCAGGTAACGGAACCAGCGGTCGATATCCCCGGCGCCCTCACCCGCCGCGCCAAAACCGCGGTCCACCACCAGCTTCATGCCATAGGGAATGGCGAGCGACATGACCGAAGCTGTGACCAACAGGGCAATCAGCGCCAGCGTGATTTGCGTCGGATACTTGACTGCCTCTCGATAGATCATCCGCAACGGACGCAGCGTCTTGGCCGGTTTGGGATCGTCTGCAGTTTCGGGAAGTGCCATATCGCGTTTCGACCTAACCCAATGTACCGCGCCGTCAAGCCAGCGCGGCGCTCGCAACAGAAGGAAGTGAGGCAAATTTTCCACCGCCGCAGTGCGGAATCGCTTTGCCGCATTGCAACATCTGTCAAAAAGGGGCATGCCTCCCGCTCGCGCAAAACAGCCCACAGGCAGGCGCACCAACTTCCGGCCCTGGCGAGACGACTGTCCCGGTGGCCACAATTTTGCAGGGGACGCTCCACATTGCTCTATTCCGCCTATGAATTGCAGAAAGCGTGGTTCAGTTCGGCCAGCAACTGGGCGACCGTGGGCGCGCGGCTGCTCGACAATCCATCATTGCCGATGGGCTATTTCGGGATGGGCCCGGCGGCGGCGAGCGCGCTGAAAGTCTTCGCTCACCTCTATGAAGAGCGCGGCAAGCCCGATTTCGATATCCAGCCGGTGGAAGTGGAAGGCGTCGCAAGGCCTGTTTCGGAAACCGTGGTGCTGGAAAAGCCCTTCGGCTCACTGCGCCGTTTCAAGCGCGATAACCTGCCCAAGAATGCGCCCAAGCTGCTGATCGTCGCGCCAATGAGCGGCCACTACGCCACGCTGCTGCGCGGCACGGTGCAGCGCATGGTGCAGAACCAGGAAGTGTGGATCACCGATTGGGCCGATGCGCGCAACGTTCCCTTGTCAGAAGGGCATTTCGACCTCGACGATTATATCGATTACCTGATCGAATTCCTGCAATTTATTGGCCAAGAATCAAAGGGGGGCACGCATGTTCTGGCGGTGTGCCAGCCTTCGGTCCCTGCATTCGCGGCCACAGCTGTGATGGGCGCGGCGAAGGATCCGTGCCGTCCGAAAACGCTCACCATGATGGGCGGCCCGATCGATACCCGCGCCAGCCCGACGAGCGTGAACGACCTGGCGATGGACAAACCGCTAAGCTGGTTTGAAAACAATGTGATCGCCACCGTGCCGTTCAACTATCCGGGCGCGGGACGGAAGGTCTATCCGGGCTTCCTCCAGCTCGCCGGGTTCATTTCCATGAACCTCTCCGATCACATGATGAGCCATTACGAAATGTTCAAACACATGACGATTGGCGATCATGACAGTGCGGATCGGACCAAGCAGTTCTACGACGAATACCTATCGGTCTGCGATATGACCGAAGAGTTCTATCTCCAGACCATCGAGCACGTGTTCCAGGAGCATTCGCTGCCGAAAGGCGAGTTCGTTCATCGCGGGAAGGCGATTGACCCCGATGCCATCCGTGACACTGCGCTACTGGCAATCGAGGGGGAGCTCGATGACATCTCCGGCATCGGCCAGACCCGTGCAGCACTCGATCTCGCCGAGCACCTGCCCAAGGCGAAGAAGAAGTACCACCTGGCCAAGGACTGCGGTCACTACGGCATTTTCAACGGCAGCAAGTGGCGCACGCGAATTGCCCCTGTGGTCGAGGAATGGATGCGGGAGAATGGGTGAGGTCTAGACCTCTTCCGGTTCCACCTCGCGCCGACCCAGCACCTTCTTGATCAGTCTCCGCAGCAACAGCACCATTCCGATGGCAATCAGCAACAGCACCACAGCCACGCCTGCGGCTGCGACGGGATATTCGTAGACGAACCACAAGAGGCCGATGGTCGCGACGTCTTCTGCCGTCGACATGGCGATATTGCTGACGGGTTCGGGCGAGGTGTTGATCGCAGCGCGCGCGCCGGCCTTGCCACCGTGCGCCAGCAGAGCACCGCCGCCGCCCAGCAGGAAGGCGATTACCTGCATCGCAGGGTCACCCGGATCGACAATGGCCAACGAAAGCAGCGCGCCGCCGATGGGCCGGATCAGTGTGTGCAGCGTGTCCCACGCGCTATCGAGCCAGGGCACCTTGTCCGCAAAGAATTCTGCCAGTGCACCGAAACCAGCAATGCCCATCACCCATGGATTGGCGAGGACTTGCAGCGATTCGAGATGTTCGGGCAAAGGCACCACACCGCTTTGCATGGCAATGCCGGTGCCCAGCACAACGACATATAGCCGCCATCCCGCAAGCAGGCTCACGCTGCCGGCAATGCCGATGATTTCCATGATGCCAAGCGCTGCAGGTGCGTCCATACAGATGAGTATTCCCGCAAGCCGCGCAAATGTCGAGCCTTAGGTGGGAAAAGGCGAGCCTTCTCCCCGCTCCGCCGCCAGTTTCTCTGCCACTGCAGAGCGCTGGAATCCCTTGCGGCGGATGCGCCAGAAACTCCACAGCGCGCATTGGAAGCCGATCAGGATCAGCGCGAACGACTGGAACGCAATCCCGACGAACAACGCGCCAACGAGGAAGATGATCTGGGCATGCTGGAGCGCGGTAGCGAGATCGAACATCCAGACGTCGCGGTCTGCGCGTTTGGGGCCTTCCCTCCACCTGATCCGCTCCATGTGCCACACGCCGAGACCCTGCAGCAGCAGCCACATGAACAGTCCCAGCCATCCCTGTTCGCCGAGCATTTCGAAGTAGGAGGAGTGGTAGGCGCGCGATTCATCGGTCACAGTTTCATAGGTGATCTGTTGGTTGTTGCCTTCACCTTCGATCTTGGGAACTTCATAGGTGAAACTGTTGGAGCGATAGGCATCGAAGCCACCGCCGGTCGGGTTTGCCAGCGCATAGTGATAAGTCCATTTCCACACCTGCAGGCGAGTAGATGCACTTTCATCGGACTGGAATCCGGTGATCGTTGCCATGCGATCAGTGAAAGCCTGTGGCAGGAAGGGAATAGACGCAACCAATGCCACGCTGGCGAGGCCGGCGAACAGGAAACGGTGTTTGACCGCGCGCATCATCAACACGCCCAAGACTCCAATGCACACAAGCCCCGTGCGTGCCTGCGTCCCGATCGGGATGAGCAAGCAGGAGAAGATCAGCGCGGCGGCGAAAGTCCACACCCGCCAGTCGGGTTTGAAAATGGTGCCGTGCCGCGCAAGAAAAAGGATCAGCGGGATCGAAGCGATGGCCGCGGTCGAGAAGATCGAACCTTCGTAAATCCCCGAATCGTTCTGCACCAGCAGCACCAACAAGCCGTATCCGCCACCGCCCGCCACAGTCTTCACACCGCCGCTGATGGCAATCGCTGCAATGGAAAGGATGTACACGAGGACGGCAGCCTCGATCCGCAAGCGCGTGCGCAAAGTAAGTGGCAGGAAGGCGGCGAAGATCAGGCTCTTCCACACCCAGTCCCATTTGGCCCAGGCGGTATCCTGAAAGGCGGCACCCAGCGTTGTGTATCCGCACCAGGCGAGCAGAGCGACGATCAGGCCCTGGCGGAAGGTAAAGCGGCTGCCCTCTTTCGTATCGAGCAAGGCATATCCGGCAAAGGCGGCGATAAAGGCTACCACCGACAGGTGCAGACTACGAATGAACCCCCAGCCGACTTCGCCCGGGGACACGATATCGACATAGATATACAACAGCACCCACAGGAACGGGCGCTTGAAGCCCATGGCGATGATCAGGCCGATAAAGATGATCAGGACGATGTCACGCATCGGCATCGCCCCCATGCGGCCCTTCGTGGTTCTTCAACCACGGCGGCGGTGGTGGCGCTTCATCGCCGGAATTCCTGTCCAGATCCTCACGCGCCAGCAACCGCCATGCGGCGACCAGAATCAGGCCGTGCGTCAGCAGGATGGAGAAGATATCGATCACGTTTCGTCGGTTCCAAACAGGTATTGCAATGTCGCCCATACGCGCATGGTCTTGACGCTGCGTTAAGCAAGATGTGGCAGGGGAAGCGGCGATGACACGGATATTGCACGTTCTTGACCACTCGCTGCCGCTCCACAGCGGCTACACCTTCCGCACGCGCGCCATTCTGAAGGCGCAGCAAGCGGCAGGGCTGGAAGTACGCGGCATTACCGGCCTGCGACACAGCGCCGATGGTCCATCCGAAGAGGAGGTAGACGGCCTCACCTTCCATCGCACGCCGGGCAAGGCAGAGGGGCCAGCTGGCCTCAAGGAGTGGCGCGAAATCGGTGCGCTGACCGATGCCATCGTCGCGCTCACGCAGGAATGGCGGCCCGATGTGCTGCATGCTCACTCTCCCGCGCTCGACGGTCTCGCCGCCGTTCGTGCGGGCAAGAAGCTGGGCATTCCGGTCGTCTATGAAATTCGCGCATTCTGGGAAGATGCTGCGGTCGGCAACCTGACGTCGCGCGAAGGGTCGCTCAAATACCGCCTCACCCGCCAGCTGGAAAACATAGCCGTCAGCGGCGCGGACCATGTGATGACGATTTGCCAGGGCCTGAAAGACGATCTGGTTTCGCGCGGCGTTTCCCCGGACAAGATCGGCATCATGCCCAACGGCGTGGACCTGACCATGTTTGGCGAGCCCGCTGTGCGCGACGATGCTCTTGCCGAAGAACTCGGCGTGGGTAGCGGGCCGGTTATCGGCTTTATCGGCAGTTTCTACGATTACGAGGGGCTGGATGACCTGATCGCCGCGATGCCGATGCTGATAGAGCGGCATCCCGGCGCGCGCCTGCTGATGGTGGGTGGCGGACCGATGGAGGAAGCGCTGAAAGCTCAAGCTGCCGCCTCATCCGCCCGCAATGCGATCATTTTTACCGGCCGCGTACCGCACAGCGAAGTGGAACGCTTTTACGCGCTCACCGATGTCATGGCCTATCCGCGCAAGAAGAGCCGCCTGACCGATCTCGTGACCCCGCTCAAGCCGCTCGAGGCGATGGCGCAGATGAAGCTGGTCGCGGCAAGCGATGTCGGCGGACACCGCGAACTGGTGACGCATAACGATACCGGCATGCTGTTCACGCCAGACGATCCCGCGGCCTGCGCGGTTGCCCTGGCCGATCTGATCGACCAGCGCAGCGATTGGCACGCCTTCCGCGCACGGGGCAAGGTACATGTCCGCGACAATCATGACTGGCACCGCAATGCACAGCGTTATCAGGTCGTTTACCAAACCCTGTTAGAGCCCAAATCGAATAGCCCGATTTCCGCGGCGGCCTGATTAATCAGCGCACCCGGGAAAAGGCGTAGAAACAGGATTTGCTCGTGGCATCAATGCCAATGGATCAGGAACACGAAGCGCGGCGCGGAGGCGGAAAGCCGCCGGTAAGCGCGCATCCTGCGTTCCCCGCTATCGTAGCACTATGGTTTGCCGCGCTGCTGGGGCTGGGCAGCCTTATCCTTCCCGTGCAACTGATCGAGCGCGTTGTCAGCGCGACCGGCATTGCTTCGCTCATTCCCGCAGCCGCGCCACCACTCGGCTTTACCGCGCGCGCCGCGATCGCTCTCGTCGCGACCATTTTTGGAGCGCTGCTGGGGGTTGTCGCTGCAAAGCGTGTCGCCAATGCGAGCCGCAACCGCGATGACGATATCGGTGAAGCAACCGGTGCCCGTCGCGCTTTCAGCGCGCATGACGATCTCGAGGAAGACGGGATCGAAGCCGAAGAATTCTATCCGGACGCAGACTATGCCCCCGATGAAGAATCCGGCCAGCGCAAGCGCCGCCGCGCTTTGGCGATGGAAGAGGAAGAGGGACCAAGCGATTTCCTGTCCGTCGCCCCGCTCCCCGGCGTTGAAGAAGGCGATGCCGGCCTCGACCTGATGGAAGAGGCTCTCGAGCTGGAAGATGAAGTCGAGTTCACCGACGAATCTGAACCCGATGTACCCGCACCGGAACCCGTCGACGGGCCTGTGGAGGCTCCTCCAGCTGTTGCACACCAGGAATTCGTGGCACCGGAAGACAGTGAGGAGGCTGGTGAAGAGCCACAGCCTTTCGCATTCCGGGATCGTTCGAACACTGCCGAGCCATTGGCATTCTCCCCCCCGTCGATGGCACGCCAGACGCCCGCCCAGGCAGAAGCGGCGCCACGCCTCTTCGATACACCTTCCGCGAGTGACGAAGCCACAGAAGCGCAGGCAGAAATGCCGGAAGAACCCCAAGAGGACCTTGTGTCAGACAAACAGACCTTCCAGCCAGCCGTACCCCAGCCTTTCGAGGCACCACGCGAGGCGGCCAACGAAGCTGAGATCGCATCTGCCGAAACGCCGCAGGAAGATATGACACCTCCCGCTGCCCCGACAGAAGCGCAGGGAGATAGCGTCGGGCTGGTGCAACTGGTCCAGAAGCTGGGTGACGCGCTCGACAAGCACCGTGAATGGAGCGCGCAGCGCGCAGCAGAAGCCGCCGCCGCACCGCAACCTGCACCGGCCAACGAAGCCGAAGCCAGCGAAGCTGCGCCGAGCATCCCGCAAGATTTCGAAGCCGCGCGTCCGGATGATGCGGCCGAAGCCATGGCCGCCTATTTCAGTCGGCCCGCCGAAGCAGCGCCTACTCCGGTCGAGGACGAAATGCCTGACGCGGATCAGCCTGCTCCGCCCGCCCCAATCCCGGGTCAGCAGTTCGCTCCACTGGCCGAGAACATGCGTATTCGCGATGAAGACGATGAGGACGAGATGGATGACCTCGCCGCGTCGTTTGCATTGCCGCTGACACGCGCTGAGTCGCCGATCCCGCCATCGGTCACACCAACCCCGCGTCCGTCTTTCGATATCCCTCCGCCCGACGCTGCAGCTGCAGCTGAAAGCGAAGAGATCGGAGAAGACGAAGAAGAAGAAGAGACATCTCCGCAAAGCGATGCTGCCTACAGCTCGCTTTCCAGCGTGAACAATCCGTTCAAGCAGGACGCGCAACAATTCGTGCGCATCGACGAGCCCGAGCCCGATGTCGAATCTGTACGGCCTGCCGTGGTCTTCCCGCATCAGGAAACACGCATGGCAACGCCCGCTCCAGCTCCGGTAGAGGAAGTCGATGCTCAGGAAGCACCCGCTTCCAATGTGGCACGCCCGTTTGATCGCCCCGCTGATGCCCCTGCGCCAGTGCAGGCCCCGCAAACAGACCGCCAGCCGGCTAACAGTGACGACAACGAGCGCGCCCTGCGCGAGGCGCTGATGAACCTGCAGCGGATGGGCAAGTAAGCCCACGGCGCAGAACCCCGCGCACCTTCACAATCCGGCCACTTCTCCACGTGCAGTTGCGCGCATAGGATTGCATGCCCTTGTGCGGTGCAGCAAATCCTGTAAGAGTAGTTTCATGTCGCCATAGGGGTGGCTCACGACATTTTCGTGCAGCCCCGTGCTGAAGATTCGCGTTTCGTTACCGGTGAAACCGGTTCCGAAGCGCGATTTCTTCGCACTGCAACATGGAAGTAGTAGCTTTTGACCGAGTATCGCGCCGATTTCCCTGATCCCCAGGGCCTGTATGATCCCCGCAACGAGCATGACAATTGCGGCATGGGTTTTGTCGCGCACATCAAGGGCGCGAAATCGCACGATATTATCCCACAGGCGCTGGAAATCCTCGCCAACCTCAATCACCGCGGTGCGGTGGGGGCGAACCCGTTGCTGGGCGATGGCGCAGGCATCCTGATCCAGATCCCGGACAGGCTCTATCGTCAATGGGCGACAAGCGAAGGCCTGACCCTGCCGCCTGAAGGCGACTACGCGGTTGCCATGTGCTTCATGCCGCAGGATGAAAAAGCGCGCGGCTTCATTACCGAGCAATTCGAGAAGTTCATCGCCAAGGAAGGCCAGCGGCTGATCGGCTGGCGCGATGTTCCGGTAACAGTCGACGGGCTTGGCAAGGCGGTGCTCGATTCGATGCCGGTAATCCGCCAGTGCTTCATTGCACGTGGCGAGAATTGCGCCGACCAGGACGCATTCGAGCGCAAGCTGATTGTCATTCGCAAGCAGACGCAAAACCCGCTCAAGGAACTCGCCGAAAAGCACGACATGCCCGATCTGGTTAAGCTCTACATGCCGAGTTTTTCCAGCCGCACCGTCGTGTACAAAGGGTTGCTTCTCGCCGACCAGGTCGGCAGTTTTTACGACGACCTGCGCAACCCCGATTGCGAAAGCGCATTGGGCCTCGTCCACCAGCGCTTCTCCACCAACACCTTTCCCAGCTGGCGGCTTGCCCAACCCTTCCGCCTGATCGCCCACAACGGCGAGATCAACACGGTTCGCGGCAACGTGAACTGGATGAACGCGCGCCGCCGCACGATGGAAAGCGAGCTGCTCGGTGCGGACCTCGACAAGCTGTGGCCGATTGTGCCGCACGGCCAGTCTGACACTGCCTGCCTCGACAATGCGCTCGAACTGCTGCTGCTCGGCGGATATTCGCTCGCGCATGCCATGATGGTGCTGATCCCCGAAGCCTGGGCGAAGAACGACCTGATGGATCCCAAGCGCCGCGCATTCTACGAATACCACGCCGCGCTGATGGAGCCATGGGACGGCCCCGCCTCGGTCGCCTTTACCGATGGCCGCCAGATCGCCGCGACGCTCGACCGCAACGGCCTGCGCCCCGCGCGCTACTGCGTGACCAAGGATGATCTGTGCATCTGCGCGTCTGAAAGCGGCGTGCTGCCGGTGGCCGAAGAGAATATCGTTCGCAAGTGGCGCCTGCAGCCGGGTCGCATGCTGCTGATCGATCTGGAGCAAGGCCGCATCATCGAGGATGAAGAGCTCAAAGCCGAACTCGCCAATGCCCAGCCCTACGAGGAATGGCTCGAAGCCGCGCAGTACAAGCTGAAGGACCTCGAAGCGATCGAGACCGATGACGAGGCGGTGCTCGAACACGACGTCAGTCTGCTCGATCGCCAACAGGCCTTTGGCTACACGCAGGAAGACGTCTCGCGCTTCCTCGAGCCGATGGCCATGGCGGGTGAAGACCCCATCGGATCGATGGGCACCGACACGCCGATTGCCGTGCTCTCGAGCAAGAGCCGTCTTCTCTACGATTACTTCAAGCAGAACTTCGCGCAGGTCACCAATCCGCCGATCGACCCGATCCGTGAAGAGCTGGTGATGAGCCTGCTGACGATGGTTGGCCCGCGCCCCAACCTGCTCGGCATGGAAGCGGGTACGCACAAACGGCTCGAGATCAGCCAGCCGATCCTGACCAACCGCGGGATGGAGAAAATCCGCTCGGTCGAAGCGAGCCTCGACGGAGCCTTCCGCACCGCCACAATCGATATCACCTGGGACGCAGAGACCGGAGCCGATGGCCTTGAGATGGCGATCAAGGAAATGTGCTGGGCAGCGACCGAAGCCGTGCTGCAGGACAAGAACATCCTGATCCTGTCTGACCGCGCGCAGGGGCCAGACCGGATTCCCATGCCCGCATTGCTCGCCACAGCAGCCGTGCACCACCAGCTCACCCGCCAAGGCCTGCGCATGCAAACGGGCATCGTGGTCGAGACCGGCGAAGCGCGCGAAGTGCACCACTTCTGCGTGCTCGCAGGCTACGGCGCAGAGGCGATCAACCCGTACCTCGCCTTCGAGACGCTCGAGGATATTCGCCAGCGCAAGGCGCCCGACTTGACGACAGAGCAGGTCGAACAGAACTATATCAAGGCTGTCGGCAAGGGCATTATGAAGGTCATGTCCAAGATGGGCATTTCGACCTACCAGTCATATTGCGGCGCGCAGATTTTTGACGCGGTGGGGCTGAGCTCCGACTTCATCGACCGCTTCTTCACCCGCACCGCGACCACTATCGAAGGCATAGGCCTCACCGAAGTCGCGCAGGAAACGGTGCGCCGCCATGCAGAGGCATTTGGCGACAATCCGATCTACAAGAACATGCTCGATGTGGGTGGCATCTACCAATACCGCCTGCGCGGCGAGGAACATGCCTGGACGCCTGCGAATATCGCCGATCTGCAGCACGCCGTGCGCAGCGAGCAGGGTGGTAACGCGCAAGACAAGTACCGCGCCTTCGCCAGGTCCGTGAACGAACAGGCCGAGCGTCTGCTCACCATTCGCGGCCTGATGCAGCTGAAGCCCGCCAACGATCCGGTGCCTCTGGACGAAGTCGAGAGCGCGGAAGAGATCGTCAAGCGGTTCAGCACTGGGGCGATGAGCTTCGGCTCGATCAGCCATGAAGCGCATTCGACGCTCGCCGTGGCGATGAACCGGATCGGCGGTCGCTCGAACACCGGTGAGGGCGGCGAAGAACCGTTCCGTTTCCAGCCGCTGGGAAATGGCGATTCGATGCGCAGCCGGATCAAGCAGGTGGCGTCCGGACGCTTTGGTGTGACCACCGAGTATCTCGCCAATTCGGACGATATCCAGATCAAGATGGCGCAGGGTGCAAAGCCCGGTGAAGGCGGCCAGCTGCCCGGCCACAAGGTCGACAAGCGGATCGGCAAGGTACGCCATTCGACCCCCGGCGTAGGCCTGATTTCTCCCCCGCCACACCACGATATCTACTCGATCGAAGACCTCGCGCAGCTGATCCACGATCTGAAGAACGTAAACCCTGCCGCGCGTGTTTCGGTCAAGCTCGTGGCTGAAGTAGGCGTCGGCACAGTGGCGGCGGGCGTCTCCAAGGCGCGCGCGGACCACGTGACAATCTCGGGTTACGAAGGCGGCACGGGTGCATCGCCGCTCACCAGCCTCACCCACGCCGGTAGCCCGTGGGAAATCGGCTTGGCCGAAACGCAGCAGACGCTGCTTCTGAACGATCTGCGCAGCCGCATCGCGGTGCAGGTCGACGGCGGCCTGCGGACCGGGCGTGACGTTGCCATCGGCGCACTGCTGGGTGCGGACGAGTTCGGTTTCGCGACTGCTCCGCTGATTGCCGCTGGCTGCATCATGATGCGCAAGTGTCACTTGAACACCTGCCCCGTTGGCGTTGCCACGCAGAACCCCGAACTGCGCAAGCGCTTCGTCGGTCAGCCCGAGCACGTAATCAACTACTTCTTCTTCGTCGCCGAGGAACTGCGCGAGATCATGGCCGAAATGGGCTTCCGCACGGTCGAGGAAATGATCGGCCGCGTAGACCGCATCGATATGAACCGCACGATCCGCCACTGGAAGGCAGACGGCGTGGACCTGACCAAGCTGCTCCACACGGTGGAGCCGCCGCAGGGCAAAGCGCTCTTCCAGACTGAATGCCAGGATCACGGGCTCGACAAAGCGCTCGACATGGAACTGCTTGCTGCGTGCCGTCCGGCGCTCGACGCGGGCGACACGGTGCAGCTCGATCGCGAGATCCGCAACGTGAACCGCACTGTCGGCACGATGCTGTCGGGCGAAATTGCCACATTGCATGGCCACAAGGGCCTGCCCGTCGATACTATTCGCGTGAACTTCACCGGCACTGCGGGCCAGAGTTTCGCCGCATGGCTCGCTCATGGCGTAACGCTCAATCTGGTCGGCGATGGCAATGACTATGTCGGCAAGGGTCTTTCGGGCGGCCGCGTGATCGTGCGCCAACCGGACAATGTGGACCGCGATCCGGGCGAGAACATCATCGTCGGCAACACCTGCCTTTATGGCGCGATCGCTGGCGAGGCCTATTTCGCGGGCGTGGCGGGTGAACGCTTTGCCGTGCGCAATTCGGGCGCGGTTGCAGTGGTCGAGGGCACCGGCGATCACGGCTGCGAATACATGACCGGCGGCGTTGTCGCGGTGCTCGGCCGCACGGGCCGCAATTTCGCAGCCGGGATGAGCGGCGGCATTGCCTACGTCTACGATCCCAAGGGCACGTTCGATCAGCGCTGCAACCTGGCGCAGGTCGATCTCTTGCCGCTTGATGCTAATGCTGATGACCCAGAAGGAATGGGCCTGCCGCAACAGCGCGCCAATACTGTCGATGATCTGGGCATGGGCGATCCGCTATATCACGATGCGTCGCGGCTGAAGGTGCTGCTGGAGCGGCACAAGCTGCACACGGGCTCTGCCCGCGCAGCAGCGATGCTCGATGATTGGGACAACACGCTGACCAAGTTCGTGAAGGTTATGCCGAAGGATTACGCGCGCGCGCTGGGGCAGCTCGAAGCCGAGCGAGATGCCGCCGCAATGGAGGCCGCAGAGTGATGCGCGCCTTCACACGTCATCCCAGCGAAAGCTGGGATCGCTCTCAGAACAACCCGACCCCAGCTTTCGCTGGGGCTTCGGACAAATCGGAGATTTGACCTCGTGGGCAAGGAAACAGGCTTTCTCGAAGTCGACCGCCAGGATCGCACCTATGACGATCCCAAGGAACGGCTGAAGCACTACAAGGAATTTGTCGTTCCGCATGACGAGCCGGCGCTGCAAAAGCAGGCTAGCCGCTGCATGAATTGCGGCATCCCGTACTGTCACAACGGCTGCCCGGTGAACAACATCATCCCGGACTGGAACCATCTGGTTTACGAGGGCGACTGGCAGAACGCGCTCGAAGTGCTGCATTCGACCAACAACTTTCCCGAATTCACCGGCCGCGTGTGCCCCGCCCCTTGCGAGGCAAGCTGCACGCTCAACATCACCGACGGGCCGGTGACGATCAAAAGCATCGAATGCGCCATCGTTGATCGCGGGTGGAAGGAAAGCTGGATCAAGCCGCAAGTGCCCGCCAAGCAGACGGGCAAGACGGTTGCCGTGGTCGGCTCCGGCCCCGCTGGCATGGCCTGCGCCCAGCAATTGGCACGAGCGGGGCACTCGGTAACGGTGTTTGAGAAGAGCGACCGTGTCGGCGGCCTGCTGCGTTACGGCATTCCCGACTTCAAGATGGGAAAGACCCTCATCAACCGCCGCGCGGTACAGATGGAAGCCGAGGGCGTCATCTTCAAAACCTCCAACGAGATCGGCGTCGATACGTCGATCAAGTCGCTGAAAGGGAACTTTGACGCGATTGTGCTTTCAGGCGGTGCAGAAGACCCGCGCCAGCTCGAAATTCCGGGCGCGGAGCTGCCCGAGGTGCGGCTCGCGATGGAATTCCTCACCCAGCAGAACAAGCGCAATGCGGGCGATGATGAAGCGCGCGCAGCGCCGCGTGGCACGCTGACCGCAACTGGCAAGCACGTGATCGTGATCGGCGGTGGTGACACCGGCAGCGATTGCGTCGGCACCTCCAACCGGCAGGGCGCGGCATCGGTCACGCAGATCGAAATCATGCCGCAGCCGCCCGAAAAAGAGAACAAGCTGCTGACCTGGCCCGACTGGCCGATGAAGCTGCGCACCTCCTCCAGCCATGAAGAAGGCGTTGAGCGCGATTGGGCCGTGCTGACCAAGGAGGTGATCGGCGAACATGGCAAGGTCACCGGCCTGAAATGCGTGCGTGCCGACTGGTCGGACGGGAAGCTAGCCGAAGTTCCGGACAGCGAATTCACGCTGAAGGCAGACCTCATCCTGCTCGCAATGGGCTTCCTCGGCCCGCGCAAGCGCGGGATGCTCGATCAGGCTGGTGTCGAATTGACACAGCGCGGCAATATCGAAGCGAACGAAATCAGCTACCGCACCAGCGACGAACAGATCTATGCCTGCGGAGACATGCGCCGGGGCCAGAGCCTTGTCGTCTGGGCCATTCGCGAAGGCCGCCAGTGCGCTGCCAGCGTGGACGAGGCGCTAATGGGAGCGACCGAGCTGCCGCGTTGACCTGATGGACGGGGCCCGGCGCCTGCGTTACGCTGAAGGCATGCATCGCCTGTTTGCCACACCTGCCATCGCTGCACCCCGCGCCCGAATGACGCCAACCGAGACCGACATCCAGTTGTGGCCGTGCGACAGCAAAGTCGAGATGGTGCGGGTTGAATCGGATTGACCCATGCCTGACATGATCGGCGACACACTGCTGGCTTTGTGCGCGCTGGCACTCGCCTTTGTTATGGGGTTCGCCATCCGCAAGGGAAGTATCTGCCTGGTCGATGCCGTCGCGCAGTGGACGGTGAAGCGGAATTCGGGCCGTATCCGCGCCTTCAATATCGCCGCCGCCGCTTCCGGCTGTGTGATTCTGCCGCTGGCATGGGCCTTTCCCTCAGCGATCACACTCGCGCCGAGCCTGCCGGTCACCCTCCTAACGCTCGTTTGCGGGATCGCCTTCGGGCTGGGCGCGCGGATTAATGGCGGGTGCGCATTCGGGACGATCTATCGCCTGGGATCGGGGCAGGTTTCCTTCGCGGCGACGCTGGTCGGCTCGGTTGCGGGATATGTGCTGGCATCGTCTCGCATCGCTCTGCCCAGCGAAGGGGCCGTCACGTTCGGTCAGCCCAACCTGATCGGCATATTCGCCCTGATCGTCTGCATCAGCATCGCCGCACCCGCGCTGCAACGGCGCCATTTGCAGAACCTGCGCAGCCTGTTCCGCCGCAATGCCCGCACTCTGCGTCCGTTTACCGCGATGCTGGTGATCGGCGTGCTCGGTGGGCTGCTCTATGCGCTTGCCGGGAGCTGGACGCTTATCGCGGTCCTGCAATCGGAAGGCCGCGTGGCTGCGGGCCAGAGCAATCTCATGATCGATGCCAAGGCGATTGCGGGCGCCTCCGCATTGGTGCTGGGTGCAGTCTCGGCATCGCTGTTCAGCAGGCGGTTCAGCGTGAAGATAGGCAGCGGAATAGACTGGGCGCGCCATCTCACTGGCGGCGTGATCATGGGCGCAGCAGCCACCGGCATCCCAGGTGGCAACGGCACGATCCTGGTGTTCGGCATGCCCTCTGGCGCGATGAACATGTGGGCAAGCTATGCCGCAATGGTGCTCACGTTGATTGTGTCATTTTGGCCAATGCGCGGACGCAAAACGGCCTAGTCAAACGCCGCGCGAAATGCCGCTGGATCGTCCAGCCTAAGGGCAATGCGATCCACCATGAGGGGTTTGCCGAACAGGCGCTTCATCGGCACCGGGCGGCTGAGCCGCAAAGTGGTATTGGGTGCGCTCAGGATCGTCGCATCGAGCGTGCGCTTGTCCTTCAGCGTGTCGGCATCGAAGGTCTCGCCAATCGCCGCGATGGCGTCGCGATCAATAGTCAGGTCGATAAGCGTGCCCATGCGCACGCGTAGCGTCGTTTCGGTGAGCAGGAGCGGCATCAGACGCAAGCTCTTGGTCAGCGCGATGAACCACAACAGCCCGGCAAAAGTCAGCGCAAAAATCACCCACGCCACCGTCGGGTTCCACAGCACCAGCAGCAGGTGAACAACCCCGAGCTCGATCACTTGCAGCCCGATCAGAGTCGCGAGCATCGGCGTGAGGTAGCGGTGATAGGCGAAGCCCTGTGCGCCCTCGGGCACATCGGGCGGACGCCGCCAGACAAACAGCGCGAGGTGCATCATCCGCAGCTCGGTAAGATAGAATTGCACGAACGGACCCGGCGCCACTTCGGCCAATGCCGCGTCCCAGGTCGCGCCTGCGCGGCGGCTCTTTGCAACGCGCGTTGCGGCGAGAACAAGCCACAGAAGCACCGTCCCACCCAGCGCAGCGAGCAAGGCTGGCATTGTAAAGATACGCTCGCGCACCGCCGACGAAGCACCGACCAGCACTATGAATGCCCCCAATGCCGCAGCGCCGAGCATGGCAAAAACGGGGGGCTTGCGGTCTTTCGCCTTGGCAATGGTGGAGAGGCACAGCGCGTCGATCACGATCCACGCAAACAGCAGTGCCGCCAGCGTGGCATTGGCCGCCGCCCAATCGGTGTAGGTCATGAGCCGCGCGAGGCCCAAGGCGGCAAGAGTGGCAAGGATCACCGCGACATTGCGCGGAATGCGAGCGATCAGAGCGCGTGTCATGGCTTTACTTTAAGCGCTTCTGCGCGGCGCGAAAGTGACCATTTGCGAAGGGCTGTTGCAAGGGATGCAATGCTCACCCCGCACACCCCACGCAGCGTGCCACGCTGGGGTCGTTCTTCAGCCGCCCTTCGGCAATCTCCTCGCCGCATTTGGCGCAGTAACCCCATTCGCCTTCTGCGAGCCGCGCGAAGGCTGCCCTGATCCGCGCACGTTCGGCCTGGCGACGGCGCTCTTCGGCTTGCGCCATCGCCTGCTGTTGCATGGCGTCCATACGGCTGAGACGACCAACACTGTCCTGCTGCAGGGTGACGGGCTCACGGCCTTCGGCGCTTATCGCGTCGAGCCGATCCAGTTCTGCAAGGCGCGCTTCCAAGGCGTTGCGGGCATCGTCTTCGGTCATGGACGGAAACAGCTTTCCTACAAAGTACCCGCTTGTCAAAGCGATCACATGTTTACCGAGGCCATCATGTCCGAAAATCCGCGCAAGGTGTCAACTGCGCACGCCGTCACCAGGCTGTTGATAAACAACGATAAATCTTCACCAAAGCGCATCGTCACGATGTCAACTTCGTCAAGCGCTTCGCGGTCAGAGCGCCCAATCCACCGCGCCAAGCCCGTGCTGTTCCAGAAACGCATTGGTCTGGCTGAAAGGCTTGCTGCCAAAGAACCCGCGATGGGCCGAGAGCGGGCTGGGATGCGGGCTCTTGATCACGAGGTGTTTGTCGCTCGCGCCCAGCGCCGGAATGCGCGAGGCCTTGCCCTGCGCATGGCTGCCCCAGAGGATGAAGACGCAAGGTGCATCGCGCTCCGCTACGGCGGCAACACAGGCATCGGTGATCGCGTCCCACCCGCGCCCAGCGTGACTGCCCGCTTTGCTATCCTCCACCGTCAGCGTGTTGTTCAGGAGCAGCACGCCCTGCCGTGCCCAGCTTTCAAGGTTGCCATGATCGGGCCGTGCAAGGCCGAGATCGCTCTCCATCTCCTTGAACATGTTGACCAACGACGGCGGTGGTCGAACGCCTTCGGGCACCGAAAAGCACAGGCCATGCGCTTGGCCTTCGCCATGATACGGGTCCTGCCCGAGGATCACGACCTTAACCGCTTCGAGCGGGGTCAGTTCAAGCGCTTTGAGCCGCATACCGCGCGGCGGATAGATACGCTTGCCCGCCTCTTCCTCAGCGCGCAGCCAGCCGCCCAGCCTGCGTGCTTCGGGCATGGCAAGCGCGGGGTCGAGCACGGGAGCCCAGCTGTCAGGAATGGCATCACTCATGGAACCCGGTGTACGGATGGTTCTCGCGCGAAGCAAAGCCACCCTTCCCTCCTATCCCCATTGCGACTAAGGGACGGGCAATGACTGTACACTTTCACGAAGAAGACCTGCCCGCAGGCGTACTCGCGGATGGCCCGGTGGCCGTCGATACCGAAACCATGGGTCTGGTGACCTCGCGTGACCGGCTTTGCGTTGTTCAGATCAGCGACGGCAAGGGCGACGAGCACCTTGTACGCTTCGCCAACGGCAGCAGCTATGACGCACCGAACCTGAAAGCCGTGCTGGCCGATCCCAACCGCATCAAGATCTACCACTTCGCGCGCTTCGACCTTGCCGCTATCGAGCACTACCTTGGCGTAGAAGCCGGGCCGGTGTTCTGCACCAAAATCGCTAGCAAGCTGACGCGGACGTACACCGATCGCCACGGGCTCAAGATCATCGTCGAGGAGCTGCTGGGTGAAAGCATCTCCAAGCAGCAGCAAAGCTCTGACTGGGGTGCGGACAATCTGAACGATGCGCAGCGCGAATATGCGGCATCGGACGTGCGCTATCTCCACCGCCTGCGCGAAGTGTTCATCGAGCGGCTCGAGCGCGAAGGGCGCATGGAGCTGGCACAGGCCTGCTATGACTTCCTGCCGACCCGCGCGCGGCTCGATATCGCCGGATGGGCAGAACAGGACATCTTCAGCCACATGTAAGGCACCATGTGCCATGCACGGGCGTTAGAGATACAAGGTATGACACTCGCCGCCGACCAGATGCGCACCAGGCGCCAGGCCTTCGCCGCCCCGGGCAGCAAGCTCGACAAGGTTGTACGCGCGATGGCCGTCGGCTTGCCTGCACTGGTAGGCGTAGTGGCGGCAATGATGCTGATCACGCCGCTTTCCCCGCGCGGCGAAGTGAGCTTCCTGCTCGATCGCAACAAGGTCGCCCTGGCCGAGGATCGCTTGCGGGTGAACAATGCGATGTACCGCGGACAGGACACGCAGGGTCGCCCCTTCAGCCTGATGGCAGGCTCTGCCGTGCAGCAAAGCAATGCGGTACCCGTGGTTCAGCTGGAAGATCTGACCGCGCGTATCCTGCTGCCTGACGGGCCAGCCGTGCTGAGCGCGCCTGCGGGTACATACGACATCGACGATGAAGAGGTGGGCGTTCCCGGCATCGTGCAGTTTACTGCTGCCGATGGCTATGCCTTCTCCGCACGCAATGTGACGATTGACCTGCCCGCCCGCGTAGTGCGCGGTGACGGGCGCGTGACCGGCGAGCTTCCGGCCGGCAGCTTCTCTGCCGACTCCATGCGTGTCGATCTGGAAACCCGCACCTACACGCTATCGGGCAATGCCCGGATGACGATGGTTCCCGGCCAGGTCCGCGCCCCGCGCGGTATGGAAATGCCCGGACGATGAAAGAGACCAGAATGATGAGCGACATGACAGGCAATCGCCCCACCCTTCGCAAGCTGGCCCTGCGCGGCCTCGCCGCGGGACTGCTGGCTGGCAGCATTGGCGCGGTGGGCTTCGGCTCGATTGCGGGCGCGCAGAACATCACCGGGCTCACTTCCAATGCACCGGTGACCTGGTCCGCCGATAGCGGGCAGTTGCAGGACCGGCAGAACCGCGTGGTGCTCTCGGGCAATGTGATCATCCAGCAGGGCGACCTGCGCATGACAGCGGAACGCACCACCATCGCCTATGACGATGCAGGCGCGCTGCGCATCCTGCGGATCAACGCCACCGGCGGCGTAGTGGTGACGCGTGGCAGCGAGCGCGCGCGCGGCGATGCGGCTGTTTACGACTTCAACCGCCGGGTGATCGTGCTGTCGGGCGGCGTCTCGGTCAACCGCGGGCAGGACCGGCTTGATGGTGGACGTCTGGTGATCGACCTCAACTCCGGCGTATCCTCGGTCGATGGCGCCGGTTCGCGCGACGGTAATGGCCGCGTATCGGGCACCTTCGAGGTGCCGGAAGGTAACTAGGTCAGTCCGTGCAATCGCGCGGCCAGAACAAGGCTGCAAGATCGGCCTGCTCGGGTGTGTAGCTCCCGGCGACCAGCGCCAGCCGCTCACAGGGAAGCGAGGCGCCCGCATCCAACGCCTCTGCCAGCAGCAGCGCGACATGCTGCGGATCAGCAGCAGGAAGCGCCGAAGTGAGCGAGTTCGCCTGCCAGTGGCCCCCGGCCGCATAGCGCCGCGCCATCGCGCCGCGACCTTCGGGTGAAGCAATCAGCTCGGCGAGCAGCGCGTGGGTCTCGTCAGCCAACGCGCTGGTCGCAAGCAGGGCACTGATGCGCTGGGCGGCAATGTCATGCTGACCGCTCGATAGGGCGGCCCGGGCAGAAGCGTACTGCGCCACCGGCACCCGCCAGCCGCGCGCTGCGCTGGCTTCGAGTGCGGAAAGGGCAAGCACGCGGTCCTCCTCCAGTACCGCGGCAGTGGAAAGCAGGGCGAGATGCTCGCCCGGCAGCGGACGTCGGGCGATCAGGTTGCGGGCTTCGGTCAGCGCAACATCGCCTTGTTGCGCCTCGATAGCGATGCGCGTGCGCTGCTCCGCCGCAAAGCCGGACAAAGCAGGAGGCACCCATGCCGCCAGCTGCGGCGCGAAACGCGAGGACCTGTCAAGCTGGGCGAAGCTTGTGAGAACAGCCACTATGCCAAGCAGGAGATAGAATGGAACTCGTGCGATCATGCCCGCTCCTCTCGCTGGCGAACGAGCATGACGGCACACACGGCAGCGAGGCACAACAGCGTCTGGTTACGAAGCGGATAGTCGAGCAGCGATTGCGCGGCAATGGCTGCCAATGCCGCTGCTCCGCCCAGCCGCATCCACATGCCCTCCGCCGAACCGCGCGGTATCGCAGCGAGCAGGATCCAGATGAGCCACGCAGTGGCCATGGCGAGCGAGACAATGCCACCTTCGATGGCGATCTCCAGCCAGTCGCTATGCGCCCGGCCCGCCTTGCGCGGGGACACATGCTCGAGCGACTCGTGAAGCTGGAACACCTCGTCGAAAGTGCCCATACCGCTGCCGACAGGCCAGTATTGCCCGGCTGCATAGAGGCCATCCTCCCAGATCTCCGGACGGTCTGCCGCACCCGCCGAGGCAAAGCGCTCCACGCTCTCCGCCACGCGTCCGCCGCTGGCGTAGGAAGCGCCGAGCGCTCCAGTGGCAAGCAGAACTATGCCGACGCCCACGCCAAACAGCTTGCCCGGCCGCACCACGCCCACTCGCAGCAAGGCAACTGCACGCAGCAGCAGGATCGCGAGCGGTACGCCAAGCAGCACCATTCCCGTGCGGGACTGGGTCAAAACGACTGCGAGCGCGAAGAACATGCCGGTAATCGCAGCAGCGAAGAGCCATTGCGCCTGCCTTGGCCGTGGAAGCGATGCCAGCAGTGTCAGTCCGACCACGAACATCAGCGCTGTCGAATTGCGGTTTGCAAAGGTGGCATAGAAAACGTCGGCCTCGGTGCGCTCCCCATAAAGCAGGCCCAGACTGTTCGCGGTCGAGAGCTGCACCGCGCCTAGGAAAAAAGCGGCCAGGATGACGAGCAGGCCCGCCGCAACAAGCCGCAGCTTCGCCGGCCTCTGGAGGGTGCTCCCGATGACAATGATCGTAGCCGACGCCAGTGTCCCGCTAAAAGCCACCAGCGTGCGCATCGGATCAACACTTATCGGGAACCACCGGTCGCTGGCCAGCCCGGCGAGCGCAAAGCTCTCCGCAACCGGTTCGCGCCCGGGCAGCCCTTGCCAAAGGGACGCGGGAAGCGGGATGAGCTGGATCAGCGGCAGGGCAACCGATATGCTGACAAGCGCCACCAAGGCACGTGGAGCACTGCGCCAGAAAGCCAGTACCGCGTCACGGTTCACCGCCAACACAGCAAGCGCGAAGAGCTGGATAGCAAGGTTCCGCAGCCCGTAGGCAAGGCCGCCCCCACCAAGCGCGACAGCTAGAACAATCAGGATCTGGAGATGCAGAAGCGGGCCACCCAACCGCTCTGGTGAGGAGACGGTGACTACCGGATCAGCCTGACCGCCGGAAGAATCAGCCACCCGTGCCCGGCGAAGCGTTATTGCCGGGGAAACCCTCGTTATTCTCGCTCACATCACCGCCAATAGCAGCAGCAACACCGCCCAGGATCAGCACGCCGAGCAGGATCGCCCAGATGGGAAACTCATCGTCGTCATCATCGCCTTCAATGATCTGTGAAGGCGCCATATCGAGCGAGACGGATGCGGCTGCCGCACGGGTATTCGCCTCTGCAGCAATGGGGGATAGCACCAGCATGGTGGCTGCAGCGATCGCCAGGCTTTGCTTCAGCATGTCTCTTTCCCTTCAAATCAGACCCATATTCGTACTGCACCGCAGCAACGGATGCAAGCAAGGGTAGGCGAGAAGACCTAAGGCCGCGTTACACCGCAGCCGCAATCTCTGGTCGAGCCTCAATTCCCCCGACCGGCTATGGACACGATCTCCCCGGCCGCCCTAAGCCGTTTCGCAAGGTTATGCCCTCGCACTCGCGACGGCGCAGAGGACGAGAACGCCGGATGAGCGGAATTGCAGCGATACTGCACACAGATGGCCGCCCCGCCGGTGTGCCAATGATCGAGGCTATGACATCCGCCATGTCATACCGTGCACGCGACGGCACGGGTCGTCACCTTCGCGGCCCCGTGGCGCTGGGACACTGCGCCTTCCACACCAGCGCCGAAGACCGCGATGCAGCGCAGCCTCTTACCGGAGCGGACGGGCGCTTCGCGATTGTTCTTGATGGCTACATTGCCAATTATGCCGATCTGCGCACCGACTTGCTCGGGCGCGGAGTGGCACTCCACAACCGCAGCGATGCGGAGCTCTTCCTCCAAGCATACATACTGTGGGGTCCCGACTGCCTCGACAGGCTGGAGGGCGAATTTGCCTGCATTATCGCCGATCATGCCGAGCAAGCACTCTTCTGCGCCTGTGACCATGCAGGGCTTCGCCAGCTGCACTATCACTGGGACGGGAGGGCCCTTCTTGCAGCGACCGACATAGCGGGGGTGCTGGCGGCGCTTCCACAGCGCCCCGCCCCCAACCTCCCCTATCTCGCCGAGCATGTGGCGAACGAGTGGTATTCGCAAGACGAGACGCCGTGGCAAAGCATCAAGCGGCTGCCAAAAGCCCATTCACTGACTGTTGGTGCTTCGGGACCACAGCGCCGCGAGTACTGGCAGCTGCCGACCGAAGTCACGATCCGGCACGCCAACGACGCGGAGTATGCAGAGCACTATCGCAGCGTTCTGGTCGATTGCATCCGCGGCGCTTCGCGCAGTGATGCGCCATTGGCTTGCGATGTCAGCGGCGGCCTCGATTCATCGGCGATATTCTGCATTGCGGACCGGCTGGAAAAGAGTGGCGAACTTCCCGCCCCCGCTCTGCACGGGTTCACTCTCAGGGCACCTGAAGG
This sequence comes from Aurantiacibacter sp. D1-12, assembly GCF_028858515.1. Taxonomy (GTDB): domain Bacteria; phylum Pseudomonadota; class Alphaproteobacteria; order Sphingomonadales; family Sphingomonadaceae; genus Alteraurantiacibacter. Next base: position 554,318 of record NZ_JAPJZJ010000002.1, read on the forward strand.
AACGGCAGCTGACGAGGCGATGTATGTTCGCGCCGTTGAACAGCAAACTTCGCGGGTCATTACTCCCGTCGATCTGTTCATGCCCGGCCTGGACTGGTTCGAGGGGCAGGGAGAGGCTGACCGCCGGCTCCCATTCCTTCCCAATACCGTGATGATGCGCAACATGGCAGAGACAGCTGCCAGCAAGGGGTGCCGCGTCAACCTTGTCGGGCAAGGCGGCGATCAATGGCTGGACGGGCTTCCGCACCATTTCCGCCAAGCGCTGCAAATGCGCGACTGGAATGCACTTTGGCGGAACTGGCGCGCCGACTGGCGCGCCAAAGGTGCGATCTGGACGATCCGCGAATTTGCCAAGCAATCCGCGATGGCTCTGGCTCCCCCCGCTCTGCATGACCGGCTGAAGCGATTCCGCCAAACAATCGAGACAAGTGAGGACGATAGCGCTGCGCACATTCTCTCCGATGACATGCGCAGCGTTCTTGCTGAACGGCGCGCGGTGTTTGCAGCACGGTTCGCCGATATCCCGCCGGATGACCGGATCAAGCGCCTGAAACTGGAATCTCCGTTCCCCCTGCTCGTCTATGACATGATGAACTTGCAGGCATCACGTTCGGGCCTCGAATACCGCCACCCCATACTTTCGCGCCGTTTCCTCTCCTTTAGCACGGCCACTCCCGAACATATCAGGTGGCGCGGCGGGCAAACCAAATTCATCCATCGCGTGGCGATGTCAGGCGTGCTGCCGGACGAAATTGTCCGCCGTGACAGCAAGGCGCACTTCAATCAGACATTTTACAAGCATCTGCCGAAGATGCGGCAACCCATCCTTCAAGATATTGATAAGCAACCGTTTTCCACTCTTGTTGATCCGCCAGCAGTGAAGCGGATGGTCGCTTCCCCTTGTGCCCAGCCGTTTGACCGCGCGCCCATATGGACGCTATGGGGATTGTACGCATCTGCCGCATTTCTCTCGGAGAATTCCGCGGCACAGCAAGAGTAAGGCCGATGGAAAACAAGCGCACCGAACACAAGAAGACATATTCCCGCCCTCAGTTGACTGTCTTCGGCTCCGTCCGGAACCTGACCGGCGGCAGCCTCGGGACCGCCGGTGATGGCGGCGTGATGAATATGCTGATGTCCGATCCGCGGGCCAAAGAAAACGTGCAGCGCGTTGGCACACACCCTGCCGGCTTCGGACTTTACCTGTTCGACTACAAGCCGCAGTTCCGAGAGCAGCACGGTTCGGATCGCCAGTTCGGCGTTATGGCGGACGAGGTTGAGGCCATTGTTCCGGCCGCAGTTTCGCGTGATGCCAGCGGCTATGCGCGCGTCGACTACGCGCAGCTTGGCATCGTGCAAGCCTGATTTAGGGGTTTACGCCTTCACGCACATTGCCGAAGGGTGGCCAGATAATGGTTGGCATCCTTGAAGAGCATCTGGAATATCTTTCCACCACAGGGCGGCATGCGCTGTTCGCGCGGGCGCTTGGCCAGGTTGTACAACCCGGAGATGTCGTGGCCGATCTCGGCTGCGGTTTTGGCGTCCTCGGTTTCCAAAGTTTGGCGGCAGGGGCTGATCGCGTTTTCGGAATTGACCAGACTGCGGCCATCGAAATTGCCCGGGAAACTGCACGACGAAGCGGACTGGAAGACCGTTACACCTGCCTGCATTCCAGCACGTTCAAAGCCGAATTGCCCGAGAAGGCCGACGTACTGGTCTGCGATCATGTGGGATACTTCGGCATCGATTACGGTATCATCGCGATGCTGCAGGATGCGCGCCAACGGATGCTCAAGCCGGACGGTGCAGTGGTTCCCCAGCACCTGGACCTGAACGTTGCGGCGGTTTCATCCGAAGCATGCCATGACCTCGCCACGGCATGGTCACGCGCGCCCGTGCCGGCTGAGTACGCCTGGCTCGACACCTATGCCGCGAACAGCCGCCACGAATTCGAATTTGCTCCCGACGACCTGTGCAGCGCGCCCGCTCGCATCGGCCGTGTGAGGCTGGACGAAGACAACCCCGATTTGCTCGAGTTCAATTCAGAACTGGTCATCACCCAGCCGGGCATGATGCATGGCATCGCCGGATGGTTCGACTGCGAATTGGCCGAAGGCGTGTGGATGACAAATTCGCCGTTGGAAAAAGACGCAATCAATCGCTCGCAGGCCTTCTTCCCGCTGGCAAAGCCACTCGACTTAGAAGCCGGCAATCGCATTGGAGTCTCGATGCGTATCGATCACAAAGCGCAACTGTTCACCTGGACAATCCAGCCGGGCAACGGTGGCGAAGCGCAAACGATGAGCACGTGGAAGAGTACAATCCTTTCGGCCGCTGACCTGGCGAAGGGGGCAGAGTGAAACCGGCCTCTTCCTTCGTCCTTCTTGCGCCCGGCCCACAACGAGATCTGGCTACCGATCCTTACGACAGATGGCTTTCTCCCGACGACACGGTCATCGCGGAATTCTACCGCCACGCCGGAGACTTTCTTTTGCGCTTTCCCGAGCAAGCCGACTTCTTCATCACCCGCGATTTGCGAGATATCCGATGCTCGCCCGCACCGGACATGGATGAGGCTTCCTTGCAGTCGCTGTTCGAGAACTCCGTCCGCCCCGTGCTCTCGAATCACGCAGGCTCGCTGAATCTGCATGGCAGCGCGGTTAATATAGAGGGTCGTGCACTGGCGGTGATGGGCTATTCACGCCGTGGCAAGAGCACGCTTGCAGGCGCGTTGGCCATGCGCGGTTTGCCCTTACTGACCGAAGACGTACTGGCGATTTCCCGGACTGAAGACCGGCACATGGTCACTCCGCAGCGCGCTTCGCTCAGGGTTTTTGAAGATAGCGCTGCATTCCTTCTCGGAAGGCCGGAAAGGCCACAGAGCGAAAGCGAAAAACGGGATATCGCAAGCGGTGCCATCCCGGTGGCGAGCGCGCCTGTGCCGCTGGGTGCAATGTGCATCCTTGGACCGGGAGAGACGGAAGAACTCTCCATCTCTCCTATGCGCCAGTCCGACATCTTGGCGGAGATCATGCAACACAGCTTTATTCTCGATGTTGAGGACAAGGCGGCGCTTCGGTCGCATTTCGAACGGCTGGCAAGGCTGGCCGAAGCCGTCCCTTGCTACGCGCTTGACTACCCTCGCGATTTTGCCCAATTTTCCGAAACCGTCGACACAATTGCCGCGTACTTCCAGACCGAATGGGCCGCCGATGCAGGACAGTGACACGATCTCCCGCTCTGATGACGTAGTCTCCCGCGAGGTTGGTGGCGAAACGGTGCTGCTCGATCTTGGTCAGGGCACCTATTACGGGTTGAACGCTGTTGGCGGGCGTATCTGGGAGTTCCTTGAAGGCGGCGACCGCACGATTGGCGAGATTATCGCTCTGCTCACGGACGAGTTTGACGTTACTGTCGCGGATGCCGAAGCAGATCTGCGTGCTTTGCTGACCGAGCTTGAAGCGAACGCGCTAGTGAAACGCGCAGTTTAACGCCTCCTAGTCAGGCGCTTCGACAGCGCGCCAAGCATCCGTTTTGCGTAGAGCATGATGAGAGGCCAATGCGCATTTTCAGGATACCGGTTGCGGAGCGATTGCGCGTCCGGAAACGCATGCCTCCGGATCAGCTGCAGGCGATCACTCCACCGATCAAGGCTGACAAAGTCCTTGCGAACCCGTTCTCCAAGGGTTGCATCGGTAAGATAATGCTCTGTTGCATGTGGCCCTGACGCGGCGGCCAGCTGCGCAGCGATCGACTGCGGCAATGGTGCGTCCAGCAGAGCCGCTGCTCTTTGCATTCCGGCAAGACAACGCGCGACCAACCCGCTCTTGGTAGCGGCGGCAACCAGCCTTTCCCAGTCTGCCGGAGCGAACCGCCGCATCAGCAAAGCAAGGTCCATCAGCCAGATAAGCCTCTCCCCCTCGTGCACGCGCTCTCCATCGTGATAATAGCCATGCGTTGCATGCAGTGCCTGGTTGATCAGTCCGCGCAGCATCAACAGCTCCTGCGGCACCGTCTGCGCGGTGACACAGAGGCGCGGCAGGGCGACCGGCTCGCCCCAGAAAGCAACCTCGTCGAGAACAGAGCAAAGGTACGGGCTGCCGACCAGCCGCCAGTGCAGGTCGATGGCGTGGCGGAACCCCATTCCGGTGTCGAACACCCAGTTCTGCTGTCCGAAAGATGGCGGGCCCTCCGGCTTCAACCCAAGGCCGCGTAATACCCGTTCGGCGTCTTGTTCCCGACCTGGACGAACCAGAAGGTCGCTATCCCCGCGCCGCCGCACGGCGGGCGTTTCGTATGCTAGGTAAGCGACTGCGGCCCCCTTGAGCAGTCGCGTCTCGATCCCTTCTTTCGCAAGGGCATCGAGTACACGGACCAGCATCTCCCGATGTGATGCTTCCCACAGAGCCTGCAGGCGCGCCTCTTCCCGAACAGGCTTCAACGCCGACGCAGGCCATGCCGAGAGGTCGGAGTCGCCCTCGACGAGTGCCAGCGCGATACCGTGATATCGGATCATATCGGTAATACGCTCCGGCTCCCACGTGTCTTGCCAAGCAACGGTCTCACCACGCAGCAGCGCACTCAAGACAGCGACCCAGTCCTCCGTTTGTTGCGGACCAACCTGAGGGGGTTTTGATGTGATTTCGTTCTCCTGCACAACGCACGTCTGCACTGCCGCCCGCGCAATTGCCAGTTCCACTCCGCAACCTACTCGATTGGCAGGGGGAATAGGTTGACGCAGTATGAGCATGCCGCGATGTTGCGCCGCAGACACCGCAGTTTCAGCAATAATACCGGGAAAGGTCGGAGATTTTGCAGCGCAAGGGAATTATCTTGGCCGGCGGATCGGGAACGCGCCTCTATCCGCTGACACGCGGCGTCTCCAAGCAATTGATGCCCGTCTATGACAAGCCGATGATCTACTATCCGCTCAGCACACTGATGCTGGCGGGTATTCGCGACATATTGATCATCACTACGCCGCAGGATCAGGAGCAATTCCATCGCACGCTTGGCGATGGCTCCGGTTTTGGCATCGCGCTGTCCTATGCTGTCCAGCCGAGCCCCGATGGATTGGCGCAGGCTTTTCACATCGGTGCCGATTTCATCGGCGGTGACCGCAGCGCTCTCGTTCTGGGGGACAACATATTCTACGGGCACGGACTCCCCGAGTTGCTTGGCAATGCGGCCGCGCAGGGAAGCGGTGCGACTGTATTCGCTTACCGCGTCAACAATCCGGAGAGCTATGGCGTGGTTGAATTCTCCCCTGATGGCACCGCCCTTTCAATCGAAGAAAAACCGGCCGAGCCCAAATCCCGCTTTGCTGTAACCGGTCTCTATTTCTACGACGAGACCGTGGTGGACCGCGCGAAGAGCTTGCAGCCATCTGCGCGCGGAGAGCTGGAAATCACCGATCTCAACCGGAGCTATCTCGATGATGATTTGCTGCAGGTTGAGATCATGGGCCGCGGTTTCGCATGGCTCGACACCGGTACGCATAGCTCTTTGCTCGATGCCGCCAGTTATGTGCGTATCACCGAAGAGCGGCAGGGCCTGAAGATCTGCTGCCCGGAAGAGATTGCCTGGAGACAAGGGTTTATCGACGATGCCCGACTGGAGGAGATTGCCGCGCCGCTCGTGCAATCGGGGTATGGCGAGTATCTGATGGCGCTGCTGCGCGAAGGCAAGCGCTGATGAAGGTCATCGCCTGCGACATCGACGGGCCGCTGATCATCGAACCCGAGGTGTTCGGCGATGATCGCGGCTTCTTCATGGAAAGCTGGAATGCAGGCGCGTTTGCCGAGGCCGGATTGGACATTGCTTTCGTACAGGACAACCATTCGCGTTCCGACAAGGGGGTGCTGCGCGGCCTGCATTTCCAGAATCCGTGTGCCCAAGGCAAACTGGTGCGCGTGGTGAGGGGCGCCGTGTTCGATGTGGCCGTAGACCTGCGCCGGAGCTCTCCCACTTTCGGCAAATGGGTGGGGGTCGAGCTGTCCGGGCGCAATCACAGGATGCTCTGGATACCACGCGGATTCGCGCACGGTTTCCTGACGCTCGAGGACGGAACCGATTTCCTCTACAAATGCGATGCGCCCTACGCGCCCGAGCATGAAGTAACGCTGGCGTGGGACGATCCCGATGTCGCGATTGAATGGCCAACCGCCGGGCTGGACATCCGGCTATCGGCGAAGGATCGCGACGGGCGATCGCTCACCGAGATAGAGGCCTTGGTATGAAGGTCCTGATCACCGGGGCGACCGGCCAGCTTGGCCGCGCATTGATCACAACCGCACCGCCCGAGGCCGAACTGGTGCCCGTTTCCGCCGAGCAATGCGACCTTACCGATAGCGACGCTATCTCCCGCATGGTTGGTGACGTTGAACCCGGCCTGATCATCAACGCGGCTGCCTATACCGCGGTTGACCAGGCGGAGAGTGACGAAGAGACCGCACGCCGCGTGAATGCAGATGCCGTGGCAGCGCTCGTCGCCGCGCATTCGGGAAAGCTGGTGCACGTTTCGACCGATTTCGTGTTCGGCGGCGATTCCAGCCGCGCCTATCGCCCCGATGATACGCGGAGTCCTCTGTCCGTCTATGGACGTACCAAGGCGGCAGGCGAGGATCACTTGCGCGATACCGATCTGCTGGTGCGGACATCATGGCTCTATGCCGCGGGGGGCATGAACTTCGTGCGCACGATGCTGCGGCTTATGACGGAAAAAGACGAGGTGCGCGTGGTAGCCGACCAGATCGGCGCACCGACATGGGCAGCGGGGCTGGCAAAGACGATCTGGGGCCTCGTCAATGCAGAGGCTACAGGGACATTCCATCATAGCGATACGGGCGTTGCGAGCTGGTACGATTTCGCCGTTGCGATCCAGGAAGAGGCACGCGCCATCGGCCTGCTGGGCAAGAGTGTGCCGATCATTCCCGTTAGCACGCAAGACTACCCGACGGCGGCAAGACGCCCGGCCTTTTCGCTGCTGGACAGTAGCAAGACACGAACCCTGCTAGATGATGGCCACACTCACTGGCGCATGAACCTGTGGCACATGCTGCGCGCGGAGAAGGAGCTTGGCTAACCTCCTCATCACCGGCGGCGCCGGCTTTATCGGCGGCAATTTTGTGCATTTCTGGGCGGCACGGCATCCGGAAGACAAGCTCATCGTGCTCGACAGCCTGACCTATGCCGGCAATCGCGCGACAATTGCCGGTGTCGAACAGGCCGAACTGGTTGTAGGCGACATTCGCGACACGGCACTGGTCGAGAAGCTGCTGCGTAACCACGATGTGGATACGCTCGTCCACTTTGCGGCAGAAAGCCATGTCGACCGATCGATCAGCGGGCCTGACACCTTTGTCGAGACCAATGTAGTCGGCACACATTCGTTGCTCAAAGCTGCGCGCACCGCGTGGCTGGACGAAGGATCGGGCAAGCCGCACCGCTTCCACCATATTTCAACCGACGAAGTTTACGGATCGCTCGAACCGGACGATCCGGCCTTCAGCGAAACGACGCAATACCGGCCCAATTCGCCCTATGCAGCGTCAAAAGCAGCGTCCGATCATCTTGTCCGTTCCTATCACCAAACCTTCGGCCTCGAGGTGACGAGCAGCAATTGCTCGAACAATTACGGACCTTACCAACACCCGGAGAAACTGATCCCGCTGTTCCTGCTGAACGCGCTGCACGACAAGCCACTGCCGATCTATGGCGACGGGATGAATGTGCGCGACTGGCTGCATGTGGAAGATCATTGCCGAGGGATCGAGGCTTGCCTCGATAACGGTACCGTCGGGGAGAACTACAATATCGGGGGCGGCGCAGAACTTGCGAACATGGCGGTGATCGATAAGATCTGCGCGCTGGTAGACGAGGCATTTGCCGGGAACGAGGCACTGTCCTCCCGCTTCCCCAACGCGCCCGCCGCCAAGGGTAGCCCGACGGCCACGCTCAAGACCTTCGTCACCGACCGAATGGGCCATGATCGCCGCTACGCAATCGACGAAACGAAAGCACGGGCCGAGCTAGGTTACGCGCCCAGTTGGACCTTCGAGGAAGGCATGGTGCAAACGGTCGAGTGGTACCTGCAAAACGAAGCATGGTGGCGCCCGCTGGCACAACGACCTTAGCGGCACGAGATGGAGTACGAGGGAGAACACCGCTTCGGACCGCTTCTGGCAAGCCGCCTGACCGGACGAAATAACAATCTCAATCTGGTGCGTATTCTGGCCGCAATGGCCGTGATCGTGTCGCACGCCTTCGTTTTGACGAGCGGCGATCCGTTTGCCGACCCACTGCACGCCCCGCTTGGCACATCCATCGGCTTCCTGGCCGTGGCGGTGTTCTTCGCAATTTCGGGGCTGCTGATTGCGCGAAGCTTCGATCGCCGCGCGAGTATTTGGCACTTCGGCCTTGCGCGCGTCTTGCGACTGTGGCCCGCGCTAATCGTCGCCGTCATGCTGACTGCATTTGTCCTTGGCCCCGCGCTCTCGCAGCTATCGCCGGATCGATACTTCTCCGCTCGCGAAACCTGGGCCTACGTTCCGACAAATCTTGCACTTGTTGCACGACAGGATGCCCTTCCCGGACTGTTTGCAGACAATCCCTATCCCCACGCTGTCAACGGCTCGCTGTGGAGCCTCTTCTACGAGGTGGCATGCTATCTTGGACTAACTCTGATCGGTCTGCTTGGCTTGTTGCGCAAGCAATGGAGCGTGATTGCTCTCGTGATCGGAGGAGCTGCCGCACATGTCATTGCTACCACCTCGGTGGGCAGCGGCCCCATCGGATATCGGCTGGACCTGCTAGCAGAGATCGGCTTTGCTTTCGCGCTCGGCATGGCGGCCTTCATCGCGCGTGACCGCTTGCGGCTCAGTTGGAAGGCAGCCGCCCTTGCCTGGCTGGCTGTAGCACTGCTGTGGCTAACGCCGCTTGTGCAAACCGCTCTGATAACGGCCTTGAGCTACAGCGTTCTGGTTTTCGGCTTTGCCACGCGCAATCGCCTGCTCCGCTACAACGCACTGGGCGATTATTCCTACGGCACCTACATCTATGCCTTCCCGATTCAGCAAGCGCTGATCCAGCTGTTTCCCGGTCAGACTGCCTTGCAGAACATGGCGTTGGCCATACCGGTCACGCTGCTGTTTGCGATCACTTCATGGCATGTGATCGAGAGGCCGGCACTCGCCTCGTCACGCCCGCTGGCAGATCGTCTTGCCAGCTCCAAAAAAAGCTAGTTCCATTCTTGCGCTATCCCGTGCGCCAGATCGGCGAGGAAGGGGTAGGCCTCTTCGCGCACATAGTCAGCATTGGGCGATCGCTCGCGCGGTTCGCCATGGCGTTCGCAAGCCTGCGCAATCGCGGCAGAAAGCGCGTGCTCCTGAATGGAGGAAAGCGCGACAAGATCGGGGTGGTACCCCTCCAGAGCCTTGCACATGAAGCTGTTGGTGATCGTACGCAGGCCGAAATGCGCCATTTCCAGCGGCGGATAACTTGGGTGGGGCGAGGACATCAGGCTGACACCTACTGAGCTACCCAAAAGCATCCCGGCATAGTCATCGAGCGACAGCTTGCCGACAGATCGCAAGGAGCGGCCATTGCCGAGCGGATAGTCCTTATGCGCGGTGCCAGCCGACACCACATCCCATTGCGCGCTTTCGGGATAGTCGACAGCCCAGCGTCGCAAGCCTCTCAACAAGGCAGGGAAACAGTTGCGCGGAATCCCGGGCCGGCCATAGACCAGGATGCGCCGTTCGCGCGCGCTTTCGGCTACATTGCGCAGATAGGGGCGCAACCGTGCATTCACCACCGGTTCGAAAGTGAACTCACGCTCGGCCTGATGCCCCTGCAGCCGGAAATAGTCATACAGGTTGCTAGAGTTGAAGACGCCCCACAGCCGCTGCGGCGTGTCATAGGCCTCGCGTGCAAGATTGAGTCCGGACGAAAACGGCATCATGTGCGGCTCGTATTCCTGAATCAGGTAGATGAGCGGTTTGATCGCTTGTCCGAAATGGTCTGCCTGTGTCTGCAACAGCGGCGCAATGTTGAGCGTTGTCCACCAATTGTAGGTTATGAACAGATCACGGGCGCGGACCGCAATTGCCTGATCGCGGGACGTGACTTTCACCACCGTAATAGTCGCCGGATCGATCCCGATCCGCGCTGCCTGCTGCAAAAACAGCTCCGCGTCGCTCGCGCTGTTGGGGTTGGTCAGGATCAGCCGCAATTCAGGAGCGTGGCGATCCAGTTTCCACGCAAGGTTCACCACGATGTCGATGCCGGTCTTCACCCCGCCAAACATGGATGCTGCGGTCAGATTGTCGATAACGAAGTTCAGGCGCGGTCGGGCGTCTGCGCACGGCTCAAAGCGGTACTGCGCAAGTACGACGTCGTCGATCGGCGGTTGCCCGACGACTGACCGGGCCGCATGAACTGCTGCCCGCATAGAACCGGGCATTTTGCGCTTTATCATTTCGCGAAAGCGACCGCTCATGACGGTACCGGCCTTGCCACTACGGTGAGAAACTCGGCATTCTCCGCCGCCAGCTTGGGCGCATTCCTGGCTGCCAAGAGGGTTTTCTGCCGGACAGACTCTGGCATCGCCTGCAGGGATTCGTCCCACATCCAGGGCCTGACCGAACGGCGCACCGCGCGATGGGTGATTTGCAATCCCGCCCTGGCCAAGATGGCTTCGAGGCCCGCAATGGTGGGGATCGCCAGATGCCGCGGCGCCTCCAGCCCGCGCCAGTACTTGCCAAACAGGTCAAGCCCGGTTGCCTGCGCGTTGGGAGCCTCGATGAACACCATGCCACCTTCTGCCAGCCAGCCGCGCAGATCGGCAAGCAAGCTTGCTGGATCGTGCACATGCTCGATCACATGGCCGAGCGTAATTGCGTCGAAACGTCCATGCCATTCCTCTCTCGGCAACTCGTCAAGAGCGAAAGCGCGAAGCCCGGATGCACGGGAAAGCGCAATGGAGTGGGCATCGAAATCGACACCGGTCACATCGTAGCCAAGCTGCTTCAACGACTTGAGGTAGGCTCCGCTGCCGCAACCATAGTCCAGAACGCGCGCGGGCGCAGGAGGCACGAAACGATAGGCCGCGTCAGTTTCCTGCCAGTTCCCTCCAGCAAGCCGGTAGGCGACCGCACCGAAGCGCGCCAAGGCCGAGCTGTCCTGCCTGAAGCGTGAGGCGACGTACTGGTGGCGGAGCCAACCCTTCAAACCTCGACCGATCTCGCCGTGGTGCTCCTGTTTGTGGGTGTAATAGCTGGCATAGGCGCGGGGTAGCGCTTCAGACGTGAGCGGACGCATCTGTACCAGACTCCCGCAGTCTGCACACCGGGCAAAGTCACTCTCGAAAGGTACGCAGCCGAAGAAGTGGTCGGCCACTCCGCTGATCTCTTCAGTCAAGGCTCTCGACCTGCAGTATAGGCAGGCGTCCGCTTTGGCCAACATGTGGTCCGGCCATTCTGCCTCTGGCGATGGGATAGCTTCGTCCACGTCTGGCTTTCTTCGGTGTGGTTTCGCGCAGCCTAGTCCACGGGCATGGCAAGTCCAGCCCACTATAGCATGGCCAAAAAGCTCCGGGCGCGGCATGAACGCTGTCGACCCTCGTCGGAAAGGCACTACCGGGCCATATGCGCCTTGCAAGAAACTCGCTGTACTCACTGTTGAGCGCCGCCTTGCCGGTGCTAGTCAGCCTTGTGACGATCCCGCTCTACATCGCCCAGATCGGAGCAGAGCGGTATGGCGCCCTTGCCATCTGCTGGCTGTTGCTGGGGTATTTCGGGCAGGCCGATTTTGGCCTTGGGCGTGCGATTACACAGCGCATCGGAACAATGCAGGGTGCAGCCGGCGTGCAGCAGGCCACGGCCGTCGCCTCTGCGATTACCGCGATCCTGGGCGTCGGATTGCTCGGCGCGCTCCTTGTCTACTTGGGCGCGCAGTATTTCTTCGGCTCAATCTTCCAGATCGACGATGACCTTCGCGGGCAGTTGCTGCGGGCATCGTGGGCGCTTGCCTTGTGCACCCCGGTTGTGGCTGTATCCGGCATCTTGAGCGGTTCTCTGATGGGGCTGGAGCGGTTCAAGCTGCCAGCTATCGGCAATCTCGCGGGCACCATCGGCATGCAGATATTGCCCCTTCTCGCTGCCTATTTCTGGACTCTGGATCTTGCCGTCCTTGTCGGCTGTGCGCTGGTCGGCAGAGCCACCAGCCTTGTGATCCTGGGCCTCGGCGTTTGGGCGACGTTTTTCCGCAATGCCCTGTTCAAGCCTGCCATTTCCGAAATCAGGAGCCTGCTGGGCTACGGCTCATGGATCATGGTATCCGCCCTGATCGGCCCACTCATGATCGTGACAGATCGCTTCATTATCGGGTCAATCATGGGGGCAGCAGCCGTGGCTGCCTATACAATCCCGTTCCAGATCGCGAGCCGCGCGCAAATCCTGCCGATAGCCGTAGTCAATGCGCTTTTCCCGCGTTTTGCGGCTGAAAAGGGAGAGGCCGCGCATGAGCGATGTCGCACTTTCGCGGTATTCATCGCCCAGCTCTTCACGCCGCTGGTTATCGGATTGATCTGTCTGGCAGAGCCTCTCCTCACCCTGTGGTTGGGAGACGGTCTCGACACACGTTCGATCGCGGTGGCGCAGGTACTTCTGGCGGGGTTCTGGTGCAATGCGCTCGCGAATGTGCCCTATGCCTATATCCAGGCGCGTGGAAACTCGCGTTTCACAGCATTGCTGCACATGGCCGAATTGCCCATCTATCTGGTATTGCTTTTCGCGCTGGGCGCGGCCTTCGGGCTGGCCGGAATCGCCACAGCATTCGCCCTCCGCTGCCTTATCGACATGTTGGCCTTGCTCATGAAATCAGGCGCATTGAGCGGGGCAATTCTGAGGAGGGCAGGCACGCAGGTCGTGCTCGTGGCGGTCGCCTGGGTGATCGGGCACTTCAACCCGTCATGGGCAATTCTGGCGGTATCTGCATCGGTTCTGGTCGGCATTTCGCTGGCTCTAACCGCTTGGCAGATACCGCTGGAGATCAGGGGCAAGGTGGCGCAGCTTCTTGCGACCTTCAACACAAATCGAAGCGCGCGCTAGGCTGTTATCTCACGGCTCCCTTGGTGGAATTCGCGCTCCGCTTTGCGCCGTTCAAATCGTGCAGAACGAAAGGCTCCGCACGGCTGCTGCGCAAAGCGCCTTGCGGTGTGAAATCACCCTCGCCGGGATCCGCGAACAGGTCGCTTGCATCGCCGCCGAGAGTAGTTGTCACTGCTCCAGCGGGATCGCTCGATCCGGCATGCAGATGGTTGCTGCTCAACAGCAGATCTGCATCCGCTTCATCACCCCATGCCATGGCCTGAAAGACATTGGCAGCCATCAGGCAATAGGTATCAGGATCATACTCCTGCACACCGGTCATGTCGGTACGCAGCTTTACAGCTTGATTAGGGAAGCTGTTGTGAGCCGCCACCACGTGGCTCTGCACGCCACCGAGCTGGTTGATCAGCAAGCCGAAGTCATAGTCGGTTTCGGAGGAGTGAAGCGCATTGTTGATGAAGAAAAAGTCGCGATAGGGATGCGCTCCGATGGCGAGGTTCTGCAAACCGAGCCGGAAGCCGGCATTGCCCCAGATGATCACGTTCTCGGTGGGGTTGGAAATGCTCTGCCACAGGTCGGCATGATGATCGAACCAGGCTGTGATCGTCAGCGGACCAGATTTGACATCGCTCGGTGCCAGGGCATTGCCATTGAGAACAGCGGCGCGGCGGCTGTCGTCCAGCAATGTGGCCTGCCATTCTGACAGAGTGTTGATGTAGGCAACAAGATCGCTGACCCAGTAGAAGCCGCTGGAGGGATCGTTTCGATCAATCGTGAATGTGCCCACGACTGCGCCATCTGTCTTCATGGTGACGATCCGGTCCGCAGTGTTGTTCAGGCCGGATATTTCAAGAGTAGCTGTCGCGGCACTGCCTGAATAGCTGACGCTTAGCGCATCGACCGACGTGCGGAACTCTCCGCTGGTCCAGTCCTCGATCGTGTTGCCGATTGCCAGCCGGGCACCGGTAAAGACATCGCGGAATCCGCGCTTGAAGGTGCAACCCCGCACGAGCGAGGCCCCGTTGGCGGCATCGTTGATCCCTTCCACGTACACCTCGGTGAAGTATGCGCTGTCGCGCGACATCGAGAGGAAGTACTTCACATTACCGTTCTCAAGAGTAACCCTTGGCCTGGCATCGACAAAACGGCATCCGTCAAACCAGTGCTGCCTCTGGTTCGGGTTCTCGTGATAGACTTGCGACAACTGGCTGGCATCGAACGTTATGTTCTCGCCCTGGAAGCGAACACCGTCATACTGGATGCGCAGATAGCCTAGCTGGGTCGCAATAATGAAAACGGGCTGCGTCGCGGCTACGGTCAGATAGCCATCGCCCTCGTACCCGCCGCCTATCGCGCGCCAATCATAGGTTCCGCCTTCGGTGATGGTGATCAGAGGGTTGCGCGGTGACTGGTTCCGCACCCACGATACGGCATCCTGAATCGTCTGGTATCTCTGGCCTGTCAGCACCGGCTGCGATGCGGCGACTTCAATCTCGTAGTCATGCAGCTGGCTCTCGGGGAAGAAGCTGTAGGGCCCGATGACACGAGCCTGCATGGCAGGATCGCGCGGCACGGCTTCGAAGTAGACCTGGGCCTCACCGTTCTGGCCCGGATGGGTCAGTGTGATCCACCAGCCCAGATAGGTCACCGGCCGGCCATTGGCATCGTTGAAAGTGCGGAGTACAGGCTGGGTAATATCGTGGCTGGCGCCTTCACAATACACGATGACTTTCTCGAGGCCCAAAGCGTTCATCAGCGAACCGGCATCGTTCGCCATAGCCATAACACCCACAGTCAATTGATCGGTGAAGAACTGATTCGGCGGGACCATCAGTTGCATGGCCGGCTTTGCTGTTGTCCGCTGCGGATCGCTGGGCGCGCTGGCAAAGCCGCTACCCGCAGTACCCGTCCAAGTGGCCGAAGGCGCGATTGTCGCGATTGCAGGACTACCTACCCCTCCCTTCTTGCTGCGGCGGGTGCCAAAGCCGAACCCGATCATCAGGAAAGGCCCACGATATCGCCGGCGGTTGTGCCGGTGGCGGAAACTGATCGCGTGCGAACGTCGAGAATGCTGCCCGTGGGCACATTGCGAAACAGAATGGGCGCATCGTTGTCGACGGGTACAAGCATTACATCACCGCCTTCACCGACATAAAGCGCCTTGGTGACACGCGGCAGGTCAACTGCGTCAGCTGGAGTGATGGCAAAGCAGTATTCGGCCGGCGCAACCGGGCTTTGGGCGAACTGTGCGAAGGGATCGTTGGTCATTGGGAGCCTCGTTGTTGCGAATCGAGCGCCCAGAGATCATGATTGGTTTGTGTAGGAAAGTTTAAATAACCGCTTTGGCACTTTTTGGAGAATAACCGCTCATCCAAAGCCATGGGCATAGTGCCGGACGCCAGAACGCTCGCAAAAGTCGATGGCGCTTCCAGCCGAGGGCGGAGGCCACGCCCCCTGCCAGAAGTCTGGTCGCGCAAGAAAGCCAGTGCAATGCAATCAGACCCCACGCGTATGGAACGGAGTGATGCTTCCTGTAGAAGTGCGCGATTCCGCGCAGCGAATACAGTGTCCGCTGCGGCGAGTGCGGGTCTCCACTGCCCACATCATGACGGAACCGGCTCGCCGGGACGAGCTCGACCCTGCCTCCCGCAGCCCTGTGCCGCCAGCACAGGTCCAATTCCTCCGCGTAGAGAAAGAAGCTTGCATCCATCCCGCCAAGGCGATCCCACGCTTCGCGCGCGATCATCAGAAAGCCTCCGCTGACAGCATCCACCTGGATCGCAGCCTGCTGCTGCAAATCCAATGCAGGGGGCGACCACCCGAAAGCCCCGGCCGCGACGGTCGCCAGAGACGGGAACCGGATCTGAGCTTGGCGAAGCGCTTCCCCATTGGCATCAACAGCAACTCCGCCGAGTATTGTGTTGGAGGATATCGATCTAGCGCTCTGCATGAGTGCATCGAGCGCACCCCGCTCCAGCTCCGTATCCGGGTTGACCAGCACCAGCCATTGCCCACGCGCCGAACCGGCAAGATAGTTGTTGGCAGCGGCAAACCCTACGTTCCCTTTTGAGGGAAGGATGTGAATTGAAGGGTCGAGCTCTTCTACAATTCGCTCCGAACCATCGCACCCATTGTTTACAAACAGCACCTCATGCGGCGTGTGAGGCGCGGCAGGACTGATCGATGCAATCAATGCTTCAAGGTAGCGTTTGGAATTGAAGCCAACGATCAGGATGCTGATGTCTGGCCGATCAGTCATCCGCAGCCACCTTGGCTCTGACCTGCGCAATAATGCCCTTTCGAATGGCGTCGGGAAGGCCAAGATTGGACTGGATCAGCGCAGCGACCTTATCCGAACCAAAGTCTTCGACATAGCGCGCCCTGCCGGCAGGTTGCGACAGATCATAACTCCAAGACCAATGGCAAAGCGCACCCTGCGTATGCGCAACCTTCTCCTGATGAGCTCCGCTCACATGGTCGCAAAAGATCCCGTAAAGGACACATTCCGAGAAGCGGAAATGCCGGAGCAGCACATTGTACCATGGGCGGTGATGGACGCGCTCTATCTCTTGCAGCATCGCCCGAACGACTTCCGGCGACCAGGCTATAACGGTCGAGATATAGTCACTGCCTGTGTATCCGCGCTTGGGCAGCCCCAGCGCTTCGCTGGCAATGTCATGCCATTTGGGTGACTGATCTTCTGGTCCTGAAGGCGCTCCGGGCTGATGGTACAGCGCGACCTTCCCCTCCCGTATGACCCCCCCTGCATCAAGCTGGCGTATGAATTCGACATCGGAATCGACGAGGACAACCGCCTGCTCGTTTAGCCCGGCGACGGCCTGAACTTTGGCTAGTTGCTGATAGATCCAGCCACGGACAACGTGGAAGGGCGCGTGCCACCACACGCGTCGACCAAACAAGTTGAGCTCACGAAAGGCCGGCAGCAACTCCGCGCAATCGAGGATGATGCGCCGATCGCTGGCAAACCGCGCAAAGATCACCCGGTCACCGGAATCGACCAGAACATAATGGGTCACGTCAGGCATGAGCCGGTCGATCGAGCTGCACAGATCGGTGAAGGCCGCCAGGTCACGCCGGTATGTCTTGGTCAGCAGGGCAATATCATTGCTCATGCGCGGTCTCCTGCGACAGCAGACCGATATTCCTTGGCGAAGGTGACACTCGCGCCGCAGAGCATGATCACCCATATGTGCAGGCCTTCCCAGATGTGCACGGATAGGCCGGAAAACATGACCGTGAACAACAGGATCGCCAGCGCCACGGCGACATGCTGGTCGCGGCTTGAACGATGCTTCCCGGTGCTGGCCAGAAGGCCGATGGTGCCGGCCATCACTACTGCGCTCGCCAGCGCAGACGGGATGCCGTAGCGCATAGAGAGGACGAGCCAGTAGGAATCGACCGAGTCACCCATCCAGCCCGGCCGGGCCCAGTCACGAAGACCGATCCCGAAGAACGGATTGGCCGCCGCTTCGGCCCCGGCAAACTGCCAGATGAGCGTGCGATAGTACCCGCTTCCTTCATCGAGGGTGAAATAGCGGATAAAAAAGCTCAACGGCCCGCTTTCGGATAGTGCTCCAATCGCCACGTAGAGCAGGCTCAGGTAGAACGCTATCACCAGGAAAACGGGCACACGGGTCAGGCGCTGAACGGCATAGGCTCCGGTCAGGGCTGCAGCCAGTATCAGTGCAAGCAATGCTGTAGAGCTAACCACAAAGAGTGATGAAAGAGTCACCAGCACTGCGATGGCGCATTGCCGCCAGTTGTTCGTCAGGAAGATGGCCAACGGCAGCATCGTTGCAAGAAAGACTCCACCCAGGATCGGATGCGGAAACGGTCCTACCGCACGCACCAGCCCCCAACGGATACGGGAATAGATTACGGGTTCGGGCTTGCCCAAGACATCTGCCAGGAACGGCCTTAGGAATATGTTGTGCGAGATGCTTTCGAAGGCCAGCACAAGGGCCACAATGGCAAGGCCCGGCAATGCGTATAGGAAGAGCAGGCGCAGATCATTGGCCGAGCGAATGAAGGCGCGTCCAACGAGATATGCGAAACCAAAATCAAGGGCGAGCGATGATCCCGTCACAAACGCAGTCACAAACGACGACGTGACGAATAGCGAAAGAATGAACCAGACGGACGCCAACCCCGCAGCATAGTCGACAAACGAGGGTTGAACCGGGCGCGCCGCCAGTCGCGCCACAGCAATTGGCGCGAGAATGAAAAGGGTAAGTCGGTAGGGAAATAATGCCGCACCAGCGAACTCGATCGACAGCTCCCGCGGCAAGAGGCAAGCGTACACAAGAATAAGTGCCGGTACGAGACGGCGAGGCAACCTTGCTTTGAAGCTGCTGTGCCATGACGGCTTTGAAAGGGACAAGACGCCGGTCACGATGCTACCGTCCGGCTTTCGTACAGCCCTCGAAGCAGGCCGGAGGCGAAGTCTTGCGCGATTCGATGGCGCTGAAACCTCTTGGCTGCATCCGACTTCTGCCACACCGCGATTTCGGCCTTGAGCGTTTCTTCCTCTTGCAACAGCCGGCGGATTGCCGCGGCAATTGCGGCAGTATCCCGGGCATCAACACGAATGGCGAACGGGCAGTCATCGAAATAGCCATCAATTGCCGCGCCTGCCGGATAGATCACCGGAAGTCCGGCAAAAAGCGCCTCGGTAAACACGACACCAAAGCTCTCGCGTAACGACGGCAAGACAAAACCAGAGGCCTGGTTGAGGAATTTCGGCATTTCCTCTCTCGATTTGCTTCCGGCCAGCGAAATCCGGGTGCCCCGCACAATATGCTGGCATTCTACAAGCTCGCTCTCAGCCCCGCCACCGGCGATCGCGATGGCCACATCCTCTCCCTGTTCGCGCAGTACTTTCGCAGCCGCAGCCAGTCCTGAAAGGTTCTTGATTTTGTGGTTGCGCAGATGAAAGGCGCTGACGATTGTCCCATTGCCCTTCGCGGGCTCCAACGCGCTGTCCAGATCAGTCGGCGCGGGAAGCAACTGGACGGCTCCCCGCCTCCTTCCCAGTTTCGCTTCGACTGCTGACATTGCCCATGGCGTGAACGGAAAGACAATCGCCGCCTCGTGAAAGATTCGCGCAAACCGGCGGCGCAAGTCCGGTCGTGCAGCCAGAATTTTTTCGTCGGTATTACCCTGGATGGAAACCGCAAAGGGCAAGCCAAGAATGCGCGCAGCTCTCTGGACCGCAATGCCCTCGATGGTCAGCTTGTGCGCAACAAGCAGGTCCGGCCGGGGAAGCTTCCCGATTTCACTGGCGAGCCAGTCGCCCAGACTATTCAGGCAAGTGGCATGGAAAATACCCTTGGCCGGCGCCGGGTATCGCACTGCCTGACCATGTTCGAATGGCTCGCTCGAAATGATCGCTGCCCCAGCGGCGACGCTCCGCAGACAAGTGCGGATGGAAGCGGCAGGGCCAGACCAGGTGCGATTGAGCGAAAAGACCATGTGGTCAAATTGCTCTCTGGTTGCAGTGATATGAGACCGGATTACGGGTGTCTTCGCGTCATCTACGGGATCCGGAAAATCGCCGGATACATGGATGATCCGAGGCCTTGTTCCTGCGCAAGAAGTTGGCAGCGCGTTCATTCAATCCCGCTCAAGCCGCGTTCACGACGGCCTCTGGTCATAGGTATAATACTGGTAGGCGTAGCTGTAATCACCTGCCGCCTCCAGCGCCCGGAACTTGGTAAGAACCGCGCCGACCACGTTGCCGCCTACCTCGCGCAATCGCTGGACCGCTGCCTTCGCCTGACCGTTGTGCGCGCGATTGGCTTCGACCACAAAGACAGTGGCATCCACTGCGCGAGCCAGAAGCGGCGCATCGGCAATGCCCATTACAGGCGAACTGTCGAGGAGGATCACGTCATATATAGCTCGCTGCTCTTCGAGGAAATCGGGCAGCACACCCGAAGACAGCAGCTCGACCGGCTCATTGGGCAAACGCGCCAGCCCGACCACATCGAGACCTTCAACGCCCGTCTGCAGAAGCACGTCTGCCAGACTTGCCTCGCCCATCAGCACCTCGATGAGACCCTTGGCGGGGCGATCGCCTGTCAGATTTCGGGAAACGCTCGGGCGCCGCATGTCGGCATCGATCAGCAAGACCTTCCGATCCAGCATTGCATAGCGGCGGGCAAGCGCGATAGCCGTGGTTGTCTTGCCTTCGCCGGCCTGACTACTGGTGAACTGGATAATCTTGAGATTGTCCTTGGCGAGCCTGAAATCGAGCGTTGCCCGGATGGAGGCATAGGACTCGCTCAAGTGGCTGAAAGTATCGACAATATCATCCTTGATTTCCGCCTCCTGCACGCTCGGCGTCAGACCAAGGGCGCGGAGGCCAAGAACACGCTCGACATCATCGGTAGAGCGCATGCGATCATCCAGAACCTCGCGCAGGATCGCGAGTGCAATCGCAAGTCCGGTGGCGAGAACCAGTGCAATGATCAGGTTCTGGAACAGGTTGGGCGACACCGGCCCACCGGGCACCACCGCACGATCGAGCAGGGTTGCATTGCTGGACTGCAGGTTCGCGGCAGAGGCGATCTGGTTATAGCGAGATAACAGTGACTCAAGCTGACTGCGCAGTGCGACAACTTCACGATCGAGCAGGTTGAACTGAACCCTGCGATCCTGCTCATCCAGTGTCACATCGGACAAGCGCGCCAGCTCTGCAGCCAGCGCCTGCTCCTGACCACGAGCGACGTCATACTCGTCACGGATCGCGGATTTGATCTCGGCCCCGGCGAGGGCAACATTGCGCTGCATCGTTTCGATTTGCACCAGCAATTGCTGCACTTCGGGATAGTCATCCCGATAGCGATTGCGCAGTTGGCGGAGCTGCGCCTCTGCCTGTGCCAGCTGTGTGCGCAACTCTTGCACGTGTGCGCTCGCCTGGACCTCCGGAAGCTCTGCCGGAGGCGTGTTCGAAACATTGCGCCAGCGTTGCTCTGCAGCGATGCGAGCCGCACGGGCAGCGATGAAGCGCTGGTTTACTTCGCGCAGGTTGGCAGCGGCCAGAGTGTTGGGCGTACCGGACCCAGCCTCGCTGCCCTGCGCGCCGCTCTCCGCCTGCAATGGCTCGCCAACCAGGCGATTGGCACGCGCATAGTCAATTGCTTGCCGCTCTGCGGCTTGCAGTTCGTCGCGCAATTCGGCGATCTGATTGTCGAGAAACTCCAACGCATAAGAGTTCGCCTCAAGCGCTCGCTCTACATCGCTGGAAAGAAAATTCTCAGCATAAGCATTGGCGATGGCTGCAGCGAGTTCCGGGTCTGTCGACTTCACGGTGATATTGATCACGCTGGTCAACAGCGGGACTTCGACTTCCAGGCTCCCCTGGAGCTTATCGGCCGCCATACCTTCGCGAACGGCCTCATTCGCCGAGAATCCACTCGTAAGCGCGGCCTCGTCTTCGAAGCCCAGGAATGCCGCATTGTTAGCAAGGTCGAGGGACTCCTCCACCTTCTCCGCCATTGCCCGGCTGGTTAGCTCGTGCGTCAATGTCTGAAGATAACGGTCAATCTCGTTCGCGCCGATATACGGATCGACGATTTCCTGCCCTTCAATCAGCTGGGTCGCTTGCGGGTCCACGCGAACGGCAGATGTCGCGGCGTAGATCGGTGTCATCAACAAAGTAAAGATCACCGCGAATACCAGCGCGAGCACGATAGTCCCCGCCAGAATCCATCGTTGGCGCCACAGCATCGCCCGGATTGCACCAAAGTTGATCAGTCCACCGCGACCATAGGGATTGCCTCTCGGCGCAGCTTTCGGAGCATCCCAGTAGGGATCGAAATCGGGGTCCGTGTCGGCGGGATGCTCGGTCAAACTGTTCACGAGTCAGACCCTCTTTGCTCAGATGCCGGCATTGGTGAATATCCCCAGTACAGGGACAGCGCGCAGCGCATCCTGATAGAACTGCGCCAATCCGTCAGTACCAACCACGATCCGGTCACCCGGCTGGAGGACGGGGTCAATCATGCGTCCAGCGCTGACCGCAGCGTAATCGAAACGTGCCACCTGCAAGCCCTCTGCGGTCTGCCGGAACACAGCCACATCGCGGCGATCAGCCACACGGGTCAGACCGTTGGCCAGCGAAATGCCGCCAGAAAGCCTTGTGCCGGGCGCGAACTGGAAAACCCCCGGTTCTGTCACCTGTCCTTCCACAGTGACCAGATGTGAGCCATAATCGAGGATATTCACGGCTACATCAGGACGAAGCAAATATCGCTCGCCCAGTATCGCCTCAATCTCGGTCTCGATTTGCGCCATTGTCTTGCCGGCCGCCTGATACGGCCCGACTAGCGGCAAGGATATGGTCCCGTCTGCTGAAACGATCACAGACTCGAGTGATAGCGCCTCTTCCCGAAAGACGGTAACACGCAGCTCATCACCGGCGCGAACGGCATGGTCGACAGCGGGCGTCTGCGAATAGCCTTCCTGGCCCATACCGGGTGATATTGCAGGCGACACCGGCCCGACAGCAACCTGTTGTCCACTGGCGCATGCTGCTAGAATCGCGGTCAAAGACAGAGCGCCTGTTTTCATGCAACGAAAGGCTGCAATGTCCATTTTGACCAGGCCTTCCATTGTTGCAATTTGCCAAATGCCGACGCTGACAAATTGATAGCCTTTGCAATTCTACGTAACAACCCTGCCCATGGTAAAATCCATTCACCACGGCCGTCACAAGATTGAGCACGGATCAACCCATTGGGAGCCGCGACAATGTCTATGCTAAGCTTTGGAGCTGCACTGCTTTACATGGTGGCTACAGTGGCATGCGTTGGTGCACTTGGTGCGGCGCGCAACTCCAGGACGCATCGGCGTGACACAAAGAAGTGGCTGGCCTGCGCGGCAGTCTTTGTTGTGTTGGCAATCGCGCGACTGACGGATTTCGAGGAGCTCAGCCGCAACGCCTTGCGAACCTGGGCCAGAGAAGGCGGCGCCTATGCACAACGCGAACAATTGCAATTGCCTGCAACTATCCTCGTTGCCATTGCCGGAGTGGTCACAGCGTTCTGGCTGCTGCGCATCTGGCAACGTGGCAATATGACTGTACGAAGCAGACTGGCCTTTCTGTCTATCTGCGCATCGTGCGCCTTTGCCCCGCTTTATGGCCTGCGCATCACTTCGCTGCATGTAACCGACCGATTGCTCTATTCAGGCCCGATCCGGCTGAACTGGGTTATCGACATTGGTCTCACGTTGACAGTGTTGATCTGCGCCGCGCTCTACGTGCGGCGCAGCAGGCGTTGAGCTGGTGTCCGCAGGCTACAACCTACGAATCTGGAGCGCATTGCAATAAGCATCGAGCAGTGGCTCAATTTGCTTGGTCCAGTTCAGTTCCCGCTCGACCCGTTGCCGGCCGTAGGCGCCCATGCGCGACCTGAGTTCAGGATCGTCGAGCAGGATGGCGATCTTTTCTGCCATGTCCGCCGGATCATTCGGCTTCGCATAGAGAGAAGCCTCTTGCGCGGAGAAGCGCCCTTCGATCACATCGAATTGTACCATTGCCTTGCCGAGTGACATGTACTCCATGATCTTGTTCATGGTGGACTTGTCATTCATCACATTGACGCGGTCGGGGTTGACGCCAATGTCCATCGTGGAAAGCACTTCGAACAGGTCCTGATCGGGTGCACGGCCGGTGAAGTGGATCCACTCTTCCAGTCCCAGCTCGGCCGTCATTGCCTTGAGCTTTGCAAGGCTTGGTCCGCCTCCCACAAGCACGAAACGCACATCGCGACGGTTCATCCGGTTCACCAGATGATCGACAGCTTCGATTAGCAGATCGATCCCCTCCTGCTCTCCCATCACGCCGACATAACCGACCATGAAGCGTTTGCCGTCTTTAAGCGCCGGCACAGGAGTGACCCGTTCGAGACGCGACAGATCGGGTCCTGAACGCACAACGAAGACCTTACCCTCCGGCATTCCCCCGCGCTCCACAGCAATCGCCTTGTAACTCTGGTTGGTGGCGATGGAGATGTCGGCTGCCTTGAAAGTCAGCTTCTCGAACAGCAGCATCAACCTCCAGAAGAAACCGCGCTTGTGAAACTTCGCTTCGTAGAGCTCGGGATTGATATCGTGATGATCGAAAATGTATTTCACACCGAGCAGCTTGAACGGCAAAGCCACCAGGAAGATGAGGTCGGGCGGATTGCAGCCCTGGATGACATCGATCCCCCGCCTGAAATAGATGCGCCAGGTTAGCAGGGTTTCCCAGAACAACGCAGCGCCATATTCGAGCAGAAAGCCGAGCGCGCCATCGGCCTCTATGGGCAAGGGGTGGCGATGGATATGCACGCCTTCGATTTCCTCGTAGCGTTTTTCATACCCCTTCCCCGTGGGGCAAATGACCGACACCGTCGCCCCTGCCGCTTTGAGTGTGCGCGCTTCCTGCCAAACGCGCCGGTCAAACGGCAGCGGCAGATTTTCGACCACGATGACCACCGATTTGCCCGCAAGCGGCCGCCCTTCGATCTCGGTGGGAAAAGCGAATACGGGATCGCTTGTGCCGGTCAACGGATGCGGCTCACATCAACAACATCGCAGTGCGACAGATCGAGCGTGTCAATCAGCCGATTGGTGACAATAGCGCGGGCATAGAGACGACTCTCGGCCGCCTGCCTATCGACCAGCAAGCCCGCCATGTCCGGCAGAAGCGAGCGCGCATAACCAAGGTTTTGCCCCACGAGCTGCTCCGGCCGGATCGCTGGATCAAAGACGTCCAGATCGTAGCCTGCGTCGAGCAATTTGCGCGCCATATCGACCGCCGGGCTTTCACGCAGGTCATCGGTGCCTTGCTTGAAAGACAGGCCGACAAGCAGCACTTTAGCGCCTGCCGCCAGACCTTCTGTTGCCACCATGAACTGGTGGTGTTTGTGCGCTTCGTTTGATCGCAGCAAAGCGTCAACAAGGTGTGCGTTCACCCCCCTGTCGGATGCCAAATGCTGGAGAGCGCGAACGTCCTTGGGAAGGCACGACCCGCCGAACGCGCCGCCGGGGCGGAGGTAATTCGGGGAAATGTTGAGCTTGGTGTCGCTCACGAAAACCTCGTGAACCTGGCTGGCCGAGATGCCAAGGGACTGACACACTCGACCGATCTCGTTGGCAAAAGCGACCTTGGTTGCATGCCAACTGTTGTCGACGAATTTGGTCAGCTCCGCCTCGCGCAGGCCGACACGAAAAATCGGAGCGTCAAAACCTTTGTAAAGTGCTTCCAGCGCACCGTTCGGTTCCCCGTCCGGCGTCCCGATAACAATTTTCGGCGGATGGAAATAGTCGGCGATGGCAGTTGCTTCGCGCAGGAATTCCGGGTTGTAGGCAAGTGCAACGAGCGATTTCCAATGCTCGCCAAGAACCGCCTCGAAGATCGGCGCGATCATCTCCTCGGTTGCTCCCGGACGCATCGTCGAGCGATAGGCAACCGTGAGCGGTAACGGGCGCGAAGGGTTCACCGCTTCGGCAATATGGCGCGTCACATCAGCGATATGGCGCATGTCATGCGCACCATCCGGCCCGCTCGGCGTGCCGACGCAGACGATGGCGAGATCGCAATCCTCCAGCGTGCCTCCGATTTCGGTCGAGGCAGATAGCAGGCCCTCGGCCTGCGCCTGGGCGATCAGCGCGTCGAGCCCCGGCTCCTGCACCGGACTTCGCCCTGCGTTTATGGCATCGACTTTGTCTTGCTGGATATCGACACCCACGACCTTGTGCCCTTGCGACGCGATGCACCCCGCCG
The DNA here is from genome assembly GCF_028858515.1 of Aurantiacibacter sp. D1-12. Classification (GTDB taxonomy): domain Bacteria; phylum Pseudomonadota; class Alphaproteobacteria; order Sphingomonadales; family Sphingomonadaceae; genus Alteraurantiacibacter. The sequence goes on from NZ_JAPJZJ010000002.1 coordinate 580,220, forward strand.
CTGTGCAGCCGACATATCCCAGTCCGAATATCGCAATGTTCACGTCAAAGCCTCGGCGTTCCCGGTTCTCGTCTGCCGGTCCTAGAGTCTGGCCTAGCCAATTGCCAATCATCAGTCGCAAATATTGCACTGCACAACATCGCGACTTGCATCTCGCTCGCCAATAGGCTTGAGCGCCACAGCAAATATTCGGCAGCTAGGTAAGATCAATGAGTTCAGCAAAAACAGCACTTATAACGGGAGTGACGGGACAGGATGGAGCCTATCTTTCGCATTTGTTGCTGGAGAAGGGTT
>NZ_JAPJZJ010000003.1:0-180000 GCF_028858515.1 Aurantiacibacter sp. D1-12
TCTCGTTATCGTAGAGATAGGCGTAAGTAGCATCGGCAGTCAGGTTGCCGTTGGCATCGTGGCAGAACCCGTTGCCGTTGATCTGGGTATACTGGTTGAGACCGTTGACGGTGTAGTTCGCGGTTGTGGTGCCGGAGGGATGCGCATTCCATGCAAACACCCCGTTGGTACTGCTCTCGGTCAGGATTTGTGAGGCAGGGTTGCGGGTGAAGCTCCACGTTGCATCGTAGGTGCCCGTGGTACCCCAGCCCGTGCTCGCCAGTCGCCCGAAGTCGTCATAAGTGAACTGCTGATCAGGAGCGGAGTTGGCGCGCTGGATCTCGTCCACTTCGCCGCGCTGGTTGTAGTTATAGTTGGCAAAGACCACGCTGCCCGGAATGCGCAGCGCGTTGAAAAACCCGCCACTGGTATACTGGTAGTCAAAGCTCACCGCATCGGGGAAGGTGATCGAGGTGCGGCTGCCTGCGGCGTTGTATCCATAGCCGAGCGTACGCGTCTGTCCGTCCATCGTCATGGTGTTGGAGATAACGCGGCCGAAGGTATCGTAAGCGGTGGTGAGGCCTTCGCCATTGATACTGTCAAACCGCGCACGCGTTTGCAGGCCGCGGATATCGTATTGGTAGTAGACATCGCGCTGGAACATTGGATCGAGGCCCGGGCGATCCACCGGAAAGAACTTACGCGTCATCCGCCCGAGATCGTCATAATCAAAGTTGATGAGCACACCATCGCGGCGGCGCAGCTGCGTACGGTTGCCGTTCGCATCGTAGGTGTACTGCTCATAATCGGCCATATTGGCGACGCCGGTCGCGCCCGGATTGGGGAAGTACCAATGCGTCTGCCGGTCAAACCCGTCATATGTCATCTCGGCCCTAAACCCGCGCGCATCGGTCATCGAGAGCATCTGGCCGTTGTCGGAGTATTCGTAGGTCGCATAGGTGCGTTCCAGCGTGGTGCCGAGGCCCTGGATGACCTGCGTCGTGCGTCCCTCGTTGTCATAGACGGTCTGCGTGATGCGATCCTCCCCATGCGCGCCCGCAGCGCCGAGCGTGCAGGCGCTCGCCGGCAGCGAACCGAAGGCGGCCGGGTTCATGCGGATGGCCGAGCATTCGGCACGGTTGAGACTGTCGTAACTGGTCTGCGCGACATTCTCGGGCGTGGTCAGATTGCCTTCGTATGTGCGTACATGTGTCGGCAGCCTGTCTGCGTTGTAATCAGTCTCCACCCGGCGAACGAGGGTGAATGTACCGATGTTGGCTGCGCCGTTCACATGCCCGCTTTCAACCATTTCCACCTGATCGTCATTGGTTCGGTAGGTTGTCCGTGTGGCCGCACGTCTGCCTGCCTCGTTCTTCGGACCTACCTCCCAAATGCGGCGGCCCAGAATGTCGTACTGATAGTAGACCGCATCGTCGCTGCCCGGCAGTGGCCCGTCTTCCGACAGGACGCGGCCAGCATCATCGTAAGTGTAGGTGGTGGTGAGCGGATTGTTGCCAAGGCCATCGGTGACCGTAACCGTCAGCGGCAGGCTGGTCGCTTCGTAGTAGGTGAATTCCTGAACGAAGGAATTTGCCGTGCCGCAGGTGACTTCATTTCCTGCCGCATTGGCCTCGCAAACCTCTGTGCGGGTAATGCGCGGCGCACACGGGAATGGTTGAGTCCCGAGCTGCCCATTGAATGTGCCACAGGTCTCACCATTGATCGGCGCAGTGCCCGACCACGTGTTGATTGTCTTCCGGCGTCTACCCTGTTCATCAGCCGGATCGAGCTGGGTCAGCAGGCCGCCGTGGCTGTTCTCCCACGTGTATTCGACCTGGTTGCCGAGCGCATCGGTCGTCGTTGCGGGGCGGAAACATGCATAACCAATGCCGCAGAGACCATTGGTATAAGAAGCATAGGTTACAATGTCGGGTTCCGAACTGCCCGGCTTTGCTTCCACACGGCGTTCGCCAATATTTCCATAAAGATCTTGAACTACCGATATCGCGTTGCCTTCAGGATAAACTATCCTCTCCAGCCGATTGAATGCGGTGTCATACTCGTAGGTAGTGGTGTTTCCGAGCGCATCGACAACAGAGTCGATCCGGCGGCGGATCGACGGAGAATTACTGTTAGGGTCGGCGCCAACATCCAAAGTGTTGGTCACGTTGACACGGCGATAGAAGTTCTCAGGACCCGTAATAGTCAAGCGAGTGATTGCATCGTCAATGCCCGACCACGTGTTGTCCGGCAGAGATGTGTAGGAGTAGGTTACACCATTGGTTGTAACCGTGCGGACGTTAGAGCCGCTTCCCCGAGTGGTGGAGAATGCGTCCGCCGTTTCTCCCGGCAAACGCATCCGGCTTCCTTGATGCTCGGGCAGTGTTGGGTCGAGCCTGATGGTGCAACCGCAATCGAAAAGGCGATTGTCAATGTCAGTCACACCACCCGCATAGTAGTCAAACGATGCCAGAACATTCAGCGGAGCATCGACATGCACGATCTGAGCGCGGGCAAGGATCGTCCATTCATAAGATGAAGTGTCGGATGCGTACTCAAACTCCAGCGCATAGCCCGACGTGCTGACCACTCTGACCGGGCGGTGACGCAGAATGCCCATGACGTTCAGGCTCTCGTACTCGATGCCGAGATCCCTTCCACCCGGATTGTAAATGCGCTCTGCGAGGAATTTGCGAACCGGGCTGACAGGCGCACCGCTGGAATATTCGGTTTCGATGTCAAAGGTCATCTGGCGACCCGTGCCGCCCTGCATGTAGCGGTATCCGCCAAGCCCGCCGCCGAACTGACCTTCGTCTCCGTTAAGGAAGAGCCTCGATCCGTTCCCTTTTACCGAAGTGCATTCGTTAAATGTGCAAAGCCGCGATTCAAATCCGTCCGACGCAATTCCGCCAGCAGACACGCGATAAACTTCATCGGTTTCTTGCGGATTGTCCCCAGTGGTCACCTCAATGACAGGCATGAAGTCGAGAATGTCGCTGAACGCCAGCTCCGGTGCAGCCGGGATGGAAAGCGTCGGGCGCTGCGGTGTGCTGACATTGTTGCTCAGCAGATCAATGCCATTGGCATCCTGCGCAACCTCCAATGGCTCGATCTCTTGCGCGAGCGATGGGGCGGACAGCAGCCCAACCGCTGCGATTATGCCGACGGTTAGGCTCTTATGACCAACGCCGATTGCTTTTTGTAGTGTGCCTAGCCCAATCATTGACTACGCCCCCTGCGGTCCCATTGACCGATAACCTGCTCTGCCATGCCGCAAAGCACAGCGGGACGGACGCCGCGCGCCTCCTCAAAACGACGTTGCAGTTCCTCGCGCCATAGTGAGGCCATACGACAAACCTGGTTTCGATAGGCACGGCGGCTGGCGACTCCGGGGAATACCTCTTGGCACGGCGCGACAACAAACCCTTGCGCCTGCATCGCGCTTTCACTGACGGCAGGCAGTATAATCGGCATCGGGCGGCCATCAGGCGTAGCCCTCACCATGCAAACGGCTTCATCGGGACCCTGACTGGCCGCTGGTTGGGCGCTTGTTGATGGCGAAGCGAGCGTGCCCGCAAGAACAAGTGTGATCGCTCCTGCCAAACCTAGCGTGAGAGATTTGGGAACGGAAGTTGAGCGCATCATAGCGGCGGCCCTCCGCAACTGGTGGTACTGACCGACAACGTTCCTGTGGAAGTCGCACCAAGCGAATCCGCGACGGTATATGTGAAGCTCGAATTGTCCCACTGTGGGCCAAACTCGACGGTCACTGAACTTGCAGATGCAATCGTTGCACTTGCCGAGCCGCTATTCTGAGAAATCGCAGTCAGGTTCAGCGGATAGTTACTTTCCGGATCGCTATCGTTCGCCGTCAGATTGACAAAGACCAGTCCGTAACACTCTCCCGAAGCACTATCATTCGTCGTTATCGGCGGACTGTTGCTTGGGGTCGGAGTGGGCGTAGGTGTCGGAGTAGGGGTAGGTGCCGGTGTTCCGCCAGGCGTCCCTTCATCACAATTGGCAGAGCTACCATCGGTGCTGGTGCGGTACTGTGTCCTGTTGCCTGCTTCATCGTAGCAGATCGAATGCACCTCATCATCGTTAGGCGCACCATCGGACGTCTGTTCGATCAAACGCCCATGAACATCGTAGCGATATGTTCGCACATCCTGCTGAGCGAGCGCTGTCGTCGCGACCCCGCAAAGTAGCAGTCCTGCAAAAGTCGTTAAGCGATAGCTCCGCTGCTTCATCCAGTGCCCCCAAAGTTCGATTCGAACCTATTTATCGTTCATCGACAATGTCTTGGTGTCAATAGTATTGGCAAATGATTTTAGGGGTGCCGCTATTGGGCGGAATGCGGAATAACGGCTTTGGGGTCAGAAACTGAAAATAGATGCCATTTATGCGACGACAGAAAGGCTGCTCCAACGCCTTTTCGCTTTCCGCCCAAAGTCAGTCATACCGTACTCGCGGGACCTTCCTTGAAAGCGGGCACCACTAGAGCGTGAACTGTTGGTTTTAAGAGAGAATGCGGGACGTGTCATCGAGCGCAGGAGTGTTTGGCTTTTTTGAGGTGGCAGATGAGCGATCTGCTTGGCGTTTGCCATCGTGCCAGCAAGCAAAGACTAAGACGACATCTGTTGGAATTGTCGACAATTCCCATGCCATTTCGTATTGATCGGCATGGTCGATACACTTTTGCCGAAGCGCTTCATTGGAAGCTGCTGCATTGAACGCACCGGGTCCGGCTTCACTGCGGCGCTGAGACGAGCAACCCTACCTCCTCAAGAAATTCCCGAACATAAGCATGTGAGCGCACATCTAGTGCTCGCAATCGATGAGGGATATCTCAGCAGAGCAAAAGGAGCGGCGAATAGAAGCCGCCCAATGACGCTCGTCTATAATCCGTCCAACATGATTCATCGTGATTGTTTTTCAAGCACTGGAAGTCGGTTCCTATCTATAGATTTGGAACCCCATCTCCTGACGACCGCCCATTGCGATCCAATAGTAGTTGAGACTTCCAGTGCTCGATTTGCAGCCGCACGAATTGCCGGAATTTTGAGTATGGACTATGCGGACAACGCAGAAATAGAGGATTTATTGTTGGCCATCGTGGCTGGGTTAGAAAGCCCTCCCACAACTTCGCGGACCGTTCCGGCTTGGCTCAAGGTCGCGTCGGAGGCGTTGACAGATCTTGCTAGCGATAGCGGACTGCAAATCCGAGATATTGCCCAAGCGGTCGGTGTTCATCCCGTACACTTTGCAAGAACGTACCGCGCGCACTTTGGCTTAAGTCCAGGGGCCGCTTTGCGCCAACATCGATTGGCGAACGCCGTTGCATTAATGACAAAAAATCAGCGGCTCGCAGAAGTGGCGGTTGATGCTGGCTTCGCTGACCAAAGTCACATGACACGCGCTTTTCGCCGTGATTACAGCACTACTCCGGCAAGATTCCGCAGTGCCTTTGAATGATGTTGCATACGTTCAAGCTAAATTCTCAGTGGCTCTGGCATAACGATAATACCGCCCAAGCTGAGAGGAAATTTCGTGACGACATTTATACGTATGATTGCCGTGCAATGCCTATTTATCTTGTTTCTGGCTAGTAGTTCAATTCATCCTGCGTCGGCTCAGGACGCTTCGAGTGCGCAAGCCAGCGTCCTGTATGCAATCGAGCATGTAACCGTGCTGCCCATGACGGAAGATGGTGTTGTCCTGCACGATGCGACGGTTGTCATCGAAGGCGACAGGATCATTTCGCTCGAAGGCCCGGCGCCAGATGGAGCGCAGCGTATCGACGGGTCGGGCAGATTCTTAATCCCCGGTCTTGTTGATATGCATGTCCATGTTCCGGGCGGCGTCTATCTAACTCCGCAAGAATATCCGACCCAACCGCCGACAGTACATTTCAACACACAGGATATCATGACGCCTTATATTGCGAATGGCGTTACCACCATATTCAACCTCGGCGCGAACCCTGCACATTTTGGGCAGCGTGACGCAGTTGAAAACGGCGATGTCATTGGTCCGCACATGGCACTGGCGGCGTTGATCGATGGAGGAGGCCAATCGGGAAGAATCGCAAATACTCCGTCCGATGGGCGTCAAGCTGTTAGGGATGCCATTGCCGAGGGATACGAATTCATAAAGCTCTATTCGCGACTAGACGCCGAAACTTATGCGGCCATCATCGATGAGGCGCACCAGCATGGCCTCAGGACAGTCGGGCATATCCCCAACGCGTTTCAAGGGAGACTGGAAGGTGCCTTTGAAACACCACTGGACATGGTCGCTCACGCCGAAGAACTTACGAAACACACCGAGAATTTCAGCGATGACGACGCCGAGAGATTTTGCCAACTATTGGCGGATAGCGGAACGTGGCTAACGCCTACTATGATGGTTATGGAGCGGATTTCGAGCCAGTCTCGCTCGCTCGATTCAATTCGTGAATCACATGCTTTTCAGTATGTTCATCCGCTTTTCCAGAGCAAATGGCTCACCGCCAATCAGTATAATGAGAACTCTACACCCGAACGCACCGCCTATTTTGAAAACATGGTGGACTTCCATCGACGTTTGGTAAGGGTCTGCCGGACGGCAGGTGTTCCGATGCTCGCTGGGACCGATACGCTGACTTCGGGCGTCGTTGCCGGATTTTCATTGCATGATGAGCTTGAGCTTATGGTGGACGCCGGACTTACGAACGAAGAGGCGCTTGCATCTGCTACCCGTCTGCCGTCCATCTGGCTGGGTGTTGATAGCGACCGCGGGACCGTGGATGTTGGCAAGCGTGCTGATCTCGTTTTGTTAGAGGCAGATCCAACTCAGGATATACGAAACGCGCGGCTCATTTCAGGTGTTTTTATCAATGGCCGGTGGGTAGATCGGTCCACGCTCGATTCCATGCTTGCAGACCTATCCCAGAGGAATACTGAAAGCAGGGATCAATACGACTGGAACCGAATTCGTGGTCGATAGTCGTTAGGTAGCGCACGTCTCTGCGGGGAGCGCAGCGAGTTTGAGCGTCTAAGTTCTGTAGTAGGGCGCAGAACCGGCCAGCCCACTACCGCCCAATCGTGGACGTTTTCGCTTTTCGGGAGCCTAGAAGCAGTTGCCGGTCTGCTTTCGGAGAAACAGTAGTACGCCTCGAATGTCTGGAGTTGGGGCGCAAAGCTGCTCTTCCTCTATCCCCATCATGGCAGATTTCCGATCCCCATCCATAGAACGAGATAGCTGCCCATAGCGACACGCTCACGGCAACCAGGTGTCCGCGACTTCAGAACAGTCGTAGCCTTATTCTCACCCCCAAACCCTAGGGCCATATTTTCTTGCCCCAGCCCCATGCAACGACCCCTTAAGACCATCTCACCCATGACGAAACTGACCGTTTCGTGAGGAAATCTGTTTGCATATGGCTCATGACCTATCGGCTCGCCGCGGCGCCCCACTGTGATCCAACCACGGCGGTTATGTAAAAGCCCCAGGCATAAACACTTGACGAAGTGCGAGAATTTTCGTTGGCTGTGCCGACAACAAAACAAGATCGCTCCATTGCAATGAGACAAGAGGAGCAAATCAAATGGAGTTGTTGTTTAAGCGCGAGCAAACGAGCGAAGGCGTTCTCAAAGTAAAATTCAAACTTTGGGCAAAGATCGAGCTTGATGAAGAAGAGCAAGCGCTCGTCGACAGATACGATTATGATGGGCTGTTTGTGCTGCCCCAATTTGATTGGAACAGGAAGCATACGGTTGCCGAATATTGGGACGTTCGGAACGAGCTGAACCGACAACTCAGGCTGGTGCGGAATTTCGATGGAAACCGACATCTCATCAAGCAACTGGCAGGAGTGGTGATTGAGCAGCCCCATCAAGCCTGTCCGTCTCTGTATGAGCGTGGCCAGGGTGATGACGGCATTGCTCCAACCGATCCCGGAAACCATCGATCATCCAGCTTGCCGCCGGACCTAGCTTGCTATCGCGCCGCCAGAGTGCGCTGAAAGTGTAGCTGGCTCCCGGCTTTTCGGGCAGGTCGAGTTCGACCAAGGCCCCGCTGGCTAGATCGGCAGCGACCATCGGGCGCGGCATATTACCCCAGCCGATTCCCTGTTTGAGCAGTGCATGCTTCGCGCCAAGATCGCCCAGCCGCCAGCCGAGTGGGCTGAGCACCGAGAACTCGCGCCCCTTGGTCAGCGGGGATCGGTCGGTGAGGATAAGCTGGAGATGTTCGCGGCTCTCACCCGGCTTCACGCCCTCGCGGGCAAGCAGGTGATCGGGCGCGGCTACCGGCACAAGCTCGACGGTGCCGATGGCCTGCCGTTCAAACTCCGGGTTATCGGCGATCACCGGGCCGCCGATGGCAAGATGCGATTGTTCGTCCAGCAGGCATGCAGCGACCGCGCCGAGACCTTCCACTTGCAGGTTCAGAGAAACGGTCGGGAACATCGTGCGGAATTCGCGCAGCACATCGGCGATGACCTCGCCCGGCACCATCACATCGACGACCATGCCCAGATCGCTTTCTAGCCCCGCATGTAGCCCGCGCGTCTTGGCCAGCAGCGCGTCAGAGCGGTCGATGATGGCTTTTGCTTCGCCCAGTAGACCGCGTCCGTCATCGGTGAGCACGGGCTTGCGAGAGCCCTCGCGGGCGAACAGCGTCACGCCAAGCTGCGCTTCCATCTGCGCAATGCCGTAGCTGATGGCGGACACCGCGCGGCCCATCCGTTTCGCCGCCGCGCCAAAGCTGCCTTCCTCCTCCACCGCAAGGAAGATGCGCAACTGGTCGAGCGTGGGTTCGCCGATCTTCATTGTTCGGATAATCTGAACATTTTGACGTATTTTATCTCACTTTTCGGATGAAAGGACAAGGCCTATCTCGGCGTCATCCAAGACAAACCTCCAACAGGAGATGACACATGATTGAACACCGTCCCTTTGAAAGCCTTGGCGCAGCCGACCACGGTTGGCTCGATGCGCGGCACCACTTCTCGTTCGCCAACTACCATGATCCGAGTCGCGTTCACTGGGGCGCGCTGCGGGTTTGGAATGACGACAAGATCGCCGCCGGAACAGGCTTTCCCACCCATCCGCACAGCGACATGGAGATCATCACTTACGTCCGCACAGGAGCCATCACCCATCGCGACAGCATGGGCAACGAAGGCCGCACCGAAGCCGGGGACGTACAGGTTATGAGCGCCGGTACTGGTGTGCAGCACTCGGAATACAATCTGGAAGACGAGGACACGACCTTGTTCCAGATCTGGATCATTCCGGACAAGCGCGGCGGCGAGCCTAGCTGGGGTGCCAAGCAGTTCCCCAAGGGCGACCGCGCAGGCTCTTTCGTGCCGCTCGCCAGCGGTGTTGCGAATGACGATGACGCGCTGCCCATCCGCACCGATGCCCGCGTGCTCGGCGCGACGGTCAAGGCAGGCGAAAGCGTGACCTACACGCCGAGCGATCCTTCGCGTCACCTCTACCTGGTCCCCGCCACAGGGCGCATCCAGGTGGAGGATATCGAAGCCAAGGCGCGCGATGGTCTTGCGATTACCAAGCAGGACAGCGTCACCATCACCGCGCTCGAGGACAGCGAACTGGTCCTCGTCGACGCAGCCTGAACCCCAACGGCCTCTTCCGCTCTAACCAGCGGGAGGGGCCAATTGTTTCCACGAAGGAAAACTCCCCATGCCCACTATCCTCCACATAACCGCCAGCATTCGCGGCGATGAATCGGTCAGCCGTGATCTCAGCAACCGTGTGGTTGCCAGCCTCACTGAAGGCAGCGATGCCAGGGTAATCACGCGCGATCTGTCAAAGAACGATCTGCCTTTCATCGACGCTGTTCGCTTCGCGGCAAACCTCGCTCCGCATGCTGAGCGCACTTCAGAGCAGCAGGACCTCGCAGCCATCGCCGATACCCTGATCGACGAACTGCAGCAGGCCGATACGATTGTGCTGGGCGTGCCGATCTACAACTTCTCGGTCCCCGCAACCGTAAAGGCCTGGGCGGATCTCGTCGCTCGCGCTGGCACAACGTTCCAGTACACGTCTGAAGGCCCCAAGGGCATGCTCGAAGGCAAGAAGGCCTATATCGCCGTCGCATCAGGCGGAACGCTGGTGGGCAGTGACTATGATCACATGACTCCGTGGCTGAAGTTTTTCCTCGGCTTCATTGGGATTCACGATGTCGAAATGGTTGCGGCCGACGGCATCATGGGCCGCGATGGCGAGGAAAAGATCGCTGCGGCCAAGCAGGCAGCCGAACGCATCGCCGCGTAGGTCTTCGTCCGGTGCGGGTCAGTACTTGCCCGAGAGCAGGGCTCCCGCGCCGGGCACATGCGCTTCCAGCTCGAGCTCCTTGAGCATGCGGTAAGTCGTGCAGACCGCCGCCGAAGTAACGGGAATACCCAGTGCATCCTCCACTTGCTGAATCGCAGGAAGCGAAGGCATCTGCACACAGGCAGACAGGACCAGTGCATCGATGCCGGAAGTGTCCACGCGCTTGTAGTGCTCGAGCAGATTGGCTGGATCCTGTGCCGCGACTTCCAGATTGTCCGGGATTTCCAGCGCCAGTGAATCCTGCACCGTCACACCTTCGTGCTCGATATAGTCGACCACGAGCTGGGTGAGCGGCTTCATGTAAGGAGTGACGACGGAGACGCGTTTCGCGCCCAGCGCCGCAAGCCCTTCGACCAGCGCGCCCGCGCTTGTGACCACCGGGGCAGGGTGTCCATTCTCCACCGTGCGGCCGTGCAGTCGCTCCTGCGAGACGCGGTGATAGCCGTGCCCCATGCTCATGATCGCGACGAGGCAGGCATAGCCCATCACATCCACCGCCGCGTCTGACAGCTCGAGCGCGCAGCGGTCCGAATCCGCGTCCATCGCGGCGAGCTCTTCCTTCGTCACCTTCTTCATCCGCATGCGGCTGGAATGGAAGGTGAAGCGCTCTTCCGCCACCGCTTCGCGCGCGCGGAACATCGCCGGGATTTCGGTTTCCATCGTGACGTTGGAAGAGGGCACAATCTGCCCGACGCGGAAGCTGCGAGCCATCAGGTCAGGCCTTCACAATCGGATTGCGCAGGCGACCGATGCCTTCGACTTCGCACTCGACCACGTCGCCCGGCCACATCCATTCCTGCGGATCATGGCCAGCACCCACGCCCGCCGGGGTGCCGGTGGCGATGATGTCGCCCGGCTCCAGCGTCATGACGGTGGAGATATCGGCGATCAGCTGGCGCACGTTGAACAGCATGTATGCGGTATTCCCGTCCTGCTTCTGCACACCGTTGACCCAGGTGCGGATACCCAGCGTTTGTGGATCGGGGATTTCGTCTGCGGTGACAATGGCCGGCCCCATCGGCGCAAAAGTGTCCTGCCCCTTGGAAACGATCCACTGGCCCTGGCGGCGGCAATCGCGCGCGCTGACATCGTTGATGACAGTGTAGCCGAACACATGATCGAGTGCGTCGTCTTCCGAGACATGATGCGCGCGCGATCCGATGATCACGGCGAGCTCGCATTCCCAATCGAGCTGCTGCGTTTTGTCGGCATTGTGCCTGATCGGCTCGTCCCACGCGATGACTGCGGTGGGCGGCTTGGAAAAGATCACCGGCTCCTGCGGCAGTTCCTTGTCCGTATCGAGCGTGCGCGCACTCTCGGCGACATGCTCGGTGTAGTTGAGGCCGATGCCGAAGATATTCTTGCGCGGGCGGGGAATCGGCGCGAGCAGCTTGGCATTGCTGGACGGGAAGGAGCAGCCGACGAAATCTTCCGGCAGCGAGTCCGCCAGGGCGCCCGTGAGCGCGTCGCTTGCGACGGCACCAAGGTCGATAAATTCGAGCATGGTGGAGGGCAATTCCATACCCATTGCCGCGCCGAAGTTCTCGACATCGACGATCAGCCCGTCATGCTCCACGCCAAGCCGCGCAGCGTGCTGTCCAAGCCGGTAAGTGACCATTCGCATCGTGTCAGTGTCCTTTAGATTTGCTGGTATCCGCCTGCCTCTTCCTTCGTTTCCGTGATGCGGGTGCCAAAGGCTTCCATCACCGGAAAGTCATTGAAAGAGAACAGGTAAGCAGGCTCATCGCCCGTGTTAACATGTTCGTGCCACATCCATGATGGCACGCAGAAAATATCGTGTTCGCCCCAGTCGAACCGCTCGCCGCCGATCACCGAATAGCCCGATCCGCCTGCGACATTGTAGACGACATTGCCCGTGTGGCGGTGCGCCTTGCCGGTGAAGCCCTTGGGCAGCATCTGCATGTTCGCGCCCATCGTCTTCATCGCCCAGCCGCCGGTCAAAGGGTTGGAATAGCGCAGCATGTGCCCGTCATGCGGACATGCATCATTGACCTTCGCCATCTTGTGCAGCGCGTCCTGCACGTCATCCCAGCGATAGACCATGACCGGCGAAAAGCCCTGATCCCACTCGCCGCGCGTTTCGGGTTTCAACCCTGCGCCATAGCTTAGCGGCAGATCGTTTTCGGGGTACTTGGCCGTCTGCGCGGGCTTGTCATAGACCGCGTAGAAATTGCTCTCCATCACGTTCATCAGCGGGATGTCGAGCCCGTCCTGCCAGATAGAAAGCTGCCCGTCCGCTGCAACGCCATGATCGTGCCAGCAGCCATTCGGGGTGAGCACATAGTCGTGCTTGCCGAGGGTAATCCGGTGTCCGTCGACCACCGTATAAGCGCCGCCGCCTTCCATGATGAAGCGGTGCGCAGAGGCCGTATGGCGGTGTGCGGGGGTAATCTCGCCTGGCTTCATCGCCTGCAATCCGCTGAACAGCCAGCCGCACACGGCGGTATTCTCGCGGCCTGCCTCGCTATCGTTCATCAGCGTGATGACGCGGCGTCCGGCCTTTTCGGGGCTGACAAGATCGATGGCGCGAATGCACAGATCGCGCATCTGGTCGTAGCGCCAGATCGTCGGGCGGTAGCGGGTTTCCGGCTCCCACGGCTCGATGGCGTTGGCGCGGTTCCAGAAGGCGTCGGAATTGACGCCCGCCAGCTCCTTGTAGAACGCCTCCAGCTCGGGCGTGTCTTCAACATTGGAGCGGCCCAGTTGGGCATCGCGCGGATCGGTTGCCATCAGTCCTCTCCCTTGCCTGCCAGTGGTGGCGTATCGATGATCGAAGCCGGATCGCGTGGACTTCGGTCCACCTCCAGCTTGAAGATATCGAAGCGGTTATAGCCACCGATGATGTCGTGCATCTGTTTGGGCGCGACGCATTTATTGAGGTCTATGTCGGCATAGACAATGCCTTCGTCGTCGATCAGCGGATCGCCGACGACATTGCCCGCCGGATCGATCACGCCCGACCATGCGCTGCTCTTGCGGGACATGAGTTCGCGCGCCTCGGGATAGACCTCGGCCATCGCGTCGATGATTTCTTCGCTCACTGCAGAGCACGCCACTATCGTGAACAGCTTGCCCTCGAACGAATGCGCGGTGGCGCGGGTCTTGATCGCGGCGGCCATGTCATAGTCGGCAGGCGCAACGGGCAGGGCGATGTAGTTCGCCACATGTACATTTTCGCCTTCGGAAAGCAGGGCAAAGCGTGCCAGCGTGTTGGTGTTCTCTCCGCAGGCGAGCGTGCCCAGCCGCCCTACCGGCGTATCGTAGCATCGCAGCGAGGAACCATCCCCGCCAGCCCAGGTGAGCTTCTCGGCCCAGGTCGGCACCAGCTTGCGATGGCGACCCAGCAGGGTGCCGTCATTGCCGATGATCACATTGGTGTTGAACAGCGTACCGACGCGGCGCGGATCGCGCTCGTTCATGCCGATCACGACGGTGCAATCATGCTCGCGCGCGGCCTTGCAGAGTTGCGCAACTTCGCGGCCCTTCAGCTCGGGTGAGGCATGCCACAGCTTTTCGAACCACGCGCTGCCCTGCACGGGGTTCAAGAGCCAGTTCCAATAGGGATAGCCGGGGAGGAATACCTCGGGGAAGGCGACCAACTTCGCGCCGTTGCCCGCGGCCTCGGCGATCAGTGAACAGGCCTTGTCGACGCTTGCCGAAAGGTCGAGGAAGACAGGTGCGGCCTGAACGGCGGCGACGCGGGATGTTGGCAGACTGCTCATTGCATTCCCTCTATGTGACCGAGGCGACGGTCTTGAATTCTGGCGTGTCCCATTCGCCATTCTCGCAGATGGTGGCGAGGCGCTCCACCGCTTCGACCACATCGGTGTGGCGCAGATAGAGCGGGGTCAGGCCAAAGCGCATTACGTCGGGCGTGCGGAAATCGCCGATCACGTCACGCGCCTTCAACGCTTGCATGATCGCGTAACCTTCAGCGTGCGAATAGGCGACGTGGCTGCCGCGCTTGTCAGCCTCGGTCGGGCTGACGAGGGTGAAACCGTAGTCGCCGCAATGCTGGCCCATCGCTTCGATGAAGAGGTTGGCCAGTGCCACCGACTTCGCGCGAACCGCTGCCATATCGGCGCGGAGCATCAGGTCGACGCCTTCCTCCAGCGCCGCCATGCCGAGCACGCCGGGAGTGCCGCACAGGAACCGCTCGATCCCGTCTGCCGCGTCAAAGTCTTCTTCGAACGCGAAGGGCCGCGCATGGGCGAACCAGCCGGAAAGGACAGGCATGGCGTGATGGTGGCGCTTGGCGGCGAACAGGAAGGCCGGCGCACCCGGGCCACCGTTCAGGAACTTGTACCCGCAACCCACCGCGAAATCGGCATTCGCGCTGTTGAGATCAACCGGAATGGCGCCCGCACTGTGGCTGAGGTCCCAGACGATGAGCACGCCATGCGCATGCGCCTTGGCGGTCACCGCTGCCATGTCGCGCGCGAGGCCGCTCTTGTAGTGGACCTGTGTCAGCAGAAGCACTGCCACGTCATCCGACAGGTGATCGAGCACTTCTTCGGGCGGGACCGATTTGGTCTGCACGCGCCCACCGGAGAAGCCTTCGATGCCCTGCATCATATAGTGATCGGTCGGGAAGTTGGTCTGCTCGGTCAGCAGGATCGAGCGGCCTTCCTGCAAGGACAGAGCCGCTGTCAGCGCCTTGAATATGTTGATCGAGGTTGAGTCCGCAACCACCACCTCACCGGCTTCGGCACCGAGCAGCCGGGCAATCTTGTCGCCGATGCGGCGCGGCGAATTGACCCAGTCAGCGCCGAGCCAGCTGGTGATTAGCCCTTCGCGCCATTCGGTGTGCAACGTCTTGTCCATCCGCGCAGCTGTCGCCTTGGGCATGGCACCGAGTGAATTACCGTCGAGGTAAATCAGGCCATCACGCAGGTGAAACTCATCGCGGAAGTGCGCGAGCGGATCAGCGGCGTCGAGTTCGCACGCACGGGTCATCAGGTCACTCATGCAGCGATCTCCCGCAACACAGCACGCACCGGGCTGGCGTCTGCTCCCTCGATAGCGAGCGGCAATGCGATCAGCTCGTATTCGCCCGCTGGTACATCGTCGAGTACCAGCCCCTCAAGAATACGCATATCGCCGCGTAGGATCTCGTGATGCGCGTCCATCGTCTTCGAAGTCTGCGGATCGAGCGAGGGGGTGTCGGTGCCGATCAGTTTTGCTCCGGCATCGCGTAAGCGCGCGATAACTTCGGGTGCGATGGCAGTGAAGTTCTCGTCCCAAGCATCATGCGGGAAGCTCTCGTAGGTGCGGAAAAGCACACGTTCTGCACCCTCGATGGCGTCCCAGTCGCAGTCCACCAGTTCCACCCGTGCCCCGCTCGCCCGCGCATCGACCACCACGCAACGTCCGAGATAGGCATCGAGCGGTGAGTCCGCACTCGCCACACCGTCATTGCTGTAATGCAGCGGGGCGTCGGCATGCGTGCCGGCGTGCAGCGGAAAGAAGATCGCACCGACATTCACCGGGCATTCGTCCGAAATGCTGGCATTGCGGTCCAGCCGCAGGTCGGGCTCTCCCGGCCAGAGCGGGGTCTTGGCCCCAAGTCGCTGCGAAATGTCCCACAGGCGGCTCATGAACCGTGCCCCATCGGGCAGCCCTCGGCGTAATTGCCGCCTTCCTTGGGCGCGCTCATGCGGGTGCGCATCGCCCACAGCTCGGGGAAGAAACGCAGTTCGAGCGCTTTGACCAGATAGCTGACGCCCGAAGATCCGCCCGTACCCGGCTTATGCCCGATCACGCGGCTCACGGTCTTCATGTGCTTGAAGCGCCATTCCTGGAAATAGTACTCAAGCGCGGTGACCTTCTCCGCCAGCAGGTAGAGGTCATAGTGCTGTTCCGGGTTCGTGTAGATTTCCAGCCATGCATCCTCCACCGCATCGCTCGGCGTATACGGCTGGGTGAAATCGCGATCGAGCAATTCGGCGGGAATGGCAAAGCCCTTACGATCGAGCAGTCGCAGCAATTCGTCATACAGTGATGGCGCGGCAAGCGCCGCTTCGAGAGCTGTACGCTTCTCCTCGTCATCCTGGTGGATCAGCACCATTTCGGCGCGCTTCAGACCAAGACGGAACTCCATCTCGCGGTACTGGTGTGATTGGAAACCCGATGCCTTGCGCAGGTAGCCGCGGAATGTGAGGAAATCGTGCGGGCTGAGCGTTGCGAGAACTTCCCACGAATTGATCATGTGGCGCAGCACTGTGGCGATCCGGTCGAGCGTCTTGCCTGCCTTGTCCAGCCGGTCTTCGCGGATCGCGCCGATGGTGACATGCGCTTCATGCAGTACCAGCTTGATCCACAGCTCCATCGTCTGGTGCATGATGATGAAGAGCATTTCATCAGGTTTGTCCGACACCGGCACCTGGCTCGAAAGCAGGGCTTCGGTCTGGATGTGGCGCGAATAGGAAAGGCCCTTGTCCCACTGGATCGTCTCGCCGTCGATCTTGGCCTCGAAGGTCTCGACCCCGTCCTCGATAGTCCGCTTGATGGTCACTGCGATCTCCTGCTCAGGCGCTCTGTGCACCATAGACACGGTCGGCGAGGTCTGTCTCGCCAATCGGGATCAGCGGCAAGTCGTGCACCTCTTCATACACTTCGCGCAAGCTTGTCGTTTCCATCTCCTCAAGCAAAGCCTCGAAGCTCTCGATCACGAAATAGGTCGGCTGGAAGGTGTCGAACGGCCACTCGGTGCGCATCAGCCGGGGCAGGTTGAAGTGCAGTCGCCGCGCCTTGTCGCTGGTGAGCGCATGGATCGTCTCGGCATAGCTGGATAGCAGGCCGGCACCGTAGGCGCGCAGGGCGCCGTTCTGCTCGATCAGCCCGAATTCGACGGTGTGCAGGTACAGCCGCCCGAGCCAGTCGGTCATGCCAAGCTTCTCTGCCCGCAGGCCTGCGCGGCCATAGGCAGACATGAACTCGCGGAAATCCGGGTCGATGAACATCGGCAGGTGACCATAGACATCGTGGAACATGTCCGGTTCGTCATTGTATTCCTGCGATCCGCCCTGGCGCAGGAAATTGGCGGCAGGAAAGCGCCGGTCAGCCAGCAGCTTGAAGAACGGCAGGTTCGGAATGACGCCGGGCACGGCGACCACTTCCCATCCTGTCAGCTTGCGAAAGTTGACGTTGAACGCATCAAACTCGGGCACGCCGCCGGTGTCGAGCCCTATGTCGCTTACGCCTTTCAGAAATTCATCCGAAGCAAGACCCTGCAAGGCTTCGGTCTGCTCCGTCACCATCTTGCTCCAGCGGACGTGATCGAGCGCAGTGAACCGCTCCCAATCCTGCGCCATGGTCCAGTCTTCCGCCACGCCTTCAGGCGGCGCGTCATAGACGTGCAATGCATCCACGAGTGATTTCCTCTTCTTCCTGTGTGCGGGACATTAGCATCGCAGCTCAGGAACATTGTTTCGAAATGTCTCGTCCTGAATCCTTTTCACAGCACAAATATACGTATAAAGTGAATAATACAGAACGATAGTCAAAAAGCGGGTGTTCGTATGGACCGTATAGACTGGAAGATAGCTCGCGAGCTGGAACGCGATGCGCGCATTTCCTTTGCCGAGCTGGGGGAGCGGGTTGGCCTGTCCAAATCGCCATGCTGGTCGCGCGTCAAAGAGATGCAGAGTGACGGGACCATACGCGGTTTCGGGGCGCAGCTTGATCCCAAGGCGCTGGGTCTCGATGTGCAGTGCTATATCTCTGTCACCATCGGGTTTGACGGGCATGCAGAGTTTGAGGCGGCGGTTGACCAGCATCCCGCGATTGCCGAATGCCACACGACCGCAGGGGACAGCGATTACCTTTTGCGTGTCTTCGCCCGTTCGGTCGATCATCTAGACGATCTGCTGCGGCACGACATCACCAAGCTCCCGGGTGTGAAGAGCAGTTCGACTTCGATCTGCCTGAAGACTATCAAGAGCCAGGCCTCGCTTGCCGACTGGGCGGAAAAGACAGCGACGCAGGTATAGTCCCGGCCTTGAACTGAGTTGTGGGCACCCTTGGGGAGAAACCGTGCGCTCGCTTGAAGCGAATGACACGGCACCTTACCTCAATCCCTCACATTCAAGACTGATTCGAGACACATCATGGCAACCCATAAAACCCGCATGCTCATTATCGGCTCCGGCCCAGCCGGCTACTCCGCCGCCATTTATGGCGCGCGCGCGGGTATGGAGCCCATCGTTGTGCAGGGCCTGCAGCCCGGCGGCCAGCTGACCATCACCACCGATGTCGAGAACTATCCGGGCTTTGCGGGTGTGATTCAGGGCCCGTGGCTGATGGAGCAGATGCAAAAGCAGGCCGAACATGTCGGCACGCGCATGATGTGGGACACGATTGTCGAAGTTGATCTCGAAGGCGGCTCTCCGTTCAAGGCCATTGGCGACAGCGGTGACGAATACGTGGGCGATGTGCTGGTGATCGCGACGGGCGCCCAGGCCAAGTGGCTCGGCGTTCCGGGCGAACAGGAGCTTGGCGGCAAGGGCGTGTCTGCCTGCGCGACATGTGACGGCTTTTTCTATCGCGGCAAGAAGGTCGCGGTGATCGGCGGCGGCAACACTGCTGTTGAAGAGGCGCTCTACCTCACCAATCATTCGGACGACGTCACCCTGATCCACCGTCGTGACGAGCTGCGTAGCGAGAAGATCCTGCAGGATCGGCTGTTCGCAAACGAGAAGATCACGCCGATGTGGAACAAGACCGTCGAGCGTTTCGTCGACAATGGCGAAGGCAAGCTCGGGCACCTTGAGCTGCGCGATACGGTGACGGGCGAACTTTCAACCCTGGAGGTGGACGGGGCGTTCGTCGCCATCGGTCACGCGCCTGCAACCGAGCTGTTCAAGGGCAAGCTGTCGATGGACGATGGTGGCTATCTGATTGTCGAACCGGGCACACCAAAGACCGAGATTCCCGGTGTCTTTGCCTGCGGCGACGTGATGGACCATACCTATCGCCAGGCAGTGACCGCTGCGGGAACGGGCTGCATGGCCGCGCTTGATGCCGAACGTTTCCTTGCAACGCTGGAGCATGCAGCCAAGGAAGCCGTGCCGGCGGAATAGTCTGCGCATGACCCGCAAACTCGCACTCGAAGACCTTTCGGTCGGCGACACATTCGAAAGCGCCGAACACGTGATGGAGGCAGACGCCATCATTGCGTTTGCAAGCGAATTCGATCCGCAGCCGTTTCACACCGATCCCGTAGCCGCGAAGGACAGCTTCTTCGGCACTTTGGTGGCGAGCGGTTGGCATACCGGCGCCGTTTCCATGCGACTTCTTACCGAATCTCTCCCGTTCGAGCATGGCGTGATCGGCTCGGGCGGGCCGCTGACTTGGGCCAGTCCGGTCTATCCGGGCGATGCTTTGCGCGTGCTTACGCGGATTGAAGAAATTGTACCTTCACGCTCCAAACCCGGTCGTGCGCGTGTGGTCGTGCACTGCCAGACCGTGGATCAGGCGGGTGAGGTCAAGCAGGACTTCCGGCCTAACCTGATGGTGTGGTCGCGCGACGTAGACCCACAGGGCTGACGCCTCAGAACTGCGAGAAGTCCGGCGCGCGCTTTTCCATGAAGGCTGTAAATGCCTCGCGCGCCTCTGCGCTTTGCAGTCTCTCGCCAAATACCTTGATCTCGGTCTCCATCGTCGCGGCGATCATTTCACGGTCGCGCATCAGCGCCTTTGTCGCTTGCACTGCGCCCGGAGGCAGGCCCGCGATATGTTTGGCGGCTGCATTGACCGCTTCGTCGAGCTCGTCAGGCTGGCAAACCTCGCTGCCGAGGCCCACCGCAGCAGCCTCATGCGCGCTCATGGGATCTCCCATCGCCATCATCGCAAAGGCACGCTGGTGCCCGATGAGAGCGGTCAACAGTCTGCTTGATGCCGCTTCGGGCACAAGGCCGAGCGTCGCGAACGGCGCCGTCAGCTTGGCGTCGTCTGCCAGCACGACATAGTCGCAATGCAGCAGCATGGTGGTGCCGATGCCAACCGCGCGGCCTTGCACGCCAGCGATCAGCGGTTTTGCACCCGTGCCGAGCAGGCGGATGAAACGGAAGACATTGGCCTCATGCACATTGCCTTTGGTCGCCGCGACCATGAAATCGCCGATATCGTTGCCCGCGCAGAACATCTCGCCCGCGCCGCGGATCACGATTACGCGCACCGCCTTGTCATCCTGCGCGCTCTCAATAGCATCGGCCATTGCGCCGTACATGGCATTGGTCAGCGCATTCTTTTTGTCCGGCCGGTTCATGGTGAGCGTGAGAACACCGCCGTCTTGCGCAATGGTGACATGTTCGGTCATTCAAGCTCTCCTAAGTATGCTCGCGGCCAAAGTCCGGCCGGGCATCGTCCTGACCTTGTTCAAGGATTCCGCGACGTATTGCACGCGTTCGGCTGAACAGGTCAAACATAGCCTCACCATCTTCGCTTTCGATGGCATCGCGCATGGCGCCCAGATCGCCGAGAAAACGGTCCATCATTTCCAGCACTGCGTCCTTGTTGTGCAGGAAGACATCGCGCCACATGGTCGGGTCGCTGGCGGCAATGCGGGTGAAATCGCGAAAGCCACCGGCGGAATACTTGATCACCTCGCTGCGCGTCACGTCCTCAAGATCGCTCGCGGTCCCCACGATAGTGTAGGCGATCAGGTGCGGGATATGGCTGGTCACGGCGAGCACCATGTCATGATGCCCGGCATCCATGATCTCGACAGTCGAGCCGAGGCCGCGCCAGAAGTCTGCGAGCTTTTCGACCCGCGCTTCGTCTGCGCCAACGGGCGGCGTAATAATGCACCAGCGGCCATGGAAGAGGCTGGCGAACCCGGCTTCCGGCCCCGATTGCTCGGTGCCCGCAACGGGGTGCGCAGGGATGATCGTGTGATCGGGCAGCGTTTCAGCCAGCGCCCTGCTGACCCGCTCCTTGGAAGAGCCGACATCGCTGATGATCGCATTCTCTGAGAGGCCCGGAGCAATCGCCTCGGCCGCCTTGCGCATCGCACCCACTGGAACGCAGAGAATGACGAGATCGGCGTCGTGCGCCGCCGTTTCGGCACTCTCTGCAATGTCATCGCACAGGCCAAGTTCGCGCGCCTTTGCCCGCACATCCGCATCCGCATCGTAGCCGCAGGTCTTTATATCGGATAGATGTTCACGCACGGCCAGCCCGACCGAGCTGCCGAGCAGGCCCAGCCCGATAATGGCGACTTTACGAAACGGCATTGGCCTCGCCCGTCAATCCGGTGATCACATCGGCAATGGCATCCATATGCTCGCGCGTGCCAATGGTGATGCGCAGCGCGTGACCAAGCCCTTGGCCTGGCAGGTGGCGTACCGCGAAACCTGCGTCACCGATGGCGGCAAGCGCCGTCTCCGCGGTGACCGCACCTTCGAACAGCACCAGCACGAAATTGCCTTCGCTCGGCACGACAGAGAGACCGTGATTGCCGAGCTGGGAAATCCGGTCCGCAAAGTGCGCGCGTTCCGCCGCGTTATGCTCGCGGCTGCGGACGACAAAGTCCTGATCTGCCAGCGCTGCCACTGCCGCGCTCTGGCCCGATAGCGTTACGTTGAACGGCCCGCGAATGCGGTTGAGCGCATCGATGATATGCGGCGCACCCGTGCCCCAGCCCACGCGTTCGCCCGCAAGGCCATAGATCTTGGAGAAGGTTCGCGTGACGAGCACATTGTCGTGTGCTTCTGCCAGCGCCAACCCGCCATCATCCTCGCCGACTTCGAGATATTCGGCGTAGGCCTGGTCGATTACAAGCAGCACGTCAGCCGGAAGGCCAGCATGCAGCCGCTCGATCTCGGCGCGAGGCAGGTAGGTTCCTGTCGGATTGTTCGGATTGGCGATGAAAACGACGCGCGTGTTGCCTGTCACCGCGGCCAGCAGCTTGTCGACATTGGCGGTGTACTCGGTGTCCTCGACCTCGACGGGCGTCGCACCGCAGCGCTTGGCAGCGATATCGTAGACCACGAAGCTGAAGCGGCTGAACACCACCTCGTCGCCGGGGCCGGCGTAAGCCTGCGCGGCGAGATTGAGAAGTTCGTCCGAACCCGTGCCGCAAACGATCCGCGCCGGGTCGATACCGTGCAACTCGCCGATGGCTTCGCGAAGTGCGCGGGAGTCCGGATCGGGATAGGCGTTGGGGCCAGGCGCCGCTGCACGCGCTTCCATTGCCGCTGCAGAGGTGCCGAGCGGGTTCTCGTTGGCCGAAAGCTTGATCAGCGGCTTGCCGTCAGCGGCCTTGGCTTTGCCGGGAACATAGGCATGGATCTGGGCCACATAGGGCTTCATCTGCGGGTGTGTGTCAGTCATGCGCGCGGCGATAACGCCCTTCCTCTTTGATTGACAGTGCGGAAAGGCTCGCCCAAGTCGCTTTTCTCGAAAACCATGGCCAGCCAGACCGATCTCTCCGTCCAGAAGGTGACATTGCCCGGCGCGCTCGCGCTCGATAGCGGACGCGAGCTTGCGGGCGTGGAGATCGCCTATGAGACCTACGGCGAGCTAGCGGCCGACAAGTCGAACGCGATCCTCACCTTCCACGCGCTGACGGGCGACCAGTTCGTAGCAAGCGAGCATCCCGTTACCGGCAAGCCAGGCTGGTGGGAACGCATGGTGGGGCCGGGCAAGCCGATCGACACCGCGCGCTATCACGTCATCTGCGCCAATGTGCTGGGCAGCTGTATGGGATCGACCGGCCCCGCGACATATGCGGATGGCAAACCATACGGCATGGACTTCCCGGTCATCACCATTCGCGACATGGTGCGCGCGCAGATGGCGCTGCTCGATGTGCTGGGCATCGAGCAGCTGCATGCTATTGTAGGCGGATCAATGGGTGGAATGCAGGCACTCTCCTGCGCGGCCAATTTCCCCGAACGGACGCAGCGCGTCCTCGCCATTGCCACCACCGCGCGGCACAGCGCACAGAACATCGCTTTCCACGAAGTCGGGCGGCAGGCGATCATGGCCGATCCGAACTGGCAAGGCGGCGCCTACTACGGCGGCCAAACGCCGGGCAAAGGCCTCAGCGTCGCGCGGATGGCGGCGCACATTACCTATCTCTCCGAAGCCGGTTTGACCGAGAAATTCGGGCGGCGCTTGCAGGATCGGGACGCCAAGAGCTTTGGCTTCGATGCGGACTTTCAGGTCGAAAGCTACCTGCGCCACCAAGGCATCACCTTCACCGATCGCTTCGATGCCAACAGCTATCTCTACATCACCCGTGCGATGGATTATTTCGATCTGGCGGAAGAGGCGGGTGGCAAGCTGGCCGATGCCTTTGCCGGGGCGAGCGACACGCGCTTCTGCCTCGTCAGCTTCGATACCGACTGGCTCTACACTACCGCCGACATGCGCGAAGTCGTCCATGCTCTGAACGCGGTCGCCGCGCCGGTGAGCTTTGTCGAACTCAGCGCGCCATACGGGCATGACAGCTTCCTGCTTGATGTTCCCGCGCTTGATCGCGTGGTGAAGGGGTTTCTTGGGTGATGAGTGTTTCGAGCGATTACCAAGTGAGCTTCGACCGGATCGATGCGGCGGCTGCGCACGAATACCTTACGCGAAGCTATTGGGCGGCCGGCATACCGCTGGAGACTGTGCAACGGGCATTGGCCAACAGCATGTGTGTCGCGGCATGGTATGCCGGAGCCCAGGTAGGGTTCGCCCGGGCGGTGACCGACCAGGCGACATTTGCCTATCTCGCCGATGTCTACGTGCTTGAAGAGCATCGCGGTAAGGGGCTTGCACGCGCTATGGTTCAGGCCTTGCATCGCCATTCCGAACTGCAAGGCCTGCGACGCTGGATGCTTGCAACGCTGGACGCACACCCGCTGTATCGCAGCCTTGGTTGGACAGGACTGCCCGATCCTTCGATGATAATGCAGCGTCATTTTCCGGATGTTTACGAATGAGCGCGCTGCGTATCGACCTCGCCAAGATCGCCAAGCACGTTCCCGATGGGGTGCGTGTGCTCGACGTGGGCTGTGGTGACGGTGCGCTGATGGCGGAGCTGCGCGATACCAAGCATGTCGATGCACGCGGCATCGAGATCGATGCAGGCCAAGTCGAAAAGGCCGTCGCGCGCGGACTGAGCGTGGTCCAGGGCGATGCCAACAAGGACATCATGGACTACCCTGACGGTGCCTTTGACGTGGCCATCCTCAGCCAGACACTACAGACTGCGGAGAGGCCTGATCACATTCTGGCCGAGTTACTGCGTGTGAGCCGTCGGGCTTTCGTAAGCTTCCCGAATTTTGCCTATTGGCGCATGCGCTGGGCATTGCTGAGCCGGGGCCGCATGCCGGTGACACGACACTTGCCCGTTAGCTGGTACGAGACCGAGAATATCCACCATGTAACGGTGAAGGATTTCGAGGAACTCGCCGCAACTCTGAGTATCCGTATCGTCAATCGCTGGTTCTTTACAGACAAACGCGAGATTGGTTCCGGCGGGGCGAATTGGCGCGCGGAGTATGCCTTGTATGAAGTTGGTGACGGTTCCTATTTGGAAGCGTCTGGAAGCTGAAAAAGCGAATGAACGTCGGTCCCAAGCGCCGCTGCCAGTTTCAGCGCAAGAACGGTTGAGGGAATGAAAACCGCGTTTTCAACGGTATTGATGGTTTTCCGGGTTACTCCCACTTTCTCCGCCAGCTCTTGCTGGGTGAGCCCTGCTTCCACGCGAAACTGTCTAAGCTGATTGTTCAGCGACGGTGTGCGTGGAGGACTCAATTCTCGACTCCCCCTTCGTTCTGCAGCACCACGAAGGCCATGAGTGTGCCTGTTACACCTATCGTCAGCAGTCCTTGCAAGACCGGCATGGCGGGCAGCGTCCAGAAGGTCGAAGCTCCGTACATCAGCGCGATTGCACCGATCAGGAAAAAGAACCCGTATTGCAGCGCCAGTCCGCTGGTAAATCTATTCCACTCGTCCTTCAGGGCGATTGCGGCACCGGCTTTTTTCACGCGCTTGTAGAAGAGGAAGAAAAACCCGGCAGAAGCCGCGAAGCCGACGGCGCCGATGATTTTCGTCAGTGCAGCATAGAAGAATAGCGGGCTGTCAGCTGCAGCCATTTGCGAGACGATATCACCCCCTTGCCAGACAGCGAAAGCTATAGCGAATGCGCTGACAATCCGGGTTCGATAGCTGGCTAGTTTTTCTACTTCTGTCATTCTGACAATCCTTGATCCGTAATCGTGCAAGTAACCTACACGTTACAAAAGGGAGGTCAAGGTTACATCGGCTGTTGCGGTAGATTGAGCGCGAACAGGGGGTTAGCCAATGTTGGCGGGGTCAACGGTGGCGGAGGTCGCTTCTTGATTACTTGTCGAACATTTGCTCCGCGTGAAAGCGGACGTGGTCTTCGATAAATGTGCTGATGAAGAAGTACGAGTGATCGTACCCCTCTTGCATGCGGATGTTGGCGGGCATTTCAGCGGCTTCGCACTCCTCCGCTAGCCGATGCGTCTGCAGCTGTTCTTCGAGGAAATTGTCCGCCGTACCTTGGTCGATGAGCACATGGCCATGCCGCGCGCCGTCTGCGATCAGCGCGCAGGCATCGTATTCGCGCCATGCTACGCGATCCTCTCCCAGATAGCCGGCCAGCGCCTTTTCACCCCACGGGACCTGGGTCGGGGCGACGATGGGTGAGAAGGCGGAGATCGATGTAAAGCGGTCAGGATTGCGCAGACCGATGGTGAGCGCGCCGTGGCCGCCCATCGAATGACCGGAAATGCCCTGTCGTGCCATATCGACCGGAAAATGCCGCATCACGAGTGAGGGAAGCTCGTCCTCGACATAGCTGCGCATGCGGTAGTGCTCACACCACGGTTCCTGCGTCGCATCGACATAGAATCCCGCGCCCTTGCCAAAGTCATAGCGTTCGTCATCGGGGACATCGTCCCCGCGCGGTGATGTATCGGGGCACACGAACACCACACCATGTTCTGCGCAGGCCTTCTGGTAATGCGCCTTGGTCATGGCGTTTTCGTGCGTGCAGGTAAGGCCGGAGAGCCACCAGATGACGGGCATCTTCGCGCCTTCCTCATGCTCGGGCACGTAGATCGCGAAGGTCATCGGCGTGCCGGTGCTGGCGCTATCGTGCGTCCAGACCTGCTGCTCCCCGCCAAAGCTTTTCGTGGTGGAGACCTGCTCCATCAGCCCACGCGGTGCAGGCCGCAGACCTTGTGTCCGTCAAGATCGCGGAAATAGCACAGGTGCATGTCGCCCACGGCGCGGCCTTCGCGCAAGCCCGGCGGGTCTTCAACAGAGGTTGCGCCATTGGCGACTGCAACATCGTGCAGTTCCTTGACCTGTTCGGGCGAGTTGCATGCAAAGCCGATTGTCATGCCGTTGGCGCAGGTCGCGGGCCCGTCATTGATCGGCTCGGAAAGCATGAAGACGCTGCCATTGTGCACGAACATCGCGCGGCGATGGCCGGTGGGAGCATCGTTGAAACGCGGCGCGGGCGCGCCCACAACTGCCAGCACCTTTTCATAGAAGGCGGCGGACTTATCGAGATCGTTGGTGCCGATCATCATATGGCTGAACATGGCGTTCTCCTTACAGGTCAACCGCCTTGGTCGCGGTTGCTTCGTCTCCGGAATTCGGTGTGCCTTCGGCGTCCATTACGAACACCTTGGCTTCCCCGCGCGCGGCGCGCGGCCGGTGTTCAGTTCCGCGTGGTACGATGATCATCTCGCCTGCGGCCAGTGTTTCGGTGCGGTCATCGAAGTCGATTTCCAACTCTCCTTCGATGACAAGAAACATCTCGTCCGTATCGGCGTGGTGATGCCAGTGATACTCGCCTTCAAGCTTGCACAGCCGCACTTCATTGTCGTTGAATCGGGCCACGATCTTGGGCGACCACTGTTCGGTAAAGAGGCCGAATTTCTCTTCGAGGCTGACCTTTTCGGGCATCAGTAAACCACCACGCTGCGGATGCTTTCGCCAGAGTGCATCAGATCGAAACCCTTGTTGATCTCTTCCAGCGTCAACTGGTGCGTGATCATCGGATCGATGGCGATCTTTCCGTTCATGTACCAGTCCACGATTTTGGGCACATCGGTGCGGCCCTTCGCGCCGCCAAAAGCCGTGCCGCGCCAGTTGCGACCGGTCACCAGCTGGAACGGGCGGGTGGCGATTTCCTTGCCTGCCTCGGCCACGCCGATGATAATGCTGGTGCCCCAACCCTTGTGACAGCACTCCAGAGCATCGCGCATCACGTCGGTATTGCCGGTGCAATCGAACGAGTAGTCTGCACCGCCATCGAGCATCTCGACAATGTGCGCAACAACGTCCGAGGTTTCCTTGGGATTGACGAAGTCGGTCATCCCGAACTTCTCGCCCCATTCCTTCTTGGACGGATTGATATCGACGCCAACGATGCGGTCTGCCCCAGCCATCTTCGCACCCTGGATCACATTCAGCCCAATCCCGCCAAGTCCGAACACGACGACATTGTCACCCGGCTGGACCTTGGCCGTATTAGTCACCGCGCCGACGCCCGTGGTGACACCGCAGCCGATATAGCACGAGGTCTCGAACGGAGCGTCCGTGCGAATCTTGGCGACGGCGATTTCGGGCAGCACGGTGAAGTTAGA
Organism: Aurantiacibacter sp. D1-12; assembly: GCF_028858515.1. Taxonomy (GTDB): domain Bacteria; phylum Pseudomonadota; class Alphaproteobacteria; order Sphingomonadales; family Sphingomonadaceae; genus Alteraurantiacibacter. Next base: position 27,962 of record NZ_JAPJZJ010000003.1, read on the forward strand.
GAAGGTCGAGCAGCCCATGTAGTGGTAGATCGTTTCGCCCTTGTAGGAGAAACGCGAGGTGCCATCGGGCATCAGCCCCTTGCCTTGCGTTTCGCGAATGGCGCTGCACAGGTTGGTCTTGCCCGAAAGGCACATTTTACACTGGCGGCATTCGGGCGTGTAGAGCGGAATCACGTGATCACCCGGCGCAACCGAAGTCACGCCAGCGCCGACTTCGCGCACCACGCCCGCCCCTTCATGTCCCAGAATGCTCGGGAAGATGCCCTCGCTGTCGAAACCGTCCAGAGTGTAGGCATCGGTGTGGCAGATACCCGTTGCCATGATCTCCACGAGCACCTCGCCCGCCTTAGGCCCCTCGAGGTCGAGCTCGACGATTTCGAGCGGTTGCTTGGGGGCGAAAGCGACGGCGGCTCTGGTTTTCATGGGTAAGACTCCTGCCTGGTCCCATGCGATTAATGCGCCAGCAGCATGGGGGCAAGCGGTGATGTGGCAGAGCCTAATCGCTGGTAGGGTGAGGTTCGGCGAGGAAACCGAGCACTGCCTCCGTCCAGGCATCGGGCTCGTCCCACCAGATTATGTGTCCGGCCCCTTCGATAAATTCGTATCGACCTTGCGGTGCGATAGCAGCATGCTCATAGGAAGCGGCATAAGGGATGTAATCACACTGCCCCTGCAGGACGAGCAGCGGTACGTCAGCCTGTTGCAGCTCTTCCCGCCAGTTATCTACTCCGGCAAACCAGTTACTGTGCCCGTGCGAGTAGAAACCACCACCACCTTCTTCGGGCAGCACATTTGCCGGATCACACACCATGCCGCTGGTAATCTGCGTGGCAACGGTATTGAGCACGCTATCGGCCTCCTCGTCATCCATCAGCTTCGTATCGAAGGTCATTGCCAGCGCGATTGAGGCGACAGCGCGGGTGGGCCAGGACGAGATTCCCATTTCGTCCGATCGATCCAACGGAGCGCGGAACTCGATCCCGTCCGGGACTGGATAGAGTTCGGCGTTAATCCAGTTTCCAGCCTCGTCGAAGAGACCAGGTTCGATATCTCCGGGCGATGTCAGGATTGCACGGTGTACTCGGTCAGGATGCATGGCAGTGTAATAGGATACAAGCATCCCGCCATAGGACTGACCGATCAAAATGGCATTGTCGGCAGAAAGGTGACGCGAGATAATCTCATCCAGATCCCTGGCATGGCCCTGAAAGGAGTAATCCTTCGGGCGGGGAAGGCGATCAGAAAGGCCAGAGCCGATCTGATCGTATAGATACACGTCATATCCTTCGGCGGCGAGAGTTTGCGCCCTCTCGATATAGCTGGAATGAATGTAGCCACCCGGTCCGCCATGCAGGAAAATGATGGGCGGGTTCGATCTCTCGACACCTGCGGCTGGTACATGCGTGTAGGCGAGGCGATAGCCGCTTTCCATCTGCCAGTATTGCGTTGTCTCCCGCGGTTGAATGCGTTCGATTGTTGGTGCGACGGGGATTGCAATAACTACCGCCAAGACAGCGATAAGAGCGAGAATAGCCAGACCGGACCATTTGAGAAATTTTTTCAAGGGCCACCCGATTGTATTAGTGATATACTACAATAGTACACCGATATAATCGGAGGTCAACTGCACGCGCACGCGCCAAATTTCACCCTTCGTGAATAGTCTTGATCACCATACAGGCTTTCACACCTTCGGGGCCATCTTCGCTGCCGTAGCCGGACCATTTCACTCCGCCAAACGGTGCGTCGACGGTTGAGACCGCGGCAGAGTTGATCGCCAGCATCCCGGTTTCAACATCGGCGGCAAGGCGGTGGCGGCGTGCGTTGTCATTGGTCCAGGCATAGGCAGCAAGGCCATATGGCAAGCGATTGGCTTCGGCGATCATTGCCTCTTCACCCGCCATCGGGTTGAGCACTGCGACCGGTCCGAAAGGCTCATCGTTCATGATGTCTGCACTGGTGGGCACTTCGCTAAGCACGGTCGGCTGGTGGAAAAGACCCTGGTTGCCGATGCGTTCGCCACCGGCGAGCAATTTGCCGCCTGCGTCTTTGGCCTGACCGATCAGGCGCTGGACATTGTCGAGACCGCGGGCATTCGCCATCGGACCCATCTGCGTACCGTTTTCCAGACCGTTGCCGACTTTCAGCGCCGATGCACGTTCGACAAAGCCGTCACGGAACCGCTCGAACACGCTCTCTTCGATCAGGAACCGCGTGGGGCTGACACAGACCTGTCCGGCATTGCGGAAGGCGCCGGGCGCCATGACATCGAGCGCCTTGTCCATGTCGCAGTCGTCGAAAATCATGACCGGCGCGTGGCCGCCCAGTTCCATGGTGGTGATCTTGAGATCATTGGCGGCGAGCTTGGCGAGGTGCTTCCCGACGGCAGTCGATCCGGTGAAAGTCACCTTGCGGATCACAGGGCTCGCCAGCAGGTGCTCGCTGACGTCGCTCGGTACACCGAACACGCATTGCACTGCGCCGCCGGGCACTCCTGCATCGAGCAGTGCCTGCACCAGCGCCAGACCGCCATAGGGCGTTTCCTCGCTCGGCTTCACGATGGTGGAGCAACCCGCCGCCAGCGCGCCGCCGATCTTGCGCATCACGTTGATGGCGGGGAAATTCCACGCCGCGAAACCGGCCACGGGGCCAACGGGGTGGTACTGCACCTCGGCGCGGGTGCCTTCGGGCCGGACAAGCGTGCGGCCATAGATGCGCTTGCATTCCTGTGCGTAGAATTCGAGCAGGTTGGCCGAATACATGACTTCGCCGCGCCCTTCGGCCAGCGGCTTGCCCTGTTCCTTGGTGATCGCTGTCCCAATATCGCTGGCGCGTTCGCGCAACAGGCCCGCCGCCTTTGTCAGGATGCTCGCCCTCTGGTCCGCGCCGGTCTTGCGCCATTCGTGGAAGCCGCGTTGCGCCGCCTCAAGAGCGTGATCGAGATCCGCGGCGCTGGCATGCGGCAGAGTGCCCAGCACTTCGCCAGTGGCAGGGTTGGTCACCTCTTCAGTGACGCGGCCATCAGTGGACAGCTGTTCGCCATCGATCAGCAGGTGGAGAGTGGGGTAATCGGTCATGGAAGCTCCTCTTGGCAGCCCATATCCGCATCGGGAGGCGATGCTTCAAGCGATTTTGTGAACTTGCGGTTCAGACTGCTGCGCCTATGGCAGGAACATGATCGAAATACTTGCCGCTTTCGCCCTGTCCGCGTCACAATCGCAGGAGCCACCGCAGCTTTCGCTCGAGCAGCGCATGCTCGCACGGTGTTCGGCTGCATTCTCCCTCGTCGCCACCGGGCAGGAGAACGGTAACGCCGCAGCGCTGCGCTATCCTGATGTTCGGACAAGCGGGCGCGAATTCTTCGTGCGCTCGGGCGCGCGCTTGATGGATGAAACGGGCATGAGCCGCGAACAGCTCAGCGCCACGCTGTCTGCCGAGGCGCAGGACCTGTGGGACAATGACACACTGGATGAAGTCATGCCCGCGTGCCTTTCACTGCTGGACCAATCGTAAAGCACTGTAACAAAGGCATTCAGCCCCGGCTCAGACCGCATCTCCTATAGCGCTGTTAAATTCGGACACATAATGGAGACATCTCATGCGCTTACCTATCCTTGCTGCCGCATTGGCAACGATTGCTGCGCCCCTTCCGGCGATGGCGCAGGACACCGCACCGGATACGTCCGAGCTGAGAGAAGTGCTGGCTGATCCAGCTACTATAGAGCGGGCCTCCACCATGCTCGGCGTGATGACGGACGTCATGATGGAAATGCCGATTGGTCGTATGGCAGAAGGTATGGCCGAGGCCATAGACGGCGAAGCGCCCGATATCGATCCTGATGCCCGCGTGCGCGACATGATGGGTCCGGAAGCCGAAGACATGCCTCGGCAGATGGCAGAACGCTTGCCGCAGATGATGGAAATGATGGGTGTGATGGCGGGCGTTCTGGAAGAGGCAATGCCCGTGCTTCGTGAAGCGGCGGAGCGGCTGCCTAGCGAACTGTCGCGCTCCGAATAATTTCCGGCCTGAAATGCTGGACCGGGAACCACGCTTGGGGCAATAGCGCTGGTCATATATGTGGCATCTCTATCATTTTCCGCTTTGTCCCTTCAGTCGCAAGGTGCAGCTCGCGCTGGGCGAGAAGGGCCTCGGCTATGAGCTGGTCACGCTCTACCCGTGGGATGCCGATCCGAACTTCCGCCGGCTGAATCCTGCGGGTCGCGTCCCAGTGCTGCACGATCCGACGAAGAACTTCGCGTTGATCGATAGCCAGGCGATTTGCGAGTATCTGGAAGAGACCGAAGACAACCGCCCGCTGATCCTCGGCTCGGCCAGGGCGCGCGCGGAAATCCGCCGCCTTGTCGCCCTGTTTGACGAGAGTTTTTACGGTGATATCACCGGCCCCTTGCTACACGAAAAGATGAAGAAGCGGCTTGTCCTGCGCCAGTCGCCGGACAGCCGGATCCTGCGCGAAACGCAGCGGCTGCTGCATGAACATCTGGATTACATCGACTGGTTGATCGACAATCGCCGCTGGATTGCCGGTTCGCAGCTGAGCCTTGCCGATTTCGCGGCTGCAGCACAGATTTCTGTGGTTGATTACCTAGGCGATATCGACTGGAAGGATCATGCGAGCGCTCGCGGCTGGTACCGCGTGATGAAGAGCCGCCCCAGCTTCGCGCCATTGCTGCGCCAGAAGATGGAAGGGCTGCCTGCGCCAAGGCACTATGCGGATGTGAACGCGTGATTTGTTTTGCGCAGCCGCCTCTGCGACTGCGTCCTCGCTAGATGCGCAGGCAAGCTGCACCCGCTGCGGGCGTGCGTTCGCGCTTGCCCTCGGCTTCTCGCCGAGCGAGCTCCGCGAGAAGGTGGCTACCTCGTGCTGAAATCGGGCGCGACTAGCGCACGACAGAGCCCGAACGGGCGACCGCAGGTGCCGCGCAGCGAAGCGGAGCGAATAGCACCGAGGACGAAAGCGCGTAGGCGCTTTCGAAAAACAAACATTCCGCGTGGTTCTTGGTCCGATGAGGTGGCATTGCGCCAACCAGCGTTCGATCCCATATTCTCCACCAAAGGAGATCGCACCCCATGACCGACAAACTCGACCTCACAGAAGCCCAGTGGCGCGAGAAGCTGACGCCGGAGCAGTATTCCATCCTGCGCGAAGGAGGGACCGAGCGTGCGTTCACCGGCAAGTACGAAAAGAACAAGGCGCAGGGCCTCTACAAATGTGCAGGTTGCGGACTGCCGCTGTTTCCGTCTGACACCAAGTATGACAGCGGATCGGGTTGGCCCAGCTTCAGCGCGCCCGCCGATCAGGGCAATGTCGAGATGAACCGCGACATGTCACACGGCATGGTCCGCACCGAAGTCGTTTGCGCCAAATGCGAAGGGCATTTGGGGCATGTTTTTCCCGACGGTCCTGGCCCGGAAGGCCTTCGATACTGCATCAACAGCGCCTCGCTTGACTTCGAACCGGAGGATAAAGCGGGCGATTGAGCGCGTCAGGCGTTCACGCTCGGTTACATTTCGCCTATGCATGGCCGGATTTCATCGGAAGCCCTCGGGCGCCCGCAACAGGAATGTAGTGTCTGATGGCCAGACGTCGGGGCAGTAGCTCCAGCAAAAGAGGGTATCGCAGCCGCAAAGCGGCATCGGCCGCGCGCGAACGCAAGTCGGGCGGTTGGAAGCCTGCGCTCTGGAAATGGACCAAGCGCCTGGCCATCACCGGCGTGGTCGTGGGTGTGCTGGGCACGATTGCGCTGTTTACCGCAGTCTACTTTGCCGCGCAGTCCATGCCCACGTTCTCCGAACTCAAGCAAAGCCAGAACGGGCAGACCATTGTCGTTCGTGCACGCGATGGCTCGCAGATCGTGGAGCTCGGGCCGAGCTATGGCCAGTGGCTCGATGCGGACGAGATTCCGCAGGTGATGAAAGATGCGATGGTGAGCGTGGAAGACCACCGTTTCTATTCGCATTTCGGTTTTGATCCCGTTCGCCTGACGGGTGCGATCATCGAAGGAATGACCGGCGATGACCGCATCGGTGGTACCTCCACCATTACGCAGCAGCTGGCGCGCAACGTCTTTTTGAATTCCAACCGCACGCTCGACCGCAAGATGCGCGAGGCGGTGCTGGCAATGGCGCTCGAATGGACCTTCACCAAGGACCAGATCCTCGAACTCTATCTCAACAAGGTCTATTTCGGCGGCGGCGCCTACGGCATCGACAGCGCGAGCCGGAAGTTCTTCAGCCACTCGGCTCGCGAATTGAGCCTTGAAGAAGCCGCGATCATCGCCGGGCTGGTAAAAGCGCCGAGCCGTTATTCCCCCACCGCCGATATCGATGCCGCGGTAAGCCGTGCGAATGTGGTGATCAGCCAGATGGTCACCTACGGCGGGCTCGACCCTGCGGTGGCGCGCGAAGTGAATGTCGATGCGGTCAACCTGCGTGAGGACGTGGGGCAGAACTCGATCCGCTACTTCACCGACTGGGTGCTGCCGCAGCTTGATCTGCTTCTGCCCAGCGACACATTCGAGCCGCTTGAGGTCTGGACGACGCTGGATGTCGGTATGCAGCGCGCAGCGACTACTGCCATCCAGAGCAACGTTCCGAACGAAACGCAGGGCGCGCTTGTCAGCATGGACCGTGACGGGGCGGTGCTCGCGCTGGTCGGGGGCACGGACTATGTCACCAGCAATTTTAACCGTGCGACCGATGCGATGCGGCAGCCGGGATCATCGTTCAAACTGTTCGTCTATCTCGCCGCACTGGAAGCCGGGTACCAGCCCGATGACATCGTGAATGACGTGCCGGTGCGTATCCAGAACTGGAGCCCGCGCAATTCAAACGGCCGCAATGTGGGCGAGCTCGATGTGCGCAGCGCCTTCGCCTATTCGACCAACACGGTCGCGGCGCAGCTGGGCAATGAGGTGGGCTTTTCCAATGTCGCCAGTATGGCGCGCCGCTTTGGCATCACCACGCCGATCAGTACCGTGCCATCGATGACGCTGGGCTCCAACGAAGTACGCCTGCTCGATATGACGCGTGCTTTCGCGGCGGTGTCTGCGGGTGGCAGGTCTGTCGAGCCCTATGGCATTTTGCGCGTCACCAATCCTGACGGGGAAGAGCTCTATCGGCACGAGTCAGCGCAAAGTTATCAGCTGGTGCCTGACTATGTGGCTGCCGGCATAACCGACCTGCTGCAAACCGCAGTGGCAACCGGAACGGGGCGGGCCGCGCAAATCGGTCGTCCGGTGGCAGGTAAGACAGGCACCACGAGCGAGAACCGGGACGGCTATTTTGTCGGCTTTTCGAGCGGGATCACTACCGGTGTATGGATGGGCCGCGATGATAACGGCCGCGTTTCGGGCCTTGGCGGTGGCACAGCACCTGCGCGCGCCTTCGCCTCCTACATGCAGTATGCCGTTCGTGATCGGCCGGTGGAGGAATTCGACACCGATCTGAAACTGCCCGACTGGCAGCTGGAGCCCGATGACGAATATTATTTCGGCGAAGAGGGCGATTATTATTATTACATCGACGAGCAGGGTAACCTGGTCGAGCCGGGCCGCAGTGCGCCGATAGGCAACGGCCAGTTCGACCCTGAAGGTGAACGCCAGCCACCTCGCGACCCGTTAGACCCGCGCGGTATGGATGAAGGCGCCGGTGCGGGCACTGACGAGAAGCCTCCGCAAGCTGCAAGCGACGATTTCCTCGACCGCGCGACCGGGCGCGATGAACCGCGGGAAGATCCTCGCGATGAACCGCGCCAACGCCAGCCACAGGGCGAATTGCTGAACGAACAGCGGTTTTAGCTTCGGTCATCGGACAAAAAAGAAAAACCCGCCCCCAGCAAAGCCAGGGGCGGGTTTTTCTTTGCCTGGTCGGGCAGCCTTAGTCGTTCAGGCGAACGGGGATCGACCGCGCCGCACCACCACGAGCCTGGACTCGCAGGAGGATCGCTCCGCGACCTTCCAAGCGCGCATTGGCGATAACGTCCTCAAGGTCAGCCAGCGATTCAAGCGCACGCCCGTTGGCGCTAAGGATCATGACACCGCGCCCAAGGCCGCGCTGCGCAGCGTCGGAGCCCTGCATTACACCGGTGATCACCAGACCCTGCGTGTCGGTGGATACGCCGAGCTGACGTGCGATTGTCGGGGTGATTTCAATAGCGGCGATGCCAAGTGCATCACGAACGGCTGTGCTGGCCTCTTCGGGCGGAGCGCTGTCAGTGTCTTCTTCGCCGTCATTCTGGAACATTTGCTGCTGGCGCAGTTCCTCGTCGCTCGGGCGGCGGCCGATGGTCGCGTTCGTGCGGCGGCGCTCACCATCGCGGATGTATGTGATCGGGACGGTAGTGCCCGGCTCGATAAATGCGACAATTCGCGAGAGCGAATTTTCTGGCGTGATCGTTTCACCGTTTACGCTCAGAACCACGTCACCGACTTCAAGCCCGGCGCGCTCGGCAGCTTCATCCGGCACAATCATCTGGATCAGCTCCCCACGATCTTCGTCGATCCCCAGTGCATCGGCGATATCGTCATTCACCGGTTGCAGCTGGACGCCTAAGTATCCACGCGTTATTTCTTCGCCCGCGATAAGCGCTTGCACGATGGGCGCAGCATCCTCGGCCGGAATGGCAAGGCCAATACCGTTGCTGCCTCCCGATGCGGACAGGATCTGGTTGTTGATGCCGATGACATTGCCCTGCATGTCAAACAGCGGTCCGCCCGAGTTGCCGCGATTGATCGCAGCATCGGTCTGGATGAACCGATCATAGGCGCCGGTGCCGACATTACGCGTCACGCTGGAGATAATGCCGCTCGTCACCGTCGAGCTAAGTCCGAAGGGATTGCCGATCGCGATCACCCAGTCACCCGCACGAGCCTGGCTGGAATTGCCAAAGCGCACGAAGGGGAAGGGGTCTGCGCGATTGATCTTGAGCACTGCGAGGTCGCTTTGCGGGTCGGTTCCTACCAACTCGGCTTCATACTCGCTGCCATCTGGGAAGGTGACGGTGACCTCCTCCAGCGTAGCGCGCGCATCGGGCGCAACAACGTGGTTGTTGGTGACGATGTAGCCGTCCGCACTTACCAGGAAACCCGAGCCGAGCGAGGTTGCCTGGCGGGTTTGCGGGTTTGCGGGTGCGCGGCGGAACGGGCTGCGCGGTGCCTCGACCGTGATCGACTGGCGAGTCGAGATGTTCACCACGGCGGGCTGCAAGGCTTCGGTCAGATCGGCAAAGCTGTTTGGCGCACCCTGCACGGGCACCGCGTTTTCGATCTGTAGCCGATCATTTTGCGCAACCTGCGCTCCGGCAGGTACGCCGGTGATCAGTGAAATGGCCGCCCCGCTAACGAGCAGGGCCGATGTGATGCCGTAAGAATAGCGCACTGGCTTCACGTCCTTTGTTCCTCTTTGTTCAAACCGTTTGTGGCGTGTGTGCCATCAAACGCGTGAGTCCCGTATCCGGTTTCCAGCCGACTACGGCTGAATGCCCCTTTAACGACAAGTGTAGTCGACAAAGAGGCGTTACCAGCCGATGAGCTGCGACGATTACCTGCCGCCGCGGAACTGGCGCAGGTATTCGTTGTCCGGGCTCAGGATGACAGAGCTCTCGCCGACATTCTCCGGATCCTCTCCCTGACGGGCGGGGCCGAACGTCCTGCGGTAGCTCTCCATCGCGCGATAGAAATCGTAGAAGCCCGGGTCCTGGTTATAGGCGTTGGCGTAGATTTCCGCCGCATTGGCTTCCGCTTCAGCGCGAATGATCTGTGCGTCGCGGGAACCGCCGGCACGGATCGTTGCGGCCTCTTCTTCGCGCTCTGAACGCATACGCTCGAACGCGGCAGTCAAAGGACGGCCTTCGGGCAGGTCGGCTCGTTTGATCCGCACGTCGATGATCTGCGCGCCATAACCGCGTGCCTCGGCATCCAGCGTGTCGCGGATATTGGTCATCGCATTGCCGCGCTCTGCGGTCAGCAGGCTGGCAAAGGTGCGGCGACCGAGTTCCTGACGCAATGCGGAGCTGAGGATCGGTTCGAGCTGATCGGTCAGGTTGCCTTCCGAACGCGCACGCTCGACGAACAGCACCGGATCGAAAATACGGTACCGCGCGTAGGCGTTCACTTCGAGACGCTGCTGATCGTTCGACAGGACGGTTTCGCCTTCCATGTCGAGGTCCAGGATGCGGCGGTCGACCATCTGCACACGCTCGTAGAGCGGGATGCGCCACGACACGCCTGCGCCGGTTTCACCGAATTCCTGACGCGGATCGAAACGGTTGATCACGCGCACGGGTTCACCGGCGCGGATCACAACGCCCTGCTGCGTTTCGGGCACGATGACCAGCGAGCTGAGAATCGCTGCAACAAGAACGCCGACCGCGATCACCGACGACTTATGGTTCTGCCAGATGTTTTCCATCTTACTGGCCTCCCTGCGGTGTGACTGTCAGCGTAGGGGGGGTGCCCCCCTGACGGCGGTTGTTGATTTCGGGCAGCGGCAGATACGGCGTTACGCCATCGGCTTCGACAATCGTCTTGTCGGTGCCGCGCAGCACGGTTTCCATTGTTTCGTAATAGAGGCGGCGACGCGTAACCTCGGGAGCGAGGCGATACTGCTCGTAGATCTCGTTGAACTGCGCCGCATCACCCTGCGCCTGGGCGAGCAATTGTTGCTCGTACCGGCGAGCCTGGTTGAGCAGCTGTTCGCGGTTCTGGCGTGCAGCAAGCACGTCGTTAAAGGCTTCAATCACCTGCTCGGGTGCTTCTGTCCGGTTGATATCGACGCCATCGACCTCGATGCCCGCTCCGTAGGAATCGAGCAGTTGCTGCATGCGCTGGCGCACGCGAAGCTGGGTCTGTGCGCGGCCTTCACCCGAAAGGATGTTGTCGAGCGTGGTTTCCGCCACGGCCGCGCGCATGGCCGATTCGGCAGCCTCGCGCAGCGTGTCTTCCGGGTCTTCGAGTTCGAAACGGTATTGCACAAGATCGCGCACGCGCCAGCGGACGAGATAGGACAGATCGACCAGGTTCTGGTCGCCTGTCAGGATCAGGTTTTCGCCACCGCCGTCACCGATGGTCAGTCGACGAATTTCGTCGGTGTTTTCGATATCGACAGTCTGGATCGGGTAGGGGGCAGTGAAGTTCAGGCCATCAACCAGATCACCCGCATATTGGCCGCCGAACCAGGTCTTGATGCCTTTTTCCGAAGGCTGCACCTGGTGCACCGCCGTCGCCAGGAACCAGACGCCGACGATGGCAACCATTGCCACCGGGAACCAGCTTTTGCCGCCGGGGCGCTCGGGCAGGCGGAAGCCGTTCCCGCCGCCGCCACCGCCCTTGCGGCCGCCGCCGCCTTTGCGGTTCTTGAAAATGTCTTCGATATTGGCGGAACGACGGCCTTCACTGTCTCCACCGCCTGCGCCGGGCAGCCACGGGTTGCGCGGTCCGTCAGATCCGCCGCCTGCAGAGTCATCGCCTGCCGACGGCGCATCGCCAAGGTCAGACCCGTCGCCTCCGTCAGATCCGTTTCCACCTCCGCCGGGGGGCTTGCCCCAGGGGTTGCGTTTGCCGGCCATTGCGAGGCCGATGCGTTCGAGTAATCCGCCCAATCGTTCCATACCTCCCTCTATAGGAAGCCGTTCGGCAAAAAACAGGGGGTTTCGCGCAGCAAAATTGCTGACCGCATGGTTTTGACACGCTAGCAAGGCTGCCGATGAGTTCAGAAACGATTATCCGACAAGCCATTCCGGCCGAACTTTCGGGCATGGTCCGCTCCGTATCACTGCGCGATGGTGTGGCGACGATGGTGGTCGAAGCGAGCGGCCTTGGTCGCTCTGCGTCCGCGCAATTGCAACGCGAGCTGGAAGAGGCGGTGGGCGCGGTAGAGGGCGTGTCTGAAGTTCGCGTCGCGCTGATGGCGGACAAGGTGGAGCGCCGGATTATCGCGGTTGGATCGGGCAAAGGTGGCGTCGGCAAGAGCACGCTTACCGCCAATCTCGCGGTCGCGCTCGCCGGGATGGGGCACAAGGTCGGCGTGGTTGACGCCGATATCTACGGCCCGTCGCAGGCAACCCTGCTCGCCGATGCGCCGAGCAAATTGCGCGCCGAGGGCAAGGTGCTGATCCCGCACGAGAGTGACCATGGCGTCAAATTCGTTTCAATGGGGCAACTGGTGGAGGCTGGAAAGGCGATTGCGTGGCGCGGGCCGATGGTTGGGCAGGCGCTTGGCCAACTAATGGAAGCCGACTGGGGCGAGGCTGACCTGTTGCTCGTTGATCTTCCGCCGGGCACGGGCGACGTGCAACTCACGATGCTACAGAAGTTTAAGCCGATTGGTGCGGTAGTCGTTTCCACGCCGCAAGATCTGGCACTGATCGATGCGACGCGCGCGATTGACCTGTTTCATCAGGCGAAAGTTCCGGTGGCGGGCCTTGTCGAGAACATGGCTGGATACCTGTGCCCCAGCTGCGGCGATGTGAGCCATCCGTTCGGGCAGGGCGGTGCGGAACAGGCCGCGAAGGATCTGGGCCTGCCCTTCCTTGGTCGCGTGCCGCTCGCAATGGAAATCCGCAAGGCAAGTGATGCCGGCAAGCCGCCAGCGTCATCAGGCGAAAGCGATCTGGGCAAACCCTTCATCGGCATCGCCGCGCAGCTGCACCAGTGGCTGGAGGCCGCCAAATGAAGCTGACCCGGCGCGGCGTTCTGGCAGGGGCCGCCGTGGGCGGTGGCTTGCTGGTCGCGTGGAATTTTGTGCCGCGAGACTTCGACAATCCGCTGTCGCCTTCGCCGGGCGAGATTGCGTTCGATGCCTGGCTCAAGGTTGCCGACGATGGCGTGGTAACGGTCGCGGTGCCGCAGCTGGAAATGGGGCAGGGCGTGACGACGCTGTTGCCGCAGATTGTGGCGATGGAGCTGGGTGCGGACTGGCGTCAGGTCGCGGTAGAGCCTGCACCTGTCAGCGGTGCCTATGCCAACATTCCGCTCGCCGCACGCTGGTCCCCGATCTGGAAGCCCTTCCTCGGCAGCTGGTCGGACGATCCCGAAGACGCGCTGTTGCGCCGCTGGGCACAGGACAACCGCTTCACCGTTACCGCAGAGGGGACTTCGCAAGCCGCATTCGAAGACGCTTGCCGCCACGCCGGAGCTTCAGCGCGGGCGATGTTGGCCAAGGCTGCGGCCGAGCGCTGGGATGTTGAATGGGAGCAATGCGCGGCAGAAGGCGGTTTTGTCTATCACGAGGAAAACCGCGCCAGCTTTGCCGAACTGGCGCTCGAAGCTGCGCGTTTCTCGGCCCCCGATCCGCCACCGCTGCGATCCGCAGCCCCCGCCGAACGCGCGCCGCCGGGTGAAGGCGAAGGCGATCGCGTTCTCAATTGGCCACGGCTCGACTTGCCAAGCAAAGTCGACGGCAGCCACGTGTTCGCCGGTGATGTGCGTCTACCCGACATGGTTTACGCTGCGATCCGACATGGCCCGCTCGACCAGTCGGAGTTGGGCGCTTTCGAAGCGGAGTTGGCATCCGGCCAGCAGGGCCTGATCCAGCTGGTGCAGGGCAAGCGCTGGCTCGCGGCGGTGGCCGAGAACTGGTGGGCAGCAGAAGAAGCCCTGCGCCGCATTGCTCCGCGTTTCGTGATAGAACGTCCGGTGGAAAGCGCGGTGATAGTGGATGAGCTCGACAGGGCGGTGCGCAGTGGCGAGTCCTATTTGATCGAGAGCCGCGGCGTTGCGGACGAGGGCTACGAACCCGATTTCGCGCTCCGCTATGATGTCGCGCCAGGCGTCCACGCGACAATCGAAACAACCAGCGCCACCGCACGCCTGAGGGACGGCACGCTCGAGCTATGGATGGCGACCCAAACGCCCGAGGCGGCGCGCGAAGCGGCGGCAAAAGCAATCGGTATTTCGGCAGCCAATGTCGTGCTCTATCCGGTGGCGGCGGGCGGCAGCTTTGATCGGCGGCTGGACAACCAGGCGGCAATCGAGGTGGCCCTGATTGCGCGCGAGACGGGTCGCCCCGTTCAGCTCACCTGGTCCCGCTGGCAGGAACATGCGGCTTCCTATCCGCGGGCACCGGTGGCGGCGCTGCTGGGCGCGGAGCTGCGCGAGGAAGGCTCTATCGCCCAATTCCGCGCACGCATTGCTTCGCCGCCGACCATGCACGAATTCGGCCAGCGGTTGTTCGACAACAAGACCAGCTGGGCGGCCATCGAGGAGGCGGCGGATGAGCCCGATCCCTTCGCGGTCGAGGGGATGATGCAGAGCTATGCCATTCCCGATGTCGCGGTCCGGCATGTTCCTGTCTCGCTGCGGCTGCCGACTGCGCGGATGCGTGGCGGTGCGCACGGTTACACCTGCTTTTTCCGCGAGAGCTTTATCGACGAAGTGGCGCAGCGCAACGAGCGTGAGCCGCTGTCCTACCGCGTGGCGATGCTGGGGCAGGATGCGCCGATGGTGGATCTCCTCCAGCGCGCCGGACGGCTTGCCGAATGGGATGGCGGTACGCAGGGCAGCGGGCAGGGGCTTGCCTGCCATCGCATGGATCTGGGTGAGGCGACGGGGCGGATTGCTCTTGTTGCGCAGGCCAGCGCGGGCGAAGGCGGCATGCGCGTCCGCAGCCTCTATGCGGCAGTGAACATCGGTCGCGTGGTCAATCGCGACATCGCGCTTCAGCAGATAGAGGGCGGGCTGGTCTTCGGCCTCGCGCAGGCGCTAGGCGGAGCAACCGAGTATGAAGAAGGCCTGCCCACGCATCAGCGGCTGGCGGCACTTGGTCTGCCTACACTTGCCGATTGTCCGGAGATCGTGGTCGAGCTGGTCGATAGCGAGGCGCCGTCCTTCGATCCGGGTGAAATCGGAGTCCCGCCGGTCGCCCCTGCAGTGGCGAACGCATTCTTCAGCGCAACAGGCCTTCGCCTTCGCCGCTTGCCGCTGCTATCGGCGCTTGCATGAGCGAATCGTTTGCCGGAACGCCGCAGCATCTACCTGCCGATCATCCCCCTGTAAAAGGCGGCAAAGTGGGCGTGCTGCTCGTCAATCTCGGCACGCCCGATGCGCCTGAAACGGGGCCTGTGCGGCGCTATCTGGCTGAATTCCTGTCCGACAAGCGGGTTATCGAAATCCCTGCGATTGCGTGGCAGCCGATCCTGCGCGGCGTGATCCTCAACACGCGGCCCAAGAAGAGTGCGGCGGCATACAAGAAGGTGTGGTCGGATCGCGGATCACCGCTCGCGGTCATCACGCAGGATCAGGCCCAAGCCTTGCAGGCGCGGCTGGGCGATGCGGTGATGGTCGACTGGGCCATGCGTTACGGTAAGCCGTCTATTCCCGACCAACTCGACAAGCTGCAAGCGATGGGCTGCGAGCGCATTCTGCTCGCGCCGATGTATCCGCAGTATTCGGGTGCGACTTCGGCCACCGTGGTCGACAAGGTCAGCGACTGGCTGCGCGAACAACGCTGGCAACCCGCCATGCGCACGCTGCCCCCCTATCACGACGATCCGGTCTATATCGCTGCGCTGGCAAAGGACATTGGCGAGCAGCTGGACGCGCTCAGCTTCACCCCCGAAGTCCTGCTGCTAAGCTTCCACGGCATGCCGCTCCGCACGCTGGAACTGGGCGATCCCTACCACTGCCACTGCCAGAAGACCTCGCGCCTGTTGCAGGCCGAACTGAACCGCCCCGACATTCGCGTGGTTACAACCTTCCAGAGTCGCTTCGGCCCTGCCAAGTGGCTCGAACCCGCGACTGATGACACGATTATGGCGGAAGCGGCCAAGGGCACCAAGCGCCTGGCCATCGCAGCACCGGGTTTCTCGGTAGACTGCCTCGAAACGCTCGAAGAACTGGGCATGGAAGGCCGCGATACCTTCCTCGAAGCGGGCGGCGAGGAGTTTGCCCGTATCGAATGCCTCAACGCGCGCGCTACGGGCATGGATATGATCGAAGTGATCGTTCGGCGTGAATTGGCGGGGTGGGCCTAAGCCCTAAAAATCGATCGCGATGCCCTTGCTTACCCAGTCGCCGTAGCGGGTGGGGCTGAGTTCTTCGTCCACTTCACCTTTTTCGGGCTTGGGCGGCGGTTCGCTCGACCAGTGGGCGGGTTTTTTGAAGTCTTGAGGCCGTTTGGTTGCGCGTTTCATAACCTCCACAACATGGGCGCTCTGGCGCTTTTTCGCAATGGGGCCTAGGGGCGGTGGCAATGGCGAAAACACCCGGATTGCAGCCGCGCCGTGCGGCCCTGAAGATGCTCGATGCCGTACTGCGGCGTGGCGAAACGCTGGAACAGGCGGGCGGCGCTGCGAATGGGCTGGGCAACCCGAGCGACCGCGCGCTGGCCCGAGCGATTGCAGGGGAAGTGCTGCGCTGGCTGGTCGATTTCGATGCGCTGATCGATAGTGCGACGAGCAAGACTCTGCCCGACGATGCTAAGGCGCGCATGGTGCTGCGCATGATGCTGGCACAATGGCTGCGCCTCGAAACCCCGCCTCACGCGGTGGTGGCGACCGCGCTGCCGCTGCTCGATGGCGGACCCAAACGGCTGGCGCATGGCGTCTTCGCGACGCTGACGCGGCAGGATGCGAAACTGCCGGACAATCCCGCGCTACCCGATGCCGTGATGATGCGCTGGGGCGAGTGGGCCGAGGCGATCGCTTCTGGCCTCGCGGTCCCGCCGCCGCTCGACCTGACGGTGAAGGACCACGAGAAGACTGACGAGTGGGCGGAGAAGTTGGGAGGCGAGAGTCTCTATCCCGGCCATCTGCGCCTGCAGCGAGGCACGGCTGTCGAAAAACTCCCCGGTTACGAGCAAGGCGCGTGGTGGGTGCAGGATCTCGCGGCGATGATCGCGCCAAGGCTGTGCGGCGAGGGGAAGGGTCAAGCGCTTGACCTGTGCGCCGCGCCCGGTGGCAAGACCATGGCGCTGGCGTCTGCCGGTTGGCAGGTCACCGCGCTCGACAACAATGCCCGCCGGATGTTGCGGCTGCGCGAAAACCTCGCCCGCACGCGGCTGGAGGCGAAGACTGTCATCGCCGATGCGCTCGAGTGGGAGCCGGATGAAAAGTTCGACGTCATCCTGCTTGACGCACCCTGCACCGCTACGGGTACGGCACGCCGCCACCCTGAAGTCGTCCATCGCATCGGCCCGCGCCAGATTGCCGAGATGGCAGATATTCAGCGAACCATCATCACTCGCGCGGTGAAGTGGCTCGCGCCTGGTGGAACGCTTGTCTACGCGGTGTGCTCGCTCGAAACCGGGGAAGGTGAAGATCAGGCGCGCTGGATTGACGGCGAATTCGGCCTGACCCCACTGCCTGTCGGCAATACAGAGCTTCCCGAAGCTCTCGAACCGACGTCAGAAGGCTGGGTCCGTACCCATCCGGGCATGCTACCTGAAAACGGTGGCCTTGATGGTTTCTTCATCGCGCGCTGGACCAAATAAAGCCGCGGCAGAGGTTAACGCCGGTGCTGCCCTTATGGTTAACGGCCTGCGCGCCCGCCGCGCCTTTGACGGGCTGCCTCAAGGGAAATTCCCGCGCGAAAACCGCAAAAAGCTAAAGCTCGCTTGAGCAAATTAACCTTTCGCGGTTCGCGGCACCTTGAGCGGCTGCGGCGTTAGCCCTTTACCTTGTCGGCAAAGCTCTTGCGCAGTTTCATCAGTTTGGGCGGGATCACGGCCATGCAATAGGGGTTCCGCTGGCCTTCACCTTCCCAGTATTCCTGGTGGTAGCCCTCTGCCGGATACCATTCGCCGGTTTCGATCGTGGTCACCGCCTTTTGGCCTTCATGGCTATCGTTCCAGCGCGCAATCGCCGCTTCTGCCTCTGCGCGCTGCTCGTCGGACAGCGGGAAGATCGCAGAGCGGTATTGCGTGCCAACATCGTTGCCCTGCCGGTTCAATTGGCTGGGATCGTGCGTGCCCATGAACATGTCGTACACTTCGGGCAGGGTTACCTGATCGGGATCAAAAGTGACCTTCACGCCCTCTGCGTGGCCAGTCGTACCGGTACAGACCGCCTTGTATGTGGGGTTGGGCACGTCGCCGCCGATATAGCCGCTTTCAACCGCTTCCACGCCAATCACATCCTTGAACACTGCTTCGGTGCACCAGAAGCAGCCACCGGCAACAATCACAGTCTCACTCATCATGAACTCCTTTGCTGGGAAGATGGGGATGAAAGGCGTGCTTGTCATCCGTGCATTGCACTGCCATCTCGCACCCACACATTCGTTGGGAGAATATGATGCGTTACACCCCTCTGTTTGCCGCCGCAGCCGCGATTACGATTGCTGCCCCCTCCGCTGCACAGGATCACTCGGTAGAAACTGTGCTGGCGCAGCCGCACCGTGATGATGACCGGGCGCGAGACCAGTATCGCCACCCGGCCGAAACGCTCGCATTCTTCGGCGTGGAATCGGGCATGACCGTGGTCGAATATGGTCCCGGCGGCGGTTGGTATACGCGTGTGCTGGTGCCTTACATCGCGCCGCATGGCTCTTACATCGCGGTCGACCGTGATCGCGGGCCGGTTGAAGAAGGCACGCAGGGTTGGGGCGAGCAGTTCTCGGCTGCGGTCACTGCCAGCGGCCTTGCTCCCAATGGCAACGTGGCGGCCTTCGAGCTGGACGAGATCCCCGAAAGCGCCGTCGGCACCGCAGACCGCGTGCTGATCTTCCGCTCGCTGCACGGCATGATCGGCGGCAACCGCGCCGATGCAGAGCTGCGCGCCATCCGCACGCTGCTCGCCGATGATGGCATGGTGGGCGTTGTACAGCACCGCGCTTCGGAAGGCGCTCCGTTCGAGTACGTCAACGGCTCGCGCGGCTATCTGCGCCAGTCTGATGTTGTGCGCCTCTTCGAACTCAACGGCTTCGAGCTGGTCGATTCCTCCGAAATCAACGCCAACCCGAACGATCCCTCGAACTGGGAACGCGGCGTGTGGACGCTCCCGCCGACCTTCGCTCTGGGTGACGAGAACCGCGACACCTATGCTGCCATCGGCGAAAGCGACCGCATGACGCTGCTGTTCCGCAAGCGGGACTGACGCGCTTGAGCACGCTTACCGTCTCTGCCCTGCAACTCGCTCTCGGTAGCGAGGACGAGGCCGACAACATCGCCGCCGTTTCCGCGCAGGTGGAAGCGGCGGCAAATGCAGGTGCGCAAGTTGTGCTCCCGCCAGAGTTGTTCTCCGGCCCGTACTTCTGCCGCGAGGAGAAGGATGCCTTTTTCGCCCTCGCACGGCCGACAGCGGAGCACCCCTCGGTCGTGGCCATGCAGGCGCTTGCGAAAGGGCTGGGCGTGGCGATCCCGACAAGCTTCTTCGAGCGGGATGGGCATCACTACTACAACACACTCGCCATGATCGGTGCCGATGGCGAGATCATGGGCACCTATCGCAAGAGCCACATTCCCGATGGCCCGGGCTATGAAGAGAAGTTCTACTTCCGCCCCGGCAATGACGGGTTCAAGGTCTGGGACGTGTTTGGCGCGCGCATCGGCATCGGCATCTGCTGGGATCAGTGGTATCCCGAATGTGCGCGTGTGCTGGCACTGAAAGGCGCTCAGGTGTTGTTCTACCCCACTGCCATCGGGTCCGAACCCAAGGATGCCGATATGGACACCAGCCGCATGTGGCGTCGCGCGATGATTGGCCATGCGGTGAGCAATTGCATGCCCGTGGTCGCCGCCAACCGCATCGGGCATGAAGGCGGTGAAGCAGACGGCACGACCTTCTACGGCCACTCCTTCATCTGCGACGAATGGGGCGACATGATCGCCGAATACGGCCGCGAGGAAACGGGCGTACTCACCGCAACGCTCGATCTTGATGCGGCGCGCGAACACCGCGCCAGCTGGGGCTTCTTCCGCGATCGGCGCCCGCAGCTTTATGGCCGGATTGCCGAGGACATTTGAGCGGCGCGCACACCTACCTGATCGCGCTGGGCAGTAACCAGCGCCACCCGGCATTCGGCAACCCGCGTCAGGTTGTAGCGAGTGCGATGGAACTGCTCGATGGCACCGCGGGAGCGGTCACCGCGCACTCCCGCATTATCGACAGCGCGCCGGTTGGCCCGTCGCAGCGTCGCTACGCGAATGCAGCATTGCTGCTCGAGACACGGTTGCTGCCGCCAAGCCTGCTAACCGTTCTGCACGAAACGGAGGCTGCTTTCGGCCGCGTCCGCCGTGGGCAGAGATGGCGGTCACGTGCGCTCGATCTTGACATCGTACTGTGGAGCGGAGGAATTTTTGCCTCACCCGAACTCCTTATCCCGCACCCGCGCTTTCGCGAACGCGACTTCGTTCTGGGCCCTGCAGCAGCAATTGCACCCGAATGGAGGGACCCGGTCAGCGGTCTGAAGCTCAAGCATCTATATGCACGCTTGACCCGACATCGCCCTGCCCCTAGGTGACGCCTCCGTGGTCGGGCCGTTAGCTCAGTCGGTAGAGCAACTGACTTTTAATCAGTAGGTCGCTGGTTCGAACCCAGCACGGCTCACCACCTTTTCCAAACAAACAAGCGGTTCCCCTCGAACAAGAGTTCGAGCGCGTCTTCCGGACTTGGCGGCAGACTGTCTTGCACGTCCGCTAGCCTGGTTTTCCGTCTCGACGGGGTAGCAGGTAGATGGCGAAATTGCGCAGCAACCAGGGCAGCAATCCGAACGCGAAGACCGCAGCTGCGATGAGAAGAGCAGTGCCTTCTTCGAATCTGATCGCAGCGAGTATTCGGCAGATCGCTGCGAGTTGTATCGCCCAGAATGCAAGCCAAGCCGCGAACGGCATAGTTAGCTGCCGACCGGAATGGCCCTGTGTGACCCGTGTTACCATCGCTACCAGCAGACTGCCTGCGAATCCGACCAGCAAAGCATGGTCTGGCCCCCGCCCAAGGACACCGGTTGCATTGTCAAAGGCGGCAAGCGTGAACCCAATCGGAGCCCAGGCAAAGCCCCAGATGAGAACCTTGAGTAAACCGGGGGCTGGTGAACGCGGCCTCCACTTCCAGCACATGAAGGCCGTCACGCAGGCTAAACCACCATTGGCGAGGAATGTGCCCGTAGAGTTGCCGAGCAGCTCGCTTGCAATGCGTATTACAAAAAGCACCCAGATTATCGCCAGCAGCCCGTCAGGACGCCAACGGACATAGTGTTCGACAACATTGCCTGCAAAAAACGGGATCATCCGGTGCGCCACTGTAAGGAACACGGGCAGGAGAAATCCGGAAATGCCCAGCCGGTTGGCGTAGACCATCAGCAGCGCGTCTCCGCTGGCAACGAAACCGGCAGCCAGAATTGCACCTACCAGTCCGGCAACAACCCCGAGCAACGCTGACCAGGCGTGCCAGCATGGCGGAGCTTCACTACGCCCATGGCGCCGCAAGACAGCGACGAGGACGACAATCGCCAGCGCCCAGCTTCCCGCAAGCAGGACAAAGCCCATCAGGATAGCGCTGTCGGTCCCTGACCAGATTCCGGCGATGATGAGGAGGACCCCGAAGAAGAGCGGCCCCGCAACCGGGCCGAACTGCATTGCGGTCAAATCCGCCTGACTCATCCAGCGCGGAAAGACAGTTAGCAGGAAGCCAAAGATGAAGGGCGCGAATGCTGCATAGATCATCACAGGGCCATGAAGTAGCGTGCCCGGCAATTCGGTTTGCGCCGGCAAGGGAGAATCGAAGAATAGAGCCGACAAATACGCCGTCCACCATAGTGCCAGCCCGGCGATTCCTGTCGTTCCGGTTAGAAATGGCAGTCGATGTGGAGCTGCAAGAAATAGGCGTATTATCTGCATGGCTGCGGTTTCCTGCCTTAGGCCTGGAGCGCGAAGCATCGCGCGCATTGAGACGAAGAACGTCGAGATCGGTGAGGCGTGGCGCTGTCCGTGAAGGCTTTGAAGTGCACCATTCTTGCAAGGCTGCAATCATCTTCCGGCATGCGGGCTGATTTGCACAAACATTTGCAAGGCTACTTTGACCGAAATCAAATACACTATTCGGAAGAGCGTTATCGGGGATGATTATGACCAAATCAGCTCTATCGCTCGCCGCGTCCGCGCTTGCCCTGACTATCCCTGCCATTGCGCAGGCGCAGACTAGTGATTCACTTCCAGTCGATCCCTACCTGGACATTCGCTACAGGCTGGAGGTTGTAGATCAGGATGGCCTCCCTGAAGATGCGACAGCCTCCACCGTCCGCATTAAGGCGGGGCTGGAAACCGATGAATGGAATGGCTTCAGCGCAGTGGTTGAAGGCGAAGCGATCATTCGGGTGGGACCGGAAGACTTTAATGACACGACCAATGGTCGGACAAACTTTCCGGTCGTTGCCGATCCCTCAGACGTTCTGCTCAATCAAGCCTACGTAAGGTGGCGTCCCGTCGATGAGTTCTCCGTCACGGCTGGCCGGCAAGTGGTCAACTTCGATAATCAACGCTGGATCGGGTCGGTAGGCTGGCGCCAGAACGACCAGACTCTGGACGCGGTGCGCGCCACAGCAACCCCGGTAGATGGTGCATCTATCGACTATCTCCACGCTTGGCGCGTGAACCGGATATTCGGCTCGGATTCGCCGCAGGGCGTTTGGCGTGACAATGATATTCATGCTGTCAGAGGTGCCTACGACATTTCCTCTGTCGGTACGGTTGCGGCATACGGCTATCTTCTCGACATACCGGATGCGCCTGCCGCAAGTTCGCAGACATTCGGCTTGCGCTTTTCCGGACGCACCCAGATAACTTCCGGTGTCGACCTGCTCTACAACGCGGAATACGCTCGGCAGAGTGACTATGGCTCCAATTTAGCCGATTTCGATCTCGATTACCTGCACCTGGAATCCGGTGTTTCGGTCAGCGGCTTTACCGCACGGGCAGGCATTGATCGCTTGGAAGGCAACGGAGCAGTTGCGCTGCAGACACCGCTTGCGACATTGCACGCCTTTAACGGCTGGGCTGACAAGTTTCTGGTCACGCCGGCGGACGGTCTGCGCGACCTGTATCTCGATGTGGGCTACAATTTTGCTGATGACTCGCCGCTTGATGGCTTGCGCCTGCGGGGCGTGTTCCACGATTTCGGTGCAACCGCAAACGACGGTTCCTATGGCCGCGAGTATGACCTGTTGGCATCCTATCCGATCCGATCGAATATCACAGTCCTGGTCAAATTTGCCCACTATGATGCCGACGGTTTCGCAACCGATACGACAAAAGGCTGGCTATCCGTACAAGCCAGATTCTAGGACATTAGAGCGAGCGGGCGTGCCCTGCTTGTTGCGCACCTAGAACTGTCCGAGAGACGGTGGATCAGGGCGGGCAAAAGCGCGCAAAGCGTCGACATCTTCTATTTTGACCACTGGCCCTTTGATGCTCACCCCGTGCTGCTTGAGGCTGCCGAAGGCGCGCGAAAGGTTTTCCGGCGTCATACCCAGGAGAGACGCAAGGACCCGCTTTTCTCCCTTCAGCTCGAATTCCCGCTCACCTCCCATGCGTGCGCTGTAATTAAGAATATAGTTCCCGAGCCGCTCGGTAGATTGGCGAGCCTTCAGGTCTGTGAGAGCACGGACGAGATCGCGAAAACCAAGCGCGAGCTCGTGCATGGTCGAGTCCATCAAGCCCTCATCGCGCTTGATCTGCTGGCGCAGCAGCCCTGCCGGAACCAGCAGTATTCTCGAAGGTGCAATGGTTCGGGCCGACATGAGGAACGGCCTGTCGGTGACGACAGCGGCAAGTATGAAACTGGAGACAGGTTCCACGATTCGCATCGTGATATCTCGACCAGGCTCGCTCACGTAAAGTTCCACCAAACCGTCGACCAGAACGTGAAGGAAATCAGCATCCTGACCCGCCTCGAACAAGGTGAGTTGCGGAGGGAAGACCTGCAGGTACGATTTAGAGAATACTTCTTCGCGCTGCTCCTCAGCCATCTCCTTGAACAAAGGTAACCGGGCAATTTCCGGCTTCTCGCCTGCTCGCATCCGAGAGCTCCCCTACAGAAAGGACTCCGAGCGTTTAGATCGCCGGTTGATAATTATCAAATACCCAGTTGATCTTTCTCGGGTGCTCAAACCGACAAAGTCAGGCGAACGCGCGTTTCCTTCTGGCGAAGGCGTCGATTTGACTGAGATCAAAGTGCCATCTCACAGCATGAGACACCCCGCCGATACGCCAATCCATTTAGCGTAAGGAAAACGTCATGCCGACAGGGGAAATCGCCAGCTCAGCCGAGCAAAACCGGGCACTTGGGCTTAGCACTTTCGCATTCACAATCTGCTTCGCAGTGTGGACGATTTTTGCGATCATCGGGATCGAGATCAAGGCAGAGCTCGGCCTGAGTGATACGCAATTCGGCCTGTTGGTTGGCACGCCGATATTGACTGGTTCGCTGACACGCCTGTTCCTTGGTGTGTGGACCGACCAGTACGGTGGTCGGATCGTCTTTCCCCTGACTATGCTGGCCTCGGCGGTGTCGACGTTCCTGCTGTCGTATGTCGACAGCTATTACATGCTACTGCTTGTTGCGCTTGGCTTGGGTGTTGCCGGCGGCACCTTTGCAGTTGGCGTCGCCTATGTGTCCAAATGGTATCCGCAGGAGAAGCAAGGCTCGGCGCTCGGCTTTTTCGGCATGGGTAACGTTGGCGCGGCCCTTACCAAATTTGTGGCCCCCTGGGTCATGGTCGCGCTTGGATGGCAGGCGGTTGCACAGATCTGGGCCGGCGTGGCCGCAGTGGTCGCGGTGCTGTTCTACCTGTTTGCCAAGGATGATCCCCAGCTTGCCGCGCGCAAGATCAGTGGAGAGAAACCGGCGACGCTCAAGCAGCAGCTCGAGCCTCTCAAGAACGAGCAGGTCTGGCGCTTCTCGCTCTACTACTTCTTCGTGTTTGGCGCCTTTGTCGCGCTCGCGCTGTGGCTGCCGCAATATATGGTTGGGCTCTATGGGCTTGATGTAAAAATTGCAGGCATGCTCGCGGCTGCCTTCTCGCTCGCCGCCAGCGTGTTTCGTGCCTATGGCGGCGTGCTGTCGGATCGCTACGGCGCGCGCAAGGTTATGTATGCCACATTCGGCATGTCACTCGTCCTGCTGTTCATGCTGTCCTATCCGGCAACCGACTATGTCATTCACGGAATCGACGGCGATATCGTCTTCTCGACCTCGATGAGCCTCATACCGTTCGTGATCACAATATTCGCGCTCGGCTTCTTTATGTCTCTGGGCAAGGCTGCGGTCTACAAGCACATTCCGGTCTATTACCCTGGCCATGTTGGTTCGGTTGGCGGTCTGGTTGGCTTGGTTGGCGGCCTCGGCGGCTTTATCCTGCCGATTGTGTTCGGTGCTGTCAGCGATCTGACCGGCATCTGGACCAGCTGCTTTATGGTCCTGTTCGCGCTTGTCGCCATTGCGCTAGGCTGGATGCACCTCGCAATCCGCCAAATGGAACAGAAGGCTGCGGGTATTGACACCCGCTCGCTTCCCGAATTCCCCGAAATGGCTGATTTGCACGACGAGACCAGGAACCTTGCTGCAACGCCATCAAAGGTGCTGACCGAATGGGCGCCTGAGGACCCGGACTTCTGGGAAAGCACGGGCGAAAAAATTGCCCGGCGCAATCTCTATATATCGATCCCGGCGCTGCTGCTCGCGTTCTGCGTGTGGATGGTGTGGTCAGTGGTCGTCGCCAAGCTGCCATCCATCGGCTTCGACTACAGCACCAACCAGCTCTTCTGGCTGGCGGCGCTACCGGGCCTGTCGGGCGCTACGCTGCGCATTTTCTATAGCTTCATGGTGCCGATCTTCGGCGGCCGGCTCTGGACGACATTGACCACCGCATCGCTACTGATCCCGGCCTTCGGCATCGGCTACGCGGTCCAGAACCCGGATACGCCTTACCTGATCTTCCTGGTTCTGGCGCTTCTGTGCGGTTTTGGCGGAGGCAACTTTGCTTCCTCGATGTCCAACATCAGCTTCTTCTTCCCTAAGGCGCAGAAGGGCAACGCGCTGGCGCTGAATGCCGGCTTGGGCAACCTGGGCGTTTCCGTGATGCAGTTTGTTGTCCCGCTGGTGATCGTAGCCGGTGTGTTTGGCGCACTGGGCGGCGAAGCCCAACTGACTGCTGATGGCGAACAACTCTGGTTGCAGAATGCCGGCTTCATCTGGGTGCCATTCATCATGGTCTCGGCGCTGCTGGCGTGGCTCGGCATGAACGACATTGCGGATGCCAAGGCCAGCTTCCGTGAACAGTCGGTCATCTTCCAGCGCAAGCACAACTGGCTGATGTGCTGGCTCTACACCGGCACCTTCGGTTCGTTCATCGGTTTCTCGGCCGGCCTTCCGCTGCTCGCCAAGTTCCAGTTCCCCGATATCGAAGTTCTGAAGTACGTCTTCCTCGGCCCACTGGTTGGTGCGCTCAGCCGCGCCGCGACCGGCTGGCTGTCTGATCGCTGGGGCGGTGGACGTGTCACCTTCTGGGTGTTCATTGGCATGATGCTGGCCGTTGTGGGCATCGTCTACTTCCTTGAGGCGGGCAGCTGGTGGGGCTTCCTCGGGATGTTCATCGCCATGTTCTTCCTGACCGGTGTGGGCAATGCCTCCACGTTCCAGATGATCCCGATCATCATGCGGCAGGAAGTACCCCGACTGATGCCGCACCTCGATGCTGCCCAGCGCACACGCCAGGCCGAAAAGGAATCGGCGGCCATCGTTGGTTTCACCTCGGCGATTGCCGCTTACGGGGCCTTCTTCATTCCGAAGAGCTTCGGCACCTCGATCGAGGCTACCGGGTCGCCGCTGTGGGCGCTGTGGGGCTTCTTCATCTTCTACGGAAGCTGCGCTGCGCTGACATGGTGGGCCTACACCCGCCGTGGCGGCTTGCTGCACGATATCGAACGCGGCCGGGCACCGAGCCCGGTAGAAACACCAGCTCAGCTCAAAGGAGCTAACGCATGAGCCACCTTCTCGACCGCCTCACTTTCTTCAAGCAGGCCAAGCAGTCTTTTTCAAACGGCCACGGGGTCACAACCAACCAGAACCGTGACTGGGAAGACAGCTATCGCAAGCGCTGGCAGCACGACAAGATTGTGCGCTCCACCCACGGGGTGAACTGCACCGGCTCTTGCTCGTGGAAGATCTACGTGAAGGGCGGGATCATCACGTGGGAAACGCAGCAGACCGACTATCCGCGCACACGGCCCGACCTGCCCAATCACGAGCCGCGCGGCTGTCCGCGCGGAGCGAGTTACAGCTGGTATATCTATTCGGCGCAACGGCTGAAGTATCCGATGGTGCGCTCGCGACTGCTCAAGCTCTGGCGCGAAGCGCGGGCGGTGCGCACGCCTGTTGCGGCATGGGCCTCAATCGTCGAGGATCAGGATAAACGCAAAAGCTATACTGCTATCCGCGGCCATGGTGGCTTCGTCCGTTCGACCTGGGATGAGGTCAATGAGATCATCGCCTCGGCCAATGCCTACACCGCGAAAACTTACGGCCCTGATCGGGTGATCGGATTCAGCCCGATCCCGGCCATGTCGATGGTCAGCTACGCAGCAGGCTCGCGTTACCTGTCATTGCTCGGCGGTACGTGCATGAGTTTCTATGACTGGTATTGCGACTTGCCGCCTGCCAGCCCGATGACCTGGGGTGAGCAGACAGACGTCCCCGAAAGCGCCGACTGGTACAATGCCGGTTTCCTTATGATGTGGGGCTCCAACGTTCCGCAAACGCGCACGCCGGACGCTCATTTCATGACCGAGGCGCGGTATCGCGGTACGAAGACAGCGGTGGTTTCGCCCGACTATGCCGAGGCCACCAAGTTCGCCGATCTATGGCTCAATCCCAAGCAGGGCACCGACGCGGCGCTTGCGATGGCAATGGGTCATGTCATCCTGCGCGAATACCACCTTGATCGGCAGGCCGAGTATTTCGAAGACTATTGCCGCAAGTATTCGGATATGCCGATGCTCGTCCGGTTGGTCGAGAAGGACGGCGCATTTGTTCCGGAGCGCTTGCTCCGGGCTTCGGATTTCCTCGAGGATCTCGAAGAGGCAAACAATCCCGAATGGAAAACCGTCGCCATCGACGATGCGACCGAAGAGGTTGTGGTACCCAATGGCTCGGCCGGGTTCCGGTGGGGCGAAAAGGGCAAATGGAATCTGGAGGAAAAGGACGGGCGCGGCAAAGATACTACCCTGCGGTTGACCTCCATTCTCTCGGAGCACCACGATGATGTCGTCGATGTATCCTTTCCCTATTTTGGCAATCGGGAACATGACCATTTCGAAGGCACCGATCATCCCGACGTGCTCAATCGGCGGGTCCCTGTCCGCCAGCTACAGCTGAAGGAAGGCAAGACCTTCGTCGCCACCGTTTTCGATCTCTTCTGTGCCAACTATGGCCTGGATCGCGGTCTCGGTGGCGAACACGTTGCGCGCGAATACGCCGAGATGGTGCCTTACACTCCGGCGTGGGCGGAAAAAATCACCGGTGTCCCGGCCGAAAAGATCGTTACGGTTGCGCGCGAATTCGCCAGCAATGCCGAGGCGACCAACGGCAAGTCGATGGTAATCCTGGGGGCGGGTCTCAACCACTGGTACCACATGGATATGAATTACCGGGGCATCATCAATCTATTGGTGATGTGTGGTTGTGTTGGTCAGTCCGGTGGCGGTTGGTCACACTATGTTGGCCAGGAGAAACTGCGGCCGCAAACCGGCTGGTTACCACTGGCCTTCGGGTTGGATTGGGGGCGTCCTCCCCGCCAGATGAATTCGACCAGCTTCTTTTATGCGCATACCAATCAGTGGCGTTACGAGACGCTCGACATCGGCGAAATCCTCTCGCCAACCGCGCCCGAGGATGATTGGGACGCGAGCCTTATCGACTACAACGCGCGTGCCGAACGCATGGGCTGGCTGCCGAGCGCACCACAACTCAAAACCAATCCACTGGAAGTAGGCAAGGCGGCCAAGGCTTCGGGGAAGGAAGCCAAGGACTATGTTGCCGATGCGCTCAAATCGGGCGAGCTGGAAATGTCCTGTTTCGATCCGGACGATCCAGCCAACTGGCCGCGCAACATGTTTGTGTGGCGATCGAACCTGCTCGGTTCGTCAGGCAAGGGCCATGAGTACTTCCTCAAACATCTGCTTGGCACCGCACATGGCGTGCAGGGCAAGGACCTGGGCGAAATGGGTGGGCAGAAGCCCAAGGAAGTGAAGTGGCACGACGATGCGCCGCAAGGAAAGCTTGACCTGCTGGTCACGCTGGACTTCCGCATGTCGACCACATGTGTCTATTCGGACATCGTCCTGCCGACTGCGAGTTGGTACGAGAAAGACGATCTCAACACCTCCGATATGCACCCCTTCATCCACCCGCTCTCGGCAGCGGTCGATCCGGTGTGGGAATCACGCAGCGACTGGGACATCTACAAGGGCATTGCGAAGACATTCTCTGAAGTGGCGCCGGAAGTCCTTGGTGTCGAGCAAGATGTCGTAATGGTGCCGATCCAGCATGACACCGCAAACGAGATTGCCCAGCCCTTCGAGGTCGAAGACTGGGGCCGGGGGCAAGCCGAACCTGTCCCCGGCAAAACCATGGCCAATGTTGCACTTGTCGAACGCGACTATCCCAACCTGTACAAGCGTTTCACCGCGCTTGGCCCTTTGATGGACAAGCTCGGCAATGGCGGCAAAGGTATCGCCTGGAACACCGAGCATGAAGTGGAGAACCTGCGCCATCTCAACGGTGAAGTGCGGGAAGAAGGGCCGACCAAGGGCATGGCGCAGATCGAAAGCGCCATCGATGCCGCCGAAGTCATCCTGATGCTCGCGCCGGAAACCAATGGCGAAGTCGCGGTCAAGGCGTGGGATGCGTTATCGCAGAACACCGGTCGCGATCACAAGCATCTCGCATTGCCCAAGGAAGAGGAGAAAATCCGCTTCCGTGACATCCAGGCGCAGCCGAGAAAGATCATCTCCTCGCCGACCTGGTCGGGCCTGGAGAGCGAGCATGTGTGCTACAATGCCGGCTACACCAACGTGCACGAGCTGATCCCGTGGCGCACGCTGACCGGGAGGCAGCAGCTCTATCAGGATCACAAGTGGATGCGCGCCTTTGGTGAAGGCTTCTGCCTCTACCGTCCGCCGATCGACACCAAGGCGGTCAAGCCGATGCTGGATGAAGCGAAAGACGCGCCGCATGTGGTGCTGAACTTCATCACTCCGCACCAGAAATGGGGCATCCACTCGACCTATACCGATAATCTGCTGATGCTGACGCTGTCGCGCGGCGGACCGATCGTGTGGATGAGCGAGGTGGACGCCGCCAAAGTCGGGCTGGTCGATAACGACTGGGTCGAAACCTTCAACGCCAATGGCGCGCTGGTCGCCCGCGTGGTCGTTTCGCAGCGGATGAAAGAAGGTACGCTGTTCATGTATCACGCGCAGGAAAAGATAGTGAATGTCCCCGGCTCTCCGCTCACCGGCCAGCGCGGCGGCATCCACAATTCCGTCACTCGTGCCGTGCTCAAGCCGACGCATATGATCGGCGGCTACGTCCAGCAAAGTTATGGCTTCAACTATTACGGGACCGTCGGTTCGAACCGTGATGAATATGTCATCGTCCGCAAGCTTCAGAAGGTCGACTGGCTCGAAGAAGCGCTTTCCGAAGGGGAGAATGCAGCATGAAGATCCGCGCTCAGATCGGCAAAGTGCTCAACCTCGACAAATGCATCGGCTGCCACACCTGTTCGGTAACGTGCAAGAACGTGTGGACCAGCCGCGATGGCATGGAATACGCCTGGTTCAACAATGTCGAGACCAAGCCCGGCATCGGTTATCCCAAGGATTGGGAAAACCAGCAACGTTGGAACGGCGGCTGGGTGCGCACGCCCAGTGGTTCGATCCGTCCCAAGATGGGTGGCAAATGGCGTGTGCTGGCGAAGATTTTCGCCAATCCCGACCTGCCCGAAATCGACGATTATTACGAACCCTTCACTTTCGATTACGAGCATCTGCAAAAGGCTGGTGAAAGCAAGGCCTTCCCCACCGCGCGCCCGCGCTCCCTGGTGTCGGGCAAGAGGATGGAAAAGATCGAATGGGGCCCGAACTGGGAAGAAATCCTGGGCGGTGAATTTTCCAAACGTTCGGAGGATTACAACTTCGAAGGTGTCCAGAAGGACATCTACGGCCAGTTCGAAAACACCTTCATGATGTATCTGCCAAGGCTGTGTGAGCATTGCCTTAATCCCACTTGCGTTGCCGCCTGCCCTTCGGGCGCGATCTACAAGCGCGAGGAAGACGGCATCGTATTGATCGATCAGGAATCCTGCCGCGGCTGGCGCATGTGCGTCTCGGGCTGTCCGTACAAAAAGATCTATTACAACTGGAAAACCGGCAAGAGCGAGAAGTGCATCTTCTGCTATCCGCGCATCGAGGCGGGGGAGCCGACGGTCTGCTCGGAAACCTGCGTCGGGCGTATCCGCTATCTTGGCGTGATGCTGTACGATGCGGATCGCATCGAGGAAGCTGCTTCGGCGGAGAGTGTCGAGGACCTGTATCAGGCGCAGCTCGATATATTCCTCAACCCCAATGATCCCCGAGTAATCGAACAGGCGCGCAAGGATGGCGTGCCCGAAGCATGGCTCGAAGCGGCGCGCCACTCACCGGTCTACAAGATGGCGATGGAATGGAAGGTCGCCTTCCCGCTCCACCCGGAATATCGCACGCTGCCAATGGTCTGGTATGTGCCACCACTCTCGCCGATCAGTGCGGCTGCCAATGCCGGCGACATGGCCGTGAACAACGGCATGCCCGATGTGCGTAGCTTGCGCATTCCGCTCAAATATCTCGCCAATTTGCTGACTGCAGGTGATGAGGAGCCGATTGCGGTTTGCCTTGAGCGGATGCTCGCCATGCGCGGCTATATGCGCGCCAAGACAGTGGAGGGCGTCCACAACGAGACCATCGCCAGCGATGTCGGGCTGACCGGCGCGCAGATCGAGGAAATGTACAAGGTTATGGCGCTTGCCGATTACGAGGATCGCTTCGTCATCCCCACCGGCCATCGCGAAGATGCCGAGGACATGTTCGACGAGCGCGGCTCCTGCGGCTTCTCCTTCGGCAATGGCTGCTCGGGCGGCAGCGGGGAACCCAATCTCTTTGGCGCGCCTGCCAAGCGCAAGAAACTCCAGACACCCACGGAGGTATTCTGATGAAATCGCTCCATCTTCTTTCGCTCCTGTTGCAATATCCCTCGCTGGAATTGCAGACAGTCGCCGTCGAAATAGGCCGGCGCCTGGCATCGGACACCGCGCTTTCGGAGGCCGCAGTTGCCGCACTCGATCCGCTCCTGACGCGGCTTGCCACCAGCGATATTTATGATGCGCAGGAAACCTATGTCGAACTGTTCGATCGCGGGCGGGCGCATAGCCTGCATTTGTTCGAACATGTCCATGGCGAAAGCCGTGATCGCGGGCAGGCCATGGTCGATTTGCGCGAACGCTATCTTGCCGCAGGGCTGGAGCCAACCGGCAACGAGTTGCCCGATTATCTCCCGCTGTTTCTCGACTACTGTTCGACGCTGCCTGATGATGCTGCGCGGGAAATGCTGGCCGAGCCGGGCGTGGTGCTGGTCGCGCTCGCTGCGCGTTTGGCGGAGAAGCAGTCCGATTATGCTCCGCTGTTTGTGCTGCTGTGCGATATCGCCGGGGTCGAAATGGACGAGGAAGCCAAGAACGCGCTTCCGCCAGCGGATGATCCCGAAGACCTCGAAGCGCTCGATGCACAATGGGAGGAAGAGGAAATCCGCTTCGGTGCGGAAGCCGCTCCCGATCCCAACGCAGCCTGCCCCAAGGTTGGTGAAATGCTCGATCAGATGCGTGATCCGCCTGCATCCCAAGCAACGGCAAGGAGCTGAGCCATGCAAGACTTCATCCACTACTTGCTATACGGTATCTATCCCTACATCGCGCTTGCAACACTCGCGGTTGGGTCGATCATTCGCTTTGACAGGGAGCCCTACAGCTGGCGCGCCGGGTCGAGCCAGTTGCTGCGCCGCAAGCAGCTGATCTGGGGATCGGTCCTGTTCCATGTCGGCGTACTGTTCATCTTATTCGGCCACCTTGTTGGCTTGCTGACTCCGATTGCCATTTTCGATGCCATGGGGATCAGTCATGGAGCAAAGCAGCTGTTGGCGATCATAGCCGGCGGTGTGGCTGGTGTTGCCGCAATCATCGGCGCAACGCTGCTGATCCATCGCCGCTTCTTCGATGCGCGTGTGCGCGCCGCATCAAAATTCAGCGACAATATGATCATCCTGATCCTGTGGGTGCAGCTGGCGCTGGGGCTTGCGACAATCCCGCTCTCGGCAGGCCACCTCGATGGCGAGGAAATGGTCAAGTTTATGAATTGGGCACAGGGCATCTTCACTTTCCAGGGTGATGCCGCGAGCTACATCACGGACGTGCACATCATTTTCAAACTGCACTTGTTCCTCGGCCTGACGATCTTCGTGCTGTTCCCGTTTACCCGCCTCGTTCACATGCTGTCGGCTCCTGTGAGGTACCTGTGGCGTGGTGGATATCAGGTGGTGCGCTCTCGCAAGGACCTGAGCCATGGCTGACGCAATCGATCGAGCAGTCGTCCGCGTTGGCGGTAAGGAAATTCCTGCCAGCGCAATCGCCGCCGAGCTGCAGAATCACCCTGCTGCCAATGCAGAAGAAGCATGGCATGAAGCGGCAAAGGCCCTTGCTATCCGCGAGATGCTCCTGGCTGAGGCCCATCGGCAGGAAATCATTACCGAAGATTGCAGCGATGCCGAGGGCCGAAAGCTGCTGGATGACGATGCGAGAATTGATGCGCTGCTCGCCAAAAACGTGATCGTACCCAGTGCGACGAGCGAAGAAGCGCAACGGTTCTATGACAATCATACCGAGCGCTTTTGCAGCGAAGTGCTGGTCGAGGCTGAACATATCCTGTTCTCCGCCAGCCCTGACGACAGCTTCAATTACAGTCTTGCCGTTGGCGATGCCCGCATGGCCATTCGCGAGATAGAGGCCGATCCCTCCTGTTTCGCTCGGCTTGCCAAAACAAGATCAGCCTGTCCGTCAAAGGAACAGGGCGGAAATCTCGGACAGATCGGCAAGGGTCAGACTGTTGCGGAATTCGAGGACGCGTTGTTTGCGCTCGCCGAAGGCGAGTTGTGTGGCGAACCGGTCAAATCGCCGTTTGGCGTTCACGTGATCCGTGCTGGGAGGCGGGCGGAAGGCAAGCAATTACCCTTTGAAATGGTCGAGCAATCTATCTGCAACTATCTCGAGGAAGCCAGCTACCGCCGGGCGATGGCGCAATATCTTGCAATCCTTGCCAGCGAAACCGAGATCGAGGGCGTTGATCTTGCCGCCGCTCAAGGGCCATTGGTCCAGTGAAGGTCGGCGAATTCGAAGCTCCGGCTGCTCCGCACGGGGCTGCTGGCGGTCTGATTGACGGGATCGGCCGGCGGTTCGAATATCTGCGGCTGTCGGTGACCGATGTGTGTAACTTTCGTTGCACCTATTGTCTGCCCGATGGCTACAAGAAGCCTTGCAATCGCCCATCAGAACTCAGCGTTGACGAAGTGCGGCGCGTGGTAACGGCGTTTGCCAAACTGGGGCTTTGGAAGGTGCGCCTGACCGGAGGCGAACCGACGCTGCGGCGCGACTTTGAAGAGATCGCCCGCACAGTCGCGCAAGTTCCGGGCATCCGTCGTGTGGCGATGACAACCAACGGATATCGACTTGCAGAGCGGACTGTCCAATGGCGAGCAGCAGGGATCAGCGCTATCAATATCAGCGTGGATTCACTCGATCCGGCGCGCTTTGCCGAGATCACCGGTCATGACAGGCTGAAGCAGGTTTTTTCCGGGATCGATGCGGCTCAGGGAGCGGGTTTCGACAGTATCAAGCTCAACGCAGTCTTGATGCGAGGCGTCAATGACACGGAGCTTGAGGCGATGATCGATTTCGTATCGTCGCGCGATCTGTCGCTCCGCTTCATCGAGGTTATGCGCACCAACGATAATGCCGAGTTCTTTGCCAAGCGGCACGTTGCGGGTCAGTCCGTGATTGATCGCTTGCAGGTCCTTGGCTGGTCGCGGCTGCCGCGACAGCCGGGCGCTGGCCCTGCGGTCGAGTTCGGGCACCAACAAGCGAAGGGCCGGATCGGCATAATCGCACCCTATTCGAAGGATTTTTGCGCGACCTGTAACCGCTTGCGCATGTCCTCGCTCGGCAAACTGCATTTGTGCCTGTTCGGCGACGCGGGGATCGATCTGCGTCCCTTGCTGCAGAGCGATGATGCGCAGGCCGAGCTTGTCGAACGGGTACGCAAGCTCACGTCGACAAAGGCGCCTGCGCATCGCCTGCACCAGGGAAATAGCGGCGCTACCCCTCATTTGGCATCGATTGGAGGTTGAATTGGAAAGGGCAATCAACGTCGAACTCTGCGGCAAGCTCGCTGACAGCTATGGCGGCTCGGTCACACTCTACATCGCGCCTTGTGGCTTGCCTGTCAGGGAGCTCTTCGAGGCAGTGAGCAGCGCCTACCCGCTGCTCGAACCGATCCTTGCTAGCGGAAGCGTGAGAGCCTGCGTCAACGAAGTCATCGTGCCAGACCACGCCATCATCCATCAAGGTGATACCGCCGCCCTTTTCCCACCTGTCTCCGGCGGATGAGTACGCACGTAGAAGTTGTGCCGGCGGCATTCGATCCGCCAACGTGTCTGCAACAGTTCGTTGAGCGCATTGGAGACGAAGGCGCAGTCGTGAGCTTTACCGGTAGAGCGAGAGGGCATGCCAAGGATGGTGCGGGTATCGAAGCGCTCGTCCTCGAAAGCTACCGCGGGGTTACGCTCTCTTCTATGCAGCAAATTGTGGCGGACACACACGCAAAATTCCCGATATCCGCAAGCCATGTGATCCACCGGGCAGGCCGGATTTCGCCGGAGGAATCGATTGTTTTCGTTGCAACCGCTTCGCGTCATCGCAGGGCTGCCTTCGAGGCCGCCGACTACCTGATGGATAGGCTCAAGACCGAAGCAGTGTTCTGGAAACGTGAGGAACATGCAAACGGCTCGACATGGATCGAACCGACCGATGCCGATCAAAGCGACGCAGCGCGGTGGCTAGGCAAGGAGAGTGAGGCAATATGCCCGGAATAGATGAAACCCTGGATTTCTATCCGCTCAACGTGGCGGTGCTGACAGTTTCGGACACGCGCACTCCGGATAACGATACGTCTGGCGGGCTACTTGCCGACCGTCTTCAGGCGGCGGGCCACAGGCTCGCGGGCCGCTGTATCGTGCCCGACGAGGTAGACGCGATCCGCAAGCAGGTATCTGCTTGGGTCGCAGATCCCGGGGTCGACGTCATTATCAGCACCGGGGGAACGGGTTTTACTCCTCGCGATGTCACCCCTGAAGCCGTCCTCCCCTTGCTGCGCCGCGTGATGGATGGATTCAGCGTAGTTTTTCATCAGGTCAGCATGGGCACGATAGGTGTCTCCACGCTGCAATCGCGCGCCTTTGCGGGGCAAGCTGATGACACGTTTATCTTCTGCGTCCCTGGCTCAACAGGTGCCTGTCGGGACGCTTGGGATCATGTCCTTTCGCTCGAGTTCGACAGCCGGTACCGGCCTTGCTCGATCGCCGGACAGGTGCCTCGCCTGAGGCACCTTTGCGCATGACGGGCCTCACTCATCCCGATCGTGAAGGCCGTGCAAGAGTTTCGGAATGTTCAGGGCGATTGATCGGGTGATGCAAATCGAGGATGTACGGGAAATCTCGAAGACAGGAGGCACGCCGGGTTCATGGGAGGTATGATGATTTCGTTCGATGAAGCCATCGGACTGGTCAAAGATCACGTGACTACGCTTGGCGAAGAGAGCATTTCGCTTGAACAGGCCGCTGGCCGTGTGCTTGCGACTCCGCTTGATGCGCCTCGCGATGCCCCGGTCCGCGCTGTCGCGGCGATGGATGGCTATGCCGTACTCGATGCGACCACCGAACCCGGCCAGCCATTGCGGGTGATCGGTCAATCGGCTGCCGGGGCAGGGTTCAAGGGAAGTCTCGGTCCGGGAGAGGCGGTGCGCATCTTTACCGGCGCCCCCATGCCACATGGCAGTGACCGCTGCATCATGCAGGAACATGCCGAGCGGGACGGCGAAACCGTCACCTTTACCGAAGGTTATGGTCCAGGCTGGCATGTCCGCGCAGCAGGCAGCGACTTTGCTGCAGGCAGTCGGCTTTTGTCGCCCGGCGCCCAGCTCACGCCTCGCGCAATGGTTGCGGCGGCCGCTGCCGATTGTGCCAATGTGTGTGTGAGCACACAGCCGCGTGTCGCCATTGTCGGTACCGGCGATGAGTTGATGAGGCCGGGGACTGCACATACGCGGGCAGATGCGATCCCGGAAAGCGTGACCTATGGCGTTGCTGCGATAGCTGCTGAAGCGGGGGCAATGGTGGTGGAGCGAACCTTGGGCCCAGACGATTTGCCCGCGCTTGAGGAACTGGCCGGTGCCATGCTTGATGTGGCGGACGTTGTCATCGTTACCGGTGGCGCCTCTGTGGGCGAACGTGACTTCGCCAAGCCGATGTTCGCTCCGCACGGACTGGACCTGGTGTTCGCGAAAGTTGCCATCAAGCCGGGCAAACCCGTCTGGCTCGGCCGGGCAAAGGGCAAATGGGTGCTTGGCCTTCCTGGCAACCCCACCTCCGCAATGGTGACAGCCCGGCTGTTTTTGAGGCCGTTGCTGGCGAGACTGCAAGGGCAGGAGATCGATCAGGTGCTGGGTTGGCGCAACATACCTCTGGCCGCGCCACTAAAACAGACCGGAGGCCGAGAGACTTTTGCCCGTGCGCGCCTCGTCGAGCACGGTCTCGAACCGCTGGACAATCAGGAAAGCGGTTCCCAGGCTGCCTTGGTGCAAGCCGATTGGCTAATTCGCTGCCCACCCAATCAACCGGGCGGGAATGCAGGTCAGAGTGTGATTGCGCTGGAGTTTTGAGGTGGCCGGCATTCTTGAAAGCCAGAATGGGATGATCAGCTGTGGCGCACGTGCTCTGAATTTCAGTCTGGCCTCTTGGCGATCCTTTGTTCGGCGGATCGGAGAGCGTCGAGGTCGTTGATATTGGTGAATTCGCCGTAAGACCCATCATCGCGCCACTGCACTTGCTGGCAGCCGATGCTTTCAGCAAATTGCCAGAGCGACCGCCCGCCGCTGGCAACATACGCATCCACTTCTGCACGATCTGTGTGCCACAAGGCGGCAAGCGGATGTGCCCTTCCATCATTGTAAGCCATGGCGCAGGAGTGCGATCCGATTTCGCGGGTCAGACGCAAAACCAAATCGTCCGGAAGAAATGGCTGGTCGCAACCGATCAGTAAGACAGTCTTGCGGTCGTTTTTTTCGGCAAAGCTGACGGCGCTTTGCAAGGCGCTTATTGGCCCAATATCGGCCTTCGCATCGATGAGGATCGGGACGTCGGCGACTGCGATTTGATCGGGGTTTCCGAGAGAAACCGCGACCAGGCACGAGTGCTTTCTGGCCCACTCCAGCGCATGCTCGACAAGCGGTTTGCCAGCCAGCAGCCGTGAGGGCTTGTTGCCGCCAATCCTGGTGCCTGCACCACCTGCAGCGATAACGATTGCCGGTGTATCAGAGGCCAAGGAGCTTTCCTCCTGCAATGACAAGAACCAACGCAAGCAGGCGCAGCAGTGCCTTGCGCGGCAAATGGACAGCGCTCAGCCTGCTGCCCAGGGCTCCACCAGCAATAACGGCCAGGATGTACCACGGTGTTGAATCCGGCATGCTACTCAGCTGAGCGCCTTGGCCAAGCAATCCTGCGGCGGAGTTGCAGAAGATGAATGCAGCGCTGATGCCGGCGGCCATTCGGGGGTCGCACCATCTGAACAGGATCAGCAGCGGGCTAAGGAAAATTCCGCCTCCGGTTCCGGTTAGACCTGCCATCAGGCCCAGAAATGCACCTGTCGGCAAGGCGATAAAAGCTTGCGGTGGCCTTGTTTCCGCAAAATTCCGCTCTGGGCGAAATGCCAGTGCCGCAGCAGATGCCAACAAAACCATGCCGAGGAGGCGCCGATGCCAATCGACGCCGAGGTCGATCGATCCGCCCAAATAGGCCATCGGGATTGCGGCGACAGCGAACAGCAGGAACAATCGCAGATCGAACGCGCCGACGCGGCGGAACTGCAGAAATGCAATCGAAGAGACAAACAGGTTCAATGTCAAAGCCAGCGGACGCATCTCTGCGGGTGCAAATCCTGCAAGAGCCATCAAGGCAAGATAGGCCGACGCACCGCCATGGCCTACCGCAGAGTAAAGTGCGGCTGCGAAGAGAAGGGCAATCGCGAAAAGCCCGGGTCCGGCAAGAATGAACTCAGTCATGGTCGGTGGCAGTCCAGGCTACTTGGATAGTTCTCGCCGCATCAACGTGTGCGAGCGCTTAGACGAGAACCTGCGTCTGTTGATTGATGGATGTCAAAGGATACTCGCCGCCCCAGTGTCAAGCTGACTGCATATTTGATGCGGATCAAAGACTCCAATGCGCGGCGCTTTTACGCGATGACTATGTGGCCTTACTATCCCGAACTGCTAGAGCAGCCAGTCCCCCGATACACCAGCTTCCCGACCGCGGCGGAGTTCGAGGCGATCGACCAGGGTGACCTCCGCTTTGCCATAGAGAACACGTCAGGCGAGGTGTCGCTCTACGTTCACATCCCTTTCTGCGAGAAGATCTGCCACTATTGCGGTTGCAATACGGGAGCCGCAGGGCGTCGGCACCGGCTGGAATCGTATCTTGATGTGTTGCATCACGAGATCGAAACAGTCTCCCGCCTGCTCCCATCGGATGCAAAGGTGCACCGGATAGCATTTGGCGGCGGAAGCCCGAACGCACTGGACCCCGCCGATTTCGCCCGGCTTGTCGATGACCTTGTCACCAGCTTCGGTGTCTCCGATCCAGCTTTTTCCATCGAACTTGATCCCCGCACGATGTCTCGTGAATGGGCCGACACCATCGGTGCAATCGGGATCGATCGCGCCAGTCTCGGCGTGCAGACTTTCGCCCCGCAATGTCAGCAAGCGATTGGGCGTATCCAGCCCGAGACACTGATTGCCGAAACCACCGAGCTCTTGCGCAAGGCGGGCGTGACGTCGCTCAACTTCGATCTGATGTATGGGCTTCCGCGGCAAACCCACGATGATCTGCTCGATACCTTGCAGCGCTCAGTCGAATTTGGCGCCGATCGGGTCGCCCTGTTCGGATATGCGCATGTGCCGCATGTCGTCCCTCGGCAACGCGCGGTCGATTGCAGTTCCATGCCGGATGGTGCGGACCGTTTTGCAATGGCGCACCTTGGGTTCAGCTACCTTCGCTCCAGCGGCTATAGCGCGATCGGGTTTGACCATTTCGCTCGTACCGGGAAAGACCCGCTTGCGGTTGCGGCGCGTGCGGGAATTTTGCGCCGAAACTTCCAGGGTTTCACCGATGACAGTGCGCCAAGCCTGATAGGTCTGGGTGCATCGGCGATCAGTTCTTTCGAAACTCTGCTCGCTCAAAATGAGAAGAACAGCGGTCGATATCGCATGCTAGCTTCGGATGGCCGGCTTGCCACGGTACGGGGAATTCGCAGATTGATCGATGATCGCAATCGGGGCAGGGTGATCGAGCAGCTCCTGTGCTCTGGGAAAGCCAATGTGAGCCAAGAGCTAGAGGCCAACGCGATGCCTGCACTGCGCCCTTTCCTGGATCGCGGCCTGGTGACCTGTGAGGACGGAACAATCCGTATTACAGCTGAAGGGTTGCCATACTCGCGGACAATTGCTGCCTCGTTCGATCCCTATCGCGAACACCTGCCTGGCCGCTTCAGTTCGGCGGTCTAACCCCGGATCAGACTGTCCGGATCACCACCTTTTCCCTCCTCAGCTTGCGTTGACCTCACATGGTTTCCCGTGCAACGGCTTCTGCACGAGGAGAACCGCATCTATGTCCGCCAATATCGCTGAAATGGAACGTCGCCGTGAAGCTGCCAGAATGGGTGGCGGACAGAAGCGGATCGATGCGCAACACGCCAAGGGCAAGCTGACCGCGCGTGAGCGGCTCGACGTGTTGCTGGATGAAGATTCGTTCGAAGAGCTCGATACCTATGTCGAGCACGACTGTGTCGATTTCGGCATGGCCGACCAGAAGATCCCCGGCGATGGCGTGGTAACCGGATCGGGCACGATCAACGGCCGGCTGGTTTACGTTTTCTCGCAGGATTTCACCGTGTTCGGCGGCTCGCTGTCGAAGCGCCATGCGGAGAAGATCTGCAAAGTGATGGACATGGCGATGCGCGTTGGTGCGCCCGTTATCGGCCTCAACGACAGCGGCGGCGCGCGTATTCAGGAAGGCGTCGCCAGCCTTGGCGGCTATGCCGAGGTGTTCCAGCAAAACGTGCTCGCATCGGGCGTGGTGCCGCAGCTCAGCCTGATCATGGGGCCATGCGCGGGCGGCGCGGTCTACTCGCCCGCGATGACCGACTTCATCTTTATGGTGAAGGATAGCTCCTACATGTTCGTGACGGGCCCTGAAGTGGTGAAGACCGTCACCAACGAGGAAGTCACGCAGGAGGAATTGGGCGGCGCGGTGGTGCACACGACCAAGACCTCCGTCGCCGACTTGGCGCTTGAAAACGATATCGAAGCGCTGCTCGCCGCGCGCGAGCTGATGGGCTTCCTCCCCGCCAACAACCAGGCGGAGCTGCCCGAACTGCCGACAAGCGATCCGTGGGACCGCATGGAGGACAGCCTCGACACGCTGATCCCCGCCAATGCCAACATGCCCTACGACATGCACGAGGTGATCGCGAAGGTCGTGGACGAGGGCACTTTCTTCGAAATCCAGCCCGCGCATGGGGCGAACATCATCACTGGTTTTGGGCGGATCGAGGGCCGCCCGGTGGGCTTCGTCGCCAACCAGCCGATGGTGCTGGCGGGCGTGCTCGACATCAATGCCAGCCGCAAGGCCGCGCGCTTCGTGCGCTTCTGCGATGCCTTCTCCATTCCGATCGTGACGCTGGTGGACGTCCCAGGCTTCCTCCCCGGCACCGCGCAGGAGCACAACGGCATCATCAAGCACGGCGCGAAGCTGCTGTTTGCCTATGCCGAGGCGACCGTGCCCAAGATCACTGTCATCACCCGCAAGGCCTATGGCGGCGCGTATGACGTGATGGCGTCCAAACACCTGCGCGGCGACTTAAACTACGCCTGGCCCACCGCCGAAATTGCCGTGATGGGTGCAAAAGGCGCGGTGGAGATCATCTTCCGCAAGGACCGCGACGATCCGGAAAAGATCGCCGAGAAAACGAAGGAATACGAAGACCGCTTTGCCAACCCCTTCGTGGCAGCATCACGCGGCTATGTGGACGAGGTGATCTACCCGCACTCGACGCGAAAGCGGATCGCGCTGGGGCTCAGGAAGTTGGCGAACAAGCAGCTCGAGAACCCGTGGAAGAAGCATGATAATCTG
This sequence comes from Aurantiacibacter sp. D1-12, assembly GCF_028858515.1. Classification (GTDB taxonomy): domain Bacteria; phylum Pseudomonadota; class Alphaproteobacteria; order Sphingomonadales; family Sphingomonadaceae; genus Alteraurantiacibacter. The sequence goes on from NZ_JAPJZJ010000003.1 coordinate 70,504, forward strand.
CCGTTATGAGCAACGAAGAACTTCTTGAATTGGCTGATAGGCTTTCGCCGCAAGATCATCCTGAAGGGCCGAACTTTCTGTTCCAACACACCGTCACTGATGCCGGTGACTTTCTCATTCGAGCAGATCAACAAGGTTTGAAAATGCTCGCATCCCAAATCCTGCGACTATCCGCCCGTGATTACGTTGCCGGAATGCATCAAGATTTCGAGGTCTTCGCCCCTTCTGACGAGGGGTCTGACAGGATGACTATCCAGCGAGTCGAAGGGGGATTGAGTGAATGAAACTCGGCCGTCTCAACCATATCGGTGTCGCCACGCCGTCCATCGCGGACTCCATCGCGCATTTTCGTAACACGATGGGTGCCACCGCCATCACCGAGCCGTTTGATCTGCCCGAACAGGGGGTGAAAGTCTGCTTTGTCGATACGCCGACGGACAGCGGCATGAACGGCACGCAAGTCGAGTTGATCGAGCCTTTGTCCGATGCTTCGCCCATCGCCGGCTTCCTCGCCAAGAACCCGCTCGGCGGGCAGCACCATATTTGTTTTGAGGTCGAGGATATTGAGGAAGCGCGCCAATGGTTCGAGGGGCAGGGCAAGCGTATTCTCGGCCCCACCCGCATCGGCGCGCACGGCACACCAATTTTCTTCCTCCACCCCAAGGACATGATGGGCCAGCTGACCGAGATTATGGAGGTGCCCAAGGATGGCCACTAATTCCGGCCTCCTTCGTCATCCCAGCGAAAGCTGGGATCTGTCTCGGCTTGGTGCGAGCCCAAAAGCGATCCCAGCTTTCGCTGGGATGACGGATTGATTGTATGACTGACAAACCCACCAAAGCAGACTGGCAAGACCGCGCCACCAAGGAAGTCAAAGGGCGTGACCTGACGTGGAACACGCCGGAGGGCATCGCGGTGCAGCCGCTCTACACGGCGGGCGATGCGCCATCAGAACCCGCCATGCCCGGTTTCGAGCCCTTCACGCGTGGGCCCTATGCCAGCATGTACACGGGTCGCCCGTGGACGATCCGGCAGTATGCGGGCTTCTCCACTGCCGAGGAATCGAACGCCTTTTACCGCCGTAACCTCGCGATGGGTCAGAAGGGCCTGAGCGTTGCTTTCGATCTCGCCACGCACCGCGGTTATGACAGCGACCATCCGCGTGTTGTCGGAGATGTCGGCAAGGCGGGCGTTGCCATCGATACCGTGCGCGACATGGAGATCCTGTTCGATCAGATCCCGCTCGACGAAATGAGCGTCTCGATGACGATGAACGGCGCGGTCATCCCGGTGATGGCGTTCTATATCGTCGCGGCGGAGCGTTCGGGGGTCAGCCAAGAGAAGCTCAGCGGCACCATCCAGAACGACATCCTGAAGGAGTTCATGGTCCGCAACACCTATATCTATCCGCCCGAGCCATCGATGCGGATCGTGTCGGACATTATCGCCTACACTAGCCAGAACATGCCGCGCTTCAACAGCATCTCGATCTCCGGCTATCACATGCACGAGGCCGGGGCGACGGCGGTGCAGGAGCTCGCTTTCACCATTGCTGACGGCAAGGAATACGCCAAACGCGCGATGGAAACGGGCCTCGATATCGATGCCTTCGCGCCGCGCCTGTCCTTCTTCTGGGGCATCGGCATGAACTTCTTCATGGAGATCGCCAAGATGCGCGCCGCGCGCACGCTGTGGCACGAGGTGATGGAGGGGCTGGGGGCGCAGAACCCCAAGTCCAAGATGCTGCGCACGCATTGCCAGACAAGCGGCGTGAGCTTGCAGGAGCAGGACCCCTACAACAACGTCATCCGCACCACGCTGGAGGCGCTTTCGGCTGTGCTCGGCGGCACGCAATCGCTGCACACCAATGCGCTGGACGAGGCCATCGCTCTCCCCACCGATTTCTCCGCCCGCATCGCGCGCAACACCCAGCTGGTGATCCAGGAGGAAAGCGGTGTGTGCAACGTCGCCGATCCGCTGGGTGGCTCCTATTACATCGAGGCGCTGACTGCCGAGATTGCCGACAAGGCGCGCGAGCTGTTGGCCGAAGTCGATGCAGCAGGCGGGATGACGGCTTACGTGGCTTCGGGCGCTCCCAAGGCAGCCATCGAAGCGGCGGCGGCGGAAAAGCAGGCCAAGGTCGACAAGGGCGAGACGGTGATCGTCGGCGTCAACAAGTACCGCAAGGCGGAAGAAGACCCGATCGACACGCTCGATATCGACAACCACGCGGTACGCGAAAGCCAGATCAAGCGCATCACCCGCGTGCGCAGTGAGCGGGATGAGGCCGCCTGCACAACTGCGCTCAAGGCTCTAGAAGAAGGCTCACGCGGTGGAGGCAACCTGCTCGCCCTTGCTGTCGAAGCCGCCCGCCACGACGCAACCCTGGGCGAAATCTCCGCCGCAATGGAAGCTGCCTTCGGTCGCTACGACACCGTGCCGACCCCGGTGAAGGGTGTCTACGCAAGTGCCTACGAAGGCGATCCACGCTATGCCGCCGTGGTCGAAGGGGTGGAGGCCGTTGCCCGCCGTCTCGATCACAAGCCGCGCATCCTCGTCGCCAAGATGGGCCAGGACGGCCACGATCGCGGCGCGAATGTGATCGCCAGCGCCTTTGCCGATATGGGCTTCGATGTCCTCTCCGGCCCGCTGTTCCAGACGCCGGAAGAAACGGCAAAAATGGCGCTGGAGAACAATGTTGATGCGGTCGGCGCAAGCTCGCTCGCGGCGGGTCACAAGACCCTTATTCCGGAACTGATCCAGCACCTGAAGGACGCAGGCCGCGCGGATATCAAAGTGGTTGCTGGCGGCGTGATCCCGCCGCAGGACTATGACTTCCTGAAGAAGGCCGGCGTGCAGGGGATTTACGGCCCGGGCACCAATGTGGTCGAGGCTGCCGCCGACGTGCTGCGCCTGCTCGGTCACAACATGCCGCCTGCGGGGGAAGAGCTGGAGTGATCAAGCCGCTCGTCCTACGCTCTGTCGTGCTCACGTTGGTGCTCCTGCCAACGTCCTGTTTCGCAGGCAGCATGGCTGCGGAGCGGCTTGATGCGCGCACGAGTGGTTTTGCAAATTCGCCGCTCTGGTACGAAAACGTGCTGTGGCTCGTCGCGGTAGTGCTGATGCTGGTATGGGCGTGGGCGATTAAAAGGCTTTGGGAGGCCGAAGACTAAGAATGTTCAAAAAGATCCTCATAGCCAATCGTGGCGAAATTGCGTGCCGGGTTATCAAGACCGCGCGGCGCATGGGTATTGCCACGGTGGCGGTCTATTCCGATGCCGATGCGCGTAGCCCCTTTGTGCAAATGGCCGATGAGGCCGTGCATATTGGCCCGCCACCTGCGGCCGAGAGCTACCTGCTCGCCGACAAGATCATCGCGGCGTGCAAGGAGACCGGCGCGGAGGCGGTGCATCCGGGCTATGGCTTTCTTTCGGAGCGCGCGAGCTTTGTTGAAGCGCTCGAGAAAGAGAACATCGCTTTCATCGGTCCGCCCGCCAATGCGATCGCGGCGATGGGTGACAAGATCGAGTCCAAGAAGCTCGCCAAGGAAGCCGGCGTCAACACTGTCCCCGGCTCGCCCGATGCCATCGACACCACCGAGGAGGCGCTCAAGGTCAGTCAGGACATCGGCTATCCGGTGATGATGAAGGCCAGCGCGGGCGGCGGCGGCAAGGGCATGCGCCTCGCCTGGAATGACAAGGACGTCGAAGAGGGCTTCGAAGCGACCAAGCGCGAAGGCCTCAATTCGTTCGGTGACGACCGTGTCTTTATCGAGAAGTTCATCGAGGACCCGCGCCATATCGAGATCCAGGTGCTCGGCGACAAGCACGGCACCGTGCTCTACCTCAACGAGCGCGAATGTTCGATCCAGCGCCGGCACCAGAAGGTGGTCGAGGAAGCGCCCAGCCCCTTCGTGACGCCCGAAATGCGCAAGAAGATGGGCGAGCAGGCAGTCGCGCTGTCCAAGGCGGTCGGATACCACTCGGCGGGTACGGTCGAGCTGATTGTTAGCGGCGCGGATCCGACGGGAGAGAGCTTCTACTTCCTCGAAATGAACACCCGCCTGCAGGTGGAACACCCTGTTACCGAAGCTATTACCGGTGTCGATCTGGTCGAACAAATGATCCGCGTCGCGGCGGGCGAGAAGCTCTCCATGACGCAGGACGATATCACTATCGACGGTTGGTCGATCGAGAACCGTATCTACGCCGAGGACCCCTATCGCGGCTTCCTCCCCAGCACCGGTCGGTTGGTGCGTTACCGCACGCCGGTCGAGCCGTGGGCAGGCGATCTGCGCGGTGTTGATGGTGTGCGCTTTGACAGCGGTGTGCAGGAAGGCGGCGAGGTCTCGATCTTTTACGATCCGATGATCGCCAAGCTGGTGACTTGGGCGCCGACGCGAGACGAGGCGGCGGATCTGCAGATCGCTGCGCTCGACCGGACCGAGCTGGAAGGCCTCGGCCACAACATCGATTTCCTCTCCGCGCTGATGCAGCACGAGCGCTTCCGTTCGGGTGAGCTCACCACTGGCTTTATCGCCGAGGAGTACCCTGACGGGTTTGAAGGCGCGGAAGCCTCCGACGATTTACGGCGCGCGGTGGCCGCGTGGATTGCGGGTGCGGAATGCACCGAACGCGCGCGTGCCGGGCGCATATCGGAACGTCTCAACGGCACGCCAAGCCCCGGCTCTGACTGGATCGTGAAGTTTGGCGGCGAGCAGTTCGACGTCACGCTTGGTGAAGGCGGCGCGACAGTAAACGGCGAGTGGATCGGCGGCACGTGGGACTGGGAGCCCGGCATGCGTCTGTCCACCGTTGCAGCGGGTGAACAAACCTTTGGCGTCCAGATACAGCGCGACGGTGCCTGGTGGGATCTGACCACGCGCGGTCGCCAATATCGCGGCATGGCGCTCCCTGCGCGCCTTGCCGAACATGCGGGGCACATGATCGAGAAGGAGCCGCCGGACACGTCCAAGATGCTGCTCTGCCCGATGCCGGGTTTGCTCGTGAAGCTGCATGTGGCTGAGGGCGAGGAGGTTCAACCCGGCCAGCCCCTCGCCACCGTCGAAGCGATGAAGATGGAAAACATCCTGCGCGCCGAAAAGGCGGGCACCATCGCCACCATCAATGCCGAAGAAGGCGAGACGCTGGTCGTCGACGCCGTTATTCTCGAACTCGAATAAACAGGAAGGCCCCCCATGGCTTACGAGACCATCACCACCGAAAAGCGCGGCGCGGTTACGCTGATCACGCTCAATCGCCCCGAAGCTCTGAACGCGCTCAACACCACGGTTCTTGCCGAACTGATGGACGCCTTTGCCGCCTACGATGCGGATGACAGCCAGCTATGCGCGGTCATCACCGGATCGGGTGACAAGGCCTTTGCCGCGGGTGCCGATATCAAAGAGATGGCCGACAAACCTGCCGCCGATTTCTACCTCGAGGACTTTTTCTCCGGCTGGAACGAGATGACCGCGAAGACCCGCAAGCCTTGGATCGCGGCGGTTAACGGTTTCGCTCTCGGCGGAGGATGCGAGGTTGCCATGATGGCAGACTTCATCATCGCATCGGAGAACGCGAAATTCGGCCAACCCGAAATCAAGCTGGGCGTCGCGCCAGGTATGGGTGGCAGCCAGCGCCTCACCCGTGCGGTTGGCAAGGCGAAGGCGATGGACCTGTGCTTGACGGGCCGGATGATGGATGCCGAGGAAGCCGAGCGTGCCGGTCTTGTCGCGCGCGTCGTGCCGCATGACCAACTAATGGACGAGGCGATGAAGGCTGCCGAAGCCATTGCCGGCATGCCAATGATGGCGACGATGGTGAACAAGGAACTGGTCAACACAGCGGATGAGATGAGCCTCTCGCAGGGCATGCTCCATGAACGCCGCCTGTTCCAGATCCTGACCGCGACCGAGGACAAGATGGAGGGCATGAAGGCCTTCGTCGAGAAGCGCCCGGCGAACTGGAAGCACCGCTAAGTCCGTTGGACTCTCGCGACTGACAAGCCTAGGGCATCGCCAACAAGTTTCACCTGTAACGGAAATACGACCATGCGACATATCGATCATTTCATTCAGGGCGGTTCGGGCCAAGGCACGGGCCGGACGCACAAGATCTGGAACCCCTCAACAGGCGAAGTGCAGGCTGAAGTCGTGCTCGGCGATGCGTCGGTGCTGGAACGTGCGATCGAGAATGCGAAAAAGGTCCAGCCAGCATGGGCGGCGACCAATCCGCAAAAGCGCGCGCGGGTGATGTTCGAGTTCAAGCGGCTAGTCGAAGAGAACAAGCAGGAGCTCGCCGAGCTGCTCGCCAGCGAGCATGGCAAGGTCGTCGATGATGCGCACGGCGACGTGCAGCGCGGGCTCGAAGTGATCGAGTTCGCTTGCGGCATCCCGCAGGCGTTGAAGGGCGAATACACCAATGGCGCGGGCCCGGGCATCGATGTCTATTCGATGCGCCAGCCGCTCGGCATCGGTGCTGGCATTACCCCGTTCAACTTCCCGGCGATGATCCCGATGTGGATGTTCGGCATGGCGATTGCGGCGGGTAACGCCTTTATCCTCAAACCGAGCGAACGCGATCCGAGCGTACCGGTTCGCCTGGCAGAGCTGTTCCTCGAAGCAGGCGCTCCCGAAGGTCTGCTGCAGGTTGTCCACGGCGACAAGGAAATGGTCGATGCCATTCTTGACCATCGTGACATTTCGGCGGTCAGTTTCGTCGGCTCTTCCGACATCGCGCAGTACATCTACGAGCGCGGCGCGGCGAACGGCAAGCGCGTGCAGGCCTTTGGCGGTGCGAAGAACCACGGCGTGGTGATGCCTGATGCCGATCTCGATCAGGTGGTGAACGATCTGGCGGGTGCTGCATTCGGTTCCGCCGGTGAACGCTGCATGGCGCTTCCCGTCGTCGTCCCGGTGGGCGAGGACACCGCGGATCGCCTGCGCGAAAAGCTGATCCCGGCGATCAACGCGCTGCGTGTCGGCGTCTCGACCGACAGGGATGCGCATTATGGCCCTGTGGTCACGCCAGAGCACAAGGCGCGCATCGAACAGTGGATCGACACCGCCGAACAGGAAGGCGCCGAAGTCGTAGTCGACGGTCGCGGGTTTAGCCTGCAAGGCCACGAGAACGGTTTCTTCGTCGGACCGACGCTGCTCGACCGCGTGACGCCCGATATGGACAGCTACAAGGAAGAAATCTTCGGCCCCGTCCTGCAGATCGTGCGCGCAACCGATTTCGAACACGCTCTGCGCCTGCCGAGCGAGCACCAGTACGGCAACGGCGTTGCGATCTTCACCCGCAACGGCCACGCCGCACGCGAGTTTGCGCATCGCGTAAACGTGGGCATGGTCGGCATCAACGTGCCGATCCCCGTGCCGGTCAGCTATCATAGCTTCGGCGGCTGGAAGCGCTCGGGGTTCGGCGACATCGACCAGTACGGCATGGAAGGCCTGCGTTTCTGGACCAAGGCCAAGAAGATCACCCAGCGCTGGCCCGACGGTGGCGGCGATGGCTCCAACGCCTTTGTTATCCCGACGATGGGATGACGAGGCGATGATGGCGCGGTTGCTCACGATTCTGATCGCCGCAATCGCGCTGTCAGCTTGCGCAACTGCACAATTGCCCGGGCCACAAGCCGAGCGGCGTATTGCGCTGACTTTCGATGACATTCCGCGTCATCAGGGTGCGTTCTACACCACGGATGAGCGGGCGGAACTGCTGCGGGCCACCTTGCGCTATGCCAGTGTCGAGCAGGCAGCTTTCTTCGTCAATCCAGGCCATCTGCACGAGCGTGTGAACGGCGTGGAGCACGTGATGGCCTATATGGCTGACGGGCATGTGGTCGCCAACCACACTGCCGACCACGGATCGCTCAGCAATCTTACTCTGGACGAGTATTTTGCCGAGATTGACGCAGCGGAAGCGTGGCTCGTGCAGCTCGACGGCCACCGCCCATGGTTTCGCTACCCCTATCTCAACGAGGGCCGCCGTGATCATGAAAAGCGCGATGGCGTCCGTGCCGGACTGGCGGAGCGTGGTCTTTCCAACGGCTATGTCACGGTAGACGCCAGCGATTGGTTCTACGATCAGGCGGTGAGCGAGGCCGTGCGTGACGGGCACGAGCTCGATATGGAGGCGCTCGGCGAACTATTCGTCGAAAGCCATGTCGAGGCAGCAGCGTTCTTCGATGATCTGGCGATCCGCACCGTCGGCCGCTCCCCCGCGCATGTCATGTTGCTGCATGAGGCGGATGTAACGGTGATGTTCCTCCCCCAGCTGATCGACGCGCTCGAGGCTGATGGCTGGACGATCATCACGGCGGACGAAGCCTATACCGATCCTTTTGGCGAACTTGCCGCGACCTACGACACGCCCTCCGCGCAAGGCACGCTGACCGAACAGGTTGCGTGGGAGCGCGGTATACCCGCACCGCGCTGGTATACACGCAACCATATCCCGACTGCTCGCGCCGCCTTCAATGCGCGGGTATTGGGCATTGAACCAACCCAGCAGCAAGCAGAGGACTGACCATGCGCCGCCACGCCACTTCCGGATCGCCATTCGAAGAACAATTCGGCTTCACCCGTGCGGTGCGCGAGGGGAACCGTATCGTGGTTGCAGGGACCGGGCCTATCGAGGATGACGGATCGACGACACCGGGCGATGCAGGCGCGCAGGCCGACCGCTGCTGCCGGTTGATTGTCAAGGCGATCGAGGACCTTGGCGGAAGTGCGGACGATGTGGTGCGCACCCGTATGTTCCTGACCAGTCCTGAAGATCAGGCCGCCGTGGGCGAAGTCCACAAACACTATTTCGGTGGAGCCAGGCCGGCAGCGACAATGGTCGGCGCGGCGTGGCTATGCCGTGAGGAATGGCTGGTCGAGATCGAGGCCGAGGCGCTGATCGGCGAGTAAGCGCTAGCTCAGAAAGCTTCGCATGCCGGAAAGGTCGTATCCGGCCTCGGCGGCGCGTTCGAGACGCTCGTCTACGGAAAGGCCCATCGGGTTGGCGAGTGCCTCCATCGTCATGCAGCGCGTTCCGCTGCGGCAATAGGCGAGCACGGGCCCGGGCGATTCCTTACGCACACGTGCGAACTCTTCGAGCGCCTCCTGCGGGAACATGCCTCCTGAAACGGGCACATGGTGGAATTCCAGTCCGGCGGCTTTTGCCGCGGCCACGATCTCTGACAGTGGCGGCTGACTCGGCTCTTCATCATCGGGGCGGTTGCACATCACCGTGGTGTATCCGGCATCCGCCAGCGTCTGCATGTCGCTTGCCTGAATCTGCGGAGCGACGGCGAAAGTGTCATCGACCTTGCGGATATCCATCACCGCTTTCCTTCGGTGAGGCGAACGAGCACAAAGCCCGCCAGCATGGCAATGACAAAGATCGCGGCGTCGGCGGGGGCAATGGCGAGCGCGGCAAATCCCGGCCCCGGGCACAGCCCTGCAACACCCCAGCCTATGCCGAACAGTGCGGCACCGCTGATCAATCGGCCATCGAGATCGCTGCGGGTGGGCAGGTGGAAACCGTCTTCGAACAGTGGTCGCGCCATGCCGGGAACAATGCGCCAGGCGATTGCCATGACCACCAGCGCACCGCCCATGACGAAGGCGAGGGTCGGGTCCCAGTCACCGAACAGGTCGAGAAAACCGCGTACGCGGGCAGGATCGGTCATGCCGCCAACGGTAAGGCCTGCGCCGAAAACGGTGCCGCCCGCGAGCGCTACGAGTGGACGCGTGCTCATGACAGCACCTCCAGTCCCAGCGCATTCATGATCGCCACCGTCGCAATGCCCGCCGCCATGAAGGTGAGTGTCGCCACGATGGAACGGACCGACAGGCGGCTCATCCCGCATACACCGTGGCCGCTGGTGCAGCCGCTGCCAATGCGGGTGCCGATACCGACAAGCAGCCCGGCGATAATCAGCGGGACAGGTCCGGCAAAGCTCGCCTCGACCCCGCCGCGCGCCACGGCAATCAGCATCGCGCCCAGCGGCAATCCGATAATGAAGGCCAGCGCGCTGGTGCGGTCCATGCCGCTACCGCCGAGCCCGACTGCCTTGGCAGCGATGCCTGAAACACCCGCGATACGGCCGAGGCCAAGCAGCATGATCGCCGCCGCTACGCCGATCAGCGCGCCGCCGACAAGGCCATCCAGGGGAGCAGCGTCAGGGAAGCCGGGCAGCATCACAGCGCATTCACCGGTATCTTGATATAACTCACGCCATTGTCCTCGGGTTCTGGCAAATGACCGCCGCGAATGTTGACCTGCACACTGGGCAGGATCAGCGTCGGCATGTTGAGCTTGGCATCGCGGGCAGAGCGCATGGCGACGAATTCATCCTCGCTTGTGCCGTCTTTCACGTGAATATTGCCCGCGCGTTGCACGGCAACGGTGCTTTCCCAGGCGAATTCGTTCCGCCCCGGCGCCTTGTAATCGTGACAGGTGAACAGCCGCGCCGCGTCAGGCAGAGCCAGCAGGCGCTTGATCGAGCGGAACAGCTGACGGGCATCGCCGCCTGGAAAATCCGCTCTCGCGGTGCCGAAGTCGGGCATGAAAAGCGTGTCGCCGATGAAGGCGGCATCGCCCACTACGAAGGCCATGTCGGCCGGGGTGTGACCGGGCACATGGAGGGCTATCCCTTCCAGCTTGCCAATCGCAAAGCGATCACCATCGTCGAACAGGTGATCGAACTGCGATCCGTCGCGTTCGAAGTCGGTCCCGGCATTGAACAGCTTGCCGAACACGTCCTGCACCCGGATGATCTCGCGGCCGATAGCCAGCTTTCCGCCCAGCTTCTCCTGCAAATAGGGTGCTGCAGACAGGTGATCGGCATGGGCATGGGTTTCGATCAACCAGGTGACCTTGAGCGCATTGGTCTCGACATATTCGATAATCCGCTCTGCCGATCCGAACGTTGTCCGGCCCGAAGGTGCATCGTAATCGAGAACAGAGTCGATAATCGCTGCTTCGCGGGTGGCGGGATCACTCACAACGTAGCTGACGGTATTGGTCGCCTCGTCAAAGAACCCAGCAATAGTGGGGCGCTTGCCCGCATCGGCCAGCGCCGCTTCAACCTGCCGGGTGGCGGCATGGAGTGCCGTGTCTCTCTCGCTCATGACCGATGCCTTTCCTCGTAGGCCAATATAGTCAGCAGCGCGAAGCTCGCCAGCCAGTGCGATGACATATAATCTTGATCGATCTGATCGATAGAAGCGTTGTAGAGTGCAATTTCGGGCGGGTTCTCGCGCTCGCCAAGGTCGGCTGCCTTGCCGATTTCTATCCACGCCCAAGCGCGCGAAATGTTGAAGCCGTCGAGGTGCGCCATCTTGCCATCGCTGCGGTCGCGCGGGACCACGGGATCGAACAGGCAAGCGGGGCGGCCCTGCGCCAGACCGGGGAGGTAGCCGTCAAGCCAGTCTGCGAAGGGCACCCGGCCTACTTTGCGCATCAGCTGCGCCACGGTGAGCGTGCCGGACAGGAAATCATCGCCCGAAGGCTCGATAGGGCGCACGTCGCGGTGCCCTTCGAACCAGCCCATTGCGGTGTCGCCCATCAGTTTAGCGAGGGCAGGGTCGAAAACTTCGGCCCAGTCTAGCGAGAGGCGCATGGCAAAGGCTGTATTGAAATGGGTGCCGGTGCGGATGGGATAGGCAAGCGCAGCCAGATAGTCGCGCCAACCGGCGGCGAACTGACGGGCGAGGGGCTCCATATGTTGTGCCCAGGGTTTGCCCGGTTCCCGCGATGCCTCGAGATGCAAGTTGAGATACCACGCCCAGCCATATGGCCGCTCGAACCCGCGGGAAAGCGGGCGCCGTGCATACTCGGTTTCCACTGCCAGCTTTTCGGCGGTGAACATTTCATCGGCAAGCGCGGTGATCCGCGGGGCTTCGGGCAGATCGGGATACACGCGGCGGATCGTCAACAGCAGCCACCAGCTGTGCACGCAGCTGTGCCAGTCAAAACTGCCGTAGAATACGGGGTGCAGCGTGCTGGGCGATAGCGCATCCTCATCGCCGCCCATCACATGATCGAGCTTGTTGGGGTATTCCTGGCACACGTGATCGAGCGCGGTGCGGGCAAAGCGCCCGGCCATGGATGGATCGACGCTCATCCGGCTTTCCCGAAGCCGCCACCGCCGGGCGTACGGATCACCACCACGTCTCTCGCATGGGCCTGAACGGCGCCGTCGCTTCCCAGTGGAGTGGTACTGCCATCAGCGTGTTCCACAAACGTCTCTCCTGGCATAGCATCGCTCGCTCCGGCCAATCCGCGCGGCGGGACACGGCGGCGGTTGGCGAGCATCTGCACCTGCATATCTTCAAGGAACGCTATGCGCCTCTCGGCCCCGTTTCCACCCTGCTGCGCGCCCTTTCCACCCGAACCTGTGCGGATCGCGAACCTGTCAACACGCACGGGCAGGCGGCTTTCGAGAACCTCGGGATCGGTCAGGCGCGAATTGGTCATATGGGTTTGCACAGCATCGGTGCCGGGGTGCGTTGGTCCGGCGCCTGAACCACCGCAGATCGTCTCATAATACTGGTGCTCTTCATTGCCGAAAGTGAGGTTGTTCATCGTGCCCTGCGAAGGCGCGAGTGCGCCGCATGCAGCGAGCACGGCATCGGTGACGACCTGGCTCGTCTCGACATTGCCCGCGACAATCGCGGCAGGCGGGTTGGGGGAGAGCATCGAACCTTGCGGTATCCTGAGGGTGACGGGGCGCAGACAGCCATCGTTCAATGGCACATCGTCATCGACAAGGCAGCGTAAAGCATAGAGTACGGCGGCGCGGGTGATCGCGGCAGGGGCATTGAAATTGTCTTCCAGCTGGCCGCTCGTTCCAGTGAAATCGAACACAGCGCTGCGCTTCTCGCGGTCTATTGAAATGGCGACCGAAACCTGTGCGCCATTGTCCATCTCATAGGTGAATGCGCCCTCTGGCAGCCTCTCCAGCAGCCCGCGTACAGCAGCTTCGCCGTTGTCCATGACGTGCCCCATATAGGCGGTGATGACTTCGCCCGAGTGTTCGGTTGCGGAGGCGGTGAGCAGGTCGTTCCCGCGCGCACAAGCGGCGAGCTGGGCCTTGAGGTCGGAAATGTTGCGGTCGGGGCTGCGTGCCGGATGCGGGCCTGCGCCAAGCAGTTCGCGCATCTTGCTTTCGAGGAAGCGCCCCTCGTCGACGAGCAGCACGTCATCAAGCCGGATACCCTCATCATCAATGGTTGTGCTGTCGGGCGGCATGGAGCCGGGTGCAATCCCGCCAATATCTGCATGATGCCCGCGTGCGGCGACAAAGGCCTGCGGATTGGGTGATTTCTCGTCCCAAAACACGGGTACGATCACCGTGACATCGGGCAGATGTGTGCCGCCGTTGTAAGGATCATTCACCACATAGGCATCGCCGCGCCGCACACCGCGGGCACTGTCCATGCGGTTGTCGATCACCCGGCGGATACTCGCGCCCATGCTGCCCAGATGCACCGGAATATGCGGCGCATTGGCGATCAGCGATCCGTCCGCATCGAACAGCGCGCAGGAGAAATCGAGCCGTTCCTTGATGTTCACCGAACTCGCCGTGGCTTCGAGCACCACGCCCATTTCTTCAGCAATCGCCATGAACAGGTTGTTGAAAATGGCAAGGCGGACGGGATCAACCTGAGTCCCCGCAGCGGGCGCGCGTTCACGCGGAGCGGTGCGGTTGAGGATCAGCGAGCCATCGTCGGCGACACTCGCGCCCCACCCCTCTTCGACGATGGTTGTAGAACTCGGATCAGCGATCAGCGCGGGTCCGGCGAGCGTCTGGCCCTGTTCCAGCTGGCCACGCGATGTCACACTGGCTTTTGCTGCGAGGCCACCGCTGCTGCCCTGTGCCTCAACACTTATTGCTTCGAGCACCACGGGCGCGGCATCGTCCGACCAGCCGAAACGACGGCGATGTTCGGCACGGAATTCCGCATCGGCATCGTCTGAGAGCGGCATGTCCAGCGTCGTGTCACTACCATCGAAGCGGAGCCGCAGGCGAGTGACAAGCACGATGCGCTCTTTGGAAATACCCTGCGCTACCAAGTCGGTCCGCGCCTGCGCTTGCAAAGCTTCAAGGGCAGCGGAAAAATCCTCTGTCAGGGGTCGCACGACACCGGCTTCACGCATGGCGATCACGGGAGCGAGGCCGATGCCGTAGGCGCTGAGCACGCCCGCATAGGGATGCACGAGCACCGTCTCCATCCCCAGCTCGTCCGCCACGCGGCAGGCAAATTGCCCGCCAGCTCCGCCAAAGCACGCGAGTGCATGGGTGGTGACATCGTGTCCGCGTGCGGTCGAAATCTTGCGGATGGCATTGGCCATTTCATCGACAGCCAGCGTGAGGAAACCTTCGGCCAGTTCTTCGAGCTGCATGGCTGTTGGAAGGCTTGCGGCTACCTCGCCCAACCTCCGGCGCGAAGCTTCGGGATCGAGCGGCTGGTCACCATTAGGCCCGAAGACATGCGGGAAATGTGCGGGATCGATCCGACCCAGCATAAGGTTGCAATCGGTCACGGTTAGCGGCCCGCCTTTGCGGTAACATACCGGACCGGGATCTGCCCCCGCACTTTCCGGTCCCACGCGCAGCCGCTGCCCGTCGAAGCTGCAGATAGAGCCGCCACCCGCCGCTACGGTATGCACCTGCATCATCGGCGCGGCGATGCGCACGCCCGCGACCACGCTGTCACCCGTGCGCTCGTACTCGCCCGAATAGTGGCAGACATCTGTGCTGGTGCCACCCATGTCGAAGCCTATCAGCCGACTGTACCCCAGCGCCTCTGCCGTGCGCACCATGCCGACCACTCCGCCAGCAGGGCCGGAGAGAACCGCATCTTTGCCGCGAAAGGTGCGCGCATCGGCGAGGCCGCCGTTTGACTGCATGAAGCGCAGGCTTCCGTGATCGGGCAAGCGCTCTGCAAGCTGGTCGACGTAGGCGCGGATCACGGGGGACAGATAGGCATCGGCCACGCTGGTATCGCCGCGCGGAACCAGGCGGATAAGGGGGGAGACTTCGTGGCTGGCGCTCACCTGCGTGAAGCCCAGCTCGCGTGCGATCTTTGCCAGTCGCGCCTCGTGAACGGTGAAAGTCCAGCCGTGCATAAGCACGATGGCGAGGGCATCAAACCCGTTGTCTCGCAGGGCTTGCAAGTCCCGACGTGCGGCCTGCTCATCAAGCGCAATCAGCACTTCGCCAGCAGCACTCATCCGCTCGGTGATCTCGACCGTCCGCTGCTCCAGCCGTTCGGGCTTCACGATATGCCGCGCGAAGATATCGGGTCGTGCCTGGTTGCCGATCTTCAGGGCATCGCCGTGCCCACCGGTAATCGCCAGTGCGACTCTGGCTCCCTGCCGCTCGAGCAGGGCATTGGTCGCAATCGTGGTGCCGATGCGCAGCTCTGCAATCGGCGCGTCCCCGTGCTCCTCCATCACGCGCCGCACCGCCTCGCTGGCGGCATCGGGATATTGATCGGGATTGCTGGAAAGCAGCTTGGTAGTCACCAGCTGGCCGCCCGGCAATTCGGCCACCACATCGGTGAAGGTGCCACCGCGATCGATGGCGAAACGATAGGAAGAGGCCATGCGCGCATCCCTAGGCGTTGCCATATGCGCTTGCCAAGCTTGCATGACGCGCTTCTGCGCGCGAATATGGCCCAAGAGGAGACATCGCGATGGCGCAAAGCGGATTTCTGGCCAAACGCAAGAAGCTAGACTGGAAGCTGGTAGTGCTGATCGTGCTGTTTCACCTGCTTGTCCTGTACGGCCTGGCTCGTGCGCTTGTGCCCGAATTCACTGCCAACGTGATCGAACAGGCGACCAGTATGGTCACCGTCACTGTGCGCACCGTCGAGCCCGAGGCAGAGCCGAGCATTTCACCTCCGTCCACCGATGAAGGCGCAGCCGGGGACGAGGGACGGGAGGCAATTGCGCGCGAGGTGGTCGCGCCCGAACAGCCAATCCCTCGGCCCACACCCGCGCCGCGCGCATCCTCCACCGGGACGGCAAATGCTTCGGGAGCGCGCCAGGAAGGCGAAGGCACCGGGGCGGGCGGCAATGGTGATGGCACGGGTAGCGGCAGACGCGGTTCGGGCAGTGGCGGCGCGGTGGCGGTCCGGCCTTCGGTGCGTTCGGGCGAACTCAATGAATCGCGCGATTTTCCTATCCCGGAAGGTGGACGGTCCACCCGCTTTGGTCGCTCGGTCACCGTCCAGTTTATCGTCACCGTGGATGGCCGCGCGCGCAACTGTACGGTGGCGAGCACTGGCGTAGATGCGGAAACCACTGCACGTGTCTGTCCGCTGGTGGTGGAGCGCATCCGTTTTAACCCAGCCACCACTTCCGACGGCACGCCGGTGGAGGCGCGCTATGGCTACCGGGTCGATTTCCGCGCGCGCTAGGGCTTGGTGATGAAATCCCTTGCAGTGAGCCGCGCGATTCCACACAGGGTAGCGCCATGACCTTGATCCATCCCGTTATCATGTGCGGCGGCAGCGGAACGCGCCTTTGGCCGCGCAGCCGCAAGACCATGCCCAAGCCCTTCCTACCGCTCGTCGGCGAGCAGACGCTGTTCGAGGAAACGATTGCCCGCGCGAGTGATCCTGCGCAGTTTGCTGCGTCCACCGTCGTGACCGGGGCGGCGCATCTGCCGCATGTTGAGGCGCAGCTGGGCGATGCAGAGGCTTCGATTATTGTCGAGCCCGAAGCCAAGAACACCGCGGCAGCCATCGCACTTGCGGCGCTGCGCCTGCCCGAAGACGCAGTCATGCTGGTGTGCCCGAGCGATCATCATATCGCCGATGTCGCGGCATTTCAGGCAGCGGCTCAGGCGGCTGCTAAGCTGGCGCGGGAAGACCGGATGGTCGCCTTTGGCATTACTCCGACACACCCCGAAACGGGTTATGGTTATATCTTGCAGGGCGACCCGCTGGAGGGTGGCTTTGCGGTCGAGCGTTTCGTCGAAAAGCCCGATCTGGAGCGCGCGACCGAGTTCCTGGCACACGGTGGATACAGCTGGAACGGCGGCATTTTCGCTTTCCGGGCGGGTGCATTTGTCTCCGAGTTGGAGGCGCATAGGCCTGACCTCGCGGCTGCTGTGCGGGCCGCTGTCGAGCAGGGCAGTGAAGAGGGCGCGCGGTTCCATCCTGCTCCCGAACCGTTCGCGCAGGTCCAGTCTGAATCGGTCGACTATGCGGTGATGGAAGAGACATCGCGCGCGGCAATGGTGCCCGTTTCAATGGGCTGGTCCGATATCGGCGGCTGGCCTGCGCTGCGCGATGCCCGCGCGGGTGACGATAACGGCAATCGCGTCAACGGCAATGCTGAACTTGTCGACTGCAGGAATGTCCTGGTCGATAGTGACGGCCCGCGTGTGTCGGCAATCGGTCTGGAAGATGTCGCAATCGTGGTGGATGGCGATGAAGTGCTCGTCACCTCCATGGATGGCGCGCAGAAAGTCGGAAAACTGTCCGGCGCGGCCCGGCAATAGTTGGTGCCGCCGATGGGACTGTCTCCGGAAGCCGATGTGATGATTGCCCAGACCATCCAGCTCGCGCTTGCGCCGGTCTTTCTCCTCGTGGCTATCGGGAATATCATCGGCACGCTGACACAGCGCCTTGGCCGCGTGGTGGACCGCAGCCGAGACCTGCAGCGCGAGCACGGCGTTACCGAAGGCATGGAGCATGATGACGTGGTGCGGGAAATCCGCCTGCTCGATAGCCGGATTGCACTCATTAACCAGGCCTTGCGGCTGCTGGTCATCGCGAGCCTCGCGATCGGGGTGACAGTGGTGCTGCTGTTTGCCGAAGAGTTCGCGCATGTCGGACTTAACCCGATTGCTGCTGCGACCTTTATCGTCTCGATTGGCCTGCTGATGTGGGCGCTTGTGCTGTTCCTGCGCGAAACGCGCGAAGCGACCGAAGGTTTGCGGGTTCCGGAGAGTTATCTGGAGCGTGAGCGCAAGCTCTAGGCGGCGTGGACAAATTCCCCGCGGTTACTCCTTGGGCGGCTCCAGCATGCGGCGGCCCTGATCCGCTATGGCCCCTTCGACGATGGGCTTGAGGAAACCGAGAGCAGCCGGAAGTATCATTTCGAATAGCACCTGGCTGTCTTCGATATCAATGTGTCCGGTGAGCCCTTGCCCCATCGCGGTGATGGTGAGCGTCATGCGGTCTTCGGTCGGCCAGCTGGTTGCGACATCGGCCATTCCGCCGGGAATATTGTCGCCGATGGAATGGCCATTTTCGCGCAGGCGACGGCGCACTTCCTCTCGGCCCAGATCATGCGGGATCGCGACCTGCATCAGCTTTTGCTCTTTGCCGTATCGAAGTCGGGGAGCGGAACGCCGGAGCCTTCATTCAGAGGCACACCGTTATCGGCTGCACTATCGAGCGGATTGCCTTCCGCATCGCCATAGCGATAGTCGAGATAGCGGTCCTTGATCGCGAGGTCATCGAGCGAACCTTCGGCCAGCTGGCGGGTGACGCTGTCCAATTCCTTGCTGATCTTCTTGAGGCTGCGCTCAAGCTGCGCATCAGGCGTAGCGCCAGCGCGTTCCTCACTGCGCAGGTTGGCCGGAATGCGCAGATAGGTCTGGATCGTTTCGGGAAGGATTTCGCCCACCAGTCGCCGCACTTCGCCTGCCGCCTGGTGCTCGGGATCGATATGCGCAAGCTGCTGGCCCAGAGCATCGAGTTGCGAGCCCATACTGTGTACGAGACGCGCGGAAGCCTCGGGCAACTTTTCGCGCTGGTGCTCGAGCCAGATTTCGGTGCGCGCGACCAGTTGCTTGGCGTCCTGCACGCGCTTCAGATCAGGGAGTTTGGGCGCCCTCACCTTTGGAAAATTGCTGAAAATGAAAACGGCAGCAACGATCATCAGGGCAACGATCATCACTCCGCCAAAACCCAGCGCTTCGATGAAGACACCAAAGATGCTGGCTCCGGCGAGGATTGCAAAGACTGTCCCGAAAAACAGCTTCAGCCGTTTCATCCGGTTGGACTTCTTTACTCTCCGCGAACCTTCGCCAATCGAGCCACCGCCGCGCCGGTGATAGCCGCCTTCGCGCTGCATTTGCAGGCTGGAGCGGGCTTCCCTCAGGATACGGTCGGATTGGTCGGTGGAATCTACCATCAATGCGTCCTTACGGCTCCAGCGACAGCAGGCCGCTGTCCTGCACCTGCTGGGCGGCCTGGGCCTGTCCTTCGGCTCGGGCGATATAGCCCTTGGACTTCTCGACCTCGACAGACAGTGTGTCGACTGTCTGTTTCATGCTGTCGAGCGCGCGCAGCTTGAAGGTATCGACCTCGTCCATGGTATCGTAGATATTCTGGAAGGCGCGCTGCAGCGTTTCCATCGGGATGGTGCTGCTGGCCGCCTGTTCGTGGATCTGCGCGGTGTTGGAACGCAGCAATTCGCCGGTGGAATCGATAATCCCGGCGGTGGTTTCGTTGAGCGCGGTGATCTGGCCGAGCACCAGCTTCTGGTTCGTCATCGCCTCGCTCACGGTCACAGCGGTGCGCAGCGCGCCCACCGTGGTGGTGCTGGCGCGATCAACACCCTTCACCAGCTCGACATTGTTCTTCTTGACCAGGTCCAGTGCGAGATAACCCTGCACCGACACCGCCATCTGCGTCAGCAGGTCCTGCGTGCGCTGGCGGACGTAGAACAGCGCGGTCTCGCGGATCGCCTTGGCCTTTTCCGGATCGGTTGCGTCGAGATCGGCTGCCTTTTCTTCGAGCTGGCCATCGAGCGTCTTGGCGATGTGGATCATCTGCTCAAGCTTGCCCATTGCTTCCCACAGTTTCTGCCGTTCGACATCGATGGCCGCATTGTCGAGGATCAGTTCGTCCTTGCCGCTGGAAAGGTTGCTAAGGATCGACTGGATGTGCCCCTGCGCGCTCTGGTAGCTGCGGAAATAGTTCTGCAGCTTGTTGCCGAACGGGATGATGCCGAGGAACTTGCGCCGCTTGGACAGCTTACCGCGCTTGCCGGGGTCGAGATCTTCGACCACGCGGCGCAGCTCTGCCAGATCCGCGCCAACGCCGCTTTCCTGGTCCATCGCGCGCACAGGGCGATCGAGGAAGCGGTTGGACATCTGGCTGGCTGCCATGATTTCCTTGCGACCCATATTGGTGATCTGGTCGACCTTCTTGCCGAAATCGGGCGAATTGGCATCAAGCGCAACAAGCTCGTCAACAAAACCGTCAACCTTCTCCTGCAGCGCGCTCTTCTTCTCCTCGCTCACGGGGACAAGTCCGGCGGCCTTTTCGGGTGCGACTGTGGGCACCGGTTCAGGCGGAGTCAGCTCCAGATCAAGGTCTGTCTTGGTCGTTGTTTCGTTTGTCGTGGCCATCGCGGCAAAATCCCTCTTCGTTCCTCACTAACTGTATTAGTGATGCAAGACACGCAATTCAAGTTTAGTGCATCAAGCTTTGTGCCAATCGAGTTTCCGCGATAATAGGCTACAATGCAAACACCAAACGCGCCCGACGCGAATAGTCCGAACACTGCCGATCAGCCGCTCGACAAGGCAAAGGCCAATCTTGCAGAGAGCCTGACGCACTTTAACAGCTGGTGGCGCAAGGATGTCAGCGGCACCGTGGACCAGGTTGCGGTCATCGAAAAGCGTCGTGCCGAATGTACGCTTTCGGCACGTTACCTGCTGATGACCTGTATGTCTGCCGGGATTGCTATTCTTGGTCTGCTGCAGGGTTCCGCCGCGGTTGTGATCGGCGCCATGCTGCTATCGCCTCTGATGGATCCGATCATGGGTGTGGGCTTTGCACTGGCGATTGGCGATTACAAATGGCTGAGGCAATCGGCCAAGTCGCTGGCCGTCGGCACGGCGTTTGCGATCCTGTTCTGCGCGATGATCGTGTTCTTTTCGCCCTTGCAGACGATCACAGCCGAAATTGCCGCTCGAACTCGTCCGACGCTGTTCGACCTCGGCGTAGCGATTTTCTCCTCCATTGCCGGTGCTTACGCGATGATCCGGGGGCGTGAGGGCACCATCGTTGGCGTGGCGATTGCTACTGCCTTGATGCCGCCACTGGCCGTCGTCGGCTTCGGTCTTGCGACTTTCAACGGCACGGTGTTCTGGGGCGCGCTGTTCCTGTTCATCACCAACCTTACCGCCATTGCGTTGACAGCCACGGCGATGGCGCGCGCATATGGCTTTTCGACCAGTCTTTCGGACAAGCAGACGCAGTTGCAGGCCTTTCTGATCTTTTCCGCCTTTGTGGTCTTGGCGATTCCATTGCTACTTTCGCTGCGCCAGATCGTTTGGGAGACCACCGCGACACGGCAGATCAATACCGTGATCGAAGAGACGTTCGATGGCCGTGCGCGGGTCGACACGCTCGACCCAAACTACGAGGGCGAAACGGTGCACATAACTGCAACGGTATTGACGCCCGAGATCATCGGCGATGCAGAGGTGCTGGCTGAAACAGCGATCAGCGAGCGACTGGGCCGGACGGTTGATGTTTCCCTTACGCAGATCCCGGTCGGCACCAGCGAAGACGCAGCCGAAGAAGCGCAGCTTGCTGCCGCTCGTACCCGTGAAGCCGAAGCTGTCGAGCAGATGGAGAACATCGCCGATCGTCTCGCCTTGCTCGCCGGGGTGCCGACCGACGATGTGACTATCGACCGCGAACGCCGCCGCGCTATCGTCGTTGCCCGCCCGCTCGCGGGGGCGACAATGGCGACCTATCGCGAGCTCGAACGGCGTATCGATGCGACCGAGCCGGAATGGGATATCCGCTTCACCCCGCCGCTCCGCGCTCTTCCCAATATCGCCTTCGAGCAGGTCGAGAATGCTGAAGGAGAGACCGTGTGGCGACCGACAGCTGAGGGCCGCCGCGCTCTCGCGTTGGCCAGCTGGGCGCAGGATCGCACCAGCATTCCCGTGCGCCTGACAGGTCCGGCGGATTCGGTCGCGGCGCTCCGTACCATCCTTTCGACCGACAATCGCAGCATGATGGAAGAGACAAACGGAGCGGGCCACGGTACGGTGACCGTCAGCTGGGCAGCGGGGGAGTAGGTACAATGGCACCCGAAATCACTGTGCTTGCGCTCGCGGGAGTGCTGTTGGTCGTACACGTGTTCGTCGCCGTCCATTTCAAGACGAAGCAATATGGCAAGGATTGGAATATGGGCGCGCGTGATGCGGATATGCCGCCGCTCAATGATCTGGCAGCTCGGCTGGAGCGTGCGCGAGACAACTTCATCGAAACCTTGCCGCTCGCGATCATCGCACTATTCGGCGTGGTGCTGGCGGAGAAGGCAAATGAATGGACCGCGCTTGCAGGGTGGGTGTGGCTGGGCGCACGGGCGATTTACTTGCCGCTATACTGGGCCGGCGTACCGAAAGTGCGCACCATAGTGTGGGGCGCGGGGCTAGTCGCGCTGCTTTACGTGCTGGGCGTGTTGTTGCTGGGTTAGGCTGCCAGTTTCAGCGGCATGATCTCGCCCGAAAGGTAAAGCTTCTTCGCCTTCGCGCGACTCAGCTTGCCTGAGCTTGTGCGCGGCAGGGTGCGCGGGGGCACGAGTTCGACCACACAGTTCATGCCGGTGACAGAGCGTACCTTGTCGGCGATCTGATCGCGCAGTTTTACACGCTCTTCGGGGTCGCTCACGCGGCAATGGACGAGCACGGCGGGTGCTTCCTCACCGCTCTCGGTCTCGACCGAGAAGGCGGCGATATCGCCGTGGTTGAAGCCGGGCAGCTGTTCTACCGCCCATTCGATATCCTGCGGCCAGTGGTTTTTGCCGTTGATGATGATCATGTCCTTCGCCCGGCCGACGATGAACAGGTAGCCATCGGCCATGTAGCCCATGTCTCCGGTATCCAGCCAGCCATCGACCAGGCAGTCCTCGGTCGCGGCTTCATCGCGGAAGTAGGAGTGCATGACGCTGGGGCCACGGCACCAGACCTTGCCGATCTGGTGATCGCCCTTGATCTCGTCATTCTCGCCGCGGATCTCGACATCCATGTCGGGCAGCGGCTTGCCGCAGTTGACGATGGCGCGATAGCGGGCGGGGCGCGAAAGATCTCGCTGCGTTCCCGAAAGGCGTTCTTCCTCGACCAGTTCCACGCGAATACCTTCGCCCGGCGGCATCACGGTGACGGCCAGTGTCGCTTCAGCAAGCCCGTATGACGGCGTGAAAGCGCTCGCTTTGAAGCCGGCATCGGCAAAGGCGTTGACGAATTGCTGCATCACGTCAGGGCGGATCATGTCGGCACCGTTGCCGGCAAGCCGCCAGCGCGACAGATCAAACCGGTCCGCCACATGGCTCTGGCTGGAAATGCGGCGCGCGCAGATGTCATAGCCGAATGTGGGCGAATAGCTCATCGAATTGCCCTCGTTCCGGCTGATCAGATCGAGCCATGCGAGCGGGCGACGGGCGAAATGCTCGGTGCGTAGATAATCCGCGCTCACCTGATTGCCGACCATCGACAGGAAGCAACCGACAAGACCCATGTCGTGATAGAACGGCAGCCAGCTGACGCCGCGATCACCTTCGCCGATGTGCATACTTTCGGCATGGCCATAAAGGTTGTGCAGCAATGCGCGGTGGGTGACCGCAACACCGGTAGGGAAGCGGGTCGAGCCGGAAGAATACTGCAGGTAGCAAATGTCTTCGGGGTCGGCTTCGGGCAGGTCTGCCTCGGGCGCGTCAAGCGCGGCGAACTCGTCCCAATTCATGCCCTTGCAGCCCTGGTTGTCCGCAGCGGCGCGCGCCATTTCATCGATCTCGGCGGGGTAGAGCAAGACGGCGGGGTCACTGCTGGAAAGCTGGACGCCCAACTGGTCGATATAGCTGTCCTTGCCGCCGAACGTGGTCGGTAGCGGCAACGGCACCGGCCATGCGCCGGTGTAGACGCAGGCGCAGAAGGCGGCGACGAATTCGGGGCTAGTTTCAGCGATCAGGGCGACACGGTCACCCTTCTTGATTCCCATGCCCATCAGGCGGCGCGCTGCGACCAGCGCGTCTTCGCGCATTTCGCGGTAGGTGTAGACACGCTCCAGCGTGGCACGCGGGTCATAGAAGTTCATGCCCTTTTCGCTGCGCGCGGCATATTCGATCGCTTCGACGAAGGTGGCGAAATCGGATCGGCGGCGCGGCAACGGACAATCGTTCGGTGTCGGCGTTAGCTCAGTCGTCTGTGTGATGGGGAACCCTCATCTTCAACGCGCTTCTACGGCGCTTCCCATATACAAAACGGCGGGAAAATTGGTTGTTCCACGCCGCAAGCTTTCCCATTTGAAGGGAAGTGTGGCACGAATAAGGCCAATGGACAGCAATCGACAAGGGGGAATACGCAAGCGGCGTGCGCCGAAACCGCTTTCGGCTGCCTCGCTGGAGGAGCTGGCGCTGTCCTACGCCGCCCGGTTTGCAACCACAGCGGCCAAGCTGGAACGCTATCTGGCGCGCAAGTTGCGCGAGCGTGGTTGGGAAGATGACCATCAGCCTGATGTCCCTCAATTGGTGGCGAAATTCGTTGAAAAAGGCTTCGTCGATGATGAAGTTTACGCCCGTGCGCGCGCATCCGATCTGCTGCGGCGAGGATATGGTGCACGGCGTGTCAATCAGGCGCTGGGGCAAGCGGGCGTCAACGAAGAGGTCCGGTCACAAATGCGACCGGGTGATGCAGCCAAGCGGCAAGCGGCGGTGCGATTAGCACAACGCAGACGCTTTGGCCCCTTCGCTATCGAGGCTCCCGATAAGGAAAAGCGCGAAAAACAGATTGCAGCCATGCTGCGGGCAGGCCATTCCTTTGATCACGCCCGCGCGGTGCTGGATGCGCCAAGCGAGAGGGCAGTGGAACAATGGATCTCCGAAGCGGAGGATAATGGTGACGATGAATTTCGGTAGGAATGTGTTTGCGGCGCTGGCGGCCTTGACGCTGGCAGCATGTAGCGGTGAAGCTGCGCAGGAAGCTGCTGCGCCGGTCGTTGAAGAAGCGGTGGCGACACATCCGATCTCCGGTCTCGAGGTTATTCCGGTGACGCTGACAACGTCGAATGGCACTCACGTAATCCAGGCTGAGGTTGCGGCGACCCAGCAGGAACAGAGCCGCGGACTGATGTTCCGGCAGGAGCTCGGTCCCGATGAAGGCATGATTTTCCCGAAGGATCCGGTGCAGCCGCTCAGCTTCTGGATGCGAAACACGGTAATTCCGCTCGACCTCATCTTCATCGACGAGAACCGCCAGGTCATCAACATCGGGCAGGGCGAGCCGTATAATGAGGAGCCAATTACATCTGACCGTCCGGGTATTGCCGTGTTGGAGCTGGCAGCCGGTCGATCGGAAGAGCTAGGTCTCGAGCCAGGTGATAGCGTAGAGTGGTAATGGCTATTGGCCTTCGCCAGCGAATCCGCTAATCGCGCCCCCATGAACTTTCTGATGAAAATCTTCACCTGGTGGGAAGGCGCCACCATCGGCACGCTGTGGTGGTCGTTCAAGAATGGCGAGCATGTCGGCACCGATGCGCAGGGCAACAAGTACTACCGTTCCAAGAACGTGAAAGAAGGCCAGAAAGAGCGCCGCTGGGTCATCTATGATGGTGCCAATGATGCAAGCCGCGTGCCGTCCGAATGGCACGGCTGGCTGCACGGCTCGTATGACGAGCTGCCCGAAAGCCATCTCGCTCCGCCGAAGATCTGGGAAGCCGATTACACGCCCAATGCTACCGGCACCGATGCGCGTTACCTGCCCGCGGGTGCACTGGAACGCGGTGGCAAGCGCGCCGCAGCCACCGGTGACTACGAAGCATGGTCGCCCGACGCGTGATCGCTCTACGCGCCGTCTGCGCCGGTGCGCTGGCCACGCTGGCCTTGACCTCCTGCGGAGGCTATGCACCCGCTCCGGAGGCTGAAGAGACCGAGATGCCCGAGGAGTTCCAGTCCGAGCCCGCTACGCAGATCGGCAATCCCGAAGGTATTGGAACCCCGATGGAAGAGCGCCTCGCCACCATCGGACTCGTCAACAAGCGCAACAACGAAACCCGCGACATCGAAATGTATCCGGGCGAATCGCGCCGCTTTGGCGATGTCATCGTCCGGCTGCAGGCGTGCGAGCGCACCGCCCCGTGGGAAGATCCGCAGCAGACCGGCGGCTTCGTGCAGGTCTTCGTCAACGAACGCGTTGATAGCGGCGATGGCACGCAGTGGAACCAGGTTTTTTCCGGCTGGCTTTTCAAGGAAATGCCCAGCATCAATGTCGTCGAACACCCGGTCTACGATGTGTGGGTGAAGGACTGCGCGATGAGCTTCCCCGGGGAAGAAGCCGAGGCCTGAGCCTCCTCCTGCAGTTGCTCCAGCGCTTCGAGCAAAGTGCACCGTGGCGACCCTTCGCAAGCGGCTGACAGCCTTTCCTGATAGTCATCACGAGAAACCTGCACTGCGCCCAATGAGGCGAGGTGATCGGTCATAAACTGGCAGTCGAGCAGCACATAACCCGCTCGCCGCATCAGGCAGATCAGTGCGGCGAGAGCCACTTTGCTGGCATTGTCCGCGCGGGTGAACATGCTTTCGCCGCAGAAGACGCGGTCAAACGCCACTCCGTAAAGGCCGCCCACCAGCTTGCGCTTGTGCCAGCACTCGACCGAATGGGCGTGACCTTGCCGGTGGAGGTTGCGATAGCTCGCATCGATGACTTCGCTGATCCAGGTGCCCGGATGATCGATCCGCGGCTGCGCGCATTCGCCGATCACTGCAGAGAAATCACCATCAACGCGAATTTCGTACCTGTCCTGCCTGATCAGCTTGGCGAGCGAGCGGGACATGCGAAAACCATCGAGCGGAAAAATCGCCCGATTGCGCGGTTCGACCCAGAACACCTCCTCGTCATCGCGCGAATCGGCCATCGGAAAAACGCCGCTGCGATAGGCGAGCAGCAGGATCTCCGGCGGGATCAGCTTGATGGCAGTCGGGGGAGGGGGCGAGTGCATCGCGGCTCTTTAGCACGCCGGAAGCATGTCGTCGCTTGCCATCGTGCAATTCGCATATTAGAGGCGGCGCTCCTGAATGCAGGGGTGTAGCTCAGTTGGTAGAGCATCGGTCTCCAAAACCGAGGGCCACGGGTTCGAATCCTGTCACCCCTGCCATATATTTTCATGATCCGGCCTCCGCCGGATCGTCCTCCCAGCAATTCGCTCCGCTTCGCTACGCGGCTGGTCCGGGCGGCCAGTCGGCCTAGGTCGTGCGCTAGTCGCGCCCAATCACAGCGAGCGATAGCTACCATGTGGCGGAGCTCGCTCGGCGACTAGCCGAGGGCAAGGGCGAACGCCCGCCCGCAGCGGGCGCAGCTTGCTGCGCATCTAGCGAGGACGCACCGACGGAGGTCGGTGCGAAAAACAAACAAGGGATTCCTTATTCACGCGATTCCGCTAACGTCCCGACTATGTCCGGGGGCAAACTCAACCACATCCGCCAAGCCGACTGGCTCGATAGCCGGCGTGTGCGCGGATACGCGGTGATCCTCGGCATTGCCTCCTTGGCGCTGCTGGTGAATTCCTACCTCAAGGCGATGGGGCCGGATGGGACCGATTTCCTCGCATTCTGGGGTGCGGGGCATGTGACGGTCTCCGGCGATCCGGCGGCGGCATATGATCTTGCGACGCAGGAGCGAGTACAGACCGGCACGGGTAGCACTGGCTGGTTCGCGTTCGTCAATCCGCCGCCGTTCCTGTTTGCCGCCGCCCCGTTTGGCGCCTTGCCATTCCCGCTGGCGTGGATCGCCTGGGTCGCTGTGACCTTCACGCTGTGGGCCTGGGCGAGCATTCGCGCCTTTCCGCGTTTTTGGCCGATCATTCTCGTATTTCCGGGCGCGCTGCTCGCAGCTGGTCACGCGCAGACAGGCCTTCTGACAGGAGCGCTGCTGGTGGGCGGCGTGGCAGCGATGGGCACTCGGCCTGTTTTCGGCGGAATGTTACTCGGCGCGCTCATCATCAAGCCGCATCTGGCGATCCTCATTCCTTTCTGGCTGGCGGGCGCACGGCAATGGCGCGCTTTCGTGGCTGCTGGCGCAAGTGCAGCCGGGCTGTTGTTGCTGAGCTGGCTGGTGTTCGGCAACGAAACGATGCTCGGCTACATGGATAGCTGGCAAGCAAGCGCCGCGATCATGCGCGGGGACGATCCCGAGTTCTATCTGCGTATGGCGAGTATCTACAGCCAGCTGCGCCTGTTTGCGACGGTGCCCCTTGCGCTGGCGGCCAACGCGCTGGTGGCGCTCTGCATGGGCGCGCTGGCATTCTTGTCAGCGAGGCGCTTTGGCGGAGACATGCTGGCGAGCGGTGCTTTTGTGCTGGCCGCCACCGCGCTCACCTCGCCCTATCTGTTCAGCTACGACCTGCCGTTCCTGATCCTGCCGGTGCTGTGGCTGGTGCGCGAAGGACTGCGTGAGGGCTTCCGATCATACGAGAAACTTGGCCTCGTCGTGCTGTTTGCCGCGCCCTACGCCACCCGCGCGGCAGCTCTCCCGCTGGAGATCAACCTGATGGCACTCGCCTCGCTTGCACTGGTCTGGCTGATCTGGTCGCGTGGCGGCGGGCGTTCATACAACTCTTCACAAAGCTGAACGCGAGGCTAACCAACCGCCCACAGCGAATTCAGATAGCAGGCGGTAATCCGTTCCCTACCGGCGACGAATGGAGGGCATTCGCAGTCGCCGAAAAGGAACAGGAGGCCACTATGGGCAATCGAATCTACACATCCAGCCGCAATGACGCCTGGAGCAATCCGCGTCCTTACACCGATGCCAGCCTGCGCTTTGCCAAGCACGGCCGTGTACTGCCGATGGAAGAGCCGAGCCTTCTGGAGCGCCTGTTCGGCTGGCGCTGATCAAAAACCATAACCCATAGAAAAGGGCCAGGAGCTGCAAAGCTCCCGGCCCTTTCTCTTTGATCGGTCCGCGATAAGCGGACCGCAAGGCCGACTGGCCGCCCGCAGCGGGCGCAGCTCGCCTGCGCGCTTAGCGAGGACGCTCCTGCGGAGGCAGGAGCGAAAAGCAAAAGAGTCTCAGTATTCGTTCGGCTCTTCCGGTGTGTCTGCCGTGTGCGTTGGCCCGGCGTCCTTCTCGCCCCTTGCCAGCTTGAACACCACGCCAGAGAGCAGCGCGAGTGCCAGCAGGTTGGGCAGCGCCATCGCGGCGTTGGAAATATCGCCCATGCGCCAGACCAGCGTCAGATCCTGCGTCGATCCGATGTAGATCACCACGCACCACAGCACACGCCAGATCATGTGCAGCACCTTTTCGCCGCCGCGAGTCGAACCCGGAACGCGGTCGTAGATGAAGGTGATCGCGCGTTCGCCGTAGTAGCTCCAGGTGAGGAGTGTGGTGAACACGAACAGGATCAGCGCGAGTGATGCCACTAACGTGCCGAGCGGGACGCCAACAATCTCGAACGGGAAAGCCGCTGCGAAAGCGCCGCTCGTCATCGCAAAGCCTTGGAGATCGGAATTCCACGCGTGGCGCACGGCCTCTTCACCAGCGGTGAAGTTACCCTCCACCGTCAGCATGACCAGCGCCGT
This sequence comes from Aurantiacibacter sp. D1-12, assembly GCF_028858515.1. Classification (GTDB taxonomy): domain Bacteria; phylum Pseudomonadota; class Alphaproteobacteria; order Sphingomonadales; family Sphingomonadaceae; genus Alteraurantiacibacter. The sequence goes on from NZ_JAPJZJ010000003.1 coordinate 100,062, forward strand.
CATGGTGCAGATCACGATGGTATCGATGAAGGTGCCCAACATAGCCATACGGCCCTGCTGTTGCGGATCGTTGGTCTGTGCCACCGCGTGAGCGATAGGCGTCGAACCTTGACCTGCCTCGTTCGAGAACAGGCCGCGCGCGACACCGGCGCGGATCGCCAGCATGATCGCCGCACCCACGAAGCCACCCGTGGCTGCCTGCGGGTTGAACGCACCGTGGAAGATCAGACCGAAAGTCTCGGGCAGATCGCCGAAGTTCAGGATCAGCGCGATCACCGCCATGAGGATGTAGCTTGCAGCCATGAACGGAATGATCTTTTCCGCCACGCTGCCGATCGACTTGATGCCGCCAATGATCACGATGAACACCAGGATCGCGGTAATCGCACCGCCAAGCCATTCCTCAATGCCGAACAGCTCGGTCATGCCGTCTGCAATGGCGTTGGCCTGGATCGAGTTGCCTGTGACCAGTGCCGAAAACAGCGTGCCGAGGCAGAACAGGATGGCGAGCCATGTCCATTTCTTGCCCAGACCCATCATGATGTAGGTCATCGGACCACCGCGATAGACGCCGTCAGATGTTTTCTCGCGATAGCGGATGGCAAGCGAACCTTCGGCGAAGGCGAGTGCCATGCCGACAAGTGCCGTCACCCACATCCAGAAGATAGCGCCGGGGCCACCCAAGGCGATCGCAGTTGCGACACCTGCCAGGTTACCCGTACCGACTTGCCCGGAAAGTGCGGTCGAGAGTGCGGCAAAAGGTGAAATCTCACCGTCGCCGTCGCTCTTGCGGCTCTTGAACAGGCCCTTGAATGCGCTGCCCAGCTTGACGATGGGATAAAAGCGCAGCCCGATCATGATCCACATGCCGATGCCCAGCAGGATCAGCGTCATGGGTGGGATCGGTTGCCCGCCAATAGACAGCCACGGAAGGACTTCGCCGTTCCACGTGCCGCCCCAGATAAAGTCGGAAACATTCGTAACCCTGTCGACCAGGCTTACGCTCGCGTCTTGTGCCGCCATTCGAGAAATCCCCTCGCGTCCCTCTGAAAATTGTTGGCGCCTTGCTATCGGTGGCAGACGGTCATGCCTAGCCCCCTTCTGCATATTGGCGCGCATTTTGGCCGGATTCGCTGGAAATTTCTGCGCCCGCCCCCCATTTCCCACTCTTGCCAAGGCGTGGCCACGCGCCTAGATAGCCAATCGTCTTCCGACATTGGCAGAGCATCAAGCCCCTCCCGGACCTAAACCGGGGCGGCGAGGAGCCCTACCCGGAAGGCACGAGACAAGTTTTAGACAAGCGGGAAGTGCCCATCATGGCCGAACCAACACCGAAGAAGAAAACCAGCCCCGGCGAATTCGTGCGTCAGGTGCGCTCGGAAATGAGCAAGGTCGTCTGGCCGACGCGTGAGGAAACCGTCCGCACCGCGATCTTCGTGTTCATCATGGTGGTGATCCTCTCGCTGTTCTTCCTCGGCGTCGATTCGCTGTTCGGCTGGGTGGTTGAAACCCTGCTTGAACTGATCTGATCACGATCACGCTTACGAAGATAATTGAGGGATAAAGGGTAACAACATGGCAGCCCGCTGGTACATCATTCACGCCTACTCCGGTTTCGAGAACAAGGTGCGCGACGCGATCCTTTCCGAAGCAGAGCGTCTGGGCCTTTCCGAAGGCGTGGAAGAGGTGGAAGTGCCCACCGAAACCGTGACCGAGATCAAGCGCGGCAAGAAGGTGCAGGTCGAACGCAAGTTCATGCCCGGCTATGTGCTCGCCAAGCTCAACATGACGGATGATGTCTATCACCTTGTGAAAAACACGCCGAAGGTTACCGGCTTCCTCGGTTCGGGCAACAAGCCGCAGGCGATCAGCGAGAAAGAAGCCGCGCGCTATTTCGGCGGTGTGGAAGAAGCCAAGGCCGCACCCAAGCAGGACATCCACGTCGATTACGAAATCGGCGATCAGGTCAAGGTGCTCGAAGGGCCGTTCGCAAGCTTCAACGGCGAAGTCGAAGAACTCGATTTCGATAAGGCGAAGGTCAAGGTCAGCGTTTCGATCTTTGGCCGCGCAACTCCGGTGGAACTGGACTTCGACCAGGTTGAACTGGTCAAGTAAGACCTTCTGACGAAATCAAAAAGCAGCGCAGGGCACGGTTGCCTTGCGCTGCTTTTTTGTGTGCCGTGTGGACGTGTATTTACACGCTCAGCCAACCCAGCTTCTCGGCATAGGCAAGGCTCATCGCCAGCACGTCCACTGCGGCGTGGGCGATAATGCAGGCCCACAGGTTGCCGTTCATCCGCACCCGCAACCAGCCGAAGAACAGGCCGACAGTGCCGGTCACCACCACACCGCCCCAGCCCTGATAGGCGTGGGGCAGGCCGAACAGTACGGCCTGAATGATAATTACCAGCCAAATCTTGTCCCGCAGTCCGGCGACGCGAGACAGGCGATCCATCAGGAAACCGCGATAGAGCAATTCCTCACCAGCGCCTGCAGCCAGAATCGCGACACCGATGATCCACACCGCGAACATCGCCGGGCTTTCGGTGACGAGGTCGAGCACAAAGCCCGGATCGGGCGCGCCAAGGCCCAGCGCGTCGACCGCCGCTCCGCCAAGACCGAAGATCAGGAAGATTACCAAGGTTGCCGCAGCAGCCCAGCCGATCGTGCGGCCCCAGCTGACGGGCGGTGTGCTGAGGTTCCACGCCTCCCCCACAACGCCTTCACGCTTGAGCCAGAACCAGCTCATCAAGAGGCCGAGCGCCATGCCGACCATCACGGTGAGCGCTACGGTGAGCGAGCTCAACTCCGGATCGCCCGCGGCACCGCTCTCGATCTGCGCGAAGACCGCTGGCAGTGCGGGTAGCGTGCTGCCTACGAAATAGACGATTGCAACGGTCAATACGTGCAGAAACGGGAACCCCCAGAGCAGTGTCCCGCCGGAAGTGATCGGCGTCGCCGCGCCCGTATTTTTGATATTGGTTTCTGCCATCGTCCGTTCCCTGTTGTGCCCCGGGACCATCTCGACGGCTTTTGTATGCCGGACAAGGGCCCAGCGAACTTTTTCCTACAGGTAGAACGCGCCGCCTAAGCGGAAAGCGATCCTGCCATCGTGCCGCCAAGTTTCTCGAACAGTCCCAGCGCCTCGTCCGCGAGAGTGCTTTCGACCGGCGTGTCATAGGAACGGATCGCCTTCACCATCGCCTGTGCCACTGCGCTAGCCTCAGGCGCGGCTTCCAGCCCCAGCAGGTGGTACAGCGCGAGCACACCCTGCGGATCATGCGTGAAGCCCGTCATATCGACAAAGCGCGCGCTGCGGCTTTCCTTCGCATGGCGCATCGCAGCGATCCAGTAGGCGAGCCAGTAGTCGAGCGTGTCGGGCGAATGGTCTGCGCGCACCTGCTCCATGCCGGGGAACATGATCGGGCGGTGATCGGCGCCAAATTCGAAGTGCCCGATATCGCGCGGGTAGCGGGCCGCAAAAGCGCTGGCCGAGTGGCTCGCGAGCGCTTTCGTGTGCTGGTGCAGTAGCGATTGCGCCTGATCGAGCGGGTTGCGCAGTGGCACTATGATGTGCGCATCGGGGAAGGCCTGGGCCAGGGCGGGCAGGCGTGCAATGTTGGCATTGTTCTTGGAGGCATAGCGGGCGTTCGAAGCGCCGCGTGAAAGCATCAGCGCGCGCATATGCTGGCGCATGGCGGTTTTGGTCGGCGCGGTCATAGTCTCGCGCAGCGCAATCGCGCCGCCTGAAAAATCCTCGGCGCAATGGTTCAGCCAGAAGACTTCCTCGAACGCTTCGGGGCTGTCAGCACTGACCATAATCCCGTCACCGTGGCTGCGTTCCTTCGCGTCCTGCTTGGCGTGGAAGCGGCCCGAGAACTGTCGCCAGATCACGGGTGAAAGCACAAAGGGCATATCGCGATAGGTGTGCGTGACCACGTCGGGATGCTTGGCCAGTAGTTCGAGCAGCAGCGTGGTCCCGGCGCGGGGCAGGGCGGTGATGAAAATCGGTGCGGTGATGCTTTGCGCGGCTATGGTTTCGCCGAAGCGGCTGTCTTCCATCTCGCGCAGCATACGTTGCGGCGCTTTGGCGGAAAAAGCCATGCGATGGACCATGCGGTCCGCCCAGCTGTAGTCTTCCAGCGCCACTCGTTCAGCCCCGGGCGAAGCGCGATTGCACACGCGGCCACAGCGCCAGCGCGACCACCGTCAGCACGATCACCAGCGGTTGGATCGAGAAGATCAGAAAACTCTCCCACGTCAGCCAGTCTGCCCAGACAGCAATAGCGACGGGTGCAGCGGCGGCGGCGAAGGTCACGATCAGTGCCAGTGTCAGCCTCGCGGTGAGCCCAAGCACGCGGATCGAGCGCGTCTGGATCTCGCGCTCCTTCTCGTCATCGCTCATGTCCTTTGCTGCCATCACGCCGAATGCCGTGCGCAGTTCGCGCGTCATTTCGGCCGTGCGCGGCCACACGCGCAGCCCCTGAAAGGCCAGCACCAGCAGAATGCAGCTGAGGACGTAGGCGGCGATCATGCGGCTTCTTCGGGTTCCGATGCGTCTTCCTTGGCGCTTTCGGTGGCGGCACTGTCTTCATTTTTGCCGGTTGCCTTTTTGAAGGCGCGCTTCAAGGGGAACCAGATGAAGCCAAACACCATCAGGAACAGCACTCCGAGGAAGCTGATCATCGATCCGATGGCGGAAAGGCCTGCGCCTGCGCCCATATAGGCGTGGGCCGGGCTTTCACCGAAGGCGACGAGTGCCACGCAGGTGGGCACAGTGACTTTGCCTAATTTGTACATGTCGGAAATTCCTCTTCGAAAAAGTCTGTCGGCACACGCATGCCGAAGGAAAACAGGGCGGCATATTCATCGTCCCACGGCTGGCGGTAATCCCACACCACCTCGCCTTGGGGGGTCACTTCAAACACGCGTCCGGCGCGGCTTTCGACCACCAGACGGTTGCCGTTGTCGAGCAGCTGGTGGACGCCCATGATGTCGCTGAAAAAGCCATCGACCAGCACTTCGCTGGTGTCGGTGGAAGGGTCGAAGCGAACGATCTGGCTGCCCGCTCCCAGCGCGCGGATTTCGGGCGAGCGGTTGTTGTAGATGTCGATCATGCCGTCAGCGGTGATGTCGGGGTCGTGCTGGCGCACCCAGCCACCTTGGCGATGCCATTTGAGCGCGCCGCTCCGCGCATCGAGAATGGCGATCATGTTCATAGCGCGTAGCGAGACGAGAAGGTCGCCTTCGTTCACATTCTCAATCCGGTCCGCCAGCAGGGCGGTGACAAGGTCGATGTCGTTGATATGCGTCGCATCGGTACGCAGATCCTGCGCCGAGAGATAGAGCGCACCTTCAAGGCCTGCCTCGACTATGGCGCGTAGCACGGAAAACTCGCGCAGCGTTTCGCCGTCGGCGCTCATCAGAGTGACGCTGTCGTGGTAATAGTGGTCCGTCGCGATATCGTCTTCGATTTCCTGCGGATCGAGGCCATCGGGCATCCACTCGCTCGGCGTATCGCTTGCGGGGATGTGGCCGGGGATCCAGAAATTGCCTTGCCCATCAGGCGTTACCGAGTGGTGGCGCGGGGCGGTGCTCGCCCACATGGTGTTCGAACAGGCGTCAATACGAGCCGTGCCGAGTCCGGAGAAGTTCACAATCAGCGATCCGTCGGGAAGCGGGTACAACCCTTGGCTGACATAGTGGTTCTGCGATGCGGGGATGCGTTTGGCCGGGATCACCTCGCTGGCATTGGGCCAACTGGCGTAGAAGTCGGGCGTCCAGCTGTGCAGCGTCTCGCCATCGGGGCCGAGCAAGCGGACTTCGTGGCCATTTTCCATGATGCCCTGGACGAGTGTGAGACCGGGCTGGCTACGTGCGGTGTCGTGCGTGACCAGGCCTTCGCCTTCGTAAGTCAGGGGCAGGAGAATGCTCGGGCGACTGGAGAACATTCCGCCCACCACTGTCATGGTCATGCGCGCGCTGTCGGCGATCTGCGGGAAGGGTGCGATGTTCAGCGCGCCGAGCAGCCCGCCCGTCGTGATCATCGCCAGGAGCAGGAATATCCTCTCCGCAAAGTTGGACTGTTTCGCCACTGTTACCCTGTTGTCCGCAAACGCATTTCAATGTGTAAGGCAGTTCTAACCAGTCATGGTAAACGAGGAGTAAAGATCGGGGCTTTCCTACAGGGCGGTTCGCTCTGCACGGTTCGGCCATGTTTGCAGCCGCTTTTCGCCCCGGAATAGTTTCCCGTCAGGACTGTGTAACACCTGTCACACCTTTGCCTGCTGCCGAGGGGGAATCGCTTGCATTTGCCGCGAAAACCGCTATCTGCGCGCCTTCTCGTTCAAAGCATCGGGAAATCCGTGCGGGAGCTGCTGTGCAAACAGTGGCGCTGGACCGCTTAACATGACCCTGTGGCTTCGGCTGCGGGGAACAGTGAGAAAAGGAGGCCATCATGGCCAAGAAGATCGAAGGTTACATCAACCTTCAGGTGCCCGCCGGCATCGCCAACCCGTCGCCCCCCATCGGCCCTGCCCTGGGTCAGCGCGGCGTGAACATCATGGAATTCTGCAAGGCCTTCAACGCCGCGACGGACAGCCTCGAAAAGGGCGCTCCGATCCCGACGAAGATCACCGTCTATGCAGACCGCAGCTTCACCTTCACCACCAAGACGCCGCCTGCCAGCTATCTGCTGAAGAAAGCCGCCAAGGTGAAGAAGGGTTCGGGCGAGCCGAACAAGGACAAGGTCGGCAAAATCAAGCAGAGCCAGATCAAGGAAATCGCCGAGACCAAAATGAAGGATCTCAACGCGAACGATATCGACCAGGCCATGAAGATCATCGAGGGCAGCGCGCGTTCGATGGGCCTCGATGTGGTGGAGGGCTGAACCAATGGCATTGACCAAGAAGCAGAAGCAGGTCGCGGAACTCGATAGCGAGAAGCTGTACACCGTTGACGAAGCCATCGCCGTGCTCCGCGAGCACAAGGGCAAGTTCGACGAGACCGTTGAAGTCGCCATGAACCTCGGCGTCGACCCGCGTCACGCAGATCAGATGGTCCGTGGCATGGTCTCGCTGCCGGGTGGCACGGGCAAGGACGTGAAGGTTGCCGTGTTTGCACGTGGCGACAATGCCGAGAAGGCTACCGCTGCCGGTGCTGACAAGGTTGGCGCCGAAGACCTGATGGAAGATATGCAGGCAGGCAACCTCGACTATGACCGCGTGATCGCCACGCCGGACATGATGGGCGTTGTCGGTCGCCTCGGTAAGGTGCTGGGTCCCAAGGGCCTGATGCCGAACCCGAAGCTGGGCACCGTTACCCCGAACGTGGAGCAGGCCGTGAAGGACGCCAAGGGCGGCCAGGTCGAATTCCGTGTCGAGAAGATGGGCATCATCCACTCGGGCATCGGCAAGCTGTCGTTCAAGGACGCTGACCTCAAGGCCAACTTCCAGGCGCTGACCGGCGCTGTTGTGAAGGGCAAGCCTTCGGGCGCGAAGGGCAAGTTCGTGAAGAAGGTCTCGCTGACCAGCACGATGGGCCCGGGCCTGAAGATCGACCTCGCCGAGGTTGAGGGGGCCTGATTTAGGACTGTCCTACAGAATCCGAAACAAGCGAAGGGGCCGGAGAAGCGATTCTCCGGCCCTTTCTCTTTGTGCCGAAACGGCACGCAGCAAAATGGTTAATGGGTACAGTCGCTTATCCGGTGTCAGATGGCTGACCGAAGGAGTCGCTCTATGATCAGGCCAGTTCTTTTTACGGCGTTGATGAGTTTTGCCCTGCTACCAGGCCAGGTGAGGGCTGAAACGGTCCCTCTTTCGCAGCAAATCACGATCACTTACGATGCCACTGTCATCCAGAACGCTGAGGACAATCTGCGTGTACGGCTCGCCGATGGCACGCTGACGGATTACACTGGACCTCTGCCTGACTATCCGCTGCAAGTTGGTGACAGCTTCACGTTCACCGCCACGGCGCAGGTGCCGACGCAGGAATTCTACGACAACTTCTACGCCGGTCCGATCGCCGAAGACGGAATCTACGAATTCGCTGTGAGTTCGCTCGATCCGGGTACTGACCCAGTCACCGGCTATATCGAGAGCTTCTCGGTCAGTACCCCACTGCAACCAACGTTGAATTTCGGCCAACCGACGGTGGCCCGTGTGGGGTTGGTCTACGACTACAATACCGACACATACTACATCGACCCCGATTCCAGCTTCAACTCCGGCGCCTATGGCGGGCCGGGCTATATCTACGATGCTGCGAGCGGCACTTACGTGCCATGCTCTGGTGCAACCGGTTGCACGCCGTCTGCCGCATACGATCCGGTCATTTTCGGATTGAACGGACTGCAGGGAACAGGATCGGTCGGCGCACTCAACATCCCGGTTTACAGCACCGATCCCTTCTCGGCCGAAGGGCAGGGCTTCTTCGATCTGCTGTTCAGCGGGAGCTGGAGCCTGCCGACCTATTCAGCCAGCAGCGGTACACCAGTCCCTGCGCCCGGAATGCTGGTGTTGTTTGGTCTCGGCGCGTTTGGTGCGTTCCGGTTGCGGAAGGGCCAACAGGCTCTGGCTTGAAGGCCTTTCCTACAGCTTACAGAACACGCGAAAGGGCCGGAGAAGCGATTCTCCGCCCCTTTCTCATGTGTGGTTTTGAGGTGCAGCGCGCGGCCCCAACAGCCGAGCATAAAACCAGCCGATACCGATCAGGCTGAAGCCCAGCGCAATGAAGCTGGCGACGCGCAGCAGGTCGTCCAGCCCGGCGGCATCCACCAGAAAGACTTTGAACACCGCGAGCAGCATCAGCACCAGCGATCCGATCCGCCAGCTGCGCGTTCCGGTGCGCGAACCCCACCCGAGGAAGCCCAGCGCCAGCACAATTCCGGTGAGTGAGCGCAGCAGGTCTTCGGTCTGGGTCATTGGGGTGGCGGTGAGAATGCTTCCGGCAAAGGCATGCCGCAATTCGCTCAGCGCCCAGAAAGCGATCAGCAGCATGATCACCCCGTCACCCAGCACCCGCAAGCGATCTCGCATCACCTCCGGCCCTTGCCGTGCCAGCCACCACACGCCCGCTCCGGCTAGGAGATAGGCGGGTGTGAGCCAGTTGATGATAGGCAGTACGCCCACGGCCTGCTCGCTCCACAACGGATTGTGGAGGAGGAAAGTGAAGATGATGAAGTGGACAAGGCCCGCTCCCAAGAGTCCGATGCCAAGGCGGCGCCAATCGGGCAACCAGTGAAGGATAGCAACGCCAACACCCATAAGTAGCGCTTGCCACACGGTTCGCTCTGCCATGCCGAGATGGATAAAGTCCTCGAATGAGGCGAGTGCAAAGAGCTGCTTGAACAGCGTATGATCGACAACAATGCCTGTGGCGAGCGCGACCACGGCGAGCAGCGGCCGCATGCGCTTGCTGTCACGAATACGCCACCAGGCGAAAGCGGCTGCGAGTGCTACGGGCAGGATTTGGCGGAGCGCATCGGCAGGTGTGGGAAGTTCGCTAGCCAGCATCGGGAAACCCGAAAGCGCTTCTGCACCGCGCTCGATCCATTCGATGAGCGGCAGGAGGCTCCAGAAGAACGCGATGGTGACGAAGGTGCCCGAAAGCGCTCCACGCGGTGCAAGCCACCAGACGATCGCAGCAGCTGCCAGCGCAGCGGTCCATGCCAGCCAATCTCCCGGCACGATCTGGGAGAGCCAGACATAGGCGAGCAGGGCCAGCAAGATCTCTGCCAGGCGCGCGGCAGGGCGGCGCCATTCGACATAGGCCATCACGGCGAAGGGTAATGCGGCCACGCCCCAGCGCACCAATGCCTGCGGCAGATCTCGCGTGCTGTACGGATCGCCAACCGCATACGAGAGTTCGCGGGTGAAGGCCCAAGGGGCAACTAGCGTTACGATGGTGAGAGCCAGCCCACCCCATGCAACGCCAGCAAGTGCCACATCGCGGCGTCTGCGTACCAGCTCCACAAGCACAAGCGCGATGGCTGCCGCACCGATCACCTCGGCCCACCCGACCAGCACCATCTGAGTCGCACCGAAGGCCAGTATCGCTGCCGCTCCCACTGGCAGCGCGACCAGCTGGCCCAGATTGCTGTCCTCCATCCAGAGCCGCCACGCACCAAGCGCGACAACTATGGCAAGCAGAGCAAAGGTGAGTGCCAGCATCGGCAGCATCACATCATTGTCCGCAACGGGAAAGTGCAGGTAGCTGGCAAGGCCAAGGCCCAGTGCGCCTACACTAAGTTGCGCGAGCTCCACAGGCGTTGCCGCGTTGCGCCAAACCAGCATCAGCGGCAGGCCAAGTCCGATGACGGCCAGAGTGCAGACAATGCTGTTAAAGTCTGCTGCGGGTGCATCGGGCCACATGATCAACAATACAATGCCCAGTGCCAGCGCCATGACATTGGCGAGCCGCAGGCGTTCCTCTCCCCAACTGAGGAAAGCGAGGGCAGCTGCGAGCAGGGCATAAAGGCCCCAGGTGAGCATGGAGAACTCGGCCAGCGCGACGAGGGCCGCGAGCTGCACGGTTGCGATGACTCCGGCCAGCACGCGCGTGTAGGGAAATGCTGCATCGCGGCCCAGCACAATGGGCACTACTGCTCCAAGCGCCAACACGTATAACCCGACTGCCAGCACATCGCCCCCGGCGTTCGGCTGGGAGGCGAGCATGCCGACGCCCCAGACAAATCCGCCCACCAGTGCAGCCGCGCCCAGCAAGCGGTTGCCAAGGCGTCGGGCAGTGAGCGCCAGCCCGGCCGTCAGCAACACAAGGTAGAATGCGAGCACAGGGACATTGGCTTCCTCGCTCGCCACCATCATCGGGGTTGCGAAGCCGCCGACAAGGCCGAGCACAGCGGTGGGCAAACCAAAGCGGAAGGTAAGGGCGAGCGCGAGCACTGTCACCAGCGCAAGCCCGCCAAACGCTACGCCCGGCCCGATCAACCCGTATTGCGCACCGGCGAGGTAGAACGCAGCATAGAGCGTCGCGATGCCCGCTCCTGCCAATGCCTGCCGCACGCGCGGGTCGGCAACGCGATCCTCAAAGCGATAGGCGGCCTCCGCGCCGGCGAGCAGGAGCAAGCCGAATAGGAAGCTCAAGGCAACGCGCACTTGCGGGCCGAGCAACCCCTTCTCGATCGAATACCGCACCAGAAAAATGCCGCCGACGGCCAGCGCGATACCGCCCAGCCAGATGGGCAGACGCCGCCCGAAGATGTCTTCAAAGTCGAATTTTGGCAGCTGGAAACCGGCGCCTTGATCCTCGTAATCCACCGGTTGGTCCGGCGGTGGAGCTTCCACAGGAGGCTCATCATAAAGAGGAGGTAACTCTTGTGTGATCGGCTCTTCAGGTGGCGCCGTTCGGGCCTTAGCAGGGACGGGCGCAGGCTCGGCTTCCGGCTCCGAATGCGTGTGTATCTTCGGCTCTTCGGAGAGTTCGGCTAGCTGCGTATAATCGTGCCGCTCTATCTCCTCGACGCGCCTTCCGAGGATGCGCACGCGGTCCCAGAGCGCGATTACCGCCACGCACAGAACCAGAATAATCAGCCATTCCATGAAGTTACGACCCCCGGATGAGCTGAGCTTAGCGGGTCACGCCAGTCGCGCAAGCCCGATGGATCAGATCCCTCCGGGCGTGAAGTCAAAGCCTTCCTCGCCCAACGCTTCGCACAGGGTATCGACTGCACTTTCGAGCACTTCGCGGCTGGTGGAGCGGATGACGAAATTCGCCCCGACCTTGCCTTCGCGGAAAAACGGGTAGGAGCCGATCTGGCAGTCCTCGTGCGCCTTTTCGACCTGCCGAAGCACGTCAGCGACTTCGCTTTCGGCAGTCCAGCATCCCACCGTTTCCGAAAGCAGTGGTGCACCGCCTTCCAGCGTTCCGGTCAGCGCGTCGAGCATTCCGGCAGTGATATAGGGGACGCCTGCCATCAGGTGCACATTGCCGATCTTGATACCCGGCGCGCCGGACATCCGGTTGGGGATCAGGTCTGCGCCATCGGGCACGCGGGCCATGCGCAGGCGTGCTTCGGTCAGCCCGCCGGGCTTGTCGGCATAGTACCGCTCGAGAATAGCCCGCGCTTCGGGATGTACGACCACGTCGACGCCCAGGGCAGCAGCGACCGCATCGACGGTGATATCATCGTGCGTCGGGCCGATACCGCCGGTGGTAAAAAGGTAGTCATAGCTTGTCCGCAGTGCATTCACCGCCGCGACAATCGCATCCATATCGTCCGAAACAACGCGCACTTCGGTCAGGCGGATGCCCTGCACCTGCAACCAGCTGGCCACCTGGGCGATATTTTTGTCGTGCGTGCGACCGGACAGGATTTCATCGCCGATCACCACCAGCGCCGCTGTCCAGACCTTGTCGCTAGCACTCATGTCGAGCGGTCACTCCGCTGCTATGGCTGTGTGACCGGTTTCGCCGTCACTGGCCGAAGTTTCGTCGGCTTCTTCGACCTTGTAGAAACGCAACACACCGTCACGCACCGGGCGTTGGCGGAAATCGCGCACGTCGGCAAGATATTCGTGCTTCAACGACCATGGGCGATCCTTGCCGACCTTGGGCATCAGATGGCGCGCACGCTGGAGATAGCCGGAGGAATAGTCCCACGGTTCGACCGTTTCGGGTTCGTCTTCAGGGGCAAGCTCGGGCACCGCAACATTTGCACCTGCTTTCGTCATGTCATTCAGCACGTCACACGCGTACTGCGAGTTGCAATCGGCGCGCAGTGTCCAGCTGGCATTGAGATAACCGAACACGAAGCTGAGGTTCGGCATGTTGGAGAACATGGTGCCGCGGTAGAAATAGTGATCGGTGAAATCGACCGGCTCACCATCCTTGCTCACCTTCACCTTGCCCGCGAGCGTCAGCCGCAAGCCAGTGGCGGTCACGACGATATCAGCAGGCAGATGCTCGCCCGATTGGAGCTTTACGCCATCCTTGTCAAAACCCGCGATGTGATCGGTCACGATATGCGCCTTGCCGCCGCGTATTGCCTTGTACAGATCGCCGTCAGGGACCAGGCACAGGCGCTGTTCCCACGGATTGTACGGCGGCTCGAAGTGCTTGGGGTCATACTTGTCGCCCAGCGAGGCGCGCTGCATCCCGCGCAGCTTGTCCGCCAGCTTCTGCGGATTGCGGCGTGACAGGCTGAAGATATAGGCGCGGAAGAGGATATTCTTCCGGCGGGTCAGCCAGTACGCGACCTTCTCCGGGAACCAGCGACGGAAGCGGTGGTCCCAAATGTCCTGTCGCGGACCTTTGCCCATCCAGGTGGGTGTGCGCTGGAGCATAGTGACGCTTTCTGCGTCCTCCGCCATCGCCGGGACGAGCGTGACTGCGGTCGCGCCCGATCCGATGATGACGACCTTCTTATCCTTGTAATCAAGGTCCTGCGGCCAGAACTGCGGGTGGATCACCTGTCCGCCGAACTGGTCCAGTTCAGGGATCTGGGCATCATGCGGGTTGTCGTAATCGTAATATCCGCTGCCGAAATAGAGCCAGCGCGCTGTGATCGTGCTCTCGCTGCCATCCTTGCCGCGCGAAGTGATCGTCCAGCGCGCAGACTTGCTGTCCCAGTCGGCGCTTAACACTTCCTCGCCAAAACGCATGTGCTCGCGAATGCCGCGCTCATCCACCACGCGGTCGAGGTATTCGAGGATCGCCGGGCCATCGGCAATCGCATCATCGTGCTTCCATGGCTCGAACGAGAAACCGAGCGTATGCATGTCGGAATCCGAGCGCACGCCGGGGTAGCGGAATATGTCCCAGGTGCCGCCCAGCTGGTCACGCCGATCGAGGATCACGAAGTCGCGATCGGGGCAGTTCAGCTTCATATGACCCGCCATCGAAATGCCGGAAAGCCCTGCTCCGATGATCAGAACGTCGGTATCAGGCTGGGTCATGCTGGTTTCCACTTGCGTTGCATCAGGTCAATTCGGGCGATTGCCAGAGCCTGTAAACATAGTGCGTTTGTCATCTTCGGCAATGGCGTTACTGACACCGCTGTTCATACCATAGGCGTTACGCGCAGCCTTCACGGTGTTGGACAGCAGGCAGGCGATGGTCATCGGGCCGACGCCGCCGGGCACCGGCGTGACTGCACTTGCGTGCTGCACTTCATCGAAGGCGACATCACCAACAAGCCGGGTCTTGCCATTTTCGCCTTCCATGCGGGTGATCCCCACATCGATGATGACTGCGCCCTCCTTGACCCAGTAACCGCGCACCAGCTCCGGCGCACCGGCGGCGGCAACGATCACATCGGCTTTGCGCACGATGTCGGGCAGGCCGTGTGTATGAATGTGCGTGACGGTAACGGTCGCCTCTGCCTCCAGCAGCAGGTTGGCGACGGGCTTGCCGACGATGTTGGACTTGCCGATCACGACCACGTCTTTGCCGGTGAGATCATCCACGACCGAATAGATCAGCTTCATCACACCCAGCGGCGTGCAGGGAATGATGCCGCCTGTGCCGGTCGAAAGCCGCCCGACATTGACCGGATGGAACCCGTCGACATCCTTGTCTGGTGAAATCGAGCCGAGAACGCGCCCGGTATCGATCTGTTCGGGTAGCGGGACCTGGCACAGGATGCCGTGAATTTCAGGGTCGGCATTCAGCCGAGCGATCAGGGTGAGCAGCGAATCTTGCGACGTTGTATCCGGCAAACGGTGCTCGATCGAACGAATGCCCACGCGCTCGCAGGCTTCAATTTTGCGGCGCACGTAGACTTCGCTTGCAGGGTCATTACCCACAAGGATCACCGCGAGGCCGGGCGCCTGATGGCCGGCAGCCACGATCTCCGTGACTTCTGCCGTGGTCACCTCGTCCAGCTGGCGAGCGATTGCGCGACCATCGATAATATCAGCCATTGGCGGCTCCGGTTTGCGTTCATGGGTGGGCAATGGCCGCACCTATAGTGGCTGGATCAACGATTGGCACCCCTCTTCCCCTAGAGTTTTGCTTGCGCGATGAGGGTGAGCTGCGGCAGGATGACAGCATGTTGAAACGCTTCGCAATTCTCTTCGCTGCCCTGTTCCTCGCGCCCGCTCAGGTGGCCGCGCAAGATGAACAGGCAGAGGATATAGCCTACGATCTCGAAGGCTTCTGGGCCTTCCAGATCGATGATGCGGTGATTTTCTTGTTTGAGCTCGACCAGATGCCCGATGGCAATTGGCGCGCGCGCTGGACCCGTCCGGAACGCTTCGGCAGCAACGGGGTGATCTTCAACAACATGGCGGGCGCGACGCGCATCGTCGCGACCGAAGCAATCGAAACGGAAGAGGGCGTGCAGCTCAGTTTCCCCGATCCGCGCCCGGAGGCGGTGCCCAATGTCTTTCTGTTCGAACTGGTAAGCGATCATCAGGTCACAATGACCTATGTCGATACACCACTGGAGCCGTTCCCGCTGATCCGGGTATGGCCTACCACGCGACTTGGACCGTTCGACAATGACCGTCTGTATGACCGTGACAATGCGGTGACGGAAACCGACTATGTCGAGCCCGAGCCGATCCAGGAAGAAGTTGTTGAAGAGGAGGTTGTCCCGACTGTCGAAGACGCGGCTGAGGAGGCTGCGCCCGAAGATGTCGAGGCTACCAGCGGGCTGTCCGGCGATTTCCTCGATGGGTTCGAAAGAGGTCTAGAAGTTCCCGACCAAGTCGACATGGATGAGGCCTCCGGCGATGTTGACGAAGATATGCTGACGGCGGTGGATGAAGCCGAGCCCGTCCGAGCATGCGTTGATCTCGATGACATTGAAACGGTCGAAGGACTCGACGCAGTTTGGGGCGCTGACTTCACCCAGATCGGCAGCGGCCTCGATATTCGCGAATACGAGATGGATAACGGCGATGTTGCCCGCGTCACGATGCTGGGCGAACGCGTCTATGTGAACAGCTGCGGCCCGGCCGAGTGATCACTCGCCTGCTGCTGGCCAGCGTTGCCGCAACGCTCTTCACTGTCCCTGCTGCCGCGCAGGAGCGCGATGATCGCGCGCGGAGAGACCTGTGCCCGTCTCTACCTGAAGAAGACGCCGGGCTGGACGATTGCCACCTCGGCAGCACTGCGCAAGACCATCTAGACGCACAGCCGGTGCCCGTGGTTATCGATCATATCGTGGTTCTTGGCCAGGGCCTGCCCGAAACGCCTGCCGCGCCAGCCTATTCCACCGTGTTCATCGACCGCGACGCGCTGGACAGCGCGGCGAGCGGGCGGCTGGAAGATGCCCTGTCCAATGTCGCTGGGTTCCAGCAATTCCGGCGTTCGGACAGCCGCTCGGCCAATCCCAGCGCGCAGGGTGCTACGCTCCGTGCACTCGGCGGCAACGCGACGAGCCGGGCGCTCGTGCTTCTGGATGGCGTGCCAATTTCGGACCCGTTCTTCGGTTATATTCCGTTCAGTTCCGTGGGGCCGGAGCGGCTGAGCGCCATCCGTGTCACGCGTGGTGGTGGCTCTGGTCCGTTCGGTGGCGGAGCCCTGGCAGGCACCATTGCTATGGAAAGCGCTGATGCCGAAACACTCGGCGTCATCACTGCAAGCGCGCTTGCCAACCATCGTGGCGACACCGAGTTTTCTGCCAGCTTCGCGCCGCAGGTGGGTGATGGCTTTGCCGTGATCCACGGGCGTTGGGACCGGGGTGACGGGTTTTTCACGACGCCTGAAGACCAGCGAGTGCCCATCTCGAGCCGCGCCAATTTTGATGCCTGGTCGGCGGGCGGGCGCGTGGTCCAGCAATTGACCAGTGACATCGAAGTGCAGGCCCGCGTGCTGGCGTTTGAAGACAACCGCACCTTGCGCTTCGATGGCGCGGACAACTCCTCCGAAGGGCAGGACATATCGCTGCGCGTAGTGAGCCGTGGCGACTGGGAAGTCGATCTGGTCGGCTATGCGCAGTGGCGCAACTTCACCAACATCGTCATCTCCTCAACGCGCTTTGTCCCGGTTCTCGACCAGAAGGATACACCGGCGAGCGGTCTGGGCGGCAAGATCGAGATTCGCCCACCCGTGGGTGGCGGGCATACGCTGCGTTTCGGTGTCGACTATCGTCGCAGCGAAGGCGATTTATTCGAGGACTCGTTCTCCGCTTTCACAGGCAACCTGCGCGAAAACCGCTTTGCAGGCGGCGTGAACACTGACTTTGGGCTATTTGTCGAAGACGACTGGCAGATTGGCGACCTGACGCTGACCGGCGGGGTCCGCGCGGACCGCTACACCATTCGCAACGGCTTCTACCGCGCCGTTGCCGCCGATGGCACGGTGGTACGCGATGACAGCTTCGCCGACCGGGCAGACTGGGAAGTGACCTGGCGTGCAGGCGCCCTCTATTATGTCACCGAAGAATTCACGCTGCGCGGCGCGGTCTATTCGGGTTTTCGCCTGCCCACCTTGAACGAGCTCTACCGTCCCTTTGTGGTCTTCCCGGTGGTGACACAGGCCAATGAGGCACTGGAGCCGGAACGGCTGGAGGGCTGGGAACTGGGAGCTGAGCTATTTCCTGCAGACGGGGTGTACCTGGCGGCGACATATTTCGACAATGAAGTTGAGGGTGTGATTGCCAACGTCACGCTGCAGCCCAATCTGCGCCAGCGTCGCAATCTGGATGCGATTGATGCGCAGGGTTTCGAACTGACTGCCGCGGTCGATAGAGGTCCATTCAGCCTCAATGCCAGCGCCGTCTTCACCGACGCCGAATTTGTAGGGACAGGCTTTGCCGCGCCGCTCGACGGCAACCGCCCGCCGCAAACCCCCGAATTCTCGGCAAGCCTGACTGCCGCTTACGAGTTTATGCAGGATGGCAGCATCGCCGCGACCCTGCGCTATGTCAGCAGCCAGTTCGAAGGCGACCAGGAGAACGATGTCCTGCCCGCTGCGACGGCATTAGATTTCTTTGCCCAGCTCCCGATTGTGGACCGCCTGTCTTTCATCGCACGCGCGGAAAACCTGCTCGACGAAGAGATCGTAACGCGCAATCAGGGCGGCAGCATCGATCTTGGCGTGCCGCGCACGATCTGGCTGGGCTTGCGCTGGGGGTATTGAAGAGGCTGGGTTAGTCTTCGATTAGAACCCGGGATTTCAGTCCCAGCCAGTCTGCCAGATTGGCCAGTTCGGTTTCGACTGTCTCCGCCATCAGGTAAGCGCGATCTTCATTGAAGCGCAGGACCAGCGTATCGTCTTCGCGGCGCAGTGATGTGCCGGACATGGAGATGCGCGAGCCAGCGCCTATCTTGCGGCAAAGCCTGTTGGCGAGGCCCCATGCAGAAGCGCGGTGCAGCTGTTTTTTGGTAGCCATGCGCAGATATTTATCGATGAGCTTGGGCGATCCGCAGCTGGCGCGCAGGCATTGCGCCATCATTGCGCGGCCCGTGTGGTCCAAGCCGACCCAGCGCTTTTCCAGTGCCCAGTCGGTCGAGTGGGAGAGCCGCATGTTGGGTTCGATCCGCGCGGCTGCCTGTGTGAGCAGTGTGGCAGCGAGACGGATACGCTCGCTGCCGCGATTGCGCCCGTCGACCGCCTCTGCGGTCCAAGCGGCGGCAAGCGTTGCATTGGTAATATCGGCCCCGCGCGGCGTGGTGAAATGGGTGACGGCGGCCAGCAACGGATCTTGCTCGCGCGCCGTTGCGTTGAGTCGTTCGAAGAGCAGCCCTTCGCGAATGCCCCAAGCGGAGATGATGAGCGTTTCCGGTTCCATCTCTCTAAGCATCACACGCAGCATCGCTGCTGCGTTGGGAAGGCCGGCGGCTCTGCTGGAAGAGATACCGGCAATCGATGTCAACTTGTCAGGATCGGCGTCCGCAAGCTTGGTGGCGACGGCGTCAGCCTGATCGACGCTCAGGCAATAGGCCTGCGGATCGGTGAGCGGGTAATCGTCCTGGTGCATGGCGTAACTGGCGAGCGCGCGCCATGTGCCACCTACCAGGTATAGCGCGCCGTCTTGCTCCTTCGCCCAGCTCGCATCCTTGAGCTGCTGTTTGACTGCATCGGCGAAAGCGCTGTCGCCTTTTGCGCGCAGTGTCGGCAATCGAAGCGTTCCGAGCGGGAGGCTCACGCCGTCGTGACAGGCGTTGTTTTCTACCGCGACCAGCTCCAGACTGCCCCCGCCAAGGTCAGCCACAACGCCCTTTGCACCGGGGAAGGCACCGATCACACCGTGTGCAGAGGTTGTTGCTTCCTCAACGCCGGTCAATACGCGCGGATTGACGCCCAACGCGCGGACTTTTTCCACAAAATCCGGGCCGTTGCTGGCATCGCGCGCGGCTGCTGTGGCGACCGTGGCGACATCGGAGATTCCAAGGTCATCGATGATCGTGGTAAAACGCTGGAGGCCACCAATAGCCAAATCTTCCGCTTCCTGCGGGATCGCGCCATTTTCAGCCAGATCCCGCCCGAGCCGTGCAGTTACCTTTTCGTTCAGCCAGACGTTGGGCGCGCGCTTGGGACCGGAAAAGACCACCATACGCACGGTGTTCGATCCAATGTCGATAACGGCCCTGTCCGGAACCTCTATCCTGGTTGCGCCGCGCTTGCTCGCTGCCGGGCTCACTGCTGTCCTTTGCGCAGGGTGAGTTGCGGCACACCGCCCTGTTTCAGGGCTTCACCGCGTCCGCTGAGAGATGGGTTGGTCATGAAGTATTCGTGACAGTTGAAACCCTCTCCGTCACTCTCCACGCGATGGTAATCCCCCGTCTCGCCATCGAGCAGCCAGCTCTGCTGCGTGTCGATAAGGTTGGCGAGTAGAACCTGATCGAGCACCTGATCGTGCACCGTCTGGTTGGTGATCGGCACCAGAGCTTCCACCCGGCGGTGCAGGTTGCGTTCCATCAGATCGGCGCTCGAGATGTAAACCTTGGCCTTGTCACCCGGCATCGGTTCGCCATTGCCGAAAGCGTATATCCGGCTGTGCTCAAGAAAGCGCCCGATGATCGATTTGACGGTGATATTATCTGACAGGCCGGGTACGCCCGGCCGCAGGCAGCAAATGCCGCGCACCACCAGCACGATCTCTACGCCCGCCTGACTGGCTTCATAGAACTTGTCGATAATCGCCGGTTCGGTAATAGAATTCATCTTCGCCCAGATCGTTGCCGGCCTGCCTTCGCGAGCCAATGCAATTTCATGATCGATATCGGCAATGATGCGATCTTGCATGGTGAGCGGCGAGATCGCCAAGTGCTCCATCCCCTGTGGTTCGACATAGCCGGTGACGAAGTTGAACAGCTTGGCCGCATCGCGCCCCAGCGCGGCATTTGCGGTGAAGTACGAAAGATCGGTGTAAATGCGCGCGGTGACCGGGTGATAGTTGCCTGTGCCGAAGTGGCAGTAGGTGCGGAAGCCGTCCTCTTCCTTACGCACCACCATGCTGACCTTGGCGTGGGTCTTCATGTCGATGAAGCCGTAGATCACTTGCACTCCGGCGCGCTCCAGCTCGCCCGCCCATTTGAGGTTCTGCTCCTCGTCAAACCGGGCCTTCAGTTCGACCACTGCGGTGACGGACTTACCTGCTTCGGCAGCTGCGATCAGCGCATTGATTACGGTTGGCTGATTGCCTGCACGATAGAGCGTCTGCTTGATTGAAACGACCCTGGGATCGGCAGCGGCCTGACGCAGGAAGTCGACCACCACTTCGAAGCTTTCGTAAGGGTGGTGGACCACAATGTCCTTCGCTCCGATGGCGGCAAAGGCATCGCCATCGTGTTCCAGAATGCGTTCGGGGAAGCGTGGAGAATAGCTCGGGAATTTCAGATCAGGCCGCTCTTCATCGACAACTTCTGCAAGTCCTGAAATGCCCAGCATGCCTTCGGTGGTGGCGATGGCAGCCTGGCGCACGCCAAGCTTCTCGCGCAGCAGTTCCTCGGCTTCAGGATCGAAACTCTCGTCAATTTCCAGCATGATCACCTGGCCGCGGCGGCGGCGCTGGATCGCGCTGCGGAAGGTGCGGACAAGATCTTCAGCCTCTTCCTCGATCTCGATATCGCTATCGCGAAGCACGCGGAACACACCGTCACCCAGAACTTCAAAGCCGGGGAACAACAGGTCGGCATAGCGGCACACAAGGCGTTCGATGGCAACATAGATCGCCTCTTCACCCGGGATACGGATGAAGCGCGGCAAGGCGCTGGGGATCAGCACCATTTCAATCAACTTGCCGCCGGTTCCGCGACGCTTGAGATTGAACAGAGCCCCGATCCCGCCGTTGGCGACGAAGGGGAAGGGGTGCGCCGGGTCCAGCGCCTGCGGAGTGATGACCGGCATGATGTTGCAGATGAAGTGATCGCGCAGCCACGCCTCGGCTGCTTCATCAATGCGGTCTTCGCCCTTGATATGGATGCCTTCGGCTTCGAGCAGCGGACGCAGAGCGACCAACGCCTCCTGCTGGCGCTGCTCTAACTCGTGTACCTTGTCATTGATCGCGGACAACTGCTGGCGCGGTGTGCGGCCATCAATGCTGGTTTCCGAAATGCCGCTGCGCACCTGGCCTGCCAGACCGGCGACACGGATCATCGTGAACTCGTCCAGATTGCTGCCTGAGATGGAGAGGAACCGCAGTCTTTCAAGCAGCGGATATGCCGTATTATTAGCCTCTTCCAGCACCCGGTCATTGAATGCCAGCCACGAAAGTTCGCGATTGAAATAGCGCGCTTCGGCAGAGAGTTTGTCTGCCGGGGTGCTGCCATCATTGGCGGCGGTTAAAGACTGGGTAGGGTCGCTTGCCATAGGGTTCATGTGGCGCGTGATCGGGCCTTGCGCAAGCGCGATGCAAGGTGCGTCACATTTGCCCGGAAATCAGCTCCAGCTTTCGGCCAATGTGCGTGCTTCGGCGATGGCGCTGATCCCGCGCTTTCCTTCGCTGCGGTCAAGCTGCACGATCACGTCTATCACGCTGGCGGCATAAGAAATGGTGTCGGAGCGCGAGAGGCCGATCCCGGTCTGCATGACCATCAGGCTCAGCTGTTCCAGCGCACCGCGCAGCGAATTGGCGTGGATGGTCGAAAAGCTGCCAGGGTGGCCAGTGTTGATGGCACGCAGGAACGAGACACTCTCCGCCCCGCGCAGCTCACCAAGCACGATTCGGTCGGGTCGCAGACGCAGCGCCGATTGCAGCAGTTCGTTGGCAGTGACCTTCGCTTCGCCGAGTTCGCCCTTCACGGCCACCAGGCCCACCCCGTTGGCACCGGGCAGCTTCAGTTCAGGCGTGTCTTCAACCAGAATTACGCGCTCTTGGGTCGGAATCTCACCCAGCATGGCGTTGAGGAAAGTGGTCTTGCCCGTGCTCGTGCCGCCCGAAATGAGGATTGTCTTGCGCGCGCGAATGGCGGCGCGGAGGTAGGCAATCGGCTCTGCCTGCGGATCGGGCAATTGCGCATCTTCGGGAGCCGCAAGCGGGCCTGCGTCGTAAGCATCCAGCGGTAGATCGAGCCGGCGATGCCTGCGAATGGCCATGGCCCAGTGTTCGCGCGTTGCTGGCGGCCCACAAAACTGGATGCGCGCGCCATCGGGCAGCGTTGCGCCGAGCAGCGGGTGCTCGCGGTTGATCCCCTGATGGCTGATGCGCGCAACCTGCTCGGCAAGGCGCTGCACCAGTTTGTCGTCAATTGCCGCAAGCTCCACGCGCTGCATGCCGGCTCCGACAGCGGCATCTTCCACCCACATTTCACCGGGCCGATTTACGAGGATTTCGGTCACCGTATCGCGCTCCAGCCACTCGCGGAACGGTGCGAGATAGGCGTCGAGATAGACCGAGCCGCTGGGCATCGGTGTGTCCGCCAGTTCCTGGCTTTCGTCGAGCTGGTAGAGTTCCGCGCTCATGGCTTAGCGGACCCGCGGCGCCGCGCCGAAATCGAGATCGCGTGCTGTGTAGACACGGATCGGTTCACCCATGCGCACGCGAATGGTCGGCGGGCGCTGTCCATCCTGTTGCAAGGCAGTACTTGCTGCACTCTGGCCGCCGCCCAGCACAACCGACGCGCCACCGCTGGCAATCGTGGTCAGGCCACCGATCACGGACAGCAGCATGGCTGAACCGAAACGGCTGAAGAAATGGCTGTCGACATCGCCTTCAAGGCCTGCGGTGCCATCGAACGCGGTCGCAGGGCTGCGCAGTTGAACAGAAACGCCGTCCGGGCGGATAACCCGCTCCCAGATGACATAGGCACGGCGCTGGCCTGCTTGAAGGCCCGACTGGTACTGGCCGACAAGGCGGCTGGAGCGCGGGATTAGCACACGTGCACCATCGTGGCTGCGCACGTCCTGGCTCACCACCGCGCGGACATAGCCCGGCACATCGGTGTTGATCGCGGTTTCAAGGATCGCGGGGATCATCGTGCCCTGCGTCACTGTGGTTGCCGGGTTGAAATCCTGTGTGGCCGTGGCCGGGCCGCCGCCCACACCGCCGATCCGCGCGGCGAATTCACCCGCACCACCCGCTCCCGGAACCACGCCGCCATCGGGCGCTGCTGGTACTGCTGCTCCGGTCTGCACGCCTCCGGCATTCGCCGTAGGAGCTGCGCTGCCATCAAACACGAGTGTAGGCGAGTTGTAGGGGTTGGTGGTCGGGCCTGCCATGCGGCCTGGTTCGGGCGCTCGCGCAAGCACAGCGCCTTGCGGAGCGATCGGGGGCTCGACTTCGGCAGCCACGGCATTGGCATTGGCGCTCGGCAAGCCAGCCGTGGGAGAGCCTGTACCAGGCAGTACCGGCTGCTGCGCGGGATCATTGGCGAGCACCTGACCCTCGGCAGCTTCGTCTTCCAGACGGGTTGAATTGAGCGCCCAGAGCGTAGCCGCGCCCAGCAGCGCGACAAAGCCAATGCCCGCTGCGAGACCAAGCGCGTCAGAACGCGGGTTGCGGTTGGCAACGACCGGATAGCTTGTCCGGCTGGCGAGATCGATCACTTCGGTGTCGGTCGTTTCGCGCGGATCGGTATCGGCGCCGGCAGTTTGTGTTGCCAGTTTCATCGCATCGGCTCCCTTATTCCCGTTCGCCGCTGGAACGCGCGGTGCCGTCAGCCAGATAGCCGCCCGCTTCGCCCTGATTGATAAGCCGCGCCTCATCGTCGCCCGAACGCAGGATGATTTCTGCAGGCACCATGTCGAGCACGATGACATCGCCGCGCACGGCGTAGTTGACAGGGCCTTCATCGCCGTTGCGGTCCATCAGCAGCACGGCAGGCAGTGCACGCCCCGCAGGCCAGCTGAGGAAAGTGGAAGTGCCGTTGTCATAGACTTCGCTGGGGAAGAGGCTTGCCGATCCGGTGCGAGACCAGGTGAAGTTGAGGTCCGCCGGATCGAGCACGGCCAGATCATCGTTCGCGGCCGCCAGCTCCAACGCATTGGCCGGAGGCAGCGCGGCCATGCCTTCCTCATCCAGCGGATCGAGCTCCTCCGGATAGGTGAAGGTCAGAATGTAGAGCGGCGAGCGGTTGCCCGGGTTCGCCACCAGATCGAACAGATAGGTGTGGCGGTTGGTCACCACCGTCATATTGGTCGCAGCGCGGGGTGATAGCGGCTTCACAAACAGCAGGTTGGCGCTGCGGCTGGGGGTAATCTGCCAGGTGGCGGAGTTGCCGACCGCGACATTTTCGATCATCTCGCCTTCGCCAAAGCGGATGGTGGTCTGCACATTGGTCCGCCCTTCGATCCGCACGACCTGCGTCGGGTCATACATCCGCTCGACAAGGCGCGGGTCCTGCGCCTGGGCGGAGGCAGGGCTCAGCAAGGCCAGCAAGGTCGCTGCGATGCAGAGGCTGAAGAGGGGGCGGAACATCACTTGGTCTCCGTGGAGCGTTTGGGCGCGGATTTGAAACGGCTGCCAATGCCGCGCACCCGCGAAGGCGTAGAGCCGGAAGGGCTATCGGATGGCGCATTGCTGCTGCCTGAAATAATCCGTGTTTCGCGCAAGGTGCTGTTCGATCCTGCATCGTTTGCGGCCAGCGGTGTCGTCGCGGCGACACGGACGGCGCGGCGTGATGGTGCGGCGTTCTCTGCAGCACGCTCGGCGGCGCGACTGCTGGTGAGGGCGGGATTGACTGCGTAGGGAGCCGGTGCGGGTGCGGCGGGAGCGCGGTCATGGCCGCGATCCGTGTTCACCAAGCCGAATACCCTCCAGCCCGAAACCATCGTGGAGAGTACTTTCAGCACCATAAACATCAGCGCCAGATGCACCGCGCCGATCATGAAAAAGGCCATCGCCGGTCGCACGTCGATTTCACCGGGAGTGCTCGCCAGGCTGGAGAGGACCGGCACCGCCAGCTCCAGCATCAGTGATCCACCGAGCACGGCGAACAACGGCGCGAGAGCCATCAGCACCACGGCTTTGAGCCAGCCGGTGAAGAGGCCGCGCGTTGCGTCAAACAGCGCGCAGAGAATGAAGATCGGGCCAAGCCCCATCAGGATCGCGAGCGCGATCTTGGTTGTCGCCAACACGCCCACAGTACCAAGCAGCAGCATCGTCCCGCCTGACCAGAGCAGGCCCGGCGGTGAGAAGACGCTTGTGTTGGCGTCCATCGCATCGCCGCCCGATGCCTCCATCAGCGCGAGCATCACGGCGTCCAACTTGTCGGCGAAGACGATCGTCGCCGAGCCCTCGTTGCCCATCAGCCTCGATGCGAGCCAATCAGGGCCGAGAGCGAAGAGATTCCAGAAGATCCAGTTGAACAGGAACCAGCTGGTCGCGAAGGTTACCACCAGTACCAGCGTCACCATCTTCGGCGTAAGCGAAGCGAGGCCAATGCGCGTGCGGCCGGTGATTAGCGCGTAACCCAGCAGGGCCACGAATATTGTCAGGACAATGGTGAATGTGGGGCCAAGAAAACCACCCTCGGCAAATAGGTTATTGAACGCGGCCTTCGCCATCGCATTGGCTGCGCAATCGACACCGCGCAGCGACGCGCCGATACCTGCGCCGACCTCTTCCATCTGGCGTTGGCACGTGGCCGTCACATTGCCCAGCGTTCCGCTCACTCGGCAGCCTCCCGCTTGTCCGGGCTATCAGGACCGGGCCAAGGCGTGTTGGTGAGTTCAGGATACCATTTGGACGGAGCATCACCCACCGCGCCGCGCAGCTGGTCGAGCCGACGCACGCTGCTTTCGCGGCCCGAAAGGATCGTCAGAACCTCGGGCGCACCCGACAGGTCGAGCCGCACGACAACGCTGGCATCGGGCTGACGAACAAGGAAGCAGCGGCTGTGCGCAGGCAGCGTCTTGATTAACGCCAGTTCGTGCTCGGTCAGGCCGAAGCCGTCGCAATAGTCCTCGTATCGCGCCTTGGCGTTGGGCATGAACAGCATGGTTGCGGTCTGCTCGACGAGCGCGGTCGAAATCCTGCTGTCGAGAGCATCGCGCGCGCTTTGGGTTGCGAAGCCGACCAGCGCATTGCGTTTACGCAGGGTCTTCAACCAGTCGCGGATACGCGCGGCGAAAACCTCGTCATCCAGCGCTTTCCAACCCTCATCAATCAGGATCATGGTCGGCTGGCCATCGAGCCGCTCGTCGATGCGGTGGAACAGGTACATCATCGTCGGCGTGCGCAGCTTGGGGTTTTCCAAGAGCGCGGTCATGTCAAAGCCCATGACGCGGGTTTCGAGGTCGAGATTGTCGCTAGCGTTGTCGAACAGCCAGCCATGCTCGCCATCCTCGATCCATGCCGAAAGACGATCCGCCAGATCGCCCGGCTGCGGACGGCGGCTGCCCGAGACCAGTTCCTTGAAATGGCGCAGACGACGCAGCGAGCTGTCATTGGCATAGGCGGCGTCAACTGCGGCTGCGATGGTCGCGCTTTCCTCCGGCCCTTCGGCTTGCAGCAGCACGCCCAGCCAGTCGCGCAGGAAGCCGCGATTGACCGGCGTATCGGGTAGGGCGAGCGGGTTGAAACCCGTCGGCTGGCCCGAGCTGATACGGTCGTAATTCCCGCCGATGCCGCGAATGAACAGCTCGGCGCCGCGATCCTTGTCGAACAGCACAGTGCGTGGTTCGAATTTCTGTGCCTGCGCGGCGAGGAAATTCATCACCACGGTCTTGCCCGAACCGGAAGGGCCGATGACCGAGAAGTTGCCCAGATCGCCATTGTGGAAGTTGAAGAAGAACGGCGTGGAGCTGGTCGTCTGCAACAGCGTGACCGCCTGGCCCCAGTGGTTGTTCTCCGCCTGCCCCAGGGCAAAGCCGTGGAAGCTGCCGAAGCTCGCCATATTGGCGGTGGAGATCATCGCGCGGCGCACGAGATAGCTCTCGTTGCCGGGAAACTGGCCCCAGAAGCACGGCTCCATATTGGTGTCTTCGCGCACCGCAACCGCGCCAGTATCGGCAAGGCTGGCGGCGACCGAAGCGGTGGCATCGTCAAGGCGGGCAAGATTGCTCTCGCGTACCAGCACGGAGAGGTGGTGATCGCCGAATGCCACGCTGCCCGAGCCGAGCTCGTCGCGCGCGGCCATCATGTCATTGCGCTCTGCCTGTGCGTCCTCGTCAGCGCTGCGGAGGCGACGGATGGCGAGGTCGATGCGTTCGCGTGCGGTCTGGCGTTCCTGTGGCGCGAAGGTCTCGGTCACGACCATCTCGTATGGCAGTCGCAGCATCGCATCGAGCAGGCCGGGGCTGGTCGCGTCAGGATAGTCTTTCAGGCTTAGGATCGAGGCAAAGTCCGATCCGCCCGCACCGCGCAGTTCCATTGCATCGAGGCCGAAGCTGGCGCGGCGATAGGGCAGCAGGTCGCCGATGTCGGTCTCGGCATCGGGGCGGCGCATCGGGCGCATCTCGCCGTTGTAGAGCGCCGAGAGCAGTTCGAGCAGCTCGTTATTCACCTTGCCCGAAGCGCCGGTGTAATCGCCCAGCGGCTGCGCGCCGTATTCGCCAAGGCTGGCAGCGAGTGCCTGCAAGGCTCCGCGCAGTGAACGCAGGTCTTTGGGATCGATTTCCTCAGGCTCTTTCGGCGTGCGGCTGAACACCTTGCTCACCCGCTCGACAAGGCCGGCCTTGCCGCGCGCCGGACGGCGTACCAGCGTAATGAATTGATCATTCACGAACAGCGAACCCGACGACAACTTCTGCCGCCAGCGCCGGTCAATATGTGCGGACAGCGGATCGCTGAATTCGCCATCCAGCTCCACACTCACACGGCGGCGGATGATGTGGTGGTAAAGTACGAAGCGCGCATCGAGATTGCTGCGCAGCATCACCTCTCGTGTGGCCGCATGACTGTTCAGCGCGTCGGTATCCTCTGTCTCGAATAGCAGGCCCGGCACTTGCAGCGCAGCCATCAAAGAACCGTCGCGCAGCAGCATGACGCCATCGTCGACAAGCTGCGCATACGGCAGGCGATCGCCGGCATGCGCTTCCTTGGCGCTCCATGCTGCGGCTCCCAGCCATTTTGTCATCGCACTCGCTCCCGTCCGCGTAACACTACGCGGCGTATGAATTGCAGCCCCAGCGCTTGTAGTTCTTTACGCGCGGGCATTTGCTGACCTTGGTGATCCAGAGGTCAAAAAACCGTGGCTCTCGCAGACAAGCGAAATAGCCGATCAGATGCATCACGATCGGGACAGGAATGATCCAGAGGCTCTTCAGAATCAGAAATGCCTCTGCTGTCACGATCAGATTGATCACGAAGTAGTTGAGCGTCACCCCCGCAAACATCTGCGGGCGGGTGAGCGCGCGATGGACAGGGTAACGGGTGAGCTGCATCGCTGTGTCGCCTTACCCGGCAGCCGTCTGGATGCCGGCGACAATCGATGCCGCGCCGAAGATGATGAAGACACCGACAATTACCGTTGCGCCAAAGCGCCAGTTGACGCGCCCCGTCAGCATCATGAAGCCAACGGCTGCTACAGCCATGACCGCTACCGTCGTGGCCAGCGTGCCGAGCAGCGTATCCTGCATCCAGCGCGCCGCATTGTTGATAGGGTCAGAGCCTGCAGGGTCTTGCGCGTAAGCCGAGGCCGGAAGCGTCAGCACGGTCAGAAATGCGGCGAGGCGGGCGAAGATTTGCATGGTTATTCAGAACTCCGGGAATGATCGGCAAGACGTCGCATGATCGACGCCACATAGTTTTGTGTTTCACGAATGGGCGGAATGCCGCCTGAACGAATGACGCGCGCCGGGCCAGCATTGTAGGCAGCAAGCGCAAGCTCCAGATCGCCATCGAAACGGTCCAGCTGCTCGCGCAGGTACCGCGCGCCGCCTTCCAGATTGGCGAAAGGATCATCGGGGTCGACACCCAGATACCGCGCCGTCCCCGGCATCAGCTGTGCGAGGCCGCGTGCACCGGCAGAGGATACGGCATTTTCGCGCCAACGGCTTTCCTGCCAGATAACCGCCTCCAGCAGGGCCGGACTCAAGTCATACCGTGCTGCCAATTCGGCAATCGTCGCCGCGTAAACAGCTGGAACTCCTGACGCGTGCAATTGCGTGTTTGCGACAATACTTTCCGGCACGCCCGCGGCGACATCCAGCGGCACTTCGCTCAAAGGTTGGGCAGGCCCCACAGCATTTGCAGGAGCGCCCGTTCCAACCCAGCGCGCGCTGCCGTCCGTGCCGATTTCCAGCACCTGTGCATGTGCTGCGGGTACAGCAAACATGGTCAGCAAGGTTGCGGCCAATAAGCTGGCCATGCGCAGAATCATCAATCCCTCCGGTCTGCAGCGCCATTGCTTACAACAAATGACACAGACGTGACAGTATTGCACAATTTGCGTCATACACTGCTTGCGGAGATGCCTAGGGGCGATTTCGTGACTTGATTACCCGCCTGAAGCACCCCCGAAACAAACAGGGCCCGGTGACTGTGCAGTCACCGGGCCCTGTTTCTTTACTGACCTGGCCCGTTTGCCACGGGCTATATCTGTTGTGCCATTATGCTCAGCGTGCTGCTAGTGCCTCGAACTCGACGGTGGCGAGCGCGAGAGTGGCGGCGTCGCGCGAATGTAGCCAGCGGCCATTGGCAAGTTCAAGCTCGTAACCTTCCTCGCAATCACGCGCTTGCCGGTAATAGGCCTGTGCCCGCTCGAACTCTCCAAGCTGGGCATGGGCGCTGCCAAGGTTGATCAGCACCGCAGGGTCGCCCGGATTGGCCTCCAGTTCCGCTTCGAGCTGCGCGATGGCAGCACGGGCATCGCCTTCCAGAAGCTCTTCGAAAGCAACTTCGCGGGTTTCATAATTCTGCTCGACCATCTGTGCAGTGGCTGACTGGGCCAACAGCATCGGCGCGGCGATCAACGTTGCAAACATGGTTGTTCTCCCTTCCTGATGCCGTGGATTATGCGCGCCTGAGCACCTGACTGCAACAAAACTGTCATATTGTCACAAATCCGTAACAAAGGAGTCCGCGCGCAGACCTCGCGATGTGCTGTGCATAAATAAAATACTTATAATACAATAGAATGAGCGACACTTGCTGCGATTCCTGCAACCGTCACATAGTCGCAAACAAAGTGTCACTAACGCGGCGTAGATCGTGCCCCGACGCAACGTCTGAACTTCAGTTTCTGGACTTTAAGGGGCCTATCGCCGTGACCAATCTTTCCCGTTCACTCATTCTTGGCAGTTCCATCCTCGCGCTTGCCGCGTGCGGCCCTGACCAGATCGCTTCGCCCGGAACGGGCGGCAATGTGATTATCAACAACCCGACACCCAGCCCGACACCAACGCCCACGTCGTCAGCTTCGGTGACGCCGGCAAACGGTTGCCCGACCATCGCCGATCCGCAGGGCCTTACCGATGAGGGCACTATTACGGGCCCAGAGGGTGAATGGCGCGTCTGTGCGACGCCGACCCGTTTCAACACTTCGACCACGCTGCGCCAGATCCCCGGCCTGCTGTATCGTCTGCCCGGACAGGTGAGTGTCGGTACAGACGGAGGTCCGGCACCTGACGCGTCGGATGGTTTCAGCGACACAAATGTCGAGCTGACCATCGAGCCTGGCGTTATCATTTTCGCTTCGGGCTCTTCGTTCCTGAATGTCACGCGCGGCAATTCGATTGACGCAAACGGCACCGTGGACCGCCCGATCATCTTCACCAGCCGCGATAACGTGCTTGGTATCAATGATGACAACTCTTCGGGCCAGTGGGGCGGGGTTGTCCTTTCGGGCCGTGCTCCGGTGACCGATTGCGTGCAGCCGGGTGCAACGCCGGGCACCGTTGCCTGCGAGCGTCAGGTCGAAGGCGCAGCCGATCCGAACTTCTTCGGCGGTGCCACCAATGACGATTCCTCGGGCTCGATGAGCTATGTCCAGATCCGCTTCTCCGGTTCGGTCCTTTCAGGCGACAACGAACTGCAATCGCTGACGACCGGAGGCACCGGCACCGGCACCACGCTGTCGCACATTCAGTCGGTCAACTCGTCTGACGACGGCGTCGAATTCTTCGGTGGCTTCGTGAACATCAAGCACCTCATTGTCGCAGGTGCCGAAGACGATTCGATCGATACCGACACCGGCGTGAAGGCGAACATGCAGTTCGTTATCGCTGCCCAGCGTGCCGGGATCGGTGACACGATTATCGAGGCCGATTCGAACAACGGCCTGGAAGACCAGACTCCGCGCCAGAACACGACCATCGCGAACGCCACTTTTATCCAACGCAAGGATGATGACCAGGTTGTCCGTATTCGTGGCGGCACCGACTATGGTCTCTACAACACGTTGATCTGGGACGCCTCGGCAGCGGGCACGCCGTGTATCCGCCTCGACCTTTCTGAAACAATCCGCGCAGCGAATGCCGGCCTCGACGATGTCGGCCCGCCGCGCTTCGAGTCGGTCGCCCTGCAATGCGGAACAAACTTCCGTGATGGCAGCGGCGGCGTAACCGCGGCGCAGGCAGAGGGTATCTTTGATGCAGGTGCAGGCAACAACAAGAGCTACACCAACAGCCTCGTCAACGGGTACCTGAATGGCACCAACGAAGACAGCTTCATGACCGTGTTCGACGCGGCGACGCTTGGCAGTTTCTTTGAGACGACGACCTTTATCGGTGCGGTGACATCTTCCGATGATTGGACCCAGGGCTGGACCTGCGATTCCGCGGCCATCGCTTTCGGCGGCAACACCGGCAGCTGCACGGCCATCCCGGTCTTTAACTGATCATGATGAGGGGGAGTTGTGCCCGGCTGTGGGGTTGGCACAGCTCCCCCTCATCGACATCGCAATGCGCACAAACCTGTGCCGCCTTGCCCCACGGATAGAACGCAAGGGATTGTCCTGATGAACACCTCTGGCAACAAGCTGGCGGCACTGCTCCTTCTCTCGACCGCGCTTAGCCTACCAGGCGTGGCTCTCGCACAAGACGAGCAGGTCCCTCCTGCCGATGATGACCAGTCGCAAGACGGCACGCAGGATCCCGAAGAGGAAGAATTCCAGGACCCCGACATTTCGATCCCTGGCGGTGCGATCATTGTAACCGGTCGCATCAATCGCGATCCGACCCGCGGATCGAGCCAGGTTGTCAGCGTTCTCTCAACCGAGGAAATCGCGCGGACGGGTGAGGGCGATATCGCCGGTGCGCTTGGCCGGGTGACCGGCCTTTCGGTACAGGGGCAGGGCTTTGTCTTTGTCCGCGGACTGGGTGACCGCTATTCGCTGGCGCTGCTCAACGGCTTGCCGCTGCCTTCGCCGCAACCGCTCAGTCGTGTTGTTCCGCTGGACATTTTCCCGACCAGCGTTGTGGCATCAAGCCTTGTCCAGAAGACCTATTCGGCCAACTTCCCGGGTGAATTCGGCGGCGGTGTGATCAACCTCACCACGCGCGCCGTGCCTGATGAGAGCTTCCTGACCATTGGCGGCGGGATCAGCGGCGATACCGAAACAACGTTCCACAACGGCCTTTCCTATTACGGATCGGATTTTGACTGGTTCGGCTTTGATGACGGCACGCGCGATGCGCCGCCTGCGCTGCAGACCTATTTCAACAGCGGCCTGCGGATGAGCGATATTCCGCTCGATGCCAGCCAGAATTTCAACGATGCGCCTGTCACGCAAGCCGATATTGCGCAGCAGTTGGGCGATCCCAATTTGATCCTGTTGCAGCGGTTG
This sequence comes from Aurantiacibacter sp. D1-12, assembly GCF_028858515.1. Classification (GTDB taxonomy): domain Bacteria; phylum Pseudomonadota; class Alphaproteobacteria; order Sphingomonadales; family Sphingomonadaceae; genus Alteraurantiacibacter. Next base: position 133,082 of record NZ_JAPJZJ010000003.1, read on the forward strand.
GGCGACGTTCCTGCCAATTGGTCTGCCAGTCTTTCGGCGGGCACTTCTGTCGATGTGTTTGCCGATGGCCAGCTGGGCATCGTGTTTACCGGATCGATCAGCAACAAGTGGCGCACGCGCGACATTACGTCGCAGTCGATCCTCGCCGATTTCTCGCTCGACAGCGATTTCAACGACGTGGTGACCGACAACCGCATTCTGGCCAATGCCATGCTGGGTATCGGGCTCGAGGTAGGCGATCACCGCTTCCGCTTCACCAACCTTTTCATCCGCGACACGCTGAAGCAGGCGCGCCTTTCGCAGGGCGAGGATTTTCAGGATGACGATAGCATCCAGCAGCAGCAGACCGCGTGGTACGAGCGCCAACTGATCGACAGCCAGCTGGTGGCAGAGCTGGAGTTCGGCGATCTGAGCGTGGACCTGCGCGGAGGCTACGCCCGTACTGATCGTGAAGCGCCGTACGAATATACCTTTACCTATGTCCGCGATAACTCGGCAGGCGAGTTCGGCGACAGGTTTATCAACGTGCTCGATCGGCAGACAGGTGACGCTGCAGTGGTGTTCTCGGACTTGCAGGAAGAGCTCTGGTCGGGTGGTGTGGATGTCAGCTATCCGGTGTTCGACAGCTTCGTGCTCACCGCCGGCTATGCCTATACAGACACCGAGCGGCTGTCAGAGCGCCGCGAATTCCTGTTCAATGCGCCCACCAGCTTCCCCGACGGTGTCGGCGCGCTGCGTCCCGATCTTTTGCTCGGCGATGCGATCATCGAATTCTACGATATCGGCCTGATTGAATCGACCCAGTCCGATCCGGCTTTCGCAGCCGGGTTGGAAGTGCAGGCCGGTTACGGCAAGATCAACTGGGAACCGGTGCTCGGTCTCAGCATCGATGCCGGTGTACGCTATGAAGACGCGACGCAGACGGTCAATCCGGTGCAGGTTTTTGATATTGCGGGTGGTTCGAGCGCTTCGACCCTGCTTGAAAACAGCTACTGGCTACCGGCCGCGACCATTACGTGGGAGCCGGTGGAGGACTTGCAGCTGCGCGCCAATGCCAGCCGCACCATTGCCCGGCCGCAGTTCCGCGAACTGATCTTCCAGACCTATTACGATCCGGAAACCAACCGCCAGTTCAACGGCAACCCGCTGCTCATCGATAGCGAACTGACCAACTATGAAGTGCGCGCCGAATACTACATTAACGGCACGGACCGCTTCTCCGTAGCGGGCTTCTACAAGGACATCGAAAACCCGATCGAGGCGTTTTCGAGCTTCTCCGACAATGCCCAGCTGACCAGCTTTGCCAATGCGCCTTCCGCAACGCTTTACGGCGTCGAGGCCGACCTTGCCTACACCATCGATCTGATGGACTTCGGCGGCATTCTCGAAAGCAAGGAGCTTGGCATTTTTGCCAACTACACCTGGACGCAGTCGGAAATTTCGGTGGAGCCAGGTGATACGACGCAGCTGTTCCCCGGAGGTGATACGGCGGCGAGCAACCTGTTCGTGGATGGCGTTCCGCTGACTGGCCAGTCCGATCATCTCGCTAACGTGCAGCTCAGCCTGCAGGATATCGATCAGCTGCAGCAGTTCACCTTGCTGGTGAACTACGCCAGCGAACGCGTGACCAGTCGCGGAACCGCGGGCTTGCCCGACATCGTGGAAGACCCGGGGCTTACCGTCGATTTCGTCTATCGGCAGGGCCTGGATCTGTTCGGCAGCGAGGCCGAGCTGAAGCTGGAGGCGCGCAACATCTTCGGGCGCGGGAACGAGGAGTTCCAGACCAACGGTGTCGATCGCTTCGAGATCAATACTTACGACGTGGGTACCTCTTTAAGCGCTTCGCTCTCTATCACGTTCTAACTGTTCAAAAGCTGCAAAACCTGCGGCCTCTCGCCAGATGGTGAGAGGCCGCTTTTTTGTGTGGAATGGATTTACAGTTTGGCCGTGTCAGGGCCGGTCGAAGATGTAGCCCTTGCCGTGGACAGTGCGCAGCAGATGCGCGGCGCCGACTTCGCGCAGGCCAAACCGCAGGCGCTTGATCCAGACATCTACGGTCCGAAGGTAATCGGGATCGCCATCCTTGCCCAAGGCATCGATCAGGTCCTGCCGCGACATGATCGTGTCCGGATTCTCGGCCAGAAAGCGCAGGACGCGAAATTCATTGGGACGCAGCGGAATGCGGGTCCCGTTCCAGCGAGCCTGCTCGGCGCTCACCAGAATGGTCAGGTCACCATGCTCGATCTGCCGGTCACTGACGGTCCGACTTGTGCCGGAATGCAGTGCCAGAACGCGGTCGAGCATGGCCTGGCGGTCAAGCGGTGCCACGGCGTAATCGTCTGCACCCGCCTTCAGCGCGCGGCGGCGGTCTTCCGGATCGTCTTCTTCCAGAACCATAGTGATGTGGGCATCGCGCATCCGCTCGTCTGCGCGGAGGCGACGGACCATTTCCAGCCCGGCAAGGTCATCCATGACCCAATCGACAAATGCCCATGCGTCGCCTTCAACAAGGCGCACCGGGCCCCGCGAAGTCAGCTCAGCGAAAGCAAACCGGGTGTCATCGTGCTCGAATGGTTCGAACAGCGCGGCGGACGGATCGGTCGTGAAAATGCTTACGCGGTTCATTGCACTCACAAGTCTGGTTTGTGAGTGCCCTCGTGCAGTGCAATTTTGACTCGCCTATGACAATCGTGGCGAGAATTTCCACGCTGGTCGCAAGACTGGAATTACGCTGACGGTGCCGGACAGTATTTCGCCAGATACTCGCTGTGGCCGGGCATGTGCTGTACGAGGAAACGGATCGACTTTTCGATCTCGTCGAGCTCCTTCTTCGTCTCCACAGGGTCGAGCGTTTCCGCCATGGCATTGTGCCCCTGCATGGAGATGCCCTGCCCCATCATCACAGCAGCCCAGCTTGTTTCGGTAAAGAGCTCGTCATCCTCACGGAAAATCTGCCCGTTCATTTTGAACAGCTCTATCTTCTCGGTCAGGCTGTCGGGAACGCTCATTGTGCGGCAGTAATTCCAGAACTCAGAATCGTCGCGCGTGGTGGCGTTGTAATGGAGGATCAGGAAGTCGCGGATCTTCTCGTATTCTTTTGTGGTCAGGCGATTGAAACTCGCCTGCTGCGCTTCGTTGATGCCGTCGAGTGAAAGCAGTGCCACCAGCTTGTTGATGCCGGTATTGATGAGATGGATGGAGGTTGATTCCAGCGGTTCCATAAAGCCCGCAGCAAGACCCAGCGCGACGACATTCTTGTTCCAGAACTTTTTGCGGCGCCCTGTCACAAAACGCAGGTGGTTAGGGTCTGCGGTCGGCTTTCCGGCGATGTTCTTGATCAGGATATCGGTCGCTTCGTCTGCTTCCATAAAGCTGTCGCAATAGACATGGCCGTTACCGTTACGGTTTTGTAGCGGAACCTGCCACTGCCACCCTGCGGCATGTGCGGTGGCTCTGGTGAAGGGCGGGGCAGGGCTGCCATCATCGCGGTTGCAGGGAAGCGCCACCGCGCGATTGCACGGCAGCCAGTGGGTCCAATCCTCGTATCCGGTTTCGAGCGCCTGTTCGATCAACAGGCCGCGGAAACCCGAGCAATCGATGAACAGATCGCCTTCGATAACCTGCCCGCTTTCGAGCTTGATTGAATTGACGAAACCGCTTTCCGGATCGAGCTGCACATCGTCGATCCGGCCCTCCTGGCGGACAACGCCGCGCTTCTCCGCATACTTGCGCAGGAAACCGGCATAGGCGGTGGCGTTGATGTGATAGGCGTAGTTGATCGGTGGCAAATCGTCGCGGCGCAGGTCGTCAGTCTTGGCGAATTTGCCGAAGAATGCTGCCATCGTTTCTGCGTTGAAAACGGCTATAGGACGATTGTCACCCTTGGTCTGCTGGTGATGCCAGATGTGGTGAAAGCTGAGACCGCCGATTTCGTAGCCGTAATTGCCGAACGGGTGGATATAGCTATCGCCCAGCTTGCCCCAATTCACAAACTGGATGCCAAGCTTGAAGGAGCCCTGGACTGCAGCGAGCATTTCTGCCTCGTCAATTTCCAGCAGGCGTTGAAAATCCACAAAGGGTGGAATTGTTGCTTCTCCGACCCCCACGGTGCCGATGGCTTCCGATTCGACCAACGTGATGGATAACTCACGCCCCTTGCGCAGCCGTGACAGCGCAGCGGCTGCCATCCAGCCTGCGGTGCCGCCGCCCACGATTACAATTTTCTCGATAGCCATGTCGTGCCCTCTCCGGCGGGCGGGGTGCTCTAAATTCCGTAGTGCAGTTCTAAACGCCCGGGTCCATTAATCAAATGATGGTCCTTGGTCTGTCAAACGGACAATTGCAAAAATGTGACACTAGCACCAGCGAAAATGTGAACGTTCATTTTTTAGGGTTGTGAACGCTCACATTCTTGGTATGTCACAGACTGATTCCTCGTGTGAGGATCACTTTGGTGCCGATGATGAGGTCGCGTAACGGCTCGCATCGTAGGGGAGAATACAGTGCGCAAATCCATGATTACGCCCGCAAGCCGGGTTCGCTCGCTCGCTACCGTGTCCAGCATCGCGCTGTGCGCGGCCGTTCCGCATGCTGCTTTCGCGCAGGATGCGGACACGGAAGAGCAGGAAGAAGTTTCTGACGACAACGTTATCATCGTAAGCGGCATTCGTGCTTCGCTCGAAAGCTCGCAGGACTTCAAGGAAAACGCCGACACCGTCGTCGACGTGATTACCGCCGAAGATATCGGCGCGCTGGCAGACCGTTCGGTTGCCGAAGCGCTGCAGCGTGTTCCGGGCGTGAACATCAGTCGCTTCGAACAGCGTGATGACCCTGACCGTTTCTCGGTCGAAGGCTCGAATGTCATCATTCGTGGTCTGCCCTACGTGCTGGCCAACCTGAACGGCCGTGACGTGTTCTCAGCCAACGGTGGTCGTACGCTGAACTTCAACGACGTTTCGCCTGAGCTCCTCGGTCGCGTCGAGATCTACAAGAACGTATCGGCTGACATGATCGAGGGTAACATCTCCGGTCTCGTCAACCTCGTCACGCGCAAGCCGCTCGACAACCCCGGCTTCAACATCGCCGGCACCCTGGAAGTGAACTACGGTGACATGGCTGAAGAGTGGTCGCCCGGTTTCTCTGGCCTCGTTTCGAATACCTTTGATTCGGGTATCGGCACCTTCGGCCTCCAGCTCGGCTATTCGCAGCAGGAGCTGGTGACGCGGACCGACGCTTCGCAGCTGACGGACCCTTGCTATCGTGCTGACACGCTGGATAGTGGCTGTCTGCGTGTCGTGAACGTTGGCTCTGGCGGCTATTTCGGTGATCCGAACTTCGACGCAACCAACTTCCCGCCTGCCGGTACAGTCATCGCGCCGAAGGGTGCAGGCGTCCGTACCACCGGCCTGACCCGTGATCGTCGCGCTTTCTCGGCTGTCGGCCAGTTCGAAAGCCTCGACGGCGGCTTCCTCGTCACGATGGAATACCTGCGTGCGGAAACCGAAGCGACGATTAACGAATTCGCGGTTCTTGGCCTCGTCAACGATGATGGCCTGTTCCCGGTGCAAGCCGACGGTTCCACCTGGACGTTCGACCAGAACGGCGTGTTCCAGACCGGTGTCTTGACGCAGCTGCAGCCGTTTAACGGCAATGCTGCCGGCGGCATCCCGACCGAGCTTCTGCGTTTCCAGCGTGAAGACGAAGCCTTCACTGAAGACTTCTCGATCGATGTCGACTTCGAGCTTACAGATCGTTTCCGCGCCAACTTTGAAGGCCAGTATATTTCTTCGGGTCGTACCGAAGACGGCTTTATCTCGGCGATGCAGACCTACACCGATATTGCCATCGACAATACCGGCGAGACGCCGCAGGTTCAGTTCCTTGAGCCGGGCACGGGTGCTTCAAACGCAGCATACTTCAACGATCCGGCACGCACTTTCTACTGGTTCCTGCTCGACAATCAGGTCGACAACGAAGGCGATCTCTACAGCCTGCGCGGTGACCTTGAGTATGACCTGTCGGACGACGGCTTCTTCCGCACGGCGCGCTTCGGTGCACGCTGGGCAGAGCGTAACCGCGTTTCGCGCAGCGCCAACTTCTCCAACTGGGGCAACCTTGGTGCTCCGTGGACGGGCCGCGGCGGTAACTGGAACTGCGGCGACTTCCAGGCCTTCGGCTGTGGCGGCGCCTATGTGTTCGACTTCCCTGAGTCGGCCAACGTCCGTAACCCGTTCGGAGACAGCTTCCAGCGCGGCAATGCGCCGACCCCGCTGGGTGACGGTTCTGCCTTCTTCTTCGGCGGCGACAACACCGTTGCCGATTACCTGAGCGGTGACATTACCCGCCAGGCGAACGAAATCACTGCATTCACCCTGACGCCAAACGCCTGGTTCCCGATCAGCGCGCGCGGTGGTCTGGTAGACGGTACGGTCTTCCTGCCCGGTGAAATCTCTGACGTGAGTGAAGAAACGAAGGCCTTCTATGGTCGCCTCGATTTCGGCACCTACTTTGCGAATGGCTGGGAGCTGTCGGGTAACATCGGCCTCCGTTATGTCGAAACGACTGTGGAGAGCGAAGGGGAAATCAACTTCCCGTTCGGCAACTTCTTCGATTCCGACATGAACGGTGTAGTGACGGGCGACGAAATTCGCGCTGCCTGCGCCAATGTCCAGCCAGGGCAGCAGGCGCCGGGGTATTGTTCGCTGAGCACTGCGCGCCAGGATGAATTCGCTTCCGCGTTCACCGGTGAAGTGATCGACGACAGTAATGACATTGTCTTCGAAAACTGGCTGCCTAGCTTCAACGTGAAGCTGGACTTCGGTAGCGGACTGCTTGCGCGTTTCGCGTTCTCGCAGGGCATCCGACGTCCGGATCTGGCGGCATTCCGCACGGGTGGTTCGATCTTCGACAACACCCGCGCGCTTGAAATCGCCGGACCGGATGCGCTTGCCAACGGACCGCTGTTTGCGATCTTCACCGGCAACCGTCTGCTGCGTCCGATTGAATCGGACAACTATGACTTCAGCCTCGAATACTATTTCGATGATGTGGGCTCGATCACAGCAGCTGTGTTCCAGAAGGACTTCCGCAACCTTGACGGCTTTGGCCCGACGGTCCGTCCGTTCACCAGCCCGTCGGGCGTGACGGTCGATGTTGAAGTCAACGGTCCGCTCAACTTCGGCGAAGCCACGCTTCGCGGTGTAGAACTGGCCTATCAGGACGTCTGGGAATTCCTGCCCGGTCCGCTGCAGCACTTGGGTGGCCAGTTCACCTACACCTACATCGACTCGCAAGATTTCTCGTCTTCGGGTGACGTGTTCGGTGATCTGCCGCAGCCCGGTGTTTCGGAGCACACGGTCAACGCAACGCTGTTCTACGAAGTCGATGGGTTCTCGGCCCGTGCCGCCTACAACTGGCGCTCGGAGTTCCTGCAGACCCCGCGTGACGTGATCTTCCCGTTCTCGCCGATTTACGGTGAAGCCACGGGTCAGCTCGACGCATCGATCTTCTATGATCTCACCGATAACCTGAAGATCGGTGTGCAGGGTGTGAACCTGCTTGATGAGGTGACGCAAACGAGTTCGGTCGTTGATTTTGACGGCAACCGGGTCATCCGGTCTGCTTATCGCAACGATCGTCGTTTCACCTTCCTTGTCCGGTTCGACTTCTAAAGTCGGAGCTCCTTCGGATAAGATGGGACCTTATGGGCTCCGGTGTGTTTTGCGCGCCGGGGCCCATTTTTCTGTGGCGCAGGGTGCTTGGCTTTGCGTAGACAGGTTACGGGATGGGTATGCAATGCGATTGAATCACTGGATTTCCGGTGCCGGGATTGCCGCGAGCTGCTGGCTCTTGGCGGCCTGCGGCGATGGCGCGGCTGAGCAGGCGGACGCTGCTGCGGGTGATGGCTGGCGGCTTGTGTGGTCGGATGAGTTTGACGGAGACACGCTCGATACCGCGGCGTGGAACCGGATCGAAGATTGCTGGGGCGGCGGTAATGAAGAGCGTCAATGTTACACCGCACGCGCGGAAAACATCGCCGTTGAAAACGGGCTTCTCGTCCTGACGGCGCGTGAGGAAGAGTGGAGCGGGAATGCCTGGCCGCCGCATATGGCTCCGTTTCAGGATGACCCAGATGCGCAGGCGACCAAGCCCTTCACATCGGGCAAGATCACCACTGCCGGGAATTTCGGCTGGACCTATGGTCGCTTTGAAATGCGGGCCCGCCTGCCGCAGGGTCAAGGTACGTGGCCCGCGTTCTGGATGCTTCCCGAAGACGATACCTACGGAACCTGGGCCTCTGCTGGCGAGATTGACATTCTCGAAGCGGTGAACCTGGGTGTCGAGTGCGATGCCGATTGCGAAGAGGGCGGTGAGAACACGATTCTGGGCACTCTTCATTTCGGTGGCGAATGGCCCGACAACGAGCTCTACAGTACCGAAGTGGAGCGCCCGGCCGTGCTCGATGGCGAATTCCATACCTATGGGCTTGTGTGGGAAGAAGGCCGCTTCACCTGGACTTTCGATGGCGAGCCATTTGCCACTGCCGAGGCGGAGGACTGGTTCACCACCGCCAGCGATGATCCGAACGCGCCGTTTGATCGACCCTTTCACCTTATCCTGAACCTTGCCGTGGGCGGAGGTCTTGCCGAAGGGCGCGCGCTTGGCGGCGTCTCGAACGAAGGTTTCTCCAAGCAAATGGAAGTTGACTGGGTTAGAGTCTGGCAGTGTGATACGGACCCCGAAACCGGACGTGGCTGCATGGGGGGCAGCTGACATGGCACGCAGAAGACAATCAGTTACGATCAAGCACGTTGCTGCGGATGCAGGCGTTTCCCTGCAAACGGTTAGCCGTGTGATCAATAACGAAGCCAATGTCCGCCCAGAGATGAAGGAGCGGGTGCAGGCCTCGATCGACAAGCTGGGGTACGTGCCATCAATCGCTGCTCAACGGATGAGCGGATCGCGGTCTTACCTTATTCTCGCTCTCAATGACCGCGAACGCACAATCGAGGCGTGGAAAGCACGCGAAGGTAACGACTGGGTCGACCAGATGCTGATGGGCGGGATGCTCAAATGCGCCGAACACGGATACCGCCTGATTTTCGAGCTGGTCGATACGCACGATGATAATATCCAGCGCGAGCTCAAGGGTGCGATTGCAGCCTTGCAACCGGACGGGGTGCTCCTGACGCCCCCGCACTCAGATAACCCTTTGATCACCGACCTGCTCGAAGCGCACAAGATTCCCTTCGCCCGGATCGGTTCGCGCGCCAATGGCGGCAGCATTTCGCTGACGATGGCTGACAGCCGCATGGCGGCGATGGCGACGCAGTACCTGATCGACAAGGGGCATCGCCGGATCGGGATGATCGCCGGGCCGGAGAAATATGCTGTCAGTAACCGCCGCAAGACGGGCTGGAAACGGACGATGGAAGAGTCCGGGCTGCTGACGGAAGGCCTTTGCGAACGCGGGGACTTCTCTTTCGAATCCGGGGAAGAGGCGGCGCATATCATGCTCACCCGCAAAGAGCGCCCGACAGCCATTATCGCGAGCAATGACCAGATGGCGATGGCGACCAACGCAGTGGCGCAAGCGCTGGGCCTGAAAGTGCCCGGCGATCTTTCGCTGATCAGTTTCGACAACACGCCCGTAGTTCGCTTTGTGCAGCCCGCGCTGACGGCGATTGACCAGCCCATTGCGGAAACCGTTGGTCGGGCAGTCGAGCTGCTGATCATGGCGCAGCGGGGCGAGGAGCTGCCGGCAATGCCTATCGTGATCGAAGGCGCTTTGATCGAGCGCGAATCCGTTGCCAGCCTCAAGACGGCGGTTGATGCCTGAGACCGGGGTAGAAGACGCACAGGCCGAACGGCAGTCTCTACGCTTCCTGCTTCTCTATGCGCTGGCGGTTGCCGGCGGGGCAGTCGCCTATGTGCCTTTTCTCACCATTCTCCTGCCTGTCCGCATTGAGGCGATGGCAGGTGCGGAAAGCGTGGCGTGGCTCGCCTATCTCGCGTTTGCCGGCGCGATAGCTGCAAGCGTTGCGAATATCGGCTTTGGCTGGTTGTCGGACATCCTGCGTGGCCGCAAACCGCTGATCATGGCGGGGCTGTTTCTGAGCAGCGCGCTGCTCGTGGCCCTTACCGCCGCAGCTACGCTAGAGCTCCTGCTCGGCCTGCTAATCCTCTGGCAACTCGCCCTCAACATGATGCTCAGCCCGCTGGCGGCATGGGCGGGTGACACCGTGCCTGATCACCAGAAAGGTATGCTCGGCGGCCTGCTCGCATTCGCTCCGGCGATGGGGGCTCTGTCGGGCGCAGTCGTCACGCTTCCCGGATGGATCGAGGCGGACATGCGCATGATCGTGGTGGCGGTCCTCGTGGTCCTGTGTGTTTTGCCGGTCATGATCTGGGGCAAGCCTTCGGCGTTTCCCCAATTGATGCAGCCCAACGAGATAAAGGCCGGAGATGAGGAGCACTCCCGGCCCCGGCGAATTGTTGTCCGCATGTGGGCTGCGCGCTTGCTGGTCCAGATCGCCGAGGCGGCACTGTTTGCATATCTCTATCTCTGGCTGCGCAGTATTGATCCGCGCATTGCCGATAGCCACGCCGCGCAGGTGTTCTTCCTGGTGTTGCTGATGACTGCCCCGGTCAGTCTGCTCGTTGGACGATGGACCGACCGCAATGATCGCCCCATCCTGCCGCTTGGTATTGCCGCGGCGATCAGTGCTTTGGCATTGCTGGCGATGGCGCTTGCGCCCAACCTGGTTCTGGCGCTTGCCGGCTATGCCGCATTCGGGCTGGCATCGCATGTTTTCCTGTCGCTCCATTCGGCACAGACGCTTCGCGTGCTGCCACAACCCAAAACGCGCGGGCGCGATCTCGGCATATTCAATCTGACCAACACCATTCCTTCGCCCATCATGTCGGTGCTGACACTCATGCTCGTCCCGATCTTTGGCTTCTCCGGACTGTTCTTTCTTCTCGCCGGACTGGCCGGACTGGCGGCCATCATCCTGCTTTCGGCAAGGCCCGTGGGGCAAACTTCTCAAATAGGCGCTTGAATTGCCCGACATCCGGTGTAAAAACACCAATTGAGAACGTTCTCAAAGAACGGCATTGAGAGAGGAAATCATGCGGTCGGGGTCTAAATTTCGTGCGACAGTTGCTGCGGCAGTGTTGAGTGTCAGCCTGATTGGGTGCGACGCAATGTCCTTCGGTTCGCAAGCGACAATCGCCGAATCTACGGTGGCTTACGAGGATGAGGACGCGTTCATCGCCGATCTAGTCTCGCGCATGTCGCTGGAACGCAAGATTGGCCAGCTAATCCAGCCGCAAATCAACTCATTCACGCCAGAGGACATGGAGCGCTACCGTTTCGGCAGTTACCTCAACGGCGGAAACGGCGGCCCCTATGGTGACGAGTTTGCGCCGGCATCGGAATGGCTGCGTTACGCAGACGAAATGTACGAAGCCTCTATCGAGCCGCTGGATGATGGCGAGCCGATCATCCCGACGATGTGGGGCACCGATGCTGTCCACGGCCACACGAATGTCGTGGGTGCCACCATTTTTCCGCACAACATTGCGCTGGGCGCGGCGGGCGATGCAGACCTTGTCCGCAGGATCGGCCACGCGACGGCAATCGAGATTGAGGTCACCGGCATTGACTGGAACTTCTCGCCGACAGTTGCGGTCGCGCAGGATGATCGCTGGGGCCGCACATACGAGAGCTATTCGGAAAATCCCGAACTCGTCGCCGAGCTGGGCGCAGCGCTGGTCGAGGGGTTGCAGGGCGAGCGGGGCAGCGATGGCTATCTAGGCGAAGGCCGCGTCATTGCGACCGCCAAGCACTTCTTCGGCGATGGCGGCACGGAACAGGGCGTCGACCAGGGCGATGTAAACGGTGATATCGATGAACTGATGGCCGTGCACGCGGTCCCATATCCGGCAGCTATCGATTCCGGCGTCGAAGCGATTATGGCGAGTTTTAACTCGATCAATGGCCGCAAGATGCACGGCAACGAAGAACTGCTGACCGAAGTGCTGCGCGGCGAAATGGGCTTTGACGGCCTTGTCGTGGGTGACTGGAACGGTCACGGGCAGGTGGCCGGATGCACCGTTACCGATTGCGCGCAATCGCTGATGGCCGGTCTCGATATCTACATGGTGCCGGACGACTGGCGCGAACTGACCGAAACGCTGATCGCACAGGTCAATGACGGCACCATCCCGATGGAACGGGTGGACGAAGCCGTGACACGAGTCCTTCGTGTGAAGTACCGTGCTGGCCTGCTTGCCCCAGAGCCCTTGCTCCCGTCGGAGCGCGGCCTGGCAGGGCAGTTCGATCTGCTCGCTTCCGATGAACACCGGGCGCTTGCACGTGAGGCGGTGGCCCGCTCGCAGGTTGTCCTGAAGAATGACGGGGTTCTTCCGCTCGCTTCTGGGGCCAATGTCCTGGTGGCAGGTCTGGCGGCAGACGATATCGGCCAGGCTGCCGGCGGCTGGACGCTCGAATGGCAGGGTGGTCTCGAAGGGGAAATGGGCGCCGACGAAGGCATTGCCGACGAGATATTCCCCAATGCGACATCGATCTGGGAAGGTATCGAGGAAGCTGTAACCGCCGATGGTGGAACTGCTACGCTTTCGCCGGACGGCAGCTTTGACAATCGGCCGGACCTTGCGATCGTGGTGTTTGGCGAAGAACCATACGCCGAATTCGCCGGTGACCAGACTGATCTGGTGTTCCGCAATGAAGAAGGGCTTGGGCTGCTCCGCGGCTTTCAGGAGCAGGGCATTCCGACGGTTGCTGTCTTCCTGTCGGGCCGTCCGATGTGGATGAACCGGGAGCTCAATGCTTCCAACGCCTTTGTGGCAAGCTGGCTGCCTGGCAGCGAGGGCGCGGGTATTGCCGATGTCCTGACGGGCGCAGTTCCGGCGACGGGGCGTCTGTCCTTCAGCTGGCCGGCCAATTGCGGCGGTACACCTGTTAACGGGTCATCCGGGGCGCTCTTCGCTTTCGGCTACGGCAATTCGCTCGATCAAGCAGCTCCGCTGCGTCAGCTGAGCGAAGAATGTTCGGCACTGATGGTTGGCCCTTCAAGCGACATCTTCTCCTCCGGCCGTTTGGGCGATGGTGTAACCGCCAATGTCGTTGGCGGAGGCGCGCTTCCCAATCTGGTCGGCAGCGAGGGCGGCGTGCGTGCGCGCGGCTATGACCGCGATGCGCAGGAAGACTCGCGTGAAATCACTATGGCAGCCGGCTCCAGCCTGGCGATCACCCAGGCAGAGAGCAGCGGCGGTGCATGGCGCATCACCTATGAGGTGGTTACCCGTCCGACGGGGGGCATGGCCATCCGGTCCGGGAATAGCGGTGCTGCGATGAGCAACGTCGATGTGCGTCTCCAGTTCGAGAACGCGCAGGGCAAGGGCTTCCGCGAAATGGTCATCACCGGCCAGTGTGTCGACAATCTGGGGGACACAATCACCTTTGTAAGCGAAGGCGAGATCACCTTCCGCATTTCCGATATTCGGCGCGAAGACTTGCCCGACAATACGGAATGCTCTTTCTAAGAGTAGGTCGAGAGAGCGTAATATTCGGGTCCTGCAGGCTGTCCGGAGAGGCAGTCCGCATTTGGGGAGAAGAAAACAATGGCACTTGAGACGATCGATATCGTCATCATCGTCGGCTACGCGCTGGCGCTGTTGGGGATCGCACTCGCGGTTTCGCGTCAGCCTGCTGACCATGATCGCAATACCGAGGATTACTTCCTTGCGGGCCGCGCGCTGCCGTGGTGGGCGATCGGCGCATCGCTGATCGCATCCAACATTTCGGCAGAGCAGATTATCGGCCAGTCGGGACAGGGCTTTGCCGTCGGCATAGCAATTGCCGCCTATGAATGGCAGGCCGCACTGGTCCTGTTGATCGTGGCAAAATACTTCTTGCCGATCTTCCTCAAGCGCAAGATTTATACCATGCCGCAGTTCCTCGAACAGCGGTATGGCAGCGGCGTGAAGACGCTGATGAGCGTGTTCTGGGTTGCCCTCTACACGGCTGTGAATCTCACCACGGTGCTTTGGCTTGGGGGCCTTGCTGTCAGCGCTCTGACAGGTTGGGGCGTCTTCGGATCGATGGCCGCGCTTGCGGGCTTTGCAGCGCTCTACTCGCTCTACGGTGGCCTCAAGGCGGTTGCCCTGACCGACATTATCCAGGTTGTCGTGCTGATCATCGGTGGCTTTGCCATCACGTGGATCGCACTCGACATGCTGCCCGGCGCCGATGGTGCGATGGCGGGCCTAGGTATGCTGTATGAGGAAATGCCGGGTCACTTCGAGATGATCCTGGATGAGAACCACGCGGCCTACAGCAACCTTCCGGGTATCTGGACGCTCCTTGGCGGCCTATGGGTGCTGCACTTCAGTTACTGGGGCTTCAACCAGTATATCATCCAGCGCGCGTTGGGTGCGGAAAGCCTTCCGGAGGCGCAGAAAGGCCTCGCCTTCGCCGCCTTTCTGAAGATCCTGGTGCCGTTTATTGTCGTCATCCCCGGCATCGCCGCCGTGGTGCTGGCGCAGAACGGCATGCTCGATAGCGGAGCCCTGACCGAAACTTCGGACAATACCTATGGTCAGTTGATGTCGGTTGCACCGGCGGGGCTGCGTGGTCTCGTCTTCGCAGCACTGATTGCGGCTATCGTGTCGTCGCTTGCATCGATGATGAACTCGATCTCGACGATCTTCACGATGGACCTCTACAAGGCGCAGAAGCCAAACGAAGCGGAGACGCACTATGTAACCGTTGGCCGCGTGACTGCCTTTGTGGCGATGGGCATTGCACTGCTGCTTGCACAGCCGTTCCTCGGTGGTTTCGACAGCGCATTCCAGACGGTTCAGGAATACACGGGCTTTATCGCGCCGGGTATTGTGGTGGTCTTCCTGCTCGGTTTCTTCGACAAGAAGATGAACACTGCAGGGGCCTACGTGGCCTTGCTTGGCTCGGTCGCCGTCAACGTGGCACTGAAATTCGGCTTGCCCGATGTCCCGTTCATTATCCGAATCTGGTTCGTGTTCCTTGGCGCTGTTCTGGCCGCGATGGTCGTATCGCGCATGACGGGGGCTCCGGATGAGGAGCAGACCGTCAATCTCAAGGACATCGGCTTTGCAACCACGATGCTGTTCAACACATTGTCACTGATTGTGATCGCGATCCTGATCGGGCTCTACGTGGTTCTGTGGTAAGGGGGAGGGCGGCGTCCTGCGGGACGTCGCCCAACTGTTTCTGCTCGGACGGGAGCAACAAAATGGGCGGGACGTTAGCTGACATCCCGCCCTTTTTCTGTGTCTGTAGAGCAGCGGGTCAGCGTCGGGCGAGAGCCTCGCCATTGACCGAACCCATGTTCATCAGCACCTGCTGGTGCGGCATCCCGTCACCACCGCGATCGACGATGATGTGCTGCCAACCGGGCGTCTGCAGATCGCGGAAGTCCTCGGCATCGGTGGAAAGCGGCTCTTCCAGAACCATGCGGTAGAACTCGCGGCGCATGTACTCGGACAGTTCGCCCGCTTCCAGTGCGCGGTCACCGTTGAGGTCAGCCCCGCCTTCCAGTGCGGCGCGGAAGATGTGGCTGATGTAGCCGCCCGCCTTCTCGCCCGTGGCAACAAGGCTCAGCACGTCCTCGTCAGAGCTGAAGATGCCCATGCGCTCGTTGCGCTGGCGCACGACCTGGTCGAAACCGCCCGCAAAGCAGGCGTCGATCACCAGCAGCGTGCGGGCATCAACGTCTTCCATCATCGCAGCGAGCTCATAGTCGAACAGGGCCGCGTCGAAGAGCTCGATCGTCTCGGCAGAGCCATCGCGCTCTGTCGTCATGTTCTCGACCTTCTCGCCATGGCCGCTGAAGAAGATGAGGAGCAGGTCGTCATCACCCATCGCATTGGTGATGTCGGTCAGCGCCGATGCGAAGTTGGCGCGGGTCGCCTGAGCATCCACCAGTGTTACGCTTTCAGGTGCAAGCATTCCAGAATCGCGCAGGGCAGCAGTCACACGCGTTGCGTCCTCATCGGTGCGGTTGAGCGGGCTGATCCGCTCGTAGTTCGCCACGCCCACGCTAAGCGCGAAGACACGGGCATTGCCCGAAGCCGGGCGCACTGTGCGCACATCAGCATCGGCCTCGCGGATCGTCAGCGCGTAGTCACCGGTGGCTCCGGGCGCGAAGCTACTGGCGGCGACGTGATAGGTGCCGTCCATCGGAAGGGTGACGGAAAGGCGGCTGTCAAAGCTCTCCGACACGTTGAAGTCGTCGTTCATTTCTTCGCGGCCGTCGGGGAGATAGACAGACAGCAAAGTATCAAGATCGCCGCCACCAAGGTCGAACGTCACCCGCTGCCCGGCACGGCCAGAAAAGGCATAGTAGTCGACATACTGGCCGGTGAGCGAAGTCTCGTCGCTCGGCGTCAGAGCGCCCGAAATGGTCTGACCCATCGCAATCGAAGGAGCCCCGCCAGGAACCGGATTGGCCGGATCCATCGCGGCAAGGCGATAGCGGCCGCTGCCTTGATTGCCATAAGCGGAAACGGTGATGCGATAGGTGCCGCTGGCGGGCAACTCGATGTCGAGGAGGCTGTTCAGCGTCTGTGCGCCGGGAGCATCGTCATTCTCGGCGGAGAAGCCATTGGGCCCGGTGATGCGCAGAATGGTGTCGAACGCATCGGAGCTGAGCGAAACGCGCAACCGCTGCCCCGCACGGCCTTCGATCGTGTGGGTATTGCTTGTGCCCGAGAGGCTGCCACGCAACGCAGCGCCGACTTCTAGCGCGCTGCTGGAGGACGCGGCACTTGCCCGTTGCGGCTTGCGATCCTGCTTGGTCTGTGCGGTCTCTTCGGTGCTCTTGCTAGCCGTGAAGGTCTGCGCGGCAGCAGGTGCCAGCACCAGAGCGGTGGCCATTGCGGCGGCGGAAAGATAGCCTGCTTTTGTCATTCAAACCCCCTGTTTGACGCGATTCCGTTCACCTATAGCGATGTAAAGCTGAACGAAAACCGAATGCACCGCCTCGTTTTCGGCGTTACTCGCTTTGCGCAGTCCACACCAGACGCGGCTTACGCGCAGCTTGCGCTTCATCGAGGCGTGCACGCGGAGCATGGTGCGGAGCGGTCTTCAACGCCTCGTCACCCTCCTTCGCGCGTTCGGCTAGCGAGCGCATGGACATTACGAACTGGTCGATCCCGTCCTTGCTCTCGGTCTCGGTCGGCTCGATCAGCATCGCGCCATGCACCACCAGCGGGAAGTACATGGTCATCGGGTGGAAGCCCTCGTCGATCAGCCCCTTGGCGAGATCGAGTGTGGAAAGCCCCTCGGCAAAGCCTTCGTCACCGAACAGCGCTTCGTGCATGCACGGCCCGCTGGCACCGAACGGTGCATGGAGCACATCGTCTAGGCGGCGCAGCACGTAGTTGGCGTTCAGCACCGCATCACCTGCCGCCTGGCGGAGCCCGTCCGCACCGTGGCTGAGGATGTAGGTCAGCGCGCGGGTGAACATGCCCATCTGGCCGTGGAAGGCGGTCATGCGGCCAAAGCTGCTGCCATGCTCCTCGCCAACGGTCTCTTCCTCGACGATGTGTAGGTTGCCGTCGGCGTCCTTGTCCACGAAGGGGAGTGGAGCGAACGGCGCGAGCGCCTCGGACAGCACCACCGGACCCGAGCCCGGGCCACCGCCGCCGTGCGGGGTGGAGAAGGTCTTGTGCAGGTTGATGTGCATGGCATCGACGCCAAGGTCGCCCGGACGCACACGGCCCATGATCGCGTTGAAGTTGGCACCGTCGCAATAGACAAGCCCGCCCGCTTCATGCACCGCATCCGAGATCGCCTTCATGTCACGCTCGAACAGGCCGCAGGTGTTGGGGTTGGTGATCATCACCGCCGCCACATCGGGGCCGAGCCGCGCTTTGAGCGCTTCGAGATCGACACGGCCATCGGCATTCGCCGGGATGTCCTCTGTCGTGTAGCCCGCGAAGGCTGCGGTCGCCGGGTTCGTGCCATGCGCGCTTTCGGGCACCAGCACGACCTTGCGCGCATCGCCGCGCGCTTCGAGAGCGGCACGGATGCAGAGGATACCGCACAGCTCGCCATGCGCGCCAGCCTTGGGGCTCATCGCGACGGACTGCATACCGGTCAGCTCGATCAGCCAGTGCGCCAGCTCGTCGATCACGCCAAGCGCGCCCTGTACCGTGTCGATCGGCTGCATCGGATGAACGTCGAGGAACCCGGGCATGCGCGCGACCTTCTCGTTGAGGCGCGGGTTGTGCTTCATCGTGCAGCTGCCGAGCGGGAAGAGACCGAGGTCGATCCCGTAGTTCTGGCGGCTGAGGCGCGTGTAGTGCCGGATAGTCTGCGGTTCGGAGAGACCCGGAAGGCCAATGTCGCTCTTGCGCGCAAAGTCGCCCATGCGGCTCGGCAGATCGGTGTGCGTTTCGGCAAGGTCGACGCCGTAGGTATCGCTATCGCCGATCTCGAAGATCAGCGGCTCTTCCAGCATCAGCGCCTTGTTGCCGGTGACGGTCGGGTGCGCGCCTGCGTCTTTGGCTGCCATCGGGGTTCCGGGCTTCCATCCGCTCTGATTGATCTGGCTCATGACAGCTTCTCCTCAAGAGCACAGGCAAGCGTTTCGATGTCCTCCAGCGTGGTCGTCTCGGTAACCGCAACAAGCAATCCGTTGGCATCACCATCGGGGAACAGCCGTGCGAGCGAGACACCGGCGAGGATCCCGTCTTCGGCGAGGTCGCGTACCAGCTGGCGCGCATCGCCCTCCAGCATCAGCGTGAACTCGTTGAAGAAGTGCTCGTTCAGCACCGTGGCACCCGGCACCTTCGCCAGCCGATCCGCAGCAATGCAGGCGAGGCGGTGGTTCTCTGCGGCTAGGCCTTCAAGACCTTTCTCGCCCAGCAGAGTCATGTGGATAGAGAATGCCAGTGCGCACAGTCCGCTGTTGGTACAGATGTTGCTGGTCGCCTTCTCGCGGCGGATGTGCTGCTCGCGAGTGGAGAGCGTCAGCACGAAGCCGCGCTTGCCATCGGCATCGACCGTCTCGCCGCACAGGCGACCTGGCATCTGGCGGGTGAGCTTGGGATCCGAAATCGCGAACAGGCCGAGGTACGGCCCGCCGAACTGCAAGCCGACGCCCAGCGATTGGCCTTCACCCACCACGATGTCCGCGCCGAGGTTGCCCGGAGCTTCCAGCGCGCCCAGCGCCACCGGCTCTGTATTCACGACGATCAGCTTGGCACCAACTGCATGGGTCGCATCGGTGATCTTGCGCAGATCGGGGATGCGGCCGAGGATATCGGGATATTGCACCACGACGCTCGCGGTATTCTCGTCGATCCGCGCGATCAGTCCGTCATCGTCGGGGCGCGGCGTCATGCTCAGTTCCGCCCCGGCAATCTCGTCCTCGGTGAACTTCGCCATCGTGCGCACGACTTCGGCATAGTGCGGGTGCAGCGCGCCGGAGAGAACGTGGCGCTTCTTGCGCGTAACACGCGCCGCCATGGCAACCGCTTCCCAGCACGCAGTCGAGCCATCGTACATCGAGGCGTTGGCGATCTCGCAGCCGTAAAGGCGCGCAACCTGCGTCTGGAACTCGAACAGCATCTGCAGCGTGCCCTGCGCGATTTCCGGCTGGTACGGCGTGTAGGCGGTCAGGAACTCGCCGCGCTGGATCAGGTGATCGACCGTCGCCGGCACATGATGGCGATAGGCACCCGCCCCCAGGAAAAACGCCGCGTCCGCAGCCGCGAGGTTCTTCTTCGACAGCGAGCGCATGTGCTTCTCGACAGCCATCTCGGTCGCATGCAGCGGCAGGCCTTCGATCGGCCCGTCGAGATAGAGGTCGGACGGCACATCGCTAAACAGTGCATCGACGCTGGGAGCGCCGATAACATCGAGCATCGTCGAACGATCGGCTTCAGTCAGGGGGAGGTAACGCATGGTGTTTCTCGTCATTCCAGCGGAAGCTGGAATCTCAATCCAGAACGTCCGGCCAGGCGGACAGCAGTCCCGGCTTGCGCCGGGATGACGTTAAAGGTCGTCGCAGAACGCCCTGTAGGCTGCTGCGTCCATCAGGCCTTCCAGTTCGCCCTTGTCGGCGATGGTCAGCTTGAAGAACCAGCCATCGGCTTCGGGAGAGGAGTTGACGAGTTCGGGCTCGCCTTCCAGCGCGGCGTTGCCTTCAACCACGGTTCCCGCGATCGGAGAATAGACATCGCTTGCTGCCTTCACGCTTTCGACCACGGCGGCGTCACCACCCTTGGTCAGATCAGCACCCGCCTGGGGAACTTCCACGAATACGACATCGCCCAGCTGTTCTTGCGCATAGTCGGTAATGCCGACGGTAGCGGTGTCGCCTTCAACGTCGACCCATTCATGCTCTTCAGTGAAATAACGTGCCATGCTGCTCAGGCTCCTTTGCGGTGGTATTTGTGCGGGACGAAGGGGAAGGGGACGACCTTGGCAGGCAGGCGCTTGCCGCGCACCTCGATTTCAAGCGCGGTCCCTTCCGTGGTAAATTCATTGTCGATGTAGGCCATCGCGATCGGATAGCCGAGCGTGGGCGAGAAACCGCCGCTGGTGACGGTGCCAACTGCCGAATTGTCCGAGAAGACCTGTGCGCCTTCGCGAGCTGGGAGGCGGCCATCGAGAGCGAGGCCTACGCGCTTTTGCGTGCTGCCGCCATCAAGGCGTGAAAGCGTGGCGGCATGACCCATGTAGCCGCCCGTTTCCCGCCGCGCCTTGGCGATAGCAAAAGTCAGTCCCGCGCTTACCGGATCGGTGTCCAACGACAGGTCATGGCCGTAGAGCGGCAGAGCAGCTTCAAGCCGCAGCGAGTCGCGTGCGCCGAGGCCTGCTGGCTTCACCCGCTCGTCCGCCACCAATGCATTGGCGAGGTCTTCAACGTGGCTTTCATGGATCGAAATTTCGAAGCCATCTTCGCCGGTGTAGCCTGCGCGGCTGACCCACACGTGCTGGTCGTTGAACTTGAACAGGCCTGCGGTCATGAAAGTCAGTTCGCTCACGCCCGGCACCAGCCCCTCGAGCACTTCGGCAGCCTTCGGGCCCTGCAGGGCAAGCAGCGCGAAGTCATCGAAATGGGTGAGCGTGATGCTATCATCGAGATGTTCGCGCAGGTGGGCGATATCTTCCCACTTGCAGGCGCCGTTGACCACCAGCGCCAGATGCGGCCCGGTGTTGGTGACGATAAGATCGTCAATAATCCCGCCAGCTTCGGTCAGCAGTAGGGAATAACGCATCTTGCCTTCGCCCAGATTGGCAATCCCGTTGGGCAGCAGCTTCTCCAGCTCGAGCGCGGCATTCTCGCCGGTAATCGAAAGCTGGCCCATGTGGCTTACATCGAACAGGCTGGCAGAGCTGCGCGTCCAGTCATGCTCGGCCTTGATGCCTTCATACTGGATCGGCATTTCGTATCCGGCAAAAGGCACCATACGCCCCCCCTGCGCGCGGTGCCACACGTCCAGCGGCAGCTTTTCAGGTGCCTGGTTTTCGACTTCGGTTTCGGTTTTGCTCATTGACAGGTCACTCTCAAACACAGGGCACGGTATGGCGACGCCCGCATATCGGACGCCTTCACCATGCCCCCTCTGTCTGTGGACCTGAGAGATTCCGGCGCGCCCTTGCAGAAACGCCTTACTCCTTCGGTGGCGCACGCCGTGTGGCGCGCACGCTTTCCAGAGTGCCTGTGCCAGCTGCGCGGTCCCTGTGACCTGAGAGTTTCCGGGGCGGTTGCTCCTTCGGCGCCTCCACCAAAGTGGAGAGCTCTCCCGCGCACCTGCCGGGCGACTCAGTCGCCCACCAGACAAGGGTAGGCTCTGCGGGAAAGCTGAGGCCCGGTCAATCGGCTAAAAGCGTATGGTTTGCGGAAAACCGGCCTCAAACAGCGAAGCGGTAGGCCAAGCAGGGTGCCTCAAGCAGCGAAGCGATAGGCCACAAACAGGTGGCGGAGACGGAGGGATTCGAACCCTCGATACCCCGATAGAGGTATGGTTCCTTAGCAGGGAACTGGTTTCAGCCACTCACCCACGTCTCCGGACCTGTGTGGCAGGCTGCGCGCTATAACGAGGGGTGCGGCGCGCTTCAAGAGCCGTTTCGCATCGTTTTTCTTTGCAAATAACCTGCCAAGGGATTCGGCTCACCGCAAAACGGATTCGCTTCGCCGCCTATTCATTGCTGCTTCAGGCGCGAAGGATTCTTCTAGCGCCGCAAAGCCTTGCCCATTTCGGGATCGGAGATTGGCCATGAAGACAGGTGTATCTGCTGGAATTCGAAGCGCTGCAATTGCTGCGCTGGCACCGCTGGTGGCGGCTTTTTCCGTGCCGGTCCTGGCGCAGGATATCGAGACGGTCGACCCCAATGTGGTGATTGACGGCGATCTGATGGATGTCTCTCCTGCAGAAGAAGTCACCCAGGATTCTGAAGCCGGGGCCTACGACGGGGCCTATGATCTTTCCGAGGCAACGCCGCGCTACAATACCGAAGACACGACCGGTGAGGACCAGACCGCCGACGCGCGTCCGGTGCTCGACCTGCCGCCGCTGGAGGGAGAAGAATCCGGCGAACAGATGGCTACTGTCGATACCGAGACCTTCCCGCCGCAGGACGATCCGGCAACAGTTTACGGTGAAGACGACTTGATCGGCGCGGCAGAGGGCCTGTTCGGTCGCGGAGCCGAAGGGCTGGCGGGCCTTATTCAGGATATTCTTGCCGATCAGGGTGAGCCCAACGGGTACATTGTCGGCCGCGAAGGCGGGGGCGCATTCGTGCTTGGTGTCCGCTACGGTTCGGGCACCCTCTATCACGCGATAGAAGGCAATATGCCGGTCTACTGGACTGGCCCGTCAATCGGGCTGGACGCAGGCGCCAATGCGGGCAACACCTTCGTGCTCGTCTACAACCTTTATGACACCGAAGAACTGTATGAGCGTTTCCCTGCAGGTGAAGGCCAAGCCTATTTCGTGGGCGGGTTCACCGCCAGCTACGTACGCAAGGGAGACATTGTGCTGATCCCGATCCGTGTCGGGGCAGGTCTGCGGTTGGGCATCAATGCTGGCTACCTCCGCTTTAGCCGTGAACAACGCTGGCTACCGTTCTGATCTTGGCATTCTGATAGCGGGCCTTTCGGCCTGAATAGCAATTCGCGCTGAATATCGCTGATGCAAAGCTTGCGGTGATCGCAGCGTGGAGGCATTGCGCTGTGCATGCTCAATCGACTCGACCAACAAGCCCCCGATGCGCTGCTTGCGCTGATCAAGCTCTACAATGCGGACGAGCGCCCGGACAAGATTGATCTGGGTGTCGGCGTCTATCGCACTGCCGATGGCGCAACCCCTGTGTTCAAGGCGATCAAGGGTGCAGAGCGCAAGCTGGTGGAGACGCAGGACAGCAAGAGCTACCTTGGTCCCGAAGGCGACATGGGTTTTGTCCGCGGCCTGATCCCGCATGTGTTTGGCGATGCCGCACCCGGCGATGGCCGCATGGAAGGCATGCAGACACCGGGCGGTACAGGAGCGGTTCGCCTAGCACTGTCGCTGGCCAAGAAGGCTGGTGTGAAGCGCGTCCTGATGGGCGTGCCGAGCTGGCCCAATCACGCGCAGATCCTCGACGATCTGGAGCTCGAGATGGTCGCATTCGACCATGCCAATGCCGATGGAGCCGCGAACATGGATGGCTTGCGCGCCGCGCTTGCTGACGCGGGCGAGGGTGACGCTGTGCTGCTGCATGGTTGCTGCCACAACCCGACTGGTGTCGATTACACGGCTGACGAGTGGGACGCGATTGTCGCGATCCTGAAAGATAGCCCGGTTCTACCGCTGATTGATGTCGCCTATCAGGGGCTGGGTGCCGGCATGGAGGAAGATGCCTACGGTGTTCGCGCCGTGGTATCGCATTGCCCGGAAGCGCTGGTCGCATACAGCTGTGACAAGAATTTCGGTCTCTATCGTGACCGCGTGGGGGCTTTCTACGTCATCACGACTGATGCAGATGCGACCGTGCGGGCCATCTCCAACGCCTCGGCATTGGCGCGTGCCAACTGGTCCATGCCGCCCGATCACGGCGGTGCAGCAGTACGTGTGATCCTGGAAGATCCCGTGCTCACCCAGCAGTGGCTTGATGAAGTGCAGTCCATGCGTGAACGTATCGCAGCAGTGCGCGCCAAGCTTGCTGCTTCCAGCAATGCCGGAGGAGTGAATCTCGAGCCGCTTGGTCGCCAGCAGGGCATGTTCGCCATGCTGCCGGTTTCCAAGGAACAGGTGCAGCAATTGCGCGATGATCATGGCGTTTACATGGCGGGTTCCGGCCGGATCAATGTCGCCGGGCTGACGCTGGGCAATATCGATGCCTTCGTTTCCGCGCTGAGTGATGTGGCTGGTTGAGGGGCAGCCTTCCCGGCCGTGATTGATTTGCGGATGTAAAATTGCCTAGATTGCGCTTGTCAAATGAGGAGCGCGGCAATGGAACAGAACGACCACCACGATTACGGGGCGCTGGTTGGCTGGACGTCGACACATGTGGGTGATCGCATCACGCTCCGCCTGCAAAGCGTCAACAAGCCACCGCCGCACGAGCATGACGATGTGCAATCGCAGATCTACCTGATGGATCGCAACCAGGCCGCCCAGTTGGCTAACTACCTGTTCGAAATGAGCGGTCACACCGCTCCGGACAAGCGCGGCAGGGGTTGGCTATCGCGCCTGTTTGGCTAGACAAGACGCATGTCGCTTGATCGTCAACCCAGCCTGACCGGCACACTGGTTGAGCTGCGCCCGCTGCTCGAGGAGGATTGGGACGCGCTTTTTGCCGTCGCCTCCGATTCGGAAATCTGGGCTATGCACCCAATGCATGATCGATGGCGCGAACCGGTGTTTCGCGACTTCTTCAACGATGCCCTTGCGAAAGGCGGCGCGCTGGCAGTGATCGACAGGAGCACTGGCCGGATTGTCGGATCAAGCCGGTTCGAGCGATACGATTCCGCTGATGGCGGATCGGTTGAGATTGGCTGGACGTTCCTGGCACGCGAATTTTGGGGGAAGGGGTACAATCGTGAAATGAAGCGGTTGATGCTGACGCACGCGCTTCAGGCTGTTCAACGGGTCGATTTTCGAGTTGGGGATGCAAATACACGTAGCCGACGTGCACTCGAGAAGATCGGCGCCAGACTTTCGCCCGACAGAGTCGAAAAGCCGCTGGTGCCCGGTGTCGGCATAGTCCTGCACCTGTACTACGAGATCGACCGTGAGAACTTTGCCAGCGGGCCGCTTTCTGCCTAGCTGCGAAGCGCCTGCATGCGGTGCAGGTATCGCGCGATAGTATCGATTTCCAGATTGACCTCATCGCCTTGGCCCAGCGAGCCGAGCGTGGTCACTTCGCTCGTGTGCGGAATGATGTTCAGGCTGAAATGGGCCTCGCCATCGGGCTGATCTTCCACCCCGTTCACGGTGAGTGACACGCCGTTCACGGCGATTGATCCTTTCTCCGCAATGTAAGGCGCAAGCTCTTTGGGAGCGGAGATTACGACCGAGGTCGAGGCGCCAACGGGTTGCCAGTCCACCACCTTGCCCACCGCATCGACATGGCCGGTGACTATGTGGCCACCAAGCTCGTCCCCCACGCGCAAGGATGGTTCCAGATTGATTTCGCGTCCTTCGCGCCACATGCCCTTGGCGGTGCGGCTGACCGTTTCGCCTGATACATCAACCACGAAGAAGGCATCGCCCTTGGTTCCGCCTTTCTCGACAGCGGTCAGGCACACGCCCGAGCAGGCGATACTCGCGCCGATGGCGATTGTGTCGGGGTCAAACGGGCAGGAAATGCGCAGGCGAAGATCGCCGCGTTCTTCGACGCTTTCGATGGTGCCGATGGCGATGACAATTCCGGTAAACATGGCGCGCAGTCCTATCGGGTTCGCGTATAGATTTCGAGTGTATCCTGGCCAAGCTGCCGTGTGTCTTCACACCGCCACCTGCCATGCGCCGATGCGAGATCGGGCAGAGCGAGAGGCGCAATGCCGGGCTTGCCACCAAGCAGGATCGGCGCTCGATAGATCAGCAGACGATCCACGAGGTCTGCTTCAAGGAATGCCGTTGCCGTCTGCGCTCCACCTTCGATGAAGAGATAGCGGATGTCCGCAAGTGCGCTGATCGACTCAGGCGCACTGATGGCCTGCCATCCTTCCGGTGCTTCACCTCTCGTCAGCACGATGCGTTGCGGTGAGCGTGCTTCGAGCCCATCGAGCCTTACGGTCAGCTGTGGGCCATCAGCCCGAACTGTTCCACCGCCAACCAAAATGGCATCGGCGCGCGCGCGTTCGCGATGTGTGTGTGCTCGGGCTGCCTCGCCGGTAATCCACTGACTCTCACCCGTTGCTGTGGCGATGCAACCGTCAAGTGACAGTGCGAGTTTGAGCGTGACATGTGGCCTTCCTAGCGTAAGCGCAGCTTCGTGTCCTGCTAGCCCGAACTCGTCTGCCGGTTGTCCCGCTTCGACTACCTCGATCCCGGCAGCGGCCAGACGCGTGATACCCTTACCTGCCGTTCGCGCATCGGGATCGCGCAAGCCGACAACAGCGCGCGCCAGTCCGGCCTCGCCCACCAGGTCGGCACAAGCCGGGCCACGTTCTGACTGGTGAGCGCAAGGTTCCAGCGTCACATAGAGCGTTGCACCCCTTGCAGCTTCGCCTGCCTGCTTAAGAGCAGCAGCTTCCGCGTGAGGTCTGCCGCCAGGTTGTGTCCAACCCCGGCCGACAACAATGCCATCGCGCACGATGATCGCACCGACACCGGGGTTGGGATTACTCCCAGGGCGCGCCCGTTCCGCAAGGGCGACCGCAGCCGCCAGCCAGCGGGCGTCATCAGCCTTGGGCAGCATTGGCGCAGTACTCGGCTACCGATTGGGCGAGTTCTTCTTCGCTCGGGCCTTCATCCACATTGCCCGAAGCGGCGCGCTCTGCCTCTGCCTGCGCTTCCATCTCGTCGACATCGACAAAGGTCGCGCGGCCAAGCTGGCGATACATCTCGCGGCGAAGCTCTTCGCGCTCGGCAATCCGTGCGTCGATGGCGTCCTGCAATTCCTGGTTGGCGCAGTTCTCGGCGATGATTTCGGCATCGCTACGATTTTCGTCGAGCGTAGTAATGAAGATCAGTTCGGGTCGCTCGGGAATGATCCGCGTGCCATCGGGAATCAGCGTAAAGAACAGCGCAAAGGTCGCCGCACAGGCGACGCCCAGAATCTGCCAGCGGTGCGGCGTGGGCCGCTTCCATTGCTCGGCAAAATCACCAACGGCCCGCTTGGGGGAAATACGGCGAAGGAAACGCTTCATGGGAGGGGAGATAGGCGCGTGCGGCAACTTTCGCCAGTACTTGCAGTGCCAAGCCTTATCCGAACACTGCGTAGAGCGTTCGTCCCTCGCTCTTCAGCCAGCTATCGGCCTTACCAATTTCGCCATCGAACAGAGTGCCGAGGAGGGTATAAAATGCGGGCGAATGGTCGAAATGGACAAGGTGCGCGACTTCATGCGCAACGACGCTGCGCCGCACGTGATCGGGTGCCATTACCAGTCGCCAGTTGATGCGGATGCAGCGATCCTTGGGCCCGTTGCCGGAACATGATCCCCAGCGCCGCTGCGCGCGTGATAGCCGCAAGTCGGGCACGTCCAGTCCTCCGCGCCCGCAGTAGAATGCAAGGTCGTCTCCGGCCAGACGCAGTGCTTCGGCTTCGAGCCAGCGCTGTACTCGCCCTTCGATACGGTCTTGCGGACCGCCGATGTGCAGCACATCGCCTTCGCGGCGGACTTTGCGCGGACCCTTGGCATCCCATGCGAGGGTGAGTTCACCGCCACGATAGGGGATCGCCGATTCCGGCGCGATCACCACCTTTTCGGGCACTTTGCCCAGTTGCCGCGCGATCCATTCCTTGCGTGCATTGGCGAAGGTGATGGCATCGAGGGTGCGCCCCCAGCGCGGCATGGTGATCCGCACTTCGCTACCGTCAGGGGCAAGCCGCATGGTCAGGCGTTGCGCGCGAGCATGGCGGCGGATGGCGATGGGAACTTCTTCGCCGTCCACCTCCACACTGGGATTCTGCATATCCTTGCGCAGCCAGTCGATCACGGCGTTTCGTCCCAGTCCATCAAGTGGTGTTCCAGATCCCCGGCTACGGTTTCGCTCACGCAGCGCCCCGCTACGCAGGCCCCTGCTTCCAGCATGGCATCGCGGCTGCCGGTCAGCAGGTAGTGCCAGTCCGGCAGCGGATCACCATCGGCGCGGCGGCGATAGGCGCAGGTGGAGGGGAGCCATGGCACCTGATCGACCAGCTTGGGCGTAAGGCGCAGGCAATCGGGAACATAGGCCTTGCGGTGACGATAATCCTTGCACCGTGCCGTGCCCGTATCGAGAAGCTTGCAGGCGACATTGGTTTCGGCAATTTCGCCGGTATCGGCATCTTCCAGCTTGTGCAGGCAGCAACGCCCGCAACCATCGCACAGCGCTTCCCATTCTTCGCGGGTCAAGGCTTCCAGCGGAAGCTCCCAGAACCTGTCCCTTAGCGCACCCATTTTTCCAGTTCCGCTGCAACCGCCTCACCCGAAGACTCGACGGGGAGGAGCGCCATGGGCTGACCCTCACGGTCAACCAAATAGCCTGATCGCGAATGGTCCATCAGATATCCGCCCTCTTCGTTAGGCTCCATCTTGGTGTAGGAGGCAAAATAGTTCGCGGCAGCGGCTTCGATCGCTTCAGGAGAGCCGGTGAGGCCGATCAGATCATCTGAGAAACTAGCGGTAAATTCACCCACAACTTCGGGTGTATCACGCTCCGGATCGACGGTGATAAAGATCGGCTGGATCTCCCCCGCCATGTCCGGATTGTCTGCGACAAAGCGGTTGTAGCCCTGCACCATGCGCTGGACGTCAAACGGACAGACATCGGGGCAATAGGCATAGCCGAAATAGACCATCTGATACTTGCCGATGAAATCCCCGTCTGTAACCGTCTGGCCTTGCGCGTTGACCAGCTCGAACCCGCCAACAACGGCGGAATCGTAAAGCGGTGGTGGGGCATCGGGGGCGGCTGCGCCACAACCGGCCAAGGTCAGGGTGGCGGCGAGGCTTGCAATAAGCTTTGTTCGTACAGACATGACGGATGGTTCATGCTCTGCTAACGCGCAGCAAGCAAGATGCACAAAGGTCCTGACAGGGGCTTTTGCGCACATATCAAACAGGAGGACGGGGTGGCCAGGGTCGCTCTTCGCAGCATTATCTCTCTCGCAGCATTCGGCAGCGCCTTTGCATTGGCGGTTCCGGCACAGGCGCAATTCTATTCTGAAGGGTACGAATTCCTCGAAGCCGTGCGTGATCGCAACGGGACAGAGGCGACCGAGATGCTCAATCAGCCGGGCACGACAGTCATCAACACGCGCGACATCACCAGTGGTGAGACCGCGCTTCATGTTGTTGTGAGCCGCCGCGATCTGACGTGGACACGCTGGCTGCTGCAGGAAGGTGCCAATCCCAATCTCGCGGATTCGCGTGGCCGTACGCCGCTGAATGCCGCAGTCGAAAACGGTTTCCTTGAAGGTGTGGAAGTTCTCGTGGCGCGCGGTGCACGTGTTGATGTGGCCAGCGAAACCGGTGAAACGCCGCTGATGACAGCGGTCCATTCGCGCAACATAGAACTGATGGAAATCCTGCTGGAAGCAGGCGCCAATCCCGATCTCAATGACAATGCCGGTCGCAGCGCGCGCGACTATGCGATGCTGCCGGGCACTCCGCCGCGTGTGCTCATGGTGATCGAAGCAAATGAACAGGACGCGGAAACCCGCGAGAGCGAGCAGGTCTACGGCCCCGCCTTCTGACAACCGGATTTTTTGATGACCGAAGCTGACGATCTTACTCTGGACGAACTGCGCATCAGGCTCGCGCCGCAAATAGCCCTGTCCGCTATGTTCGATGGCTGGAGCGATGCTGCTCTGGTCTCTGCCGCAGAGGCGGAAGGCGTAGACGTCGCTGTTGCGCGGCTCGCCTTTCCGGGCGGTGCGATGGACATGATCGATGCCTGGGTGGCCTCTATCGATGAGCGCATGGAAGCCAACTTTGCTGACGGGCGGCTCGATAACATGCCAATCCGCGAGCGCATCCGTTCGCTGGTCTGGTTCCGGCTGGAAGCAATCGAAGGACTGGAGGAATCGCTTGCCCGGGCGATGAGCATTCAGGCCATGCCGAAGAACGCACCCGCCGCGCTGAAGCAGGGTTGGTCGAGCGCGGACAAGATGTGGCGTCTCGCGGGAGACACCGCGACTGATTACAACCATTACACCAAGCGCGCGATCCTCGGCTCGATCTATGGCGCGACACTTGCGGTATGGAAGAGTGACGAGAGCGAGGACAAGGCAAACACCGCTGCCTTCCTCGATCGCCGGATCGAAGGTGTCATGAAGTTCGAAAAGGCCAAGGCCAAATGGCTCGGCAAAGACCGCGAGCATTTCGATATGGCCCGCTTCCTCGGACGGCTGCGTTACCCGCAGAAGTAGCATCGGCCTGCTCTACACGATTTTCCTATTGAGAATGAGTTGCAATTAGCGGATCGCTCTGGCACGGGCGTTGCCGTGACCGACACTGCATCCCCTCATACCGCCACGCTCGATAGCCTCGCACCACTGGATCGGGCCGAAATTGTCTCTGTCGACTGGAGCGCGCTCGCGCCCGATGAAAGCAAGCGTCTACGCGCATTGGGTCTGGACGAGGGGGCGCGGATTGCTGTGGCGCATCGCGGGGTTTTCTTCGGTAAGGATCCCATCGCCTTGCTGGTAGGCCGTGCCACGATTGCCGTGCGCCGCGCCCATGCCAAGGCCATGCTGGTGAAGCCGCTATGAGCGCGCTCAAGACAGTCGCGCTCGTCGGCAACCCCAATGCGGGCAAGACCGCACTGTTCAACGCGCTCACCGGCGCCCGGCAGAAGATTGCCAACTATCCCGGCGTCACGGTCGAACGCAAAGCGGGTCGCATGGAGCTGCCCGGCGGCGGAGAGATCGAGCTGATCGACCTGCCCGGTTCTTACGCGCTTGACGCGGCCAGCCCCGACGAGGAGGTGACACGTCAGGTCGTTCTGGGCGAGTTCCCGGGCGAAGCCCAGCCGGACACACTGGTGCTGGTGATCGACGCGGCTAACCTCGAACAGCACCTTGTGTTTGCGCAGGAAGTGATCGCGCTTGGCCGCCCGACCGTGGTCGCGCTCAACATGGTCGATCTTGCCGAGCGGGACGGGCTTGCGCTTGATCCGGCCGCGCTGTCCGATGCGCTGGGTGTCCCTGTCGTTCCGACCGTGGCCGTGCGCCGCAAGGGCCTGGGTGAACTAGCCGAAGCGATAGTCGCCGCTGAGGGACAGGACATGTCGGCCCGCCACGAGGTTGCCTCGCTCAGTTTGCCCGAACGCCGGCTCGCCGCGCGCAATGTGGCCAAGGCCGCGATCCTTTCCGAGAGCACCGAACGCAAGCTTCACGCGCACCTCGACAAGGTGCTGCTGCACCCGTGGCTCGGCCCGCCGATCCTGTTTGCGCTGCTGTTTGTGGTGTTCCAGGCGGTGTTTGCCTGGGCCGATCCGCTGATCGGTGCCATCGAGGGGCTGGGTGAAAGCGCCAGCGCAGCCGTAGTTGCCGCCATGCCCGAGAGCTTCCTGCGTGACCTGATCACTGAAGGCGTGCTTGCGGGCGTCGGCTCGGTCATCGTCTTCCTGCCGCAGATCATCATCCTCTTCGTGTTCATCCTGGTGATGGAGCAAACCGGATACATGGCCCGCGCGGCCTTCATCATGGACCGCATGATGGCGGGCGTAGGCCTTTCGGGGCGCAGCTTCATTCCGCTGCTTTCCAGCTTCGCCTGCGCCATTCCCGGCATCATGGCGACGCGTTCGATTGCCGATCCCAAGGATCGCCTCACCACGATCCTGATCGCCCCGCTGATGACCTGTTCGGCCCGGCTCCCGGTCTACACGGTGATCATCGCAGCGGTTATTCCGGCGAGCACTGTCGGCCCGGGCATCGGCCTGCAGGGTCTGGTCCTGTTCGGCCTCTACATCGCCGGTATCCTTGGCGCGATGCTGGTCGCTCTGGTGCTGCGCAAGACGGCGACCAAGGGCGCAGCAACGGGCTTCATCATGGAGCTGCCGCGTTACCAATTGCCGCCGATCCGGGACTTGCTGATCGGCCTGTGGCAGCGCGCATGGGTGTTCCTGCGCCGTGCGGGTACCATCATCTTTGCCGCCACGGTGATCCTGTGGCTATTGCTCACCTTCCCGAAGGCCGAGCCGGGCGAGAGTCAGCTGGATGCCTCCGCCGCCGGACACATCGCCAGCGCCA
Organism: Aurantiacibacter sp. D1-12; assembly: GCF_028858515.1. GTDB lineage: Bacteria > Pseudomonadota > Alphaproteobacteria > Sphingomonadales > Sphingomonadaceae > Alteraurantiacibacter. Next base: position 165,486 of record NZ_JAPJZJ010000003.1, read on the forward strand.
TGCAGCCCGCGTTCGAGCCTATCGGTTTCCAGCGCGAGATGACACTGGCGCTGGTACCGGCAATGGCAGCACGCGAAGTGGCGGTGGCATCGCTTGCCACCACCTATGCCGTGGATAGTGATGACGAGGCGGAGACCGAGAACGCCCTACGTGGTCAGATCGCTGCGCGCTGGAGCTTGCCCACCGCACTCGCTTTTCTCGCATGGTTCGTTTTCGCGCCGCAGTGCCTCTCGACGATTGCTGTCGCGCGGCGAGAGACCAACGGGTGGAAGTGGCCGATTGTGATGCTCATTTACCTGTTCGCCCTTGCCTACGTGTTTGCAGGCCTGACCTTCTGGATAGCGACCGGGCTGGGTTTGTAGCGGACAACCTGCTCCGCTGTGGACATAACGGTCTTGCAGGGGTGGCGACTCACCTAGCGCTTCGATAAGCCTGTCTCCCGAACAGACAAGGAATCGACGATCATGGCGGGCAGCCTCAACAAAGTGATGCTTATCGGCAATCTGGGCGCGGACCCGGAAGTGCGCAGTTTCCAGAACGGCGGCAAGGTGTGCAACCTGCGCTTGGCGACGACGGAGACGTGGAAAGACCGGGAAGGCCAGCGTCAGGAACGCACAGAGTGGCACACCGTGGCGATCTTCTCCGAAGGCCTCGTCAACGTGGCCGAGCGGTACCTGAAGAAGGGCAGCAAGGTCTTCGTCGAAGGCCAGCTGCAGACCCGCAAGTGGCAGGACCAGTCAGGCAATGACCGCTACTCGACCGAAGTCGTGCTGCGCGGCTTCAACGGCACCCTGACCATGCTTGATGGAGCAGGCGGCGGCGGTGGCGGAGGCCAGCGCGGCGGCTACGGCGGTGGAGGTGGCGGTGGCCAGTCCTCCGGCGGCTGGGATCAGGGCGGTGGAGGCTCTGGCGGCGGCAATGGAGGGAGCGGAAGCTCCTCCGGCGGCGGCTCCAACTACGACGATCTGGATGACGACATCCCGTTCTGATCTGGCCGTTCTGATCGGGGCCAAACCCAACCAACCTGTTACACCTGTTACACAGTCCTGAGGCTAAAACCTCCGGGCTGTGTTTTGCTTTTTGGTCAGTGACTTACGGACGATGTGAAAGAGCCGCGAGCGGCGTTGCAGGGTGCGGCGCTGTAGGAAAGTGAAATCGACATGTAGAGCTAGTCGAGGCGCATTCTCCGATCACTCTGCCTCGTCATGCAGGTGCGTCGGAATCGGCAACGGCTCGGCGCGCTTGCCGCGTTTGCGGGCATGACGATATTCGCTCTGGTACTGGCGCCGTTGCTTGGTCACTTCGTAGAGGACAATGCCCGAGCTGGTGCCGAGGTTCAGGCTTTCGATCATGCCGAACATCGGGATGCCGACGCAGTGCGCACTACGCTCGACCGCCTCTTCGCTGATTCCGCGCGACTCGCTGCCGAACCAGACCGCAAGCTTGGTGTACTGCGTGTAGTCGCCTTCATGCAGCACGATGTTGTCCTGCCCCTTGATGTGCGGGGAAGTGACGATGGAGATGAAGCCCTGTTTCTCAAGATGGTCAAAGCACTCCGCCGTGCTGTCAAACCGCTTCACGAAGCTCCATTTCACAGCTGACACCGAGACTTTGGACAGCGATTTGCGCTCGCGCATGTCTTGCCAGTCATCGGGCAGGGCATGTGTGGGATCGACGACGTAGACCTTCTCAACACCCAGTGCGTTCACATTGCGGATGACCGTGCCGATGTTCACGAAATCCTTCGGATCCTCGAGTACGGCGATCAGGTTTTTGCAGACGTAGGGTTTGATCAGATCAGCACGCTTGCGTGCCGAGCTCTTGCCGTTCTTTTCGGGCTGCACGTCATTTGTCTCTTCGGTCATAGACGCGTGATAACGAGCGCAGTTACGAAAGCATAGCTCCAATACCTGCCGGTGCCGATAGTCGGCTAATCCCCCTTCAACCCCCGCAAGGCATCCGCCAGCGGGCCACTCGCTTCCTCTTCGATCAAGCCGTGATCACGGCGCGCGCTGTCGGCATTCGGGCCGGTGGCGAAAGGATCGATGGCGAGCGCGAGGCTCTGGGCGACGGCTTCGCCTAGGTCAAAGCTGGTGCCTTCGTATCCAATCGTATCGAGCTCGTCCTCGGCGAGTTCGATTTCCTCGTCTTCCTCGCTCGCCTCCAGCGTGGCGGCAGGGACGAAGCGCAGGGTAATGTCTTCGGCAATCGTCACCGGCAGATCGTCACCCGAGATAGCGCAGCTTTGCACCACATCGGCGTCCATGGTGCCCTTGGCGGAAATGTCTTCGCCATCGACTGCTACATCGAGCGTCGCGGAAAGCGCGTTTACGGCGACGAGACCAAAGCGCTTCGCGAGAGCAGCGCATTCCTCGGCATTCGCTTCCAGAAAAACCGGCTCTGCGGTGATGCCGCGGATATCGAAGGGGCGGGAGAATTCAGGCGTGTCGCTCATGGCCGCAACATCCCTGTCAGCAGCGCGGCATCGCTCACCGCTTTCAGGTCATTCATGAGAGCACGCGTGCGCACGGCCAAAGCAAATGGTTTTGCTTCCTCGTCCGCCAGCGTCATGTTGCGCGCCAGAACCTCGGCCAACTTGGCGTCGCTTTCGGTCATATTTTCGCGCAGCGCGCCCATGCGGCCACCCAGCGCGCTCATCAGTTTGCCCATATTCTTGCCGACCATCAGATCGCCAACCCCGGTATCGCGCAATTGGCGGTCCATGTCTGCCACGAACAATTCGGTCAGCAGAGCGGTTTTGGGCGCAAGGTCCTCGCTCTGCTCCATGCGCAGCATGACAAGGCCCAGGACGAGCGAGATCATATCGAAACGGCCTTCCACTGTATCGGCTACGCCGCAGTCTGCGTACCACTCAGGCTCCCGACTGGTGCCGACTGAGGCATTCCACAGCTGGCGCAGGCCATCGCGGCCTTCCTTGCCCATCAGGCGTTTCCAGAATGACATCTTTTGCTCTCGTTTCGTTCGTTAAGCGCAAGTTCAATGGATGAAGCACTATGACGCGTTGCACAGGCGCGCATGCTTCCCTAAGGCTGGCGGCTGATATAGGACGGATCCCGATAGAGCAATTGCCCGTCGGTCTGTACCGGACAAGAGTTGAAGGATTTTGATTATGGGTTCGATCGTGCGGATGGCAGCTTTGGCAAGCTTGAGCCTTGTCGTGGCAGGATGCTCCTCGATCACCACCCACCGTGGCTATATCGTGGATGAAACGCTGATTTCAGCGATCCAGCCCGGTCTTGATAATCAGGCATCGGTACGTGGCACGCTTGGCCAGCCAACGATGACCAGCCAGTTCGGCGATCCGGTGTGGTACTATGTTTCCAGCCGTACCGAACAGGCACCATTCCGCCAGCCGCGGATTAACGAGCATACCGTTCTGGCAGTCTACTTCGATGCAGCGGGCAATGTCGTCACAACCGAGCGCACTGGTATGGAGCAGGTCGCGCGGATCAGCCCCGAAAGCGATACGACGCCGACTCTGGGCCGTGAACGTGGCTTCCTGGAAGACCTGTTCGGCAATATCGGTTCTGTTGGCGCTCCGGGCGCTGCCGGCGGTGGTGGCGGCCAAGGTCGTTAATCGGGGTCACGAACTTCTCCAGGATCGCGATTGCTTGAACGCGGGCGGCCTCACGCCCATATGCCTGCCATGAGCGATGATAAGGCAAGCCACGGCCTCACCCAGTGGCACGGCACCACCATTGTGGGCGTAAAGCGCGACAGCGGCATTGTGATCGCTGGCGATGGCCAGGTTTCGATGGGCAACACCGTGATGAAGCCCAATGCGCGCAAGGTTCGCCGCATCGGTGAAGAGGGCAAGGTTGTGGCCGGATTTGCCGGCGCCACCGCTGATGCCTTCACCTTGTTCGAGCGGCTCGAACGCAAGCTTGAACAATACAGCGGCCAGTTGCTGCGCGCTGCGGTTGAGCTCGCCAAGGACTGGCGCACCGACAAGTACCTGCGCAACCTGGAAGCGCTGATGATCGTCGCGGACAAGGACACGCTGCTTGTGCTTACCGGCAATGGTGATGTGCTGGAGCCGGAAGGCGGGATCGCCGCGATCGGCTCGGGCGGGAACTATGCGCTTGCTGCCGCGAAGGCACTCTCCGAGTACGAAGACGATCCCGAAACGATTGCGCGCAAGGCGATGCAGGTCGCGGCGGATATCTGCGTCTTCACCAATGGCAATGTGACCGTCGAAACGGTCTGAGGATTACATGGACAACCTGACCCCCAAAGCCATCGTTGCGGCGCTCGACGAGCACATTATCGGCCAGAAAGATGCCAAGCGCGCGGTTGCCGTGGCGCTGCGTAATCGCTGGCGTCGGCAACGCCTTTCGCACGATCTCCGCGAAGAGGTAACGCCCAAGAATATCCTTATGATCGGCCCGACCGGTTGCGGCAAGACCGAGATCTCGCGCCGCCTGGCGAAGCTCGCCGAAGCGCCGTTCGTGAAGGTCGAAGCAACCAAATTCACCGAAGTTGGCTATGTCGGACGGGATGTTGAGCAGATCGCGCGCGACCTTGTCGAAGAGGCGATCCGGCTGGAGAAAGACCGCCGCCGCGAAGCCGTGCGAGAAGCTGCGAGCGAGGCTGCGATGGGCCGTCTGCTCGATGCGCTTGTCGGCCAGAACGCCAGCGAGGCAACGCGCGAAAGCTTCCGCCAACGCATCGTCGACAATTCGATGAACGATACCGAGGTCGAAGTCGAAGTGACCGACCAGCCCAACATGCAGATGGACATTCCCGGCATGGGCAACGGTGCGACGATGATCAATCTGTCAGAAATGATGGGCAAGGCTTTCGGCGGCCCGCCCAAGAAGAAGCAGAAGCTGAAAGTGCCCGATGCGTGGGACAAGCTGGTCGATGAAGAAGCTGAAAAGCGCATGGATCAGGATGATGTCGCCCGCGTGGCGCTCGCCAATGCGGAAACGAACGGCATCGTCTTCCTCGACGAGGTGGACAAGATCGCCGTGTCCGATGTGCGCGGTGGCTCTGTCAGCCGCGAAGGCGTGCAGCGCGACCTGCTGCCGCTGATCGAAGGCACGACCGTAGCGACCAAATACGGACCGATGAAGACCGACCACGTGCTCTTCATCGCGAGCGGCGCCTTCCACGTCGCCAAGCCGAGTGACATGCTGCCCGAATTGCAGGGCCGACTGCCCATCCGCGTGGAACTGCGCTCGCTGACCGAAGAGGACTTCGTCCGCATCCTCAGCGAGACCAAGGCCAACCTTGTCAGCCAGTACAAAGCGCTTCTCGGCACCGAAAAGCTGACCGTCGACATGACCGAAGATGCGGTGAGCGAAGTCGCCCGCATTGCAGCGCAGGTGAACGAGAGCGTCGAAAACATCGGCGCACGCCGCCTGCAGACGGTGATGGAAAAGCTGTTCGAGGAACTGAGCTTCGAAGCCGAGGAAATGGCCGACCAGAGCGTGACGGTGGACGCGAACTACGTGCGCGAGAAGCTTGGAGAGCTCGCGGGTGATGCGGATCTCAGCAAATACGTGCTGTAGCCAAAGTTCACCGATGTAAGAGCTGCCCTTCCTCTGGTACGTTGAGCAATCAAGCAAACGGTCCGTCTGCCACATGTGTCCGCATAATATCGGGCCCTAATTTTCAGGAATCTTGCCTGTAGCGCTGCGACCGCGTTTGCCGATGAAGCGGCCTATCACATTGTAAAATTGTTAGACATTCTGCATCCAGGCGGAACAGATTCTGGCTCGGGCCGTTCACATCACCACTGAAGGCGCAGTGCTTTCGGCATATTCGGAGGGAATCAGCATATGCGTGGTATTATCGGAACCGTAATTACAGTCATCGTAATCGTTGTCGTTCTTCGCTTGCTCGGCGTCATCTAACCGATACCCTATTAAACGCACACATCGGTCGCGCCGTTTGCAGGCGGTGCATGCGACCTATTCTATGCGAGAAGTTTGGCGAACTGGCTGGTGATGCGGATCTGAGCAAGTAGACTCTATGATCGGAAGTGCTCGGCCTTAGCCACCCCAAAGCGGGCCAAGAGCGCTTCCGAAAACAAACGGCAACAAGATCGCAAAAGCTATCAGCAGCAGCAGAATGAGGATGATCAGAATTCCGCGTTGCAGGATTTCCTGCCACATGCTGATGGTTATATGCCGCTGAACGGCGTCCAAGAGATCTTGTGTGGCTTGATCCATTTCATAGGGGCTGCCCCCTATGATCTTGTCATCCTTGTCGACCCAACCCCTTGTTATTATGAATCTTCCCTTCTCGTTCAACGAGCAGTCGCCAATCTCGATTTGATGGAATGGCTCTGACCGGAAAAAGAACTTGCGCGTTCTCGGCACTGTGAGCGTCAAGCCCGGAATACAGTCCCGGTGTCTTTCGCGATGCCGGTGAAGGCGTGGCCAAGTTCCGTAGACGACATCGATATGGGAAATGCCTTCGCTATCCCAGATTTCGATTGTCCAAGAGTTTGCATCCGATTTGATGGTCTTGACGTCAGTCATGTCAGCCTTCCTCCCCCCTAGGTGCCATTCCATGGGGATATCAGAGGGAGGGTAGCGCGTCTAACGGGTCGCCCTAAGGATGCGGTGCGAGCCCCATCTCAACGCCGGTCAAATCGGTCACCGCGTGTTTGTCGATCATGTCGGCGCTGGCCTTGTTCAGGCCGATAACCTGCACGCTGCGGCCGTTGCGGCGCATGCGTTCGACAACGGCGTCGAGTGCTCCGGCGCTGGAAATGTCCCAGAAGTGCGCGTTGGATACGTCGATCACCACGTGATCTGCCGGATCAGGATGCTGGCTTTCAGGCTTCATCGCATCGTTGAAACGCTCAACACTGGCGAAGAAGAGCTGGCCGCTGATTGTGTAGTACGCGGTCTCTCCGTCGCTCGTGCGCTCTACGTTGAACAGGTTCAGCACCAGCGCAGCAAAGAAGATGCCCGAGAGGAGCACGCCGACGAGCACGCCCAGCGCGAGGTTGTGTGTTGTCACCACCACGATCACCGTCGCGAGCATCACAACGCTCGCCTGCCACGGGTGGTGCTTGAGGTTCGGAATGCTTGTCCAGCTGAACGTACCGATGCTCACCATGATCATTACCGCGACGAGCGCTGGCATGGGGATCTGGCCGACGATAGGCCCGAGCAACCAAAGCAGGATGAGCAGGGTCAGGCCGGCGACGAAAGTTGAAAGCCGCCCACGACCACCCGAGGTGACATTGATCACCGACTGGCCGATCATCGCACATCCACCCATGCCGCCGAACAGCGCAGCGCCAATGTTGGCAGCGCCCTGGCCCCAGGTCTCGCGGCGCTTGTTGCTGCCGGTGTGCGTCATGTCGTCGACGATTTTGGCGGTCAGCAGACTCTCGATCAGGCCGACCGCTGCCATTGTTGCCGAGTAGGGCGCGATGATGGTGAAGGTCTCCCAGGTCAGCGGCACATCGGGGAACACGAAATAGGGCAGGCCTTCGGGGATATTGCCCATGTCGCCCACGGTGTTCACCGGCAGGTCCATGCCGATGGAGAGCGCGCCGAGCACGATGATCGCGACGAGCGGGCTGGGGACAGCCGTCGTTAGTTTGGGCAGCAAGTAGATTATGGCTAGCGCGCCCGCGACCATCGCATAGGTGATCCAGCTCACGCCGTCGGCACTGGGATCAAGCTGGGGTAGCTGTGCCATGAAAATCAGGATTGCGAGCGCATTCACAAAACCCGTGATGACCGCGCGGCCCACGAACTGCATCAGCAGGTCGAGCCGGAGCACGGCGGCAATCGCCTGGAAGATTCCCATCAGGATTGTCGCGGCGAACAGGTATTCAACCCCGTGATCGCGCACCAACGGGACGACAACTACGGCTACTGCGGCGGTTGCGGCAGAGATCATCCCCGGTCGACCGCCGGTGAAGGCGATGATCATGGCAATGGCGATGCTCGCATAGAGACCAACGCGCGGATCGACGCCCGCGATAATCGAGAAGCCGATGGCTTCGGGGATCAACGCGAGGGCAACGACGATGCCAGCAAGGATGTCGGCGCGCGGCTGGGCGAGCCAGTCGCGCTTGAGCGCGGCGGTGTCGAACATGGTCAGGTCCAATTGGGCTGGGCGCTTGAAAACAAGTCTCGGCGCGCCGATGAATTTCGTGCGCGCTCCATACATGCTGCACTGCACAATGCAAGGTCTGCGGTAAGTAACAAGTCGTTGGCAGAGCGCGCCATGTCGCTGGTCGAGGCAAGCGCTGGGCGTTCTTGATCATTGCCGTGCGCTCGGCTCTATTCCAGCTTCGAATTTTTGGGACCAATAGGGGACATCACCGTGACATTCCGTTTTCTCAGCTCCGCTGCGACTGCACTCGCACTCGCTACCACTGCTGCTCCTGCACTTGCGCAGGATGCCGACGAAGCACCCGTGCTGACCGCTCCCGAAATCGAGTTCACCGAGTGGACGCTGGATAACGGCCTGCGTGTGATCGCGATCCAGGACGACAGCACAGCCACGGTCACGACTTCGCTGTGGTATGAAATCGGCAGCAAGCTGGACCCCGAAGGCCGCAGTGGCTTTGCCCACCTGTTCGAGCATATCCTCAGCCGCAAGACGCTGAACATGCCGTACAACATGATCTACGATCTGACGGCGGACGTTGGCGGTACGCGCAATGCCTCGAACGGAACCGACCGCACCAATTACTTCGAAACGGTCCCGGCCCAGTATCTTGAAACGATGCTGTGGACCCACCGCGAGCGGATGTATTTCCCCGTGGTCGATGACGAGGTGTTCGAAACCGAGCGCAACGTGGTGAAAGAAGAATACCGCACCCGCGTGCTCGCGCCGCCTTACGGCATTTTGCAGCGGCTGGTGCTTGCCGAAAACGCCTATGACGATCTTCCCCATCGCCGCCCCGGCATTGGCAGCATGGAAGATCTGGATGCAGCGACGCTCGAAGATGCACGCTCCTTCCATCAGGCCTATTATGGCCCCGATACCGCCACGCTGATCGTCGCGGGCAACTTCGACATGGATAACCTGCGCGGACTGGTCGATGATTATTTCGGCGATATCCCTGCGCGCCAGAACCCGGTCGATGTCACCATTACCGAACGCGAAGACCGCCGCACCGAGCCGCGCTTTGTCGAGGCATTCTCTCCCAACGTGCCGCTTCCTGCGGTCGGCCACATCTGGCAGCTCCCCGAAGCAACGCACCCCGATCGCCCGGCGCTCGAGCTTCTCGATATGATCATGAGCGGTGGCCAGAACAGCCGCCTCTATTCCGCGCTGATCGAGCCGGGTCTGGCGGTTCAGGTGCCGCAATTCGCGTTCTTCCAGGAAGAAGCGGGCATTTTCGCGCACTATGCGCTCGTCAACCCCGATGCGGATCGCGATGCCATTGCAGCTGTGCTGATGGCCGAAGTTGCGCGTATGCGCGATGAACCTGTGACAGCTGAAGAACTGAGCGAGGCGCAGAACGAGCTGATCGCCAATGCGCTGTTCGGTCGCGAGACAGCACGCGGTCGTGCTTTCGAGCTGGGCGAGGCGCTGGTTTCTACCGGTGATCCGCGTGCAGCCGACCGTCGCCTGGCCGCACTCGCAGAGGTGACGGTGGAAGACATCCAGCGCGTCGCCAACGAATGGCTCCAGCCCGATGCGCGTGTGGAAATCCGCTATTCGCGTGGTGAGCATAATCCGGCGGACTATGCCAACCCGGCACCGATGCCGAGCTTCCGCACGCTTCCCGCTGCGGTGGGCGAGCCGCTGGCAGTCAACCCGCCAGAGACACGCGAAGCGCCTCCGGGGCCGGGCGAAGTTCCAACGGTTGCTGTGCCCGAAATGGTCAGCCACACGCTGTCCAACGGTATCGAGGTGATCGCCATCCAAACCAGCGATGTGCCGATCGCGGCGATGACGATCCTGTTCCCGGGCGGCACTGCTGCCGACGGGTTTGAAGGCGCAGGCACCGCAAGCTTCGCCGCCAGCCTGGCCGATCAGGGCACGCCGACCCGTTCGGCCAACGACATTGCCGCGACGATGGAGCGGCTGGGTGCCGGCATCAACGGAGGCACGCGCTCGGATGGTTCTTCGCTCACGCTTTTTGCACCGGTGGGCAACATGGAAGCAGCAGGCGAGGTCTTTGCCGACGTCGTTCGCAACGCCAGCTATCCGCAGGATGTGTTCGAACGTGAACGTGCGCGGGCTATCGAAGGATTGCGCGTGGGCATGAGCCAGCCGGCCTCACTTGCCGGAATGGTCGCAAGGCCGGTGATCTATGGCGATGCGCCCTACGCCACTTCGGCAGGCGGAACGCCGGACTCGCTGGCTGCGCTGACGCGTGAAGACCTGGCGGAGCACCGCGCAACCTACTGGCACCCGGGCGCAGCGCGCATCGTCGTCAGCGGTGGCGTTAGCCCGGAAGAGGCGTTCGCTTTCGCTGAAAGCATGTTCGGTGACTGGAGCGTCGACGCCCCTGTCCCGGCTGACATCGACAATCCGGCGGGCGATCCGCAACCCGCACGCACGGTTGTGATCGACATGCCCGAAGCAGGTCAGGCGGCGGTCTATATGCTGGGCCGCGGTCCGGCGCGTGACGAGGCCACCTACTTCCCGCTGATCCTTGCCAACGCCGTGCTCGGCGGTGGTTCGAGCGGTCGCCTGTTCGAGGAAATCCGTACCAACCGTGCGCTGTCTTACGGCGCAGGTTCTGGACTGTCCTCGCGGCGTGAAGATCCTCTCCTGCAGGCGAGTTCACAGACCGCGAACGAGACGGTCGATGAAGTCGTAGCGGTAATGCTGGAGCAGTATGACCGTATCGGCAGCGAGCCGCTCTCTGACGAATTGCTCGATCGCCGCCGCCTGTACCTGACGGGCGGCAACTCACGCAGCCTCGAAAGCACGGTTGGCTACAACAACCAAGTCGCCAACCTGATTGCGCTCGGCATCGATCCGGCGGAAATCGGCAACTACGCGTCGAGCCTCAATGCGGTTACGGCAGAGCAGGCATCGGCTGCGGCGGACCGCTACTTCGATCCGGACAACACGACTATCGTGGTGGTCGGCAATGCTGCCGCCTTCATCGATGATCTGCGCATGCTGCGGGATAATGTGGAAGTGATTCCGGCAAGCTCGCTGGACCTCACCAACCCGCAGGTGCCGGCTGAATAAGGGATACGAGGCGGGGGTTGCCTATTCGGCGGCCTCCGCATCCTCCTCTTCGCCGGTTTCATCTTCGGTGAGCTGGCGGTTCCACATCTCGGCATAGAGCCCGTCGCGCTTGAGCAGCGCTGCATGGCTACCGCTTTCTACAATACGGCCCGCTTCCATCACGTTGATCACGTCGGCATCGGCGATCGTCGATAGCCGGTGTGCAATGGCGATGGTCGTGCGGTCGCAGCTGATATTGCCGAGCGTGGTGAGAATGTCCTGTTCGGTGCGGCTGTCGAGCGCGCTGGTGGCTTCGTCGAGCAGCAGGATCGGCGGGTCTTTCAGCAGCGTGCGCGCAATGGCGACGCGCTGCTTCTCGCCGCCTGACAGCTTCAGGCCGCGCTCGCCCACTTCGGTGTCAAAGCCCTGGGGCAGCGCCTCGATAAAGGGCAGGATGCTCGCATCTTCTGCCGCGTGGCGGAGCTGTTCGGGCGTTGGGTCGTCGCGCCCGTAGGCAATGTTGTATCCGATAGTGTCGTTGAACAGCACGCTGTCCTGCGGAACGATGCCGATGGCCTTGCGCAGGCTCGCTTGCGTGACCTGCGCAATGTCCTGCCCGTCGATGCAGATACGGCCCTCCCATGGATCGTAGAAGCGGAACAGCAGCCGCCCGATGGTGCTCTTGCCCGCACCTGACGGACCGACCAAGGCGACCGTCGCACCTGCCGGAGCTTCGAAACTCAGGCCGTGCAGGATGCGACGATCTTTTTCGTATCCGAAGCTCACATCCTCGAAAGTCACCGTGGGGCGGCGGACCACCAGTGCAGGCGCACCTGGCGTGTCTTCTACCTCTGCCGCTGTATCCATCAGGTTGAACATGTCGGCCATGTCGATCAGCCCCTGGCGGATCGTGCGGTAGACCCAGCCGAGCAGGTCGAGCGGGCGGAAAAGCTGCATCAGGTAAGTGTTCACCAGCACCAGATCGCCGGGCGTCAGCCGCCCTTGGGACCAGCCCCACACGGTCCACGCCATTGCCGCGCCCATCATCAGGTTGAGAATGCTCGCTTGCATGATGTTGAGCAGGCCCAGCGAATTCTCGGTCTTGATCGCGGCTTCTGCGTAAGCAGCGGCGGAGCTTGCATAGCGATTGCGCTCGCGGTCCTCCGCGCCGAAGTACTTTACCGTTTCATAGTTCAACAGGCTGTCGACCGCGCGGGCCATCGCCTGTCCGTCCAGATCGTTCATGTCCTTGCGCAGCTTCACCCGCCATTCGGTTATGCGCTGGGTGATCCAGATAAAGCTGACCACAGTGACGGCGGTTGCCGCGACCAGCTCCCAGCCGAACAGCGTCCAGAAGACGACCGAAACGACGATCAGCTCGATTGCGGTCGGGGCGATATTGAACAGCAGGAAATAGAGCATCGATCCGATGCTCTTGGTGCCACGCTCGATGACGCGGGTGATCTCGCCCGTGCGGCGCGAGAGGTGGAAGCGCAGCGACAGCCGGTGCAGCCGCGCGAATACATCCTCGGTCAGCTCGCGCACGGCATCCTGTCCCACGCGGTTGAACACGATATTGCGCAGCTGGTCGAACAGTACGTTGGCGAAGCGCCCGGCGGCATAAGCAATCACCAGAGCCATCGCGACCCACACGGCGGGATCAGCATCGGCAGACATGGTGTCTACCGCGCGGGCATAGGCAAACGGCAGAGTGAGGACGACAACCTTGGAAAGCAGCACCAGCAGTGCAGCCCCGATAATGCGACGTTTCAGATCAGGCCGTCCCGCCGGCCACAGGTATGGCAGGAAGCGACGCATGGTCGCCCAGTCAGCTTGTTCGCCCGCTTTTGTCTGTTCGCCGAAATCCCTCACAGTGGCCCACAAGTGGGGAAGCCGTGGCAATTACACAAGCATAGGCCTGCTTAATTGTCGCGGCGATTGAGGCGGGTGGCGCGCTGGTTGAATCGCCATTGCTGCTCGTATCCGCCTTCACCGGGAATATCGAACAGGATGCGGCTGGTGCGAAAATCAATGGCAACGCGGTCAAACAGGCGCAGCTCGCTCATGCCCAGGATGAGCGCGGGCCTGTCCGCCAGATCAAGCACGCGGAACGTAGGGGAATCGGCAAAGGAAATGGGGATGTTATTGAGCTCCACGCGGCCCAGATTCATGCGTCGCGCCACACGTGTTTCGCTGGAAACGCGCACGCCGTTCACATCGGTCATAACGGCATCTTCCAGAGCGTCGCGCGAACGCAGCCTTTGCTGTAAAGCGAGATTGCCTACCGATCCGGCAGCACCTGTATCGACGATTATGGCCGTGCGGACCCCGTCAATCTCGGCCCGGTGAATGATCAATTGCCCCAGCCGTTCGCGCGCACGAACGACGATGTCATAAGAGCTGGTGCCACCGGCTTCGCTGCTATCGGCGACAAGAAGCTCACCGTTTTCGAAGTCGAGAAGCACGCGCTGGCCCTGCAGGGCATCAAGGCCAAGAATTCCGTCAGCGGCACCGATATTCCTGCCTTCGATGATCGGGGCAGACCGTATGGTGAAGGTGCGCTGGCCTAGCGTGAAATCGGGTATCATGGTGGTTTCCACCGCACGGGTGCTGGCCATGCCGACCAGCGTTGCAGCCTCGCGGTCAAACAGTTGCAGTTCTTCGGCAAGCTCGGTTGACAGGACGGTGGCCTGTGATCCGGTGTCGACCATGAAATTGTATGGTCCCGTATCGCCAATGCGCACAGGCACCGTCAGGCGGCGATACCGCTCAATCTGCATGGCGATTGTGTCGACAAACAGCTCTTCGGGATCGCCCGTTACCGGATCAGTCGGGTTGTCTTGCGCCCCGGCCGTTGCGTCTTCGCCGGATTGACCTTGGGGATCCGTGCCATTTTGCTGATTTCCCATGGCAAGCGAACCGCCTGAAAGCGCCATCGCACCGATAAGGGCGAGCCAGTTCATAGGTGATCGTCTCCCGCTCGTTGACGCGTCCCGGTCTGCAACGAGCAAAAGCCAAGGTATCACCGATTGGCGGGAAGCCCAAACGGCGTTTAGTCAGTTAGCGCGGGGCGGGGATCCAATGTCGCCAGCCGAGACGGTCGAGTGCAGAAGAAGCATAGCCATGAATCTCGCCATAGGCAGGGTGGCGGATCTGGCGGAGGCCAATCAGCCAGAGCGAAATTCCAGCTCCCACTGCGACCAGCAGTTGCGCAAAGCCCGCTTCGCTGGAAGGGGCCCAGTACAGATAGGATAGCCACACGGGCAGGACGGCAAGGCCGGTGACCAGCAGCGATTGTGCCCAGATGCGCAGCATAGCGTTCCAGCCGAAGCCGACCGTGCGATGGAGGAAAGGCGCATGGATCGCCATCCACGCCACG
>NZ_JAPJZJ010000003.1:185000-576673 GCF_028858515.1 Aurantiacibacter sp. D1-12
TCAGCTTTAAGTCTATGCATCACAAATCAATCAAATTGATTATCTGGCTGAGATAATTCCTCCGCGCCATCTTTAAGCGAACAGCTTTTATGCAGGCTTGTCGTTGATGGTGTGGATTCTCAAGCGTGAGGTAAGAGCATTTGGTGGATGCCTTGGCATGTACAGGCGATGAAGGACGTGGCACGCTGCGATAAGCGTCGGGGAGCTGTGAGCAAGCTTCGATCCGGCGATTTCCGAATGGGGAAACCCACCTTCACCATTTCTTTCTGGTTACCTTCTGGTGATCCGAGAGAGGTGGATAAGGTATCACCGAGCTGAATATATAGGCTTGGTGAAGCGAACTCAGGGAACTGAAACATCTCAGTACCTGAAGGAAAAGACATCAACCGAGATTCCCGTAGTAGTGGCGAGCGAACCGGGACCAGGCCAGTGCCTTTTCATAACTTAGCAAAACTCTCTGGAAAGTGAGACCATAGTGGGTGACAGTCCCGTATGCGAAAACGATTGAAAAGGACTTGAGTAGGGCGGGACACGTGAAATCCTGTCTGAACATGGGGGGACCACCCTCCAAGCCTAAATACTCGTACATGACCGATAGCGAACACAGTACCGTGAGGGAAAGGTGAAAAGCACCCCGATTAGGGGAGTGAAACAGTACCTGAAACCGGATGCTTACAATCAGTTGGAGCCCCATAGGGGGTGACAGCGTACCTCTTGCATAATGGGTCAGTGACTTAATCTAGCATGCAAGCTTAAGCCGTTAGGTGTAGGCGCAGCGAAAGCGAGTCTGAATAGGGCGAATAAGTATGTTGGATTAGACCCGAACCCCGGCGATCTAGGCATGACCAGGCTGAAGGTGCGGTAACACGCACTGGAGGGCCGAACCGTTTAATGTTGAAAAATTATCGGATGAGTTGTGTTTAGGGGTGAAAGGCCAATCAAGCCGGGAAATAGCTGGTTCTCCGCGAAATCTATTGAGGTAGAGCGTCAGATTTTTGCCATTGGGGGTAGAGCACTGGATGGGCTAGGGCTGCGCGAGCGGTACCAAACCTAACCAAACTCCGAATACCAATGAGTCTAGTCTGGCAGACAGACGGCGGGTGCTAAGGTCCGTCGTCAAAAGGGAAACAGCCCTAACCTACAGCTAAGGTCCCCAAGTCATATCTAAGTGGGAAAGCATGTGGGAATCCCAAAACAACCAGGAGGTTGGCTTAGAAGCAGCCATCCTTTAAAGAAAGCGTAACAGCTCACTGGTCTAAATAAGGGTTCCTGCGGCGAAGATGTAACGGGGCTAAAGATATGCACCGAAGCTTAGGGTTGCAGTTTACTGCAGCGGTAGCGGAGCGTTCCGTAAGTTGATGAAGCCGAAGGGTAACCGACGGTGGAGATATCGGAAGTGCGAATGCTGACATGAGTAGCGATAAAGAGGGTGAGATGCCCTCTCGCCGAAAGACCAAGGGTTCCTGCGCAACGCTAATCGGCGCAGGGTAAGCCGGCCCCTAAGACGAGCCCGAAGGGGGTAGTCGATGGGAACCACGTTAATATTCGTGGGCCTGGAGATGTGTGACGGATAGCGGAAGTAGTTCATCCTTATTGGATTGGGTGGGCTGCCAAGTTGTCCCGGGAAATAGCCTCTCCGTATAGACCGTACCCGAAACCGACACAGGTGGTCAGGTAGAGTATACCAAGGCGCTTGAGTGAAGTATCCTGAAGGAACTCGGCAAATTGCCTCCGTACCTTCGGAAGAAGGAGGCCCTGAATCGAGGCAACTCTTTTCAGGGGGCACAGGCCAGGGGGTAGCGACTGTTTATCAAAAACACAGGACTCTGCTAAGTCGGCTTCAAGACGACGTATAGGGTCTGACGCCTGCCCGGTGCTGGAAGGTTAAGAGGAGGAGTGCAAGCTCCGAATTGAAGCCCCAGTAAACGGCGGCCGTAACTATAACGGTCCTAAGGTAGCGAAATTCCTTGTCGGGTAAGTTCCGACCTGCACGAATGGCGTAACGACTTCCCCACTGTCTCCAGGATATGCTCAGCGAAATTGAAGTTCCCGTGAAGATGCGGGATACCCGCGGTTAGACGGAAAGACCCCGTGCACCTTTACTGCAGCTTCAGAGTGGCATTAGGAAAGAACTGTGTAGCATAGGTGGGAGGCTTTGAAACTTGGGCGCCAGTCCGAGTGGAGCCATAGGTGAAATACCACCCTGTTGTTTTCTGATGTCTAACCTAGAACCGTTATCCGGTTCAGGGACCCTCTGTGGCGGGTAGTTTGACTGGGGCGGTCGCCTCCTAAAGAGTAACGGAGGCGCGCGATGGTAGGCTCAGGCTGGTTGGAAACCAGCTGCGAGAGTGCAATGGCATAAGCCTGCCTGACTGCGAGACTGACGAGTCGAGCAGAGACGAAAGTCGGTCATAGTGATCCGGTGGTCCCTCGTGGAAGGGCCATCGCTCAACGGATAAAAGGTACGCCGGGGATAACAGGCTGATACTGCCCAAGAGCTCATATCGACGGCAGTGTTTGGCACCTCGATGTCGGCTCATCACATCCTGGGGCTGGAGCAGGTCCCAAGGGTTTGGCTGTTCGCCAATTAAAGTGGTACGTGAGCTGGGTTCAGAACGTCGCGAGACAGTTTGGTCCCTATCTGCCGTGGGCGTCGATTGTTGAGAGGAGTTGCCCCTAGTACGAGAGGACCGGGGTGAACATACCTCTGGTGTACCAGTCATCGCGCCAGCGGTGCAGCTGGGTAGCTATGTATGGAAGGGATAACCGCTGAAAGCATCTAAGCGGGAAGCCTCCCTCGAGATAAGCAATCATCGAACCGTGATAGACCATCACGTTGATAGGCTGGGTGTGGAAGCGTAGTAATACGTGGAGCTAACCAGTCCTAATAGTTCTGTTCGCGCTTGTTGGATCCCACCATCAATGTCAGGCCTGAGGTCTGGTGTTGAGGAGGAATTCTCAAAGCCGGATAAAGACGTTCACTAGAAACACACCCTGATTGGTGCATCGATTTAAAACCTTGCCCGCACGCCGGCTTCATTGCTTGGTGGTCATAGCGCCTGTGACCCACCCGATCCCATCTCGAACTCGGCCGTGAAACCAGGTAGCGCCGATGGTACTAGTGCTTAAGCACTGGAAGAGTAGGACGCCGCCAGGCATTGCAGCCGGCGGGCAGAGCAAGGTAAACCCATTCACGATTTCAAAAAAGCCGCTGCCGGTATCACCGAGCGGCGGCTTTTTGGTCTCTGGTGCTCTGGCGCTTGAGGCAAACATGGTGACGCGGGATGGAGCAGTCCGGTAGCTCGTCAGGCTCATAACCTGAAGGTCGTTGGTTCAAATCCAACTCCCGCAACCAGCTAAGTTATTGAAAAATAACGATATTATTTAGAGCTTCGTTAACTCGCTACCATCAAACGCGTGATGATGAGGCCAACTTCTCAGATTAGCTATCAGGACCCAGCACACGGACTTGGTTGTGAGTTCAACGACACTCAGTTTGCAGCCACAAGGAGGTCACGAGAGGCATTGATACGCTTCGCCCGCGCCTTAGCTCGAATTGACTTCGAATGTTTCCTCGAGGCCAGCCAGCGCTGAGAATTGTGTCATGTGGGCGGCGATGCGGTGCTTGACAGGTGCTTCAGTTCTCCTCGGCGGTGAAACCCGAGTTTCTGAGTTGGACGCAATCAATCTGATTTCCCAAGCTCTTGACGGCCCCGATAAGCAATCACTTGATGAATGGCTGACTACTCAGTGACTACCATCTTCAGCGCTTCTAGCTCTCGCGAAGAATGCTTTTCGCTTTTAGCGATCGACGGCTGAGCCGACGCTTTTTCCAATCTTCCGATAGAAGTTGTGGAGTCCGAAGCACACGTTGTCTCGCGCCTCTTCTTCAGCGTTCTGGAGTTGGTCCCTTGCAGGCTTCAAATCTTGGATTTTGCTACCAGCCCATAAGCAGCCCGCTAACAACAGAGATGCTGCACCTACCGCTGTCTGCATTTGCGAGAACACACCGGATAGAGAACTTCCTGCAAGCAAACTGGAAGCCGTGCCGACACCGAGTTTGCTAAGTTCGCAATTTATATCGAAGGAAAGCGCTTCTCGCTGTTTTTTTACGTCAACGGCATGTTGGCGATAGGCGGCGATCTTCTCCCGAACTGAAGCCTCAAACTCTGCCTCGTTGACCTGCGCCTTTGACAATTCGGCAACAGAGTTGAGTAAAGAGTCCCTTGCTTCAGCTTGGTGCCCCCAGACAGATGTTCGAAGCTGGATTACATCGTCAATCGACATCTGGTCTAGAACGGTGTCGTCAATATACTCCTGGTGCGCCACTCGCAGCGTCATGCGACGATTAGTCCAATACGGGTCATCTTCTGCGATGAAGTCGATGGTCTCGCTCGCTCTCTGGGCAAAGCAGGTAACCAGACTCTCAGAATTCGAATCCGTGAAGAGGGGGACCAATTCCTTCGCTGAACAGTAGCCAATCGATTTGATCGTCGAAGCAATGCGAGCGCGCGCAATTGAGGTAAGCGGCTTTCGCAAGTGTTCTCTAACGAGTTTTCCTTCGATTAGCGACAATGCCGGGCTATCATTGATGGCGCCGTCAGCTTGCGCTTTTGCTATGCTGAGGGCTTCGAGATGGTCGTCGCCTTGGCTCATGAGCCAATTATCCGCTCGAATGGCTGTTTGGAGAACTGAGTCATTTTGCGCTACGGAACGATACGCCCACAATAGGAATTGGGGGTTTAGCGGATAACCACCCATGTCGACTCGACCGATGACCAAATTATTAGCTTCTGAGCGTCTGTAGGTCGAAACTACTTCCACCAAATCCTGACGCGTGGCCGAAGCGAGGCCATCCATCAACTCGTCAAATTTCGCATCATAATCAGCCGTCTTGCCAAGCGGTCGAATTGGCCCAACAGGCAAAGAAATGATCGGCGGCATACCCATTGCGAGAGTGAATGCCTGACTTGGGAAAAGATCGCGGTCCTCGGGATCCGGGATCATTACTCGATCGAATGTAAGTAAAGCCTTTTTGACGTCGATCAGACGAACTGGCCGTTCGGTGGGTGCTAAGTAGGCGCTTCTAATCATGAGGAATTGTCGTCCCTAAGGCACCTTTGAGTCAATATTCGTATTAGGAACCCAATTCTGATCGTTCTACTATAGCCTAGGCAGCAACCCGAAGTGTACGCTGACGCGCAAATCCAACTCCCGCAACCAAGTTAACCAAACAACAAAAAGGCCGTCCTTCGGGGCGGCCTTTTTGCGTTTCGCGGGATCTACTTTGTTGTCTCTGCGATAGCCTTGTTGAATGCGGCTGCGGCGCTCGCGTCGAAACAAATGAAAGTGATCGCATCGAACGCCGACGGGTGCTGCTCGACACTGACTCTCGCAGACGCCGCCGCCACTTGTGCAGCCTTGTCTAGCGGATAGCCAAACCGTCCTGTGGAAATTGCCGGGAAGGCGATTGTACGCAGGTTATGGTCCCGTGCGATGTCTAGCGAATTCAGGTAGCACCCCGCCAGAAGCTCAGCCTCGCCCTTGTCGCCGCCCTGCCAGTTCGGTCCAACGGTATGGATGATGTGGCGAGCGGGGAGGCGATAGCCCTTGGTGATCTTTGCCTGCCCGATCTTGCAGCCACCCAAGAGCCGACACTCATGCACCAGTTCTGGGCCTGCAGCCCTGTGAATGGCACCGTCGACACCGCCACCACCCAGCAGTGACGTGTTCGCGGCATTCACGATCGTATCGACTTCGCACTTGGTGATATCGCCTATCCGGACTTCCAGCAATGGGTACGGGTCTTGTTCCATCGCGCGATTCTAGGCCGCTCCATCGCTCTTCGCAATCATGTCGCCATATTACGCTTGTTCGTGTAAACCCATGAAATCAGGGCAGGGCAAACCGAGGGGGAGAGCCACAATGCCGCGCAATATCGTCATTCTGCTGGATGGAACCTCCAACCAGATTACTGCTGATCGGTCCAACGTGCTGCGTCTGTACGGCGGACTGACGAAGAATGATGAGCAGCTTGTCTACTACGATCCCGGTGTGGGCACGTTTGGCCTTGCCGATGGGTCTTCTTGGCGATCTGCATTGTGGAAGTTCTGGGGTATGGCCACCGGATACGGGCTCGATGACAATGTAAAGCAAGCCTACCGCTTCCTCGTCGAGAACTACCGCAAGGATGGCGAGCCGGACGAGAACGGCAATACACGTGACAGGATATATATCATCGGTTTCAGTCGGGGAGCCTACAGCGCCCGAGTCCTCGCCGGGTTCATCAATGCCTTGGGTCTGATCGAACCGCGTAGTCTCAACCTGCTCGATTATGCCTATCGTGACTACAAGCGCATCGGTGAAGGAGGCGAGGGCGAGCATGCCTTTGCGACGATGCGGCTTTACGAGCGCACGCTCCGCCCCGATCGCCCGCCGGTACGAATGCTCGGCCTGTTCGATACCGTTGCCAGCGTCATCGAGCGCGGGCCGCTGCTCTGGCGGCTAAAGTCCCACGCTTACACCGATCGTAATCCCAGCGTTGAAAGCGTCTTCCAGGCCTTTGCCATCGATGATGTGCGGACGATGTTCCGCCCTATTCACTGGGAGGAGGGGCAGGAATACTGGGGCAGCGCATTCCGGCACGAGGCGGGCGCACGTCCGCAAGAGGTCGAGCAGGTGTGGTTCCCCGGCTATCACGCCGATGTCGGCGGCGGGCATCCCGAAGGCGAAAGCGGGCTTGCCAAGGTGCCGCTGCTGTGGCTGATCGATAAGGCGAAAACCTCCAATCTCAAATTCAGTACACGCAGTGTCAACGCATTGATTCTGGGCAAGGGGGAGGACAATCCGCGCGTTGCCCCTGACCCGCTCGGCCCCAAACACAATTCCCTAAAGTGGTTCTGGGTGCCTTTTGAATTCATTCCACGGCGCAAGCCGAAACGATCGCGACGTTGGTCGGTTTTAGGCTGGGTTCTTCCACTTTTCGAGAAACGCAACGTTCCTGAAGGTGCGAAACTGCATCGTTCGCTCGCGGACCGGAAGGCGCAGCTCGGCGAGTGGCCTGACAATGCGCCGGAGAAATACGAACTGGTGGATTGATCTCACCGGCCATCGGGTGGACTATGGCGCGACATGACTCTGCCATCCTGCCCCGCTATCGTTGCGCAAACACTTTCAGAAAGAGCAGCCACCATGAAAACCAATCGACGCACATTCCTCGCCACTACCGGCCTTGCATTCTCGGGATTGCTGGCGAGTGGCTGCACATCGGTCCCGCGCTCTGCTCTGGCAACGGCGCCGGGCAACCGCTTCGGCGCGCTGGTGCCCGATCCCGATGGTATTCTCGATCTGCCGCCGGGCTTTTCCTATCGTGTGATCTCCCGCTTGGGGGATATGATGGACGATGGCGAAACCGTGCCCGACGATGCGGACGGCATGGGCTGTTTCGACCTGGGCGACGGACGCATCGCACTGGTGCGCAACCATGAAACGTCGCCAAGCCCTGAAAATGTCATTGCTGTTTCGCCCGCCTATGACACAGTGGCGCGGAGCCTTCTGGCGCTGCCCGGCGGGACAAGCACGATCATTCTTGATGCCGAAACTCTGGAAGTCGAACAGCAATACCGCAGCCTGGCCGGCACGATCCGTAACTGTGCAGGCGGGGTCACTCCGTGGAACAGCTGGCTTAGCTGTGAAGAGAACACGACAACTGTCGAACAGGCGGGTGGGCGTATCAATCAGAACCACGGATATGTTTTTGAAGTGCCGGCCGAAAGCGGCGGTCTCGTCGATCCTGTTCCGCTCACCGCCATGGGCCGCTTCAACCACGAAGCCGCCTGCGTCGATCCGCGCACCGGTATTGTCTATATGACTGAGGACCGCGGAGACTCCGCCCTGTACCGGTTCATTCCCGATGAACCGGGCAATCTCTCTGCCGGCGGCACCCTGCAGGCGCTCGTGCTGCATGGCGCGCAGGACACGCGCAATCACGAAACGGTTGCCATCTCTGTCGGCCAGCAACTCGCCGGAAGCTGGATTACGCTGGATAATGTCGAAGCGCCCGATGACGATCTTCGCACCCGTGCACAGGCGCAAGGCGCGACAATCTTTGCACGCGGTGAAGGCATCTGGATGGGCGATGGCGAGATGTATTTCACTGCCACCAGCGGCGGCGCTGCACGCGAAGGGCAGATATTCCGCCTGACACCGCGCGAAGGCGAGTCCGATGTGCTCGAGCTGTTCTACGAAAGCCCCGAGGCGGGCGAATACAGTTTCGGCGACAATATCGTGGTCTCGCCCTTCGGCGATCTGATCGTGTGCGAAGACCAGTATGGCGAGACGGTCGACAATTACCTGCGCGGCATTACGCCTGCGGGCGAAGCCTATGCTTTCGGCCGCCTGCGCTTGCAGACCGAGCCTGCGGGTGCGTGCTTCTCGCCCGATGGCCGGACGATGTTCGTCAACGCCTATTCGCCGACCATGACACTGGCGATCACGGGACCCTGGCCTACCGCATGACGGAAACACCGTCAGTCCTGTTCGTCTGTCTCGGTAATATCTGCCGCTCTCCCATGGCGGAGGGCGCGATGCGCGTTGCGGCAGAAGCAGCGGGCCTGGACATAGAGATCGACAGCGCCGGGACCGGTGCCTGGCACGTCGGCAATCCGCCCGACAGCAGGGGAATTGCGGTGGCGCGTGGGTATGGCGTGGACATTTCCGGGCTGCGTGCGCGGCAGGTGGCGCAGGGCGACTTCCGGCGCTTTACCCATATCTTTGCTCTTGATGCGCAGAACCTTGCGGACCTGCAGCGCCTGATGCCAAGCGATGCCACCGCCGAGCTTGGCTTGCTGCTCGACATGGTTCCGGGGCGCGAGGGGGAGGCTGTGGCCGATCCCTATTATGGTGACGATGACGGGTTCGAAGTGACCTGGAGCGATGTGAAGAGCGCAGCCGAAGCCCTGGTCGCGCGCTTGCAAGCGTGAGCTGGCAGCACCGCTTCGAAAGCATCACCGGCAGCAGTGTTGCCGGAGGACGCAAGCTGGCAGGCGGCGATCTGGGCGGCGCGACGCTCGTCGATCTGGCAGACGGACGGCAGATGGTTGCCAAGAGCGGTCCGCTGGTGGAGCGCGAGGGCGAAATGCTGCGCGCTATCGCCAGGACTGGAGCGCCCGCGCCAGAGGTCATTCATGCCGAGCGCGAGCTGCTGGTCATGGAATATGTCGAGGCAGACGGAGTAAAAGACTGGCTGAGCCTTGCCGACGCGATGGCAAGGCTGCATGCGCCGCGCGACGAGCTCTATGGCTGGGACGCGGACTACGCCTTTGGCAAGGTCACTATTCCCAACGCACGCGGCGACAACTGGCCTGCCTTCTGGGCTGAAAACCGCCTGCTTTGCCACGCCTGGCATATCGACAGCTCTATCGCGCGCCGGCTTGAACAGCTTGCGAAACGCCTGCCCGATCTGCTGCCGACTTATCCCACCCATTCACTGCTGCATGGTGATCTGTGGGGCGGAAACATACTCTTCCATCGGGGAGAGGTTGCCGCACTGATTGACCCTGCGTGCTATGTCGGCCATCGCGAAGTCGACGTGGCGATGCTCACGCTCTTCGATCACCCGCCGCACGAGTTCTTCGAGGCGCTCCACCTTGAAGACGGGTGGCGTGAGCGCTTGCCAATCTATCGCCTCTGGCCGCTGCTCGTACACTTGCGGTTGTTTGGTGACGGCTATCGGAACTCGGTAACATCCGCGCTCCACACGCTTGGCGTTTGACCGCCTGCCTCAGAAGACGATTGCAGAGATCAGCAGGATGGCGATGCCGAAAAAGCCCAGCAAGACCGGCAGCAAGACCACTTGTCCGGCGACATCGCGGGCGCTCATCGGGCCGGTATAGGTTTCCAGCTTGCCCGAACCGTGTGTATCGAAGGGTCGCTGCGTACGCGGATCGATGCCGAACAGGATCTTCGCCGTGCCGAAATACATCGCAGTATAGAGCATGCTGACAACGATGGAGAACATCGCATAGCCGCCGCCTGCCGTCGCGCCGATCATGCAGGCGAAAAAGGTGATATAGCCGCCGGCCATCATGCCCCAGACCCATTTGGGAAATTCGGTGGCGGTCACTTCCGCCATCTGCGGGGCCGCGTGGTCGATCAGCAAGGCAAGGTCATCATGCGCAACAATGCGCGCTTCATCCATCAGTGCGTCTTGGGTTTTCATGTCAATTCTCCTGCAATCTGGCGCGCGCGATGCCCTGGGAAAGGCTTGCGGCAATCGATCTGGCACGGGTTAGAATATGATCGCGAGCGGGCGGTGTGGCGACATCATCCAGCGTGGCCGCAAACAGACTAAGCCAGTGGTCGAAGTCGGATCGGGTCAGCGGCTGGAGCGCTGCATGGCGTGCAACGGGGCTGCCGTGGAACTCTCCGGTGGTCAGCAGGATAGAGCGCCAGAAGCGCTTCATCTGCGCCAGGTGCGGCGGCCAATCCCGGATTGTCGCGCTAAATATCGGGCCAAGATGATCATCTGCGCGAACGCGATCATAGAAGGTATCAACCATCCGTTCGATCAAGGTCTCGTCCACTCCAATAGCGGCCATCTCCCTGCGGCGCTTGAGGCGTTCATTGAGGATTGATTCGCGAGCTTCAGAGAAAGACATATACAGCATATATCTTTAAGTATGCACTAAAGCAATATCAGAAATATATCTTTTAGACTGCGAGAAGCGCCTTGAGTGCGCGCTGGTCTGCGACAAGATCGGCGAGCGTATAGCGATCAAGCACACCGAGGTAAGCTGAAGTGGCTTCACCCAACGCGTTCTTGAGCAGGCAACCCGATGTGATCCGGCACATGTCCGGTGCTTCGAAGCATGGCACCATATCGAAATCGGGCTCTGTCAGACGGAGAACTTCGCCTATGCGAATGACCTCTGGCGGCTTGGCGAGCCGCAATCCGCCAGAGCGGCCGCGCACGGTCTCGACCAGTCCGGCGATACCCAGTTGGTGCGCGACTTTCATGATATGCGCCCGCGAAATATCGTAGGCTTCAGCGACTTCGCTGATGGTTACGAGGCGCTCTTCTTCGATCGCCAGCAACATTAGCAGGCGCAGCGAATAGTCGGAGTAGGTCGTGATCCTCATGCCATGGGCATGGGAAAGCTATATCTGCTATATGTCAATGGTCTTGCTGCCGGAGTGGCAGGTTGAGCAGAGACTATCCTGGAAACGGCGTCCATTCACCGCCGTCGGGATTTTCGGCGAAAATGCCTTCAATCAGCGCTTCATGCACGTCTTCTGGGCTGGCCGGATCCCAGGCGGGATTGTTGTCCTTATCGATCAGCACGGCGCGCACGCCCTCGGCAAAGTCGTGCCGCAGCATCATGCGCGAAGCGATGCGGTATTCCATCACCATATTGTCGGCGAAGGTTTCGCACTTGGTGCCTTCGGCGAACTGGCGCAGCGCGACCTTGCCGGTGGTGGGGCACTTGGCCTGAACGGCCTTGAGCTCTTTCTGCGCCCAATCGCTGCCATCAGCCTGAAGCGCGGCGATGATCTCTTCGAGCGTTGCCTTGCCGAAAATCGCATCGATCTTCGCAGCATTACCAGCGATCCGTGCCTCGGGCGGAGTGGCTGATGCGTTCTTGAGTACGGCCTCGATATCCTCGCCCGCGATGATCTTGGCCTTGGCTGCGGCCACGCTTTCGCTCGCCATATAGTGCGTGGAAAGGCCTGCCCACAGGCATTCCTCCCCGCTCATCCGCGCAGCAGTCAGCGCCAGGAAGTTGCCCGTCGCACCGCGTAGGCGCGGCAGATACCAGCCCGCGCCGACATCGGGGAACAGGCCGATATTGCCTTCGGGCATGGCAAACATCGTGTTCTCGGTCGCGACGCGGTACTTGCACGGCTGCGAAACGCCCACGCCGCCGCCCATTGTGATGCCATCCATGAAGGCCACGATCGGTTTGGGGTAGGTGAACATCAGGTGGTTGAGGCGATATTCCGCATGGAAGAACGCGCGACCCGACTTGCCGTCATCTTCCAGCGCCGATTTGCGCACCATGGCCACATCGCCGCCCGCGCAGAACCCGCGCCCTTCGGCATGGTCCAGAATGACCGCGTCAATCGCATCATCCTCGCGCCAGCCGAGCAGCGCTTCGGACATGGCTTCGCACATCGGCTGGGTGAGCGCATGTAGCGCCTTGGGCCGGTTGAGCGAGATATGGCCCACACGGCCGTGGGTATGGATGTGCACTTCGTCGGTCATATGATCTCTCGTAACTTGGTGATTACTGGCGCAGCAGGTCGCGGCCCACGATCATGCGCATCACCTGGTTGGTGCCTTCGAGGATCGAGTGCACGCGCAAGTCACGCCAGAAACGTTCGATAGGATAATCGCGCAGATATCCGTAGCCGCCGAACAGCTGCAGCGCGTTGTTCACGACATTGCTGCCGCTGTCGGTCGCGAGGCGTTTGGCCATTGCGGAGAAGCGTGACTTGTCTGGTGCACCCTCGGTCACTTTGCAGGCCGCGAGATAGAGCAGCGCGCGCGCCGCCTCCAACTCGGTCGCCATGTCGGCGAGCATGAACTGCGTGTTCTGGAAATCGGCAATCGGCGTGTCGAACTGCTGGCGATCCTTGGTGTAGGCAATCGCCTCGTCGAGGCATCGCTGCGCTCCGCCAAGCGAGCAGGCGCCGATGTTGAGGCGTCCGCCATCAAGGCCAGCCATGGCAAAGCGGAAGCCTTCACCCTCTGCGCCGACGCGGTTCGTCACCGGCACGCGCGCATCTTCAAAGATCACCTGCGCGGTGGGGCTGGCGTTCCAGCCGAGCTTCTTTTCTGGCGCGCCGAAGCTGACACCGGGTGTATCCTTGTCGACCACAAGGCAGGAAATGCCGCGTGTCTTGTGCTCGCCCGTGCGCACCATGACGACGTAGACATCGTTCACACCGCCGCCCGAAATGAACTGCTTGGTGCCATTGAGCACATAGTGATCGCCATCGACCACGGCGCTGGTCTTGAGCGCCGCTGCGTCAGACCCGCTGCCCGGCTCGGTCAGGCAATAGCTCGCGAGCTTTTCCATGCCGATCAGATCGTCGAGATAGCGGCCCTTCAGATCGTCCGACCCGAAGGTGTCGATCATCCATGCGGCCATGTTGTGGATCGAAATAAACGCGCTGGTGGTGGGGCAGCCATAGGCCATGGCTTCCATGATCAGCGCAGCCTCCAGCCGACCGAGCCCGATGCCGCCGCTCTCTTCGCTTACGTAGATGCCGCCAAAGCCCAGCTCTGCCGTGCTCTTGATCACATCGACAGGGAAATGATGCTTTTCGTCCCATTCGCCCGCATGCGGGGTGATCTTGTCGGCAGTAAAACGCTGCGCCATTTCCTGAATGGCGAGCTGGTCTTCGTTGAGCTGAAATTGTCCGGTCATCGCGATAATTCTCCTGCGCGCTCCCATGTCAGGAAGTGATTACAGGCGCAACTATTGCGGCTCGTGAAAGTGCCGTCAAAGGCGGCGTCAGTCGTCGAAGCTTTCAGGAGCTGTCGGAGTGGGATCGAAGCCCTGCGTATCGTCCATCGGCTCCGGCGCGAAGCCCTGTGCGCTGTCGATCAGGTCATCGGGAGCAGCATCGACCACCAGTTCTTCGCCGTCGCCTTCACTTTCGGAATCATCATCAGCGCCAGCTGCTTCCGGCTCGGCCGCAGCTTCGCTTGCCGGAGCGGTCGGTTCGACACGTGTGATCGTGATCTCGTCCTCTTCAGGAAAACGTTCGTTAGCGCCCATCTCATCCGCAGCCGCCTGCCGGCTTTCAAGATCGTTCCCGCACGCCGGCAGCAGCGCCAGCGCAGGCAAGGTAGCGGCAACAAGCGCCAGTTTCCGGGTCATGATGCGTCTCCCATAATCAATGCGATCCTACCGCAGCGAAGGTTACCCAATTGCTGATGCCGGTCAGCCGCAGGAAAGCTGCGTGATACGCATATCATCATCATAGCTGACCGTCAGGCGATCCGGGCGGTAATCCATCGTCAATGCACTGCGCGGCGGGGCCCAGCGCAATTGCCTTGCGCCCGATTCTGCGAGGAGGACCTCCGCTGCCTCTGCGCTAGCTGTGTGCCCGATATGACTTTGTACGGCATCGGCGTTGCAACTGGCCGCTTCCGGACCGGGCTCGCCCGGTCCGGCTGGAGGAGTGCTTGCACAAGCCCCGAGTAGTGTCGCTGTCAGCAGGGTGGGAATGGCGTGCCGCATGGTCTTTCTCCTTTTGGATACATTCTAGCCTCTTGCTGCGGCGCGCGCTAGGAGGCTTCACCAAGAGGAGACATACGAAATGGCAGGCCTTTGGTTTGACGAACTGACTGTCGGGCAGACATTCGATCACGCGCTGCGGCGTACGGTGACCGAAACCGATAATGTCATAATGACCACGATGACCCACAATCCGGCTGCGCTGCACCTGGATGCCGAGTACATGAAGGGTACCGAATATGGCCGCGTGCTGGTCAATTCGTGCTTCACACTCAGCCTGATGGTGGGGATCAGCGTCCACGATACGACTTTGGGCACCGCCGCCGCCAATCTCGGCTGGGATGAGGTTCGCTTCCCGGCGCCGGTGTTCATCGGCGACACGCTGCGGATCGAAACCGAAGTGCTCGAGCTGCGCGAAAGCAAGAGCCGCCCAAATCAGGGTATCGTCACCTTCATGCACCGTGCCTACAATCAGAACGATGTGCTGGTGGCGAGCTGCAAACGCGCGAGCCTGCAGAACAAGCGGCCCGATTGACGGTTTTCCGGCTCACGCCTATTTCGCGACGTGCACGCGGGTGTAGCTCAATGGTAGAGCAGCAGCTTCCCAAGCTGACGACGAGGGTTCGATTCCCTTCACCCGCTCCATTCGCTAGACGCGGCCCATGACCACCTTCTTCCTCACATTTCTCTCCGTTGCGCTGGCAATGCTCGCCGGGCGAGAGGCTTTGCGCGTTGCCCGGATATCGGCGGCGGGTGCGGGTGGCGGGGCTTTGTTGGGCGTGATCGTGGTGTGCGCGATAGGTGCCTGCGCAGCCGCGGCGGCGCTCGCGCTGACTTTTGCCGATCTGCTTACCGCGCAGCAGAAAGGCTGGTTCGTTGCTGCCGCGCTGGTGCTAGCAGCAGCGGAAGTCATGTTCCTCGACGCGCCCGATGCACCAAGCGAGCCGACGCACTCGCTGGGTGCCATCGGTATTGTCCTGTTTGCAGGCATTGTGGCGGATGCGAGCGGTTTGCTGGTCCTGTCGCTGAGTGTGGCCAGCGGCTCGCCGGTTATGGCCGGCGCAGGCGGTGCTCTCGGGGTGCTTGGCGTGCTGTCCTTTGCTGCCTTTGCCGGAGAGGACTGGGAGAAGCTACCTCGCCATGTGTTGCGCCCTGTTGTGGCGGCTCTACTGGTCGCGGGCGCGGTGTTAATCGGATTTTTTGCGCCAGAGGCTGCACTTTGATCGATTTTGCCGATTTCTCCAATCCGAATACTGCGTGAAACCGACATATTGTCCCACCCGTTGATCAGCCAAACAGGCATTCTCAATGGAGCAAGACAATGACTACCTCTGGCAACAATTCGAAGACCGCACTGATCGATGGCCTCAATGGCCTGCTCGCCGATCACATGGCGCTCTTTTTCAAGACCAAGAACTTTCACTGGCATGTGAAGGGCCCGCGCTTTCGCGATCTGCACCTGCTGTTTGACGAGCAGGCGATCGAACTGCGCGACCAGATCGACGTGATCGGAGAGCGCGTGCGCAAGAATGGCGCCAGCACGCTGACCAGTATCGCCTCGGTCGCTTCGAAGACGCAGATCACCGATCAGGACGATACGGCGCTTTCGGCGGAAAAAATGGTCGAGGAATTGCGCGACGATAACCAGAAAATGGTCGATGCGCTCAAGGCCTTGAAGGTGCACGCTGAAGAAGCAGGTGACAACGCGACCGATGGCCTGATCGATGACTGGACCGATATGGCGGAAGAGCGTGTGTGGTTCCTCAGCTCGACTTTGGGCTAACGCGCAAACGCCCAACAAACGCATAGCTATTCAAACCGCCGCCGGGTTCTCGCCCTGCGGCGGTTTTGCGTTTAGGACCCTGGTCATGACCGATATCCAATTTATCGACAACGCTTCGGCGAAGGACATTGCCGCGTTTCTGGAAAAGCACCTTTCGCGGTGTCTTGCGGAGAGCGAAGGTGGCATCGCAATCAGCGTTCCGGGCGGCTCGACCCCGTTCCCCATTTTCGCAGAGCTGACCAAGGCCGATCTCGACTGGTCGCGTATTGCCGTCTGGCCTGGCGATGACCGGATCGTTCCCGAAGAACATCCCGCGAGCAACACCGGCAAAATCCGCGCGCTGCTGGAGCCTGTGGGCGCGAGCGTTGCGACTTTGACGGAGGCGGAGGAGGCTCCTCACTTTGCGCTCGTCTGGCTCGGTATGGGCGCGGACGGGCATATCGCCTCGCTCTTCCCCAATACCGATCCGCAGGTGGCCGAGCCCGCGCGCATCAAGCGTCTGACCCCCGATCCGCTGCCGCCCGAAGCACCGTTTGACCGGATCACGCTAACGATCCCCGCGCTGCTCAATGCCGACGGCCTGATGTTCGTCATCCGCGGAGACGAAAAGCGCGCGGTCTTCGATGCAGGCGCGGCCGGGGAGCACGACCTGCCGATTGCTCGCCTGCTGGGTGCTGCTGGTGATATGCCGGTGACATGCTTCACCTGATCCCCGCCTGGATCCAGCGCCCGTTGATGCCCGCGGCAAGCAAGTTGCGCTCGCTCTGGCGCAGCGTTAGCCGCCCTACATTGTACGGCGTTTCGGTCGCGCTGTTTGACGACCAGGGGCGGCTGCTGCTGGTGCGCCATTCCTATGGCACGCGCAAATGGGCCATGCCCGCTGGCGGAATTGGCAAGCGAGAAGATCCCGAAGCAGGCTTGCGCCGCGAGATACGCGAGGAGCTTGCGATCACGCTTCACGATGTGCGGCTGGTCAGGCAGACGGTGGATCAGCTGCAGGGGCTCGACAATCATGTCTGGTTCTTCACCGCAACGGCAAAGGATCCGCCGCAGCCCGATATGCGTGAAGTCATCGCGGCGCAGTTCTTCGCGCTCGATGCGCTGCCGGATCACTTGGAAAAACGCGTTCGCCCGCGATTGGACTGGGTGCAGGAAAGCCGGTCAAAGCAGCGATAGCTGCGCATCATCGCGGCGATTGTCTTCTTCGTCCTGCTCCAGATTGCTGAGGGTCAGCCCCATCAGGCGAATGGGCATGGCGAGCGGCAGTTCGGCCTCCAGAATCTCGTGAGCGATGGCGGCAAACTGCACCTTGTCTTCCACTGCGCCATCGACCGATCGGGCACGGGTCATGGTCTGGAAGTCGGTGAACTTCACCTTGAGTGTCACCGTGCGTCCGCGCGCTTCCTTGTCGGCGATGCGATCCCAGACGATCTCTATGATGTCGTCCAGCGTGGCACGCAGTGCGGTTCCGCTGGAGATATCCTCGTTGAAGGTCCGTTCTCCACCGATGCTCTTGCGGATGCGGTTGGCGCGCACGGGGCGCAGGTCGATCCCGCGCGCGGCCTGGAACAGATACTCGCCAAAACTGCCGAAATTGGCGCGCAGCCAGTCGAGGTCTTTCGCCGCCAGGTCGGCGCCCGTTTCGATGCCCAGCCGGGCCATCTTCTCTGCGCCTTTGGGACCAATGCCGTGAAAGCGCCGGACGGGGAGCGACTGGACAAAGCGTGCGCCGTCGCCGGGCTTGATTACGCACATGCCATCCGGCTTGTTCTGGTCGCTGGCGAGCTTGGCGAGGAACTTGTTGTAGGAAACGCCTGCGCTTGCGGTCAGCTGTGTCGTCTCGCGTATACTCTTTCGGATCTGCTGCGCGATGGCGGTGGCCGAACCTATCCCGTGAATGTCCTCGGTCACATCGAGGAAGGCTTCGTCCAGGCTCAGCGGTTCGACATGCGGTGTATGGTGGAGAAAGATTGCGCGGATCTGCTGGCTCACCTCGCGGTAGACATCGAAGCGGTGTTTGACGAAGATCAGGTCCGGGCAGCGCCGCTTGGCGGTGATGCTCGGCATCGCGCTCTTCACACCGAACTTGCGCGCTTCATAGCTTGCCGCCGCCACCACGCCGCGCCCACCCGATCCGCCGACCGCCACCGGCTTGCCGCGCAGCTCAGGGTGGTCGCGCTGCTCCACGCTGGCGAAGAAGGCATCCATATCGACGTGAATGATCTTGCGCAGCCCTTGCGCTTTGTCTTCCGCGTGTTCCGATGCAGCGGTTTCGGCCATACCGCAGCTATACCGATCACAGCGGGAAGCGGAAAGACGTTCGCGCTCCGTTCCCACGGAGCAATCGGTACTTTCCTTTTGTTGGCAGAGGCGGCACAAGCCTTTGGTGAGCCAAGACACTTCGCCTCCCGCCGATCCGCCAGCAGAGAATCGCCTGACCCGCAAGCTGGGTGAGCGTGAGCTGATTTTCCTGATGGCGATGCTGATGAGCCTGCAGGCGTTCGGCATCGATTCCATGCTGCCCGCGCTCGGCCAGATGGCGGAAGAGATGGGCGCAGAGGGCAATCGCCGACAGCTGGTTATCGGGGCCTATTTCCTTGGCGGCGGCATCGGGGCGTTCTTTCCCGGAGCGTTTGCAGACCGTTTCGGCAGGCGGCCGATCCTTGCGCTGGCCCTGATTTCCTATGTCACGATTTCGGCGGCATGTGCGCTCGTCACCCATTTCGACACGCTGCTTGCCCTGCGTCTGCTGCAAGGATTGCTGTGCGCGGGGTTGAGTGTGGTCCCGGTGGCGATGGTGCGCGACCATGTGGGCGGCGACCGGATGGCGCGGATGATGAGCCTGATCATGATGATCTTCCTGCTCGTTCCCATTCTCGCCCCTGCCATCGGGCAGGCGATCATGTACCTGTTCGGCTGGCGGGCGATCTTCGGTGCGATGGCGATTGTCGGTTCGTTCGCGGCTCTCTGGGCGTGGCTGCGCTTGCCCGAAACGCTTCAGGAAGATGATCGGCAGGACATCCGCCCTTCGACCATCCTGCGCAACATGGGCAAGGCTATCTTTGACCGGCAGGCGATCGGATACGTGGTGGGCGCGGCGCTGGTGTTCGGGTCGCTGTTCGGCTTCCTCAACTCCTCGCAGCAATTGATTGCCGAGACATTCGGGCAGGGCGATTATTTCGCGCTGATCTTCGGCGGAGCGGTGCTGGGGATGATCGCCAGCAATTTCACCAATTCGCGCATTGTCGAGAGGTTCGGCGCGCGGCGAGTGAGCCATACTGCGCTGTTCGGCTTTATCGCGGTTTCGGCCCTTCTGGTCTGGACCGCGTCGGAGCCTCCTTACTTGCTGGCCGAATTTGTCGTGTTGATGAGCCTCGCCATGGCGACGCTCGGCTTCGTCGGGGCCAATTTCAGCTCGATCGCCATGCAGGATTTCCAGCATATAGCAGGCTCGGCGAGCAGCGGGCAAACAGCCGTGCGCATGATGACAGGGGCGATCCTAGGGGCCTATATCGGCAGTCTCTATGATGGCACGCCGCTACCGCTTGCCTACTCGATGCTCAGTTGTGGTCTGCTGGCGTTGGCGGTCGTGCTGTTCAGCGAGAAAGGCAAGCTGTTCCGCCGCGTGAACAAGGCCAAACACATGCCGGGGGGAATGGCACGGTGAGCGACATCTATGACCTGATCATTATCGGCGGCGGGGTGAACGGCGCCGGCGTTGCGCGCGATGCTGCAGGGCGCGGAGCCAAGGTGCTGCTGCTCGAAAAGGGCGACCTTGCCAGCGGCACGTCCAGCAAGTCTACCAAGCTGGTGCATGGCGGCCTACGCTATCTCGAATACTACGAGTTTTCGCTGGTGCGCGAAGCGCTGACCGAGCGTGAAACCGTGTGGCAGATCGCGCCGCATATCGTTTGGCCGATGCGCTTTATCCTGCCCGTCACCCACGGCATGCGCCCGCGCTGGATGCTGCGTGCGGGGCTGTTCCTTTACGACCATATTGGCGGCAAGGGACGGCTCAGCAAGGCGCGCGGGGTGAACCTCGCCAAGCATCCGGCGGGCGCTCCGCTGGAGGAGGACTACAAGCGCGGGTTCGAATACTCGGACGGCTGGGTTGATGATGCCCGGCTGGTGGTGCTGAATGCTCTCGACGCCGCAGAGCGCGGTGCGGATATCCGTACGCGGACCGAAGTCACCTCGGCACGGCGTGAGGGCGATTACTGGCAGGTCGAGGCGGACGGAGAGAGCTTTACCGGGCGCGCTATCGTCAATGCCGCCGGGCCGGGTGCGGACGATATGGCGCGGCTGGCGGGAGAGCAACCCGCCTATGGCATCCGCCGTGTGCGCGGATCGCATATCGTCGTGCCCAAGCTGTTCGATCACGATCACGCCTACATCCTGCAACAACCCGACACGCGCATATGCTTCGCCATTCCGTGGGAGAATGACTTCACCCTGATCGGCACGACCGATGCTGACCACGCCGGATCGCTCGACGATGTGCAGATCAGCAATGATGAAGTGCGCTACCTCTGCGACGCGGCGAACCGCTATTTCGAACACGATGTAACTCCTGCCGACGTGGTGCACACCTACGCCGGGGTTCGCGCGCTGGTGGACGATGGCTCGGGCCGCCCAGAAGCGGCAACGCGCGGCTACAAGATCGCGCTCTCCGATGTGTCACGCGGTGCGCCGATCCTTGGCATCTACGGCGGCAAGATAACCTCCTATCGCCATGTGGCAGAGGACGCGGTCGAGCAATTGTCCGCCCGTCTGCCCATGCTGAAGGGCGAGAGCTGGACGGGCAAGGAGCCGCTGCCGGGCGGCGAGTTCAAGTACACCGCGCAAGAGTTTCTCTTCGATGTCCTGCGTGAGGACTATCCGTTCCTTTCCGAGACGGACATCGTGCGCATCGGCCGCGCCTACGGCACGCGTGCGGGGGACTGGCTGGGCGAGGCGAAAAGCTGGGACGATCTGGGCCGCGTGTTCGGCGCGGGGCTCAGCGAGGCCGAAGTCGAATATCTGCGCGACCACGAATGGGCGCAGACGGCCGAAGACGTGCTCTGGCGGCGCACCAAACAAGGCGTGCATATGAGCGAGGCCGAGCAGGCGGCGCTGACGGAGTACATGGGTGGTTAGGGCAGAGGAGCGCCGCGTGCGGCGGTGAAGACCCTGTACCATTCCTCCCGCGTCCAGCTGATTTCCATCGCCTGCGCGGCTTCGGCAATCCGCTCGGGCTTTTGTGAGCCGACAATGGGGACGATCCCTGCCGGATGCGCCATCAGCCAGCTGTAGGCGGCCACCGCGCGGTCGATGCCTTTCTCTTCAGCAACAAATCCAAGGACGCGCGCAACGGAACGATCTCGCTCGTTTTCGGGCCGCATCAGGCGTCCGCCACCAAGTGGGCTCCACGCCATCAGGGTCACGCCCATGCGCATGGCCTGATCCATCTCGCCATTGTCAAACGCGTCGATCCGCAGCGGGCTGATTTCAGGCTGGGTCGCCGCAAGCGGGGTGTCGAGGAAGTGGCTAAGTGCCTCAATCTGCGCGGTGGTAAAGTTGGACACTCCAATCGCGCGAACCTTCCCGCTCGTGACCGCATCATCAAGGAAGCGCGCCAGCTCTTGCGGGTGGGTGAGAATATCGGGGCGGTGGATCAGGTAAAGGTCGATCACATCGGTGCCGAGGCGGGTCAGGGATTTCTCCAGCGCGCTCTGCATGTATCCCGTCGACTGGTCATAGGGGAGCGGCGGCATGATCCCGCCTTTGGTGACCAGCACCATGCGGTCTCGCAGTAAAGCGTCTGCCGCCAGCACATCACCGAGCAGGCTCTCGACATCGCCAAAGCCATCGCTGCCATTGAAGCCGTAAATGTCGGCGGTGTCGATGAGGTCGATCCCTGCATCGAGCGCGGTGTTGAGAAGGGCCGCGAGATCGTCTGCCGAACCTTCGCTGCGCCACATGCCCCATGCGAGCGGGCTAATGGTGATATCGGTGTTGCCGAGTGTGCGGCGGGCGGGAGTGGGGAGTGTGGTCATTCCAACCCCTCTATCTGCTCACCCTGAGCTTGTCGAAAGGTTGCCCTTCACTTCGAGCGCGGGGTCAAATGAAAAGCAGTCCTTCGACAAGCTCAGGACGAACGGATTTCTATTCCGCAGCCGCCTCAACCCGCGCGAGCAGCGCTTCGACCTGCACCTGCGCGCCTTGGCTGGCGGAAAGCTCGGTCACGGTGCCATCAAACGGCGCGGTGAGCGCGTGTTCCATCTTCATCGCCTCAAGCACCATCAGTCGCTGACCAGAGGTGACGGCATCACCCTCCGCCACATCGACCGCGATAACCTTACCCGGCATCGGCGCGAGGATATCGCCGTCGGCGGCGGCTCCAGGGCCGCCTGCGTCGTGGCGAGGGAGCGCGATCCTGAAGAGATGGCCATCAATTGACAAAAACTGTGCGTCGGGCTCCATGGTATCGCGAAACCCGTGCTCAAAGCTACCGCCGCTTGGCGTTGGGTCATACCTGAAGGCAATAATCTCATCGTTTACGGCAAGTCGGTTTTCGCGTTCTTGATCAGCGTTCATGCGGAAGCCAATTAATGGGACTGCTTTGCTATCGAAGTCTTGGCCTGCTCTAACGAGCCAATTCATCGCATCACTAAGCGCACGGTCGCTAACCGTCGGCAATGCGGTCAATTCTTGCTGTTTCTCGGCGATCAGGCCGGTATCGAGCTTTTCTTCCCGGACATCTGCATCTTCTAGCAGACGAAAAAGGAACCCGAGGTTCGTCTTAATCGGCCAGACCGATGAATATCGTAGTTCGCTTGCGAGCAAATCCAGCGCATCAATGCGGTCGAACCCCTTGACAATAATCTTCGCAATCATCGGGTCATAGAAAGGCGAGATTTCAGAGCCTTCCTCTACACCTGTCTCGATCCTTGCGTCTCCGCAGAATTCGAGGATTTCCAACCGCCCCGTACTCGGCAAAAACCCCTTCGCCGGGTCTTCCGCATACAACCGCGCCTCGATCGCCCAGCCATTGATGCTGAGCTCTTCCTGCTTCAGCGGTATCTCTTCGCCGCTCGCCACGCGCAGCTGCCATTCGACGAGGTCCACGCCGGTAATCTCCTCGGTCACCGGGTGTTCGACCTGCAGGCGGGTGTTCATTTCCATGAAGAAAATGCGGTCGGCGCGCAGGCCTTCGCTCGCATCGGCGATGAATTCGATGGTGCCCGCGCCCTCGTAATCGACGGCCTTCGCAGCGCGCACGGCGGCGGCGCAGATTTCTTCGCGGGTGGCCTCGTTCATGCCGGGAGCGGGAGCTTCCTCGATCACCTTCTGGTGGCGGCGCTGGAGCGAGCAATCGCGTTCGAACAGGTGGACGACATTGCCGTGGCTGTCGCCGAACACCTGCACCTCGATATGCCGCGGCGAGGTGATCCACTTTTCCAGCAGCACCTCGTCATTGGAGAAGCTGGCCTTGGCCTCGCGCCGGCAGCTTTCGAGGTCAGCCTCGAAGTTCTCTGCGGCGTCGACCTTGCGCATGCCTTTGCCGCCGCCGCCTGCGACCGCCTTGATCAGCACGGGATAACCGATGGCATCAGCTTCCTTCTTGAGGCGCTCGACCGACTGGTCCTCCCCTTCGTAGCCGGGTGTGACGGGCACTCCCGCCTCGCGCATCAGCTTCTTCGCAGCATCCTTCAGGCCCATCGCATCGATGCTGGAGGGCTTGGGGCCGACCCAGATCAGCCCGGCGTCGATTACCGCCTGTGCAAAGCCCGCGTTCTCGCTGAGGAACCCGTAACCCGGATGGATAGCCTCCGCGCCCGTTTCCTTAGCCGCGGCGATGATCTTCTCGCCAACAAGATAGCTCTCCGCCGCGGGCGAGGGGCCGATATGCACTGCCTCGTCAGCCGAGCGCACGTGCAGAGCCTTGGCATCGGCATCCGAATAGACCGCGACCGTCGCCACGCCCATGTCGCGCGCGGTGCGGATGATGCGGCAGGCAATCTCGCCGCGATTGGCAATGAGGAGCTTGGAAATCATCAGTTCGCGTCGCAGCCTTCGGTGATGTGCGAATAGGTGACGGTGGCGATTTTCCACGTCCCTTCGATCCGCATCAGCGTGAAAATATTGACCCCGCAATGGCTGCGTTCGCCATCGATCAGAAATTCGAAGTTGGCGGAGACCACCGCAACGGGCCCGTCTTCAAAGCCGCGGATGTTCCAGATCGGCTCTGCCAGATCGTTCTGGCTGCCACTGATGCCCTGCACCAGCTGAGCCATCATTGCGATACCGGTGCGGTCTTCGCCTTCGCGTTCCTCAATGAAAGCGACGATGCTTTCGTCGACGAGATACGGCGCCATCGCGTCGGCATCCTGCGCGTCAAACGCGGTCATGAAGGCGGATACTGTAGCGATGGGATCGGCGGCGTGCACCTCGGCTTCCTGTGCGGTGGCAGGCATAGCGAACATCAGCGACAGGCCGGCAAGAGCAGTGGCAATAGGCTTGAACATGGGCATCTCCTCCATTGCAACCGGATTGCCTGTGCGTGGGTGCAAATGCAACCTTTTGGCTGGCGCCGGTCAGTCTTCCTTGCGGCGCACGCTTTCGTCACGAATGGGGAGATGCGCTGCGTCGGGTATCGGCCCGTCCATGCGCGCTTGCACCAGCAGCTTGCCGCGTGTCCATTCGGGCATTGCTTCTGGCGGGTAGGAACCGCGGACCGTTTCTCCCAGCGCCGAGAGTACATGCCCCAGTTTCTGCAGCGCTCCGGTATGCACGCGGTGGTCCCATGCATGTTCGCCCTGCTCGGCAACTTCCTTGCCGATCGCGCCATAGATATTGGCAGCAGACAGGATCGCCCAACGCTGGCGGAAGCGCAGCTGGCCCGCGCCAATCCTGGCGGCGGCATCGTGCTGCGTGGCCATGTCTGTCATACGCTTGGTGAGGGCGACAAGCTGCTCGCGATACTGCGGCTTCATGTGCTGGCCGGGCGGGATGTCCATCTCCACCAGCCATTCTTCGGGAATATAGCAGCGGCCCGCTGCGTCATCCTCCCACACATCGCGCGCTATGTTGTTGAGCTGGAAGGCGAGGCCAAGGTCACAGGCGCGGTCGAGCACTTCGTGCGCGTCTTCTGGCACGCCCATCACCCGCGCCATCATTACACCGACAGCACCCGCCACGTGATAGCAATAGCGCATCAGGTCGCCCTCGGTGCGCGGACGCCAGCCATCGGCATCGAGCTGGAAGCCGGTGATGACATCGTCACACATTTCGCGGGTGATACCCGTTTCGGCAGCGACGAGACCGAGCGCGTCGAAAGCAATATCGGCAGTCGGCTGGCCATCGAGCGCGCGGTGGGTGAGTATGCGTATGGCTTCGACGCGGTCTTTCGCTGTCGCTTCATCCAGTTTCAGCTCGCCGCCGTGATCCTGCCCGTCAGCAATGTCGTCGCAGCGGCGGCACCAGGCATAGAGCAGGTGCGCGCGTTCCCGAGTCACCTTGTCGAACAGCAGTGATGCGACCGCGAAGCTCTTGGAGCCGACTGCAATGCTTTCCCGCGCGCGTCGCACCAGAGCATGGCGCGGGCGGCCTCCGCCAATCTGCTTGGGTGTCGCCCGCACAAAGTGGCTGGCCACCAGGGGGCGGGGCTTGATACGCTTCACAAATCGCTGACCTTCATCTGCACGATCGTCTTGATGGGCTCGTAAGCCTCCATCTTGGCAAGCAGCCCGTCAAGCGTGTCGGAAACCTGCATGATGCCCTGATGCATGGGACGCACAAAGCCGACCTTGGCCATATGCGCGTTGAATTCCACCAACCCGTCATAAAAGCCGAAGGCGTTGAGCAGGCCGACGGGGCTCTGGTGATAGCCCAGCTGCGCCCAGCTGATCGCTTCCCACAGTTCGTCCATCGTGCCGACCCCGCCGGGCAGGGTGATGAAGCCATCGGAAAGGTCTGTGAAGAATTGCTTGCGCTGGTGCATGGTGTCGACGACGTGCAACTTGGTGCAGTCGAGGTTGGCGACTTCCATGTCTTTGAGCGCCTGCGGGATGATGCCGATGACCTCGCCGCCTTCTTCCAGCGCGGCATAGGCGACAGCGCCCATAAGGCCGGCCTTGCCGCCGCCATAGACAACCCCGATCCCGCGCTGCGCAAGCGTCCTGCCAACCTCGGCGGCAAGCTCCATATAGCGCGAGTCCTCAGGCGTGGCGGAGCCGCAATAGACGGCGATACGGTTCATGCGGAAAGGTCCTCTATCATTAATCCAGCCGTCGCCTTAGCACTTCCGACTACGCCTGGAATACCCGCGCCCGGGTGCGTGCCCGCGCCGACGAGGTAAAAGTTGTTGATCACGTCATCACGGTTGTGGCCGCGGAACCAGGCGCTTTGCCACAGCACCGGCTCCAGGCTGAAGGCGCTGCCCATGTGGGCGTTCAGGTCTTCGGCGAAGTTCTTTGGCGCGTAGTGGAATTTGTGAGTGATGCGGTCGTGGATATCGGGGATCAGACGGCGGCCGACTTCGTCCAGAACGCGCTTCTCCAGCTCCGGCCCGACAGTGTTCCAATCCACCGGCATCTTGCCGAGGTGCGAGACGGGGACGAGCGCGTAGAAGGTACTCTTGCCATCGGGTGCCATGCTCGGGTCGGTCACGGTTGGGTGATGCAGATAGATCGAGAAGTCGGCGGGCAGGACGCCCTTCGAATAGATGTCATCGACCAGCCCGTGGTAGCGTGGGCCGAACAGGATCATGTGGTGCGGAATGCCCGGCCATGATCCTTCGACACCGAAATGCACAACGAACAGCGAGGGCGAAAAGCTCTTCTTGGTCAGCGCCTTGCCATAGGTCTTGCCGCGATGGTTGTCGCCCAGCAACTTCTTGTACGAATGCACGATGTCGGCATTGCTGGCGACGGCATCAAAATTACCAGTCCAGCCGTTCTTGGTGACAACGCCGGTTGCGCGGTCGCCGGTGGTTTCGACCTTTTCGACCGCGTCTCCCACGCGCATCGTTCCGCCGAGACGCTCGAAATGGCGTACCATTCCCGCGATCAGGCGGTTGGTACCGCCGCGCGTCCACCACACGCCGCCATCCTTTTCCAGTTTGTGGATGAGCGCGTAGATGCCGCTCGTCTTCATCGGGCTGCCGCCGACCAGCAGCGTGTGGAAGCTCAGCGCCTCGCGCAGCTTTTCACTGCGGACGAACTTGCTGACGATGGAGTATACCGAACGCCACGCCTGATACTTGGCGAGCGCGGGCGCGGCCTTCAGCATGCTCTTGAAATCGAGGAAGGGGACGGTGCCCAGTTTCACATAGCCTTCGTCATGCACGGCGGCCGAATACTCGAGGAATTTTTCGTACCCTTCGACATCGGCAGGATCGAGCTTGGCGATTTCCTTGCGCAGGTTCTCTTCGTCATTCGAGTAATCGAAATTGGTACCGTCGGGCCAGTTGAGCCGGTAGAACGGCATCACCGGCATCAGTTCAAGGTCTTCATCCATGTCGTGGCCGGAAAGCTCCCACAGCTCGCGCAGGCAGGCAGGGTCGGTGACTACGGTTGGTCCGGCATCGAAGGTGTAGCCGTCCTTCTCCCAGAAATAGGCGCGGCCACCCGGTTTGTCGCGGCTTTCGATCACCGTGGTGGTAATCCCTGCACTCTGCAACCGGATCGCCAGCGCCATGCCACCGAAACCGGCTCCGATCACGCAGGCTGTCTTCCCTTCGGGAGTGGTCATGGCAATTCCTTGGATTGGGGGGCGAGTAGGGGCGGCGACTTCGAAAAGAGCGCATGTGCACCGCGCCACACGGGGATAGGCGGCTTGCCGATCAGCACGCGCGCCCGGTCGGAGAAATGCGATTGCCCGGCGTAAAACCGCTCGATCAGTGGTTCGGGCAGGCCATAGAAACGCTGGAAAACGCGATAGCGTTCCTCTGGCGCGGCACCGGTGAAGAGCATACGCCCGAGTGCGCGGTAAAAGCCCATCGCGTTCCAGTGACGGCGCGCCTGCGCTTCCAGCTTGGCGGCGAGCTGCTCGCCCGGCAAATCCGCGTCTTGCGCCACGGCCA
This sequence comes from Aurantiacibacter sp. D1-12, assembly GCF_028858515.1. Taxonomy (GTDB): domain Bacteria; phylum Pseudomonadota; class Alphaproteobacteria; order Sphingomonadales; family Sphingomonadaceae; genus Alteraurantiacibacter. The sequence continues at coordinate 213,094 of NZ_JAPJZJ010000003.1, forward strand.
GTGCGACATCGACTGCAACCGGCAGGGTATAGCTGGTGAGCGGGTGGACGAAGCCACCCCGACCGCCTGCTATGGCAACGCCCTGCACCCGATGCTCTGCCTGGAATGCGCTGAAGTTGCCGCCGGTGATGACCGGTAGCACGCCTGTCTCGAAGCCCTGCGGATCGCCTTCCAGACCACGTTCGCGGCAATACTGGTCAATGCGACCCGACAGCATCGAGCGATCCAGATCAGGCCGGTCGGCGTAGTATGTATCCTCTACGAAGACATCGTGCGCACCGAGCGGCAGGACATAGACAAAGCGATAGGCACCGCCATTGCCTGCCGGCGCGACCTGATCGACGCAAGCATCCATGATGACGGGTTTCACTATGCCGTGCGGGGCGGGAGTACGCACATGGCGGCCCATGAAGACCTGCCAACCGCCGCGCAGGGCCTGCGTTGGAGAGAAGCCGCGGCAATCGATCACGCTGCGTGCGGTCACGCTTTCACCGTTGGCGAGGTGGACCGCGCCACCTTCCACCCGCGCGACCTCGCGGTTCAGCATGATAGTGCCGTCTGCCAGTTCGCGGGTCAGTGCAGCAGCAAAATCCTCGCTGGTTAGCGAGAGATAGCTTGCGTCGAGATCGCGTTTGAGGCGCGGGAAGTGTACAGCATAGCCATTGTTCCAAGCAGCCTTGCGAAAGCCCGACATGAGTACAGCGCCTTCGGGCGTCAGGTCGGTTTTAAACCAGCTCCAGCGGTGTTTGCCGCCGATTGCAGGGCCAGCTTCGACAAGCCGGACCGAAAGTTCCGGGCGATGCCGTGCGAGTGCCAATGCAATCAGGCCGCCGGAAAGTCCGCCGCCAACAACCGCTATATCGCAAGTGCGCCCGCTCATCGTTACAATGCCTTAGCGGAAAGCCGTGCGCGCGCAATGATGGCCCGTGGTCCATGCTGCGATGGTTTGCAGCCGGAACCGCCACGCTTGCTGGCACGTTGGGCATGTGAACACTCAAGGAATTGACGAATATGAATTATCGCAAGATCGCCAGCCTGTTGGCCGGCGCACCTTTGCTCGCTGCAATGCCCGCCACCGCGCAAGAGGCGGAATCCGGGCGTGCCGAAGAAGGCCCTCCCGCGGAACGCAACTTTGATCCCGGCATACTGGGCGGAGACTTCATCACGGTGGGTGTAGGTGGTGCGCTGTCACCGTCTTACACGGGTTCGGACGACTACGTGTTTTCTGTCCTGCCGGTGGCTCTGGGCAATGTCGGTGGCGTACAGATCACCCCGCGCGCGGCCGGTTTGCGGCTCGACTTTATCGAGAACCCTGATCAAGGCGTCGGCTTCGATCTCGGCGTCGCCGCCCGCTTGCGCAACAACCGTGCGGAAGACATCGAGGATGAAGTAGTCCTCCAGTATGGTGAGCTCGATCGTGCCATCGAAGTTGGCCCCAGCGTCGGCGTCAGCTTTCCCGGCGTTCTGATCCCGGTTGATACCCTTAGTGTTTCAACCGACGTGATGTTCGACGTGGCCGGAGCGCATGATGGCACGGTGATTGCACCTTCGGTGTCCTACACAACGCCGCTCAGCCGCGGGATGATAGCCAGCCTCTCTTTCAATGCCGAATGGGCGGATGAGAGCTTTCAGGACTACTACTTCCGCTCGGATCCGCTGACTTTCACCGGGGTGCCGGGAGACGCGCTTCCGGCTTACGAGCCTGACGGCGGCGGTTTTACATCTGTCGGTGCGAACCTGCTGCTCGGTATCGATCTGGACGGTGACGCGACCAATGGCGGCTTTGGACTGATCGTACTCACCGGATATTCGCGGCTGGTGGGCGATGCGGCGGATACGCCGTTCACCACCTTGCGCGGCACACGTGACCAGTTCCTTGGCGCGATAGGGCTGACCTACAGCTTCGGACTTTAAGCGGAGCGCAAAAGAAAAAGGGGAGCGACCGCGAGGCCGCTCCCCTTTTTGTTGCGCGTTGCGCTTTCGCTTAGTCGTCCAGACCAAGATCCGGGCGCGGGGCCGGGACTTCGGCATTGCGGTTGCCCGTCATCAGGTAGGTGTCGAACCATTCCATCATACGCACGTTGTAATCGTATTGCGCGGCAGCACGGGCGTTGCCGTGGCCTTCACCCGGGTAGAACACCAGTCGCAACGGAGTGTCCGGCTGGCGGATGCTGATGTTGCGATACAGTTCAAGGCTCTGCGACGGGTGCACACGCGGGTCGCTGTCACCGTGCATGATCAGCAGCGGCGTTTCGGCACGGTCGGCATAGTAGATCGGACTCACTTCGAGCCAGCGCTGCCAGTCGTCCCATGGCCAGCTCTGGGCGTGGGCATTGTACATCTCGTACGGAATGTCCCCCGTGCCGATCTTGCTGATCTGGTTCGAAATGCCCACGAACATGACGCCCGCGGCAAATTCTTCTGAGTGATAGGTGCTGCTCCAGGCAGTGGCATAGCCGCCATAGGAACCGCCCGTCACACCGACGCGGTCGGGATCGGCGATACCGTCTTGCGCAAGCGCATATTTGGCATCGACCAGATCGGTGAATTCGGGATCGGTGTAATTGCCCTGATGCTGCAGCGAGAAGGCGGTGCCATAGCCGGTCGAGCCGCGATAGTTCGGCTGGAACACGGCATAACCCTGTCCGGCTGCGACATGCCCCGGGCCGGAATAGTTGGTGGTCCAGCCGTTGCTGTCATGCGCTTCGGGGCCGCCGTGCACGTCCATTATCAGCGGAGCGCCGCCTTCGGGAACACCGCCAACCGGCAGGACGAGAACGCCTTCGACGACCTGGCCATCACGTGCAGTGAAGGAATAGGCGCGCTGTTCACCCATCGCGATGTTGGCGAGCCACGGGTTGTGGTCCGTCCAGCGCTGGAAGTCGTTGCCATCGAAAAGGAACAGCTCGTTCGGGTGTGACGGCGAGTTCGCTTCCACCGTCAGCAGATTGCCGCCCTGTTCGATGCTGGTCAGGATCAGGCCGTCGGTATCTACATTCTCCAGTACATCCCCGTTTTCGGAATAGAAGCGCAGCTCGCTTTGCACGCCGGTATGGATGATCGCGGCAAGGCGGCCATCGGCCATCCATTCGGCATCCACGGCTGCTTCAGGAGCACCTGCGTTGAGCGCGCGGTAGGCACCCGTTGCTGTGTCGACGAGGTGTAGCGTCGTGTCCGCCGGATCATTGTCAGACACACCCGCAATCATCGAAAGCTGGCTGCCATCGGGCGAAATCTCGATATCGCCGACCTTGCCCGGTGTCTCGACCGTGGTGACCGCGCCGGTCGCCAGGTTGAGGATGTGCGGACGCTTGGAAGTGTAGCTGTCATCGATCAGCGGGGTTGGTGCACTGGTGATCATCGCCCAGCTGCCATCGGGTGCGATGTCAAAGCTGTCGACATAGCCGGGTACGTCGATCTGGCGCGGGTTTTCGTCCACGCCCATGCCGACATTGGCGACGAACAGGCGGTTGAAGCCTTGCTCTTCTTCATAGATTACCGCGTCAAAACCGGCGCGGCGCTCGCTCGTGCGCTGCTCGTCCGCTTCAGCGCCCACGAGCATGTAGACCTGGCTGCCATCGGGAGAGAAGGCATAGGAACGCACGCCTGCATCCGCGACCGTGGCGAGCATGCGGTACGAACCACCGCCTACGGGTACGCCATAGACCGCGCGGTCGCCGCCGCTATCGGTCCACAGGAAGGTGATCATGCTGCCATCGGGCGTGAAACCGATGCCGGAGATGCGCATGTCCTCGGGCAGATAGGCAGTCGCCATCATCGGGCCGTTGGCGAGCATCAGCTGCTGCCTGGCAGTACCGTTGTCCTCACCCTGCGTCACGTCCGGACGGTGCACACGGGTATAGGCGATGTTGGTGCCATCGGGCGACACGGCGATGGTGCCGGTGCTTTCGATCTGGGCAACATGTTCGGGCGTCATCACTTCTTGCGCCATTGCAGGAGTGAAGGGCAGGGCCAGCGCCGAAGCCATCAAAGCGGGGCGATACATGTTCATGCGGGTAGTCCTCTCTCAACGGGTAAGTTTCGTTTGAAACGGCTCATAGCGATCAACGGACGCAAGGCAAAGGTGAAGCGTTGAGGATCAGCTGCCGTTTGCCAAAATGGCGATTGCCCCATAGCGTGACAAACGGGACGGTAATTTGGGGTTACGCGATGCAACAAGTCGCCAAGGTTGCCTTGGGAGCGCTGCTTGCCGGTGCGCTCACACTGAGTGGATGCGGTGGTGGTGGGTCGGGAAATAATTCGGGCGGTACGAATCCCACGCCAACACCTACTCCCACTCCGACAACCAGTCTGTTCCCGATACCCGTTGCTGTCGCTGCACCAACCCCAGGGCCTGTACCTGCAACGCAAATGAGTGCGGCGCTGACTGCCCAGTTCGCTGCGACCGAGCAGTTGTGGGACGATCTGCATCCTTTCTCCGCCCAACTTGCCGGCAAGGGGCAATATGCGCATCGCTACGGCGAATATGCCAGTGATGCCTATTATGCAGGTCTTGATGCCTGGGCGAGCGATGCCGAAGCGCGACTGGCGGCAATAGACCGCAGCACTCTTAACACGGTGGAACGCGTTGCGATTGACACGCTCGCATGGCGCGTATCGGTAGTACGAGGACGGTTGCAGCCTGCCAATCGCGCCTTCGAACAGGCCCTGGCGATCAACCATATGACCGGCGCGCTGGCCTTTTACCCGAACTATGCCTCTGGCAATGGTGCGCTGCCGTTTGATGACCTGGACGATTATGAAGACAATATCACCCGCACCCGCGAATATGCAGGCGAGCTTGACAATATTATTGTCGCACTCACCGCAGGCGCAGCGGTGGGCATTGTGGAATCGCGGGTCACCATCGATATCGTAATCGCCCAGATAGATGGCGTGCTGGCCAGCGATCCGACCGCTTCGCCGTTCTACCAACCGGTCACAAATTTTCCCGCAGGTGTGCCTTCAAGCGAGCATGCGCGGCTGCGCGATGAATATCGCCAGCTTGTGCAGAATGATGTCGATCCGGCGCTACGCCGATTACGGACCTATCTTGCCAATACCTACCGCCCGGTTGCGCGTACAACGCCTGGACTTGCAGCACTGCCGGGAGGGCGCGATTACTATAACTTCCTGATTGGCGCTTCGACCTCGCTCAATTTATCGGCTGCGGAGGTGCACCAGATCGGCCTTGCGGCCACGCAGGATATCCTGGGTCGCATGGATCAGATCCGCCGTGCTGATGGATTTAGCGGTTCGCTTGATGCGTTCGACGGCAACCTATCCAGCCGCCCCGAATTACGCGTGGGCTCCCGCAACGAGCTGGTTAGGCTGTATCGCGCCATCGGTACTGAAGTGGATCGCCGGATCGGTGACCTGTTCCTTTACGCTCCGGCAAGCGAACTGGTGATTGAACCTTATGACTCGGTGGAAGAGCAATTCATCTTTGCTGCTACCTATACGCCTGGTACGGCTGATGGGTCGCGGCCCGGGCTGTTCCAGTTTAATGCTTCGCAGCTGGGCGGTCACCAGCTTGCGACCTACAGCCTGTATCTGCACGAGGGCGTTCCGGGACACCATTATCAGATCATGTTCGCGCGGGAGGATGCAGGCCTTCCGTGGTTCATGCAGCAGACCGGCCTGACGGCCTTTGTAGAAGGCTGGGCGCTGTATTCGGAAACGTTAGGGTATGATCTCAACCTCTACGAAGACCGCCTGATCGAATATGGTCATTTGCGTCTGCAGTTGCTGCGATCATTGCGGCTCGTCGTCGATACGGGGATCCACGATATGGGCTGGAGCCGCGCGCAGGCGATCCAGTTCATGATCGATAACGGGCCCTATGGTCAGGGTATTTCAAGCGAGATCGATCGTTACATCGCCATCCCTTCACAAGCGCTTGGCTATTGGCTGGGTGCCGACAAATTCACCACAATGCGTGCTGAGGCAGAGGCGGCGCTGGGCGGCAATTTCGATATCCGCCAATTCCACCATCAGGCAATCGGTACGGGTACCGTGCCGTTCCCGGTGCTGGAAGCCAAGATCGACAATTGGATTGCATCGCAATGATGTAACCCCGCAGGTACAGGGAACGAAGGCTGGAAGAATACTGAACAACGGGGACTTTCCATGACACTTTCACTTAACCGCGCAGCGCAGATCATTGCCATTGCTTTGATCGCCACTGTCGTGACGCAAATCCTGTATGTCCACTTCGAAGTGAATGGCGATCCGGCCATAGCCTATCCGATCTGGCGAACCGAAGCCTATGCGTTTCTTGCCATCGGTCTGGCGGCCTTCGCATTTGTACGGGATATGCCCATCGTCGCTGGCGGCCTCATTATTGGCGCGGTGTTCAATGTCATCCAGACGGGTGTGGGTATTGCTCTTTTCAACCCTGTTTTCGGCGGAGGAGAAGCACTGGCTCCGCTTGGCGGTGCCTTGGTCGGCTTTGCGTTCTTTCTCTATCACGCGGCCAAGGTGGCGCTGGCCGCTTCGGCTATCGCAATTGGCATGCTGGCGTGGAACGGTGCGAGCGGCTGGCCCAAAATCGCGGGTGCCTTGGCCGGTGTCACGGGCCTGATCGCGCTGCTTTCGAACCTGGCCGCAATGACCGTGGGACGCGATCTCGCGCAAGTCGCCGGTGGTTCCGGCACTGCAGCTGTGTTCTTCCTGGCGTTGGCTATCGGGGCCGTCAGGCCGGTTGCGGACAGGTAATCCCCTCGTCTAGCGTCCCTTCGAGACAAGTGGAGGGACGCAGATGAGATTGGCAGTTGCGGCATGGGGCGCGCTCGCGCTGGCTTCGCAGCCGGTGGCAGCGCAGGTCGACTACTCCGATCTGCGCTGCACCTACGAACTCATCGTGCTTGGTGCGGGGCAGGATGCGGGTGCGCCGCAGATCGGCAATGCGGAGGATGAAGGGCCGCGCCTGCTGCCCAGTTCGCTCGGCCTGATCGATCGCAATGCAGGAAAACGCTACCTGTTCGATGCAAGCCCTGCCATCACCGAGCAGTTGACCATGCTGGACGGGCGTGAACCGCCAACTGACGGGCTGGGCGTGGATGGCGTGTTCCTGACCCATGCGCATATCGGCCACTATCTCGGGCTAGCCTACTTCGGGCGTGAAGCGGCAGGGGCGAGCAACGTGCCCGTTTATGCAATGCCGCGCATGATGGAGTTTCTCGCTGGCAACGGGCCCTGGAGCCAGTTGGTCGAACTTGGAAATATCGCGTTGCAACCGATGGCGGATCGCAGTCCGGTTGAGCTGGAAGGGGGGCTGGAAGTCACGCCCGCGCCCGTTCCGCACCGCGACGAGTATTCGGAAACGGTCGGCTTCTCTATCTCCGCCCCCAGGCTGGGTGAGGCACTCTATCTCCCTGACATTGACTATTGGCCCACCGACCGCCGCGGACCACTGCTTATAGAAGCTATCGAGCGGTTCGATTACATCTTCATCGACGCAACGTTCTGGGACGACAACGAACTGGGCGGGCGCGATATGAGCGAAATTCCGCACCCTCGAGTCACGGAAACCATGGATCTACTGCAAGATCGTCCGGTACAGGATCGTCTCAAGGTCCACTTCATCCATTACAACCACACCAACCCGATCCGCGACCCGGGCTCGCCCGAAAGCCGCGAGGTCGAAGAGCGCGGGTTCAATGTCGCGCGGCGCGGGGACAGGTTCTGCCTTTAACGCTCGACGCTCTGCATCAGCGATGAGGAATAGGGCTGGAGCAGTGCCTCTGCCTTGTCCCAATCTCCGTGTAGCCAGATCGCCCAGGCGTCGCGGTGTGGCGGGAGCATGGCGGGCATGGCATCGCGGCCTGTTTGCTTCAGTAGCGCATTGGGTTCGGTAGAGAGCAGCGCGAAACCGGGCACTTCGCTGTCCATCCAGACTGCGGCCATTGCGAACACCGGTTGATCGGCGCAGGCAAACCAGTGCTGCCGACGCTTTCCGTCTGCACCCGTGCGGCCCCATTCCATGAAGCTGGTTGCCGGAATGAGGCAGCGGAATTCGGGATTGCGCAGGTTGCCGATCCAGAACGGGCTTTGCCGGTTGCGCACGCTCAGTACAGGCCGCGCGGCATCGTGCGCGGTGCGCGGTGGAGGAACGCCCCACAACCGCGGCACCATGCGCCACGGTTGGCGGCCCGAACCCGGCCCGGCGATGAACTCCCGCCCCGCCGTGATCACCGGGGCAAAGCTCTGCGGCGCGACGTGACCTCCGGCCCACGGGTCGTTTCCGGCTTCAATGTCAAAGGTATCCGCGATCTCCGTAGCATCGGCATCGAGGCGGTAGAGCACGGTCATACCCCGCAGCGTTGCGGGGCAGGGCATTGGTGTCAACTGTTGCGGGGCTGCCTAGTTCTGGCGGATGCGCTTCAGGAACATCTCTGCCTGCGCGGTCAGTTTGCCGGCCTGCATGTCGAGCTCCTTGGAGGAATCGAGCAACTGGTCGGCGGCAGAGCCAACGCCGGTTGCCTTTTCCAGCAGGTCCTTGGCGTAACTGGCTACTTCGCCGGTTTCGCGAGCCGACACATCGATATTGCGCGCCAGTTCCTTGCCCGCGACCGATTGCTGGTCAACCGCAGAAGCGATGGATACCGAGGTGCGCTCCAGATCGTGGATATGCTTGGCGACGTTGCGCAACTGCTCGACACTTGCCCGGGTCGATCCCTGCATGGTTTCGATCTGGGTGCCGACCTTGCTGGTGGCGGCGCTGGTCTGGTGTGCCAGTTCCTTCACTTCGGATGCCACCACGGCAAAACCGCGACCACTGTCCCCGCCACGTGCAGCCTCGATAGAGGCATTGAGCGCCAGCAGGTTGGTACGGTTGGCAATCGTCTGGATCAGCTCCAGCACTTCGCTGATTTCCTCGGCAGATTCGGACAGCGCGGAAATATTGGCATCGGTGCCATTGGCAGAAGTTGCCGCGTCGCGTGCGAACTGTTCCGATTGCATCGCCTGACGGCTGATTTCATCGATAGACAGGGCAAATTCGTCTGAAGCGGCCGCAGCAGCGGTGGCGACATCGGAAGCGCGTTTCATGGCATCGGCCACCGACTGGGCGGTTTCGGAAGAACCATGCGCGGTCTTCGCCATATCGGCGGCGGTTGCGCTCAGCTGGGTCGCTGCGGAGGCGACGCTGCCGGCGATTTCGCCGATCGTGGTTTCGAACTCCGCGGCGATATGCACGAGCTCGCGCTGGCGTTCGGCTGCGGCATCTTCCCTGAGCTGGTCATGAGCCTCGGATTCGAGCCGCATGTTGTCCATGCGGACATAGTCGCGGCTGAACGCGTCGAGTGACCGGGCAAGGTCGCCCAGTTCGTCCTTGCGGTTCAGGCCGGAAACCTCGATGTCGCGCGCGCCCTCTGAAAGGCGGCGCATCTCGCCGGCCACATTGGCAATGGGTTCCACAATGTCGAGCCGGGTCGCGCGCTTGGCAAAGCCTACCCAGACAAGCCCGATCAGCGCGGCGAAAAAGGCAGTGGGGCGTCCCCAGCCTGCAAGAACCGGGATGTAATCCTCGATAAAGGTGCAGGCGAAAAGAAGGACAAACAGCGCAATGATCGAGTTGTAGAACCTGTTCAACTTCTCAACGACCGACAGATGGCCGAAAATGCGAGCCATCGGCCCGTGCCCGGTGTTGGCTACGGCGCTGTCTACAGCAAGTTCAGTGTCTTCGCCGTGCGACGAAGTATCAATTTCCATAGCAATGTTCTGCGGCGCATTCATCTTTGGGCTCCTGTATGAATGCACCGGTATGGGAACATGGCTAAGACAAGGTTAACGACCTTGAGAAATGTGCCCGTCTTGCCGCGCCGAAAGCCGTCTTACGGCGTGTAATAGGTTGGCGAACCCGGCCCCACGGGAATGCCCATCACGAAGGTCCACAGGTAGAAGAACACGCTCCACGCGGTGATGAAGAAGATCGTATAGGGCAGCATCATGGCAATCAGCGTGCCGACGCCCAGATCTTTCTGGTAACGCGTTGCCCAGGCCAGGATCAGTCCAAAATAGCTCATCATCGGGGTGATGATATTGGTCGTGCTGTCACCGATGCGATAGGCCGCCTGGATCGCTTCTGGTGAATAGCCGATCAGCATCAGCATGGGCACGAAGATGGGTGCAGTCACCGCCCACTGCGCCGATGCGCTGCCGAGCGACAGGTTGATCACCGCGCAGATAAGGATGAACAGGAAGAACACCATCGGCCCGGTCATGCCGGTTTCGACCAGGAAGTTCGCACCCGTCACCGCGGTAATTGCGCCCAGATTGGTCCAGCCGAAGAAAGCGACGAACTGCGCGGCAAAGAAGACCAGCACGATATAGAGGCCGAGCGAGCTGAGTGCTGCTGCCATTGCGTCGATCACGTCGCGGTCGGTCTTCATCGTGCCTGTGGCGCGGCCGTAGGTGTACCCGATGGTGACGAAGAAGATGAATATCCACACCACGAAGCCATCGAAGAATGGCGAGTCCATACGGTCGCCATCCTCGGCATTGCGCAGGATTCCCCATTCGGGAACGAGGGTTATCGCCATCAGCGCCAGCACGCCGAGCAGCGCAATGCCCGCCCAACGGAGCCCCTTACGCTCGTCCTCGGTCAGCGGCTTCATCATGCCATCATCAAGGATGGTCGGATCCGCCTTGGAGGCATCATATTCGCCCAGCTTGGGCTCGACGATATAGATCGAAACCAGCGAACCGATCACCGCGACCAGGAAGGTAGATGCGAACATGAAGTACCAGTTCGCCGTCGCCAGCACGGTGTAATCGGGGTCGATGAGCTGTGCTGCTTCCTGCGTGATCCCGGCGAGCAGCGGATCAATCGTGCCGATCAGCAGGTTGGCGGAATAGCCGCCCGACACACCTGCAAAGGCGGCCGCCATGCCCGCGAGTGGATGCCGGCCAAGCGCGTAGTAGATGGCTCCGCCGAGCGGGATAAGCACCACGTATCCCACTTCACTCGCGGTGTTGGAAATGATCCCGGCAAACACGATGGCAACGGTCACCAGCTTTGGCGGTGCGCCCATAACCAGGCTGCGAACAGCGGCGCTCAACAGTCCAGATTTCTCGGCCACGCCAACACCCAGCATGGCGACGAGCACTACGCCCAGCGGAGCAAAACCGGTGAAGTTATCGACCAGCCCTGTAAAGATGCGCCGCACCCCGTCGCCATCGAGGAGGCTGACTGCGCGGATCATGCCGTCCTCTGCCACGCCCGGCGCGCCTGCAGGCCGTGGATCGACGACCGCCACGCCCATATATCCCATCAAACCGGACAGCAGCACGATACCAAGCGCCAGCAGGGCGAAAAGTGTCACCGGATGCGGCAGCAGGTTCCCCAGCCACTCCACCCCGTCGAGAAATCGCGTGAAGGCATTGCGCTTGCCTTGCTGGTGTTCTGCGGGGGTAGTGGGGAATTCGGTCATGTTGGCATTCGCTCCTGATCGGAAACTCTTGGCGGTTGCACTGCCTAACGCACTGCCAGCTTATCTCAAGCCGAATGCAGGGATGCAGCTTCCTGCCTTAACTTGCGGTGACGCAGCACCGTTCATCGAATGCTGGCACGGTTTGGTCGGGCGCAGCTGGCCAGCGCGGGCGCCTCTGTGCTCGAATAACGCGCGTTCCGGGAGAAGCACATGTCCATTTCCAACGATCACCTGCACCGCATATCGGCAATCGTTGCCATTGCGCTTATCTCCACTGTGGTGACGCAAGTGCTCTACATGGCATTCCTCGGAGGGCCTCAGCCTGCCGACCCGGCAGTGGGCATGACCAACGCGGATATCGCGCGGTACTTCACAGATCGCTGGCAAGAGGTCGCGACTATCTGGACCATAGAGGCCGTCGCATTCATGACCATTGCGATTGGAGCACTGACTGCATTGCCTGGTGGCCGTCGTCGGCTCGGTTGGGCAGCACTGGCCGTGGCGGGCGTGTTCAACCTCGTGCAGATCGGGATCGGGCTATCGCTGTTCAAACCCATCGCGCTGGCGGGCGAAGCCCACACCTGGATGTTCTGGGCCTTCGTGGGCGGGGCGTTCGCATTCTATTTTATCGCCAAGATTGCGGTCGGTGTGGCCGCAGCAGCATTCGGGTTTGGCTTGATGCGCGAAGCACATGGCATGATGGGCCGCGTGACCGGTGGGCTAGCGCTGCTGGCCGGTGTTGCGGCAGCCGTAGTGAACGTCGCAGCGCTTGGTGCCGGGATGGGTTGGCTGATGATCGCGGGCGGCACAGGCACGCTGGCGGCCTTGCTGCTGGCCGTGGCGCTGATCGCGCATGGTAGAACGCATACGAACTAACCCGGCAGCAGCGCACCGATTGCCTTGCCAAGCGGCTGAGGGCGAGGCACCACTCAAAAATGGCATTGCTTACACCTGATCGCCGGACGATCCTTGTCTCGCTCGGTATCACTATACTCGCCGTTGTCATCCTGTGGGCCATGAACCGTCCGCCGATCTGCGAGTGCGACTATGTGAAGCTGTGGCACGGGCAGATCAACGATAGCGGGAACAGCCAGCACATCAGCGACTGGTACACGCCCAGCCATATCATCCACGGGATGGTTTTCTACGCGCTCGGCTGGTGGCTGTTCGTTAAGAAGGGCTGGGGCGGGCCGAATGCTGTACGCTGGGGCCTGCCGCTAGCAGTGTTTCTGGAAGCGGCGTGGGAAGTGCTCGAGAACACCCAGCTCGTCATCAATCGTTTCAGAGATGTTACCGCCAACTTCGGCTACTCCGGCGACAGCATTCTCAATTCCTTTGCCGATATCGGGTGGATGGCTTTCGGCTTCTGGCTGGCGCTACGGCTGCCGGTGAAAGTGACCGTGGCGCTGGCGGTTATCGGCGAACTGGTGGCAGCCTATGTCGTGCGCGACGGGCTGATGCTGAACGTCATCATGCTGGTCTATCCGATAGAGGCGATTGCCGAATGGCAGGCGGCCGGCGGGGTGAAGTAGGGTGCGGATTAAAAGATTGTCATCGCGGTAGTTACACCGCTTGCGGTATCGACCTCCTGGCGGCATTCTTTCTGAATGAGCTCGTCCGACCACACGCCGAATGAAACCACAATCCAGGAACTGGCGAAGTTTATTGTCGATGGGGGAATCAAGGAAGCAATCGCCCACGACGAGATCCGCGCTTACTGCTTGAACGAACTGCGGGATCTTGGATGTGTTCCTCCGACCAATCGCCTTGTGCTGCTTGCCTGTGTCCGTGCAGGGGCACCAGCATTTCAGTTTGCGATCAAAGCATTAGGCACCAATCTATCGGACTTTCTGCAGCGACATCCGCTGATTGCGCGCATGTTTACCAGGCTGGCCAACCTGTGCTCCCAACATCGACGCAAGGATGCGCTGAAAGAGAATTATCTCGCATATATGAGGGGCGAAGAAACCGGAGAGTTCGTGCTGAAGGACAGCGACGATTACGATTTTGTTCGTGACGCCATGACTGCTGAACAGCTTAGCACAATCGAAAGCTCGGTTAGCGATCTGCAGGCCCAGTTGGAGCGCGAGATCGATCGCGCAATCAAGGCAGCGCAGGTCGATCCACTCAAACTGATGGACCAATGGGACGAAAATCCGGATGTCCGGACGATCAGTGATCGCATCCGGTACGACAGTAAGTACTATCGTTTCGTTGGTCGCGAAGAAGAGCTGGAGCTCCTGCGCTGGTTCCTGGGCGAGCCGGTTGCATGGAATGATGACATGGCTTTCCGCTGGCTGCTCTTTACCGGTGCCGGCGGAACCGGGAAGACGCGCCTGGCCATGGAATTTGTGCGGCATCACCTTCCGGAAGGCTGGATTGGGTGCCGTGTGCCAATGCTGGAATTGGAGACGATCCTGCAGGCAGCGCCAATGTGGCAACCCAGCGCTCCCACCCTTCTGGTGATCGACTATCCCGCGCAGAAGCCCGAGCAAACCAAGCAGTTGCTCGAAAGGCTGGCCCGGCGCTCTGATGAACTCCTTCATCCTGTGCGGGTTCTCCTGCTGGAGCGCGATGCCGAAGATGCCTGGTTTGACAAGGTCCTTGGAGGATCGATCAAGAACCGCGCGTTTGTGTGGGAAGGCGAACGGCTTTCAAGAGGCAAATTGCTGAAGCCTGTAAGCTGGGAAGCGATCCTGCCGGTGAAACAAGAGGCACTCGCGGCACATAATTTGAGCATCGAGCAGTTTAACCTTCTCGGCAATCTGATGTTTCGTGTCGACCCACGCCCAATGGAACGCAGCCCGTCAGGCAAAGACAGACCCGGCGCGCCGAGGCCGCTGTTCGTCCTTGCAGTCACCGAATGGGCCAAAGCGAGATTGGATGCAGGGGAATCGATTGATGGAGCACTGGAAAGTTCCGACGCGAAGCGGGAGGTGTTTACCTCACTGTTGAAGAATGACCGAGACAAATTTTGGAGGCCCATGGCCGGCAATGATGATGCCAAACTTGCCGAGCACGAGAATATGTTGGCGCTGGCAAGCTTTTCGCTTGGGCTTGGTCAGCAATCTCTTGTTTACCAGCGGGCTGAAGAATTCGGAATCCAGCATCTTTTTCCCAGACATTCGGACCCTGACCTGCTTCGCGGTATGAGTAGTGTCGAAGAGGGACTACTGGCCCAGCTTGAGCCAGACCTTCTTGGCGAATTTCATGTACTGACTCGGCTTGAGGAGATTAATAGCGAGCATGGCAGCGACACGATGGCTCGCTTTTGCGAGCTCGCATATTGCGAAGGTGGCGAAGACGCTATGGTGTTTGCCGCGCGCTGCATCCGGGACTTCCCGTTGCTCTCAAGCGAACGAGGATTCCTAGTCCCACCAAAGGATTGCAACGAGCGCTCATTCTTGCCTTTCACCGGGGTCATGCGAGAAATTGCGGGTCACACTCACCCCTCCACGGCTCTTGCTCTGATAGACGCCTACAAGCAGCGTTTGTCGGATCTTGGAGCAGAAGACATGCCGGGCGCTCGCCTACGATTTGCGGAATCGCTGGTGAACATGGCTGGAAAGATGGGCGACTTCAACGAGTGGGAAGATCTCTCCAGAGTTTACTCATGGTTCGATGAGCTGTCGCAACATGCATCTGACGCTGAAGCGATCGGCGAGAAGGAAGCAACCGCGCTCAAGAATGTTGCCTGCGATGTCGGGACACAGAAGCGGTGGGCACTGGTGCCTGAGCTTCTCGCGCGTCATGATGCGTTGGCAGCGCGCTTTCCCGAGAACGAAGAAATAGCAGCGCAAGAGGCAAAATCTCTGAAGAATCTCTCGCCTGATATTCAGAAGCAGGGCCAGACCGAATTGCGCCCAATGCTATTCGATCGACAGGATGCTTTGGCGGAACGTTTCCCCGATAGCGAGGATATCGCGGTGGAAGCCGCGATGATGCATGGCAACCTCTTGGTAGCGGCAGGAGAAGACTTCAGACGAGATGAGCTGGAGGTGATATTGCGTAGACAGGCGGATATCGAAGCGCGCTTCCCGGATAGCGAGCTTGTTGCGTTGAAGGATGCCGAGCTACAATTCGCACTCATCAGCTTGGCAGGCAAACCTTCAACATGGGACCTGGTGGAAGCCGCGTTTGATCGCCAAAAAGAACTTGCGTCACGCTTTCCCGAAAACGGGGCAATCGCAACGGAAGAACTGAAATCGCTATATAACATTTCTACTCGATGGCACGATCACAAGCCATTTGCAGAGTTCCGTACTCACTGGCTGGAAACCGTGGAGCGCTCTGGCAGCATCTCCGTAACCCGGTTTGCACTGCTGATAAGTGTGTTTAACAGGGGCGCGGCCACTTATATTCAAAGCGGAACTGCGCTCACGAGTGAAGATGTCGATTTGCTTGCGCACGTTTGCGGGAGCCTCGCCAAGCTCGTTGAGATACATCCTCAGCCCGAACAGACAGTAAGGTTGCTTGCACATAACATGCGCTACTTGAAGGATGAATTTTCGGATTTGGAGAGTGTCGGAACAGCAATCGAGAAGTGTGAGTCTGTGGGCTTCTACCTTGACCCTCCCGACAATGGCTAGCTCCTCTGGACTCGCCTTCGCACCACGCCTAAACCCTTGCCATCCCCGGGGAGCCAGACTGGCTGAGAGGGGTGGGATAGTCTCCACCCGACCCGTTGAACCTGAACCGACTAGCATCGGCGGAGGGAGTGGTCGGGCCTGAACGCCGGAAGACCGCCTCCGCCTTGAGGAGACACTTCGCATGGCCGACATCAACAGCAAGCTGGAAATTGGCGTCACCACCGGTCCCATTCGTGGCAGCCGCAAGATCTACGTCGGAGACCGCAAGGTTGCCATGCGCGAGATTGACCTCGAGCCGTCTGCCGGCGAGCCGCCGGTCCGCGTCTACGACACCTCCGGCCCCTACACCGATCCCGATGCGCAGATCGATATCCGTCAGGGTCTCGCCCCGCTGCGCCGCGAGTGGCAGCTCGAGCGTGGTGATGTCGAGGAATATGACGCGCGCGAGATCAAGCCCGAAGACAACGGCCAGCTCGGTCCCGATCGCTCTGGCGGCGTCCCCGCATTCCCGAATGTCGCCAAGCGTGTCCTGCGCGCCAAGCCGGGCAAGAACCTCAGCCAGATGCACTACGCCAGGCAGGGCATCATCACGCCGGAAATGGAATATGTGGCAGAGCGCGAGAATCTCGGCCGTGCGGCGCTGAAAGACGCAGACCGCGATGGCGGTAACAGCTGGGGTGCGACGATCCCTGATTACGTCACCCCCGAATTCGTGCGCGATGAAGTGGCGCGAGGCAGGGCGATCATCCCCTCCAATGTCAACCACCCCGAATGCGAGCCGATGGCGATCGGTCGCAACTTCCTCGTCAAGATCAATGCCAATATCGGCAACTCCGCCGTCGCGTCGGACGTGGCGAGCGAAGTCGACAAGATGGTCTGGTCCACCCGCTGGGGCGCGGACACCGTCATGGACCTTTCCACGGGCCGCAACATCCACGACACGCGCGAATGGATCATTCGCAACTCTCCCGTCCCCATCGGCACCGTGCCGATCTACCAGGCGCTCGAGAAAGTCGGCGGCATTGCCGAAGACCTCACCTGGGACATTTTCCGTGACACGCTGATCGAGCAGGCCGAACAGGGCGTCGACTATTTCACCATCCATGCGGGCGTGCGCCTGCCCTATGTCCCGATGACTGCCAAGCGCGTCACCGGCATCGTATCGCGCGGCGGATCGATCATGGCGAAATGGTGCCTCGCGCATCACAAGGAGAGCTTCCTTTACGAGAAGTTCGACGAAATCACCGAGATCATGAAGGCATACGACATCGCCTATTCGCTGGGTGACGGCCTGCGCCCCGGCTCCATCGCCGATGCCAATGACGAAGCGCAGTTTGCCGAGCTCTACACGCTGGGCGAGCTCACCAAGCGCGCGTGGGAGCAGGACGTGCAGGTGATGATCGAAGGCCCCGGCCACGTTCCCATGCACAAGATCAAGGAGAACATGGACAAGCAGCTGGAGGCGTGCGGCGAAGCGCCCTTCTACACGCTCGGGCCGCTCGTCACCGATATCGCGCCGGGTTACGACCACATCACCAGCGGCATCGGCGCCGCGCAGATCGGCTGGTACGGCACCGCGATGCTTTGCTACGTCACGCCGAAGGAACACCTCGGCCTGCCCGACCGCGACGATGTGAAGGTGGGCGTGGTGACCTACAAGCTCGCTGCCCACGCCGCCGACCTCGCCAAGGGCCACCCCGCCGCCAAGGTCCGCGACGATGCGCTGTCGAAGGCCCGCTTCGAGTTCCGCTGGCGCGACCAGTTCAACCTCAGCTTGGACCCCGACACAGCTGAGCAATATCACGACCAGACCCTCCCCGCAGAAGGGGCGAAAACCGCCCATTTCTGCTCGATGTGCGGGCCGAAGTTCTGCTCGATGAAGATCACGCAGGAAGTGCGCGACTTCGCGGCGAAGCAGAATAGTGAGAGTTATCTCGCCGCCGCACAGCCGGTCGAGAATGCCGAGGAAGGCATGGAGAAAATGAGCGAGGTTTACCGCGAGAAAGGTGATAAGCTCTACCTCGACGAGGAAGAGGCGCAGTCCTGATGCGGCGAACTCGCTGGCTGGGTGCGGCGGCACTGGCCCTTGCGGTCACTTCGCCCGCTGCCGCGCAGCAGCATAGCGATACCGCACATGAGGCCGCGAGCGACTCCGCTGCCGGGGCTTTTGACCGGCTCAAATCGCTTGAAGGCATGTGGCAGCTCGCAGGGCAACCCGAACACGGCCTGCGTATCAATTTCAGCACCACTGCGCGCGGTAGCGTGCTGGTGGAAGAATGGACCTATCAGGGCCAGCGCCACTCGCTCACCCTCTACCACCGCGATGGCAACACCCTGCTGGCAACGCATTACTGCCCGCAAGGCAACCAGCCCCGCATGGCGCTAGCCACAGGTGAGGAGGGCACCATCCGCTTCACCTTCCGCGACGTGACCGATTACGATCCGGCAAGCGAGCAACACCAGCACGACCTGTGGTTCGCCTTCGACCAAGCCGACCAGATCACCCGCGGTGAAATCTACCGCGATGGCGAGGCCGCGGACCGCCCGTCAGCCCTGTCGCTAGAGCGCGGGGTGGAGTGGACCGAACAGGCCTCCCCGTCCGCGGAGCCGCCACCGGCGCCCTGATCGGCGGCATTAGGAGATGCGGGGGTGGTGACGCGCGCCAGGGCAAGGGCTCATCCTCGACAACAATTGTAGTCTCGCCGATTCCCATCGGTCAGGTGGTCTGGCGCCCTCCTTCCAAACGCTTCGCCGCGCCTACCACTCCTTTCAGCGCTGGATGCACACTTGGGCATTACTTGTTCATTGTTGTAAACGGGTTTCAGAAAAAATATATTTAATTTGAGTCATTTAGGCTTGACTCCTTGCTGAAAGCAGTGATGCTAGCGGCGTCACGCATGAAGTGTGATAAGTAATGGAGACGACTAATGAAGGCTAAACGTAAAGAGCTTCCTACACTTTCGCAGAATGCAGGAATTTGTGGCGCAGGCGATGCCGTAACTGGACCACTTTGCTTCGCGGTTGCAATCGCTATTATTGCGGCTGCGCACTGATTTTGTCGTACCAGTTGGAGGAGGGCTTATGTTCTCCTCCAACAACGTGATAGGATGGGTCATGAAGCAAGCAGAGGCAAGTAAAATACTTGAGAAATTGTCTCTCAGTATTTTTGATAGCGATTCACAAATCGCTCACAATCAGTTCCGCAAGTCCGCTGGGTACACGACTTACGATATTGATCGGAGTGCGATTGAAGAGGCGATGATGAGCAACGGGGTCGAGGTTCTTGAAGCCTTGGCAGGTTCGTTTGGCGAACTCAGCGAAGAGATTGTCGGTGCCGTCATCAACTGGGATTCCGAGGCGATCACGACCGTGAAGGAGTTGGCCTGGGTTGTTGGATTTGGCGGCCATATCTTTGCCAACTGCCATATCTCGGCCACGGCCGACGAGTTCATTCCCTGCCCACCTTCGGTTTCGTTGGTCAAGAACATCGACAACAGACCTCTGACCATAAAGCGATTGCGTTTGCCCGGCAGCTTTGAGGACATCGAAAAGATCGATGTGTCGACAGCGAAGTTGGAGACGATCGAGCCGGGCGAGTATTTCTATATCGACGGCTTCCGAGATTTGCTTTGGTACGCCGAGAGCGGTGTCTTGCTGCTCAATCTTTCGACACTACCGCTTGGCGCATATGAAGCCGTGTACTCTGCATCGAGCGGGATTCGTAGCGGACTGTTCTCATCTGATCTTCGCGTATCGGCGACCATAGTCGCGCTGCGCACCTACGCCGCGACTGGTTGGCCGGATGCGACCGGGCTTGCCAAACAAGCGGCATCGCACCCCATCAAGGAAATTCGTTGGGGGGCCTTGAACTATTACTGGCAAACCGGCGAAGATGACATTCTCGAGAATGTATCAGCATTTCTTGATGATCCCGATCTTGAGATCCGCAAACTTGCCAAGAGTTGTGTCGAAGCACTTCAATCTGAGATGACGGGAGACCGGATGTGCGCGTAGACAATGTTGGCTCGTTGCCACCGATCGACATCGAGGAATTCTCTCGGATCGTATCGGAAAGGTACGTTCAAGGAGACCCGGAGACTATCTGGGCACTTCGGGAGCCGTTGGCGGCACTCGCACAAAACACGAATTTGATGTTCAGCAAAATGCTGGAGAGCCTTGAAGCGCGTAATGGCAAAGCTCTGGTGACGGACCAGCCAACCTATCATATGCTTCACCGAACCAAGGGTTGGTCTCTTCGGCTGACAATATGGATGCCGGAATCAGCTAACAAAGATGTTCGTATACTCGAAAACAACGTGTTTGCTTACGACTACCCGCACGATCACAATTTTGACCTGTTGACCACGAATGTTGCTGGCGTCGGGTACGAGACAGATGTTCTCGAGCATGGCGGAATCGATCCCGGGTCGGATGTTGGCGACATTGTCGATGCCACTCCACTGGGGCGAAAGCGATTGTCGCCAGGCACGGTCTTCCTGTACGAAGGGTGCAAGGATGTTCACAGTCAGGTGCCGGTGGATTCGATTACCCTCGCATTGAACTTCATTCCATATTCTCCAGCGAACAGCGCGCGCTCCCAATATTCCTACCGCATTACGGACGAGGAGAAATTGGAAATTCTCGGCAGCCCACTGAGTTACGAGCAACGCGAGATGGGGCTGGTGCGACTACTTGGTAAACTTGCCGCAGCAGGGCACCATGGTGTTTCCGGTCCTCTGCAAACTTTGGCTGGGCAATCCCGGAACCCACGCGTCAGAGACTATGCGACGCACCTGAAACACCTGGTCGCAACCAGAGACGACACGATGCATGAAGATCTTCGCGAGCAAATTGATCGAAACCACTTGGCGGTGAAATATAATCGCGTGGCGGCGATGCGAAGAGAAGCTCTTGGGGTCGATTGATCTTGCGAAGAATGCAAGGAAAGTAGGTAATGATCGCCGGAAATTCCAACAGGTGGAGAGGAGTTGCCACATACGCGCCTCTCTTTCTGGGCGTTGCAATGCTGATCTACTTCAGAAGCGAAGGCAGCCTGCATGGCAGCGATCTCGTTTCGGCCGCGCTGCTCCTGATTGCGAGCTCCTGCCTGATCTACTCTTTCTTGCCTGGTGCGGGCGAATTGCCCACGCAGCAAACTATCATGCTAAGCAACGCCGGAATTGACTATCACCCTTGGATGGGCCGACTTGCCAATGGTCTGGTTGGTGCACTGCTGTGTGTAGCTGCATTGGTAATCTGGTACGTCTAGCTCTGACCGACTGGTTCCGCACGCATATCACGACCTAAATCGTCCCCGATCCGCGTTTCGCAGAACAGTCGATTGACGCTGGCCCTGCAAAGGCTTCCAGTATCCTACACCAGTTTCGGGAGGATCACCCATGCCATTCGCCAAAACCCTCACCCGCGCCGCGCTCGCCGCAGTCGCGCTTGCCGTTGCCGCGCCCGCCGCTGCGCAAGACACTCCGCAGCCCGATTACGCCGCCGTGGGCGAGGCTACGGCTCCCGTCGCGGATGCCTATTTCGCGGCTTACACCTCGCGCGATTGGGATGCGGCTGAGGCGCTGCTGGCGGAGCATGCGGACTTTGTCGATCCGACCGCAACGCTCGTATTCGGCGAGGTTACTTCCGATGGCCGCGCGGCGATCATGGAGCGGTTTCGCGTGAGCTATGCGGGCATCACGCATATGGAATTTGTGTCCGGCAGCCGCATGGTCTCGGCCGAAACCGCGATCTACGAAGGCGCGCTGCACTGGGGGTTTGACCTTGGCGATGGCACGCTTGTCGATGCTGTCACGCCGATGGTGATCGTGCTGACGGTGGAGGACGGGCGCGTGGTGCACCACCGCGACTATGTCGATTACACGCCGTTCATCGAAGCCATGCGCCGTGCGCGGGCAGAAGGCTAGTACGCCGGAGAGGACGCGCGGGCAGGCGAGCGGGCGCAACTAGCGGCCGACAGAGCCCGACCGGGCGACCGCAGGTGCCGCGCACCCCGGGTTTGACCCGGGGGAAGCGAATAGCACCGAGGACGAAGCCGCGGAGGCGGCTTCATGAGACAATCAACCCCTCAGCTCCCGCAGGTCATCTCGTCGAGGTTCTGCGCGTTGGTGAGATCGTTGTTCTCGCGCCCGCGCACGTTGAAGGCGCTTTCGTGTGCGATCGTCTCGTTGATCACCATGTAGCCGGTGTCGATCAGCGGTTGGTAGGTGTAGTAGACTTCGGCCACCATCACCGCGGTACCCTCGGCAGAGATGATGCGCTTGCCATCCGGGCCCATGCCATCTTCCAGCGAGTTGTCATTACGGCCATCGCCTTCGACGCCGTATGCGGGATCACGATCAAGTTCGCCCCAGCAGCGTTGCCAGTTGATCATCTGGCCTTCGTTGCGGCCGTTCCTGCCGTTGTGCTGCAGCGAGGAAAGGACGATGCGGCCATGCTCTTCGAAGTCGAGCGGGGCGCCGATTACGCCGGCGCCTGCGAACACTTCCTGCACATTGGCCTCGTCAATGCCGGTGTTCACCCGACCGGCGTTGTCCGCCACGGTCATCGCGATCTGGTTCACGCGCATGTGGGCGAGAGCGTAGTTGGCGAGCTCCAGCCCGCCAAGGATCAGCAGCAGGAGGATGGGTGCCACAAATGCGAATTCGACGAAGGCGACGCCGCCTTCATCGCGCCAGATGCGCCGTGCTTCGGAGAGGTATGCTGTGATCATATCGCCGTGCCGCAGATGGTAGGAGGTGTTGCCTGGGTGCCCCAGGGCTGGTTGCGGATCGCGGTCTCGGCCACCATCGTGTAGCGGCTTTCACCACCAAGGAAGTTGGCGAGCGGGACGAGCGCATCCATCTCCAGCGTCGCTTCGTAGAAGACGACATCGTTGGCACCGCCACGGCCGCTACGGCCCGTGTCGGTGTCAAATTCACCATTCTCGTTGAGGTCCGAGAAGCAATCGCCATCGTCTTCGTCATAGACCCCGTCACCGTCGTTATCGCGGACGATCTTCTCGGGGTTTCCGATGCCGGTGAAGTCGTAGAAGTTGCTCTGCTCGACCGTCAGTGTGTAGCCGGACGTCACGATGTTGCTGACCTGCGCTTCCACGGCTTCGGCAACGCGCTCTTCCAGTGTGCTGCCGCTACCACCGATGTTGGGATTCTCCACCGATGCGCGGCGGGCGGCATCGGTCAGCGAACCCTGCATCACGGAGGAGACATAGGTCCGGTGGCCGAAGTCGACCCCTGCAAGCAGGATCAGGATGAGCGGGAGCGCGATGAAGCCGAATTCGACTATCGCTGCGCCCTCGTCATCGCGCGCAATGCGGCCAATGATCCCCTTGTTCGCCATTAGCGTGTCAGCCTCAGGTTACCGATGCCCTGGCCGATAGCTTCAAACACTTCTTCAAGGTCCGAACCATCGCTGGTGTAGAAGTGGCTGTCGCTTGTCGCGCAGGCTTCGATATCGTCGGTGTCGGTGACATCGAGTGCGATGACCCAGATGGTGATGCCCATTTCTCTGGCCAGCGTGCAGGTGGCGGCGAAGCGGGCGAGATGCTGCTCGTCCTGCGTACCATTGCCGCGGGTGCGGTCTTGGTAACGCTCAACGCCATGCGCCGAATAGAGTGAGTCGCCAGTGTCCAGCCTGCCATCTGTCATAAACACGATATGCGTGTTGACCGGGACGCCATCAATCTCGGTGACGTTGTCGCCCCGATT
This sequence comes from Aurantiacibacter sp. D1-12, assembly GCF_028858515.1. Lineage (GTDB taxonomy): Bacteria > Pseudomonadota > Alphaproteobacteria > Sphingomonadales > Sphingomonadaceae > Alteraurantiacibacter. Next base: position 236,845 of record NZ_JAPJZJ010000003.1, read on the forward strand.
GAAGTTGTTGCCTTCAAAGAAGCCGGTGCGCGAAGCAAAGCGTGCGCCCCACAGCATTCCCACGTCGTGATATGTGCCGCCGGTTACGTTTGCGGTCGCCGCATTGATGGCGGTGCTGAAAGTGGTCTCGTCATCATACTCCGCAAGGCGGCTTGCTTCAGACGGGCAACCCGTCTGCGAATAGCCGGCTTGCGAGTCGATATCATAGCGACCGAACTGGCGTGGCGTATCGCGTCCGTTTGTCGCCATATCGTCGATATCGGCGCGCGTTACGTAGTCACGGATAATGAACTCGCCGCTTGGCGCCGGGTTATCCGGATCGATGGTCGGGCGCTCTTCGATGCAGCCTTCTCCGCTGGTACGGAAGCCCTGACGGTTGCCTGGGTACAGGCCGGATGCATTGTTCCAGCGCGAATTGCGGATGTGCACAGTACCTTCGCTGATGTCGGTGATATAGCGGTACTTTCTGTTCCGGTTATAGAAACCGGTCGGAAGCGCCGTGGTCGACGTGGCGCTGACACAATTCCAGATATAGTAACCGTCAGTATCGCACTGATTATAGGTAAAGCTGCCGCCCAGGTGCTGCTGGTTGACCAGGATGTCCCGATTGCGCAGGCTGCGTGCGACATTGACGGTGTGCGAATAGGGCACGATGCCATAGCGCGTGATCGAGCCGTCATCGGTTTCAAGCGCGCGGTAAAGCCCAAGCGTGCCCTCGCGCAGACGCTCGATCTTGGTGCCCGAACCATTGCTGGGTGCATCATTCATCGAACCGGTAACGTCCAGCACAAGGACAATGTCATTGTGCCCGGTGTCCTGCACCGCATCACAATTAACGGAAATGTCGACATCATCGATGCCGATCACACGGACAAGCGTTGTCGGGATCGTGGCGCTTGCCTCACCTTCCAGCTCGCCCTGGTTCGAACTGTTCTGAGTGATGCTGAACGCGACGTCTTCTGCACCGGACGTGCCTTCAGGAAAGTTGAAGTCGAAGAAGCGGTCTGCCTCGTCCTCTACGTCCTGGTTGAATTCAGTGCCCGTCATACTCTGACGGGCGGCCAGCACGGCGGCATCGCATGCGTTCTGCAGCTTGCCGCGCGCCATGTAGGTTACGCTAAGGTCAAGGGCCGAGCCGACCAGTGCCACCAGCACAAGCATTCCGGCTGCAGACAGAGCAAGCACGTTGCCGGCCTCATCCTTTAGCAGCTTCAGTATCGCATTGGTTTTCACGGTCTGGTCCTCGGATTAACTCAGCTATGGTTCTAAGAACTTCCTAATTTAAGAGGAAAAGGTTCGGAAAATGTGAAGAGTGCGTTGGGTGCAATGTTAACCAACGTGTCGCTTGATCTACCTTTATTTTACAATTCGCGTATCGGTTTCAGGTATTCTGCGCCGGCCGGAAAATTGGATTTCGCCGTCGCCTCTTGGTGCGGTCCCCACACGCTGATTCGGTTGGTAATCCGCGATCACGATATCGGGAGTGTTGTCTTCGGCCCCTTCATCGTCCCACGTGGCTGGTTCTTCCGGGGTGTTGAGTGACGCGACGGTTGCCATCGGGCTGGGCTCCGGGGCGCTGTCCGGCTGGTCATTGGCAGCAGGCTCAACCGAAACATCATCGACGGTGTCGGCCAGGAACAAGCCACCCATGACCACCAACACCACGAATGTCAGCGCTTTGGAAGGACTGGAGAATGGAGAATGACGCATGGCGAACTCGCAATTCGGAAACCTGCGCGCCTCTCTAAGTTGAAATACTGGACAAATTGTAAAATTCGCGGGCATTTTGTTTATGCACCGCCAAAAGGAAGCGTGAATTATCTCTGGAATCGGGCACTGGCTTCCCCATCTTGAGAGGTGAAGCAACACTGAAGGAGAGCCTCCCAATGCAGATCCAGTTCAATTCCGATAGCTCCGTGATGGGTACCGAGAATGTCGCCGAGCGTATCGAGGTCATGCTTCACCAGAAGCTGGGGCGCTTCGAAGATCGGGTGACGCGACTGGAAGTGCACGTGTCGGATGAAAACGCGCGTAAGGGTGGGGGTGACGACAAGACCTGCATGATCGAAGCACGCCCGCGCGGCGGCAAGCCGATTGGCGTTACCGAGCATGCAGCCAAAGTGGATGATGCGGCCCGCAAGGCGGCAACTACCATGGCGCAACGGCTGGAACGCGTGCTCGGCAAGAGCGAGCGCCACAAGCACGATCCTCGCCCCGACAAGGCTTAGACGGCGTGGACAAATTCCCCGCAGGGGTTCGGCCCAAATCCGCCCTGACGGCGTTGCGTACGCTTGAAAGTGCGATGCACTTCCTGCACGCACGCGCCTTGTCAGGACAAATTTGAACTCGAACCGTGATCCGCAGGGAATTTGTCCACGCCGCCTAGCAATCAGGTCAGATTATTAGCCCGGGCCGCGGCCGCGCCCAACCGGATCAGCATAACTGCCGCTATCGCTGTCTGTCACGCCGCTACTGCGGCCATTGCCCGCGGGATCTGCATAAGAGCCACTGTCACTATCGGTGACACCACTCCTGCCGCCGCCGCGCCCGTTTCCTGCAGGGTCAGCATAGCTCCCGCTATCGCTGTCGGTCACGCCGCTGCCGCGCCCGTTGCCGGCCGGGTCTGCGTAGGTTCCGCTATCGCTATCGGTTACGCCCGAGCGGTACTCGCCTCCACGACCGCGTCCGGCAGGATCGGCGTAGGAACCGCTGTCACTATCGGTAATGCCGCCGCGGCGTCCGCGTCCTGCCGGATCGGCATAGGATCCGGAATCAGCATCGGTGACACCGCTGTGCCCGCCGCGACCTCCGCCAGCAGGGTCTGCATATCTGCCGCTATCGGCATCGGTAATGCCGGTGGTGACGCAGGCCGAGAGTCCCGTACTGGCCACCGCCGCGCCGCCGATGCGCGCCAGAAAAGATCTGCGACTGGTGCGATTTGCCCGTTTCATAACCCATCCCCCTTGTTTGTCCGGTCATCTTCGACCCAGGCAAGGTGTCACGCCAAGCCTGAATGCCCGCCGAACGCGCGCATGATTACTTGACCCCCGCCTTCTCCAGCTCCGGACCAAGCTTGCCGGTCAGCCATAGGAAGTACATCTTGAAGTCCGCTGCCAGACTCCATCCGGGATAGGTGAATGTCGCCGGGCGGTTCTTTTCGATGGTGAAGTGGGCAAGCCAGGCGAAGAAGTATCCCGCGACAGGCATGGCAAGCAGCCACCACAGGTTTCCGCCAACCACTGCAAATGCTGCCACTGCAAAGACCAGCGTGGTGCCGACGTAGTGTAGCGCCCGGGTGTGCGGTTTGGCGTGCTCCTGCAAATAGTAGAGCCAGAACTGGTCGAAGCTGGTGAAGCGGTTTGTGGTCATGCCGGCAATGCTGCTTCAATCGCGATGTTTGCGCAAGTCTGCGGGGTGCACGTCAGCCCAATCGATTTCATCGCTTGCAGCAGAGTCGATCAATCTGGCACAATCGGGGCCCCGCGAAAGGAATGATGATCATGTCGAAGTACTGGATAGCCCCACTGCTTGCACTGCTGGCGGCTTGTAACAGCACCGCAGAGGATGGCGTTCCCGGCGATCCGTCGGATAGCGAGCCGTACTCTGACATTGCCGAGGATCAGGCGCTGCGCCTCATCGGCACCGAGCCATTCTGGGGTGCCGATATTGCAGACGGGACGATGACCTATTCCACGCCGGAGAATATCGATGGCACAAGCTTTCCCGTGACCCGGTTTGCCGGGCGCGGCGGCCTGTCCTTCAGCGGAGAGATGGAAGGCGTGCAGATCGATGTGCTGGTGACGCCGGGCGATTGCTCTGATGGCATGAGTGATCAGGTCTTCCCGTTCAACGCCACCATCGAAATCGGTGATGAGCAGAGATCGGGCTGCGCCTACCGCGATGGCGTTGATGACATCGGACCACCGCCCTGAACCAAGAACGGTGGGCGCCTGTCTGGCTCGCCGTTCAGTACTTATTATGACAGTTCAGAAACTTAATAGAGGCCGGGCATCTCGTATTCGATAAAGGTGCGCGGCCGCTCTGGCGTCAGCAGTTCGGGCGGTTCCTGTGGCGCTTCGATGGCATTGGTGCGCGGGCCCGGCCCGGAATCGGCAATAGCGGTGCATGACTGGCCATCAAGGAAGTCTAGCGCCTGCGCCAGCATGGTCTCATTGGGATCGCCAAAATTGTTGAAGATGTCATCGCTTGCTCGGCAGGTGACAGGAACGGTATCTGCAAGACCATTGAAATAGGCACCATTGCCATCCGCATTTTCAAGCTGGAGAGTGACGACGCGGAGGCGGTCGTCGCATGCTGCAAGGTCGAATGCGGACTGGCCGACCGGCTTGCCGAAGGTGTTGGTTCCGACCATGGCCATGTTGGTGCCGAGGTAGGGGACCATGCCATTGATGAGCGCCTCGCTCGCGGAGGCAGAGCCACCAGTCGTTATGAAGGCGATGCGCGTTGGCGCAATTGCGCGGTTATCGGTCTGGAACCGGTAGGTCGAATTGTTCTCGGACTTACTGGCACGGAAGGCGATGGTCTCGAACACATTGCCTTCGTTGCCGCGACCCAAAAGGTCGGCGAATTCTTCCAGCACATTGATGCGACCACCGCCGTTATAGCGAAGATCGATCACGACTTCGGTCACACCCGCCGCGCGGAAATCGGCAAAAGCCGCCTGCAAGTCCGCTATCGCCGGGTTGATGAAGTTCGTGAGACGAATGTAGCCCACCTGCTTGCCGCCGTCGTTGATGATCTGAGCGCCGTAGCGTGGCACCGGATCGAGATCATAATCTGCCTTTGTGACGCTGACCTGGCGACGTGTTCCGTTGGAATCGATGATATCAAGCACGCGCGTAACGCCTGGATTTGACGGCCCAAGCGCATCGATAAAGGCCTGCGGTCCGCCGCTAGCCAGCAAGCTGTCCGTGGACTGGATATTCCCCGAAGTGGTGCCGACGCCTACGATCTCCGTTCCGCGCTCGATGTTGGCGTTCACCGCGGGTGAACGGTCATAGGATTCGATCACAAACACACGCCGATTGACCGTGTCATAGGTCAGCCGGATGCCAAAGCCGGCAGTAGATCCGCTATTCGCAAAAGCGGTTTCTTCCGCGATAGAGGTAACGAAGCTGAAGAACCGGTCCCGGTTCTGCGCGCGCGCCGGAGCAACCAATGCATCAATATAGTCTTGCACATTGTTGAAGCTGTTCCGGTTCAGCGACGTGTCGAGCAGGTTCGGGAACAGATACCATTCGTTGAAGACGGATTCCGTAAAGGTAAGCCTTCCGCCAATGCTGCAATCGGCGGTGTTTCCACCTCCTCCGGTTCCCGCTGTAGGAGTGGGTGTTCCGCCACCTCCGCCTCCGCCACACGATACCAGCATTCCGATGCAGGCTAGCGATAGAGCGATTTTCGAAGTGCGCATGATTTCCAGCTTTCCAGTTATCCGGACAGACCCAAAGCAAGGGAGAATGCTACCTGCATCGCAATCGGCAGACAAGCTGGCCCACGCGATGCGTGACAGGATTTTCCAATTGCACTCTGGCAGATCGAAACCTTCGACAAGATGAACAAGACCAGCCCTTGCAATGCGCCGCTGCAATCGGCACATCGCCTGCAACTATCCGTAAATCGCGCAGTTTGAGGAAACCTTATGTCTGATACCGCTCCTGCATGGCTCGGCGCCGCAATTGGCAAGCTGCGCCCGGGGCATGGCAAAATCGTGGCGGCCAAGCTGGGAAGCGAGGCGCTGTTGGGCAAAGGAGGCATGACCCTGTCTTCCGCCGCGTTCCGCAATGCGGGCGAGTTGGATCCGTGCTTCACCGCCGATGAAGAAGACGCCGTCGCCCCGCCGGTCGAATGGACTGCGCCTCCTCCGGGCACACAGGAATTGGTTCTGGTGGTCGAAGATGCCGATTGGCAGACGGGTGAACCCTTCTGTCACTGGCTTGTCTGGGGTCTGCCCGGGCAGAAGGGCCAGATCCTTGAAGGGGAGACTCCACCGCGCGTTGGCAAGAACGCTTTTGGTAACTCCGAATGGCTTCTTCCGGACCCGCCAACAGGCGACGAACCGCACGATTATGTATTCCAGCTTTTCGCTTTGGATCTGCCACTTACGCTCATGCCGGGGGCGAGTCGCGACGAGTTGATGGCCGCCATGGAGGGCCATGTAATGGGTTTGGCAATCCTTACAGGCACTTATGCCCGCGAAGAAGGTGGGGATTACGACTGGGATGACGAAGACGAAGACATTTGAACGGTGCTAGGCTTTCAGCCAGCTATTTTTGTGTGAAAGGAAGTGTGAAATGGCTGCCAAGAACAATGCTCTGAACAAGCCGGTGAATCTTACCTCGGCTCTGGAGGATGTGGTCGGCAAGGGTCCTATGACCCGTGCACAGGTCACGAAGAAGGTTTGGGATCACATCAAGGCCAACGGTCTGCAGGATTCCAAGGACAAGCGCATGATCAATCCCGATGCCAAGCTTGGTGCGGTGATCGGCAACGATCAGATCAGCATGTTCAAGATGACGGGTGCTGTTTCCAAGCACATGAGCTAAGGCTCACCTGTCATTGAAGACACGCGAAGCGGGCGGGAAGCGACATGCTTCTCGCCCGTTTTGTTTTAGGCGCGCTTTTTGCCAAACGGCCATTCCACCGCGCCGCTCACCCACAGAGCCAGCCAGATGATCAGCGGTTGCGCGATCATACGCGGTACGTGATAGGCCATGCCCCAGCCACCGTCGGGCTGTGCCATGTCCATCATCATGTGATTGATGTTCGCTGGCCAGACACACAGGGCATAGAGGGCAAGCCCAATGCCGCCAGCCATGCGCACTCGCTTCGACCACGGCTGGAGCAGCGCCAGCGAGCCCAAGAGCTCCGCCACGCCTGTCCAGAACACAACCTCTTGCGGGAAGGGAACCCAATCCGGCGTTATCTGCAGAAATGGTGCAGGATCGACCAGGTGTTTGTACCCGGCATAGGCGTAGAAGAGCGCCAGCACCCAGCGCAGAGCGGCGCGGATCACTTGCTATTCGCGGCGTCTCGGTCCGCCTCGTTGATCCCTGCATCAGGGTCGATGATGCTGCAGGTGTAACCGTTAGTAGCGGGGCGGAAGCTCCAGAAGGCGAGCTGGTAAATCGGCTGCTGCCAGGCCTCGAACACTGTAACACCCGGCATCAGGGTGCATACGCTGGTTCGTTCCGGGCCGACATTGGCATCGACCATAAGCGCCGCATATTCGAGTGCCTCCGGATACTGGCTGACAGCACGAACCATCACGCGCCCGTTCTCGACCGGCGCAAAATCGAAGCGCACTTCGCCCTCTGCCATCGGAGTGGTACGCGCGTCTTCGCCTGTCCGGCGCAGGTACGGTGTCAGGGTGCCGTCTTCTTCCACCAGTTCTACGACCACCGCCTCTCCCGGTGTGACGATGACATTGCCTTGAAACACCCATGGCAGGTCCACTCTGGCAGGCAAGCGTGCCGTGGTCCCGTCAGGTCCCTGAAGCACATATTCTGCAATATGGCGGCACGCACCCTCCCGGGCGCACGGGTCTTCGGCCTCCTGCGCCACCGATGATGCAGGAATTACGGCAGCCAGTGCTGTGACAACTAACGGGAAAAGTGGGCGAAACAGCTGCATCCGGCCAGCTTGCGCGGCGTAGCTATCAAGGTCAAGCAGTGGCAGCGTCTCTTGCTTACGCAGCAGGCTGCGGCATAAGCACGCCAACAATCGTGATCGCATCAGGAGTTTTTGCCATGCGCCAGACTTGCCGCCTTGCCGTAACAACCGCTCTGGCCTTTGCCCTGTGTACCGCGCCCGCTTTGGCGCAGGATACGCCGGAGGAGGTAGCCGCTGCCGCACTTGAGGCGGCGCCTGTATGGGACGGGCACAACGATGTGCCAGGGCGGTTGCGCGGACAATTCGGCAATGTGATCGGTCACTTCGACTTCCACGATACCCTGGAAGGCGACGAATGGACGCCGGGACAGATGCACACCGATCTGCAGCGTCTGCGCGAAGGGCGCGTAGGCGCGCAGTGGTGGTCTGTGTGGATTTCAACCGCTCTCGAAGAGCCCGAGGCCGTGCAGACCACGCTCGAGCAGATCGATGTCACGCACCGGCTGATCAATGCCTATCCCGATGACCTTGCGCTGGCGCTGACTGCCGACGATGTCGAGGCGGCAATGGCGGAAGGGCGCATCGCCTCGCTTATCGGCATGGAAGGCGGTCATTCGATCGGATCGAGCCTCTCGGTGCTGCGGCAGATGTACGATCTTGGCGCGCGGTACATGACGATCACGCACAATCTCAATACGCCATGGGCGGATAGTGCAACGGACGATCCCGAGCACGGCGGCCTCACCGAATTCGGCGTGATGGTGGTGCAGGAAATGGCACGGCTCGGCATGCTGGTCGATCTCAGCCACGTGTCCGAGGAGACCATGCACGATACGCTCGATGCCGTCGGCGCTCCGGTGATCTTCAGCCATTCGGGCGTGCGCGCGGTGAACGGCCATGCCCGCAATGTGCCCGATAGCGTGCTTGAACGGCTGCCCGACAACGGCGGCATCGTAATGGTGGTCGGGTTACCTGGCTACCTGAGCGAAGCCCAGCGCGTGTGGTATGCCGCGCGGCAGGCAGAGCAAGCGCGTCTCGAGGCGTGGTGGCAAGGCCAGCCTGATCAGGTCGAGGCTGGTATGGAAGCATGGGACGCGGCCAATGCCATGCCCGAGGCGACTATTTCCGACTGGGCAGACCATATCGACCACGTGCGCGAAGTGTCCGGCATCGATCATATCGGCATCGGCGGCGACTATGACGGGATGCGGAGCGGGCCGGTCGGTGCCGAAGACGTTACAGGCTACCCACCCTTGTTCACCGAACTTGCACGGCGCGGATACACGCAAGAGGATCTGGAGAAGATTTCCTTTCGCAACATGCTGCGCGTGATGCGCGAGGCGGAGGCATATGCGGCATCGCAAGCGGATGTGCCGCCTTATGAAAGCGACGAGCGGTAAAAGCGCATCAAAAGAGGGCGGCAGGCCAAGCCCGTTGCGCTTTTTCAAATCCCGGATTGCTCAGCCGGTCACTTCGCCGTTTTCCGGCGTCACATCAGCGTCATCCGCCACCGTGTCATCGGCATCGCCTTAGCTCAAAGCCGGGATAATCCAGACGAGGGACATAACCACCAACGCTGCCAAAAGACTGATTGCCAGGATCCAGCGGACATGGCCCGTGGTTTCACCAGCCTTTGCATCATCGTCTTCGATGTGCACTTCGTCGCCTTCTTTGTAACTCATGGTTTTCGCCCTTCGTCGCTTGTTGATCCGTATCAAATTTACGGATGTCCGAGGCGAAGGTTCCGTTACACGGTCGAAAGCAGGTAGGGGCGGAGCGTCCGGTTACTCGCGGAGCAGCTCATTAATGCCTGTTTTTGCGCGTGTTTGCGCATCGACCGTTTTGACGATGACAGCGCAGTACAGACTCGGCCCGGGCGTGCCATCGGGCAATGCCTTGCCGGGCAGCGATCCGGGCACGACTACGGCATAGGGTGGTACTTCGCCGCGATGGACTTCGCCCGTCGCGCGGTCGACGATCTTGGTCGAAGCGCCGAGGTATACGCCCATCGAAAGCACCGCGCCTTCGCCCACGCGGACGCCCTCGGCGACTTCGGCACGCGCACCGATAAAGGCACCATCACCGATGATGACGGGCTCTGCCTGTAGCGGCTCGAGAACACCGCCAATCCCGGCGCCGCCAGAGATGTGCACGTTCTTGCCAATCTGCGCGCACGAGCCGACTGTGGCCCATGTATCGACCATCGTGCCTTCATCGACATAGGCACCGATATTGATGAAGCTGGGCATCAGCACCGTGCCTGGCGCGATGTAGGAACCACGGCGTGCTACCGCGCCCGGCACGACGCGGAAACCCGCTTCGGCAAAGCGATCCTTGCCCCAGCCAGCGAATTTGGAGGAGACCTTGTCAAAGGCGGGCTTTCCTGCGCTGCCGCCTTCCATCACCCGGTTATCCTGCAGGCGGAATGAAAGGAGGACCGCCTTCTTCAGCCACTGGTTGACCTGCCAGCCGCCGTTGCCATCGGGCTCTGCCACGCGCGCGCTGCCATTATCGAGCATTTCGATGGCGCTATCGACGCTGCGGCGAACGTCACTATCGGCAGGGGTCAGCTCGGCGCGACGTTCCCATGCTTCTTCGATGGCTGAAACGAGTTCGGCAGTCATTCTACGTGGTCTCCTTTGATGCAGAATGCGGCTAGCTTCTTCGCAAGGCATGCACAAGACGCGACGTCCGGCGCATACGTAGCCGGACACCGAACCCTCTTGGCGAACAGGCTCAGCGCATCAGATCGCGGGTAAAATCGACAAGGCCTGTCTGGCGCGCGCGGCGCATACGCTCTGCCTCCAGAATCATGCGGACCTTGGCAAAGCACTGGTCGATATCATCGTTTACCACGACGTAGTCATACCCGTCCCAGTGGCTGATTTCATTGCGCGCGCGGGCCATTCGGCCTTCGATCACATCGTCACTATCGGTGCCGCGACCGCGCAGGCGATCTTCCAGTTCCTCGATACTCGGGGGTAGAAGGAAAACGCGGACAACGTCTGTCTCCATGCGCTGGTAAAGCTGCTGGGTGCCCTGCCAGTCGATATCGAACAGGAAATCGCGCCCTTCTTTCAGGCCCGCTTTGATCTGTGCTTTCGGGGTGCCGTAATTGTTGCCGAACACTTCGGCCCATTCGACGAGCTCGCCGGCTTCCACCATGCGATCAAATCCGGCCTGATCGACGAAATGGTAGTCCTTGCCATCGACTTCACCGGGGCGCGGCGGGCGCGTGGTGACCGAGACCGACATTGCTATCTCGCCATCTTCTTCGAGCAGTCGCCGCGCAATGGTCGTTTTTCCCGTGCCCGATGGCGAGGAAAGGATGAACATCAGTCCACGGCGGTGCAGGCTTTGTGCTACGTCCATGCATTGCAATTGGCCGATGGGGCGGGGGCAATCAAGCCTTCACCGCAATTGTCGTCAGCTAGTCTTCACTGTTGGCCATGTCGCGAATGGTCTTGTTGCCCTGCCGGATCGCTTCGCGGCGGCGCTGGCTGCGGTCAAAAAGCGTCTTTGCGATCAGGCCCGTGGTCACGAGCGCCGCTCCTGGGAGCGAGCGGGTGGCAACCTTGGTGATTGCGAAGGCGGCAAGCGTGCTCATGGTGGAGCGGTTGTCGACCGCGTCTTGTGCCAGTTCCTTACCGTACTGTTTGCCGAGGATCGCTTTTTCGACCGTCATCCGTGAAATGCGGCCCACGCTGCGCAGGATGATGTCGTTGATCATCAGGTTGGTAGCGGCGTTGGGGCTGGGGCCGGGAACCGGCTCGCCCGTCGTGTGATCATCGCCGCCGGCTTCGCGCAGCGCGTCCGCAGCCTGATCGGTGATGTGATTGTCGGACATGGTGTTGCCCCCGTTCATGAGGCGAGCTGCGCCCCGGCGTTACTTCTTGCGACCGAAATCGACCGTGACGACATTGGAGCCGTCTTCACTCTGGGCAATGTCTGGCGCGCCGCCTTGTTCCGCTTCGCCGCTCCCGTCGTTCTCGGCATCCTCGTGTTCTGCGGGTTCCGCATCATCGACAGCTGCCTGGAACTGCAGGCCGAAATCGACTGCCGGGTCAACGAAGGCGGTTATGGCCGCGAAGGGGATCGATAGTTTTGAGGGGATCTGATTGAAGCTGAGGCCAACCGAAAAGCCCGTGTCGGTGACGTTCAGATCCCAGAACTTGTTCTGCAGGACAATCGTCATCTCGTCCGGAAAACGCTCGTGCAGGCTGGCGGGGATGTCCACGCCCGGCGCTGCGGTCTTGAACGTGATGTAGAAATGATGGCCGCCGGGTAGGGTGCCACCCGATTCCTCTACCGAGCCCAGGACGCGTCCGACGACAGCGCGCAGGGCTTCCTGCACGATCTCGTCATAGGGGATCAGGCTATCGGGCGTTTCGTCACTCATGCTTCGCTAGGTGGCGAGGGGCGCGTGGGAGGTCAAGCCGCAATCGGCGCACAATCCCCGCTATCATTAGGCCTTTAGGCGGTTTGCACCCTGTCACATTCGCCTTATAGGCATCACCCATGCGAACAGGCCGTATCGAACGAAATACCAAGGAAACCCGGATCGCTGTCGAGGTGAATCTCGACGGGACGGGCAGCTATGACATTTCCACCGGGATCGGTTTTCTCGATCATATGGTCGAACAGTTCAGCCGCCACTCGCTGATTGACGTGACGATGAAGGTCGATGGTGATCTTCATATCGACCAGCACCACACCACCGAAGACAGCGCGCTCGCGCTGGGCCAGGCTCTGGCAGAGGCGCTGGGCGACAAGGGCGGCATCGGCCGATACGGTGAAGCACATTCGCCGATGGACGAAACTCTGAGCCGCGTGGTTGTCGATGTGTCGGGCCGCCCGTGGTGTGTGTTCAAGGCGCGCTTCACGCAGGAAAAGCTGGGTGAATGGGACACGGAGCTGATCGAGCACTGGTTCCAGTCGGTTTCGCAAACGGCGGGCCTGACGCTGCACGTGCAGCAGCTCTACGGCAGCAACAACCACCACATTTGCGAGAGCATCTACAAGGGTTTTGCCCGCGCGATGCGACAGGCGGTCGAGCTTGATCCGCGTAAAGGTGGCGCGGTGCCGAGCACCAAGGGACAGCTGGGCGGTTAGGCGATGTTCGTAATCGATCTGGAATACGTCGTCCCGCTCGAACAGGTCGATGCGCTGCTCGATGCGCATAAAGCCCATTTGAAAGCCGGGCATGCCAGCGGTCATTTCCTGCTTTGGGGGCGCAAGCAGCCGCGCACCGGCGGCGTCATCCTCGCGAGCGGCGACCGCGCGGAAGTGGAGAGCCTCGCCAATCTCGATCCCTTCGTTACCGAAGGCGCTGCGCGTGTGACGGTGACCGAAATCGCTCCCGCTTTCGCCGCCGAGGGGCTGGAAAGCCTGCTGGCGTGACCATCGCGCTGATCGATTATGGCGCCGGTAATCTGCACTCGGTTCACAACGCCCTGAAGGCTGCCGGGGCGCAGGAGATTGCCGTCACCGATGATCCCAATCTGGTGCGTGGTGCACGGCGCATTGTGCTGCCCGGGGTGGGTGCCTTCGGGGCTTGCCGAGATGGCTTGTGGGCAATCTCCGGCATGGTGGAGGCGCTGGAAGAGCGGGTGATCGCGGATGGCGTGCCCTTCCTCGGCATTTGCGTGGGCATGCAATTGCTCGCAACTCGCGGGTTGGAGCATGGCATGCATGACGGACTTGGCTGGATTCCGGGCGAGGTCAAAGGGATTGAGCGGACCGATCCGGCCATAAAAGTGCCGCATATGGGCTGGAACGATGTCGTCCACGCGCATCACGGCGATGGCAGCGAACTGATTGACGAGGGCGAGGCCTATTTCCTCCACTCGTATCACTTCCAGCCCGACGAAGGTCGCCACATTGCCGCGATGACCGATCACGGCGGCGGTCTTGTCGCCGCAGTCGCGCGCGGCAATATCCTCGGCGTGCAATTCCATCCGGAAAAGAGCCAGCAATACGGGCTGGACCTGCTCCGCCGTTTCCTAGATTGGGATCCGCAATGATTGTTTTTCCAGCCATCGATCTCAAGGGCGGCGAAGTCGTACGGCTTGCTGAGGGCGATATGGATCGCGCGACCGTTTACGGAGATGATCCGGCGGCGCAGGCGATGCTTTTTGCTGAGGCGGGTGCCGAGCATGTCCACGTCGTCGATCTAGACGGCGCCTTTGCCGGCGAAAGCCGCAACCGCGCGGCGGTGGAAGCGATTGTCGAGCGGTTCCCCGGCTACGTGCAACTGGGCGGCGGTATTCGCGATGCGGCGGCAGTCGAAGGATGGTTCAACCTTGGTGTGGCGCGGCTGGTGATTGGCTCTGCAGCGCTCAAGAACCCTGATTTCGTCAGGCAAATGGCGCGCGAATGGGAAGGCGGCATCGTTGTCGCCGTGGACGCGCGCGATGGTATGGTCGCGACCGAAGGCTGGGCTGAAGTATCCGACGTTCCGGTCGAGGACATGGCGCGCCGGTTCGAGGACGCAGGCGTCGCCAGCCTACTGTTCACTGATATCGGGCGTGACGGCTTGCTGAAAGGCTGCAACGTACAGGCAACGGTAGAGTTGGCGCGCATGGTCGATATCCCGGTGATTGCCAGTGGCGGGGTGAAGGGACTGGACGATATCCATATGCTCGCGCTGCAGGCCGATCAGGGCATCGAAGGCGTGATCACGGGGCGCGCGCTTTACGAAGGGCGGCTGGACCTTGCGACCGCTATTGCGATGGCGAACCGGTAATGGGCGGGCTTGTCTTCTGGATACTCGCGTTGGTCGTCACGGTAATCGTGATCGCCGGGTTGAGGAACAAGCTTGCGAACAGCTCTAGCGTAGTGGTCACCGGCAAAGGGGTTTTGAAAACCCACAATGTCGAGGCCAAGTTCCGCAGTGATACCGGGTATCACGGCAAGCTGGGGCAGGATCGCTGGAGCGATGGGCAGGAACGGTTTTCGCTGCGGTTGAGCAAGCTTGGCAGTGATCACGATGGCAAGCTGCAGCTTTTCCGCAATGGTGAACAGGTGTCTGAATTTGACGTGTCGGGAAGCGCGATTGATTTCGCGTGGAAGGGCATGTCGAGAGAGGCGATCCCCCTTTTTGCTATCGGCGATCAATTGCGCGTCGATGTCGGCTCTCTGTCGATCACCGCTACGGTTGAGGCGGATTAAGCCATGACTGTTACCGACGCCGGATTTGTTGGTAGCGGTGTCATGTTGGCGACGGCGATCATGGATGCGGTGCGCGGGCGATCAGGCCTCGGTAAATATCGGCTGACGAAGGAACGCTCACCTGATCGTTTCTGGATGGCCGTTGTGCTCTACTTCAACATGGCGTTCCTGCTGTTCTGGGCGAGCGGGCGCGCCCTTGAAGCGGCGGTTGATGAGGAGCCGCAAGAGCACACAGTGACCTTTACGATTGCACCCGGAGAACCGACATGAGTGGCTATCAGATCGACCTGCTCTTTGCGCTTGGCCTGCCATTGATTGGCATCATCCAAGCCGGGTTCCTCTGGTATGATGCGCGTGCCGGTCGCGTTCGGATCACGCCGATGCACCACATCGAAAAGCGGGAGAACCCGCGCGCCTACGCCATCGCGCTCGCGGTCAATATCTTGCTCATTGCTTTCGTGTTTCTGGTTGGCGCCTACTACATCGCGTCGGTGATCTGATGACCGTTCGTATCCGCGTCATTCCCTGCCTCGACGTGGCCGATGGCCGCGTGGTGAAGGGCGTTAACTTCGTCGATCTGAAAGATGCCGGAGATCCGGTCGAGCAAGCGCAGGCCTACGATGCTGCGGGAGCGGACGAGCTATGCTTCCTTGATATCTCCGCCAGCCATGAAGGGCGCGGGACTTTGCTCGACATTGTCCGGCGCACGGCAGAAGTGTGCTTTATGCCGTTGACCGTTGGCGGCGGTGTGTCCAGCGTGGAGGATGCGCGCAGACTGCTGTTGGCCGGGGCTGACAAGGTTGCGGTGAATTCGGCGGCTGTAAAGCGACCCGAAATCATGGCCGACATTGCCGACAAGATGGGCAGCCAGTGCGCGGTTGCCTCGGTCGATGCGCGCAAGGTGGAAGCGGACCGTTGGGAGATTTTTACCCACGGTGGTCGGCGCGAAACCGGCATTGATGCGGTGGATCATGCCGTGCGGCTGGCGGAGCTTGGTGCGGGTGAACTTCTGGTGACCAGCATGGATGGCGATGGCACGCAGGCGGGATACGACCTTGAGCTGACGCGCGCGATTGCTGATTCGGTTTCGGTGCCCGTTGTCGCGAGTGGCGGCGTGGGCAATTTGCAGCATCTGGTCGATGGTGTGGTGAAGGGCGGGGCGAGTGCGGTGCTTGCTGCCAGCATTTTCCATTTCGGTAGTTACACCATTGCAGAGGCGCACGCGGCACTTCGTTCGGCAGGACTTCCGGCGCGAAGTAGCTGATAATTAGGCGTTAACTTTTTAGGTGCCGTTACGAATGCCACTCCCTTGGCAATACAAGTATTTACACTTGCCAGCGGTCAGGTCCCGCAGCGGGACAGTGCTATTGGTACCATTGTGCAACGCCGAAAAAAGGCGGATTTTGTAACCCATGCTCCTTCGCATCATTCCCCCCGCTGTGCTCGCCTTGATAGCATCTCCTGCGATGGCCGCGGGGACCGCGCAGGTCCCCGAAGGTTCCAGCGTCACGCTGTTCGCTCTGGGCGTTATCGGAGTGATCATCGGGCGGCGTCTTTCAATGCGCAAATCGGACGGTCAGGACGACTGACACCATTCGGCGGTTGACGCAGACGCGCGGCTTCGCGCATTGCCAATCCCGATGGATACACTCACCCGCCTCGAAAGCACGATTGCAGAGCGCCGCGTCGCGTCGCCAGATGCCAGCTATGTTGCCAAGCTCAATGCAAAGGGCCTTCCCAAGATTGCTGAGAAGGTGGGAGAAGAGGCCACCGAAACGGTCATCGCCGCGCTGACCGGTAGCGATGCAGAGCTGACCGGAGAGGCAGCCGACCTGCTCTTCCACCTGCTGGTGTTGCTGGGCGCAAAGGACATTCCGCTATCCGCCGTCCTGGCAGAGCTGGACCGTCGCGAAGGCGTGTCAGGCCTCGATGAAAAGGCCGCGAGGGAGCAGGACTGATGCCAATCGATCCGACCGAGGCTTATGACCCGGACAACATTTTCGCCAAGATCCTGCGGGGAGAGATTCCGTGCAACAAGGTCTATGAAGACGATCACGCGCTCGCCTTCCATGACATCAACCCGCAGGCCGATGTGCACATCCTTGTCATTCCCAAGGGCGCCTACGTCAGTTGGGATGATTTCTCTGCCAAGGCATCTAACGAGGAAATCGCCGGTTTCGTCCGCGCAGTTGGCCACGTGGCGCGTGATCGCGGCCTCGTGGTGCGCGGGTATCGTGTACTCGCCAATATCGGCCGCAACGGCGGGCAGGAGGTGCCGCATCTGCACGCGCATCTGTTCGGTGGCGGGCCATTGGGGCCGATGCTCGCGCGCTAACGTGACTCCATCCGTCGCGGCAAAGATTCGCTTGGGCGATTAACCCTCTTTTGCGCGCAGCTTTACATCTGTAAGCACGCGTTCATCTATGGACGCGCAAATGCAGCCACCCTCCGGCCAGATCGACGGGTCACGACACCTCTATCCGGTGCGTGTTTTCTTTGAGGATACAGACCTGTCCGGCATCGCCTATCACGCGAATTATCTGAAATGGTGCGAGCGTGCGCGTTCCGACATTTTGAGACTGCTCGGCATAGACCAGCGCGCTGCCAACGAGGCGGGCGAGGGGTTCTATGCCGTGTCAGAAGCGAACATCAAATGGCGCCGTCCAGCGAAGCTGGATGACGTGCTGACCGTGGTGACAACCTGCGATCAGGTGCGCGCGGCAAGCTGCAATATGGCGCAGAAGGTGTTCCGCGGCAGTGAATTGCTGTGCGAGATTGATATTGTTGCGGCCTTCCTTGCCGCCGACGGCCGCCCCAAGCGGCAACCTGCTGCGTGGCGGGATGCCTTTGAGACCTTTGTGACGAAAGAGAGCGAATGAGCGTTTTGAACATCCTTGCTGTCAGTGCCCCGACACGGCTCGATCCGATCGAGCTGTTTATGCAGGCCGACATCGTCGTGCAGGTGGTAATTGCCGGACTGGTATTTGCTTCGATCTGGGTGTGGGCGATCATCTTCGGTTTCGGTCTACGCATGGGCAATACGCGGCGCAAATGCGATGCGTTTGAGGATGAATTCTGGTCGAACGATGATCTCGACAGCCTGCTCGATGCGCGGCGGACGAAGGACAATCCGTCTGCCCGAGTAGCCTCCGCCGGAGTCAACGAATTCCGTCGCAGCCACAAGGCGGGGCTGAAAGACCGAGAAGCCGCGCGCGGCAGGATCGCGCAGGCAATGGAAGGTCAGGTCGCCTATGAATCCGACAACCTCGCGAACCGGCTGAACTTCCTCGCCACCGTCGGCTCGGTCGCGCCGTTTGTTGGCCTGTTCGGTACTGTTTGGGGCATCATGAACAGCTTCTTCCAGATTGGCTTGCAGCAGAACTCTTCGCTCGCCGTGGTGGCCCCCGGCATCGCGGAAGCGCTGTTCGCCACCGCTATCGGCCTGTTCGCCGCGATCCCTGCGGTGATCGCTTACAACCGCCTGTCGAACACCGTGAACGGCTTTGAGGCGCGCCTGACCCGCTTTGCCGACCGTGTCTCCGCACAGATCAGCCGCGAAATGGAAGCTGTCTGATGGCGATGGGAATGGCAGGCGGCAGGCGCGGGCGGCGGCATGGCCACCGGCGTGCGCCGATGGCCGAGATCAACGTCACGCCTTTCGTGGACGTGATGCTGGTGCTGCTGATTATCTTCATGGTCACCGCGCCATTGCTTGCCAGCGGCGTGCCCGTTGACTTGCCTGAAAGCCGCGCCAATCCGGTTGATCAGGAGCCTGACCAGATAACCGTCGCCATCGATAACGCAGGCTTCGTTTATATCGATGATGTGCGGATTGAGACTGGCGCTCTGCCACAGGCGCTCGACTCGCTTGCAGGACCGGAGGGTGCGGAGCGCCCACTCGTCAATCTACGTGCCGATCGCAATATTGACTGGGGCCGCGCAATGGCGGTGATGGGAGAGCTGAACAGCGCCGGTTTCAACTCGATCTCTCTGATCACCGCCAGTGCTGCCGCTCCATTGGAAGCCACTGCGCCTGACAGCGGTGGTGAGCTTGAGAGCGTGGCGGTAACGCCCGGTTCAGGCGCGGCTGAATAGCCCAAGCGATTATGGCTGCTCTCGCCCACCAGTCCACGGAAGAGCGCATCGGCATCGGTGCAGCAGTGGTTGCGCATGTCGCGCTCGCTGCCGGACTGGCGTGGGTGGCACAGCAGCGTGACATGGCTCCGAATGCTCCGCCCGAACGCATTGCGGTGAGCCTGGCGAGCGAAGTCAGCCTCGAGTCCACCGCGCCCGATCCCTCGGCAGAGCCAGCCGCAAGCATGGCGCCGGAACTAAGTGATCTGCCTACTCCGCCAGAAGCTATAGTGGTCCCGCAACCCGCTCCAGAAGTCCGCCCGACGCGGACCCCGCGCGTCGCTCCTACAAGCCGGCCGACCACGCGTTCTGCACCCACTCCCGCGCCGACGCCAACGGCTACGCAAAGGCCGCAGGGCAGCAGACTCAACGACAACTTCCTTGAAGGGACGAGCACCGCTGATGGCAATCGCGGATCTCCGGCTGCGACATTCGGGCCGCGCGAACGCGCTGCACTTGCTTCTGCCATCACACGCCAGTTGCGACCGCATTGGAGCGCGCCATCGGGTGTCGATGTCGACCAGCTGGTGAGCGTCGTTTCCTGGAGGCTCAACCGCGATGGTTCATTGTCCGGTCGCCCTCGCTGCGTCACCCAGCGCGGTATCAACGATTCCAACCGTCCGCAGGCCTCGCTTCACTGCGAGCGCGCAATTCGCGCGGTTCAGCTTGCCGCACCTTTCAACTTGCCCGACCAGTTCTATAGTCGTTGGGACGACCTCGAGTGGGACTTCGACCGGAGATTGTAATGCGTAAGTTTAGTCTTCTCACCGTTATCGCGTTGCTGTTCTCAGCTCCGGTTGCCGCGCAGGATGATCTCGATCCATCGGGCATGGATGAGCAGGAGCCTGTCGCGACGGCGGATCAGGATGATGACGGGCCACTGCGTGGCACGGTAACGGACGATAGCGCGTGGCAGGACCTCGGCATCGCCATTGCCTCTTTCGCTACCAATGATGACGTACCCACACCTGCCAATGCGTCCGGCACCGCGGCGCTCGGCCTCGAACTCGCGCGCGTTGTTTACAACGATCTGCGTTTCAACGGCTTGTTCCGCCCTGTCGGCCCCGACGCCTTGCCGCGCCCTTCTTACGCCCAGATAACCGCGCCTGCTTTTGGCACCTGGCGCGGGCGTTCGGCAGAGATGCTGGTGCACGGTTTTGTCCGCGCCAATGGTGACGGCCGTCTGACCGTCGGCTGTTATCTTTATGACGTGGCGCTGGAGACCGAGCTGGTCCGCGAGGGCTGGGTCGTATCGCCCGCCGAGTGGCGCCGTGCGGCGCACCGCTGTGCAGACCTCGTCTATTCGCGCCTGTCGGGTGAGAGCCCGTTCTTTGATAGCCGCATTGCCTACATCGCCGAGACTGGTCCCAAGGATAACCGCGTCAAGCGCCTCGCTATTATGGATAGTGACGGGGCGAACCATCGCTTCATCACCAATGGTCAGTCTACCGCGCTATCGCCGCGCTACTCGCCGGACTACTCGCGTATCGCTTACCTTAGCTATGTTGACGGCAACCCGCGTATCTACGTTTACGAGATTGACAGCGGACGTCAGACGCTGGTGACCGACAGTCCCAATCCCACCTTTGCCCCGCGCTGGAGTCCGGATGGCCGCTGGATTCTCTATTCGATGGCCGTGGCCGGGAATACGGATATTTACCGCGTCTCTGCTTCCGGCGGCGGCTCGCCACAGCGCCTGACCTCTGGCCCGGCGATTGAAGTAGGCGGTTCTTACTCGCCCGACGGCAGTCGGATCGTCTTCGAAAGCGACCAGTCGGGCAGCCAACAGTGCTACATCATGGATGCTGATGGATCGAACCAGAGGCGGATCAGCTTCTTCGGCGGGCGCTGTGCCACGCCCGAATGGAGCCCGCGTGGCGACCAGATTGCCTTCACGCACATCGCCGGCGATTTCCGCATCGCGGTGATGAACCCGAATGGGCGTAACATGCGCCAGCTTACCAATGCGTGGCACGATGAGGGCCCCAGCTGGGCACCCAATGGCCGCATCATCCAGTTCTTCCGGACCGAGCGCAATTCGGGCGATACGAGCATCTGGCAGGTGGACCTGACAGGTGAAAACGAACGCCGTTTGCGCACGCCGGTTGGCGCGTCAGACCCGGCTTGGGGACCGGTTTTGCCGTAAGTGTGTTATATCCTCGTGGGGCCGCAAAGTTCAAAGAGTACCCATTCATAGGTTCAAGGAGAGCCACAAGATGAATCGCATCGTTCTTGCCGTTACCGTTTCCAGTGCTCTGGCACTTGGTGCCTGTAGCCGTACGCCACCCGAAGTAACGCCCGATCCGCCGCAGGATGTCGTCACAACTCCCGCGCCTACACCGACGCCGACCCCGATGGGGCCACAGCCGGGTTCGCAAACGCACTTCGCGCAGGCCATGCAGGGTGCGGACACGATCTACTTTGATACCGATCGCTACAACATCGATAGCGAGGATGCGGCCGCACTGCGCCGTCAGGCCGAATACATGCTCCAATACACCGGCAGTCGCGCGACTGTGGAAGGCCATGCCGACGAACGTGGCACGCGGGATTATAACCTCGCGCTGGGAGAGCGCCGTGCCAATGCAGCGAAGAACTATCTCGTCAGCCTTGGCGTGCCTGAAAGCCGGCTCCGCACCGTCAGCTACGGTGAGGAACGGCCCGTAGCGACTGGATCGAACGAAAGCGCCTGGGCGCGCAATCGCCGCGCGGTGACGGTGATGATCACTCCCTGATCCGTATGCGTGGGCGCAAGGCCGTACAGCAACGGCCAGACAGGGCGCGGTGGCTTCGGCTACCGCGCCCTTTTTGCTTCCGGCCAAGAGGCAGGTTCACGAAACGGTGAAGAGCGCCTATAGGGGCGGCGTGCTGAATTGTTGGGACAATCTGTAATGGCCCGGTCAGGTCGTTCAAACGACTGGGGCTTTCCGCGCTGGCGTGGCTATGAGGATAGCCGCGAGGCAGCGACCGTACGCTTGTGCGATCGCCACGGATGCGAGGAGAAAGGCGATTGCCCGGCGCCCAAGAGCCCCAACAGCCCGGACAAGTGGTATTTCTGCCAGCGCCATGCGGCTGAATACAACAAAGGTTGGGACTATTTTGAAGGTCTCGACAAGGAAGAGGCGGCCAAACGTGCGAAGGCGGAGCAAGCCGAAAGCGCGGGCTACGCCGAGGCGCAGCACTATGGCTGGAGCGGCAGCGGTGACGGATCGCGTTCGGCAGATGAAATGCGCGCGCTGGAGGTGCTGGAACTGGAAGCCGATGCCGATTTCGAAGCGATCAAGCGCGAATGGCGCGCACGGGCGAAGAAGGTTCACCCCGACGTGAAACCGGGCGACAAGGAAGCGGCGGAAGAATTCCAGAAGCTCCAGCTCGCCTATGAAGTGCTCAAAGCTGCTGAAGAGCGGCGCGAGTGGAAGGGATAAATCCTCCCGCAGTCTAAGGGCTGACCCGTAGACTGTACAACACCCGGTTTTTGCCGCTCCTGGGTATTCCTCACGCGCAGAACGGAGCGCGCATGATCGGAAATACCCGTAGTAAATCTGGCTTTATGTTGTCTCAGCCAGCCAACGATGTGATGTGCGCATCGGCAATCCGGCTGGCAGCGGCTGTGATCGTGGTGGCACTCGCTTTCTTTGCGCTGGCATCTTTTTCTATCGAACTGACCCGCGATGGAGGGCGAATAGCGGCGGTCTGGGTGCCCAATTCCGTTTTACTCGTTCTGCTCCTGCGGGGTCGGAAAGAGCATATCCCGTTCTATCTTGGCGCCGCCTTTGCCGGCAATATCTGTGCCAACCTGTTTGTGGGAGACGATCCGTGGTTTGCCGTTGGATTGGCGCTTTCCAACCAGATCGAGATGCTCACGCTTCTCTACGTCATGGCCCGTTTGCGGTGTACAAAGCCCGATTTCACGCGCTCGCGTGACATTGTTGTTTTTGTCGGTGCGGCATTGGCAGCAGCAGCGGTTTCCGGCTTGGCAGCATCTGCTGTCATACGCGCAGGGGCACCGTCCGATGTTGTCGCGCAATGGTGGACCTGGACGAGGGCGGATGGCCTTGGACTTCTGCTCATCGTGCCATCAATCATGATCCTGATAGATGCGGCAAAGCAGTGGCGCCAGGTTACGCGCAAAAAGCTGATCGAAGCACTGCTTGTCATAGCCTTTGGTACCGGGGCGAGCGCCTATGCTTTCTGGCAGAGCGAATACCCCCTTCTGTTTCTTGGTGCACCATTGGTAATCCTTTACGCCATGCGACTGGGGCCGGCGGGAAACTCGATCGCGCTGCTTAATCTCGCCATCGTATCAACGATTGCCACAACGCTGGGGCATGGACCAATTCACCTGATCGAAGGCTCGCTTGCCGAAAAGGCGATGGTCCTGCAATTTTTCCTCGCCAGCAGTTTTGTCGTCTGTCTGCCGATTGCATCGCTGTTGCGGCGCCAGCTTGAGGTTGCAGAGACAAAATCCCGCTTCCTGGCAGTGATGAGTCACGAAATCCGCACACCGATGAACGGTGTCATCGGCTTCACCGATCTGTTGATGCAGACCAACCTCGACGAGACCCAGCGGATATACGTGCAACGCATTGCAGACTCGGGCGAGAGTATGACCCGTCTGCTCAATGACATCCTCGATTTTGCGAAGCTGGAAAGTGGCCGAATGGCACTCGAAAAAGAGGCTGTGGACCTGCATCACCTGCTGGAAGCTGTCACGGAACTGTTCCGCGGGGCAGCGCAGACCAAGGGCATTGCGCTGTCTTGCAAGATCGGCGCGAACGTACCGCCGATGATGGAGGGCGACTCATTGCGCTTGCGGCAGCTGCTGTCCAACCTGGTCGGCAATGCGGTGAAGTTTACAGAAACAGGTGCGGTTAGTGTGCGTGCGCAGATGCGGGGCCCGCATTTGTGCATCGCCATTCAGGATACTGGTATTGGCATTCCGGAAGACCGGTTGGATCGTGTCTTCGGCACATTCGAACAGGTCGATCAAAGCACCGCGCGGCGGTTTGGTGGATCGGGTCTGGGGCTGGCGATCTCAGCAGACCTTGTGCGGCTGATGGGCGGGCGGATCAGCGTTCAATCCGAGCCCGGTGTCGGTTCAACCTTTCAGGTCACGCTTACCCCGACGCTGCCATCCGCCGCGCTTTCTGCGGCCTGATCATGCATCAATTGCCGATGAAGCTGCCGATGTAGACGGTGTCATTGTCCGTCTCTGTGCTGGCGACAGAGAACAGGATCACGACCTCGTCTCGGTCGGGGCCGGCAAGCGCACCTGCGTAGGTGCCCTCAAGCGAATTGGCCGTGTCGGTGAGCGCGCCACCAAAACCTTCATTGTTGACGACTCCGCGCGTCGTCGTGGTGCCATTCGTTGTTGTAGTGACTTTCTCCATCACCAGCGTGGCTACGACAACCGGTGAGCCACTGCTCGAATCGATAATCTCGATTGTGCCGGATACGGCATCGTCGCCGTCGGCATCGTCCGCATCCACCGTAAAGGTGATGTCTGCGGCGGACAGATCGCCGCGCATGGTCGTGCCAGGAGTGCCGCCCTCTACCAGAACGCTGCCAGTGTAGCTTAGATCGGTATCCAGATCGTCCGTCGTCGTGACGGTGTTGAAGAACACGGTCGAGCGATTGGCGTTGAGCGTTCCATCAACCGTATCGCGCGTGAATGCATCGTCACGCGAATAGTTCACGCGCAAGACGTGAGTGAATGGCCGGTCAAGGAATAGCGATTCACCCGTACGTGCATAGGTGCGAGTGCTGGCCGTGCTGGAATCGAGATCCGCATCGGTGAATTCGACCGGATTGGTGAGGTCGGGGAAGGCGAAGCGAGCCAGTTCCGGAGAGAACTGAAGCAGAACCGAGGCCGATCCATTTACGCGCGATGCGCCGTTGAAATTTTGGTCCGTTGAGCCATCGGGCGTGAAATAGGCGAAAATGGCATTCGCGTTGTTGGAATTTGCTTCGAAACCCGCCGTCAGATCAAAGTCAATCGTCCCGGAACTTGGCGTAGGAGTCGGTGTCGCCGTGCTCGTATCCGTTGGCGTTGGGGTTGGCGTGTCATCACCGCCGCATGAGGTGACCAATGCGCCGCAAGCTGCAACGCCGATGAGAAGACCGATTTTCCGGATCACGCTATTTCCCGTCCGATTCCTGAAGTTTTTGCGATCATGCGCTATCAAAGCTTTCCCTTAGCTGTCTGAAAGGCGGCGGGGCAAGGTGCGAAGCGAAAAGCTGGGCTTTTTAGCCCGATTTTACCCCCTTCAACCGCGTTGCAGACGCGCGGCAAGGGCTTTCACCATGCTCTCGCCCCAGCCTGGGCCTTGTTCGGGGTAAAGGAAAGGCTCGATTAGCTCGGCCTCCATCACCGCCAATTCACCCGAGGGAACGCGCACCATATCGATCCGCGCATAGAGTGGATTGCTGAACGGCAGAGCATTGACCACGCCCTGCGCGCGAATGAGGTCACCAGGTGAAGGGGTGAATGTGCGCTCGGTTCCGCCGAACAGCGACTGGATGCGATATTCGCCCTCGGCGGCATGCTTGCTGACGCCATGCGAGAATTCGCCATCGACGAAAATGAAGGAGAACTCTCCCTCCTCCACGATAGCGGGGAGGAACGGCTGGATCATGCATGGCTTTCCCATGCGCCAGCTGCGTTCGGGCAGGGCAGCACGGGTGAAACTGTGTTGGTCCAGACCACCTGCGCCCACCTGGCGTTTTACGACCACCCTGTCGGTGTCGAAGTGCTTCATCGCCGCGAGTATCTCTTCGCACCCCGCATCATCGTGCCAGAGCGTGGGGACAGTGCTCACCCCGGCTTCGGCGAGCTGGGCGAGATAGCGTTTGTCACTGTTCCAGCGCACCACATCGGGCGGATTGCAAATAATGATTCCGCGCGCTTCCAGCTCTTCCAGCCGCGCGAGGAACTCTGCCTGATGGTCCTGATAGTCCCACGCCGTGCCGAGTAGGACTAGCGCGCACCCGTCGAACTCTTCGATGGGTGCGCGCCAATCTATCTCGACCAGATTCAATCCCTGCGACGCAAGCGCAGGGCGAAGTGCCTCAACCTGCAGATCGTGCTCGAAGGCATCGCCGCGCCGATCCTTGCCGCCGGGCAAGGTCTCGGCGCAGGCGAGGAAGCCGATCCGCTTCACGCCGGTCAGACGGCAGCGAGAGCCTGATCGAAGTCGGCGATCAGATCATCCGGGTCTTCGATGCCGATCGATACACGTACAAGATTGTCGGTAATGCCGAGCATCTTCTTGCGCTCATCCGGTACAGAGATGTGCGTCATGCTGAACGGGTGGCTGGCGAGAGTTTCGGTGCCGCCCAAGCTCACTGCCAGTTTAGCGACTTTCAGCGCGTCCAGGAAGCGATAGCTTTCTGGCTCTCCGCCCTTGATGAACAGCGAGAACGTTGAACCTGCACCCAGGCAGTGGCGATCATAGATATCCTGCTGGCGGGCATCCTCGATCATGCCGAGGTAGCCAAGGCCTTCAACCTTGGGGTGGCCCTTCAGGAAAGCGCAGACCTTCTCGGCATTCTCGCTCGCGCGCTGCATGCGCAGCTCTACCGTTTCAAGGCTGCGGAGCAGCATCCACGCGGTGTTGGGATCGGCAATGCCCCCCATCGTGTTGCGCATGGCACGGATCGCGTCGATCCACTTCTTGCCGCCGGTAATGCCGCCTGCGACCAAATCTGAATGGCCGCCGACATATTTGGTGAGCGAATAGACCACCAGATCAGCGCCGTGCTCGAGCGGACGCTGCCAAAGTGGGCCGAGGAAGGTGTTATCGATTGCGATGGGACAACGCGCAGGGTCGAAATGCGCATCGCGTGCTTCTTTCACAGCCTGGATATCGACCAGCGCATTGGTAGGATTGCCCGGGCTTTCCAGATAGATCAGCGGCACTTCGCCGCCCTGTTCCTCTGCCTTGGCCTTGGCTGCCTTCATCACCTCATCCAGCTCTTCCGGAGAAGCGCCGGCAGGAAATGGAATATAGGTGACGCCATAGCGGGCCATGACTTTTGCAATGAAGCCTTCCGATGCGGCGTAAAGCGGACCCGAATGCACGATCACGTCGCCCGAATTGCAAGCGGCGAGGATCAGCACGGAGATCGCGCTCATCCCGCTGGAGAAGCACAGTGCGTCCTCTGCGCCGTCCCAGATGGCGAGCCGGTCTTCGAGGATTTCCTGGTTCGGTCCGTTGAAGCGCGAATAGACGAGTCCGTCCTTCGGCCCTTCACGCATACCGGTCTGTTCTTCGAAATGACGCCGGCCCGCGGCGGCATTTTCAAACACGAAGGTGCTGGTAAGGAAGATGGGAACCTTGATCGAGTTTTCGGAAAGCGCCGGGTCATAGCCGTGCCCCATCATCAGCGTGGCCGGCTTCATTTTCCGACCACCGATCTCGGTGACCTCGGGCTTGGGCTTCCGGCGCGGTGTGGGGGTATCGACCGCATTCATGGGGTCGTGCGTATTGTTGGCCATAAGTGGCTCCTTCCTCGGGTCTCACCCCTAGGAAGGCAGGGGCCAAAAATAGCCGCCAGGGCGCCCGTTTCTAACCTCCGCAGAAACGCTTCTCCGCCAACGGCGATAATCGATGGCGTGATTATCGCGATGCGTCATTCTTCGCAAGAGCCTGTACGGCGTCGATCAACCAAGCAATGGCGCGATGGCAAAGACGACCGCCACGATCACGAAGACACCGACCACATCGAGCGTGAGACCGGCTTTGATAAGGCGCGGAAGCGCGATCCTTCCGGTCGACCAGGCAATGGCGTTCGGCCCTGTTCCGGCTGGAAGCACGAAGCCCCAGCTTGCCGCGAGCGCCACGGGCATGGCGAGCAGAAGCACCGTCTCCGCATCGCCGCCAATCGCGACAGCCAGAGCAGCGACCACAGGCATGATGCCGCTTGCCGTCGCGACGTTGCTGGCGAACTCGGTAATCAGTACCACCATCGCCACCAGCGCGATGGCGATCAGGAACAGTGGCACTCCGGCGAGCGGCAGCAACGCATTGCCCAGCCAGTCTGCCAACCCTGTCCGCATCATTGCCCCTGCCAGTGCGAGGCCACCGCCGAACATCAGCAACACGCCCCACGGCGCACGATCCGCCTCGTGCCATTCGAGCATTCGGCGACCCGTGCCATCCGGAAGTATGAACAAGGCGAGGCTTGCAGCAATGGCGATGGTGCCATCTGTCATCGCGCCTTCAGGCAAGTAGGGGGCTGCAAATCCGCGCAGCATCCAGGCGAGGAATGTCACCACGATCACCGGAACCAGTCGCCTTTCCGCGCTGCTCCATTCACCAGGGGGGTCAATCGCGGCACGCGCGGCAGGAATATCGAACGGGTGCGAGGAAATGCGCTGCACCTTGGCGATGATGAAGGCGGCGATGGGAATGCCGATCACAACGATGGGCATGCCGAACATCGCCCACACGGCGAAGGTGATCTCCACACCTGAAATCTCGCGCAGCAGGTCTGCGCCAATGGCATTGGTAGGTGAGCCGATGATTGTTCCAAGTCCGCCGATGCTCGCGGCGAAAGCGAGACCCATAGGTAGTGCGCCGAAGAGGCCTTCTTGTTGGCCTGCCGCCTCGCTACTTGAGGCCGGTTGTTTTCCTTCCAGTGTCGAGCCTCCAGCCAGCACCGCAAGAGCCATCGGCATCATGATCAGCGCGGTCGAGGTGTTGGAAATGATGTTGGAGAGGGTCGCCGCTGCCACCATGAAGCCAAGCAGCAGGCCAAATTCCCCTCCACGCCCGCCGATCCGGTCGAGGATCCATGCGGCAAGGCGCTTGTGCAGCCCTGTGCGTTCGATAGCGAGCGCAAGGAAAGCTCCGCCCAGCAGCAGGAAGATGATCGGGGAGTAGTAATCGCCCGCCACTTCGCGCGCGCTTCCGCCGCCAAAGAATGGTGCGATGATAAAGGGCAGCAGACCGGTGACCGGCAGCGGCACTGCCTGCGTCATCCACCAGGTTGCCATCCACGCGACAAGGCCGGCGGCGTTCCATGCAGGAGCTTCCATCCCGGCCGGAGCGGGCAACAGGATGGTCAGCGCAAAAAGTGCCGGGCCAAGCCAAAAGCCGATACGTGTGGCTGCCATATTTCCCCTCGCGTCCTCTCTGGGCTAGGGTTCTATCTGGATGTGAGAATTGGGCAAGGAGGTGCGCATGGCAGAGGGCAAGGTTCTGGGGATTGGCGGATTGTTTATCCGGTCAAAGGACCCGGCGAAACTGTCTGCATGGTATCGTGATCACCTGGGCATCGCGGCGACCGAGAGCGGCCAGCCCACGCCCGATGGCGAATGGGTATGGATGCAGGACGCCGGACCAACCGTCTTCGCCGGGTTCAAGGCGGATACCGACTATTGGCAGAGCGAACGGCAAGTGATGCTCAACCTGCGTGTCGAGGGGCTCGAAGCTTTGCTCGAGCGGCTGGCCGATGCGGGTGTCGAACACACGCACCGCGAGGGCATGGAAGGCGTTGGCGAATTTGCGAGGATCGAAGACTGCGAGGGCAATCCCATCGAGTTGTGGGAGCCTGCATAGCTATTCACTCTAGCGCGCTGCGTCGTCGCTTGGCACAACACCGCGCATGGCTGTCAAAACCGTTGCAATGCTCACCGCAGGGGGTCTCGCGCCCTGTCTTTCCTCCGCCGTTGGCGGGCTGATCGAACGCTATACCGAGGTCGCGCCGGAAATCCGGCTGATTGCTTATCGCAATGGCTATGCGGGGTTGTTGACGGGTGATTATGTCGAGGTGCCGGACCGCGTTCGTAAGACTGCCGGGCGCCTCCATGCCTTTGGTGGTAGTCCCATCGGCAACAGCCGGGTCAAGCTCACCAATGTCGATGACTGCGTAAAGCGCGGGCTGGTGAAGCCGGGCGAGAACCCGCTCAAGGTCGCCGCCGAGCAACTGACGCGCGATGGTGTGGACGTGCTACACACCATCGGCGGGGACGACACCAATACGGCGGCGGCAGACCTTGCTGCTTACCTGAAAGCCAACGGATATGACCTGACCGTGGTTGGCCTGCCCAAAACCATCGACAACGATGTGATACCGATCAAGCAGTCACTCGGTGCTTACACGGCGGCAGAGCAAGGCGCGGTCTACGCCCGCAACATTATCGCCGAACACTCGGCCAATCCGCGCATGCTGATCGTGCACGAGGTGATGGGGCGCCACTGCGGCTGGCTGACCGCGGCGACGGGCTATGCGCACCATTCATGGGTAAAAAGCGCACCCTTTGCCGAATGGCCAGAAAACGCTGCTGCGCGTTGGGACGTGCACGGCGTCTACGTCCCCGAACGCCCCATCGACATCGCTGCCGAGGCCGAGCGTCTCAAAGCCGTGATGGACGAAAACGACGGCGTGAACCTGTTCGTGTCCGAAGGCGCGGGGGTCGAGGAAATCGTCGCCGCGATGGAAGCTGCTGGCGAAGACGTGCCGCGCGATGCCTTCGGCCATGTGAAGCTCGACAAGGTGAACCCTGGCCAGTGGTTTGCCGAGAAGATCGCCAGCGAAGTGGGCGCCGAAAAAGTGCTGGTGCAGAAGAGCGGATACTTCTCACGATCGGCCCCGGCGAACGAAGCTGACTTGGCGCTCATCAAGGCCTGCACCAACCTTGCCGTCAGCGCAGCCCTGCGCGGCGAGTCCGGCGTAGTGGGGCAGGATGAAGAGCGCGGCGACGAACTGCGCGCCATCGAATTCGAGCGGATCAAGGGCGGCAAGCACTTTGATCCGGGTCAGGAATGGTTCGTCGAACTGCTGCGCGATCTGGGGCAGGGTTAGCGCGTCTATTCTGTGCGCGGTACGCAGGCTGAGCGCGTTTCCCAAGTGACGTGGAACCAGTCATGCGCGATGCCATCTGACAGGTCTCGGAACACAAAAGCGAATTCTTGGCCTTGCACGCTTTGAAAAGCGCCCTCGCGCAGCAAGGTGAAATCACAGATAGCGCTAGTTTGATCGTCACCGGTAAACCGGCAGCTGGCGCTGTCAACGGCGAGCTCTGGCGTTACGAAGTCAGCAAATTCGTCGTCATACGGATGGTCGGGGTCGTACACGACCTCACCTTCTTCAAAGGCGCACGCGCGAGCAATTGCTGCGGGCGTTATCTGTTCGCAAGCACGCACGCGGTCACCGCTACTGGCGCGACGGTAACGACCGTTCTCATCAGTCTGATGAATTGCGGACAAACCACATTGTGGTGCCCTGGGCACCACTTCGCCGTCCACGATCTGGACGGGTGAGATCAAGAGCGGAATGTTATCCGAGTGCTCGGCAGCACAGCCTGCCAGAGAAGCAAGGAGGAGGAGCGGCGGCAGCGTTTTCGCTTTCATCGCATCCTCCCCTTCGCAATCCTCTTACTTCGGTGCGAGCACCATCAGCATCTGGCGGCCTTCGAGGCGAGGGAAGGCTTCGACCTTGGCGATTTCCGCCACGTCGTCCTGCACGCGCTTGAGCAGATCCATGCCCAGGTGCTGGTGTGCCATTTCACGTCCGCGAAAGCGCAGGGTGACCTTCACCTTATCGCCATTGTCGATGAACTTGTTCACGTTGCGCATCTTCACATCGTAATCGTGCGTGTCGATGTTCGGGCGCATCTTCACTTCCTTGATGTCCTGCGTCTTCTGCGTCTTGCGCGCGGCGTTCGCCTTCTTCTGCGCTTCGTAGCGGTACTTGCCGACATCGAGGAATTTGCACACCGGCGGGTTCGCATTGGGCGAAACCTCGACGAGATTCAGGCCCTTGTCTGCGGCCTGCTCGATCGCCTCTTCGGTGTACATAACGCCGAGATTCTCGCCTTCGTCATCGATGACGCGGACCTTCTCGGACTGGATAAACTGGTCATATTTCGGGCCGGATTTGACCGGCGGTGCCATATTGCGGCGGGGTGGACGTGGTATGTTGCTGCTCCTGTAGCGATTTGATTCTGGGGTCTATGTAAGGACTAACGCCCGCAAACGCTAGTAATTACGCTGCTTCACGCCACAAGGGGAAACGAGCGAGCTTTTTGCCCGCCGGAACCAGTGCATCGACCGCGCTGGCGGGCTGCAGCGCTTTGAGGATAGCCGGATCGGCCGCGTTCATCCCACCGGTGAGTGCTCCGAAGGCGGGAAGGATCATGCGTCCGGCACCGTCTTTGCGCGACGAAACCACGGCGCAGGCGCGGCGAATGCGGCGTTTGCGGATCTCGACTTGAACCTTCGGGTGGAAGTGCCCGGAAAGCTCGGGCCGCGTCTCTCCCGGTTTGGCGATATGGCGGAGGACCGTTCCGCCGACCTCCAGTTCCTCGACCACGGTGCCGCCGCTCTTTGTTTCCATCGCCGGATCGTGGTTGCCGGTGATCCACACCCAGTCGACGGCTCGGGTGAGGGCGCTCAGCATCCCCGCTGCATGCTCCTCCAGCCGCTGCGATCCGTCTGAATCGTGGAAATTGTCGCCCAGCGTGTAAAGCCGCCGCGCGCCGGTAATGCGGATAGCATCGGCCACCCGCTCCAGCGTTTCGCGGCTGTCATAAGGCGGCAGCATCTGCCCGTGGCGGGCATAGAAGCTCGCTTTCTCGAGGTGCAGGTCTGCCACCAGCAGCGCATTCTCGCGCGGCCAGAACATTGCCCGCGCACCGCCCTGCTGCGGCACGAGCACGAACTCGTCATCGCAAAACGGGAAGGCGAACGAAACGGGAACCATAAGTGTCACTTGCCGCCTGCCCACGCGTTTGGCAAGTGTGGCCGCAAGGATTTTGATCTCGTGCATAGCGGGATTGGGCACGAGCGGTCATCGCGCGCGCCGAAGGAGTATTTTCATGAGTGATTTGAGCAAGCAGACCCAGGCTGCCCGCACGTGGTTCGAAAGTCTGCGGGACCGCATCTGTGCCGAATTCGAAGCGATCGAGCGCGAGGCCGGATCGGACGCGAGCTTTGAATACAAACAGTGGGATCGCGACACAGGCGATGGCTCCGATGGCGGCGGCGGCACGCAGGGCCTGATGAAGGGCAAGGTGTTCGAAAAGGTCGGTGTCAACGTCTCGACCGTCTCGGGCGCGTTTAGTCCGCAGTTTGCCGATCAGATCAATGGCGCGAGTGCGGAGCAGCCCGAATTCACCGCCACTGGCATTTCGCTCGTCGCGCACATGCGCAACCCGCACGTGCCCAACGTGCATATGAATACGCGTTTCCTGACGACGCAGGCCGCATGGTTCGGCGGCGGGGCGGACCTCAATCCTGCGCTCCCCTATGACGATGACACCAAGCGATTTCATGCCCGCCTGCGCGCGGCATGCTCGGCGCACAATCCGACCTATTACGACAAGTTCAAGAAGTGGGCGGACGACTATTTCTTCATCCCGCACCGCAATGTCCACCGCGGCGTGGGCGGAATTTTCTACGACCACCTCGAATGCGATGACGACCCGTCATTCGACCGCAATTTCGCTTTCACAAAGGACGTGGGCGAGGCCTTCCTCGACGTGTACCCGCAACTGGTGCGTAGTCGGATGAAGACCGAATGGACCGACGAAGAGAAGCTCCAGCAACTCGAATGGCGCGGTCGCTATGCTGAGTTCAACCTCGTTTACGACCGCGGCACCCTGTTCGGCCTTAAGACCGGCGGCAATATCGACGCCATCCTGATGAGCCTCCCGCCCGAGGCAGTTTGGAGTTGATAAAGATCCAAACTGTCAAGGAATGGTGCGGCACCATTCTAATGTCGGCTTTCAGCGGAAGTCTGATTGTCGCTCTACTCTACGTCGCCGCCCTCTTCACCGGAGGCATGGCACTTGGGGCGGAGTTGCAGCCGCGAATCTTGGGCGAAATCTATATTCTGACAATTGTTCTTCTAGTCGGATACGGAATGTTGTGCGCCGTGCCGATCCTCGCCATTCTCGGCATTCCCGCGACATTACTTTTGCGCCGCTATGTCCGGAAATGGTGGTTCTTTGTCGCGGCAGCTTTAGCAGGTGGCACAATGGGGGCGCTGGTGAGCGTTCCTCTATCGGCCATTGCGTTGTCCGATCCAATCTATTGGGATTTGTTCAACGCCGGGTTCCTTGGCGGACCGATTGGCGTCTCTATTGGACTTTCTTGGGCATGGTTTGCGGGCCAAGTGGTCGAGAACGCCCGTTACTCAGGCGCGTAAACCCGCACCCAGTCCACTTCCATCGCGATCTCGCCCGCGGCGATCCGGTCTGCCGTTTCCTGCGGCATGCCGACATAGGGCTCTTCGATGCCGTTGATCTTGTAGGGGTAGATGCCGCCCACGGCGAAGTTCAGGATCACGCCTTGCGGGTTGTCGAACACCCATTCGCCGAAGAATTCGGTGTTGGTCTTGGGAATGCGGAAGGTGAGGACGTCGTCAACGAAGAATTCGATCACGTCCTCTTTCCACTCGACCGAGTAGACGTGCCAGTCGGTCACGTCCGATCCGTCGGTGAAATACTGCCGGTCGGCGATGCCCATATCGCCGGAATAGTCCGGCCCGTGCACGGCGACGCCAGTCCAGTCAGCCTCGCCCACATATTCCATAATGTCGATTTCGCCTTCGCTGGGCCACGGTGCGTCGGCGAGCAGCCAGAAGGCGGGCCAGACGCCGCGTGCATCGGGCATGCGGATGCGGGCTTCGGCGCGGCCATAGGTGAAGGTGAACTGCTCGATGCTCTCGATCCGGCCCGAGAGAAAATCGGCATTGCGCTCTTCGTTGGTGTCCTGCCCCGGCTGGTAGATCGGGCGCAGTACCAGAACGCCGCCATCAGCACCGTCCACACCATCGGCAAACTGGATGGTCTCGGGGGAGTCCACATAGGCCTGCTCTTCCCGGTTTACCCAGAAATCCATGCCGATGACGGACCATTTGCTACGATCCAGCTCTCCGTTGTTGAATTCGTCGGCAAAGATCAGCTCGCGATCCACGCGCGGGCTCGCCGCCGCGGCCGTGTCTTCAGGCGCGGAAGTGCCCGCTTCACAGCCGCTGAGTGTCAGCGCAGCGAGAAGCGTTATCGGCGCGGCGGATAGGAATGTGAACGTTCTCATATGGGCGCTCTACCCTCATAAGAGACGCTTGTCACTGGAGATTTTTGCTATGCTCAGTCCTCAACCAGTTGCCCGGCTTCCCGCAGCAATTCCTCTTCCATGAGTTCGTCGAGGCTGGGCAGGCCTGTCGAGCTTGGGCGGTAGGCGCTTCCGTAGTTGATACTGCGCAGGTATGCACGGTCGAATGGGGTGACGCGTTGTGGAGCCAACTCGTCATCGAACACCGCCAGAACTGTGCTGTAGGCAAATTCGCTAGTGGGCGGATCGGTCCGCGCAAGCACCCGCATGGCAGCATAATCCGCTAGCGCATAGGCATCGAGCGGCCCGATGGCGGAGCGCTGCACCAATACGAAAGAGCCGTCGATATCGCGTCGGATAGCCGTCTGCGCGCGCGACATGGTATAGACAGTGTTCCACGGGATGCTGCCATCGCCAGGCACGCCGCCATTCCGCATCAATTCTTCAAGATGCATGTTCACCGCATCATGCCCGGTAGGTACGGGGCGGCCATCGCGCGTGCGTGTGCTGGTAAGTGTCCACGCTCTGACTGGTCCGGTCTGCCGCCCGATCGCGGCAAGTTCTGAGGGTTGAAGCGCGCGGACCATCCAGCCGTTCTCATCGCGCAGCTCGGCAAAGGTAGTTGCAGGATCATCGACGATGATCACCCACAGGTTCGCTGCACATTCAAGGTCGGAATCGACTTCAAGCCCGGCGAGCTCAGCCACGTCATGAATGCGATTGATGACCGCAATCGCGTTTTCCAGGGACAAGCCATAGACCCCGGCGCAGACCGGTCGTTGCCATCGTGCAACGGGCTCTGATGACGAATTGGCTCGCTGGGTGATCTCGCGTGCCTGCTGGCGCACGACCGTGCCATCTACCTCGATGGTGCCTTCGACTATGATTTCTGGGTCACCCGTTTCGCCATCACCATCCTGCGCTTGTGCAGAAGTGGTGGTGCCGAGCAGTGTCAGGATCATAGTAGAGAAAAGCAGGCAATGTGGCTTCATGTCGTTCAGGCTCCTTTGCAGTTTCCCCTCGCTGGCCGGTGCGCGCTATTCGTTAAGCAGTTGCCCCGCTTCTCGCAGCAGTTCCTCTTCCATCAGTTCGTCGAAACTCGCCATAGCGCGGGTGCCTGGGCGATGTGCGCTGCCCTGGTTGAGACTGCGCAGATAGGCGCGGTCGAAAGCGGTGATGCGGTGCGGTGACAAGTCATCTTCAAAGACGGTCAGGATCGTGCCGTAAGGGCCTTCGCGGGAGGGCTCCTGCGTGCGGGCCAGTGCGCGCATCGCGGCGTAATCGCCAATGGTGATGGCGTCGAATTCGCCAATCGCGCTGCGCTGGATCAGTACAACCGACATGTCGATATCGAGACGGACTGCGGTGCGCAGGCGCGACATCGCACTCGATTGCACCACCGGCGCGCCGCCGGCATTGCCATTGGTCTGCTGGGCGATCTGATTGTCTCCCACCGCATCAAAGCCGGTGCGCACGGCATTGCCGTTTTCGTCACGGTAGCTGGCGATGTTCCAGGCGCGGACGGCGCCGGTCTGTCGCTCAACACGGTTGCGTTCGGAGCGGCCGAGGCCGCGCACCATCCAGTTGTTGTCATCGCGCAGAGATTCGAAGGTAGCTGCCGGATCATCGACCACGATAACCCAGACATTGGCTCCGCAGGCCTCTGTCGAATCCACCATCAGTCCGGCGATTTCGGCTACGTCATAGATACGGTTGATTACCAGCGACGCGTTTTCCTCAGTCAGGCCCCAAACGCCGGCGCAGATCGGGCGTTGCCAGCGGGCGAGCGGTTCGGACGTGGAACCAAGGCGCTGGGTGATATCGCGTGCCTGGCGGCGGGAACCGACCCCGTCGACTTCAAGCACGCCTTGGACCACAATTTCATCTTCATCAGGGTCTGGATTGGTGTCCTGCGCCATTGCCGGCAAGGCGAGAAATCCGAACACGGCACAGGCGATGCCTGCCGCCGACGCTGAGCGAAGGAGCTTGAAAGGATAGGCCATAGGGTTTCTCCGGGGATCGTGAAGCAACGTCTATGACGTTACAGTTATGAACCTCCGGTGTCTAACCGATTGGCGCCGCTGGCATTATTGCTCCTGCGGAGATGCCTCGCCGTACTCGCGTACAAGCTCTTGCTCCATCAGAGCGCCAACGCCACTGTGTGCGCGATTGGCAGGCGTTGTGCCGCGACCACGATAAAGGTCCTGCAGATAGGCGCGATCAAACGCGCTCATACGCAACGGAGAGGTTTCGCTCACCATGTCGCCATCGAATAGCGAAAGAATCGTATTGAATTCTGCACCCTCTTCGGGCGGGCGTGTTTCTGCGAGTAACCGCATCGTGGCATAATCCGCGACGGCATATGCATCGAGCTCACCGAGTACCGAACGATCGATCAGCACAACGGAAAGCAGCATGTCCTTGCGCACACCGGTATCAAGACGCGACATGGTATAGTTCTCATTGGTCGGGGAATCGGGCGCGGCAGTGATCCCGTCCGAGTTGGAAATTTCAGATGTGCTCCAGGCGATAGTGGGGCCCTGCTGCTCCGCCACGCGGTTGCGCTGCCAGACATTCAGTCCGCGAACGAGAAAAGCGTTCTCGTCCCGCAGTTGAGCGAAAGTCGCGTGCGGATCATCGACAAAAATGACCCAAAGGTTGGCGCTGCAGCCTGCTTCCGCTCCCAACTGTGCGCCGGCACGTTCTGCATTGTCGTAAATCCGGTCGATAACCAGCTGCGCATTCTCAGGCTGCAAACCCCATACGCCGGGACAGATCGGGCGGTTGAAGCGCGAAAGCGGTTCGGATGTCGTGCCGCGGCGATTGGTAATGTCGCGCGCCTGGTTGCGTACGGTTTCCTGATCCAGCGTGCCTTCGACAATGATTGTATTGTCGCCCTCCGGGTCTCCTGCGTCCTGCGCTGCTGCGGGCAGGGCAAGCAGCGAGAGCGAACACGCCGTGAGGGTGGCACCAAGCGAGCGCGCGAGTTGTGGCGGTAAAAACATGTCCAAAATCCTTCAAAAGACCGCGACCATAGGGGGGGAGAGGCCAGGAAATCGGCCAGATCGGGTTGAATAATCAGCGCGATACATTGCTGATGCGAGTCCGTCAGCGGCCTTTCGACGAAAGACCTGTGGTGTTGGACGGATGACAATCGTTCATCTCCCTTCTATGTCGCACCGCTTAGGGCTATCACCCGGCCCGTTCGAAACTCTTGGAGATACCATGCGCCTTTCCGCATTCGCCCCTCTCACCCTCGCTGCCGTGTTGCTGGCAGGCTGCACCGCTGACGACCTGCCTGATCAGGAGCGTGTAATCGCGCCGATCCTGACCAGCGAACAGGCGTTTGACGAGTTCACCTACGCCCGTCCGCTGGAGGCGCGAGTGGCGCATGTGGCGCTCGATCTCGATCTCGATTTCGAAGGGCAGCGGGTTGAAGGCACGGCAACGCTCGATGTGCAGGCGGCCGAGGACGCGACTGAAATCGTGCTCGACAGCAATGGTCTGATCATCGGCGGCGTGACCGACGGGCTGGGTAACGAGCTTGAATTCACCATGGGCGAGGCCGATCCCGACAACGCCGAAAAGGGTGAACCCATCACGATCCAGCTCGGCGAAATGACCGGCCCGGAATTGCAGCAGGTCGTGATCTCCTACGCCAGCGGCCCGGATGCCGAAGCGCTGCAATGGCTCAGCCCCGAACAGACCGCGGGCGGCGAACATCCGTTCGTGTTCAGCCAGGGGCAGGCGATCCTCAACCGTACATGGATTCCCACCCAGGATAGCCCCGGCATCCGCCAGACGTGGGAAGCCCGCATTACTGCGCCCGATCCGCTTACGGTGGTAATGTCCGGCATCAGCCGCGGCGATCCCGAGGTGGTCGAGGGCGCCGACAGCGATCGCCGCGCGTTCGAGTTTGTCATGGACAATTCGGTGCCGCCGTATCTGATCGCAATCGCTGCAGGTAATCTTGAATTCGCCGAGCTCGGCCCGCGTTCGGGTGTCTATGCCGAGCCTGAAATGATCGCCGCTGCCGAGCAGGAACTGGGCGATACCGAGGAAATGATCGATGCCGGTAGCGAACTGTTCGGCGACTATCGCTGGGGCCGCTATGACATGATCATTCTGCCGCCCGCCTTCCCCTATGGCGGCATGGAAAACCCGGTGATGACCTTCCTTACGCCGACATTCATCGCGGGTGACCGTTCCAACAACGGCCTGATCGCGCATGAACTGGCGCACAGCTGGTCGGGCAACCTTACCACCTATGCCAGCTGGCGCGACGGATGGCTGAACGAAGGCGTCACCAGCTACATCGAAAACCGCATCAGCGAAGAGGTATACGGTGAACTGCGCGCAGAGCAGGAATACACCCTCAGTTATGCCTCGCTGGTTGAAGCCGTGGAGGAAGCGGGTGCCGACAATCCGACCACCGCGATGCGCACGCCCGATGGCACCAGCCCGTTCGATACGGTTGGCCCTGCGATCTATGACAAGGGCACCGTCTTCCTGCGCACCGTCGAGAATATTGTCGGGCGCGAAGCTTTCGACACCTGGCTGACCGCGTGGTTTGACAATCACGCTTTCCAGCCGGTCACGTCGGAAATGATGCTGGCCGATATGCGCGAAAACCTGATCGGCGATAATGCCGAGCTGGAAGAGCAGCTGATGCTGGACGAATGGGTTTACGGCACCGGCATTCCCGAGAATGCCCTGGCACCCGATCCTGCAGCCTTCGCCGATGCCGATGCAGCGGCACAGGCCTATGCCGCCGACGGCACGCTGCCCGAAACCGAGTCATGGGGTGAATGGACCGCGGCATCGCAGCGCCGCTTCCTCGAAACCCTGCCCGAAACGATGAGCGCCGAGCAGCTCGCTGCGCTCAATGAAACGCTGGGCCTTTCGGAAAGCGGTAACAACGAAGTGCTGTTCCTGTGGCTCGAAGCTGCACTGCGCAATGCCTACGATCCCGCAGTACCGCAGGCGCGCCAGTTTCTGGCGACAGTGGGCCGCAACAAGTTTGTCTCACCACTGTTCCGCGCGATGTGGGATACGGGCAGCTGGGGCCAACCTATCGCCACCGAACTCTATCAGACGACGCGGCCCGGCTATCACAGCTATACGCGTGGCAATGTAGACGAGATTGTGGGGTACAGCGAAGGCTGATCCGCAAAGGTAATGATGGCGCGGCTGGTTCTCTGGCCGCGCCATCATTACTACCGATCACCCTGATCGCATCTTTGGGCTTGCCCAAAACCATGTCGCACCGCACAATGCGCTGCGATGCTGCGCCAATATGAACTTGTTGAGCGGGTCAAATCCTACGACCCTGACGCCGATGAGGCGCTGCTCAACCGCGCCTATGTCTACACGGTGCAAAAGCACGGCAGCCAGATGCGCGCATCGGGGGACCCCTATTTCAGCCATCCCGTAGAAGTCGCCGGGCTGATGACCGACCTGAAGCTGGATCAGGAAACCATCATTACCGCGCTGCTCCACGATACTGTGGAAGATACGCTCGCCACCATAGACGATGTTCGTGCCAACTTCGGAGACGAGGTCGCGCGGTTGGTCGACGGTGTCACCAAGCTATCCAAGATCGAGCAGATGCCGGAGAACGAGCGTGCTGCGGAAAACCTGCGCAAGTTCCTGCTCGCCATGTCGGAAGACCTGCGTGTACTGCTCGTCAAGCTGGCAGACCGGCTGCACAACATGCGGACGCTTCACCACATCAAGAAGCCGGAAAAACGCCGGCGCATTGCGCGCGAAACGATGGATATCTACGCCCCGCTGGCAGAGCGTGTGGGCATGTACGAATATATGCGTGAAATGCAGCTGCTCGCCTTCGAACAGCTTGAGCCGGAGGCCTATACCACGATCACCAAGCGGCTGGAGCAATTGCGCCAGACCGACAAAGGCGAAGTTGATCGCATCGCGCTCGATATCAAGCAGGCGCTGAGCGAAGCGGGGCTGGAAGTCGAAGTCTGGGGGCGTGAAAAGCACCCCTATTCGATCTGGAAGAAGATGGCCGAACGGCACCTGCCGTTCGAGCAGGTTTCGGACATCATGGCCTTTCGCGTACTGACCGATAACGTTGAAGATTGTTACCGGGCACTCGGCATCCTGCATACCGCTTTCCAATTCGTGCCGGGCCGGTTCAAGGACTATATCTCTACTCCCAAGAACAATGGCTACAGGTCGCTGCACACGACGCTTTTCTATGACCAGTCGATGCGGGTGGAAGTGCAGATCCGCACGCGCGAAATGAACCAGACCAACGAATTCGGCCTCGCCGCGCACTGGGCTTACAAGCAGCAGGACAAGGCCGATGGCGCGGTCGGGTGGCTGCGCGACCTGATCGAGATTGTCGATAGCAGCCACGATGCCGAGGAACTGCTCGAACATACCAAGCTGGCGATCTACCAGGACAGGATTTTTGCCTTCACGCCCAAAGGCGCGCTGTTCCAGCTGCCCAAGGGTGCGACGCCGGTCGACTTTGCCTTCGCCGTTCACACAGATCTCGGCGCGCAGACGGTCGGTGCGAAAATCAACGGCCGGCACATGCCGCTGCGCACCCAGCTGGGCAATGGCGATGTCGTGGAGATCATCAAGAGTAAGAATGCCGAACCGCAGCTGAGCTGGCTCGGCTTTGTGGTGACGGGCAAGGCGCGTGCCGCGATCCGCCGCGCAGTGAGGCTGAAAGAGCGCGACGAAGTTGCCGAGATCGGGCGCAAGCTGTTTGAAGAGATTGCCGATCGATTGCCTGCCAAGGTTGGCAAGAAGGCCATCCGCCAAGCGGCCGAAACGCTTGAGCTGGAGGACGCGGAAGACCTGATGTACGCGATCGGCGCGTCCAAGATCAGCGACCGCGATGTCATGGAAGCGATAGTACCGGGCAGCACCAAAGACATGCCCGAAGAGCCGCAGCTGGACCGCGCGATTTCTATCAAGGGACTGACGCCGGGTGTAGGCTTTGATCTCGCCGAATGCTGCCATCCTGTGCCGGGTGACCGGATCGTGGGCCTGCGGCGGCCCAAAAAGGGTGTGGAAGTGCACGCTATCGATTGCCTTGAACTGGCCAGTGGCGTGGATGCCGACTGGATCGATCTGTCATGGGGTGAGCGTTCGCACGGTGCGGTCGGACGACTGACCGTGGTGCTCTACAACCGGCCCGGAACCTTGGCGGAAATGGCAGGCGTATTTGCGCGCAGCAATGCCAATGTAATGCACCTGGAACTGACCCAGCGGGACGACCCCTTTCATACATATGAGCTCGATATCGAAGTGCAGGATCTGGCGCACCTTACCCGCATCTTGAGCGCGCTGCGCGCCAGCGATTCCGTGGCGCAGGCGGACCGGATTTAGGGGCTAGAGCAGGGTGAGGCTCGCCTTCACCTCGTCACCCTCAACCAGCCCCTCCGCTTTCCTGACCGCGGCCTTTACCGGAAGCAGATAGCCGCCATGCGATTTGCTCGGGAAGACCGATGTCTTCCAGCTAGTCTCGCCGATCTGCGCTTCGACTTTGACCGAGCCAAATCCGCGCCCGCTGCCCAGTTCCATACGCCGCATGGCTTCATGTGCGGCGATAGCATCACCTGCTTCCCCATCGGCCGTGAGGAAATGCCATGCACCCGGACTGCTCGTCGATTGCCACACCCATAGTTTGGATGTGA
Organism: Aurantiacibacter sp. D1-12; assembly: GCF_028858515.1. Taxonomy (GTDB): domain Bacteria; phylum Pseudomonadota; class Alphaproteobacteria; order Sphingomonadales; family Sphingomonadaceae; genus Alteraurantiacibacter. Next base: position 279,512 of record NZ_JAPJZJ010000003.1, read on the forward strand.
ATTGGACGGGGGCGCCGTCGCTCACTCCGCAACTCGCCGCACGGGTACCTGCACGCTGCACACATCCACGCCACCCGCTGGCACGGTGTAGAACGGATCATTGCGATTAGCGCGAATCTGGACGTACTGCGCAAAGCTTTCGCTCTCGGTAGAGAGGTATTCGAACGCCGGAGAATTCTCCAGTTCGCTGCCGAGGCGGACAGACAGGATCGGCACGCGCAAATGTGCTTCCTCATCTGTGTAGAATCCCAGGTCACCCGATCCGCGCGGCAGGCTGGAAAGATGTTCCATCCCTTCGATGATCCGCCCGACCACCGCCAGATTGCGATCCATATGCCGCTGCGGTTGTCCGATAATGGTGTAGAGTTCAGCGCCCGTGCCGGTGTCTGGTGCATAGCCGCGACCGACGCCGACGTACCCGTAGCAGTGGATTGGCCAGAAAGTACTGCTTTCAACATTGCTATAGGGAGGATCGAATTGGTGGGGTGGTCGCCTGGGACCAGGGTCTGATACAGCATTTCCCTCTTCGTCCTCCCAGCCAACGATTACTTCTTCGTTCGCGATAGGCCATCCCTGCCAGAATTCGACCCAAGGCGCGTATCCGTCTCGGTTATGCCAACCTTGTTCAGTCAGCCTAGTCTGGGTTGTGTTGATAGAAAGCATCGCGAGTTGCTCACTCGCATTGAAGCCAAGGCTGCCATCAAGGCCAAGCTCAGCTATGAGCATTTCGATGGCCCGAATGTGATCCTCGTGCGTTGAATTGGGATCTTCGAACACTTGCCGAACTGACTCTGGAAGCTCGTCATATGCTGGGAGGGGTGGTCCAAAATCGTGGGTTGCATCTGCAACGGCTTCGACATCGGCCTCATAGTCAGCGGTCGGCGCCACAACCCCCTCCGGCAGTGGCTTCTCCTCGGTCACATCGCCCCATTGGGTGACGTAATTGTCCTGTACGCGGTTGACGGAGGTTCCGTCCCACCAATGCGCTTCGGTGAGGGTGCGGATATTTTCCACCCACGGCTGGCTGAACGGCGCAGGAATCAGCTGGATAACCACGGTGCGCGCTCTGCCCGAGCTATCCGGCGCAAGCTCCATCACCAGCAGGTTTTCCGGCGCGATGGTCACCCATTCCTCTGGTGCGGCATTGGCGACAACCGATCCGGGGGTGACGTACTCAGGCTCAGCCTCCTGCGCGGCGAGCGGAACAGCAAACAGCAGGGGAAGGGCGGTGAGGGTGCAGAGCTTTTTCATGGTTGAGAGATTGCATAAAACCTCGCGATCGCAAACACCCTTCATCCCGCGCTTGTCATTGCCCGCAACCCCCGCTAGACGCGCGCTTCCTGTTGCAGCCGACCAGTCGTTTTCAACTTCAGTAAGGGATCATCCCTGCACTCAAGTAGCGAAGCGATAGTGCGAATAGGAACGCGGAGCGGTGGCCGAGTGGTCGAAGGCGCACGCCTGGAAAGTGTGTATACGGTAACCCCGTATCGAGGGTTCGAATCCCTCTCGCTCCGCCATTCACCCTGCCGGCACCGACTGCAGTTTTGCCTTGTGGTTGTCGTTGCCTAGTCTGCTTGCTTCGGCCTATTGCGGTTGAATGAAAATTATCGGGATCGATGCAGGGGGGACCAGTTTCAAGGTTCTGGTGATCGATGGCAGCGACGGAATCGTCGCGCGCAATCGCGTGGCGACAACGTCTCCGCAGGAGACACTTGGCGAAGTTGCCCAGTGGATTGACTGCCAGAAATCAGAACACCCCGATATCGCCGCTATAGGGATCGCCAGCTTCGGCCCCATTGACCGTGACCCTGCCTCGCCCGACTGGGGACGCATCGGCGTAACAACGAAGGACGGGTGGGAAGGCGCCAACCCGCGCCGTGCTCTGGCGCAGTCAAGTGGATTGCCGTGCGCACTTGAAACCGATGTGAATGCCGCGCTGCTTGGCGAATGCGAGCTGGGTGCAGGGCTGGGGTTATCCGATGCCGCCTATCTCACCATCGGGACGGGCGTCGGCGGAGCAGCCCTTGTCGATGGCGCGTTGGTCGGTGCCCCCTGGCACGGAGAGTTCGGCCATGTCCGGCTGCGTCGTGAGCCGTCCGACATCGCCGCCTTTGCCGGTTCGTGCACTTTCCACGGCGATTGCGTCGAAGGGATTGCTTCCGCCACGGCGATACGCTCGCGCTGGAAGGCGCAGCCGCATGAACTGCCCGACGATCATGAATGCTGGGTCGAGGTCAGTAGCGCCCTGGCTCAGCTGTGCCATGCGATTGCTTGCCTTGTTGCCCCGCAACGGATCATCTTGGGCGGCGGACTGATGCTGAGAGACAGCCTGTTAGCGCGCATCCGCTCTGACTTCGATGCTGTGGTCGGCGGCTATGCCTCGCGGCCCGAGGTGCTTGATGCATCGACCTACATCGTCCGGGCGGGATTGGGTGACGATGCGGGCGCCATTGGCGGTGCTGCAGTAGCCCGGCATCACCTCGCTGTTACCGGAGGCGTGAATGCTTGAACTGGACCCGCTCGACGAGCTGATCTGTCTGCGTTCGGCGGAACCGTTGGCGGAATGCGGGGGAATGGTGCTGCCCGCGATTGCGCAGGCATCTATCTTCCGCAAGGAAGCGATGGAGGAATTACACCGCGATCTCGCGATCGAGAATAGAGCAAACGTTTACTCCCGCGGCACCAATCCCACAGTCCGGATCCTGGAAAATACGCTTGCCGAGCTTGAGAGGGGCGAGGCTTGCAAGTGCTTTGCAAGCGGCATGGGCGCAATCGGGGCGACATTGTTTGGCCTCCTGAAGGCAGGCGACCATGTGCTGTTCGTTAACGATACCTATGGCCCGACGCTGGAACTGGCGCGTCGCCTGCAAGATTTTGGCGTGTCGCATGACCAGGTGTTTTCGCCAGACCTGTCTGCGATAGCCGAAGCAATGCGTGATGAAACGCGCGTGGTATTCATGGAAAGTCCGGGTTCCGCGCTGTTCCAGATGCTCGACATTGGAGCCATCGCCAAGCTGGCGCGAGAACACGGCGCAATCAGCGTGATCGACAATACGGTTGCGACACCGCTGCTGCAGAAGCCGATTGGACAGGGCGTGGATCTGGTGATCCACAGTTGTTCGAAATATATCGGCGGCCATAGTGATGCCGTGGGCGGCGCACTGATCGGATCAGCTGAACTGGTGGAGCGGGTTTTCTACAATGCCTACATGCTGATGGGCGCGATCATGCAGCCGCTCGAAGCTTTCTTGTTTCTGCGCGGCCTGATGACGCTGCCGACGCGCATTCGGCGGCATCATGACGACGCGCTGGCAGTGGCGCAGCACCTGCACGGTCACGCGGCTGTCGCCCAAGTATTCCACCCGCTGATAGGCGATGACGTGCAGACCGTGTCGGGCAACTGGCGCGGCCATTCCGGCCTGTTCGCCTTTGAACTCGCCTCAGGCGGTTTTGCGAGCGCGGTGGAGGTCGCCAATCGCCTGCGCCTGTTCGGCAATGCGGTCAGCTGGGGTGGTGCGGAAAGCCTGGTCATCACCGGGCACAAAAACGATCCGGTTGAACGGGGTGATAGCGCGCCGCGCATCCCCGCAGGTTTGCTCCGCCTGTCCATCGGTTTCGAGGGTGTGGATGCTTTGGTAGAAGATCTGGATCGAGCGCTGACATGACGACACCCGACACGCCGGAAATGAAGGCTACCGAGGCACGCCTGCCGCTTTCGTTGGGACTTGCTATGCTGCCGATACTGGCATTGTTCGCCGCCATCGGCATCAGCATGGCGACAGTGGGCACTGGCGGTGGAGCCCTGCTGCTGTCGATCATGTTTGCGGCTGCTACGGCCGGCCTGGTCGCGAAGCATGCGGGGGCGGGCTGGGATGCCATCCAGCAGGAGACAGGGCGGCAAATTGCCGACGCTCTACCCGCCATTTTGATCCTGCTGACGATCGGAGCGCTGATTGGCAGCTGGATGTTCAGCGGCACAATCCCCTTGATGGTGGTTCTGGGTATCGACCTGATCAACCCGGACTTCATGGTCCTTACGGCATTTGTCGCGACGGCTCTGATGTCGCTCATTTCTGGCACGTCCTGGGGTTCTGCCGGGACAATCGGTGTGGCGCTAATGGGAGCGGCGGAAGCTCTGGGACTGCCGCTGGCACCCGTTGCAGGGGCTGTCGTTTCGGGTGCCTACTTCGGCGACAAGCTGTCCCCGCTTTCGGATATGACCAATATCGCCGCCATCGGTGCGGGGGCGGACCTGTACCGGCACATACGCTGCATGCTGTGGACGAGCCTGCCTGCAGCTGCAGTAGCGCTCCTCGCTTTTGCGGCGCTCGGCTTTGCTGGTGATGCCGGTGCAGCGCTGGACTCTTCCGATGCGGCTCTGATCAGAAGCGAACTTTCCGGCGCGTTCGACTTGGGGTTCCTTCCGGCACTGCCGTTGCTGGTCGCGCTTGCGGGAATCGTCATGCGCAAACCGCCGGCGCTGGTTATCCTTCTCTCGTCATTGCTTGCGCTGTTCATCGGGATCGTGGGCCAGGGGTTCTCTTTCGCTAACGCGGTCGCGAGTTTTGTCGACGGTTTCGCAGCTGAAACGAACCTGCCAGATACGTCACTCTCGCCCAGCGTGGAAAATCTTCTCAACCGTGGCGGGCTGATGTCGATGGCGGGGACGCTGCTGTTCATCGTTGCCGCCTTCTTGCTGGCTGCGGGGATGAAAGTTTCGGGCGCAATCGATCGCTTGCTAGCCGCGCTGCTTGGCATCGTGCGCTCGGTCGTCAGCCTGGTGGGCGCGACTATCGTTGCGGGGATGATGATGGTGGCCATGACCAGCCATGGTGGAGTGAGCGCACTGATCCTGGGCGGATTGTTCCGTAAGCCGTTCGCCGAGCGAGATCTGGCCCCGGAACATCTGTCCCGTACCATAGAGGATTCGGTGACCGTCACCGAACCGCTGATGCCGTGGACGGTGTCCGGAGTGTTCATGGCATCGACGCTCGGTGTTCCGACGCTTGCGCTTGCCCCTTGGGCGATCTTCTGCTGGCTGGGGCCGGTGACATCGCTGCTCGCCGCCGTTGTGATCGCCAGAGATCGTCGCCCGGCATGATCGCCGCAGGGTGCGCCCTCTCCAAGAGCTAGAAGCTTCGTCCCAGACTCAAAGTGATAACGGGGCCGTTCAAAGAGCGCTCCCGCTCCTCAACGCGGTCGAGCAGAGCTACATCGCGGCGTCCGGCATGGATGTCGCGCCTGAACCGGCTTTGTTGGCCAAGGAATTCGGATACCTGAAGGCGGGCCCGTAGACCGAGAAGATCGCTGTGTTCTACGTAAATGGCGTTTGTTCCGGGTGTAAGCCCGCCGCGTGGTACGTTGCGATACTCCGCTAAAGTCGACCGAAATACAGGTGCCAGCTTTATGTCCTGAAGCACAAATCCATAGGCCCAATCTGTATCCGGCAAGTCATGTCTGAAGCTAAGTGTCAGATCGCGCAATCGCAGGTCGCCGATATCTCTTGTGAAGCCTTCAATAGGGTCGGTCACCGATGACCATTGCCACGCGCCGTTGAAATCCAATTGCGCGCCTCGCAAGCCGAACGGCGCGCCGAGCAGAGTGATGTTCGCTTCCACACCGGACCTGCGGGCGCTGGGAATATTGCCAACAGCATCGCCGCTTTCTCCAACTGGAATGCGGTCTACCAGATCGCTTATTCGCTCATGCGTGACGGAGAACGAGGCGATATGTCCGTCTGCAAAGACACGCTCCGCCCTGCCGGAGAAGACCCAGCTTTGCTGCGGCACGAGTTCAAGGTTGTCCTGACTTGTTGTCCCGTCAAAAAGGGAAACGGTCGCGGCAAAATCCCGAAAATTGATCTGTCCGACCTCGCGAGCAATCCGGGCTGTGGCGGTCCAGCCTTCCCAAGGTTGAAGCGTGTAGGACGCAAAGCCCTTGGGCCGGAAAAAAATCCTCTCGAATTCGCCCTGACGGATCTGCGACAGCTCGCCACCGATCGAGATCTGGAGGCTACCATTCCTGCCAATTCGCCGGCGATGTGCCAGTGTCGCCTCGCCGCGAAGTTCCTCTATGGTCGTTTGCGTAGATGCTTGAGTAGCTACTTCTGTCGGGTCCGAATTACTGAAGGTCCGGAAATCGGCCTCGAGATCAAGCGAGTTAAAGGCGCCTTCGCCCGCTAGCTGCCAGCTCTGATTATCAGAACCGCTCCATTGCTGCTCGAACCGGAAAATCGCTTCGCTGGCGGTGCTGGCCTCTTCAAAGGCCTGATCGACCAGAGTGTTTCCGGAAATATCCGCGGCTGTCAGGCGCGTGTCGGCGTTGCTGTCCCGCCGAGCGAACAGGCTGATCAGTTTCAGGTCGCCGCCGAGTGCCGGCAATGAATAGTCGGCATCGAAGCGAAGGTTGTTCTGGACGCCGAAGTTCTGGGCAATGCTTGAACCATTATCCCCTCGTGAGGAGGTGGCGGTGCTGACTGACGTTTGTCTTCTTGCGGAACTCAGTCGATCAAACGATGTCTTTGCATTCAAAACATGCCCATTCGGCCGATTCCAGGTGACACTGGTGGAAAGCTGCGGCTGATCACCACGCAGTGCCCATTCCTCGTCGCGGGTCTCGAAGACGTTGCCGTCAGGATCGGACAAGGTTTCAGGCCCGTCTAGAACAATGCGGACCATTGCGTGGCTTAGGGTTGCAGAATAGTCGATTTGCCCGCTGCTTCCCGACACGCTTACACTGCCGTTGCCGTAGGCGGGATCCGCCCTACCGCGCAAAGTCGGCTCCCAAAGGACTGTTCCGCTGATCGAGGAGCGACGGGTTACGATGTTGGCTACCGATCCGCTGAAGCCGGGGAGATCCAATGTGCCCGCGTCGAGGATCTCAATCCGGATGACATTGCCCGCTACGATCTGGGCGATGCGTGTTGTTGCGGTCTCTCCTTTTCCTGTAACCGGCTCACCATTGATAAGAACATTGGTTCCTCCTTGCCCCAGACCGCGCGCTTCATCGGCCTGTTGCAGGTTGAAGCCCGGCAGACGCTCAACCATCTCCAACGCGTTCTGGGGTGCGAACTGATCGAAGAATGATCGTTCGTAAACGCGTTGATCTTCTTCCTGAGCATGCACATCGTCTCCCTGCAGCACGAGGCTGGCAACAGATGCCAGAAGAACCAGTTTTCGTAAGGACATGACACTTTCCAATCAGGGTGTGCTTAATCAGGAGGCGCATGGGCGTCGCGGATTGTAATTCGCGGCGAATGGTGCGAATGCGCACCAATGGATTGGAATGACTATCGGCTGGTATTGGCCGTCGTAAGAGAGAAAACCATTCGGGGTGCAGCGCGCAGCCTTGGCGTCAACCATGCAACGATATCCCGGCGGCTTAGCCATCTGAACCGTGGAACATCGGGCCCATTGGTTCAAAAATCGCCGCAAGGGTTTTGGCCGACGAGAGCGGGCGAAGCCATTGTGGAAGCCGCGGAGAAGATGGAGCTGAATAGCCAAGAGGCGCTGCGGAAGCTGCGCGCGGTCGAGCAAAACCTGTCCGGACCACTATCCATTTCCTTTCCCGTGCTGGTACTGCAGCATTTCCTGTTCGATGATGTTGCGAATTTCGCGGAGCAATATCCGGATATCGACCTGACTATCGATTCAACAGATAACCTCGTTGATCTCGATCGGGCTGAAGCCGATATCGTTTTACGGACCTCCGCTAACCCGCCAGAGCACTGGGTGGGCAGACGACTGTTTCGATATGCGGTGTCACTTTACGCACACCGAGACTATCTCGCCCAGACACGCACGGATGACCTTACATGGATCGGTGCACCGGAAGGAGCGACAAGATGGTGGCTCTGGCTCAAGGAAACGCCGTATCGCAACAACCCTGTCGGCCCGACTGTCGCAGGAATTTCCGGTCGTTTCGGCGCGTTGAAGCAGCATTTTGGCATCGGGTGGGCCGCCTGTTTTATGGCGGACCCCGACCCGGACCTTGTACGCCTACCCGATGCCCCGGTTATGAAAGCCGACCCGTTCTGGCTTTTGACCCATCCCGACTTTGCAAAGACTTCACGAGCCAGGGTGGCAATGAAGTATTTTGCTGAAGTGATGCAGTCGCACCGCGCGCTTATTCAAGGCGATCTATCGTAGTCCATCAAGATGGACATGAGGCAGGTTCACCGCTCAAAGAGCGGGGCGCAGACGATAGAACGCAAAGTCTGTCGTGCCGGACGCGGCAAGATGCCTGTTCGCAGCATAGACGTCCGAAGCCAGTAGCCTATCCAACCCGTTCACATCATCCCATTCAATGAGCGTCAATTGATCAGGAGCTGCGGCATTCGAAAGGGATTCCAGGCTTGGATCGCGCATGATGAAGATGAACTCGCCGCCGTTTCTGGCCACTTCTCCGCCAAGGCTGGAAAGGTACGTCTGGTAATCGTCGGGGTTATCCTGATTGATATGGGCAATCGCGAGCGTGTAGAACTTGTCGCTCCGAAGGGTGAGCTGCAAGCCATCCTCCTGGACATCGCGATAGTACCGAATATCGTTCCAGATCTCGGGTCGAAGAGCGTCGAATTCGGGCCACCTCGGGTCAGCCTGAAAGTTATCAAATGCCGCCTGGCTGGGCCAGCTGGCCAACAGGAATCCTTGTGGCTGGAAGGATCCTACGCCCGTGCCATTCAGTATGAGAGCTCCGTGACGCGCGAACCCGTATTCGGCTGCCATCGGCAAAGCGCGCGATTGAAAAATTTCACGCTCCTCGCTCTCGGCTGCGGAACTCTTGTAATCGAAGCCGATGAAGGTGAAGAGCGCCTGCGGCGGGAGATCGATCGTGACCGAGGTCACTGTTTCCTGCTCCGCTTCATTTTGGACCGCGCTTACGGCTTGGGTGCCTCCGGTTGTTGCGCATCCTGTCGCAAGGAGTGCCGCGCAGGCAATGACGAGATTGGAAGGCTTAAGGCTGTAGGTTTTCATGCTTGTCTCCGTTGGACGCTTCAGGCCGAAGATACCTGGCTTCTGCGCGAACAAACGGATCGTTTTTGAAGTCGTGTGTTTCGAATTCTCACCACCACCACAAGGCTGAAGGAACAGTTTGCTTCTGCTCAAATCCAGTGCGCGATCCTACATCGTCTTTTCTGTCAGCCTTCCTTTGCCAGACGAGCTGAGGTCTTACAGACCTCGTCAAGAGTCCGGAATTCTCAGTTCTGTGGGCGGATGGCTGTTCGGTAGAGGTGCCATGTCGCATGGCCGAGCACGGGTAGGGCTACGAGCAATCCGAGAAAGAGCGGTATCATCGCAACGAACAGTATCGCTGCTACCAGAAACGCCCATACCAGAAGCACGTATTTGTTGTCTCTCATCGCCTGAAGGCTGGTGATGATCGCTGTCAGGAAGTCGACATCTCGGTCCACCAGCATCGGCAAGCTGAAGACCGTGATGGAATAGAATGCCAGGGCCATCAATCCTCCAGTGACGCTACCAACAGCCAGCATGGTAAGCCCGGCCATGCTGTTCACTATCTCCGTCGGATCGGATCCCAGTCCGCTTTCACCGAGGAAGATCGCGTAGACACCATGGGCGACAATCATCCAGAACCCGAATGCGACGAAGATGATAACGCCCATGCTCAGGATCTGGTCGTCACCTCGCCCTTTCACGGCGGTCAGCACTTTGGACCAGGTGAGTGGTAACCCCAACTCCCTTCGTCGGCTGACCTCGTAAAGGCCGACTGCGGTGAAGGGCGCGAGGAGCGGGAACCCGGCGGCTGCGGGAATCAGCCAGGCTGTTTCACCGCGACTCCCGAGCAGGTAGGTCAGCATGAGGCCGCCGATTGCGAAAAGCGAGGCGAAAAACAGGCCGAACGCCGGTTTCGCACGGTAATCCTGCCAGCCAGCCTTCAAGGCCCGACCAAGGTCGCCCATCGTGAGGCTATTGGAAACCGTGATGTGTTGCGTTTCGGCCTGTCTTTCTTCGTGCATATGTTGCTCGTTTTCTTGTTAGAAGCGGAAACTCACACCTGCGCTGAGGACCCACGGATCGAGATTGTGTTCGGTCTCGATTGCCAGAGTATCACCGGCAAACCAGCGCGCTGTTGTATCAACAAAATAGCGTTTCGCATCAAGTGACAGGGCAAAGCCATTGTCGTTCAGCGGAATGTCGGCACCCGCCTGCAGGACGAACCCGAACTCATCCGAGAGCGTGGTTTCGGTTACGCCAAGCGGGATTGTCGCCGCGCCCGGGTCTACGTCCACCCATAGGAAATAGGTCGCGCCAGCTCCGACATAGGGCGTGATGCCACCAGCATCAAAATGATACTTTGCCGTGACCGTAGCCGGGATAAGCGTTGCGTTGGAAACCAGCTCTGCCCCAGGCAAGCCGGTCGTCCCATCGACATCGTGCTGAGTCAGGCAGCAGATCGTCTCGACCGATACATTCTCAGACAGGAAATAGGATACGGCCAGAGTCGGAACGAAATTGTCATTGGCTTCAGTTTGCGTGTCTGCAGGAAGGCCGACCAGATCGGTGTTTACCTGCTCGATCTCACCATCAGGCAGTACAGCGGTGGCGGAAGCTCGCACTTGCCAGCGACCTTCGGTGTCTTGTGCAAGGGCCGGTACAGCAGCCATTGCCAATCCCATTGCGGCTGTTGTCATCATCCATTTCATCAGTCTGTCCTTGGCGCTGCAGTGGCCGCACCATGCGGTCTAGGTTGATTGCAGCGTCAATCGAACATTGGCGGCAATCCAAGGCTCTCGCTTTGATCCAGATCAAGGCGAAGAAACTCGATCTGGTCGAATAAGATCGCATGAAAATACAAAGCGAGCCTTTCGACGCGTTCTCGCGGCTGGTCTTCCCCGATGCGATTGCCGAACAATCACGCAAGCGTTTCGCGGCGTTGGCGAAATCGCGTGTGCTCGACCCGGCACGCGGCAAACCGCTCGACGCGTCGGTCAGCAGTCTGGTCTTTATCAGCAGCGGGGCAGTCAAGCTGGTTGCCCATGCCTCTGCGGAGCGTGAGCAGGTCATCGCGTTCTATTTCTCTGATGACCTTTTTATTCTTCCAGAGGACGGCAAGCACAGCTTTTCCCTGCAAGCCCTCCAGCGCAGCGAAGTGCTGATTTTCCCGTATGAGGAATTTGCAGCGCTGGCGCAGAAGGATTGCGCCATCCTGCGCTATCTTCTCGACCGAAGTGCACTGTCGCTGCACCGCAGTCGGGAAAAGACCATTGCTCTCGGTCGAAAGACCGCGTTGGAGCGTACAGCGAGTTTTCTTCTCTCGATGGCAGAGCGCATCGGCCGCCCGCGCGGAGGGAGCGTTGAGATCGAACTCCCGATGTCGAGGCGCGATATCGCAGACAGCCTCGGCCTGACAATCGAAACAATCAGCCGCCAGCTCTCGATTCTGCGAGGTGATAAGGTGATAGAAACTCATGGGCGAGCGGGTGTTCTGATCCGGTCGTGTGGTGCACTTGAGCAACGCTCCGGGAGCCTGCGCGATGCTGCATGAGGCTTTTCTTCGAAATTTGATCTGCATCAATGCGGTTGTTCCTGAGCCCGCTAACTTCATCGCGACTGGAGGGTGAATTCTAATGCAAGCTGAAACTGCCTTGGGGCGGGCGGGGCTATGGTTCCTGCTGTTTTTCGTTTTTCTTGCTGTCGCAGTCGCGGCGGCTGATTCCGGCTTTGCCGCGCATGCCACGATTGTCGCAATCGTCTGCTTTGGCCTGATGTGCATGAGCGCTGCCCGGTTTGATCCGACAACCAGCCTGAACAGCTTCTTCAAGATGCCGGATGCGCCATCGGTCTATGATGATGATCCGGTGCGTTGGGGTGTTCTTGCAACGATGTTCTGGGGCCTGGCGGGGCTTTCCGCCGGTCTGTTCATCGCGCTGCAACTGGCTTGGCCTCAGCTCAATATAGAGCCCTATCTCAATTTCGGCAGGGTGCGCCCGCTTCACACTAGCGCAGTCATTTTCGCCTTTGGTGGCAATGCTTTGCTCGCGACAAGTTTCTATGTCGTGCAGCGGACGTGTCGCACCCAGCTGGCCTTTCCGGGACTCGCGCGGTTCGTGTTCTGGGGCTATCAGCTTTTCATCGTGCTGGCCGCAACTGGCTACCTGCTCGGCATCACCCAGTCGAAGGAATATGCCGAGCCTGAATGGTATGTGGACCTCTGGCTGACAATCGTCTGGGTGGCTTACCTGATTGTCTTTGTCGGCACGCTTGCCAAGCGTAAAGAGCCGCACATCTACGTCGCCAACTGGTTCTACCTCGCCTTCATCGTGACCGTTGCGATGCTGCACGTGGTCAACAATCTGGCGCTGCCTGTCAGCATGGTGGGATCGCAAAGCTATGGCGTATTTGCCGGTGTGCAGGATGCGCTGGTGCAATGGTGGTACGGCCACAACGCGGTCGGCTTCTTCCTGACCGCGGGCTTCCTGGCGATGATGTATTACTTCGTGCCCAAGCAGGCCGAACGCCCTGTCTACAGCTATCGCCTGTCAATCATTCACTTCTGGTCGCTGATCTTCCTCTACATCTGGGCGGGTCCGCACCACTTGCACTACACCGCGCTGCCCGATTGGGCGCAGACGCTTGGCATGGTCTTTTCGGTCATGCTGTGGATGCCCAGCTGGGGCGGTATGATCAACGGTCTGATGACGCTCAACGGCGCTTGGGACAAGATACGCACAGACCCGATCATCCGCATGATGGTGATGGCGCTTGCTTTCTACGGGATGAGCACTTTCGAAGGTCCGATGCTGTCGATCAAGGCGGTGAACGGCCTGTCGCATTACACCGACTGGACCATCGGCCACGTACACTCAGGCGCGCTCGGCTGGAATGGTATGATCACTTTTGCCTGTGTCTATTTCCTTGTGCCCCGGCTGTGGAAGCGCGAGCGGATGTATTCGCTGCGCATGATCAACTGGCACTTCTGGCTCGCGACGCTAGGCATCGTGTTTTACGCGGCGAGCATGTGGGTCTCCGGGATCCAGCAAGGCCTGATGTGGCGTGAGTATGGTTCGGACGGCTATCTGGTCTGGTCCTTTGCCGACACCGTGGCTGCCATGTTCCCGATGTATGTGCTGCGTGCTTTTGGCGGTGTGCTCTACCTCTCCGGCACACTGGTGATGACCTACAACATCTGGATGACGCTGGCCGGCAAGCTCCGTGAGGAGAAGGCCATGATCGAAACGCCGTACGATCCCGAGAAGGACAGGCCGATCACCGATCCCGCACCCTCTGCCGTTCCCGCTGAATAAGGGCAACCAGCCATGAGCATGACCGAACGACACAAGAAACTCGAACGCAACATTACGCTGCTGGCGGTATGCACCTTTATCACGGTTGCCATTGGTGGCCTGGTGCAGATCACACCGCTTTTCTATCTCGACAATACGATCGAGGAAGTGGACGGCATGCGGCCTTACACGCCGCTCGAGCTGGCCGGACGCGACATCTACGTCCGCGAAGGGTGCTATGTCTGCCACAGCCAGATGATCCGTCCGTTCCGCGACGAGATCGAACGCTATGGCCATTACAGCCTGGCAGCGGAAAGCATGTACGATCGCCCGTTCCAGTGGGGCTCGAAGCGCACCGGGCCGGATCTGGCGCGTGTAGGTGGTCGGTATTCGGATGAGTGGCACGTCCAGCACCTTATTAATCCGCAGGCGGTGGTGCCGGAAAGCATCATGCCGACCTATGCTTTTCTTGCCGACACTACGCTCAACGTAAACGATCCGTCCGCAAACCTTGCAACGCTGCAAACGCTGGGCGTCCCGTACACCGATGAAGACGTAACGCAGGCGATGGCGGACCTGATCCTTCAGGGAAGCGAGTTCCCTGGTGCAGGATTGGCGGATTTCAATGCTCGTTATCCCAATGCGCAGGCGCGTGATTTCGATGGCGATCCTGATCGGTTGACCGAGATGGACGCGTTGGTTGCATACTTGCAAATGCTCGGAACGCTGGTCGACGTCGATAGCGCTGCTGCGCAGCAGGAACTGGCGGAGGAGCTGGGTCGATGAGCTTTTATGAAACCCTTCGCCACTTTGCGGACAGCTACGCACTCATTGTGATGTTCGCGCTATTTACGCTCCTGTGCCTTTACCCGTTCCGGCCGGGCGCAGGCGAGCGCAACCATCACGCAGCCACATCGATTTTCAAGGGGAACGACGATGGCGACCAATAAGCGGATCGACGAACCCACGGGCACCGAAACTGTTGGTCATGAGTGGGACGGGATCGAGGAACTCGATACTCCCATGCCACGCTGGTGGTTGTGGACTTTCTACCTGTGTATCCTGTTTTCGGCCGTCTATGTCGTGCTCTACCCGGCCTGGCCGTTGGTAGATCGTGCCACAACCGGGATTTTGAACTGGTCGAGCAGAGGCGATCTCCAGCGAGAACTCGTTAATGCTGACGAGGCGCGTCAGGCGTTTCGAGCCGAACTGGCCGAAGTGGAGGTCGCCGATCTGCGCGCCGATGAGGAGCTTTTCCGTAGAGCCGTCGCGGGTGGTGAAGCAGCTTTCAAGGTGCATTGTTCGCAGTGCCACGGCTCACAGGCTGCAGGCGTGCAGAACCTTGGCTACCCCAGCCTGAGCGATGACGACTGGCTGTGGGGCGGTACACTGGAAGACATTCACTATTCGATAACGTACGGCATCCGCCAGCCCGACAATAATGACCAGCGTCAAAGCCTTATGCCTTCCTTTGATGGCTTGCTGGATGCAGGGCAGCTTGCCGCAGTCACTTCGCATGTTCAGTCGCTGAGTGGCATTGCCGATGCCGACCCTGCAGGCGCCGGGCTTTACGAGCAGAATTGCGCCGTTTGTCATGGAGCGATGGGCGAAGGTGATCGCGATCTGGGCGCGCCCCAACTGAACGATGCCGTCTGGCTTCGCGGAAGCAGCACGGCGGACATCACACAGCAGATACTCCACCCGCGTATGGGCGCAATGCCTGCATGGGGTGAGCGGCTGGGGCCGTCCACGGTCAAGATGCTGACTGCCTATGTCTATTCGCTGGGTGGCGGTGAGGATGCCGTGGCTCCTCCTGCTGACGAACAAGCAGTGGCAGAGGTCGAGGTGGAGAGCGGTGGCCAGTAACCCCGCCTCTCCAGACCCCGAAAGCTTGTACGAAGCGCGGCGGGCAGTCCATAACAAGCGTATCGACGGGCCGTTTCGCCGCTTCAAATGGGCGGTGATGATCGTCACGCTGGCGATCTATTACATCACTCCGTGGCTGCGTTGGGATCGCGGCGAGTATGCGCCCGATCAGGCTGTTCTGGTCGACCTTGCCGGGCGCCGATTCTACATGTTCGATATCGAGATCTGGCCGCACGAATTCTACTTCGTGGCCGGATTGCTCATCATGGCGGGCATCGGTCTGTTCGTGGTCACCAGCGCGGTAGGTCGCGCGTGGTGCGGCTATGCCTGCCCGCAAACGGTTTGGACGGACCTGTTCCAGCATATCGACCGCTTCGTTGACGGAGATCGCAACGCCCGCATGCGCCTTGACAGGGCACCGTGGACGTGGGGGAAGGTCACCCGGCGAGGCTTCAAATGGTTGATCTATCTGGTCATTGGCTTTGTCACAGGCGGTGCCTGGATCCTCTATTTCGCTGACGCGCCAACGCTGTTTGCACAGTTCTTCGCGGGAGAGGCGGCAGCGGTCGCCTATGCCACGGTCGGTATTCTGACGTTGACCACGGTCACGCTTGGCGGCTTCATGCGGGAGCAGGTCTGCGTGTACATGTGCCCCTGGCCGCGCATCCAGTCTGCGATGATGGACGAACACTCGCTGGTGGTCACCTACAAGGATTGGCGCGGAGAACCGCGTGGCAGCCTGAAGAAGGCGAAGAGGGAACCGGACAAATTCGGTGACTGCATCGATTGCACCGAATGCGTGCAGGTCTGCCCGACCGGGATAGACATTCGCGAAGGACCGCAAATCGGCTGCATCACATGCGCGCTCTGCATCGATGCCTGCGACCGCGTGATGGCTGACATAGGTCGTCCGCGCGGGCTGATCGACTATGCAACGCTCGATGACTGTGAACGCGAACAACGCGGAGAGGCCCCACGATCACCCTGGAAGGCCGTGTTTAGGCCACGCACAATGATCTATTTCGGCATTTGGGCTGCAATCGGCATTGCTCTGCTTTTCGCGCTCGGAACGCGGACACGCACTGACCTTTCGGTAGCAGCTGACCGCAATCCGCCATTCACGATCATGAGCGATGGATCGGTGCGCAATTCCTACACGCTCAAGCTGCGCAACATGGAAAGCCGTCCGCGCGACATGGAAGTGAGCCTTGTTGGCCTTGATGGCGGTAGCTTCTGGACGGAGATGATTGACCGTTCGGAAGCCGGAGAGACCCAGCGCGTGACTGTTCCCGCCGATGAGGTGCGAGAGGTTCGTGCCTATGTCGTCGTCCCTCAAGGCACGCCGGAACAGCAATTTGCCTTCCAGTTGACCGCCCTCGACAGCGAAGGCGAGACTGACCTGGTTGAAACGCAATTCAACGCGCCGGAGGCACGGTAATGGCAACGAAATTCACCGGGAAAAAGATGGCCGCGACCATGGTGGGTGGCTTTGGCATTATTATCGCGGTGAACTTCACCATGGCCTATTTCGCCACGAGCGGTTTTAGCGGTGTGGTGGTCGACAATTCCTATGTCGCCAGCCAGCAGTTCAACGATTGGCTGGATGCGGCCGAGGCGCAGGAAGCGCTCGGCTGGCACGCTGAGGTCACTCGGCAAGGGGACCGGTTGCTTGTAACGCCATCCGGCATTCCCGATGGAGCGGAAGTCGAAGCTGTCGTGCGCCGCCCGCTTGGCGATGCGGATGTGCGTTCGATAGGTTTTGTGGCCACTGGCGACGGGGCGTTCCTTTCGGAGCAGGATCTGCCTGATGGACGGTGGATCATCCGCCTGTCTATTTCTCATGAAGGCGACGTCTGGCGTCAGGAATTCCGGCTGCAATGAACGCACCTGTCACTCCCGCTGCCTTTGAAACAGGCCACTTCGAGGACTCGCGCTTCACCGTTCCCGGCATCCGCTGTGCAGGTTGCATCGCCAAGATCGAACGCGAGCTGGGCAAGCATTCGGCGATAGACAGCGTGCGCGTGAACTTCTCGGCAAAGCGTGTTGCGATCCGCCATTTGCCAGAGCTGGACGATGATAATCTGATTGCAGCGCTGGCAGGGCTCGGTTTCGAAGCGCAGCGACTTGACGACAACCCTGTTGCCGAAGATGTGAGCGAGGCAAGACTGTTGCAACGATCACTGGCGGTCGCGGGGTTCGGTATGATGAATGTCATGCTCCTTTCCGTCAGCGTATGGTCAGGAGCAGAAGGCAGCACACGTGATCTGTTTCATTGGCTTTCCGCGATTATCGCCTTGCCTGTGATTGCCTATTCCGGGCGCCCATTCTTTGCCTCGGCCTGGATGGCACTGCGCAATCGGCGCACCAATATGGATGTGCCGATTTCAATCGGGGTTCTGCTGGCGACAGGACTTTCTCTGTATGAAACGGTTGCGGGTGGCGGGCACTCCTATTTTGAAAGCGCCGTAATGTTGCTGTTCTTCCTGCTTGCAGGACGAACGCTTGATGCCGCGATGCGTTCGCGGACACGTGCCGGGATCGGGGCACTCCTTTCGCGGATGGGGCGAAGTGCGCAGGTCATCGGCCCCGATGGCAGGCTGCAAAGTATTGCTGCAGAGGATCTGCGTCCGGGCATGGTGATGCTGGTTGCTGCCGGAGAGGCTCTGGCGGCCGATGGCATTATCGAACAAGGTTCGACTAGTATCGACAACGCCATGCTCACTGGCGAAAGCAGGCCGGAAGCGCGTGTGATCGGCGACGAAGTCCATGCAGGAGCGACGAACCTGACTGCCCCCGTTCGCGTGCGGATCACTGCTGCGGCTTCGGATACAGTGCTTGCCGAGATTGCGCGCCTGATGGACGAGGCGGGGCAATCACGCAGCCGTTATGTTCGCATCGCCGACCGTGCCTCTCGGCTCTACGCCCCGGCGGTGCATTCGCTGGCATTGCTGGCGTTTATCGGGTGGATGATTGCCGGAGCCGGTGTGCACCAATCGTTGGTCATCGCGATTGCCGTACTGATCATAACCTGCCCATGCGCAATGGGCCTCGCGGTCCCGGCAGCGCAGGTTGTCACCACAGGGGCGCTCTTGAAGCACGGCATGCTGATCAAGGATGGCAGTGCGCTTGAACGCTTTGCAGAGGTTGATCTGGCCGTGTTCGACAAGACAGGCACTCTGACGATGGGAGCACCGGCACCTGATCTGTCTTCTCTTGATGACGACGCCCGGCGCGTTGCGCTGGCGCTCTCGAGTGCCAGCTGTCATCCGCTCAGCACCGGACTTGCGGTTGCTCTGCGCGATGCTGGTGTAGTGTCTGCGGAGCTGAGTGATATCGCTGAACGGAGTGGAGAAGGGGTATTCGCAAGCTGGCGCGGCATCGATGTGGCGCTGGAACGCCCCGATACGGCGCAGTCCGAAATCGCGGTCCAGCTGCGTATCGGAACGACGCGCACCGTGGTCAATTTTACCGATCCTGTGCGAACAGATGCCGGGCAGACTATGGCCGTTCTGGACGCTACGGGAATTGAAAGCCGCATCCTTTCCGGTGATGCCAGTGACGCCGTGGCGCGGGTTGCCAGAGAACTGGGTGTCCATGCGCGGGCCGGAGCAAGCCCGCAGGATAAACTCGAAACGCTTGAGCACCTGCACCGCCAAGGCCGCCGTCCGCTGATGGTAGGCGATGGCATCAATGATGGGCCGGCGCTCGCTGCGGCGCATGCTTCGATAGCTCCCGGATCGGCCAGCGATATCAGTCAACAGGCTGCCGATGCAGTTTTTACAGGTAGCAACCTGATGCCCGTTGCCGTTACTGTTCGCGGCGCCCGTGCTTGTGCGAAAGTGGTACGTCAGAACTTTGGCTTTGCCATCGTCTACAATGTGCTGGCCGTGCCGCTGGCTCTTGCCGGACTGGTGACGCCGCTCATCGCTGCGATTGCCATGTCCGCCAGTTCTATCATCGTCGTGGCCAATTCATTGCGTTTGAGGAGCCTGGTGCGATGAGTGGCTTGCTTGTCCTGATCCCCGTCGCTTTGGGGCTGGGCTTGCTTGGCCTTGCCACATTCTTCTGGGCCATGCGCAAAGGCCAGTTTGATGATCTTGATGGTGCCGCGCATCGCATTCTCATCGACGATGAGGACAGCGAACGCTGAAAGATTACTGCGGGAGGCCTGGTTGCAGCTGCTGTTTGACTGACAACGCTGCCATCAACGCCTGGCTATACCCCGAAGGTGATTTCATAGCCTGGCGCAAAGCTCAGTTCGATCGCTGTGATTGTGCGCTCTTCGAACCATGTCAGGCGATGCATTGTGAACAGAGGCGCACCTTTGTCGGTCCCCAGCAGGCGAGCTTGCTTGGCGTTGGCGGCAGAGGCAGACAGGCGCACTTCGCCGCGAGAGAATGGCACGTGGCGGACCAGCCATTCATTGGCGCTCTCATGGGATAGGTCTGCATCGCTAAAGGCTGGCACGCTGCCAAGATTGACCCAGCGCTTTTCGAACGCAAAGGGCTTGCCATCGGCAAGGTGCAGGCTTTCGACATAGGCGGCGGGATCATTGTCCGGCAGTTCCAGCTGTTTGCGAATAGCCATTGGGGGAACGCGGACTTCGCGGCTCTCGATTCGGTGGCTGTAGCGGTGCCCTCTGCTTTCCACCTGTTCTCGCATGATCGGAATACGGAACTGGGCCTGTGACGTGGGAAGCGGCCGCACTCTTGTGCCTCCCTTGCGTTTGCGCTCGACCATCCCTTCCTGCGCGAGCGTTTGCAGCGCGCGGTTTACGGTTGTGCGCGAACAGCCATACTCTTCCGCGAGCGCGACTTCGCCGGGAATGCGCTCGCCCAGCTTCCATTCGCCCGAGATGATGCGTGCGCGGATCGCTTCGCGGATGCCCTGATGGGTTGTTCGCTTCACAGCCCGGGTCAAAGGGCTGAAGCCAGCTTGCGCATGGTGCTGGCGAAGCGCGAGCCGATCTCCGCGCCGAGCATGTGCCGGCCTTCGGAAACGATATGGCGGCCCGCGGACCACACATCGGATACGGCATTGCCTTTGAATCCGAAAATCCAGCTATCTAGCCGTTGATCGGGCTCTGCCCAGTCAAGGAACGGAGCATCGTCTCGCAAGGCCACCAGATCGGCGAATCTGCCCTGAGCAATGGCGCCGGCGTTGCGCCCTATGGCTTGTGCTCCGCCTGCTGCTGCGCGCTCGTAGAGATAACGCCCATTGGAAGGGATGGCCTCGTCTGAAAGGATCGTGCGGCCGAGGTGCGAAAGGCGTTGCGAGACTTCGAGCATTCGCAGCTCCTCGCTAACTGACAGGCGGATATTGGAATCCGATCCGATGCCAATTGCGCCGCCTGCCTTCATAAAGCGGGCGGCCGGGAAGATTCCGTCACCAAGGTTGGCCTCTGTGGTGGGGCACAGGCCCGCAACCGCACCCGACCGGGCAAGGCCATCGGTTTCGCCGTCGTCGATATGGGTTGCGTGGATCAGGCACCAGTTTGCGTTCAAGCCCACCTCATCGAGCAGCCAGCGCACAGGGCGTTTACCGAGATGATGTTTGACCTCCTCGATCTCTTTCACTTGCTCGGCAGCGTGGATATGGACCGGGCCATCTGAGCTCAATTCGAGACAGGCATCCAATCCCGCACGATCCACCGCACGGAGCGAATGCGGAGCGACACCGAGGCGGAAATCACCGGGCATGTCCGGCGCGGCTTGCGCGACCGTTTCATATAGTCGGGCGAAGCGTTCGGGATCATTGCCGAACCTCGTCTGGCCACCTTTCAACGCGCGCTTATCCAGACCGCCGTAGGTATAGAGGACGGGCAAGTGGGTCAGGCCGACCCCGCTGCTGCGGCTGGCAGCAAGTATGCGGTGCGATGTTTCGGCAAGGTCCGCATATAGTGTGCCGTCCGGCTGGTGGTGGACATAGTGGAACTCTGCCGATGCGCTGTAGCCTGCCAGTGCCATGTCCATCTGAACCTGCGCGCAGATTGCCTCGATATCGTCGGGGTCAAGCAGGTCGAGGAAACGGTACATGACCTTGCGCCAGGTCCAGAAATCGTCACTCCCCGTCGGGCCGCGTCGCTCCGCAAGCCCTGCCATTGCGCGCTGAAAACTGTGGGTATGGACGTTGGCCATTCCGGGTAGAAGCGTGCCGACTGCGTTCGCGCCATCGAACCCGTCAGCAGTGATGCTTGTGATCACGCCATCTTCGCCAAAATGCACCGCATGATCGCGCAGCCAGCCAGCGGGCGTGAGCACGTGCCGAGCGGAGATTTTTCCAGTCATTCCGGGTTGCGCCTTTCAATATTATGTGCATACATAATCACAGATTGATCAATAGGGCAAGCGCATGGGGAAGCGGGTTTTCACAAACTGCCTCGCCGCCACAATGGTGGGCGGTGATGATGGCTACGGGCTGATTGTCGACGCAGCAATTGCCGTTTCCGATGGCCGTATCGGGTGGGTCGGTGCGCATGCTGACTTGCCGGAAGACTATGCCGATTGGCCTCATCAAGGCCTTGATGGCGCGCTCGTTACCCCAGCATTGATCGATTGCCACACACATCTCGTCTTCGGAGGAGATCGCTCGCAGGAATTTGCACTGCGATTGAATGGCGCGAGCTATGAAGAGATCGCAAGGGCGGGTGGTGGCATCCGCTCGACCGTTGGCGCAACCCGCGCTGCAAGCGACGGGGAATTGCTCACCGCTGCGCTGCCGCGTGTCGATGACCTGTTGGCTGATGGTGTGGCGGTGATCGAGGTCAAATCGGGCTATGGTCTGACCGTTGCAGACGAAATGCGCATGTTGCGTGTTGCCCGTCAGATCGAGCAGCATCGCCCTGTCCGCGTGCGCACAACCTGGCTCGCGGCGCACGCCATTCCTGAAGAGTTCGAGGGCGAGGCGGATCGCTACATCGACGAGGTTGCAATTCCCGGACTGGAGCAGGCCGCGGACGAAGGGCTGGTCGATGCGGTTGACGGCTTTTGCGAAGGGATCGGCTTTACGCCCGCGCAAATTCGCAGGGTGTTCGAAAAGGCGAAGGCGTTGGGCCTTCCGGTCAAACTGCATGCCGAGCAACTGAGCGACCTAAAGGGGGCGGTGCTCGCAGCGGAATATGGTGCGCTTTCTGCTGATCACCTTGAATATCTCGATCCGCAAGACGTGCCAGCAATGGCAGCATCAGGGACTGTCGCGGTTATGCTTCCAGGCGCATTCTATGCCTTGCGCGAGACAAAGATGCCGCCGTTCGATGCGCTTAGCGAGCACGGTGTTCCGATGGCTGTTGCCACCGATTGCAACCCGGGCAGTTCCCCGCTGCCCTCCTTGCGGCTGGCCATGAACATGGCGTGCACCCTGTTCAGGATGACCCCGCAGGAAGCATTGACCGGGACTACTCTTAATGCGGCAAAAGCCCTCGGTCTTGGTGACGAATACGGCACGATCGAAACGGGCAAGCGCGCCGAGCTCGCCGTGTGGAACGCGCCGCATCCCAACTATCTATCCTACTGGATCGGCGGGCAACTGCTGCGCGGACGGATTTCAGGAGACACATTCGTATGAGCATCACCCTTTCGCCGGGCGCGGTTTCGCTCGCGCAGCTTGAGCATCTCTTGCGCTCGGGCGAATCCTTTGCGGTAGATGACAATGCGATGCGCGCCGCCGCCTCAGCTCACGAGCGCGTTGGTGAGGCGATTGCCAGTGGCGAGGCGGTTTATGGCGTCAACACTGGTTTTGGCAAGCTCGCTAGTGTGCGCATCGGAGATGATGATCTCGCCACCCTCCAGCGCAATATCGTGCTTTCACACAGCGCCGGGTTCGGTGATCCTATTGCGCCGGATATCGTCCGCCTGATCATTGCGCTCAAATGCGTGTCGCTGGGTCGCGGAGCTTCCGGTGCCCGCCCCGAAGTGATCGAGCGGCTGCAGCAGATGGTTGCGGCAGACATTATTCCGGTCATCCCCGATAAAGGCTCGGTCGGCGCATCGGGTGACCTTGCTCCGCTCGCCCACATGGCTTCCGCATTGATCGGAGAGGGCGAGGTTTTCCATCGTGGAGTGCGCAAGCCCGCAAGGGCGGCGTTTCAGGCCGAGGGGCTGGAGCCGATCGAACTTGCGGCGAAAGAGGGTTTGGCGCTGCTCAATGGCACGCAGGTCTCCACCGCACTGGCACTCGCACACCTGTTCGATACATGGAACCTGGCACTCAATTCGCTCGCCACGACTGCGCTCTCGCTTGATGCTGCTATGGGCTCGACCGCTCCGTTCAGGGAAGAAATTCATACCCTTCGCGGACATCGCGGGCAGGTGGTGGCTGCGCGGCTGGTGCGCGATCTGCTCGAAGGATCGGCGATCCGCGAAAGCCACCGCGAGGATGATATGCGGGTGCAGGACCCGTACTGCCTGCGCTGCGCGCCACAGGTTGTCGGTGCCTGTCTCGACCAGCTCCGCCATGCTGCACAGACGCTGGAGATCGAAGCCAACGCGGTGACCGACAACCCGCTGATTCTGTCCGATGGCAAGATCCATTCGGGCGGCAATTTCCATGCAGAGCCGGTCGGGCTGGTGGCAGACATGACCGCGCTCGCCATCGCAGAGGTTGGCAGTATCGCGCAGCGCCGTGTGGCTCTGCTGGTCGATCCCGCGCTCAGCTTTGGGTTGCCTGCATTCCTTTCGGCTGATCCGGGTCTGCAATCGGGCCTGATGATCGCCGAAGTGACCTCTGCCGCGTTGATGAGCGAAAACCGCTCGCTTGCCAATCCGCGCACGGTGGATTCGACACCGACCTCGGCCAATCAGGAAGATCATGTGTCGATGGCCTGCCATGCCGCGCGGCGTCTGGGTGAGATGAATGAAAACCTTGCTGCCATTATTGCCGTGGAGGCGCTGTCCGCCGCGCAGGGCATCGAATATCGCGCACCGGTAGAGACCAGTGCGGCTCTGCAATCGGTCATCGCACGCATCCGCGAGGTTAGTCCTACTCTCGATCAGGATCGCGATGTGTCGGGCGATATCGCCGCGGTTACTGCGCTGGTGCGCGAAGGACCGCTTGCACCGTCTGCCGCTCTTGCAATCGGTGATGCGCTGTAATGGAGCCGGTCTACGTCACTGAAGGCACATCGCCACTTATTCTTGCGCAACCGCATTCGGGCACCTTGCTGCCGGACGATGTGCTTGCTGCGTTGAATCAAGAGGGGCGCAAGCTGCTCGATACCGATTGGCGCATTCCCGAGCTTTACGAAGGGCTTGTTCCCGAAGCGAGCGTCGTTCGCGCGAATTTCAGTCGCTATGTGATCGATGCCAACCGTCCGCCTGACGGGGCTAGCCTCTATCCCGGGCAGAACACTACCGGGCTTGTGCCGCTGACGACTTTCGATGATCGCCCGATATGGCTGAACGCACCCGACGATGCAGAGATCGAGCGACGCCGCGTGGCTTTTCACCAACCCTACCATGCTACGCTGTTGGCCGAGATCGAACGCGTGCGGGTGCAGCACGGGTTCGCGGTGCTCTACGATTGCCACTCGATCCGGTCGAACATTCCCTATCTTTTCGAAGGCACACTGCCGGACCTCAATATCGGTACCAATTCGGGAACATCGTGTGCAGTAGCGATTGAGCGCGGGGTCGCCGATGCTTGCTCTGCGAGCCCATTTACCTCCGTTCTCAATGGCCGTTTCAAAGGCGGTTGGACCACGCGCCACTACGGGCAGCCAGAACAAGGCGTCCACGCGGTGCAGATGGAAATCGCCCAGTCCGCCTACCTCGAAACCGAAGCGCCACCCTTCGTGCTTTCCCCCACAAGATCCGCCGAACTGCGCACAACATTGTCGCGCGTTTTCGACGCTATCCAGCAGACATTTGGAGACCTTGCATGAGCATCGACCGTCGTAATTCGCGCGAAGTCAAAAGCCCCACCGGGCCAGACCTGACCTGCGGCAGCTGGCAGACCGAAGCGCCGTTCCGCATGCTGCAGAACAATCTCGACCGAGAGGTGGCCGAGAACCCGGACGAACTGGTTGTATACGGCGGCATCGGCCGTGCTGCGCGAAGCTGGGATGCTTTCGATGGTATCATCAACTCACTGAAAACACTGAAGGATGATGAGACGTTGCTCGTCCAGTCAGGCAAGCCGGTGGGCGTATTCCGCACCCATTCCGATGCCCCGCGGGTGTTGATCGCCAACTCCAATCTGGTGCCACACTGGGCGAACTGGGACCACTTCAGCGAGCTCGATAAGAAGGGCCTGATGATGTACGGCCAGATGACCGCCGGATCGTGGATTTACATTGGCACGCAAGGCATCGTGCAGGGGACCTACGAGACGTTCGTCGAGGCAGGGCGGCGGCACTACGATGGCGATCTGACCGGCAAATGGATCCTTACCGGCGGCCTTGGCGGCATGGGCGGCGCGCAGCCGCTGGCGGCCGTGATGGCAGGTGCCAGCTGCCTCGCGGTCGAGTGCAATCCCGAAAGTATCGATTTCCGTCTGCGCACCCGATACCTCGACGAGAAGGCCGAGACGCTGGACGAAGCGCTCGCGATGATCGATCGCTGGACGGCTGCGGGTGAGGCCAAGTCGGTCGGCCTACTTGGCAATGCGGCAGAGGTCTTCGCCGAGCTGGTCGAGCGCGGCGTGCGCCCCGATATCGTCACCGACCAGACTTCCGCGCATGACCCGGTAAACGGATATCTACCCGAAGGCTGGACGATGGCCGAATGGCGCGAGAAGCGCGAAAGCGATCCCAAGTCGGTAGAGAAGGCGGCACGCGCCTCCATGCGTAAGCAGGTTGAGGCGATGCTCGCCTTCTGGGAGCGAGGCATTCCCACTGTCGATTACGGTAACAATATCAGGCAGGTGGCGCTGGAAGAGGGACTCTCCAACGCCTTCGATTTTCCGGGCTTCGTGCCCGCCTATATCCGCCCGCAATTCTGCCGCGGCATCGGACCGTTCCGCTGGGCGGCGCTATCGGGCGATCCGGAGGACATCTACAAGACCGATGCCAAGGTTAAGGAGCTGATGCCGGACAACCATCACCTCCACAACTGGCTCGACATGGCGCGCGAGCGGATTTCCTTCCAGGGCTTGCCTGCGCGCATCTGCTGGGTCGGGCTGGGGGATCGCCATCGGCTCGGCCTTGCGTTCAACGAAATGGTCGCGTCGGGCGAATTGAAAGCACCTGTCGTGATCGGAAGGGACCATCTCGACAGCGGATCAGTTGCCAGCCCCAATCGTGAAACCGAGGCCATGCAAGACGGATCGGACGCAGTCAGTGACTGGCCGCTGCTCAATGCGCTCCTTAATACCGCGAGCGGTGCGACCTGGGTCAGCCTGCATCACGGTGGCGGCGTGGGCATGGGGTTCTCTCAGCACGCCGGCATGGTGATTGTGGCTGATGGCACCGAAGATGCCGCGCGGCGGTTGGAGCGCGTACTTTGGAATGATCCGGGCACTGGCGTGATGCGTCATGCCGATGCGGGGTATGCAAGTGCAATTGAATGCGCTGAAGAGCAGGGGCTCAACCTGCCTTCGCTGTAGTTTCCATTGCTCAAGAATGCCGCGGTCCAGCGTGGACCGCGGCAGTCAATGTGACGAGCCAACTTACCGGACAGCTGAGCCTGCTAAGAGCAGGTGCCACTGGCGCTTTGTGGATATGCGGACGGGTGCTTTTTGGCTGGCGTAGCCCCTGGCTGGCGGGCAGCCTGACAGAATCGGCACCAACTGCATTCAATGATCTAGGTTGCAATTCGTTCGAACGAATTATAACAATGCTGCATGAGAGAACGACTCATCAGTGTGGCGATCCGGCAATTCGGCGAGCGCGGTTTTGACGGCGCGAGCACACGGGACATTGCCGCCGAGGCGGAAACCACGATGAGCAACATCACCTATCACTTCGGTGGCAAGGAAGGGCTCTACCGCGCCGCTGCGGAAGCCATCGTGATGCGATTTGCGTCGGTAACCGCAGACCTATTCCGCGATCACCAGGACGAAGGGACCGAGCCAGATGCCGCGCGAAGGATCGAAATCGTAGGAACGGTTCTGCGCACTATCGGCGCTTTCATGCTGAGTGACGAAGCCGCACCCTTCGCGCGTTTCGTTGCGCGAGAGCAGCAGAACCCGGCTTCCGTGATGCGCGAATTCTTCGAGCGGGAAATCAAGCCAAAGGTTCGCATGCTGGAAGAACAGGTCAAGCATCTTCGCCCAGACCTTAACGACCAAGAGGTCAGCGCCACGGTTTTCTACCTTCTCAGCATGGCAATATCTCTGCGCAGTTCACGGCTCTCGCTTTGCATGTTCATGGACGTGCCGGATATTGAAGAGCCGCTTGGCTCCCAAATGCTTGACCGGCTCGACCACATAGTTCGCGAGTTGCTGGAGGTGAAGCCATGAAGAGGGCGTTGATCATTGCTGCACCTATGCTCCTCGCCGGATGCATATCGCTTGCGCCAGATGCCGAAGTGCCGAGCGTTGCTGCCGAGATTCCGGCAAGCTTTACCTTCGATCCTGCCGACGGTGACTATGCTCCGGTAGCGTGGTGGACCGCGTTCAATGACCCCGTTCTCAACCAGCTTGTTGACCGTGCGTTGGCCAACAATTTCGATATTGCGGAGGCGGCGGCCCGCGTCGAACAATCGCGCGCGCAGGCACGACTTGCCCGTAGTGCTCTACTGCCTGGTGTGAATGCAACAGGTGGAGCAACCTCATCCAGCACTCCCACCGCAGGCTCCGCATTCGGCGGGTTCGGCGGAGTTGACCGGATCGAGAATGATTCCTTCACACTCGGCCTCGCGGCTTCATACGAGCTCGATCTTTTCGGTAGAGCGCGCAATGATCTGGCTGCGGCAAGGCAGGATGCACTTGCGGTTGAGCAGGATTATAGATCGGTCCAGCTCGCCACTGCCGCTGAAGTTATTTCGGCCTATTTTGACGTCGTCGATACGCGCCGCCAAATCGCGCTGACCGAAGCGACCAGCGAAGTCCTGCTAGATCGTGCGGCGCGAACCAATGAACGCTATGAACGTGGCCTTGTCCAAAGCTTCGAGCTGTATCAGGTTCGCCAGGACCTGCGCGCGACACAGGCTGCGCTCCCGCAATTGCGATCAGCACTGGTGGCCAATGAAGGGCGTCTTGCGACCCTGCAGGGTACTTACCGCGAAAACATCGCCGAACTGCTCGATGGCGATTTGACGCCTCGCCTTGTGTTCGAGCCTGTGCCCGCGGGTTTGCCGGCAGAGCTACTTGAGCAAAGGCCGGATGTAGCAGCCGCGTGGGCACGTTTTGAAGCCGCTCGCTTGCGGATTGGCGCGCGGCGCGCAGAACGATTTCCCCGCCTCAGCCTGTCGGCATCGTATGGGTCGCAGGGGGGCGATGTTGGCGGCGCGCTGAACATTGTCGACAATTGGGCGGCATCGCTTGCCGCCAATATCGTTGCACCGCTCATCGATGGTGGGCGCATCTCTGCGAATATACGTGCGGCGCGGGCTACCTATGACCAGAATGCCGCAGCCTATTCGCGCGCAGTCGTGACTGCGTACAGTGATGTCGAGAGCGCGCTGGCGAATTACGAGCAGCAGCGCAGCCGCTATCTGCTCATCACCGCGCAGTTACGCGATGCACAGGCGTCGCTCGATCTGCAACGTCGTCGCTACGCTGCAGGTGTGGGCGGATACACCGCCTATCTCGATGCCTTGCGGACCGTCTACCAGGTAGAGTCCAGCCTATCTTCGTCCGCCCGCGATACGGCGATCGCTCGCCTTGGCGTGCATCGCGCCCTGGGCGGCGACTGGGCGCCTGACACCATTCCAACCCCGATTGACATGCAGCCAGCTGACACAGGTCTGGCCGGAGAAGATCAATGAGCAAGCAAGTCAAATACGCACTCCTCTTCATCGGCGGTGCCGTGCTGCTGTCTGCGCTGATGATCTGGCTGCGTCCGGAGCCGGAAGAGCAGGAGCGGGTTGAAGCCGTGCCGCTGGTGGAAGCAGTTGCACTGCAAGCGGCAGCGGGTCCTATCCCTGTGCTGGCATCGGGAACAGTGCAGCCGCGCGAAGAAGTTGTGATCGGCGCGCAGGTTTCAGGGCGACTTGCCTACGTTCATCCAGCCTTCCGTGAAGGGGGCACAGTGCCCGCCGGTGCGACGTTGCTCAGGATTGAAGCGAGTGATTTCCGGAACCAGGTCCGGATCGCAGAAGCAGATGTCGCGGCGCAGAATGTTGCTGTTCTGCAGGCTCAGGAAGAAATGGCGATCGCGCGGCAGGAGCTTGAACGGTTTAACGCGCGCGAGCAGGCTGCAGCATCTGGCGGTGGCTCGCAGATACTTCCCCCCGAACAGCTGGCGGGCGCTGGCCCGGCGGCTGGTGGCAGCGATATTGCGGCCAACAATCTCGCGACGCGTGAGCCGCAACTGCGCTCTGCCCAGGCTGCGCGCGAGCGTGCCAATGCAAGCCTTGCGGTGGCGCAACTGTCGCTGTCGCGCACTCGCATCACTGCGCCGTTCTCCGGCCTTGTACGGGAGGAAAACGTCTCCGTCGGCTCGCTTGTCCAGCCAGGGCAGGCGCTTGGCTCGATCGTCTCCACTTCCTCTTTCGAGGTACGCTTGTCACTAACGCCCGATGAAGCGGCACTTATTCCCGGATTGCTTTCCGGCGGATCGGGAATTCCGGCATCGGTCTACTATGACTTTGGCGGTCTGACCTATCGCTGGGACGCAGTGGTTGATCGCGCCGACAACAGCCTTGATGCGCAAACGCGCAATGTCGAAGTTTTCCTTCGCGTATCGAACCCGACTTCGGGCGGCGTACAGGTGACTGACGAGGACGCTCAAAGCGCTACGCCTGCACCGCCGCTTCTCCTGGGTGCTTTCGTTCGGGCGGAAATT
This sequence comes from Aurantiacibacter sp. D1-12, assembly GCF_028858515.1. GTDB lineage: Bacteria > Pseudomonadota > Alphaproteobacteria > Sphingomonadales > Sphingomonadaceae > Alteraurantiacibacter. Next base: position 309,502 of record NZ_JAPJZJ010000003.1, read on the forward strand.
ACCGGCGCGTCGATTGATAGTTATGCGGCCATTCCAGCGGAAGCTTTGCGGCCCGGGAACGAGATTTGGGTCGTGCGCGATGGCAAGCTGCAGATACTCCCCGTGCGCGTAATCCAGCGCAGCGATGACTTGGCCTATGTTACGATGCCAAGCCTTGGTGAAGGCGGCTACCTGGTAACGTCCAGCCTTGGCACCCCGGTGAACGGAATGGACGTACGTCTTGCCGGCGAGTCTGCCGAATGAGCGATACCACACCTCCCGATACCTCTCCGGAGGAAATGGACGGAGCGCGTGACCGCTTCGGCAATACGTCGGAAGAGCGCGCGCGGGACCGTGGCGGCATCATCGCCTTCATGGCCAAGAACGGTGTCGCGGCCAATCTGCTGATGTTCTTCATGATCGTGGCGGGCGTGGTTTCGTTCGGGCGGATCGTGCAGGAAGTCTTCCCGGAAAGCAGCCTTGATACGGTTGCGGTTACCGTTGTTTATCCCGGCGCAACGCCGCAGGAGGTTGAGGAATCCATCCTCCAGCGTGTGGAGGAAGCTGTCGCCGCTATCGAGGGCGTCAAGGAAATCAATTCGGTCGCCAATGAAGGCTCCGGCACTGTCAATGTCGAGCTGGAACTGGGTGTTGATGTCTCGGACGCACTCGACGAGGTGAAGTCCGAAGTTGACCAGATCGACACCTTCCCTGCCGAGGCCGAAGAACCTGAAGTTCGCGAGCTAACTACACGCCAGGTGGTCTTGCGCGTAGCGGTCTTCGGCGATGTCGGAGAGCGTTCTCTAAAGGAAACGGCTTATGGTCTGGAAGATGCCATCGCGGGCCTCGACGATGTGAGTTATGTCGAAACGAGCGGCGTGCGCGACTATCGGATCTATGCCGACGTTCCGCAAGACCGGCTCGAAGCGCTCAACCTGTCACTGACCGATGTTTCGCGCATCGTTTCTGCGAGCAGCCTTGATAGCCCTGCAGGCTCCATCGATACCGCGACGGAAGAGGTACGCGTGCGTACCGTCGGACAGAATTACAGTCAGCAGGACTTCGAAGATATCGTGCTGGTCGGCTCTGGTGAAGGAGCCTTGCTGCGGCTGGGCGATGTCGCAACCATCCGTGACGAATTCGAGGATTTCGATCTCACCACCCGGTTCAACGAACAGCCGGTAGCGTTTGTCGATGTCTACCGCACCAGTGACGAGCGTGTGCTCGATGTCGCCAGCGCGGTAAAAGGGTTGCTGGAGGAGCACAGCTTTCCCGAAGGTGTGTCCTATGCGGTCTGGGAAGATACTTCGGTCTTGCTGGAAGACCGTTTGTCCCTGCTGCTCAAGAATGCTGGTATCGGCTTGTTACTGGTGCTAGTTGCCCTCACGCTCTTCCTCGATCTGCGGTTAGCGTTCTGGACAGCTATCGGTATCGGGGCGACCTTTACCGGAGCGATTTTCCTGCTGGAATGGGCAGGTTCAAGCATCAACATGTTCTCGCTTTTCGGGTTCATTCTCGCGCTTGGCTTGGTGGTCGATGATGCCGTTGTGGTCGGCGAAAACATCTACGCCGAACGCGAACGGGGGCGGTCGGGTCTGGGCGCAGCAATTGCCGGTGCGCAACGGGTTAAGGTACCGGTGATATTCGCCGTTTTGACGACCATCACCGCCTTTGCGCCATTGCTCGCCGTAGGGGGCGTGATCGGAAAGATCCTGGCAGACGTACCCTTGGTGGTGCTTGCCGTTCTGGCGCTTTCGCTGGTCGAGGCCATGCTTGTCCTGCCCTATCATTTGTCGCATCTCCCGGCTGCGGGAACGGCCGCGAAACACCGCGTGACGCAGTTCTTCGAGACGGTGCAGAAAGAAGTCGATGACAGGCTGAACGCCTTCGTGGAAGGTCCGCTCGATCGCGCATTGCAGGTCTGCGTCAAGACGCCTTACCTTGTCCTTTCTGGCGGTCTTGCAATTCTGATTGTGTTCTTTGCCATGATCCCGGGCGGGGTTATCAAAGTCTCGTTCTTCCCCGATATCGAGGCGGACCGCGTTACAGCATCTTTGGAGATGCCTGCAGGTACGACGATCGAGCGAACCACACAGATTGCCAACCGGGCAGAGGAAGCCCGTGATCGCGCGATTGCTCGTTTCTATGACGGCGATCCGTCAGAGGCGCCTTTCCTCGATGCGACTTACACCGCTGTTGGCCTCGTCCAGGTCCAAACCGGCCCAGCAGGGTTGCAGTCCACTTTCCGTCCTTCGCTCGCCGAAGCCCGTATCGAACTTGTCCCGTCGGGCGAGCGCGATATTTCGGCAGCTGAGCTTGAGCAGGCATGGCGCGAGGAAATGGGAGAGGTGCCAGAAGCGCGATCCTTCTCGATCAATTCCTCGCTGCTTTCGGTCGGTGACCCGGTCAACGTGCGGCTTTCGCATCCGGATAATGCCGTGCTCGATCAGGTGAATGACCGGGTAGTAGCCGAACTCCAGACCATTGCGGGTGTCTTCGATATAGAGAGCGATCAGGATGCCGGGATGCGCGAGATCGAGCTGCGACTGAAGCCGGAAGCGCGCACGCTCGGCGTGACCTTGCAGGATGTCGCCGGGCAGGTGCGCGCGGCATTCTTCGGGGCCGAGGCAGTTCGTGTCCAACGCGGGCGGGAAGACGTGCGCGTCTATGTACGCCTGCCAGAGGAAGAGCGCGATTCCATCGCCGATATCGAAAACTTCCGTATTCGCGTGCCGGGTGGATTCTCGACGGTTGGCGCGCTTGCCGATGCCAGTTTCACCGAAGCGCCTTCGCAAATTCGCCGCGAGGACGGGCGCCGCATCGTGACAATATCGGGCGACGTGGATGATGAAGTGATCACCGGGCAAGAAGCCAGTCGGGTGATCCAACAGGAGATCATGCCATCAATTCTCGCGGACTATCCGGAGCTGCGCTATTCGCTTGGTGGTGAGCAGGAAGAGCAGCAGGAAAGCTTCGGGTCGCTCGGTGCGGCGTTCGGCCTTGCGCTTATCGTGATCTACGCACTGCTGGCGATCCCGTTCAAAAGCTACACCCAGCCGATGATCATTATGGCGGCGATCCCGTTCGGTTTCGTCGGCGCGCTGCTCGGGCACCTGCTGCTCGGCATTCCGCTTGGCATCCTTTCGATGTTCGGGATCGTCGCGCTATCAGGCGTGATCATCAATGGCGCGCTGGTCCTGATCGACTTTCTCAATGAAAATCTTGAGCAGGGCATGCCGCCGGAAGAGGCAATGATTGCTGCCAGCAAGTCGCGCTTCCGCCCGATCTTTCTAACCGCTGTCACTACCTTCCTTGGCGTTGCTCCGATTACTTTCGAAACAAGTCTCCAGGCACAGTTCCTAATCCCCATGTCCGCCAGCCTTGGTTTCGGCGTATTGGTGGGCACCGCGCTGCTCATGCTGGTGATCCCGTCGCTGGCGATCATCCATATGCGGCTGAAGAAGCGCCTTGCGCTGCGGCTGGGTCGCGAAGATCCCTATCCGGATCTAACGCTGGCGCTGTGACCTATTCTTCCCGTCTGGAAAACAAGCGGAAACCCCACGGGGCCAGTTGCACGGTATCGCCTTCGGTGAAGATGACATCGTCGGCACCGCGAAATTCGCGATAGGACCCTGCCGCCAGTCCATCAGCCAGCGTGGCTTCGGCAGGCTGATCAGAGAAGTTGAACATTCCCAGCACTTTGTTGCCATCCTGCTGGCGGACCCACGCGAACAATTGTTCAGGGTTGTCGGTCACCACTTGCTGCATGCGCGCACCCCAGCGCCCGTTATGCAGCGCCGGATTGTTCGTGCGGAAGGCGATCAGCTGCCGCAGCAACTCGCCGTATTCACAATCCTCACCCTGGCTCCAGTCTATCGGATCGCGCTCGAAAAACTCCAGCCGCTTGGCGTTGCAGGCTTCCTGGCCGTTGTGGATCAGCGGCAAGCCTTCACCAGTAAAGCTCAGTGCGGTCATGGCTTCCAGCGCATCGCCATAGTTCTCGTAGATCGTGCCTTCCCACGCATTGCTATCGTGGTTCTCGATATAGGTCATGCGCATGGCTTCGCGCGGCCACAGACTCTCGTTCTCGGCATAGTAGCCAAACAGGCTGGTGGCATTGCCACGACCCTGCGCAATGTCCTTGCTTGTGTGGTGCCAGTCCCATGCATAGGTCGCGTCAAAACTGGCGCGGTGGAAGGCGGTTTCCTGTACTTCGCCGAGCATGAAGACGGGGCGTATCGCGTCGAGCCGACGGCGCATTGTTTCCCAGAAGTCGACCGGTACGTATCCCGCTACGTCGGCGCGGAACCCGTCGACTTCGAAGTCGCGCACCCAATACTCCATTGCCAGCCCAACATGTTCACGTACGCCGGGCTGTGACCAGTCGAGATCGATGATGTCGGACCAGTCCCACCACGGGGTGGGGCGGAAGTTGCCGTCCCAGGTCTTTTCGTACCATTCGGGATGTTCGGTCGCGAGCGCATTGTCCCAAGCAGTGTGGTTGGCAACGAGGTCGAGGATGACCTTGAAGCCTTGTTCGTGTGCGGCATCGACAAAGCTCCGGAAGTCTTCCTCGGTGCCGAATTCGGGATTGACCGCGTAATAGTCCTGTACCGAATAGGGGCTGCCTAGGGTCCCCTTGCGGTTCACTTCGCCAATCGGATGGATCGGCATAAGCCACAGGATATCGACGCCCATTTCACGCAGGCGTGGAAGCTGTTCCTCGGCTGCGGCGAAAGTACCCTCGGGCGTGAAATGCCGCGTATTGATCTGGTAGAGAACCGCATCGCGGCTCCACTCCGGATTTTCGATCTGGACGAATTGCTGCGGTGTCCATGGATCGTTGGCGGCAGTGTCGGCCTCCGCATTGCATGCGCCAAGCGCGAGCGGCGCGAGGGCGAGAAGGGAATGGGCAAGCTTCGTCATGCATTTTCTCCAGGCACTGTCACGCGGAGCATGGCCAGCGCCGCAAGGGTCCAACTCGCAGCGGCGAAGAGCATTGTCCAGATCGGATCTCCGGGGAACAGGGCATTCATCACACTGCCCATCACGGTAGCAACCAGCAGCTGCGGAACAACGATGAACACGTTGAACAGCCCCATATAAATGCCGAGTTTCTTCTGCGGCAGGCTGCTGGCCAGGATGGCGTATGGCATGGCGAGGATCGATGCCCAGGCAATGCCTTTCAGGATCTCGCATACGATCAGCAGGTCAGGATCACGCAGTACAAAGAAGCCGAGGAAGCCGAGCGCGCCCAGCAACAGGCATGTCATGTGCGTACGGGCCTTGCCGAACTTGCGGCTGAGCGCGGGAAGAAGAGCAAGTGCAGCCACGGCGGCAACACCGTTCTGGACGGTGTAGATCAGGTTCCACCAGTTCGCGCCTTCGTTGTAGGCTTCGGTGGTCGGATCGGCACTGCCGAAAAAGTACTGGGAAACGATGGGTCCGGAATAGATCCACATGATGAAAAGTGCAGACCAGCTGAAGAACTGCACCAGCGCGAGCCGCTTCATCGTATCGGGCATGCCCGAGAAATCGCCGACAATGCTGGAAAGCATGTTGGCAGCCTTGCCCTGCTTGGCCATGGAAATGCCAATGGCCGAGAGTACGCCGTAGGTCGCGAGCAGCCCGCCCAGCAAGTAGATCTCTTTCTCCAGCCCCAACGGCGCGACGATCAGCGCGACAATCGCGCCAAGCGCCAGCCACATGACCGGTCCCGAATATCCTTTTGCAGCAAGTGCGGTGACACCTGCGCTTTCCTCAACTTTCCGGTCCGCCTCGAAAGCGGCCATTTCCTCGGGCGAGTATTCTTTCGTCGTCAAAACGGTCCAGGCAATGGCGCAGAACAGCGCAACTCCGCCGGCCCAGAAGCTCCATTTCACTGTGTCGGGCAACTGGCCCTCTGCCGCGACGTTGGAAACGCCAAGTTCACCGAGAAGGTAAGGGAAGATTGCCGCGACAACTGCGCCCGCGCCGATAAAGGCGGTTTGCACGGCGTACCCTGTAGCATGCTGTGTCTTGTCGAGCATGTCCCCGACAAAGGCACGGAACGGTTCCATCGCGATATTGAGGCTCGCATCGAGGATCCACAGCAGCGCGGCTGCAAACAGCAGGGGGTAGATGTAGGGGGCCATATCGGGGGCAAGCGGCATCAGGAAAAGCGAAAGCGCAGCAAGCAACGCGCCTGCCATGAAGTAGGGCCGGCGGCGGCCAAAGCGGTTCCATGTCTTGTCAGAGAGGTGGCCGATGATCGGTTGCACGATCAGGCCCGTAAGCGGTGCGGCAACCCACAGGATCGGCAGGTCGTCCATGCTGGCGCCCAGCGTCTGGAAGATGCGGCTCATATTGCCGTTCTGCAGGACGAAGCCAATCTGGATGCCGAAGAAGCCGAAACTGATATTGGCGAGGCCTGCCCAGCTCATGTGAGGCTTTGAAGCAGGCGTGACGCCTTGAACCGATGCCATTGGTAAGAACCCTCTTCCCGATTTCCCCTTGGGCGGATGGTTCTTTCCCATCCTGCTCCATCATTGCTGGCTGGCACGGATGGTGCCGCGCGACAATACGTATACGAATGTGCTGAGCGGCTTAGTCGCCCGTGCTTGCGCGCTTGATTAGGCGTGCGGGAAGGCGGTTGTCGGGCTTGTCCTGCCCTTTCACCTCGGCCAGCAGCGTTTCCACCAGGCGCTCTCCTGCACCCTTGATATCCTGCATTACGGTGGTGAGTGGGGGATTGGCGAGGCTGGCGGCGGGAATATCGTCAAAGCCGACCACCGCGACATCATCGGGCACCTTACGGCCGGCCTCTGCCAGCGCGCGCATGGCACCGATCGCGATCAGGTCACTCGCCGCGAAAATGCCGTCAAAGGCCTTCCCCGTTGCAATCAGTTCCTTCGCTGCGGCGTAGCCGGCTTCTTCTGTGGTGATGGCGTCGAACTGCAAATCCGGATCGGGCTCGATCCCCACTTGCACCATCGCGGCATAGAGTCCCTGATACCGGCTTTCGAACTCGGGATAATGTTCGTCAGCATGACCGAGGAATGCGATATTGCGGCATCCCTTGGACAAAAGGTGCTCACCAACCTGCTTGCCAGCATCAAAGTTGTCGGAGCCGACAGTGGTGCCGAGCATATCGCTGGATACCGAACCCCAGCGCGCGAAATGGGTGCCTTGGCTTTCGAGCTGGTCGAGCCGCTCTTGATAGAGTGTGAAATCGCCGTAACCGAGCAGGATCAGCCCGTCTGCGCGATGGCTGTCCTGATACTGCACGTGCCAGTCATCTTCCATCCGCTGGAATGAAATCAGCAGGTCGAGCCCGCGGTTGGCGCAGGCGCGGGTGATCGATCCAAGCATGGCGAGGAAGAACGGATTGATCATGCTCTCGTCCGGTGTCGGATCCTCGAAAAAGAGCAGCGCGATGGTGTTGGATCGCTGCGAGCGCAGCGAGGAAGCATTCTTGTCGACGGTATAGTTGAGATCGCGGGCGATTTCCTTGATCCGTGCGCGCGTCTTCTCGCTTACCGACTTGTCGCCGCGCAATGCACGGCTGACGGTGGGCTGCGATACGCCTGCCAGATATGCAATGTCGAAACTGGTTGGTCTGCCAGTTGGAGCGCGTCCCATCGAACCTCCTGCGGCGCCATCTCCGTCTGCACCGGGGCTGATGTTACGAGTGCCCCCCCATATTTGCAAACCGGAATGAAGCTCTGCATGTGGCGTAGTGTGAGAAACACGATCAACCGCTTATGACTTCGCCGCTCAAACTCTCCGGACAAGCGCAAATCGTAAGCTCGCACTTTGGCGAGGAACGGCAACCATTGATCTGTGCAGAGGGTGCGCTGGACGACCTCGGTCTGGTGCGCGAAATCGCGGCCAGGCATCGCTACAAGCCAATCGGGCCGTTCTATCCGGGCATTCGCGCGGCTGTTTCGGAAAAGATCGCCATGCCGCTGGTCGCGCCTTTGCTGGGGGCAATGCGGGATGTGTTCGATTTGCCGAGCAGGCCGGAGTATTTCGAATGCTACCTGAGCCTCGTCACCAAATCGCCGGCCGATCTCGCGCCGATCCAGCGATTGCCGCATTTTGACGGAACCGAGGCGGAGCGGATCGCGATTCTGCTCTATCTCTCTGATGACAGTAATGGCGGGACCGCCTTTTACCGTCAGCGCGTCACAGGGTTCGAGAGCGTGAACGAGGAGCGGTTCGATACCTATGTACAGGCACTGGAAGCGGCGACGGCAGAGCACGGGATTCCGTCCGCCAGCTATATCGGCAAGGACTCTCCGCTATTTGCGCAAACGCACAAGATCGATGGCGTCGCCAACCGGATGGTCATCTACCGCGGGAACACCTTGCACTGTGCCGCAATGGCTGAAGACTTTGCGCCCGATGCCGATCCGGGAAGCGGACGCCTGACCCTCAACCTTTTTCTAAAGGGCTGATTTTCCATATATTCGCTGCGGCAAATCCGTCACACAGCGCGCCATGCATATGATTGCGTATACGTATGCTGTCTATCTTCTTGCGCCATACGGGCCGTAAGTGACTGTCACGTGAGGTAGGGCGAATAGACCCTGATACCCGCGAGTTTTTGGAGCAGGAATTGCCGGGCGGAGCGCAAAGGTCTCCCGGCTTATTATCCGGGGGAATGCATGAACATTCGTAATACGCTGCGCGCTGGTGCCAGTACCACCGCATTTGCAATCGCCACGCTGACGCTTCCAGGCGTCGCGATGGCACAGGACGCCGATCAGGAGGAGCAATCCACTGATGAAAACGCCGGTGATACGATCATCGTTACCGGCTACATTCAAGCGCTGGAGAGCGCGATTGGCGAGAAGCGCAACAATACTGCCATCGTTGAAGCGTTCTCTGCGGAAGACATCGGCAAGTTGCCTGATATCTCGATCGCAGAAACGCTTGGCCGTCTGCCCGGTCTTGCGGTTCAGCGTATTGACGGTCGCGCGCAGAGCCTTTCGATCCGCGGCCTTGGCCCGGACTATTCCACCTCGCTGCTTAACGGTCGTCAGCTGGTTTCTTCGGGTGATAATCGCGCGGTTGAGTACGATCAGTATCCTGCGGAGCTGATCAACAGCGGTGTGGTTTACAAGACGCCCTATGCCGGCCTGATCGGCCAGGGCCTCGCCGGTACTGTTGATCTCCGTACGATCCGTCCGCTCGATGCCGGTGAGCGTGTTCTCTCGTTGAGCGCGCGCTACGAATTCAACGAAGACGGTTCGCTCAACCCTGACATCGATGGCTACGGCTATCGCGGTACCGCAACCTATGTCGACCAGTTCGCCAACGATACGCTGGGTATCGCTGTTGGTGCGGCCTATCAGTCGAGCCCGAGCCAGGTGCAGCGCTTCAACGCCTGGGGTTACCCCGACGATTCGGGCCAGATGGTGCTCGGCGGCATGAAGCCGTTCGCCCGTTCGGTCGATCTCGACCGTCTTGGCCTGTTCGGCACGCTGGAATGGGAGCCGAGCCTCAACTGGAACACCACCATTGACGTTTTCTACGCCGATTATCGCGAGCGCATTCCGCAGCGCGGTATCGAATTCCCGCTCAATCCAGGCTGGGGTGCGGGCACAACAATCACCGACACAAGCGGCGGCGATTTTCCTGAGAGCGTGACGTTCTCCGGTGTGCAGCCGGTTGTTCGTAACGATTACGATCGCAAGGACACCGAAACCTTCGCCATCGGCTGGAACACGACATATGAAAACGACGCCATGATCCTCATGGCTGACGTTTCCTATTCGCGTAGCGACCGTCGTCTACAGCAGATCGAGAGCTATTCGGGCCTCAGCTATGCGGCGGATGCGACGGCACCTTCGGATACCGTGACCTACACCCGCCAGGGCGGTACCTTCCCGTTCAACTTCAGCAACACGATCGATTACTCGGATACGAACCTGATCCAGCTGACCGATCCGCGTGGTTGGGGTGCTGGCGGTATCGTACAGGCCGGCTTCATCAACGACACCGAAACGGAAGATGAGCTTTGGAGCGCGCGTGCAGAGGCGAGCTTCATAGCTGACCGTTTCGATGCGCTGGAAGCAGCCGTTATCGGTTTCAACTATGATCACCGCACGAAGGCGCGTGACATTACGCAGAACTTCATCAGCTTGTCAGGCGGACCTTCGGTCATCGCTGCTGACGGTGCGGTTACCCGTACGCCGATCCCGACAAGTGCGCTGCTTGATCCGACTGCGGCGTTGTCATTCCTCGGTTTCGGTCCGCAGGTGACATACGATCCGTTCGTCCTGCTCAACGATGGCACCTATGTGCTTACCGATGTGCAAAGTTCCAGCCTGCCTTTCCCGGGTGACTGGGAAGTGACCGAGGACGTCTACACTGCCTATGCGCGCTTCGACCTCGACACCGAACTGTTTGGCGCGCCCATGACGGGTAATGTCGGCTTGCAGTTTGTTTACACCGAGCAGGAATCGTCGGGCTTTGACTCGCCGGGCGGTGTTGGCGCGACGCTGATCCCTGTCACGTCGGGTGACGAGTATCTACACGTCCTGCCGAGTGCTACCTTCAACTTTGAAGTCGGTCCCGACACTGTCGTGCGCCTTGGTGCGGCCCGTACGCTGACCCGTCCGCGTATGGACCAGCTCAATGCATCTTCGAACGCTTCGATCTCGAACCTGCCACAGGGTCCGCTGGAATCGATCTTCAGCGGCGGCGGCGGTAATCCGCAGCTGCGCCCGTACGTTGCCGACAGCATCGACCTTTCAGCCGAGCACTACTTTGCCGGAACGCAAGGTTACATCGCGCTGGCGACGTACTACAAATGGCTCAGCGATTTCGTGAACCCGAACGCTTCGGTGTTGCGCGATTATTCGTACCTTGTGCCTTCGCTCAGTGGTGCGCAGCTCGATGCATTCAACCAAAGCGGCCAGCAGACCCTCGGTTTCGCATCGGGTCCGGACAACGGTGCCGAAGGCCACATCTTCGGTATCGAGGCCAGCCTTGCCCTGCCGTTCGGTGTATTCTCGGATGCGCTGGAAGGCTTCGGCATCCAGACGAGTGTTTCCTACACCGATAGCGAACTGACCGTTTCGCCTCCAGGCGGCAACTCGTTCAACGTCGATGTACCGGGTCTTTCGGAATTCGTGGTCAATTCCACGGCATTCTTCGAAAGCGGCGGTTTTGAAGCACGCGTCAGCCACCGTTACCGTACGGAATTCCTTGCAGAATTCATCGGTATCTCGGCCAGCCGCACCTTCCGCGAGACCTATCCGGAATCGATTTTCGATGCCCAGATCGGCTATCGCTTCGAGGGCGGTGCGCTGGATGGCCTTGCGTTCACGTTGCAGGCGCTCAACCTGACCGACGAGCCGTTCATCTCCTTCCAGAATGGTGATGAAGCACAGATCATCGATTATGAAGAGTACGGTCGTACATACCTGATCGGTGTGTCTTACCGCTTCTGATCGTAACCTCAGCCGGTGGGGGCGCACCTCCCTTTGCCCCCGCCGGACTGTTTGTGTCGACACATCTCCGTGCGAGACGTGATAGGAGGGCCCGCTACATCGGGCTTTGACACAGAGGCAGCGCTATGACCGAAGAGGCAGCAACCCAATTTGTAATCGCCGGCGGAGGCACTGCCGGATGGATGTGTGCAGCCGCGATCTCGCGCTTCGCACCTCCGGGCACTGCCATCACTCTGGTCGAAAGCGATGCCATAGGCACAGTCGGTGTCGGCGAAGCGACGATCCCGCAGATCCACCTTTTCAATAGCGCTCTCGGACTTGATGAGGCCGAATTCCTGCGCGAGACGCGCGGCAGCTTCAAACTGGGTATCGAATTCGACGGCTGGCGGCGCGAGGGCGAGGCCTACATGCACGCCTTCGGCGATATTGGACGCCCGCTTGGACTGCTGCCGTTCCACCATTACTGGCTTCGCGCCAAAGAGGCTGGTTTTGCCAAGCCGCTACAGCGCTTTTCACTTAATGAATTGGCAGCGCGCACCATGCGGATGCACCGGGGCAAGACCGCACAGGGTCGCGAAATGCCCTATGCCTATCATTTCGATGCAGGACTCTACGCGGCCTATCTGCGCAAGTTCGCCGAGGCGCGCGGTGTCACCCGTATCGAGGGCAAGATCGCGGACGTTGTGCAGGATAGCGAAAGCGGAGATATCACTGCTCTGACGCTAGAAAGCGGCGAGGACATCCAGGGTAGCTTCTTCATCGATTGCACCGGTTTTCGCGCCCTGTTGATCGATGGCGCACTTGGCGTCGGGTTCGACGATTGGAGCCGCTACCTGCCGTGCAATCGCGCAATGGCGGTTCCTTGTGAGGGCGGGGGTGACTTCACGCCCTACACCAGGGCAATTGCCCGCAAGGCCGGGTGGCAATGGCGCATCCCCTTGCAGCATCGTATCGGCAACGGTCTGGTGTACTGCAGCGATTATCTGTCCGACGATGAAGCAAGTGAAACGCTTCTCGCCAACCTTGATGGAAAGCCGCTGGCTGATCCGCGCCCGATACATTTCACTACAGGCAAGCGTCGCGTGCACTGGAAGAACAATTGCCTGGCTGTGGGCCTTGCCGCCGGCTTCATGGAGCCGATGGAGTCCACCAGTATTCATCTGATCCAGAGCGCGATCAGCCGGTTTATGGCGGTCCTGCCAAACGGACGCGGCGAACAGGCAACCATCGACTGGTTCAACGCGCAGGTTGATTTCGAATGGGAGCGGATCCGCGATTTCCTCGTCCTGCATTACACCGCGAACGAGCGCGAGGGTGAGCCGTTCTGGGATCATGTCCGTACAATGGAGTTGCCCGGGACGCTGACCGCCAAACTCGAACAGTGGAAGGCCAGTGGCTTCATCCACCGCGAGCATGAAGAACTGTTCACCGAAGTGGGTTGGTTCCAGGTGCTGGCCGGACAGGGCGTCAGGGCGGAGGGATACAACCCCATCGCAGACGCGCTGCCGGAAGCAGATCTGCGCGCGATGCTGGACGAGACCGAGCTTGCTCTGATCGAGCAAGTCAAACCGATGCCCCGGCATCTCGACTTTCTGCAAAGCTATGTCAGCGGGGCAGCCCCGCGCACGGAGGTACCCGCATGACTCTTCGCCACGCTACCAAGGGCATCCTTGCCACGGCGCTTGCTGCCACCGTACTTTCGGGATGCTCGACTGCGTCTGACACTGCAGAGGGCGGCGACTACCTTGACCGACTGCCAAGTGAAGAGATCGTCTACTTCGTATTGCCCGACCGCTTCGAGAATGGCGATACGTCCAATGACACCGGTGATTTCACTGGTGATCGCCTTGCCACCGGCTTCGATCCGACCTCGCGCGGTTTCTTCCAGGGCGGTGATCTGGCGGGCCTGACCAGTCGTCTCGACTATCTCGAAGGGATGGGCGTCACCGCGATCTGGTTTGCTCCGATCTTCCAGAACAAGCCTGTGCAGGGCCCTCCCGGAGATGAGAGCGCAGGCTATCACGGATACTGGGTCACCGATTTTACCAGACCGGACGGACATTTCGGTACGCGAGAGGAATTCGTCGCATTCGTCGATGCCGCGCATGATCGCGGGATGAAGGTCTACATGGACATCATCACCAATCACACTGCCGACGTGATTACCTATGAAGACGGTGACGAGACCAATTTCGAATACCGCACCATGGGCGATTACCCCTATTCAACACGTGGCGGCGCGGATGGAGAGCCGATCAATGAAGGCTTTATGGGACACGAGGATTCGAGCGAGGAAAACTTCGCCCGCCTGACCGATCCCGACTATGCCTACATCCCGGTGGTGCCCGAGGCAGAGCGCGACGTGAAGGTGCCAGCCTGGCTCAACGATCCCATCTACTACCACAATCGCGGCAACAGCTCCTTCACGGGCGAAGACAGCCGCTTTGGTGATTTTGCTGGTCTGGATGACCTGTTCACCGAGCATCCGCGTGTGCGCGAAGGCATGATCGAGATCTTCTGCGACTGGATCACCGAGACGCGCGTCGATGGCTTCCGCATCGATACCGCACGCCATGTCGATCCTGGTTTCTGGCAGGAATTCGTGCCCGCCATGCGCGATTGCGCAAACAGCGTCGGCATCTTCAACTTCCACATGTTCGGCGAGGTCTACAAGGACATCCCCGAGAACGGCTATATCGCTGAGTACACGCGGCGTGATGGTCTTCCTGCCGTGCTCGACTTCGCCTTCCAAGCTTCGATGCGTGAGATCCTTGGGCGTGGGCAGGGCACCGTTGTGCTCGCTCACATGTTCGATGGTGACGTACTGTACGAGGGCGGTGAAGAGGCTGCTCTCGGCCTGCCGACATTCCTCGGCAATCATGACATGGGGCGCTTCTCCACCCTGATCCGCGAGGACATTCCCGGCATCTCGCAGGAAGAGCTGCTTCAGCGCGTCATGCTCGGCCATGCCATGATGTTGAGTCTGCGTGGCTCGCCGGTGATCTACTACGGTGACGAGCAGGGCTTCGTCGGCGATGGCAACGACCAGCGTGCTCGCGAGAGCATGTTCCCGAGCCTGACCGACGAATACAATGACAACGTGCTGATCGGCACTGACGCGACGACAGCGGACAGCAATTTCGATGTCGAGCATCCTCTCTATCGCTTGATTGCCGAGTTCTCCGCGATCCGCCGTGCGCATCCCGCGCTCACGCGTGGTCGCCAGCAGATCCGTCATTACGAGCAGGAACCCGGCATCTTTGCCGCCGCGCGCTTCGATCCAGATGATGGCACTGAATACCTCGCCGTCTTCAATACGACTGGTGCGGAGCGATCAACCAATATCTGGGTCAATTATCGCGCGCGCGAATTTGAGACGCTGGCCGGATCGTGCCCGTCTGCGGTGTCCGCGCCGGGGAGCGCATCCTTCACACTGCCTGCTTTCGGCTGGGCGCTGTGCCGGGTAAGCGAGAGCGCCGAATGAGCCGAGGCGGCGACTCTTTGCCTTGGTGGAAAGGCGCGGCGATCTACCAGATCTATCCGCGCAGCTTCATGGATTCCAATGGCGATGGCATCGGCGATTTGCCGGGGATTACCTCGCGGCTGGACTACGTTGCCGATCTGGGTGTCGATGCGATCTGGATCAGCCCGTTCTTTACAAGTCCGATGAAGGATTTCGGGTATGACGTGGCGGATTACCGCGATGTCGATCCAATCTTTGGCAAGCTTGCGGACTTCGATGCGTTGGTTGCTCGTGCGCACGAGCTAGGCCTGAAGGTCCTGATCGATCAGGTCTATTCGCACAGCTCGGACGAGCACGCGTGGTTTGCTGAAAGCCGGTCGAGCCGGGACAACCCCAGGGCAGACTGGTACGTTTGGGTTGATCCCAACCCCGATGGCACACCGCCGACCAACTGGCAGAGCGTTTTTGGCGGCCCTGCCTGGACGTGGGACGCACGGCGGCGGCAATACTACTTGCACAACTTCCTCAGCAGCCAGCCCCAGCTGAACATGCACAATAGGGAAGTGCAGGATGCCGCGCTGGATGTGATGCGGTTCTGGCTCGATCGCGGAGTTGATGGTTTCCGCATTGATGCGCTCAATTTCGCGATGCATGACCAGCAGTTGCGCGACAATCCGCCCGCCCCGGCAACCGATCGCCAGCGCACGCGCCCGTTCGATTTCCAGCTGCGGATGTACAACCAGTCGCATCCCGACATTCCTGCTTTTGTCGAGCGGATTCGGGCGCTGACCGACGAGTACGATAGTATCTTTACGGTCGCCGAAGTGGGCGGTGATGATGCAGATGCCGAGATGAAGGCATTCACCGAGGGTGAGAGTCACCTCAATTCCGCCTACAGCTTCGATTTTCTCTATGCCGACAAGCTGACGCCGAGTCTGGTTTGTCGAGCGTTGAAGCAATGGCCGGATGAGCCGGGTCTTGGCTGGCCGAGCTGGGCGTTCGAAAATCACGACGCCCCGCGTGCTCTCAGCCGTTGGTGCAAGCCCGACGAACGTGCTGCTTTCGCCCGTATGAAGGTGACCTTGCTCGCGTGCCTGCGCGGCAACGTGATCCTTTATCAGGGTGAGGAATTGGGGCTCACGCAAGTCGACATCCCGTTTGACCAGCTGCACGACCCCGAAGCGATCGCCAACTGGCCGCTGACGCTCAGCCGCGATGGCGCGCGCACGCCCATGCCTTGGGAAGACTGTACCTGCGGGGGTTTTGGCTCAGATCGCCCGTGGCTGCCGCTGGGCGAAGAAAACCGTGCGCGTTCGGTCGAGGCGCAACGAGCCGATGCGAGCTCGCTGCTTCACCACACGCGTGAGATGCTTGCTCTACGCAAAGCCTATCCGGCACTGCACCACGGCGCGGTGACGGCCTGCGAAGTGCGGGGCGACATGCTTATTCTTGAACGGCAAGCTGAAGGAGAAACCGTACGCGGATTCTTCAACCTCGGCTCTGCGTCCATCGATCTTGCAGCCGCCGAGGCAGCGGGCGCGACGATTTCTGCAGTGAACGGCGCGACCGTTACCAAACTTCCCCCATTCGCAGCTCTATTGGTGCAGGTATGACTCTTCTTCGCTTTGCTCTTTCGCTTCTTGCACTTCTGATTCCAGCGGCTGCGTTTGCCGGAGAGGTGTCGTCACCCGATGGCCGGATCGTCGCCACGCTTGATGCCAATGGCGAAGGCACACCGATCTACTCGGTCACTTTCGATCGAGAGCCGGTGATCAATGAGTCGACCATCGGCTTCAACTTCACTGACGCCAACCCCATGCGGCGCGGGTTTGAAGTTGTTTCCGAAGTCGAAAGCGGCACCAACACAACATGGGAACAGCCCTGGGGGGAGCGCCGCTTCGTGGTTGATCACCACAATGAGCTGGCGGTTACCTACCGCCAGAACGATGACGAAGCGCGGATGATGACCGTGCGCATGCGCGTGTTCGACGATGGCATCGGCTTCCGCATCGAGTTTCCCGAGCAGGAAAGCCTGCCGGTGGCCAATATTGCCGAAGAGCTGACCGAATTCCGCGTGGCCAGCGATGGTGAGGCATGGTCGATCCCCGCAGGCGACTGGAACCGCTACGAATATCTCTACGAACGCACGCCGATCAGCGCGCTCTCAACCGTGCATACGCCAGTTACGATGGTGCTGGAAAACGGGACGCATGTGTCGTTCCATGAAGCGGCGCTGGTCGACTATTCGGGCATGTGGTTGCGTCGGATGGAAGGTACGCGTTTTCGTGCCCAGCTCGCGCCAAGTCCGCGCGGCCCCAAGGTCATTCGCGAAGGCGCGTTCCACACGCCGTGGCGCACGATCCAGATCGCTGACGGGCCCGCTGGACTGTTCGAAAGCAGCATGATCCTCAATCTGAACGAGCCCAATGTCCTCGGTGATGTGAGCTGGTTCGAGCCGCACACCTACATCGGCATCTGGTGGGAAATGCACCTCGATGAAAGCAGCTGGGCAAGCGGTGAGCGCCACGGTGCGACCACCGAAAACGCCATGCGCCATATTGATTTTGCTGCCGAGCATGGCTTCCGCGGTGTGCTGATCGAAGGGTGGAACATCGGCTGGGACGGCAACTGGTTCGGCAATGGCCGCGACTACAGTTTTACCGAGGCCTATCCCGATTTCGACATTGAATTCCTTGCCGAATATGCCCGCGAGCGAGGCGTGCGGATCATTGGTCACCACGAAACGGGCGGCAATATCGACGTCTATGAGCGCCAGCTGGAAGATGCGATGGCGTTCTACGAGCGGCTCGGCATCGATGCCGTGAAGAGCGGCTATGTGGCCGATGCTGGCGGTATTATCGCGCCCGATGGTGAAGGTGGAGAGACCTTCGTGTGGCATGATGGGCAGGAACAGGTGAACCATCACCTGCGCGTGGTGCAGGAAGCGGCCGAGCATCGCATCGCTGTCAACCCGCACGAGCCGGTGAAGGATACCGGCCTCCGCCGCACCTATCCGAATTGGGTGAGCCGTGAAGGTGCGCGTGGTGCGGAATATGATGCATGGGCTGTGCCGAAGAACGATCCGGGCCACGTGCCAGAGCTGATCTTCACCCGCATGCTGTCTGGCCCGATGGATTACACCTCCGGCGTATTCTCGCTCGAAGGGCGCGGTGCGACTCAGCCGGATATTCCCAGCACGCTTGCGCGCCAGCTGGCGTTCTACATCGCGATTTACTCGCCCATCCAGATGGTTGCCGATCTGCCGGAGAACATCGTCGCCTACCCGCAGGCGCTCGACTTTGTGCAACGCGTTGGCGTCGACTGGTACGAGAGTCTGCTGCTTGACGGAGCGGTGGGAGAATATGCTGTGATCGCTCGCCAGGTGCGCGAAGGCGAAACGTGGTTTGTGGGCGGCGTCACCGATGAACAGCCGCGCGACGTGACGATCACGCTGGACTTCCTCCATGCAGATACCGAATATGTCGCCACCATCTGGGAGGATGGCGAAGGGGCAGACGGTATGGGAGAGGATCGCCACGCGATGAACGTACGCGAAGTCACAGTGCG
Organism: Aurantiacibacter sp. D1-12; assembly: GCF_028858515.1. Classification (GTDB taxonomy): domain Bacteria; phylum Pseudomonadota; class Alphaproteobacteria; order Sphingomonadales; family Sphingomonadaceae; genus Alteraurantiacibacter. The sequence continues at coordinate 327,952 of NZ_JAPJZJ010000003.1, forward strand.
GCAAGGCGACACGCTGGACGTGCACATGGCACGCGCCGGAGGCTTCGCCATCGAGATTGCACTTAGCGGCGAGTGAGCGAGAACGCGCCTCCACACATAGTCGTTCTCGGCGGAGGCAGCGCCGGGTGGATTACCGCTTGCCTGTTGCACCACCGCTGGGGTGATCGCGGCGGCAATGTCACTGTCGTCGAAAGTCCGGAAATCGGCATTATCGGCGTGGGCGAAGGCTCAACACCGCAGCTCAAGGCGATGTTCGATCATCTCGGCATTGCCGAGGCGGAGTGGATGGCGGCCTGCGACGCTACCTACAAGCTCGGCATCCGGTTCACCGGTTGGAGTGAAAGGCCGGGCTTCGAGAGTTACTTCCACCCGTTCCCCGGGCCAGTTGATCTGCATACCGAACCTGCATTCACGCACAATTGCATGCTGGCGCGCCGGGGGTTCAAGGTGCCTGCGCATCCTGACGACTGGTTCCTTGCGACAAAGCTGGCCGATGCTGGGCTAGGCGCAAAGGCGGAGGCGAATTTCCCCTTTGCGCCAAGCTATGGCTACCACTTCGACGCGTTCAAACTGGGCGCATTCCTGCGCGATTGGGCTGTCGCGCGGGGTGTCGATCATCGGTCGCTCAAGGTCGAAAAGGTAGAGCTTTCAAGCGAGACTGAAGTTGCCGCGCTACTTTGCGAAGGCGGTGAGCGCATCGAAGGCGACCTGTTCGTCGATTGCTCGGGTTTCCGGGCGATGATCGCAGGCGATGCGCTTGGCGGCAAATTCACATCCTTTGGCGAAAACCTGTTCAACGACCGCGCGGTGGTCGTGCCCACGGACAAGGTGAATGAGTTCAAGCCGCAGACCGAAGCTATCGCGATGAAGGCAGGTTGGCGTTGGCACATCCCACTCACCAGCCGCACCGGGAACGGCTATGTCTATTCGTCCAAATACATCTCGGATGAAGATGCGGCGGCAGAATTGCTCGCATCGGTCGGGCTGCAGGATGGCGACGCAGAACCGCGCTTCCTGAAGATGAAAGTCGGACGGATGGCCGAGAGCTGGCGCGGCAATTGTCTCGCTGCAGGGCTCGCGCAGGGCTTCGTCGAGCCGTTGGAAGCGACCGCCCTCCATATCGTCATCGCCACCGCGCTGGAATTTGCCGAGGCATTTGAGGCGGGTGGGTTTACGTCCAAACACCGCGCTGATTTCAACAGCAATATCGGCAAGCGGTACGATGGGATCCGCGATTACATTGTGGCGCATTACCGCTTCAACCAGCGCAGTGACACGCAATACTGGCTGGACAATGCCGCCAACCAAAACCTTTCAGGTGGGCTCAAGGCCATGACAACCGCGTGGTTCACGCATCAGGATATTGCTGCGGCTAACCAGCAGAATTATTCGATACAGGCGTATTCTTCCGCCAGCTGGCACTGCCTGTTTGCAGGCTACGGCACGTTCCCGCCCGAGGCGAAGATGCAGCCACTCCCCGAACAGATCAATGTGGCGGATCGGGAAGAGATCGCCGCTATGCTGTCTGCATGCGCGGGCAACTTTTTGCCCGTCGAGATTTAGTCGCTCATTCGTCGGCCTGCATGCGGTAATGATGTAGGATTTACAATCATTTACTCGAGTTTTGGGCGAGCAGCCTTTAAGCACACGCTACGCAGACAGGCACGGGTTCAAGAGGGGTGGGATCATGTTCGTAAAGTCAGCATTACAGGTCCAGTCACAATCGGGGTTCCGCATCGGAGTTTCCCTGGCTGGATTGGCTGTTGTCGGGTGTTTTCTCGCGGCGACCCTGCTTTCTGGAACCGCGCTTGAAGCTGCCGAGCCATCCGACAGCTCGGACCTTCAGATCTCGGGTATGCAAGCTATTAGCGCTGATCAGCAGCAGTAGATCGCAGCCAATCCAGCGGGCGGTGCCGCGTAACAAGTCGTAAATTCGAATCATTGCGCTAGGATTTTGTTACATCTGCGGTTTATCTTGCGAGCAAGTCCGGCGGGATCGGACATGCGATTGGGAAGTGGGCTATGGCTAAGCAGTTATCGAAGATCGGGCCAGCGACGCGTAAGATTGCCACATTAGTGGGGGTTGCGCTTGGTCTCGTCGCCATTCCGTCATCGGCCGTAGCGCAAAGCGAAGGCACGGTTTCTTATCGAATGGTTGCTGGCGACACGCTGATTTCCGTGCAGGAACGTTTTCTGCTCGGCAGAGGGGCCCACGAGCGGGTTGCCCGTCTCAATCGTATTGCGAATGTCCGGCGCATACCGGTTGGCACGGTGATAGAGATTCCGCGCGAACTGCTTGCATACCAGCCCGCACGTTTGACCGTCCGTAACTTTTCCGGACCCGTCACCATTGATGGAGTGACGGCACGGTCCGGACAGTTGCTGACCGAAGATTCGGTTGTGCGCACGGGCCAGGGTGGTTTCGTAACTTTCGAAGCGGTGGACGGTGGTTCCGTTTCGCTCCCATCCAATTCCCGAGCGCAACTGGTCACATCGCGGATCTATGCACTTCGCCGTCTGCGCGATGTCGAGTTTCGTATCCTCAATGGCCGTGGCGAAGTCATTGCGCCGACGCTGGGAGAAGACGAGCGCTGGCGTACCAGCACGCCTGTTGCCGTTACGGCAGTTCGGGGGACGAACTATCGGGTTGGATATTCCGAAGAAGCCGACCTGAGCGTGACCGAGGTTGTCGAGGGCTCTGTCAACGTTTCGAGCGGGGAAGTCGCCGCACAGACCGACGCTGGGTTTGGTATCTCCGCCAGCTCTGAAGGGCTGGGCCAACCCGAAGAACTGCTGCCGCCTGCCCTCATCGCAAACCCCGGCGCGTTGCAAACCGATGAAATTGTGACCTTCGCTGTCACTACCCCGCCCGGTGCTACCGCAGTCAGAACGGAAATCGCAACCGACGCAGGATTCCTGGAACTTGTCGCGAGCGACATTTCCGGTACCGAGCCCAGTTTCACAGATCTGGAGGATGGTCGCTATTTCGTGCGTGCGCGCGGTGTTTCGGCCTCCGGGCTTGAAGGCCTGTCTGAAGCAGAAACCTTCCGCCGCAAGCTGTTGACTAGCGAAGGCTTTGTAGAGAGCTCTCCAATTGATGACGGCTTCCGCTTTGCCTGGTCCGGCGAAGGCGAGGGCATCACTTTCTATGCCTTCCAGTTATGGCGTGAGGGCGAAAGCGCCTCTCCCCTGTTTGACGAGATCGCACTACCTGGTTCCGCGACCGTCGTGACCGGCCTTGACGAAGGCGGCTATGTCTGGCGGATTGCTGTCGTTCAGGCTGATGCCGAAGACGGGCTTTTGAAAATCTGGGGGCCGGAACAGATCCTCAACGTTTCCGCCGAGTAATTTGTCACAACTCTCGCTAAGGATCATCGGACAATGATGGTTCGTCGTATCCTTACAGAATGGTTTGTTCTGCTGCTGTGTTTGGCGGGACTGGCTGTCCTTGCAGCACGATTTGAGCTTACCAATCCCGTAGACGCACGATTGCTTGACCGGGCTGCCAGTACCGCCCGTGCAGACGTTTCGGATGACATTCTGATTGTCGCCATCGATGATGCCAGCCTGGCTGAACTTGGACCCTGGCCGTGGCCGCGCAGTACACATGCAAGGCTGCTTGATGCGATAGCTGAGATGGATAGCGGGGTTGTGCTTTATGACGTCTTGTTCCTCGAGCCGACGCAGCCCGAGGAAGATGCGGCGCTGGGGAATGCTGTCGGTAGGCATGGCAATGTCATTCTCCCCTTCACCTTCTTGCACCAGATCAACACGCAGGATGGGATTGTTCCTGCATACCCGATCGATTCGATAGCGCATGGTGCGGCAGGCCTGGGTCATGTAACGATTAACCCTGACCCTGACGGTGTCTTGCGGCGTTTCAACTTTGATCTGACAATTGACGGTCAAAACTACCCGCATTTTGTCGAAACGGCTTTGGGAGTGGATGAGGGCAGCGCACTCGACCTCCCGGCTGAGCCGTTGATCGCATTCCATCCGGTCAATTCCTACGCGCGCATACCTGCTGCCGATGTGATCGCCGGGCGTGTTCCGCAAGAGTTTCTGCAGGACAAGACAGTGCTGGTTGGCGCGACAGCACAGGGGATGGGTGACCGCTACTCGGTCGGTGCACGCGAGATAGCTGTGATGCCGGGCGTAGAAACGCAGGCGAACCTGCTGGATGCGGCGCGTTCAGGCTCGCTGGTGGCCGCACAAAGCAGTTGGTGGTCTGCGGCGTTGGGTGTCCTCGCACTCGCACTGCTATTCTGGGTATTCTGGAAACTGTCCCCACGCGCCGGCTTAATCGCCACAGTTGCGATTTCCCTTTCGATCATCGCAATTGTAACCGTATTAATTCCGCTCGCCGGCATCTGGATTGCGCCCGGCGCGGCATTGCTCGCCGTCCTCCTCGCATACCCGTTCTGGAGCTGGCGTCGCCTGACATCGGTCAGCGCCTACCTGGAAGAAGAGGCGGCATTCTTGCGACCGGAGGGTGCGCAAAAGGCGAAGGTAGACGGGTTTGACCAGATTGCCCGGCAAGTGTCGCGCATGCGGCGCTTGGTGAGCAATGTCAGCCGGTCTTTCCAGTTCATGCAGAAGGTGATCGAGGCTGCACCCGATGCCATTCTGGTGCTCGACAAGGCGGGCCTTGTGGTAATGGCCAACAGGAAGGCAAAGCAGCTCTTTCCGGATTGGGAAGAGGACAGGCCGGAGCCGATCGAGGACCTGCTCGAAGAGAGTCTTGCCCAACGTGCACGGCGGAAGGACGATCTCGTTTTTCCCGATGGTCGTACCTTTCTTGTCGCCCGCGCTGATTTCGAGATCGAGAAAGCCGAGGAAGGTGGAGAGATTGTCGCGCTGCGCGATGTCAGCGCCAGCCGCCGCCGTGACGAGGAGAGGCGTGAAATGCTGGAATTTCTCTCACACGACATGCGATCACCGCAGGTCGCGATTATCGGCCTTTCGCGCCGAATGGGAGAAAGTAATGGCGCTGCCGATATCCCGCTTCGCATTCGCAACCAGGCAGAGCGAACACTCAAACTGGCTGACGACTTCGTACAACTGGCACGTTTGGAAGAGGCGGAGCTGGAGTTTGAAGATACAGATGTAGCCGCGCTTGTCGAAGAGGCCTGTGACCGAGCCTATACATCTGCGTTGCAAAAGCGGATAGCGGTCCACCCGGTAGTGCCGGAGGAACCGCTGTTTGCGACGATAGACGCTTCATTGCTTGCGCGCCTGCTGGATAATCTCATCGGGAATGCCATCAAGTTCGCACCTGAAGATAGCGGTGTCGAGATTGAGCTGACCGAGGCCACCGACACTTCGATTCGCCTTTCGGTGTGCGATGAGGGCCCGGGCCTTCCACCCGAACGGCTGAAGAACCCTTTCGCACGCTTTGGCGCACACGAAACCAAGGCAGGGCCGAGCGTGGGCCTGGGTCTGACGTTTGTGAAACGGGTGGTGGACAAGCACGCAGGAAAGATCACTGTCGAATCTGCCGCCGGATCGGGCACGTGCTTTGTGATTACGTTGCCGTCAGATGGCCCTGTGGCCGAATAGGTAATCAGCGGGCCTGAGAGTCCTGCACCAGGGCTTGCGCCATGGCATTGAGATGATCGGCACCAAAGTCGCAATCGATCGCTTCGGCCGTGCCGCGATAGAGCAGCGAGCCATCGACGCGGTTGAGCAGAACCAACGTGCCGCGCAGGCGCCGGGCCTCGCACTGATCCCACCAATGCGACTCACGTGGCTCTGACGACCAGACGATGTTCTCTTCGGTGGACGCCGTAGGATCTGCCGTTCCGCTCGTGGCGCTACGTTCCGCGACCGCGAATTCCGCGATAACTGCTCCATCGGAAGAGAGACGGACATTGTGTGAGGCAAACGCCGCTTCGAGAGCGGATCCGAACTGACCGCGCAGACTTTCATCGATGGGGAAAGAGGCAAGCTCGATTACTGAGGAGGCAGGGAGTGCCCCTTGCGTGGCCGTCACCTCTACAGGGATTGAGACTGTGCACGCCGAAAGCGCGGCCGCACTGGCCGCGCAAACGAGTGCACGCAAAGACGAGAGCTGTCTGTTCTTCAAACTTCTCGGGAACGCACGTTTATCGCACTGCTGCTCCGGCCTCGACTTTTTCCGCATTCGCTTCCTCAAAAAATGCGTCCATGCGATAGCCGAAACCAAACACAGTTTGAATAGCAAAGCCATTATGAGGGCGAAGTTGGAGCTTCGAACGCACGCGCGAAACGTGCATGTCGAGGGTACGTGTCGCGATGTCGCCCATATTCCCCCAGATCTGCGAGAAGATGTAGCTGCGCGACAAAGGCCGGTTCAGGTTCTCGAAGAACAAGGCCGCTACCTTGAACTCTTTCGAGGTTAACTTCACCGGCTCACCATTATGCTCGATCACTTCGTTCAAACGATCAAGCTTGTAGGCACCGAACGTCTGGAAGCGGTCGGACTTGCTGCCAGCGCCATGCCTGCGAGCGGCCGCTTCTATGCGCGCGAGGATCACCTCTTCGCTTTCCGGTTTTACGATGTAGTCGCTGGCGCCTTGTTCGAGACCTTTGACGATATCGGCCTTGTCGGAGCGGCTGGTGATCAGAATGAACGCGGGCGGCTGCTCCAATGTGTCATTGCCCCATGCTACGACCTCCGGACCTGTAGCGCCCGGCATGTTCCAGTCGACCAGTACAACGTCATAGGTTTCCCGCCGCAAAGCGACGAGCAAGTCCTTGCCATTGCGGAAAGTTTCAAAAATATGTCCTGACGTTTCCAGGCAGGAGGTAATCTGTGCAAGAACCTCCTGATCATCGTCAGCTACTGCAATTCTCATCCCACCAAACCCGATTACTTCTGTACAATTATTGTTCCGGTTGTTGCCCAACCTACGATGTAACAACGCACGAAGCTACAAAATGCGTCCCAAATCGGATCAGATAATACTACATTTTACATTTGGACTTGGGCGTGACTTGGTGCGCTAGCGAGGTGCTCTGGGCGCTTTACGTGCGCGGTGTTTTTCGCCATTGGGAGCGCAGCATCAAAGGGAGTTGGCATGCAGGCTGTCCGCAACGACTGGACGCGAGAAGAGATCGCGGCATTGTTCGATCTGCCGTTTACGGAACTGGTGTTTCGCGCAGCTGAAGTGCACCGTACGCATCATCGCGCGGATGAAGTGCAGTTGTGTACGCTCCTTTCCATCAAGACCGGTGGATGCCCCGAGGACTGCGGGTACTGCTCGCAAAGCGCGCATGCCGATAGCGGGGTCGAAGCGACCAAGCTAATGGATGTGCGCCAGGTATTGCAGAGCGCGGCGCAGGCGAAAGATGCCGGCAGCCAGCGTTTTTGCATGGGCGCTGCTTGGCGCAACCCGAAAGAGCGCGACATGCCCAAGATCGTTGAGATCGTGAAGGGTGTGCGCGAAATGGGTATGGAAACCTGCATGACGCTGGGCATGCTCTCACCCGGCCAGGCAGAGCAGCTCGCCGAGGCGGGGCTCGATTACTACAATCACAATGTCGATACCGGCCCCGAGTATTACGACCGGGTGATTACCACGCGCAATTATCAGGACCGTCTCGACACGCTGTCGAACGTGCGTGAAGCGGGCATCAACGTTTGCAGCGGCGGCATCGTTGGCATGGGCGAAACGCGGGCGGATCGCGTGGGGTTCGTCCACACACTCGCAACGCTGGAGCGGCATCCTGAGAGTGTACCCGTCAACGCACTGGTGCCGGTGAAGGGCACGCCGCTGGGTGACATGCTCGCCGACACCCCGATGGCCAAGATCGACGACATCGAATTCGTCCGCACGGTGGCTGTGGCGCGCATTTGCATGCCGATGAGCATGGTGCGCCTATCCGCTGGCCGAGAAAGCATGAGCGATGCGACGCAGGCGCTGTGCTTTATGGCGGGTGCGAACTCGATCTTCACAGGTGAAAAGCTCCTGACTGCGCCCAATGCCGGTGACGACAGCGATGCTGCCATGTTCGAACGGCTCGGCCTCAAAGCGATGGAAGGGGAAGAGCCAATGCGTGCTGTGGGCGGTTGCTCGGGCGGATGCGCGACGAAGGATGAGGCGCAGGCCGAGCTGACCTGACGTTTCCCGGCAGTTTCGATGATCGACCATATCCGCCAATCGCTCGAGACAATCGCAGCGAAAGACCGCATGCGCGCGGTGCGAGCTTCGGAAATGACGGCTGGTGGCCGTATCGAACGCGATGGGTGCCAGCTCATTGATTTTTCAAGCAACGATTATCTGGGCCTTGCCCTGCACCCGCTGCTCAAGCAGCGCTCTTGCGAGTTCATCGAACGGTTTGGAGCAGGCGCCGGAGCATCGCGACTGATCACCGGAACTTCGCAAGCGCATGAGGACATCGAACGCCAGATTGCTGCATTCAAGGGGACTGAAGCGGCGCTGGTCATGGCAAGCGGCTGGCAGGCCAATGCCGGGGTGATTCCGGCGCTCGCCAAGGCCGCGCCGCGCACCGTGATCTTCGCTGACGAACTGGTGCACAATTCGATCCATGCCGGTTGTCGGGGTGCAAAGGCAGAGGTGTATTTCTACAGGCACAACGATCTTGCTGACTTGCAACGACTGTTGAACGACACTGCAAGCACATTCGATGGGCGAGTGGTGATCACTGAAAGCGTTTTCAGTATGGATGGCGACGGTGCCGATCTGGCTGCGCTGAATGCAATCGCGGCGGAGCATGACGCAATGCTTTATGTCGATGAGGCCCACGCAACAGGCGTACTTGGTGAACGGGGAGCGGGACTGACTGCCGATCATCCGGGGGCCGGCGTGGTGATGGGTACCTTCAGCAAGGCGCTCGGCGGTTTCGGCGCCTATGTCGCCTGTTCGCAATTGATGCGGGATTACCTTGTCAACATGTGCGCCGGGCTGATCTTCTCGACCGCGCCGCCACCTGCCGTGCTTGGGAGCATGTCCGCCGCGTTGGAACTGGTGCCGGAGATGGATGCGGAACGCGCGCATCTCGCTGCTCTGTCCGAGCAGTTGCGCGAGGGATTGCTGGCGATGGGCTACGATACTCGCGGTTCCACGACACAGATCGTCCCGCTCGTTGTTGGTGCCGAGGCGGATGCGCTAGCCTTGGGGCAGCACCTGCTTGATCGTTCGATTGCCGCTCTTCCGATCCGCCCGCCGACTGTGCCCAATGGGACAAGCCGTATCCGCTTTGCCCTGCGCTCGACGCTTTCGCGGGAGGATGTTGATCATGTGCTATCCGCTGTAGCGGAATGGAGAGATGCATGAGCCGATACGTCATCACCGGGACCGATACCGATGTTGGCAAGACGGTATTCGCGGCGGGGCTCTCACAGGTGCTCAAGGCGACCTATTGGAAGCCCGTTCAGGCCGGGCTGGACGACGAGACTGATAGTGAAGCCGTCGCGCGGCTTGCACCGGATGCAACAGTTTTGCCCGAGGCCTATCGTCTTGAAACGCCGTGCTCGCCGCACGAGGCAGCGCGTGTTGATGGGGTCACAATCGATATTGCGACCCTGGCGCTTCCGGATGTGGATGGCCCGGTGGTGGTTGAGGGGGCAGGGGGCGTGCTTGTACCCTATCGCGAAGATCTGCTCGCGGCGGACCTTTTCGCTCACTGGGGGCTGCCCGCCATAGTCGTGGCGCGCACGACACTCGGCACGATCAGTCACACGCTGATGTCGCTCGAAGCCTTGCGCTCGCGCGGTGCCGAGGTGGCCGGCGTCGCCTTCATCGGCGATGAGGAGCCGGTGGCCGAAGGCGCTATCACACGTATCGGCAAGGTCGAACATCTCGGGCGACTGCCGCGGCTCAATCCGCTTGATCCGATGACACTGGCAGGGGCATTCTCCACCCATATCCGCAAGGACCTGCTGGCATGAGCGGGCGTTCTCCGGTCTGGCATCCGTTCCACCAGCACGGGCTGGGCGAACCGATTCCGCTGGTCGAGCGTGCTGAAGGGGCGGTGCTGCACACGGCAGACGGGCGCGAGGTTCTGGATGTCATTTCCAGCTGGTGGGTCATCACCCACGGCCACAATCACCCGCGCATTGTCGAGGCGATCCAACGGCAGGCAGAACAGCTTGACCAGCTGATCTTTGCCGGATGGACCCACCAGCCGGCAGAGGACTTGGCGCGAGGTCTGCGGGCGATCATGCCGCAAGAACTGGAGTATGTGTTCTACTCGGACTCAGGCTCAACCGCGGTCGAGGTGGCGCTAAAAATGGCGCTCGGCTTCTGGGCCAACCGGGGCAAGCCGCGCGCGAAGATCGTGGTGATGGAGCACAGCTACCACGGTGACACCATCGGCGCGATGAGCGTGGGTGAACGCGGAGTTTTCAACCGTGCTTACAGTCCTTTGCTGTTCGATGTTGAGACCATCCCTTTCCCGCATTCGGGCAGGGAACAGGCTACGTTCGATGCACTTGAAGCGGCTTGCAAAGGCGGCGATACGGCTGCCTTTATCGTCGAGCCACTGGTGCTCGGCGCTGGCGGGATGCTGATGTATCCGGCTGACGTCCTGCACGAGATGCGGGCCACTTGTGCCCGGCACGATACCCTGTTCATCGCCGACGAGATCATGACCGGCTGGGGCCGCACGGGCACTCTGCTGGCTTGCGAACAGGCAGGCGTTGTGCCGGATATACTGTGTCTGGCGAAAGGGTTGACCGGCGGTTCGATGCCGCTCGCTGTAACGATGGCCACTGCACCGATCTACGACGCGCATTACTCGCCCGACCGCAGCAAGCTGTTCTTCCATTCCTCCAGCTTTACCGCCAACCCGATCGCCTGCGCTGCGGCAAATGCAAACCTTGCCATCTGGCGCGAGGAGCCGGTGCTGGATCGCATTGCTTCGCTGACCGCCCATGAGGCAGCCGGATTTGCGCGCATCGCTGCCAAGTACCCGATTACGAACCTCCGCCAGACTGGCTCCATCATCGCAATGGATGTGGAGGTTGAGGATGCAGGCTACCTCGCCGACGTAGGCCTCAAGATGCGTGCGGGGCTGTTCGCCCGCGACATACTGCTGCGACCGCTTGGCAACACGCTCTACCTGATGCCACCCTACTGCATCTCCGATGCGCAGCTGGATCGGACCATGACGGCGATTGATGAGGTACTGGCCGAAGTCCTCTAGTGCGCGTCCGGCTGGCTGTCGGGATGCGCGCGCTGGAAGGCGGGGAGGGCGCTGCAAGCGGCCTCGATCCGCTCCATACGCGGGCAGGCAGAGAAGTCGAAGTCGAAGCGCCGTGCGTTGTAGATCTGTGGCATGAGGACGACCTCGAAGAAGCTCGGTGCGTCGAACAGGAAGTCTCCGGCGCCCAGCTGGTCGAGGCGCTTTTCGACGGGATGAAGTGTCTTGGCGAGCCAGTGGCGATACCAGGTGTTGATTACGTCCTGCTCCTGCCTGAGTTCGTGCTTCAGGTACTTCAGCACCGGCAGGTTGAGCGGAGCATGTAGCTCGGTCGCGATGGCATAAGCCAGCTCTCGCGCTACGTAACGCCGTTCGAGGTCTTTGGGCAGCAGCGGCGCATCGGGATAGGCTTCGTCCAGCCATTCGATGATCGCCATGCTCTGGACGCGGTCGCCGCTATCGGTTTCCAGCATCGGCACGGTGGCGAAGGGATTACGGCTGGTGAAAGCCTCATCCTTCTGCGCGCTTTCGAGCAGGTTTACCGGGCAATTCTCGTAGGCCAGGCCTTTCAGCTCGAGAGCGCACCGCAGGCGGTAACTCGTGCTGCTGCGCCAATATCCGTACAATTTCATGGAACTCTCCTGCTTCGCTTCTCGTTACACCACCATGGTTCCCAATAGGGCACCTGAGGCATTGTGCCATAAAGTTTCATGTGATACTAAATCGGTATGGACTACCAAACAGGGTTTCTCAACCACTTCGCTACCGAGGCTGTTGAAGGCGCGTTGCCCGAAGGGCGCAATTCGCCACAACGCCCGGCGTTCGGTCTCTACGCCGAACAGTTCAGTTCCAGCGCCTTCACCGCGCCGCGGGCCGAGAACCGCCGCAGTTGGCTCTATCGCATGCGCCCGACGACCGAGCATGGTGCGTTCACGCCCTATGCCGGTGCGGCGCGGTTTGTGGCTGCGGACGCTTCGCACACGACGCCCAACCGCCTGCGTTGGGACCCGTTGCCGATGCCTGCGGGCGAGGTCGATTTCGTTGACGGCATGGTGACCTATGGCGGCAATGGCGGGCCGAGCGAAGGCGGAATCGGCATCCACCTCTACGCGGCCAGTAAAAGCATGGAGAATCGCGCCTTCCAGAACAGCGATGGTGAAATGCTGATCGCGCCACAGCAAGGCACTCTGCTGGTGACGACCGAACTGGGGCGCATGGATGTGCCGCCGGGCCACATCTGCGTGATCCCCAAGGGCATGCGTTTCCGCGTCGAGCTGACCGATGGACCGGCGCGCGGTTACGTGTGCGAGAACTACGGTGCGCCTTTCCGTCTGCCCGACCTTGGCCCCATCGGCGCGAACGGCCTTGCCAATCCGCGCGATTTCGAGGCCCCGGTGGCATGGTTCGAAGATCGTGAAGAGGACTTCGAGATCGTGCAGAAATTCAACGGGTCGATGTGGACCACTACGATCGGCTGGTCGCCGTTTGATGTGGTCGGCTGGCACGGCAACTCTGTGCCATGTCGTTATGACCTCGCGAAGTTCAACACCATCGGCACGGTCAGTTATGACCATCCCGATCCCAGTATCTTCACCGTGCTCACCAGCCCCTCCGATACACCGGGCATGGCCAATTGTGACTTCGTGATATTCCCGCCGCGCTGGATGGTGGGCGAGGATACGTTCCGCCCGCCATGGTTCCACCGCAACGTGATGAGCGAGTTCATGGGCCTGATCCATGGCGAATACGATGCCAAGGAAGGCGGTGGTTTCGAGCCTGGTGGAGCGAGCCTGCACAACCAGTTCAATGGGCATGGCCCCGATGTCGACAGCACTGCAAAGGCGATGGCTGTGGACCTTAAACCGCACAAGATCGACAACACGCTGGCTTTCATGTTTGAAAGCCGCGCGATTATCCAGACTACAGACTTCGCCATGAATGGCGGCCTCCTGCAAGGCGATTACGATGCCTGCTGGAGCGGATTTCCGAAAGCGAGACTTCCCTGAATGACCCAAACGACCGACCACACGCATGACGCCAATGCCACCAGCTGGGTGGAGAGCGCGAGCGGCCATGCTGACTTTCCCGTACAGAACCTGCCCATTGGCGTGTTTTCACATGGAGAAAGCGCGCCGCGCGGCGGCATGGCAATCGGCGACATGGTGCTCGATCTGCCCGGCATCGCGATGATGCTGGAAGACCCTGCCGAGGATGCAGCGCTTACCGCCAACGCTCCGGTGCTCAACGCGCTGTTCGCCGGTGGTCGCGCTCCGATCAAGGCGCTGCGTGAAGCCGTGTTCGCGCTCCTGACAGACGAGAGCAAGCGCACCGGGGTTGAGCCGCATCTCTATCCGGCCGCAGAGTGCACCATGCACGTGCCGTTCCTGATCCACGACTATACCGATTTCTACACCGGCATTCACCACGCGGTGAACATTGGCAGCCTGTTCCGCCCGGACAACCCGCTGCTGCCCAACTACAAGCATGTGCCAATTGGCTATCACGGGCGCAGCTCGTCGATCCGCGTATCGGGGACCGATGTGAAGCGCCCGGCCGGCCAGCAGAAGCCTGTTGAAGATGGCGGCAATCCCGAATTCGGTCCTTCCAAGCGCCTCGATTACGAGCTCGAGATGGCGATCTGGATCGGGCAGGGTAACGACCTTGGCGATCCCATCCCTGTGGGCGAGGCCGAAGAGCACATTGCCGGTATCTCGATCCTCAATGACTGGTCGGCGCGCGATATCCAGGCTTGGGAATACCAGCCGCTCGGGCCGTTTCTGGCCAAGAACTTCGCTTCGACCATATCGCCCTGGATTGTGACGATGGATGCGCTCGCGCCCTTCCGTACCGCGCAGCCCGTGCGTGCCGAGGGTGATCCGCAGCCGCTGCCGTACTTGCAGCACGACACAAGCGCCGCGGCGTTTGGCATCACAATGGAAGTGCTGTTGACGACGCCCAAGATGCGTGCCGAGGGTGCAGAGCCTTTCCGCCTGTCCAAAGGCCCGATGACAGCGATGTACTGGACCGCTGCACAGCTGATCGCGCACCATAGCGTTGGCGGGTGCAACATGCAGCCGGGGGACCTGCTTGGCACGGGCACGCTTACAAGCGGCGAAGAGGGCGGCGAAGGCAGTCTGATCGAGCTAACCGAAGGCGGTAAGAAGACCATCAATCTGCCCAACGGAGAGGAACGCAAGTTCCTCGAAGACGGGGACGAGATCATCATGCGCGCTTACGCCGAGAAGGACGGGTTCGCCCGCATCGGCATGGGCGACTGCCGCGCTACGATCACGGGCTGAGCGCGCGGGACACCCTATCGTGACGATAGGGTGCGACAGGTGTGACAGTGTCCTGATGAAGAAAAACGCCCCCGGAAATCGCATCTGACTTCCGGGGGCGTTTTTGCGAGTAATGGGCCGAGAGCAGGGCATGCAGTCGCTGTCTCATGACGCCTATTGTGTAGGAAAGGTAGGGCTTTACCGGCCCCACCTTTGAAAAGGCTTAGAAAGACCGCAAATCACCAAAAGCAGAGCGCGCGATACCATTCACCGTTGGGTAGCGGTACGTTGATGAGGCACCTCTCGGGGGTGTTTGTGGGATCATTCGGATCGTCCGTTGTGTCCGCGAAAGCCATACTTGGCGTGGCCGCTAGCAGCATTGCACCTGTGAGGCCACCAAGCGCCGTCTTGCGGATTTTTTCCATATTCTTCATTCGGCTATCCTTCCCGTTGGGAGGACTACTCGTGCCGCAACGCGTCGATCGGGTCAAGTTTGCTGGCGCGGTGGGCGGGGTAGTATCCGAAGGTAATGCCCATCAGCGCGCTGAAGGCGAAAGCGAGCAGGTTGAGGCCGGGGTTGAACAGGAATGGCAGGTCAATTGCACTTGCGATGACCACTGACAGGCCGAAGGCAAGGCCGATACCGATCAGACCGCCAAAACAACATAGCACCACAGCCTCTGTGAGGAATTGCATCCGCACTTCCTTGGCCAGCGCCCCGATGGCGAGGCGAATGCCGATCTCTCGCGTGCGTTCGGTCACGCTCACCAGCATGATGTTCATGATCCCAATGCCGCCCACCAGCAGGCTGATAGCGGCGATTACCGCCACGACCGCTGTCATCGCCTGGAAAATACCGCCAACCGTGTTGGAGATTTCTTGCGAGTCGATGACGTCGAAATTGTTGTCCTCACCCTCCTGAATTACGCGTCGCTCTCGTAGCAGGTCGACCAACTGGTTCTGGATGGTGAGCGTGCTGTAGCTGGGATCATATTTGACAACGAAGAACTGAATATCGTCATTGCCGATAAAACGGCGCTGGACTGTCTTGAGTGGCAGGTACACGATGTCGTTCGCGTCATTTCCGCCACCGACATTCGATCCGCTGCGTTCGTCGGCGATGCCGATTACCGTGCACGACACATCGTTCAGGCGCATTTCCTCGCCAATCACCTGATCGGCTACAAAGATCTTTTCGGCGATCGTTGTCCCGACGATGCATACGCTTTCGCCGCGTTCCTCTTCTTCGTCAGTGAAGCTTCGACCTTCGCCGACGTCGATATTCTGCGCAGAGAAGAACTCCCGGCTCGCACCATTCACGCTCGTTTGCCAGTCCTGCCCGTTGTGAAATGCCGTGGCATTGGTGAAGACAGCACCGGCAGCGAATTCCACACCTGCGATCTGGTTGCGAATGGCGCGGATGTCGTCTTGCTCAAAAGGTTGCCGTGGGACGTTGATATCGGGTTGCCGCGGGAAAACGATGAAAACTTGAGAGCCCAAGCCTGCCAGATCATCCTGTACGTTTTGCGTCAGGCCTTGTCCCAGCGTGACCATTGTGACCACCGAAGCGACACCGATGATGATGCCGAGCGTGGTGAGGAAGCTTCGCAGCAGGTGCCGGCGGATCTCGCGGATTGCCAGAAGCAATGTAGAACCAAACATGCGCATCAGACCGACGCTCCCGCTTTTTGTCCCCGTTGGACCCGCTCAACAAGGCCATCACGGAAATGGACGATGGTGCGCGCGTACTCGGCCATTTCCTCTTCGTGAGTGACCATCAACACGGTAATCCCGGTTTTGCTGAGGTCGGCGAGCAATTCCATGATCTCGACCGAGCGTTCTGAGTCCAGATTTCCGGTCGGTTCGTCCGCCAGCAGCACATCGGGATCTGTCACGAGTGCGCGCGCGATGGCCACGCGCTGCTGTTGACCGCCTGAAAGCTCCGCCGGGGTATGTGTCGCCCATGGTAATAGGCCCACTTTGTCGAGCGAGCGTTCAGCCGCTTCGCGACGCGCCTTCTTGTTCTCGCCGCGATAGAGCAGAGGTAGTTCAACATTCTCGAGCGCGGTGGTGCGTGCGAGCAGGTTGAAACCCTGAAACACAAACCCGAGATAGCGCCGCCGCAACAAAGATCGTTGATCCCGACTGAGGCTTTGTACTTCCACGCCGCGGAACCGGAAGGTGCCGCTGGTGGGCACGTCCAGACAGCCGAGGATGTTCATCGTCGTCGACTTGCCCGAGCCAGACGGTCCCATCACCGCGACAAAATCACCGCGGTCGATGGACAGGTCTACTCCTTTCAGCGCCTGGAAAGCAGCAGGACCCGTGCCGAAGGTCTTGGTTATACCTTCGAGCTCGATGAGCGGTTGTTCGCTCACTGCGGGCCTGCTCCTTCGCCGGTGACGACTTCCATTCCGGCTTCCAGTTCCTCGGATGTCACAACGGTGAAGCGGCCATCGCTTTGCCCCGTTACCACCTCGATGGCACGCAGCGACCCGTCTTCCTCGACCACGTAGACGGTCTGACGACTGCCAACACCTATCGATGCTTCGTCGTTCTGCTCCAGACCGAAATCGGGATTGCCGAAAACGCCGCCGCTATCCTCTTCGGTTTCAGGACTAAATCGCAGCGCTCCGTTCGGAACGAGCATCTGCTCGCCTGTGCTTTGCGTCTCGATGGATGCCGTAGCCGTCATACCGGGGCGCAGCAGGCCATCGCCGTTGCTGACTATCAGCCGCGCTTCGTAGCTGACAACCTGCTGGCCGCCCGCCTGTTGCTGGGCCGACTGGGCAATGTTGTTCGATGCTAGGTCGACGCGCTCCACCGTCGCAGGGAAGCGGCGGCCCGGATAGGCATCCACAGTGAAGGTCGCATCCTGACCGGCCTCGACCTGACCCACGTCAGCTTCGTCCAGATTGACGCGCAGCTGCATGGTGGCGAGGTCTTCTGCCAGCACGAACAGCGTCGGCGTGTTGAAGCTTGCCGCGACAGTCTGGCCGGGCTCGACCTGCCGCGCCAGCACGACGCCCGACACCGGAGAGCGCACCGTCGCGCGGCCACGGCTTACCTGTGAAGAGCTTAGCTGTGCCCGGGCTGCGGCGACATTGGCCTGTGCTGCAGCAACACTTGCCCGGTCGCGGTTCACGGCGGCGCGCGCCTGATCGATCTCGGCTTCGGACGGCACGCGGCCATCAGAGATACGTTGCACCTCGAGCAGGCGATTGAGCTGTGCCAGATTGCCATCAAGCGTCGCCTGTGCTTGCCCGACTTGCGCGCGCGCAGCGTTGAGATTGGCCTGACCCTGTCGGATCTGGTCATCGATAATCTCGGTATTGATGATCGCCAGAACTTGTCCGCGCGTCACCTGATCGTTCACGTCAACCAGCACGCGGTCGATCCGGCCCGAGACTTCGGAGCCAACCTCGACCTGATTGGTCGGGCGCAGACCGCCCGTCGCGGTGACCGAAAGGTCAAGCGAACGGGTCTCCACCTCTGCCGTGATGTAGTTGGGTGGTGGCGGCTCGGCAAAGCAGCGGGAGACGCCGAAGAGAATCAGCAGCAGCAGGATCACGCCGCCCCAAACGCGCTTGCGCTTGTACCACTTCTTCGGGCCCCCCTGGTCCAGATAGCTTTCGATGTCCTGTTCGGTTTCGTTGTCGCTCATTCTGCATTCCCGTCAGCAGCAGGCTGCAAGGTCGCCTGACCCGGCAGCGAGAAAGAATAGTCATCGGCGCTCCATCCACCGCCCAGTGCCTGGGTAAGGCGGACAAAAGCGATGGCGCGGTCGGCTTCGGCGCCGACAAGTCCGTTACGCGCGGAGAGAAGCTGGTTTTCCACGCTCAACAAGGTACGAAAATCAGTGAGGCC
The DNA here is from genome assembly GCF_028858515.1 of Aurantiacibacter sp. D1-12. Lineage (GTDB taxonomy): Bacteria > Pseudomonadota > Alphaproteobacteria > Sphingomonadales > Sphingomonadaceae > Alteraurantiacibacter. Next base: position 346,242 of record NZ_JAPJZJ010000003.1, read on the forward strand.
TGCCTGATACTGGCTGCGCGCAAGAAAAGCCGAATTCTCGGCTGCATCGACAGCTTCGAGCTGGATTGCAACTCGTTCATCGGCAGTGCGTTGAGACACTGCTGCGTTTTCTACCTCTTCCAGGGCGGAAAGGATCGATTTCTCCCATGCGGCCAGTGATGCGCGTGCGCCGGCTTCGGCGCTATCGACCCGCGCGGCGGTGCGCCCGCCATCGAAAAGCAGCTGGCTAATGCTTGAGAAAATATTACCACTAATAATATCGAACAAGTTGCTTAAATTGACAGGCCCTGTGCCAATCGATCCTCTAAGCCGTACTAGCGGTAGCAATTCTGCCCGGACAACACCGATGCGCGCACTGCTGGAAAGGAGTGTGGCCTCGGCAGCCCGCACGTCAGGACGACGCGAAAGAACAGCCGCAGGCGCTTCGAATCCTGCCAACTGCGGCGGTGTAGGCACGCGTGTTTCAGCATCGGCATGGATCATCGTGAGCACTCGCCCCGGCGGCTCGCCGATCAGGGTCGAAATGGCATTTGCGGTTGCGACGAGGCTGCTTTCCAGCTGCGGAATACTCGCAGCGGTTGCCGCACGCTGCGCGCGAGCCTGCTCTACATCGAGACTAGAGACCAACCCTGCCTGATTGCGCCAGCGTGCAATCTGCAGATTATCATTCTGATATTCCAGCGTACTGCGTGCGATTGCCAGCTGTTCTGCCGTCGCGCGGGCATTGATCGTGGAAATCGCGACCTGCCCTACGATTACGCGTTGCAAATCGGCCAGTGAATATCCTGCGGCAGCGAAATCCGCTTGTGCTGCGGCGACATTTCCTGAGATCTGCCCGAAAAGATCGAGTTCCCAGCTGGCTTCGGCACCCAGGTTGAACAGTACGCCGTCACGCGCGCGATCACCAACATCACGAGTGACGCCGCCATTGCCGGAAAGCGAGGGAAAATACCCCGCGCGTGCCTGCACCAGCGATGCGCGCGCCTGATCGAGGCGGGCTGCGCTTTGTGCAAGATCGCGGTTTTCGATGATGGCCTGTTCGACGAATTCCGTCAGCAGCGGATCGCCCAGCATGGTCCAGTATTCGGTCAGGTCGGTGGCAACGAGCTCTGCATCGGTCTGAACCCAGTCGGAAGGCATCGAAAGCGTGCTTTCGGGAATATCGCCGACGGGCGTGGTACATGCACCCAGTGCCAACAGCGCAGGAGCGGCCATAAGCCATCCTTTTGCCCGGTACCCACGATTGCTTTGCAACATTCCGCCCCTCTATCCCGTGTTGTGTCCAGCCTTACGGCTCAGACGCTATTCGTCCAGCCAAATGTCGATTACCATCCTGTAACCGACTGATTCGGTGCCATTACGGCAACAAACCTGTCCAAGCGTTCCGGGTGAACCCCTGAAGTCTGACTGGCCCAATCGGCTTGCAACAGACAGTCTTGTTCGAGGAACGGCCTATCCCGCCCGACGAATGTGTATTGCGGGGGCAATACGCCTATCGCAAGCGGATGAGCGTTGATTTCCACCATGTTGCGCTTGCAACACGGCGGACCAGAATACGCTTGAAGGCAAATCGCAGGTTGATTCTGGTGCCCGAAATGCCGAAAACGCAGGAAACACGGTGCATTGCGCCAATTTCGGGCGGCCTGGCGGGGAGCGGCTGCGGCGAAGGACTGATATTCTTGCGCGGATGAAAGCAAAGGCCGCGTTCCCCTTTGAAAACGTAACGAGATGCGCGCAACCATTCGATCCCTGGTGACCCTTTCGCTGCTAGCGGGTTCTGCAGGCCTGCATGCGCAGGACGTGAACGAGGGAGAGGTGGCCGGGCAGGTCTATGGTCCGCCAGCTAGCGGTGTGAATGTCGCCCGGCCTCCTGCGCCGATAGCGATCCCCGAGGAGCTTGATCTTGCGGCGGCGCTTGCATCCACCACCCATCCGCAGGTCCAGGCGAGCGAGGCCGAAGCCGAGGCACTGGGTGCCGAATACCGCGTTGCACGCTGGCAGCGCTTCCCATCGGTCTCGGTAGAAGCCTTGCTGGCGACCGAGGGATCATCCTTCGCCGATCAGGACGGGTTTGCGCTCAACGCCATTCTCGAACAGCCGATCTGGACCGGCGGCCGGATCAATGGCGAGATCGACCGCGCCCGTGCGGCACTGCGCGTCGGGCAGGACCGCGTTGGTGAAGCGCAGCGCGATATCGTGCTGCGAGTGATCAGCGCCTACTATGACTACGTTCTGGCTTCGGAGAGGGTCAAAGTGCTCGAGGCGAGCCTTGAGGAGCACAACACACTGCTCGCAGCCATTGGTCGCCGCGTGGACCAGGAGGTATCTCCTCTGGCTGACCTGACACTGGGCCGTTCGCGCACGGCGCAAGTCGAGCTCGACCTTGCGAGCACGCTGGAAGCCCGCGAAAGTGCGCGTCTGCGGCTTTTGTCGCTGACGGGCGATGTGGAAATCAAGCCTGCCTTGCCCCCCTCAGGCGTGTCCAGCACACTCCCCGCAGAGGAAGTGGCGCTGGCGGATGCGCTGGGTTGCAGCCCCAGCCTCGCCGCGCTCACCGATCTGATTGCTGTGGCAGAGGCGCAGCGCGATATTGCAGAGGCGCAGCTCTGGCCGCAGCTGCTGTTGCAGATTTCGCAGAACGAGATCACGGGCGCGCGCGCTGCGGTGGTGCTGCGTGCGCAGTTGGGGCCGGGTCAATCGCAGATCACTGCGCTCGATGCCAGTGACGCGCGGATCCAGCGCGCGCTGGCCGATTTCGCCGATTCAGAGCGTATTCTGCGCGAACAACTGCGCCGCGACTATGTGCTGGTGCGGGCGTCGGAACGCCGGATAGAGGCGGGCGTGCTCGCGGCGGATGCGGCGGCGGAAATCATCGCGAGTTACCAGCGCCAGTTCATCGCTGGGCGGCGCAGCTGGCTTGATGTAATGAACGCAGTGCGCGAAGCGGCCAATGCGCGGCTTTCGGAAAGCGATGCGCGTGTTACAGCGGCGGCCGGCACAGCGCGCGTTCTGGCGCTTGCCTGTCGTTGGCAGCCGGACGGGGCGGAGACTATTCAGTGATTGAGGGCAGCGCAGAGCGCGCGGTTCAGCTTTACGCACGGGCAACGGGCAAGTCGCTTGCCCCGCAATGGAATATCGAGCTGCGCGATGTCGAGCTTGCTGACGGGATCGATGCGCTTCCCGGACTGATCGCAGTTCTCGGGTGGGAGCCTGCACGCCGGATCGAAGGGCCACCGCGTCCCGACCAGTTCCCGTTGATGGTCTATGATGCGACCGTGGGCTGGGCAGTTGTCCAGCAATGGGATGGCGAGGATGTGATGGCGCTGGTGGGCGAACGCGGCCTGCTGCCATACGATCCGGAGCAGAGCTTCTTCACCATGAACCTGCCAGATCCGCTGTCCAACGATGGCGGGCGCGCGATCGATGTGTTCTGGCGCGCGATCAAGCGGCGCAAGCAGCCGCTCGTTATGGCGGGCCTTGCCACGGTGTTCGCCAATCTGTTGACGCTGGCGACCTCACTCTATTCGATGCAGCTGTACGACCGCGTGATCCCGCTCGCGAGCTATGACACACTGTTCGTCCTGACTGCAGGCGTGCTGTTCGCGCTGACACTTGATCTGGTGCTGCGAAGCTTGCGGGCTCTGCTGATAGAGCGCGAAGCACAGGACATCGATGCTGAGGTGAGCGAGTTCTTCTTCGCGCGGGCACAGGCCATCCGCCTTGATGCCCGGCCACCTGGCATCGGTACGATGGCCAGCCAGCTGCGTGGGCAGGACCAGATCCGGCAGGTGATGTCCTCCGGTTCGCTGTTCATGCTTGCCGACTTACCCTTCGCGCTGTTCTTTGTCGGCGTGATTGCCATGATCGGCGGGCCGCTTGCGCTGGTGCCGCTCATCGCGTTGCCGGTGGCGCTGACCCTCGCCCTGATCCTGAGCAAGATCATCCGTAATGGCACTGACCGTGCACAGGTCAGCGGCAACCGCAAGAACGGTATGTTGGTGGAATCGCTCGACGCGGCGGAAACGGTGAAGGCCAATCGCGGCGGCTGGTTCATGATGGGCCGCTGGAACCGTCTGGTGCGCGAAATCCATCACTACGAACTGCCGGTGAAGAAAGCGTCTGCTGTTGCTGGCACCCTGTTCTCCACCTTGCAGCAGGTTGCCTTTGTCGGGATCATGGGCTGGGGTGCCTACCTCGCCTCGCAAGGGGAAATCACTACGGGTGCACTGCTCGCTTGCTCGATCATCTCGGGTCGGATCAACGGTCCGCTGGTGGCGCAGCTGCCCAATCTGATCGTGCAATGGGGCTATGCGCGCTCATCGTTGAAGGCGCTCGACGGGATTATGGACTTGCCGCTCGATCCGGCCAGTGGTGCAGGCGCGCTGCGGCCCGATCATATGGAAGGCAGTTACAAGCTGACCGATGTCGTGTTCGCCTATCCTGGGGCCCAGCGGCCTGCTCTGGAAGTCGAGCGACTGCAGATCGATCCGGGCGAGCGTGTGGCGATTGTCGGCGGTATTGGCTCGGGCAAATCGACGCTGCTTAAGCTGATGAGCGGTCTCTACACGCCGTTGCAGGGCAGCCTGTTGCTTGGCGGGCTCGATCTCAGCCAGGTGGCAGAGGATATTGCCCGTCGCCATGTTGGCTATGTCTCGCAGGATGCGCGCCTGATCAACGGCACATTGCGCGATAACCTGGCGATGGGGCTGGGCGATATCAGCGATGAGGAGATCATGGCGGTCGCACGAGAGACGCGGCTCGATGCTATGATCGCGAACCAGCCGGACGGACTGATGTTGCAGATTCAGGAGGGCGGTCGCGGCCTATCGGGTGGACAACGCGCGATAGTGGGCCTCAACCGCCTTCTGCTCTCGACGCCCAAGGTGTGGCTGATGGACGAGCCCACGGCATCGCTTGACCAGAATACCGAAAATGCAGCGCTCGCGGCAATCAGTAGCCAGATCGAGAAGGACTCGATCCTGGTGATGGTGACACACAAACCGCAGCTGCTCACCCGCTTTACTCGCGTAATCGTGATGGCGAACGGGAAGATCGTGAAAGACGGCCCCACGCAAGAGGTGCTGCGCGATCTCGCTCCGAAGAAGGTCGATGACAAGAAGCCGCCAAAACGCGTTACGGTGCCGGGCGGTGTCACAACATCCGTGCGCAAGAAGCCGGGTAACGGCGGTACATCGAAAGACGGACCTTCCGATGAAAACCCGGACAAGAACGGAGATGCATCGTGATGGCACGCCTGCGCCCCTCACACTGGATCATCATTGCGATCTGCGTTGCAACGTTTGGCTTTATTGGCTGGTCGCAATGGGCAGAACTCGATCAGGTGACGCGCGCACCGGGCCGCGTGGTGCCGTTCGCCCGCGTGCAGATCGTTCAGAGTGAGGAGGGTGGCGCGATCAACCAAATCCATGTGCGCGAGGGCGACTTGGTTACCGCCGGCCAATTGCTGGTGGAGCTTGACTCGGTGCAGCTGGTGGCCGGAGTTGACGAGGCGCGCGCGCGGGTTGCCGCGCTGCAAAGCCGGATGGCGCGTATCGATGCCGAGTTGTTCGACAAGCCGCTGACTTTCCCTGCATCATTGCGTGATTTTCCCGAGTTCACTGCTAACCAGCGCCAGCTTTTCAGCCGCCGCCGTGCGGCGCTGAATGCCGAAGTGAATTCACTGCAGAGCATGGCGACCTTGCAGCGCGAAGAGCTCGATCTGAACATGCCGCTCGTTGAAACGGGAGACGTGGCGCGCTCCGAAATCATCCGCATGCAGCGCGCGATTGTGGAGACCGAAGGGAGGATATCGAACATTCGCGCGCAGTATATTCGCGATCTTCAGACCGAATTTGCGACTACAGAAGAAGAACTGGTGGCAGCACAGCAGTTACTCACCCAGCGCGAAGACTCTCTGCGCGCGGCAAGTATTGTCGCGCCGACCGATGGTATTGTGAAAAACGTTCGTCTGACGACGCTCGGCGGGGTGCTGCGTCCGGGTGACGAGGTGATGCAGATAGTGCCGACGGGCGAGCGGCTGATTGTCGAGGCGCAAGTGCCTCCGCGCGACATTGCCTTTGTCGAGAATGGCCAGCGCGCGCGGGTGAACTTCGATGCCTATGACAGCGCCGTTTACGGATCGGGTGATGGAGAGGTTGTGTTCATCAGCCCCGATACGCTGTCCGAAGAGGGGTCGGATGGCACGGTGAACATCTATTACCGCGTCAATCTGGAAGTTGACACGGATACCATGCGCCCGCGGCGTGAGGGCGAGCGGATCGATCTTCAGCCGGGCATGACCGCAACTGCGGAAATCCTGACCGGCAGCCAGACAGTGTGGGAATACATCACCAAACCGATCCTCAAAACGACCCGCGATTCCCTGCAGGAGCGGTGATCAGCTTTCCGGTCGCGTCACTTCATCGGCAAATGCAATCGCGTCCTCCAATACCGGAGCGCGGCCGCGCAAGGGGCGCGCCATAGCGATCAGGATGTCGATATGATCAACACCTTCGTACTGCGTCACTTCGGCATCCACTCCAGCCTCGGTCAGATGCGCTGCCAAGGAGACGCTGTTGCGCGGTTTGACGGTGGTATCCTCGGCGCCGGTTAGCAGGAGCGCGGGCGGGCTGCTCGCATCGGCGTAGGTAATCGGCTGCGTCTCTTCGAGCTGCGGCCACTGTCCAAAGGCTTCGATGGTCGATGATGTGTCGAGCGGCAGGAAGTCGTAGGGCCCGGCAAGGCCGATCAGCCCCTTGATCGCCGCGCGGTCCTCTCCCAGCCACTGCGGATCTGCGGCAAGCATCGCCGCAAGATGGGCGCCGGCGGAGTGCCCCATCACGACGATGTTATCCGGATCACCACCGCGTTCCGCGATATTCGCCCGCACCCAGCGCATGGCTTCAGCGCCATCTTCCACAAAGCCGGGGAAGCGCACTTCCGGCACCAGGCGATAGTCGGGCACAACCACGATGTAGTTCTGCGCGGCGAGCGCACGGCCCGCGAAGTCATAGCCATGCCGCGTTCCGCTGTTCCAGCTGCCTCCATAGAACCAGACTATCACCGGCAGGGCCACGTCCGGAGCCTCGACTGGCGCATAGATATCAAGCATCTGGCGCTCGTTGGTCCCGTAAGCGATGCCGGTTGCGATCTGTGCACTGTTGCCGTCCTTCGGCACTAGCGCATTGAAGGTGCGCAGCCGGTCAACCGAGAACGCAATGCCCGCCGCCAGCGCGGCCAGGGCGATAGGAGCAAGGATGAATTTCATCGCGCCCATGTGGACGTGGCTGGGTTAGGAGGCAAGTGGGAAGCCGCTTCCAATCGTGTCGTCGTGCGCTAAAGATGATCCATGATCCGCAAATTTCTCGGAAAGAATTCCACCGCTGACGACGGTAGCAAGGCTCCACTCGCGGGCATCAAAGTCGTCGAACTCGCGCGTATCTTGGCAGGGCCCTGGGCAGGGCAGGTGCTCGCCGATCTCGGGGCAGAGGTCATCAAGGTCGAAAGCCCGGAAGGTGACGATACGCGCACCTGGGGACCACCCTTTATCGATCGCGAAGATGGCGGCAAGGATGCTGCCTATTTCCACGCGGCCAATCGCGGGAAGGACAGCGTTACCGCCGATTTCACCGATGCGGACGATCTGGCGCGGGTGAAAGCGCTGATTGCCGAGGCTGACGTGGTGATCGAGAACTTCAAGGTGGGCGGTCTCGCGAAGTTTGGGCTCGATTACGAGAGTCTGAAGACGGACAATCCGCGCCTCGTCTATTGCTCCATCACCGGCTTTGGGCAGGACGGTCCCTATGCGCCGCGCGCCGGGTACGATTTTATCATTCAGGGCATGAGCGGGATTATGGACCTGACGGGCGAGCCTGATGGCGCGCCGCAGAAGATCGGCGTTGCCTATGCCGATATCATGACCGGGCTTTACGCTGTGATCGGCATCCAGGCGGCACTGCGGCAGCGCGAGGCTACCGGACGTGGGCAGCTGGTCGATATGGCACTGTTTGACGTGATGGTGGGGACGCTCGCCAACCAGGCGACGAACTATCTCAGTTCGGGTCGCAATCCCAAGCGGATGGGCAATGCCCACCCCAATATCGCGCCCTATGAGGCTTTCGAAGCGAAAGGCGGCTGGCTGATTGTGGCAGTGGGCAATGACAACCAGTTTGCCCGTTTTGCCGAGGCGATTGACCTGTCGGCGCGCGAGGAATGGCGTACCAACGCGCGGCGGGTGAAGAACCGGGAGAGCCTGTCTGCCTCTGTTGCACGCCGCGTGGCGGAGTGGGAGCGGGACGCACTGCTCTCGAAGCTGGAAGAAGCACGTATTCCTGCCGGGCCGATCAATACGGTGAAGCAAGCACTCACCGACCCGCAAATCGAATCGCGCGGCATGGTCGTGGACTTGGAAGAGGGGTTGAAGGGCCTGCGCACGCCGATCCGCTTTTCGGATGCCGAGCTGGCGCTGGGCAAGGCATCTCCTAGCCTGCCACGCGACGAAGACTGACGCAGCGAATAGCCAAAAAAGAAGGGCCGGGAGATCGCTCTCCCGGCCCGTTCTGTTTGCCTTGTGAGGCTTGGGCTTAGTTGCCCGAGCCCGGACCGTAGGTCACTTCCACACGGCGGTTCTGCAGTTCGCGAACACCGTCTGCGGTTGCAACGCGCGGCTGGCTCTCACCAAAGGCTTCGCTCATGATGCGAGCAGCCGGGATGCCGCGACCCGTGAGGTAGTTACGAACCGAAGCGTTACGACGCTCGGACAGGCCGACGTTGTACGTGGTCGAACCCGAACGGTCAGCGTGACCGGCGAGCATGACCTGAGCCGTACCGCAGTTGCCGTAAGCCGACACAGCCGAGTTCAGCACGGTGGCTGCTTCCGGAGTGATGTCGCTCTGATCCCAGTCGAAGAACACGATGTAGGGACCGGTGTTGCACGGTGTCGGTTCAGGCTGCGGAGCTGGCCGCACCGGCGGCGGAGGAGGAGGCGTTACAGGCGCAGGAGGCGGTGCTACCGGCGCCGGCGGCGGAGGTGTGTCACCACCGAGCGAGAAGCGCAGGCCAACCGCACCAATGTGCTGGGTCGGATCGGTCTGCAGCGTGGCCGGAAGCAGGCTGTTGGTCAGGTCAGCTTCGTCGAACAGACCACGGTACTTGTATTCTGCAAACAGCTCTACACCGTCCGAAACGCGGCCCGAAAGACCGGCGATGCCCTGATAGGCAAAGGTCGTGTCAGCATCGTTTGTGACAAGAACGCCACTCGGGGCATAGTCAGCGTCGATGACATAGATACCGGCGCCAGCACCGATGTAAGGCTTAACGGAGCCGAGGTCGAAATCGTACAGAACGTTCAGAAACGCGCCGTAAGATTCCACATCGCCAGTAGCGTCAGCCAGAACGTTCCAGACCGACTGACCAGACGCGGCACCGCGGGTCAGGATGCTGGAATCCTGCGGACCGATTGCCTGACCGCCAACAATCAGATCGTTGTGGTATTCGAGGTCATAGGTGACATAGCTGCCGTCGAGTTCGATGCGGAAGCCGTTGTCGAACGCATAGCCGATCTGGCCGTTCACGTTCCAGCCGAGGTCAGCATTGGTATCGAACTGGTAGTCCGTACCAGCCGGAATAGCCGGGTAGGCGGGCGTTGCCGGAACATCCGCCGTAAACGTGCCGTCATTGGTGGTGTTTTCGGCCGTGGCCACACCGCCGCTGATTGCAATGTACGGGTCTGCTTGCGCAACGCCCGGAATTGCCAGCGCCGCGACAGACGCGGTAAGCAAAAGTTTCTTCATTGGTAATCCTCATTATGAAACGGGGTAGGGGTGCCCCAGGATAGATTTGCAATTCCTATTATGCGGTATTGTTCCGCAGTTGCGAAGTAAAATTTGTTTCAATCTTCAATGTGTTGCGTTTTTGCAGCACCATTGACGACGAACCGAGTGTTTAGAACGCCGAGATGCCAGTGATTGCACGCCCGAGGATCAGAGCATGGACATCGTGCGTACCTTCGTAGGTGTTCACGGTTTCAAGGTTCGCCATGTGACGCATCACCTGATATTCCTCGGAAATTCCGTTACCGCCATGCATGTCGCGGGCCTTGCGAGCAACGTCGAGCGCTTTGCCGACATTGTTGCGTTTGACAACGCTGATCATTTCCGGCGCAAACTTGCTTTCATCCATCAGGCGGCCCACACGCAGCGAGCTTTGCAGGCCGAGTGAAATTTCGGTCAGCATGTCCGCCAGCTTGAGCTGGTAAATCTGCTTGGAAGCAAGCGGCACACCGAACTGGTGGCGATCGAGGCCATACTGGCGCGCGGCGTGATAGCAGAATTCGGCGGCGCCTAGTGCGCCCCATGAAATACCGTAGCGTGCGCGATTAAGGCAGCCGAACGGGCCCTTCATGCCTTCGACGTTCGGCAGCAAGGCATCGGCAGGCAGTTTGACCTCATCCATCTGGATCATGCCGGTAGTACTTGCGCGCAGCGAGAGCTTTCCGCCGATCTTCGGAGCTTCAAGGCCCGCCATACCCTTTTCGAGCACGAAACCGCGCACCTTGTCTCCGTGTGCCTCGCTCTTCGCCCAGACCACGAAGACGTCGGCGAAGGGCGCATTGGAAATCCAGGTCTTCGCGCCCGAGATCGAATACCCGTCTCCATCCTTCTTGGCGTAGGTGCGCATGCCTGCAGGATCGGACCCGGCATCGGGCTCGGTCAGACCGAAACAGCCAATCAGCTGGCCGCTGGCCAGGCCGGGGAGGTATTTCTCGCGCTGCTCGTCCGAGCCATAAGCATGGATCGGATACATGACGAGTGAAGACTGGACGCTCGCCATCGAGCGATAGCCACTGTCCACCCGCTCGATTTCCCGCGCGACGAGGCCATAGGCGACATAGCTTGCGCCTGATCCGCCGAATTCTTCCGGGATTGTGACGCCGAGCATGCCGGCTTCACCCATCAGCGGGAACAACTCGGGCGTGTCTGCCTCGTTTGCATAAGCCTCGATCACGCGCGGTTGCAGCGAACCCTGCGCAAAGCCGTGCGCGGCATCGCGGATCATGCGTTCCTCTTCGGTCAGCTGATCGTCGAGGTTGAAGGCGTCTGCCCAATCGAAAGGCACCATACCGGCCATGAAAGTAGTCTCCTTTGAAACCACCCCCTAGATAAGCGGGCACGGTGCGGCAAGCGGGCAATTCGCCCGTGCAGCATTTCTTGCAAGGTGCGGTTTAGGCGGCGTGGACAAATTCCCCGCGGTCACGGCCAGTCGAGAAAACGTCAGTTCGAGGAGTGAGGACGCAGGACATGCCTGGCATGTTCAAGGACGAAGGACGCAGAAATGGCGTTTTCTCGACTGGCCCCGCAGGGGTTCGGCCCAAATCCGCCCTGACGGCGTTGCGTACGCTTGAAAGTGCGATGCACTTCCTGCACGCACGCGCCTTGTCAGGACAAATTTGAACTCGAACCGTGATCCGCAGGGAATTTGTCCACGCCGCCTAGTGAACCTGCCCGCAGGCACGCTCGATCATGTCGATGAGGCGCCCCGGAGGGCAAGGCTTTGCCGCAGCCTGGGCATCAGGATAGCGCTCCGCCACATCCTTGTCGGTGACATGGCCCGAATGGAAAATAATGGGCACGCCAGCATCGGTCAGTTTGTCCGCGAGCGGGAACACTTCGCCATCCGCAGCCATCACATCAAGAACAGCAATGTCAGGCAGTTGCTCGTCAACCGCAATCATCGCGTGATCCTTGTTGGCGAACGGGCCTTCGACCCGATAGCCAAGATCGCGAACCGTTTCCGAAAGATCGAGAGCAATAATGAATTCGTCCTCTACAATGAGGACGCGGGGCGATTTACCGCCTGGTTGGGTTGCCATGTTCCACCTCTGGCTGTGCCTGTCGTCTTACTGACACATACGCAGATGGGTGGGGCAATGTTCCCGGCGATGCCGATCCGGCGTTAACGATTTCGGGCCGATTTACTGCAGATTGCCGAACTTCGCTTCGTACCCGGCAGTGTCTTCGGCCGCGAGAAGCCTGGCCTGAGCGACCCAGTCGTCGCGACGTATGCGGCCCTGGAAACGGCCCAGCCGGGCATCGATCCGGTCGATATCGGCATCATCCCAGGCGGCGATCTGCGCGAAGCTGGTCACGCCATGTTCGGCCAGCAGAGTTACCAGCTTGGGTCCAAGTCCCTTGATCCGGCGCAGATCATCGCCCTTTGTCGCTGGAGCGGACGCCTCCGCCGTGCCGATCCCTGTGCTTGTTTGGGCAGTTGCAACGGCGACCCTGTCCAATCCTGCGGCCGCAGAGACCGGACCGACGGACGCGGCGGGCGCGTCAATCAGTGCCTGATTGCGTTTGGTTGGTCCGTCGTCTGCCGTATCATCGCGCTGGATCTTCGTCCGGCGTGAAGTAAGCAGCAACCACCACACGAGCCCTATTGCCACCACCAGAGCGATGACGAGGAAGATCAGATACTCTTGCTGAATTTCAGCCATCATGACGCCTCTCGAAATTCTGTTCGTGGCGCTCTCTCAGGCGCCGTAAAGTCGCGACGAGACATAGTCGCGTGAACGAGAAGCGCAATGGTGGGCTAATTCTGCCGAAGCGATCCGGCGAGCGTTGTCAGCTGGAGGAATTCCTCTCTCCAAAAGCCGTCCTGTTCTCCCGTCAGCGCGGCAACGTCGGCGAAAGTGAAACCGTTCATCAACGTATCGCCGCGCAGCAGTTGGCCATAGGCACCCACGGCGCTGGCAAATGCCATGTCACCCCGAGCCTGCCGGGCGTTGGCGAGAAGACTTGCCGACAAGGGACGCTCGATCAGGATCGAGCTATCCTCGCCCGGCAACTTGTAGCGCAACTGGAGGAAAGCCATTTCTTCAAGCCGGTTTTGCGGCACTTCGGGCTCGTCGGCGTAGCGGCGCGGGCGCACCCAGCCGTCGCCATCGGCAGGTACGATCTCGTATAGCGCGGTGACCTGATGGCTGGCGCCGATCTCCCCAGCGTCGACCGCATCATTGTCGAAATCTTCCTCTGCCAGCGCGCGGTTCTCGTAGCCGATCAGGCGATATTGCGAGACGACGGCGGGGTTGAACTCGACCTGGATCTTCACATCATGCGCGATAGTGAAGAGCGTGCTCTCCATCTCCTCTGACAGCACTTTCTGTGCCTCCATCGCGCTGTCGATATAGGCGTAGTTGCCGTTCCCGTGGTTAGCGATCTGCTCCATCATCGCTTCGTTGTAGTTGCCCGTGCCGAAGCCGAGTGTGGTGAGCGTGATGCCGCTGTCGCGTTGCCGTTCGACCATTTCGACCAGCGCATCGCGGTTCGAGACGCCGACGTTGAAATCACCGTCAGTCGCAAGGATGACGCGGTTGACGCCGTCTTCAATAAAATGCGCACGAGCGATATCGTAGGCAAGCTGAATACCGGCGCCGCCAGCGGTTGAGCCACCCGCTCGCAGATTGTTGATTGCCCGGCGGATTTCCGCTGCATCGTTGGTGGCATCAAGCACCAGTCCGGCAGCGCCGGCGTAGACTACGATTGATACACGATCCTGCTCTTGCAGCTCCCCTGCAAGCTGGCGCATGGCCGTCTGGACCAGTGGCAGTTTGTCCGCGCTTCCCATGCTGCCCGATACGTCGAGCAGGAAGACAAGGTTCGCAGCGGGCCGTTCTTCGCGCGGCAAGTCATAACCGCGCAGGCCAACACGCAGCAGACGCGTGTCCGGATTCCACGGTGTTACCGCCACATCGGTAGTGATGGAAAAGGGCTGCGAAGGGTCTTCGGGCAGCGGATAGTCGTAGCGGAAGTAGTTGATCAGCTCTTCGGTCCGTATGGCAGCGGCAGGAGGCAGCTGGCCCATCGTCAGGAAGCGGCGCGCATTGGCATAGGCGCCGGTGTCTACATCGACCGAAAATGTGCTAACCGGATTGTAGAGCGAGAGCTGGACGGGAGAAACTTCCTCACCCTCATACTGTTCGCGGTTATCCTCCGTCGGTAGGCGGACCGGCGGGACGAACATGTAGCGACCACGGGCTTGTTGCTGGTTTACCGCATTCTCGACATTGACTTGGCCCGATAGCTCGAATTCATCCGCCGAAACCGCCATCCCCGGTGCTCTAGCAGCCGTGACCGCAATCCGTTCCGCTGCACCCGAAGCAGGAGGAGGAGGTGGTGGTGGCGGAGGTGGTGGCGGGGCTTCAGACACCGGAACCGAGCCATCGCTTGTGCTGGTCTGGCAGCCTCCCAAGGCGGCTATCAGTGCGACTGCGGCGATAGTCTGCGCAACAGGTGCGCGCGTGAATTTTTGCATAGTCCCCTCCAGCAATGAAGCGCAAAGGCTCGCCTCGGTGCCGTGAACCTATTCTGAATGCTGGAATTCCCGGCGCCCTGGCCGCATCTCTATGCCGGAGTCGCGCCTTCGTCTGCCTGCTTGCTCTTTTGGAACAGGACCTTGTCTTCAGGTCCGAAACCATATTTCCACACGACCACCAGGTAGGCTGCCAGGATAGCGGGAATGCCGAAAATCAGCTCCGCCCATTCCGGAAGCAGGATGGCCGCCTGTCCGACCAGTACCGCCGCACCCGTCGCCCAGACCAGGGCAAAGCGCAGATTGCCGACGGGTGCCTTGAGCAGTCGCTTGAGCAGTAGCGCCTTGACCAGGCTTGACGTGCCGAGGGCAACCAGCAGCGCAACAGCGGCGCCGCCGGCCATATAACCTTCATCAAGGCCCCAGTGCCTTGCCAGCATGATGAGCCCAATGGTGAGCGCAGCTTGCAGCGCGATCACGCCAACGGAAATTGCCAGATTGCGCTTTTTGGCGATGTAGACCAGCACACCTTCGGAAACGACTGCCATCGAAGCTACCGCCTCTGCGATCAGCAGCAGGGCGAGCGCTGCGGTACCGCCAACAATGTCCGATCCGCCAAGCCCCATCACGGCTTCTCCTGGAATAGCGAGTGCGAGGGCTATGCCCAGCTGTAGCGCGATGATCCAGAAGCCCACTTGCTGCACCTGCTTGGCGATGGCCGCCATGTTGCCGGTTTTCAGGTTCTTGGTGATGACGGGGGAAAGCACCGGCTCGAAACTTGTCTTGAGCTTTTGCGGTAGGCTCGCGATCTCCTTGGCGAAGTAATAGATGCCCACCGCGAAAGGCGAGGTAAAGAAGCCGAGCAGGATCACGTCGATCAGCCGCGTCCCGCGCTCGATCACGTCGGCGCCCGCCAGCGGCAATGCGCGCCCCATCATCTGCGAGAGATAGCGCGGACGTGGTCGCCAGCCCCTTGGTGGCCCGTAAGTCCGGAAGAATGTCCACGCTGCCGTCAGCAGCGCGGCGTAGACCGCCGCCAGATAGGCGAGCGCCACCCCGCCATCGCGTAGCGCGGGGATATAGAAAAAGGCCACAACGGCAATCGAGCGCGTCCATGGCTCTACAACGGCCCGCGCGCGGACCGTCGTCGCGATATCGAACCTGTATGCCTGTGCAGCGAGCAGAATTTCGGTAAGCGCAAAAGCAGGGATCGCAGCGATAATGAGAATGTCCCACCGGCCGCTCGTTCCGTTGGGGAATACGGGGAAAGGCCAGATCACCAGCAGCGCGACGAATGCAGCCGAGAAGATCAGCGAGGCGAGCATGCCATCAAAGACGAGATTGACGCGTCGCTGCCCGTCTTCTTCCGCCCCTTGGGTAAGACGCTGCGCAAGGCCACGCTTCTCGCCCAGCGCGCAGATCAGCGCGAACAGCTCCACAACCACAACGGCAGAAGCAAAGCGACCCATCTCGTCTGCACCGTAAAGCCGGTAACCGAGGAACAGGAACGGAATGCCGCCGATCAGCCGGATCACGAAGCCGAGTGTATTGGTGCGCCCGCCTTTGACAAGCGCGTCCATATCCTCGCGATGCTCCAATGCATCGGGATCAGGCTTGGCGGTGTCGCTCAAGCGGTGAGGCCCTCTGCCTTGAGCGGGCGTGCGAGCAGTTCCGCCACGACTTCCTGCGCACCGCGGCCATCAAGAAGGTAGTTCACCGCCTCGACAATCGGCATCTGCACGCCTTTGTCGCGGGCAATATCGCGCAGCACCGGCGCAGTGTGCGCGCCTTCAGCCACGGTCCGCTTGTCAGCAAGCGCCTCGTCTGCGCTCATGCCTTCGCCAAGCGCCTTTCCGAGGGAGAAATTGCGGCTGGAGGTGGAGGAACAGGTGAGCACCAGATCACCCAAGCCGCACAGGCCGTTAAGCGTTTCAGGCTTGCCGCCAAAGGCCACGCCAAAGCGCAGCATTTCGGCAAATCCGCGGGTGATCAGCGCATTGCGCGCGTTCTGGCCTAGCTTGAGCCCTTCCACCACGCCGCAAGCAATCGCGAGCACGTTCTTCACCGCGCCGCCGATCTCTGCGCCTACGACATCGTCCGAGAAGTACGGGCGGAAATTCTGCCGCGCGATAGCGGGTGCAAGCCGCTCCCACTGCTCCTGACCGCCGCCGCAAGCGAGCGTTACCGCGCAAGGCAGGCCATCGGCGACTTCGTGCGCAAATGTCGGGCCGGAAAGGACGGCGATATCGCTATCGGGCGCAGCGTCATGCGCCACTGTGTGCATCATCCGGCCGGTGCTCGCCTCGATACCCTTGGAACACAGCACCAGATCGCGCGGGAAGCTGCCCATCTTCGCTAGCGTTGCGCCCATGTGCTGGGCCGGGGTGACCAGCAGCAGCGTGTCGCAGGCTGAAATTTCGGCGAGATCACCCGTTGCTTCGATGCTCGGCGCGAGAGTTGCAGAGGGTAGGTAAAGCTCATTGCGATGCGTGGAATTGATCGCCTCGGCCAGTCCCTCTTCCATCGCCCAGAGCTTCACCGTCCGCCCATCGCTGGCAAGCGCCTGTGCGAGTGCAGTGCCCCACGCGCCTGCACCGACAACTCCGATTGCTGAGTCACTCATGCTTTAACTCCTGCGCCTCTGGCGGGCTCGGCATCGGGATCGAGCGGCCATCGCGGACGGGCACGAAAATCGAGGGGATCTGCGTCAAAACCGGCTTCAAGCCGCTCGATACCGGCCCATGCGATCATCGCGGCGTTGTCTGTGCACAGCGGCAGCGGCGGGGCCGTGAAGGCGAGGTCGAACTCGGCAGCGAGGCCTTCCAGTCCGCCACGGATGGTCTTGTTGGCAGCAACGCCGCCCGCAACTACCAATGCGCTCACCTCTTCCATCTCCCCCAACGCCTTGCGCATCCGGTCGAGGATACAGTCCAAAGCCGCCGCTTGGAAGCTCGCCGCAATATCGGCATCCGAATAATTGCCCGTCTCGTGCGCGCGCAGTACTGCGCTCTTGAGGCCGGCGAAGCTGAAATGCGGCTCCTTGCTGCCCTTCAGCGGGCGCGGGAGCGGGACGGCCTGCGCATCGCCCTCCAATGCCAGCTTTTCGACTGCCGGGCCGCCCGGGTAGCCGAGGCCGAGCACCTTGGCACTCTTGTCGAATGCCTCGCCCAAAGCATCGTCAATCGTGGTCGCAAGCCGCTGGTACTTGCCAACGCCCTCGACGCGCAGGATCTGGCAATGCCCTCCGCTGACCAGCAGCAGGGCGTAGGGGTATTGTAGATGCTCGTCCGCAAGGCGCGGGCTCAGTGCATGGCCTTCAAGGTGGTTGATGGCGAGCAGCGGCGTGTCGCTCGCCATCGCGAGTGCCTTGGCGGTGACGAGGCCGACCATTACGCCACCGATCAGGCCGGGGCCTGCAGTTGCGGCAATCGCGTCGCAATCGGCCAGCGTAACATCGGCTTCACGCAAGACCTTCTCTACTATCGGCGCAAGCCGCTCCGCATGCGCACGCGCTGCGATCTCGGGCACCACACCGCCATAGGGCGCGTGCTCTTCCTCCTGGCTGGCGATGACCTGCGCCAGAATGCGCCTGTCACCCGTCACCAGAGCGGCGGCAGTTTCATCGCAAGAGCTTTCTATGCCGAGAACCAGCGTCATGGCGCTTTCCCTTAGACGATACCCCCGCTAGGGCAAGCCAACCAATGTCTGACTATCCTGTCCTGAAACTCGGAACGCGCCAGTCCCCGCTTGCCATGGTGCAGGCGGAAGAGGCCCGTCGCCGCCTGTGCCTCGCGCATGGCTGGCCGGCGGAAGCAGTAGAGCTGGTGCCGGTGCTGGCGAGCGGAGACAAAGTGCTCGACCGCCCGTTGGCAGAGATCGGCGGCAAGGCGCTGTGGACAAAGGAACTGGATGCGTGGCTGGCTGAAGGCAAGATCGATGCATCGGTCCATTCGCTCAAGGATGTTGAAACTGTCCGGCCGGAGGTGTTCGCACTCGCTGCGATCCTGCCGCGCGCGGACAAGCGCGACCGGTTGATTGGTGCCGCGAGCATCTCTGACCTGAAACAGGGCGCGATAGTCGGCACCAGCGCACCGCGTCGCGCCGCGCAATTGCTCAACCAACGGCCTGACTGCAAAGTGGTAACGTTCCGCGGGAATGTTGCGACGCGGCTCGGCAAGCTGGAAGCGGGCGAAGCCGATGCGACTTTCCTTGCTGCTGCCGGACTTGATCGGCTGGGCGAGGATAAAATCGGGGCCGCGCTCGACGAGAACCACTGGCTCCCCGCACCTTCGCAGGGGGCTATCGCCATTGAATGCCGATTGGATGATGCCCGTGTGCAAGACCTGCTGGCCTCGCTTGATCACGCGCCAAGCCGCTCGGAAGTGATGGCCGAGAGGGCATTGCTGCTCGCACTGGGCGGAAACTGCCACTCGCCCATCGCGGTCCTGTGCACCCACGCGGATGGCAATTTGACCATGCGCGCGGCCATCTTCAGCGCCGACGGGGCAGAGCGGGTCGAAGAGATTGCGACCTTTGCTGCCGGTGACGATGCTGCTCCAAAGGCGCTCGGCAAGGCACTGCTGGCCAAGGCGACGCCTGTCATTCGGGCCGTATTCGACGAAGCTTCATGATTTTTGCGATCCGCCCCGAACCCGGCCTGCAATCGACATTGCAGAATGCGCGCGAGCTTGGTCTCGCAATCATCGGCCGTCCGCTTTTTGAAGTCGTCCCACTTGCGTGGGACGCGCCAGATGCAAGCGATTTCGATGCCCTGCTTATTGGCAGTGCCAATGCTTTCCGGCACGGTGGTGAAGCGCTGGAAGGCCTACAGTCGCTGCCCGTTCATGCCGTGGGCGAAGCAACGGCTGACGCCGCGCATGAAGCGGGCTTCACCGTTGCGGCCACGGGCAAGGGTGGTTTGCAGGCGATTGTCGATGCGACGAAGGACAATATGCGATTTCTCCGTCTGGCTGGCGAAGAGCATGTGGTGCTTGATCTGCCGGAGAAGATCACGGTGGAAACCCGTGTGCTCTATTCGGTGCGGGCTATCCCACTGACTGGAAGTGATGAGATCAGCCTGCGTGCGGGTGAACCGCTTGTGCTGCTGCATTCGGCAGCGGCGGCAGAACATTTCGCAGCCGAATGCGACAGGCGCGGCCTTGATCGTGCAGCAATTTCATTGGCTTGCATCGGGCCGCGTGTTGCAACCGCTGCCGGAGAAGGGTGGAAGCTGTGCAAAAGCGCTCCACAACCCGATGATACCGCTCTATTGGCCTTGGCCAGAGACATGTGTCAGTAATGTAAAATGCGCTATAACCACGGCGCAATCTTTCTGAGGGTCGCAGAAGGACAATATGGTCGACGATTATTCATACACCCCAAGTGGTGCGCGCAAGGCGAAGCCTGCGTTGCGCCCGGTGTTGCTTGCCTTGGGCGGCGCATTCCTGCTGGGTGTGGCGGCGATGTGGGGACTTTCCCGCAGCGAGATCTTCTCAGGCATGTTCACCGTGCGCGATGCAAGTGAAGTCGTCACCGATGAAGAACCGGCCCAACTTGCCGAAGACGAATTCGATGCGCCCGAGGCTCTACCAACCTCGCCAGAGGAAGCTGCCGAAGATGCGCGAGCTGCTGTTGAGCAGGTCGAGCAGGTGGTCGAGCAGCAGGGCGGCCTCGACAGCCGTATTGTCGCCATGGAGCAACGTCTAACCCAGCTTGATCTGCAATCGCAGGCTGCAGCAGGCAACGCTGCGCGGGCCGAAGCCTTGCTGATCGCCTTTGCCAGCCGGCGCGCCATCGAACGTGGCCGCCCGCTCGGCTACCTCGCTGACCAGTTGCGATTGCGTTTTGGAGAGGACCGCCCCAATGCCGTGCAAACGGTGATCGATGCGGCACAAGACCCTGTCACACTCGATCAGTTGCTAGCGCGGCTGGAGGGCCTTGCGCCCAATCTCGACGATGCGCCTGAGGGTGAGGATGTTTTCACCCGCCTTGGCCGCGAGCTGTCGGAGATCTTCGTCGTCCGCCGCGAGGATACGGCTTCGCCGGTGGCAGAGCGCCGCATGGAGCGCGCCCGCCTTTTCCTCGAAAGCGGTCGGATCGAGGCGGCAATTTCGGAAATCCGCAATATGCCCAACGCAGTGATAGCGGAAGACTGGCTGGAAGACGCCGAACGCTTTGCTGCTGCCCAGCGCGCACTGGAAACGCTCGAGACCGCCGCTGTACTCGATCCACGCGAACTGCGCGACGGTGAAGGCGCGCCCGTCGAGCAGCGCAGCCCTGCGGGCAACACGCGCCAGCAGTAATTCGGATCAGCCCTTGAGCAGTTCGGGCAATTGCCCGCTCATTCCGCGTGCTTCATCCATGAACCAGCGCTTCAGCGCGGGCATGCGCTGTACTGCGCCCATGCCAAGGCGGCGCACGGCGCTTGGCGCCTTGCCGGGAATGCCGAACAGGCGGGTGAGCGTATCGGTTGCGCCCATCACCATGAGCGAATCAAGCGCACGCCACTTCTCATAACGGGCGAGCAGCTGCGCATCGCCGGGATCAAGCCCGATCCGCATACCTTCTGCAATGACGTCCACCAGAGTACCCACATCACGCAGCCCGAGATTGAGGCCTTGCCCCGCAATCGGGTGCATACCGTGCGCAGCATCGCCAACCAGCGCGAGACGGTGATTGATGATCTTTGCGGTATGCTGGAAGCTGAGCGGGTACGACGAGCGCGTACCCTCTACCGTGATCTCGCCCAGCACGCCGTGCATGCGCTTATCGACCTCGTGGTGGAAAGCCCGCTCGCCAAGGGCGAGGACGCCTGCGGCATCCTTTTCATCGACCGTCCATACTAGCGCCGAGCGGTGGCGACCCTGCTCGTCATCAAGCAAAGGCAACAGGGCAAAGGGGCCATCGGGATAGAAGATTTCCCACGCCACGCCTTCGTGCGGCTTGGAGTGGGTCAGCCCGACAATGATTGCGCGGTGGCTGTAATCCCACTTGGCCATTGTGAACCCCGCATCTTCGCGCGTCGGTGAGCCGCGCCCTTCGGCACCAACCAGCAGGCTGGCCTCAAGAACGGTGCCGTCTTCCAGCCTTGCAGAAACCCCATGCTGGCCGCGATCACGTGCAATCACATTCGCCCTGGCATGCCAGGTGACCAGCGACTCGCTCTTGGCCGCCTCGAACAGGGCGAGGCGAAGCTGGCGATTGGGAAACATTCGCCCGAGCGAACCTTCGTGCGGCTCGGGCACAAAATCGATCCGTCCGGGCTTCATCCCGTCTGTCACGGCGATGCTTTCGATCCGGCAGCCGTGCGGCTCCAGCGTTTCGGTCAGGCCGATATTCCGGAACAGGTTCCAGCTGGCCGTGGATATGGCCGAAGCACGCCCGTCAAAGCCCTCTGCAGTAAGCTCCGCCGGGTCGGCACGGTCCACCACATGGCTGGATATGCCCTTTTTTGCGGCGGCGAGGGCGAGCGTCATACCAACGAGGCCGCCGCCAAGGATAAGGAGATCGCGCTTGTCTGTCATGGCCTCCGCTCCTAGGTCTCCCGCCATATGCAGGCAAGTCTCTCCTTTGGTCTATCTGTGTGGCGACTGGTGCTGGCGGCGCTTGCGCTGGCCTTTTTGGTGCTGGGCGTTCTGGCCGTGCCTGCGACTGCGCAGCAAGTGCAGGAGAACCGCATCGAAGCGGACCTTGTCGCGGAAAACGCGCCGGTTCCGGGTGAGACACTGTGGTTCGCGCTGCGTTTCCGCCCGGAAGAAGGCTGGCACGGATATTGGTCCAATCCCGGCGAAGCGGGACTCGGAATGGAATTGCAATGGCAGAACCTCCCGCCATCGTGGAACGTGGGCGCGCCGCAATATCCGGTGCCGCATGTCCTCACGCTCTTCGACATCGCCAACCACGCCTACAAGGAAGATTATGCTGTCCTGATCCCGGTGCGGATCGACGAAAGCGATGCGGTGATGAACTACGCCGCGCCGACGGTGAATGCGCAGTGGCTCGCCTGCTCGGACGAGCTGTGCATTCCCGAGCGTGCAACGCTCACCGTGCGCTTCCCGCAGCAGGGCGATGTCCTGCGCGCGCAGTTTGACGAGCATCGTGCGGCGATCCCGCCGATGCTCGACCGGCAGGGCAGCTTTACGCTGACAGGCAATACGTTGCGCGTGGCGGTTCCGTTGCCGGAAAGTGTGGAGCTGACGCAGCCGCATTTCTTTATCGAGCAACGCAGACTGAGCGCAGACAAACGCCCCGATTATGGCGGCGTGCAGCGTTTCTTCCGCAATGGCGACATGGTTATCGTCGAAATGCCGATGAGCGACTTCCTGCTGCCGGAAGGAAGCGATCTGGCGGTGTTTCCGCCGCTTGATCAGATCACGGGTATCCTCGCCTTCGATGATGCCGGCAACGGTGTCCAGCTCACTGCTGCGCCCGGTGAAGTCCCGTCGGGTGGAACGCCGCTGGGTGGTGCAATGGCGGACAGTCCGCTTGCTCTGCTGTTAGGCGGTGCCTTGCTCGGCGGACTGCTGCTCAACCTGATGCCCTGCGTCTTCCCGATCCTGAGTCTCAAGGCTCTAACCCTGGCGCGCGCTGGCGGGAGCGAGGCAGAAGCGAAAAGGGAAGGGCTCGCCTATACCGCTGGAGTAATGTTGGCAGTGCTCGCACTGGGCGCGCTGATGCTCGCCTTGCGTGCAGCGGGTGAGCAGGTGGGCTGGGCGTTCCAGTTGCAGCAACCGCTTGTCGTGGCCGCGCTGTTGGTTCTCGCCACTCTGATTACCGCCAATCTTGCTGGCTTGTTCGAGATACCTTCGCTCCCCATCCGCTCGCGGGGCGGGGGAAGCGCTTTTGCAACCGGTCTGCTGGCCGCAGTCGCTGCGACTCCGTGCACCGGGCCATTCATGGCAGCGGCGCTTGGTGCGGCGCTGTTGCTGCCCGTTCCGCAAGCCATGCTACTGTTCGCGGCGCTCGGCTTCGGCCTTGCTTTGCCGTTCCTGCTACTTGGCTATGCGCCAGCCTTGCGCAGCCGATTGCCCAAACCGGGCCGTTGGATGGAGACGTTCCGCAAAGTGATGGCCATACCGATGGGGCTGACTGCGCTCGCGCTCACCTGGCTAGCATGGCGACTGGGCGGAGCGCACTTCGCCTTCAGCGCAGTGGCGCTCGGCGTGCTGATCGTGGTTACGCTGGTGGCGGTGAGCAGGGGACATCGTGGCATTGTGGTCGTCGGCGCTGTGGCGTGCATCTATTTCGCCGCATCACTGCCGTTCCGTGTAGAGGACCGGTCGTTTCTGGCTGCCGAGAGCATGCTCGATCCCGTGACTTACAGCGAGGAAGCACTCGCCGAAGCGCGCGCATCGGGCCAGCCAGTGTTCCTGTGGTTCACCGCTGACTGGTGCGTGAGTTGCAAGGTCAACGAAGGGGTTGCGATCGAGCGCGAGGCCACCCGTGCAGCCTTTGAAGAGGCGGGCGTAATCGCGATGCGCGGCGACTGGACCCGCGCCGATCCGGAAATCACGCGTTACATCGAGCAATGGGGCGTGGCGGGTGTGCCGCTTTACGTCTGGTTTCCAGCGGGCGGCGAGGGCGAGCAATTGCCGCAGGTGCTGACGCCCGATGCACTGGTGGATCGGGCTGAGGCTGAGTGACTGACCTCCGCTCAGGACGAGCGGGTTCTATTCTTCAGTGGTTTCCTCAACCTCAATCGGATCGGGCTGACGGCCATCAGCTCGGCACCATGTCAGGAACTGTCCCGGAATCCGGCTCCCGGCAATTTCCAGCATTCCGCGCCCCGGCAAAGTCGCCGTCAGACCGCGCGCGCCTTCGAAGATATCGAGCTGCGGGTCATCGGCCGGAAGGCTCGCTTCCCAGCGCCATTCGCCGCCCTCTGCGGTCTGCGCGAGCGTGGCGTCTGCAAGGAAGCGGCTGCGCATGCCGTTACCGACGAACGGGAACAGCGCGCTCTGCCCCGGAAGCGCCTCTGCATGGCGGATAATGGTGAAGCGTGCCGGTGTTTCCGACAGGTCGCAGGCGAGCGTGAGCCACGGCGCTTCGCCTGGATTGCTGAACAGGATGGCCTGACCATCCTCTGCTACCGTCCAACCCGCTGCTGACGTGTCGGGCGAAGGATAGGCGCTCGCTTGTGGAGGGCCAATCTCACTTATCGCAATCTGCTGTGCGCTTTCGGGCAGCGGCTCGCTTTGCTGACGTTCGCAGGCTGTCAGCGCGCAGACGGGCAGGAGAAGGAGGGTAGCGAAGCGCATGCACGGCAAATGATACAGGCGAGGGCGGTGATCAAGATTGGCGCGGCGCTTGTGCCCCGCTCGTGCGGTCACTCCGCTTCGGGCATTAGCGGATTGAGTTGCCGCGCGACCTTGGTAAAACTGGCGATGCCCTGTTTGCCCATGGCCTCGTCCGCCCATGCCTGTGCCTCGCCCCATCCGGCCTGTGCTTCGGCCAGTTTGGTAGTACCTTGAGAGGTGAGCGCCATCCGATGCGAACGCGAGTCCTCCGGATCGGTATCGCGTTTCAGCCACCCGTTCTTCACCAGCCGGTCCAGACTGCGACTGAGCGTCGATTGCTCCATCTTGAGATAGGGCAGCATATCGCGTGGCCGCACGGGCTGCATCACTGCCGTCATGCAGAGGAGCGTCAACTGGTTGGCGGTGAGGCCATAGGGCTTGAGCGCGGCGTCATATTGTGCGGAAACGATACGCGCGATCTGGTGCGTGCGGCCAGCCACACAGCCTTGCAGCATTCGCAGTGCCAAATCGCGCGTATCGTCCATGAAACTCCACCTTGGGACCTTGCAGCGGAGTTACATGATTATGCATCTATTTCCAACCGTAAGCGGTCATTGGACGGGCGTTCCGTCTGACCAAAGCGGGGACATGATCACCGTTGTCGCGAAGATCGACCCGGCATCGGTGACCATCGGCACGGTCATGTTCGCATCGCGCGGGCCGAAATCGTCCTGCGTGGCGTAAGGCATGTAGAGCATCAGATGCGGGAAGAACCGCTGCCCGCCCGGCTGCAAGATCTGCTGCGGCGAATACATGTAGGACATGGCGCCATGCTCAGGCGGCTGGATCGCGCCTGATGCCAGCGCATTGCCGATCATCATGTCGACCTGGTTACTATCTGCCCCGTTCATGAAGCCGTAGGTGGAGATGCGATGCATGGCGAGGTGCGATCCTGTGGCCTCTGCGTTGAAGCACTGCGGCGCGCGCAACTCTGCATGGAAGTGCCCCGCCTGCCAAGCACGGCGACCATCCACGTAGGGCGCGGGGCCAGTCCAAGACCGCCCGACAAAGCAGGTCCATCCGTTGGAGCCTTCCTCTGCCGTTTGGTATGTGCCGTCCGCGCTCAGGGTGAGCACGGAGGCGTCATCCGAAATATGCGCCGGAGCGGCTGAGCGCGCCATCGCCACCTCGGCGTCGGCTTCCATGAGATAGCCCGAGGTGTCGGTGATGCTGAACGCCTCCTGCGCGGCGGCGGGCGATGCGGCTGCGGCGAGCGCTATTGCGGCGGTGGTGAGTGACAATCTGGACATACAATACCTCCCTTGTTGATATTACATGTATATACATTGCAATAGTTGAGAGGCGAGTATGCTTGGTCGGTTGGAGTCGGCTGTTGGTGGAATTTTGGGGAAAGTTAAGGTGTAGTCACTTTGGTATAAGTGTGGCCAGGCTGATTGCCATGCCAAAATTGAGACGACCGTGTTGTGTGCTCACTTAGCTCACTTGTGTCATTCCCAGCCGCTTCATTTCTTCTCGATGTTCAGATTTCTCATCTTCAGAAATCTCGTCCCAAGGAAATATAAACGCCGTTGCAAGATCAAACTGCGCTCCGTCAAAATTTGTCTTCTCATTGTGGTAGGGTTCGAACAACTTCGCTCCATGGAATTCTGCGCCCTGTAGGTTCGCCTCTTGTAGTTTCAGATAGCCCGCATCGGTGTCTTGGAACGCTACTCCTCTTAATGATGCGCTCCGGAAATCAGCAAAAGTCATGCGAGTATCGACAAAATTCGAATTAGCCAGGTAGGCATCTGTGAATTCCGACCAAAGAAGTGTGCAGTGGTCGAAAGTAGCTTCGGGCAAATATGCGCCAATGAAACGTGAATTGCTCATATCGAGCTTCAAGAAGGTCAGATTTTGATTGACGTCTACAAAGTCGAATTTCCTGTTCTCCAACGGGAAATGGCCGGAAAAAATGATTCTGCTATCGGCAGAAATGATACCTAGCCTCTCCTTGTCGACGGCATTCATCTTGTCGCGCCAATTGCTAACGTTGCGGGAAAGTGAGAGACTATCATCCCACTCTCCGACACCGATCCGATCCATCGCTGCTGCGTGTCCCGCAAGCAGTAGTTCGAATGCTGCTCTTCGGTAGTTTTCAGGGTTGTCCTGCGACAGGAATGGTCGCAATTGGTGGAGCGCAGAAATTTGCAGTTGCATTTTTGCGCTGTCTGGTCCGTCAAGATCAAATAGCCCTGCGGCCTGCCTTTGAATGTTCTGGAATTCAGAAAACAATATCTTGCGCACATCGTTCTCGATCTGCGCGTTCATTCCATCTGCTTGCTGTTTTTGAACTTCAATTTGGGCTTTAAGTCCTTCAACTTGCTCCCTTTGGATTGCAATTTCTTGGCTTTGGTTCTCAATCTGACGCCCTTGGTTTTCAATCTGTTCCCTTTGGTTCGATACTTCATTTCGTTTTTCGACGATCTGATCACGCACGTTGCGGTCGCGCCAATGCCAAAGCCAGAATGCGGTGGGCAAGCCGATCACTGGGATCAGTGCCGTTAGCTTGTCCTTCCAAGGTGGAGCTGTTGCAGGAAAAAATATGTCACCGAGAAAGTTGCTCTTGCGGATAAGGCTGGCGAGCCAGCTCATCCATGATTGTGCCATCAGAATTTCGACCAAAAAGGTGCTTAACGCCACTGTGGCGACAGAAATCAGTAGAACTTTCCAACGATTTTCAGGTTGATCGACCCAACTCTTAAGGTTGTCCCAGTTCTCTCTGGTCTTAACCCACTTTTCGTCCATCTCTGCCCCTACTTCCCGAACTTCCGCTGCGTCTTCCCATACCGCAGCTTCCGCGTCCCCGGCTTGCCTTCGTTGCTCCTGCCCACCACCGGCGCCTTCTTCTCCCCA
Organism: Aurantiacibacter sp. D1-12; assembly: GCF_028858515.1. GTDB lineage: Bacteria > Pseudomonadota > Alphaproteobacteria > Sphingomonadales > Sphingomonadaceae > Alteraurantiacibacter. Next base: position 373,697 of record NZ_JAPJZJ010000003.1, read on the forward strand.
TCGCCCAGACCAAGCTCATCATTCTCCAACCGCCGGATTTCGTCGCGGAGGCGCCCGGCTTCTTCGAACTCCAGATCCGCTGCCGCAGCGCGCATGCGTTTTTCGAGGTCTTCGATGTAGGCGCGCAGGTTGTGGCCGACGAGGTTGTTGACCTCGTCATCGCCGGTATCGACGGTGACGCCATCCTTGCTGGCGGTGTCGGCTACGATATCGGCAATCGCGCGCTTGATCGTTTGCGGAGTGATGCCGTTCTCTTCGTTGAACTCGCGCTGCTTTTCGCGGCGACGTTCGGTTTCCGCCATTGCGCGTTCCATCGAGCCCGTGATGCGATCGGCGTAGAGGATCACCCGGCCATCGACGTTGCGCGCGGCGCGGCCGATGGTCTGGATCAGCGAAGTCTCGGAACGCAGGAAGCCTTCCTTGTCTGCATCCAAAATCGCCACCAGCCCGCATTCGGGAATGTCGAGCCCTTCGCGCAGCAGGTTGATGCCGATCAGCACGTCATAGACACCGAGCCGCAGGTCACGGATCAGCTCGATACGTTCGAGCGTTTCCACGTCCGAGTGCATGTAGCGCACGCGCACGCCCTGCTCGTGCATGAATTCGGTGAGGTCCTCGGCCATGCGCTTGGTCAGCGTGGTGACGAGCGTGCGGTATCCCTTGGCGGCGGTCGCCTTCGCCTCGGCAATGCAATCCTGCACCTGATCCTCGACCGGTTTCACCTCGACTGGAGGATCGATCAGCCCGGTGGGTCGGATCACCTGTTCGGCGAATACGCCGCCGGTCTGCTCCATTTCCCAGCTGCCGGGGGTCGCGGAGACCGCGAAGGTTTGTGGGCGCATTGCATCCCACTCGTTGAAGCGCAGCGGGCGGTTGTCGATGCAGCTAGGCAGGCGGAAGCCGTATTCGGCGAGCGTCAGCTTGCGGCGGTGGTCCCCGCGCGCCATCGCGCCGATTTGCGGCACGGTCTGGTGGCTTTCGTCCACGAAGAGCAGCGCGTTTTCGGGCAGGTATTCGAACAGCGTGGGCGGCGGCTCGCCCGGCAGGCGGCCTGTCAGGAAGCGCGAGTAGTTCTCGATCCCGTTGCAACTGCCGGTGGCTGCGATCATTTCGAGGTCGAAATTGGTGCGCTGCTCCAGCCTTTGGGCTTCGAGCAACTGACCTTCTTCGTGCAGCTCCTTCAGCCGTTCCTGCAGCTCGAATTTGATCGCCTCACTCGCCTGCTTCATCGTCGGGCCGGGCGTCACGTAGTGGCTGTTGGCGTAAACGCGGACCTTCTCTAGCGTCTCGCCCTTCTTGCCCGTGAGGGGATCGAACTCAGCGATCTCCTCGATATCATCACCGAAGAAGCTGATCCGCCATGCGGTGTCTTCAAGGTGACTCGGGAACAGTTCCAGATTGTCACCACGCACCCGGAAACAGCCGCGGGCAAAGGCGGTGTCGTTACGCTTGTATTGCAGGGCGACGAGCTTGCGGATGAGTTCGCGCTGATCGACCGTGTCATCGCGCTTGATGTCGAAGATCATCGCCGAATAGGTCTCGACCGAGCCGATACCGTAGAGGCATGAGACCGAGGCCACGATCAGCACGTCGTCACGCTCAAGCAACGCACGGGTTGCCGAGTGGCGCATCCGGTCGATCGCCTCGTTTACGCTACTTTCTTTCTCGATGTAGGTATCTGAGCGCGGGACGTAGGCTTCGGGCTGGTAGTAGTCATAGTAGCTGACGAAATACTCGACCGCGTTTTCGGGAAAGAAGCTTTTGAATTCGCCATACAGCTGCGCGGCGAGGATCTTGTTCGGGGCGAGGACAAGAGCAGGGCGCTGCAGCTCCTCAACCACCTTGGCCATGGTGAAGGTTTTGCCCGATCCGGTGACGCCCAGCAGCGTCTGCGTTTTCTCGCCATCCTTCGCGCCCTGCACCAGCTCGGCAATAGCGGTCGGCTGGTCACCCGCAGGCTCGTAATCCGAGACGAGCTTGAACTTCTTGCCCGGCAGCGACTTTTCCGGACGCGCAGGCTTGTGCGGCGTGAACTCGCCTGTCGTATCGGGTTCTTCCAGACCTCTGCGGATAACGAGTTCAGCCATGCACCGCGATATGGGAGAAGCGGAACGGATTGGCAACATCGGTTTGCCCGATCTTTACCATCTTGGCGCATCATGCCGCCTGAAAGAGGGGAAGTTCATGATGCGTCCGTTTGCACTGCCGTTGTTCGCGCTGGTCACACTGTCCGCTTGTGCGGCGGATGTGCCGGAAAACGTGCCCGAGCGCGGGACCTGGGAAGTCGCCGCCAGTCTGGATAGTATGACGGTGGACGGGATGATTATTCCGCCTGAGAACTTCCCTCCGCAGCTCGCCGCGCTGAACGAGACCGAAAGCCAATGCGGAGAGCCGCTGTTTATCGATGCGGACTGGCAGCAACGGGATCTAAGCTCGCGCACGGGCGGCCAGTGCACGATGGAGCAATACACCTTTGACGATGATAGCGCCGAAGGCTCCGGCCGCTGCGATCTGAGCGAAGGCGGGATGGAATTCACGCCGCGTTTCGATGTTCGCGTGAACTTTGATGCGACGTCATATCGGATGGTCGTTTCCATGGAAGGGACCACGGTTCTGCCAGAAGATGACAATCCCCACTCAATTCGCGTCATCGCAGTCCAGGAAGGGACGCGAACCGGCGACTGCTAAGGGGCACACCTTCGAATTTTACAAAGTAATGCCTGCCTGAAGCACTGCCCGGTTTTGGGACGCGCCGGAAAAACACCGCGAAATCAGGCTTAACGCGATTGGCAGCCTCCCTGCCGCTTGATAGCCCGTGCCTTCAATTCGTGCAGGACACCCTGCTCGCCAAGATTTGAGGGATAAACATGCGCCTTTTCCAAGCTCTGCCGCTGATCGCCGCCGTTGCGCTTGCCGCTTGCGGAGACGATGTAGACGAAGGTCTGACCGATGAAGAGCTGGCCGCAGAAGATGTTGCGCCCGTGATTGAGGACAACGGCGCAATGCCGCAGCCGGGCCAGTATGACATTCGCCTGCAGCTCAACGAATTTGATGCACCGGGCATGTCCGAAGCTGCCGTGGCGGAAGCCATTTCGGAATTCGAAGCCGGCGCTGAAGAGGGGCACTCGTTCTGTGTGACCGAAGAGATGACGCGCGAGCGGTGGCTGTCCGAAATGACCGAATCCGATTGTACGCTCTCGCGCTTCGTTGCTGACGGCAACACGCTGGATGGTGCGATGATGTGTGAATCCGATATCGGGCTCAACGGCCGCGTCGATATCTCGGGCCGCACTGCAGAGGGTGGTTCCAATCTGCGCCTGACTTACACTCTGCCGACCGCGGCAGGCGAAGGTACGGTGAGCATGCAGGTCGTGGCCGAGCAAGCCGGCGACTGCGAATAGGTTTCGCGCACTGCCTGCCATCCGGCAGAGCCTAAATTTTGCAGATTTATGACAGCCCTGGCCATTCACTTGTGGTCAGGGCTGTTTCATATAACTGTCACAATGTGTCGGTTATCGAACCCTCTTCCGCCTTCCGCGCCGCGCCCGAAAGCGCTGTGCCGATGAAGTTTGGTGATGCCCTGCGCCATCGTCTCAGCTTGCTGCGTGGCACGCAGCCTGACGATGCGCACACGCCGCCGCTGCGCTATTTCTTTGCTGAGCTGCTATCATTCTCGGAGCCGTTGACCCGGCCATTTCGTGATGCGCCTGTTATCAAAGAGGCGACCACGCCGTGTGTCGTGATCCTGCTGCCGGGTTTTGCGACAGGTCCCAACCGCATGCGCTACATGGCCAACCAGCTTGAACGCGCGGGCCATACGGTCAAGCGCTGGGGCATGGGGCATAATCTCGGCGTGAAGGCGGATATCATTGATAACCTTTCGGCCCGCGTCTGCGATGTGCACGAGCGCTACGGACAGAAAGTCGTCCTGATCGGCTGGAGCATGGGCGGTGTCTTCGCACGCGAGGTGGCCAAGGTCGTGCCCGAGCACGTCGACAAGGTGATTTCGATGGGTTCGCCCTTCAGTCATTCGCCTTATTCGAACAATTTCTGGCGGCCCTATCAAGTGGTTGCGGGCCACTCGGTAGAGGCGCCTCCGATCGACGCTGATACGCGGACAAAGCCGCCCGTCGAGACTGTGGCTTTCTGGAGCCCGCGCGACGGGGTGATCTCTCGCCGTGCGGCGAGCGGATTGCCGCATGAACGCGATCGCGCGCTGGCATTGCGATGCTCGCACCTGATGTTTCCCAACGATGCCGAGTGCATCGAAGCGCTTGCCCGGGAACTCGAGGCCCCGGGAACCTGAAGCCTGGTCAGCCTTTGTTTGGATGACGCCGCCGCGTATGACTTGCCTGTGCGTTATGCCAGCAGCGCCTCCAACGGGGATCCATGACCGCTTCCGAGAAGCAACATTTTGACGAGATGCACGCGCCCGATGGTTCGGTGCGCGAAGCCTATCGCGGCTATCAGGATTGGCTGTCCGGACAGGAAGACGGCATGATGCGCCGGAAGACGCTCGAAGCGGAGAGCTTCTTTCGCAAGACCGGCATCACCTTCAACGTTTATGGAGAGGATGATGCCGAGGAGCGGCTGATCCCCTTCGACATGGTGCCGCGCATCATCACCGGCGGCGAGTGGCGGCGGCTTTCCAAGGGTATCGACCAGCGGGTGCGGGCGCTCAATGCCTTTATGCACGATCTCTATCACCGGCAGGAAATTATCCGCTCCGGTCGGCTGCCCGAACGACTGTTCCGCAACAATTCGGCATGGCTGCCACAGATGGTCGGCTTTACGCCGCCGGGCGGTGTCTACACCCACATAACCGGCATCGATCTGGTGCGTACCGGCCCTGATGAATTCATGGTGCTGGAAGACAATGCCCGCACGCCCAGCGGCGTTTCCTACATGCTGGAAAACCGCGAAACGATGATGGCCATGTTCCCGGAGCTGTTCAGCAAGGTGAAGGTCCTCCCTGTTTCGGACTACCCGCGCCGTTTGGCAAAGAGCCTTGCCGCCTGTGCGCCCGAAGGGGCATCGGACAAGCCGACGATCGCGGTACTAACGCCGGGCATCTATAATTCCGCCTATTACGAACACGCCTTTCTGGCGGACCAGATGGGTGCGGAACTGGTCGAGGGCAGCGATCTTCGCGTGGTAGACGGCAAGGTCCAGATGCGCACCACCGTGGGGTTCAAGCCGGTCGACGTGCTTTACCGCCGCGTGGACGATGACTTCCTCGATCCTCTCACCTTCAATTCCGAAAGCATGCTCGGGGTGCCGGGCATCATGGACGTGTACCGCGCGGGCGGCATCACCATCGCCAACGCGCCGGGCACCGGGATTTCGGACGACAAGGCGATCTATTCGTTCATGCCTGATATCGTCGAATTCTACACCGGCGAGAAGGCGCTGCTGCCCAATGTTGATACGTGGCGCTGTGCCGATCCGGACAGCCTGAAATACGTGCTCGACAATCTGGCAGAGCTAGTGGTGAAGGAAGTTCACGGCTCGGGCGGCTACGGCATGCTGATCGGCCCGACCTCTTCGAAGAAAGAGATCAAGGAGTTTCGCGCCAAGCTGGAAGCCGATCCCGGTAACTACATTGCGCAGCCGACGCTTTCGCTTTCGACCTGCCCGATCTTCACTAAGAAAGGCCTCGCGCCGCGCCATGTCGATTTGCGGCCATTCGTGCTCTGCTCACCCGATGGCGTGGACATCACGCCGGGCGGCCTGACCCGCGTGGCGCTCAAGAAAGGCTCGCTGGTGGTCAATTCCAGCCAGGGCGGTGGCACCAAGGATAGCTGGGTGCTCGATGACTGAGGCGGGGTGCACATCATGCTAGGCCGGACAGCCAGTGGCATCTTCTGGATGTACCGCTACCTCGAACGGGCAGAGAATACTGCGCGCCTGCTCGAAGCCGGGCATCGCATGACCATGACCCGCAGCGAGGACATGGCGGTGCAGGAATGGCGCTCCGTGCTAACCACCCTCGGCCTGCGCAGCGCCTACGAAACGCACTATGACGATTACGCGGGCGCGCACGTGTGCGACTTTGTCCTGCGCTCGAAGGACAATCCTGAAAATGTGCTGTCGATGCTGGAACGGGCGCGCACCAATGCCCGCGTCAGCCGCACTTCCATCACCGCAGAAGTCTGGGAAGCGATCAACGAAGGGTGGATGGCTCTGCGCGATCTGCTTGCAAAGCCTGTGCGGGAAAGCAATCTCAACCTCGCGTTGGGAGCCGTGCGACGTGAAAGCACGCTGACACGCGGTGCCACGCATGGCTCCATGCTGCGTAACGAGACCTACAGCTTCGCGAGGTTGGGTACGTTTCTGGAGAGGGCCGACAACACCGCGCGTATCCTTGATGTGAAGTACTACCTGCTGCTGCCCTCGCTCAGCTATGTCGGGACGCCGCTTGATACCGGGCAATGGGACACCGTGCTCCGGTCGCTATCGGCAGAACGCGCCTACCGTTGGCTGAATTCGGGCCGCATGGATGCACGCTCGATTGCCGACTTCCTGATCTTTGATGACCGCTTCCCGCGCTCGCTGCTCTTTTCTTACTCGGTCATGCGCGAGAACCTGGCCGAGCTGGCACAGTTGCATGGTGGCGAGGCCGAAGTGCATGAACTGATGCGTGCAGCTGATATGCGCCTCAACGACAAGAGCGTGGAAGATGTGTTCGACCAAGGTCTGCACGAATTTCTGATCGAATTTATCGCGGGAAACCAGTCGATCGCCAATGCCATCGCTTCCGATTACCGGTTCAATTCATAAGGGGACCAGACAGACCATGCGCCTCGCCGTCCGCCATTCGACCCGCTATCGCTTCCGCGATCCCGTTACCCACGGGGTTCAACGCCTGCGCCTGACGCCCAAGGAAACGCAGGGGCAGAAGATCCTCGAATGGGACATGGAATATGAAGGCGCGAAGGAAGAGCTGCATTACGATGACCAGAACTTCAATCACGTCACGCTCGTTTCCGTAGAGGAGGGTGCGCGCGAGGTTGTTGTCACCTGCAAAGGCCGTGTCGATACAGAAGATAGTGCGGGCGTCATCGGCGCGCACGCGGGGCACCTGCCGCTGTGGGCATTCCTCGGCCAGACGCCGCTCACCAAGCCTGGACCGAAGATCAAATCTCTCATCGCCAAAGTAGAGCGCAGCGAGGGCGGCATGGTCGATACGTTGCACAATCTTTCCCGCGTGATCCGCGAGAATGTCGAATATGGCACCGGGACAACACAGGTGACGACCACGGCCGAAGAGGCTGCTGAAGAAGGTTGGGGCGTTTGTCAGGACCACGCCCATATCTTCATCTCCGCCGCACGCAGTCTGGAAATCCCCGCGCGATATGTCAGTGGGTATCTGATGATGAACGACCGGGTGGAACAGGAAGCCAGCCATGCCTGGGCTGAGGCATATGTGCAGGGGCTGGGCTGGGTCGGCTTTGACATTTCCAATGGCATCAGCCCCGATCCGCGCTATGTGCGCGTGGCGACGGGACGCGACTACCGCGATGCCGCGCCGATTACTGGGATCAGCTTTGGCGCGGTGACGGAAGACCTTTCGGTTGATCTCGCGGTTGAGCAACAAGTGGAAGAACAGCAGCAACAATGACCTATTGCGTTGGCATGGTGCTCGATAAGGGCCTGGTCCTGATGAGCGATACGCGCACCAATTCGGGCGTCGATAATATTTCCGTGTTCCGCAAGATGCATACATGGACCGTACCAGGGGAGCGGATCATTTCGGTGATGACGGCCGGCAATCTTGCGACGACGCAGGCAGTCATCAGCAAGCTTGAAGAACGTTCAAAGGCACCTGAAGACAGGCAGAACGGGTTGCTGGAGCTTCCCAGCATGTTTCAAGTCGCGGTTGAAGCAGGCAAATTGCTGCGCGAAACGATCACGCAGACGCAGGAAGCAAATGGCGCGCGCGGGAAGGGGCGCTTTACCGCGTCGATAATCCTTGCCGGGCAAATCGCTGGCATGGAGCCGCGCCTGTTCATGATCTACCCCGAAGGCAATTTCATCGAAGCGAGCTTTGACACGCCGTTCTTCCAGATTGGCGAGACCAAGTACGGGCGCCCGATCATCATCCGCGGTTATGATCGCGATATGGGCTTTGAAGATGCGGTGAAGTTGCTGATGGTCAGCTTCGATTCCACGCTCAAGGCAAATCTCTCTGTCGGCCTACCACTAGATCTTATGGTGATTGAGCGCGATTCGTTTGCACCATCGCATGAGCGACGCATCGAGTATGATGATCCATACTTTGATGCGATTTCCAGCAAATGGGGCGATGCGTTACGTTCGGCTTTCCATTCGTTGCCCGATTATAGCTTTGCGGACCCCCGTAAAACTACCTAATCAGTTGAACGAAATCGTATATTTGCGACAGACTGTGGCGATTGCCTAAGCATTTTCCACTTGTAAAATCCGTTTCGGACGAAATTTTTTGGCGGAATTCTGCGGATGAGCGCACTTGTTAACAGCCGATAGGTGCGAATCCGTAGTATTACGGAATGTAAAATCCAAATTTTGGGTTCAGATTCAACTGCATGGAACAGCGTCTTACCATGCACATCGTCGGCGGTAACAGCCGCTCCCGCGCAAGCCAATCGCGCCTGGTCCTTTCAATGGGCCATCATGCCGAGGTCTACTCTGACCTTGTCGAGCTGCTCGACAGGCCGCCGAATGACGGAGTGATCGTTGCGTCAGAAGACGTAGTCGAAGACGGGATCGGCGCGCTGCTTGAAGAGATGGCCGATCACGGCATCTGGATCCCGCTGGTCGCCGCGCGGGAAGAGCCCGGGGTGGACGAGGTTGTGCAGGCTATCCAGGCGGGCGCACTCGACTTCCTCACGCTTCCTCTGACAGAAGAAGAGCTGCGCCGCATGATCGCCCATGTGCACAACGATGCGGGCCGCCATGCAGAGGCGCGTCGTCGACTGATCGATGCGCGCCGCCGCATCGGTGCGCTTTCCAACCGCGAACGCGAAGTGCTCGACTGGCTGAGCGAAGGCTGCTCGAACAAGGCCATCGCGCGCGAGCTTGAGATCAGTCCGCGGACCGTAGAAATTCACCGCGCCAACATGATGGATAAGCTTGGAGCAAACCATGCTGCCGAAGCAGTACGTCTCCGGCTGGAAGTGGGGCTTGAAGAAGCCAAAAAAAAGGATGGGGGTGGGGTGACGCCTCCGCCAGCAAGGCAGCGCGGCGTTAGCAGCGTCATGCTCGAAGAGGTGCTGATCCCGCCGCCGCAGGGCTGACAAAAATAGTCCTTACTTCACTGGCAAGAGTGAAGCGACGGGCGATCCATCCGGGTCGCCCGTCTTATTTTGCGTCCTATTCGAGAGGCGTCACTAATCAGCGGCAGTACGAGTTGCCGTCAATCACACCTTCTACGTGGAAGTGGTCGCGGTGCGCGGCATTGTAGTCCGGGCCGAGAACGGTCTTGAACCGGCGGCAGGCGCTGCGCTGCACGACGCGGAGAAACTCGCGTTCCTGCGCACTGCCGTTCCAGCCGGACTGGACGCTGATCCGGCGACCATCGGCCAGAACAAACCCACCGATATCGATCGCCGCTGCGCTGGCATGGGCCGAGCGGCGCGAAGTGCCTGCGACATTGCGACACGAATAGCTGCCCATCGTCTGGATGCTGGCGAGCCGCTGGCCGAAAATCTGCCGCGCAGCGCGGTCGGCGCCGAAGCGGGCCCAACCGGCAAATGCTGCCGAAACCGGGCATGTGACCGGGCCAAGATTGCTGACATCCAGCTGCCCGCTGTCACCCTGCAGCGCGTGCATTTGCACGGTATTGAGCGTGCTGCAGCCCTGATCCTGATATCGGTCCGGCAGAGCATCAAAGCGCGCGCCGGCTTCGCTCAACTGGCTGAGACACTGCGCATCAGAAGATCGCATGGCAAGCGCGGGCTGCATCGTCACTCGCCGGTTCGATGAAGGTACGCTTGTGCGTGTTGGAGCAGTGCTCACACCGGCAGAGCTGCGCTCGCGCGGCTGATAATCGGACTGTGGCACAAGCGAACACCCTGTCAAAGCAAGGCTAACGAGGCTGAGGGTCAATACACGTTTCATAGCGCATTGCATGCACTTACAGTGGTTAATCTTGCTCTCGCACTAATGGTTAACGTCAGGACAACGTATTTGCCTCGCCATGAACACTGTTGATCGTTTCTGAAGTAACCTTTGACTTTGTGCGGCGCACCATTAGTGCGGCCAGTGGGCCACGCGGTCCCAACGCCGCGCGTGCTCTCTGCAAGGAGAGAATATCGATGACTACCATGCCAGCGCTCCGTCCGGAGCGTCCTTTCTTTTCGTCCGGACCCACGGCCAAGCCGCCGGGATGGGACGCTTCCAAACTATCGACCGACAGCCTTGGGCGCTCGCACCGTTCCAAGATCGGCAAGACACGCCTGAAATACGCGATCGACCTGACGCGCGAATTGCTGGGCGTGCCCGACGATTACCTCGTCGGCATCATGCCGGGCTCCGACACGGGTGCGCTCGAGTGCGCGATGTGGACGATGCTGGGCGCTGGCCCGGCCACGGTCGCGGCGTGGGAAAGCTTCGGCAATGTCTGGATTCAAGATGCGGTCAAACAGCTCAAGCTGAAAGACCTGACCACGCTGACAGCGGACTACGGCGAAATTCCCGATCTCGCCACCATCCCGCAGGATCATGATGTGGTGTTCACCTGGAACGGCACCACTTCGGGCGCGAAAATTCCGAACACGGATTGGCTGGAGCCAGGCCGCAGGGGTGTTACGATCAACGATGCCACAAGCGCCATCTTCGCCATGGAGATGGACTGGGCGAAGCTCGATGCGACGACTTTCAGCTGGCAGAAGATCATGGGATCGGAAGCCCAGCACGGCATGCTAATCCTCAGCCCCAGGGCTGTAGAGCGGATCGAAAGCTACGATCCTGTATGGCCACTGCCCAAGCTGTTCCGGTTGAAGAAGGGCGACAAGCTCAACCGCGCAATCTTTGAAGGGGCGACGATCAACACGCCCTCGATGCTGGCGGTCGAAGACTATATCTGGGCGCTCGAATGGGCGAAGTCGATCGGCGGCCTGCCTGCCATGATCGAGCGTGCGAACACCAATTCGCGCATCGTGAAAGACTGGATCGAAGCCACCCCGTGGCTGCGCAACATGGCGGGCGATCCGGCGCTGCAGACCAACACCGGTGTGTGCATGGTCTTCCAGGGCGAGTGGTACGATGGCCTGTCCGAAGAGGACAAAGCCTCTGTGCCGAAGACGATCGCCGGCAAGCTCGAAGAGCTGGGCGTGGGCTACGATTTCAACGGCTACCGCGATGCCCCTCCGGGCCTGCGGATATGGTGTGGCGGTTCGGTGGAAGCCGAAGATATCCGCCGCCTGCTGCCGTGGATCGAATGGGCCTACGAAGAGCTCAAGGCCGGCAATCTCTGATTGGCGTCATCCCGGCAAAAGCCGGGATCGCGTTCCGCAATTTCCCAAGTTTAAGAGACAGATCCCGGCTTTTTCCGGGATGACGAGGTAACAATGACCAAACCCAAAGTCCTCATTTCCGACAAGATGGACCCCAACGCCGCGCGTATCTTTGAAGAGCGCGGTTGTGATGTCGATGTGATCACCGGCGAAACGCCCGAACAGCTGAAGGCGCGCATTGGTGACTATCACGGCCTTGCCATCCGTTCCTCTACCAAGGTTACACCAGAAATCCTCGAAGCGGCTACCAACCTCAAGGTGATTGGCCGCGCCGGGATTGGCGTGGACAATGTCGATATCCCCAAGGCCAGCGGTCATGGCGTTGTGGTGATGAACACGCCGTTCGGCAATTCGATTACGACTGCCGAGCACGCGGTTGCCATGCTGCTCGCGCTCGCCCGGCAGATCCCGGAAGCCAACCGCCGTACACAGGCGGGCGAATGGCCGAAGAAGGATTTCATGGGTGTCGAAGTCACTGGCAAGACGCTCGGCCTGATTGGTTCGGGCAATATCGGCAGCATCGTTGCCAGCCGCGCGCAGGGGCTGCGCATGAAGGTCATCGCTTACGATCCGTTCCTGACGCCAGAGCGTGCGATGGAGCTGGGAGTGGAGAAGGTCGATCTGGGCAAGCTGCTCGAGCGTGCCGACTTCATTACGTTGCACACGCCGCTGACTGACGAGACGCGCAATATCCTCAGCCGGGAGCGGCTCGAAGCAGCCAAGCCTGGGGTGCGCATCGTCAACTGCGCGCGTGGCGGACTGATTGATGAGGCGGCGCTCAAGGACCTGCTCGAAAGCGGGCACATTGCCGGCGCTGCGCTGGACGTGTTTGCAGAGGAGCCCGCCACCGATAATCCGCTGTTCGGTGCGCCGAACTTCATCTGTACGCCTCACCTCGGTGCCTCGACCACCGAAGCGCAGGTCAATGTCGCGCTGCAGGTGGCCGAACAGATGGCCGACTACCTCGTCAGCGGCGGGGTCACGAACGCACTCAACGTGCCGAGCCTGAGTGCCGAGGAAGCGCCGCGACTCAAGCCCTACATCACGCTGGGCGAAAAGCTCGGTTCGCTGGTCGGCCAGCTAGAAGGGCCGGACGTGACCTCGATCGCCATTGAGGTCTCGGGAGCTGCAGCCGAGCTCAACATGAAGCCGATTACCTCTGCTGTGCTGGCGGGCATGATGCGCAGCTGGTCGGACAGTATCAACATGGTCAACGCGCCGATCCTGGCGAAGGAACGCGGGCTCGACGTGCGCGAAGTGCGGCACAATGACGAGGGCGACTATCACACACTTCTGCGCGTGATCGCCAAGACGCCAGAGCGTCGCCGCGAAGTCGCCGGAAGCCTGTTTGGCGAGAGTGAAATGCGGCTGGTCGAGATCGCCGGAACACGGATCGAAACAGATCTGGAAGGCCACATGATGTACATCGTGAACGAGGATACGCCGGGCTTTATCGGTCGTCTCGGTTCGGTACTGGGTAATGCGGGCGTCAACATCGGCAACTTCCACCTTGGCCGCCGCCTGCCGGACAAGCATCGCGGTGGAGACGCTGTTTTGCTGTTGTCGCTCGATCAGGCACCGGGCAAAGATGTGCAGGATGCCGTTTGTGCGCTTGAGGGCGTGAAGAAGGTGAGGGCGCTTTCGTTCTGATCTTCTTGCGCTTATGGAGCGCGGCATGACCGATCCGACACAAGATCTGCTGCCCGAAGGGCTCGAAGACCGGTTGCCGCAAAGCGCGGCGGCTGCGGTGCGTATCCAGCGCGGGATGCTCGATGCGATGCATGCGCACGGGTATGACCGTGTGCGTCCGCCGCTGATCGAGTTCGAACAGAGCATGGCCGCCCGCATGGACGGGGTGAAAACGCGCAACCTGTTCCGCTTTGTCGACCCCAAGAGTCTGCGCGGCCTTGCCTTGCGGTCTGACATGACGGTGCAGGTCGGGCGCATTGCCGCCACGGGTCTGGCCGATGCGCCGCGCCCGTTGCGGCTTTGCTATGCCGGTCAGGTGGCGCGCATTGCGGGCGACATGCTCGATCCGCGCCGGGAGAATCTGCAAGTGGGTGCCGAACTGATCGGCGTCGATAGCGTGGCTGCGGCTGGCGAAGTGGTCGCATTGGCGATCAAAGCGCTGGAAGCGGCAGGGGCGAGCGGGATTTCGGTCGATTTCACGCTGCCCGACCTGGTGGAAACGCTCGCCGATGGTCCGCTACCGCTTGATGCCGCAACCCGCGAAGCCGTGGTGCGCGAACTTGATGCCAAGGACGCAGGCGGTCTCGTTGAGGCAGGCGGAGAGGCCTATCTGCCACTGATCCATGCTGCTGGTTCCTTCGCGGAAGCAGTAGACAAGCTCGATGCCATTGATATCTCGGGCGTGCTCGATACGCGGATCGCTGCCTTGCGCCAGATTGCAGCAGGCCTCGAAGGACGCGCGCGGATCACGCTCGACCCGTCCGAACGCCACGGTTTTGAATACCAGAGCTGGCTTGGCTTCACGCTCTACGCAGACGGCGTTCGCGGCGCGCTGGGGCGCGGTGGTACCTATCGCATCGGCGGATCGGATGAAGTCGCAACCGGCTTCTCGCTCTACCCTGAGGAACTGATCGAAGCGGTGAAGGCGGACGAGGATTTGGGGCGCAAGCTCTTCCTGCCACTCGGCCATGATCGCACGGTAGCGGCCAGGCTTCGCGGCGAAGGTTGGCGCACTGTTGCGGCGCTCTCAGACCATGATGATGGCAAGACGCTGGGCTGCACTCACACGCTTGAGGGCGGTGAGGCGAAACCGCTTTAGCTCTGGATCAGTAACCCGACGCCAAGCGCAATGACCGCCGAGGTCGGCAGGGTCAGTACCCAGCTGCCCAGCACGTTGCGCACCACTTTCAGGTCAAGCGTCCCTGCGCTGGCTCCCGTGCCGATGATCGAGCCGACCGATACGTGCGTGGTCGAAACCGGCAGGCCGAACCGGCTTGCTCCGAGTACCAGCCCGGCGGTAACAAGGTTCGCGGTGGTTCCCTGTGCATGATCGAGGCGGTTGATCTTGTGGCTCATCGTTTCGGCTACGCGGCGCGAGAGCAACCATCCACCAATGCCCATCGCGACCGTTACGCCAAGAGCTGCCAAGCTTTCATCGAGCAACTGCGTCCCCACCAGCAGCGCGGCGAGCTTGGGCGCATCGTTCACACCGCGAGCAAAGCAGATGCTTGTGGCCGATAGCAGGTGGAGCCCGCGTGCGATCGGCGTCTCGGCAGGCTTAGCGCCCGGATGCGATCGTTTGAAACGTTTTAGCAGCCAGTAGAATACAAGGCCAAGCCCAGCCGACATGAACGGGCTCACCAGCAAGGGCACTACGAAACCACTACCAAGATTACCAAGATTGATGGCCTCTTCGCTCAGCGCAACACCCGCGCCGACAAGCCCTCCGACCAGTGCATGCGTGGTGGAGATCGGAAAGCCCAGCCGCGTCGCAAGGATGACTGTTGCTGCCGCGCCGCTAGCTACAGCAAGCGCGAAACGCGGCTGGCCGGCGAGATCGTCTCCTACCAAGCCCTTGCCCGAGAATTGCGAGACGAGTCCCTCGGCCAGCACGACCGAGGCGAGACCGCCCAGCACGGTGGCAATGGTCGCGAGCAGTAACGCGCGACGATAGGGGAGCGTTTTCGACCCCCAGATCGTGGCGAAGCCCTTGAAATTGTCGTTGGCGCCGTTGCTGAAGGCAAGGAAAAGCGCTGCAAAACCCAGCAGCAAGACGATAGTGATTGGATTTCTCCCCTGATTGTCAGGGAGTGTTCGCCGCCGTACCAGGCTTGGTTACAGTGGTTTGCACAGTGGCTTTTTCCACCTGTTCAGGGCCTATGCCATTGCTCCTGTTGGCGCGAGCGACTAGGGCGCGCACTGGCTGAAAGACTGCAGGATTCACCGCATGGCAAATGTCACAGTGATCGGCGCCCAATGGGGCGATGAGGGCAAAGGCAAGATCGTAGACTGGTTGGCGACCCGCGCAGATGCGGTCGTTCGCTTCCAGGGCGGCCACAATGCCGGGCACACGCTGGTGGTGGGTGACCAAACTTACAAGCTGAGCCTTCTGCCAAGCGGTATTGTGACCGGAACGCTCAGCCTGATCGGCAATGGCGTGGTGCTCGACCCGTGGGCCTTGCGAGACGAGATTGCCAAGCTGGAAAGCCAGGGTGTGTCCATCACCGCTAAGAACTTCGGCATTGCGGACAATTGCCCGCTGATCCTGCCGATTCACCGTGATCTTGACCAACTGCGTGAAACCGCTGCGGGTGCGGGCAAGATCGGCACGACCGGTCGCGGCATTGGCCCGGCCTATGAAGACAAGGTGGGGCGCCGTGCGATCCGCGTGTGTGACCTTGCACATCTCGATCAGCTCACCCCGATGCTCGATCGCCTTTGTGCGCACCACGATGCACTTCGCGCCGGGTTCAACGAACCGCCGATTGACCGCGAACGCCTGATCAACGACCTGAAGGAAATCGCCCCGTTCGTACAACAGTTCGCGCAGCCCGTGTGGAAGCGTCTGAACGATGTGAAGAAGAGCGGCGCCAAGATCCTGTTCGAAGGCGCGCAGGGCGTGCTGCTGGATGTCGATCACGGGACCTATCCGTTCGTTACCAGCTCCAATACGGTGAGCGGCACCGTCGCCAGCGGATCGGGCCTCGGCCCGGGTAGCGCGGGTTTCGTGCTCGGTATCGTGAAGGCCTACACCACCCGCGTGGGCAGCGGCCCGTTTCCGACCGAGCTTGAGGATGAAACCGGCCAACGACTGGGCGAGCGTGGCCATGAATTCGGTACCGTCACCGCGCGCAAACGCCGCTGCGGGTGGTTCGATGCGGTGCTGGTGCGCCAGACTTGCGCGCTTTCCGGCGTGACCGGCATCGCGCTGACCAAGATTGACGTTCTCGACGGGTTCGAAACAATCAAGATCTGCACCGGCTACAAGCTGGGCGACAAGGTGCTCGACTATCTGCCCTCTCATGCCGCCGAGCAGGCAGCGGTCGAGCCGATCTACGAAGAATTCGAAGGCTGGGAAGGCACCACCGTGGGCGCACGCAGCTGGGCGGACCTTCCGGCGCAGGCGATCAAATATATCCGCCGGATCGAGGAGCTGATCGAATGCCCTGTGGCGAGCGTTTCGACCAGCCCCGAGCGCGACGATACGATCCTCGTGCGCGATCCTTTCGCGGACTGATCAGTCCTGCTTGTCGCTTAGCATCGCCACCTGAATTTGCAGGCGCTTTACCTCGCGCAGGATGTTCAGCATGTTCATCCGGCTGAAGAACCAGTCTTTCATGAAGCCTTGCATTATCAGCACGGCGAGCGCGGCAATCGCCCACATCAGGTGCTCAAACTGGTGGTGCGTGGTGGCGACTTTATAAAAGCAGAAGATCAGCAGCAGGCCGAAAACGAAGCTCATCGCGAAGACCATCTTTGCCCAGCCGCCCATCGGGCCGGTCAGGCTGTCTCCGATCTGCCGCCACAGGCCGCGGTCGCTTTCGAGCTCCTTGAGGAACGCCTGATCATCGGCATCCAGTACGTCGCGGATGCGATCATCGATATCGGTCATGGGTTTTCTCCTGAAAGGGCCGCCTTCAACTTCTGGCGGGCGTGGAAAAGGCGGGACTTGGCTGTCCCGACGGGGATGGCCTGCACTTCGGCAAGCTCGGCGAGTGTCAGTCCCTCGACAAAGAACAGGTGCGCGGCGAGGCGTTGATCGGGCGGCAGCGCGGCAAAGGCTTGGGCGATTGCCGCGCTGTCTTCGCTGGTTGCGCTATCGCTAGCCGCATCGGGAAGCTCACCATCATCCATGACGGCGCGCCTCGATTGCGAGTGTTTGATCACGTCGGCGCATTTGCGGCGCAGGATTGTGAACGCCCAGGGCGCGAAGCGGGCCGGGTCCGAAAGCCGGTGAATGCTCTTTATGATGGCGAGCCAGCTGTCCTGTGTGGCTCCATGAGCGGCCTCGGCATCACCGAGCATTCTGCGTGCTGCGCGCAGCAATCGCGGGTGCCATCGGCGCGCAAGCCTTTCCGCTGCAGAACGGTCCCCGTTCCACACCAGAGTGACGAGATACTCGTCGAGAATTTGCTGCGTCTGGCCCAATGTCCACCCTGTTTTCATGCTTTCACATGGTTAGTCCTCCGGGCGAGCTGAAAAGTTCAACTGTGCGCCAAAAAATACTGATATACTTTACATGATCCCTTTATGTTCTTAAAATGTTTCGCGGTGTGAGTCGTATTGAGAGCGAAGGAATGTATGATGGCCTCAGCTGATTTTGCCTATGACATGGCTGCGGATGCAGCGGGGCTGCCCATTTCCGTATCGATCTTCGTCGATTGCGATCTGCTGCGCGGCGAGATGGGGGAGGATGTGGTGCAGGCCGGATTCAAGATCCGTGAATGCGGCAATCTTGCCCAGTTGCTTGCTGGCGATGCCACGGTGCTGGGAGAGGTCATTCTGGTCGACTGTCCGCAGCCCGATGCCGCGGCGATGGCAACGCTTGCGCGGCTTGATACCAGAGCGGCGCAATCGGGGGCGCGGCTGGTGATTTCGACCGAGCTGGACTCGCTTGATGCAGTGTTCGGATGCTGCGCGCAGTCCAATCCGCAAATACTCGTCGCACCACTCCGCGCAGAGCGGGTGATTGCGCTTGGCCGTGTGCTCGCGGAAATGCCCAAACTCCGGCTGCGCGAACTCTCCGAGGATGATCGTCTCACCCTGCTGCGCTTGACCGAGCAGGTAGGCCATATTGCCGAGCGATTGGATAAGATCGAGACGCCAAAGCCATGGGGCACGGGTAAGACGCGCAATGGCGGGGCCTTCCGGTTTGAAAGCCCGGGTGATGGATATGAGGCGGATGGCTATGTTTCGCAGGGACTTCGCGCCACCGGAGAGCTGGTTCGCAAACCGCGTCCGCCGCTTCCCGATGCGCGGCTGGTCCGGCAGATTATCGCCCAGCGCAAGGCACGAGCCAAGTACCTCGATGAAGAGCTGTTTGCCGATCCTGCGTGGGACATGCTGCTCGATCTGACGGCCGCCCGCGTCGAGCATCAGCGCGTCTGCGTTACCTCGCTTTGCATTGCATCGGGTGTGCCGCCCACCACCGCGCTGCGCTGGATCGGACAGATGACCGAGGCCGGCCTGTTCGAGCGGGTGGAGGACGATACAGATCGCCGCCGTGCTTTTATCGACCTGACCGACAAGGCCGTGGATGCCATGGCGCGCTACTTCGAAGAGGTAGGGCGACAGGTCCTCTGCACTGCCTAGTTTGTGCGTTGCTTAGTGGTTGAAGGCTGCCTGCGCCTTCGCCTGATCGGCCACGCCGTTTGCAAGCAATACCTGCAGCAGGATGCGCGCCTTTGCCGGGCCAAGAGCACGGGCGGCGATGAAACCGTCATCCGCATCGCTCGGTTCCAGCTCCACCAGACCCTCATCCACGCGTGTTCCCCGCACGACAGGAATGCCCTGACTCACCGCTTCGGTCAGAGCAGCCCGTACAGAGTCCGGTGCATTGCCTTCACCCATGCCCGCCAGCACGATGCCCTTTGCCCCTGCGGATACCGCGTGCTGCACATATCCGGCATCCATACCGGCAAAGGCATGCAGGATCGGCACCGGAGGGAACGTATCGGGGAAGGCGAAGCGTGGTTCTTCCATCACGCGCCAAGGCGGTGATAACCAGTCGACAGAGGAGGGGGTGGCGAGCGCAATGGGCCCACGCGGAAACCCTTCGAAAGCGCTGGCACCGCTCGTCCGCGCCTTTCGCACGTCGCGCGCGGCGAGTACGGTGTCCCCCATAACGACCATCACACCGCGGCCTGCCGCGTCCGGGTCTGCGGCGACCTGCACCGCATTGACAAAATTGCGTAGCCCGTCGCTGCCAACCGCGTCGGCAGGTCGCATTGCGCCCACCACGACAACCGGCTTGGTTGTCGGCAGCGTCAGATCGAGCAGGAAGGCGGTCTCTTCTGCCGTGTCAGTGCCATGGGTGATGATCACGCCGCCGCATTCGGCATCGTCCATTGCCGTTATGCAGGCAGCATGCAGTTCGCGCCAGATGTCGGGCCCGATATTCGCGGAATCGATGGCGGCGACTTGCCGACCTTCCAGCCGTGTATCGACGCCGAGCGTATCGAATTCTGCCAGGAAATCGACGATATCAATCTGACCGGGGCGATAGTCGCGCCGTGTGGCAGAGCCCGCTTGTCCGGCAATTGTGCCGCCGGTCGCAAGGACGAGGATGTGGGGTTTGCTCATACAGCGCCGTTAGCGTGCCGTTACCAACAACGCCAGAACCCTTCGCTTTGCTCGGGAGTTTTCGCGTAGCGACCCTACGCTTGCGCTTGGGAGTTTTTCAGCCGTGAATGTCCCTGCGGGCATTCACGTGTCATGAAAAACTGGTGGGCGATGACAGGCTCGAACTGCCGACCCTCTCGGTGTAAACGAGATGCTCTACCAACTGAGCTAATCGCCCGTACACTTGCGTGTAGCGGAGCGCGCCTTAGCGTAAGGTTACGCTGCGCAAAAGGGGAAATATGCAGAAAATCGACATTGCGATTGCGGGGTGCGGGATTGGAGGGCTTTCCGCAGCCCTGATGCTGCATGGCCAGGGACACCGCTTGACACTGTTCGAGCGATTTGCCGAGCCCAAGCCTGTCGGTTCGGGGCTGATGATCCAGCCGACCGGGTTGAGCGTTCTCGATTCGCTCGGGCTTGCAGGCCAAGTGTTCAGCCTTGGTGCGCCGGTTGACGCGCTGCTGGGCCTTAACACGGAAGACGAGCCTGTGCTTGAGGCTGCCTATGCCGACTTGTCGTTCCCGCAAGCAGTCGGCATCGGCATCCACCGCAGCAGTTTGTTCGACGTGCTCTTCGAAGCGGTGCAGAAGGCAGGCATTACTGTAGAAACCGGGCGTGAGGTGGATCGGACCGAGCTCGGGAGCGGAGGCCGCACACTCCATTTTGCAGACAGGCCGCAGTCGCCTGCGTTCGATCTGGTCGTCGATGCGCTTGGAGTCGGGTCGACACTCGTCCCACCTGCCAGTGCGACGCTGCCATACGGTGCCTTGTGGGCGACGGTCGACTGGCCCTCGTCAGGCCCGTTCAATCCGCGATTGCTGGAACAGCGCTATCGCCGTGCAGACCAGATGGTTGGTCTGCTTCCGGTCGGGCAGGGCAAGGCGGCCTTCTTCTGGTCGCTGAAAGGCGAAGATTTTCCGGCGTGGCGTGATGCAGGAATGGCAGCCTTTCACGATCAGGTTTGCGCGCTCTGGCCTGCGCTGGAGCCGGTGATGGTGCAGCTGACCGAGCCCGACCAGCTCGCCTTTGCGCGTTATTCCCACCGCACCAGTCCTGCCGCCATCGGTGACCGGCTCGTGCATATCGGTGACAGCTGGCATGCGGCGAGCCCGCAACTGGGGCAAGGCGCCAATATGGCGCTGCTCGATGCGCGCGGGCTGGCGGTAGCAATTGCGCAGACGGACAGCCTTGAGGACGCGCTCAAGCGGTACGTTGCTCTGCGATCGTCACACGTCCGGCTCTATCAGGCGCTGGCGTGGATGTTTACTCCACCATTCCAGTCCGGTTCGATCTGGCCCGCGCTTTTCAGAGACCTCTTCATGGCACCTGCATCGCGTATTCCGCCGGGGCCGCGGCTGAAGGCGAATCTGGTCGCTGGGCTGGTAGGGGCGCGGCTCGGCGAGCTTGAACTTGAAGTGCCGGACTATTCGGCGCTTTCCTGAACTGGCACGAGCGCTTCCAGCACCTCTTCGCGCGCTTCTGCAGTCTCCCAATCGTAAGCGCCGATCACGCGCCAGACCTCGCGGCCCTCGGCATCGTAGAGGATGGTGAGCGGCAAGACCGCGCCGCCGCCGTAGGAGAATGCGAGCGTGTTCTGCTGGTCCATCCATTGCGGCAGGTTTGGCAAGTCTCGCTCGGCGAAAAAGGGCACCACGGCTTCTGCCCCCTGCAAGTCTTCGCTGATGGTGAGCACGCGTACCTGGCCTTCCAGATCGGCGGCCAGCTCGTCGAGCAGCGGCATTTCCACCACGCACGGTGCGCACCATGTGGCCCAGAGGTTGATGAGCACAGGCTCGCCAATTTCATTGAGCGTCAGTGTCTCGCCAGATGGGTCTTCTACCGTCACTTCTGGGATCGTTTCGCCCACAAAGCTGCGGTCCAGCGTGCCCGTCAAGGCCGCAGCCCTGCTTTCAGCATCGACAGTGGTGCTTTCTTGCGCCGCGTCGTCGCCGCCGTTATCGCACGCGGCAAGCAGGCCTGCAGCAAGGCAGGCAGCGGCGAAACGAGAAAGGCTGATCTTGGCCACGGATGATTCCTCCAACGCCCCGAAGGGCAATGCCATGTGGGGCGGCAGGTTCGCAGACGGACCTAACGCCATCATGCGCGAAATCAATGCCTCGATCCCGTTCGACCAGGCATTGTGGCAGCAGGATATTGCTGCGAGCAAGGCCCATGTCGCCATGCTGGCCGCGTGCGACATTGTGAGCGACGCCGATGCCGAAGCGATTATCGCTGGCCTGGACAAGGTCGCCGCCGAGTACGAAGCTGAAGGGGTTCCCGAGAACTGGGACCTTGAAGACATCCATATGACCACTGAAGCGCGGCTGGCAGAGCTCATCGGCCCGGTGGCCGGCCGCCTGCACACGGCGCGCAGCCGCAATGATCAGGTCGCCACCGATTTCCGCCTCTGGGTGCGCGACATGGTGGACCAGACGCTTGCCGGTTTGACCGAGTTGCAAAAGGCGCTCGTTGCGCGCGCAGATGAGCACGCCGACAGCATCATGCCCGGCTTTACCCATCTGCAGACTGCGCAGCCAGTAACGCTCGGCCACCACCTGATGGCCTATTATGAAATGGTCAGCCGCGATGTGGCGCGCTTTGCCCAGGCGAGGGGTCGTTTGAACCAGTCTCCGCTGGGCAGTGCCGCGCTGGCGGGAACAGGCTTTCCGATCGACCGCGAAATGACTGCGCAGGCGCTCGGTTTTGATGCGCCGACCCGAAACAGCTTGGATGCCGTCTCGGACCGCGATTTCGCGCTCGATTTTCTCACCGTAGCCAGCCAGTGCGCCTTGCACCTTTCGCGGCTGGCGGAGGAATTCGTGATCTGGGCGAGCCAGCCCTTCGGCTTCGTCCGCATGCCCGATGCGCTCTCCACCGGCAGCTCGATCATGCCGCAAAAGAAGAACCCCGATGCGGCCGAGCTGGTGCGTGGGCATGCCGGGCGAATTATCGGCTGCCAGACGGCACTGATGGTCACCATGAAGGGCCTGCCACTCGCCTATTCGAAGGACATGCAGGACGACAAGCCGCCCGTGTTCGAGGCTGCAGGACTGTTGCAGCTATGCATTGCCGCGATGACCGGAATGGTCGAAGGCGCGGATTTCAAGACCGACCGGATGCGGCAAGCGGCCGAGCTGGGCTATGCTACAGCAACCGATCTGGCCGACTGGCTGGTGCGCGAGGCGGACATTCCTTTCCGTGAGGCGCACCATATCACCGGCGCGGCAGTGAAACTGGCGGAAGGCAAGGGCGTGGCGCTTGAGGCCTTGTCGCTTGAGGAACTGCAAGCAATCGACGCGCGTATTGACGAGCGGGTCTATACCGCGCTTTCTGTTGAGGCGTCTGTGGCGGCGCGCAAGAGCTACGGCGGTACCGCGCCCGATCAGGTCCGTGCGCAGGTTGCCAGGGCCCGCAGTGAACTGGAGATGGGTTGATGAAACGTTTCGCAATGCCATTCGCGATTGTCCTGCTGTTGGGAGCCTGCGGCCAGCGTGCCGATCTGGAGCCGCTCGCCGGAGAAACATTGCCGCCGCCGCCCTATGGCGCGACCGATCCTCTGACGGCTGACGAACTGCTGGAGCATGACCCGCAGGCAGTGCCCGAACGTAGTGTGGAGCTGCGACGCGAGAGCGAAGAGCGCGAGGACGATCCGTTCGACTTGCCGCCGGAAGGCTAGGCCTTGGACCATTTCCAGATCAGAGACGGCGAACTCTACGCCGAAGACGTTCCGCTTTCGCGCATTGCGCAGGAAGTCGGCACCCCCGTCTACGTCTATTCGCGCGCCACGTTCGAGCGCCATGCGAGGGTGTTCAAAGAGGCACTGAGCGGACTGGAGAAATCTGCCCACCTCGCCTTTGCGGTGAAAAGTAATCCCAACCTTGCGGTGCTCAAATTGCTCAGCCGTGAAGGCTATGGTGCGGATGTGGTGTCCGGCGGGGAACTTTCCCGTGCTTTACTGGCGGGCATGCCGGCCGAAGACATTGTGTTTTCCGGCGTTGGCAAGACTGATGCCGAGTTGGTGCAGGGGCTCGATGCCGGCATTGGCCAGTTCAACATTGAATCGGGAGAGGAAGGCCGCGAGCTCGCCGCCATCGCCGCCGCTCGCGGGCAAGTTGCGCGCTGCGCACTGCGAGTGAACCCCGATGTCGATGCAGGAACGCATGACAAGATTTCGACCGGTAAGGCGGACAACAAGTTCGGTGTTCCGATTGACCGTGCGCCTGAACTGTTCGCAGAGCTTTCGGCATTGCCGGGGCTCGAACTGCGCGGACTCGCGGTACATATCGGTAGCCAGTTGTCCGAGCTGACCCCGCTGGAAACAGCGTTCGACAAGTTGGGCAAGATGCTCGCGCGGCTGCGGGCTGAAGGCCATACGATTACGCATATGGACCTGGGCGGCGGCCTTGGTGTCCCCTACCGTAAGGGCGAAAGCCCGCCTTCTCCGGCGGAGTACGGCGCTATGGTCGCCCGGGTCACAAAGCAGTGGGGAGTTACCCTGATGTTCGAGCCGGGGCGTGTGATCGCCGGTAATGCCGGCGTGCTGTTGACCCGAGTGATCCGTGTGAAGCGCGGGCTGAACCACCCGTTCGTGATTGTCGATGCGGCGATGAACGATCTTGCGCGGCCCGCGCTGTACGGTGCGTGGCACGATTTCGATGCGGTGAAGCCTTCGGGCGAGCGGATGATGGCGAATATCGTCGGTCCGATCTGCGAGACGGGTGACACCTTCGCCATGGACCGCGAGACCGATGGGCTTGCCTCGGGTGATCTAGCGGTGTTCCGCACGGCAGGTGCCTACGGCGCGACGATGGCGAGCAGCTACAACTCGCGCGGGTTTGTGGCGGAAGTGATGGTCGACGGTGCGGACTTCGCCGTGGTTGCCGATCGCATTCTGCCAGGCGCTATCGCCGATGCCGAACGTGTACCGGACTTTCTGCTCGACTAGGCCATGAAGTCGCTCCCACTCTTCCATCAGATTGCCGGCAAGCCGGTGATTGTGCTGGGCGAGGGTGAAATGGCAGAACCCAAGCGTCGGCTGGTCGAACGCGCCGGGGCCGTAGTCATTACCGATATGCAGCAAGGGATCGACGAAGGCGCGCGTGTCGCGTTCGTTGCGCACGATGATGCGGCCATGTGCGAGGCGGATGCGATCCGCCTGCGTTGTGCCGGGTTGCTGGTCAATGTCGTGGACCGTCCCGACCTTTGTGACTTTACCACCCCCAGCATTCTCGACCGCGATCCGGTGTTGGTTGCGGTGGGGACGGGAGGTGCCTCGGCCGGTCTTGCCAAGCAGCTTCGGCTGCGGCTGGAAAGGCTCCTGCCCCACGATCTGGGCAAGCTCGCCGAGAGACTGTTTGCTGCACGCGATGCGATCAAGGCGCGCTTTCCGGTGATGGTTGATCGCCGCCGCGCTCTGGACGATGCGATGCAGGAAGGCGGCCCGCTTGATCCCTTGCGGGAGGGTGGAGAAGACGGCGTCGAAAGCTGGCTTGATAGCGCAGAGGATAGCGAAGCATCGCAGGTGATCGAGTTTGTCCTACGGAGCGATGATCCTGATGATCTGACAATCCGGCAAGCACGATTGCTTGGCAGTGCCGACGCGGTGATCGCCATGCCCGGTATTCCCGACTCGATACTATCACGGGCGCGTGCTGACGCCGTGCGACTATCCCATCCGTATGAAGGGCCAAATCCGGATGGTCTGGTTATCGTTCTAAGACATTGATTATGGTATAATACATAACAATTACAATAATTTAATTTCATTCTGATCCATCGGGACGCCACAGTCTTTCCACGGATCGGCACAGTGCTGATCCAGCATTTGGAGTGACTAGGATGAAATTACCGAAGATCGATCTGGCAAGCCTGCCAGACCTTCCGAATCTGACCGGAATGTTTGGCTCGACGACCCCTACAGGGACGGGACCTGACGATACGATCATCGTGCTTGCGACGATGGTTTATGACCTGTCTCCACCCGCCCCTCCGGGACTGTTCTGAGCGCCGGGCCGGCTGATGGAACGCAATTCATTTATCGCGGCGTTGCGGAGTGATCGTTCTCCGCAACGCCAGGCCCAGGGGGCC
This sequence comes from Aurantiacibacter sp. D1-12, assembly GCF_028858515.1. GTDB lineage: Bacteria > Pseudomonadota > Alphaproteobacteria > Sphingomonadales > Sphingomonadaceae > Alteraurantiacibacter. Next base: position 399,589 of record NZ_JAPJZJ010000003.1, read on the forward strand.
ATAGCACAGGCACATCTGGCATGGTTGGCTGAGTCCGGTGTGCGTGATCTGATGGCGGACCTGAAACGCTATGGTGCGGGGGCGCCGCTGGAAAACTGTTTTGTTCTGGAGACGCTATTCACCGGCACTGGCGAGGCCGAGCGCGTTCTCGATCTGCTGCAAGCGCATTATTGCTCGGCAATCCGTGCCAACCCCATCGCGCATCCGCCTTTTCGCAACGGATTTGATGGCAGGGCTAGTTCCTTGCAACTGGCGCGGGTGGGCCGAGCGCAACTCATGCTGCAAGCGCGCGAGCCAGGCGAATTCACATCGGAAAGTTATGGCTTTTCCGATGGCACGCGGTTCGAGGCTGTTGTCGCGGGCAAGGCCGAGGCGCGCATCATCCGTGCTCATCGCTTTGGCGATTCTGCGATGCAGTTCGAAACCCAGCGGGTATCGATGAACGGAGGCGAACGCCTTACGCTCGACCTGTCGAGCGAAGCCCTCGTGATCGACAAGGTCGAACAGAGGCTGGTTATCCTCCGGCTGATTCGCACTGCGGCTGAACCGGAACCTACACGCGAATATTGCGCGCAATCGCGTGAACTGCTGCACCAGAGTGCGGGTTTGATCTCCACCAGTCGCCAGGAAGCGATCATCGCCTTGCTTGGCCGGATGGGGCGCACGGACGCAGCGCCGGAAATGGCGCGTATTGCGCTGGCAGAAAGCGACCTGTCGCTCCGCTGGCAGGCACTGCGTGAGTGTCTCGCGCTCGATAGCGAGGTGGGCTTTTGCACCCTAGCGCGGATCGCGCGCGATGGTCAGGATCCGCTTTCCGCCGCTGCTGGTGCGCTGCGAGCGCAGCTTCTCGAACAATATCCCGAATTTGCACAGGTGGAGGCGCAGCAATGCCCCGCGTAATTGACTATTCTGACGACACCAGCTGCTCGCTGGGTGACTGCATCGAAGCGCTCGAAGCAAATGGGTTTGAGCCGCGCGAAAAGGAAAGCCTGCTGCACGCTGCCGCATGGCTGCGAAAGCTCGGCAACAACCGCGATTTTCTAGCCGACATGCTCGTTGATGAGCTTAAGCAGGGTGTCAAAGCGGCCGAGGAGGCCAGTGACTACGGCCCGCAAGTTATCATGCTTTCCGGCCTTGGCGGTGACTATTACATGCGCGCCAACTTCTGGCCGAGTGTGGATGAACACATGTTTCGCGCCAGCGGCACGGCGGCGTTTTCCTACGAATTGCCGCACGATCACAATTTCGATTTTCTCACGCTTGGCTATTTCGGCCCGGGTTACTCTTCCGACTACTACGAGTACGATTACGACAAGGTGCTCGGTGCCATCGGAGAGAAGGCGGGGTTGCGCTTCATCGAGCGGGCGACGCTCAGCCCCGGCAAGCTGATGCATTACCGCGCGCACCTTGATGTGCATTCGCAATTGCCGCCCGAAAGCCTCTCGATCTCGATCAACATCATGCACGCAAGCGGCGCGCAGGGCTGGCTCGACCAATATCGCTTCGATGTCGAGAAAGACGAGATTTCAGGCGTGATCAGCCCTGGCGGCAGCGAAATCTTCCTCCGCGTGGCGGTGGGGCTGGGGGGCGAAGAGGCGCGTGATCTGGCGCACCACTTCGCCGGGTCGCATCCCAGCCACCGCATGCGGCTGACGGCGCTCGAAGCGCAAGCGGGTGTGCTTGGTCTGGCCGAGCGTGATGAGCTGTGGCGCCGGGCAGAAGGTTCGGGTAGCCGGCTCGTGGCGATAGAAGCTACGCGCAAACGGCGGGAACTGGAGCTCGTTTAAAGAATCCCGCCCGCCAGCCGGTCGATCGCGCCTTGCAGGATTACCGCCGCCGCGTGGCTGTCGATCCGCTCGGCGCGTTTGGCGCGGCTGAAATCCTGTGCGATCAGATCACGCTCTGCACTGGTGGTGGACCAGCGTTCGTCCCACAACAGAATTGGCAGATCGAGAACCGCGAGGTTGCGGGCGAAGCTGCGGCTCGCCTGCGCGCGCGGTCCGGAACTGCCGTCCATGTTGAGCGGCAGCCCGATGACCACGCCTTTCACGCCGCGTTCTGTGCAAATCGCCTCCAGCGCCGCCTTGTCGCGTGCGAACTTGCCTTTGGGCAGGGTCTTGCCCGCAGTGGCGAAGCTCCACCCCGCATCGCAGGTCGCCACGCCAATGGTCTTCGTGCCCAGGTCTATGCCGAGCAGCACGCCGCCATTGGGCAAGGCATTGCGGAACTCGGCCGCATTCTCGGTAATCAAGACGTTGGCTGCCACGCGCTCACCCGCCGCACCACATCCTGCTTCACGTTCTGCCAGAACAAAGGAATGTCATAGACGTGGTAATTGTTGCCCGGCAGCACGTACTGGCCGAGCTCGGGCGGATTGCCGATCATCAGCAGGCCATTATCCGCGCAGTTCGCCGGAACCGATCGCGGGACGAGTGTTCCGGTCGAGAGATCGTCCGAAGGCACCAGCGTGCCAAGGTTGTACTCGGCATCCGCGCTGCCGCCCATCAGGCCGGTGATCGGATTGACGCAAAGGATCGGTGCTTCGCCGCGTGCTTCGCCGTCGAGACCCGGCAGCTCGGCATAGCGGCGCAGGAACTGGCCGGGTTCGGCAGGCTCGGCGAAGCTCGCCCAGCTGGCTACGCAGCCTGATTGATCGGCTGTGGCACATGCGGGCAGGCCAAGGCTGGGAAGATCGTGCTCGATACTGATCGGCCAGCCGACGGGATAGGCCATAGCGATGCGGGATTGCAGATCGGTTCCGGCAATCCGATCCTGCAGCAAGCGGGTAACAAGATAGCCGCCCTGGCTATGCCCGGCGAGGACAATAGGCATGTCTGCCGGAACGCTGTCGAGGAAGAAGGTGAATGCCGCATCGATATCAGCATAGGCTGCATCGAGTGCCTGCTGCGCCTGCGGGTCCACGGTGATGAAAGCGCCGAATGTTGCCTGGCGATAGCGCGGCACCCAGATTTCGCTCGCCTGGTTGAAAGCGCTCGCCATACCACGCACCATCAACCGCGCGCGGTTCTGCGATTCTTCGTCCTCAAGCGGGGCGTTCCACTGGCGGCTATCGAAATAGCTTGTGGGATGGACGAAGAAGACAGCGAAGCGGGGCGGTTCAGCAACAGGCCGCAGGTCAGACGGGAGCGTTTCTCCTTCAACAGTGGTCGCTGGCGGTTCGTCGGCGGCGGCGGTCTCTGCGCTTTCGCCGTCCGCTCCCTCGAACAGAGGTTGCCAGCGCGCCGGATCGTTCTGCGCGCCCTTGCCCGGGCGGCTGAACCACATGTCCGGGTCCTGATAGGCGTTGAGCTCGAGCGGGTCCTGCTCGACGAATTCCGCGTCAGGCACAAAGGTTAGCTCGGTCAGTTCCTCTCCGAAGGTGCGGAGCGCGAACATGCCGGCGATAAAGAGCACGATCAGAAAGGTGACAAGGTAGAGGAACTTACGCAGGGTCTGTCTCCAGTGAATCAATCTCGTTTTGGCGCGCGGCTTCGTCTTCAGCATCGTTTGCCGCGGCTCTTTGTTCCAGCGCCACCTTGATCATGGCGAGCAGCGGGTCGGCAAGGAAGAGGCCGAGTATACCGAACAGGATACCCATGATGAGCTGGAATGCGAGGACGAGGGCAGGGGCAAGGTCTACCGTTTTGCGCGCGATCATCGGGACGACGAAGTAGCCATCGATGTTCTGTACGAAGAAGTAGACGAAGATCGTATAGATGCCCATCTGCGCGCCGCCGGAAAAACCCACCAGCACCATCAGCACACCTGAAATAATCGCGCCGATATTGGGGACGAAGGCAAGCAGTCCGGTGAGGAGAGCGAGCAATGCGGCCATCGGAATAACATCGCCCGTCACCCATCCGTAACCCGCCAGCATGATATAGGTGAACACGCCTTCCACTACCATGCCGAGGAAGCGGCCCGCCATCAGGCGGCGCATGGTGTAGCCCATCTTGCTCGCGGTGACGTAAAACTCTTGCCGCCGGTGCTTGGGTAGCATCCAGGCGACGCCGCGTTCGTACAGTTGTGGCTCGAGCGCGAAGTAGATGCCGATGATAGAGATGAGTACGAGTGTTGTCAGCCCACCCAGAAGGCCGCCCAGTGCCCGCGTTACGGTGCCGAAACCGCTGGCTGCCTGGCTCGCCATCGCCTGCACGCTGTCGAGGCTGATTTCGAAACCCTGCTCGCGCATCCATGCAAACAGGCGCCGCGCTTGTTCTTCAACGATCGCCGGGAATTCGGCGGCTTCCTGCGAAATTTCCGATCCGGCAAAGATGCTCAGCCATAGGAGAAACACCGCCGAAACGATCAGGACAATGGCAAAGCGCCAGAGTCTGCCGATCGGAAGCACGCGGCCGAGCAATCGCGCCGCGCCATCAATAATCGAGGCGAAGACCATTGCCCCGAAGATCACCAGCAGGCTTTGTGAAATGTAGACGGCAAGCGCGACCAGACCGACAATCGAAACCCAGATCAGCGCGCGCCATGCCTCGAACCGCAATTCCGGACTGGAAATGCGCGTGGGGCTCGCGCCGATATCGGATGCGTTGTCGCTATCGATCATTCGTCTTGCGCACCTCGCAATTCGGGGCGGAGCGGTTCCCAAGCGCGTTCACCGCGCAAAGCGCCCCACCAGGTCAGCGGGTTGTAGCTGGAAGTGCCGTCGAGGGAAAATGTGATGATCTCGGCGCGACCGCCAACGCTGGTCAACGGGACCGGGCCACCAAGCCCGTTGCCGCCTTCACGTGCCGACGGGGCGCGACTGTCGGACGAGTGATCGCGATTGTCTCCCATCAGGAAAACATGCCCTTCGGGTACCTCAACCGGGTCCATGTTGTCATACCGCTGATCGAGATGATCGATGATCACGTAGCTCGCCCCGTTGGGCAGTGTCTCGCGGTAGGTCGGCGGTTCGTAGACCTGAGTCCCGTCTTCCAGCGTCACCCGGTATTGATCGAAATTATAGAGACACGGTGTGCCCTCGCAAAGGTTGTCATTCTCTGCCGGGATACGAACTGCAGGTTCGACCTCCTGCGGTACGGGCTCTCCGTTCAGAATGATCTGCCCGTTCACCATCGCGATCGTATCACCGGGCAGGCCGACCACGCGTTTGATGTAATCCTGACTGTCTTCTGGCGGGACGGCGATCACAATGTCGCCGTACTCGGGTGTGGCAGGAGCAATGCGCCAGTCGCTGCGCGGCAGCACGTGGAAGCTCGCCGAGACCCAGCTCCAGCCATAGGGATATTTGGTCACGATCAGCCGGTCACCTACCATCAGGTTGGGCACCATGCTGGCAGAGGGGATGTAGAACGGCTTGGCAATGAAGGTGTGGAACATCAGCACCACCAGCAGCATCAGCGCAAGGCCGCGCAGTTCTGTCCACCAGTTGATCGGCTCTTCGGTCTTTTTGTTGTCGCTCATGGCGGGAATTTCTATGCCTTCGGGTGCGCTTCCAGGATCACAAAGGCTTGAGCCCATGGGTGATCGTCTGTGAGAGTGAGATGAACGACCACTTCGTGGCCGTTGGGCGTCAGCTCGTCCAGCCGTGCCTTTGCCCCGCCCGTTAGCGCGAGTGTCGGTGCACCGGAAGGGGCATTCACCACACCTATGTCCTTCATGAACACGCCGCGCTTGAAGCCAGTACCCACGGCCTTGCTGAATGCCTCTTTCGCAGCGAAACGCTTGGCATAAGTGCCCGCCTGAGTGTGCGGACGCCGCGCCGCCTTGGCGTTCTCAATGTCGGTAAAGCTGCGCTGCTTGAAGCGGTCACCCCAGCGGTCGAGCGAATTCTGGATGCGCTCGATATTGCAGAGGTCGGAGCCGAGACCGATGATCATCGCGCCAGATCCATCAGCTCGCGCATCTTCAGCACGGCTGGCTCTAGCCCGTCGAAAATAGCCTCACCGATCAAGTAGTGACCGATATTGAGTTCAGCGAGCTGCGGGATGGCGGCGATGGGCTGGACATTGTCGTATGTCAGACCGTGACCTGCATGCGGCTCGATCCCGTTCTTCGCGGCGAGAGCGGACATATCCGTAATACGCTTCAGTTCGCTCGCGACCTTCGCGTTATCGCCATCGAGAGCGGCGTGGGCATATTCGCCCGTGTGGAATTCCACGACAGGCACTGCCAATTGCAACGCCGCATCGAGCTGGCGCTCGCTCGCTTCGATAAACAGCGACACACGGATGCCCGCGTCCTTCAGCTGACCTACGATAGGGGCGAGGTGGTTGTGCTGGCCTGCCGCGTCCAGGCCACCCTCGGTCGTGCGCTCCTCGCGCTTTTCGGGAACAATGCACGCCGCGTGCGGCTGGTGGGCGAGGGCGATGGCGAGCATCTCGTCGGTCGCGGCCATTTCCAGGTTGAGCGGCAGATCGGTCGCGTCCTGAATGCGCTTCAAATCGTCGTCACGGATATGGCGGCGATCTTCGCGCAGGTGGGCAGTGATCCCGTCACCTCCGCAGCGCGCCACGATCTCCGCCGCGCGGACCGGATCGGGATGATCACCACCGCGCGCGTTGCGGATCGTCGCAACGTGATCGATGTTCACTCCAAGGCGGAGGTAGCGGCTCACTTTACTTGCGGCTCCCGGGCTTGGTGATTTCGATAGCGGCCAGTTCGGCGGGAATTTCATCCTCGGCATAGGTCGGGAAGTCGATATCGATCAGCGGGAAGAAGGGCACGCCCAGATCGGCCGTGCCGTTACTGCGGTCGACCAGCGACACTTCGGCCAGCACTTCGCCGCCTTCTCGCGCCACGGCTTCGATAGCTTCCCGGCTGGAAAGGCCGGTGGTGACCACGTCCTCTACCATCAGCACCTTGGCACCCGGCTCCAGCGCGAAACCGCGGCGCAGGTGAAAGGTACCATCTGGCCGTTCAAGGAACATGGCATCGAGGTTGAGTGCGCGGCCCATTTCCTGGCCGATGATGATGCCGCCCATCGCAGGAGAGACCACGGCATCTAGCGAGTCGAGGATCTCACCGGGGATTTTTTCCGCCAATGCCTCTGCGAGTCTGGCGGCGCGATGCGGGTTCATCAGCACGCGCGCACATTGCAGGTAATGGCCGCTGTGGCGACCGGAAGAAAGCTTGAAATGCCCTTCCAGCAGGGCGCCGCTGGCGCGGAATTCATCGAGTACTTCATCCTGATTCATGTGGGCAAACCTGCATATCGGGCGCAAAAACAAGAGGTCTTGGACCAAGGGCCGCATGGACCCTGTCGAAAAAAGTCCCTAGAGCCGCTTGAGGCATGGGGCAAGCATGCGTATAGGCGCGCTCAAGACAGCCCTATCAGGTCGAGAAGGCTGTTAGCCCGGGATAAAAATTGGAAAGCAACTCCGCTATGATTTTTGGCGACATCGCCCGTAAGAAGCTGTCCTTTCTGGCCCTGCTGGCCGCAGCTCTTTCCTTCGTAATTGTGCCGCAGAGCAGCTTCGCACAGGACGCTACGACCTCGGTGGACGAGTCGGTTGCCGAGAGCCAGAGCGTGGCTGACGGCGAAGTAGTGATGGAAACGGACTCGTCCGCGTTCGAACATTTCGGGCCGGAAATGATCAAGGGCCAGCCGACGTCTTATGAAGACGACGCTTGGGCTTCGATGAACTTTCAGGAGCAATACACCGACAACGGCAACTATGCGCTCGGAATGCACGACAAGCTGCTGATGCCGATCATTACCGTGATCAGCCTGTTTGTGCTCGGCCTGCTGCTGTGGGTCGTTGCAAAGTACCGTAAGGGCGCCAATCCGGTCCCATCCAAGACCAGTCACAACACGCTGATCGAAGTCATCTGGACTGTCGTGCCGGTTATCATCCTGGTGGTAATCGCCGTGCCGTCGATCACGCTGATCGCGCGCCAGTATGCTGCGCCGCCGGCAGAAGCCATCACCATCAAGGCTAACGGCTACCAGTGGTACTGGGGCTACGAATACGTCGATAACGGTGGCTTCGAAGTCATCTCGAACATGCTGGACGAATCCGCTTCGCTGGATGCCGGTGAGCCATACCAGCTCGCTGTCGACAACCGTATGGTTGTTCCGGTTGGCGTTCCGATCCGTTTGCAGACGTTTGGTGCAGACGTGATCCACTCGTTCGGTATTCCGTCGCTGTGGTTCAAGCTGGACGCTGTGCCGGGCCGCATCAACGAGAAGATCCTCACCATCAATGAGGAAGGCATCTATTACGGCCAGTGCATGGAGCTTTGCGGCGCACGTCACGGCTATATGCCCATCGCCATCGAAGCGCGCAGCATGGAAGATTACAACGCCTGGGTGCAAGCGCAGGGCGGAATGACGCTTGAGCAAATTGCAGACGAAGCAGCGGCAGCGGCTGCTGCGGAAGCGGCAGAAGAAGATGCCGAAAGTGCAGAAGATGCTGCCGAAGCCGGTGATACAGAAGGCGAAGCCGAGGCGGAAGCCGCCGAAGCAGATGCTGCCGAAGCTGACGCTGCCTGATCCGAATTAACGAATTAAAAGCATAGAGTAAGGTTCACGAGAATGGCCACCACTGCTGAAGGTTTTGACACCCACAACGGGGATCACGCGCACCATGATGCCGATCACAAGCCCGGCTTCTTCGCGCGTTGGTTCATGTCGACCAACCACAAGGACATCGGTACGCTGTACCTGATCTTCGCGATTGTCGCGGGTATCGTGGGCGGCGCCATTTCGGGCGGTATGCGCCTGGAGTTGGCCGAACCTGGTGTGCAATGGCTCGGCACCTTCGTCGGCTGGCTTGGCGGCGATCCCCTGTCGTTCGACCAACAGGGCCACATGTGGAACGTGCTGATCACCGCGCACGGCCTGATCATGGTGTTCTTCATGGTCATGCCCGCCATGATCGGCGGTTTCGGCAACTGGTTTGTCCCGCTGATGATCGGCGCGCCGGACATGGCCTTCCCGCGCATGAACAACATCTCGTTCTGGCTGACCGTTGCGGGCTTCTGCTCGCTACTGTTCTCCATGTTTGTGCCCGGCGGCATCGGCATGGGCGCAGGTGTTGGCTGGACGGTCTACGCACCGCTTTCAACCAGCGGATCGGTCGGGCCGGCGACGGACTTTGCGATCTTCTCGCTCCACTTGGCTGGCGCGGGCTCTATTCTTGGCGCGACCAACTTCATCACCACCATCTTCAACATGCGCGCGCCGGGCATGACCCTGCACAAGATGCCGCTGTTCGTGTGGTCGGTGCTGGTTACTGCATTCCTGCTGCTGCTGGCACTTCCGGTGCTGGCCGCTGCTATCACCATGCTGCTGACCGATCGTAACTTCGGCACGACCTTCTTCGATGCTGCTGGCGGTGGTGACCCGATCCTTTACCAGCACCTGTTCTGGTTCTTCGGACACCCCGAAGTCTACATCATGATCCTGCCGGGCTTCGGCATGATCTCGCAGATTGTCGCGACCTTCAGCCGCAAGCCAGTGTTCGGCTACCTCGGCATGGCTTACGCGATGGTTGCCATCGGCGTGGTCGGCTTCATCGTGTGGGCGCACCACATGTACACCGTTGGCCTCAGTGTGAATACGAAGATGTACTTCACTGCAGCAACGATGGTGATTGCGGTGCCGACCGGCATCAAAATCTTCAGCTGGATCGCTACCATGTGGGGCGGCTCCATCACCTTCAAATCGCCGATGGTTTGGGCGATGGGCTTCATCTTCCTGTTCACCGTTGGTGGTGTGACGGGTGTTGTCCTCGCCAATGGCGGTGTCGACGATAACCTGCACGACACATATTATGTTGTGGCGCACTTCCACTACGTGCTGTCGATGGGTGCGGTGTTCTCGATGTTTGCCGGCTGGTACTACTGGTTCCCGAAAATGTCTGGCCGCTGGCACAGCGAATTTCTTGCCCACCTGCACTTCTGGGTGTTCTTCATCGGTGTGAACGTGGTGTTCTTCCCGATGCACTTCCTGGGTGTTCAGGGCATGGCGCGTCGCTATCCCGATTTCACCGCTGCCTTTGCGCACTGGAACTGGGTGGCGAGTGTTGGCTATGTCATCGTGCTCGCATCGGTGGCGATCTTCTTCATCAACATGATCTACGCTTTCGTGGCAGGTCGTCGTGCGGAAGATAACTACTGGGGCGAGGGTGCCACCACTCTCGAGTGGAGCCTTTCCAGCCCGCCGCCGTACCACCAGTTCGAAACGCTGCCGGTGATCGAAGACCACCACAGCGCGGATGATCACATCAGTTCGAAATCGGCGACGGCCTAACCGCCTGCCTCTCGGCTGAGTACAACCAATCGGGAGGGGGCGCGCCGGAAACGGGGCGCCCCTTCGCACACAGACAAGAAGCCATGAATACCGCACCAACCGCCGCCGAAACGCTTGAACAGGAAGCGCTTGTCGCCACCCCTGTTCCTGCGCGCATGCCGGCGGAGTGGCGCGATTTCTTTGCGCTGACCAAGCCCAAGGTCATGCGGCTGGTCGTGTTCACCGCGCTGTGCGGCCTGCTGGCTGCACCCGGCTCGATCCATCCGGTAATCGGATTCACCGCCATCTTGTGCATCACGCTGGCGGCTGGCGGCGCGGGTGCGCTCAATATGTGGTGGGAAGCCGATATCGATGCGAAGATGAAACGCACGCAGGGCCGACCTCTGCCGCAGGGCAAGGTTCAGCCGACCGATGCGCGCGACTTCGGCCTGCTGCTTTCGGGCATGAGCGTGATGGTGATGGGCCTTGCGGTCCACTGGCTCGCGGCCGGCTTCCTTGCCTTCTCGATCTTCTTCTACGTGGTGATCTACACCATGTGGCTGAAACCACGCACGCCGCAGAACATCGTTATCGGAGGGGCAGCCGGTGCCTTCCCGCCGCTGATCGGCTGGATCGCGGTGACGGGCGAGATCACCTGGATGCCGGTGCTGCTGTTTGCGATTATCTTCATGTGGACCCCGCCGCATTTCTGGGCGCTCGCGCTGTGGGCGAAGCCCGATTATGCTGCGGCGAACTTGCCGATGATGCCCAACGTTGCCGGTGAAACATCCACCCGCCGCCAGAGCCTTGCCTATTCCGTACTGCTGCTGCCGCTGAGCGTCACGCCGTGGCTGATCGGCGGAACGGGTGCGATTTACGGAATCTCGGCGCTTGTCCTTTCAAGCATCTTCCTCGCGCTTACCGTGCCCGTTGGCCTGCGTAGCAGTGTGGAGGGGGACAAGATGAAGCCGGAGAAGAAGCTTTTCGCTTTCTCCATCCTCTATCTCTTCGTGCTGTTTGGCGCGTTAGTTGTTGATCGCATGGTGCTGGCATGACCCCGGAAGAAGAGCAGGAATTCAAACGTCGTCGCAAATCGCGCAACCTTGTGCTCGGCCTCGTGCTGCTGGGCATGGTGGTCCTGTTCTACGCCATCACGATCGTAAGGATCGGTGCGCAATGACTACGGCTACCGCTACCCTCGAGAATCGCAATCGCCGCACCATGATCATGGCGTTTGCCGGAGCGCTGGCCATGCTCGGCCTGGGTTTCGCCGCGGTCCCGCTCTATGACCTGTTCTGCCGGGTCACCGGTTTCGGCGGCACCACGCAGGTGGCAACGCAGGCAGAGGCTGATGCCGCTGCGGCGCTCGCTAGCGGAGAAGCCTATTCGATTCGCTTCGACGCCAACACCGCGCGCGGCATGCCGTGGACGTTCAAGCCCGTACAGGTGACCGATGTCGTCACCGTGGGTGAACGGGATATGGCTTTCTACACAGCCCGCAATAACAGCGCTGTTCCGGTAACAGGGACCGCGACTTTCAATGTCGAGCCCGAAGCAGCGGGACGTTATTTCTCCAAGATCCAGTGCTTCTGCTTTACCGAGCAGACATTGCAGCCGGGCGAAGAGATCCGCATGCCGGTTCTCTACTATGTCGATCCGGCAGCTCTTGATGACCCTGACATGCAGGGTGTCGAGCAGATTACGCTCAGTTACACTTTCCACCGCGCACCCGAACAACCCGAAACGCAATAACAACCAAGCTTACCCACTGGACCCGCGAATGATGCGGGTTTAAGGGCTTTTGAAACCCAAGGATCAGGACACAATTATGGCCGGCGCCAAGAACCACGATTATCACATTCTCGATCCCGACATCTGGCCGCTGATCGGTGCGTTTTCCGCGCTGACCTTCACCACGGGCATGGTGTTCTTCATGCACGAAATGGCTGGGTGGCAAGCGATCCTCGGCGTGGGCGTCGCTGGCCTTATCGCCACCTTCTTTGGCTGGTTCTCCAAGGTGGTGAACGAAGCCGAGGGCGGTGATCACACGCCGGTGGTGCAACTGCACATGCGCTACGGCATGATCCTGTTCATCGCATCGGAAGTGATGTTTTTCGTCGGCTGGTTCTGGGCATTCTTCGATTTCGCCCTGTTTCCTGCTCCGCTGCGTGAGGCAGCGGAAAACGTATGGCAGAACATGGTCGGTCAGGAAGGCGCAGCCTTGCTTGCGCAGTTCCCGCCCGAAGGCGTGGAAGTGCTCGATCCGTTCAGTCTTCCGCTGCTCAACACGCTGATCCTGTTGTGCTCGGGCACCACGGTTACATGGGCGCACCACGCGCTGATCAATGGTGATCGTGACGGTCTGAAGAAGGGTCTGTGGTTGACCATTGCGCTGGGCGTGCTGTTTACCTGCATCCAGGCTTACGAATATGCCCACGCGCCGTTCGGCTTTGGTGGCAACACCTACAGCTCGGCCTTCTACATGGCGACAGGCTTCCACGGCTTCCACGTTTTGGTCGGCACGATCTTCCTGATCGTCTGCCTCGTGCGTAGCTACAAGGGTCACTTCACCCCGCGCCAGCACTTCGGTTTCGAAGCAGCTGCGTGGTATTGGCACTTCGTTGACGTGGTGTGGCTGTTCCTCTTCATCGCCGTCTATATCTGGGGTGGCTGGGGTGCGCCGGTTGCCCACTAGGTAAACGCGTGACGGACGACCGCCACGAAACGAAAGGGCAGCCTGCCACTGGTAGCGCTGCCCTTTTCGCATCCTGCCCGCGTTGCGGAGCAAAGACGCTGTTCGCGGGGCCGGTGAAATTCGCCGAGCGCTGTGAAACGTGCGGACTCGATTTCGCCAAGTTCAACGTGGGTGACGGCCCTGCCGCGTTCCTCACCATGATTGTTGGCGCCTTCGTTGTCGTACTCGCATTGTGGCTGCAATTGAGTCTGGAGCCGCCGTGGTGGGTGCATGTCCTGCTGTGGGTCCCGCTGATAATTGGCGGAGTGGTCCTGGGTCTGCGCCTGACCAAAGGCTGGCTGCTCAGTACCGAATACCGGCGGCGCGCCGAAGAGCATCGGCATGAAGTGAGTGACAGCGAATGAGTACCCGCAAGATCCCGATCATTCCTACAATCGTGGTGGTGGCAGCCGCCGCCGTGATGGTCGCGCTTGGGATGTGGCAGTTGGGTAGGGCGGATGAGAAAGAGGTGCTAATTGCGCGGTATGAGGCTGCATCGCAGCTGCCGCCAGCAGAGCTAACCAATTTGCGTGACGCCGAAGATCTGCTTTTTCGCCGTGTCAGTGTGGATTGCACAAATGCAGATCGTTGGGAGGCGGTTGCCGGAAGAAGCCTCTCAGGCCAGACTGGCTATGTTCATCGCTATTGGTGTCTAGGGCAATCGGTGCGTCGCCACGAGCATGGCGGGAATGGGCATCTCAATCTTTTTGCCACCATTGGTTGGTCGCGAGCGCCGCAAGATCCAGTGTGGGAAGGTGGGACGCTTGAAGGCGTACTCGCGCCGTTAGGAGATAACTTCAAACTGGTCTCGGACTCTGGGCTGGCTGACCTTGAGACTGCGGCGGTTCCAGACCCATCAGACATGCCCAACAACCATCTCGCCTACGCAGGGCAGTGGTTCTTCTTCGCGCTCACCGCGCTGCTGATCTACGGCTTTGCGCTCCGCCGCAGGTGGCGTGATCAGGGTTGACTATTTGTACAGCCCCTCGCGCAGATTGATGCCGTATTCCATCCAGGCTTTCATTGCGCACACCATCTGAGACCAGCCCATGCAATTGCCATAGGAACCACGCCGCGCAGCGTCGGTGTTGCGCCAGCCTTCCTCGGCAATTTCCACCAGAGTGCCGCCTTCGACCTCCTTGAAAGTCATAGTCACCGTTGTGTTGTAATCGGCCTCCGCGCCTTCATCATGCGCTTCCGCACTATCGACATTGGGCGGCTCGCTCTCATAGGCGGGCCATTCCAGCACAATGCGCTCGTTCGGGACGACTTCGATTACCTGGACTTCGAAAGCGCCGGGGTAGTCGTGGAATTCCCACATCACCGTGGCGCCTTCTTCGAGCCGGCCTTTCGCGCCTCCCGTAGTGAAATAGGCGGAGAGCTTGTCCGGATCGGCCACGGCTTCGAACACCTCTTCCACCGGCTTGGAAATGCGTCCGGCGACGCGAAACTTGATATCCACCGCGAGTCTCCCTCTTGAACCAGAGTAAAATATGTTATAAAAACATAACATGTCAACCGAGGACGATATTGATCTGGTTTTCAAGGCGCTCGCAAACCAGGTGCGCAGGTCAATCTGTGACGAGCTGCGCAAGCGTCCGCTCACCACTGGCCAGCTCGCCAGCTGCTTTCCTGAAATAGACCGTACAACCGTGATCATGCACCTTCGCGTGCTGGAGAAGGCGGGCCTGGTTGTGCCGGTGCGCAAAGGGCGCGAGCGCTTCAACTATCTCGATGCCATGCCGATACAGGCTCTCCACGAACGGTGGATCGGTCCTCATGCAGAACGGGCTGCAAGCGGCTTGCTTCAACTGAAAACCGAACTCGAAGGCGAAGCGGAAGTCGCAGTCGAGGAACAATAGCTTGCTTGCGGGGCGAGAGGTGCGCCGCTAACCCGCCTTTCGATATGCGATACATCTCGACCAGAGGCAGCGCACCGGCGCTCGATTTCGAAGGCGTCACGCTTGCAGGCCTTGCCAGCGACGGCGGGCTTTACCTGCCGGAAGAATGGCCGCGTTTCACCGAGGCGGAAATCGCCGACATGGCGGGTCTCACCTACGTCGAGCTCGCGGTGCGCGTCATGGCGCCGTTCACCGCCGGGTCGCTGACCGAAGATGAGCTGCGCGCGCTCTGCACCAGCGCCTATGGACGCTTCTCGCATGCCGCGGTTACTCCGCTCACGCAGTTCGACCAGCAGCACTGGCTTCTTGAGCTGTTTCACGGCCCGACGCTCGCGTTCAAGGACGTGGCGCTGCAATTGCTTGGCCGCCTGTTTGAACACTTCCTGAGCAAGCGAGACGATCACCTTACCATCGTTGGTGCTACCAGCGGCGACACGGGCAGCGCGGCTATCGACGCAGTGGCAGGGCGCGAGGGCGTCGACATCTTCATGCTCCACCCGCATGGCCGGGTCAGCGATGTGCAACGCCGCCAGATGACGACGGTGCGCGCGCCCAATGTCCACAACATTGCGATCGAAGGCAGCTTTGACGACGCGCAGGCCACGGTGAAGCGCATGTTCACCGATGGCGACATGAACGGCCGCTTCCATATCGCGGCGGTCAACTCGATCAACTGGGCGCGCCTGATGGCGCAGGTGGTCTACTACTTCGCCGCCGCGCTCCAGCTGGGCGCGCCGCAACGCAAGGTCGCGTTCAGCGTCCCGACGGGCAATTTTGGCGATGTGTTCGCTGGCTATGTCGCGGCGCAAATGGGGCTCCCGATCGAACGGCTGATCGTTGCGACCAATGTGAACGACATCCTCCACCGTGCGCTGTCTTCGGGGGACTATTCTACGGGAAGCGTCACCCCTACCGCGGCGCCAAGCATGGATATTCAGGTCAGTTCCAATTTCGAACGTCTGCTGTTCTGCGAAGGAGGGCGCGATGGTCTGGCGCTCGCCGAACAGATGCGCAGTTTCGAAGCGAGCAAAGCGATGCAGCTCACCAACAGTCAGCGGGAGGGCGCGGCGAAACTGTTCACCAGCGCGCGGGCGGACGCTGACCAAATGGCCAGCGCAATGGCCTGGGCTTCGCAGCATTGTGGCGAGATCATCGATCCACACACCGCCATCGGCCTACACGCAGCCCGCGAAGCTGACCTTGCTCCGGACATTCCCGTCGTCACACTCGCCACCGCGCACCCGGCCAAGTTCCGCGACGCCGTGGAGCGGGCTACGGGTACGCGACCAGCGTTACCTGCGCGGGTCGGCGACCTCTTCGAGCGGGAAGAGGCATACACCACACTGCCAGGCACCTATGATGCGGTGCGTGACTATGTCGCCGAACATGGTACCGCAGTCGCCTGATGGCTGATCTCGCACCGACACCTGTGGTCATGGAAGGCCAGCCGTGGGAGCACTATGGCCTCATTGACAGCGGCAACGGCCGCAAGCTGGAACGCTACGGCTCCTACCGCTTTATCCGTCCCGAACCGCAAGCCATGTGGATGCCGCGCCTGTCCGAAGACGATTGGAAGGCCGATGCGGAATTCATTCCCGGCAGTGACGAAGACGGTGGCGGGCGCTGGCATTTTTCGGCCGATGTTCCACGCGAAGGCTGGCCCCTGTCGTGGAACGAGGTCAATTTTACTGCGCAATGCACGCCGTTCCGGCACCTCGGCTTCTTCCCCGATATGGCTCCGGTGTGGGACTGGATGCGCGGACAATTGGCCGGGCGCGACAGCGCGCAAACGATGAACCTCTTCGGCTACACCGGCGTAGGCTCGCTCGCGCTCAGCCAGTGTGGCTCGGTAACTCATGTCGATGCGAGCAAGAAATCGGTAGCGCAGGCACGCGACAACGCCGCGCTGTCAGGCATGGAGGATCGACCGATCCGCTGGCTGATCGATGACGCCGCCAAGTTCACCGCGCGCGAAGTGCGGCGCGGCAACCGCTATGATGGGATCATCCTCGATCCGCCCAAGTTCGGGCGCGGCCCCAAGAACGAAACGTGGCGGCTGGAGGAATCGCTCCCCGGCTTGATCGCCGATTGCCGCCAGTTGCTCGATGATGACAGCAAGTTCCTGTTCCTCACTGTCTATGCGGTGCGGATGAGCGCGCTTTCTATCGGCGGATTGCTGGCAGAGGCCTTTGCCGGGCTGCCGGGCATGGTTGAGTGCGGCGAGCTTGCTGTTCGCGAAGAGGGAGAGGGCGGCAGGCTGCTCCCCACCGCTATCTTCGCGCGTTGGTCTAACGGTTAGGAACAGCCTCGAGGTCTGCCAGAAATGCCTCGATGCGAGCTGCGTTGTAGCCCAGATCGCTTCCGCCAACGCGGCTGATGCTGCGCATGTCGACACGGGCGGTGCCATCGGCGATAGGCGTAATCTCTACTACTACGTCATCATAGAAACGGATGAACCCTGCAGTGGCGGTTGCTTCCAGCCGGCCGGCTTCGGGTGAATTCTCGGCCAGTTCCCAGCCGCGCTCTTCGGCCAGTGCGCGGGCATCGGCGATCACAAGATCGGGCGCCTTGTTGATGATGACCGGCTCCATATCGGGATAGCTTTCCCGATGGGCGGAGCGCCATGCCTCGATATCGCCTTCGTACATCTCGAGGAAATCGTCACGCAGGGTAAGCGTCTCGAACTGCGGGGGATCGTCCACGTCGGTGGTAATGTCATGCATGAACGGCGCGGCGCGGGCGGGCGCGATCACCTGCGTGTAGAAGACCCCGAGCATGACGAGCGATAGCACCAGCGCCAGCGGGTTGCACCATCCGGGACCGCGCTTGCGCACCATGCCGATCACGATGCCGATCACGGCAACCACCGCGATCGCGGCGTAGGGATACATCGTCATCATGAAGTAACGGAATCCGGTCAGCTTGCCGATCAAGTTATAGCGCGCCAGCACTAGCGATCCGAGCGCGATCAGCAGCATGATCAGCGCGCCACCCAGCGTGAAGTTGCCGATCCACCGTGTAATCCGCGACTTGGCGGGCTTGGCATCGGCGTCAGTTGCTTCTGCAGTTGTTTCTGTCGGCGTCTCTGTTGCCGTTTCGGGCGTGGTGTCGTCGCTCATTGGATGCTCCCCGGTTTGTGTGACCGGAATGGCCGTAGTCGCGCACTGCCGTCAAGGTGAATGCTTGCCAAGCGGCGCATCTCCTGCGATTTCGCCAGGCCTATGGCCGATAGTCTTTATCTCGAGCTCGTCGATTTCGAGCATATGGTTCACACCGGGATCTATTCCGAGGAAACCGGCAAGCCGCAGCCGCTGCGTTTCACCGTGCGTGCGCGGTTGAAGGCGAAGCAATTCTACGAGGCGGAGACCCCGCTCGAAGAGAGCAAGAATTACATGGACCTGAAGTTCGCCTGTTCGGAAGGACTGGGGGACAGGCATTACAAGCTAATCGAATCCGTGGCCGATCACATTTGCGAAACGCTGTTCCTGCAGGACGAGCGCGTCGAGGAGGTGCAGGTGAAGATCGTGAAGCTCGCGCTGAGCGAGGCGAACGAGCAGATCGGGATTACTTTGACGCGTGAGCGACCGTGACGCGCAACGACGCGATCATAGAGGTTGTCGGCCTACCTGCCGCGCCGCTTGATGCTGCCGCTGCTTTTCACCGGGAGTGGGTGCCAAAAGTCCGTGGTTTGATGCAGGAAAACAATGTTGTTGTGATCTTTGATCCCGCCGATCATACGCATCAGGGCTGGCGCCTTTCTGCTGTGCAGGAACTTGCCCGCGAGGCCGCGCCGCAGCGCGTCAACGGTGTGGAAAGCGAGGACGCGCAGGCCGTTTCCGAAACGCTGTTCTACCTGCAATCGGCAGATGGCGTAACCGGGCAGATATTCACGCTGGCGGAGTAACCCGCGTCTGCGCCTCCACGAAGTTGATCGGAAAGCCCAATCCCGCCATGAAAGACCTATGCGCAGCACCTCTCCCCTGATCGACGCTTTTGACCGCAAGATAACCTATCTGCGGCTGTCGGTAACTGATCGGTGTGATCTGCGTTGCAGCTATTGCATGCCCGAACGGATGCAGTTCCTGCCCAAGAAAGAGGTGCTGAGCCTTGAGGAGCTGCATGCGCTGGCCAAGGCCTTCATCGCGCGCGGCGTTACCAAGATCCGGTTGACTGGCGGCGAACCGCTGGTGCGGCGCGATGTGATCCGGCTGGTGCAGGCGCTGGGCGGTGAATTGGGTAATGGGCTGGAAGAGCTGACGCTCACCACCAATGGCACACAACTCGCGCGGCATGCACAGGCTCTGGCCGATGCGGGCGTGCGGCGCGTGAATGTTAGCCTCGATACGCGCGATCCGGCGCTGTTCGCAAAGCTGACGCGGCGTGACGAGCTGGGACGGGTGCTCAATGGGATTGCTGCAGCCAAAGCAGCTGGCTTGCATGTGAAGATCAACACCGTGGCACTGAAAGACCTGAATCAGGCGGAGATCCCAGTTTTGATGCAATGGGCGCATGCGCAGGATTGCGACATGACGCTGATCGAGGTCATGCCACTGGGTGAGGTGGAGGGTGACCGCGTCGATCATTTTCTCCCGCTGGCCGCCGTGCGCGATGAACTTGAACAGCGCTTTGTACTCACGCCTCTTGTAGAACGCACCGGCGGACCATCGCGCTATGTGCGGGTTGGTGAGACAGGCGGTAAGCTCGGTTTCATCACGCCTTTGACCAACAACTTTTGCGCCGGATGCAACCGCGTGCGGGTGACCGCGACGGGGCAACTCTATGCCTGCCTCGGCGGAGCGGAAAAGGTCGATCTGCGTGCGGCCTTGCGTTCGGATGATCCCGAAGGACAGGTCGCAAAGGCCCTGGATGAGGCGATGCGCATAAAGCCAGAACGGCATCACTTTGTCATCGCCGAGGGCAGCGAGTCTGTGCTCGAACGGCATATGTCGGTGACGGGCGGCTGATGGCGGTTCGGATCGTCTTTCTCGGCAAGCTTGCCGATCTGTCGGGTGAGGCGGAGCGGGAGGTTCCCGCGCCGCTCGACTGGGCGCAATTGCTCGCCTCGCTCGGGCCGGGCCTTGCCCAAGCCGTGGCCGATGGCACAGTCCGTATTGCGGTCGATGGCGAACTGCTGGCGGACAAGAGCATGCTCAGTGCACAAGCAGGCTCTGAAGTCGCGCTCCTGCCACCTGTATCGGGAGGCTGACATGGCGATAACCGTCGAGCTTGGTGGCACGCCGTTCAATCCCGGTGCCTATGTCGGCCCGTTTACCAATGCACACCCCGGCTTGGGTGGTGTCTGCACCTTTGTCGGGGAAGTGCGCGGGGAGGGTGGTGTCGAAGCGCTCGAGCTGACGCATTACGCGCCGATGACATTGCCCGGCATGGAAGCCCTTGCCGCGCGCGCGGTGGACCGTTTCGGCCTGATGGGCCTACTGATGATCCACCGCACGGGTGTGATGCGCCCCGGAGAACCCATCGTGCTCGTTTCCGCCTGCGCGCACCATCGCCGCGCCGCCATCGACGCGGTCGACTTCTGCATGGATCATCTCAAGTCACAAAGCTGGTTCTGGAAGCGCGAGAAACGCGCGGATGGCTGGCACTGGATCGAACCGCGGCAGGAGGATCACAGCGATCTGGCGCGGTGGAGCGAAGAAATCATCGAGGTTTGAGCAGGATCAAAGCGGCGTGAAGCGGATCGGTCCAATCCTTCCGAACCAGGAAGGAGTTTCACAATGGCCGAACAACTTACCCGCCAACAGATTGCCGAGGCTGCCGATGTCCGCACGGCACCGCCGGCGACCGATCGCAATGATCCGGTCGATCGGACATTCGAACTGCCCGTTGGTCTGCACGTGGCAACGGCAGGCTTCTTCCTCGCCTATGTCGTGATGATGGGGATCGGTTTCGCGCATCCTGAAATGATCATCCCGATTGTAATTTGCGGCCTGTTCGTCATCGCAGGCTTCGGTGTTCCAGCGGTGTGGACACGTCTTGCTCCCGGCACCAAGAGCAAGGCGCTGGCCTGGGGGCGTTTCCAGCAAGATGGAATCATGACCGCGTATGGCCGCACCACTGCACGTGATGCGACGGTTCAGGTTCTCATTCTGCCCGTTCTGATCTTCCTGTGGGGATTGGCAATGGTGACTATTGCCGCCTTGGTCTGAAGACCGAAGCGACCTTGGTCGTCAGCCACCAGTCTCCATACGCGCGGGATCGACAAGTTCGATTCCGCGCGTACCATTTCTACGGATCGCGCCCTCTTTTTCGAGGGAGCCGAGAGCACGACTCACCGTCTCGATAGTCAGGCCCAGCATGGAGGCCATTTCCCCCCGGGTCATGGGTAGGTCGAATTGCTGTCTGGGGTGGCAGGGCGAATCGCTTGCCGCTTGCGCCAGTGCCAATAGCAAGGCCCCGACCTGTTCGCTGGCACTGCGACCTGCCCCAAGGGCAAGCAGATTGCGCGCCTGGTGCAAGTCTTCCTGTGATCGGCGCAGCAATGCGCGCGCCAGTTTGGGATAGGCATCAAGCGCTGCGTCCATGTCTCGCCGTGCAAACACGCAAAGCTGCGAATCACTCAAGGCGATCACATCGTGCTCGGCAAACGGAGAAAACATCTCTCCGATGAAACCTGACGGGTGAATCAGCGCCAGGATGCGCTCGTTGCCGTCGGCATCGTAGCTGGACACTTTGAGCGCGCCTGAAACCAGTGTTGCGCAAGCCGTATCTTCGTCCCCGGCAGCGAACAGCACTTCGCCGCGCGTCAGTCGCCGTGTGCTGCCCGCTTTGGCAAGCGCACGCCGCTCCTCTTCGGAAAGCACCGCACAGGCCGCGCTATCGCGGACGGGACAGGTGTCACAGGCGATGCTCATCGCGGAATAGCCGCAAGCAGCGAAGCGATCGTTTCGGCCTGAGCAGATGCCATCGCGGCAACCGCGTCGCGTTCTTCTGCGAGCAGGGCGACAGCCTGCCCTTCGCTCGACGTGTCGACGTAGAGCGCGTCAATATCCGCTAGCATGACCGTCAGGCGGCCGTGGTGCGATTCGAGTATAGTCAGGGCGACTTGCGCATCGGACCATGTCTCGCTCCCCACAAAAGTGCCGCGAGCAGCGCCGATTCTAGCACGCACACCGGGTTCGGCAGCGGTGAACTCGCCATGCACGCCTCGCGCCTGCGCTGCCAGAGCCACGGCTTCCTCTACAGTCGCAGGTGGCGGGGACGGGGCAATGTACGGCGCTGCGGGTGCGGTTTCCATTTCGCCGACAATCCGTTCTCCGTCACGCATCGCGAGAGAGGGGTACTCTGCAGCAGGACTCGCGCAGGCGGCGAGTGGTATTGCAAGGGCGAAACAGGGCATAAGGCGAGCTTGCATCATCACCCGTGTGCCCTACATCGGGTTGGCGACGCTTTCCAGCGTACAATTGCCCGTACACTCTTGTTGCTGACTTCGGCCAAAAACAGCTGCAATTTGGCGTTCGGGTGGTTGACAGGCATCAGAGCTTGGCCTAACGGCTGCGCTCTTTCCGGTGCCCCTTTGGGCGCCCTTTTTTGTTGTTGTTATTTGGCGGCGATCCAGCGGCCTTGTGACGGGAACACCAGATAAACGGATTTAGCACCATGTTCGCAGTAGTGCGCACGGGCGGCAAGCAGTATCGCGTCGCCGAAGGAGACAAAATCGCGGTCGAGAAACTGGCTGGTGAAGCCGGTGAAACGATCACCCTGGACGATGTTCTGCTGGCTGGCGAAGGCGCCGACCTGGCGGACGCTTCCAAGGTCACGGTTTCGGCTGAGGTTATTGCCCAGGCGAAGAGCGAGAAGGTGACGGTCTTCAAGAAGCGTCGTCGTCACAACTATCGCCGCAAGAACGGCCACCGCCAGCAGATGACCCTGCTGCGCATCACGGCTGTGGGTGCTGGCAAGAAAGCCGCTGCGAAAAAGGCTCCGGCCAAGAAGGCAGAAGCTCCGAAGGAAGAAGCCAAGAAGGCCGCTCCGAAGAAGGCACCTGCCAAGAAGGCAGCACCTGCTAAGAAGGCTCCGGCCAAGAAAGCAGCTGCGCCGAAGAAGGAAACCGCTGCCAAGAAGCCGGCAGCCAAGAAGGCTCCTGCTAAGAAGGCTCCGGCCAAGAAAGCAGCCGCCAAGAAGACAGACAAGAAGTAAGACCGCCCTCGGCGGATCCACGGAGTAAGACACAATGGCACATAAAAAAGCAGGCGGTTCATCGCGTAACGGTCGTGATTCAGCCGGCCGTCGCCTTGGTGTGAAGAAGTACGGCGGTCAGGACGTGATCGGCGGCAACATTATTATTCGTCAGCGCGGTACGAAGGTCTACCCGGGCGTCAACGTCGGCATGGGCAAGGACCACACGCTGTTCGCGCTTACCGAAGGCGTCGTGCGATTCCACGATGGCAAACTCGGCCGCAAATACGTCTCGGTCGACGCCATGGCGGAAGCCGCCGAATAACCGGATGATCCGATAAGGGGGTCATCCACCGGGATGGCCCCTTTCGGAGCATAGAAAATCCGAAAAGCTGGAAGGAGATGGGGCCGACCCGTCTCCTTTTTTGATTCTCCTTCCGATGCCGGATCCGGCGCGCAGTTTCCTGTGCGACGGACTCAAAACTGCAATACCGGACGGCTAGTGGAGCCAGCGTCCGGCATGAGGGAGAGACCCGATGTTCATGCGTACCGAACGGCTGTTTCTGCGGCCCGTATTCCCTGAAGACTGGCGCGGCGTATATCGCGGCATTGCGGATGAAAATGTCGTCCGTAATCTTGCCCGTGCACCGTGGCCGTACTGCGAGCATGATGCGCGCAAATTCTGTGCGGATGCTCAAGCCGGTAGCGAGAACAAATTTGTCATTACCCTTCCGTCAGAACAAGGTGCCCCGATTATCGGGATGATCGGCTTTGGCCCACGCCAGGATGGCGGGCCCGACGAGCTTGGCTACTGGATTGGGCGCGCGTGGCAGCGCCGCGGCTTTGCCACCGAAGCGGTGCGAGGTGTAATCGAAGTTGCCGAAGCGCTTGGCCTGAAGGCGCTCGGCGCGGGCCATTACATTGATAATCCGGCCAGCGGCAAAGTGTTACGCAAGGCCGGCTTCACCGAAACCGGTGAGATTGACCGTACGATCTGCATGGCGCGTGGTGGCGAGATGCTCCCCACGCGGCGTTTCGTGAAGTGGCTGGGCGCGGATGCGGACAGCTATCGCCCCGCTGCTGCCTGAGTGATCAGGTGGTGGCGGGGCCATCCTTCGTGTTGGCCTGCTCAGGGAAGACCAGTGCCTGCTCATCGTCCCATCGCGCAATCAGGTCGCGATCATCGATGTCCCACGGATGGAAGCCGGGTTTGAAATAGCTCAGCCAGGCCGGGAAAATCTTGCGCAGAATACCGGGGGTTCCGACAAGATATTTGAAAAGCCGCCACTTTGCGCGCCACCCGGTGATGCCATCCTGTGCCATCAGTTCGACCGAATCGGTCGCGCGATTCTTCAGGAAGCGGTAGGTGACAAGCACCATGATCAGGCAGCGCATACGCCAGCGCTTCCAGTCAGACCATTCGCGGGTCGCGTGCAACCAGGTGTCGTAGGCGACGCCCTTGTGCTCAATCTCTTCCACGGCGTGCCACAGCCACAGCTGCACATCGCCCATTCCTGCACTGACGATAGAATCGGGATCGCGCAGGAATTCATGCGCAAATATGGCTGTAAAATGCTCCAGCGCGCAGGTGATGGCGAGCTGCACGATCTCCCGCTTCGACTGCGTCATATCGACCAGTGATTTGACGCGCGCATCGATTGCAGTGAGATCATATCCCGCATCAGCAACGGCGCGATTGAACGCGATATGCTCGCGCGAATGGTTCACTTCCTGCCTGATAAAATCGCGGATCTCGGCGGCAAGTTTTGGCGGAACGCTATGCCGATGGGCTTTCACCGCCTCGATAAACATAGCCTCTCCACGCGGGAAACTGGCAGACAGGGCCGCGAACCACGCTGAAGCAACAGGATCGACGCCGCGTTTGCGCTCTACGCCACGACCGAAGCGGCGGTTACGCACGGTAATACCGGGGGTTTCGGTGCGGTCGGCTTGCCAGTGGGGGGTGGCGGTCATAACATTCACTCCAAGGCGTTCGCCTGCTCAAACTGACACTCGTGTTAATAGGTTACTGACACATATGTCAACAAAGAAAAGATGGAGCCCTGAAGAGAGCCGTGCCGCCGCGCTTGAGGCGGCGCGCGCGCTGCTCATAGAAGCCGGACCACAGGCCGTCACCCTAAAAGCGGTCGCATCGCGAATCGGGCGCACCCACGCCAACCTGCTCCATCATTTCGGCAGTGCTGCAGGCTTGCAGAAGGCACTGGCCGCGCATCTGGCGCAGACGGTTTGCGATACGATTGCCGATGCCGTGCGGGCGACGCGCGCAGGGATCGGTAGCCCACGTGAAGTGGTTGACCTGACATTCGATGCGATGGGCAAGGAAGGCGGCGGTGCCCTGGCCAGCTGGATGCTCGCATCGGGCAACGAAGACGCGCTCGATCCGATTATCGGGGCGGTCCACAAGCTGGTGCACGATCTGGCACCCGAAGAGATGGATCACGCCAACGAAATGGCGATGCACGAAAACACCTTCACACTGGTGCTGCTCGCTCTGGGTGATGCTTTGGTCGGAGAACCGCTGGCCGAATCGCTCTCGGTCAAACGCTCGGTCGCCCGAGAACGTGCCGAAGAAATGCTGATCGCGGCCTTTATCAAGACCTACGGGCAGAACGCCTAGCCTTCAGCCGAGAGCCGCATCCAGTCGGGCACGTGTTCGGCCGGGATATCATCTACGCGCAAATGATCCACTGCCAGCCCAAGCGCAGGATACTCCGCCTTGCGACGCTTCTCCTGTGATTGCTCCAGTGGAACCACCACCAGTCGCCGATTGACCTTGCTGCGCCAGTTCATCCGCGCGGTGTTTTCCTGCCCGATATAGCAGCCCTTGGTAAAGCTGACGCCGTTCAGCTCGACCGCGTTGGTCTCCAGCCACAGGATATCGCCAAGCTCCGCAAAACCTTCTGTCACGCCGTGCGAAAGACGGTAGGCAAGATATTGATCATCCACGCCTTCGATCCTGTCGAGGAACTGCGCAACGCGGCGGAAACCGAGTGCCAGAAGACGGGGATCGGGGGATGCTTCGTCAAACCGGTCCGTGGACCAGAACACGCCCAGCTCCGCGTCAATCGCAATGTCGATCTTGCGGCGGAGGCGATAAAGCGTCAGGCGCTTGACCAAATCATGTGCGCGGTCGGCTTCGCAATCGAGCAGCACCGCATCACCGTCACGCCACACGATCATATCGAACATCGTCTTGCCCTGCGCGGTCAGTAGCGCGGCGTAGGTCGGGCCATCGCCGCTCACATCATTCGTCAGCAAGCCCTGCAGAAAGCCGATGGCATCCTCGCTCGCGTCCTGCGGGGCAACGCGCACCACGGCGCGGTTGTTCAATCGTCCAAAGGTCATGGGTGACAGATAGGGCGGGGCGCGGCATAGGCAATGCCATGATGACCTCGCTCACCATTCGCCGCCCCGATGACTGGCATGTCCACCTGCGCGATGGCGCCATGCTGGAAGGCGTTGCCGAATACACCGCGCGCCAGTTTGCCCGCGCGATTGTAATGCCCAATCTGACCCCGCCGGTGACGACGGTGGAGGCCGCGCGCGCCTATCGTGACCGCATCCTGGCCGCGGTGCCCGATGGCATGGCTTTCGAGCCGCTGATGACCTGCTACCTCACCGACAATCTCGATCCGGCAGAAGTGCGGCGCGGGTTTGCAGAAGGTGTGTTTACAGCGGCAAAGCTCTATCCAGCCGGAGCCACCACCAATTCGGATAGCGGCGTGACCGATGTCGCCAATATTCGCGGCGTGCTGGAAGTCATGGCGGAGATCGGCATGGTTCTGTGCGTGCACGGCGAAGTGACACATGCCGATATCGATATTTTCGATCGTGAAGCGGTGTTTATCGAACAGGTGCTTCGCCCATTGATCGCTGACCTGCCAAACCTCAAAGTGGTTTTTGAGCACATCACCACGGCGGATGCAGTACAATTCGTCGAAGGCGCAGGCGCGAACGTCGCCGCCACGATCACTCCGCAGCATCTCCACATCAACCGCAATGCCATGCTGGTGGGCGGGATGCGGCCGCATGCCTATTGCCTGCCCGTCGCCAAGCGCGAGCAGCATCGCCTTGCCCTGCGCGCGGCTGCGACGAGCGGGAATCCCAAGTTCTTTCTCGGCACCGATAGCGCGCCGCATGCGCGCGAAGCCAAGGAAAGCGCCTGCGGTTGCGCCGGAATTTTCAACGCTCCCTATGCGCTGGAGAGCTATCTCGCCGTGTTTGAGCAGGAAGGGGCTATCGAGCACTTCGAGGGCTTTGCCAGCCTCAATGGCCCGGCCTTTTATGGCTTGCCGGTCAATGAAGACATGGTGACGCTCGAAAAGTCCGGCAACGGCGTGCCCGATACCATCTCTGCCGGTGGCAGCGAGCTTGTGCCTTTCCATGCCGGCGAAGCACTCGGCTGGACATTCAAGGGTTAGGCTTTCGCTGCCGCTCTTGCGTCGCGGCTTTTTGACCAGATGTCCCAGCTAAACAGCGCCGCCGCGCTCCAGATGGCCAGGAATGCCGCGAGCTGGGCCGGGCGCAGTTCCTCACCGAAAACGGTCAATCCCAGCAGGAAGACTACGGTCGGCGCGATGAACTGCATGAAACCGATCAGTGTGTAGGGCAGTGCGCGTGCGGCACTGGAGAAAAGCAGCAGCGGAACCGCTGTCATGATCCCGCCTGCCAGGATCGCCAGCGTTTCCACCGTTTCACGGCCGAATGCCGTGCCACCCGCGCCCCATTGCACCCATGCGAGATAGCCCGCCACGATGGGAAGCAGGATGATTGCTTCCACCGTCAGACCGACCAGCGGCCCGGCGTCCACCGTCTTGCGCAGCAGACCGTAGATTCCGAAGGTAATGGCCAGCAGCAGGCTCAGCCACAGCGTGGTGAGAGCGCCCGTCGCCAGTGCGCCAACCGCCAGGGCAGCCATGCCGACAGCGGCCCATTGGCGCCTGGAAAGTGTCTCTCCCAGAAAAACAACGCCCATCACCATCATCACCAGCGGCAAGATGTAATATCCAAGGCTTGCAGCGTAGACATAGGTGTTCTGGATCGCCCAAATATAGCCAAGCCAATTGATCGCTACCATCGCCGCACTGCCCATCAGGGTCAGCACGATCTTGCGGTCTGTCAGGCAGCGGCGCAGCTCTGGCCAGCGGTCACGCAGGCCGATGAAGACTAGGCAGATCGGCAGAGTGAACAAGGTTCGCCATGCGACGAATTCCACCGCCGGGACCTCTGCCACCAACAGCAGGTAAAGCGGCATAAAGCCCCAGAACATATGCGCTGTGAACGCATAGCCGATAGCGCGAGGCTTGCTTGCCGCGATGTCAGGAGACTGGTTGCTCACGCGCGCAGCGTTAGCTGTCTTTGAAGCCCACGCCAACGCTGGCGCGCGGTTGCTCCATTTCCGTACTTGTCACCGGATAGGCGCAATAGTCCGCTGCATAGAATGCTGCCGGGCGGTGATTGCCGGAAAAGCCGATGCCTCCGAATGGTGCTGCGGAGGATGCACCATTGGTCGGCCGGTTCCAGTTGACTATCCCTGCGCGTACATTCGCCCAGAAGCGGTTGTACTGCTGCGGCGTTCCCCCCACCAGCGATGCCGAAAGGCCGAAGCGGGTATTGTTCGCCTCTGCAATTGCAGCGTCGAAATCATCGACCTTGATGACTTGCAGCAGCGGACCGAACAGTTCGACGTCGGGTCGTTCGTCCATCGCGGTCGTGTCGATAATGCCGGGGGTGACGAAAGGGAGATCGTCATTCAGGCGGCGCATATGCTTGATAGCTTTGCCACCGTGTGAAAGCAGATAGACGAAGCTCTCGGTCAGCTGGTCCGCCGTCTGGTTGTCGATCACCGGCCCCATAAACGGGGCGGGCTCATCATGCGGAGCGCCTACAATGATGCGGTCGGTCAGCTTTTTCAGCTCGGCCATCAGCTCGTCATACATCGTGTCTTTGACGATCAGGCGTCGCGCGGCCGTGCAACGCTGGCCAGCGGTTGTGAATGCCGATTGTACGATCAGCGCGGCAGCATCGGTAATCTTGGGCGTATCCCACACGACGATGGGGTTGTTACCGCCCATCTCCAGCGCGAGGATCTTGCCCGGATCGGTGGCGAGCTTCTTGTTGATGGCAATGCCCACTTGAGCAGAGCCGGTGAACAGAACGCCGTTCACATCGCGGTGCGCGACGACCTCCTTGCCTTCATCGGGGCCGCCGATCAGCAGTTGCACGACACCTTCGGGAATGCCCGAACGGTTGAACAGCTCGACCAGCTTTTCGCCTACAGCCGGCGTTTTTTCCGACGGCTTCAGGATCACGCAATTGCCCGCTATCAGGGCGGGAACCATATGGCCGTTGGGCAAGTGCGCGGGGAAGTTGTACGGACCCAACACCGCCATGATGCCGTGCGGCTTGTGGCGTAGCGCTGCGGTTCCCTGCAGCGCGCTGTCGAGCTTGCGCTGCCCCGTGCGATCGGCATAGGCGCGGACAGAGATGTCGACCTTGGCCATGACCGCTTCGACTTCGGTGCGGGCTTCCCACAGCGGCTTGCCCGTTTCGCGCGAAATCAGGTCTGCCAGCTCGTCCTGGTCCTTGAGCACTTCGTTGGCAAAGCGGCGGATCAGCTCGATCCGGTTGGCGAGCGGTTGTGCAGCCCAATTGGGCCATGCCTTGCGCGCCGCACGGACGATGGAATTTACATCACCGTGCGCCCCGCGCCACAGCTCGGCACCCGTGGCCGGCTCGAAGGAGATCAGTTCTGATGGGCTGGACAAGTTCGAAGTCCCGTTTGTTCTGTTTGCTGGCCCCTAACGTGTCATGCGGGCGAACGCAAAGTCTCGAATCAAATGTAAACCGGCACGTTACAGGGCGGTTCAGGCCTCTTCTTCAGCGCAATCGCCCAACCGCTCTCCGCTAATTGCCATTTCCAGCGACATCGGGCCCATTCCGCCGCCCATGTCGCCGTCAACATTCACTGTCATGGCGTAACTTGTGGGCCCATAGGTGCCTTCCATCACCACATTGACCGGGCCGGTAGGGCTTTCGCAGACGGCTGAGCCGCGGATGACCCCGCCATCCATCGTGAGATCGCTGTATTCGCAATCGTCACCGGCATTGTTGAAGATGCTCGTCGGGCCTTCGTCGACATCCTGCTGGGTGAGGCAGCTTTCTGATGTCGTTCCCTCGCCGCCAAGCGACGCCTGTACGGCTTGTGTAATCTCAGGCGGAGCTTCGGGTGACAAAGTGATGTCGGTCATCACAACAGTGGTTGCCCAGTTGCCGGGCTCGATTGTATTCATCGACGCAGCCGTTGCTGCCAGTGCGATGCCTGCCAAGATAACTTTCACGAAAAGATCCTCCGGTTTCCTGTTTATCGCGCTCGATAGCACGGTTGGTGCCCAATGCACATTGCGGTGATTGACTATGCGTGACCCTGTGCTTTCGGCGCTTCGCCCAGGGCATTACCCATGCGGCGGATCGCGGTGACCTTGTCGTGCAGCGGTTGCCAGTCGTCGCGTTCGTCTATGGCGGACCAGAGCGTTTCGACCTCGTCGATCAGCATGCTCTGTTCGATGCCGTCTGACCAGTAAGCATGGTCGCCAGTGAGGGGTTTATAGCCCTCCAGCGTCTCGGCTAGCCTGCCTTCCGCTGCGCGGCCTTCACGGTGGCGGTAGAAGAATGCGTCCGGCCCGATCTTGGCCTCTCGCATGGTTACTTCGGCAGCCTCGACCAGTGCGGCATCGCGCTCTGGACCCTGCTGCGCCACACCCAGCCGCCAGCAGAAGCGCCGCATCATGGCTTCGCCGTAAAGCGGCCCGAAGCGTTCGAGCGCGGCAATCAGTGGCTTGCTTTCGGCAAGTGGTCGGAGCGCGATGGCGAATTGGTGCAGGTTCCAGCGGATAGCTTCGGGCTGGCGACCGAAGGCGTAGAGGCCGGTCTGGTCGAAGTAAGCGGCTGTGAAAGACGGTTGCCAGGCAGGCAGCCAGCGCCATGGGCCATAGTCGAAGCTTTCGCCCGAAATGTTCATGTTGTCGGTGTTGAGTACACCGTGGACGAAGCCTGCGACCATGTAGCTCGCCGCCAGATCGGCAAGGCGCTCGGTCACCTGATGGAGCAGGATTACCGCAGGCTCGTCTCGCCCCGGCGCGTCTTCGGGCGGAGGCGGGCCGGGGAAGGCATCGAGGCAGTAGTCGACCAGCTTCTTCAAAGCGGTGTGCTCCTCCATTACCATCAGGCGCTGGAAGCTACCAATGCGAATATGCCCGTGGCTGAGGCGCACCATTACGGCGGAACGGGTGGGAGAGGGCTCGTCATCACGCCACAGCTCCTCGCCAGTTTCGACGACGGAGAACGTCTTGGAGGTGTATACTCCGAGTGCTTCGAGCATTTCGGTCGCCAGGATCTCGCGCACAGCACCCTTCAGCGTCAATCGGCCATCGGCGGTGCGACTATACGGTGTGGTGCCGCTGCCCTTGGTGCCGCAGTCGAGCAGCCGCCCAGCGCCGTCACGCATCTGGGCAAACAGGAATCCACGCCCGTCGCCGATTTCGGGATTGTAGTTGCGAAACTGGTGCCCGTGATATCGCAGCGCGAGCGGCTGGGGCAGGTTGTTTGGCAAGGCTTCGAACGCGCCGAAATGCCGCACCCATTGCTCGTCAGACAGGTCGGCCAGCCCCACCGCTGTGTCCCACCGGCGATTGCGAAAGCGCAGTTCGTGGCGGGGAAAGCGCGCGGCT
Organism: Aurantiacibacter sp. D1-12; assembly: GCF_028858515.1. Lineage (GTDB taxonomy): Bacteria > Pseudomonadota > Alphaproteobacteria > Sphingomonadales > Sphingomonadaceae > Alteraurantiacibacter. The sequence goes on from NZ_JAPJZJ010000003.1 coordinate 431,305, forward strand.
TCCACCGGATCGGCCAGAAATCCGGCAATTTCGGTGATTTTCGTGTCCGGTGTGTATTCGGCAGGTTGCGGTTCGGCGCGCATGTTTGCATTAGTGGCGCTCTGCAAGCGTCACCGCAAGGTGGCGCGTGAAACAGGGGAATACGATTGAGCGTACCCGCCTTTGAAGACGGCACCTGGCAAAGCGGCGACGGGCTGACATTGCACTACCGCGATTACGCTGGGCGGGATGATCGCCCGCCGATCCTGTGCATCCCCGGCCTGACCCGCAATGCGCGCGATTTCGAGCCTGTGGCCGATGCCTTTGCTGGAGAGTGGCGGGTGATCTGCGCCGAACTGCGCGGGCGCGGAGAGAGCGACTATGCGAAGGATTTCTCGACTTACACGCCGTCCCAGTATGTCGAGGACATTGTGGCTCTGCTCGATGCGATTGGCGTGTCCAAGGTTGTTTCGATCGGAACATCCCTGGGTGGCATCGTGACCATGCTGATGGCTTTCATGCATCCGGGAAAGCTAGCGGGCGTGGTGCTCAACGATATCGGTCCTGATGTCGAGGAAGCCGGGCTCGACCGGATCAAGGATTATGTCGGGCAGGGGCGCAGCTATCCCACGTGGATGCATGCCGCGCGCTCGCTCAGGGAAGGCAATGCCGACGTCTACCCTGATTACGACACCAAGGACTGGCTCCGCTTTGCGAAGCGGCTGTGCGTGGTCGGCAACAATGGCCGCATCAGCTACGATTACGACATGCACATTGCCGAACCGTTCAACGAACCACCGCCCAAGCCGGTCGACATGTGGCCGCTGTTTGCAGCGCTGGGCGACGTGCCGGTGCTGGCCTTGCGTGGCGAGTTATCGGATATTCTCTCTGCCAAGACGCTGCAGCGAATGACAAAGGAGATGCCCGCGATGGACGCGGTCACCGTGCCAAACGTCGGGCACGTGCCGACCTTCGAAGAACCCGAAGCGCAGCAGGCTGTGGCGACATTACTGGGCAAGGTCGCATGAGCGGCAAGGTCCCCAGGATCCTGCATCTGCATTCAACCTTCGATCCCGGAGGCAAGGAACTGCGCTGCGTCCGGCTGATCAATGCCTGGGGCAAGGAAGTCGATCACGCTATCGTCTCGGGCGATCTGGAGAAGCGCAATGCCGCGCACCTGATCGGCAAAAAGCCGAAAATCAGCTGGCCCAAGTTCCCCTCGCTACGTGGCAACCCGACTCCGGGACGCTTGAAAAACCTGGCGCAGGCGATGGCCGGATATGACCTCATCTGCACCTATAACTGGGGCGCGATCGATGCCGTGATGGCGCACACGATCTTTGCCGATGCCTTCAAGTTGCCGCCGCTGGTTCATCACGAGGATGGCTTCAACGAGGATGAGGTGCATCGTCTGAAGCGTCGGCGGAATATCTACCGCAAGATCGCATTGGGACGCACCGCCGCGCTGGTGGTGCCTTCTGCCAAGCTGGAGGATATCGCGCTCAACGTTTGGTCGCAGCCGCGCACTCGAGTGCGGCGCATTCCCAACGGCATCGATACCCGCGCCTTTGCCGCGCCCGCCAAGCGCGACCTGCTGCCCGGGCTGATCAAGCGCAAGGACGAGTTCTGGCTCGGCACACTCGCGGGGTTGCGCAAGGTCAAGCAGCTCGATGTGCTCGTGCGCGCGCTTGGTAATATGCCCGCCGAATGGCAATTGGTAATCGCGGGTGAAGGGCCCGAACGTGATGCGCTGCTGGCCGAGGCGGAGCGGCTGGGGCTGGAAGACCGCGTGCACCTGCCCGGTTTTGTGGCAGAACCTGCCAAGCTGATCGGCCTGTTCGATATGTTCGCGCTATCCAGCCAGTCTGAACAGTTTCCGATCTCTGTGGTGGAGGCGATGTCGGCCAGCTTGCCCGTCGTTTCGCCGCGTGTGGGTGATGTCGGCTCCATGGTGGCGAGTGATAACGGCCCCTATCTTGTCGAGTCGGGCGATGAGCATGCTCTTGGCGAATCGCTCGCCCGGCTGGCGGTTGATCCCGAGGCACGCAAACGGATCGGCAAGGCCAACCGCGACAAGGCGCGCGCCGAATTCGATGAAAACAGGATGATCGAGCGCTATCGCGGGCTCTACTGGGGCCTGATGCAGAAGTACCCGCAGCAATAATTGTGCTTCATCGGCCATTCACTGCAGCGGGGACACGCTAGCATCTTGGATTGAAAAGCGCCGCCCATCCGCTAGGGAGGGGCGCAACAATAGCAATCTGCAAGTTAGACTAGACACGTGGCACGCACACCGACCGAAACCAACCTGCCTGACAAGGCCAAGCCCGAAACACGCAAGGACGCAGAGCAGGAAATGCTCATGCGCGAAGTGGACGAGGCTGTCCGTCAGGATGAAGTCACCGATTTTGCCAAGAAGTACGGCTGGCCGGTGGGTATTGGCCTGACGATCGCGATGGCGATTTTTGGTGGCGTGCTGTTCTGGCAATCGCAGACCGAAGCGGCGCTTGAAGAACGCTCTGAATCACTCGTGATGGCAATGGACGAGCTGGAAGCCGGCAATGTTGACATTGCCGATGGCGAGCTGGCGCAGCTTTCTGACGGGACCGATGGTGCCGCTGCAGCCGCCGCTATGATGCGCGCTGGTATCGCCATCCAGCAGGACCGGATCGATGATGCGGTGGCCCTGTTCGATAGTGTCGCGAACAATACCGAGCTGCCCGCAGAGTATCGCGATATCGCCGCCATCCGGTCTGTAACCCTACAGTTTGACGATATGGAGCCGCAGGCGGTTATCGATCGTATCGGTCCGCTCGCGCAGCCGGACAACGCCTACTATGGCAGCGCCGGAGAACTGGTGGCACATGCCTATCTCGCGCTCGACCAGCGCGACCAGGCAGGACCGCTGCTGGTGGCCATTTCACAGAATGAAGACGTGCCCGGCAGCATTCGCGGCCGTACACGTCAGCTCGCCGGCCTGCTTGGCTTCGACCCGATTGACGATGTCGATGCCGCACTGGCGGAAATTACCGGTGAAGACGTGCCTTCCGAAGGCGAAGTCGAGCTGGTCGAGTAAGGATTTCAACTATTCCCATGAGCACATTCGCAATGCGCAAGACCGTTTCATTCCTTCGCCCTGCCGTGGTGGCGCTGTCTGCCGTGGCCCTTGCGAGCTGCAGCACGCTTGGCCTTGGCGGAGGTGGTGACGATCAGGACGAAACGCCGACGGTCGGCAATCGTGAGCCGATCCTGTCGCGCATCGCGACCGAGGTGGTTGCCGATCCCGCGCTGGCCAATGTGACGGTTGTAGTACCTCCGGCACAGACCAACGCGAGCTGGCCGCAGGCTGGTGGCAATGCCGCGAAGGTTGCAGGGCACGTAACGCTCTCGACAACGCCGAACCGCGTGTGGAGCGCGCAGATCGCTGGCACCACCAACACCCGCCGTCTCGCTTCGGCTCCGGTCGTTGCGGATGGAATGGTCTTCGTGGTGGATACGAGCGCAGTGGTACATGCGTTCGATGCCGATACCGGTGCCCGTCGCTGGCAGCACCGGATCGAAGTATCGGGCGATCTGGAAGACGCGACATTCGGCGGCGGCGCCGCTTACGATGGCGGACGGGTCTATGCCACCAATGGCGTGGGCGATGTTGTGGCGCTGGACGCCGCGACAGGCGCGCAGGTCTGGCGTGTGAAGCCGGGCGGTCCGCTACGCGGCGCGCCTACGGTTGCGTTCAACAACGTCTTTGTGATGACGCAGGACAACCAGATTTTCGCGCTCGAAGCCGATGATGGCGACGTCAGCTGGCAGCGTGCGGCGGCGATTGGCCAGTCGGGCGTTTTCGGCGTTGCAGCGCCGGCTGCGGGGCAGGGCACCGTGATCGCAGGTTTCTCCAGTGGTGAGCTGGTTGCCTATCGTTACGAGAACGGGCGCGAGCTGTGGTCTGACGCACTTGCGCGGACCTCTATCTCGACGCAGGTGGGCACTCTGACCGATGTCGATGCCGATCCGATCATCGATCAGGGCCGCGTCTACGCGCTTGGCCAGGGTGGCCGCATGGCGGCTTACGAGCTGATCACCGGGCAGCGCATCTGGGAACTCACGCTGGCGGGTATTTCCGCGCCGACAATCGTGGGTGAATGGGTTTTCACGCTGACAGACGACGCGCGCATTCTTGCGATCCAGCGCAACACGGGTCGCATTCGCTGGATGACCCAGCTGGACCAGTGGCGCGATGCCGAAGATCGCACGGGGCCGATTTTCTGGACCGGTCCGGTGCTTGCGAACAACCGCCTGTGGATCGCCAGCTCGCGCGGTTACATCAAATCGGTCGACGTGATGACCGGCGCGGTCGCGGATCATTCGCGGCTGGATGACGGCGTTTCGCTGCCTCCGGTAGTAGCGAACAATACGATGTACATCCTTGATGATAGCGGACGCATCACCGCTTTCCGCTAAGTCACTATAAACGAACGAATTTACCTTTTGGGCGCTGCCCGTGTCTTGGCGGGACAGCGGCGAAAGGCGTTACCCTGCCTTTAACCCTTGTGCGGTAATGGCAACGCCTATGAGCGAACGCGAATCTGCACAGTCGCAAACACCGGCACAGCTGCCGAAAAGCGACGTATCTCCGTGGGTGGGCCTTGTCGGCCTTCTCACCCTGCTGGCCTACATCCTGTTCGCGCGCAGTTTTCCGGAGATTTCCGCAGCGCTCGGTTATCCCAACGATCTTGGCCGCCTGTCCGGCCCGTACTCCGCTCTGTTGGCGATGGTGCTGACGGGCGGGGTGATGGCCGCCTATTCGGTCTTCGTCGAGAAAGTACATCGCAATCCGACGACCGGGATAGACTGGGACAACCGTCGCGCGGTTGGTGACATTGTCGACATTTCGATCACCAAACTCGCCGGCCTGTGGGCCACGTGGTTTATCATCGGTGGGCTCTATTGCCTTGGTCGCTGGTACTGGGACGGCCAGTATCTCTTTGCCATGCAGGTGCTTGGCGCGGCGATTGTTCCGCTGGTGGTACTGAGCGTGCCCTACGTCCTGTGGATCGACCGCGTGCTCGTCAATCCGCGCGATCATGCCTGGCACTTCGGGGCTATGCTCGTAGGGCGCGAGGCCTACGATATGGAGCAGGTAAAGAAGCACTGGCGCAGCTGGATCATCAAGGGTTTCTTCAGCGCCTTCATGATCTCCATCCTGCCCATCGGTTTCGCCACCGTGGTGGACACGCAGACGCAGGAGATCTGGAACAATCCGGTGCTACTGGGTGTGTTCCTCTTCGAAATACTGTTCGTGATCGACGTGCAGATCGGCACGGTCGGATACCTGCTCACCATGCGTCCGCTCGATGCACATATCCGTAGCGGCAACCCCTTCCTCGCCGGATGGATCGCGGCCTTTTTCTGCTATCCGCCGCTCGCCTGGGGCGTGCTTGGCAATATCATCAATTACGAAGTGAATACCGCAGACTGGGCATACTGGCTGGCGGACTATCCCGCACTGCTATGGCTCTGGGCCGGCTGGCTGGTCTTCCTTACCGGCGTCTATGCCTGGGCGACGGTCGCCTTTGGCATCCGCTTCTCCAACCTCACCTATCGCGGTGTGCTGACCAACGGTCCGTATCGTTACACGCGCCATCCGGCCTATGTGTCGAAGAACCTGTTCTGGTGGTGCGCGACGATGCCGTTCCTTGTCACCAGCGATTCACTGACCGATGCGATCCGCAACACCGCTTTCATCATGATTGTGAGCGCCATCTACTACTGGCGCGCGCGCACTGAAGAGGCGCACCTGCTCGCCGAGGATCCGAAGTACCGCGAGTACTACGACTGGATGCAGGAAAACGGCGTGATCACCTCGCGCCTTGCCAAGGCGCTGCACTGGGCGAACCCGCGTAAGGGTCAGGGCCGGATGGAGCCGCAACCCGCCGAGTAATTACAATCCTGCATTTCCGACAACGAAACAGGCCGCGGCCATCAGCGCGCCCGCCATGCGGTTCGAACGGAAGCGGTCGAGCGGATTGTCCGGACCGGACGTTTCCAGCGTCACCACCTGCCAGATCAGGTGCAAGGCCATCGGCATCAGCGCCAGCAGCGCGATCGCGTCACTACGCAGCAGCCAGAAGGCAAGCGCCCAGAGACCAAGTGCGAGCGCGTAGAACAGTCCCACACCGCTCTTCACCCGCCCGCCTAGCCGCAGGGCCGAGCTCTTGATGCCCACCAGTGCGTCATCCTCGCGGTCCTGCAGCGCGTAAATTGTATCGTATCCGATTGTCCAGAATACCGCGCCCGCATAGAGCGCGAACATAACGGCGAGATTGTCGTCGCGTAGCGCCATCCATCCTACCAGCGCCCCCCAGTTGAAGACGAGCCCCAGCCACGCCTGCGGCCACCAGGTGATGCGCTTCATGAAAGGATAGGCGGCGACCATTGCGAGGCTGCCAAGTGCTACCAGTTGCGCTTGCCATGCGAGTTGCAGCAGCACCACCAGCCCGACAAGGCACAGGCTCACCAGCCACACCCACGCGGAGCGCTTGCTCACCCGGCCGCTGGCAATCGGGCGAAGCGCAGTTCGCTCGACCTTCTTGTCCAGATCGGCATCGACGATATCGTTGTAGACGCAGCCTGCCGCGCGCATCGCAATCGCGCCGAGTAGCAGCCACGCGAGCAATGCCCACTGGAAACCAGCTCCCGTCAGCCACACGCCCCACACGCACGGCCAGAACAGCAACCACCAGCCGATGGGTCGATCAAACCGCCCGAGCAAAGCGTAGTCGCGAAACGGTTGCGGCAGCCGCTCGGCGAGCGATTTGTGCTGGCTGTCGGGGGTAATGGTTTCGGCGGTCATTCGGGGGCCCTACGGTAGCCATGCCAACAGAGCGCGAGCATGATGAGATTGCCGACAAAGTCGATGAACATGACCTCGTTCAGGACAGGCTCGACGAAATAGAACCAGTAGTTGAAAATGAAGAACGGAAGCAGGGCCAAGCCGTAAGCTGCGAACGTGCGCCGGGTGAATTTCGCGGTGAAGGCAACGAGCGCAAACAGGCAGGCCTGCGCACCGAAACAGCCCATCAAGAGACGCGGAAGCAGGTCGTTGCTGTGGTATTCCGGCGTAACGCCCAGGTCGATGACCGATTGCGGGAAGATCAGTGCCCATCCGCCCAGCACGGCGAAGACGGCTCCGATCAGATACTGTGTTGTTCGCGCCGACATCGCTGTCCTCCTTGGGCTTGCCTGTTAGCCGCACTTGGCCCTAGTGCCTAGCCATGCCCGCTACTCCTGCTTGGCCCCCACGATCCGCTCCGCGCCTGTTTGTCAGCGATCCCGTGTCCGAGGGCGTGCCCATCACGTTGGACGCGGAACAGGCGCATTATCTCAGCCGCGTGATGCGTGTGGGGGAGGGCGATGCAGTGATCGTCTGCGACAACATGACGGGCGAGTGGGCGACGCGCGTTACCGTGGCGGGCAAGCGCAATGTAATGCTGGAGCCGGTCGAGAAGCTGCGTGATCGCGAGGAGGTGCCTGACCTGTGGCTGTGCCCCGCATTGCTCAAGAAGGACCGCTTTGATCTGGTGCTGGAGAAGGCGACCGAGCTGGGCGTCGCGAGAATTTGCCCGGTGGTGACGCGCCGCTGCGTGGCAGACAAGCTCAACCATGACCGTGTAAGCCGGATCGTGACCGAGGCGGCGGAGCAATGCGCGCGCACGGCGCTTCCTGGTGTCGAGGAGCCGGTGAAGATCGAGGCGTTCCTGAAAGCCCTCCCCGCTGATCGCGCTCTTTTCTTCGCTGACGAACTTGGTGGCGAGCCTGCTGCTGAAGTCTTCAAGACGCGCGGAACGCCCGCAGCCATCCTGATCGGTCCCGAAGGCGGCTTCGACGATGCGGAGCGCGAAGCGATCCGCGCGCACCCCCGGGCGAAACCCATCACGCTCGGCCCGCGAATACTTCGGGGAGAGACCGCGGCCCTTGCTGCTGTCTCGCTTTGGATGGGGACCATGGGCGATTGGCAGTAGGCCAAGTGCAGGCGGGGTAAGCAAAATATTGCGTGGCGAATTGCGACCTATCCGCTAAGGCGCCAATCGCAAGCACGAGGAGAGCCGATGAGCACGCGCAAGGCATCTGACAGCAATGAACCGCGCATTGAAAGTCGTGACCAGCTGGTCGCACCTATGCAGGCGGGAGAGAAGCCCAAGAGCCGGTTCCGCATCGGCACCGAGCATGAGAAACTAGTCTACAAGACCGACGACCACCGTGCGCCGAGATATGACGAGCAGGGCGGCATCCGCGATCTCCTTCTGTCCATGCGCGAATTCGGATGGGAGCCTGTTGAAGAGGCAGGGCCAAGCGGCAAGGTGGATGTTATTGCCATGTCGGGCGATGATGGCACCATCAGCCTCGAACCTGCCGGTCAGCTCGAATTGTCGGGCGCGCCACTCGAAGCGCTGCACCAGACCTGCGCCGAAACCGGTCGTCACCTGACACAGGTCAAAAGCGTGAGCGATGAATTCGGCGTCGGTTTCCTCGGCCTCGGCATGTGGCCGGACAAGACGCGCGAAGAGCTGCCGATGATGCCCAAGCAGCGCTATCAGATCATGCGCAAGCATATGCCGACGGTCGGAAACCTCGGTTTGGACATGATGCTGCGCACGTGTACCATTCAGGTTAATTTGGACTATAGTTCAGAGGCGGATATGGCAAAAAAATTCCGCACGGGACTTGCGCTGCAGCCGCTTGCCACTGCGCTTTTCGCCAATTCTCCGTTTACGGAGGGCAAGCCCAACGGCTTCCTCTCCTATCGCAGCCATATCTGGTCGGACACCGATCCGCACCGCACCGGCATGCTGCCCTTCGTGTTTGAAGACGGCTTCGGGTACGAACGCTATGTCGACTACATGCTCGATGTGCCGATGTATTTCGTCTTCCGCGATGGCAAGTATCTCGACGCAGCCGGGCTCAGCTTCCGCGACTTCCTCAAGGGCGAACTCCCCATCTTGCCGGGCGAGTTGCCGACGGAAAGCGACTGGTGGGATCACCTTTCAACCGCCTTCCCTGAAGTACGCCTCAAAAGCTTCCTCGAAATGCGCGGGGCTGATGGCGGTCCGTGGAACCGCATCTGCGCGCTGCCCGCTTTGTGGGTTGGTCTGCTGTACGATGATACTGCGCTCGATGCCGCGTGGGATCTGGTCAAGGATTGGTCGATGGAAGAGCGAGAGGCGCTTCGCAATGCCGTGCCTGCGCAGGCGCTTGGCGCGCCCATTCCCGGCGGCGGTACCTTGCGCGATCTGGCGGGCGACGTGCTCGACATCGCCCACGCCGGCCTTGTCGCGCGCGGCCGCCTCAACTCGATGGGCGACAATGAAACCGGCTTCCTCGGACCGCTGCGGCAGATTGTCGAAAGCGGAAAAGTCCCCGCCGAAGTCCTGCTCGACAAGTACCATGGCGAGTGGGGCGGGGACATCAAGCGGATCTACGAAGAGAGCTTCTGAGGATACTCATTTCGTCACCCAAACGTGGCAAATGTCGCGCCCGCGTAGTCAATTGTCGCAATTTGTATCAGATTGATAAGGCAACAAAATTTGACAGATTTTGTTCAGGTTTGTCGCACAAGAGTCACTTCCAAGGAAATCTTTAGGGAGTGAATTGATGGCACCGGGATTTGGTACGAAGGCATTCCTGAGCACTGCCGCGGTCTTGACATTGGGAGCATGCGGTGGGGGTGAGAGCGGCACCACTCCAACAGGCGTGACAATGACTGTAACGCCAACCCCTACTCCTACCCCAACGCCAACTTCCCCGAGTACTGCCGAACTCAACGCGATTGTGCAGGCAACGCTGACGGTCGATCTCGAGAACCTCGACAACTATGCAGCGCCCACACTGCCCGCCTATTATGACCAGGCTGTCGACGTGATCGACAACACCCCGGGCAATGATCCGGTTAACGATGCTGTCGCCACTGTGGGACGCGTGCTGTTCTATGACGTCGCGCTGAGTGTGAATGACACCACGAGTTGTGCGAGCTGCCACCAACAGGGCTTCGGCTTCGATGATGACGGGCAATTCAGCGAGGGATTCGCCGGTGGCGAATTCACTGACGCTCACGCCATGCGCATTGGCAATATCCGCTACTATGAGCCCGGAGAGATGTTCTGGGATCGGCGCGCTGCCACGGTGGAGGATCAAGCCACACAGCCGATCCTCAACCCCATAGAGATGGGGTGGGAAAACAATGGTGGCCTGACCTCACTCGTCACAAAGCTGGAAGGGTTAGACTATTACGCGGCCTTGTTCCGCTTTGCGTTTGGAGATGAAGAAATCACCGTGGCGCGCATCGAGCGGTCACTCGCGCATTTCCAGCGCGCCATTATCTCATCCGATAGCCGTTGGGATCGCGCCTACGCGCAGGTGTTCGGCCCGGGCGCACCCAATCGCGCGCTTGATCAGGCGCTGCCGGGTTTCTCGGCTTCGGAGAACCGCGGGCGGCAACTGTTCATGGACGGGCCGGGGCAGGGCGGCGCTGGATGTGCAGCATGCCATCGTCCGCCAACCTTCGCGCTTGCGGCCAATAGCCGGAGCAATGGGCTCGATGCGGGTGAGACGATTGTGTTCAAGTCGCCATCACTCAAAAATGTCGGTAGCTCGCGGTTCTTCATGCACGATGGACGCTTCGACAGTCTGCTAGAGGTGATCGAGCACTATGACGCAGGAGTGCAGGACGGGCCGGCGCTCGACAACCGTTTGCGTACGCCGGGTGGCCAGCCCCGCCGTCTCAACCTGTCAGCTAGCGACCGGCAAGCCCTGGTTGATTTCCTGCTGACGCTTGATGATGAGACGCTCGCTGCCGACAGCCGGTTTGCCAGTCCGTTTCGATGAGAGATCGCGATGAACGAACAGTGGTTCGCGCAGGATAATCTCATTCATAGCTGACCACCTCGAACTCAATTCCATCCCAGTCGAAGAAGTAGAATGTGCGCGGGCCGGGTTCGTATTTGCCGTGGCTGAACGGTTCGAGACCGTGGCGCTTCACCACAGCTTCGGCCGCGTCGAGATCACTCACCTGCAGGCCCACGTGGTTCATCGGCTTGCCCTTCTTCTGGCCCGAGTAGTCTTCACCGTCAGACCACAGCGCGAGATAGTCCTCGTCCGATCCGACATGAGCAAATTCGCCACCCCAGCCATGCTTTTCACGGATGCGCAGGTGCCACCCCAGCAGGTCTTCAAACAGGGCGATCGAGCGGTCAAGATCGCTCACAGTAAGGTTCACATGCTCGATGCGGGCTGTATTTTGTGATTGCAGCATTGGTTCAAGTCCTTTCCATAAATCATTGTTTTTATGTCGATTCAAGGGCATCGAAAAATGCATTGCCGAATCGAGACTTGCCTCTTGTGCAACCTCAAGTTAAGTTGAGGTCAAGCTTTTGTTGAAAGTTTTTCGGTAACGAGGAATGCCATGCACGCGAGCTTCATCACAATCGGGCAACTGGCCAAGCGCACAGGCGTCGCGGTGTCCGCGCTGCGGTTCTATGAAGAGAAGGGCCTGCTCGATCCGATCCGTACGGGCGGCAACCAGCGGCGCTTTCTGCGCGGGGATATCCGCCGGGTGAGCTTCATCCTGATCGCGCAAAAGCTCGGCCTGGGCCTTGCCGAGATCGAGGACCACCTCGCCGCATTACCGCAAGGCCGCAACCCGACTCTCGCCGACTGGCAAAAGATCAGCCGCCAGATGCGTGTCCAGATCGACGAGAAGATCAAATTGCTCAATCGTACCCGCAACCAGCTCGACCAGTGCATCGGCTGCGGCTGCCTGAGTCTCGAGAAATGCCGCCTGTACAACAAGGATGACAAGTTAGGGTTGAAAGGACCGGGGCCAAGGGCGGTTTTGGATTGATTTGCCCCGTCATGCTGAACTTGTTTCAGCATCCATTGGTGACCCATGGGCAAAGGTGAGTGGCTGTGGAATGGATCCTGAAACAAGTTCAGGATGACAGTTGTGCCTTTTTGAACCCTAATCGTCCACGAGTTCGATTGAGATCACCTCGCTTACCACGATCTCGCGTTGAGACATGCCCATATGTCCGTGCGATCCCCTTATCGAGGTAATCCGGCCCAAGAACTCGATTTCATAAATTCCATCAGAGCTTGAGTCGTATGCAAATCCGTTTGGAAAGATATCATCCTGTTCGGCACCAGACGCAAAGCTCAACCAAACCGTATCTGTCGCTTCTTCAGCCTCGTCAGGGTAACATGCCATACCGTCTGGGCCGCAGAAGACAGAATATTCAAACTCTGCGATCCAAAGCCCCTTCCATCGTCGCTGTTCGCTCATCTCGAAGCAGCGTCCAGTATCATTCGGGTAGGCTTCAATTCCCTCGTACCTCACGATATTGAGGCACTCTTCTGTCATCCCAGGTAACGTTTCGCGGAGCAATGCCATATCTTCGTCGGACATGACGGGCTCTGGAGAATTGCACGCCGGTAGCAGCAGAGCCACGGCAAGGGCGATAGGACGGAGACCCATACTTCTACTCCGCCGCCATCGCTTCGGCCTCACCCAGATCCACGCTCACCAGTCGCGAAATGCCCTTTTCGACCATCGTAACACCGAACAGGCGGTGCATGCGGCTCATGGTGACGGCGTTGTGGGTCACGATGAGGTAGCGCGTGTTGGTTTCGCTCACCATGGAGTCGAGCAGGTCGCAGAAACGTTCGATATTGGCGTCGTCCAGCGGTGCGTCGACCTCGTCCAGTACGCAGATTGGTGCCGGATTGGTTAGAAAAAGCGCAAAAATAAGTGCTGTTGCGGTTAGCGCCTGTTCGCCGCCTGACAGCAGACTCAAGCTCTGTAGGCGCTTGCCTGGCGGCTGGGCGTAAATTTCGAGACCGGCTTCGAGCGGATCGTCACTATCGATCATCGCGAGGTGGGCTTGTCCGCCTTCGAACAAACGGCTGAAGAGCACACGGAAGTGCCCGTCGACTTCTTCGAATGCAGCGCGGAGGCGCTCGCGGCCCTCGCGGTTGAGGTTGCCGATCGAGTAGCGCAGGCGATTAACGGCTTCGGCCAACTCTTCCTGCTCGGCTGCATTGGCGCCGTGTTCTTCTTCGATCTTCCCGAGTTCTTCGGCGGCAACCAGGTTGACCGGACCGATGCGCTCGCGGCTTGCAACCAGACGGTCCATCTCGTCGCTTTCGAGGCCCGAATTCTTGACCTCCTCCTCGTCGAATTCGAACTTGCCCGCCAGCAGCGCAGGCGGCGACTGGAACCGTTCGCCAGAGATGCGCGCCATTTCCTCCCGGCGCTGTTCTTCGTTCTCTGCGCGGGCGGTCAGAGTTGCACGGTGTTCGCGCGTGGCGGACAGTGCCTCGTTGAGATCGGCGAGAGCGGAATCGGCTTCGCGCGCCTCTGCCTCGGCACTGCGAACAGCTGTTTCGGCCTTGGTCAGCTCTTCGGTTAGCCGCGCGCGCACGCTTTCGCCGCTTTCGATCTCGCGCATCAGGCCTTCGGGCTTGGCGGCGATAACCGCGCGTTCCTCGGCGATCTCCTCGAACCGCGCGGCCATTCCGGCGAGGCGGCTCGCGGCATCGCCCGCGCGTGCCTGCCAGCCATTGATATCGGCGCGCTGGGCGGCAACGCGCTCGCGCAGCACGGCCAGCGCCTGATCGTGCGCAGCGAGACCGGCATTGGCCGCCTGCAGGCTCTCGCGCGTGGCTTCGTTCTTGGCCTTGGCTGCATTGAGCGAGGCGCGGCCCGCTTCGGGATCGGGAAGGTCGGAGAGCTTGGCCTTGGCCGCCTCCAGCTCTGCCTCGGCGACCTTACGCTGCTCGGCAATCTCGCCTGTCGATGCCTCAATCTGCTCGAGCCGAGAGGCCATCTGTGCCACCGCGGCCTCGGCCTGATCGACTGTGCGCAGGGCTTTGCGTTCGTTCTCCGATGCTTCGGCAATCGAGCGATCCTTCTCGATCAGCGCCTGCTGCAACGCTGCATAGTCTTCCTGCCGCTGGTTGGACTTGGCTTCCGCCTCTGCCAGCTTTTCGCGCAGCGCCGGGAGCTGCGCCTCCAGCTCGGCAAAACGGTTATCCGCTTCCAGCCGCGCCGCTTCCGCGCCGCCTTCACCTCGTGCAACAAAGCCGTCCCAGCGCCGTAGTGCGCCATCCTTTGTGACGAGCCAGTGGCCCGGATCCAGATCGCGGCCATCGTCGCTGTCCGCCACGTGCACCAGCGCCATGCGCGCGGCCAATTCGTCGGGACAATTCTCGATATGCTGTGCGAGCGAATTCGCCACAGGGGAGGGGGCATTGCGGCCCGTCCAGTAGCGGCCATCGCCCTCGGGGCTGCCGATGGGAGACTTGGCGTCGCGGCCTAGCACGGCGGCAAGAGCGCGCTCGTATCCGGGCGCCGCACGCACCGCATCGTTGGCGAGCTTGCGGCCCGAGCGGTTCGATTTCTGCTTCTCGCGCGCCTGCCTGTCCCGTTCCAGCGCGGTGTACTCGCGCTCGATCCCGGCCAATTCGGCCTTCGCGGCGGAGTAGGCCTCGCGCGCATCCTCGCGCGCCTGTGCCACGGCTTCCTTGCGTTCGCGGTCGTCCGCGGTTTCACTGCGCAGCAGCTCGAGCAGGGCAGTGGCCTTACTCGCTGCTTCCTGTGCCTCGGCCAATTCCTCCGCCGGATCACGCGCGCCGGTCAGTGCTTCGCGCTGCTGGGCTAGCCGCGCGGCGTCGTTGTCGAGTCGATCGAGCCGCGCTTGCGCCTGGGCAATCTCCGCTTCTGCCACCCGCCACTCGGCTTCGACCCCGGCATGATCCGCTGTCGCATTGGCGAGCGCGAGTTCGGCGGCACGGCCGGCCCGCTCGGCATCCTCGACCTTGGCGGCGAGGGCGGGGCGATCCGCCTCGTCCTTTTCCAGCGATGCCTCACCCGCGGAAAGCGCGCTTTCGAGATCCTTCAGCGCCTTGGCGGCATCGCGCGTCATGCGGTCGGCATCGACCTTGTCCTCTTCCAAGCGCTCTTTCTGGCGGTCGAGGTCTTTCAGGCGTTGCTCTGCCGCTTCCAACTGGCTTGAGAGGGCCGCCATGCGGTGTCCGTGAGCGCTGGCATCATCGCGGCGGTCGGCGAGCTCGTCACGCAGTTCGGCAAGCTTGCCCGCCAGTTCGTGCTGCGCCTTTTGCGCGGCCTTGGCGGCCTGCTGAGCGCCTGCGACCTTCTCATCCGCAATCTTGGCTTCATTGCGCGCGGCCTCGGCAGCCGCAGCCGCATCGCGCCAGCGGGCGAAGAGCAGCCGGGCCTCTGCCACGCGAATCTGGTCGGACAGCTTCTTGTAGCGTTCGGCCTGCTTGGCCTGCCGCCGCAGCGAAGAAATCTGCGAGTCCAGCCCCGCCATCAGGTCCTCGAGCCGCTCGAGGTTCTTCTCGGTCGAGCGCAGCTTGCTCTCGGCATCGCGGCGGCGCACGTGCAGGCCAGCGATCCCCGCCGCCTCTTCCAGCATCATGCGGCGCTCGGTGGGCTTGGCGGCGATCACCTGCGCGATCTTGCCCTGGCTCACCAGAGCCGGAGAATGCGCACCCGTGGCGGCATCGGCGAACAGCAGCGAGACGTCTTTCGCACGAACATCGCTGCCGTTCAGGCGATAGGCGCTGCCCGCACCACGCTCGATACGGCGGGTAACGTCCATGTCTTCGCCATGATCATCTACCGCGTGGAGCACGACTTCGGCGAAATCGCGCGGCGGGCGGCCTGCGGTTCCGGCAAAGATGACATCTTCCATCCCGCCCGAACGCATGGACTTGGGCGAGTTTTCACCCATCACCCAGCGGATGGCTTCCAGCAGGTTCGATTTTCCGCAGCCGTTGGGGCCGACAACGCCTGTCAGCCCCGGCTCAATACGCAGCTCGGACGGTTCAACGAAGCTCTTGAAGCCGCTCAGGCGAAGCTTGCGGAACTCCATGCCTCGCCCGCCCCGCTCTTACTCTTCCCGAGCGCCCGCGCGGCGCAGGATCGGCTCGAGGTCCAGCCAGCTGACGCCATCGACCTTGCTGCCGTTGACGTAGAAGGACGGTGTGCCGGTGGCGCCCATTTCGTTGGCAATGGCATTGGTCGCATTGCTGAAATTGAGCACGGCATCGTAATCGGAAAGGCACGATGCGGCCTGATCGCGGCTGATGCCCCGCGCAGCGAAGAAGTCGAGCAAGCCCGATTCCTGCGCCACATAGACCCATTGCTGTTCCTGCGGCAGGCTGGCGCTGGCACCCAGATCAGCCGACTGGACGCCCTGCATCACCGTTTCGAAATTCAGCCATACCTGATCGGCCAGCGGGTGGAATGCTTCCGGTGCGGTGCAACGCGTGATCGCGCTGATCACCGTGTCGACGCCATTGCGATCGAGGTTACGCAGCTCGTAGGAGACGAGGCCGGTGCTGACATAATCCTGCTTGAGCGGTTCAGACCCTTCCATCGTGAAGCGGGCGCAAGTGCCGCAGGTGAAAGAGCCGTATTCGATCAGCTTGATCGGCGCATCGGGATTGCCCAACACGTACCCGTACTCTTCGGTTTGTGTCACCACATCGAGCCAGCTACCACCTTCGGGCGCGGCGATGGGATCGAGGGCTTCTCCTTCGGCGATCTCACCGTCAGCAGCGCCACCGCTGCAAGCGGAGATGGCCAGCGCGAGCGGCGCGGCGAAGAGAGCGAGAGTGATACGGCGTGAAGCGTTCATAGTAAGAATCTTTCCGTCATCAGGCGAACCCCGAAGGTAGACAGGTGATAGGGAGCACGAAAAGCGCCCGGGGTCCGGAATCGGCGCTTTTGCACAGGGTTTTCCCCTTATTCGAAGTCTTCTGGTGCAGATTCACGTGCAGACATGAACACCTGGCTCAATTGTGGCCAGCTGTGCACGCCTTCCAGCAGTGTGCCATTGAGCACAAAACTGGGTGTTCCGGTAACGCCGAACTCGGCAGCATTGCCGGCAGATGCGGCGACGAGGGCGTCTGCACGCGCCTCGTCAGACAGGCAGCGATCAAGCTCGCTGATCGAGTAACCGCGCGGTTCCATCATCTCATAGAAGTCGAGGTCCGAGGCGATGGCACGCATCCGTTCGGAAACGCGGCCCGAGTTCCAGCGTGCCTGCTGGCCCGGCGTGAGAGCCTGTGCGCGGGCGATCCAGTTGGGCTGTTCGTGCAGCATGACGCGGTGGTTGGCGAAGAAGTTCTCCTCCGGCCCGCACTCGGTGACGAGCGCGGCTGCGACATCGGCGATATTGCGGATCAGGTGCCGCACTTCGACCGCCGCATAGCCTTCATGCACGTAGAAATAGCGCAGCTCGGCTTCGCTATCCCGCTCGAAATGGGCGCAGTGCGGACAGGTGTAGCTGACGAATTCGATCAATTGCAGCGGAGCATCGGGGTTGCCGACGCGGTGCCCCTGCGCGGTCTGTTCAACCTCTGCGTTCCAATGCTGCGCGGCAGCGGGCGCTGCGGGCAGAGTGCTGGCTGCAAGCAAAAGGCCGGCGAGTGCGGCTCGTTTCATTTACTCTCATCCTCCTTGTTCGCCACAGACTGGGCGAGCGATTCCAAAACGGCGCGCAATTCGGGATCGCCGATATCGCGCAGGCCTTCACCAAGGTCCATCGGGATGGGCTTCAATGAAGGCGGAGCCTTGCGGCCCTCTCCAGCACTCGGCGGCTTAACCGCACCTTGCCGGATCTTTACCTTGGCCACAGCCTTGTAGCCGAAAAAGCGGTTCACGCGCTCGATAATCTCGGGAATCACATGCTGGATCAGCGGCGCGTGGGCGGGCAGGACGACCAGTTGCATGATCCCGTCAGACTTTTCGCCCGGCGGGAAACGAATGCTTTCGGGTGCGCAGACCTTGGCATGGTGCGGACCGACGATTTCGGGCCAGCGGGTGACGACGCTTGATTGTACGAAGCCGAAGCGGCGGAATGCGGCGCGGCCAATCTGTGGTACAAGATCCGCCACCTGCTTGGCAGGCCCGCCGCGCGGGCGCTGATACGGGCGCGCCTTGCGACCCTTCGCCTTGCTGCCCTTGGCGCCGGGTTGGGGGCTCTTCCCCGATTTCGGTGGGTCATCACGTTCCATGAGGTCCGCGTCCATGCCATAGGCGCGGCGTGACTGCTACCATCTCTTCGCGCCTTTTGGACTGGTATAACGATCACGCCCGGCATCTTCCGTGGCGCGCGCCTCCCGGTGAGCCGCGTCCAGATCCCTACCGCGTGTGGCTGTCCGAGGTCATGCTGCAGCAGACAACCGTGGCGGCTGTCACTCCCTACTTCGCGAAGTTCACCAAGACATGGCCCACGGTGGAGGCATTGGCGGCGGCTCCTGAAGAGGACGTGATGGCGGCATGGGCGGGGCTGGGATACTACTCGCGCGCGCGCAATCTGGTGAAGTGCGCACGCGCTGTTTCTGAAATGGGGGGCTTTCCACAGACCGAGGCAGAGCTGAAAAAACTGCCTGGGTTGGGTGATTATACCGCCGCTGCTGTTACGGCGATTGCCTTTGGTGAGCGGGCGGTAGTGGTCGATGCCAATGTCGAGCGAGTGGTTGCCCGGCTGTTCGCCATCGAAGAGCCATTGCCCGGCGCGCGCAAGGCCATCCGCGTCAAAGCCGATGGTATCACGCCTGACGAGCGCTCAGGAGACTTCGCGCAGGCGATGATGGACCTTGGGGCGACGATCTGCACGGCGCGCGATGCCAAGTGCCTGCTCTGTCCGCTGCGGGACCCATGCGAGGCGCGAAAGACAGGCGATCCGTTGCGACTGCCGGTGAAGGCGGCGAAAAAGCCTAAGCCAAGCCGGACAGGCACGGCATTCTGGATTGAGAAAGATGGCGCAGTATGGCTCGTCCAGCGCCCCGGCAAAGGGATGCTCGGCGGAATGCGTGCCTTGCCGGATGATGGCTGGTCCGCGCGGAAGAATGGCAATGAGGACGCTCCCGTATCGGGTGCGTGGAAAGCGGTGGGCGTTGTCCGCCACTCCTTCACCCACTTCGACCTTGAACTGGGCGTTGCGGTCCATGCGGGGAATGCGTCTGCTCCGTCAGGTGAGGGGGATTGGTGGCCGGTCAGTCAGATCGAGGATGCCGGGCTGCCAACCTTGTTTGCCAAGGCTGCAAGACTGGTGCTGGCGGCCCGATGAGCCACTCCTTCCCGGGAAGGTGCTATTTACTGTCTGGAGTATCGCGCAGCGCCTCGATCTCGCGCGCAGTCCGCTCGGCTGGGTCGGTGGCGATAGTTTCGAGCACGCCAACCCGATCTTGCAGAACTTTCATCAGTTCGCGCAATTCGCTGGCTTCGGCTTCAACGCTAGACAGTGTCTTGACGGGCTTGGCGCCGGTATCCGTGAAGAATTCGATGAATCCGCAAGCGCTGCAGCGGTGTGACGATACTTCACTGGATGGTGGGCCCATGCCAAGACCGGTCGCCAGCGTTCGCCACAGGCTCCTCTCACCGTCGATCCATTTGACGCGCCCGCCCGTATCCGGACTGTAAACATAGCCCGGCGTCATCTGGCCGTTGCATTTGGGACATTGTGCCATGTGCTCTCCTAAAGCAGTCCGCCGCCCAGCATCAGGCGCACGACAGCGATCAAGCCGACAACGAAACAGAAGTTGCGCCCGCTATTGCTGCTGGAAATCTGTCCGATCAGAATTCCCACCGCGATAAATGGTAGGGCAATCCAGTTGGCGATACCAAGGCCGGGAATCAGGCCGGGGATGACGAGGACCAGCGACAGCAGCCCGAGCAGAAAAGAGATGATATTGAACATGTGTTCTATATAGGCAATACACCAAAGTTCTACAAGGTTGCTGCC
Organism: Aurantiacibacter sp. D1-12; assembly: GCF_028858515.1. GTDB lineage: Bacteria > Pseudomonadota > Alphaproteobacteria > Sphingomonadales > Sphingomonadaceae > Alteraurantiacibacter. The sequence continues at coordinate 451,110 of NZ_JAPJZJ010000003.1, forward strand.
TGAAATTTGCCTGCTACACCCCCCTGTTATACTGGCGCGAAGCGACAAGAGTGAGAGACCCCCCAATGCTCGAAAATGTGATGTCCACCCCGTTCTCCCGCCGCGATGCCTTGCGTTCGGGGGCTCTGCTTGGTGCGGGAGCGGTTGCAGGCACCTTGCCGCTCGGCTCTGCCGCCTTCGCGCAAAGCGCCGATGTCCGCGCGCGTTGGCCGCAAGTGGCGGCGATGGTTGATCGCTATGTGCGTGGAGGACAGATTTCCGGCATGGTCACCGCGATGGGCCTTGGCGCGGCAGAGCCTGACGTGATCGCGGCAGGAAATCGCATGTTTTCCGAGGCAAGTGCGGTCAACGCCGATACCATCTACCGCATCTATTCGATGACCAAGCCGGTAACCGGCATGGCGGCGATGATCTGCATGGATGAAGGCCTGCTGGAGCTCGACCAGCCGCTGCATGAAGTGCTTCCCGCCTTCCGCAACATGCAGGTGCAGAAGCAGTATGACGGTGCGATCACTCCGGGCAATCTGGAACCTGCGGAGCGTGACATCACCATGCGTCACCTGCTCACGCACACGGCAGGGTTTGGCTATTCGATCGTGCAGAGCGGGCCGATCCGTGATGCCTATATGCGCGAAGGGATTAACCCGGCGCGGGTGAGTAATCTGCCCCTCGCGCGCGACCTGCTGGGTGGAAACATCGCGCCTAGCCTGGAAGCCTTTGCAGACCGCCTTGCAGACCTGCCGCTGGTGAGCCAGCCGGGCCGCCGCTGGCTCTATTCGGTCAGTCTCGACCTGATGGGCCGCGTGATCGAGGTGGTGAGCGGGGAGAGCTTTGAACAATTCCTGCAGAGCCGCATCTTCGACCCTGTCGGCATGCCCGATACCGGCTTCCGCGTTCCGCGTGAAAAGGCCAACCGTCTGGCGGCGAACTACTTCCTGCTTGGCGGCATGCCCGTGCCGCTCGATCTGCCGGGTAGTTCGGTCTATCTCGAACGGCCCGAATTCGCCTTTGGCGGGGCGGGGCTGGTTTCGACTGCACGCGACTATGACCGCTTCCTGCAGATGGTCGGCGGCCTGGGTGAAATCGACGGACGGCAGGTGATCAGCGAGGCTGCGGTGCGTCTCGGCACCTCCAACCTGTTCCCCGACACGCTGGTGCCGGGCGGCGGCTTTGTCGGCAACGGTACAGAACACGGATTTGGCGCAGGCGGCATGGTGGGGGCAGGTGCCGCGCAGGGCCTGTTCGGCTGGTTCGGTGCTGCCGGAACCGCGGGTCTGGTCAACATGGATTACAGCCTGCGCATGACCATGATGACGCAGTATATGCCGCAGGAAAGCCTCTCTCTGCCAACCGAATTTCCGCGTGCTGTCAGTCGTGACGCCGTGGCCATGTTCGCCAACTGATGGGTGATTTTACGCCCGCACTGACCGGCCACGGTATCGACCGTGACGATCATACCCGCGCGGACCCCGCACGGCTGGCACGGATGAAGGGCCGTGACGATGCCCAACTGATGCGGCTGGACGGGTTGATGCCGCTGATCGAAACGGGCGCACTTACCTATGCGCCTTTTGCCGAAACCCCGCAGGATTGCGAAACCGTGTATCTCGGCTTGAAGGACGGAGCGCCTACCTTCGTGCCCGTGCCCGGCGTAGGCGATGCACGGCAGGCGCTGGAACAGCGTGCCAATCGCGCGGTGATCATGCAGCTGGGCCCGCGTGATCTGGCGATCTATGCCGGCGCGCGCAGCATCGTCGACTGGCACGCACGCCACCGTTTTTGCGCCAATTGCGGGGCCCCCACGACGATTGCCAAAGGCGGCTGGCAGCGCGATTGCAGCAAGGATGCCGGCGGCTGCGGCGTCATGCATTTCCCGCGCACAGATCCGGTCGCCATCATGCTGGTGGAGCACAATGGCGACCTGCTGCTAGGGCGTGGCCATGGTTGGCTGGAGCGTAACTATTCCGCACTCGCCGGCTTTCTCGAACCGGGCGAAAGTCTTGAAGAAGGCGTATCGCGTGAAGTGTTCGAAGAAGCAGGCGTGACGGTGAGCAATGTCAGCTACGTCGCCAGCCAGCCCTGGCCTTTCCCTTCGCAATTGATGATCGGTTGCCACGGCTTTGCGAGTGGTCGCGAACTCGTCATCGACACAACAGAGATGGAAGACGTGCGCTGGTTCACCCGCGAAGAGGTGGCAGAGGCCATGGCGAACGCGCCCGACGGAAAGGCCTTCCGCGCGCCGCCCAAAGAGGCGATTGCGCACACGCTGCTCGCTTGGTGGCTGGCGCAAGGAGGACAGGACTGATGCTGAAGTTTGCGCCACTTGCGGTTATCGCAGCTGCGCTGCTCTGCAATCCCGCACAGGCCCAGCGTGTCGATCTCGATGAGGTTGAATTGCGCGCGCAGGCGGGCGTTCCGGTGGAAGTCGTGATCAACGACCAGCCGGTGCAGATCCTGATCGCGCCCGATGCGGTTTCCGCCGTTTCGATGAACGGTGACGCGGCAGAGCGGCTCGGGTTTGAACCGAGCATGGTCGGATTTGTCTATGTGATTGGCCCTGAGCGACTGCGGTTCAGCACCGATACCGTCCGCTATCATATGCAAGGCGGGACTTTCCGTCGCCGGACCGCCTATAGCGAGCGACAGATTGTCGAGGGCGCTGACGGTGTGGTGGGTCCGGGCCATTTCCCGCAGGAGCGCGTGGTGCTGACCCTGCGCGAACCGACGGAACGTGATCGCGCCATCACCTATCCGCTGGAACGCATGGGCCGGACACTCGCTGGAACGCTGATCGAGGCGGGCGGGGTGCCGATCTATGTCGCTTTCAGTTTCGACCGTCCGGAGACTCTGGTGTCGGCCACTGGCGGGCGCATCCTTGCAGATGATTATCGCGGATATTTTGATGGCGAGGCACGCTTTATGCCGGTGCTTTACGGCGTTGACCGTCCAGTCCGTCGGCTCACCCTGCGTGATCCGCTGATGCTGGGAGAGTTGGAAGTGCGCAATATCGCCGTGCGCGTCAGCGATCACGGCAGTTCGGAAGGCATTGACGAGGAAGCACCGGAGGAAGGCGATCCGGACGAAATCGTGGTCACTGCCAATACCGGCGACATCCCACGCCAGCGCATGTATGTCGGCATGGACACGATCGGCCACTGCGCCAGCATCACCTATGATTTTGACGAGGAAGTGCTGACCCTGATGTGCCCGGATCAGCCGCCCGCGGGGAGCGTGCCTATCCCGTCAGATGAGCCCGAGGCGTTGTAGCTTCCCTGCGAGCTTGCCCGGGATTACGCCGCCCACATCCTCGCCGTCCATTAGATCGCGCGGTGGTTCACCTTTCAAATAACGCCAGCCTTGATGCGCACGCTTGGGGCGAGGCATGACTTTGACCAATTCCGGCTCCAGCTCAATCCGCCAGCGACCGGTGTCGGTCTGCGAGAAGCCGGTGATGGTCGAGCGGGCAACGATGTTGTGTTCGAATATCCAGAACAGCGATCCGCCGATGCATTGCTCCCACTTGGTCGGGCGATAGCGCGTGGTCAGATGGGGGCTGCGGCGATTGGCGTACCACTCCTCGATATCGGCAAAGCTCTTTGCGCCGAAAGCGATCTTGGTGAGGTGGAGTGGCATGGGGAGGAGATAGTGGCTCCGGCAGAATGCTCAAGCAGTGCTTACGCCTGTACTACAGACTCACCAGCCCGCTTGCGACCGCCAGGCCAAGGAAGGCGAAGAAGCCCATCGAGTCGGTGATCATCGTCACGAATACAGAGGATGCGACGGCCGGGTCCTGATCGAGGCGGTCAAAGGCAACGGGCACCAGTACACCCGCCATCCCGCTTATGATGATGTTGATGATCATCGCTGCCGCAATCACGGCACCGAGTTCGGGTGTGAAGATCAGTGCGGTGGCAATGCCGATCAGCACTGCAATCGTCGCCCCGTTCATCAGCGCGACCTTGAGTTCTCGCAAGACGAGCCGCTTGGTGTTGGAACGGGTCAGCTGGTTCATCGCAATAGCGCGGACGGTGACGGCCATTGTCTGTGTACCCGCATTGCCGCCGATGGAAGCCACGATCGGCATCAGCACGGCAAGGGCGACGAGCTTCTCGATAGCGCCGCCGAAGAAGGCGATGATCGCGCTAGCAACCACTGCGGTGCCGAGGTTGGCGATCAGCCAGCGCACACGCGCCGAATAGGCATCGCGCAGCGGCTCGTTGATGTCACCGTCACCGGCACCCGACATCAGCATGACGTCCTCGTCCGCTTCTTCCTGGATGATATGAACGATGTCATCGACCGTCAGCTGGCCGACTAGCCTGCCATTCTCGTCCACCACGGCGGCAGAGATGAGCGCGTACTTCTGGAACCGCAGTGCGACCTCTTCCTGGTCCATGTCGACCGGGATCAGCGTCTGGTCGCGCTTCATCACATCGGACAGCGCGATGTCGCGTGGGGTTCGCAGGATCCAGCTCAGCTCGATAGAGCCGATAGGGTGGAAGCGGTGATCGACGACGAAGACTTCCCAGAACTCGGTCGGCAAGTGGTCATCGCGGCGCAGGTAATCGATCAGATCGCCCACGGTCATGCTTTCGGGCACGGCCACCAGCTCGCGCTGCATCAGGCGGCCGGCGGTCTCTTCCGGATAGGCGAGCGCGGCTTCAATCGCGGTACGGTCTTCGGCCTCGACTTCGGCCAGAATGGCGCGTTGGTCGGGCGGATCGAGGTCTTCGATCAGTTGGACGGCGTCATCGGTATCGAGCTGTTCGACGATATCGGCGACGGCTTCCGGCGCCAGCGCCTCGACCATGTCTTCACGCACGAAGTCGTTGAGCTCGGCGATCACTTCGCTGCTCATCAGGTCAGTGATGGCGGCGGCGAGGTGCCCGCGGTCCTCGCGGTCGATCAGCTCGAACAGGTCGGCAATGTCGGCGGGGTGCAGCGGTTCGACGAGTTCGTAGGTGCTCTCGTCATTGTCATCGCGCAGCGAATAGGAAACGAGCCGAACGAATTCGGGCTTCAGCCGGTTCTCCTCGTCAAACTGCTCGCCTTCGCCCTGGATGGGCGTTTCGAGGTCAGCATCCTGGAGATCGGTCTCGGCCATGTGCGACGGTGTATTGCCCTGTGTGGCAAAAGCAAGCGCGGCGGGGTGACTTTGCGCGGATCATCCCTATACCGAGCGGCAAGCCACCCAATGGCATAACAAGGAGATACCCCCAATGGCCGACGAAAAGCTCACCTTCACCCTCGATACCGGCGATGGCGAGGGCAAGGACGTTGTCATCAAGCTGCGCCGCGATCTGGCACCCAATCACGTTGAACGCATCACCGAGCTGGCCAAGGAAGGCTTCTACGATGGCGTGGTGTTCCACCGCGTGATCTCGGGCTTCATGGCGCAGGGCGGTGACCCGACCGGCACCGGCATGAGCGGATCAGATAAGCCCAATCTCCGCCAAGAATTCAGCGATGCGAAGCACGTGCGCGGCACCTGCTCGATGGCGCGCACGATGGACCCGGACAGCGCCAATTCGCAGTTCTTCATCTGCTTCGATGATGCCGGCTTCCTTGATCGCCAGTACACCGTGTGGGGCGAAGTCGAGAGCGGCATGGACCACATCGACGCGCTTCCCAAGGGTGAGCCGCCTGCAAACCCGGGCAAGATCATGAAGGCCACTGTCGCCTGATGCGAGCGGGCGCGCTTGCGTCCGCACTGTGTGCAGCCGCCTTGCTGGGCGGCTGCACGACCAGCACCGCAATAGATCGGGGCGGTGCTAACCCGGTTGCCGGCTGGAATGCGGGCACACGTGCACTTGCAGCAAACAGCTGGCTCTACGCACAGCTGGCAATTAACGCATACGAGGATCACGAGGCGTTCATCCTGCCCGGCGATGTGGTGCAGCGCACCCCGACCCTGGGCAATGACGATATCGGCTATGCCTATGTCATCTTTGACCGTTTTGACGGAGACGAGCTGGTTGAAACCATTATCGCCTATCGCGGTACAGAGCCGGGCTTTGATGATTTCGTCCTCGGAAGCGTTCTCGGCGGCCACCATGATCGCGGTCTTGCAACTGCAATGGCTGTTTATGAGCAAATGCAAGCGCCGCAGTACGCGCAGACAAGCCTTAGCCTGACCGGCCATTCGCTTGGCGGCGGCGTTGCAATGGAAGTCTCCGAACAACCGCTCGGGGAAGATGGTGAAGGGCGTGCGCGTATCGTCGCATTCAACAGCGCGCCGCGCTTTGGCGCGCTTGACAGCGAAACCGATCGGCTGAGTATTGTCGAACGCGGAGACTGGCTAGGCTTCCTGCGCCAGTTCGGCAATAGACCTTCAGAAGCCTATTCGCTCGATTGTCAGCCCGGTTTCTCTCCGGGTCGCGATCACTCGATGCGCGATCTTGCGGAATGTCTGACCTGGATCGCCGCCTATGATGATCCCGAGGCCGGCCTTTCGCTTGCCCAAAATCCGCTGATCGGCAGGCCCGTGAGCCAGACGAGTCCGGAAAGGCCTCGGGTGCCGGCCGAAATAGGCGATGGGGTGCCGATCAACCCCCACTCGAACGATGAGGATATCGCCTATCGTCTGCGGCAACGTCTGACCGCTTCCCCAGTCCTGTTTCCTTGGTACCGAAGCCGGGTGGGCTGGCGCGTTCATGTGGACCGTTTGGAAGGAGATGGCAGGCTCAGCGCCTACTGGGTGCTGAACGGCGTAGAACAGAGCCGGATCGTGCTCACTTGTGAGGAGCCGAGCTCAATCGAGTCCTGCATCGATCTGATTGTTTCGGGTGGAGAAGCGATGGTGGTTGACTTCTACAGCCGCCCGGAACGCTAAAGTCCAGCCTGCACGATCCAGTCATGGAAGATGCGGACGGGTCGCGCCTCCAGATCTGCTGGACGACACATAAACCAATAGGAATAAGGGCTTGCCACGCTTTGATCATAAAGTGGCGCAAGCCGCGGATCGTTGTTACGGGCCAGATGGTCATCGTGCATAATGGCAATGCCAATGCGCTGTGCAGCGGCTTCCAGAATCAGCTGGCCTGAATCGTAATGGTCGATGGCGGAAGGCTGCATGCCTTCGATGCCGAGCCCTGCTTTCCATGCTTCGAAGCTTTGCGGCATGTCGGTGTGGACGAGGAAAGTTTGCTTGGCGAGTTCGGTCTCGTCAGGTTTATCGCTCAGCGCGTCTACCAGATCGCGATTGGCGATGGCGTGGATCGTGTTCTGGTCCAGCTGCACGCTGTACATGCCCGGATCGGGCTGCGTCGTGAGTGCAATGGCGGCGTCCAGCGTGTCGCCGACACGGTCGATCAGATGCGGTCCGGTGTCGATATCGAGATGCAGACGCGGATGACGTTCGCGCAGTTCGCCGAGCCTTGGAAAAAGTCGCTGGGTTCCGAACAGCGGCATAACCCCAAGGCGCAGGCGCATGAGTTGCAGATTCTCGCTCTGCGATTCTACCGCAGCCGCCAGCGCTTCCAGTTGCGGAGCCACCGCATCGTAAAAGCCGCGCCCTTCATCTGTCAGCCGCATGGTCTGGCCGGAACGTGAAAACAGCTTGCGCCCGGTGAACTCTTCCAGATTGGTAATCCGGCGGGAAAGGGCAGACGGGCTCAACCCCAGTTCGTTCGCCGCCGAGCGCGCCGAACCCAGTCTGACCGTGCGGATGAAGGCTTCAAGAGCACGCAGGGGCGGAAGGCGACGCATGCCGCTTTGTCACCCGAAGCGGAGCAGCTGTCGAGAGCTAATGTTGCGTTTCGTGCAATTATTCGACCGAATGCAACAGCCTAGGCGGCGTCTTCGTCGTCCGTATCCTCTGCCGGGGCGTGCAGGCGTAGGCGTGTCACATGCGTTTCGTCGCCTGCGGTGACTTCCACTTTCCAGCCCGACGGGTGATCGAGCACCGTTCCGGGCTGCGGCACTTCTTCGGCAAGCACGAAGGCGAGGCCGCCGAGTGTGTCCACGGCTTCCTCGATTTCAGCCAGCTGTGCATCGCCAACCTTTTCGGCCACATCGTCCAGCTCTGCGCGGGCGTCCGCATCCCAGATGCCAGGCGCGATTTCGACGAGCTGCTCGATGGGCGCCTCGTCATGCTCGTCCTCAATCTCGCCGACGATTTCTTCGACCAGATCCTCAATCGTGATGATCCCGTCTGTGCCGGAGAATTCATCGACCACGATGGCAAGGTGGGTGCGGCGTGCACGCATGTCGGCAAGCACATCCAGAGCGCCGCGCGCCTGCGGCACGTATAAGGGCTGACGCATCAGCGAAGACCAGTCTTCCGGCGGCGTCTTGCCGCTGACGATGAAGGCGAACACATCCTTGATGTGCATCATACCGATTACATCATCGAGCTGGTCGCGATAGACGGGCATCCGCGAAATGCCGTGTTCGGCAAAGGCGGCAACCATGTCGTCCCAGCTGGCATTCACATCGACCGCGATGATCTCGCTGCGCGGGATTGCAACATCGTCGGCATCGTGATCGCTGAAATGCAGGAGGTTGCGCAGCATGGTGACTTCCACCGCAGAAAGGTCGCCTTTCTCCGGTTCCTCGCCGCCATTGCGCGAAGCTTCGTCCTCATGCTCGTCGATCTTTTCCTCGATCTGCGCGCGCAGAGAGGGTTCGGCATCGTCTTCAAAAAGTCCACGGATTGCGTTCCACAATCCGCCGCTACTGTCTCCGTCTCCCGCAGGAGAACTGTCGGTCTTGTCAGAATCGGGCATTGCCCTGTCGCTTTTCCTTATTCAGCCGTGATCGCGGTATATGGGTTCGCAATACCCAAAAGTGCAAGGACCTTCACTTCCATTTCTTCCATCGCCTCTGCGTCGGCATCGGAAATCTCGTGATCATAGCCTGCAAGGTGGAGCAATCCGTGGACGATTAGATGTGCGGTATGATCACGTACGGCCACGCCTTTCTCGCCCGCCTCGCGTGCACAGACGCCGTAAGCAAGAGCCACATCGCCCAGCATTTCCGGCGGGCCTTCGTCCGGATCGAGATGCACCAGATCGGTGCGCTCGAGCATCGGGAATGAGAGCACGTTGGTCGGCTTATCCTTGCCGCGCCAATCGGCATTGAGCGTTTGAATCGTGGCATCATCGGTAAACAGTACGCTGGTGACGAGCCGCGGATTGGCGAGTTCGGTCGCCACCTGCGCCGTCGCCAGCGCGGCAGAGGCGGTGAGATCTTCCCAGTCACCATCCGGCCAGTTTTCTATGTCGATTTCGAGTTCCATGGCGGCCTAGGGCGCGGCACCCTCGCCCTCATAAGCTTCGACAATCCGCCCAACAATCGGGTGGCGGACCACGTCGGCGGCGGTGAAGCGGGTCACGCCGATCCCTTCGACCCCTTCAAGGCGACCCACGGCATCGGCCAGGCCGCTCATCCGGTCGCCGCCGGGCAAGTCGACCTGGCGCGGATCGCCGCAGATGACCATGCGGCTGTTCTGGCCGAAGCGGGTGAGGAACATCTTCATCTGTTCCTTGGTGGTGTTCTGCGCCTCGTCGAGAATGACAAAGGCATCAGCCAGCGTGCGGCCGCGCATGAAGGCGATGGGGGCAATCTCGATTTCGCCGCTGGCAATGCGGCGGTCGACCTGCTCGGGCGGCATGCAGTCGTACAGCGCATCGTAAAGCGGGCGCAGGTACGGATCGACCTTCTCCTTCATATCACCGGGCAGGAAGCCGAGCTTTTCACCCGCCTCCACCGCAGGGCGCGAGAGGATCAGGCGCTGCACACTGCCGGTGATCAGCTGGCTGATTGCTTGAGCAACGGCCAGATAGGTTTTGCCTGTACCCGCTGGGCCAAGCGAGAAGATCACATCGCGGCTGGCAAGCAGGCGCATGTAGTCGCCCTGCATCGCGCTGCGCGGGCTGATCGTCTTTTTGCGGGTGCGGATCTGGATCGGCGGCAGCTTGGCGTCGCCTGTGATAATGCCGTCGAGAACAGGCTCGTCCGACATGTTGATCAGTGCATCGATAGCCCCCGCATCAAGCTCTTCACCTGCAACAAGTTTTTCGTGCATCTTGACGAGTACGTCCCTCGCACGGGCGACATCGTCAGCAGTTCCTTCGATCGCAACGCGGTCTCCCCGCGCGGCGATGAACACGCCAAGGCGGTTTTCAATCTGGACTAGGTTGGCGTCGAACTCTCCGAACAGAGCGCCTAGGACGGCCTGTTCGTCAAAACCCACTTCGATCCGGGCGCGGCGCGAATGATCGAGGCGTTCTTCTGGGTGAGCGATGGCGGCGGCTTGATCTCCGCCCTTTGTTGCTTTGCGGGCCATGCAGCTTGTGGCGAGTCCTTTCGATTGACTGACATGACTGTAGGCTGCTGACGAAGGGAAGCAATATCGGCCGGGTTTGTTTGCGGTGGAAAGTGCAGGTTCATCTTCGGGCTGGCACAAGTTACCGATGGATTTGAAATCTTTACCGCTCGCCGCGCTGGCTTTCTCCTTCGCACTGCCCCCGACTCACGTCCTGGCACAGGATGAAGAGCTGCACGAAGAAGCCACGCAGGACCCGCCCGAACAGGATGCCATCATCGTATCGGGCAATCTGCCCGAAGACAGCGACATTCGCGGTGCGGTGCGAGCGGTCATGCAGGAACGCGGCAATACCGATCCGATCCACCGCTATCTCGATCCGCTGTGTCTGCACGTGACGGGTATGAACGCGCAGTCGAATGCTTTCGTTCGTGCAAGAATGTTGGCCAACGCGGAAGAGGCAGAGATTGATCTGGGCGAGGAAGGCTGCACGGCCAATGCCATCGTATTCGTTGTGGCGGAGCCGGGCGAACTACTCGACCTGCTGCAAGAGCGCCAACCCTGGCTGTTGACCTCGGACGAACGCCGCCGTGTCGAGCATGAAGCGGGTGAGGGCGAACCGGTGCTCGTCTGGCACAACTTCGAAGATCGCTCTGCCCAGGGTAACCAGATTGCCCACAGTGCGACTGTGCCGGGCGCAGGCGGCAGTGCCACGCCGCTCAGCGTGAATGTGCGCGTGAACACGCAGGCCCGCCCGTCCAGATCGACTGCCACGCACAGTACCGCGGTCCAGAGCGGCGTGGTCGTGCTCGATATGGATTGGCTAGTGGGAATGGATCTCGAACGGATCAGCGATTTCGCGACGATGCGGCTGCTTGCACCGGGACTGGTCCCGTTCGGGCACGAATTCACCAGACCGACTTCGGTCACCTCGCCATTTATCGCCGAAGAAGGCGAGACTGAGATGACCCGCTTCGACCGCGCCTACCTCAGAGCACTGTATGGGTTGCAGCCCAACGCAGCAGCCAACCGCCTCCCTGCGGCGGTGTTGCGCGAATACGAGAGTGACGGTTAGGCGCTAACGCTTTCCAGCACGCGGCCCTGCAGCGAGCTTGGGCCGGCTTGGACCAGCTCCGCGCGGACCATGTCGCCGATCTGTAGGTCGGCATCGAAGAATACCGATTGCAGCCACGGCGACTTGCCGAGCATCTGCCCCGGGCGACGGCCCTTGCGTTCGATCAATACGTCGCAGGTCTTGCCCACGCTCGCCTCGTTGAAAGCGAGCTGGTCGCGGCCCAGCGCGGCCTGCAGGCGTTGCAGGCGCTCGTCCATCACTTCGAGCGGGATCTGGTCGTCCATGCTCGCGGCGGGAGTGCCGGGGCGGGGCGAGTACTTGAAGCTGAAGGCGGAGGCATAGCGCACGGCATCGACGATGCGCAGCGTGTCTTCGAATTCGGCGTCGGTTTCACCCGGAAAGCCGACGATGAAATCACCGCTGAGCGCGATATCAGGGCGCACTTCGCGGAAGCGGTCGAGCAGCTTGAGATAGCTTTCGGCCGTGTGGCTGCGGTTCATGGCCTTGAGCACGCGGTCGCTGCCGCTCTGCACGGGCAGGTGCAGGTAAGGCATCAGCTTGTCGACCTCGCCATGCGCGGCGATCAGCGCATCAGTCATGTCGTTGGGATGGCTGGTGGTGTAGCGGATACGCTTCAGGTCAGGCAGATCGGCGAGCGCATGGATCAGCCTTTCGAGGCCGACCGTGCGGCCCTTGTCATCCTCACCCGACCACGCGTTGACGTTCTGGCCCAGCAGCGTGATTTCGCGCGCTCCGGCATCAACCAGCTTTTTCGCTTCCTCGACCAGGTCGCTGTAAGGTCGCGAGATTTCCGCACCGCGGGTGTAGGGCACCACGCAATAGGTGCAGAACTTGTCGCACCCTTCCTGCACGGTGAGGAAGGAGGTGGGAGAAACACGGCGACGTGCGGGCAAGGCATCGAACTTCGCGTTTTCGGGCATGTCGGTGTCAGTGGTGCGTTCACCACGTGCGGCGCGGTCCACCATGTCACCCAGCCGGTGGTACGCCTGCGGGCCGACGACCATGCCGACGCCGGGAGACCGCTTCATGATCTCCTCACCCTCTGCCTGCGCCACGCAGCCCGCGACCGCAATCATCGGGTCCTTGCCGTGTTGGCGACCCGACTTCCGGATCCGGCCGATGTCCGAATAGACTTTCTCGGTCGCCTTCTCGCGAATGTGGCAGGTGTTGAGCACCACAAGGTCAGCATCCTCGCCCTCGGCCGCAGGGGTAATGCCCTTAGCCTCAAGCAATTCGCCCATCCGCTCGCCATCATAGACGTTCATCTGGCAGCCGAAGCTTTTGACCCGGTAGGTCTTGGGAGTGTCAGTCGGTTTCATGATGTGGGCGCCCTTAAGGCAAAATTGCGCGCAGTTAAAGCATCGCCTCGCGCACTGCCCTCTGCGCGGCGGCGGTCATGGTCTTGCGGTTGGTCAGCTCTTCACCCGAAAGCGGCGTGAGGAAATGCACCGTCAGCCGCACCGGCTTCACACGAGAGAGTATGCGCTTGAAGTTGTCGAGGCCGGGTTCGTCGCCCACCCAGCTGACATCGGGCGCGTCGTGGTATTCGAGAAGAACCGGCTGGACCACAGCGCCTACGGGCAGTGGCTCCAGCGCGCCGAGCAGTGATGACTTGAACGGCAGCAGGTTGGCGGTGCCATCGCTGGTCGTGCCTTCGGGGAACAGCGTAAGCGTACCGTCGCCCGACATAGCCTCACGGATATCATTGGCCTGGTTGCTCACATCGGTGCGTTTGTGACGTGCGATGAACACCGTGTCGTTCATGTCGCACAGCCATTTGAGCAGGCCAAACTGCGCCAGCCCATCATGCGCGACAAAGGCACTATTGGCAGCATGCGAGAGCGCGGGGATGTCCATCCAGCTGACATGATTGGCAAGCAGCAGTGCGTTGGGCACACGTTTGCCCTTGCGTTTCAGGTCGATCCCGGCGGCCAGGCTTATGCCAGTCAAAAAAACGCGCGGCCACATGCGCCTGAGGCCCAGCAGCCTCCATAGGTAATGGAGCGGGACGCATATCAGTACCAGCATCAGCATCAGCAGAATGCGAAAGATGATCAGCATGTACCCCAGCGGGGAAATCCGCAGTTCGGGATAGGTGACGGTAGGAGCCATCAGGCTGGGCTCAGCTCTTTTCTTCGCGGTCCAGACGGACAGCGTAGAGCTCCATGCGGTGGTCGACCAGGCGGTATCCCAGCTTTTCGGCGATCTGGCGTTGCAGTGCTTCCAATTCGGGGTCGACGAACTCAACGACCTTGCCCGTTTCCACATCGATCAGATGATCGTGATGCGCCTCGGGAGCAGCTTCATAGCGGGCGCGACCATCGCCGAAATCGTGCCGGTCTAGAATGCCGGCTTCTTCGAACAGGCGCACCGTGCGATAGACTGTGGCGATGGAGATACCCGGATCAACCGCGGATGCGCGTTCGTGTACCTTTTCGACATCAGGGTGATCGTCGCTCTCGGACAGGACCTTGGCGATCACGCGACGCTGGTCGGTGATCCGCAAACCGCGTTCTGCACAAAGAGCTTCGAGATCGATCATCGCTTTAGTTTTGGCCTGCCTTGGCTGAAATTCAATCCCTGAAACGGGAAACGCCTCGCTGCCATAGGGTGGCGAGGCGTTTCACTCAAGCATCCTCCCGAGCTAAACTTCGGGACAATTCAATCGACCATGTCGATCAAAGGGCCATCACTTCTTCTTTTTCTTGGGGCTTTCACCCGGCTTGCGCCCCAGGCCGATCTTCTTTGCCAGCTGGCGGCGCTTCTCGGCATAGGCCGGCGCGACCAGCGGATAATCGGCGGGCAGGTTCCAGCGCTCGCGGTATTCTTCGGGCGTCATGCCGTGGTCGGTCATCAGGTGGCGCTTCAGCATCTTCATCTTCTTGCCGTCTTCCAGGCAAACGACATGATCCTGCTTTACCGAAGCGCGGATCGAAACGGCGGGTTCGGGCCGTTCCTGCTCTGTGGTCTTCTGGCCGAGACCGGACAATGCGCCGTAGACATTCTCGATCAGGGTGGGGACGTCGTCGACCTCCACATTGTTGTTGGCGACATGCGCGGTGACGATATCCGCCGTCAGTTCGATCAGCAGTTCATTATCGCCATTATCATTGGTATTCATTGGTGCCTCTATTTTGCGAGCCCGAGAAGGGTGGCAGCATCGTCCATCGCGCCGCCTTGGTGGCCGTGCCTTGGCGCAATCACGTGATGGTCACAACCGGCAATTCTGGCAAATTGAAGGCGCACGTGTTTCGGCCATTGTAATTGCACGATGAATTATTTGGTCGCGATTTAAGAGAGCGTGCAGGCGAAAGTAATCGCGTCGATCGGGCCACCAACAGCGCCGCGATAATAGCCCTTGCGAAGGCCGACCTGCTCAAACCCGAACTGGCGATAGAGGTGCTCGGCAGGATTGCCCGCACGCATTTCCAGAAACACCCGCGCCGTGCCCCGCGCCTTTGCGGCGGAAAGGAAGTCTCGCATCAGCTGCTTGCCCACGCCTTGCCCGCGAAAATCGGGCCTAACGGCGATCAGCAGCAATTCTTCTTCGTCTGCCGCGCTGCGCGAGAGCGTGAAACCCGATGTCTTGCCAGCGTCAACAGGCTCTTCCCCGCTTCGGCCGCTGAGAACGTAATGCGTGTTGGGCGTGGTGAGCGCATCGCTCACCTGCCGCCGCGTCCAGGCCTCGCCAAACGAGTGGTCGAATGCTTCTTGCATCACCGCCATGATCGCATCGACAGGATCGTCCATCAGGCTTCACCCCTCATGACTCACCGGGTTTCTTGGCATCGGGCGCGCGGCCATAGATCGGGGTGAGACCGGTGGTCAGCCGGGTCTCGTGCAACATATACGCCTTGCGCGCATCGGGCAGCATGTTGAGCGCCATTGTGTCGCCGCCAATCAGCTCTGCCAGCTCGTTCGCACGATTGCCGGCGATCACTTTGTGTTGTGCGAACCTGGCGGCCTCTTCCGGCGCAAGCGAGCGAACTTCGCCATCGACCTGTGTGCCATTGGCAAAGTTCTGCACAAACCATTCGCCATGCCCGCCATTCATGCAAACGGTGACGGGGCGCGGTGTGGGTTGCCAGGTGCGCGCCGCGACCAGCGACAAGGTGGGATAGCCGAGCACTTCTGCACCCCAGGCAAGGCCCAACGCGCGCGCAGTTGCAAGCCCGATCCGCACGCCGGTGAAACTGCCGGGGCCGAGCGAAACGAGAATGCGGTCCGCGCGGCCCTTGTCGGGCAGTTCGGCGATCATCGGCACGAGCCGTTCTGCGTGTCCGCGGCCCAGCACTTCGTACCGGCCGTCGAGCAGGCTCGACCCGTTAAACAGCGCTGCCGAGCAAGCCTCGGTCGCGCATTCTATCGCTAAAGTCTTCACGCCTCTTCTTTGGCGGATCAGACGACTTTGTTGAAGGTATCAAATTCCGGGCGTGGGCTGCGGTCGAAGATCGATTCCGGATCGCCATAGCCGATCGAGCAGATCCAATCGGCGCGATAGCGCGGCTGGTCAGCGAAGAATTCGGCAGTGGTCTTGTCCTGATCAAAGCCGGACATCGGGCCGCAATCGAAGCCCAGCGCCCGCGCCGCAATCATCAGATAGGCGCCCTGCAGAACCGAGTTGCGGAAGGCGCTTTCCTTCCGTGCGGCCTCGTCACCTTCGAACCAGCTCTTCGCGTCGGTGTGCGGGAACAGCCACGGCAGCTGCTCGTGGAAATCGAGATCATATCCGATAATCACGGTAGCGGGTGCGGCAAGGATCTTCTCCTTGTTTCCTTCCATCGCGCAGTCGGCGAGCTTGGCTTTGGCTTCATCCGAGCGGACCCACACAAAGCGTCCCGGCTGCTGGTTGGCCGATGTAGGCCCCATTTTCATCAGGTCATAGATCGCTTGAATGTCTGCCTCGGTCACATCCTTGTCGAGCCAGCCGTTGTAACTGCGGGCATTGCGGAAAATGAGATCGAGTGCGGAATCGGAGAGCGTATCGGACATGAGGACCCTTTCGGGAGAGGACGTGGATGATGTAACTGTGTTCGCCCGTCTTAACGCGGGGGCGGTGATATTGTTCTCGGCCGGTAGCGCGATCAGGCTGCGCGGACTTCCTTCACCTCGGGAACGTAGTGCTTCAGCAGGCCTTCGATGCCGTGCTTGAGCGTTGCGGTCGAACTTGGGCAGCCCGAGCAGGCCCCCTGCATCTGCAGGTAGACCACGCCTTCGCGAAAACCCCGATACCTTATGTCCCCGCCATCGCTCGCAACCGCCGGGCGGACGCGGGTTTCGATGAGTTCGTTGATCTGGGCAACGATATCTTCGGTGCCCTCGTCATTGCCCATGTCGCTGGCGTCATCTTCCGGCGGGACGGCAAATCCGCTGGCATCGCCACCTGCAAACAGCGGCGCTTCGGACACGAAGTGGTCGAGCAGGACGGCGACAACCTGCGGTTTCAGGTCGCTCCATGAAACACCGGGTGCTGCGGTGACCGAGACAAAATCTGCGCCGAAGAACACGCCGGTCACTTCGCCCGTATCGAACAGCGCCTGCGCCAACGGGCTGGCCTCGGCATCTTCGGGCGTCGCAAAATCGCGGGTGCCGCTCTTCATCACTTCCCGCCCGGGAAGGAACTTCAGCGTGGACGGGTTGGGCGTTGTTTCGGTCTCGATAAACATGGCTGTGAATGTAGGATCGGGCAGGTCGTGCGGCAAGGACAGAAAAAGGCGGGGGTGGCGCGAGCAATTCTTCACGCCTATTCACCGGACCTTCATTCCTTGGCCAGCTAATGGGGCCCCATGACCTTTATTGCTCGCGCGGTTCGCGCCTTTCTGCCCGTCGCCATCGTCTCTTCACTGGCGGCTCCGCTGCCCGCACTGGCGCAATTTTGCACAATACAAGCGACTGCCGAGGATACCCCGGAATATGCCCGGCCGGATGATCCGTGGATCTATCGCGGCACGGATATCCCGGTGGACGAGGAATGGCTGTTCGGTGAAATGCCCAATGGCGTGCGCTATGCCGTACGTCAGAACGGTGTGCCGCCATGTCAGGCCAGCCTGCGCGTCCGGATCGACGCGGGCTCATTGCACGAGGAAGACAGCGAGCGCGGCTTTGCCCACCTGCTCGAACATATGATTTTCCGCGAGAGCGCGACCTTCGGCCCGGGCGAGGCAATCCCCCATTTCCAGCGTCTTGGAGCAAGCTTTGGTTTCGATACCAACGCGACGACCAGCCCGACCGCGACGACCTATAACCTCAACCTGCCCAATGCGAACCGTGAAACGCTGGATGACAGCGTACGGCGTTTTGCAGGCATGGTGATTGCGCCCATCCTCTCTGAAGAGAACTTGGCACAGGACGTGCCGATTGTGCTCTCGGAGCGCCGCGAGCAGGCAGGTCCGCAACGCCGCGTGGCGGAACGTACAACCGCGACCTTGTTCGCCGGACAACGACTTGCCGAACGCAGCCCGATCGGCACAGTTGAAACGCTTGAAGGTGCAACCGCTGCAGCAGTACAGGCGTTTCACACCCGTTGGTATCGCCCGGAAAACGCCGTTGTAGTGCTGGTTGGCGATGCCGACCCGCAGGTTCTCGCCGCCACGGTAGAGCGCCATTTCCGCGACTGGCAGGGCTCGGGTCCGCTGACCCCGGCGCCAGACTTCGGTGATCCGGTGGCGCCCGCAGGTGCCGATCCCGAAAATCCAGTCGGCGAAGTCGACGTGATCGTGGAGGCCGGCCAGCCGCGTGCGCTCACCTACGCGATCATGCGTCCGTGGGTCGAAGTGGTCGACAACCTTGAATACAATCGCGGCAACTTGCTGATGGATGTGGCGGCAGAGGTCGTAAACCGCCGCCTTGAAAACCGCGCACGCTCAGGCGGATCGTTTCTGTTTGCCGGTATCGGGCGGGAGAAGATCAGCCGTTCGGCCGACGCGACTTTCGTAACCTACGCTCCGCTGACCGAAGATTGGGAACCCGCGCTCGCCGATGTGCGCAGCGTTATCGCCGATGCGCTGGCCGAGCCGCCCTCTCAAGCCGAGATAAACCAGGCCGTGTCGCGCTTCGATGTCGCCTTCGTCGACATGGTTGAACAGTCGCGCATCCAGGCAGGCTCTTCGCTGGCCGATCAGGTTGTCGGCGCTGTCGACATCCGAGAAGCCATTGCGAGCCCTGAGACCTTCCTTGAAGTGTTTCGCTCCATCGCCCCGCGCTTCACGCCGGACGACGTGCTTGCCGCGACGCAACGCCTGTTTGAAGGCGATGTGATCCGCGCTGTGCTGATGACGCCTGCACCGGGCGAGGCGACCGAGATGGAACTGCGCGCCGCGCTCGAGACGTCTGCCATCGCGAATGGCCTGGCACGCGATAACCGCGAGGCGATCAATTTTGCCGACCTTCCGCCGATTGGCGAACCCGCAACGGTGGTCAATCGCCAGCCGATCGGTATCCTTGATATCGAGCAACTGACGTTCGAGAACGGCGTTCGTGCGCTCACCATGCAGCGCACCAATGAACCGGGCCGTGTGACCGTGCGTGTGCGTTTCGGAGCAGGCTGGCGCGGGATCGAGGATGACGAGGCGGCCTACGCGACACTCGCCCCGATCGCGCTCATCAATTCCGGCATCGGAGAGCTTGACCAGAATGATCTCGACAATCTCGCTGCGCAACTGAAGGTCAGTTTCGATTTCAGCATCGAAGATGGCGTGTTCGTGTTCGAAGGACTGACCCGCCGCGAAGACCTGGAGGCACAGCTCTACCTCTTCGCCGGATTGCTCGCGATGCCAAGCTGGGACCCGGCACCGTTCGAACGCGCACAGGCATCCGCGCTGATCGCCTACGACAGCTATGGCCGCGATCCGAACGGCGTGCTCAATCGCGATCTCGACTGGTTGCTCAACAACCGCGATCCGCGCTTCATTACACCGACGCCCGAACAGATGCGCGCTGCAACGCCAGAAGGCTTCCGCGCAACATGGGAACGCCTGCTGGCGCAAGGCCAGATCGAAGTGGCGGTGTTCGGCGATATCGATCCCGACGCAACGGTGCGTGCGCTTGGCCGCACTTTCGGCGCGCTCGAACCGCGCCAACCGCTGCCGCGTGACGTTGCCAGCCGTGGGCGCAGCTTCCCTGAAGGCGGCCGTACACCCACTACGCTAACCCACGGCGGCGATGCCGATCAGGCAGCCGGTGTGATCGCATGGGAAACCGGCGGTGGTTCGGCAGGCATAGTGCAGAGCCGCAAGCTCGATCTGCTCGCACAGATATTCTCCAATCGTCTGCTCGATGGCCTGCGTGAACGCGCAGGGGCCGCCTATTCGCCGTTCGTGGCAAGCAACTGGCCGCTTGATACCAACAACGGCGGGGTGATCTTTGCGCTGGTGCAGATGGCCCCCGCGATCCTGCCCGCCTTCTTCGCTGAAGCCGAAGCACAGGCACAGGACCTGGCGACCAATGGCCCGACCGCGGACGAGCTGGAGCGTGCGGTTGAACCCGCGCGCCAGTATCTCAACCGTGCGCAGACCGGGCACACCTTCTGGCTCAACCAGGTGCAAGGTGCCGGTTTCGACCGCAACCGCCTGATCTATCTGCCGTCGATCTACCGCGACTATGACGAGGCGACGGTGGAGGAAATGCGCAGTCTGGCGCAGCGGTATCTGACCGGGCCGGGCTTCCGCTTGCAGGTCATGCCGGAGGCGGGCGCAAGCTCTGCTCCGGCAGCCAGCGGTCGGTAAGACGCCAAGGTCTTCTTCCCGGCGAAGCAGATAAGATTTCGCAAGTAACCTTTGCACCACCTTGCGTGGAACGGTAGTTGTGCCAATCTTCCCCGCATAACGAGTTGAAGTTTCCCGCCGGGGACGGGCTGATACTGGATTGAATTTGACCGTGGCACAGAACTGGACACCCGATAGCTGGCAGCAGACGCGCTTCACCGCGAAGCACCTGCCGCACTATGAGGACGCCGATGCGCTGAGCGATGCGACGCGCACGCTTGCCGGGTTCCCGCCGCTCGTCTTTGCCGGGGAAGCGCGCCGCCTGCGCGAGGATCTGGGCCGTGTGGCCATGGGACAATCGTTCTTGCTGCAAGGCGGTGACTGTGCAGAGAGCTTTGCCGAGTTTTCGCCTAACAATATCCGCGATACCTTCCGCGTGATCCTGCAGATGGCAGCGGTGCTGACCTTTGCCAGCAAGCTACCGGTTGTGAAGCTTGGGCGGATGGCGGGGCAATTCGCCAAGCCGCGCAGCTCGGATACCGAAACACAAGGTGATCTGACGCTGCCGAGCTACTTCGGAGACAACGTCAACGGGATCGAATTCTCGCCCGAAAGCCGCGTCAACGATCCGCAGCGGATGGTGAAGGCGTACAATCAGTCCGCCGCGACGCTCAATCTGCTACGTGCGTTCGCCGGTGGCGGCTATGCGAACCTGCGCGAAGTGCAGAAGTGGACGCTCGATTTCATGGGCCGCAGCCCGTGGGCGGATAAGTATCAGGATATCGCCAACCGTATCGGCGAAGCGCTTGATTTCATGGAAGCTTGCGGCGTCGACATTATCGACGATCCGCACCTGAAGGGCACCAGCTTCTACACCAGTCATGAGGCGCTGCTGCTGCCTTACGAACAGGCGATGGCGCGGCAGGATTCGCTGACGGGTGAGTGGTATGACACCTCCGCCCACTTCCTGTGGATCGGTGATCGTACCCGCTTTGAAGACAGCGCGCATGTCGAATTCCTGCGCGGGGTGAACAACCCTATCGGCATCAAGTGCGGGCCGAGCCTCGATTCCGATGTGCTTTTGAAGTTGCTCGATGTGCTCAATCCCTCGCGCGATCCGGGCCGCATCACGCTGATAAGCCGCTTCGGGCACGACAAGGTGGAAAAGGGCCTGCCGCCGCTGGTGCGCGCGGTAACGCGTGAAGGCCAGCCGGTGGTGTGGAGTTGCGATCCGATGCACGGCAATGTCATCAAGGCGGATAGCGGCTACAAGACGCGACCATTTGAACGCATCCTTGCCGAAGTGCGCGGATTCTTCGCCGTCCATCGGGCAGAGGGCACCCATGCGGGCGGCATCCATCTGGAAATGACCGGGCAGGATGTGACCGAATGCACCGGCGGCGCGGTGGCGATCACCGATGAAGGGCTGAACGATCGCTATCACACGCATTGCGATCCGCGCCTCAACGCCGCGCAATCGCTGGAACTGGCCTTCCTGCTGGCAGAAATGCTCAACCTGGAACTTGGTGAAAGCGGCCGCGCGGCAGCCTGAGTAATGCCCACCGGAATGGTGGCGGGGTTGTAGGCAGTTCCACTTAGGTCGCCCGAGAGCGCGATCTTACCTATGTGCGGTAGCACCCCGATCTATGAACGATTGGGGACCATCTCCGGCGATCTGGCGCAACCTGCGTACGCCGCTGCTGTTCGGCTGCCTCTGGGCACTGCTGGCGGTCGGCAGCCTCGCCTTGCGCGACGGGCTGGGTGCTGCGCTGCTTATCTGGGCGCCGAGCGGCGTGGCGGTTGCCGCCTATCGTTACGCCCCCCGCAAAGACTGGCTACTCCTTTCTGGAACACTGTTCGCTTTCATGCTCGGCACCTCGCTTGTGATGGGTGGGGAGGCCTTGTCCGGATCGGCTTATACCCTTTCCAACCTTGTCCAGGCGGTTGTCTGCGCAACCCTGAGCCTGCGGGTTCTGGGGAGCCGTACAGCGCAGCCGCGCGGCATTCGCGATGTGGCGGGCCTGCTTGGCGCTGCAGCGGTGAGCTGCCTGATCGGTGCGCTGATTGCTCTGCCGTTTCGCGCAGATCAGGCGCTCGCCGAATTTGCCTGGTGGTTCCTCGCGAACATTATCAGCATTCTGATTATTACACCCATTCTTCTGCACGCCGGGAGCGTGATCAGTCGGGCGCGAGCAGGAGCCGAAGTGTTTCTCGACCGCGATCTCACCCTCGGCCTGATCGGTTGTGCAGCGCTCTGTTTGCTCGCGCTGACACTCGAAGGCGTTTCGCTCATGCCGCTGCTGGTCGCTGCGATGGTGTGGATGGCAGTGCGGTATGGCAATGCCGCCATCCATTTCACTCTGCTCAGCTATGTCGCAGTGGCCACAATGCTCAGCCTGGGTGGAGAGAATCCGGTTTCGTTCATCGCCGTCACGCGTGCCGAGGGCGTCTTGCTGATCCAGAGCTGGCTGGTGACGCTTCTCGCCACCGCGCTACCCATTTCATCGATGCTGATGAAGCGAGATGAGCTGCAGTTTGAACTGATCCGGCGCAATGCCGGTATGCATGAAAACCTGATGCTGCTCGACCTGGCCGAACAGATGGCGGGTATCGGGCGCTGGCGCATGGATCTGGTCACCGGAGAGCAGGAATGGTCGCAGCGCATGCTGCAGATGAACGGCCTGCCCGCCGATCTTTCCCCCGATCCGGGCGATATCCGACATCTGCTGCCCGACAACGGGCGCGAGTTGATGACGCAGCTTTCCCGAAATCGCCATGAACGCGAACCCTTCACCTTTGATTACAAAGTCAAACCCCCGCGGTCGCCCGAACGGATCCTGCGCATTTCGGTGCTCAACGAATTCGATATGGCCGACCGCCGCATCGCGCTGTTCGGCATCGCGATGGACGTGACCGAGCAGGTGCACCGCGAACAGGCGCTCGATCTGGCGCGGGGGAGGGCGGTGCGATTGGCCGCAGAGGCACAGCAGCTCGCCAACACCGATCCGCTCACCAGCCTGCCCAACAGGCGATGCACTTTTGCGCGGCTGGAAAGCATGGTGGACGTCGCGAGCAAGCACGGCACGCCGCTCACCGCGATCATGTTCGATATCGACTTCTTCAAAGCCATCAATGACCGGCACGGTCACCAGACGGGCGACGAAGTTATCGTGCAAGTTGCAGAACTTGCGCGGCGTCAGGCGCGGCAAGGCGATCTGGTCGGCCGCATCGGCGGAGAGGAATTCGTGTGGCTGCTGCCGGGCATCGACAGTCGCGGAGCGAATGCCCTGGCGGAACGTCTTCGCTTATCGGTCGAACGCGGCATTGAAGGTTCTGCGCTGCCCAACGTGACCATCAGCATCGGTCTTTCGCAATTTGCCAAAGGCGATGATGGTGATGAAATGCTCGCTCGCGCGGATGCAGCGCTTTACGAAGCGAAGGAAGGTGGCCGCAACCAGGTGCGCCGCGCAGCCTGAAGCTGATGCGACAAGCATTTGCATCTCAAGGGTTTCAATCCGTGACGCTCTGCCCCATGTTGTCATCTCACTGTCCAGCCAGCCTTACGGAAAGACCTGTTGCCCGGAGCGTCCCCCAGCGAACATTCGACTGCCCATGACGGCGGTCTTGCTGCGCAATACCGGCATACCCGCACGCTGACCGAAAGCCTGCTGGAACTGCTGAGCGAGGCGGATGCGACGATTCAATCGATGGAAGATGCCTCGCCCGCCAAATGGCATGCTGCGCATACGACGTGGTTCTGGGAAACTTTTCTGCTGCGCGACCATGTGCAGGGGTACTCGCTCTTTAACGAGCGATATCCGTTCCTGTTCAACTCTTATTACGAAGCCGAGGGTGAGCGCATTCTGCGCGGCAAACGCGGCCTCATAAGCCGCCCGACGCTCACCGACGTACTGGATTGGCGGCACGCGGTGGACGCGGCGATGGAACAACTGTTCGACCAGCCCGAATGTGCGGACCTGATCGCGCTCGGCATTGCGCATGAACAGCAGCATATCGAACTGTTGCTGACCGATATCAAACACGCCTTCAGCAAGAATCCGCTGGACCCGGCCATGTGGAGCGAGGTGCCTGTGCCAGCGGAGCCACAACCCGATAGCTGGACCGAGTATCCCGGTGGCGTAGCCATGATCGGGCATCAGGGTGATGGCTTTGGCTTCGACAATGAAGGCCCGGCGCATCGCGTGCTGCTCGAACCCTTTGCGCTTGCTAGCCCGTTGGTGACCAATCGCGAGTGGGCCGAGTTCATTGCGGATGGCGGGTATTCCGATTATCGGTTGTGGCTGTCCGATGCATGGGCATGGCTGAGCCGCTGTAACATTACCGCGCCTCTCTATTGGCGTGATGACGAGCACTTCACCCACACCGGGTGGCAGGCTCGCGATCCTGACGCGCCCGTTGCGCATATCTCGTATTACGAAGCGGATGCCTTTGCCACATGGGCAGGGGCCAGATTGCCGACCGAGTTCGAATGGGAAGCCGTGGCGCAGGGTAGCGATGCAAGCGGTGGCAATCAGCTGGACAGGGCAGTAGCACCGTCACCGCAAGGCTCACAAAGCCTGTTCGGTGATGTCTGGCAATTCACTCGCTCAGCCTATCTCCCCTATCCGCGCTTCGCTCCGGCAGAGGGCGCGGTCGGCGAATACAACGGAAAGTTCATGGCCGGGCAGTGGGTGCTCAAGGGCGCAAGCTGCGCCACGGTGCGGGGCCACTCGCGCGCCAGCTACCGCAATTTCTTCTACCCCCAACAGCGCTGGCAGTTCACCGGACTGCGTCTCGCCAAGGATATTTGATGAGTAACACCAGCGATACACGCCTTGTCGATCTGGACGAGGACGGGGTCGACCGTGCCTTTCGCGCGGATGTTCTGGCGGGCCTGAAGCAGGCGCAAAAGGCTGTGCCTGCGCGCTGGTTCTATGACGAGCGCGGATCGCAGCTGTTCGAGGACATCACGCAGGTAGAGGAGTATTATCCCACCCGTGCGGAGACAGAGATCCTGCGTTCACGCGGTGGCGAATTTGCCGAGATGATCGGTGCGGGCCGTGCGGTGGTGGAGTTCGGTTCGGGCTCCTCGGTCAAAACGCCGCTCCTGCTCTCAGCTATCGAGCCCGGCGCTTACGTGCCGCTTGACATCTCGGGTGAATTCCTGCGCGCCGCCGCAGCGGACCTTTCGGCCAAGTTCCCCGGCTTGCCAGTGCATCCGGTGGAGGCCGATTTCACCAAGCGTGTCGACCTGCCCGATGCCGTGGTGGACATGCCAAAGCTCGGTTTCTTTCCCGGCTCCACCATCGGCAACATGGTGCCACGCACTGCGACCGACCTGCTGCGCAGTATGCGCGAAACGCTGGGTGACGAGGCGCTGCTGCTGATTGGCATGGACCTGATCAAGAGCCGCAAGGTGCTGGAAGCAGCCTACGACGATGCCGCAGGGGTCACCGCAGACTTCAACCTCAACCTGCTCACCCGCATCAATCGCGAACTGGGCGGTGACATCCCGGTCCAAAGCTTCCGCCACGAAGCCCGCTGGTCAGACACGTTCGCACGGATCGAGATGCATCTGGTGGCAACCGAGGATGTGCAGTTCACCGTATCGGGAGAGCGCTTCACTATGGCCGCCGGTGAAAGCATCCACACAGAGAACAGCCACAAATTCGGCAAGCGCAGCGGCAATATGCTGCTGCTAGCAGGCCACTGGACCCCCGTCGCGCGCTGGACCGACGAACAAGAGCGCTTCTCGCTGGTCCTCGCAAAGGCGACGATCAAACGGAGCGCTCCGTAACTGGCCGCATCGCAAATCCGGCCACGTTCGCTATATAGGGTTGCATGGACCTCGCTCCCGTCTTTGACCAACTGGCACTTTCGATCCGCGAGATTTCGAAATCCACGCTGCTAATGGCGGCAGTCGCAGCGATGGTTATGGGCGTCATCGGGTCTTTTGTGATCCGGCGTAGTCCCGCCATCGGCCGCTTGTTGCGGCTGGGCAGCACATTGACGCTCGTTGCCGTCCTCGTACTCGTCATCCTGCAGGTCTCGCGTCTCGACCCGCGCTTCTCGGTCGCACTGCCCGAGCTAGGCTTGCCCGAGCAGGTCGTCGAAGGCGAGGAAACACGCATCCCGCTGCATGTGGATGGGCACTATTGGCTGGAGGCTGAGGTGAACGGCCACCGTGCTGCTTTCCTGGTCGATACCGGTGCTACGCTCACTGCAGTGTCTGAAACGACCGCCGCTGCGGCGGGACTGGAAAAGCAGAACACCGGCGTTCCTGTGCGCTTGCAGACCGCCAATGGGACCGTCTCGGCCCATATGACGAACATCGATGAAATGCGCTTCGGCAATGTTGCCGCGCGGGGTCTGGATGCGGTGATCGCGCCCGGGCTCGGGCAGACCAATGTCATCGGTATGAACCTCTTGAGTCGTCTCGCATCGGTGCGCATCGAGCAAGGCGAGCTGATCCTCACTCCGCATAATCCCCAGCCAGCGCTCGAACAAAGCGAGTAGCACTTTGCAATTGATGCGGGGCTGAGGCAGGGCACAATCATGATACGGCGCGCATTGACCAATACCGGCTGGCTGATGGGCGCCAAGGCGATCAACGCCGTGCTCAGCCTCGTCTACCTGGCGATTGCGACGCGCGAACTGGGGCCTGAACGCTTTGGCATTTTCGTCATCGCGTTCACCTTCGCGCAGCTGGTGGTCGGCTTTTGCAGCTTCCAGACCTGGCAGAGCATTATCCGATGGGGGCAGGAGGATGATGGCCGCAAGACTGCGACCGGGTTTGCCCTCGCGTTGGATTCCATGACTATTGTCGTTGGCGCGATCCTATCCGCGCTGATCCTGTTCAACTTTCACGAGGTGCTGCTGCTTCCGGACAAGATGGTGGTGCCCACCTATCTGTTCACTCTCGCCTCGCTGCTTTCCATCCGCTCGACGCCAACGGGCTTACTGCGATTGCATGACCGGTATGACCGTGCAGCATTTGCCGATGCCACGACGAGTATCGTGCGTGCGGTCGGCGCGGGCGTCGTCGTGTTTGTGAAGCCGAGCATCCAGAGCTTCCTGATCGTGTGGGGCGCTGCAGAAGTCGCCACCGCTGCGATCTACTGGTGGCTCGCCGCACGGACCGAGCCGATCCACTGGCAGCGCTATAGCCTGATCCGCCTTCCGCGCGAGGCAAAGGCACGCGGCGAGAAGGTCTGGAGCTTTGCCATCGGTACCAGCCTGACCGGCATGCTCTCCATCGCCAGCCGGCAGCTTCTGGTCGTGCTCACCGGCATATTCGGTGGTGCTGCGCTGGCCGGTGTATACCGCGTGGCGAACCAGCTGGGAGACGGGCTGCTGAAGCTCGCTCAGGCGCTGCTGAAGGCGGTCTATCCCGAACTGGTGCGCAACCCTGATGTGGCGAAGGCGCTCACCGCGAAACTCACGAAGATTGCGATCTTCTCCGGGATCATCGTCGTCGGTTTCGGCATGCTGGCGGGTGAGTGGATCATCACCGCCATTGCCGGCCGCGAGTATCTCGCGGCCTTCGTGCCGATGATTGTGCTGGCGGGAGCCGCTTCGATAGAGCTGGCCGGAGCAAGCCTCGAAGCACTGCTCGTCGCGCGTGGCCATGCGATCCGTAACTTCCTGCTGCGCGGCATTCCGCTCGCGGCGGGTCTGATTGCTCTGCCGTGGCTGATCGACTGGTTTGGTGCAGTGGGCGCAGCGCTGGTTGTGCTGGGCACGAGCCTTGCCAGCGTGACCGGCTTTATCCTCGCTACGCGCGATCCGAAGGACGTCGATTTAGGGAAATAGTGGCTGGGGTGGCAGGGGCTAAAGTTGGACGCATGTTATCCCCATGGAACTCCTATATTCTCTTGTAAATCAGCCATTAGCGGACCACAAACTTGGCCCACAAAGCTGGCACACAGAGAATCGGAGAAGGCATGGCTTCACTCCAAAACCGAGGCAACAAGTGGCGCGCGAAGGTTCGTATCCCGGCGGCCCTTAGGGACCAGTACGATAGCCGGGAGCACCTCTACCGGACCCTTAAAGCTCTCGACAGACCCTCTGCCAAAGCCGAAGCGGAAGTCTGGGAGGCAGGGCTGCGCTCAGAGTGGGCGGCTCAGCAGCCTGCGCCAGTAAATACACCTAGCGACCTTCGGCGTATCTATGAGGACGGGCGGCGTGCTGCGGCGGGAGGTGCTTACGTCGCCGATATGGATGTCGATGAAGAGCCTGAGGTTATTGGCATCGATCTCGAGATCGACAAGCTCGCAGAGAAAGGGGAGGGACCGGGGCTTACGGAAGCCGACGAGGCTCGTCTTGCAGCTCTCAACGACGCCAAGCGTGATCGGCAGGGACTACCCGTCCCGAGGCGCAGGGAATATGAGCCAGGGTTCGCAGAATTGGCGGGGCGTTTTCTTGACCTCTGGGCCACTCAATACGGGCTGAAGGCATCAAACACGCGGCCTCAAAAGGAGGCTACCTTCCGGCTCTTTGGGGGCTTCATTGGAGACAAGCCTTTGAGAGACGTGAAGCGTTCGGAGGTCGCCGACTTCATGGACGAACTGCGCCGCCTCAATCCCAACTATGGCAGGTCGCCCAAGTCACAAACGATGACATGGTCGGAGATCATTCGGGAGCACGGGGGGAACGCCAAGGGCCTCTCGCCACAGACTATGAATCGCCACATCGACACCCTTTCGGCTCTCTGGAAGTGGGCAGATCAGCACGAGCTTGTCGATGGCCGAAACCCCTTTGCAGGCTTCAAACAGCGTATCAAAGCTGGCGTGAACCAGCATCCGTACCTCCCGTGGACTGCGGAGGAGCTGCGAACACTTTTCGACCCGCCACCGAAGCGTGATGACTTAACAGAACTCATGGTGGCAGCACTTCATACGGGCATGCGGTTGGACGAACTTGCCTCCCTCACGCTTGGTCAGATCAAGCAAGAGGATGGAATCCACTTCATAGATGTTAGGGACGCGAAGACGCCGGCTGGAGATCGGGCGGTGCCTTTGCATTTCCGGCTGCGGTGGATGGCAGAGCTTGAAGGCGAGCCACAGGACCGAGTGTGGCCCAAGTTCAACCCAGAGGGTCCCGGTAAGAAACCGGGCGCGGATGCGGGCAGGGCATTCTCCGCCTTCAAAGCCCGAAAGGGTTTCAGCGACCGGACGCGGGTATTCCACTCGTTCCGCAAGAACGTCACCCAGATCATGGAGAGGGCCGGAGTACCGGAGAACGAGTGGGCGCAGGTTCTAGGACACGAGCGGAACATTACCTACGGCCTCTACAATCCCGAGGGTATTACGTTGTTGCGGAAGGCGCAGCTAATAGAGCTGATTGAGTACCCGGGGATCGACTTTCCCGGAAGGTAAGCGAAGAGCATCCGGAACGTCCGCTAGCGACCCGATTGCTGACCTCACGGCATTGTCCCATCCGAGTTGAACGATGTGAGCCGGTAGGCTTCGCTAGGAACAGCGCCCCCTCAGATCGCATTTATTGACAATATATTGTCATTCCGGTTATTTGCTGTCTATGGCGATTCGAGACAAGAATGGTGAAGCACTTACGGCCCTGATTCTGGAGATATTCCGGATCAACGGGCAGATGCTCAGCGTTGGCAATAAGCTCACCAAGCCATATGGCCTAACTAGCGCTCGCTGGCAGGTCATCGGTGCAATCGATGAAGAAGGGCAAGCGCTCACTGTCTCACAGATTGCTCGGCGGATGGGCCTTGCACGGCAAGGCGTCCAGAGGATCATAAACGATCTCGAAAAGGTCGGCCTTGTCGAAAGCAGGCCGAATATTGATCACAAGAGAGCGCCACTTTTCGCAATTAGCGACGATGGTGAAAAGGTGATGGCAGAGGTCAACAAAGCGCAGGTCGAATGGGTCAATGCGCTGGCCGAAGGCCTTTCCGTCCAAGACCTCAGTAGCGCGCTCAGCCTCCTGCAGACCGTTCGAGAACGGTCGGAAGAACCCAATTCTTGAATAGACAGACTAAGGAATTCTAGATGCCAAATCTCAAGGAACTAAACGACGCTGTAAGCCTGATGGACCAGCTCCAGACCAATGAGGATGGGTCTGTTGTCTTGATCAACATCTTCACAATCGATCCCGCTGACGAAGAGGCGCTAATTGCGGCATGGACTCACGATGCTGATTTCATGAAAGCGCAGCCGGGCTATATCTCCACTCAGATGCACCAAGCAATCGCTGGCAGCCCTACCTTCTTAAACTATGCGGTATGGGAGAGTGTACAGAGCTTTCGGGCTGCCTTCACGAACCCGGAGTTTCAGGCTCGCATTGCCCGCTACCCCGACAGCGCCACCGTATCGCCGTATCTCTTCAAGAAGCTCGCGGTCGCGGGACACTGCGTTGCCTAAAGACACAGCGAGCCTCTCGCGGGTCAATCAGCCCGATTTGATCAAATTCAGGAACTGAACAATGCCCTCAAAAAGCACGGCAACGCACTACGGCAATGCGGCCGTCACCATTCACTGGCTCACCGCAATCCTGATCATTGCGCTGATCGGTTCTGGCTTCAACGCAGGTGATGCCGAGAATGCAGCAGCTAAGGCGGCGTTTTTGAGGGTTCACATCCCGCTCGGCGTGACGGTTCTCGTGCTTACGGTAGTGCGCATTCTCTGGTGGTTCTTCGCAGACAAGAAGCCAGACCCACTGCCAATGCCTGTCTGGCAAGATCGTATGGCTCGAGCAGTCCACCTTCTCTTCTACATTGTGATTTTAGGGATGGCGGCAAGCGGCGTTGGCATGATGGTTCTGTCAGGGGCAGGTCCGATTATTTTTGGTGGCTCGGAGTCTGCATTGCCCGACTTCTGGGACTTCAAGCCGCGCTTCCCACACGGCATTGGTGGTAGACTAATTCTAGCGCTATTCGTCTTTCATGCGGGAGCAGCGCTCTATCATCAGTTCGTGAAACGCGATGGACTGCTTGGGCGCATGTGGTTTCCGAGAAGCAAGGACTGAATCCAACAAACGCTGTCTTCGCGTGTCCGCTCTCACTCCCAAAAGCGGACACCTGACTTTTGGCATTGAGACGCTGGCCTTTTCAGCAACCCGAATGGCCTCTGGTACGTCGAGAACTAATCGGCCTCATCGATTATCCGAGTATTGATTTCCCGGGACGATAGGCCGCGCTGGGGTTGAGAGTTTTTGCTGTCCTACAGCCCCCGATGTGTGAATATCAGGCACCTCCAAGATTCGGAGGTATCATGATTGTTCTCGACGCTACTTTGATCTTCGCCTTTGCTGCGGTACTAACTGCGCTATCGACCATTGTTTGGTCTGTCAGGCGCAAGCCGTAGGAAGGACACGACATGCTCAGGGAACTAGGAGAGTCGGACGATACGACGGCCCCGACATACAATGTTCCAGCTATCTTGGGTGTTTGCCTGTTTTGGCTTCTGATCGGCATAACAGCGCATTCAGTCATTTCGGCTGCCATTGATTGAGCCATGACCCGCGACCAAGAGCTTTGGGGAGTGGCGCTCTGGGTCGAGAAGAACCACGGCGGCGATGGCCATGAATTCATCGCGGGCCGTGTGTCTACGCTTAAAGCACGGGGCGACGAGAGCGGCGCTGCTTACTGGGAGACGGTTGAGGAGCGGTTTTCAGCGCTCAGGACCGGGCCCATTTGTGTTTACGGCCAGCCGGAGACGTGGCCAAACTAAGCAGAGGCCGCCCATTCTGAGAGGCCGCCCACGCGGGGTATGCAATTAGGACGGACCCTCGGGGGTGAGAGCATCTCACACTGAAAGAGAACCTAAGGAGAACCACTAGGCTCACCTTCGGAGACACTTCAATTCAAAGACCTCCAACTGCGCAACTCCGACCCGAAAAACGGGCAAATACTCCCCCGCAGACCACGGGCGGGACCGCACGCCGCTCCCTAGTGAAATCCTCGATCCCTTCCGTGCTCTTACAGCGGTCTTGGAGAGGCAGACGGAGCTACTGCTGAAATAGGACGGACCTTCGGAGATGGAAACTTGTCGCAACTCGACGGTCGGGATCATTTTGAGTGCAGCCCGCTGCACCTCAGTGGCCCCCTCGAGTTCATCGGCAGCGCCCATATCCAGCCCGCGCGGCACGATGATTGGGAGTACTCCCCGTCACTGAGCTGCATCCCTCCCACACAAGCAGTCGGGGCCTACCCGCAGATTGTGAATATAAATGAACGACACAACTCCCTCTGACGAAGGCGGCGCAGCAGGCATGCGAGCCGCGGTCGCCAACTATGGCAGCCTCTCTAGCAATGACGAGAGCATCCCAGATGAGCATCGGCTCTACGCCGAGAAGATTTTGAAGATGGACCCGCTTGAAGACGTGCAAGCCAATGTGAGCGGTCCAGGCGGAGCTCGCCCCATGAAACTCAAGGCTTCCGGTTTGCCTAGCGATCTAAGCGCAGAGGTCTATAGGCGGCTCGAACGGATGCCCACCATGCCGCACGAAGAGCGCGAAAAGCACGAAAGCAACATTGTTGCAGAGGTGCTGAAAGAGCGCCGAGGTGCGTTGCGGTCTATCACTGGCGTACGCCCAGACTCGCTTCCCTTTCATACGGAGCAAGCCAACATCGCAATGCAAGTTCGCGGCCTCTATGAGAAGCGCAACAGTCTTCAGCGAGACATAGATCGAGTAAAAGATGTTCGGAAGTCCGAAGACCCGGAAACTGGCGAGGTTGTCGCCGAGCCGATCTATTGGTTGAGCGATACCAAGCGTGCGAACTTCGCAGATCAAGTCGTCGACATTGAGAGACAGGTACGCCTTCTCGTCAATGAAGACGGCACTTATGGTATCGAAGGCCTGAAACGGGTCCGAAAGGCGTTGGCTGAATCAGCAGCGCAGCTCCACCGACTTGACCTCCAGAGAGCCGAAGAGGCTGAGGCCAAGAAGCGAAGCGCGGAGATAAACCGCGATGCGCGGATCAACAGGCGGGCTGAAGCCTACGCCCGCATGTCGAGAGACGAAATCAAGTGAGCTGACGCAGCGAAGCGTCACTCAATCGGCCCGAGTGGGCTGACCACAATCCAATGAAAACCACGGAGATCGACCTATGGTTGACCTGTACCAGCCGCTCCTGCGGCACCCCAAGGCTTCCCTTTGGGACGACATACACGCTGCCCAAGCACTGGTCTCCGCAGACGAGGGAAACCCTCTATGCAAGACACTACCGCTCCTGAAGCCCTGACAGGGCAACGGGGCCATGCGTGAGCGCCCCGCGGACATCCCGCAAGGCCGCAATCGATGCGAAATGCAAAGACTGCATATACGACCCGATAGAGGCTGGAGGATGGCGACAGCAAGTTGCCGCATGTACCTGCACAGTCTGTCCGCTCTATCCTTTCCGGCCAATGCCCCGGCAGCGCTCCTAATCGCCGCTGTGGCCTGAGAAAGACCCTAAAAGGCTGGCATATTCAGACAATCTGAGCCGCCTTTGGGGTCAATCCCCAAGCCACCCTGCACATTCCTTTTTGCCAGCGTTTTGCTGGCGTGGGGGCAGCATGAAGAACGATATTTGCCAAGCCCACTCAAGTGGCTCAGCCCCCGTGCTTCAAGAGAAGCGCTGCACCAAGTGCCAAGAGACGAAGCCGCTTGATCGCTTCTACTTTCGCCGCGCTGCGGACCCCACCGGTCCCCGGCGGTCTAGCTGCAAGGCCTGCGATAACGCCGCCACCGCGGCACGCCGTCGCAACGGCCCGTCCCTCGACAGCAGGATACGGATGGAGCTGCTTGAGCACGGGTCCGATAACCCCGAGGCGCTCAGTCCCGAGGTTAGGGACGCGGTATTCACAGAACGGCCAATCGACCCGAAAGTTCTCGCGGATTACCGCGAGAGGCAGAAGGCCGAGGCCAGACGAGAAAAGCGGAGACAGCGTGCCAGACGCGGACGCAATCAGTATGCAATCGCGGGCGTGCTATGAGCGGGTTTCGGTACTACCTGGGCATTCACGGCGAAACCGTGCCTGTCCGAGACCACATGATCTCAACTGTGCGGCTTGACCATGGAATGGGCGCTTATCCATTTGCGGAGATCGCAAAGGGCTTGGGCGACAGACGAGACAGGTTTGCCTCCCTCTGCCAAACCGCTCCATGGATCGACAGCGCGTTGAGTTTGAAGGCCGTGCGCGCGGTGCTGGCTCCTAACGGCGGTCGCTTTCGGCGCAAAAATCCGAAGCGGCATATACGCTAACGACAGACGCGTGTTCCCCCCATAGGGGGCGGCGCCGAGTAACACATCCGCCGCGCTCCCGCTCTCGCTCCAAATGTTACCGGACGAGATGCGTGGACGCGGCGGGCCGTGCCTTAAGAAGGGGCGGGGTTAGGAATTACGGTCGCCGTCGAGGAACTTGCTGAGACGCTCCCGTGCCGCCTCGGCTCTTCCCTTAATGTGCAGGTCAATGCTGTCGCTTGCTTCATGCTGATTGTCGGTCATCTGTTCGCTCCTATTCGTGTGGAAGTGCGGAGCTGCACCGGATCGCAGCATCTGTGAACCACATGGTTCCACAAGGTAGATAGTAACGAGTCCAGCCGAGTCCGTTTCGCGGTGAAGCGAGCGTTTTGGGCGTCCCGAATCCTCGACGCCGAACCAAACCACTATCCAAAAACCCCAAACGTGTTGCATCCCAGCCGAGCGGCTGCGCGGCAGCGCCGAAAGGTCTATTATGAACATCGGAGACGACAACCCGCGCATTCAGCGACAAGCGAGCCGGGTCTCCAACAAAGATTCAATCGTGCCCGGAAGGCGCAACACGCGCGCGCCGGAACTCGAGACATTCGCGAGCTTGCGACACTCCCGGAGGGGTGACGTAGGCGGCGCTCAAGAACTTATGCGGAGCCTCGGGATTGCCGAGGAAGGCGTAGAGGACTTGGGCAATGCTCAGTTCAATCAATATGTAGAGGACGAGCAAGGCAACATCGCGCAAGGCGCACTCGACGTACAATCGGACTCCGTTGACGACGAGATGATGGAGCGCAGCTTGGGCTACCGCAATGCGGTTACCAAGGGACGCACTGTCACGGGCTTCACTGAAGCTGCCCGCGAGTTCTCCGACGAACTCGAGACGGTTCTTGAAGCGCAGGACAGCCCGCTCCTCGAAGTGAGGCGCTCCGAAGCGCTCGGCATGACAGAGAGGTTCTTCGAGAACTTCGCGGTCAACCCGGAAACCGGGGAGCTGCGAGAATATCTCCAGTCGCCCGGAGCCATGCGGTACCTGGCAGAGACCATACAGACCGTCCGGCCTCAGTTTGAAGCCAACGCAATCCAGCGAATTGAGGAACGCTTCAACAGGGAAGCCCTCTCTCACTTCAGCCAAAACGTTGTGAACCAAGTCGAGGAGACTGGCGTATTTGACGTAGAGGCCGCTCTATCGCTCTTGCCCGATACTGTGACGGACGAAGAGGCCTCCGAGACTCTCCTCACTTCCGTCTTCAACGCATACAACGTGCTCAGGTCCGCAGGACGACGCGAGGAAGCGGTTGCGTTGCTGGCGTCCGTCCGTGGCCACTTCGACACGCCCGTGGACGCTGGAGAGGCCACAGCACGGCCCTCAGGCCTTCCCTCAACGGGCGGTAATCGCGAAGTGCTCCGAATGCCTGTACAGGGCCGGATCACATCAGAGTTCGGCGAAGGCCGCGGGAACGGCACACACAACGGCGTAGACATTGCTGTCCCCGTCGGTACCCCGGTGCCTGCCGCAATGGGCGGCGAGGTGCTCCGAGTGTGGACGGCGGATCGCGGAGGTCTCTCCATGCGGGTCCGCTACGACGACGGAACGGTCGTGGGCTTCGCGCACTTGTCCGAAACGAACTTCGAAGCAGGCGCTCGGGTCAGCCCGGGAGACACTCTGGTTCTGACAGGGAATAGCGGACAGAGCACCGGGCCGCACCTCCACTACACGGTAACTCGGGACGGGCAGAAAATGAATCCGCTGGAGGCGGAGTTTGGTCCTGTCTCCGTTGACGCAAGCGCGGTTGAAGGTGGCGCACCCCCGGCGCGTCTTCGGGACCCGAATGAGGACCCTATTACCGCCCTTGAGAACTCCGGCGAGATCGTCCCGATCCCCGGCCTCGACCAAGTACACTTCTCTGCCGATCAAGTGGCACGATTGAACCAGTTCTATCGGGAAGCCACCGCGTCGATGCGCCGAGAATGGAATGCCGCCAATGAGGACAGGTACGCCGAGAGCGCAACCAATCTGGCCCTTGGTATGTTCGGGACTGGGGACCGCATAACGACCCGCGAGGACATCCTACGCGCTTTCGAGAATGGCGAGGTAGACGGCGAAGCTGTCATGACGCTCATTCGCCTCCATGAGGGGCGGGAAGATCGCATTGAGAGCCGACGGGAGCGTGCCGAGAGTCGTGCAGAACGCGAAGAGCGACGGCGACAGGCGAACCGAGTAAACGCAGGATCGGAAGTCCTGATCGGTCGGATGATCCGGGGAGAACTGTCTCCAGCGCAGGCCCGTCAGGCCGCCTTAGGTCTTGCAACACGGCTAGACGATACAGAGGTGGCATCTGCCCTAATCGCGTCTGTGAACTCCGCAGCCGGAAGCTACGAAAGCGCGCTCCAGAACAGCGCGCCTGTGCGGGACGCAATGGCAGAGTACGCAGAGCTGGCAGAGGACCCATCAGGATACCTTGCGGGCCTCAATCTACCCCGTCATCGCATGGCTGTGGCAGAGGAAGCCTTTATCGACATACTGGATCGAGCACAGGGGCGTCTCATGCGCCGCCTGATGGACGGAGAGGACCCTCAGGAAGCCCGCGAAGCCGTTGAAGGCTGGGTGGCCCAGCAAGAGCGCCTGATGGTGCAGGAACTCACTCCGAGTTCCCCGCAATATTAGGGAGGGCTAGGTCGGCTCCCGTGCGCAACATGATTGCGGCGGGGGCGGCCTATCAGCATCGCATGTGTCTTTATGGGGCATGGCTATTGGAGACATACTTATCGGACACTCTTTCTGTCCATTTAGGGTTGACTTAGAGCTTATCGGACATTATCCACCGGGACTCTAGACCCTAAATGGACAGGAGGCACCATGGCTCAGACCATCGGCTACGCCCGTGTGAGTACGAAAGACCAAGACTGTAGCATTCAAGAGGAAGCACTCCGTGCCGCAGGGGCGGCGGTTGTCCGCTCCGAGAAGAAGAGCGGAGCCACAACAAAGGGGCGGGCAGAACTCAAGACCATCCTCGATTTTATGCGGTCCGGAGACACGCTTCTAGTGACCCGTATTGACCGTCTAGCGAGGTCCGTTAGAGACCTTGAGAAGATCGTGGAGGCCCTCGAAAAGAAGGGCGCACACCTACGCGCAACAGAACAGTCAATTGATACCTCGTCCCCGGCGGGACGGGCGTTCGTGCAAATGCTGGCAGTGTTCGCCCAGTTTGAATATGACGTACGCAAGGAGCGCCAAATGGAGGGCATCGAGAAGGCCAAAAGGAAGGGTGTATATAAAGGCCGCAAGCCAACCGTTCCTGTCGAGAAGGTACGGGAGATGAAAGCAGACGGCGTCGGTGCAAGTGCCATCGCCCGGGAGCTGAAGATCGCGCGCAGCAGCGTCTACAAGGCACTGGAGGGGGCCTGAGGATTTCTGTCGGTTTGCTTCCGGGCCTCTGATGCCCTGCTTTGTTTTTCTTATGACGGGCCGCTTCGGATTTCTGCACCAAAACCAACGGGTTTCAATTAGGACGGACCCTCGGAGGGCAGAGAGGATAAGGTATCTCTATAAGGGTACCTGTAGGCTACCCTCAGGGGCTCTTTCGGTGCTCTTCCAGATGGCCGGGAGTTGTGCACGGGTATCTCTCACCTCTGCCTCTTTACGGCCTCCGCCCCCCTAATCCTCCTTTACAGCCATCAATTGGGAAGGAAACGGCACTGCAAGGTTCTGTGGATCATCACCTGCCAGCCACGCATCGTAGCATTCCTCAGGAAGGATCACTGGCATCGCTTTGGGATGCCGTGGAGCCACGAGGGCATTTGGTTCACATGTGAGGAAGGCGAATACTCGCCCAATATCGCTCTCTCTCCATATCCCTGCGAACGCTGCAACTGGACGGGATGGAATAGAAAACCAGTACTCCTCGCGGCCTTGCTTCGGCTCAGCAAACTCGGTGAACGGCACCAAACACCTTTGTGGAGGGTTTGCCAGCGTTGAGCGCCAAAACGGGCTGGTCAGGTTCCGCACGTTTGTGATGTACTTGGTAGTGGTGGTGCCGGGGCGTTTGCCCTTCAAAGTGAGCGGAACGCCCCATGTAGCTGTGTCGACTACTCTGCCGTGCTTCTCCTGCCTCACGACATACCCCAGACGGCGCGGCCACAAATCTTCGGCGGGCTTTTTGTCGAAGTCTGCGAAGGATGCACGTTCTATCGCAGCCCACTCGCGCATCTGTTTTTCGAGGTTTCTGTAGTGGTTGCACATGAGCGGTGTTCATCCCGTCATCCAGCTCAAAAAGTCAAGTGCCTAACCGCCGTATGTTCGCTATATGTTCTAATCCCCGATTCGGAACATGCGATGCGTAAGCCAACACATATAGAACGCCTCTATCTCGAC
The DNA here is from genome assembly GCF_028858515.1 of Aurantiacibacter sp. D1-12. Lineage (GTDB taxonomy): Bacteria > Pseudomonadota > Alphaproteobacteria > Sphingomonadales > Sphingomonadaceae > Alteraurantiacibacter. The sequence continues at coordinate 489,750 of NZ_JAPJZJ010000003.1, forward strand.
TTCGATGGCTTCTTTGCGTCCGTTGCCCAGCAGGTGCGTCCCGAGCTGCGTGGGCGTCCCGTGGGCATCGTTCCGTTCTCTGGGGGGAAGGCGTCGTGTGTAATTGCCTGCTCTAAGGAAGCGAAGGCGCTGGGTCTATCCAACGTGATGCCAGTGGGCGAGGCTAAGCGGGCGTGCCCTGATCTTGTGCTGGTGCCTCAGCAGCCGCACCTCTATCGCAGAGCACACAATGCCCTAATTGCAGAGATCGAGAGCATTGTCCCTATCGACGCGATCAAGAGCATCGACGAGCTGACATGCAAGGTCGACCCGGAACAGCGGCAAAGGCCTGAAGACCTTGCGCGGTCCATCAAGCGAACCATCGGGGAGAACATCGGACGCCATATCACGTGCTCGATTGGCTTTGCCGCCAATAGGCAACTCGCCAAGATGGCTTGTAAGATGGACAAGCCTGACGGTGTGACGATCTGGCACCCTGAAGACATGCCGGGGCCGTTACTGACTGTTCCGCTCAAGGATATTCCCGGCGTTGGCACCAACATGGCCAAACGTCTCGCGCGAAGCCGCATCTTCACTACAAAAGACTTATACGAGACAGCCCCCAAACAGATGCGGAAAATCTGGCGCAATGTCACAGGTGAGCGGCTCTGGTACGCGCTGCATGGCTACGATGTACAGGCCCCCGAGAGCCGCAGGGGGATGTTCGGTCACGGGCGCGTGTTGCCACCCGAGTGCCGCTCGATTGAAGGTGCAAGGGATATATGCCGCGTCCTGCTAACCAAGGCAGCACGTAGGTTAAGACGCGAAGGCTATTACTGCTCGGGCGTCTGGCTCTGGTTGGATCATGGTGAAGGCGGCTGGAGCGGCAAGCGTACCCTTCCTACAGTTCATGACGATCAGGCTTTGTTATCGGAGTTTCAGGTACTTTGGGAGCAGGCTGCTGCACAGCTATCACGCCGAACCAAGATATACCGCATTGGCGTAACGCTGTTTGACCTCTCCCCTTCAAACAGCCGTCAGCTTGATTTTCTATTAGCTGATGACAGCGAGCGTCAACGGTGGGAGGCGATCAACAGTGCCATCGATCTGCTAAATTACAAATGGGGCAAGACGGTTGCCAGCGTCGGGTTCTGGCCGCGCGAGTATATAGAGAACATCGGCGGTAAGATCAGCTACACCCGCATTCCGAGCGCTGAGGACTTTTGGTGATGGGAAGCTGGAAGACGAAACTGCGAGCGAACGATCTGCCCGAGAACTGCAAACTGGAAGCCTCTTGCCGGAAGTGTGGCCATGTACGCTACCTTTCGCAGAGCTATTTAGTTGCGGAGAGAGGGGCAGGGCACCTTTATATTGATCAGATAGAGAACCGCTCCCGTTGCCAAGTGCTGGGTTGTGGCGGCGGCATGAGACTGGCCATGATGCACGGTGGTCAGACTAGCGGATTTGTTGGCGGAATGGCGTAGTGCGAGCCGAACGACGCTTAGGCCCCAGAGGTGAGCACGGAGGACGGCAGCGAGCCATGCCGCTCTGGCCCCCATGTCTGGCCCACAAAGTTGGCACACAGGCTCGTTAAATCAGCACTAAATAGCTGAATAGAAATGAATTTAATACTCTGGCTGGGGTGGCAGGGATCGAACCTGCGAATGGCGATACCAAAAACCGCTGCCTTACCACTTGGCTACACCCCAGCAGAGTTGCGCCCATATAGCCGTGTGGCCGCGCGGTGCAAGGCCGCGCGGCGCACAAATTGTGATTGGTATCAGCCGAGTTTGTCGAAGTCGGCGGCAGAGTGGCGTTCGGGCAGCTGGTCTGCCTCATCACCCCAGGTGCGATTGACTTTGCGGCCGCGCTTTACAGCCGGCCTCGCGGCAATCTCGTTCGCCCAGCGTACGACGTTTTCGTAGCCATCGATTTCGAGGAAAGTCCGCGCATCGTTGTAGATTGTGCCTTCGACGAAGGGGATCATCCACGGCGCGGCGGCGATATCGGCTACGGTGTAGTCATCACCGCCAAGGAAGCGCGTTTCGCCGAGGCGCTGGTTGGCGACATCGAACAGGCGCTTGGTTTCCATTGCGTAGCGATCGATCGGGTACTGGTACTTCTCCGGAGCATAGGCATAGAAGTGCCCGAACCCGCCGCCGATGAAGGGCGCGCTGCCGATCTGCCAGAACAGCCAGCTGAGCACTTCGGCGCGGGTGTGATCGGTGGGCAGGAACTTGCCGAACTTTTCGGCTAGATGGACAAGGATTGCGCCGCTTTCGAATATACGCACCGGCGTGTCACCGCTCTTGTCGAGTAAGGCCGGGATCTTGCCGTTGGGGTTGATCGCGGTGAAACCGCTGCCGAACTGGTCTCCATCGCCGATGTTGATCAGCCAGGCATCGTATTCCGCATCGTGTCCGGCCTCGAGCAGTTCCTCGAACATGACAGTCGCTTTCACCCCGTTAGGCGTGGCGAGCGAATAGAGCTGGAAGGGATGCTTGCCCTCTGGCAATTCCTTCTCGTGCCGCGCACCCGCTGTGGGGCGGTTGATACTGGCAAACTGGCCGCCGGACTCGGTAGGCTTCCAGACTTTAGGCGGCGTGTATGTTGGATCGGACATTCGGGGTTCTCCTGTGGGGGATCGTGTGCCAGCCGAGATAGGCGCGGGCAAGCACGCGGCAACAAAGCTTTGCTTGACCCCGACTGCAGCAAGGCTTGCCAAGTGCCGCGTGGCAGCCGTAACAAGCGCCTCAATCGTTTCGCCTGAAACAAAGAAGGAATTCCCATGCGCCGCGCTCTTATTGCTCTCAGCCTTGCCACTGCACCTGTAGCTCTGCTGGCCGCTTGCTCCGCCGATACCGAACAGGCTTCAGTCGACGGCGAATACGATATGGCCGCTAGCCGCGCGAGCATCGCCGATATCGAAATGGCGCCCGACACCGCTTACCTCACGGACGAGGAGCGGCAGGTGGTCAACCTGCTGATCGAAGCCAGCGGCTACATGGACGAGATCTACCTGCGCCAGCGTGGTGGAGACCTGCCCACCGTGCGCGAAGAGATCGCAGCATCGGGCGATGCTGAGATGCTCGATATGTTCGATCGCAACTTCGGCACATGGGATGCGGTCGCGGACAACCATCCGTTCTATGGCGAAGCGGAATGGCCCGAGGGTGCGGGCTTTTACCCTGCAGACCTGACGCGCGAGGAATTCGACGCCTACCTTGAAGCCAACCCTGACCAGCGCGATGACCTGATGAGCCCCTACACGGTGGTAAAGCGGGATGGCGATGGTTTCATCGCGGTTCCCTACAGCGAGGAATATGCCGAATTCCTCCAGCCCGCGGCAGAGCTGCTGCGCGAAGCGGCGGAAATCACCACCAATCCCAGCCTAAAGCGCTTCCTGACGCTGCGCGCGGACAGCTTCCTCTCTGATGACTATTACGAAAGCGAAATGGCGTGGATGGACCTGGCGGACACACCCATCGAAATCGCCATCGGCCCGTACGAAGTTTACACCGACCGGCTCTACGGCACCAAGACCGCGTTCGAGAGCTTCGTGACGCTCAAGAACCCTGAAGAAAGCGCCGCGCTCGACCGCTACGTGGGCTACCTGCGCGATATGGAGGGCAACCTTCCCATCGCCGAGGAGCACCACAATTTCGCGCGCGGTTTCGAAAGCCCCATCGCGGTGGCGGACCAGATCCACGGCGGCGGCGACAACGTACCCGGCGTGCAGACCATCGCCTTCAACCTGCCCAATGACGAGCGCGTGCGCGAAGCCAAGGGTGCAAAGAAGGTGATACTAGCCAACGTGCTTGGCGCGAAGTTCGACATGATCCTTGATCCGATTGCAGACGTGGTGCTTGCCCCCGATCAGGCCGCACTGGTGAGCCGCCGCTACATGCAGATGTTCACGCTGTTCCACGAACTCAGTCACTCGCTCGGCCCGGGCACGATCACCATCGATGGCCGCGAGACCACGGTGAACGAGGAACTGCGCGAGCAGTATTCGGCGCTGGAAGAAAGCAAGGCCGATGTCATGGGCATCTACAACATCCTCTACCTGATGGAGCGTGGCGAGATCCCAGCGGAGGAAAAGAGCGAGGCACTGCAGACCTACTTCGCAGGCCTGTTCCGCTCGGTCCGCTTCGGTATCGAAGAAGCGCACGGCAAGGGCGCGGCGGCGCAATACGGCTTCCTGCTCGAATACGGCGCCTTCGCGTGGGACGAGGATGCCGACCATTTTGTGGTCGACGAAGCACGGCTCGAAGCGGGAATCACCGAACTGCTGCGCACCGAACTGATGCTGCAGGCGACCGGCGATTACGAAGGCACGATCGCCTTCTTCGAACGCTACGCGCACCTCGACGAACACGCCGAAGCCGCGATTGCGGGGATGGACGGCATTCCGGTGGATATCCGGCCGCTTTATCCTGACGAGGTCTGACGCCATCTGAACTGTGATACGCCGCGCGGACTGGAACCGCGCGGCGCCTGTCGCTAAGGCGCCTCGCATGCCGATAGATCCCTCCGTTCCCAATGCCCCCATCCGCGTCGCCGCGCTGTACCAGTTCACGCGGTTTGATGATCACGAAGCGCTGCAAGCTCCGCTGCAGGCGCTATTTGACGAGCAGGGCATTCGCGGGATCATGCTGCTCGCTGCAGAAGGGATCAACGGGACGATTGCCGGCACGCCAGAGGCGATTGATGCAGCGCTCGAGCATATTCGCGGACTTCCCGGCTGCGCCGATATTGCGGTGAAGTTTTCGGGCGCGCAGAAGATGCCGTTCCTGCGGATGAAGGTGCGGCTCAAGAACGAGATCGTCACCATGGGTCAGCCCGATATCGATCCTGCCAGGCACGCGGGTACCTATGTCGATCCCGCCGACTGGAATGACCTGATTGCTGATCCCGACACCATCGTGATCGATACGCGCAATGACTACGAGGTTGCCATCGGCCAGTTCGACGGTGCGATTGACCCGAAGACGCCGAGCTTCCGCGATTTCCCCGAATGGTTCCGTGCCGAGCGGGAGCGGCTGCTCGGGGAGGGCAAGCAGCCCAAGGTCGCCATGTATTGCACCGGCGGCATCCGCTGCGAGAAGTCGACCGCCTTCCTCGCCAAAGAAGGGGTGGACGAGGTCTATCACCTCAAGGGCGGCATCCTGAAATACCTCGAGGAGATCCCCGAGGAACTGAGCATGTGGCGCGGGGAATGCTTTGTGTTCGATCAGCGCGTGAGTGTAGGCCACGGCCTGAAGCAAGGCCCCTACAGCCTGTGCCGCGCCTGCCGTCGCCCCCTGAGCGAAGAGGACAAGGCTTCCGAATATTACGAGGAAGGCGTCAGCTGCGCCGCGTGCATCACCGAGAAGACCGAGCAGCAGCGCGCGAGCTATCGCGAGCGGCAGAAGCAGGAAAAGCTCGCCGCAAGCCGCGGTGAGGCACACCTCGGCAAGAAGCTCGCGACCAGCGCCGGGCCGGATGGTTTCGACGATGAGTGACCGTATTCTCTACAGCTTCCGCCGCTGCCCCTACGCGATGCGCGCCCGCATGGCGCTCGTCATCAGCAAGAGCCGCTGCGAGCTGCGCGAGGTGAAGCTTTCCGACAAGCCACAGGCAATGCTCGATGTCTCACCTAAGGCCACCGTGCCCGTGCTGGTGCACAGTGATGGTGCGTTTCTGGAAGAAAGCCTCGACATTATACGTTGGGCTCTCGGCCACACCGACCCCGAAGGCTGGCTGGAGCGCGAGGACAAAGAACTGATCGCCGAGAATGATGGTCCGTTCAAACACGCGCTCGACCACTACAAATACCCGACGCGTTATGATGACTGCGATCCAATGCCCCACCGCGACCGCGGAGAAGAGTTCCTGCGCAAACTCGACGCACGGATCGCTGGGCAGGGTCAACTGTGCGGTGACAAACGCGGCTTGACCGACGTGGCGATATTCCCGTTCATCCGCCAGTTCGCCAACCACGACCGCGCCTGGTTCGATGCGCTCGACCTGCCGCATGTGCAGCAATGGCTGGCGGGGCACTTGGAAAGCGACCTGTTCAAAACCGCGATGCAACGCGAAAAGCCATGGCAGGAAGGCGATGCGCCCATTGCCATGGCTTTGTGATCGGTCGAGTGGTTCGGCGCTTGGTTAGACCTTCGCCGGCATGAAGCGCGGATTGCGCAGGAGGGCTGCGGCCACCAGCGGCACCACCAGAGCTACTGGTAGGATCTCGGTAAAGGTGATCGGCAGACGATAGGCCGGGTTGGCGTAGTCCGGATATCCCATGTCGATCGCCGACTGCACGAAAGCATAGTCAGTGGACGCGAGATAGGCTTCCCAGCCGAGTACGTAGAAAAGCGATGCTACCAGCGCCATGCCGATCCCGAGCTTAAGGGCTTGCCAGAAACCAATCACGCCGCCCAGTTCCTGATCGCGGTACCGCTTCACCCCGACGAAGATTACGCTCAGCGCGATGAACATCGTGAGGAACCCGATGATCATGCCGAAGGTGTTGTCGGGACTGGACGTGTCCATGAAGCTCAGCGTCGTCAGGAACAGTACGGCGAGGATTATCCCGGAGATCGAGCCGAAGGTGAGAACTGTACGTGTCTGGGTCATGAAATGCCTCCTTGTTGGTGGCCTTGGCCTGTCACGTGGCTCGTGTGCCCGCTATCACCCAAACGGGTGATTTGGGCAAAATCACTCCAATTTACGGGAGCAGGCCGAGTTCGCGCGCCTTGGCAATCGCTTCGGTTCGGTTGTTTGCTTCCAGCTTCTCGAACAGCTTGGCCAGATGGGTCTTCACCGTATTGGGAGAGATATCGAGATCGCGTGCAATCAACTTGTTGGCCCGTCCCTCGGCGAGTTTCTCAAGCACTTCGCACTCGCGAGGAGAGATACCGAGGCTAGCGATTGCGCGATCATTGCGGACGAATTCTTTCGCGCGCGCAGTAGGTGTCAATCGATTGCCCAACCAGATACCAAGCGCGGCGAACACCAAGGCGATAACGACACTGTAGAATTCGGTAGTCCACTCGCGCGAGAGATGTCGCCAATCAGCCCAGGTCAGGAAAAGCGAAAGCGCGGCGATAGCGGCGCCGTACATTGCCATCCATCGCCAGTGTGCCTTCATTCGATCCGCATCACCCAACTGTGGCGGTCCTCAACGGTCCCGCGCTGGATGCCGACGAGCTTTTCGCGGATCGTGCTCGTCAGCTGGCCGGGGCCGCCTGAGCCGATGGTGAATTCGCCGTCGTGGCTGGCGACTTTGCCTACCGCGGTCACAACCGCAGCGGTACCACAGGCCATCGTTTCGACGAGCTTGCCGCTTTCGGCATCGGCGCGCCACTGGTCGATCGAGTACATCTCTTCGCTGACGTCGAGGCCCTGCTCGCGCGCCAGTTGCATGATCGAATCGCGGGTGATGCCGGGCAGGATAGTGCCGCGCAGGGGCGGGGTAATCATGCGGCCATCGTCAAACACGAAGAACAGGTTCATTCCGCCCAGTTCCTCGATCCACTTGCGCTCTGCCGCGTCGAGGAAAACGGTCTGGTCGTGGCCCTTGGCGAACGCCTCTCCGGTGGGGACGAGGCTGGCCGCGTAGTTTCCGCCACACTTGGCTTCGCCAGTGCCGCCGGGGGCTGCGCGGGTGTAATCGCTGACCCAGACCGAAACTGCGGGCGCGCCCGACTTGAAGTAGTTTCCGGCGGGCGAAAGGATCACCACGAACTTGTACTGCTTGGCCGGTCGCACGCCGAGGAATGCCTCGGTCGCGAACATAAAGGGGCGGATGTAGAGCGAACCGCCCTCGACGCTGGGGAACCAGTCCTTGTCTGCCAGCACCAGCTCTTTCACCGCATCGACGAACACGTCCTCGGGGAAATCGGGCATGGCAAGCCGCGCTGCCGACTTGTTGAACCGCGCCGCATTTGCCTCCGGCCGGAACAGCGCCATCGTGCCGTTGCCAAGCTTGTAGGCCTTCATGCCTTCGAAAATTTCCTGAGCGTAGTGCAGCACCGATGCTGCCGGATCGAGCGGAATGGGCTGACGCGGGCCGAGTGTGGCCGAGTGCCAACCTTTCCCTTCGTCATAGTCGACGGTGATCATGTGATCGGTGAACAGTGTGCCGAAACCGGGATCGGCAATCGCCGCAACGCGGTCTGCGTCAGGCGTGGGCGCGGGGTGAGGGATGCGGGTCAATTCCATGCGCGCGGATTAGGACGCTGCGCGGGGAGTCGCAAGTCTTGTGAGAAGCCACAAAATGAGAAGGCCAGTTCCACCTCGGTGAAACTGGCCTTCGCATGGTCAGCGGTCGTTACACCGCCAACGAAGCCTTACTCGGCGTAAGAAAGCCTACCGAATATGCCCCGCACGGGTCGTTTCCGACCTCCCTGCTGAACCATGAGACATCGGATCACCTCCTTTCGCGCTTGAAAGCCAAGAGCCGCCTTTTCACCGGGGCCCAAGACCTGCGATTACCGCTGGCCTTGACTGCATTTGTGAATCGGCGAGTCGGTGAAAACAAGTCTTGAATTTATCTTTTTCACAGGGATAATCACACCTTCGCTTTTCGGGTGGAGAGCGCCCGCGAGATTATCCCTGATGTTTGTTTTTCGAAGCCGCCTCCGCGGCTTCGTCCTCGGTGCTGTCCGCTCCGCTTCGCTGCGCGGCACCTGCGGTCGGGCGGTCGCCTTCTGTCGTGCGCTAGTCGCGCCCGATTTCAGCGCCAATCTCATGGCACTCACCAAGAGCCTGGCGCTATCCTACTAACGTTTCGCGGAGCACGGCCCGCTAGGGCCGCAAGGCCGACTGGCCGCCCGCAGCCGCCCCGGAGCGCAGCGGAGGGATTCAGGCGAGGATAGCCAAGTGAGCGGACGCGAACGCCGGCGCTTGAGGCTAAACAAAAAATCAAATCCTGGCGCTCAGCCAGCAACCCACTCCCTACCCCCTACAATCCTCCATCACCCGCGTAATCTCGGGATAGGCGGGCGCGTAAAGACCGTTCGTGCCGGGGGCCTCCACCGCGAAGCGTCCCTTTGAAAAGACAATCGCATCGAGCAGGCTATCGCGCGCGGACAGTTCCACCGTCAGCAGCGGTGCGGCGGCGTTGACGGGGGTGGCGGTTAGCGTGCGATCCTGCGTTTCGGTGCGGATCAGCATTTCAACCTGACCGTTCGCGCGGCCGGATCGGGCGATGCCGACGCGGCGAGTGGCAAGATCGCAGCGGATGATCAGTTCCACCGTATCGGGCGTGCGCCCCGTGCCGAACACGGCAAGCGTCTCGGTCGGCTCGGACACGTAACGCCAGTCGCCCGGAGTTTGCGGCGCGTCCTGCCAGTTTTCGAATACCGGAGAGACTGTCGCGACAGCAGTAGGCGTCGGCGCAGGCGTGACCACCGGAGTGGGTGAGGGGACGGGTGTCGGCTCGGGCGCGGGTGGCTGGCATGCGGCCAGCATTGGCAGTCCGATCAGGGGCAGAACGATCAGCTGATACCAGCGTCCTCTACGGGCTCGATCGTGGCGGCGGGTGCGGGTTGTGGGGTGCATCTGTCTAATACTCTGCGAATGCCCGGATGGGTGGGGAACTGGAAGGATTGGCGCTGCGGCGAAGTCAGCATGAAGACCTGCCCCTGATCGCCGAGTGCGCGGATGATGGCAAGGCCGTGATCAACCTGAGCGGTGAGTTCGGGCAGTACGCCGCCCGATGGCAGCATGTCGATGCGTGCGGCTTCTCCTCCGGCGTCGAGCCGCCACGCCTCCGCCGCCCCGGCCGATGAAGCCATCGAGATCGAAACACTGTTGTAGGCGGGGTCGCAGGTCACGATCAGTGAAGGCTGCATGCCTTCCACCGCGTACTGCGCGCGGACTCCGGTGGCATCTTCGTTCACCGTCCATTCGCCCGCGACCAAAGCGGTGCCATCGGGCGCGGCGCTGGCGACTGCTGCAGGAGTCATGACCGGCTGCGGAGCCTCTACAGTGGCCTGTTCGGCGTCGCCCATTTCCGGTTCGGAATTGCAAGCGGCGATTGCGGCGCTGCCGCACACGATGGCGATCACTGATGGAATGCGCATGCTGGCACGGCTCCTTTGCGAAAAAGCGTCTGGCACAATGGCCATGCGCCCCCTATCGCCCGTTCCCATGGCCGAGCGCAAGAGTTCTCGCACCCGTATCGATCAATTGCTTGTCGCGCGCGGCGAGGCGGAAAGCCGCACCCGTGCGCAGGCGCTGGTAATGGCGGGACTGGTGTTCGCAGGCCCGCCGGACAAGCTGCAACGGATCACCAAGTCTGGCCAGCAAGTGCCTGAAGACTGGGCGATAGAAGTGCGCGGCCGTGACCATCCCTGGGTCGGGCGCGGCGGTATGAAGCTCGACCACGCGATCAAGCACTTCGGACTCGATGCCACTGGTGCGGTGGCGATGGATATCGGCAGTTCTACCGGCGGTTTTACCGAAGTGCTGTTGCACCACGGGGCAGACCATGTCTTTGCAGTCGATGTCGGCACCAACCAGCTCGCGTGGAAGCTGCGGCAGGATGACCGGATCACCGTGCTCGAACAGACCAATGCCCGCGCGCTCACCACTGATCTGATCGACCGGGCGTGCGACTGGGTGGTGTGCGACGCGAGCTTCATCGGGCTTGCCAAGGTGCTCGAAGTGCCGCTCCAGCTCGCCGCGCCCGATGCCCGCGTGGTGGCGCTGATAAAGCCGCAGTTTGAAGTCGCCAAGCATGAAGTCGGCAAGGGCGGCATCATCCGCGATGCCTCGCTGCACAAGCGCGTATGTGACGAGGTGACTGACTGGCTCGAAAGCGAAGGCTGGCGCGTGGCGGGTCTCACCGAAAGCCCGATCACCGGGACCGAAGGTAATGTCGAATTCCTCGTACATGCAGTGCGCGGAACGCTCTCGCAGCCCGTGGATTGATCGCATGGAATGCCCCGTCTGCGGACAGCCGGGGGTGGCACGCTTGCCCTAGCGCCAGAGCCTCGCCACAAGTCTGGTCAAACGAATCGAGAGGTCCGCCTAAATGAATCGCATCGCGTCTCCGGGGCAATTGCGCGCCAGCCTGATCCGCTGGTCCCTGTTTCTTGTGCCGCTGGTGATGTTGCTGGGCTTCCTCGCCGGAACCGTGGGCGGCGATGCCAACAGCGCGTGGTTCCAGTCGCTCGACAAGCCGACCACTTTCCCGCCGCCCGCGACGTTCGGGATCGTCTGGACGATCCTCTATGCGATGATGGGCCTTGCCTTCGCGATGGTCTGCGCAGCCTGGGGATCGCGCATGCGGACATGGGCCATTGTTGCGTTCCTGATCCAGTTCGCGATCAACCTTGCATGGTCGCCGGTCTTCTTCGGCCAGCAGCAGATCACAAGCGCGCTGTTCGTAATCCTTGCGCTGGACGTTGCGTTGATTGCGACGATCTATCTGTTCTTCCAGGTGCGCAAATGGGCCGGGATCCTGCTGCTACCCTATCTGGCCTGGGCCCTGTTCGCGACGCTTCTCAACTGGCAGTTCCTGCAGCTCAATCCCGATGCCCAGCCGATGGAAGATGACGGCGCCGTGCAGAGTTTTGAAATTTAAGTTGCACAGAGGGGGCTGACCGCCCACATTCTCACCATGCAAAGCGAAAACAAGATCATCGCCGATTTCGTCAAAGTCGCCAATTCCGCTGCGGGTACGCTGGCGGGAATGGGCCGTGAAGCGCGGGAGAACGCGCGCGAGAAGATGAAAGAGGCGATGGGCGGCATGGATTTCGTCTCCCGCGAAGAATTTGACGCGGTGAAAGACATGGCTGCAACCGCGCGCGAAAAGATAGAGATCCTCGAAGCAAAGCTCGCCGCGCTGGAAGCCAAGATCAAGTAATCTGCCCCGACCGGGGAGCCTTCTCCTCGCCCTCAAAACATGCTTGTGTCGAACCCTGACGTTTCAGGGAGTCGACTCATGCGCCTTTCCGTTATCCTATTCGCCGCCACTGCATTGAGCGCCGCCCCCGCCTTGGCGCAAGACACCAGCTTTGGCGGCCAGTCCGGCCCCGATCTCAGCATCGAAGCGACCGAGCCTGATAGTTCGGAAGTGAACATTGGCTTCGCAGGTGATCAGCCCGCCGATATCGCGCGCTATCTCCTTGCCAGCGGTGCGGGTGGTGCGCAGCTTTCGCCAGACGGGCAGACTATTGTCTTCTCATGGAACGTAACAGGTCAATCCGAACTGTGGCGCATTCCGGCCACCGGCGGGCAACCGCAGCAGCTGACCTTCCGTACCGGCCCGACCTTCTTCCGCTGGACGCCCGATGGATCGGGTATCCTCTATTCGGCAGACCGTGATGGCGACGAGCAGCCCGGCTACTTCTGGATTGCCGCTGATGGCAGCGGGGAACGCTCTGTCCTGCCTGCCGCATCAGGCGATTTCCGCATTTTTGGTGACTTCGTGGGAGAAGACGAATTCGTCTACTCGTCGCCTGTGCGAAACGGTGTAGATTTCGATATCTACCGCGCCGACTTCGATGGCAATTCGGAGATTATCTACGAAGGCACGCTGGGCACTTATGTCGGTTCGGTGTCTCCGGATGGGCGCTATGCCGTAGTGACACAGGGCGTGGGAGAGGATGCCGACAATCTCCTGCTGCTCGATCTCGACAGCCGTGAACTGACAACAATCAGTGCGCCGCCCGAAGAGGAACGTGCAAGCCATTCGCTGGGCGGTTTCACCTGGGCTGCGGATTCCAGTGCGCTCATCTTTGCCGGCAACGCCGGGCGCGAATATGCGGCGCTAAGCGAGTATACAGTCGCGACTGGAGAGACCGCTGTCTATCACGCGCCCGATCACGATGTCGGCGACATCAGGCTGTGCGGTGCCAATTCCGACATTATCGCGTGGACGGAAAGCCAGGACGGCTTTGAAAGCCTGCATTTCTGGGACGGGCCGAGCATGTCCAACCTTGCCTCGCCAGAGCTTCCGGGCGGCAGCTACAGCGTCGATTGCAGGGGCGATACCGTGCTGGTGCGCGTCAACAGTTGGGAAACGCCGGGCGATCTTTACGCATTTACGCCGGGTGATGCGCAGGCGACGCAGGTCTACGCCGCCAACCTTGCAGGGATCGATCCCGACACACTCGTCCGGCCGCAAGTCGTGCGCTATCCGGCGCGCGACGGGGTGGAATTGCAGGGCTTGCTCTATCTGCCAGAAGGCGCGGGGACAGGCGACCAGGCACCGCCGGTGGTGTTCCGCGTGCATGGCGGGCCATCAGGGCAATCGGGCCCGACGTACAACGCCAGCATCCAGTACCTCGTCAATCTTGGTGTTGCGGTGTTCGCTCCCAATGTGCGCGGATCGACCGGACTAGGGCGCACCTATTCAACGCTCGATGATCGGGAGCGGCGACTGGACAGCGTGCGCGATCTGGTCGACCTGCTCGAAGCGCTCGGCAATGACGGCCTGATCGATCCCGAGCGTGCGGTAGTGCAGGGCGGTTCTTACGGCGGCTACATGGTCAACGCCGTGCTCGCCGACTATCCGGACGCCTTTGTTGCCGGGGTTTCGCTGTTCGGCGTGGGCAACTGGATCACCGCACTTGAAGTCGCCTCACCCGGTCTCAAAGCGAGTGACCGGATCGAGTTCGGCGACATCTCGGAAGAGCACTGGCGCGAGTTTTACGGGGAGATTTCTCCGGTCTTCCGCGCCGATAACATCCGCGTGCCCGTCCTCTATTCGCATGGCGTGAACGATCCGCGCGTCGACATCGCTGAGACCGAGATGATGGTGCGTACGCTTCGTGAAAACGGGGTCGATGCCCCGTTCATCCGCATTCCGGATGAAGGGCACGGCTGGCGCAAGCTGGCGAACCAGCTATTCTACGCCCGCGAAGAAGCGGAATTTATCCGCGAGCAGCTTGGATTGGACGAAGCATCGGACTAACTGCCTCTGCATGCACCTCCGCGCGCCTGCCATTCTTGTTGCTGCCCGCCAGCATGGCGAGACAGCGGTTGTCGCGCGGTTTCTGACGGCGGAATACGGCCTGGTCGCGGGATATGTCGCGGGCGGGCGAGGGCGGCAGCTGCGGCCTGTCGTTATTCCCGGCAACGCGGTGGACCTGCAATTGTCCGCCAAGTCTGACAGCCAGCTGCCCTTTGCCAAGGTTGAGCTCACCGCCAGTCGCGGACCGTGGCTGAGTGAGCCTTTGGCCGCTGCTGCCATCGGCTGGACCTGCGCGCTCACCGCGACTGCCTTGCCCGAACGCCAGCCCTATCCGACATTGTTCGAGGCTCTCTCCGGCACCCTCGATGCCATATGCCATGCGCCCTCTGCGCGCGGCTGGGCTTCGGCGCTTGTCGGGTACGAGGCGCTGCTGCTGCGCGAGCTGGGCTATGGCGGCGCGGGCGGGCGTCCCGAAGGAGAGCTTTCAGCGGTCATAGAAGTTATGGACGCGCTGGCAGAGCCGCTGGAGCACTACCTGCTTGCTGACCGTCGCGGCGATGTTATGGCTGCGCGCTCTCGCCTGCGCACATTGCTTTCACGGATTGCCTGACATGAAGATCGCCCTTTTCCCCGGAGACGGCATCGGCCCCGAAATCATGGACGAGGCGCGCCGCGTGCTGGCCGCGCTCGATCTGCCGGGGCTGGTGGTATTCGAGGGCGATGTCGGCGGCATTGCCTACAAGCGGCACGGCCATCCTCTGCCGGAAGAGACGCTGGAGATGGCGCGCGCTGCCGATGGCGTGCTGTTTGGCGCCGTGGGCGATCCCGAATGCGACAATCTGGAACGCCACCTGCGCCCTGAACAGGCAATCCTTGGCCTGCGCGCGGAGCTGGGTCTGTTCGCGAACTTGCGGCCTGCGACTATGTTCGCGGGGCTTGAGGACATGTCCGCGCTCAAGCCAGGGATCGCCCGCGAAATCGACGTATTGATCGTGCGCGAGCTCAATGGCGATGTGTACTTCGGCGAGAAAGGTATGCGGACGACCGAGAGCGGCGAGCGCGAAGGCTTTGACCTCATGTCTTACACAGAGAGCGAAGTGCGCCGCATCGCCCATGTCGCTTTCCGCACCGCGCAGGGCCGCAAAAGCCGTTTGTGCAGCGTCGACAAGGCCAACGTGCTCGAAACCAGCCAGTTGTGGCGCGATGTCGTGATCGAAACGCACGCCGAATACCCGGACGTCGAACTCAGCCACATGTATGTCGACAATGCCGCTATGCAGCTCGTGAAAGATCCCGGCCAATTCGATGTGATCGTGACCGGCAATCTCTTCGGCGATATCCTGTCCGATCAGGCAAGCATGTGCGTCGGTTCGATTGGCCTGCTCGCCAGCGCCGCTCTGGGCGAGCGCCAAACCGACTTCGGCACCTTCGGCATGTACGAACCCATCCACGGCAGCGCGCCCGATATCGCGGGGCAGGGCAAGGCCAATCCTTCGGCGATGATTCTGTCGCTCGCCATGCTGCTGCGCCACTCTTTGGGCCGCGAGGAGGGCGCGGTGCGGATCGAGAAAGCGGTTGCCAAAACACTCGAAGATGGCGTGCTCGGCGGTGATCTGGGCGGTAGTGCCGGAACACGCGAAGTCGGCGATGCGGTCCTCGCGCGGCTATAACTTCGCGCCGTGGTAACCTTATGGTTAACAATTCGCTCTAACGCGGGTGCATGGATATGAGTTTGAACGAACTGCATGAGGCTGTCGAAGCCACCGCCGCGCTTGCCAAGGCACGCGACAATGCTCCGCTTGAGCTGGCGATTGTGCTGCCGACGCTGAACGAAAAAGACAACATCGCCCCGATGGTCGATCGGCTGGAAGAGGCGCTTGGCCCATCCGGCTGGGAAGCCGTGTTCGTGGACGACAATTCGCATGATGGCACAGCCGAAGAGGCACGACGCATCGGCCGCACCGATCCCCGTATCCGCGTGATCCAGCGCATCGGCCGCCGCGGCCTTGCCAGCGCCGCAATCGAAGGCATGTGCGCCACCGCCGCGCCCTATGTCGCGGTCATGGATGCCGATCACCAGCATGATCCGAAGCTGCTCGTCGAGATGCTGGAAAGCGTCAAATCGGGTGAATATGATCTCGCCTATGCCAGCCGTTTTGCCGAAGGCGGCAATGCCGATGGCCTCACCAGCAAGGGCCGCGAAAACGGCAGCCGGGTGGCCAATGCGCTCGCCCGCCAGCTGACCGGCACCGAGCTGACCGATGCGATGAGCGGGTTCTTCCTGCTGCGCACCGAGCAGCTGCGGAAACAGGCTGGAAACCTTTCCGGCATAGGGTTCAAGATCATGCTCGACATCCTCGCGACTGCCGAGCCGCGCCTCAAAGTAAAGGAATTCCCCTTGAAGTTCGCACAGCGCCTCGCAGGCGAAAGCAAGCTCGATCACGGCGTGGTGCTCGATTTCATCGGCGGCCTAGTGGAACGCTATTTCGGCCGCTGGGTGCCGACGCGCTTTGTGCTGTTCGGCATGGTCGGCGGCCTTGGCGTCTTCGTCCACATGGCCGTGCTGTTCGCGATCTACACGCCTGGCCTCGTCGCTTTCGGTTGGGGACAGGCGATCGCCACCATGGTGGCGATGACCTTCAACTTCTGGCTGAACAACCTCCTCACTTACCGCGACAAGAAACTGGACGGGGCCGATGGCTTGTTCTGGGGCTGGCTCAAGTTCTGCGGCGCCTGCGCCGTGGGTGCCTTCGCCAATGTCGCCGTGGCGACCGTGCTGGAAGACCAAGGCATGCTCTGGTGGGCTGCCGCGCTGATCGGCGTAGTGATCGCGAGTGTGTGGAACTACGCGCTGTCGAGCAAGTTCGTGTGGGGGCGGTTTAGGTAGGGAGCGTCCCGCCACTATCACGTCATCCCAGCGAAAGCTGGGATCGCTCTCAATTATTGAGCTGATCAAAAAGATCGTCCCATTCAGGATTGAGCTTTTCGATCGCCTCGACCTTCCATTCCCGCTTCCACGCCTTCATCGCTTTCTCACGCGCGATAGCGTCCTCGATAGTGTCGAATTGCTCGACATAGACAAGGTGCTTCAACCCGTATCGACGGCAAAAGGCTGAACCCTTGCCTGCTCGGTGCTGCATCATGCGCGCTGGCAGGTCGGCAGTTACCCCGATGTAAAGGACGCCGTTTCGTCTATTCGTTAGGATGTAGACATAGCCGCCCAATGCCATGTCTAGGCTTGGCGCATTGCTGGTAGCGATCCCAGCTTTCGCTGGGATGACGGTCGAAGGGAAGGGCTCACCGCCACCCCTCGGTCCAAGCCCACGCCAGAAATGCCTGCTCACCGTCCAGCGGCGCGGCGGTCATGATCGGGAACCAGTAAATAAAGAACGCCAGCGCTCCCGCAACTATCACCCCGGGCACCAGTCGCTCGCCTTTCGTCCACATGCGCTCCACGCCCAGTGCCAATGCGCCGCTCACGAACATTCCCGGCAGGAAATAGTGGAAGTAGAACTGCACCGCCTTGGGCGCGACGATCCATAGCGCCATGCTGACCACGTAGAGCAGAACGAGCGCGAGCATGTCCTTGCGTTTCTCTTTCCACCCCGCCCATGCGCACCAGCCCATTGCGATCAGGCCGAACCACATGGTCACCGGATTGCCGATCAGCATGACGCCGCGCTGTGCGCCGTCGATCTCTTCGTAGAGGTACCAGATGGATCGGCCATTGCTCACCCATTGCCACCACACGCTCTGGTACGGATGCGGTTCGGGCACCTGTGTTTGCAGGCTCAGCATATGCTGGTGGAGGGCGATCAGGCCGCCGCCCTGCCAGCCGGGCGTGTTCCAGAACAGGAAGGGCCAGAAGCTTAGCGCGTAGATCGCCAGTGGCAGCGCGCCGAGCCAGATCGCCGCTTCCCACAGCGAAGTCCCTGCTACCGGCCAGCCGCGTGTCGATAGCACGAGCCGCCGTCGCTCGGCCTTCCAGCGTGCGACGAGAAAGGCGAGGCCGGGCAGCATAGCGATTGGAATCGCGTTCCACTTGCTCGCCATCGCGCAGCCAAGCGCCACGCCGCAGACGATCAACCGCAAGCGGCCCTCCTCGTTCTTCCGGACCGCCCCGGCGAACATCCACAGCGCCACCATCAGGAAGCTTACCATGAACACGTCGAGCATGGCGATGCGCATGTGGACGAACAGGAGGAAGTTGGTGGAAACGAAGAACCCCGTCAGCAGGCTCGCCGCGCGGGTGTGCGTGGAATGCCAGGCGGCCCGCATCGCCGCGAACAGCGCAAGGCCGCCGAACAGCAGGCTCGGCAAGCGCCAGCCCCAGGCATTGTCTCCGAACAGGACGATGCCCAGCGCCATGATTTGCTTTGCGAGCGGCGGGTGTTCGACATTGGTGGCAGGGTCCAGCTCCAGCACCGCGCGCGCGGCTGGGAGGTAGTGTACCTCATCGAAATAGGGCGTCGTTGGAATGCCGAGCCGCACCAGCGCGAGCAGCACGAAGCCCAGCGTAATGGCTAGGTTGAGCTTCAGCGGATCGTCAGGATGGTGCGGGACGTCGTGCATAGAAGGCCCAAGGGTTAGTGCGGCTTTGTTGCAAGGGCAATTGGCAAACGCGCTTCACCCCCTTAAACGCCGTTGCCCTATGAAAAAGCACACCGGATCAGACCCCGCCGCAACCGACAATTGGCGCGCCGCCACGCAGGCCGTGCGCGCGGGCACGCAGCGGAGCGAGCATGGCGAGACCTCTGAGGCGCTCTACCTCACCAGCGGCTTTGCTTACGATTCCGCTGAGGAAGTCGCCGCGCGGTTTGAGGGTGAGGCAGAGGGAATGGTCTATTCCCGCTTCAAGAACCCCACTGTGGAAATGGCGCAGAATCGCATTGCCGCTATGGAGGGCGCAAAAGCGTGCCTGATGCAGGCGAGCGGGATGGCGGCGATGACAAGCTCGCTGCTGTGCATGCTCTCTGCGGGTGATCACGTGGTCGCAGGCCGCGCGGCATTCGGGTCGTGCCGCTGGATTCTCGACAATGTCCTGAACCGCTTCGGAATCACCCACACGGTGGTGGACGGGACGGACAATGCCGCGTGGGAAGCCGCCGTGCAGCCCAACACCAAGGCGTTCTTCTTTGAAACGCCCGCCAATCCGACGATGGATCTGGTGGATCTCGAATTCGTCTGCGGCCTAGCGCGCTCGAAGGGTATTACCACGGTGGTGGACAATGCCTTCGCCACCAGCGTGCTGCAGAAGCCGATGCAGTTCGGTGCGGACGTGGTTGCCTATTCCGCCACCAAGCTGATGGACGGGCAGGGCCGCGTGATGGCGGGTGCAGTGTGTTCGAGCAAGGAATGGATCGAGGAGTATCTCTCCCCCTTCCAGCGTAACACCGGGCCGATTGTCGCGCCGTTCAACGCCTGGGTGGTGATGAAGGGGCTGGAAACACTTCCGCTGCGTGCACCCGCGCAAAGCAAGAACGCTCTCCAGGTCGCGCAATTCCTTGAGGAAAAGGGCCTGCGTGTCCTCCACCCCGACCTTGCCAGCCATCCGCAGCATGACCTTGCGCAAAAGCAGATGGTGTCCGCCGGTCCGATCTTCGCTTTCTTTGCGCCCAAGGGTCAGGAACAGGCGATGGCGCTGTGCAACGCGCTCGAGCTGATCGACATCTCCAACAACATCGGAGATTCCAAAACGCTGATGTGCCACCCGGCCAGCACCACGCATTACAACATGGGCGAGGAAGGTCGCGCGGAGGCAGGCATCGAAGATGGCATGCTGCGCATCAACGTCGGCCTCGAAGACCCGCTCGACCTGATCGAGGATCTGGACCAGGCGTTGGGAGCTGTCGGGCTTTAGTCTCTGGTTTGTAAACCTATTCCCCCTTGCCTTGTCCGGCACCTCTCATAATATGCGGGCAGGGGAGAAGGGGCATGAATCCAGTTCGGAAACTTTTTGCAGCGGCGGCACTGCTGGCTGTCTGGGCACATCCTGCGGCCGCGCAGACAGAGACGCAGCAGTCGCAATCGCTTGCCGAAGCGCAGCAAAGCGACGAGATCCCTCCCGAAATCCCGACTTCGGCCTTTGCCGGACGCAATGAATTCAGTAGCGCGAGGCTATCGCCGGATGGGAACCGTTTCGCCTTTACCGTGGTGCGCGATGAAACTCTGTATCTCTCCATCTTTGACAGTAATACGCGCCAGCTGGTTGGCGGTCTGAGCCTTGGCGATCCCGACGATTTCAAGTGGTTCCGCTGGGTCAACAATGATCGCATGCTGTTCTCGGTCCTGGGAACGGACCTGCGCTATGGTGTGCGGTACAGTCGGCTGATTTCCTATGACATCGGGCCCGAGCAATTCCGCCCGCTGGCGATTGGCCGGATGAGCTTTGACGGGGACAATATCATCCACACCGCCGATGACGGGAGCTTCGTCCTCGTCTCCATGTCTGAAGGCTACGGGCAGGAACCCGATGTCTGGCGGTTTGACCTCAATTCGACCGAGCGCGAAGATGAAATACGCGGCGAGCTGGAAGAACGCCGAAATCCGGTTGTTGGCGGGTGGATCACCGATGAAACGGGCGTCGTGCGTATCGGCCTTGGTTTCCGCCGGCGCGGGCAGATCGGTATGCGTTACCGCAGCGGCCCCGATGACGACTGGGATACTGTGGCGCGTGCGCGCATCGATGATGATGACGCGATGGATAGCTGGGACTTCATGGGCCTTCGCGCAGGAAGCGATACCGGATACTCGATTGCCGTGCCTCCTGGCGGAGACCGCCGCGCGCTGATGGAATTCGACTTTTCGACCGGCGAGCTCGGCGACGTGGTGTTCCAGTCACCGGATGAGGACGTGTCATCGGTGCGTTTCGATAGCCAGCGCAATCCGATCGCGGTTGCTTATGCCGGGGAAGGGTTTCGCCGCGAATGGCTCGATCCGGAAATCCGCCGCTGGCGCGATATGCTGGGCGCTGCGCTGCCGGGAAGTGCGGTGACCATTCTGGACGTGGCCGACGATCGCAGCCGCATGCTGGTGCTGCAATCCGGCTCTGCCGATCCCGGAGCGCTTTACGTGTTCACGCCTGCGGAAAGGGACTTGTCGCTGTTTGCCGAGTATCGCCCGGAAGTGCCGGCACAGGCGCTCACAGCGCCGCAAGACCTGCGGTACGAGGCCCGCGACGGCACTACCATCCACGGCTACCTCACTCTCCCGCGCGGGCGTGGGGCGAGCAACCTGCCGCTGATCGTCCACCCGCATGGCGGACCTTATGGCATCCGCGACTGGGATACCTATGACGACCTGGTCCAGCTGCTCGCCAATCGCGGCTATGCCGTGGTGCAGCCGAATTTCCGAGGCTCGGGTGGCTATGGCGAGAGCTTTGAGCTGCTTGGCCATGGCCAGATCGGCCGCAGGATGCAGGATGACCTGGACGATGCCGTCGCGCATCTGGTGGAAGAGGGGATCGTCGATCCTGACCGCGTCTGCATCATGGGCATCAGCTATGGCGGGTTCGCCGCTGCATGGGGTGCGATCCGCAATCCGGAAATCTACCGCTGCGCGATCAGCTTTGCCGGCGTGATGCACTTCGAACGCCAGCTGGCACATGACAGCGATTACCTCTTTGGTCGCACGCGAGGTCGCCATTGGGACCGTGTCGATGGAGACCAGACCAACTTCGACCTCGATGATGTTTCGCCCGCCGTGCAGGTCGCGCGCCTGACGCGGCCTTTCCTGCTGGTCCATGGCGAGCGCGACACCCGCGTGCCGTTCGACCAGTACGAACTGATGGTAACCCGCGCCCGCCGCGCCGATGTCGAGATCGAGACACTGGTATTGGAAGACTCGGGTCACGGCTTCTGGAACAAGGAAGATGAGCAAGCCTATTACGACGCACTGCTGGACTTTCTCGCGCGGCACAATCCCGCGGATTGATGGTGCAGGGTTGAACCGCTTTTGCACCACTTAGGCGGTTACCTCCCAAAGCCCCCTTGTGGTGTGCGTCTGACGCGCTAACTTCGGTGTATGTCCAATCCCGCTATCGAGTCTCTGTTCCAGCATGCTGCAACCACCCACGGGGTGACGGTGCGCGTTGCGGTGAGCTTTATGCCGGAACAATCGCGCGTGGGCGCGGGGCGGTGGTTCTGGGTCTATCACATCCGGATCGAGAACGATCGTAAGGATACGATTCAGCTCAAGACGCGGCACTGGCGCATCACCGATTCCAACGGAATGGTGAACCTGGTCAACGGAGAAGGCGTGGTGGGCGAAACCCCGCGCATCGCGCCCGGGCAGGCGCACGATTACGTCTCGGGCTGCGAATTGCAGACCAATGCCGGGTCGATGGAAGGGTTTTACACCTTTGATCTTGCCGATGGTGAGAAGCTGGAAGTGGCGATACCTTACTTCCCGCTCGCTGCGCCTGAAGAGGTGTGATTGTTTGTTTCATGAACCCGCGGAGGCGGCTTCGAAAAACAAACATCACCTCACCCTACTCGGCGCGACGATCACCGAATTCGCCAGCAGCAGGTCCAGTCCATCGAGATACCCGCGCACCGTTGGATCATGCGCGAACCCAATCGCCAGACCGCGGCCGTTGCGTTCGGCAATCATGTAGGGCTTGTAGGCCATCTGGCGGCGGTTCTCGTCCCAGACGTAGCCAGCGGCCACCAGATCGTCCGGCCCGGCATAGCGCACCACGTTCACACCATCGGACAGTGTCAGCGGGGTGAGGATCAGCGAACCGTTGGCGAACACGGTTGGTGCGGTGTCGTCGTATCCGGCGGCGAGGAAGTTTTCGCCGTCCACCACCGTATTGAGCAGCGCTCCGGGCAAGGTGTCAGGGCGGCGGGTATTGTCGAGAATGGCCTCGCGGTAATCGTCCTCGTTTTCAAAGGCAGTACCGGCGGCGCTGTCGCCGTCCTCGTCATCGCCATCGGGGTCACCACCGAGTACGGTTTCGCGGCGGGTGGAGAACAGTGCATCGTCACCGCTGGCAAAGCTGGCGAGCGAGTTGCCATAGGTCACCAGCACGCCGCCTTGCTGCACGAAGCGGGCGATGGCGCTGCGCTCGCCCGAGCCGATGCCGAAGCTGTCTGCCACTAGCAGCACATCGAAATCGGAGAGGTCCGCGCGCGCCACATTGTCCGCGCGGATTGGCGCAACGGGCAGGCCGAAGCGCTGTTCGATCACATAGCGGGTGGCACCTGCTGAAAGCGGCGAGATGCGGCCGTCCCAGACCATTGCCACACGCGGCTCTGTCAGCAGCACGAAGCTGTCGCTGCCAAGGTTGGGGCCGTCATCCACCCAGCTCGAGGCGAGGGGGCGGGTTTCCGCGCCGATTTCCCGCGCGAGGGTGGTCAATGCGTCAAGCGAACCCCCGTTCTCGCTTAGCGTGAACACCACCGTACCACGCGGGAAGACCTCTCCGTTCACGGCGAAGGCGGTGTCGGTGGAACGGCCCTTGAGGCCGGCACGCAGGGCTTCGGCGACTAGACGCACCTGTCCGCTATCGGTCCACGGCACGGCGATCCCGAAAGCGCCCGGCGCGGCGGTGCGGTTCGGCATGGGATCATCCGCAGCAATCATAGTTCCCGCAGCGGCGGCGGAGCATTGTGCAATGTCCAGCCCACTCATCTGGCCGACCGACCAGGCGGTGGTGTCGTAGATTTCGTGCGGCAGATCGCTCGCGCGGCGTGCTTCCTGCTCGGCGATAAAGTCTGCCGGAAGCTCGACATCGCGGTCGAGCAGGCTACGGATCAGCCGTGCGGTTGGTTGGCGCATGGAAACCGAGAGATAGCCTTCCGGATAGCTGCGCCCGCAGGCATTCGCAGGACCTGTCACGCGGCCAACGGCGATCCCCTGATGGGCAAGGCGGCGTGCGAGCGACTCCGCGTTCCACGCCCGGTCGGCGAGGTCGATTACAAACCAGCCGCTGCCCGCTGCACCATTGGCGGCGCTGCTGCGATAGCTGGCGTAGTCGTTCAGAAACAGGTCACTGTTGCGCGCTACCGTCTCGGCTGTCGCTAGCGAGGTGATGAAGTGGTTGCGTACCCCTTCGCCATAGGTAAGCAGCTCGCCATTGCTGCGTTCCCACACGAGGCCACGCGCGCTCGACTGCTCGAAGGTCATAGCAATCGCGCCGTTCAGCGTCGGCCAGGTGTCACCATAGCCGGGGTAGAAGGCGTCGAAGACTTCGCGCGTGTAATAGGGCTCGCCAATGCGGTCCATCCACGTGCCCATATTACGGCCGAGAAGGCCCTGCCGCTCGCGCTGGGTCTGGGTGATGTAGGGATTGAACGGGTCTGCACTCGGCGGGAAGAAATAGGTGCTGTCGCCTCCCATCTCGTGCGCATCGACATAGACCACCGGATGCCAGTCGCGCACTGCGGCCACCTTGCCGCGCGTTTCGGGCTGGGTGAGCGCAAACCAGTCGCGGTTGAGATCGAACAGGTAGTGGTTGAAGCGACCGCCCGGCCACGGCTGGTCATGCCCCGCCGTGGAGCGATGGCCCGAAGGCGCGATGCCAAGCTGCTGGTAATAGGAGTTTGTAAAGCGCGCGCGCCCGTCCGGGTTCTGGCTTGGGTCGATAATCACTACAGTGTTGGCAAGGATCATGTCGACCAGTGCATCACCCTCTGCCGCCAGCAGGTGGTAGGCCGTGGCCAGCGCCGCGTCGGAAGAGCTGATCTCGTCCCCGTGCACGCCGTAGGAAAGCCAGGTCACCGGCACACTGTCCGCCCCCGGCGCACCGCCACGTGCAATGCGCTGCATATCGGCCTGGATCGCATCGATCCGCGCCATGTTCGTCTCTGACGTTATGATGGCGTAGACGAGTGGGCGGCCTTCCCAGCTCACCGCATATTCGACCAGCCGTATTCGTTCGGGCGCGGCCTCGGCGAGCGCCTCCATGTAATCGACCACGACTTCGGGCCGGGTGATCTGGTCTCCGCTGCGATGCCCCGCGACCTGTTCCAGTGTCGGAATGCTGTCATCGAAATTGCCTTCGAGGAAGCTTTGCGCGGCAGCAGGTGAAACCGTTGCAACGCATGCAGCGAAGACAGCGAGCAGGAAGCGGATCATGCGATTCTCCATGTGGAAGTCCCCGCGCACAGGTCTGCGGATACGATCCGGCGCGGTCAAGCACTTGCCGACGAGCCGCAACCTACATAGAGGCACCTTCGAATATGAAACGCACGCACCTGCCCCTGAACGCCCTGCGCGTATACGATGCCGCCGCGCGGCACCTCAGCTTCACCCGCGCAGCGGACGAGCTGGCGGTGACACCCGCCGCCGTGGGCCAGCAGATCCGCGCGCTGGAAGATGTACTCGGCGTCGTGCTGTTCCGCCGCACCTCGAAGGGGCTAGAGCTGACCGACGAAGGCATGGCCGGTCTCGATGCGCTGCGCGACGGCTTCCTGAAGTTCGAGGAAAGCGTGCAGGCGATGCAGGCGGGGCAGGCGAGCAGCAAGTACTCGATTGCCGTCCCGCGCGAATTCTACGCCCAGTGGCTCGCGCCCAAGCTTGCCGCGTTCCGCAACGAAAACCCCGATATCACCGTGCTGCTGACATCGGACGAGAACGCCGATTTCACCGAGAGCAATCTCGATATTGCCATCCGGTTGGTCGACGGTGCGGGTGATCTGGAAGGCGTACAACTGATCGAAGGCTGCAAGGTCTGCGTAAAAGCGCCGGGCGCGCCCGATGACTGGATCAGCTGGCCCACCTACGAAGCACCGCAAGGTGAACGCGTGGTGCTCTCGGTCGGCAATGCGGGGCAGGTCCTGTCTTCCGCACTCGCCGGAATTGGCCGCGCCTACCTGCCCATGCCGCTGGTGGAAGAGGCCATCGCAAACGGCAAGCTGGAGCTGGTGGGCGAGCCCTCCGAGTGCCGCCAGGCCTACTGGCTCCTCGCCCCGCGCCCGCAATGGCGGCAGAAGAAGGTGAAGGCGCTGGTGGAGTTTCTGACCAGGTAGCCAGTCGCATGGCGACAACTTCCTGATCAGGCTGTGTGGCTAGAGGCGCGGAACCCACATAAACATCGTTGCTGCCAATATTCCAATTGCGGTTAAAATTGTGGCCGTTCCGATGGTTGCAGCGGTCAGGTATTTGAAGCCCGCATGTTTGCTTCTGCGCGCCCGCAAATACATCTCTAGCACCAGCAATGGTACGGCCATCTGTCCGAAAAACAGGAATGTCAGGAATGGGCCCGAGAAAGTTTCGGTGTCTATTCCGACGCCGCCTGTCGTGATGAACCAGGCCATGATTCCGATGCGGAAGAACCAAACCGCGCTGACGACCATGAAGAGCCGCAGAACCCATGTTTCATGCAGCAAGAAATTCCGCTTGATCGCGTGATAGACCGCGATGCAAGCGAAAGAGATTATCAGGATTGCATCAAGACTGATGGCGGTATGGCCAACCCAGCCGCCAAGTGTTCCCCGGGTGAGGACGAGATAAAGCCCTGCAATGCTGGTGAGGATCGCGGTCGCCACATAGATCCTGCCAACAATGCGATGAAAGCGTGGTGCTTTCATTCGGATTTTGGGAACGAGCTGCAATGGCCCCAGGCCGATGATCACTGCGGCGATCACGACATGGCCTGATATTGCCAAGTTGCCTGCAGCATCACCAGCCACATAGCCGTTGGGCAGATGTGTGTCGGCAAGGCCTGCTGGGCCGCTTCCGAATACCCGCGGGAAGTAGAACGCGGTAACATAGGCGGCAAAGATCCATTGCCCTAGAGCCGCGACAACAAGCCAGGATTTTGCGGATAGCGAGAGCAGCTTCGCCGGTCGCTTGGACACCGCTTTGTTCTCGATCACTTCGTCGCTTGATGGGGTTTCGTGCGCTTCAGTCATGCCACCAGCTTAGTGTATTAGTGTAATAATGCAATAAGGCTCGTGCGCACTGTGGAATCCGGCAGTGTGCATCTTCTCGGACACTTGCCCCGGTTGGCAGGCGTTCCTACGTCGGATGGTAAGAAACGGCTTCGCATCGATCCCGCCGTATGCAGCGATTGGCATATCCCACCTGACCACCACCCGATGACCTACTGGCCCCTCCTCCTCATAGCCCTTATCGCGCTAGGCTTCGCGTACCGAAGCTTTGCGAAGCGGCGGAAGTGCGCGCGATTGCTGGCAACACCGCTCACGCCCGAACAGCGGCGGGTGCTGGAAAGGCTCGTGCCGATGTTGCGCAAGTTGCCGGACAATCTGCGTCCCGCTCTCGAAGGCAAGATCAACCTCTTCCTCGACCAGATGACCTTTCACGGTAACAACGGCATCGAAGTCACCGACCATATGCGGCTCTCGATTGCCGCGCAGGCTTGCATTCTTGTCGTCAACAGCCCGGTCTGGTTCGATACGCTGCGCACAATCCTGATCTATCCCGCTGCTTTCAGCACAGGGCGAGGCGAGCATGACGGGTTCCTGGTGCACGAGAACGACATCGGCACCGCCGGCGAAAGCTGGGATCGTGGGCCGGTCGTCCTGTCATGGGACCATGCCTTGCGCGGCGGCCTCGACCCGGAAGACGGGCACAATGTCGTCATCCACGAATTTGCCCATCAGCTGGATGCACTGACAGGCCACACCAACGGGATCCCGATCCTGCGCAAGGGGCAGCGGTACGACGGTTGGGAAAAGGCCATGCTCGATGCCTACAACGGCCATGTCGAACGCGTCGAAAGCGGCCACCGCACGCTGATCGATCCCTATGGCGCAACCAACCACCAGGAATTCTTCGCCGAGGCGACCGTGACCTTCTTCGAGAAACCGCGCGCAATGCGTCACGCAGAGCCGGCACTCTATGCGCAGCTGGCAGAGCTATACGCTCTCGATCCGGCGGAGTGGGGTTGAGGGCCCTCCACACTATGGTGGCAGACGTTTCGATCACCGGCTCAGATGGCTGATAAATTCCCGTGTTGCTACGTTCAGGTCGGCGTTGCGCGGCCAAACGACGTAGATGCCCAAGCTACGATCAGACCACTCGGGCAGGATGCGTACTAGCTTTCCATCATCGAGAAGTGGCTTGACCTCGTAATAGGGCAGTGTCGCTACGCCTAATCCTTCCACAGCCAAGCCGCATACAGAATTCACCGAATCCGCCAGAGCAACTGTCTTGCCCCAAATTAGCTCTGCAGCCGGTTTGCCTTTGGACAATTCGATGCCGTCAGGGACAGCCGAGAAGCTGATAAAGTCCCACTGCTTGAGATCATCGGGACTCTTGGGTGCGGGCTTGCTCGCCACATATTCCGGGGAAGCGATAACCACGCGGTCATCTTGCGATATACGTTTCATTTTCAGGTCTGAATCGGTCATCGCGCCCATCCGGACCGCCACATCATAACCCTTACGCAACATGTTCTGCTGGATGTCCGATGACATCAAATTCAGGCGAACGCCCGTGTGGTTTTTGGCGAAATCTGTGATCCTGGAGAAAATCGGGTTCGAAACAAGGGTGTCAGGAATGGCGACGCGAAGATCGGTAAGCTGTTCCGGTGCGTGCGATCCAAAAAGTTCGAGTCCGTCTCGCGCGGTTGTGACCATCTTCTTCGCTATCTCATAGAGCCTGACGCCTTCTCGTGTAAGCGACTGTGCTCGCGTGGAGCGGTAGAGCAAAGGAGCGCCAATCTGTTGCTCAAGAGTCTTGACGTGCAGGCTCACAACCGACGGCGAAATCAGGAGCTTCTTCGCCGCGCCGCGGAAGGATTTTTCGTCCACTACGCTCACGAAGATCGCCATGGATTTTAGCTGATCTATCACTTCTTATCCCTTTTGTTCGATATTTCGAACAATATTCTTCGAAATATCGTATATTCGCCATCGTTACGGAAAGCTAGTGTGCGAACATCACAGCAGAGGAATTGATCATGACAACCAACACTGAAAAAGCCGTTGCGCTGATCGAAAGCCTGGAAACGGGCGATACCGGTCCAGTCGCTTTCATCAATCCTGACAAGTACATTCAACACAATCTCGATGTTGCTGACGGGCTGTCGGGTTTTGGCGCCATTCTTGAAAATGCGCCTCCCGAAGGTTTCAAGGCTGAAGTGGTCCGCGCCTTTGCGGATGGCGACTATGTGGTGCTCCACACCCGATACGATTTCTTCGGACCGAAAGCAGGATTTGACGTATTCCGCTTCGAGGATGGTCTGATTGTCGAACATTGGGACAACTTGAGCGAGATGACACCGCCAAACCCGAGTGGTCACACGCAGTTCGATGGGCCAACACAGACTGTCGATCTCGACATGACCGAGGCGAACAAGGTCATTGTCACGGGGTTCGTAAAGGATGTCCTACAAGGAGGTCAGACGGACAAGCTGACGACATATATCAATCCAAACAATTACGTTCAGCACAATTCGAGCATTGCCGATGGCCTTGACGGGTTGGGCGAGGCGCTAGCCTATTTCGCCGAGCAGGGGCTCGTCATGGAATATGACAAGGTTCACAAGGTTCTAGGGCAAGGGAATTTTGTCCTGACAATGAGCGAAGGTAAATTTGGCAAGGGCGATCACGTTGCCTTCTATGACCTCTTCCGGATTGAAGACGGCCAAATCGTTGAACACTGGGATATCATCCAGCCCATTCCAGCACGTTCGGATTGGCAGAATGACAACGGTAAGTTTTGAGCGGGGGAGAGATGACCAAGCATGGAGTATCTCTCATCCCTGGCCTGTTGCTCCCCGCCTTTTTGGCGGGGTGCTCAGGTCAGCAAGATGCAGAATTGCAACTAGTAGAAATTCAAACCGAAAAGGATGCAGCCATGAGCGATCAAGTCATTGGCAACAGCTTTAAAGTGGATTTTGGGGCTCCTTACATCTTCAGGCTCAATTTTGAATCTGAAACAGCCATGTCCTTTGTGCAGATTGATGAAAGCGGAAACGAGATTCCTGACGCACTCAAGGGATCGGTTGAAACTACGCGAGTGGAAATCCGCCCCAATGTGTACATGGTCTATTGGAGCGAACCGTTTAATCGCGACACCAATGTGACGCATGTCCAAGATTTCGAAAATGGTCGGGTCTGGACAAATATCTCGACGCCTGGCGAACCGTTCGTGAATCTCAATGGGTCGCTGACACTCATTGACGATGCCGCCGCGCAATAGGGCAGGGCACGCAATGCGTAGCTACCCTGAAACGGTATCAGGCTTTTATCTGTCTCATGGCGGTGGTCCCCTTCCGATAATGGGAGATGTGGGCCACCGCGAGATGGTGGAGCACCTGCAGGCAATCGGGAGTCAAGTGCGACGCCCCTCCTCGATCATTATGATCAGCGCTCATTGGGAGGCAGCGATTATTTCGATCACTTCGGGACAGTCACCCGAGCTCATTTACGATTACGGTGGCTTTCCAGAGGAAACATATCGTTACCAGTATCCAGCTCCTGGAGACCCTGAGCTGGCTTCCGAAATAGCCCGGTCTCTCGTCCGATCGGGCATTGAATGCAGGCTCGATGCCCATCGCGGTTTTGACCACGGCATGTTCGTGCCGCTTATGTTGATGTACCCGGATGCAGATATTCCGTGCGTGCAGGTCTCGCTTGCCAAATCGCTTGATCCCGCATTGCATCTGGCGCTTGGCAAGGCATTGGCTTTTGCGACTGGCAAGGGTGCAATGATTATTGGCTCCGGATTCTCGTTCCACAATATGCGGGCGTTTCGAGATTCTGATACTCCGCAATCGCGAGCTCAGAACGAAGCTTTCGAAAGCTGGCTAATCGAAACGTGTTCGAACGGTTTGATAGGAGAGGAAGAAAGGGCAGAACGACTCAGATCTTGGGAAGAGGCACCGTTCGCACGATATTGTCATCCACGCGAAGAACACCTGTTACCACTGCATGTTTGTTACGGCGCATTTGACCGGCCAAGCAGTCAAACCATTGAACTCATGATAATGAACAAGAAGGCCAGCATGTACCTCTGGTAATCGGCGGCCACGATAGGCGGCCTCAACTCCGTGCTAGCTTGCCGCACAGCTTTGGGACAATAGGGTCACGTGACCAATCCTGACATCCCGACCCTCACCACTCCCCGCTTCACCTGCCGCCCCTTGCAGCCAGGAGACGACAACGCGTTCTGGCCCGCGTTCTCCAGCGAAGAGCATATGCGCTACTGGTCGTGCGCGCCCTTCACCGACAAGGACAAGTTTCACGACTATCTGTTCGACACCGATTGGGGCGGGCGGACGTGGATTGCCGAGCCGCGCGAAGGCGGCGCTCCGGTGTTCCGCATGGTCGCGAGTTCTCCGGGCGAGCAAGTGGCCGAGATCGGCTATATCATGGTGCCCGGAAACGAGGGGCAGGGCATTGCGCGCGAGTGCCTATCCGCGCTGATCACCCATCTGTTTCACGAGGAGGGATTTGTGCGCATTTTCGGGGATGTTGATCCGCGCAACACGCCGTCGAACCGTCTGCTAGCCTCGCTCGGCTTCACGCGGGAGGCTCACTTACGCAGTGCGATGAAGACCCATATCGGCTGGTGCGACACGTGGCTGTGGGGCCTGCTGGCAGATGAATGGCCCGCATAGGGCTGATTCAGCGAGACATCCCTAGCGTGCCCGCATCGCTGCGGTTATGCTCTGCGGCAAGATCCATAAGGGGGAATTTCAGATGCGATTCGGTTTTCACAAGGCAGCATTGATGATCGGTGCCGCGGCGCTGCTCACGCCCGTGGCCGCGGCCGCGCAGGCGCGTGATCTTGACAGCGCGCAAAGCGATGTTCGGGTGTTCCAGGGCAATGTCGACAGTGCAGAGGCGGTGTTCGAAGTTTCGATCCCGGCCAACTCCATCATGACAATTGATGTGATGACCACATCCGATCTCGACCCGATCGTTTCGGTCACCGATCTCGCCTCGGGCGAGGTGATTGCGGAAGATGATGACGGCGGCGACGGGCTCAATTCGCGCGTGCGCATTCGCGGCGAAGAAAACGGCCGCCGCATTTCCATCGCGGTGAACAGCTTTGATGCCGACTGGGTTGGCGAGGGCGAGAGCTATGGCGGCAGTTTTGACCTGCGGTTGGAAACGCGCGCTTGGTCGCCGCCGGTCACGCGCACCGTCACCTATGGTTCGCGCGAAACGGGCACCGTCGATGGTGAGCCGAACCTGTTTGAAATGGTGGGTGTTGCCGGAGAGCGGGTGGAAATCTCGCTCGTCGCACCGGAGGAAAGCTTCCTCGATCCGTTGCTTGAAATGCGCGATGCGAGTGGAGAGATTGTCGCCTACAACGATGATGGCGGCAACGGTCTCAACTCGCTGATTACGCATGTGTTTGAGGCGGACGGCACCTACACCATTGCCGCGACGGGCTATGGCGAAAGCACGGGCGATTTCGTGCTGCGCATTCGCGAACGTCGCGAAGCGGTGGCGCAGCTGCCGTTGCAGGTGATCGGGATCGAGGATCAGGCTTCGGGCGAGCTGGCGAGCATGTATGTCGAGGATGAACTGCGCCCGACGACCATCTCTTACCAGCTGAGCGAAGAAGCGATGGCGACGATCCTGGGCGGCGATGGCGATGTGACCATCCGCATGAACGCGGTGGGTGAGACTGACGAGGATTTCGGCGGCGGGCTCGATCCCTATGTCGACGTGGGATTCGATACGCCACTCGGCTTTGCGGTTGTGGCCGCGGACGATGACGGATCGGGCACGCTCGATTCGATGTTGCCGCTGGACCTTGGCCTGCTGGCCGATACGCCCGAGTTGCTGAGCATGCTGCGCATCCGCGTGCAGGGCTTTGGCGGATCGGGCGGGGCTTACACGCTCGAGATCACCGAGGGCATGGAAGCGCGGGCAGAGCCACTGGTTGACTTTGCCGTGCCGCCGCCGCCGATCCAGATCGCTCCTCCGGCACCTCCGCCGTCCGAGTGATCGGCTGACATGAGTGCACGAAGGGCGGGGGGCTCCTCCGCCCTTTGTCGTTAGAGGCGCAAGGCGATGATCGAAGACGACACACCCCAACCGCTCTGGCGTCGCGCCGGAAAGTTCGCGCTCGCGGGTGTGTTCACCCTCGCGCTGTTCTTCGCCGCCGCATGGGGCTTTGATGCGAGCGCGGTGCGCGTGTTCCTTGGCCTGACGCCCGAGCTCGACGTGCCCTATGTCGCGACGCGCAGCGCGATGGTGGACACCATGCTCGATATGGCCGGGGTGGGGGAAGAGGACTATGTCATCGACCTTGGCACGGGTGACGGGCGCATCCTGATCGCTGCCGCGCAGGATCGGGGGGCGAGGGGGTTGGGCGTTGATCTCGACCCGGCGTTGATCCGCGAAGCCACCAGCACTGCCGAAGACCTCGGCCTCGAAACCCGCGTGCAGTTCGTGGAGCAGGACCTGTTCGACACCCCGCTCTCCGAAGCAACGGTCGTCACCATGTTCCTCCTCCCAGAGGTCAACCTGCGCCTGCGCCCGCGCTTGCTGGAGGAGCTCGCCCCCGGCAGCCGTGTGGTCTCCAACCGCTTCGACATGGGCGACTGGCGGCCGGACGATGTGCGCCGCGTGGGCGGCTACAACGCCTATGCTTGGGTGGTCCCCGCGCAAGTGGCGGGCACATGGCGGTTGGAAGTGGACGGGCGGAGCATCCCCATCAGGCTTGAACAGCAATTCCAGCGCGTCCAGGGTTTCGCGGCGGTTGGCGGGGAGCAGCTGGTCTTCAGCTCTGTCCTCAATGGCACCGCGATGCGTTTCACGCTTGATCTGGGCGGAGAGCAGGCGCTGGTGTTTGACGGCACGGTGCGCGGGGACAGGGTTGTGCCGGACGAGGGCGGGGACTGGAGCATGGTGAGGGAGTAGTTTGTAAGGCCCACCCCTAACCCCTCCCGCAAGCGGGAGGGGGACTGGTTCGCGCTGTTTGTTTGTTTTTCGCACCGACCTCCGTCGGCGCGTCCTCGCTAGACGCGCAGCATAGCTGCGCCCGCTGCGGGCGGGCAGTCGCCCTTGCCCTCGGCTAGGCGCCGAGCGAGCTCCGCGACACAGTAGCTATCTGGCGTTGTAATCGGGCGCGACCAGCGACCGACAGAGGGCGACCGCCCGACCGCAGGTGCCCCGCAGCGCAGCGGAGGGAACAGCACCGAGGACGAACCCGCGGAGGCGGGTTCATGAAACAAACAAATCCCGCGGAAACCTGGACCAGCGCTCTCGGTGCGGAAAACAAACAATTCCTCTCCCCACGCGCCACCGTCAGCAATCATTCCCCTCACTACCTTCCAACAACCGCTTTGCCGCCGCCTTGCGCTCCATCATCTTGTCGATCTTGGCGTTGAGGCTGGCGAGCGCTTCGGGGCGGCGGGCGCGCTCCTCGGCGCGGATTTCGGCCTTCACTTCCTCGCGGATGCGCTCGTAGAGTGGGTGCCCCGGCACAACGCTCGACAGCGCGGCAGACCCGCCATAGCGCTCCGCACGCCGCTGGCGCAGGAAGAACATCACCAGCGCCTCGTTATGCCGCACCTCGGTGCCGAGCACCTTGCCCGAAGAGACGACCATCCGCTCCTCCCCTGCAATCGCGCGGGCGAGCGCGCAGTCCTCCAGCCGCGAAACCCCGCGATCCACCGCTGCCTCCCACGCCGCATGAAACTCCTCCGCCCCGGGCCGCAGGCGCAGCTTGTACAGCGCCTCGAGCGAAGCCCCGATATGCCTGGCGGCCTGCCTGACGATGCCGGTGGCCGCCAGATGCGCGATAAACTTGCGCTGCCGGTCCGCCGTGATGGAATTCTTGCGCGGAGCGACATGCGGGACGGGGGTGAAGGAGAGGAGCGGATCGTCCTCCGCCAGCGGCTCGGCAGCGGGCGCGGTGACGTAGGAGGTGGCTTGGGCGGGGAGGGCGCGTGTGTTTTTCATGCTCGCGGTTGGAGCAGGGGGTGAGAGCTGTAGGAAAGTCGATTATCGTTTAGTCCGTGTTTTCACAACGGTCTGATTAAGAATGCGCCGATTGATCTTTCTTTTCCATGATGCCTGACGCTCAGACAAGGATCGTTTTCGTGCTGTGCTCAAGAGAAATCGATATTCATCTTCACCAAAGAGAAAGCCTCGCTCCCATGCATATTCGATCACGGCGATATTTGGATTGGCTTCGGGGTCATTGGATATGCGTTTCAACCCATCAAACAGCGTACCCGTGTCGATTCCAATAAATCGATTTATGCAAACATTTCCAACGTATGTTTTGGACCCCGTCAGCTTGTTTTCGATATAGCAGTGCTCTTTGATGTCTTGTCCGCAAGGACAGGTATCCCATTCTTCGGAGATTTCTACCGCGACAAGATTCCACTCGGTCTTCGCGACATCAAAAATGCCCGCTTGTGACAGCGGAAGAATATGAGCTTTCAACCTTTCAAAGTTATGTGACACACTAATCACCAGCGCCTGTTTCGACTTTGAGAAAGGCGATACCAGATTGGAATTTGCGGTCTTTCGTCAGGAAGCGATGTGTTTTAACAAGCTCATACCGTGCCATAAATGGCAGGTCGCCAACGCCCAAGGCAGGTTTAGTATGCAGAATACAAAACAGCACGCAGAAATTCTGCTCTTCAACTTCTTCGCGAGTCTCCGGTATGAGATCCAGGAAAGTTTGCTTTAGCTTTCCTTGGTTCCATTCTCGCTCGTCTTCTCCCAGCCAGCGGCGCATGTCCGCACAAGTGTTCTGATCACTCGTAAACGCATGCGCGTAGAAGCGTGCCTGTAGAAAAAGATGGCTAATTGAAGCCGAGCCCGAAGAGTATCGCTTCGCTTGGACCAGATCACCGCCAAGCGAAAAAAGGTCACAAACTTCGTATTGTGCTCGTCCTGCGATCAATATGTTAGCCTGGTCGAAGCAGTATACATTCTCATTGTCGACTGCCGTTTTCCGACAGAAGATTGCCTCACGGTTCTTACGTGAAACAGGGTCAAAAATATTTATGTCGTTAACAAGATAATCACGTTCACAGATATCGATTTCCTCTTCGATATAGGAGGAGATTTCATCGACCAGCTCTTGAGAGACTTCACGCCACCTTCCCCCAGACAGCACGAATGTGCGTCCCTCCCAGTCCACCTCCGCAACCAAACATTTGTATGCATTTGAGAATTTTCCAAGATAATCTCGGTCGGGATCATATCGATAGATTGGCCAGCCTTTGAGGCGATCGGCAGTAAGGTCTGCCATGCGACGCCGAGGTTGATTTACTAGATCATCGATCCGCAAATCCTCATACAACGGTGGCAATCCAGCTTCGCCACGAGGCTTGTAGGCAAACAGAGGGTCATCGCCTTCAATGAATTCTGGGGGAGCCAGATGGATCCTCGAGAAATCTCTTTCTTCGATGGTTGCCGCGACGATATTGTCAAGCCTTTGAATGACTTCCGGATCGTTTTCGAGTCGAAAACGGTCAAAGTCACGAAAATCAGTGTTTTCGTATTCTCGTGATAGGTATCTCGTTTCGAGGATGTCCAAGTATCGTGAGAGTGTAGGCCATTCCAATTTGCTTTCCCGCGGCAAAAGAAAGCTCAGCTGGTCTTTCCCTCTGATATTCTCAATTTGATCTCTAAACTCACCTTTGGCGATGCCGGACAATGTCCTGATATTTTCGGCATCTAGATCAACTGCAAATCCACCCAATGTTGTTCCGGCCGACGATTGTCGCTCCGTTTGGAGACTGATAGCTTCATGTGCGGCTGTCTGGAGGCGCTTGATTCCACCTTCGCTATCGCAGATATTCATTCCAACTCTCAAACCGAAATCATGGACGATCTTCTCCTTATCGAGGGGCTGATCAGCATGCATACCGAAGACCAAAGCATATCGCCTAACTTCATCTTCCAAATTACGTTGGAGGAGCACGAGCGCTCTGGGAAAACTGTTGAACGATTCAAATTCGAACGGGTCATCTGGGAGTCCGGAGTTGATAAAATTCAACCAAGGTACCTGTTCAGCGTTCTTTCTTGAGCGAATTACATCGAACCACACCCAAACCGAGAGACCGTCGATATCCGGGATTGTCTTGAAGGCATTTGGAAAGCCATCAACTGCATCTTCAAAATCGATGCCGTCTTTTATGCGAAAGACTGTCGCTTTGCGTTGATCTGCCATATATTCAATCCCATACCTTCAATACTTTATACGTCCATTTTGCACTTTCGCCACTAGAGACTTTCTTAGTGCAAAATGATGGGTGCTTGACCCCACCACCAATCCCCCCTAAGTGCGCGCCCATTCGTGGCTCTCCTTCGGGAATCGCTGCGGGTAGATAGAGCTGAACATTGCCGGTTTTGTCCCGGGCTCCTCGGCATTCATGCGAGGGGCTCTTTTCTATTGGGGCGGTTGATGCGTTTATAGCATTTGGCCGCTCGGGGCGGCCGCCAAAGTAACCCGGTGCTCGAAAGCGTCGAGTGGAGAGTTCAAGCTCGTCAGAGCGCAGCCCTCGCGCAAGCGGGGGTCTCGTGCCTCTCGCTCCGCGCTTGCGGACTGCGATCCCAGCTTTCGCTGGGATGACGGCTTTCAGAACATTCCATCCGGCGCTGGTAGCATCATCGTAACACGGTGAAGAGTAAATATGCCGACTATTAACCAGCTGGTGCGCAAGCCGCGCAAGCCGATTGTCAAGAAGAGCAAGTCTGCTGCCATGCAGTCCGCTCCGCAGAAGCGTGGTGTTTGCACCCGCGTCTACACGACGACCCCGAAGAAGCCGAACTCGGCACTGCGCAAGGTTGCGAAGATCCGTCTGACCAACCAGCGTGAAATCATCGCCTATATCCCGGGCGAGGGTCACAACCTCCAGGAACACTCCGTGGTGCTGATCCGCGGCGGCCGTGTGCGCGACCTTCCCGGTGTGCGCTACCACGTGCTGCGCGGCGTGCTCGACACGCAGGGTGTGAAGGACCGCAAGCAGAGCCGTTCGAAGTACGGCGCCAAGCGGCCCAAATGATTTGGTGCGGTCAGGCGTCCGCCTGACCTCGGTGCCGGCCCGTCTCCCCCTCCCAACCACCCGATGATTTTCCGATCACGGATCGGGTGGTTGGGAGGAGAAGCCGGACCGACACAGGTTAGTTTCAATCGCGGATTTGGTCCGCTCCCCCTCCCGACCACCTTCACGGTAGTCTTTGGGTGGTCGGGAGGGGGAGTGGGCCGGAGCCGCAAGCCTCGATGGACATCGAGGCGCACTCCGAAGGAGTTATGAAGAATGTCACGTCGTCGTCGTCCCGAGAAGCGGGAAATCCTGCCGGATCCCAAGTTTGGTGATCAGGTGCTGTCGAAGTTCATGAACAACCTCATGCTGGACGGTAAGAAGGCCGTTGCAGAGGGCATCGTCTATTCGGCTCTCGACACCGTCGAAGCCAAGGCGAAGACCAACCCGGTCGAGCTGTTCCATGAAGCGCTGAACAATGTGAAGCCGCAGGTCGAGGTTCGCTCGCGCCGTGTGGGTGGTGCTACCTACCAGGTGCCGGTCGAGGTTCGCCCCGAGCGTGCGCAGGCTCTCGCCATTCGCTGGCTGATCGGTGCTGCGCGCGGTCGTGCGGAAACGACCATGAGCGCGCGTCTCTCGGCTGAACTGATGGATGCTGCCAACAACCGTGGCAACGCTGTCAAGAAGCGCGAAGATACGCACCGCATGGCCGACGCCAACCGCGCCTTCTCGCACTACCGCTGGTAAAACGCCGGTAACAATGGGGCCGCACCTGTGGCGGCTCTCGCAAAACTGATTTGGAGTAACTGATATGGCCCGCGAATATCCGCTGGAGCGCTATCGCAATATCGGCATCATGGCGCACATCGATGCCGGCAAAACCACGACTACCGAGCGTATTCTCTACTACACCGGCAAGTCCTACAAGATCGGCGAAGTGCACGATGGTGCCGCGACGATGGACTGGATGGAGCAGGAGCAGGAGCGCGGCATCACGATTACGTCTGCTGCGACGACCACTTTCTGGACCGCCGAAGACCCGACGATGGACCCGATGTCCTCGCCGGAAGATCTGCGTGCAGGTCAGGAAAAGCACCGCATCAACATCATCGACACTCCGGGCCACGTGGACTTCACCATTGAAGTCGAACGTTCGCTCCGCGTGCTCGACGGCGCGGTTGCTGTTTTTGACGGCGTAGCTGGTGTGGAACCGCAGTCCGAAACCGTTTGGCGCCAGGCCGACAAGTACCGCGTTCCGCGGATGTGCTTCATCAACAAGCTCGACCGTACCGGCGCCGACTTCTACTACTGCGTACAGTCGATCATCGACCGCCTCGGCGCAACGCCGCTGGTTCTGTATCTGCCGATTGGTGCAGAGAGCAATCTGCAGGGCGTCGTCGACCTCGTCGGCAATCGTGCGATTGTCTGGGACAACGAACAGCTTGGCGCGAGCTACAGCCACGGTCCGATCCCTGACGACATGGCCGACAAGGCTGCCGAATATCGCGAGAAGCTGATCGAGACCGTCGTCGAGCAGGACGACGATGTCATGATGGAATATCTCGAAGGCGAAATGCCTGACGTGGCAACGCTCAAGCGCCTGATCCGCAAGGGCACCATGGCGCGTGACTTTGTGCCTGTGCTGTGTGGCTCGGCGTTCAAGAACAAGGGTGTGCAGCCTCTGCTCGACGCGGTTATCGACTACATGCCGGCTCCGACCGACGTGGAAGCGATCAAGGGTGTTCTTCCGGGCGAAGATGCCGTGGAAGAAACGCGTCCGTCGTCTGATGACGAGCCTTTCGCAGCTCTCGCCTTCAAGATCATGAACGACCCGTTCGTCGGCTCGCTCACCTTTACCCGTATCTACTCGGGCAAGCTCGCCAAGGGCGCTGTCCTGAACTCGGTGAAGGACAAGAAGGAAAAGATCGGCCGTATGCTGCTGATGCACTCCAACAACCGTGAGGACATCGAAGAAGCATTTGCTGGCGACATCGTTGCTATCGCAGGTCTGAAGGAAACGACGACCGGTGATACGCTCTGTGATCCGTCGAAC
Organism: Aurantiacibacter sp. D1-12; assembly: GCF_028858515.1. Lineage (GTDB taxonomy): Bacteria > Pseudomonadota > Alphaproteobacteria > Sphingomonadales > Sphingomonadaceae > Alteraurantiacibacter. Next base: position 529,575 of record NZ_JAPJZJ010000003.1, read on the forward strand.
CCGATCATTCTCGAGCGTATGGAATTCCCCGATCCGGTTATCGAACTGTCGGTGGAGCCGAAGACCAAAGCCGACCAGGAAAAGATGGGCGTTGCCCTCAACCGCCTGGCAGCCGAGGATCCCTCTTTCCGCGTGACGACCGATCACGAATCGGGTCAGACGATCATCAAAGGAATGGGCGAGCTTCACCTCGACATTCTCGTTGATCGCATGAAGCGCGAATTCAAGGTCGAAGCGAACGTCGGTGCGCCGCAGGTGGCATACCGTGAATCGCTCGCCCGCGAAGTCGAAATCACTTACACGCACAAGAAGCAGTCGGGTGGTTCGGGTCAGTTCGGTGAAGCCAAGGTTGTCGTCACTCCGGGTGAACGCGGCCAGGGCATCATCTTCGAAGATGAGATCAAGGGCGGTAACATTCCGCGCGAATATATCCCGTCGGTCGAAAAGGGCATGCGTGAGCAGGCTGAAAGCGGCTACCTCGTCGGCTTCCCGATCATCGACTTCACCATCCGCCTGATCGACGGCAAGTACCATGACGTCGACTCGAGCACGGTGGCGTTCGAAATCACGGGTCGCGGTGCGATGCGTGAAGCGGCAGAACGTGGCGGTATCAAGCTACTTGAGCCGATCATGAAGGTTGAAGTCGTCACTCCCGAGGACTACCTCGGCGACGTGATCGGCGACCTCAACTCGCGTCGTGGTCAGATCCAGGGCACAGACAGCCGCGGTAACGCCCAGGCTGTCGAAGCCCACGTGCCGCTGGCCAACATGTTCGGCTACGTGAACGAGCTGCGTTCCTTCACTCAGGGACGTGCGCAGTACACGATGCAGTTCAGCCACTATGACGAAGTTCCGGCAAACGTGGCACAAGAGGTCAAGGAGAAGCTTGCTTAAGGCGAGCGATACAGCTAGGGGCGGCGCCTGATTCAACGGGTGCCGCTTCCTCCCCCGGTGAAATTCAATTTTGACTAACAGAGGTTATTGAGAAAATGGCGAAGGAAAAATTCGAGCGGAACAAGCCGCACTGCAACATCGGCACCATCGGTCACGTCGACCACGGCAAGACCACGCTGACTGCTGCAATCACCAAGGTTCAGGGTGCTGCTGTTGATTTCGGCAACATCGACAAGGCTCCGGAAGAGCGCGAGCGTGGTATCACCATCTCGACTGCTCACGTTGAGTACGAAACCGACGCACGTCACTACGCACACGTCGACTGCCCGGGTCACGCTGACTACGTGAAGAACATGATCACCGGTGCTGCCCAGATGGACGGCGCTATCCTGGTTGTGAACGCTGCTGACGGCCCGATGCCGCAGACCCGCGAGCACATCCTGCTGGCCCGTCAGGTCGGTGTGCCGGCTCTGGTCGTGTACATGAACAAGGTTGACCAGGTCGACGACGAAGAAATCCTCGAGCTCGTCGAACTGGAAGTTCGGGAACTGCTTTCGAGCTACGATTTCGACGGTGACAACATTCCGATCATCAAGGGTTCGGCTCTGGCCGCTCTCGAAGGTCGTGATCCGGAAATCGGCGAAAACTCCATCAAGGAACTGATGGCTGCCGTTGACGAGCACATCCCGCAGCCGGAGCGTCCGGTTGACCAGGCATTCCTGATGCCGATCGAAGACGTGTTCTCGATCTCGGGTCGTGGTACGGTTGTTACCGGCCGTGTTGAAACCGGCGTTGTGAACGTTGGCGACGAAGTTGAAATCGTTGGCATCAAGGACACCACCAAGACGACCGTTACCGGCGTTGAAATGTTCCGCAAGCTGCTCGATTCGGGTGAAGCTGGCGACAACATCGGTGCCCTGATCCGTGGCGTTGGCCGTGAAGAAGTCGAGCGTGGTCAGGTTCTGGCCAAGCCGGGTTCGGTTACACCGCACACCGAGTTCAGCGCAGAAGTCTACGTCCTGTCGAAGGACGAAGGCGGCCGTCACACGCCGTTCTTCGCTAACTACCGTCCGCAGTTCTACTTCCGTACGACTGACGTGACCGGCGAAGTGATTCTGCCGGAAGGCACCGAAATGGTGATGCCGGGCGACAATGTGACCATCAACGTCAAGCTGATTGCTCCGATCGCTATGGACGAAGGTCTGCGCTTCGCAATCCGTGAAGGCGGTCGTACCGTCGGCTCGGGCGTGGTCTCCAAGATCACCAAGTAATTCGTTGCCCCAACAGGGCGATGAGATGAGGGCCCGTTCTTCCTTAGGGAAGGGCGGGCCTTTGCTTTCTTGTTTAGTGCGGCCACCACGTCCGTGGCGGCCTCGGTGCCAGCCCGACTCCCCCTCCCAACCACCCGATCATTGTCCGATACGGTATCGGGTGGTTGGGAGGGGGAGTCGGGCTGGAGCCGCAAGGGAAGGGCGGACGCCCTGACCGCACCAAAAAAGCATTCAAAAATCTCCCAATCAGGGGGTTGTCAGACGGGGCTCTCCCCCGTATACGCGCGCCGAACCGAACGAGATTCGTCTCGTTTGTAACGAATTTTACGGGAAGGCCGCCCGTTCCGGGAAACCGGGCTAAGCGGGGCGGGCCTTTTTGTTTTGGGGTTTTGGCCTTCGGGTTGTGATCCCTTGGCTCTTTCGCATTGGTAGTTGGAATTATGGACGCACAGAATATCCGTATTCGCCTCAAGGCTTTTGATCACCGCGTACTCGACCAGGCAACTGGTGAGATTGCGGAGACTGCAAAGCGCACCGGCGCTCTTATTCGTGGTCCGATTCCTCTTCCGACGCGCATCGAGAAGTTCACCGTGAACCGCGGCCCGCACATCGACAAGAAGTCGCGCGAGCAGTTCGAGGTGCGCACCTACAAGCGGCTGCTCGACATTGTGCAGCCTAACGCCCAGACCGTGGACGCGCTGATGAAGCTCGACCTGGCAGCTGGCGTAAACGTCGAAATCAAGCTGGCCTAAGCCGCGATTTCGACCGGTCCTTCTGACGGGACCCTAAACGGTCAGAGAGATAAGGGGCTCCTACGGCCCCGCTAACCGCAAGGTTGGCAAGACATAGGGATACCGCCGGATTTATCCGGGCTGCGTCCCCCGTCTCGCTCTCGCAGCTTGCTGCTTGAGTAACTCAGCCCGGACGGGGCGACGTATCGACAATTCGGGCTGGCATGCACCCTTGGGATGGGCCCGTGGGTGCCTCTGTGAAGGAGTTTGCGTGATGCGCACTGGCGTGATCGCTAAGAAAGTCGGGATGACCCGCCTGTTCCAGGAGGATGGACGTCACGTTCCCGTGACCGTTCTGTCGCTGGAAGGGTGTCAGGTCACCGGTAATCGTACTGCAGAGCGTGACGGCTATTGGTCCGTCCAGCTTGGTGCAGGCGATGCCAAGCACAAGAATGTCAACAAGCCGCAGCGCGAAGCTTTCGCGAAGGCTGAAGTCGGCCTGAAGAAGAAGGTTGCCGAATTCCGTGTCGATAACGAGGAAGGTCTCCTTCCTGTCGGCGCGACGATCACGGCGGACCACTTCATTGCGGGCCAGAAGGTCGATATCACGGGTCACACCGTTGGTAAGGGCTTTGCCGGCGCCATGAAGCGCTGGGGTTTCGGTGGTCTGCGTGCAACGCACGGCGTTTCCATCTCGCACCGTTCGCACGGTTCGACGGGTAACCGCCAGGATCCGGGCAAGGTCTTCAAGAACAAGAAGATGGCTGGTCACATGGGCGATCGTCAGCGCACCCAGCAGAACCTTGAGGTTGTGCGTACGGATGCTGCGCGCGGTCTGATCTTCGTGAAGGGTTCTGTCCCCGGTTCGAAGAACGGCTGGCTGCTGGTGAAGGATGCTGTGAAGCTTCCTCTGCCTGAGGGTGTACCGTTCCCTGGCGCCATGCGTCGTAATGCTGATGAAACCGCTACCGAAGATGCCGCACCCGGCCTCGTGGAAAGCGCAGCAGAACACGAAGTGAAACCAGAAGTTGATGCAGCGACGCAGGAAAAGCTGGCTGCTGAGCAGGATTCAGGCGCGGGTACCGAAGGCGGCACTCCGGCGGCTGACGAAAGCAAGGAAGACTAAGCCATGAAGGTGAAGGTCCAGAAAATCGACGGCAAGGCCGTATCGGGCAAGGGCGGGGAGCTTGAACTCAACGATTCCGTGTTCGGTGTTGAGCCGCGTGCCGACATCTTGCACCGCGTTGTGACGTGGCAGCTGGAAAACCGCCGTGGTACGGCGCGTCCGACGCGTGAGCGTTCCGACGTTGCCCGCACCGGTAAGAAGTTCGGCGCGCAGAAGGGTTCGGGCGGCGCACGTCACGGTGCCCGTTCTGCTCCGATCTTTATCGGTGGCGGTAAGGCGCACGGTGCCCGCAAGCGTGATTTCGAGCAGTCGCTTAACAAGAAAGTCCGCGCGCTCGGCCTCAAGATGGCTCTTTCGAGCAAGGCGAAGGACGGTCTCGTGATCGTTGACAGTCTTGAAGTGAAGGATGCCAAGACCAAGGCGCTTAAAGGCCACTTCGACAAGAATGGCTGGAACGGCAAGGTTCTCGTGATCGACGGCGATGCCGTTACCGACAGCTTCAAGAAGGCTGCTGGTAACCTGCCGGGCGTGAACGTGATGCCGGCTGTTGGCGCGAACGTCTACGACATCCTCAACCACGACACGCTGGTCCTGACCAAGGACGCTGTCGAAAAGCTGGAGGCGCGTTTCAATGGCTAAGAAGCAAGCAATCGACTCGCGTCACTATGACGTGATCCGTGCCCCGCACATCACCGAGAAGTCCACACTGCTGTCCGAGAACAACGCAGTCGTCTTCAAGGTGGCGAACGATGCCACCAAGCCGCAGATCAAGGCTGCGGTCGAAGCGCTGTATGACGTGAAGGTCGCAGGCGTGAACACCATCGTGGTGAAGGGCAAGTCGAAGCGCTGGAAGGGCAAGCCCTACAAGCGCACCGATCAGAAAAAAGCGATCGTGACGCTGGTCGAAGGCCAGTCGATCGACATCACCGAAGGCGTGGGCTGATCCGATGGCACTGAAGAACTATAAACCGACAAGCCCGGCGCGCCGTGGCCTCGTTCTGGTCGACAAGACCGGCCTCCACAAAGGTGGCCCGGTCAAGTCGCTGACCGAAGGCAAGCGCAAGACCGGTGGCCGCAACAACAAGGGCCATGTTACCTCGCGCGGCAAGGGCGGCGGTAACAAGCAGAAGTACCGCTTCATCGACTTCAAGCGTCGCAAGTGGGACGTTGAAGGCACCGTGGAACGGATCGAATATGATCCCAACCGCACCGCTTTCATCGCGCTCATCAAGTACGACGACGGTGAACTGGCGTACATCATCGCTCCGAACCGTCTGGCTCCGGGTGACAAGGTCATCGCCGGTGAGAAGACTGACACGAAGCCTGGCAACGCCATGCTGCTCGGTCAGATGCCGGTCGGTACCATCTGCCACAACGTGGAGATGAAGCCGGGCAAGGGTGGTCAGATCGCCCGTTCGGCAGGCACCTATGTGCAGCTGGTCGGTCGTGACCGCGGTATGGTCATCGTACGCCTGAACAGTGGTGAGCAGCGTTACCTGCGCGCCGACTGCATGGGCACCGTTGGCGCCGTGTCGAACCCCGACAACCAGAACCAGAACCTGGGCAAGGCAGGTCGCCGCCGTCACATGGGCATCAAGCCTCTGACGCGCGGTGTCGCCAAGAACCCGGTCGACCACCCGCATGGTGGTGGTGAAGGCCGCACCAGCGGTGGCCGTCACCCGGTTACCCCGTGGGGCAAGCCGACCAAGGGTGCCCGTACCCGTAAGAACAAGCAGACCGACAAGATGATCATCCGGTCGCGTCACGCGAAGAAGAAGAGGTAAGAGACAATGGCACGTTCCGTCTGGAAAGGTCCGTTCGTCGATCTTCACCTGCTGAAGAAGGCGCAGGACGCGCAGGAAGCAAACAGCACGAAGCCGATCAAGACCTGGTCGCGTCGTTCTACGATCCTGCCGGATTTCGTTGGCCTGACGTTCAACGTCTACAACGGTCAGAAGTTCATCCCCGTCTCGGTCAACGAGGAAATGGTCGGCCACAAGCTTGGCGAGTTCGCTCCAACGCGCAACTTCCCGGGCCACGCAGCTGACAAGAAGGGTAAGCGATAATGGGCAAGGCAAAGTCCCCCCGTCGCGTCGGCGAAAACGAGGCAATGGCTGTCGGCACCACTATCCGTGGTTCGGCGCAGAAGCTGAACCTCGTGGCCGCCCTGATCCGTGGCAAGAAGGCTGAAGAGGCTCTTAACATCCTCTCGTTCAGCAAGCGCGCCATGGCTCGTGACGCCAGCAAGGTTCTCGCTTCGGCGATCGCCAACGCAGAAAACAACCACGATCTCGACGTGGACGCACTCGTCGTCGCTGAAGCCAGTGTCGGCAAGTCGATCACGATGAAGCGGTTCGCAACGCGCGGCCGTGGCAAGTCCACCCGCATCCTGAAGCCGTTCAGCCGGCTCCGGATCGTCGTGCGCGAGCAGGAGGAAGCGTAATGGGTCATAAGAGCAATCCGATTGGCCTGCGCCTGCAGATCAACCGTACCTGGGATAGCCGCTGGTACGCCGAAGGTGGCGACTATGCGAAGCTGCTCAAGGAAGACATCGAGATCCGCAAGTACATCACCACGAACCTGCCGCAGGCAGCGATTTCGAAGGTGGTGATCGAGCGTCCGGCCAAGCTGTGCCGCGTTTCGATCTATGCTGCGCGTCCCGGCGTCATCATCGGCAAGAAGGGTGCAGACATTGAAAAGCTGCGCGCCAAGCTCGCCACGATGACCGAAAGCGAAGTGAAGCTGAACATCGTTGAGATCCGCAAGCCGGAAATCGACGCCAAGCTCGTCGCTCAGGGCATTGCAGACCAGCTCGTTCGCCGTGTGGCTTTCCGCCGTGCGATGAAGCGCGCCATGCAGTCGGCCATGCGCCTTGGTGCTGAAGGCATCAAGATCATGTGCGGCGGCCGTCTTGGCGGTGCGGAAATCGCCCGTGTCGAACAGTATCGTGAAGGCCGTGTGCCGCTGCACACCCTGCGCGCCAACATCGATTATGCCGAAGCCGAAGCACTGACTGCTTACGGCATCATCGGCATCAAGGTGTGGGTCTTCAAAGGTGAGATCCTGGGTCACGATCCGACCGCACAGGACCGCCTGATGATGGAATCGCAGACGTCCGGCGTCCGCCCGGCACGTTGAGGTGAGTAGATAAGATGCTGCAACCGAAAAAAACCAAGTTCCGCAAAGCCTTCAAGGGCAAGATCCACGGCAATGCCAAGGGCGGAACCGAGCTCAACTTTGGCTCCTACGGCCTCAAGGCTCTGGAGCCCGAGCGTATCACCGCACGTCAGATCGAAGCTGCACGTCGTGCGATCACGCGCCACATCAAGCGTCAGGGACGCCTGTGGATCCGTGTGTTCCCCGATGTTCCGGTTTCGAAGAAGCCTGCCGAAGTCCGTCAGGGTAAAGGTAAGGGTTCGGTCGAATACTGGGCTGCCCGCGTCAAGCCGGGCCGCGTGCTGTTCGAACTCGACGGTGTTCCCGGTCCGCTCGCGGCAGAGGCTTTCAGCCGCGCTGCCATGAAGCTGCCGATCAAGACCAAGGTCATCGCTCGTCTGGGCGACACCTCGCACCTTGGAGGAACCAAGTAATGGCCAAGACAACGAACACGATGGAAGATCTTCGTACGAAGACTGACGATCAGCTCGCAGAGCAGCTCGTCATGCTCAAGAAAGAGCAGTTCAATCTGCGTTTTCAGGCTGCGACCAACCAGCTCGAGGGCCCGGCCCGCGTGAAGGAAGTTCGCCGCGCAATTGCGCAGATCAAGACGCTTCAGGGCGAACGCGCCCGCGAAGCTGCAAAGGCTTAAGGAGCTAACGATGCCGAAGCGTATCCTGATCGGGACCGTCACCTCCGACAAGACCGACAAGACCGTGACCGTGCTGGTCGAACGCCGCGTGAAGCACCCGCTGTACGGGAAGATCATCAAGCGTTCGAAGAAGTATCACGCGCACGATGAGAAGAACGAATATGTTGTGGGCGACAAGGTCCGTATCGAGGAGACCAAACCGATCTCCAAGACCAAGACCTGGGCGGTCAAGGACCGTATCGCCGCCAGCAAGGGCCAGGCCGTAGCCGCCGATCTCGATGTGAAGGAAGCAACCCCCACGGGCGCTCCGGAAGAGAAGAAGAAGGCAGCTGCCAAGCCCAAGACGCCCGCTAAGGAAAAAGCCTCCAAGGAAGAGGCCGAAGCCGAAGCATAAGGAATTCGTTTCCCGCTTCGGTGGGGAACAGACGTTAGGAACTGCCGGACTGGTTCCGGCAAGCCAATGAGAAGGAACCGGATCAATGATCCAGATGCAATCCAATCTCGACGTCGCGGACAACAGCGGCGCAAAGCGCGTCCAGTGCATCAAAGTGCTGGGTGGCTCTAAGCGTCGTACCGCGAGCGTTGGGGACGTGATCGTGGTTTCCGTGAAGGAAGCCCAGCCGCGCGCCCGTGTTAAGAAGGGTGATGTTCACCGCGCCGTGATCGTGCGCACCAAGAAGGACGTTCGTCGTCCCGATGGCAGCGTGATCCGCTTCGATAGCAACGCCGCGGTGCTCGTGAACAAGACCGAGGAGCCGATTGGCACTCGTATCTTTGGCCCGGTCGTGCGTGAACTGCGCGGCAAGGGCTTCATGAAGATCATCTCGCTCGCTCCGGAGGTGCTGTAATGGCGTCCGCTAAGATCAAGAAGGGCGATACCGTCGTCGTGCTTTCCGGCAAGGACAAGGGCCAGACCGGCACTGTCCAGCAGGTTATGCCGAAGGATGGCAAGGTTGTTGTGGAAGGCGTCAATGTGATGACCCGCCACCGCAAGCCGAACCAGGCCAACCCGCAGGGTGGTATCGACCGCATTCCCGCTCCGATGGCAATCAGCAAGGTTGCCGTCGCCGATCCCAAGGATGGCAAGCCCACCCGCGTCCGCTTCGAAACGAAGAAGGATGGCAAGAAGGTGCGCGTTGCTGTCAAGTCCGGGGAGACCATCGATGGCTGATTATACGCCTCGCATGAAGACGAAGTATCAGGACGAAATCGTGAAGGCGATGACCGACAAGTTCGGTTATGCCAACCCGATGCAGGTTCCCAAGCTTGCCAAGATCACGCTCAACATGGGTGTGGGTGAAGCGAGCCAGGACAAGAAGAAGATCCAGACTGCTGCTGCCGAAATGGAAGCGATTGCTGGCCAGAAGCCGGTGATCACCAAGGCCAAGAAGTCGATTGCACAGTTCAAGCTGCGCGACGGCATGCCGATCGGCTGCAAGGTCAACCTGCGTCGTGACCGTATGTATGAATTCCTGGATCGCCTGGTGACCATCGCCATGCCGCGTATCCGAGATTTCCGTGGTCTCAATGCAAAGTCGTTTGATGGCAATGGCAACTACGCCATGGGCATCAAGGAGCAGATCATCTTCCCAGAGATCAGCTACGACCAGATCGAAAAGGTGCGTGGCATGGACATTATCGTCACCACCACCGCCAAGACCGACGAAGAAGCACGCGAACTGCTGCGTCTTTTCGGTTTCCCGTTCCCGGCTGAACAGGCCGACGAAGAAAAGGAAGCGGCGTAAGCCGCTGCAGGAGAGCTTAAGTCCAATGGCGAAACTGAGTTCCATCAACAAGAACGAGAAGCGTAAGGCTCTCGTCAAGAAGTACGCGGCGAAATACGCCAAGCTGAAGGCTATCGCAGACGATGAATCGCTCGACGATTCTGAGCGTCTGATTGCACGCCTGAAGATGGCTGAACTTCCCCGCAATGCGAACCCCACGCGTGTTCGCAACCGCTGCAACACCACCGGCCGCCCGCGCGGCTACTACCGCAAGTTCGGGCTTAACCGCATCGAGCTCCGCGATCTGGCCAACAAGGGCCTGATCCCGGGTGTGACCAAGTCGAGCTGGTGAGGAATTAGACAATGGCTATGACCGATCCCCTGGGTGATATGCTCACCCGCATCCGCAACGGCCAGCAGGCTAAGAAGGACTCTGTCCTCTCGCCCGCCAGCAAGCTGCGTGCAAACGTTCTCGAAGTGCTTCAGCGCGAAGGCTACATCCGTGGCTACAGCGAAGACTCTTCGGGCAAGCACCCCGCACTGCGGATTGAACTGAAGTATTTCGAGGGCGAGCCCGCTATCAAGCACATCGCCCGCGTCTCCAAGCCGGGTCGCCGGATCTACTCGGGTTCGAAAGAACTTCCGACTGTCCGCAATGGCCTTGGCATCACCATCGTCTCGACGCCCAAGGGCGTGCTCTCGGACATCGAAGCGCGCAACGACAACGTCGGCGGCGAAGTGCTGGCGGAGGTGTTCTGATGAGCCGCATTGGCAAAAAGCCGGTGGTGCTCCCCGCAGGAGTGACCGCCAAGATCGAAGACGGCAAGCTGATCGTGAAGGGCGCCAAGGGCGAGCTTTCGATGAGCACTTCCGACCTCATCGACTACAAGGTCGAAGAAGGTGAAGTTTCCGTCAACCCGGCGAACAAGACCAAGCAGGCGCGCCAGTACTGGGGCATGCAGCGTACGCTCGTGCAGAACCTGGTCGACGGTGTGACCGAAGGCTTCACCAAGGTCCTCGAGATCAACGGTGTTGGTTATCGTGCACAGGCCCAGGGCAAGAAGCTCAAGCTCCAGCTTGGTTTCTCGCACGACATCGATCTCGATGTTCCTGAAGGTCTGGATGTGAAGACGCCCGATCAGACTACGGTCGAGATTTCGGGCATCGACAAGCAGAAGGTCGGGCAGTTCGCTGCCGAGATCCGCGAATGGCGCAAGCCTGAGCCTTACAAAGGCAAGGGCGTGAAGTATCGCGGCGAATATATCTTCCGCAAGGAAGGGAAGAAGAAGTAAGATGGCAAAGCTTTCTCTTTTTGAACGTCGCCGCCGCCGGGTGCGCACCGCGCTCCGCAAGCGTGCCGGTGGCAAGCCGCGTCTGTCGGTGCACCGCACTGGTCAGCACATCTACGCGCAGATCATTGACGACAAGGACGGCCGCACCGTCGCAGCAGCGTCTACGCTGGGCGGCAAGAAGTCGGGCGCCAATGTCGATGCTGCCACGCAGGTGGGCAAGGACATTGCCGCTGCCGCCAAGAAGGCCGGCGTGAAGACTGTCGTGTTCGATCGCGGCGGGTTCCTGTTCCATGGCCGCGTTAAGGCGCTGGCCGATGCCGCTCGTGAAGGCGGGCTGGAGTTCTAAGATGGCTGACAAGAAGAAAACCGAAAAGGCCCCGGAAACCACTGAGGCCGAAACCAAGGTTGAAGAAACCAAGGCGGAAGCTGTGACCGAAACGCCGGAAGCTGCTGCTCCTGAAGCAGAGGCCAAGGTTGAAGAAGTTGCCGAGGCGGCTCCTGCTGAAGCCGCTCCGGCCAAGGCTGAAGCTGCTCCGGCAGAAGAAAAGCCTCGGGGCCGTGGTGGTCGCGGTGGACGTGATGACAACCGTGGCGGTGGCCGCGGTCGTGGTCGTGGCCGTCGTGATGATCGCCGCGGTGATGATGATGGCGAAGAGCTGATTGAAAAGCTCGTCCACATCAACCGCGTCGCCAAGGTGGTGAAGGGCGGTAAGCGCTTCGGTTTCGCCGCACTGGTTGTGGTTGGTGACGGCAAGGGCCGCGTTGGCTTCGGCCACGGCAAGGCTCGCGAAGTGCCGGAAGCCATCAACAAGGCAACCGCTGCCGCGAAGAAGAAGATGATCCGCGTTCCGCTGAAGGAAGGCCGCACGCTGCACCACGATGGCACCGGCCATTTCGGCGCAGGCCGCGTGGTCGTTCGCTCGGCGCCTCCGGGTACCGGTATCATCGCCGGTGGTCCGATGCGTGCCGTGTTCGAAGCGCTCGGCGTTGCCGACGTTGTGACCAAGTCGGTCGGCACCTCGAACCCCTACAACATGATCCGCGCCACGTTTGATGGCCTGGGCAACCAGTCTTCTCCGAAGGCCGTTGCACAGCGTCGCGGCAAGAAGGTTGCAGACCTTCTCGGCCGTGGTGGCGCGAGCGAAGCCGAGGCCAAAGCCGACGCTGAAGCTATTGCGGAGTAATCCAGATGGCTGCCAAGAAAACAATCAAGATCAAGCAGATCGGTTCGCCGATCCGTCGTCCTGCCAACCAGCGCAAGATCCTGATCGGCCTCGGGCTGAACAAGATGCACAAGGTTGTCGAACTGCAGGACACCCCCGAAGTGCGCGGTGCCATCAAGAAGGTGCCGCACATGGTTGAGATCGTCGAAGGATAACCCTTCGGCGGCTCTGCCAGCGCGAAAACAGCGAAAGCGAGTGCAAATTATGAAACTGAATGACATCCGTGACAATGAAGGTGCTCGCAAGGGCCGTATCCGCGTCGGACGCGGCATCGGTTCGGGCAAGGGTAAGACCGGCGGTCGCGGCCAGAAGGGCCAGAAGAGCCGTTCGGGCGTAGCCATCAAGGGCTTTGAAGGCGGCCAGATGCCGCTGCACATGCGCCTGCCGAAGCGTGGCTTCAACAACCCGTTTGGCAAGGACTATGCCGAGGTCAACCTTGGCACCGTGCAGAAGCTTGTCGATGACAAGAAGCTCGACGCCAAGAAGGACATCGATCACGCCGCGCTGAAGGCTGCCGGCGTTGCCCGCGGTGGCAAGGACGGCGTGCGTCTTCTCGGCAAGGGTGAAATCAAGTCAAAGCTGACCTTCAAGGTTGCCGGCGCCTCCAAGGCGGCTGTTGCAGCCGTTGAAAAGGCTGGCGGCAAGGTCGAACAGACCGCTGCCAAGAAGGAAAAGGCTTCGGCTGAATAAATTTTTAGGGCGCGCGGGTTCGACATCGGGCTCGCGCGTCCCTATCTAGCCTTCCTGAGCCGGGAGGGACCGGCGTTCTGACCTGGATCTGAAAGATTTCTCATGGCTTCACGCGCCGATAATATCGCAAGCTCACTTAGCTTCGCCAACTTCTCCAAGGCGACCGAACTCAAGCAGCGCATCTGGTTCACCATTGGTGCGCTGATTGTGTTCCGTTTCCTCAGCTTTGTGCCGCTGCCCGGTGTTAACCCGGCCGCGCTGGCAGAGCTATACTCGCAGCAGGAACTCGGCGGCGGCATCATCGGCATGTTCAACATGTTCTCCGGTGGTTCGCTGGAGCGCATGAGCCTGATCGCGCTGGGCGTGATGCCGTACATTACGGCCTCTATCGTCGTGCAGCTCGCTTCTTCGCTTCATCCGAGCCTGATGGCGCTGAAGAAGGAAGGCGAGGCTGGCCGCAAGAAGCTGAACCAGTATACGCGTTACGGCACAGTGTTCCTTTGCGCGATCCAGGGCTGGTTCCTGGCGTCGGGTCTGGAAGCATTCGGCGCACAGGCAGGCATCCAGCCTGTTGTTGATCCGGGCATGATGTTCAAGGTCGTGGCCGTCATCAACCTGATCGGTGGCACCATGTTCCTGCTGTGGTTGGGTGAACAGATTACCGCGCGCGGCATTGGTAACGGTGTTTCGCTGATCATCATGGCGGGCATTGTCGCCCAGTTCCCGACCTTTACTGCGCAGTTGTTCGAAGGCGGCCGTTCGGGCTCTATCAGCAGCGCGCTGATCGCCTTCCTGGTCATCATGATCATTGCGCTGATTCTGGTCATCTGCTTCTTCGAGCGTGCCCAGCGCCGTTTGCTGATCCAGTATCCCAAGCGCGCGACGCAGCGCGGTGGTATGCAGGCAGACCGTTCGCACCTGCCGCTGAAGCTCAACACCGCTGGTGTGATCCCGCCGATCTTCGCCAGTTCGCTGCTGCTGCTGCCGCTGACGATCACGCAGTTTGCGGGTAACTCGATCGATACGACGAGTGCCAGTGGTAGCGTGATCCAGACGCTCAACCAATATCTGCAGCACGGGCAGCCGCTCTACATGCTGCTGTACGGCGTCGGCATCATGTTCTTCTGCTTCTTCTACACCGCTGTGGTCTTCAATCCGGAAGACACGGCTGACAACCTGAAGAAGCAGGGTGGCTTTATTCCGGGTATCCGTCCAGGCAAGCGGACCGCCGACTATCTCGACTATGTGCTGAGCCGCATTACCGTGGTCGGCGCGATCTACCTGACTGCTGTCTGTGTGGTTCCCGAATACTTCATCGCATCCAACGGCCTCCCGCTGCTTCTCGGCGGTACCAGCCTGCTGATTACGGTGAACGTGACGGTGGATACGATCAGCCAGATCCAGTCGCACCTGCTTGCCCACCAGTATGGTGATCTTATCAAGAAGGCGAAGTTGAAGGGCCGGATGCGCTAAGCTAGCGTCGGCGACTTCAGGCTAACGGGGATTCGCGAGCTTCATGAATATCATCCTTCTCGGCCCTCCGGGCGCAGGCAAGGGCACACAGGCCAACCTGCTCGTCGACAATCACGGCATGAAGCAGCTCTCTACCGGAGACATGCTGCGTGCCGCGGTGAAGGCGGGAACAGAGGTCGGGCTTGAAGCGAAAGCCGTGATGGAACGCGGCGAGCTGGTATCCGACGCCATCGTTTCAGCGCTGATCGATGACGAGCTCGCTGCAATGGATGCTGACACCGGCGCGATCTTCGATGGTTTCCCTCGTACGCCCGCGCAGGCTGCAACTCTGGAAGAAATCCTCGCCAAGCATGATCGCAAACTGGACCTGGTGGTTGAGCTGGTTGTCGATGAAGAGGCACTGGTTGACCGCGTCACCGGCCGCTTCACCTGCGCCAACTGCGGTGAGGGCTATCACGATCGGCACAAGCAGCCTGAAGTTGAAGGTGTGTGTGACCGCTGTGGTTCGACCGAATTCAAGCGCCGCAAGGACGATACCGAAGAGACCGTGCGTACGCGGATGAAGGAATACCGCGCCAAGACAGCGCCGATCCTTCCGGTTTATGAGCCGCGCGGCATCGTTCACCGCGTTGACGGCATGGCGTCTATCGATGATGTGACGACGGCGATCGAGAAGGTCTTGGCTTCGGCCTGACACTCGCGCTACCCCTTCCGTCACTCAACGGGAGGGAGTTTGCATGAAAGTTCTGGGCATCACTGTTGCTGCGGCATTGGCCTGCACCGCGGGCAGCGCGTCGGCGGAAATCGTCGAGAGTCATGGAGACGGTTTTGCCACGCGCCACACCGCGGTGGTGGAGGCGGACCGCGCAACGGTATGGCAGGCGCTGCTGCATCCCGAGAACTGGTGGAGCCACACCTGGTCGGACAGTTCGGCGAACCTGCGGCTCGATGCGTTTGCGGGCGGATGCTTCTGCGAGACATTACCTGCAAACGATGGCTGGCCGGCCGGCTCTGTCGAACACATGCGTGTTGTCTTTGTACAGCCTGGCTCGACACTGCGGATGTCCGGTTCGCTCGGTCCACTGCAGACAGAAGCGTTGGCTGGCACGTTGTCGGTCAGCCTTGCCGATGAAGGCGAGGGCACGCGTATCACCTGGGAGTACATTACCGGCGGACAGTCGCGCTTCCCGCTCGATCAGATCGCTCCGGTCGTGGACAGTGTTCAGGCCGAATTCCTGGGCGGATTGGTGGAGAATTTGGGTGGCGGTAGCATCGAGGGTTAACGCCAATTTTGACTAGCGTGTAACACGGCGCTATAAGTGTGAGCACAACACGGGAATAACAAATCGGGCTGCGCAATGCCGCAAGCTCGCTTTCGCCTGTTGACGTAGAGAGGGAATCACCCTATCTGCGCCTTTCATTCGTTCAATTGCAAAGATTTGCGTGATTTGTCGTGCGCGCTTTCCGCGTCGTAATCATGCCTTTCCCGGTAACTGGGCGAGAATGAAGCGTTGAGATAGGGGCGTGCTAACCGTTTGACGGAATTGGCAAATCCCTGTGGAGCATGGAGAATTAAGTGGCTCGTATTGCCGGGGTAAACATCCCCACAAACAAGCGCGTTATCATCGCGCTCACCTATATTCACGGAATCGGTTCGACGACTGCCAAGAAGATCGTCGACAAGCTTGGCATTGATTACTCTGCACGTGTGCAGGACCTGACCGATGCTGAAGTTCTGCAGATCCGTGAAACCATTGATGCCGATTACACCGTGGAAGGCGACCTGCGTCGTGAAACCGCGATGAACATCAAGCGTCTGATGGACCTCGCCAGCTATCGCGGTCTGCGTCACCGTAAGGGTCTCCCGACCCGCGGCCAGCGCACCCACACCAACGCCCGTACCCGCAAGGGTAAGGCCAAGCCGATCGCCGGCAAGAAGAAGTAAGCTCGGGCAACCCCCAAGCTTTTCCCTTCTTTCGACTAACGAGGAAACGAGAAAATGGCACGCGAACCAGGCCGGGTACGGCGCCGCGACAAAAAGAACATCAGCAGCGGCGTGGCACACGTCAATGCGAGTTTCAACAACACCATGATCACCATCACCGATGCGCAGGGCAATGCTATCAGCTGGTCCAGCGCGGGCATGATGGGCTTCAAGGGTAGCCGCAAGTCTACTCCGTATGCAGCACAGGTTGCAGCGGATGATGCCGGCAAGAAGGCCGCCGAACACGGCGTTCGCACCCTGGAAGTCGAGATCAAGGGACCGGGTTCGGGCCGCGAAAGCGCGCTTCGTGCTCTGCAGGCGGTGGGTTTCACCATCACCTCGATCCGTGACGTAACGCCGATCCCGCACAACGGCGTGCGACCATCCAAGCGTCGCCGCGTCTGATCGAAGCCTGCCGCGGGGGCACGTCGCCTTCGCAAACACAGTCATCGCATCAGCCGCGGCGGTACCAGCGCCCCGCGGCTTTTGCGCAACCTAGATACCTTTAGGGGAAGTCCATGTCCGTCAATACGAAGAACTGGCAGGAACTGAAGAAGCCCAACGTGCTCGACATCAAGGAAGGTGCCGACAAGAAGCGCAAGGCTACCTTCGTTGCCGAACCGCTTGAGCGCGGTTACGGCCTGACACTCGGCAACGCCCTGCGCCGCGTGCTCCTGTCGAGCCTTCAGGGTGCCGCGATCACCTCGATCAAGATTGAAAACGTGCTGCATGAATTCAGTTCGCTTGCCGGTGTGCGTGAAGACGTGACCGACATTGTGCTGAACGTGAAGCAGATCGCTCTCAAGATGGAAGGCGAAGGTGCCAAGCGCCTGCAGCTCTCCGCTACCGGTCCGGCTGAAGTGAAGGCTGGCGACATCGCCGTTTCGGGCGACATCGAAGTCCTCAACAAGGATCTCGTGATCTGCCACCTTGACGAAGGCGCAACGCTCAACATGGAGCTGACCGCAGACACCGGTAAGGGCTATGCCCCGGCCGTTGCCAACCGTCCGGCAGACGCGCCGATCGGCCTGATCCCGGTCGACAGCCTGTACTCGCCGATCAAGCAGGTGAGCTACAAGGTCGAGAACGCCCGTGTTGGTCAGGAACTCGACTTCGACAAGCTGAGCCTCACCATTGAGACTGACGGCACCGTCACCCCTGAAGATGCGATCGCCTACGCAGCGCGCATCCTGCAGGACCAGCTGACTCTGTTCGTCCACTTCGAAGACGGCATCCCGCAGCCGCAGGCCGCCATGATCGGCGTTGCTGCAGAGCCGCAGGAAAGCGACACCAACCAACTCAACCGTTACCTCCTCAAGAAGGTGGACGAGCTGGAACTGTCGGTGCGTTCGGCAAACTGCCTCAAGAACGACAACATCATCTACATTGGCGACCTGGTCCAGAAGACCGAAGCCGAGATGCTGCGCACGCCGAACTTCGGTCGCAAGTCATTGAACGAGATCAAGGAAGTTCTCTCCAGCATGGGTCTGCGCCTCGGTATGGACATCCCTGGCTGGCCGCCTGAGAACATCGAAGAAATGGCCAAGAAGCTGGAGCAGGAACTGCTCGGCTAATAGCCAAATGGGGCATGGGCCGGACCCCTTTTTCCGGCCTGCATCGGGCTACCTCATACGGGCCCCCTACGAACTGGAGTAAGTAATATGCGTCACGGTATTTCTGGCCGTAAGCTCAGCCGTAAGTCTCAGCACCGCACCGCCCTGTTCCGCAACATGGCTGCTGCGCTGATCAAGCACGAGCAGATCCTCACCACCACGGCAAAGGCGAAGGAAATTCGCCCCTATGTCGAAAAGCTGATCACGCTGGCAAAGCGTGGCGGCCTGTCGAACCGTCGCCTTGCGGCCGCTCGCCTGATGGATGACACGCAGCTGACCAAGCTGTTTGACGTTCTGGCCGAGCGTTACAAGGATCGCGACGGCGGCTATACCCGCATCATCAAGGCCGGCTACCGTCAGAGCGACGCTGCTGCCATCGCCTATATCGAACTCGTCGATCGTGACGAAGATGCGAAAGGCCAGGACAGCGGTCCGGTGATGACCGAGGACGATTTCGAAGACGCGTAAGCGCGCGTCAACGCGAAGCAAGCAAAGGGCTGGTGGAGCAATTCACCGGCCCTTTTCTTTTGCGCGGATAGTGGCAGAGTGCGCGCCATGATCCGCATCACACTCGCCGCAGCCGCTGGGCTGCTGATCGCCGCTCCCGCCAACGCGCAGAGCATCTCGCAAAGCGACCTGCAAGACCGCTATGACCGCGCGCTGGCTGCTGGGTACAAAGCGATGTTTCTGTGCAGTGCGATTGCCAATGCGGAGCGCAATGGGGCAACTCGCACACCCGAAAGCGTGATGGAGTGGGAACTAACGGGAATTCAAGCTCCGCTGGACGATATCGTTCGTAGGCTTCCCCACCGTATCACCTATCGCATTGATCCAGAGCGGCCGCAGATGGCCCCTGAAGTCGATATGGTTGCGGTAGAATGGGCAGAAGGTGCCGAACCACGGGTTGCCCGACATCTAAGCGGTCGGGGATGCGCAATCTATCCAATTGGCACTGAAGACATTGAAACGCCTGAGGGTGAACGTGCCAGGTCGTTAGCTCCTCGAATGTTTGTGCACACCATGCCTTCGCCAACGCAGCCGGTGGCCGATCTGGCTCTCACTGATCAATACGGGGTGGATGCCCGAACCACACAAATCCTAATTCGACACAATACGCGGTTGGCTGCTTATGCGACGGCCGACGGTTGGGAGCCCGGTCCGCAGAGGACGTGGTCGGTAGCCAAGAGTATTGCCGCAACACTCGTCGGCGCTGCCGTTCAACGGGGTGAAGTCAATGTGATGGACAGCGCGGGACTTGGCGAAAGCGATGAAGATCCGCGGCGCGCAATAACGATTGATCAACTGCTGCGCATGGCATCGGGCCGCTATTCGGATACGCCCGGCAACAGGACTGATCCGCTCTACTTCGGCGGGGCAACGGTTGACGAAGTTGCTCTAGATTGGCCGCTGATCCATGAGCCGGGAAGCGTCTATCGCTATGCCAACAACGACACACTCGCGGCGATCGCGGCTATTGAGCATACCTTTCAGGAACATTCACCTGCCGAACTCTTTGACCGCCTCGACATGACCGGTGCAGTTGCCGAGACTGATTGGCAGGGCAATTACGTGCTATCCTCCCAAGTGTGGGCTACCGCAAATGACCTCCTCAACCTTGGTGAACTGCACCTTCGTGACGGGGTTTGGGGAGGAGAGCGCATCCTGCCCGAAGGCTGGGTCGAGTACATCTCATCACCCGCAGGCCCTCAGCCAGGTGGCTCGCGCGGTTGGGGCTATGGCGCCGGCTGGTGGCTGCTCAACAATAGCGAGGGCATTCCGCCGGACACCTTCATGGCGGCGGGTAATCGCGGGCAGTACATTGTCGTGGTGCCTAGCCGTGATGTTGTGATCGTACGGCGGGGAGAGGACCCTGCGGGCGGCTCAGGCTTCGATATTGTCGCCTTCACCCGTGATGTGCTGGCTGCGCTCGACGAATAGCCATCAGTTTGCCTTGATCAGAACAAGTTTCGTTGCCAACTATCCCCGCAGGACTTTGCACAAACACATGAGGCTTTATGACACGCCATCTTCTCGCCGCGGCAGCGGCCATCGCGATTGTTGCGCCCGTCGCTAACGCACAGGACATGACAGCGCCCGACTATCCCGAAACCCGTACGGGTGATGTGGTCGAGACGATCTTCGGTGAAGAGGTCGCGGACCCCTACCGCTGGCTGGAAGAGGATGTTCGCAACAGCGAGGAAGTGGCCGCATGGGTTGATGCGCAGAACGAAGTCACCGACGCCTATCTCGACGGACTGCCCGCACGCCAGTGGTTTGCCGACCGCATTGGCGAGTTGTTCGATTACGAGCGTTTCGGCATTCCTGTGGCACGCGGCGACCGCTATTTCTTCACGCATAATTCCGGCCTGCAGAACCAGTCGCCGCTTTACGTGCAGGACGGTCTGACGGGTGAGCGCCGTGTGCTGATAGACCCGAACGAGTGGGCTGACGACGGTGCAACCGCGCTGGCGGGCTGGGTGCCATCTCCCGATGGCTCCAAGCTGCTCTACAGCGTGCAGGACGGTGGCAGCGACTGGCGTATCGTCCGCGTGCTTGATGTTGCGACGGGTGAGCAGATCGGCGGCGATGTGCGCTGGGTGAAGTTCTCCGGCCTCAGCTGGGTGGGCGAAGAAGGTTTCGTCTACTCGCGCTTCCCCGAGCCGGAGGAGGGTGAGGATTTCCAGGCACTCAACCTCAACCAGTCGATCTACTACCATGATCTGGGCACCGACCAGTCGGAAGACCAACTCGTATTCGCCACTCCTGATGCGCCCGAGCAGAACAACTTCGGCGGCGTCAGCGAAGATGGCCGCTGGATGACGATCCTTTCGTCCACCGGCACGGATTCACGTTATGAGGTCAATCTTGTTGATCTCGATGCGCGCGACACCAATGGCTGGCAGGTCATTCCGCTGGTTGAGGGGTTCGACTACGCATGGAACCCTATCGGAAATGTCGGCTCCACGATCTATTTCACCACCAACAATGATGCGCCGCTCTATCGCATCGTTTCGATCGACATGGACAACCCGCAGGCGGGCTGGAATGTAATCGTGCCCGAGCGTGATCAGCCGATTGCCGGTGCCAGCATGGTGGGTGACCACCTGATCGTCGAGTATCTCGAAGACGCCAGTTCCAGCGCATACGTGATGACGCTGGAAGGCGAGCTGGTTCGCGAAATCGAATTTGCCGGGCTTGGTTCGGCAGGCGGCTTTGGCGGCAGCGCAGACAGTAACGAGACGTTCTACAGCTTCTCCAGCTTCAACCGCCCCGGCACGATCTACCGCTACGATGTCGCGACGGGCGAGACGAATACCTTCGCCGCGCCGGAAGTCAGCTTCGATCCGGAAGATTTCGTTGTCGAGCAACGCTTCTATGAAAGCCGTGATGGCACGCGCGTACCGATGTTCATCGTTCGCCGCGCAGATGTGGTGGAGAGCGGTGAGGCGGTACCGACACTGCTTTACGGCTATGGTGGCTTCGATATTTCGCTCACCCCAGGCTTCTCTTCCACACGCCTTGCATGGGTCGAGGCAGGCGGTGCCTTTGTCATGGCCAACATCCGCGGTGGCGGTGAATATGGCCGCGCCTGGCATGATGGCGGTCGTCGCGCCAACAAACAGAACGTGTTCGACGATTTCATCGCTGCAGGCGAGTTCCTGATCGACGAAGGTATCACGCCGGAAGATGGCCTTGCTATCCAGGGCGGTTCCAACGGCGGCCTGCTGGTGGGTGCTGTGGCGAACCAGCGCCCCGATCTCTTTGCAGCCGGTAATGCTGCTGTGGGCGTGATGGATATGTTGCGCTTCGACCAGTGGACAGCCGGGCGCTACTGGGTCGATGACTACGGCTATCCTGACCGCGAGGAGGACTGGCGCATCCTGCGTGCCTATTCGCCGTATCACAACATTCAGGCCGATACTGAGTACCCGGCGCTGCTGGTGACAACGGCAGACACCGATGACCGCGTGGTGCCCGGACACTCTTTCAAATACACCGCTGCTCTGCAGGCAGCCAACCTTGGCGAGCGCCCGCAATTGATCCGTATCGAGACCCGCGCGGGTCACGGATCGGGCAAGCCGACCGATAAGGCTATTGAGGAAGCATCTGATATTGCTGCATTCCTTGCCTACTGGACCGGCCTCAACCCGCAAGAAGACTGATGTTCAGAAAAGTGCATAGTTTTCTGAACATCGGCTAACACGCGAGTTCAGTCTGCCATCAGGGCGAATCATCTAGAACCCTTCTCATCGGCGGCAATCATGCTGCTGGTGAGAAGGAGAAGCCCTGATGAATAGTCTGACCAAACGCCTGGCCAAGGGAACGCTTGCAACCGTCGCCGCTGGTGCGATGGCAGTTTCCGCGGCTGCTCCCGCCAGCGCGCAGGACCGCTATCGTGACCGCGATGATGACGGCATTTCTGCCGGTGAAGTTATCGCCGGTGCTGTGATCCTGGGTGGACTGGCAGCGATCTTGTCGAGTCGTGACGATGACCGCTACGACCACCGCGATCGCCGCTATCGTGATCGTCACTACCGCAATGACCGTTATCGTGATCGTCGCTATCGCGACCGTGATTATCGTGACCGCCACTATCGCGATGACTATCGCCGCGGCGAGAACCGTGCACGCCGCGCTGTAGAGGCCTGTGTCCGTGCTGCCGAGCGTCGCGCCCAGCGTTGGACTGGCTCGCGTGCCGAGGTTTACGAGATCCGCGATATTGATCGTGAACGTCGCGGCTTCGAAGTCAAAGGCCGTATCGCGGTTCAGGAATATCGCGGCGGACGTTATCGTGACTACCGTCGCGGCTACCGCAACGATGGTTGGGATACTGGCCGCTTTGAATGCCAGTTCCGTCGTGGACGGGTGGTTGACGTTGATTTCCGAGGCATCCGTGGCCTCTAAGACCGGATAGCCCCAGACGATAGGCGGTTCAGGTTGGTTTCAGCCTGGGCCGCCTAGTCATATTCGCAATACCAGCAGGGGATTGGTTCAAATGACCTTGAAAACTTCCAAATTCGCATCTGCGGCGGCGATGGCAGCCGCGCTCTCGCTTGGCGCAACGCCCGCTGCGGCAGTGGAGTTGCCAGGCATCGGCAGCGGCCCGGCAATCGCTCACAATGGCGAAGCTGCAGAGCAGAATCACCACCACCGCTGGCGTCGCCACCACCGCCATCGCAACCGTGTTGATGCGGGCGACGTCGTTGCGGGCGTGCTTGTGCTCGGCACTATCGCAGCCATCGCAGGTGTCTTCGATGGCGACAATGACCGCCGCGAGCGTCGCCGTGATGATCGCGACTACCGTGAGCGCGACAATCGCAACTATGAGGATCGCCGTGATCGCTACGACAGCAATGGTGTCGAGCGCGCGGCTGACATGTGTGTCGAGCAGATCGAACGCGGCCAGGACCGTGTCAGCGACGTAACGCAGGCTGCGCGCCGTAGCGATGGCTGGCATGTGGCCGGAACGCTGGAAGGCGGATCGGGGTGGACATGCTGGATCGATAATGAAGGCCGCATCCGCAGTGTCGATTTCGGTGCGGTTGGGTACCCGGGCGAATATGATGCCTCTACGCCTTCCTCAGGGGGGGATCAATGGAGTGATCAGGACTATGCCCGCGCACGGGCAACCACGGTGACGCCGGGGCAGGGCAGCTATTCCTATCGCTCTGCAGAGGCCCCGCAGGCTGAAGGACCGCAACCGGACTATCCGGGCGGGCCGTTGCCGGGTGAAGAGGGCTATGGCGAAGTCGACGCTGACCTTCGCTGAACGCTTGGCTCAGGCTTCGCGCGAATAGGCGGGAAGTTCGATAGACCAGATCATCGCCGCGCCGCGTAGGGTAAAGCCTGCCGCCGCGGCCACTGTCATTGCGACGGGTTGTTGCACACCGAGCAGGATCATGATTGCGCAGGATCCGGCAGTGAGAGCTGCGGCTGTAACGTAAAGCTCCGGCCGCATGATGATGCTCGGCACGCCGGCGATCACATCGCGGATGATTCCGCCCACGCATCCGGTGATGACGCCCAGCACAACCGCCGCTAGCGGTGCGACATCAAACGCGAGCGCCTTTGCCGTACCGAGCGCACAGAACAGCGCGAGACCCAACGCATCGGCCCATTCGAGCCAGCGCCCCTCCCACCATTTGCGCGGGATAAACCAGGCGACTAGCGAAGCGCCAAGAACAACGGGCAGCACCCAGAAATCGCGTATCCAGAAGGCTGGCACGCCCAGCAAAGCATCGCGCACCGATCCGCCGCCAACCCCGGTCAGAAGCGCGAAGAAGGCGCAGGTCACAAACGTCTGGTTGAGCCGTGCGGCGAGCAGAGCGCCGGACAACGCAAACACCGCAGTCCCGCCAAGATCGAGGATTGGCGGCAGAACCGGAGTTATGACCTCAACCGTCGTGGTCATGATGGCGCTTTGACCCGCGCCTTGCGCCGGCGAAACATCAGCACGCAGCCGAGCAGCGAACCCAGGACCCCAAGCACAGCGAAGGACACCAGCATGAAATAGTTGAACGGGCTTTGCTGATCGAGCTCGCGCGTTTGCAGGTCCATAATGTGCAGGCCCCACATGAAGTCGAACACGCGCCACCAGCGCGTGCGTACAGCTGCAACCTCGGCAGTCTGGGCATTCACGTAGATATGCGTGCCGTCCTCCAGCGCGACCTGCCAGCTGGGGATCGGGCGGCGGAAATCGAAGGGCGCCTCGTCAGCGGCGAAGAATTCTGCGCCGACCGCATCTTCGCCGCCCACGATGTCACGCGCAACGATGGCAAGAGCCTGTTCGCGCTCGACAGGTTCCATCTCTTCGCCCGTTTCCAGCGAATAGCGGCGCTGCGATCCGTCATTCATTGTCAGGATGGCAATCGGTTCGCCGTGCGCCATGCGCTGCGTAATCGACATCACGCCCTCTTCCGGACCGACACGTGGGTATTCCGCCATGCCCGTCAGCGGCTCTGAAGCCTGCGGTACCCGCAAGTGGCTCCCGCGCACTTCCTCGATAGGGGTGATGACCATGACCAGTCCGGTGACGGTCCACATGAGAACGGGGAAGCCCACCAGCCAGCCAAGCCAGATGTGCCATTTCGCGAAGAGTCGCATGAACTTCTGTTGTGCCATACCGCCGTGCTAACGCGGCTTGCTGTCTGCGCCTAGTCTTTGGCGAACAATTTCGACTGATCGGCAAAGGCCTTCATCTCGATGGCATTGCCACTGGGATCGCGGAAGAACATGGTCGCCTGCTCGCCCGGCTCGCCTTTGAAACGGATATAGGGTTCGATGTCGAAGGTCACGCCCTTGGTTTTGAGGCGTTCGGCCAGTTCTTCCCACTCCGCCATGCCGAGTACGACGCCGAAATGCGGCACCGGGACGTTGTGCCCGTCCACCGGATTGCTGGCGGCATCACCCGCCCCCGGCGACAGGTGGGTGACGATCTGGTGGCCGTAGAAGTCGAAGTCGATCCAGTGATCTGAGGAACGCCCCTCTGCACAACCTATCACATCACCCCAGAATTGCCGCGCAGCCGCGAGGTCATGCACGGGAAATGCGAGATGAAAGGGTGAGAGGGCCATGCCGGTTATTCCTTGATTGCCGGCACCTCTTGCCCGCCCTGATGCAGGACAAGGCCTGTTACCGTGCCATCATCATCGCGGGTGAAGTGCAGCTCTGCTGCGACAACCTCAAGGTAGAACACATCGTCTCCCGCAGCATAGACGGGAAATGCGCCTTGGCCCGTCGCTTGTGTCATCAGAGTCTCTCCCTCGCGGAAGATTGCGATCTTGAAGTCCGCGGTGATGGCGAATGTGCCGACATATTCGTCGAGCGTTTCGGTTGGCAATTGCAACCGGGCGCGTTCGCCGGGCAAGGAAACCTCTTCGCCGCGGGCATGCGCGACGAGATCGCGTGCGATGTTGTTCGCTGCGCCGCCATTCTGGTTGGCAAGGACCACAACGGTGATGTCGCGCGAGGTATCGTGGCCAAGCCATGCGTTGAACCCTTCGATGCCTCCACCGTGCCACACAAGCCGGCCGTTGTTGTCGTCGATCATCACGCCAAGCGCGTAGTTGCCAAGACCTGGCGTAGTCATCAGTTCCACGCTCTCGGCTTCAAGCACCTCGCCGGCGAAGAGCGCCTGCTGCCAGCGAAGCAGGTCGTGTGTCGTCGAGTAGAGTGCCCCTGCGCCCTGCGGAATGTCCATATTGACGTAATCGGCGGGCCTAGGCCCTTCGCCGCCCGGGAAATATCCGGTGGCGCGGTGCGGGACTACGGCAGCATTGTTGTCCACGCCGGTAGAGTCCATGCCAAGCGGGTCGAAAATATTGGTCTGCACGAATTCAGCGTAGGACAAGCCGGACACATCTTCGACGATTTCGGTCAGGATCAGATAGTTCGAATTGGAATAGCTCCACCGTTCGCCAGGCTCGAACTCCAGTGGGAGATCGGAAAAGGTCGCGATTAGCTCGTCAGGCGATGTCGGGAGGAATTTCATCGTCGCAAACCCGTCAAGCGAGGTGACGTTGGGAATCCCTGAAGTGTGCTGCAGCAGTTGGCGAACGGTGATCGCTTCCCAAGATTCGGGCGCTTCGGGCCAATAAGTCGCTACCGGTGCCTCGATATCGACCATGCCACGTTCCTGCAGCATCAGGATGCTGGCGGCAGTGAATTGTTTGGTGACGGATCCTATGCGGAACCGCGTATTCGGACTGTTGGGGATCTGCCAATCGTAGTTGGCCATGCCCTGGCTGTTCTCGAACACGATATCACCGTCCACGGCGACGAGAACATTGCCGATGAATGCTCCGGTGTCGGCCTCTGCCGCGACGATCTGTTCCATGCGATCGACATCTTGCGACAGCGCGGGGGCCGAGGAGATGGTGATCGAAACAAGCGCGGCGGCAGTCAGCGGCAAACTACGGGACATAAACGACATTCTTGCTCTCCGAACAGGTGTATCACTACAATAATACACTATAGCCTGCAATTGCAACCATCTTTCAATCGGGCCCGCCTACAGCGATGTTAGCGCTGTGGAATCCGGTGCAGGCCTAAGGCAAGGCCAAAACCGATAATCGGTGCTGTCCCGTAACCGATCAACGGTGTGGGGTAGTGGTTCATCGCGGCGATTACCGTGAAACCGAAAAGCGCGCCGGCGAGGCCGAAGCGCTTGTCGCGCGCGAAAGGGATGGCGAACAGCAGGAGCGCAAAGCTGGTAAGTAGTGTTGCCAACAAGAGGATCGCAAGCACCGGGCTTTGCTCAGCGGCATCGACAAATACACGCTCGACGAATGGCTGGGGTGGCAGCTCCCCGATCAGTGCCATTCGGATCGACGCGACGAAGCCTATGATCGCTGTCGCCGCCACTTTCCAATCGCGTGTGACATGATGGATGCCGATAGCTGCGAAAGTGAGGGCGAAGCCGGCGGCGGCGTCAGGTTGCAGATAGGCCGCGCCTATTCCCGCAAGCAGCATTGGGGCGGCCATAACGCGATTTCGTGCAGCGAGCACGACCAACGGTGGCACGGCAATCATCCCAGTATGGAGATTAAGCGGGCCCAACGGAAACCAGCGCATGATCTTCTGTCCGCCAAGCCCTTCAACCGCTGGGCCAACGGCTATCGCAGCAAGCATGATGAGAATAAGCGCGGCAAGGAGGATGTGTCGACTAAGCGCGGTATGCGGTCCGCGCCCGAACGCGATCCAAAGGCTGACGAGCGCCAGCGCGGCAAGATTGGTCAGCGGATAGTGCGACGGAGCACCGCTCGTAGCCATCCATGCAGCGCCCACCATGACCGGGATCGCGAGCGCCGCAATGGCGGGCAGGCGATCCCGTAATGTCATGTCAGCTGCGCCCCATCAGATATGGATTGGCTTGCCCTGCACGCCCATCGCAGCCTCTTTCAGAGCTTCCGAATGGGTCGGGTGGGCATGGCAGGTGTAGGCAATGTCTTCGCTAGTCGCGCCGAATTCCATGGCCAGCGCGGCTTCGGCGATCATTGTGCCTGCGACTGAGGCAATCGCCCAGACACCCAGAACGCGGTCGCTCTCTGCCTCGGCAATGATCTTCACAAAGCCATCGCCCTCGTGATTGGTCTTCGCGCGGCTGTTCGCCATCATCGGGAACTTGCTCGTCTTGATCGCCTTTTTGTCGCCGCCCATCTTCTCGATCGCCTGCTCTTCGGTCAGCCCGACACCGGCGATCTCGGGAAGGGTGTAGACGACGCTGGGGATCACATCGTGGTTCACGATGCCGGTCTCGCCAGCGATCCATTCGGCCACCGCAATGCCTTCATCCTCGGCCTTGTGCGCGAGCATGGGGCCGGGGACGACATCACCGATTGCGCGCACGCCATTGACGCTGGTCTTGAACTCGTGATCGACTTCGATCTGGCCGCGCTGGTTCACTTCCAGCCCGATATTCTCGAGGCCCAGCCCCTCTGTGTTCGGCTTGCGACCGATGGAAACGAGCACGCAATCGGCTTCGAGCGTTTCCGCATCGCCGCCCTTGGCCGGTTCCATCGTCAGCGTGGCCTTCTTGCCCTTCACGGTGCAGCCGGTGACCTTGGTACCGAGCTTGAATTCGATACCCTGCTTCTTGAAGATCTTGCGCGCTTCCTTGCGCACGTCGCCATCCATGCCGGGCAGGATTTCGTCGAGGAATTCCACGCACGTTACCTGCGCGCCAAGACGACGCCAGACCGAGCCCAGCTCCAATCCGATGACACCGCCGCCGATCACAACCATGTGCTTGGGCACCTTGGGCAGTTCGAGCGCACCAGTGGAATCAACCACCACATGCTTGGAATTGTCGATCTCGATACCGGGTAGCGGCGTCACGCTGGAACCTGTGGCGATGACGATTTCCTTGGCAGACACCTTCTCACCGCCAACTTCAACCGTGTGCGCATCGACGAAAGTGGCGAGGCCCTTCTTCCAGTCCACCTTGTTCTTCTTGAACAGGAATTCGATACCCTTGGTGAGCCCGCCCACGGCATCGAGCCGCTGTTCATGCATCTTGAGCAGGTTGAGTTTGGGGCTAACGTTGATACCCATGCTTTCCATCGCGCCATTGGCAGCCGCATCGAAATATTCGGACGCGTGCAGCATCGCCTTGGAGGGGATGCAGCCGACATTGAGGCAGGTGCCCCCAAGCGTTTCACGCGCCTCGGCGCAAGCGGTTTTCAGTCCCAGCTGCGCCGCACGGATCGCGGCAACATAGCCACCCGGGCCAGCACCAATAACAAGGATGTCGTAATCGTATTCAGCCATTATTTGCTCTCTCTACGGTCGTAAAGGTCGTAAAGGTCGTAAAAGCCGACCCACGATAAACCTTGCGAAACCTCAGAAGGTTCCGGGTATTTTTTTCTATATGCAGCTTTCTGACCTTGATCGAGTGATCTATAAAAATCATTGAATTCAATTATATATTCTTCACCATATCCCATTCGCCACCCAATCGATCCGCGACCGATGTGGGGGTATTTAAGCCAAGGGGGGAGAAGCTGGTCAGGCATCACAAATCAATCAGCATCCGCATGGGATCTTCGATTGCCTCTTTCATGATTTTCAGCGCGGTCACGGCTTCGCGGCCGTCGATAATGCGGTGGTCGTAGCTCAGCGCGAGATACATCATCGGGCGCACCACCACTTCGCCATTCACGGCGACGGGGCGGTCCTCGATGCGGTGCAGGCCGAGTACGGCGCTTTGCGGCGGGTTGATGATCGGGGTCGACATCAGTGATCCGAACACGCCGCCGTTGGAAATGGTGAAGGTACCGCCACTCATGTCTTCCATCGTCAGCGTACCTTCCTTGGCGCGCTTGCCGTAGTCGGCGATGGCGAGCTCGATTTCGGCAAAGCTCATCGCGTCGATACTGCGTACCACAGGAACCACCAGGCCATTCGGTGCACTGACCGCGACCGAGAGATCGACGTAGTTGTGATAGACGATTTCATCGCCCTGGATCTGCGCATTGACCGCCGGAACGTCTTTCAACGCCAGCGCCGCAGCCTTGGCAAAGAAGCTCATGAAGCCGAGCTTGATGCCGTGCTTCTTGGCGAACATGTCCTTGTATGCGTTGCGCGCCTCGATCACGGCAGTCATGTCGCAATCGTTGAAGGTGGTGAGCAGCGCGGCCTCTTCTTGCGCGCCTTTGAGGCGCTTGGCGATGGTCTGGCGCATGCGCGTCATCTTCACGCGCTCTTCGCGGCGATCACCCTTGATGGTGGCAGGTGTAGCAGGAGCGGCCTCGGCAGCGGCAGGAGTTGCGCCGCCTTCGCTCTTGGCCTTGGCGGCAGCGACGACATCTTCCTTGGTCAGACGGCCATCCTTGCCGGTGCCCTTGATCGTGGTCGGATCGACACCGTGCTCGATCACCGCGCGGCGCACGGCGGGCGACATGGTGACGCTGGCATCGCTGCTGTCTGCCTTCGCAGCCGATTGGGCAGGCGAGGGAGCGGGCGTTGAAGCGGAAGCGCCTTCTTCGATCACCGCGATTACCGAGTCGACCTCAACCGTGTCACCCACGCTAACCTTGTATTCCTTGATCACGCCCGCAACGGGGGAGGGGGCCTCCACCGCGACCTTGTCGGTCTCGAGGCTCATGATCGGCTCGTCCGCCGCCACGGCATCGCCAGGCTGCTTCAGGAATTCACCTACTGTTGCTTCGGTGACCGATTCACCCAGCGTTGGAACTTTGACTTCGGTTGCCATGTGTTTTTCCCTTGGCTTCCAGTTATTTCTTGCGCGCTTGGCGCTTGGCATTGGTTGCGCCACGCTCGGACAGGCCAAGTGCGACGGAGACGAGTGCTTCCTGCTGCGCCTGGTGGCGAGCAGCAAAGCCGGTGGCGGGCGATGCCGCTTCCTCGCGGCCAGCATAGCTTGGGCGCATGCCCTTGTGACCGGCAGCGGTCAGCGCCTCTTCGATGCGGTTCTGCACGAAGAACCATGCGCCGTTATTGTGAGGCTCTTCCTGGCACCAGACGACCTCTTCGAGGTTGGTCATGCGCTTCATGCGCACGGCCAGCGGTTCGCCGGGGAACGGATAGAGTTGCTCGATGCGGACAATCGACACATCGTCGATCTTCTCATCATCGCGCTTATCCATCAGATCATAGGCGACCTTCCCGCTGCACAGCACAAGGCGCTTTACCTTTTTGTCGTCAATATCCTTGCGATCCGAGAGGATGCGCATGAAGTGGCTCTTGCCGCGGAACTCTTCGGCGGTGGATTTGGCATCCGGATGGCGCAGCAAGCTCTTGGGAGTCATGATAACCATCGGTTTGCGGAACGGGCGCAGCATCTGGCGGCGCAGAACATGGAAATAGTTCGCCGGGCTGGTGATGTTGCAAACTTGGATATTGTCGTTCGCGCACAGCTGCAGGAAGCGTTCGAGGCGGGCGGAGGAGTGCTCCGGTCCCTGGCCTTCATAACCGTGCGGCAGCAGCATCACGAGCCCGTTGGCGCGCATCCATTTCACTTCGCCCGCAGCGATGAACTGGTCGATCATGATTTGCGCGCCGTTGGCGAAATCGCCGAACTGCGCTTCCCACATTACCAAGGTCTTGGGATCTGCCATGGCGAAACCGTACTCGAAGCCGAGGACGCCGAATTCGCTAAGCGTGGAATCGTAGACCTCGAACTTGCCGTGCGGCAACGTGGCGAGCGGGATGTATTTTTCTTCGCTGTTCTGGTCGACCCAGATCGCATGGCGCTGACTGAAGGTGCCGCGCCCTGAATCCTGGCCGGAAAGGCGCACGCCAAACCCTTCGGTCACCAGGCTGCCGAAGGCGAGTGCCTCTGCGGTGGCCCAGTCGAAGCCTTCGCCGCTCTTGAACATCTC
Source organism: Aurantiacibacter sp. D1-12 (assembly GCF_028858515.1). Lineage (GTDB taxonomy): Bacteria > Pseudomonadota > Alphaproteobacteria > Sphingomonadales > Sphingomonadaceae > Alteraurantiacibacter. The sequence goes on from NZ_JAPJZJ010000003.1 coordinate 561,245, forward strand.
TCGCTTGGCATCGAGCACGCGGTTCAATGTCTTGTGGACGGTGTGATCGTCCGGAACCGTGGTCAGCGTGCGGCCGAGGCTGTCAAACAGCTTCTTGGGGATCGCTGTATCGACATTACGCCGCGCGGTTTCGGGATCGACCGGCTTGTGCAGGCCGCTCCAGCGTCCGGCAAACCAGTCGACTTCGTTCGGCTTGTAATCCTTGCCCTTCTCAAATTCCTCATCGAGGTGGGCAATGAATTCCTGCCGCATTCCCGGCGTCGAGCCTTCGTCGATCACGCCTTCGCCCTTGAGCCGTTCCGAGTAGATGTCCGACACGCGCGGATGCTTGCGGATTTCCTTGTACATCAGCGGCTGGGTAAAGCTCGGCTCGTCACCTTCGTTGTGACCGAAGCGGCGATAGCACCACATGTCGATCACGATGTCCCGCTTGAACGTCTGGCGGTACTCGACCGCGAGTTTGCATGCGAAGGTCACAGCCTCGGGATCATCGCCGTTTACGTGCAGGATCGGGGCCTGCACACCCTTGGCCACGTCAGACGGGTAAGGGGAGTTTCTGGCGAATTTTGGACTGGTCGTGAAACCGATTTGGTTATTTATGATGAAGTGTATGCAGCCGCCTGTGTCGTATCCTGCGACACCCGAAAGGCTCAGGCTTTCCCAGACCACGCCTTGTCCTGCAAAGGCCGCATCGCCGTGGATGAGGACCGGCAGGACCTTCTCGTGCGCGGCAAGATCATCGTGCATGGCCTGCTGCGCGCGGGTCTTGCCGAGAACGACGGGGTTTACCGCTTCCAGGTGGCTGGGGTTGGGAACCAGGCTCATGTGAACCTTGATCCCGTCAAATTCACGGTCGGTGCTGGTGCCGAGGTGATACTTTACATCGCCCGACCCGCCGACATCGTCAGGATTGGCAGAGCCGCCTGAGAATTCGTGGAAGATTACGCGGTATGGCTTGGCCATGACATTGGCGAGCACGTTCAACCGGCCGCGGTGTGCCATGCCGTAGATGATCTCGCGCACGCCGGTAACGCCGCCCCATTTGATCACTGCTTCGAGTGCAGGGATCATGGCTTCGCCGCCGTCAAGGCCGAAGCGCTTGGTGCCGACATATTTCTTGGCAAGATACTTTTCGTATTCCTCGCCGCGGATCACCGCCTTCAGGATTGCTTGCTTGCCTTCGGGTGTGAACTGGATGGTGTCGCCGGGGCTTTCGAACTTGTCCTGCAGGAAGCGCCGCTCCTTCGTGTCGGCGATGTGCATGTATTCGAGGCCGACCTTGCCGCAATAAACTTCGCGCAGTCGCTCATACAGGGCGCCGACGGTGGTCCACCCCATGCCCATCACGTCGCCTAGGTAAACTTCCTCGTCTTCCTTGCCGGCCAGGCCGTGAAACTCCAGCGTCAGGTCCTGCGGGTCGCCCTGTTTGTGCGAGAGATTGAGCGGGTCGAGATCGGCCGCCAGGTGTCCACGAACGCGGTATAGCCGCACCAGCGTCATCGCCTTGTTGGAGATATCAGCTGCGTGCTGCAGAGACACCGTGTCCGTCGGCTTGCCGGCCTTGGCCGCAGCTTCCTTCACCACCGCGACCATATCGGTCGGGTCCATCGCCGCGTTCAGATCGGCGGTGTCGTCCGTCAATGGCCAGCGCGGATTGCCCCAGCTAGGGCCTGCTTGCGGACCCTCTTGGCCGGGCAGTTCAGGAAGCAAGTTCTTCGGTTCGTTACCCATCGGGGTTCTCGCTTGAGAGTTACGCCAGTTCTTTGAGCAGCGCGTCGAGCGTGGTGCCCAGTTCGCTGGGGCTGGGGGAGACGCGGATGCCCGCATCTTCCATCGCCGCGATCTTGTCGTCCGCGCCGCCTTTGCCGCCCGAAACGATGGCGCCCGCGTGACCCATACGGCGACCCGGAGGCGCCGTGCGGCCAGCGATGAAGCCAACGGTCGGCTTGCTGCGACCCTTGGCCGCTTCCTGCTTGAGGAATTCAGCGGCTTCTTCTTCGGCGCTGCCGCCGATTTCGCCGATCATGATCATCGACTTGGTTTCGGGATCGTCGAGGAACAGGTCGAGCACGTCGATGAAGTTGGTGCCGTTCACCGGGTCACCACCGATGCCGACAGCGGTCGTCTGGCCAAGGCCAACGGCGGTCGTCTGGTGCACGGCCTCATAGGTGAGCGTACCCGAACGCGAAACCACGCCAACGCTACCCTTCTGGAAAATCTTGCCCGGCATGATGCCGATCTTGCATTCTTCCGGCGTCAGCACGCCGGGGCAGTTCGGGCCGATGAGGCGTGATTTGGAGCCGGTCAGCGCGCGCTTCACGGTCACCATGTCCATCACCGGAACGCCTTCTGTGATCGTAATGATCAGCTCGACCTCGGCTTCAATAGCTTCGAGGATGGCATCGGCCGCAAAGGGCGGCGGAACATAGATGCAGCTCGCGGTAGCTCCGGTCGCTCCCTTGGCTTCACGCACGGTGTTGAACTGCGGCAGACCGAGATGTTCGGAGCCGCCTTTGCCCGGCGTCACACCCGCAACCATCTGCGTCCCGTAATCGAGCGCCTGCTGGGTGTGGAACGTACCGGTATTACCGGTCATCCCCTGCGTGATGACCTTGGTGTCTTTGTTTACGAGGATGGACAATGAAGAAGCTCCGACAATTATGGGTTTGGTGAATGGGCCAACGACGTGGTGATTACGTACGCATATAGGCCATCGGGGCGGGTGTAAGTCGCAATATCATATACGAAATCTTCAGCGATGAAGTGATTATCAAGCACACTGTCAGGCGCGTTCTCTCCGTATTGACTGCGTATTGCATTGAGCAGTCCGGGAGGTGTATTGCCTTCGCTAACTTGCTCAGCTGAAAGTTGACCAGCTACTCCAGCCCTTAGCTCATCCAACTGTGCCTCATTGGCAATTTGACCGTTTACTATACAGTTGTCGAGCACGGCCAGAGATTGAATCTCGATGAGAAGATTTTGCTTCGAAAAGAGCTTTCGCTGTCGCCCTCGGTCATCGACATGGGTTCCGCTCGTCCAGCCAAGGTGCTCAAGAGTGGCATCGTTGAGACGAGGACCATCGCTGAGCGCAGCTCTGCAAGCTGATACGCCATCAAGGATTTCTTGCGTCGGTGCGACCTCGCTCAATGGTTCGACCATCGTCTCTTGCGGAGCTTGTGTGGGCCCCTCTTGTCCACTGCAAGCCGTCGCGCTCAGCGCGAAACCGATGGCTGCGCCAAATGCTGCAGCGAGTCGCAATTGACTACGCAAGGCTGCTATCCAGCCCCTTGCAGGCTTCGAGTAGTTCCTCGACCGCATCGACGCTGACCTTCAGGTTATCGCGCTCTTCGTCGGACAGTTCGATTTCGATCACGTCCTCGGTGCCATCAGCGCCGATCATGGTCGGCACACCGACGTAGAGACCGTCCACGCCGTACTTGCCCTCGACATAGCTGGCGCAGGGCAGCACGCGCTTCTGGTCGCCCAGATAGGCTTCGGCCATGCTGATCGCGCTGGTTGCGGGAGCATAGTATGCCGAGCCGTTGCCGAGCAGGCCGACGATTTCGCCGCCACCGCTGCGCGTGCGCTTCACGATCTCGTCGAGGCGCTCGTCCGACACGCCCTTGATCTTGGCCATGTCCTTCACGGGGATGCCATTGATCGTGGAGTAGGAGAGGACCGGGACCATCGTGTCGCCGTGGCCGCCGAGGACGAAAGCATTCACATCCTTCACCGACACGTCAAATTCCCAAGCGAGGAAGGTCGCGAAACGTGCGGAGTCGAGCACGCCAGCCATGCCAACCACCTTGTTGTGCGGCAGGCCGGAGAATTCACGCAGCGCCCAGACCATCGCATCGAGCGGGTTGGTGATGCAGATAACGAAAGCGTCGGGGCAGTTGTTCTTGATGCCTTCGCCAACGGCCTTCATCACCTTAAGGTTGATGCCGAGGAGGTCATCACGGCTCATGCCCGGCTTGCGCGGCACGCCTGCGGTTACGATCACAACGTCTGCACCGGCGATGTCGGCATAGTCGTTAGAGCCGGTGATCTTGGCGTCAAAACCTTCGATCGGGCCACACTGCGAAAGGTCCAGCGCCTTGCCCTGCGGCATGCCCTCGGCAATGTCGAACAGGACGATGTCGCCCATTTCCTTCTTCGCTGCGAGGTGGGCGAGGGTGCCGCCGATCATGCCGGAGCCGATAAGCGCGATTTTCTTGCGTGCCATTGGGTAAGCCAAGTCCTTTAGTGCGGTGGGCGCGAACCATTCGACTTGCCAGATCATGCCCCATGCGCCCGGCGGGACAAGAATCCGAATTCGGATGGTGCCCTAGGACGTCAAAAACGGCTTGGCAACCGTGTTTAGGGAATTGTTTTTGCTATCAGTTCGCAATAGCAATAATGCTTGGTTCAGCTCGCGCGGCGATGCGGGATTTCCCCTCCTGTTTCACCACGCTCTTCGGCTTCTTTCGCCAGCATCATCGCGGCTGTAAAATCTGGTACAGCGCGGCTGAAATAGTATCCTTGTCCCAAAGTGCATCCTGCCGAGTGCACTGCGTGGACCTGGTCGATCGTTTCCAGTCCTTCTGCAACAATCTCCATATCCAGAGTGTTCCCCATTTCGGCAACAGCGCGGATGATGGCATCGCTGCGGACGCCTGTATTCGCGCCCGAGACAAAGCTACGGTCGACCTTGATCGTGCGGAAGGGGTGGCGGTGGATGTAATGCAGCGAGGAGTATCCGGTGCCGAAGTCATCGAGCGCAAAACGCACGCCGTGTTCCGATAGCTGGTCGATAAAGGCGGAGGTATGCTCGTCGTCCTCCAGAAACAGGCTCTCGGTCACTTCCAGTTCCAGCCGAGCGGGGTCGAGGCGGGCATCGCGCAAGGCAGCGAGCACGCCTAGCGCAGCCCCCGGCGCCTTGATCTGCACCGGTGAAAGATTGACCGCGAGCGTTACATCATCGGGCCAGGTGCTTGCCGCGCGTGCTGCCTGCGCGGTGATCCAGTTGCCCAGCGTGATGATCAGCCCGGTGTCCTCGGCAACGGGAATGAACTCTTCAGGGTAGAGCTCTCCTTTGTCCGGATGAAACCAGCGCACCAGCGCTTCAAAACTGCGGATACGCCCGGTGCGCAGATCGATGATCGGCTGGAAGAAGATCGACAGTTCGTCGCGCTGGATCGCGGCGCGCAGTTCGGCTTCCACCTCTTTCTTGCGAGCCAGGGCACGGGTCATGGATTCGTGGAAGAAGCGCACTTCGTTCCCGCCCGCGATTTTGGCTTGGTAAAGTGCCATGTCCGCGCATTGCATCAGCGTATCCGTGGTGATCGCGTCATCCGGCATGTTGGCAATGCCGATCATGGCACCGCTATCGATGCGATGTCCTTTGACGCGATAGGGTCGCGCAAGCTCTTTGCCGATTTCCGCCGCCAATTGTTCGGTTCTTGTCGCATCCGGCAAGTAGGTTGCGATCAGGAAATCGTCTGATGCGAAACGGCTAATCGCGGCATGAGCAGGGGCGACGGCGACAATCCGGTCTGCTGCCTTGCGCAATACCGCATCGCCCACTTCGTAGCCCAGCGAATCGTTGACTTCCTGAAACCTGCGCAGATCGATCCACATCAGAACGAGCTTGGTGCCGAGAGGTAAGTCCTCTGCCATTGTTGCCAGATCCTGATCGAAGCCCATGCGATTGGTCAGCCCGGTGACCGGATCGGTGCGCGCAGTATCGCGCATGGTTTCGGCGTAAAGGCGGTTGGATCTGGCAACGGCCATGTGCTCTGCAATTTGGCGGTATGTCAGGCGTGCACAGGCCATGACGCCCGCCATCAGCAGGCCCATGCCGACAATCAGTGGCACGCTTGTCAGGCCGGAAACGAACAGGGCTGCTGTGAAGAGCGGGGACAGCACCACAAAGATCGGGGCGAGCAGGCGCGAATCCCATTGTTTCGCAAGCAGCCGCAGGCGCGCTTTCCAGCGTCGTAATCCGGAAGATGCCGAGAGCTTTTCCATCGCTCGTAACCTAGGGCGCGCACATCACCCAATGGTTAAGCACTGCCTTACGCTTTGCCTACCTAGGGTGCCGGAATGAAATAATAACCACGATGCAGTGTGGCCGACTAGCTGGCGTTCTTGGTCGCCCTATCCAGCTTGCGCGCCATCGGTCGATCGAGCGCGCGGCAGATTTCCAGCCACCACTCGAAGGTTCGCCTATCTCCGTTACGCGCTGCTGCAATCGCTTGTTCTCGCGCATGCTGTGCAGCGTTCAGGCCATACTTGGCAAAGTGGCGCAGAGCAGCATGCATATGCGTCTCGCCCACCAGGTCGCCATTGTCGTTATCATGTACTGGCCGGATCGCGCGAACCCTGTCCGCCGACATGCGCGGACGAAGCTTTGCACTGGGGGCGGCAAATTTGATCGACATCGAAGATTTGTGTCCTGTCAGCTCACAATGGTGTTGCAACGGGGAATGCCGCGTTACGACTGGTGACACTTGTAAAACGCACTGGCTAAACAAGCGTTGGACAGCATGGTTTCCGAAATCTTAGCTTTGTTTTCCGGTGGTTTGCGCAAGTCGCAGCTTATGGCCGTTCGATCCATCGACCGCTGTTTTCAAACTCGGGCCGAACGCTGCCGCTGCCGGGACGGATCGTGTCGGCCTCGCTCGGCTGCTGCGGTGGAGGTGTCAGCGGGTTTGCCACGGCGGCCGCGGCAGGACTTTCCGGGATATCGTAGCGCGACAGCGCATCGGGCGTCACTGGATCGGGAGCGGCCGGAGTTGCGGCGCGGGCACGGGTCGGCGCGGGTTCGCTTCCGCCATAGCCAGCGCTGAACGCGCTAGGTTGTCCGGCACTGCCGGGCCAGCGGTAGAAGATATGTGCGCCGATCACGCCGACGCTCTCCAGGCTGCTCGCCCAATAGGGGTTCACTGCCAGCGTGTGGTAATGTGTTGCCGTGCCGACGCGACCATAGACCACGCCTGCCAGCGCCTCGCGCGCGATACGGCTGGCGCGGTTCCATGCAGCTTGAGAGGGGCGCCGCGCGAGTGACCCGTCACAGGTGAAGCTGAACTGGCAACCCGTGCTGCGTTCGCTTCCCTGGAACACCACGCCGCACACGCTGCGCGGATAGGCCGGGTGCGACACGCGATTGAGCACCACTTGCGCGACCGCACGTTGGCCGGAATCGCTTTCACTTGCAGCTTCGTAATAGATCGCCTGCGTCATGCACTGCTGCGCGCGTACATGGTCGCGGTCGCTCCCGACAACGCGCAGTGATGGGGCTGCGAGCAGCGCGGTGCTTCCGTCATCGGTCTCGTAAAGCGCAGGCTGGCCAATCACCTCGACCGGATCGGCAGATCCGGCGTAGGCCATCAGTTCGGGCGATTGTTCGAGGTAATAGAAGGCGGACCCCGGAAAGCTGTAACCCGGGATCTCGAACGGCATCGGTTCGACCGCTTGGGGCTCAGGGTCTGCGCGAAATGCAGCGACACTGTCGGTTGACGCCAGTGTGGGAATCCCGATCGCCAGCGCGATCACGCCCAGCTTTAAACCCCACGATTTTGCACGCTCACGCAGCGGCACGCGCTGGGTGCGAAAATCGCGCCGCGGCTGGGCGGGGAAGGCGGGGGACATTTCCACATAGCTGCCATAGCCTGACAGGCGTTGCCAAACACTTGACGAATACCCTGCGTATCATGGCGGGACTATCCTTGCGAGAAGGAGTTAACGCCGGGCAAGACTTGCGCCGCATTTCAGGCGCGATTAAGGGCGGGTGTGACGTCACGGGTTGTCTGTGAAAGCAGGCCTAAGAGGGAAGGGGGTGCCAATCCTCCGCTGCCCCCGCAACTGTGACCGGGGAGCGATCCTGCTACATGCCACTGGTCCTTGGGCCGGGAAGGCGGCGGGAGAGCGACGATCCGGGAGCCAGGAGACCTGCCGGTGACGGTCGCTTGAGGCTTCGGGCGGGGTGTACCGATAGTCAGCGGGAGAGCGCCAATCCCGGCGTATCCTCCGTCAAGGCGGCAAGTTCGCATTTGATTGGAGGAATAATGTCTAAATATCTGTTTTTCGGTGTTTCACTTGCGGCTCTTTCGGTGCCTGTCGCTGCACAGGACAGGGAAGAGCCTATCACTCTTTCCAGCGAGGCGCAGGAGACGAGCGAGGAGACGATCACCGTCACCGCGACCGGTACACGCGGCAATGTCAGCGGCAGCGGTCAGGCGATTACAGTGCTGGGTCAGGCCGAGATTGCCAGCCTGCAGGGACCGGACCTTACTCGCGTGCTGGAGCGTGTACCGGGCCTCACATTCAGCCGCAACGGCGGGCTCGGTAGCTTTACCGGGGTGCGTGTTCGCGGGGCAGAGGCCGAGCAATTGCTGACCGTAATTGACGGTGTTCGTGTCGCCGATCCGGCTTCGCCCGGCGGTGGCTTCGATTTCGGTAATCTGCTTTCGGGTAATCTTGCCAAGGTAGAGGTGCTGCGTGGCTCCAATTCGACGATCTGGGGATCGGACGCGATTGGCGGCGTGCTCGTCGCCTCCAGCCGTGCAGATACCGGGCTTGATGGCATGATCGAGTACGGCGCGGATGACAGTTTCATCGCTGCTGCCTCGGGCGGCATTGCGGACGCGGAGACGGGTTTCCTTGGCGCTTCGGCCAGCTTTGCGCGCACGGACGGGTTTTCCGCTGCCGAAAGCGGTACCGAAGCAGACGGCTTCGAGCAGTGGTCGCTGGGAGGTTATGGCCGCTATTACCTTTCATGGGCGGTCGAGCTCTATGCCCGTGTGCGGCACACGGAGGGCGAGCTGGAGATCGACGGCTTCCCGGCCCCGACCTTTACGCTCGCAGATACGGACGATGTGCAAGACACCCGGCAGACATTCGGTTCGGCCGGCTTCGTGCTCGACAACGGGCCGCTCTACCTGCAGGCGAGCTACAGTTTCGCCGATACTGCGCGCGACAACTTTGATGAAAGCGGCGTGGCCACCTTCACCAGCGATGGGCGGTCAGATCGGGTCTCGTTGCGCGGTGAGTGGCGCCCGATCGGGCCGATCATCGTCAACTTTGGTGCCGAGAATGAGTGGACGAGTTACGAAACATTGTTCGATACGGGCAATAACACACGGATTTTCGGTGCATATACGCAGTTGGGAATCGAGTGGCGTGGCATTTCGGGTCATCTCGGCGCACGCGTGGATGATCACGCCGATTTCGGCAGCGAGGTCAGCTTTGGTGCCGATCTCAGCTATGAAATTGCACCCGATGTTCGCCTTCGTGGCAGCGCGGGTGAGGGCTTCAAGGCACCCTCGTTGTTCCAGCTCTATTCGGGCTTTGGCAATATTGCGCTGACGCCCGAGCAGTCGACCAATGCCGATCTTGGCATCGCCTATGGTGGCCGCGCGTTGGACGATACGAATGTCTATGCCGCAGTGACGCTGTTCCGCCGTGATACGCAGGACCAGATCGCCTTCGTCAGCTGCTTTGGTTCGACCGATCCGATCTGCGACAATCGCCCGTTCGGCACCTACGACAATGTCGCTCGCACCCGGGCTCAGGGTGTCGAGGCAGAATTGCGCACCCGCATTGGTGATACATTGGTGCTGGGCGCGGCCTATTCTCTGACCGATACCGAGAACCGTGACACGGGCAATGTACTTGCGCGCCGCCCCCGGCATGCGGCCACCTTCACCGGCGAGTGGCAACCACTTGCCGCGCTGTCGCTGGGAGCGGACTTGCGCATCGTCTCCTCCAGCTTCGATGACGCGGGCAACTTCACCCCGCTCAACCCGTATGAAGTGCTCACCCTGCGCGCAGCCTATGACGTGACCGATCAGGTCCAGCTCTACGGTCGCATCGAAAATGTGTGGGACGAGGACTACCAGACCGCAGCCGGCTATGCGACGCGCGGGCGCAGCGTATTTGTCGGAGCGAGGCTGGCGCTTTGAGGTTGATTGGCCTTTCGGTTTTCCTGCTGGCTGGGTGTAGCGGATACGCCCGGCCGGGGGAGGCTGAGGTGCCCACTATCGTCAGCCTCAACCCTTGCGCCGATGCCATCCTGCACGAGGTCGCAGCACCGGGACAATTGCTGGCCGTCTCGCATTACAGCCATGATCCCGGTGCTACGTCGATGCGGATTGGCGATGCCTTTGCCTATCCTCCAACCGGCGGCACAGTGGAGGAGATCCTGGCATTCGATCCCGACGTGGTCGTTGCCGATACCTTTCTCGCTCCCGCAACCCGCTCGGCGCTGCAGGCAGCTGGCGTCGAGATTGTAACAGTGGGCATGGTGACGTCGCTGGAAGACAGCCTTGCGCAGATCGAATTGCTCTCCAGCCTTTCGCAGGAGCCGGAACGCGGCGAGAGTCTTGCCCAAGACATTCAGGCGGCGTGGGTAACCCATACAAGCGAAGGGCCCGTTATCAGCACCCTGCTGTGGCAGGAAGGCGGGATCGTTGCGGGCGAAGGCTCGCTAGCTTTCGCGCTTCTGGAGCAAAGTGGTTTTGACAGCCATTCCGCCGCGCGAGGATTGGGCCAAGGGACCTATCTGCCGCTTGAGCAGGTGCTGGCCGACCCGCCCGAGCTGATCCTTGCCTCGGGAGACGAGCGCATGCTCTCGCATCCGGTCTTGGAGCAGTTGGATGGTGTGCGATACGACACATTCGACAGCGCGCTCCTATACTGCGGCGGCCCGACGATACCTCGCGCGCTGGAGCGGCTGGCGGAGATCCGGGAGGCGGCCCGGTGACCCGCGCAACGCTGATCTTCGCCATGCTGCTCGCTATCGCGATCCCGCTGTCGCTTTTGGCGGGGCGGGTCTGGATTGACCTCGAGACGACGCCCAACGCAGCGCTTATCCTGGCCGAATTGCGCTTGCCGCGCGCGGTGCTGGCCGTTGTGATCGGCGGAGGTCTGGGAGCAGCCGGTGCCGCTATGCAGGGCTACCTCCGCAATCCGCTCGCCGACCCGGGTCTGTTCGGCATTGCCCCCGGCGCGGCATTGGGAGCAGTGTTGGCCATCTATTTCGGCACGGCCTCAACCGTGCTTCTGACAGGTTCCGCCCTTGCGGGAGCATGTGGTGCGATGGCTCTGCTTGCATTGATTGCGGGGAGGACCGCCAATCCAGCACACGGCATCGCCCTGTTCACGCTTGCAGGCATGATGATCGCAAGCCTTGCAGGGGCGCTCACCAGCCTTGCTATCAGCCTGGCGCCCAATGCCTTCGCCATGAGCAGCATCGTCGTGTGGCTGATGGGCGCGCTGACCGATCGCAGCTGGGACGATGTGACGCTTGCTGCTCCGCTGACGCTGGCCGGGGTGCTCGTGCTGTGGCGGGCAGGCCGCGCGCTCGACGCACTCACTCTTGGGGAAGAGGCCGCGCGCTCGCTCGGCGTCAATCCGCGCGCTTTGATGGGCATGATGGTGCTGGGAACGGGACTGACCGTGGGCAGCGGCGTTGCGGTGGCAGGGATCATCGGCTTTGTCGGCCTTATTGTCCCGCATCTGGTGCGACCGCTCACAGACAAGAGGCCTTCCAGCCTGATCGTGCCGAGTGCGCTTGCCGGTGCGCTGCTGGTGCTGGTGGCGGACGTGCTCTGCCGCATTCTCCCGCTCGTCACCGAATTGCGGCTGGGCATTGCATTGAGCCTGATCGGCGCGCCATTCTTCCTCTGGCTGCTGCTGCGGATGCGGAGGGGCCTCACATGATGCTGTCGTGTGAAAGTGTGTCGGTCCAGCGCGAGAGCACGTTGGTGCTCGACCAGATCGAGTGCCAGCTGATGCCGGGCGATATCACCGCGATCTGCGGACCGAACGGTGCTGGCAAATCGACGCTGCTTTCCGCGCTGGCTAACCTTGTCACTCCGGCGGCAGGATCGGTGGTGCTGAGTGACCGTGACGTGGCGCAAATGCACCCTCTCACCCGCGCACGCAACATTGGCTATCTACCGCAATCGGCAGAAGTGGCGTGGGACGTTTCTGTGCGCAATCTGGTATCGCTCGGGCGCTTGCCACACCGCGACGCGGGAGAAGCGGAGATCCGGCAGGCGATCGGACTGTGCGACCTTGAGGCGCTGCAGGATCGCCCGGTATCCACGCTTTCGGGCGGCGAAAAGGCACGCGCGCTGTTAGCCCGCGTTCTTGCCGGACAGCCACAGTGGATCCTCGCCGACGAGCCGCTTGCCGCGCTTGATATCGCGCACCAGTTGGCGATGCTGAAAGTGCTGCGCGAAGAGGCGGATGCGGGCAGCGGTGTCGTGCTGGTGCTGCATGATCTCTCGCTGGCGATGAATTATGCAGACCGCGTACTGGTGCTGCGCGAAGGCAAGCTGGTCGCCGATGGCACGCCGGAGGCGGCTCTGTCGCCAGAGGTCATTGCCAATGGCTGGGGTGTCGAGGCCAAATGGATCGGCGAACCCGGCAGTCGCGCACTTATTTATTGAACCCAAAGCAAAGGGGCCGGTCTTTGCAGACCGGCCCCTTCGTTAAGCGTTGCGTTGAAGCTTAGCTGTCCAGCAAGCCGCGAGCGCGCAGCAGCGGCTCGACCTGCGGGTCACGGCCGGTGAAGTCGCGGAACATCTGTTCGTAGGTCTTCGAATGACCCTGACCGAGGAAGGTCGACACGATGCGGTCGCCCATTTCCCGGGTCATGCCGCCATTCGCCTCGACATAGCTGTAGGCGTCGTGGTGCAGCATTTCGGTCCAGGTGTAGGCGTAATAACCCGCATCATAGCCGTGCTCGAAGATGTGCCGGAAGTACGGCGTACGATAGCGCGGCGGAACCAGATCGCTGCGAAGGCCGATCCGCTCGAGCGCTTCGGCTTCAAATGCCATCACATCGTCCGGCGCGCCCTGGCTCGGGTCCATCGAGTGCCATTCCATATCGAGCAGCGAAGCAGCGATAATCTCACCGAAGCTGTGGCCCTGGTTAAAGCGGCTGGCACGGCCGATCGCCTCTACCAGTTCAGCCGGGATCACTTCGCCGGTTTCGTGGTGCTTGGCATAACGTTCCAGCACTTCGGGCAGGGCCGCAAAGTTTTCATGGAACTGGCTGGGGAACTCCACCCAGTCACGCGCGGTATTGGTGCCCGAGAGTGACGGATACTGCTGATCGGCGAAAATGCCGTGCAGCGCATGACCGAACTCATGGAACATCGTGTTCACGTCATCCCAGGTGGCCAGGCGTGGCTCGCCGGGCGCGGGCGGAGCGATGTTCTGCGTGTTGGTGACAACCGGACGCAGGCCGAGAAGATGGCTTTGCTCGACAAAGTTGCTCATCCACGCACCGCCGCGCTTGCTGTCACGCTGCATCGGGTCGAAGTAGAACAGAGCAATTTCTTCACCGTCATGGAACACGGTGTAGACCGACACATCGGGGTGATAGGTCGGGATATCGTCACGCTTTTCGAAGGTCAGGCCATACAGCTCACCGGCCATGTAGAAGACGCCGTCTTCAAGCACGCGGTCGACTTCGAAGTACTGTTTGATTTCCTCGTTATCGAGCGCGAACTGTTCCTGACGGACGAGCTCTGCGTAGTACGGCCAGTCCCAGGCGGCGAGTTCGAAATCGTGACCGTCCTGCTCGAGACGCGCCTGTAGCAAAGCGGCTTCACGTTCCTGCGTCGCGCGCAGGGCAGGGACCATATCGGTCATGAAGCCGATGGCCCGGGCGGGGTCGCTCACCATGCGGTCATACATCTGCCAATTGGCGTGGGTCGGTTCACCGAACAGCTCGGCACGGCGATTACGCAGCTCGATCGTTTCGCGGATCATCGGCAGAGTTGCGTTCTCGCCCGTCTGGTTGCGATCAACGCTGGCCCTGTGAAGACGCTCGCGCACTTCACGGTTGTGCAGCTGCGCTATGGCAGGGACGCCTGTCGTATTGCTGACCGTCAGCATGAACTTGCCGTCCTCGCCGCGTTCGGTCGCAAGTGTGGCTGCGGCGGTGATCTGGCCATCGGACAGACCGTCCAGCTCTTCACGCGTGTCGACGACAATCGCCGCTTCGTTCTGGCCTTCGGTAATCAGTCGCGAAATTTCGGATGAAAGCGAAGACAGGCGTTCGTTGATGCCGCGCAGCTCTTCCTGCTGCTCTACTTCCAGCAAAGCGCCACTGTGCACGAAGTTCTGGTAGTAGGTTTCCAGCAGCATGGCGTCTTCGCCTTCCATGCTCTCGTCGCGATTGTCATACAGCGTACGCACACGCTCGAACAGGTCGGCATTGAGGTAGATGCTGTCGGTCATGGCTGCGATTTGCGGCGCGAGAGCAGCGTCGGCATCGGCGATCGTATCGTTGATGTTCGCGCCAACGATCTGGCTGAACGCGGCATAGCTGCGGGCAAAAACCTGACCAGACTGTTCCATCGCGACGAGCGTGTTCTCGAAAGTCGGCTCTTCCGGATTGTTGGCGATCGCGTCGATTTCTTCCAGCTGCATTTCGATCGCGTTTTCGATGATGCCCTGCCACTCATCGTCTGCCACCTCGTCAAACTGCGGGGCGTGCATGTAGAGCGGTGAAGGTTCTGCGAAGACACTCACCCCAGTATCATCGCCGCCCATCGAGGTGGGCATGTCGCAGGCAGCGACCAGCGAAACGAGGAGGGTGGTAGCAAGGAGCTTTGACTTTAACATGTAAGGCATCTCTTCTCTGTGAATGTCATAATGCGGCAATCCGGTTTCACGTGTCACCAGTTGCCGTTCTGCGCACTTCTCTAGAGCGCCGCATCCGGACTGCCAAGCGGGCAGCGGGTAAAATCGACGAGCGTCGATCCCCGGCGGCACAAACTCACCGGAATTGCGCGATTTCCGAGTATATCGCGCCCTGCGGTGTCAGATCGCTTTCATAGAGCGAGAATCCGTCCGCTTCCCACGGTCCGGGCGCAAGATCGCCATGTTGGCTCAGCCAGTCTGCAATAGGCCCGCTGCCCGCATTGAGGCGCGCGAGTGTGATATGCGGGATGAACTTGCGTGTTTCGGCTGGCAAGCCAGCGCGGCGGCAGGCCATTTCCACCGAATGCTGCAATTCCCCGAGCGCATCGGACGGCTCCACCCGCGCCCAGATAGCCTTTGCCCGTCGCTTCCCCTCGAAATGCCCGACGTCGGCGACGCGGATGGGGAAGGGGCTGAACGGCACACCCTCGAGCGCGCTCAGAATGTCCGCATGTTGGTGGCGATCGACTTCTCCGATGAAGCGTAAGGTGATGTGGAGGTTCTCGGCATCCTGCCACCGTGCCCCCGGAATACCTTCCTGGATGTCGAGCAAGGCATCAGTGATGCGTGCGGGGATGGATAGGGCAACGAAAAGGCGGCGGATGCTCATGGCAGAGCGATAGCCGCCTTTACGCTAAACCGCGATCACAGAATAAAGTCGGCTTCTGCGAGGTTGATGGTTCCGTCGAGGCGGATGGCGTAGTCCTGGATGCCGTCGCCGTCGAC
>NZ_JAPJZJ010000004.1 GCF_028858515.1 Aurantiacibacter sp. D1-12
TTCGGGTTCGGGTTCGGGTTCGGGTTCGGGTTCGGGTTCGGGTTCGGGTTCGGGTTCGGGTTCGGGTTCGGGTTCGGGTTCGGCAGGTGGCTCCGGCGGGGAAGGCGGCGTGTCAACAGTAGGGTCGCCGCTGCGCGCAGCCTCGCGCTGCATTTCGGCGGCCAGGAACAGCGCCTTGCCCTGCGCCGCAGTCAGATCAGCATAGGCAGAGATCGAAGCGCTGGCATCGAGATTGGCCCGCGCCACTTCATAGGCCGCGCGGATCGCATCCTTATCCGCAGTCGGCGCTATGCCGAGCGCGGACCATGGCCAGATGGATGCGTCCCCTGTGGTCAACGTTTTCCGCTAGTCCACTTCTTCCATGATGGCTTCGGCTTCCGCAGCTGCCTCCATCGCATCCACCATGGCGCCGGACATCATTGCCTCGAGCTGGCCGTCTTCGAGGCCCAGAAGTGCCGAAACCAGCGCCCGATCACGCTCCGCAAGCTGTTCGAACGTGGGGCGCTGAGGTAGCGCTTCGAGTTCTTCCTGCATCGCGGCGAAATCGACCTCCGCAGCCTCGCCCGTGAACCATGGAGAGCTCATCATGGCATTGTAGATCCGCGGATCATTTGAAATCGAAGTCGATTCTCGCGCGTAGGCAATCCCTGAATCTGTGCGGAGAAAGGCCTCGATATCGCCGAGCTGTTCATCGGTGAAACGGATAGCGTAGATTTCAGCCAGCGCCTGCCGCATGGCAGGTGCCATCGCCGCTCTCATTTGCGCAATGTAGTCGCGCATGGCCACAGCCTGTACCTCGTGCCGTTCGCGCCATTGCGGATCGAGGATCGCAACTGCCCGCTCGGCCTTGGAAGGGGCCAGATCGTCGTTGTAATAGGCATAGCCCAGTGCGTCATGCAGCGAGTCCAAGGCATTCGGGGCCGGGTAGTCCGCTTCGCTACCCAACAGTCCGCTCAGAATTCCCATCGGCACGCTGTCGGTGCCACCATCCTGCATCACGATGTCGACCAGACGTGTGGCGGCCGGGAGACGTGCTTCCTGTTCAGGCGTTAGCGGTTCGACCTCGAAGATTAATTCGTTGCCCACGAAGCCTTCCATCGCCATCGCTTCTACCGTCGCCGCTTCGACATCGGCTTCGTCCTGCGCGGCGGCAGGCACACACATGCAGGCCAGCGCCACGGCGGCACCGGCACTCGTCAGCCAATTTGTCATAGTCCAGACCCTCTAGTGCCCCACGCTTTCGCCGCGCTCGAGGCCACTCAGCGCCAGCTGTTCGTCGATCTGACCCATCAGCCGTTCAAGCCCCTCTTCTGTATCACTTTCCGCACGCGCCACCAGCACGTCCTGCGTGTTCGAAGCGCGCAGCAGCCACCAGCCGTCGGGTGTGTTGACGCGCACACCATCGGTGGAATTGACTTCGAAGTGATCGGGCACACCGCCCCCCGTCATGCGCGCCTTCACCTCATCAATCGCGGCAAATTTGCGGCTTTCGTCGACCTGGAAGCGCATTTCCGGCGTGTTGAGCATGGGGGGCATTTCGCCGCGAAGCTGGCTCACCGATTTGCCCAGCCGTGCCGAGGCCGCGATCAGGCGCACGCCAGCATAAAGCGCATCATCAAAGCCATAATAGGTGTCGGCAAAGAATACGTGGCCGCTCATCTCGCCGGCTAGCGGAGAAGAAGTCTCCTTCATTTTGGACTTAATCAGCGAGTGGCCCGTCTTCCACATAAGTGGCTGACCTCCATGCTCTTTTACGTGATCGAACAGCGCGCGGCTGGCCTTCACATCGGCGATAATCGTCGCATTAGGTAGTTTCCCGAGGAGGTCCTCGGCGTAAATCATCAGTAGTTGATCACCCCAGATAACGCGGCCTTCACCGTCGATCGCGCCGATCCGGTCGCCATCGCCGTCAAAGGCAATTCCGAAGTCGAGCGACTTCTCGGCGACCAGGGCCTTCAGGTCTTCCAGGTTCGCCTCAACAGTGGGATCAGGGTGATGGTTGGGAAAGTTTCCGTCGACATCAGTGTAGAGCAAGTGATGCTCACCCGGCAGCTTCGCCGCGAGCTTTTCGAGCGCGGGACCGGCAGCGCCGTTGCCCGCATCCCAGCCGACCTTGAGGCTGGACAGCGCGCCCGCGTCGATTCCGGCAAGCGCGCCGAGCATGCGGTCGACATACTCGTCCAGGATCTCGACTTTCTCGACCGTTCCGGCCCCGTCGACCCAATCGCCGGCGGCGGCCATTTTCCCGAGCGTCTGGATGTCACCGCCGAAGAACGGGCGGCCACGAAATACCATTTTGAAGCCGTTGTAATTGGCGGGATTGTGGCTGCCAGTTATCTGAATGCCGCCGTCCACTTCTTCGGCTGAGGCTTCCGCGTAATAGAGCATCGGGGTCGCCCCCATGCCGATGCAACGGACGTTGCAGCCGGCGGAGGTAAGCCCTTCGACCAGCGCATGTTCGAGCATGGGAGAGCTGACGCGGCCATCATATCCCACCGCCACGAGCGGTACGCGCCTATCGCCAATGTCCCGGACCAGCAGCGTGCCGAAACCGCGACCAATCGCGCGCGCATCATCGGGCCCTAGCGTTTCGCCGATAATGCCACGGATGTCGTATTCACGCAGGACAGTGGGGTGGAAGTTGTAAGCCATTGAGAGGAACCTTTCTTTGGTTCCGCGCTAGCTTACCGCACTTCGTGGGGCAACTCGTCTAACAGCAAATCGCGCGCGGCGTTGGCTTCGTGAACCTGATCATTCGATCCGCCGCGATCCGGATGAACCATGGCTATCAGCCGCTTGTGCGCTTCCACAATTTCCTGCCTGTTTGCATTTGCCTCCACGCCCAGCAGGCGCCGCGCGCGGAAGATCGCCTGATTGCGGGTCGAAACCTTCGGTTCCCACGGCCAACGCCCCATAATCCAGCGGAACAGCAACAGTCCCACACCGATCAGGACGGCAAACCGCATCATTTTCAGGCAGGCTCCTTCGCCGCTTCGGTTGCAGGCAGCGCATCCTTCTTGATCTCGCCCGTAAACGGCATCGGCAAGCGCAGGTTTTGCACCAGATTGCGCAGCTCCTGACGCGCGACAAGGTGGCTGGTGCCCAGTTCACCCAGGTGCCCCTTGTCGAGCAGCGTCAGTCCGCTTGGAAACAGCTCGCGATAGATCACGCGCTCGCTCATGCCCTGCACGGGGCGGAAACCTACGCGCTTGGAAAGTTCGGTCAGCGCCTGGTCGATACGCCGCTGGTTACGCGCATCGGTGTAGCCCGTGCGGTTGCGCACCACGACCCAGTCCATCTCACGCTTGTGCTCTTCCAGCTGCGCGCGGCTGCGTTTGATCCGCGCTTCCCAGATGAGCTCGGCATAGAAGGACAGCTTGCGCACCTTGAAGCTCTCGGCATCGACCTGACCGATCAGGTCAAAATCGACGAAGCTGTCGTTCATCGGAGTGACGAGCGTATCAGCGCTGGCGGCGACGTGGCGAGCGAAGGGATCATCGCGCCCCGGCGTATCGAAGACGAGGAAGTCCATGCCCTCACCAATGCGCGCCGCCTCTTCCTCCAGCGCTTCAATGGTGTCGCCATGACACCTGTCGAAAACAGGGCCCGGCAGAGTAGCATTGCGCCGCTTCTGCGTTTCCGCGCGGTTTTCGCAATAACGGAAGAACGTTGCCTGCCGCGTATCGAGATCGAGCGCCGCGACCTTCGCACCCTGATAGGCGAGCGCCACCGCGACGTGCACTGCCGTGGTCGACTTGCCCGTTCCGCCTTTTTCGTTGGCAAAGACAATACGATGAGGCGTGGTCACTTCGGCTCTTTCTCTTGCAGCGATGCGCGGCTAGCCTGCGCGCAATCAATCTAGCCAAGGCATGCACCCATGCAAACCGTCTCGACAATTGTTAATCTTAGGGAAGCTGTGGATGAATTGCGTAGTCGTAGAAGCGTCGCGCTCGTGCCAACGATGGGCGCGCTGCACGACGGGCACCTGACGCTGATGCGCGAAGCGGCGAAGCATGCCGATCACGTGGTCGCATCGATCTTCGTCAATCCACGCCAGTTTGGACCTAATGAGGACCTCGACGCCTATCCACGCCAGCTTGCCGAGGATTCGGCCAAGCTGGAGGGCGAGGGCGTTGCGCTGCTGTGGCATCCCACGGTCGAGGCGATGTATCCGCAGGGCTATTCCACCAACGTGAGCGTCAGCGGCGTGTCAGCAGGGCTGTGCGGCGGTGATCGCCCTGGCCACTTCGATGGCGTGGCGACAGTGGTGTGCAAACTGTTCAATCAGGTCCGCCCCGATATGGCTTTCTTCGGTGAAAAAGACTGGCAGCAACTTGCAGTGATCCGCCGCATGGCGCGTGATCTTGATCTGAGCTTGCCCCACGTCGATGCGATCCACGGTGTTCCCACCGTGCGCGAGGCAGATGGCCTCGCGATGAGCAGCCGCAACGCCTACCTTTCGCCGGAAGAGCGCGAAGCCGCCGGAACCCTGCCGCGCGCGATGAAAGAGGCGATTGCGCGGATTGTCGAAGGGCAGGAGGTCGCGCCCACGCTCGCCATGCTGGAGGACGAATTGCTGGGCGCGGGCTTTGCCTCCATCGACTATGCCGAGTTACGCGACGCGGATTCGGTCGAGCTGCTCCACGCGAACAACGGTAACGCCCGCCTGTTCGTAGCGGCGCGGATTGGCAAGCCTCGGCTGATCGACAATATGGCGGTCGTATAATGATGCGCGGCGGCACAATCATCGCTGTTCTGGCCGCGCTGATGCTATCGGCCTGCGCAAACGAGGTCGAGGTGGAGCCACCGCCGCGTGTCGAGGACCCTCCGGTCTTCGGTGATCAGATGTCGACCATGCAGGTGCCGCTCGAGATCTCGCTGGACGAGGTCCAGCGCGCGCTCGAACAACGCACTCCGCGGCGGCTTTGGCGGATGAACGAGCGCCGTAGTGACTGCATTCCCGCCACCCGCGTGCGCCCGCTCGGCCTTGAGTTCAACGTCACACCCAATATCGCCTGCACGATCATCGGAGAGGCAAGGCGCGGCAGCATCCGCTTGTCCGGAAGCGGCGACCGGCTGACGATCCGGTTGCCCATTAATGCCACCGTGCGCGCCGAGGATATTGGCGACATCATCAGCGGCGAAACGGCCGATGCATCGGCCGATGTCGTGCTCAATGCCCGCCTTTCCATGACCGAAAACTGGGGCCTGCGCGCCGATCTCGATCTCGACTACGCATGGTCTGAGGAGCCGGGCATCGATTTCCTGGGCCAGCGCATCAACTTTACCAGCAGGGTCGATGAGGAGCTCGACAGCATCATCCGCGATATCGAACGCGAGCTGGAGCGAACCCTCGCGCGCATTTCTGCGCGCCCGCTGGTGGAGGACGCATGGCAAAAGGGCTTTACCACCGTCTCGCTCAACGCGGAGAACCCGCCCGCTTGGCTACGTATCACACCGCAACGGCTCGGCGTTACCGGATACAATGTGCGCGGACGCAATCTGACGGTGAACGTGGCGCTGGAAGCACGCACAGAAACAATGATTGGCGAGCGTCCCGACCCCGCCCAACCCGGACCGCTGCCTACGCTGGCACGCGATTTCGCCGGAAGCGGCATTCAGGTCGCAGTGCCCGTGCTGGTCGATTATGCCCAGCTGGAACCGGTGCTTCTGCGCGAATTGCGCGAGTTCGCGAAAGACGGGATTACCCTGCCACGCGTGGGCATGGTCGATGCCGAGTTTTCAGCCGTCGAGATCTACGCGACGCAGGATCGCAGGCTAGCCGTGGGGATCACCGCGACCGTAACCCCGCGCGAAGGTGTGGCGGCGCGCTATGGCGAGGCGGACGGACAGGTGTGGCTGACTGGAGAGCCGTACAACGCGCCCGACAGCGCCGTGATCGCTATCCGCAATCTCGCCATCCACGGCGATACCGATCGCAACACCGTCGACCTGCTGATCGCATTGCTGGGTGACGAGCAGGTCCGCGCAACCATCGAAGCGGCTCTGGTCGGCGATTTCAGCGCGGATTACGAACGAATCATCGGCGATGCGCGCGAAGCGGTGAGCGAGCTGGAAAGTGGCCCCGTCACACTGAACCTCGAGATCGACGAAGTGCGTCACGGGCGCGTTCGCGCAACGGGCGCGGGGTTGTTCCTGCCGGTAGAAGTGACCGGCAGTGGAAGGTTGCGCGTTAGTTTGTAGGATCTTTGTTTTTCGCCCCGACCTCCGTCAGTGCGTCCTCGCTAGACTATTTGCTTAACCTCAAGCGCCGGCGTTCGCCCTGGCGGGCCGTGCTCCGCAACACGGTAGTTGGCTTACTCCCGGTTCTTGGAACAATCTGTCAGCCTTGCGCTGAAATCGGGCGCGACTAGCGCTCGACAGAGCCCGACTGGGCGACCGCAGGTGCCTCGAAACGAAGGCATCAGCCGAGTGGAGAGAATAGCACCGAGGACGAAAGCGCGGAGGCGCTTTCGAAAAACAAGGATTCCTAAATAACCGAAGGGGATTTTGGAGCGGGTAAGGGGAATCGAACCCCTCTAGCTAGCTTGGAAGGCTAGAGCATTACCACTATGCTATACCCGCACCCGAATGGGCCTGTCAGGCCGGAAGGCCGATTGCCACCAGCATGCCCCCTACGTCAAGCAAGTAAATCAATCGCTGCGGTTTGCGCTGCCTGATGTGCTTGTCGCGCGCGGTGACGGGCTCGTTGCACGGCGGGGCGGAGCGATGCTCAGCTCCACACGGCGGTTCTGGCGGCGGCCCGCTTCGTTCGGCGTACCATCGGGGCGAGCATTGGGTGCGACGGGGTTCTGCTCGCCGAAAGCGATCACCTCGATCCGCTCGTCATCCACGCCATATTCCACCAGCCATGCAGCCACCGCTTCGGCGCGGGCGCGGGAAGAGCGAAGGTTCGCCTGGTCATTGCCGCTCGAATCGGTGTGGCCGCCAAGGATGATCGGCCAGTCCTCGTCCATCGCATCGCTTGAAAGTGCGCTGACCAACAAGCGTTCGCCCGCCCGCGTAAGCTCCGGACCATCAGGGAAAGGAATGGTCGCCGTGAAAGGCTCCGCAGGTTCTTCTGCCGCCTCCTCTTCAGGCGCGATGTCCTCGCGGATGATTGATCCTGTCTCGGTAGGGGCAGGCGAAGGTGTCGGCTCTGCCGCGTCCGTCGCTTCGGCGGTTTGCCCGGCGGCGGGTTCACCATCCGCACCATCGCGGCGCACTTCGCACGCGGATAGCGCCACGGCGAGCGTTAAAATAGCCAGTGCGCGGCTTGCAGGGTTTATGAGGCGGTTTGCCATATCACTTGTCCAAATCATCATGCGGGTTGCGGATCGGGGCTTCCGTCCGCATCGCCCTCTTCATCGTTTGCTTCTGCTGCCTTTGCGCTCTGCTTGGCAACCCTCTCTTCGGAAATCTCGCGCGGGGGCGAGTAGGAAATGATCGAATCGCCCGGCTGCGGTTCGGGTGCGCCGGCATGGGTGAAGAACACCAGTTCGCCGCTCGGTTTGACCAGTAGCAGCATGTTCGCCGCTTCGGGCAGAGTTTCGCGCGCATCGTTGATGTCGAACTGTTCGGAAAGCTTGGTGCGGCGGAAAACCCAGCCCTCTCTTGAGCGTTGCTGCACATCGTCGACACCCCAGCCAGAGGCAAACAGTGCGCGGCCGCGAAGCGAGGCAGGGATGGCGCGGTGATCATCATCGTCGGCACCCTCGCCCAGCTGATAGACCTTGTCAGTACCGATCTCGGGCGCGAATTCGGAGCAGACAAGCGCATTGTACGCCTCGTTATCGGTCGCTGCTACGAGCGACTGGAACGGGGCGAGATCGAGATTGTGCTCGGTCGCCTCGTTCAGGATTTCGCCATGATAAGTCGGCAGGCCGAGACTCCGCGCTGGCTTCAACCGTTGCCACGAAGAATCGACGATCATCACTGGCGTATCCAGCTTGTGCAGCCGCTCCGCCAGCGCGATGGTCCACGGCGTGGCCCCCGCAATCAGCAACCCCGGCCGCGTCGCGCCTTTGACGCCGAGCAGCCGCGCGACGAGATTGACGGTAAAACCGTGCGCAACAATCGTGGCCACAACCACCGCGAAGCTGAGCCCGATCAGGATCGAGCCGTCACCATAGCCGAGCTCGTTCATGCGCAGCGCGAACAGGCCGCTAATCGCCACCAGCACGATTCCGCGCGGGGCAATCCACGCGAGGAAGAACCGCTCGTTCCAAGGGATCGAACTACCCAGCAGCGAAATGAGGATGGTCGCCGGTCGCACAAAGAACAGCAGCGCGAGCAGGAAGAGATACAGCCGTAGCCCCGAAACCTCGAACGGGTTCAGATAGGTCAGCTCGGTCAGGTCGAGCGAAGCGGCGAGCAGGATAAAGATGCCCGAGACCAGCAGGACCGCAATGTTCTGTTTGAACGGATGGATGCTGCGCAGGCTCGACACGTGCATGTTCGCCAGCGCAATGCCCATCACGGTCACAGCCACAAGGCCGGCCTCGTGCTCGATCTTGTTGCAGGCCACGAATATGCCAACGACCACGACAAGCAGCACGGGCACCTTGAGGAATTCGGGCACGTGGCCGCGCGGGAAGCTCCACGCGATCAGTTTGGCCGCCGCCCAGCCGATGACCGCAGAGACGATTGCGACGAAGCCGATCCAGGGGATGACTTCAAACGCCGTGCCGCCATCCTGCGCGGTGGTGCGGAAATATTCGTAGGCCAGCACGGCGCACAGCGCGCCTATGGGATCGTTGACGATCGCTTCCCATTTGAGGAGCGCCGCGGGCCGCTGCTGCACCGATGACTGGCGCAACAGCGGGATCACCACTGTGGGCCCTGTCACGATCAGGATACCCGCAAACAGAATGGCCACCGGCCACACCAGCCCGGCCACGTAATAGGCCGCAAGCGAGCCGAGCAACCAGCCAACAGGCGCGCCTATCAGCACCAGTCGCCCAACGCCGCCGCCGTATTTGCGAAGTTCGCGGAAATCGAGGCTCAGCCCGCCTTCGAACAGAATCAGGGCAACACCGATGCCCACCATCGGTTCGAGCAGGTCGCCAAAGGCACCCACGGGGTCGAGCAGGCGATATCCGAAATAGCCGCACACCGGCCCGGCAATAAAACCGGCCGCCAGCATCAGGACGATAGCGGGCCAGCCCGTTCGCCACGCGAGCCACTGGGCGCCAATGCCAAGCACGCCGACGAGCGCGATAGTGAGCGCCTGTGATTCCATGAAACTCCCCGGGCCGAGGCCCACCTAACCCGCTGCTTTGTTAGCAGATCAATGCGTGAAGAAGTGATTCTTTCCGTAAAATCTTGCGAGGTCGGCTAATGTCCCTCGAACGAGACGACAGCATGGGTGGCAAGCTCCTCTGCCGCCAGCGCCTCCTTGCCGCCGAGTACGGGCAAATCGATGACGAACAGAGCGTCAGTCACAACCGCACCCGCGCGGCGGAGAAGGCGCGTTCCGGCAATCGCCGTGCCGCCGGTAGCGAGCAGATCGTCAACCACCAGCACGCGCTGGCCTTCCTCGATCAGCGTCGGATCGAGCTCCAACCGCGCGGTGCCATATTCGAGCGCATAGTCCTCGCCTAACGTCTCGACAGGCAGCTTCCCGGCCTTGCGCAACGGTATGAAGCCCTTGCCCAGTTCAAGCGCCAGCGCAGTGCCGAAGATAAAGCCGCGCGCCTCGATACCGGCCACCGCATCGGCCTCTAGCCCGGAAGCAATATCGGCGAGCGCTTGCACGCTCGCCGACAATCCCTCGCCATGGGCAAGGAGGGTAGTAATGTCACGAAACTGGATGCCGGACTTCGGAAAGTCCGGGACCGTGCGGATCAGCCCTTTAAGCTGCGACTGATCCAACGGGCAATCAGTCGTCTTCGCGCTTCGGCTTAACTGCGGACCAGACCGACTTCTTGGCGAACCAGGCGAGGATCGTGGCGAACAGCGTGAATGCGAGGATCCACCAACCGGTGCGCTTGCGCTCCATCATCTTCGGCTCGGCCGTCCAGGTCAGGAACGCGGCAACGTCCTGCGACATCTGGTCGACAGTCGCTTCGGGCGCCACGCCGTTCTCGTCCACCGCATAGGTCACCTGACCATCCTGCAGAGGTGCCGGCATGGCAATCGCCAGACCTTCAAAGTACGGATTGAAGTGCAGACCCTCGCCTACCTGGAATTCGGGGAATTCCTCGGTCAGCAGCTCGCCATCTTCATTTGCGTAGGTGGCCATGTCTTCATAACCGGTCAGCAGCGAATAGACATAATTGGTGCCATCACCGCGTGCCTTGGTGATCAGTGACAGGTCAGGCGGCGAGCCGAGGCCAGCATAGGCCACGGGCGGGAAATTGTCGGTTGGCAGACCTGCCGAGCGCGTGACTTCACCGGTGCTCGGATCATAATGCGGGATCTGGTAGCTCTCTGCCTCTGCCTTGATCTGCGCATCCGAGTAGCCGAGATCGGCAAGGTTACGGAAAGCGACATAGCCCAGCGAGTGACAGGCGGCGCAGGCTTCCTTGTAGACCTGATAGCCGCGCTGCAGCTGGGCCTGATCCCAACGGCCGAACGGGCCATCAGAAGCAAAGCCGCCTTCTGGAGCGTGGGGTTCGGCGTGGAAGGCATAGCCAGCTTGCGGCTCCACCTCTTCGGTTGCAGCGGTATAGGCGCCAACGCCGAAAGCAAGCAGCACCACGAAGGTGAAGCCAAGACCAATGAGCATGCCAACAAGACGGATCATGATATTATCTTTCCTCTATGCCGGTTGCTTCAGGCGCCTGCCGGCTCGGCGTTTTCGCCAAGCACAGCCTTCTTGTCCGATCCAAGGACCGCTTCGGTAATCGAGTACGGCAGCGGATCCGGACGCTCGATTGAGGAGACGATCGGCAGGATCACCAGGAAGTGCAGGAAGTAGTATGCGGTCGCGATCTGGCTGATCATCACATAGGGCTCTTCCGCCGGCGCACCCCCGCAGACGAACAGCACCGCCATGCAAGGGATCAGACCGAACCAGAAGAACTTGCGGAACAGCGGGCGGTAGTGGCCGCTGCGCACCGGACCCTTGTCCAGCCACGGCAGGAAGAACCATACCAGGATAGCCGCGAACATCGCCAGCACACCCCACAGCTTCGCCGGAAGGATGAAGTCGAAAGTGAAGGCACGCAGGATCGCGTAGAACGGATAGAAATACCATTCCGGAACGATATGCGCCGGAGTCGAAAGCGGGTTCGCTTCGATGTAGTTATCCGGGTGCCCCAGCACGTTCGGCAGGAAGAACACGAACGCGAAGTAGATCAGCAGGAATACGCCGAGGCCGAAACCGTCCTTCGCCGTGTAGTACGGGTGGAACGGCAGGGTATCGCTTTCCTGCTTTACTTCCACACCGGTCGGGTTGCTCGAACCAGGAATGTGCAGCGCCCAGATGTGCAGGATCACACAGCCGGCGATCACGAACGGCAGCAGATAGTGCAAGCTGAAGAAGCGGTTCAGCGCGGCATTGTCCGGCGCATAACCGCCCAGCAGCCACACCTTGATACTTTCACCCACCAGCGGGATGGCTTCGAACAGGCCGGTGATAACCTGCGCGCCCCAGAAGCTCATCTGGCCCCACGGTAGCACGTAGCCCATGAAGGCAGTCGCCATCATCAGCAGGAAGATGACCACGCCGATCAGCCAGATCATTTCGCGCGGCGGCTTGTACGAAGCGTAGAAAAAGCCGCGGAAGATGTGGATGTAGATCACGAGGAAGAAGAAGCTGGCGCCATTGGCGTGCGCATAACGCATCAGCCAGCCCCAGTTGACGTCGCGCATGATGTGCTCGACCGAAGCGAAGGCCACGCCTGCATCGGCCGCATAATGCATCGCCAGCACAACGCCTGTAACGATCTGCAGCACTAGGCAGAAGCCTGCCAGCACACCGAAATTCCAGAAGTAGGAAAGGTTGCGCGGAACCGGATAGCCAGCGCCTACCGCATTGTAGACAAGGCGCGGAAGCGGCAGCCGTTCGTCGAGGAACTTGGTGAAGCCGTTTTGCGGCGTGTATTCCTTGGCCCAGGGAAAGCTCATGGTTGTCTCTTCCTCGCCTTACCCGATCACGAT
The DNA here is from genome assembly GCF_028858515.1 of Aurantiacibacter sp. D1-12. Taxonomy (GTDB): domain Bacteria; phylum Pseudomonadota; class Alphaproteobacteria; order Sphingomonadales; family Sphingomonadaceae; genus Alteraurantiacibacter. The sequence goes on from NZ_JAPJZJ010000004.1 coordinate 12,106, forward strand.
CGTCGTGTCGGAAGTGAAAGTATAGTCGGGGACCACAAGGTTGGTCGGCGCCGGACCTTTGCGGATGCGCGCTGCGGTATCGTAATGCGAACCGTGGCACGGGCAGAAATAGCCGTTGTATTCGCCCTTGTTCTCACCCGTGGCAGCGCCCAGCGGCACACAGCCGAGGTGCGTACACACGCCCATTACCACCAGCACATCTTCATGGCCGGGCTGGGTGCGATCTTCGAGCGATTCAGGATCACGTAGCGAATCTGTGGCAACCGCGTTGGCTTCATCGATCTCGCCCTGCGTCAGGCGGCGGACGAAAACCGGCTGCTTGCGGAACGAAGCCTTTACGGCCTGACCGACCTGCAGCTCGCTGATGTCGAGCTCTGTCGTGCTGGCCGCAAGCACGTCTGCCGACGGCGACATCTGGCTGACCAGCGGATAGACCATCGCCAGTCCGCCGATGCCGGCGGCCGAAACCGCTGCTATTTCAATAAAGTCACGGCGACGGACACCTTCTTCGGTGCCCGCTTCGCTCGTTTCAGGATTGCCAGTGGTGGTTGCCATATCCCTGCCTTACGTGTCGAACCTGTTGACGGCAGAGCGCCGTCAGCTCGCTAAGAAACCCTTTTTGCCGCAGCTTGCAAGAAATGCATGCGTGGAGCGGCAGCTTGGCGCGGCTGATAGACGAGCAAATCGGCCATGCCAACCCGCCTTTTGCGGGTAATTTCGCAAGAGCCGTTGCGCGGGGCGCATTCGGTCAGGCTGGCGATCAATCCGGAAGCGCAATCAGGCTGAACTGCCGGCCATCGGTCGGTCCCCCTCGATGCGTGGCCCGGCGATAGGAATGAAAACCGCTTTCCCCCGCGTAGGTGTCGATTCGCAAGGCATCGATTTCACCGACCTCTGCCTGCTCCAGCTTGCTGGCAACGTAGCCGGCAAGATCGAACTGCCACTTGTTATTCGTCCCTTCGGTAAAGAAGCGCGCATCTTCTTTGGTGAAGCAATCGCGCATATCGGCGCCAACCTCATAGTTCGCCTGGGCAATGCAGGGACCAATGGCGGCCACGATCCGGCTTCGCCTTGCACCTTGCGCCTCCATCTGGCGAACGGTGTTGGCGATGATCCCGGCCTGCGCCCCGCGCCACCCGGCGTGGGCAGCGGCAATCACACCCGCTTGCTCATCGGCAAAAAGCACCGGCGCGCAGTCCGCCGTCACGATTGCCAGCGCACAGCGCGCGTTGTCGATCACCATCGCGTCTGCCTCCGGCCGATCGCAATCCGGGAAAGGGCGCACCAGCCCAAGCGCCACGGCGGAATGGACCTGCTTCACCCGGGCGACTGGCATGTCGCCAACCGCCAGATGCATATGCCCTGCATCGCTTTGCGCGGCAGTGAGAAAGCCATGCGGTACGCGCAGTGCGGCGGAGCGGATGATATCAGCCAAGGCTACGGCTCACCTGCTCGCTTGTGTCGCGCGACAAGTTGCCCGCAGCCGCGATCCGCTCAAGCTCCGCCTTCATCAGTGCCGAACGCTTGGGCTCGATCCGCCGCCAACGGCCCAGAGGGGTGACAAAGCGCGCCGCCGTTTGCGGATTGATCGGATCGAGCGCGAGGATCAGATCAGCGATCATGCGATAGCCTTCGCCGCTCTCTGCATGGAAGGCCTGCGGGTTGACCGCAAAGCCCATATAGAGCGCCCGCACGCGGTTGGGGTTCTTGAGCGTAAATTGCGGATGCTCGGCCAACGCCTTCACATGCTCCAGCGCATCGGGATGCATGGACATGCTCTGCAGACTGAACCACTTGTCGATCACCAGCGCATTGCCTTGGTAGCGGTTGTAGAAATCCATAAGTGCGCTTGTCCGCTCGAACCCGTCGAGCCCTGCGAGCACCATCAGCGCACCCTGCCGGTCGGTCATGTTGTCCGCGTTCTTGTATTGCTCGGCAGCAATAGCCTTCGCGCGATCGGGATTGCCCGCGGCGAGATAGATCAGCGCCTGCGTCTTCACCTTGCGCGCCCCGCGTGCCTCTGCCGAAAGGTCATAGGCCACCGCACTCGCGCGTTGGTGGAGCGCGACGAAGTCGTCTTCCAGTGCACTCGCAATGGCAGCGCGCAGGGCGCTGCGTTCGGCGTGGATGGCAGCCGGGTCTGCCACCAGCATGGTTTCAGCAAGGTAGCCTTCGCTTGGCAGCACCAGCAATTCGCCGCGCATCAAGTCATCAAGCGCGTCGTCAGCCAGAATCGCAGCCACCGCGCCGGTGATGGCCTCTTCACCGGCGCGTTTGGCCGTATCACTCAGGTCGCCAGCGACCGCCGCCTTGAGGTGACCGACGATCAGATCCTGTAGCGCTTCGTAGCGAGCGAACGGATCGTCATCATGCGCCGCGAGGAACACCAGATCGCTCTGCGAAACCTCGCGTTCGATCACCACTGGCGCGGTGAAGCCGCGATTGATCGATAGTATCGGAGTCTTGGAATATCCAGAAAAGCTGAAGCTCTCTTGAGATTCGTTTAACGTAACTAGCTGTTCGCCGTTATGTTTTTGGGAATCAACATCATAGAGCGCGACTCGTAGCGGAATCGGCATCGGCTGCTTGTCTGGTTGGCCAGGGGTAGGCGGGACCTCCTGCGACAGGTGCAAAGTGGCGGTATCGCCCGCATGTTCGAGCTTGACAGAGACCTTTGGCGTGCCCGCCTGGCTGTACCAGAGGCGGAATTGCGAGAGGTCGAGCCCAGCACCGTCTTCCATCGCCTTGATGAAGTCCTCGCACGTCGCCGCCTCGCCATCGTGGCGGTCGAAATAGAGGTCCGTGCCCGCACGGAACCGCCCTTCACCGCACATGGACCGCATCATGCGGATGACTTCGGCACCCTTGTTGTAGACCGTGGCGGTGTAGAAGTTGGATATCTCGCGGTAGCTGTCCGGGCGGATCGGGTGCGCCAGCGGACCCCCATCTTCGGGAAATTGCGCCCCGCGCAGCACGCGCACATCCTCAATCCGCTTGACCGGCGCGCTGCCCATGTCCTGGCTGAACAGCTGGTCGCGCAGCACGGTGAAGCCTTCCTTCAGGCTCAGCTGGAACCAGTCGCGGCAAGTCACGCGGTTGCCCGACCAGTTGTGGAAGTATTCGTGCGCGATCACGCCTTCGACCCCGTCAAAATCGCCATCGGTGGCGGTTTCGGGATCGGCGAGCACATATTTCGTGTTGAAGACGTTGAGGCCCTTGTTCTCCATCGCTCCCATGTTGAAATCGCTCACCGCGACAATGTTGAACAGGTCGAGATCGTATTCGCGGCCGAACACCTCCTCATCCCAACGCATAGATTTCTTGAGCGATTCCATCGCGTGGCCGGTCCGCTCAAGATCGCCTTCACGGACATAGATGTTGAGCGCGACTTCACGGCCGCCACAAGTGGTGAAGCTATCCGAATTGGCGACAAGATCGCCCGCAACCAATGCAAACAGATAGGAGGGCTTGGGCCAAGGGTCGTGCCACTCGGCCCAGTGCATGCCATCCTCTCCTTCGCCCTGCGCTTCGAGATTGCCGTTGCACAGAAGGACAGGGAACTGCGCCTTCGACCCACTCATCCGCACGCGGTAGGTCGAGAGAACGTCAGGACGATCAGGGAAGAAGGTGATGCGGCGGAAGCCCTCCGCCTCGCATTGGGTGCAGAGCATGCCTTCAGAGGCATAGAGCCCCATCAGCGTTGTGTTCTCAGACGGATTGATCTGTGTTGTGATGCGGAGCTCGTGCGTCTCGCCAGCCAGCGGAATGATCAGATCATCGCCGTCCATTGACCAGTCACTCGCCATCTCGCCATCGACCTGCACCGAAAGCGGCTCAAGCGTATCGCCGTTCAGGCGGATGGTGGGTGACGCGTCCGCCTTGGCATTGCGTGTGACGGTGAGCGTAGAAACAACGCGCGTTGCCTCCAGCCCCAGATCAAACTCCAGCGCAATTTCGGGCACCAGCCAGGGGAAGGGCTTGTAATCCTCTCGCCTGATCTCGACCGGTTCCTGCGGCGTGGGCGCAGCGTCAGCCATTTCGGGGTTGCCATCGGGGGCGGAGGGGGTGCGTGCAATATCCATAAGGCGAAACTGGGGCTTTCTCTTGGGCGTGTCGAGTGGCTAAACGCTCGACATGGCAAATCTGTTCATATTTGGCCTCGGTTACACCGCGAAACGCGTCAAGGCGCAGGCCGTGGCTCTTGGCTGGAAAGTGTCCGCCACCGGCAGTGATGGTGATGTGGACTTTACTGACAATACCGCCGTGACGTCAGCTCTGAAGAGCGCAGAATACGTACTGTCCTCGGTCCCACCGCGCGATGAGGCCGACCCGGTACTAAGCACTTACGGCCATGCGCTGGCTGGCAAACGGCTCGGCTATCTCTCCTCCACTGGCGTCTATGGCGATGCCGGCGGAGCGTGGGTCGATGAAGGCTCGCCAACGGGAACGGGCCGACGCACTGCGCGCGCGGAGTGCGATGCGCTGTGGCTGGAACGCCGCGCGCATGTGTTCCGCTTGCCGGGCATCTACGGGCCGGGCCGGAGCGCTTTCGACCGAATACGAAGCGGCAAGGCCCATCGCATCGACTTGCCAGGACAGGTGTTCAGCCGCGTGCACGTGGAAGACATTGCCAGCGGCGTGGCCGCGGCGATGAGTAGCGATGCACCTTCGGGGGCCTACAACCTCGGCGATGATCTGCCGTGCAGCCAGAACGAGCTGATCGAACATGCCTGCGCGCTTCTCGGGCAAGAACCCCCACCGCTGCAAACGATGGAGGAGGCAGGCCTCTCCGAAATGGCGCGCGGTTTCTATGCCGAGAACCGCCGCGTTGCGAACGGCAAGGCGAAGCGCGTGCTCGGCTGGCAGCCGCAGTTTCCTACCTACCGCAAAGGTCTCAGAAGTTTGCTCTAGTCCGCGTCGTGCCGCAGGCTACCGGATTGCTGGACCTGCACGCTCTTCTGCCGCCTCGCCCGCAATGCCAGCACCATTCCCACCACCGCAAGCACCATCCCGAGCGCCGTCGTCACGGTCCACTGATAGCCTTCAAGTAGCGTCGACAGCAGCATGGCGACCGAGATTGTGACGATGGAATTATAGGCCGTCCGCCCAGCCCCGATCTCTCGCACCAGATTGTAGTGTAGCGGGAAGGTGATCACCGTGCCGATCAGCGCGAGATAGACGATCCCCATCCAGTATTCGGGACGCGAAGGCAGCGGCGGCGGCCCTGTGGTAACGAAAGCAAAGACGATGTCGAACAAAGTGCCGTAGACCATCGCCCAAGCAAGCAAGCTGACCATCGGTACCGCGCGCCCGGTCGGGTTGGCCTGCACCACATTGGCAAATGAGGCTGCCAAAATTCCGAGCAAGGCGAGAAAAATGCCCAGCCCGACATTGCCGCCTATCACACCCGCATCGGGGTTGGCCTGCCATTCGTGCCAGAGCAGGAAGGAGACGCCGACAATCGCCACCATGCTCCCGATCACGAAGCCGCCTTGCACCCTCTCACCCAGGAATATCCGCCCGAATATCGCGTTGGGAACCATCAGCAGCGCGAACATCATCGCGACGATGCCGGAGGTGACATAGAGCTCGGCGTGATAGACGAAGAGGAAGTTGCCGGCGAACTGGAAGAGCCCGACCAGCGCCGCAAGCAGATGCTCGGGCCGCGTCAAGCGAAGCCGTCGCTTCATCAGCATGGCGACGAGGAACAACGCCGGGGTCGCAATCGCAAAGCGATAGGCCACTGACCAAGCGGCGGGCACACCGTCGATCTGTCCGGTGATCACATACCAGGTCGAACCCCAGATCGTGCCGGTCAGCAGGAACGGGACAATGACGCGCCAGCTGAGCATGCTGGCCTGCTGTGTGCTCATAACGCGGATATCGCCTTGGCCAGTGCGGCGGCATGATCGGGATCGGTCGCCCAGCTGGTCACCAGCCGCACGCACGCGTCGTCCCAGTCGTAGAAGGCAAAGCCCTGGTCGCGCAGTGCCTTGCGCTCTTCCTGTGTCATGCGAACGAATAGCTCGTTGATCTCGTGCGGATGGACAAGCCGGTCACCCGCGCCCTCTGCGATCACGCCCGCGACGGTGTTTGCAGCACGCGCATTGTCCAGCCACAGATCATTGTCGAGCATTGCGAGCACCTGCGCCGCCATAAAGCGGCCCTTGCTTTGCAGATGGCCCGCGCGTTTGCGTCGCCAGCGGACCAGCTCGGCCCTCTCGGGATCGAAGAACACGATGGCCTCGGCATTCATCGCGCCGTTCTTGACGCAGCCAAAGCTCAGCGCCTGTGCAGGGCCAACCGCCTCTGCCGGTGCGCAGTCCAGAAAGGCCGCCGCATTGGCAAAGCGCGCGCCGTCCATGTGCAAGCCAAGGCCGCTATCATTGGCTAACATGCCAACCGCCGCCAGTTCTTCCGGACGGTAGACAAGGCCATATTCGCTCGCCTGCGTAATCGACACGGCATGCGCGGGCACCTGATGCACGCCGCGCGTAATCCCGGCGAGCACGTGCTCGATATCCGCAGGCGTCAGCTTAGCGCCCTCACCCTCGGCCAGCAGCAGCTTTGCACCGTGGAGGTAGAACCCTGCTGCCCCGCATTCGTCCATTTCGACATGTGCCTCTTCGTGGCAGACGACACCACCGTGCGGCTCCACCATCGTCGCCAGCGCGAGGCAATTGGCCGCCGTGCCTGTGGCCACCCACAGCGCCGCGCATTCGCGCCCGAACAGCGCGGAGAAACGCGCATCGAGCTCGCGGCTCAGTGCATCGGTATCGTACGGCGTATCGGGCGCGTCGGCAGCCCGCATGGCTTGCCAGACCTTGGGATGCACGGGAGCGGCATTATCTGAAAGAAACTGCATAGTGGAACGCCATGGCCCCACGGCCCGTTTGGCGCAAGAAGGAGAAACTTATGGCCGCTATAGAAATCACCCGCGTGATCGAGGAAGCCAAGGGCGCCTATTACGCTGATGTCGAAGGAACGGACGTAAAGGCCGAACTGACCTGGGTTGAGCGCAATGGCATACGCAATGCCAACCACACCTTCACCCCGCCGCAGGCGCGCGGCAAGGGAATTGCCTTCAAACTGGTCGAAGCGCTGATTGCCGATGCGCGCGAGCAAGGTTTCAAAGTGAACCCGAGCTGCCCCTATGTCGCGGCGCAGTTCGACAAGCAACCTGACTGGGCAGACCTGCGCGCTTAGGCGCTACGGCTATCTGGGCAGATTGGCGAAATCGACCGAGGCGATGCTGTCGAGCACGGCGGCACGCAACTGCTTCGCGTTGTCCACGCTCAGCCCTCTGAAAGCAAAGCTGCCACCTGCCATTCCGAACACGAGGTCGCAGTAGCCGTGCCAGCGGCCGAGCGGTCCCTGCTCGATTTCCACCGAGTGCAATTTCACGCGGTTGGCAATCTGCGTGCGCGGGGCAAGCCAGCCGCGACGTGAAAGGATTTGTGCGGGGTCGAGGGCGTGGCGATCATAATGCCAGAGATAGTATTGCCGTGCCGCGATAAAGGCGATGATGGCCAGAACGATCCCGCCGATGACGAACAGCCCCGGCACCATGCCGGAGGCCTCGACAGCGGCAATGGTCAGCACCGCGATCCCGATCACCGCAACAAACAGCGCCTGGATCAGCCCCCGGTCGAAATAGAACGCAGAGCTGGGCCGCCGCCATTCCTCATCGCCATCGGGCAGCGAGAAGCCAGCTTCCTGAGCAATCGGTGCGATCTCATGCATCTTCGCAAAAGGCGCGACATCGTGGTTGGCCTTGCCCGAGTCCTGCGCGAGCGAAATGAACGATAGTCCGTGCCAGCCAAAGCGGCGACGAAGCCAGCCGGTCGAAACGACAAGCGCCTGCACGCGGTGGACGGGCATCACCACGTCGGTCTTGGTCAGCAAGCCACGGCGGCGACGAAAGCCCTTGCCTGTCCGCTCCAGCCGGAATTCCCAGTCACGCACAAAGGTCTTGGCCACGCCGCTAGCCACGCCGACCACAATGATCGTCACCAAAGCATAGATCACTGCCATCACTTTCGCCGCGAAGCCGAGACTGCTGAAATAGCCGGTCGCTTCACGGATCTGTTCATCTTCGACAACGCGGTCGACCAAGTCCTCGATACCCCAGGGCAGGAACATTTCGAATTGCTGCGCCACACCCATGATGACTGCGAAGATCACCAGCGAGAAGCTGAACATCCCGAAGGTGAAGAGGCGCTTCGGCGGCATATCGAACAGCAGGGTACTGGCGGTGTCTTTCGCCACGGCCTGCGGCTTTTCGCCCTGCTCGAGCGCGGCCGGGGCCATAGCTGCCTCATCAGCACCCTCTACCAGCTCACGCACCACTTCACGCAGGCGCTCGCCCTCGTCTTCGCTGACATAGGAAAGCTTGAGCTCGTCTTTGCCTCCGGCGCCGGTTTCAAACTTCACTTCGACAAGGCCCAGCAGGCGCGGGATCAGCTTCTGTTCGAGGCTAACATCCTGGATGCGGTCATAGGGAACCGAGCGGGCCGAACGGCTGAGAATGCCCTGCTCCAGCCGCACATCGTTCGCACCGATCTTGTAGCGCAGACGGTACCAGGTGAGCCACGCGGGCACGATGTTCACCACAATAATGAAGAGCAGGATCGGAATGGCATAAGGTGCGACTTTGCCCAGCATGTCTTCGCTGCTGGCCGCACCAAACAGAATGAAGGCTGCCGGGATAATCGCGCTGCCGAGCGTACGTACGCCCTGAACCACGATTGACAGCCCTGATACGCGCCGCCATTCGCCGACCTCGATCTCCTCGCCTGCGGAGGCTACCTCGACCTCGCTCACATCGATTCCCGCTTCACATGCTGGCGAATATCTTCGCGCATGGTGGTGGCAATCTCGTGCCTCAGACCCGGCAGCGTCACTGAAGAATTGTGCGTGCCCGCAGTATGCAGGATCAACCGCGCGATGCCGAACATCCGCTCCAGCGGCCCCTGCTCAACGTCAAGATGCTGCACCCGGCTAAACGGCACGACAGTATCCGAATGGAACAGCACCCCTTTCACCACGCGTAGCCGGTCGCTGCTCATATCGTATCCGCGCGTGCGATAGCGCTTGAGCGGCAAGATGCCGATCAGGATTATGGCAAGGATGAGCACCGGCACGCCCGGCACCCAGGCGGGAACAACCTCGGCAATAGAAAGCACCGCCGCGCCAATAACAAAGGGAAGAGTGGCCAGCAGCCCCTCGATCCGCATGACAGTGGTGTATGAAGGGTCAAGCTGGGTAAGTTCGGTATCGTCCATGCGGTGATGTATAGGAATAACACAGCCCGTTTGGGAAGAGGCGAAAGAGCGAGACGTCTTGTTTTTCGCGCCTGGGGCCTGGCGCACTCTCTACCGCGTCGCAGAGTACGGCCCAAAGGGCCGCAAGGGCGACTGCCCGCCCGCAGCGGACGCAGCTTGCCTGCGCATCTAGCGAGGACGCATCGACGGAGGTCGATGCGAAAAACAAACATCCATAAAAATGGTGCCACGAGAGAGAATTGAACTCTCGGCCTCACCCTTACCAAGGGTGCGCTCTACCACTGAGCTACCGCGGCTCCGATCCTGCGGGCCGGTGACCAGAATCACCGTGCGTTTCATTACCCGTCAGGCAGGCGCGCGCTATTGTCATGTGCGCCGCGAATGTCAAGCCAAGCTTGAGACGAAACGCGCCTTACGGCAATAGACCATGCCATGAGCAAAGACGAGACCCGAGAAGAACGCCTCGCCGCCAAACTGCGCGAGAACCTGCGCCGCCGCAAATCGCAAGCCAAGGCGATGTCGGATAGCAATGCAAACGAGCCGCAGGCTCGCAAGGGCGACCGCCCGCCCGCAGCGGACGCAGCTTGCTGCGTGCCTAGCGAGGACGCGAGGACGGAGGTCCTCGCGAAAGACAAGCCCGATTCCCTTTCCAAAGAGAGCAAGGACAGCTAACGCGCCTTCTCTCGTCAACACCGCCCAATCAGGAGCGACCCAAACGTGCCCAAACTGATCCTTGTCCGCCACGGCCAGAGTGAATGGAACCTCGCCAACCGGTTCACCGGCTGGTGGGATGTCGATGTCACCGAAAAAGGCGTCGAAGAAGCACGCGAAGCAGGGCGCCTGATGAAGGAAAAGGGCGTGCTGCCCACACTCGCCTTCACCAGCGTGCAGAAGCGCGCGATCAAGACGCTGCATCTGGCGCTGGAAGAGGCCGGCCGCATCTGGATACCCGAGATCAAAAACTGGCAGCTCAACGAACGGCACTATGGCGGCCTTACTGGCCTCAACAAGCAGGAAACCCGCGAAAAGCATGGTGACGAGCAGGTCCACATCTGGCGCCGCAGCTTCGACGTGCCGCCGCCGCCGATGGAAAAGGGCGACAAGTACGATCCCGGCAACGATCCACGTTATGACGGCATCGACGTACCGCAAACCGAAAGCCTGAAGCTTACCATCGAGCGCGTGCTTCCTTACTGGGAAAGCACGATCCTGCCCGAGCTGAAGAAGGGTGAAACGGTGATCATTTCTGCGCACGGCAACAGCTTGCGCGCGCTGGTCAAGCACCTCTCGGGCATTTCGGATGATGATATCACCGGGCTCGAGATTCCCACCGGCCAGCCGATCATCTATGACTTTGATGAGAACATGCAGCCTGGCGAACGCTATTACCTGAAGGATTCGTGATTTCATGAGCGCACAAGTTGCCATCATCATGGGCAGCCAGTCCGACTGGCCGACTATGCAATGCGCCGCCAAGGTGCTCGATGAACTGGGCGTATCCTATGAAGCGCGCATCGTTTCGGCTCACCGTACGCCCGACCGGTTGCACGCCTTTGGCAAGGGCGCGGCGGACGAAGGCTTCAAAGTCGTGATCGCCGGCGCAGGTGGAGCAGCTCACCTGCCTGGCATGGTCGCCGCGCTCACGCATCTGCCGGTGCTTGGTGTTCCGGTGCAATCGAAGGCATTGAGCGGCATGGACAGCCTGCTCTCCATCGTACAGATGCCCGCCGGTGTCCCCACGGGCACGCTGGCGATTGGCGAGGCGGGCGCGACCAATGCGGGCATTATGGCGGCATCGATCCTGGCGCTGGGGGATGAGGCGCTGTCTTCCCGCCTGCAAGAATACCGCGCGGCGCAGACCGGTAAGGTGGCGGAAACGCCGTCTGATCTCTGATCGAGGCGCGGGGGCAAGTGCTTAAACCGGGCGCGACAATCGGCATACTCGGTGGTGGCCAGCTCGGCCGCATGATGGCTATCGCTGCCGCGCAGATCGGCTATCGCTGCCATATCTACGCTCCCGAACAGGACAGTGTGGCCGCCGAAGTCAGCGCCGAGTTCACCTGCGCGCCGTGGTACGACCGCGAGGCGCTCGCCACCTTTGCCGCTGCTTGCGATGTCGTGACCTACGAATTCGAGAACGTGCCTGTTGAACCGCTCTCTGCCATTCCGGCAGACTTGCTCGCCCCCGGCACCAAGGCGCTCGAAATTGCGCAGGACAGGGTGCGAGAGAAACGCTTTGTCGAGGATGTTGGCGGTAGGCCCGCGCCTTTCGCTGCGGTCGATCACGATAGCGAGCTGGCCGATGCCGTAGAGCGCGTCGGTGCGCCCGGCATCCTCAAGACCCGCCGCGACGGTTACGATGGTAAAGGCCAGTGGCGCCTCGCGCAGGCGCATGACGCACAGGGCATTCGCGTGCCGCAAAGCGGCAGTGTCTATGAAGGCATGGTCCACTTCGACTGCGAGTTCTCGGTCATTCTGGTGCGCGCTCGTGACGGTGAGGTGCGGTTCTGGGATTCAACCCACAACACACACGAACATGGCATCCTTGCCCATTCCGAATTGCCTGCTCCCGCTATCGTTGGCGAGCAAGTCGCCGAAGCGCGCGCACTGGCGCAGAAAGTGGCGGAAGCGCTCGGCTATGTCGGCGTGCTGACGTGCGAATTCTTCGCGACAGCCGATGGCCCGGTGTTCAACGAAATGGCGCCGCGGGTGCACAATTCTGGCCACTGGACCATCGAAGGCGCGGTCACCAGCCAGTTTGAAAACCACGTGCGTGCGATTGCCGGCTTGCCGCTGGGTGACACGGCCAGCGTTGCCGAGCGGATCGTCATGGACAACCTGATCGGCGAGACCGCTCTTGAAGTGGTCAACCACCTTTCCGACACGCGCGCCCACCTCCACCTCTATGGCAAGGCCGAAGCCCGCGAAGGGCGCAAGATGGGCCATATCACGCGGGTGGGTGAGGGGTGAGGAGGCACGAAGTCCTGTTCATCGTCGCCCGCGCCACCAATGGCGTGATCGCGCGCGACGGACAGGTGCCATGGGCGATTTCCGAAGACCTCAAGCGGTTCAAGGCGCTGACAATGGGCAAGCCGATGGTCATGGGGCGCAAGACATTTGAAAGCCTGCCCGGGCTGCTCCCCGGACGTCGGCATATTGTGCTGACGCGGCAAGCCGACTGGCAGGCGGAGGGGGCCGAAACAGCCGCAGGTGTAGACGAGGCGCTCGCGCTGGTGGGCGACGGTGACTTCGCGGTGATCGGCGGGGCGGAGATTTTCCACCTGCTGCGCGATTACGGCACCCGCTTCGAGCTGACCGAGGTGCATGAGGACACCCAAGGCGATGTCACCATGCCCGGACCCGGCGATGATCCCACCTGGCACGAAGTGGCGCGCGTTCCCCGTACGGTAGAAGGCTTCCCTCCTTTCGATTTCGTCACTTTCGAGCGACGCCGATGAAAATGCGCATCATCCGCATTGCCCTTCTCGTGCTCGCGCTCGCGCTGGCGATTTTCTTCGTGTTCGGGCCCGGCATTGCCGAGCGCAGCATGAACCAGATCGAAGGCACCGGGCTGCCCGAAGTGACCGAAGAAGCGCTCGCGCTGCATGCGACGCTGACCATTGTTGACCTGCATTCGGACACCCTGATGTGGAAGCGAAACCCGCTCGAACGCGCAGACCGCGGCCACGTTGACCTCCCGCGCCTGATCGATGGCAACGTCACGCTTCAGGTCTTCTCCAGTGTCACCAAGTCACCCGCGGGCCTCAATTTCGACGAGAATTCCGCCGACGCGCGCGACAATATGACGTTGATGGCAATCGGCCAGTTACAGCCTTACCCGACATGGGGGTCACTACTCGAACGATCACGCTGGCACGCCTCGCGGCTGGAACTGGCGGCCAATGAAGCGCCCGACGCGCTGCGAACGATCCGCTCTCCGGCGGACGTGGACGCACTGCTGGCGGCGCGCAATGTCACCGGTCGCCCCATCGGTGGCATGTTCTCGGTCGAAGGGCTGCACAATCTGGAAGGGCGCGCGGAAAACCTCCAGCGCCTTTACGATGATGGCATGCGCATGGCAGGCATCACCCATTTCTTCGACAACGAGCTCGCCGGGTCGATGCACGGCGAGGAAAAGGGCGGACTGACCGACTTTGGGCGCGAAATGGTGCGAGAGATGGAAGAGCTCGGCATCATTGTCGATATTGCGCACTGCTCACACCAGTGCGTCAGCGAAGTGCTGGCTATGGCGCGCCGCCCCGTGGTTTCCAGCCACGGCGGCGTGCAGGCGACCTGCCCGGTCAACCGCAACCTTACCGATGATGAGATTCGCGGCGTCGCGGCAACGGGCGGGGTCATCGGCGTAGGCTACTTCGACGGCGCTGTATGCGACACCTCGCCCGCCTCCATCGTCGCCGCCATGCAGCATATTGTCGACCTGGTGGGTGTAGAACATGTCGCGCTGGGGAGCGATTACGACGGATCGGTTGCCGTCGGCTTCGACACCGCCAATGTGGTGCATGTGACGCAGGCGCTGATGGACGCAGGGTTCTCCGAAGAGGATATCCGCGCGATCATGGGACTGAATGCACTGCGGGTTCTCCGCACGGGGATAGCGCCCATGGGACACGCGAACTGATGCGCCTCTCGCACAGCGATACGATGCCCGAAGACCTGCGCGGCGCGGTGATTGCGCTGGGAAATTTCGATGGCTTCCATCTCGGCCACCAGCATGTCGTGGCCGAGGCGGTGCAATGGGCAAAGCGCGAAGGCCGCCCTGCCATCGTCGCCACGTTCGATCCGCATCCGGTGCGCCATTTCGCGCCGCATGTGCCACCGTTCCGTTTGACCAGCCTCGACCAGCGCGAGGAGCTGTTTGCCGAAGCGGGTGCGGATGCGATGCTCGTGTTCGATTTTGGCGATGGTCTTGCGGCGATGGAGGCAGAGAGCTTCGTGCGCGAACTGCTCGGCGCACATCTGGGCGCAGGCGGCGTGGTGACGGGAGAGGACTTCACCTTCGGCAAAGGGCGCGGGGGAAACACGCAAGTGCTGCGCGATATCGGGCAAAGCTGCGGTGTGGAAGCACGCGCGATCGGTCCGGTGGGTGCGGCGGGCCAGACGGTATCCTCCAGCCGCATCCGTGACGCGCTGAAGGCAGGCGAATGCGACGTGGCGGCAGAGCTTCTCACCCGCCCATTCACCGTGCGCGGAACGGTGATCCACGGAGACAAGCGCGGACGCGAACTAGGCTATCCCACCGCCAATATCGACATGGAAAGCTATTTGCGCCCGCGTTTCGGGGTCTACGCCGTGCGCGGCAAGGTGCTCTCGACCGGGCAGGAGCTGACGGGTGCCGCAAACCTTGGCATTCGCCCGCAGTTCGATCCACCCAAGGAGCTACTCGAACCGCATTTCTTTGATTTCGATGGCGACCTCTATGGCGAAGTCATCGACGTTTCCTTCTATCACTTCCTCCGTCCGGAGGCGAAGTTTGACGATCTCGATGCGCTGGTGGCGCAGATTGATCGGGACTGTGCAAAGGCAAGATCACTCCTCGCATGACACTTACTCCCCGCAAGAAAGTCTGGCTCTATCGGATCGGCATGGTGCTCGCAGTGCTGTTCCTCATCCTGACCGTGGTCAACGCCAGCTGGCTCGCGCCCACACCGCAGGGCAGCCCCAAGCTGATCGCGCATCGCGGTGTCGCTCAGGTCTATGACCAGGAAGGCGTGGGGCGCGACACCTGCACCGCCGACCGGATCGAGGAGCCGGTGCATCCCTACATCGAGAACACGATCCCGAGCATGCGCGAGACCTTCCACAATGTTGGCGCACAGATGATCGAGATCGACATTGCGCCAACGGCTGATGGCCAGATCGCGGTGTTCCACGACTGGACGCTCGATTGCCGCACCAATGGCACGGGCGATGTGCGCGATGCGACGATGGAGGAGCTGCAGGCGCTCGACGCAGGCTATCGCTACACGGCAGATGGCGGCGAGACCTTCCCGCTGCGCGGCAATCCCGCCAATCGCATTCCCACGCTGGAG
The DNA here is from genome assembly GCF_028858515.1 of Aurantiacibacter sp. D1-12. Taxonomy (GTDB): domain Bacteria; phylum Pseudomonadota; class Alphaproteobacteria; order Sphingomonadales; family Sphingomonadaceae; genus Alteraurantiacibacter. Next base: position 27,440 of record NZ_JAPJZJ010000004.1, read on the forward strand.
GAAGCGCTACAGATGATTGGTCGTCGGCCGATCATGTTCAACTTCAAGTCCGCCGACCCCGCAGAGGCCGACCTGCTGGCCGAGCACCTCAACGCAGCGCGGCGACGGGTCGAGCAGGCGGGCGATGCCTTCTACGGCCACCCCGATGTGATCGCCCGTATTCGCGAACACTATCCCGATGCCTGGGCCTTCAGCGCCGAGGATGCCGAAGCTTGCACGCGCGACTATGTGGCAATGGCGTGGACTGGCTTCATGCCGGATAGCTGCCGCAATGGCACGCTTATCGTTCCGCTCGATAAGCAATGGCCGATCTGGGGCTGGCCCAACCGCGCGATTGCCCGGATGAAATCGGTCGGCGGCCGCATTCTGGTGGTCGGCCCGCTCGACGTGGAGAACCACCCGCGCGGGATCGTTCTGCCTGAGCAGCTGGGCGAGATCCCCGATAGCTATAACGGCTTTGTGGTGGTCGAGGATATCTGGACAATCGGCCCCGCATTGCGCCCTTCGCAAGATCGCCGTCGCGCCGAAGATCGCGAGCGGGCGCTCGATGCACTCGATAGTCGCCGTGCGCGTCTTGGTCTCGACTAGCTTGGCACATGCGATGGCCTGTTGCCCAAGGGCGCGTTTGGCCTTAGGTGCCGCCGTCTTATGAGCGAAGAATCTACCAAGCGCGATTACCGGGACACTGTCTTCCTGCCGAAGACCGATTTTCCCATGAAGGCCGGCCTTCCGCAGAAGGAACCGGGCATTCTGGCGCGCTGGGAAGAGGAAGGCTTCTACGAGAAGCTGCGCGAGGCACGTGCGGGACGCGAGAAGTTCGTGCTGCACGATGGCCCGCCCTATGCCAACGGCGATATCCATATCGGCCACGCGCTGAACAAGGTGCTGAAGGATGCGGTGGTGCGCACGCAGAGCCTGCTCGGCAAGGATGCGCCCTACGTGCCCGGCTGGGACTGCCACGGCTTGCCCATCGAATGGAAGGTCGAGGAGCTCTACCGCAAGAAGAAGCGCAACAAGGACGAAGTCCCGCCGCGCGAATTCCGCCAGGAATGCCGCGACTATGCTGCGAAGTGGGTCGACGTGCAGCGCGAACAGTTCAAGCGCCTAGGCGTCACCGGCGAGTGGGACGATCCCTACCTGACGATGGCTCCCGAGGCCGAGGCGGGCATCGTTGCCGAACTGCTCAAGTTCGCCGAAAGCGGCCAGCTCTATCGCGGCGCGAAGCCGGTGATGTGGAGCCCGGTGGAAAAGACCGCGTTGGCTGAGGCCGAGGTTGAGTACGAGGATATCACCTCGACGCAGATCGATGTTGCTTTTGAGGTTGTCGAAAGCCCGATTCCGGAACTGGTCGGCGCGCATGCGGTGATCTGGACGACCACGCCTTGGACGATTCCGGTGAACCAGGCGCTCGCCTATGGGCCTGATGTGAGCTACGGTCTCTACGAGGGCGAAGGCGGTATCAGATATTTGATGTCCCCTCTCCTCCAAAACGCATTTTCTGAGCGCGCGAGCAAAACTTTGCTCGAAGTTGGAATGTTCAAAGGCTCCGACCTCGCCGGCACCATCTGCCGTCACCCGATGCACGATCTCGGCGGGTTCTTTGCCGAACCGCGTCCGCTGTTGCCGGGCGATTTCGTCACCACCGACAGCGGCACCGGCCTCGTCCACATGGCGCCCGATCATGGCGAGGACGATTTCGAGCTGTGCAAGGCGCACGGGATCAATCCCAAGTTCGTGGTCGATGCCGACGGGCGCTATCGCGAGGACTGGCTCTGGCTGCCGCGCACCGATGAGCGCAATGGCAGCGTCATCAACCCCAAATTCAACGCGCCCGATGGGCCGATCTGTTCGGATCTCCGTGAAGCGGGTGCGCTGCTCTCGGCTTCTGCTGACTACGAGCACAGCTACCCGCACTCGTGGCGCTCCAAGGCCAAGGTTATCTATCGCTGCACACCGCAGTGGTTTGTGCCGATGGACAAGCCCATGGGCGAGCAGCATGGCGAGACGCTGCGCACCGTTGCGCTTTTAGAGATTGAACAAACGCAGTTCGTTCCAGCCAAGGGAAAGAACCGTATCGGTTCAATGGTCGAAGGTAAGCCTGACTGGGTCCTTTCGCGCCAGCGCGCCTGGGGCGTGCCGATCACGCTGTTCGTTGACCGCAAGAGCGGCGAGTATCTCGTCGACACAGCGGTCAATGCACGCATCATCGAGGCGGTGAACACCGAAGGCGTTGATGGCTGGTGCGAGGAGAATGCGCAGGCCATCCTCGGCAACGATTACAATGTCGACGACTTCGAGATGATCACCGACATCCTCGATGTCTGGTTCGATTCGGGCTGCACCCACGCCTTCGTGCTCGAAAGTGGGCGTTGGCCGGACTTGCAGGTTCCCGCCGATCTCTACCTTGAAGGCAGTGACCAGCACCGCGGGTGGTTCCAGTCTTCACTCGTCGAAAGCTGCGCCACACGCGGTCGCGCACCATACAAAGGCGTGCTGACCCACGGCTTCACCATGGCGGGTGACGGCACCAAGATGTCCAAGAGCAAGGGCAACACCGTCGATCCGCTCAAGGTGATGCAGGAATACGGTGCCGACATCATCCGCCTGTGGGCTCTGAGCGTCGATTACACCGAAGACCACCGCATCGGGCCGGAAATCCTGAAAGGCGTTGCCGACCAATACCGCAAGCTGCGCAACACCTTCCGCTATATGCTCGGCGCGCTGCAGGGCTTCGACGAGGCAGAGCGCGTTGACGTGGCCGATATGCCCGAGCTTGAGCGCTACATGCTCAGCCTGCTGGGCGAGCTCGACGCCAAGATGCGCCGCGCGATCGAGGACTACGACTTCAATACCTATACCCGCGCGCTGGTGGACTTCATGAATGAAGACCTCTCAGCCTTCTTCTTCGATATCCGCAAAGACCGCCTCTATTGCGATGCGCCCGACGGTGTCGAACGCCGCGCCTACCGCACCGTGCTAGACACGCTGTTCCACGCGCTGATCCGCTACGCCGCACCGGTGCTCGTGTTCACCAGCGAAGAGGTATGGGGCACCCGCTACTCTGACGGCGGCAGCGTGCATATGCTCGAGCTGGAAAAGCTGCCCAAAGCTGATGCGGACACTGCACGCTGGGAAGCGCTGCGAGCTCTGCGCGAACGCGTGACCGAAGCTATCGAGCCACTGCGCCGTGAGAAAACAATCCGCTCAGGCCTCGAAGCCGAAGTCACTGTGCCAGCAAGCGCCGTGCCTGAAGGCTTCTCCGCTGCGGATCTCGCCGAGTTGTTCATCACCGGCACAGTCACACTGGGCGATGGGGACAGCGTGAGCGTCACCAAGTCCACCGATGCCAAATGCGGCCGCTGCTGGCGTCTCCTTCCCGAAGTTCCGGAAGATGGCGACCTCTGCAACCGCTGCGACAGCGTCGTTTCCGCTATGGATGCTGCATCATGAGCCAGCTTGCCAAATTTCGTCTGATCGGGCTGCTGATTGCCGCCGTCACATTCTTCATCGATCAATGGGTGAAGGTCTTCGTCGTAGACGAGTTGGGCCTCGACCAGATCGGCGAGAACTATCCGCTGCTTCCCTTTTTCGATTTCACCCGCGCGAACAATTACGGCGTCTCGCTCGGTATGTTCGAGGCGACGAGTGTCGAAATGCGCTGGATTTTGGTAGGTGTAACCGCGGCCATCGCACTCGTCGTGCTCGTGTGGATGATGCGCGAGAAGCTGTTCGGCGATATCTTCGCGCTCGGCCTGATCCTGGGCGGTGCGGCGGGCAATATCCGCGACCGGGCGCTCTACGGCTATGTCATCGACTATGCCGATTTCCACATCGGGGACTTTCGCCCGTTCCTGATTTTCAATATTGCCGATGCCGCAATCACCATCGGCGTGGTGATTATCCTTGCGCGGGCCCTGTTCATGCGCGAGAAACCCGAAGACGAGCAGGACGCAGTCGCAGAATAACGCGCCGCATTCGATTAGAGAGAAGTACACATGGCAAAATTCACCCGCATTATCGTTCTGGCAGCAGCCGCATCCGGCCTGTCGGCTTGCGGAGGTGTGAACCTTGGCAATCGCGAACGCCCGGATGAATTTGCCGTGCAGCGGCAGGCTCCGCTGGTGGTGCCGCCCGATTTCCACCTTGTGCCGCCGGCACCCGGCGCGCCGCGCCCCGCTGAAGGCACCGCATCCGAGCAGGCGCTTGAAGCCCTGTTTGGCGGCCCTGCCCCGCGCAGCGCTGTCGAAACCAGCGCGCTCGAAGCGGCCGGCGTCGCAGAGCCCGGCATTCGCACCATCGTCGGCGATGCAGAGACCTACACGGTCGACAAGGGCACCGATGTGCGCACGATCCTCGCTGCACCCGAGGGTAACGGCCAGTCGGCACAGTCGGTGATCCCGGGCTAAGCCCTTTTCAGTGCCAAAACCTGTCTGCAAACCGGTGAGCCTGCGCTTGCCGCTTGAGGCTGCGCGCGCTCTGCGCCATGACATGCGGCCATGAGCACATTTGAACTTCCTTGTTTTGATTTGGCCGGCTTTGATCTGGACCGCTTCGTTTCGGAAACCCTCGCGGAAGACCTTGGCGAAGGACTGCCCGGCGGCGGGCGAGACGTTACCGCCGAAAGCGTGATCCCCGCCAATGCGCGCTTTACCGGCGTGATGGACAGCCGCGATGCGATCCGCGTTGCCGGCCTGCCTGTTGCCGCAGCCTTCTTCCGCGCGCTGGATCCCGACATGCAGATCGATATCCTGGTGGAGGAAGGTGCGGCGGTCACGCCCGGCACCGATCTGATGCGCCTGTCCGGCAATGCCCGCGCCATGCTGACCGCAGAGCGCAGCGCATTGAATACCGTACAACACCTCTCCGGCATCGCCACGATGGTGCGGCAGTATGTCGATACGATGGACAATCCCGATTGCACCCTGCTCGATACGCGCAAGACTATTCCCGGCCTGCGCCATCTTGAGAAATACGCGGTGCGCATGGGCAGCGGCAGCAACCACCGCATGGGCCTGTGGGATGCAGCAATGATCAAGGACAACCATATCCTCGTCGCAGGCAATGTCGGCGAAGCGGTCCGCCGCGCGCGCGACGCCGGTGTAGAGGATATCATTTGCGAGGTAGACCGGATCGACCAGATCGAACCCGCGCTTGCCGCCGGTGCCACGCGCCTGCTGCTCGATAATATGGAGCCCGACACTTTGCGCGAAGCCGTCGCCCTGGTCGCCGGGCGCGTACCGACAGAAGCGTCGGGCGGGATCAATCTCGACACCATCAAGGCCAAGGCGGCAACCGGCGTGGAGTTCGTCTCGGTCGGCCGCCTCACACAGAGCGCACCCGCTGCCGATATTGGTCTCGACTTTACCCCGCTCTAAGCATCTGCCATCTTTGCCGTTCAGCACAGCCTAGGGAGGGTTGCCGTGCGTCCTGATTCAATCCGTAAATTCGATCTATTCTTCCTCGCCAGCGTGGCAATGGGAGCCGTCAGTAGCTTCCTGAGTCACGACGCGCAGGTTGCCGCGCTTACTGCACAGTGGGAGCCGTTGGGCATGGGAGATTCCTCTTCGGCGTTTGTCGTCGGATCGAGCATTGTCGGCATCCTTGTGAACATGCTGCTGTGGTATCTGGCGTCGCGCAAGCGCCAGAGCTGGGTGAAATGGGTGCTGGTAGTGTTCGTTGCATTCATGCTGTTCGGCGTAGTTTCAGCGCTCGGCAGCGGCTTCGGATCACTCAGTATCGCCGGACTAATCACGCTGCTGCTGCGCGGGATAGCGGTGTATTTCCTGTTCCGACCGGACGCCAAAGAATGGTTCGCCGAAAAGGGCGAGTGATCACGAAAGTGATCTGGGCACTTGCTGTGCTGGCACTGCCCGCTCAGGCCGCCGCACAAGCCTATCAATGCCGGATCCCGACAGGCCGGGTGTCGCTGCCCGATGTCGAACGCAACGGTGAGGTTCGCCAGACACGCGTCACCGGATATACGCTGGCGCTCAGCTGGAGCCCCGAATTCTGCCGCCTGCGCGAGGATTCGCGCCGCCACTCGCGGCAATGTTCGGGCGATGACGGGCGCTTCGCCTTCATCGTGCACGGGCTTTGGCCGGAGGGACCCAATGGCAGCTGGCCGCAGTGGTGCCCGACGCGTGACGAGCCCTCCTCGCGCGAGGTCAACGCCTCGCTCTGCATGCAACCCGATCTGAACCTGATCGCACGGCAATGGGAGAAACACGGCAGCTGCATGACCCGCGATGCCGACACCTACCTGCGCGTGACCCGAATTCTGTTCAACAGCCTGCGCTGGCCCGATTTTGACCGCCTATCGCGCAACCGCAACCTCACCGCCGGAATGATCCGCACACGGCTGTCCGATGCCAATCCCGGCCTGCCCGCAAGCGCCATAGGTCTCGACGTTAACCAGCGCGGTTGGCTGGAGGAAGTGCGGATTTGCTACGGGCGGGACTTCATGCCGATAGCCTGCGACCGCCGACGCTTCGGGCCGGGCGAGGATGATGGAGTGCGGATCTGGCGGGGGATGTAATTCATCACAGGGCAATTCGCCTGAGTGAAAGAAGCTAACCACTATGCTATTCTCAATTCTCCTTCTGGCCTCCACGCCACAAGAGCCGCAGCCGACCGAAGTCGATTGCTCGTACGACCTCGAAGAGATGCTCGCGCTTGATCTCGATACATTCGATCAGGATTTGGATGGTGGTTGGCGTCCGCTTTCAATGCAGGGCTGCCATGCTGAAGCGGCCGAGCTCATCCGCGAATGGCGCTATGAAAAGCGCGCGCACAATTCGATCCTCTACTGGCACGAAGGGCAGATGCGCGCCTTCGCCGGTCAAACAGATGAAGCGCTGGCTCTCTTCGCGCTGACATACAAACCCGCAGACCTGGACGCAGACTTCGGGTGGAACCACTACGTCGATGGTACGATTGCTTTCCTGCGGCGTGATCGCGAAAGGCTTGCCCTGGCGATGGAGCGACTTGCTGAAGTCCCTGAACCTGATGATTTGACGGCAACCATGCCTGATGGAACGGTCGTTACGATGTCATGGCCACCCAATATGAACGTGCTGCAGGCATTCGATCACTGCTGGGAAGAGACCTACAGTGACGCTTACGGCGACAGCAATTGCCGGGGAAGCGAAGCAGAATCGGAATAAGGCTGAGAGCTACCGCCGCTCTCTGAAGAACTCGCGTAGGATTTCGCCCGCTTCACCCTCGCTCATCCCCGAATAGACCTCGGGCTTGTGCAGGCATTGCTCCTGTTCGAACACGCGCGCGCCGTGGTCCACCGCGCCGCCCTTGGGATCGCTCGCGGCGTAGTAAAGCCTCGCGATCCGTGCGTGGCTTATAGCGCCGGCGCACATGGCGCAGGGCTCCAGTGTCACGAACAGGTCGCAGCCGGTCAGGCGTTCGTCGCCCAGATGCTTGGCAGCACGGCGAATCGCTTCGATCTCGGCGTGCGCGGTGGGATCCGGGCACGAGCGGGTGAGATTGTAGCCTTCGCCAATGATCACCCCGTCCTTGACCACCACCGCGCCCACGGGCACTTCGCCCACGCGCGCGGCTTCACGCGCCAGTTCCAGCGCGCGGGTCATCGCTTCGGGGGTGGGCCAACGGGGCATCGCACCTTTCGCTAAGGCCCGGAGTCGCTTGACGCAAGCAGCCCCCACCGCTATGCGCGCGCCTTTCCCAGCTTAAAGCTGTAACCGAATCACAAATTAGCGAGAGATTTCGCCATGTCGCGCATCTGCGAACTTACCGGCAAGGGCCGTCAGGTCGGCAACAATGTTAGCCACGCCAACAACAAGACCAAGCGGGTATTCCTGCCCAACCTGCAGAACGTTACGCTGCTGAGCGAAAAGCTCGACCGTGCGTTCAAGTTCCGCGTTTCGACGCAGGGCCTGCGCAGCGTGGAGCACAACGGTGGCCTCGACAACTGGCTGCTCAAGACTCGTGACGAGAAGCTCTCGAGCCGCGCCCTCAAGGTGAAGCGTGAGCTGAAGAAAGCGATGAGCGAAGCCGCTTAGAGCACTCGCCAAGTCCGAATTCGAAAAAGCGCGCGCGGGGCTGACCTTCGCGCGCTTTTTCGTGCGCGCTATCCTTCTGGCGCGTAGATCAGGCGTGCGAGCAATGTGCGCTGGAAGGCGGAAAAATTGTCATCCGAGATAAGCCACAGTTCGCTTGAGCCATCAGCAAGCGGGCGCACGGCAAGACCTTCATAGTTCTCGGGTGGAAGCAACTCGTCCAGCTGCGCAAACACTTCCGGCTCCCATACTTGCCCCGGCTGCGGCACCTCGCCGATCACGATCAGGCTCTCGAACGTCGGCAGCGGCGTCATTGAAAAGCGGCGGAGCAGCACGAGCACGCGCCCGTCGGGCAATTGCGCGGCGTCGGTGGGGCTGTAGCCTTCCTCCGGCCAGTCAACACGAAACGGGCGTATGGCCGAACCTTCGGTCGGGTCACTTGCGAACACGTGACCGAGCGGCCCCACTTCGGGAAAGACAAGGAAGCGCCCGTCCGCAAATCGCACCATGGCCTCGATCCCGCTATTGTCGGGCCAATCCATATCATCGGACAGGTCACGCACCTCTTGCGGTACATCATCCGCGCCAAATCGATGCACGGCGTGGGTTGCTTCGTAGCTCAGCCAATAGGCCTCTCCGTCGGGTGACGGCGTGGCGGACTCGATATCGAACAGGCGCGAGCTGTATCCATCAGCGGGGATGACCTGCGCGGTCGCGAAGTCCTGCGGGCCCTGTTCGGACAGAACAAAGGTAAAGCGCCAGCCGCGATCGGAGAAGCTGCGAAGCTGGCCACCTGGCATGGCGATGAGGGCAGAGAAGCCGCCGAAGCCGGCGCCCGATCCGTCGATGTCCCATATGTCCGTGACTGTGACGGGCGATGCAGCTTCAGGCACCGGAATCGCCACAGCACTCACAGTGAACGCGGTCGAAGGGCGGTGCGATACCGGACTGCGCCACCAGCTAAGTGCCAGCATCACCGCCGCGACAATCACTGCGATGGCTGCGCGCCTGTTATTTCTGACTACGGAAAGCACGCCCGTCGCGCGCTATGGCATCGGGCCGAGGAACAGGAGCGGATCGAGTCGCGCAAGGTGCCATTTGATGCTCCAGTGCAGGTGCGGCCCAGTTGCGCGACCGGTGGCACCGATCAGACCAAGGCGATCACCCTGCTCCACGCGCTGCCCCTCGGTTACGAAGATTTGCGAGGCATGCAGGAAAGCGCTGTTCAGCCCCGCGCCGTGATCGATAATGATCAAATGGCCTTCAAGGCTGAACGGATCATAGGCGGCAAGCGTCACCACGCCATCTGCCGGAGCGACAAAAGGCACCCCCGCACCAGGCGCGATATCGAGGCCCGAGTGATAGCTTCCCGGCTCTCCGCGATAGACACGCTGCGAACCGAAGCGGCCCGAAATGCGGCCCGTGACCGGCCAGATAAAGTCCTGCTGCCAGCCATCACTATCCGAATTGGCCGTGCGCGCGTCCCAGATCGCATCGAGCTCTGGCTGGCGGCGCCGCATGAAGGCCTCGCTCGAACCGCCGGGCCTACGCGCGGCGTTAATGTGCTCGATATCCCACGCGCGCGGGGAGACGGTGATAGGACTGCGAATCTCGCGCCCGTCTTCGAGACGGGCGACCAGTTCGGCACTGCCGCCTGCATCGCGGTCAAAAGCGGCAAAGAAACGCCCTTCATCATCAAGCGCGAGTTCCTGATCGCCAAGCCGTGCCGTTACGGTCCCGCCAGGTGCTTGCCCGCGTATCCAGCCACCCTGCGTCAGCTCGCCATTGAACAGGAAAGTGCCCGGCCCCGTCGGAGTTGGAGTAGGCGTTGGTGCCGGAGCGGGCGCAGGCGCTTGGGTTGCAACCGGCTGCACGACCTCGACACTCTCGGGGGCCTGTTCCACTTGCGGCACAACGGCGCATCCGGCGAGCAACACCGCAGCGCCAACGGCCATCGCACGAAAGGCGATCATTCGTCTTCCGTCGCGCGCTGGGTGGCAAGCTGTGCAGTGGCATAGGCCTCCTGCCGGTCCACGCTCCAGTAGCGCAGTTCTTCAAGCGAAATCGGTACGCCGCTCACAGCGCAGACCACAAAATGGCCGGGTTTGATCACACGGAAGCCGTTAGGGCCGTAAAGCAGAGTGGCGGGATTGTCTGACGAGTTCATAAGCATGGCCCCTATTTAGGCGCAGCTTGGCCGCAAAGCAATTTGGTCTCTACCGGACCTTAAGGCCTAGAAGAGCTCGGCCTGCCCCGTATCGGCTCCCTTTGCCTTCGGCTTGGCCGCTTTGCGCGGCTTGCGGGGCGTGTCGCCGGGAGTGGCCTGTATCTCTCCGTCAGCAAATTTGATCCCGAGCAGAGACTCGCTTCCAGCCGCAGCTGCACTGGTCACCGCCTTTCCGTCCGCGCCTTTCACCATCGCATAACCGCGCGAGAGCGGCTTTTCCGGGTGCAACTGCTCGGCAAGTCGCGCGAGGGCGTCAAGCTGCTGGCGACGTTCGATAATCGGGCGTGTGACGAGCTGCGGAGCGAGCCTTGCCGACGTTAGCCGCTGCGCCGCATCGCGCCATGCGCTGCGCAGAATCGCAGGTGAGAGCCGCGCTTCGGCCAAACGTTCGCGGCCCTTGCTCGCGCGGTCGATCAGCCCGCGTCGCAAACGTTCACCCAGCTCATCCAGCTTCTGCGCCTGCGGTTGAAGCAGCTGATTCGCGCCTGGAAGCCGCTGCACCCGCGCTTCGAGCCGTTCGCGACCCAGATCGACGGGCCGCATAACCACCTTGCGCTGGCGCAGCGCGAGATCATCGAGTGTCGCTTCCAGCTCGCGCTTCACCGGCACCGCCATTTCCGCCGCTGCCGTTGGCGTCGGCGCACGCTTGTCGGCGGCGAAATCGCACAGCGTCGTGTCTGTCTCGTGCCCCACCGCGCTGATCACCGGGATCGGCGATTCGGCGACAGCGCGCACGACTGGCTCTTCGTTGAAGGCCCACAGGTCCTCGATCGAACCGCCCCCTCGCGCGACGATCAGCAAGTCAGGCCGTGGCACCAAGCCGCCCGGCTCAAGCGCTCCGAAACCGCGCACCGCGCTCGCCACCTGCTCGGCTGCACCCTGCCCCTGCACCAACACTGGCCAGACAATCACATGCGTCGGGAAGCGATCTTCCAGCCGGTGGAGGATATCGCGGATCACCGCACCTGTGGGTGACGTCACGACGCCAATAACCTCCGGCGCGAACGGCAGGCGGCGAATGTTGCCGAACAGCCCCTCTGCCTCGAACTTCTTGCGGTTCTTCTCGAGCAAGGCGAGCAGCGCGCCTTCGCCCGCTATCTCCATCCGTTCGACGACGATCTGGTACTTCGAGCGCCCGGGATAGGTTGTCAGCTTGCCGCTCGCGATAACCTCCAGCCCGTCTTCCGGTTGGAACGGCAAGCGCCCTACCTGACCGCGCCACATGACCGCATCGAGCACACTCTTCTCGTCTTTCAGGCTCATATAGAGATGGCCCGATGCAGCGCGCTTCACGCCCGAAAGCTCTCCGCGCAGCCGCACAAAGCCGAACCGGTCTTCTACCGTCCGCTTCAGTGCCTGCGATATTTCGGTAATCGAAAGCGGCGCGGCATTGTCGCCGTCGCGCCCCTTCGCTACCAGTCCGCCATCACCGGAATCGTCGATTGGAGAGTTGCCAGCCATGAATATCCTTGTCCTGGGTTCGGGCGGACGCGAACATGCCCTGTGCTGGAAGCTGGCGCAATCCGCGGCGATACAGGAACAGGGGGGAACGCTGTTCGCGGCTCCGGGCAATCCCGGCATGGCCGAATGCGCAACGCTGGTGACATTGGATGCGAGCGATCACGCTGCCGTGGTGGCGTTCTGCAAGGAGCGCGCCATTGGCCTCGTCGTGATCGGGCCGGAAGCGCCGCTGGTTGATGGCCTGGGAGACACGCTCTCCGCCGCCAACATTCCCGTGTTCGGTCCTGGCAAGGAAGCCGCACAGCTCGAAGGCTCCAAGGCTTTCACCAAGGAAATGTGCGACCGCGCCAATATCCCGACTGCAGGCTATGTCCGTTGCACCACGCTCGAACAGGCGAAACAGGCGCTAAGCACCTTTGCGCCGCCCTTTGTGCTCAAGGCCGATGGTCTAGCGGCGGGCAAGGGCGTGGTCATCGCCGAAAGCAGTGATCATGCCAAAGAAGCGCTCGAAGATATGTTCGGCGGGAAGTTTGGCGAGGCTGGCGCCGAAGTCGTGATCGAGGAATTCATGCACGGAGAGGAAGCGAGCTTCTTCGCGCTGACCGATGGCGAAACCGTTGTCCCCTTTGGCACCGCGCAGGATCACAAGCGCGTGGGCGATGGCGATACCGGGCCCAACACCGGCGGCATGGGCGCATATAGCCCCGCACGCGTGCTGGACGAGACGCTGGTGGCCGAAACGCTCGAGCGGATTGTCTTCCCCACCGTGCGCCAGATGCGCAAGCACGGGCACCCATACAAAGGCGTGCTCTACGCCGGGCTGATGCTGACCAACGAAGGCGTGAAGCTGGTCGAATACAACGCACGTTTCGGCGATCCCGAATGCCAGGTGCTGATGATGCGCCTGAAAGGCGATCTCGCCGAGTATATGCTCGCCTGTGCGAAGGGGTCGCTGGCCGACATGCCCGAACCCGAGTTCGCCGATGACACCGCGATGACCGTGGTGATGGCGGCGAAAGGCTATCCCGGCACACCAGAAAAAGGCGGGGCGATCCACCTCGGCCATTCCGAAGCAAGCGGCGCAAAAGTCTTCCACGCGGGCACTACGATGGACGGCGAACAGCTCGTCGCCAGTGGCGGCCGCGTACTCAACGTCACCGCTATGGGCCGCGACACCAAAGCCGCACGCGATGCCACCTACGCCGCTGTGTCAGCCGTGGAATTTCCGAGTGGCTTCTACCGCACCGATATCGGCCATAGGGAGATCGGGCGCGAGTTGGAGCAGGGCTGAACCTTAGCCCAGCTTTTCTGCCATCAGAGCCTTCATATCGACTTCAGGACGCGGGCCGTAGTGGCTGATGACTTCAGCAGCGGCAACAGCGCCGCGCTTCAGACATTCATCGATCGGCTGACCCTTTGCGTGGCCGGAGAGGAAACCGGCAGCGAACTGGTCGCCTGCCCCAGTCGTGTCGACGACCTTGTCGATAGGCTCGGCTGCGGTTTCGAAGCGTTCGCCATTGGCGACACACACGGCCCCATCAGCACTGCGTGTGGCGACGAGTACGGGCACCTTGTCCTGGATCGCAGCGAGGCCTGCATCGAAGTCGCTTTCGCCGGTAAGGCTTACAAGCTCGTGCTCGTTGACGAACAAGATATCGATTACCCCGTCATCAATCATGGCGCGGAAATCATCGCCGTGGCGATCGATCACAAAGCTCTCGCTAGCGGTGAAGGCGACTTTGCGTCCGGCGGCTTTGGCCACATCGATGGCACGGCGCATGGCACGGCGCGGCTCTTCCGGATCCCACAGATAGCCTTCGAGATAGAGGATCGCGCCGCTGGCGATCAGGTCTTCGTCCAGTGCTTCTGCGGGCAGGAATTGGCCCGCGCCAAGAAAGGTGTTCATAGTGCGCTCGCCATCAGGGGTGACAAAGATCATCACCCGGCCCGTGGCTGGTTCGCCTTCGCGCGCCGGCGTATCGAAATCGATACCTGTGGCGCGCATGTCGTGGCGGAAGACATCGCCCAACTGGTCTGCAGCGACCTGCCCGATAAATGCACACTGCAGGCCGAGCGTGGAAAGCCCTGCCAGCGTGTTCGCGGCGGATCCACCGGACAGCTCGCGCGCCGGAGGCATGGCATCGTAAAGCTCCTTGGCGCGGTCCTCGTCGATCAGCGTCATTCCGCCGCGATTGAGGCCCAGCTCCTCAACCAATTCGTCTTCGCAGCTGGCAATCACGTCCACCACGGCATTGCCGATGGCGATAACGTCGTAACGGGGGTCGGTCATGAAAACTCCTAATCAGGCAATAATCGAATATTCGGCGCGATTGGCCGTGTGGGCGTTGACTTGGCGGAAGGGCCGCGCAATCGCAAGCGGTGATGAGTGCAATCGGCAAATCTCTGGCGCTGGGCTTCGGGCAGTTGTTCGACGGCGCGGTGCTGCGTGTGTTGCTGAAGAGCCTTGCCGTGACTCTGATCGTGTTCCTGATCGTGGCCACAGTGGGCTGGTATGTGCTCGATTGGGCTCTGCTGAGCGGTGGCATGGAGGACGAAGCCTTTGCCGGCGCAGGTGCGATGCGCGAGGCTCTGGCGCTGATCATGGCAATCATCGGCCTTTGGCTGGTGTGGCGCGTCGTCGCGATGGCAGTAGTCCAGTTCTTCGCCGACGAGGTGGTGATCGCGGTCGAGCGCAAGCACTACCCGCAGGAAGCGAGCATGGCGCGCGAACTGGGCTTTGGCGAACAAGCCGGCAATGCCTTGCGCGCGGCGGGGCGAACCTTGTTGTTCAACCTTCTTGCGGCTCCGATTGCGATTATCCTGCTGTTCACCGGGATCGGAACATTTGCGGTGTTCTGGTTCGTCAATGCCGTGCTGATCGGGCGCGAGCTACAGGACATGGTGTGGCTGCGCCACCAGCAAGATCGCGCAGAGATTGCACCGCTGGGCAAGGCCGACCGCTTTCTGCTTGGCGGGACCATTGCAGGACTGCTCGCCATGCCCTTTGCCAACCTTTTCGCACCGGTTCTGGGGGCAGCGAGTGCTACGCACCTTGTGCACCGTACACGCAACGCGCAAAGGGCGATCTGATATGCGTTTGAGCCTCTCCATCCTGGCCCTGGGCCTGCTCTCCGGCTGCATGACAGCGCCCGGCGTCCCGGTGCAGGACGTGCCCCCGCCGCCGCGGCCGGTGGAAGGGACCACACAGGTGCCACCATCCCGCCCGGTGGAGCCGCGCCCCATTGCCGGTGTGCCAGCACCGCAGATCATGGAAGGGCCGGGCCTGGGCGGCATCATCCGCGAACCCGCCACCGTGCTGACCCGCCGTTTCGGCCAGCCGCGCCTAGACGTGAGTGAAGGCGACATGCGCAAGCTGCAGTTTACCGGGCAAGCCTGCGTGCTCGACATTTTCCTCTATCCGCTCGCTCCGGGTGCAGAACCCGTCGCCACCTGGGTCGAGGCACGCCGTTCATCGGACGGTGCCAATGTCGACCGACTCGCCTGTATCCAGGCGCTTTCCGCCCGCGGCTGACGCTCGCCAAGGGCATTGGTAACCCGAATTTAAGCCTGTTCTGTCAAAGCAGTCCCAAACAAGGGAACTTTGCCAATTATGAGCATGCACTTCGCCAATATCGCACAGCAGGCCGCCGCCGACGGTGGCATTTCGGCCGAGGAAATTCTCGACATGCGCCGCGCCGGGTGGGCTGATGGCAAGATGACGCGTGAAGAGGCCGAAGCCGTGTTCACTGCGCAGCATGCCACCTCCAACCCGAGCGCGGAATGGAGCGACTTTTTCGTCGAAGCGATCCAGCAGCATGTCCTCGAAGGCAGTGAACCGCGCGGTTATGCGAGTGAGGAAGAGGCCGCATGGCTAATTTCGCAGGTCAAGGCGGACGACAAAGTCTGCTCGATGACCGAGCTGGAAGCGCTCACCTGCATTATCGAGAAGGGCCAGAATGTGCCCGCATCGCTCAAGAATTACGTGCTCGAAGTGCTCGAATCTGAAGTGATGGAGGGCACCGGCCCCACCCGCGATGGCGGCGAACTTTCCGATACGCATGTCTCCGAAGCCGAGTGCAAACTGATCCGCCGCGTGATTTTCGGTCAGGCAGGCGATCGCCCTGCCGCCGTCAGCCGCAGCGAGGCAGAGATGCTGTTCCGTATCAAGGATGCGACCGAGCACGCCGCCAATGCGCCCGAATTCAAGCGCCTGTTTGTCCAGGGCGTGGGCAATTACCTGGCGGGCTTCTCCGCCGCATCGGGCCAGATCTCCCGCCAACGCCAGATGGAGCTTGATGCCTTCATCGCCGACAACAAGGCCAGCGTCGGCCGGTTTATGGGCGAAATGGCAGTGGCCGCACCGAACGTGTTCGGCGTGGTGTTTGGCAAGCGTGATGCAGGCCCGACCCGTGAGGAGCGGATTGCCGAGGATGCAGAGGTGACCTCGTCAGAAAAGAGCTGGCTCGACGGCCAGATCGAAGTGAACGGCAAGGTAGATGAGTACGACAAGGCCCTCCTCGACTTCATCGCCGAGGAAGCGGGCCAACAAGCCTAAGCGCGGCTATCGTCGAAATCGAGCGGTGCCTCGGCCCCGCCCAGTTTCGGCTTTGGGCCTTTGGGCGGTTCGACCGGTACGGCAAGCCCGCTTTCAGGCGGCTTGCGGCGCGGTTTCAAGTTCGGCTTTTTGAAGAAATTCTTCGCATCGCGCAGCCATGCCAGCTCGGCCTTGAGCATTATCCGCTCGTCACGGTCTCGACGAGCTGTCAGCCTGCTTAGCTTGGCCATGTTTTCCTGAATGCTCAAATCAAGCAGCCGGACAATCTTTCCGTCAGCACGCCGAGCAGCAACATCAAGCGCGTTCGTGGCCAGATGCGCCGCATTTTGCCTGATGGCTTCCTGCCTGAATTGCTCACGATTGTGTGCGCTCAGTCGCTTCGGAGCATTGCGCAACAGGTCGTCGAGCCTCTTCTTGTAGTTGCGTTCGGAGTTCGACATGCAAGGCGCTATACCCTAATAACACACCGAAATCCATAGGACTGGAAGCGCAGCGAAAAACGGTCGTCAGACCATAAAGCTTTCGCCACAGCCACAGGCGCCCTTGGCATTGGGGTTTTCGAACACGAAGCCGGCGGTGAAGTCGTCTTCCACCCAGTCCATCGTGCTGCCGACGAGATAGAGCACGCTCGCCCCGTCGATGTAGAACACGCCGCCCGGCGTTTCGATCTTTTCGTCGAATGCGACTTCCTCGGTCACATAGTCGACCGAATAGGCGAGGCCCGAGCAGCCACGGCGCGGGGTCGAGAGTTTGACGCCGATAGCGCCTTCGGGCGCCTTGGCCATCAAATCGGCAACGCGCTGTTCGGCAGCGGGCGTCAGCTTGACGGCGGCTTTGGGGGCGGGACGGGTTGTGGTCGTATCGGTCATATTAACTTCTTCTGCCAAAATAGCGCATGCCCTTCTGCGGGATCGAGCTGGTAGTCACCATAGCCGCAGCTTTCATACAGGCTCTTCGCCCGGCCATTGCCACTCAGGACCTCCAGTGTGACCTTGCATGCCCCGCGCTTCAAGGCCTCGACCTCTACGGCCTCCATCAAGGCGCGGCCAATACCTGCCCCGCGATGCCCCGGCATAACCGCCATGTCGTGGATATTGACGAGAGGTGCCGCGGCGAATGTCGAAAAGCCGGTGAAGCAATTCGCCAGGCCCACGGGCATATCATCAAGCCGCGCAATCAATGAGAAAGCGCCAGGCACGGATGCGAGCGCATCCACCAGAGTATCGCGCACATCATCCGAAAGCGGCTCGCCGCCACCCATGGGATCACGCGCATAGGCGTCGAGCAGGGACACAACAGCAGCAGCATCAGCAGCATCGCCATAGTCGGCGATGGTAATGGTCAGTCCGGGCGCAGCCGTGCTCACAACATCCCCAGTTCAAGCCGCGCTTCGTCACTCATCTTGGAGGGATCCCACGGCGGGTCCCATGTCACCACGACCTCGGCATCGCGCACGCCGGGCAGGCCCATGACGCGCATCTCGATTTCCTGCGGCATCGTTTCGGCAACGGGACAATGCGGCGTGGTGAGCGTCATGGTGACCACGACATCCGCGTCCTCGGCCACCTCGACGTTGTAGATCAGGCCAAGGTCATAAATATTCACCGGGATTTCCGGATCGTAGATGTCCTTGAGAGCATCGATCACGCTCTGGTGCAGTTCGCCGCCGGGCTCGCCAGGTGCAACCCCTTCAGGTTTCTTCGCGAGGAAGCCTTCGAGATAGTCCCGCTTGCGCTCCAGCTTCTCTCCCGCGGTTTCCTCGGGCAGCGGCGCATCTTCCACGCGTGCACGCGGCGGTTTGGCCACCACATCTTCGTTTGGCGCAGGAGCCGCAACGTAATCCTTCTTGTCGGTCTGGTTGTCCATCAGCCGAAAATCCTCTTGGTGCGTTCGATGCCGCGGATCAGTGCGGCAACATCGTCTTCATCCGAATAAATACCGAAGCTGGCACGCGCGGTGGCGGGAATACCAAGCTTCTCCATCAACGGCTGGGCGCAGTGATGCCCGGCGCGGATCGCCACGTTCTCTTCATCAAGTATAGTGCCGAGATCGTGCGGGTGAATACCGTCAATCAGGAAACTGACGATCCCGGCGCTGTCGGCGGGGCCGAATAGCGTCACGTCATTCATCGCACCCAGTGCATCGCGTGTCTGCGCGACCAGCCGTGCTTCGTGGGCGTGGATTGCTTCAAGACCCACGCTGGAAACATAGTCACAGGCAGCGCCAAAGGCGACTGCTTCGACGATGGCGGGCGTCCCTGCTTCGAACCGCTGCGGTGCGGGAGCGAAGGTCGTCCCGATGAATGCCACCTTGTCGATCATCGCGCCGCCGCCTTGCCAAGGCGGCATGGCATCGAGCAGCTCCGCCCTGCCCCAGAGCGCGCCGATACCGGTCGGGCCATAAAGCTTGTGCGAGGAAAAGGCGTAGAAATCGCAATCGATTGCCGCGACATCAACAGGCAGGCGCGGCACGGCCTGACAACCATCGAGCAGGAGCTTTGCCCCGACCGAATGCGCCAGATCAGCAGCGCGCTTCGCATCGAGCACCGAGCCGAGCACGTTGGAGACATGCGCGAAACTCACCATTGTGTGCTCGCGGGTCAGCATCGTCTCGGCAGCGTCGAGATCGATCTGTCCATCTTCGGTGATCGGACAGACGTCAACCTGCCAACCAGCAAGCTGCCATGGCACGATATTCGAGTGGTGCTCCAACTCGCTGAGCAGCACGCGGCCCTTGCTCGGGTAGGAGTAGGCGGCAAGGTTGATCGCCTCGGTCGCACCGCGTGTAAAGGCAACTTCGCTATCGCTCGCGCCGATCAGGCCTGCGACCTTTCGCCGCGCCTCTTCATAGGCGAGCGTCATCTCGGCGGAGCGCGAATAGACACCGCGGTGCACGGTTGCGTAATCCGCACCAATCGCGCGTGTCATCGCATCGATCACCGCCTGCGGTTTCTGCGCAGTCGCAGCACTATCCAGATAGTGCCACTGTGCGCCATCTGCCGTAACGAGGCCGGGAAAGTCAGCCTTGCGCGAGAAGGTCAGCGTCTCGGTCAAAGCGTCGCCTCGTCCAGCTTGGCCAGCGCCTGTTCCATCATCCGCTCGCGCACGTCATCATCGCTGCATTCGACGAAAGCATCGCCGATGAATGCCTGCACCAGCAGTTTACGCGCAACAGCGGGCGGCAGGCCGCGGCTCGCCATGTAGTAAGCTGCCATTTCGTCAAGCTGGCCAATGGCTGCGCCGTGGGCACAAAGCACATCGTCAGCGAAAATTTCGAGTTCGGGCTTGGTGTTGGCGGTGGCACCCTTTTCCAGCAGGATCGCCCGGAAGTTCTGCGCCGCATCGGTCTTCTGCGCATCGCGCACGACTTCGATGCGGCCGAGGAAATTGCCCGTCGATTTGCCCCACTGCACCGCGCGCACAATTTGGTTCGATGTCGCATTCGGCTCCGCATGGATCGTTCGAGTGACGAACTCGCGCGTGCTCGTGCCGCCGCCAATCGTCACGCCGCCGAATTCGAAATGCGCGCCGTCTTCCAATGTCACCTCGACCTCGACACGCCGATAGTCGCCGGTATCAAGCACACCGAACGCTTCGAAGCGGCCGCCAGCGCCGACATGGACGCGCAGTCTATCGAGCGCATCGCCCTCGCTGCCGACCAATTCGCGTACGGTCTCGCCAGCGCCAACCGTCAGCGTCCGCCAGGCATGCACCCGCTCGGGCTCCGCCGAAGCGAGCCACGCGCCATCCGAATAGCGCCAGTCCTCGTCACGGTTGGTGGGGTGCGTAAGGGTGGCTGCTTCAGGCATCCGCCATCACCGCATCATAACCCTCTTCCTCAAGCCGCAGCGCGAGTTCGGGGCCACCCGTTTGGACGATACGGCCCTTGGCAAGGACAGAGACCTTGTCGGGCTGCACCACGTCGAGCAGGCGCTGGTAGTGGGTGATCAGCAGCACGCCCTTGGCAGGGTCGCGCATGATCGCATTGATCCCCTCGCCCACCACACGCAGCGCATCGATATCGAGGCCGGAATCGGTCTCGTCGAGCACCGCGAACTGCGGGTCAAGAATTCCCATCTGGACCATCTCGTTGCGCTTCTTCTCACCGCCCGAAAAGCCGACGTTCACGTTGCGCTTGAGCATGTCCATGTCGAGCTTGAGCAACCCTGCCTTTTCCTTGGCAAGCCTGAGGAAATCGCCGCCCGACAGCGGCTCTTCACCGCGCGCCTTGCGCTGGGCATTCAATGCTTCGCGCAGGAATTGCACGTTGGAGACGCCCGGGATTTCGACCGGGTATTGGAAGCCGAGGAACATGCCGGCTGCGGCGCGTTCATGCGGGTCCATGTCGAGCAGATCTTCGCCGTTGAAAGTCACCGAGCCGCCGGTCACTTCATAACCCGGGCGGCCGCCGAGCACATAGGCCAGCGTCGATTTGCCCGCACCGTTCGGCCCCATGATTGCGTGCACCTCGCCCGCCGCCACTTCGAGTGTCAAACCGTTGAGGATTTGCTTGCCGTCAATTTCGGCGGAGAGGTTTTCGATTTTCAGCATTAGTCGCGTTCTTTCTGTCCGTTCTTGCGCTGGGCAAAATGCTCGCGCCGCGCCTCGGCGCGGTCGGCGATGCGCAGGCGCATGCCCGCAGTGATGCGCTTCAACACATCATCCATGTTCTCGAGGATATCCGCGGCCTTCAGGTGCATCACCTTGATGCCGACGCTTTCGAGGCTCTTGTCACGGCGGCGGTTCAATTTCTCGTCATCGCCTTCCTCGTCAATCACGATGGCCATGCCGAGATTGTGACAATTGAAATCGACAATCGCGCTGCCGACCACGGCAAACCGTTTGAAGGTGTACTTGCCCAGATCCGCCTTGGCGAACCGTTCGGCGAGCGCCTTGTGCGCGGGCGAAGCAAACCGCTTCATCTCGCGCGCCCGATCATGCAGCGCATCAAGCCGCTTCTCGGAGATTTCCCAGCCGCGGCCCTTTTTCTTGAGCTCGGGTGCTTCGCTGTCCGCCGTGTCGCGGACCTTGAGGGTTTTGCGTTCAGTCATTGTTTCTCCGAAGCTCCCAGAACTTTCGAGCTGCCAGCAGGAAGAAAACAACTGCCCCACCAAGACTGATTCCAAGCAGCGAGCCGTCTTCGGCACTGAAGGCGCTTACTGCTTGCCAAGCGAAGTAGATCGATACCGCAAGCATCGCCCAAGCGAAGGCGGGATTTTTTCCAATAGAATGGTCTTTCACCCCACACTCCCTTCCAGCGAAATCGCCAGCAGCTTTTGCGCTTCCACCGCAAACTCCATCGGCAGTTCTTTGAGCACTTCTTTCGCGAAGCCATTCACGATCAGCGCCACGGCCTCTTCCTCGCCCAGGCCGCGTTGCATCGCGTAGAACAGCTGGTCGTCGGAGATCTTGCTGGTGGTCGCTTCGTGCTCGATCTGGGCTCCGGGGTTCTTCACCTCGATATAGGGCACGGTATGCGCGCCGCAGGTGGAGCCGAGCAGCAGGCTGTCACACTGGGTGAAGTTGCGCACGCCATCGGCATTCGCCGCCACGCGCACCAGCCCACGGTACGTATTGTTGCTCTTCCCCGCAGAGATTCCCTTGGAGATGATCGTCGAGCGCGAGCCCTTGGCGTTGTGGATCATCTTGGTGCCGGTATCGGCCTGCTGGTAGTTGTTGGTCACCGCAACCGAGTAGAACTCGCCGACGCTATCCTCGCCATTGAGCACGCACGAAGGGTACTTCCACGTCACGGCTGAACCGGTTTCGACCTGCGTCCACGAAATCTTCGAACGCGCGCCCTGGCACAGCCCGCGCTTGGTCACGAAGTTGTAGATCCCGCCCTTGCCGTTCTCGTCGCCGGGATACCAGTTCTGCACGGTCGAATACTTGATTTCGGCATCTTCCATCGCGACCAGTTCGACCACGGCGGCGTGCAGCTGGTTCTCATCACGCATCGGCGCGGTACAACCTTCGAGGTAGGAGACGTAAGACCCCTTCTCGGCGACGATGAGTGTGCGCTCGAATTGGCCCGTGTTCTCGGCATTGATGCGGAAATAGGTGCTAAGCTCCATCGGGCAGCGCACGCCTTCCGGAATGTAGACAAAGGTCCCGTCCGAGAAGACAGCACAGTTCAATGTTGCAAAGAAATTGTCCTTCTGCGGCACGACCTTGCCGAGCCACTTCTTCACCAGCTCGGGATACTCCTTGATCGCTTCCGAAATCGATAGGAAGATCACCCCCGCCTTCTTCAACTCCTCACGGAACGTCGTGGCGACCGAAACACTGTCGAACACCGCATCCACCGCAACCTTGCGCGCACCCTTTACGCCAGCAAGCACTTCCTGCTCGGCGATGGGAATGCCCAGCTTTTCATAGGTTTCGCGGATCGCCGGATCGAGCTCATCGAGCGATTCCAGCTCGGGCTTCTTCTTCGGCGCGGCGTAATAATAGGCGTCCTGATAATCGATTTCGGGATAGCCGAGTTTCGCCCAGTCAGGCTCTTCCATAGTCTGCCACAGGCGGAAGGCCTTGAGCCGCCATTCGAGCATCCATTCCGGTTCACCCTTCTTCGCCGAAATGAAGCGCACCGTATCTTCGGTGAGGCCCTTCTCGGCGAATTCGGTGTCGATATCGGATGACCAGCCATGCTCGTACTCGGCTGCCTTGGCCGCCGCGTCTTTCGCATCCTGGTCCATCTCGGAACGATCCTTGAGGTCGATCTGGTCGGTCATACGACTTCCTGTTCGTGTGTTTCGGCACGGGCGAGCTGCACCAGCGAGATATCGGCGAGCGCACCGCGCAGGGCGGCATTGACCACCGGCCAGTGCGGCTTCACCGCGCAATTCTGTTCAACCGCGCAATCATCTCCGCTCACGCAGGCGGCGAGCGCGATCGGCCCTTCAACCGCTTCGACTATGTCCGCCACACTGATCGCCGCCGCCGGACGCGCAAGCTGCAGTCCGCCGCCCGCGCCGCGGGTCGAGCGCAGCAAGCCTGCCGCAGAGAGCTTGCTGACAACCTTCTGCACCGTCGGCACAGGAAGACCCGTCTCGCTCGCCAATTCGGCCGCACTGGTGCGCCCGCCACCACAATGGCGCGCGGCCGCACTCATGGTAACGACAGCATAGTCAGCAAGATTGGACAGGCGCATAAGACTCGGCAGACAGTAATCGGACTGAATTGTTCCGATTAGCCATCTATGCGGAAAAATGGCGGAATCAAGCCAATTCGCCTTGTTGCGAGTCGTTAGCAGCTATTCGCCTGTGCGGGCGCGGAAGGCTTGCAGGCGATCAAAGTTTTTCATCTGCATGAGCGTCGTCATGATTGTCTGCCCTTCGCCCCCCAGGCGCGAAGGCGTATATCCGCAATACCGCGCTATTTCTTTCACCATGTGAGGCTGATCGTAGAAGGCATCGGCAATCGCTGCCTCCTCCTGATCGGTGAGATCCTCCTGCGAGAGCAGAGCTGCCGCGCGAACAGCGCGATACTTGCGCGCGACCGCAGCAGGAGGGAAGCCGAAATAACGCTCCACCAGTCGTTCGGCCTGCCTGCGGGAATAGGGCAGAAGATCGAAGAGTTGTTCAAGATCAGGATTGAGCGCTCCGCCCAGCCAGCCAATCGTGCGCTCGATTAGCAGTTCATGCTGGGCAGGCACGCTCTGCAAGCGCTCTGCAATCCAGTCGCCGAGCATGAAGCATGCCTGATCTTGCGGAAGCACTCCCGCGTTGTAGTCACGCGACAGGTTATCGGCGAAAGCGTCAATGTCTTCACCCAACAATTCGGCGGCCGGAAAGTAACGATCAACGTGGTCGCTGGCAGGGACCCGGGTAAGCGAAGCCCAGCCGAGCGGGGTTAGGGTCGCGCCGATCGAATGCCACGGCCCGTACATTGTGAATTTCGGGGCATAGGAACAACCGCTGGTCAGATTCGCCTTGGCCTCGACCTTCTGCGTGTAATTCTCAAAAGCCATTTCCCCCTTGCCCAAAGGGAAAATGTTGAGTTGCCCCAAAGCTCCCGAATGGCGGTCTTTGACCACTGGCACTTCAGTCGACCAGTGGAACAACACCGTCAGGTGCCGCCGAAGATGCTCTGGCGGATCATAATAGGTGAGAGAGAATGGGAGCGACATAGCGCACTAGTTGCGACCCGTGTGCCACGCCGCTCCGCATGCCGGAAGGGTGATCGGCAGGCGATCACCATCCTTGCAACCTCTGGAGCGCGACATAGCGCAGGCCCACCAAATCACATTGTACAAGAGCGACATCACGGCTCGGCTCATCGCATTACTGCACCTCAGAAGCGATCCACGCGTCGACCTGCTCTTCGAGAATATCGAGCGGAACCGGCCCGTTGGTCAGCACAACCTCATGGAACATGCGGATGTCGAAATCATCGCCCAACTGCGTCCGCGCGCGTTCTCGCAGCTCCATAATCTTGAGCTTGCCGATCATGTATGCCGTCGCCTGGCCGGGATAGACTAGGTAGCGTTCGATCGCCTTGCGGATGTCGCCATCGGGGTTGGGCGTATTTTCAGTGAGGTAGGCAATACCTTCCTCGCGGCTCCAGCGGTGGTGGTGCATGCCGGTATCAACGACGAGGCGGCACGCGCGCCACAACTCCATGCCCAACCGGCCAAAGTCGGAATAGGGATCGGTGTAGAAGCCCATGTCCTTGCCGAGCTCCTCGGAATAAAGTCCCCAGCCTTCGGTGTAGGCGGTAAACCCGCCAAACCGGCGGAACGGTGGCAGATCGCCCAGACCGGTCTGGATCGAACGCTGCATATGGTGGCCGGGCGAAGCCTCATGATAGGCGAGCGCTTCCAGTTCGTTGCGGCTCATATCACGCAGATTGTAGAGGTTCACGTAATAGGTGCCGGGGCGTGAGCCATCAGGTGCAGGGCTCTGGTAGAATGCCTTGCCCGCGCTTTGTTCGCGGAAGGCTTCGACCGGCTTCACCTGCAATTCGAATTCGGGAAGCGTGATGAAGAATTGGGGCAGGCGTTCGTCCATCGCCGCCAGCACCTCGTCCACTTCGGCGAGGTAATCCTCGCGGCTGGTGTGGAAGAACTGGTCGCCATTGCGGGTGTGCTGGAAGAACTCCTGCAAAGTGCCTTCGAAGCCGACCTGCTCCATGATGGCGCGCATTTCTCCGTGGATGCGGGCAACTTCGCGCAAACCGATCTGGTGCACTTCGTCAGCCGTGAGGTCGGTCGTCGTGTAGTATGACAAGAGAGCGTCATAATATTCGGCACCACGATCAAAGCGCCAGATGCCATCGTCAGTCGGGGCCATTGCCTGCTGGCGCTGCATTTCGGCACGCAGGCGCGCGAAAGCGGGCGCGGCGCTTTGCGCCCAGGCCACTTCGGCATCGGTGACCAGGCTACCGCTCTGGTCCTCGCCCAAATCAAGCACAGCGACTTCGCTGCGGAAATCCTCAAGCACGGCATTGTCCATGCCTGCCGAGAGCAGGTTCTCGATGTCATTAAGGACATAGGGATAGACCCAGTCCGGCGGCATTACGCCGTTGTCGGCGCGTTCGGCCGATTGTGCGATCAGGGTATCCAGCAGCGGCCCAATACCCTCGATACGCTCAATGTAGGATTGCGCGTGGGAAGCATTCTGCACCACATGATTGTTGATCAGGAAGGCCGGAATGCCGCTTTGTGCACCGTTCATCTGGTCAAAGATGTAGCCGTAATCACGGTAAGGCCAGAGCAATTCCGAACGCGCATTGGTTGCTTCGAACAGACGGTAGGAAAGCGCATCCTGCCCGCCCAGCTCGCCAAGATCATATCCCGCGCGCATCCGCGAAAGATAGGCCATACGCATTGATCGCTGCGCCGCATCGGCTTCTTCGGAAGGATCATTCCACAGTCCGTAATCCTCATCACGAATGCCGCGGTAGGCCTTGGTCTGCGGAGACAGCTCCAGCGAGGCAGCATCGTAGAGCTCGAAGAAATCATTTATATCAGCAGGCACCTGAACTGCAGGACTGGTATCCGCAGGAGCCGCTGCGGTTTCGACCTGATTGGTGGCGCAGGCGGCGAGCGCGAAAGCGCTGGTGGCAAGCGCGGCATTGCGCAGGAACTTGGCTGTCATGGTGGTCGTGATCCTCTCTTTGCGTGCCATGCACGTATAAGAAAGTATCGGATCCGCAAAGAGTGCCAAAAAAAGGGGCGGCAATCAGCAGATCGCCGCCCTTAAAGTGGAGAACTCGTTACGCCCAGCGTGCCGAGCCCTTCGGGTCGCAAGAACCTGCTACACGAGTCGTGTTACAGCTGATTGTAAGAAGGCGACACCAAAGCTCTGGTGAGGATTACTATCCGGCAATTTTGCGCCGGGCTTGCGCATCAATGCGCTATGCTGCCAATGGGGCGGCATGCTCTATAGCCTCCTCCGCCCCGCCATTTTCAAACTCGATCCAGAGCGTGCGCATCGCCTTGCGATCACCGCGCTCAAACTTGGGCCGGAAGGCAAGCCACCCGCGCACGGCGGGCCGCTGGAAACGACGGTAGCGGGCATCGCCTTTGCCAATCCGCTCGGCATGGCTGCGGGTTTCGACAAGGATGCCGAAGTGCCCGACGCACTTTTCGGCCTTGGCTTCGGCCATGTCGAGGTCGGCTCGATCACGCCGCGCCCGCAGATGGGCAATCCGAAGCCGCGCCTGTTTCGCCTGACGGAAGACCGAGCGGTGATCAATCGCATGGGATTTAACAATGGCGGGGCCGAATTGGCGAAATTGCGGATCGAAAGCCGCGCGCCGAGCTCGGGCATTTTGGGCATCAATATCGGTGCGAACAAGGATAGCGAGGATCGCATCGCTGACTACGCCGCGATGGCACGGATCATGGCCCCGCTCGCAACCTATCTCACCGTCAATATCTCCAGCCCCAATACGCCCGGCCTGCGCGCATTGCAGGATGAAAGTGCCTTGGTCGAACTGCTCGCTGCGGTTCTCGAAGCCCGCGGCGGCGAGGGTCCGCCGGTCTTCCTCAAAGTCGCGCCCGATCTCGAACCCGCCGACGTCGATGCCATCTCGCGCATCGCAATCGACAAGAAGCTCGGCGCGCTGGTCGTTTCCAACACCACCATCGACAGGCCGCCGCTGCAGTCGCCCGACAAAGGTGAAGCCGGCGGGCTTTCAGGCGCTCCGGTCAAGACCAAGGCCCTCACCAGATTGCGCGATTTCCGCAAAGCGACAGGCGGCGCAATCCCGCTTGTCGGTGTGGGCGGGATCGCCACGGCGGAAGATGCATGGGAGCGCATTCGGGCGGGCGCCAGTCTGGTGCAGCTATACAGTGCAATGACCTATGCCGGGCCAAGGATTGCACGCGCCGTGACGGCCGGGCTGGAGGCGCTGATGAAGCGCGATGGCGTGTCTTCCATTGCCGAGGCAGTCGGAAGCGAATAGCAAGCACGGCATGACCTTGTTCCGTATCTTCCTCGCCGTCCCCGCACTTATCTCGCTCGCTGCCTGCCAGTCCGGTGTGGCAGAAGCGCCCGTCATCGCCGCGACCACGCCCATGATTCCCGGGGTTGTGAGTGCTGCCGATCCGCGGGCTGCAGAGGCCGGGGCAGAGATCCTGCGCCAGGGCGGCAGCGCCACCGATGCAGCGATTGCCACCATGCTGGCATTGACCGTGGTCGAACCGCAAAGCTCCGGCATCGGTGGCGGCGGCTTCTTCGTGCGGTCCGAAAACCATGCCGATGGCGCGCAGATCGTAACACTCGACGGACGCGAGACCGCACCCTCGCAAGCGGGGCCGGACTGGTTCCTCGATACCAATGGCGAACCGCTGAGGTATCGCGATGCAGTGATCAGCGGACGCTCGGTGGGTGTGCCGGGCAATATCGCGCTCGCCGCGGAGGCGCACCGGCGCTACGGGCGGCTCGAATGGGCGCAGCTGTTCGCGCCCGCCATTAGGCTGGCCAGCGAAGGGTGGGAGCTCAGCCCGCGCAGCGCCAGCTTCCTTGATCGCTCACGCGGGCGTGCCGATTTCCAAGAAGAAGGTCGTGCCCTTTTCTACGATGCCGATGGTGAACCACTGCCAGCTGGGACTTGGCTGACCAACCGTACTCTCGCCGGAACTCTGGAAAACATTGCCGAGCATGGTCCGGACTATTTTTACGACACTATCGCCGAAGATCTGGCCGCGCACGTCAGCGCCAACACGCCGGGCGATGCGGGCATGATCACAGCAGACGTGACATCTTACGAAGCGATGGAGCGCGATGCCTTGTGCGGGACCTATCGCGAATTCCGAATCTGCAGCATGGGTCCGCCGTCGTCCGGCGCGACGACGGTGCTCTCCATCCTCGGCCAGCTCGAGCGGTTCGATATGGCGGCGATGGGGCCGGAATCGCCCGTAGCGTGGCACCTGTTCGCCGAAAGCCAGCGCCTCGTCTATGCCGACCGCGAGCTCTACCTGGCGGATAGCGATTTTGTCTCGGTCCCGGCGCGCGGGCTGGTCGACCCGGACTATCTCGCCATGCGCAGCCAGTTGATCTCGCCTGACAGTCGCATCGATGAACCACAAGCAGGTGTACCGGACGGAGTGGTCCATGCCTTTGCGGACGGAGACGAGCCGGTCGAGAACGGCACCAGCCATTTTGCAGTCGTCGATAGCGCGGGCAATGTCGTTTCATGGACCTCCACCATCGAAGGCGCCTTTGGCTCCGGCCTGATGTTTGGCGGCTTCTACCTCAACAACGAATTGACCGATTTCAGCTTCCGTCCCGAGCGGGATGGTGCCCCGGTCGCCAATCGCGTTGAGGGCGGCAAGCGTCCGCGCAGCTCCATGTCACCAACCATTGTTTTCGACATTGACGGTAATCCAGTGCTCGCCATCGGCGCGGCAGGCGGCAGCACGATCCCGGTACAGGTGGCAAAAGCGCTGATGGGCTATCTCGACTGGGGCATGACAGCGCAGGAGGCCATCGCCCTGCCCATGCTCTATTCGCCCGGCGACACAATTGCGATCGAAGAGGACAATGCGGTTCCCGGTCTGCAGGAAGCGCTTGAAGCGATGGGTCACAACGTTCGCACAACCAGCCTCCCGCTCAAAGCCAATGCTGTCGAATGGGTAGGCGATCACTGGATCGGTGCCGCCGATCCGCGCAGCGAGGGAACATCTGTTACCCAATAGGCTTGATTGCAGAAGCGCGGGGCAAACTTGCCCCGATGCCCAACCGAGCCTAATTCGCGTGTAACACAATTTCAGCCGGCGAAGATCGGCAGCAGGAGAGACAGCGCGTGCAGCTAGACGATATCGACAATGCTAAGAACCTGGTCGACCTGTTTCTGAAACGGGCCGATCAAAAAGGTGATGCGCCTTTCCTTGGCGCAAAGAGGGATGGAGCCTGGCAGACCATCTCCTACGCCGAAGTAGCCGAACGGGTGTGCCTGCTGGCAGAGAAGCTGCGCGAACTGGGGCTACGCGATGGTGACCGGGTGGTAATCGTTTCCGAAAACCGCCCCGAATGGTGCATTGCCGATCTGGCGATTATGGCAGCCGGCTGCATCTCAACCCCCGCCTACACCACCAATACAGAACGCGATCACTGCCATATTCTGGACGATTCGGGCGCGAGCGCAGTTGTGGTATCCAACCAGAAGCTTGCAAGCGTGCTGTTCCCGGCCATCATGAAGACGGGCAAGGCGCGCCACGTTATTGCAATCGAGCCGATCCCCTCCTCGCAGTCTGGCTCTTTCGATCTGCATCACATGGATGACATGCTGACGGGCGACGCGGTTGCCGCGCGGGCCGCTGTCGAAGCGCGGATTGCCGATATCAAACGCAGCGATACCGCCTGCATCATATACACCAGCGGCACCAGCGGAGCGCCGCGCGGGGTACTGCAACCGCATGGGGCCATCCTGTGCAATATCGCCGGGGCAGCGGACATTCTGATGGAGGATTTCGGAGTAGGCGAAGAACGCTTCCTGTCCTTCCTCCCGCTCAGCCATTCCTATGAGCACACCGGCGGCCAGTTCCTGCCGATCAGTGTCGGCGCGGAAATCTACTATTCGGAAGGGCTGGAAAAGCTCGCCAGCAATATCGAGGAAACCCGCCCAACCTTTATGGTGGTGGTGCCGCGTCTGTTCGAAGTGCTGCGCACGCGCATCATGAAGCAGATCGAAAAGCAGGGTAAGGTCGCGAATTACCTGATGGACCGCGCGCTGAACATTGCAGGTCACGCGAGCGAACGCGGCAGCAAACGCCTCATCGACATTCCAATGGATTTGATTCTGGAGCGCACCCTGCGCCCCAAAATCCGGCAGAAGTTCGGCGGGCGGATGAAGGCAATGGTTTCCGGCGGCGCGCCGCTCAATCCCGAAGTCGGCAATTTCTTCGAAGCGATGGGTCTCACCATGCTGCAGGGCTACGGCCAAACCGAAAGCGGGCCGGTAGTTAGCTGCAACCGGCCCAAGGCGGGCCTCAAGATGGACACCGTGGGCCCACCAATGCGCGGTGTCGAAGTGAAGATTGCCGATGATGGCGAGATTCTGGTTCGCGGCGAACTGATCATGGCGGGTTACTGGCAGCGGCCCGAGGATACGGAAAAGACGCTTGAAGGCGGCTGGCTCCATACCGGCGATGTCGGCCATCTCGACGAGAAAGGCCGGATCAAGATTACCGACCGCAAGAAAGACATCATCGTCAACGACAAGGGCGACAATGTCGCGCCGCAAAAGCTCGAAGGCATGCTGACACTGCAGCCCGAAATCAGTCAGGCGATGATCATGGGCGACAAGAAGCCCTATATGGTCGCGCTGATCGTGCCCGATGCCGAATGGGCCCTGCAATGGGCAAGCGCCAACGATATTCCCTTCGATATGAAGGAATTGCAGCATCTCCCTGCGTTCAAAAGCGCGATCAAGGCCGCAATCGACCGTACCAACAAGGACCTTTCGGTGATTGAGAAGGTGCGCAAGTTCGAGCTCGCGGACGAACCGTTCTCGGTCGATAATGACCAGATGACGCCAACGATGAAGATCCGGCGCCCGTTCATCATGGACGCCTACGGGGAACGGCTGGAAGCGCTCTATTAAAGCGAAGAAGGTGCCCTAACGCGATTTTTACCCTGCTCTGACAGATAGCCCTGCTTATGCGACTAGCCGTGAGCACACAGGTGCCACACGGCATTGTTATTGCAGGGGAATTCAATGCTGTTTCACTCGTTGGCCAAACGACCGCGCGCAGGTGCCATGGCCGCCCTCCTCCTTGCTGGATCGGCAATGGCGGGCCTGCCTTCTCACGCATTGGCGCAGGATGGTACGGTCGATGATCGTCTTGCAGCGCTCGAAGCGCGGCTGAACCAGCTTGAAAGCGAAAATCGCGAACTGCGGGCCGAAGTCGAACGGCAGGAAAGTACTCAGGCAGCAGTGCCGCCACCCCCACCCGCTCTTCCCGCTTCGGCGAATAGCCGGAGCAATGCGAATCACGAGGGAGAGCGCGATCTGGTCGGAATCAGCAGCGAATATGCATTCGCCATGCTCGATCATACCGAAAACATCACCACGCGTCCGCTGGTTCAGCTGGAGGCGCAGCAAGATGGCTTGCTGGACAGCCGAGTCACATTCTCCGGACAGGTTACGGCCATCGCCAATTACCAGTGGACCGATACGGACGACAAATTCGGCTACCTGATGCGTCACCCCACAAGCGCCAACCAGCTGGGTGACAATGTTTCCGAAGCCGTACTGCATTCCGCGTCGCTGGCAGTGACCGCTGAAGTCGCGCCGCGGGTCACGGCCTATGCCGAATTGCTGTACGATCCGCAGCAGAGCTTTGGTCGCGGAACAATCACCTCGCTCACGCGCAACCAGGTGCAGCTGCGCCGCGGGTGGGTGATGTATGGCGATCTCGATGCGACCCCGGTCTATGCGCTCGTAGGCAAGATGGACGTGCCTTTCGGATTGAACGATTCGGTCAACCCATTCACCAATTCGACCAACTGGCACGCCTTTGCTGCGCTGGCATATGGCGCACAGGTGGGCTTCGTTTCCGATGGCTTCCATATCCGCGCGATGGCAGTGCAAGGCGGGTCCCAGTTCCGCTCCGCCAATGTTCCTGTACAGGGCAGCTCGACACCATCGCGGCTCAACAACTTTGCCGTCGATGCGCGCTACACGCTCGATCTGGGGGGCTATGGCAACCAGATCATGGTTGGCGCGAGCTATCTGCATGGCACCGCCTATTGCCAGGGTTATCCGGTCGTGCACTTCAACCCGTGCGCAGACAACAATCCGGGCATCGCTGCCTACGCCAGACTGGAGTACGGCGATCTCGACCTGCTGGCAGAATATGCGCAAACCACTCAGGTCTGGGCGGGAACGCAGGTTCCCGATCCGACCAACCCGCTTAGCGTTTTCGAAGCTTTTGCCCCGAGTGCGCTGACGCTAGGTGCGCGGTACGGATTTGGCCAGCGACTTAATACCGGCGCACGGCCGCTGCATCTCTCGCTCGAATTCTCGCGCTTCCTTGCCGGACCCCAAGGAGCGCCGTGGCGCCGCCAGAACCAGATGGTCGCGGGCCTTTCATGGCAACCGCTGCCCAACGTAAACCTGTTCGGCGAATTCGTGCATGTTGATGGGTTCGTGCCGCTCAACTTCCTGTCGGGCGGAAACTTCCCTGACGGCAGCACCTGGTCTGACCCGGATGTCGATACCAATGTGATTGTCGCAGGGGCGCAAGTGGCGTTCTAAGCCGCTTCGGCGTCTACCTTCTCAGGGAAAAAGCCGGGTTCGCGCGGGCTCCATGCAGGGGCCGTGGCGGCGGATTCGCTTAGGCTTTGCAGCAGCATCTTGCGGCGGCACGGCTGGATCTGCGGCAAGGCCGCGGCTCCGCAAAACGTGCCGGGCAGGAAGGGCCGTGCAGCGGCACCCAAGAGGCGTTCGTAGAGGAAACGGTAGGCCGAGAAGCTGTCGATCTGGTTCTGCGCCAGATCCTGTGCCGAAATGCGGATCACCGCGCCCATGAAGGCATCGATACCATCGTATCCGGCACCGGCGGGCACGGCGTCGCGCAGCTGGCGCAGCTCGCGATAGGCGAGGTATTGCGAGCGGATAGCGCGCTGATCGGCGGCACTGCGGCTCCACACCTTGAAAGCATCGCCGCGGC
This sequence comes from Aurantiacibacter sp. D1-12, assembly GCF_028858515.1. Classification (GTDB taxonomy): domain Bacteria; phylum Pseudomonadota; class Alphaproteobacteria; order Sphingomonadales; family Sphingomonadaceae; genus Alteraurantiacibacter. Next base: position 60,837 of record NZ_JAPJZJ010000004.1, read on the forward strand.
CAAGCGCAATGTCGAGCCCACGCTCAATAAACGCACGCTCGTGCTCCGTGAAGCTCGCGAATTCGCGCATTTCGGCAATTGTCATCGAAGCGGTTTGCGCTTTGGCCATGACAGGCTCTCCAATGGTTGGAGGCCGACAATCGCGCACTATGGTTAATATATGGTGTGAGGAGAGGGCTGGGTGACTGTTTGAAAGCGCTATGTTTGTTTTTCGAAGCCGCCTCCGCGGGTTCGTCCTCGGTGCTGTTCGCTTCGCTCCGCTACGCGGCACCTGCGGTCGCCCGGTCGGGCTCTGTCGTGCGCTAGTCGCGCCCGATGCCAGTACAACGCTGATAAATCGCGCCAAGAACCGGGTGCGAATTGCTTACCGTGTCGCGGAGCTCGCTCGGCGAATGCCGAGCGCAAGGGCGACCGCCCGCCCGCAGCGGGCGCAGCTTGCCTGCGCATCTAGCGAGGACGCATCGACGGAGGTCGATGCAAAAAACAAACTAGATCAAACCCGCCAACGGCGAACTCGGATCGGCATACTTTCTGCGCCCCATACGGCCCGCAAGGTAGGCTTCGCGCCCTGCTTCGACCGAGAGCTTCATTGCGCGAGCCATGCGGATCGGGTCTTTGGCCTCGGCAATGGCGGTGTTCATCAACACGCCGTCGCAGCCGAGCTCCATAGCCACCGCGGCATCAGAAGCCGTGCCAACTCCGGCATCGACCAAGACCGGCACTTTCGCACCTTCAACGATGAGCCGGATCGTAACCTGGTTCTGGATTCCGAGACCCGAGCCGATGGGTGCACCCAGGGGCATGATCGCTACTGCACCCGCTTCTTCGAGCTGCTGCGCGGCGATCGGATCGTCGACGCAATAGACCATCGGCTTGAAGCCTTCATTGGCGAGCACTTCGCATGCGCGGATCGTCTCGACCATGTTGGGGTAGAGCGTGCGCGCTTCGCCCAGCACTTCGAGCTTAACGAGGTCCCAGCCGCCAGCCTCACGTGCCAGCCGCAGCGTACGGATCGCATCGTCTGCTGTGAAGCACCCCGCCGTATTCGGCAGATAGGTTGTCTTCTTGGGGTCGATGTAGTCCATCAGCACGGGTTGGCTGGGATCGGAAATATTCACCCGGCGAACCGCCACGGTGACGATTTCTGCGCCTGATGCCTCGACGGCTGCAGCGTTCTGCGCAAAGTCCTTGTATTTGCCGGTGCCCACGATCAGGCGGCTGTTGAAGCGCTGCCCAGCGACTTCCCAGCTGTCATCGGTATTGTTCGGATTCGTTTCTGCTTCGCTCATGCGCGCGGCGGTAATGGGCTGTCCTTTGCGTTGCAAGGCTCTCGAGGCCGGGACTCAGCCGCCACCAACGAAGTGTACGATTTCCAGATGGTCGCCATCGGTTAGCGCAGCAGCTTCAAGCCCGGAGCGCGGTGAAATCTCACCGTTGTGCTCGACCGCGACCTTCTGCGGCTCAAGCCCAAGCTCTCGCACAAAGTCGGCAATCGTTGCAGCGGCCGTCTTCCGCGCATCGCCGTTCACAGTGAGAGTAATCTGCTGAGCCATCAGCAATGCAGATAGGGCCTGTCAGGCCTTGCGCAAGTTCAGGATGTGGCCGGCGGCAACGAGGCCCACACCAATCATCGTGAGCACCGCCTCTTCAGTGCCGTGGCCCACGGCCAGTGCACCGCCCATGAAAGACAGCCCGGTCATCGCCACCACGAATGGCGTCCGGCGCCGGTGACGTACCGCACCAAGCCCGATTGCAACGCCAGCAACAAGAGTGGCGAGCAGCAGGCCAAAGCGATGAATCGCCGGATCGAGCAGGAAAGTCGCGCCCAGGCCCAATCCGGCGACGAGCACCAGTCCGGCCACGCAGTGCAAGAGGCAAAGCGCCGACAAAAAGATGCCGACACGGTCCATCTTGCCGCGAATCCATGGTGCGAACTGAGCCATGATCGCTATGTATGTTATGCTGTATCATTGCGCAAGGGCGGAATCACCCGTGTGGGCTTTGCACCTGCCCGTTGGTGCGGCTTGCGAATCCGCCGTGGAGCGCGCAAATGGCCGCCCATGAATGCAACTTCCCTTTCGCACAGTACCGAGTCGGCAAAGTTCCCGACTCTTCGCCCCCTCGCGATTGCCAACTGGCTTTTTTGTGTCGCAATACTTGTGCTGATTATGGTGGCTGTCGGCGGGATTACGCGCCTCACTGAAAGCGGCCTTTCGATTACCGAGTGGAAACCGGTAACCGGCGCGCTGCCCCCGCTAAACGAAGCCGACTGGCAATCAGAGTTCGACCTCTATAAAGCCACGGGCGAATATCAGAACGTTACCGGCCCCGCAGGAATGGATCTGGCGGCGTTCAAGTTCATCTATTTCTGGGAATGGTTCCACCGTCTTCTCGGACGGCTAATCGGCCTCGCTTTCGCGCTACCGCTCGCGTGGTTCTGGATCAAGCAGGCCATCCCCGCCGGGTACAAGCCGCGCCTGCTCGCGCTGCTCGCGCTTGGCGGACTGCAAGGTGCCTTCGGCTGGTTCATGGTTCGATCAGGCCTCTCCACCGAGATGACTGATGTTTCGCATTTCTGGCTGTCGATCCACCTCCTCACGGCCTTCTTCACTTTCGGAGGGCTGATCTGGACTGCGCTCGATCTGCGACAATGGGCAAAGGGCAACACGCGGCCCGCCACATTGACGCCATTGGCATGGATCGCGGGCGTGATATTGTTTGTGCAGTTGCTGTTTGGAGCATGGGTCGCGGGGCTGAACGCCGGGCTGGTGTCCGATACCTGGCCGCTTATGCAGGGGCGCATAGTTCCCGAAGCCAACTGGACAAATGGAATTATCTGGGCATCCCTCTACGATCCTTTCTGGATTCACTTCGTTCATCGCTGGTGGGCCTGGGTCGCAGTCGTGGCGTTGACCGTCATGGCGCGCAAGGTAAGGTCGATTGTTCGACGGGCTTCCATTGCTATCCATTCGGCTTTCGGAACCCAGATCCTACTCGGTATTGCAACCGTTATGACCGGGGTGGAGCTATGGATAGCCGTGGCACATCAGGTGGTCGGCGCCCTGCTGGTCGGCGCATTCGCCTGGGGTGCCCATGTGCTAGGCAGGCGTGTATGAGTGAAGCTGGTGCAGCACTGATATGGTGTCCGTTTGGCGATGAGGCGTCCGCGCGAGAAGTGGCGGAGACATTACTGTCAGAACGGCTGATCGCCTGCGCCAACATTCTCCCGCATGTGATGGCGGTGTTTCATTGGGAAGGCGCTGTGCAAAGCGGTCAGGAAGTAGGCGTGCTATTCAAGACGACACACGCCTGTCTCGAAAAAGCCGTGGCACGACTTGAGCAATTGCATACTTACGATACCCCCGCCATTATGGGTTGGCCCGTAGATGCCGCGCCGCCGGCGACTCTGGGCTGGTTGGCAGATCAGATACGGGGAGGGGAGTAGCTATGAGCAGGATGGACCGCCGCGGTTCTATACGCCTCGCGATTGCCAGTGCACTCGCCGCCATCCTATCGACCAAGGTCAGCGCAAGTCAGATCGACACCGGCAGTCGTATCGCTCCACCGACGCGTCCGATGCGGTTTTGTCGCATCGTGGAGCGCGATCTGGTGGATGGCCAAAGCTTTCGCGTCTCGCGCGGCTTTACGGTTGAGTTCAGCCAGATTGCCGAAGGCTACCTGATTTCCGGACGGCAGAGCGATGTTTCGGTCAACGCACCGGATGCGCTAAGCAGCTTTGCCGAGCTGGAACAGCAGCGCGATGAAAGCGGGCTGTTTCCCCTTGAGCTCAACCCATTCGGACAGATTCAATCAGTCAACTCGGATCGTCTGGGAGAGGAACAGATAGAGGCAGCTGTAGAGCAGGCTCTGTCCGCCATCGCACGATTGCCCATGCCTGAAGACGAGCGCGAGCAGGCGCGGTTGTTCGTCGCCGCTCTGCACAATACCGGACAGGGGATTACGGCGCACATGCCGCATGATCTGTTTGCTCCCGCCAGTCTGCCCCGCCGTACGCAGCAGGTCATCGCTTTGCCTGACGGTGCTGCTGGACGCGTGGAAACGTTGTTCGATGGTCAGCTTGATCCGCAAACCGGGCTGATGTCTACCGCCGTGCGGGAGATTGTCACGGCAGTCGACGGCAGCGAAAGAACCACCCGCGAGGAATGGTCGTTGACCCCGGTTTGACGGGGGAATAGCAACTGCTTTCCGCATACGGTATCATTTTACCTCTCCGCAATAGCGCGGATTTGCTTGACTTCGCGGGGGTAAAGCGACAAATGCGCGCCTTCGCTGGCTCCGGACCAACATGATTCTGTTCGCAGGATATTGCCGGACCAAAGCCACGACAAAGTTCGCACACGAATAACAGGAATCACAAGCCATGAAGGCTCTGAGCAAGACCACCCGGTCAATCAAGCCGGCCGAGGTCGAGAAAAAGTGGCACATCGTTGATGCCGAAGGTCTCGTCGTAGGCCGTCTCGCAACGATCATCGCCAACATTCTGCGCGGCAAGCACAAGCCGAGCTTCACTCCGCACGTCGATTGCGGTGACCATGTCATCGTTCTCAACGCCGACAAGGTGAAGTTCACCGGCAACAAGGCTGCCAAGAAGGTTTACTACAAGCACACCGGTTACCCGGGTGGCCTGAAGGAAACGACTGCCGAGAAGGTTCTCGAAGGTCGCTTCCCGGAGCGCGTGCTTGAGAAGGCTGTGCAGCGCATGATCCCGACCGGCCCGCTGGGCCGTGCGCAGATGAAGAACCTGCACCTCTACAACGGCACCGAGCACCCGCATGAAGGCCAGAAGCCTGAAGTGCTCGACGTTGCCTCGATGAACCGCAAGAACAAGGTGTCCGCATAATGGCTACCGAAGAGAAGAACACCGCTTCGGATCTGTCCGATCTGAAGGAAGTCGTTGGTGACGCTCCTGCAGCCGACGCAGTTGAGGCCAATGTCGAAGTTCCCAGCACGCCGCTGCGTGAGCAGGAAATCGACGCACAGGGCCGCGCCTATGCAACCGGTCGTCGTAAGGACGCTACCGCACGCGTTTGGCTGAAGCCCGGCACCGGCAAGGTCACCGTGAACGGCAAGGATCAGGAAGTGTATTTCGCACGTCCGACGCTGCGCCTCGTGATCAACCAGCCGTTCGCTATTTCGGAGCGTGAAGGCCAGTATGACGTTGTTGCAACCGTGACCGGAGGCGGCCTCTCGGGCCAGGCCGGCGCAGTCAAGCACGGCATCAGCCAGGCACTGACCCGCTACGAACCGGCTCTGCGTGCCACGATCAAGGCCGCTGGCTTCCTCACCCGCGACAGCCGCGTGGTTGAGCGCAAGAAGTATGGCCGCGCGAAAGCACGTCGTAGCTTCCAGTTCTCGAAGCGTTAAGTTTCGGAGGCGAAAGCCTCTCACCAGTTTCCTCGACGGAGGAAAATGCGAAGGGCGGCCCCCACGAAGGGTCGCCCTTTTTGCATTCAGTGATGCGTTTCGGCCTCTTCGTCCGCGCCCGCCAGCAGCCCATCCACTTCGCGCGTGAGCTGATCGATCCCGAGAGGCTTCGCCAGATAGCTGCTCGCCCCAGCTCGGCGAATTTCTTGCTCGTCACGCTGGCCAGCATAGGCAGTGATCGCGATAATCGGAATATGCTTGGTATCAGGATTGCGCTTGATCTGGCGGATCAGCTTGCGGCCCGAGACATGTGGCAAGTGGATGTCCATCGTGATGAGGTCAGGCTCAAACCGATCGACCGCATCGAGCACATGTGCGCCATCGTCCACGACCATCAGCTGATAGCCGCGCTGCTGGAAGACCGCCTCGTAGAACATGCGGTTCAACAAGTCGTCTTCGACAATCAGCACCTTCGTCATGACCTATGTAAAATGCCGTAGGTCAGGCGTGCGTTCCCGACGATTGCGCCCAAATGCCATCAAACAGGGGCAAACTGAGCCAGTCTAGTGCACCGGAGGGTCCGTTCGCGGCACATTGCCGACCGGCGCTACCGGTTCTCCCGGCTCGCGTGGCGGCATGGCGTCAGGTGGGACATCGTCAATCTGCATGTCAGCCGTGTCGATATCGCCCAGTGTGCGCACACGCACATCGAGCTCTTCGCCGTCCCAGGTCAGCTCGTTGAAGCTGGGCGGAGTCGAGCGTATGCGCTGCGACAATGTGCCTGCTCCAATCATCCGGACGGGGCCGTGCGGTGTGTCTTCCATGATATCGAACGGATCGTGGACATGGCCCGACATCACGCCGAGCACATTGCGCTTCGCGAGCTCCTCCAGGGCAAGACTGCCGTTGCGCGTCAGCGCGGTGCCTCGTGTGCCCGTCTCGCGCAGTGGGTGATGGACCGTCACCAGCGCACGCATGCCATCAGGCAGGGCGTCCACCTGGCGCAGGCAATCCGCCAGCGCTGCCTTAGTCACCCGCCCCTTGGACCAGTTGAGCCGCGGCTGTGCGGGAACATTGGTGTTGAGCGGGACAAGAGCGAGACCTGGAAGTTCGATCCGCCGCTCCACAACATCGCGAAAGGCTTCGAAACGGTTGAGCGGACGAAAATATCGTTCGGGAAGGTAATAGGCAGGCAAATCGTGATTGCCCGGCTCAACCGTTACCGGGACGGGCAAGGAGTGGATCCATTTCTCTGCTGCAGCAAATTCATGGTGCCGTGCACGCATCGTCAGATCGCCAGTGATGGCCACCGCATCAGGCTGGCGCGACGCTATTTCCCGTTCGACCCAGTCGAGCGCTTCGTTGTCCTCCAGCCCGAAATGGATATCGGAGAGATGAAAGAGGAGCTTGGGCGCGGTCATGGTGCAGCCGCGCTAGCAGCATGTGCCCCGCCATCGCCAGTGCCAAATGGCATCAGATCTTGCGCTTGAGGATCAACCATGCAGCCCCGGCATTGATCGCGGAATAACCCAGATAGGCCCACAACCAATGCGTATGGCCCAGCCGCACGGCATAAAGGGCGCCGCACAACAGCAAGAACTCCAGTGCAAGGCTGAACAAACGAAACGTGCGTCGCGATTCAGGTGGCATATCGCTCACCATCCGGTGGCCGCTTTCAAGAACGGCACGGTGCCAGGCAAAGTTTCCCATGCCGAGAAGAAGGGTAACGATGATGAAAACCATGAGCGTGATTCTGCCGCAGTCTCCGTGAAAGGGCAATGCGCACTTGGTCGGGTGTAAAATGTCGTTGGTCGGACGCTGGAATCGCTCGTCGAAACCGCATCCCCGCATATCGAGTCCGGGAAGATTACATCTGTAGCCCGGCATATACCCCAAATCGCACCGCAGCCGTTCCAGTCCCACCGGCTGCGGTGCGACCCTCCTTCCGGGACAGAGGAGGAAGGATGGAGACCCCCCAATGAAACGACTTTCTGCTTTGGCACTTGCCGTCGCCACGTCTGGCATAGTGCTTTCACCCGCCATCGCTGAAGCCCAGGACCAGGGCCGTACTACAAGCGTATCGTACGCCGACCTCGACCTATCGACCGATGAAGGCGTTGAAACGCTCAACTTCCGGATCGAGCGCGCCGCACGGCAGATCTGTGGCTTCAATGAGCATGAGACCGGCACGCGCATTCGCAGCCAGGAAACACGCCAATGTGTGACCGAGGCGCGCGAACGCGTCGAAGATAACCTGGTGGTCGTGTTCGGCGAATAACCTTGCCAAGCAAGACCCCCTAAAGGGCGCCTTCCCCCCCGGAGGCGCCCTTTTCCTTGGAGATCACAGTTTTGGGAGTTGATTACAGGGCGCGCGAGTATCAGCGCCCGGCCATGGCCTTTACGCGCTTGAGATAGGTGCGCCCGATGCGCAGCTCCTCACCATCTTCCAGTTCGGCACACCAGACACCCAGCCCTTCATGCTTCAATCCGCGGATAAAGTCGCGGCGCAGAATGGTTGAACGGTGGATGCGGATGAACTTTTCCGGGTCGAGCTTCTCTTCAAGGCCCGCAATGGTCTGCAACAGCAGGTAGCTCGTGTCACCGACATGCAGGCGGACATAGTCGCGCTCGGCATCAATGCGGAAAACTTCGGCCGCCTCGATGCGCAGCAGTTCAGAGCGGTGCGGCACCCAGAATTCGGAAAGCCACTGATCGTCATCTTCCGCTTCTCCGCTCTCGCCGCGGCGATTTAGCGCGCGCTCGATAGCACGTTCGAGACGGTCTGACGCGACAGGTTTGAGAACGTAGTCGATCGCTTCGAGGTCGAAAGCTTCAACAGCGAAATTCTCGTGCGCAGTCACGAAGATAACCGCCGGATTGGTGTCTTGATCCTTCGCCGCCTTGGCCACCTGCAGACCGTCCATGCCGGGCATGGTCATATCGAGCAGCAACAGGTCTGGTGACAGCTTTTCCGCCAAGCGAAGTGCGGATTCGCCATCATTGGCGGTGCCGACAACCGTCAGTTGCGGCATCTCGGCACACAGTACCTGCATCCGCTCGATCGCGAGCGGTTCATCATCAACGATCAGCGTGCGTAGAGTGGGCGGATTATCATTCATACCGATTGTCCCGAGCTTGTCGAAGCGTCATGCGGCAACCTTTTCACGCTCTTTGATGCGTTTCAGCGGCAGACGGATATGGGTGGTGAAGCCTTCGGGCGCATGGCCGGAAACAACCGTCGCTTCGTTGCCGAAGCGCGCTTCCAACCGCTCACGAACATTGTTGAGGCCAATGCCAAAGCCGGGCCGCACTTCTTCGTTCTGCGCAGCCGAGGTGCCATTGTCCGACACGGTCACGACCAGTCGCCCATATTCCTCGCGCGCAGAAAGCGTGATGGTCACCTGCCCCGTAGAAGGAGCCACTGCATGCTTCACCGAATTTTCCACCAGCGGCTGCAGAATCATGCCGGGAATAAGCGCGCTCTCCAGCTCTTCAGGAATATCGTATTCGGCCACCAGTCGCATGGGAAAGCGCACCGACTCGATATCCAGATAGAGCTTCTGCTGGGCGACTTCTTCGCGCAGCGGTACATCGGCTGTCGTGTCGTCCGCCAGACTGCGACGATAAAACGTGCTGATCATCTGGATCATCTTCTCCGCTGCCTGCGTCTTGCTCGTAAGCACCAGGGCGGAGAGCGAATTGAGCGTGTTAAAGAGGAAGTGCGGATTGACCTGATAACGCAGCGATTTCAGCTCTGCCGCCTTGGCCGCATTGCGGAACTGCTGTTCCCGCCGCTCAGCCACGCGCGCGCGCTCACCCGAAAGCAGCGCCAGATAGAGCGCACACCACGCCAGCATCATGAAATAGCGGCTAAAGGTAATCTCGACGATGTACTGGACATTGCCGCGCTGCATAAACTGGCTGATGCCTTCGAGCCGTTCTTCATCAACCTCGGCAGCATCAGCTGCGCCGCTGGTTTCCACCAGTTCCTGCAGGACCTTCTCGTTCAACTGCGACTGCAGATCGGCAAAAACGAGGCGGTTTGCCTGCATGCTGAGCAAGGCCGCGGGAAGAGCAAAAACCAGCGCGGCAGCGATCTTGGCCCATAGCGGACGCGCATCAAACGGGCGCAACACGACCCACAGTCCGAGCGTAATTATGACGCCAGCCGAACAGGTGATCAGTCGCCGCTCGAACATCAGTCCGGCATTGTCCATGCCAAGCATTTCCGCGCGCAGCGTCATAAGCGCGAGGTATGTCGCCCAAAGTCCGACAACAGAGGCCAGCACGATCTTGAACGGAACACGCGCCACGGCCTTTTTGGATTCTACCATTTCCATTTTGCCCGTTTAGCTGCCCCAGGTATAAATCCCCACCCCGCGAGGTGGTTTCTATCGAAACAAGAGCAACGCTGGTCGATGAAACGAAGGGTTTTTGGTGGTGAAAAGCGCGATTCCGAACAGAATCACGCCTTCAAAAGCCCCTCTTCGCGGATTTTTTCGCGCCAGTGCAACGGGGCGAGCGTGTGAACGTTGTTGCCCTCGCTATCGACCGCGACCGTCACTGGCATGTCTTTCACAGTGAACTCGTAGATCGCTTCCATGCCAAGATCCTCGAAAGCGACCACTTTCGCTTCTTTGATCGCCCGCGCCACAAGGTAGGCCGCGCCCCCCGTGGCCATTAGATAGGCGACCTTGAAGCGACTGATGACTTCAACCGCATCATGCCCGCGTTCGGCCTTGCCAATCATGGCGAGCAGGCCGAGATCGAGCATCATTTCGGTAAACTTGTCCATCCGCGTGGCCGTGGTCGGTCCGGCAGGGCCGACAACTTCGCCCATCACCGGATCAACCGGGCCAACATAATAGATCGCACGGCCCTTGAACTCGACGGGCAGCTCTTCGCCCTTCTGCATCATGTCGTGAATGCGCTTGTGTGCCGCATCGCGCCCCGTGAGCATCGCGCCGCTCAGGAGAAGTCGGTCGCCATGCTTCCAACTTGCGACTTCCTCCGGCGTCAGATTGTCGAGATCGACGCGTTTGGCTTCCGCATCCGGCTCCCATTGCACATCCGGCCAGGCATCAAGATCGGGCTGCGGGATATAGGCAGGGCCGGAACCGTCCATCGTGACATGCGCATGGCGGGTGGCTGCGCAATTGGGAATCATCGCGACGGGCTTGCCTGCGGCATGACACGGCCAGTCGAGGATTTTCACATCAAGCACGGTGGAAAGGCCACCAAGACCCTGCGCGCCAACGCCCTGAGCATTCACTGCATTAAAGATATCGATGCGTAGCTGCTCGATATCGGTCTGTGCGCCGCGCTCCTTTAGCTGCGCCATATCAATGGGATCCATCAGCGATTGCTTGGCGAGCTTCATGCAATGCTCTGCCGTGCCGCCGATACCGATGCCGAGCATCCCCGGCGGGCACCAGCCCGCGCCCATGCTGGGGATCTGTTCGAGCACCCAATCGACGATATTATCGCTTGGGTTCATCATCTTGAACTTGCTTTTGTTCTCGCTGCCGCCGCCCTTTGCCGCAACATCGACTTCCACCGTGTCGCCCGGCACCATCTCCACGCTCAGCACGCATGGCGTATTGTCGCGTGTGTTCCGGCGAGTGAATGCCGGATCGGCCAGAATAGACGCGCGGAGCTTGTTCTTCTCAAAATTATAGGCGCGGCGTACGCCTTCATCGACCACGTCCTGCAGGCTCTTGTCGGAGACGAGGCGACAGTTCTGGCCCCATTTCAGGAAGACGTTGACGATGCCGGTGTCCTGGCAGATCGGGCGGTGCCCTTCGGCGCACATGCGGCTGTTGGTCAGGATCTGCGCGATGGCATCCTTGGCCGCCGGGCCTTTCTCCACCTTATAGGCCTCACCCAGCGCCTGAATGTAGTCCATCGGATGGTAATAGGAGATGTATTGGAGCGCATCCTGGATCGTTTCGATCAGGTCTTCCTCGGTAATGGAAATCATGTCGCTCATCGTTTTGTCACTCCAGTTGGTCGAGACCCCTTAGGCATTCCCCGCCCAAAAGGTCAAAGCCCTTGGCGACGGGGCTAGCAAGTCCTAAGGCACCAACGAGTTGACGAGACAAGAATTTGCCACGGGAATTGACTACGTGACCACTGCCGAAATGACAGAAACCGACACTTTCGCCCGCGCTCGCCGTGCGATGATCGAAAGCCAACTGCGCACCAGCGGCGTCAACGCCGAATTCGTGCTGAAGCGCATGAGTGTTGTGCCGCGCGAGAAGCATGTTCCCGCCACCAAGCAGAGCGCAGCCTATATGGACCGCGCCATTCGCCTGGATGGCGGCGCGCTCGCATCTCCGCTGGTTCACGGCATGATGCTGCAGGAAGCCGAGCCGCAGGCGGATGAGCACGTGCTCATCGTCGATAACGGCTCGGGCTACCTTCCCGAACTGGTGGGTCCGCTGGTTGCCGAAATGACCGTTATCTCGCCCGAAGATGCGCTCAAGTCCGGGCGCAAAGGCAAGGGTGCTAGCCTGCTGCTGATCGACGGCGCTGTTGAAGAAGTGCCCACCAAGCTCGCCAATCGCCTTGCCGAAGGTGCGCGCATTGTCACCGGCCTCACCACCAATGGCGTCACCCGCATTGCCGTAGGGCGCAAGAGCGACAGCGGCGTTTCGCTGCTGCCGGTCCACGATATCGGCATGCCGCAGATCGCCGCATTCGACAAACCCAAAGGCTGGAGCTTCTAATCATGCGCACCCGGCGAATTATAGCTGGCCTGCTCGCCGGGAGCATGATGCTGACTACCCCGGTCTCGGCCGAAACGCTGAAAGAGGCGCTGGTCCGCACCTATAACGACAACCCGTCTCTCGCTGCGGCACGTGCGCAGTTGCGTGCGACCGACGAGACGGTGGTTATCCAGCGCGCGTCCGGTCTGCCGGGCGTCGATGCAAGCGGCAGTTTCTCCGAACTCGTGCGGCAGAGCACACCCGCGGTTGTTTCGCCGCAAAGGCTGGTGCGCGGCAATGTAAGTTTGAACGTGCCTGTCTATCAGGGTGGTGCGGTGCGCAACGGCATTCTGGCTGCAGAGAACCGGGTCGAAGCCGGGCGCGCCGACTTGCGCGGGACCGAGAGCTTCATTTTCTCGCAGGTTGTCGCCGCCTACATGGACGTGATCCTCAACGAAGCTCTGGTGGATCTCTCGGCCAACAATGTCGAAGTTCTCGATATCAACTTGCAGGCAACGTCCGACAGGTTCGAGATCGGCGATCTGACGCGCACAGACGTGGCGCAATCGCAAAGCCGTCTCGCAGTTGCACAGGGCAATCTGCAGAATGCGCAGGCCAATCTGGTAAATGCGCGCGAGCAGTATCTGGCACTCACAGGCCTTCCCCCGGTTGATCTGCAGGCCCCGCCTCCGCTGCCCGGTCTGCCAGCCACCCCCGACGATGCGGTTGATGTTGCGCTGGAACACAACCCCGACCTGATTGCCGCGCGCGAAGCGGCAGAAGCGGCAGGATTTGACACCGAAGTTGCCGGATCGGGCCGTCTGCCGCGGCTGAGCCTGTTCGCGTCGACCGACTATCAGAATTTTCTTGGCACGCTTCCCAGTGGTAGCAATTCCGGGACTGACCTGACCGTTGGCGCGCAAGTCTCCATTCCGCTTTTCCAGGGCGGCCGTCCCGCCGCCCAGCAACGCCAGGCGAGCGCATTTGAGCGCGCCGCCCTCGAAAACGCCATTGCCGTCGAGCGAAACGTGATCGCGCAGGTCCGTGCGGCTTTTTCAAGCTGGCGTGCGGCCAATGCTGTTATCGTATCGAGTGAAGCTGCTGTCGATGCCGCCGAGCTGAGCCTTGAGGGCGTGCGCGCCGAAAATACCGTCGGTAATCGTACCATTCTCGACATTCTCGATGCGCAGCAGGAACTGCTCAACGCACAGGTCCAGCTCGTCACCGCACGACGCAACGCCTATGTCGCCGGCTTTACACTGCTTGCTGCAATGGGGCGTGCCGAAGCGCGCGATCTGGGGCTGGAGGACGAAGGTCCGCTATACAATCCCATCGACAATTACGATCGCGTGCGCGGGATCATCTGGGATTGGCAGCGTGACCCGCAGCCCGTTGCCACAAGCTCACGCACCGTTGACATCCCGGCGCAACATGGTGAGATATCGGTTAACGAACCATCGGGGGACTAGATGCGTCAGGAAGGCGAACCGTCGGTCGAGGAAATCCTCGAATCGATCAAGCGAGTGATTGATCGCGATTCGGTGAAGGAGGAAAAGTCTCCTTCGCCGCGCAAATCGCCGGTTGTGTCGCCGCTTGAACGCAGCGCTTTTGCGCTCGATTCTGCGGATGATGACGCGGACGAAATTCTCGACCTCAGCGAAGCCGGTGCACCAATCGAGGAAGAGGAAGCTGCGGAAGTCGATGCTTCGCTGACCAATGATCAGGCGGCCGATGCCATGCGCAAATCGCTCGCCGCGCTTTCGATGCTGTCCGAACCGCCTGCCAAGCCGCAGATTGTCCGGTCGGGTGAAACCTCGCTCGAAGGCATGGTGCGTGAAATGCTTCGCCCGATGCTTGCGCAATGGCTCGATGCCAACCTGCCCGACATGGTGGAGCAGCTCGTGAAGGCCGAAATCGCCCGGATCGCGGGCAAAAAGCGCTAACCCTGCCTCATTCCCTAGAAGAAATCGCGAGAGCCGAAGCTGCGTTGACAAAGGTCGGCGCGGTCAGTGCCGAGCGCCATATTTTCATCTGCGCGATGTCCGAAAAGCAGAAATGCTGCCAGCGAGAGGTTGGTGAGCGCGCCTGGAAATATCTCAAACGGCGCTTGAAAGAGCTCGGTCTCGTCTGCGGCGGCGGCGTCCAGCGGACCAAGGCCGATTGTCTGCAGGTCTGCGCAGCCGGCCCGGTTGCCGTCGTCCAGCCCGATGGCGTCTGGTACCACTCCTGTACCGAAGAAGTGCTCGAGCGAATCATTCAGGAGCACCTGATCGGCGGAAAGCCGGTCGAGCAGTTCATGCTGAACCCGCCTGTTTAGCGACGATTGTTGGGATCGAGATCGTCCAGCGAGTTGTCGACGGATTCGTCGTGCCCGGTACCGTTCGAAAGAAATACCAGACCCATCAGCGCACTCATCAGAAGCATTGAAAATCCGATGCCCAGCGCGGCCGCAATAAAGACGTGGGGCGATACGTCCTCGACCTGCTTGTAGATGATGGCCAGCGCAATGATGACGACACCCAGCGTCAGCCCCATCATGAAGCGCATCAGTCGCCGGTATCGCGCCCATGCATGGGCTGCGGTTTCGGGATCATCCAAAGGCGATTTGCGTATCATGGCCGCGCTCATGCCCCTTGCGCGCGGTCGATGCAATGCAGCGAATAGTCCCGATCTGGCGGTTGCCCGCCTTTCGTGTCATATTCATCGCATAGGGACCAAGGAGCGCAGCCATGACCATCGCCAACCTCATCGCCAATCGCAATGAAGCGGTATTGTCCTGCACACCCATGGACAGTGTCCAGCATGCTGCAGGGTTGCTTGCCGAGAAGCGCATCGGCGCATTGCCCGTGATGCAAGGGGAGAGCGTCGTCGGAATCTTCTCGGAGCGCGATCTGCTCTATTGCGTAGCGCGCGATGGAGCAGATGTGCTGCATCAGGCAGTAGGTGAAGTGATGACATCACCTGCCATCACCATCGATCCCGGCGCCAATGTTCTGAAAGCGCTGTCCATGATGACAAAGCGCCGGATTCGCCACCTGCCCGTAGTAGAAGGCGAGCGGATGATCGCGTTCGTTTCGATTGGAGATCTGGTGAAATACCGGATGGATATGATCGAGGCGGAAGCCGAACAGATGCGCGAATATATCACTTCGGCTTGAGGCCGGGGCGCAGGCTCCCTACATCGCACCCATGACATCCGGACTTACCTTGAGCGAAAATGCTGCAGCACGCGTTGCCGCTATCGCCGAGAAGCAGGGTAGACCTGCTATCCTGCGCCTTTCGGTTGAAGGAGGGGGTTGCTCCGGCTTCCAGTACAAGTTCGATCTTGGCGAGCCCGAAGATGATGACTCGGTAAGCGAGACCTCAGGCGTGAAACTGGTAGTCGATCCCGTGAGCCTCGACCTGGTTGCCGGAAGCGTCGTAGATTTCGTCGAATCACCCGGCGGTGCGGCTTTCCGGGTGGAAAATCCGAATGCCGCTGCCGGTTGCGGTTGCGGTTCCAGCTTCGGCATCTAAAGTCAGCGGCGATGAAGATCGCCAGTTTCAATATCAACGGTATCAAGGCGCGTCTGCCGCGCCTGAAGGAATGGCTTGCGGAGACGAGGCCAACGGTTGCCTGCCTGCAGGAGATCAAGTCACAAGACGAGAACTTCCCGGCATCCGAATTCGAAGAGCTCGGTTACAAGGCTATCTGGCACGGGCAGAAGAGCTTCAACGGTGTAGCTATCCTGGTCGATGGCCAGGAACCTGTTGAGGTCAAGCGCGGCCTTGGCATTGATGGCCCGAAGGAAGGCGAAGGCGAGCAGGCGCGCTATCTCGAGGCCGATGTGAACGGCGTGCGCGTTGTCAATCTCTACCTGCCCAATGGCAATCCACGTCCCGGGCCAAAGTTCGATTACAAGCTAGCGTGGATGGAGTTGCTGCGAGCGCGCATGCGCGAATTGCTCGAGCAGGAAATTCCGACGGTCGTTGTGGGCGACTTCAATGTAATTCCGCGCGATAATGATGTCTGGTCGGTGCAAGCGATGGCGAGCGATGCGTTGATGCAGCCTGAGTCGCGCGAAGCTTACTCGCGTATTCTCAACGATGGCTGGACCGATGCACTAGGCACATTGAACCCACGTGGTGGGGTCTGGACCTATTGGGACTATCAAGCCGGTGCGTGGCAGCGCGATCACGGCTTCCGCATCGATCACCTACTCCTGTCACCCCAGACCGCAGACCGGCTGGTCGCAGCTGGCGTCGACAAGGACCATCGCGGCCGGGAAAAGGCCAGCGATCACGCGCCAATCTGGGTAGAGATTAGAGATTAGGAGCTGTTTGTCTCATGAAGCTGCATCCGCAGCTTCGTCCTCGGTGCTATTCGCTCACCCTTCGGCAAGCTCAGGGTGCGCGGCACCTGCGGTCGCCCGGTCGGGCTCTGTCGGTCGCTAGTCGCGCCCGATACCATTCCACGCCAGCTACCATGTCGCGGAGCTCGCTCGGCGCTTAGCCGAGGGTAAGGGCGACTGCCCGCCCGCAGCGGGCGCAGCTTGCCTGCGCATCTAGCGAGGACGAAAGCGCGGAGGCGCTTTCGCAAAACAAACTACCGATAGAAAATATGATTATCGATGCGCGCACGCGTCGTCATGCGGCGGGCCCAGCTTGGGCGCACATGCGTAGCGTGGAAATAAAGCGCGTCGTCGGCCTCGCTTTCCCACATGTCGCGGTGTGCAATGCGGGCGATCGCTTTGGCGCGGCCCCATGCCGATGAACCTGCGTTCGGGGTAGGAATGTGACCGTTGCGCACGAAGGAGAACTGCGAACGTTGGGTCACGACCGAGCAATAATCGTCCGGGAAGCGGTTACTTTCCGCACGGTTGATGATCACGCGCGCCACGGCCAGCTGGCCATCAAGGGGTTCACCGCGCGATTCAAAGTAGACGGCCTGTGCCAGGCACATCACTTCGCGCGACATTTCACCCGATGTGTCGACGGTTGCGACGAGATCGCGGAGCGATGCTGCGTCAACGGTTTGGACTTCCGGCTCTTCCGGAACATCCTGCACCACTTCGCTGGCAACAAACCGGACTTGCGGTTCGGCGGCGTCTTGCGGTGCTTCAAAATCTGTTGCGACCTGTTCGGCAGCTGCCGGAACGGTCTGGTCTTGTGCGATGGCGCCGCTGGTGGCGGTACCGAAACTGCTCGCAATCACAGTGCTGACCAGGGCGAGGGCCCCAGCCCGTTTCCAAGTAATCTTCATCGATCCCTTAACTCACGGCGGTGAGCGACCAAAGCAGATCTGCGGTTGCGGCGAACTTCCTGGTGCCGTCTCTATACCGCTGCCCATCCCAATGGGGACCTGCAGGTCAACTCCCCGTCTGCGCGCTGCAAGGCACCGCCGCATTGCGGTGACTAAACAACATACGCTTTCCGGAAGGTCGCGGGCCAGATAGCGACAAACTGTTGAGTGTCAATTATTGTGAAGTTAGTTTCCGATGAAACGTTCTGGATTTGCGACATCCAGCTCAAGAATCCAGAGGTCGCTATCCTGCCGTTGCCTACGGGCCATAAAATCACTAAAATCTGACTTATTATCAGTATCTTGCTCTTTTGAGAGCGACCAGGTTCGCGTGCCATCGAGTTGCGGCATTCTTTCGTAAGCGCGCAATTTTGTTCCATTTTCGCAACATATAATCATTAATGTCCCGGCGTCGGGTTCACCCTTTGCCAGCACCGTTGCAAAGCCGCCTTCGGCCTGCACGGCGCGGATAAGGCCAGTCACCTCCAGATGGACGGGGATGCGATCATCCATTTTTGACATCCAAGGGAATCACTCCGGTTGGTGATATCCGGGCAGACCCGAGAGCGCGATGTGGGAGCGCATGAAAGTACCTGTCCCACGCCCAATCTCGTCGCCCTCTTCATCCATCAGATGCGCTTCTGCGATAAAGACACGGCGTTTCCCGCTGACCCAGCGCCCCTCCGCAATCACGGTTCCGCCACGAATAGGCTTGGTGAAATGGAGATTGAAGCCCGTCGTGAGTAGAAATCGGTCCGACACCAGCGAGTTTGCCGCGTAAAAAGCAGCATCATCAAGCATCTTGAAATAAAGCGTGCCGTGCGCCGCACCAGCAGCGTGGAAATGCTTCTCACTCGCAGTGAAGGTAATGCGCGAGCGACCAGGCTCGGCTATTTCCAGCCGCGATTCAAACAATGCGTTAATCGGCGCAGAAGCATAGAGCTGCTCCAGCGCGCGAAAATGGGCCGTTTGCCCGCCATCACCGCCAGTATCAGGCGGCGTCACGGTCCGTCACATTATTGACGAGGCTGTAAAGCGCCTCAGCCGTGGGTGCATCCGATAGCGCATCGTGCATCCGCTCATCACGCATCAGGCGCGAAACCGCTGCCAGTGCGTGGAGATGGGTTGCGCCGCAGCTTTCCGGAGACAGGAGCCCGAACACCAGATCGACAGGCAATCCGTCTGCCGCATTGAAGTCGACCGGCTTTTCGAGCTTGATGACAGTTGCAATCGGACGATTGATGCCAGGAAAACGCGCATGCGGGATGGCAACACCGCGGCCAAATCCGGTACTGCCAAGGTTCTCACGCTCTTCAAGATGTTCAAGCACCAGTGATGCGTCGAGATCCCACGCCTTGGCAAAGGTCTGCGCAACCAGTTCGAGAATTTCACGCTTTGTTTCGGCACTCGTCAAAGCAACCGATTCAGGCTTCAAAACAAAATTGGAATTCATTGCTCTTATCGTTTCACATCCCTGCTAATGCCTCCGCGACCCTTCTGGGCGCTCAGCGAGCAGGAACGGTTGAAGTTTCTGGTTTGCTTTCCGCTAACGCTATAATGCGGCGAAAATCAGGACGGTTCGACCCATCCGATCGATCCATCGTCGCGGCGGTAGACCATATTATGTCTGCCAGTGCCAGCATTTTTGAAAAACAGCGCATTTGTGTGGCGCAAATCGAGCAGCATCACCGCGTCTGACACGCTGACTTCGGGTACATCGATGCGTGTTTCAGCGATGATCGGTGGCGAATCGTTTTCGACAACCGCTTCGCTCTCGGGCTCTTCGCCCGCGAAGATCGTATAGGCAGCTTCTTCTTCCGCCACCGCATGGGCAGCCTGTTCGTGCCGGTCTTTCAGGCGACGCTTGTAGCGACGAAGCTGTTTCTCAATCTTGTCCGCTGCCTGGTCAAACGCAACGTGCGCATCATGTGCCTGACCGTGGCTTTTCAGGATAAGGCCATGATTCACATGCAGAACGATATCGGCGGCAAAAGCGCTCGCCGGCGCCTTTCCGAAGGTAACCGAGGATGAAATCGCGCGGCTGAAATGTTTGTCGACGATGCCGTTGAGGCGGTCTGATGCATGCTCTTGCAGCGCTACACCGGTATCGACTTGATGTCCCGACACGCGAATATCCATAAGGGGGGTTCTCCTGGGTAAGCTTCCTAGTTCCGCTCTATGTGGGGAGTGCGACTCACGAGGTCCAGAGCGGAGAATCCAAAGATTCCAGAAATGCGGCATGTCGCGCAAGTTCTTCTTTGTTGGCAGCGTGTGGACGCGGGGCGCGGTACTCGCCCGTTTTCGGAGCGAACACGGCGGTTTCAACACGCTCTTCCTGAGTGTTGTCGGCCGCGAGCTGAAGGCCGATCTGGCGTCCGCCCATAAGCTCGACATAGACCTGCGCCAGCAGTTCGGCATCCAGCAGCGCCCCGTGCAACACGCGGTGCGAGCGATCCACGCCATAACGCGAACACAGCGCATCGAGCGAATGCTTGGCCCCCGGATGACGGCGACGGGCGATCGCTAGTGTGTCCACCATGCGATCATGGCTGACCGGCTCCAGCCCCAGCGTCTCCAGCTCGTAGTTGAGGAAGCCAAAGTCGAACTGCGCATTGTGCGCCACCAACGGGGCATCACCAAGAAACGCCAGAAGGTCCTGCGCACCGTCTTTGAACAGCGGCTTGTCGGACAGGAAGCTCGCAGAAAGGCCGTGCACCTTCTCGGCTTCCGCCGGCATGTCGCGTTCCGGATTGTAATAGGCGTGGAAACTTTCGCCCGTGAGCACCCGGTTGACCATCTCGATGCAACCGATTTCGACCATGCGATCTCCGGTCTTGGGATCAAGACCGGTGGTTTCGGTATCGAAGATGATCTCGCGCATGGGTAGTCTATCGCGCGCGCTGGGCTAATCGCGCAAGTCCTCTGAGAGCTTGTCCACCAGGTCCTCCACTGCCTTTTGCGTTTCGGCGAGCGTAGTGCCGGTGTCGATGACATGGTCGGCGCGGGCACGCTTGGCAGCGTCGGGCAATTGGCTGGCAAGAATGCCTTCGAACTTTTCCGCCGTCATGCCTTCACGAGCAAGAGCGCGCTTTCGCTGGATGTCTTCGGGAGCAGACACGACTACTACCGCGTCGACCGTGTCCTCTCCGGTCTTTTCGAACAGCAACGGGATGTCGAACAGCACAATCGGCGCTTCCGAATGGTCAGCCAGGAACGCTTCCCGGCGTTTGGCGACAGCAGGATGCACAATAGCTTCGAGCCGTGCCAGGGCATCTTTGTCGGCAAACACGATCGAACCAAGCATAGCCCGGTCGAGCCCATCGGGCCCGGTCGAGCCGGGAAACGCCGCTTCGATTGCCGGCAGCAGCTCGCCGCCGGGGCTCTGCATCGCGCGGACTTCGGCGTCGGCATCAAATACCGGCACACCGCAGTCGGCGAACATCGCCGCAACGGTGCTCTTGCCCATCGCAATGGAGCCGGTGAGGCCGAGAATGAAAGGACGATCCGGTGCGGTCATGACGTCAGTATCCGGCGCAGTTCCGCGTCACTGTCTTCGCGTGGAGGGCACGCACCAAAGAAGCGCTCGAACGCGATGGCAGCCTGTCCGATGAGCATCGACAAGCCATCGATTGTGCCAAAACCCGCTTCCGCAGCGCGTTTCAGCAAGTCCGTTTCGAGCGGATGATAGACAGCGTCATAAAAGACGCTTCCCGGCGGCGCATGGGACATGTCGAATGCAAGTGGTTCGTGCCCTTCCATGCCAAGCGAAGTCGCGTTGACCACCAGATCGAGACAGCCCTCGCGATCATCGAAGGCAAAATCGGTCGGCTCGGCAAAGTGCTGGAGCGGTGCGGCGTGATGCTGGCCCTCGGGATCAATCGCCTCGAGCAAAGCGCGCGCCTTGCCAACGCTCCGTCCGGCGATAACCAGCGTGAAGCCCTGTTCGGCCAGCCCCGCAGCAATCGCTCTGGCCGCGCCGCCCGTGCCGAGAATGCGCGCCATGCGGAAGTAGTGCTTGTCTGCCAGCCGCTCGCGCAGCGGCTCGAGGAAACCCTCAACATCGGTGTTCGTCCCGATCAGTGCACCATTGTGGCGCCGCGTCACCGTGTTCACCGCCCCCACTAGCTCGGCGCCAATTTCCAGCCGGTCGAGATGTTCCACTACCGCCTGCTTGTGCGGCATCGTGACATTACACCCACGCCAGTCAGGATCCTCGCGCCGTGCAGCGATGTAGTCGGCGAGTTCTTCCGGCGTCACATGGTGCGCGCGGTAGTCGGCGTCGAGCCCGAGCTTTTCCAGCCAGTACTTATGGATGAGCGGCGATTTCGATTGTGCAATCGGATCACCGATCACCTCTGCGTAGGGCTGGCTCATTTCGGCAGCTCATCCATATCACGCAGCGCGCCCAGCACGGGGAGCAGGGGCATGCCCAGCACGGTGAAATTGTCGCCTTCGATCCGCTCGAACAATTGGACGCCCAGCGCCTCGATCCGAAAGACGCCAACGCAGTAGCCGACTTCCGGCCACTCGCGCTCAAGGTAGCTTTCGATGAAGCCTTCCGAAAGTTCGCGCACATGCAAGCGAGCAAGCGCGGCATGGTTCCACACCACTTCTCCACCGCGCGCCAGGGCAGCAGCAGAATGTAGCTCCATCACCTTGCCCGAAAAGAAGCGCAGATGTTCGGCGGCATTGTCCTTGTCGGTCGGTTTGTCGAACCGCTTGCCGTCAACGACAACCAGCGAATCCGAGCCCAGCACCGGCACGAGCGGCTCGTCCACCGCGAGCGACTTGGCCTCTGCCAGTGCGAGCGCGATGTCTCCCGGCGCTGCACCTTCCAGCGAGGCCTCGATCGCGCGTTCATCGAGATCGGCGGGGCGGGCTTCAAAGGCGATGCCTGCATCACGCAGCATCGTCTGCCGAGAAGCGGACTTGGATGCGAGCACGATCATATCGGCTTGGGTCCCACGGCTGGCGGGACATCGCGACCTTCACGCTCCTGATAGATACGGATGACCGCCGCCGCCGTTTCCTCAATAGAGCGGCGTGTTACGTCGATCACCGGCCAGCTGTTGTCGGCAAACATGCGGCGGGCAAAAGCCACCTCGTTCTTCACCCGCTCTTCATCGACATAGGATGTCTCGGTGTTCTCATTCAGCGAGAGCAGCCGGTTGCGACGAATCTGCACCAGCCGCTGCGGCGCCGTGGTAAGGCCGACAACCATCGGGTGCTTGAGACGGTAGAGCGTATCAGGCGGCGGGCTTTCTACGACCAGGGGGATGTTGGCCACTTTGAAACCACGGTTGGCGAGATAGATGCTGGTCGGCGTCTTCGATGTGCGCGATACGCCCGCGAGGACAATGTCGGCCTCTTCCCAGTTCTCCCACCCAATCCCGTCATCATGCGCGATAGTAAATTGGATGGCATCGACGCGAGCAAAATAGGCTGCGTCCATCTTGTGCTGGCGACCCGGACGACCTTTGGCGGCTTGGCCTAGCTGCTTTTCGAGCGCTTCGGTAATCGTCTCCAGTGCATCGGCATGGTCGATGCCCAAAGCCCGGCATCGCTCTTCCAACTGCTCGCGGATATCGGCATTCACCAGTGTATACAGAACCAATCCGGGATTGGCCTTGAACTCGTCGATTGTTCGGTCAAGGTGCTGGCGCGAGCGCACCATCGGCCAGAAATGACGCTTGATATCGCTATCGTCGAACTGCGCGAGCGCAGCCTTGGCGATCATCTCCAGCGTTTCACCGGTGGAGTCGGACAGGAGGTGGAGGTGCAGCTTGGCCATGTGGATATGTGGCTGCATAAACCACGGGAGAGAATTGCGGACAAGATGGTGATGCAATTCCACCCCCGCTCCCGGCTGATTCGCGCGCAGGGAAATCCGCACAAGCCGGATTCTTTCCGCAGGCTGTGAGTAACGGGGAGAAGCTTTGCTTGACGCGGAAGACCAACGAGTCGATGCGCGGATTCCACCACAGTCTCATGGAAGGATTCCGGTGATTGCGCGATTTCCCCGCAATCCACAGGCCCAACAAACATCAGAATCCTTCTATTAATATATTTATTTATTGGATTGGACCCTTCCAGGATGCCCGGATCACTGCTTGAAAACCTGCGCGGAACGCGAACCGAAAGGCGTCCGGTCTGGCTGATGCGGCAAGCAGGCCGCTATCTGCCCGAGTATCGTGAGCTGCGGGCGAGCAAGGGCGGTTTCCTCGAGCTGGTCTATGATAGCGAGGCGGCAGCAGAGGTCACCTTGCAGCCTTTGCGCCGTTTCGACTTTGATGGGGCCATCCTGTTCTCCGACATTTTGATCGTGCCGCACGCGCTGGGGCAGAACCTGTGGTTCGAAGCAGGCGAAGGTCCGCGGCTAGCACCACCGCTCGTCGATGGCGCATGGCAGAGCCTCGAGAAGGCTTATCACCATTTCGAGCCGGTCTGGAAAACGGTGGAGCTGTGCAAGGCGCAGCTTGATGATCATGTCACCATGCTCGGCTTTATCGGCTCACCCTGGACTGTGGCGACCTATATGGTGGCGGGGCAGGGATCGAAGGATCACGGCGCGACCCGATCGCTGGCCTATCGCGATCCGGCAGCGTTCCAGTCGCTGATCGATGCGATCGAGGCGGCGAGCCTGGAATATCTCATCGGACAGATCGATGCGGGCGCTGAAGCGGTGCAGTTGTTTGACAGCTGGGCGGGTTCACTCAGCCCCGCGCAGTTCGAGAAATGGGTCATCGCCCCCAACGCGCGGCTGGCCGCAGCCATCCATGAAGCGCGACCGGGCATTCCCGTCATCGGCTTTCCGAAAGGGGCGGGAGCCAAGCTGCCAGCCTATGCGCGCGAGACGGGCGTCGATGCGGTCGGTATTGATGAAACCACCGACCCGGTGTGGATCAACGCGCAATTGCCTGCTGACATGCCTGTACAGGGCAATTGTGACCCGATGCAGCTGCTGGCGGGGGGGGAGGCCCTGGATACCCATGCCAGGGCCATCCTTGACGCTTTCAGCGAGCGACCCCATGTGTTCAATCTCGGTCACGGAATCGACAAGACCACGCCTATCGAGAACGTCGATCGCCTACTGGCGGTTGTTCGTGGGCAAGAGAGCGCGTAAAGCGCACTGGCGATGCAGGAATATCTCTTAACAATCTACGCGTGGCTGAAGGCCGGACACATCATTTTCATGGTGTTCTGGATGGCGGGTCTGTTCATTCTGCCACGCCAGATGATCTATCTGCATTCCTATGGGGTGGATACGCCCGAACATGTGCAATGGGCAGACCGGATGGGCAAGTTGCGCAAGATTATCCTGACGCCCAGCCTGATCGTGGTTTGGGTATTGGGTCTCGCGCTCATGTCCGCCATCGGTGCACACACGCAAGGCTGGTTCCACGCCAAGTTGCTCTTTGTCCTGTTGCTCACCGGCTATCATGGCTGGATGGTGGCAAAGGCGAAGGCGATGCTGCGTGGCGAGCGCCCGCTGACCGAGAAGCAATTGCGCCTGTTTGGCGAGATCCCGGGCGTGCTGCTCGCGATCATTGTTATCCTGGTTGTCGTCAAACCGTTCTGATTTCCGGTTCACCGGCGCGCCAGTTGCAAATCACGAATTGACCGCTTTGCCGCGCAGGCATATTGCGGTCTCCATTACCGGCAACAGACTCGCTGAACACAGGCGAGCAGGGTCTGCTTTCTCCAAGCCCACGATGACCTGCCGGCTTCCCCAAAGGCCAATCGGCCCACCGAATACGGAAAATACACTATGCATTTGAAAGAACTGAAAGAGCGGACGCCGGCAGAGCTTGTCTCGATGGCCGAAGATATGGGCGTCGAAGGCGCATCGACCATGCGCCGCCAGGATCTGATGTTCGCGATCCTCAAAGAGGTCGCTGAAGAGGGCGAGGAAATCCTCGGCATCGGCACGATCGAAGTGCTGCAGGACGGCTTCGGCTTCCTGCGTTCGCCCGAAGCGAACTACCTCGCCGGACCGGACGATATCTACGTCTCGCCCAACCAGGTCCGCAAAATGGGCCTGCGCACGGGTGACACTGTCGAAGGTGAAATTCGCGCGCCCAAGGATGGCGAGCGCTACTTCGCGCTGACCAAGCTCAAGGCGGTCAACTACGAAGATCCCGATGCTGTGCGCCACCGCACCAACTTCGACAATCTCACCCCGCTCTATCCGGACGAGCGGCTCAACCTCGATACCAAAGACCCGACGGTCAAAGACAAGTCGGCGCGCGTGATCGATCTGATTTCGCCGCAGGGTAAGGGTCAGCGCGCGCTGATCGTTGCTCCGCCGCGCACGGGTAAAACGGTACTGCTGCAGAACATCGCCAAGGCGATTACCGACAACCATCCAGAAGTCTTCCTGCTGGTTCTGCTCGTTGACGAGCGTCCGGAAGAAGTCACCGACATGCAGCGCAGCGTGAACGGTGAAGTGATCAGCTCGACTTTTGACGAGCCTGCTTCGCGTCACGTGCAAGTTGCTGAAATGGTGATCGAAAAGGCCAAACGTCTGGTCGAGCACAAGAAGGATGTTGTGATCCTGCTCGACTCGATCACACGCCTCGGCCGCGCCTACAACACCGTTGTCCCGAGCTCGGGCAAGGTGCTGACGGGTGGTGTCGATGCCAATGCGCTCCAGCGTCCGAAGCGTTTCTTCGGTGCCGCGCGTAACATCGAAGAGGGCGGATCGCTCTCCATCATCGCTACCGCGCTGATCGATACCGGCAGCCGCATGGACGAAGTGATCTTCGAAGAGTTCAAGGGTACGGGTAACAGCGAAATCGTCCTCGACCGCAAGGTCTCGGACAAGCGCATCTTCCCGGCGCTCGATGTCGGCAAGTCCGGCACCCGCAAGGAAGAGCTGCTGGTGGATCAGGCAACGCTCAGCAAGATGTACGTCCTGCGCCGTATCCTGATGCAGATGGGGACGGTCGATGCGATGGAATTCCTGCTCGACAAGATGAAGGATTCGAAGACCAACGAAGACTTCTTCGAGACGATGAACCAGTAGGATTGGGCTAGGGTTTGAGCGTGATCTCGAACTGCTTAGTTTCATGTTTGAAACTGAAGCTGAAGAGTTTGAGAACGTCGAAGCCCAGAATTAGGTCGAAGTTCTGATTGTCCTCCATGTCGACGACCTCAAATGGCGTCTCGAGCTGGAAGAGTGTTAGTTCGCTGGGATTGTTTGGGTGAGTGGTAGCGCCACCTTCTACTCTGGTTGCCCATAGCCCTATCGAGGCGAGATATCGGGTGTGAGTTCGTGGGCCATGGAGGCCAGCAAACTCCATGTGACCAATTCGCACGAGTTCTTCGTTCGCAATCACGCTCCGCGAAAGCACAGTTCTTTGCGCGCCAGTATCGATCAGCGCTCGGTATTGTTGCTTCGAATAGCCCGCTACTAGGGCACCGTTGGTAAGCAATGGTTTTGTGATATTTGTAGGCAGAATTAGCCGATGTTGATCAAGCTCGCAGTGCTGAACTAACATGCGAGTAGAATCCGAGATCTTCGACGGCATCATCAACGGGCTCTACTGAGAAGTTGCCTTCTCCGTAGCGCTTCATTCCAGCCATAATTGCTTCCAAACTTGTCGCGAAAAACTCGTCGACAGATTCGTCATGCAGGAGGGCATGCTCACCTCTGTGATTGGCCAAGAGCTTGGTTAGGTTGGATTTGAACCAACGGTAGTTTGCTTCCGATTGATCGCGCATCTCTCGATCCTCCACCGATAGACTACACTACACGACTCGAAGATTCCATTTCAAAGTTCGAATCGATCCGATTCGAATCATGAAATTATATTTCACCGCGATGGAAGCATCGCTAACATCGTCTCGCGCACCTTCTCGATCGCCTTGAGTGGGCGGATCATCACCTTGAATTCACTGATTTTTCCATCATCATTGAGCGTGATGATGTCAACGCCGTTCACGTGCACGCCGTCCATCTCCACGGTGAATTCGAGCACGCAGTTGGAGCCGTCGATGACATCACGCCGATAGGTAAAGCCGTGCGGGGCGAACATCTGCAGGGCGGCGCCTAGATACTGCATCACAAGAAACTTACCCTCCTGCGGCGTATGCATGACGGGGGAGTGAAACACGGCGTCATCAGCGATCCATTCCGCCAGCGCCATTGGCTCGGCCTTGCCTTCAACCACGGCATGAAGCGTGGCGATCGCTTCGGGGACTGCGCGGCTCATGCCAGATGCTCGGCAAAGAAAGCAGAGGTGCGGCTGTCGGCGAGATTGGCAGCTGTCTCATCGCGGCGCTGGCCGATCTCGGTTGCGAATCCGTGATCGAGACCTTCGTAGTCATGCAGTGTGACCTTGGTGTGATCGTCCAGCGCGTCATGCATGACTTTCTGCACTTCAGCAGGAACAAAGCCGTCTTCGGTCGGAATGTGCAGCATTAGCGGGTTGGCGATAGCCTCCTTCTCACCCAGCAAGCCATCCACACCCACGGCATAGTAGCCGACGCTGGCATCAATATCGGTGCGCGCCGCAGTCATAAACGCAAGGCGACCGCCAAGGCAGTAGCCCACCGCGCCAACCTTCTTTCCGCGCGATTGTTCGCGCGCAAAGTTGATTGTCGCCTGGATATCACGGACACCCTGATCCTGATTGAACTTTCCCATCCATCCAAGCGCTTGTTGGAACTCTGTCTCTACGTCGGGATCGAGCTCGATCCCGGGCTGCAAGCGCCAGAAGAGGTCGGGAGCAATCGCAATATAGCCATTGGCTGCCAGTTTGTCGCATTTCTGGCGGATACCCGCGTTCACGCCGAAAATTTCCTGAATGACGATCACTGCTGCCTTGGCCTGGCCATCAGGACGCGCGACGTAGGCGCTGAAGGTGTTGTCGCCCGAAAGGGTGGAAATGCTCGCTGTCTCGCTCATATAGTCTCTCGCTGCAAATTCGCCTGGCTATGCTACAGGATGCAGCCGCGCAGAAAAGGTGTCCGAATATGAAAGTGAACATCGAGATCGAATGCACGCCCGCTGAGGCGCGCGAATTTATGGGGCTGCCCGATGTCGAGCAGGCCAATGCGATCTATATCGAAAGCGTCACGAAGGCGATGCAGGGCGCCTCCAGCACCGAACAGCTCGAGCAATATGCCAAGCAGCTTGCACCGATGGGGCAAATGGGCATGCAGATGTTCCAGAGCTTTATGGAAGGTGTCAGCAAGAATGCCGGCGCCGCATCGGGCAAGAAAGCCAAGGGCGACTAGCACCAAAACGATGGACACGATTTTCGCATTGTCGAGCGGCGCGCCGCCCGCGGGGATCGGCGTTATCCGTATTACCGGGCCGCAGACACGCGCTGCGCTGGAGACGCTGACCGGATCAGTACCCGCGCCGCGGGTGGTGAAACGGGCGATGTTTCGAGATGCTTCCGGTGAAACGCTCGACGATGGACTGGTCATCTTCTTTGCGGGACCCAGGTCCGTGACAGGGGAAGATCTGGGTGAATTGCATTGTCACGGCGGCAGAGCAGTGGTTGCGGCGGTCGAGGCAGCGCTCGGCAAGATCGAAGGGTGCCGTAAGGCGGAACCGGGCGAATTTACCCGCCGCGCCTTCGGCAATGGGCGGATCGATCTGTCAGAAGCGGAGGGACTCGCCGACCTGCTTTCCGCAGAGACCGAGATTCAGCGGCGCAGCGCCATGCAGATGGCGAGCGGCGTGTTCTCGCAACAGGTCGAGAGCTGGCGTGAGCGGATTCTTGTCCTGTCGGCGCAGGTCGAGGCAGTGCTCGATTTCGACGATGAGGATGACGTTGCGGCCTTGCCTGAGGCGTTCGCCACCGAGGTTGCGGCATTGGCGGGAGAGATTCGCGCAGCGCTCGATGCCCCACACGCCGAAACGCTCAAGGAGGGCTATCGCGTTGCCCTGGCAGGACCACCAAATGCAGGAAAGTCTACTCTGTTCAATGCTTTAGTGGAGAGTGAGGCGGCGATTACTGCAGAAATCGCAGGCACCACGCGGGATGTGCTTACGCAATCGGTGGCGCTGGCGGGAATACCGTTCACATTCGTCGACATGGCCGGCCTGCGTGCTCCGGGTGAGGACACAATCGAAGCTATCGGTATCGAGCGTGCATCGGCTGAGATCGCGAAAGCCGATCTTACGCTATGGCTCGGCGCGGAGGGTGAGGGGCCTGACGGCGCATGGGAGATTGAGGCGCAGTGTGACCGTGACCATCGTCACCACAAGTCCAAACCCCGCCATCGCATTTCGGCGAAGAGCGGCAAGGGCATGGGCGACTTGCGGCAAGCCCTGATCGATGCAGCGCGATTAGCTATGCCGAAGCCCGGTGTTACTGCTCTCAATGCGCGG
The DNA here is from genome assembly GCF_028858515.1 of Aurantiacibacter sp. D1-12. Taxonomy (GTDB): domain Bacteria; phylum Pseudomonadota; class Alphaproteobacteria; order Sphingomonadales; family Sphingomonadaceae; genus Alteraurantiacibacter. The sequence continues at coordinate 90,556 of NZ_JAPJZJ010000004.1, forward strand.
CAGCGGGATCGACTGGCAGAAGTGGTTGAGGCGCTTAACCGGCTTGATTCAGTTTCAGATCCACTTCTGGTGGGAGAGCATCTTCGGCAGGCACGCCGTGCGTTAGATGCGCTTGTTGGCCGGACCTCGACCGAAGATGTCCTCGACGCTCTATTCGGGCGATTCTGCATCGGGAAGTAGGGGTTGTTCCACGTGGAACATCTCGACCCGCCACAAGTCTTTTGACCCAAACCATGATGGCCAGTATCGGGCAACGCATGACGCATTTCGATGTCATCACTATTGGCGGCGGGCACGCCGGTTGCGAGGCTGCGGCGGTTGCGGCGCGCATGGGTGTGCGCTCGGCGCTGGTGACTTTCGATGCCGTGAAGCTTGGTGCGATGAGCTGCAACCCCGCGATTGGTGGTCTTGGCAAGGGACACCTGGTTCGCGAGGTTGATGCTTTCGATGGCTTGATCGGGCGCGCAGCCGATGCGGCGGCAATCCATTACCGCATGCTCAACCGGTCGAAGGGCAGCGCAGTCCATGGTCCGCGCATTCAGGCCGACCGAAAGCTGTTCCGCGCCTCGGTTCAATCAATGCTTGCTGCGCAGGAAAATCTGACTGTGATCGAGGGCGAGGCTGCGGAGCTCATCCTTGAGAATGGCCGCGCCGCTGGCATTCGGCTGGGTGATGGCAGTGAAGTGCGCGGGGCGGCGGTAATCCTCTGCACCGGTACTTTTCTCGGCGGCACGCTTTTCAGGGGTGAGGAGCGCTTCGAAGGCGGGCGTATCGGAGAGGAATCGGCACAGAAACTCGCGCAACAGCTGCGTGCAGCGGATTTGCCAATGGCGCGTCTCAAGACCGGTACGCCGCCAAGGCTCGACGGGCGCACCATCGACTGGGCGCAGTTGCAGGAGCAGCCTTCTGACGCTGACCATTGGACCATGTCTCCACTGACGCGTGAGCGGCTCAATCCGCAGATCTTCTGTGCGATCACCCGCACCAACCCGCGGGCGCATGAGGTTATCGCAGAGAGCCTCCACCGCTCGCCTCTGTTTACCGGCGCAATCGATGCCGCAGGACCGCGATACTGCCCCTCGATCGAAGACAAGATTCATCGCTTTGCAGACAGGGACGGGCACCAGATCTTCCTCGAGCCAGAAGGGCTGGACACGCACCTTGTTTATCCCAACGGGATCAGCACTTCGCTCCCCGTTGATGTGCAACTGAACATGTTGCGCGCCATGGAGGGGCTTGAGCAGGTTGAGATGGAAGTGCCCGGCTATGCAGTCGAGTACGACCATATCGACCCTCGTGCCCTTGGCACGGACCTACAGCTAAAGGCAATCCCCGGGCTTTACTGTGCCGGGCAGATCAATGGTACGACCGGATACGAGGAGGCTGCTGCGCAAGGGCTTCTTGCAGGCATGTATACCGCAGCGTCAGTGAAAGACGTATCTGCACCTGCTCTGGATCGCGCCAATTCATACATGGCGGTGATGATGGACGACCTCACTCTGCATGGGGTAAGTGAGCCGTATCGGATGCTCACGGCCCGCGCAGAGTATCGACTTCGCCTCCGCGCCAACAATGCGTCAACACGGCTCACACCCATTGCTCTGGAAATGCAGTGCGTGGGTGAGGAGCGCTCGCGCTGGTTTGCCGAGCGTTTGGATAAGTGTTCCACGTGGAACACGGCACTTGATGCCGAAATCTCCGCAGTGGATCTCAATGACGCGGGACTCCCCGTAAAGCGTGACGCAGGGAAGAAGACGGTTCGGGAGTGGCTGGCATTCCCCGATCTGCCGCTCGATGTCCTTTCCCCTTGGCTCCCCGATGATTGCGACCCGCACAGCGCGTTGGCGGCTGAGCTTGCCGAAGACGCCGCTTATGCGCCGTATCTCGCGCGGCAGGAAGCCGAACTGCGCGACCTGCGCAGCAGCGAGGCTTTGGCATTGGGTGACGATTTCCCCTTTGGCGACGTTCCTGGCCTCTCCAACGAGATGGTTGAACGCCTTTCTGCAGCCAAGCCCGAGACGCTGGCGGCGGCGGGTCGGGTTCGCGGAATTACACCGGCAGCACTTGCGGCATTGTTGGTACACGCGAAGCGTCGTAATCGAGCGGCATGATCACCAACGAAGAAGAGGCGAGGGCATTTTGCGCAGCGCGCTGCGATGCAGACGGTATGGCGCGTATCGAGCGTTTTGCCGGGATGCTCGCAGAAGAGAATGCGCGTCAGAACCTTGTGTCGGCTGCTAGCCTCGAAACCGTGTGGCAGCGCCATATGGCGGACAGCCTGCAATTACTTGACTACGCGGGGGATGGCGTCGGGCCTTGGCTCGATCTTGGCTCGGGCCCAGGTTTACCCGGCCTCGTCCTTGCTCTGGCGCGCCCAAACATGCCCATCGGCCTGGTCGAATCACGCCGCAAACGATTCGAGTGGCTGGAGCAGGTGAAGGGCGAATTCGGGCTATCGAACTGCACTGTGCACGGAAAGCGGCTCGAACATGTGGATAGCTGTGAAACTGGCGTAATCACTGCGCGCGCCTTCGCTCCGCTTGATAAACTCCTCAGGTTATCCGCCCGTTTTTCCACACGCTCGACCATTTGGCTGTTGCCCAAAGGGCGTTCGGCAGCGCAAGAATTGTCGGAGCAACCTCATGCAACCAGGCAAATGTTCCACGTGGAACAATCGCAGACGGATGCAGAGGCGGCCATTTTAGTCGGGAAGGGGAAGCCAGCGCCATGATCGTGATCGCCATAGCCAATCAGAAGGGCGGCGTGGGCAAGACTACCACCGCCATCAATATCGCGACGGCAATGGCGGCGAGTGGCTGGCGCACGCTTCTGATCGACTTGGATCCGCAGGGTAATGCCTCGACCGGCGTGGGCCTAGCAGCAGCGCAGCGTGATGTCTCAAGCTATGATCTGCTGGTTGACGAGGTTCCGGTGGAGGAATGCACCGTTGCCTCCTCCATCCCGGGCCTCGACCTGATTCCGGCAACGGTTGACCTGAGTGGGGCGGAAGTAGAGCTGGTTGGCGCCGAAGCGCGTTCTTTCCGCCTTCGCGATGCTCTCGCAGAGCATGATGCGCACGATATATGCTTTATCGACTGTCCGCCTTCGTTGGGCCTGCTGACACTCAACGCGTTGTGTGCCGCAGATACGCTGATGGTGCCGCTGCAGTGCGAATTCTTCGCTCTGGAGGGCCTCAGCCAGCTTTTGCAGACGGTTGAGCAGGTTCAGCAGCGTTTCAATCCCGATCTGGGCATCATTGGCATCGCCCTGACCATGTTTGACCGCCGCAATCGCCTGACCGACCAGGTGGCAGATGATGTGCGCGAATGCCTGGGTGATCTGGTGTTCGAAGCGGTAATTCCGCGCAATGTTCGCCTGTCAGAGGCGCCAAGCCACGGATTGCCTGCGCTGGTTTACGACCACGCATGTATGGGGAGCAGGGCCTATATGGATCTGGCGCGCGAACTGATTGGCCGCCTGCCGCAGGAAAGGGTTGCAGCATGAGCGAGAAAGAGACCTCAACGCGCAAACGCAAGCTCGGCAAGGGATTGGGCGCACTTTTGGGCGAAGCACGCCGCGAGGAGCCCTTGGTAGCAACGAAGCGTCCTTCACCCGGTAATGACGACAGCTCGGGCAGTACGCCTGATACAGCGGCAGATGGCCTCGCCACCCTGGCTATCGCCGATATCGAGCCGCACCCTGATCAGCCGCGCCGTCATTTCGACGAAGATGCGCTTTCGGAGCTGGCTGCCTCGATCTCGACCCGCGGTGTGATCCAGCCCGTGATTGTCCGCCCGGTGGGCAAGGGCAAATATCAGCTGGTGGCGGGTGAGCGTCGCTGGCGTGCCTCGCAGAAGGCACAACTCCATGAAATTCCAGCAATTGTTCGTGACTTGGGTGATCGCGACGTCATGGCGCTGGCGCTTATCGAGAATATCCAGCGTGAAGACCTGAACCCGGTCGAGGAAGCGCGTGCCTATGCACGCCTGGCTGAATTCGAGGAGATGACACAGGCCGAGATCGCCACGCTGGTCGAGAAATCGCGCAGCCATGTGGCGAACCTCCAGCGTTTGCTGTCGCTTCCGGCGTCGGTTCTCGATCATCTCGAAGCCGGAAGGCTCGATATGGGGCATGGCCGTGCGCTGATCGGGCTAGAGAAGGCTGCAGAGATCGCCGAGGAGGCCGTCTCTAAGCGCCTTTCGGTCCGCGAGGTCGAGAAACTGGCTCGCAAAAGCCGCGCGGGCAGCGAAGCATCGACACGCCGCCAGGCGCGCCCACCGCGCGATCCAGCGCAGGATGCCGATATTGCTGCGGTCGAGAACCATCTCGAGGAGTTTCTAGGACTACCGGTGAAGATCGCCACCGATGAAGACCCAAGGTCGGGCCAGGTCACAGTGCGATTCCGCACACTCGATCAATTAGACCTTATCTGTCAGAGACTTACTGGCGGCGGGATCTGATAAGCCAACAACACAAACGCCGCGCAAAAAGTTGCGCGGCGCAAGTTTCTCTCCGCTAAAGAGGCGTTTCTCGATCAGTTGATCGGTGTGCGCTTGTCTCCGCGCGGGCGGGGTGCAGGCACCGCTCGGCGGGCAGGGCGACGTTCTACCTCGATGATCTCTTCCTCAATGATCACCGTTTCGCCTTCGCAGCGACGGCAGTTGCGAGCGCGATGCCCGTGACCGCTCACGCGAACCGGCACCATCATCATCGGCTGCCCGTAGCCGTATCCGTAACCGGCACCCATTTCGTGCCGCGCGAGATAGGCCTCGCAATAGCGCGCGGCCCACAATTCCTCGCGGTTCATGCCTTCGTAATAGTCGCTATCGCCGTCACCATCGATGGCATCACCGATAGCCGCACCGGCAAGTCCTCCAAGGCCAGCGCCAACAACGGTGCCAAGCAGGCGATTATCGTCTGCGATACGGTTGCCAGCAACGCCGCCAGCCACGGCACCCAGCAGTCCGCCGATCAGCGCACCATCGGGTCCGCGACGACGACCGTCGTCGTAATAGTCATCACCTGCCATCACATAGCGGCATTCGGCGAGCCAGCGGTTGCGTTCTTCGGTCGTGTAGCCGAGTCCCGGTGCGTGGGCGTTACGATAGCGTCCGCCGTGATGCCCGCTGCCGTGGCGCGCGTGCCAGTTGTTGCCATCGTGGCGCAGAACATGGCCATCGTCGCTGATGAAATGGGCATCGCCCACCCACACGCCCTGATATTCGGCTTCGACGGCCTGGCCGTACTCGTCGGTATAGGTGCCCCGCCATTCGCCGTGCCAGGTGGATTCGTCTTCCCAGCTACCTTCCCAGTTTCCGTCATAGCGGCCATCGACTGAGGTGGTTTCGCTCCCATGATGCTCGGAATGGTGTCCACCATGATCGCCGGTATGATGCTCTGTGTGAGCTTCGGCATAGCGGTCATCTTGCGCCATGGCGGGTGTCGATAGGCCCAAAGCAGCAGCGCTGGCCAGAAGCAGGGTGGAACGGATCGGCATTACGGTAATCCCTCATACGGAGTCGGGCCGGCAGCCCAGTTAACTCCATATTTACCAAGGTAATCCGCAGAAATCCAAGGGAGCCGCGCCGCTTGTCCCACTACGGGGCATCACGGGTTGGGCGAAGAGGGGCCTAAATGCGGTCCGAAAGCAGCGTAGCGAGCGCCTCGATCCCGGCGCGATCCTCGTCATCGAAACGACCGATCGAAGGGCTATCGAGGTCGATCACCGCCACAACTTCGCCATCACGCTTGATCGGCACGACCAGTTCGGACTGGCTGCGCGCGTCGCAGGCGATGTGGCCGGGGAAGGCGTGTACATCCTTTACCAGCTGCGTTTCACCCTTGGCGGCGGCACCGCAGACACCCACTCCCACCGGGATACGAATACAGGCAGGGCGCCCGACAAAGGGCCCGAGCACCAGTCCGCCATCGACCATGCGGTAGAAGCCCACCCAGTTGGTATCGCTGATGAATTCCCCCATCAGCGCTGCTACGTTGGCCATATTGGCAACGCCGTCCGGCTCGTCACGCGTCAGAGCATCGGCGGCTTCGTTGAGAGTTGCGTAGAGATCGGCCTTGGGGGCATCAGGATCGGGAGTGAAATCGAACATCGCCACCATATAGGCACCGTGAAGCAGCGCGCAAAGCCCCATTGCCGAGCCGCCGCGCCTCGCTTATCCAGCCCTTATGCGAATTCTCAAAAAGATCCTCATCGCCCTCGTTATTATTATTCTGCTCGCGGCCGGAATCCTTTGGCTGCTGGCTCGCCCGGACATCTCCGAAAGATCGCTCGATGATACCTCGGGTCCCGATCCGGTGCTGGTGGAGCCCGATGCGCAGACCATCCCCACTGTCGGGATCAACACGCCTATCGGCTGGGAGGAAGGCGAAGCACCGACCGCGGCAGAAGGCCTGGTGGTCAACCGTTTTGCCGAAGGGATCGAGCATCCCCGCGTGCTCTACACGCTGCCCAATGGTGATGTGCTGGTGACGCTCACGAACCGGCCCGAAACCGATGGAGAGACCAACTGGCTGGTGCAGATGGTCATGGACTATCTCTTCAGAAAGGCCGGCGCTGCCGTTCCTTCGCCCAACCAGCTTGTCCTGCTGCGCGATGCGGACGAGGACGGCACGGCCGAGGAAACGATCGTCTTGCGCGAGGAAGATCTCGACTCCCCCTCGGGCATCGCCTGGCATGATGGCAATCTTTACATCGCCAACCACGACGAGGTGCTGCGTTTCGACTATGAACTGGGCGCCCCGTCGGTAGGGGGCGAAGCCGAGCAGATCGGCACGCTTCCTGCTGCCGGAAACCACTGGATGCGCAACATCGTTCTCAACGAAGAGGGCACGCGGCTCTATGTCGCGGTCGGCTCGGCCTCCAATATCGGCGAGCAGGGGATGGAGATCGAGGAAGGCCGCGCGGCCATCCACGAATTCAATCTTGAATCCGGCTCCTCACGCATCTTCGGCGCGGGCATCCGCAACGCCAACGGCATGGACTGGAACCCATGGACCGGTGAACTCTGGACGGTGGTCAACGAGCGCGACATGCTCGGCTCTGACCTGGTGCCCGATTACATGACTAACGTGCCCATCGGCGTGCATTACGGATGGCCCTGGGTGTACTTCAACGACGTTTTCGACGAGCGGGTGGAAGCGCCCATGCCGCAATTCCTCACCGAATACACGCGCACTCCGCAATATGCCTTGGGCGCGCATACCGCGCCGCTCGGTATGGTCTTTACCGCTGAAGGTGATCGCCTGAGCGAACGCTTCGGGCGGGGTGCCTTTATCGCGCGACACGGATCGTGGAATCGCCAGCCAGCCTCGGGATATGACGTGGTGTTTGTCGCCTTTGACGAGCGCGGCAATCCTGAAGGGCTGCCACAGCCCGTGCTAGAGAGCTTCCTGGTCGGCGATGGCGAAACCAAAGGCCGCCCGACCTGGGTGGCGTGGGATCGCACCGGCGCTCTGTTGATCAGCGATGATACCGCCAACATCATTTGGCGCGTTACCGATCCGCAGTCTGAAGGCGCACCGGCGATCGACCGGAATTCGGGCGAGCGTCTGCCGCCGCGTCGTCAGCTTCAGGGTGATCCGTCTCGTGCGTTCGAGGAAGGCGCGATCAACCCTGCCGACATTATGTAGCCAGGGGCCAGTGCGGCTTAAGATGGGCAACACAACCGAGACGATCCTGGCCGATGCCGATGGCATCGCGCGCGCCGCAGAAATCCTGCGTGGCGGCGGGCTCGTCGCCGTGCCGACCGAGACGGTGTATGGTCTTGCTGCGCGCGCCGACAGTGCAGAGGCGGTGGCCAGGATCTATGCCGCCAAAGGTCGCCCTGACTTCAATCCGCTGATCGTGCATGTGCGTGATATCGAACAGGCCGAGGGGATTGCAAAATTCGACACGGTGGACGCCAGATTGCTGGCAGATTTCGGGTGGCCCGGCCCGTTGACGCTTGTTCTCCCGTTACAGCCGGATGCGCAGATCACAGCTGCGGTCACCGCTGGCCTATCGACCGTTGCTTTACGCGTCCCGAAACACCCTGTGATGCGCCAGTTGCTCTCGTTGATAGACTTTCCGCTTGCTGCCCCCTCAGCCAACCGCAGCGGCTTTATTAGCCCGACCCATCCAGGCCACGTCCTGGAATCGCTAGCAGGGCGGCTCGATCTGATCCTTGATGGAGGGACCTGCGCACGCGGGGTTGAATCGACGATTGTTGCGGTACGGCCAGACAGGCAATGGGTCGAGCTTCGTCCCGGTCCTTTCGATCTGCAGAACCAGCACGATGTGTGGTACGATGATACGAGCAAGCCGCGACCGATCCCGTATACCGGATCAACGATCGAGGCACCCGGGCAACTCGAAAGCCACTATTCACCCGGCAAGCCTGTGCGTCTGAATGCCCGCGCGCCTGAATTCGACGAGTTCATGATCGGATTTGCGGAAATCGGGGGGCAGTACAACCTGTCCGAAGCCGCCGACATCAATCTGGCAGCAGCGCGCATCTACGAAGCGCTCCATCTTGCCGCACAGTCAGACAAGCCGCGCATTGCGGTTGCGCCTATTCCTGAAAAGGGGATCGGCCGCGCTATCAATGATCGTCTGAAGCGCGCTGCAGCCTGAAGTCGTCTGGCGCAACTTCTTGCTGCCTAGTCGTCTTCGGGAAGGTCGGAGGGGAGCGATTCGATAAGTTCGTCCATCTCGCGCCGGACCGTCACCGCTTCGCGGCACGCATCGTCATCACCATCATTGCAGTCTTCGGCGAGCTTCTCGTAGTCGCGAGATAGCTCTCCGATACGCTCTTCACGTTCGCGCAGTTCGCGACCGCGATTGCGGTCTGCCTCGTCCTGGCTGGTTGTGGCCCAGTCGGCCGCCTGTGCTGCGCCGCGCACAGGTAGGGTTGCGACGTCCACTAGGTTTTTTGCCACGCAGCCGCTAAGCAGCAATGCGCACGCGGGGGTGGCAATAAGGGCAAAACGAAACATGGCGGGCTCTCCGGGGAAGGCGGTAACCTGCCCCTTGTGAACCCGCCACGCTCGTCAATCAACGGATTTGCGGTCAGGCGCCTTCTTCGACAGCCTCTTCGGTCTCGGCAGCTTCCTCGCAAACGAGGCTTCCCGAACCGATGGTGTTCGCTTCGCAAGAGGCGGAGCCCGTCACATAGACAGTGCCCGAGCCGCCGATATTGGCCTCGACCCGTCCATCCGAAGCAAAGCGCGCGCTTCCCGATCCGCCGATGTTCACTTCGGCACGTTCAACCTGCAAGTCCGCCATATTGGCCGAACCGTTGCCGCCAATGGTCACTTCGAGGCGATCTGCCGTGCCCGATGTTGTGGCCGAACCGCTGCCGCCGATCATGACTTCAAGCGAATCTGCCTCGATGCTTGTTACAGAAACCGAGCCTGATCCACCGACCACAATCTCTGCACTGCTTGCCATGGTATCTGCTTCGATCGAACCGGACCCACCCATGATCAGCATTGATGGTGCAGGCATGGTGATCAGCACAGTCGCACTACCACCCCCGCTTGAGCTTTCATTGTCGCGAAGGATTGCGAGGGAGCCCTCGCTCAGGACAAAGCGCATGCGCTCGACTGCTTCATCACTGCCATCGACATCGATAGTGAATTCATCGCCGGTGGTGATGACCACACTGTCCGAACCACCCATCGCGACGCCTGTCGGTGCATCACCGCTCATGTCGAGCTCGGAAAGCGGAACACCTTCTTCGCCGTTGATCGTGATATCCATATCGCCGCAGCCCGAAAGTGCGGTGGCGGCGGCCAGGGCTGCGATAGGAGCAACGCGGCGAGCCAGTTTGGCAAAATTCATGTCTCAGTCCTCCAACTGTGTGTTGCCATCCTAATACACAAGCACGCACATGCATGCAAAGCCGCTCGTCGAGCCTGCGATGACGCTGGCAGACGCGGCTCAGGCACAAAAAAGGGCCGCTCACACGTGGTGAACGGCCCTTCAAACACTTTCAGGCGCGCTTAGGCGTCTTCGGTGTTCTCGTAATACTGCGGAGCATGCTCTTTCAGCACGTCGAGGATCTTCTCGAGAGCGGTGGGCTCGTCGGTCTTTTCCATTGCGGCCAGTTCGCGTGCGAGACGCGAGCTTGCTGCTTCAAAGATCTGACGCTCCGAATAGCTCTGCTCGGGCTGGTCTTCCGGGCGGAACAGGTCGCGCGTCACTTCAGCGATAAGGACAATCTCACCAGAGTTGATCTTCGCTTCATATTCCTGCGCACGGCGGCTCCACATGGTGCGCTTCACCTTGGGCTTGCCCTTCAGCGTTTCCATCGCTTCCTTCAGTGTCTTGTCGCTGGAAAGCTTGCGCATGCCGATGGATTCGACCTTGTTGGTCGGTACGCGGAGCGTCATGCGCTCCTTCTCGAAACGCAACACATACAGCTCCAGCTGCATGCCGGCGATTTCTTCATTCTGGAGTTCGATCACACGGCCCACACCGTGCTTGGGGTAGACAACGTAGTCGCCGACTTCGAAGGCGAGAGCATTCGCAGCCATACAAATTCCTTTCTGTCGCACGTCCCGCGAAAACAATGTCACAAAGCCCCTCCGCTGACATGCAGCGGCCAGTCATTGCATCATGTTGCTAAAAGCGGGGACCTGCCTTCCTAACCGCCTGGGGCCACAAAGAACCGCCAGTTGGGCAAGTATATAACAGATTCGTGACATAATTGCCACCCCGTTGCGCTTTGCCACCGAAGTGGCGCGCAGCTGTTCTTTATCGGGACTGTTTTCGGCAGGGGCCGAGCGGTCAGCCTGCAAGAAAAGCCTGCACTTTAGTCACCTTCGCCGGGCTCTTCGCTGAAGAACTTCTCGAACTTGCCCTCTGCGCCCTTGTGATCGTCTGCGTCGGCAGGCGGATCCTTCTTCTCGGTGATGTTGGGCCATTCGGCAGAGAACTTGGTGTTGATCTCCAGCCATTTTTCGAGGCCGTCTTCGGTATCGGGCAGGATCGCTTCGGCGGGGCATTCGGGCTCACACACGCCGCAATCGATGCATTCGCTGGGGTTGATGACGAGCATGTTCTCGCCTTCGTAGAAACAATCTACCGGGCAGACCTCGACGCAGTCGGTGTATTTGCATTTGATGCAGGCGTCGGTGACGACATAGGTCATGTGGCGAATATCCCTTGTGGTTGCTGCCGAAGTCCTATGGCGATTGAAACGAACGCGTCAAGCATTGCGATCAAGCTCACGGTAATGCGAGCGCGCTTCGGCCGCGGGGCCGCGTCTTGCAGGAAGGGATTCAATGGCGATCACGCGGACGGTGTAGCCGATGGGCAGCGTGAGCACGTCACCTGTTGCAACAGGCAGGTCGGCGCGCGTGACCCGCTCTCCATTACAGCGCATGTGCGCTTCCTCGATCCAGTGCTGCGCCACGCTGCGGCTCTTGGCGAAGCGCAGGCGCACCAAGAGCAGATCGAGCCGCAAAGTCTGTTTACTTCTTCAACAGATCGGCGAGGCCTGCGAGCGCCTTGCCCGTTGCAGGCTGGTTTGCCGGCTGCCTGTGGGTGGGGCGATTGCCCTTCGTCCCGCGCTTGTCAGGGCGTTTGCCCCCCTTGCCCTTAGGTGCAGGCCCTCTGCTGTGCTGTGACCGTGAGGGTGCAGAATCCTTGCGCGGTGCGCGCCATGTCCACGGCACTGGGCGTTCTGGGCCATACATGCCCTCCGCCAGGGCTTCCTGCTGACCCTGGCGGAACCCGGCATCCTTCATCAGGCTGCGGAAATTCTCTTCGGAAAGACCCATGCTGGTGGCGAGCGCGACATCGATGGGGAACCCTTTCGCGCCCTTGTCGCCCGCAACCTGCGCCTTGGCGCGCTGTTCATGCGCGGTACGGAACAGCTTCTCGGCCATGTCGACACGGATCGCTTGCTTGCCCGCTCGGCGATAGCCTGCGGGCATGGGCTTGGCGCTGTCGATCACCGCAGCCATCGATTCATGAATGGGACGCGGATCGACACCCAGCGCCTTGAGCAGCGCGCGGGGCGCGGGCTTGAGCAGCGCGGGCACATAGACATCAAGCGAACCGATGTTGACGCCAAGACGGCGCAGGAAAGGGCGTTTCTCCTTGGGTACATGCCGCAATCCTGCATCTTCACGCCAGACGGTACCATTGCGATCTGCAAGTGTCAGAAGGAGCGCGCGCACTTCGCTCCCCGCTTCGGGATCTTCTGCCGCCTCTTCCAGCGCAGCAAGCGGAGCGAGCGGCGCAAGCTTTTCGCCCAACCAGACCTGCAATGCTTCTTCCAGACGGTTCTTCTGTGCAGGATCGAGCTGGCCCAGTTCCTTCGCCATGACGATGCGCGGTGCGGTAATGTTTTTGCTGCGTTCGAGCGTAGCAACCGGCTTGCCATCGCGCATGATCGCGCCATCAGCAACGTCCAGCTCCCCCAACTCGTCTGCCACCAGCTTGCTCGCCTTCTGCGCCAGCAGAGCGGCCATGTGCTTTTCCGCCGCGGCGAGCATCAACTTGCGATCCTCATGACTCGCATCGGGATCGACCACGAAGCGGAAGCCATCGAGATGGCCGATCGGCTGGCCTTCGACCGTTACCCGGCCATCGTCTTCCAGATTTACTCGCAAAAGTCCTGCATCCTTTCCCATTCCGCGCATCAATACAGCGGTTCGGCGATTGACGAAACGCTCGGTCAATTTCTGGTGCAGCGCGTCGGAAAGCTTGGCTTCCGCCGCTCGAGCTCGTGCTGCCATTTCATCGCGCGCCAAGACCCAGTCAGGACGCTGGCAAATATAGGCCCAGCTGCGTATCGCGGCGAGCCGGCCCTGCAGCGTGTCGATATCGCCCGACACATTGCCGAGTTCGCCAATCCGCCGCGCAACGAAGTCCGCGCCAATATGGCCGTGCTGCAGGTCCGTCCAGAGCCGGGCGACAAAGCGTGCATGATGGTCTGCACCCTGCTGGCGGAAGTCGGGAAGCTGGCAAGCCTCCCAGAAACGACGCACCTGACCTGACGTCGTGACGCTTGCCGCCATCTCGTCCTGCTCAGCGAGCCGCTTGAGGACAGCCAGATCGATTGCCTCAGGACCAGGTGCGAGGCCTTCTTCCTGCGGCTTGGTTTCGAGATCACCGATCAGCACATCGAGCGTGTCGAAGCGCGGCTGCGGCTCGCGCCAGAACAGCTTGGCGACCGGCGCGAATTGGTGATTCTCGATTGCGTAGATCTCTTCTTCGGAGAATTCGATCGGTTGCTTGCGTCCCCGCCCACCATGAGCGCCGGCCATCGTTCCGAAAGTACCATCGGTCTGGTGACGCCCCGCACGCCCCGCGATCTGCGCCATCTCCGCCGGGGACAGGCGACGCTGGCGAACGCCGTCAAATTTCCTGAGGCTGGCAAAGGCGACGTGATGCACGTCAAGGTTGAGGCCCATGCCGATGGCATCGGTGGCAACGATGTAGTCGACCTCGCCCGACTGGAAGAGCTCGACCTGGCGGTTGCGCGTCTGCGGGCTGAGTGCCCCCATCACCACCGCCGCACCACCACGGAATCGGCGCAGCAATTCGGCGACCTGGTAAACTTGCTCGACCGAGAAAGCGACCACGGCACTGCGCGGTGGCAAGCGGGAAAGCTTGCACGATCCCGCATGGCTCAGGATGGAGAAGCGCGGCCGTTCCTCGATGCTGGCTTGGGGAACGAGCTGACGGACCATCGGCTCCAGCGTCGCGGAACCCAGTAGCATGGTCTCTTCACGCCCGCGCGCATGCAGCAGCCGGTCGGTGAAGATATGCCCGCGTTCGCGATCCGCGCCGATCTGCGCCTCGTCGAGCGCGACAAAAGCCTTTCCACCACCATCGCGCGGCATCGCCTCTGCCGTGCAAAGGAAATAGCGCGCGTTGGGAGGTTCGATCCGCTCCTCGCCGGTGATCAGTGCGCAGGCACTCTCGCCCTTGATCGCGCAGACCTTGTCGTAAACCTCGCGCGCCAGCAGCCGCAGCGGAAAGCCGATCATCCCGGAGGAATGGCCGCACATCCGCTCGATCGCGAGATGCGTTTTGCCGGTATTGGTGGGGCCGAGCACGGCGCGGATTCGGCTGTCGGCGTGGGGAAGCGTCACAATGGGCTCGCCATGCCGATTCAGAGCGCTGCGTGCAAGCATCAGGGCAATCCCTTAGTCGGCCAAACGCCTCATCGCGCGCCAGACTCGGCTGGTCGACGTTAAAGCGAAATTTACTTTATGCAGCCACTCTTTGTCGCAATTACGCACAGTCGGAACCGGGTCGCGCCGCTTCCGGCTGGAAAGCTGTTTTCGCGCGAGCCACTAAGGAGGGCGCGTTGTTCAAGGACCCAGAAGGCCAGGATCACAAACCGGATGGCGATTATCCGCCAGCCGATTTGTCGTCTGCGCAAATGGCCGGGTCCGGCAGTTCCTCCCGTCCGCGCCGGATTGCCCGCGGAAACTCGCTTGCTGACCGCTATGAGGGATGGCGCGCCCGCGCTTCCGATGCCCTCGCCTCTGCCGATCTTGCGCCTGACCTGGCCGATGACATCGGTTCGCGCCGCTGGTTGCGCGGTGTTGTCACGCTTGTCGGACTCTCGGCTATAGCGCTTGCCGCCTGGCCGGGGTTTTCCTCGGTCGAAGCCGCTCCTTCGATGCGGATTGACGATGCGGTGCGCGATGAATTCCGCAGCCAGATGATCATGCCGCTGGCTCTTGGCGCCGATAGCGGCCGCCGTATGGGCGCGACCTTTGCCGTGGCAGAGCTGGAAAGCGCTCCCGAGCGCCCGCGCCTTGATCTGGTCGCCACGCTAACGCAAGGCGACGGATTCGATCGCATGCTGCGTCGCGCCGGCATCAGCGCGGAAGAGGCGGCCCAGATTACGCGCCTCGTCAACGGGGCGATGCCGCTGGACGACATTACGTCTGGCACGCAGATCGACATCACACTCGGACGCCGCGCCAACCCCGATGTGCCGCGCCCGGTAGAGGCGCTGTCCTTCCGCGCGCGGTTCGATCTGCAGCTCAACGTTTCCCGCCGCGATGGCCAGCTGGTCATCGATCCGCGCCCGATCATGGTCGATGCGACGCCGCTGCGCGTGCGTGGCCGCGTGGGCGACAGCCTGTACCGCTCGGCTCGCGCTGCGGGTGCGCCGCCCAGCTCGGTGCAGGAATTCCTCCGCACCATTGGCCAGGAATACGATCTCGACCGCAATATCGGCGCGAATGACGAATTTGACATGATCGTCGACTATCGCCGCGCCGCTACGGGTGAGATCGAAGTCGGCGACCTGCTTTACGCTGCGATCATTCGTGAAGACCGCCCACGCGTGCAGCTGATGCGCTTTGGCCGCGAAGGCCGCTTCTATGACGCGGCAGGCGAAGGCACGATGCGCGAAGGGCTGATTGCTCCGGTGCCGGGTGCGATCTCCAGCCGCTACGGCATGCGCCGCCATCCGATCCTCGGCTATCGCCGCATGCACGCCGGTGTCGATTTCCGCGGACGTCATGGCACCCCGATCTATGCCGCGACCGATGGCACGGTGAACTATGCCGGACGCAACGGCGGCCTCGGCAACTTTGTCCGAATTCGCCACGCGGGCGGGCTTTCGACAGGCTATGCGCATATGAGCCGGATTGCCGTTCGCAACGGTGAAAGCGTCACGCGTGGGCAGGTGATCGGCTATATCGGTTCGACGGGCCTCTCGACTGGGCCGCACCTGCATTACGAGATGTACCGCAACGGTCAGAATATCGATCCGCTGAGCGTGCGCTTTGTCACTCGCGCGCAGCTTTCGGGCGCGCAGCTCGCCAATTTCCGTGAACAGCTGGTGCGTCTGCAGATGGTCGAGGCGGGAGCCGCCCTTGCCGATCTTCCGCCCGACTCCTCAACGCGTGAAGAGCCGGTGCGCGAGATTGACCGTATCGAGAACCGTCAGAGAATCGACTAGGCGGGCTGGACGGCACAGGTTGCGCATTGCCCACATGGCAGAATTCCGGCAGGACCAGCGCCCATGAACAGGCATTACCCCAACACCAGATTGCGCCGCACCCGCGCCACTACGTGGAGCCGCGCGATGGTGCGCGAAACCGTGCTGACGCCGGCCGACCTAATCTGGCCGCTTTTCGTGACCGAAGGTGAAGGGGTCGAAGATCCCGTAGCAAGCCTGCCCGGTGTATCGCGCTGGTCGGTGAACGGCATTGCGAAGCGCGCGAAGGAAGCGGTCGACCTCGGCATTCCTTGCATTGCGCTGTTCCCCAACACGCAAGCCGACAAGCGCAGCGATGACGGGGCCGAAGCGCTCAATCCCGACAACCTAATGTGCCGAGCGATCAAGGCGGTGAAGGATGCCTGCGGAGACGATGTCGGCGTGCTGACCGATGTCGCGCTCGATCCCTATACCTCGCACGGGCAGGACGGGCTGGTGGATGCCTCCGGCTATGTCACCAATGACGACACCGTCGCGGTGCTGGTCGACCAGGCGCTCAACCAGGCAGAAGCTGGCGCGGACATTGTCGCGCCATCAGACATGATGGATGGCCGTGTCCACGCCATTCGCATGGCGCTGGAGATGGGCAACCATCCCAACGTGCAGATCATGGCCTACTCGGCAAAATATGCCTCTGCCCTCTACGGTCCGTTCCGCGATGCCGTGGGCAGTGGTGGACGGCTGGTCGGCGATAAGAAGACCTACCAGATGGATGCGGCCAATGGAGACGAGGCGTTGGCCGAGGTCGCGCTCGACATCGCTGAAGGTGCGGACAGTGTGATGGTGAAGCCGGGTCTCGCCTATCTCGATATCATCTGGCGCGTGAAGCAGCGGTTCGACGTGCCGGTATATGCCTATCAGGTGAGCGGCGAGTATGCCCTGATCGAAGCAGGCGCAGCCGCCGGCGTGGGTGATCGCGATGCGTTGCTGATGGAAAAGCTGGTGGCGTTCAAACGTGCGGGTTGCTCGGGCGTGCTGACCTATCATGCGCCTCTGGCCGCGAAACTGCTTGGTGGCTGAGCCGATGACCGAGTTTCGACATGAAACCGAGCGGCTGGTGCTGCGCGACTGGCGCGAGAGTGATGCACAGGACTTCCACCGGTTGCATTGCGATCCACAGGTCATGGCAACGCTCGGGCCGTTGCGCGACATGGACTATACCACCAACCTCATCACAGACCTCCAAAACCGGGCGAAGCGCAATGGAGGGCACACCTATTGGGCTGTCGAGCGCAAGGAGGATGGCCGCGTCATCGGTTTCTGCGGGCTTGATCGCGGCTATGAAGGCACGATTGTCGGCGAACTGGAAATCGGTTGGCGCCTGGCGAGTGATTGTTGGGGCGCAGGATACGCTACTGAAGCGGCAGAGGCATGTGTCAGCTGGGCGCGCGATCACAAGCCCGGGGAGCGTATTGTCGCGATTACGGCTGAAACCAATACCGCCAGTCGCGCCTTGATGACGCGGATCGGGATGGAGCATTGCCCGGCTCTCGATTTCGAGCACAGCCATGTGGCAGAAGGTGATCCCCTCAGGCCGCACGTCGTATATGTGAAGGAAATGAATTGATGGCCTCTTCGCGCCGCTGGCTGTTCACGATCACCATTTTGGCGGGCAGTTTCCTGCTGTTTCTGGTGCAGCCGATGGTGGCGCGCATGGCGCTGCCGCGATTGGGTGGCGCGCCCAACGTCTGGAACAGCGCGATGCTCGTCTATCAGGCGCTGCTTTTGGGCGGCTATGCCTATGCCCACTTTATCGGGCGCTTCTCCTTGAGGACACAGGGTATAGTGCACGTGATCGTGCTTGCTCTCGGCGGACTGACCTTGCCGCTGGCGCTGGCCGATATCGCCCCGCCTGCGCCCGGCCTGGAGGCATTCTGGGTGCCGTGGCTGTTCCTGCTGACGGTTGGCCCTGCTTTCTTCGCCATTTCCGCGCAGGCTCCGCTTATCCAACGCTGGTTTGCCGCGCATCCGGAGGCCGGCAACCCCTATCCGCTCTACGCGGCATCCAATCTGGGCAGTTTTGGTGGCTTGCTCACCTACCCGCTGCTGGCAGAGCCGCTTTTCTCGATCGGGCAGCAGAGCCTCTACTGGGCGATCGGATACGCCTTGCTCATCGTCCTGGTGATCACGGCAGTCATGGCGCGTAGTGGTGTTGAGGCACCCGTTGCGGCAGAAACCGCTGCAAGCGAGGGGGAAGGCGATGCCTCGACCAGCTGGAAGACCATTGGCCTGTGGTTGGCGCTCGCCGCGATTCCATCGGGCCTGATGCTTTCGACCACGACCTTCCTCACCACCGATATTATGGCGATGCCGCTGCTGTGGGTGATCCCGCTGGGGCTCTATCTGCTCAGCTTCTCCATCGCCTTTGCGGAGAAGCGCGCAATTGCGGGCGTTTTCGTGTTCATTGCCCCGGTGATCCTGTTGGTCGATGGCAGCATCGCGATGTTCGCCGCTGGTCGCGCCGATCTCCTGGCGGCTGCGGCGAGTATCATCCTGCTTTTCGTCGTCGCTGTAGCCCTGCATTCCAAGCTGTACGAGCATCGCCCTCCGCCATCGCAGTTGACCAAGTTCTACCTGATCATGTCCGCTGGCGGTGCGCTGGGCGGACTGTTCACCGCCCTCATAGCGCCGGTCGTGTTCGACTGGACGTGGGAGCATCCCTTGTTGATCCTTGGCGCGGCGGCGCTCCTGCCGTTGGGGGCCTGGCGCAAGCTGCTGGGCAACCGCTTCAGCAATCCGCGCATCATGCTGATCCTGCTCGCGGTGACGGTGATCATCGTGTTCAACGCCTCGCTCGCGATCTTCCAGTCGAGCCTGTCGCAGTCGCAGCTCACTGCCGGCCAGTGGGCGGCGCTCATCGGTGTGCTGCTGATCGCCATGCTGCTTGCCGCACGGCGCTGGTCTTACGTGCTCGGCTGCGCAGCCATGCTGCTCTCGCTTGGCGGGCTGTCCAACCTGCAGACAAGCGCGGAGGGCATGCGTGAACGCAGCTATTTCGGGATCTATTCGCTGCGTGAGGAGCCCGATGGCGATACGCTGCTGATGCACGGCACGACCATACACGGTGTGCAGCGCGCGGGTGAAGAAGCGCGGCGCATGCCGACCGCCTATTACGGGCGCAATTCGGGCGTTGGCCGCAGCCTTATGATGGCGGAGACGATGTTCGGCGCGAATGCCCGCGTGGGCGTCGTTGGCCTGGGTGTCGGAACGCTCGCTTGCTATAAACAGCCGGGGCAGGACTGGACCTTCTTCGAGATCGATCCGGTCGTGCTCGACTATTCGGACAACGGCCAGTTCACCTACCTTTCCGATTGCGCGCCGGACAGCCCGATTGTCATTGGCGATGCGCGGCTTGAGCTGGAAGAAATGCAAGCCGACAGCTTCGATGTGCTGGTCATCGATGCTTTCAGCTCTGATGCCATTCCGCTCCATCTGCTGACCGCTGAGGCGCTCGATATCTATCTGCGTGCGATTCCCGATGACGGGCTGCTGGTGATGCACATCTCCAACAATTACATCCGCTTGCAGCCGGTGATCGCCCGCTTGGCAGAATCGCGCGGCCTGACCGCACGCCTGCGCAGCGATGGAGAGCGGCAGGAGGACGAGCTCTTCGCATCGAGCTGGGTTGCGCTGTCACGCGATCCGGCTCGGGTGGAGGCTCTGGCATCCGAAGGCGGCTGGGACGAGCTGGAGGACCCCGAAGGCCCCGTCTGGACTGACGACTACGCATCGATCCTGCCCTACCTCGTCTGGGAGAACTTCCTGTGAACGATGACAGGTTCCCCGGTGCCACGATCATGGAGTTCGATGGCGTGTACCCGCAGATCCACGACAGCGTCTTTGTCGCACCCGGTGCGCGGATCATTGGCGATGTCACCATAGGGCCCGAAGCGAGCGTCTGGTACAACTGCGTGCTGCGCGGAGACATTCACAAAATCGAAGTCGGCGCACGCAGCAATGTGCAGGACGGCAGCGTCTTCCACGTCGAAGGCCCCCGCCCAGACACCGATGGCGAGTCAACAATCGTTGGCGAAGACTGTGTGATCGGCCACATGGCCGTGGTCCACGGTTGCCAGCTGGAAAACCGCGCTTTCGTCGGCATGGGAGCGGTCGCGATGGACGGCTCACGAATTGCCGAGGGCGGCATGCTGGGCGCCGGAGCCCTGCTCAGTCCCAACAAGAAAATCGGCCCCGGCGAAATCTGGATCGGCCGTCCGGCAAAATACTACCGCACGCAGGATGAAGCACAGATCGCCAAGATCAAATTCCAGACCGAACGGTACTCCAAGCTGGCGCAAAGGCACCTGGCGCAGTTGCGCGGCGCAACTTCTTAGTTTTTCGAAGCCGCGGAGGCGGCTTCGTCCTCGCTAGACGTGCAGGCAAGCTGCGCCCGCTGCGGGCGGGCGGTCGCCTTTGCGGCCCTGACGGGCCGTTTACTCTCTCTAATCCCTGATCATCTTCCGTAGAGTACCAATACGGTCGGCTTCGTGTACTGGCTTGTCCCAGCGGATGCGGTGGATGCGCGGGAAGCGCATCGCGAGGCCTGACTTGTGACGCTTGCTCGTGTGGACGCTGTCAAAGGCCACTTCGAAGACGAGCGTTCGCTCGACCTCGCGCACCGGACCGAAGCGGTTGAGCGTTGTTTGCCGCACCAGCCTGTCGAGCTTCTTCAGTTCGGCATCGGTGAAGCCTGAATAGGCCTTGCCAACGGGTAACAACTCTGCCCCTGCGTCGGGGTCGCCATCCCAGCAACCAAAGGTGTAATCCGAATAGAAGCTCGAGCGCTTGCCGCTCCCGCGCTGGGCATACATCAGCACACAATCGATCAGCAGCGGATCGCGTTTCCACTTGTACCACAACCCCGTCTTGCGCCCCGGGACGTAAAGGGAGTCGCGGCGCTTGAGCATCAGCCCTTCGATCGCGGCATCGCGGGTGCCCTCGCGAATTTCAGCGAGATGCTCAAAGTCACGCGCTTCGACGAGCTGGCTGAGATCGAAATGGTTGCCCGGCAGCTTGGGCACGGCGCTTTCAAGCTGGCCTCGCCGCCGCTGCCATTCGAGCGCGCGCTGATCCTCGCCATCCCACGACAGCACATCGTAGAGCCGGACAAAGGCGGGGCTTTCGGCGAGCATCTTCTTGCTTACTGTCTTGCGACCAAGGCGCTGCTGCAAGGCGTTGAAGCTGGCCGCACCGCCTTCTGCACCGCCCTGCGCATCGCCGCGCACAAGCAATTCGCCATCGAGCACCGCCGGGCGATCAAGCGCACCCACCAGTTCGGGGAAAGTTGCGCTGATATCGTCGCCCGAGCGCGAATAGACCCGTGTCTCGCCCGCCACGTGGACCAGTTGCACGCGAATGCCGTCCCACTTCCACTCGGCCGCATAGTCTTTCAGATCGACACGCAGCTCCTCCAGCGGATGGGCGAGCATAAACGGCCGGAAAAGCGGCACGTTCTTGGTATCGGGCGGATCGGCCCCGTCAGCCGCCCAGGCGAACAGTTCGGCATAGGGCGGCTCAAGCGCGTGCCAGTACTCCTCCACGTCATCGACGCTGACATCGAAGGCCTGCGCAAAAGCCACCTTGGCAAGGCGACTGGAGACACCAATGCGCATCCCGCCCGTCGCCAGCTTGATCAGCGCATAGCGACCTGATGGGTCGAGCCGGTCGAGCAGCTTGGGCAAGTCCACAGGTGCGGTGGCGCGAGTCATTTTCGCAAGCGTTTCAACGGCTTCGCTTACCGATGGTGGCGGCGCGACGTCACCGATTGGCTCGGGCCACAGCAGGCTTACAGTTTCTGCCGTATCGCCGACGAAGTCGCGGCTGAGCTTCCACAGCACCGGATCAACGCGGTCCTGCATCAGGTTGCGTACGGTCGAACTTTTCACCGCCTTGAAATTGAGCCCGTTGGTCAGCGCGCCGAGCGCCCATCCGCGGTCGGGATCGGGCGTGCCGCGCAGATACTCGGCAATCAACCGGAGCTTCTCATTGCGAGACCGCGTATAGACGAGCGCTTCGAGGAGGCAGGCGAAGTCCTCCACTACTCGTCCTCATCCTCGCGCCCGATCATCGCTAGCGCACGGGCGCGGCGTTGGTGGAGTTGGTGCCAGCGGAGCAGCGCTTCCTCGCGGCCGTGGGTGATCCAGGTTTCGTGCGGATCGACTTCCTCGATCGTGCGCGTGAGTTCGTGCCAGTCTGCGTGGTCTGAAATCACGAGTGGCAACTCGACATTGCGCTGGCGAGCGCGCTGGCGCACGCGCATCCATCCACTTGCCATCGCGGTGATGGGATCGGGTAAGCGTCGGCTCCAGCGATCATTGAGCGCGCTTGGCGGGCAAACGACGATATGCCCGCGAATATCGTCCTTTTCGTGGTCCATCACCATGCGGAGCTCGCCCAGGTCGACGCCGTGTTCCTGATAGAGGCGACACATCTTCTCCATCGCGCCGTGCAGATAGATCGGCTGTGTGTGCCCTGCGGCGCGCAGCTCTGCGATCACGCGCTGCGCCTTGCCCAGCGCATAGGCACCTACGAGCACGCAGCGGTTGGGGTGCGCTTCGAGCCGCGCGAGCAGCTTCGCCATTTCGTCTGCGATAGGAGGATGGGTGAACAGCGGCAGGCCAAAGGTCGCTTCGGTGATGAAAATGTCGCAGGGGATCACTTCGAACGGCGGGCAGGTCGGATCGGGGCGGCGCTTGTAGTCACCCGTGATCACCACTCGCTCGCCGGCATGTTCGAGCAGGATCTGCGCGCTTCCCAGCACGTGTCCTGCAGGTACAAAGGTCGCATCGACTCCGCCATCGAGCCGCACGGTCTCGCCGTAGGCGACCGACCGTACACCATCGCGCGTGTTGTAGCGTAGCTCCATGATCGCCAGCGTTTCCGGAGTGGCTACAGTCTTGCCATGTCCGCCGCGTGCATGATCGGCGTGGCCGTGCGTTACCAGTGCCTTGCTAACCGCGCGCGAGGGATCGACCCAGCAATCGGCAGGGGGAATGTAGATCCCGTGCGGTTCGGGCTTGATCCAGGAAAAGGGCGCGGCCATCCCTAAAGGAATTCACCGCGCCCCTGTGTGTTCCGTTTACGTGTGTTCCGTTCAGCGACTTTCCTGCCAGCGTGCAATCGCCTCGTCATACATCAGGATCTGGTTGTCCGGATCGGGGAGGAAATGCGCGTTTTCGTCGGGCAGCTCGATCTCGCCGCGTCCGCCAGTCATCATCAGCGTGCGGTTGGAACCGTTCACACGCACTTCCAGAGGCATCTCAAAGGCATATTCGGATGGCGTGACCCATTCGAAGGCGACTGTGCGCCCGCTCTGCTCCACGTTCAGCCGAGGTAGATCTGCCTGATAGAAATAGGCATCGAAGAACCAGTTGAGGTCTTCGCCGGTCATTTCCCCCAGAATAACGCGGAAATCGTCTGTCGTGCGTGAGACCGGGCGGATTTCTCCGGGCACCGGGCTTGTCGTCCCGTAGGTCAGCTGCGTGAGTGCAGGGAACAGCGCCTCTTCTCCTACGAGGTAGCGCATGGTGTGCATTACCCACGCACCCTTCGCGTAGATATCGCTGCCCCAGCCAGCCGCCTCGTCATTGTAATCGGGAAGCTCTCCTTCGGGCGAAACCAGAGGTACCTGGCTGCGAATGCCGCGCCGCTGACGCCACATTTCGGATGTGTAATACATCTCGCCATGCATCCAGCCGAGGTAGAGCGGTTGCATCCACGTGCCGATCCCTTCGTGCAGCCACATGTGGTTGATGCTGGCATGGGTCAGCTGGTTGGCGAACCATTCGTGCGCGAATTCGTGCTGCAGCAGCCAGTCATAGCCCAGCGGATCGGGGCGGAAACGGTTGCCGTAGGCATTGATCGTCTGGTGCTCCATGCCGAGGTGCGGCGTTTCGACGATCCCCGCCTTCTCATCACCAAAGGGATAGGGGCCAATCGTGCTTTCGAAGAAATCGAGATAGGTTGCCATCTCGCGCACGAGCGCGCGCGCCTCTTTCCGGCTTTCGGGTAAGTGCCAGAACTGGATCGGGATAGTGTTGCCGAAACGGCTTTCGTACATCTGTTCGGAAAGCTCGTACGGCCCGATTTGCAGAACAATGCCGTAATTGCTCGGATCGCGCGCGGTCCAGTGGAAGGTCGTTGTGCCGTCACCGTTGTCGACCTCGCTCACCAGCCTGCCATTACCGGTGGCGGTCAGTCCGGTGGGCACCGTCCACATGGTGTCGATCGAACCAAGTCGGTGTGCCGAATTGTCGATGCACGGCCACAGCATATCGCAGCCCTCGCCCTGAAACGCGGTTGCAATCCACGGCTGACCGTTCGATTGCGACCAGACAATGCCGCCATCCCACGGCGCGTTGCGGGCAACGTGCGGGGATCCTTCGTACTGGATGCGCAGATTGATCGTATCGCCGGCAGTGGCGGCGCTGGGTAGCCGCATCGTGAGAATGCCGCGCGGATTGGCATAGGCGTCTGCAGCCAGCTCGACTCCGTCTATGCTGACGGCGGTGACATTGTAGCGCGGGTCCAGATCCAGCGCGAGCTCGTCCAGCGCTTCGCTTGCAGTCAGGCGATAGGAGCTGTCGCCTTCTATGCGCCGCCGGTCCGGCAGGACAGCGATAGCCAGATCCACATGCTCGATCTGCATCGCGGCGCGCGGGCCGGTCAGCGGTAGATCGGTCTGCGCGGTACGCTGGCTGAGGGACTGGGCATCGGCAGAAGCAGGCGTGAGAACGAGAGCTGTCAAAGGCAGCAACAGGAGATGTGCTTTCATTCTATCGGAATAACGCCGATTGACGAATTGCACCAGTCGTTACCGTTCGGGCTTCGCATTATCTCGACCTTCCGTACGCGCTCAAGCAATCAGACAGACGATCCGGCCCCATAGCGATAGACCATCACCCCGCCGAACCATCCCCCGGCCATCAAGAATGCAGCTCCGAAAAAGCTGGAGATGATACTCGCGAGCGGGGGATGGCCGCTTGCCGTGAATACTTCGAGCCGGAGATAGAGAGCAATGCAGTAGGCGATCCAGGAAAGCCCTATCGCGGCGATGTGAAAGCCAGCGATGCGCTGGGCCGCTCCATTCAGCTTTGCCAAGTCTACCATCCCCGCCACCATCGCGATCAGTGCAGTGACAACTCCAGCCGCCATTGCCCAGGCGACAGATTGGCTGTCGCTCCACGCTCCAACAAGCTGTGCCATATCTCCGGCACTGGCGGTGATCAGGAAGGCGATAGGAAAGTGCACCAGCATCGGATGGATGGGGTGGTTGACCATATTACTTCAGGCGACACCGATCAGGCTTCCGGCCAGCATCAGGAAGCCCAGAACTGCAGCACCTGCATGTACCAGAACCAGAGCCTTGGGCGCTATGATCTTGCGAATATGGAATGACGCGAGGGCAAATCCTCCCAGCGCTGCGATGAGCAACAGGAGCAACCCGATTGGCAATATCCCGCGATCATCTGTCTGCATCTGGATTATTGCAAGGCCTGCCAGCACCAGGCCTGTCGCCCCCAAGGCGGCGTGGAGAAGTGACACCGCCCAAGAGGCGAGGCGTCCGCTCAGAACAGAGCGGGCGAGAACCAGACCCCCGATGGCGGCAATAGCAAAGGCCAAGACGGCATATTCCAACATGTTCAACTCCCTCAATTACGAATTCGGCGTCCTCCCTCAGTGAATAAATATACTTTGTCAATAAGAAAGATTACAAAGTTGTTTAAGTGGGGGATGTCTGCAAAGATGCGTGCATGGAAAATCAGGCATTCGGGGAATCGGGGAGCACCCGCGCGGAGCTGATGCGGTTTCTGCTTGAGGCAGAGGAACCCTGTTCTGTGACAGAACTTGCCGGCAGGCTTGGAATCTCACGCAATGCCGCTCATCAACATATTGTTTCGCTCGAACGCGACGGACTGATCGAGAAGGGTGAAGATATCCGGACGCGAGGGCGGCCTTCGCAACGCTATCGACTAAGCGAATACGGTAGATCCAGCTTTCCCAGGCAGTATGCGTTGCTTACCACCAGACTGGTTTCAGCAATAGCGGGGAGGCTGGATGAAACCACACTCGCCTCTATGCTGAAGGGGATTGGTCGCGAGTTGGCACATGAACTTGCAGCCGATGGCATCCCTCCAGCTGGCATTCCCATTCGCGAAGTAGTCAGGCTTATGCAGCAGCTTGGCTATGAAGCCAGGAAGGGAGAAGGAGGCGGTGAGGAAATAGAGGCCCACAACTGCGTTTATCACGAGGCTGCGCAGGCTAACCCGGCGGTCTGCGAGATGGATATCACATTGCTTGAAACACTAACCCGCCGCTCGGTCCGGCATAGTGCATGCATGGCCAAGGGCGATTGCTCCTGCCGTTTTTCATTTGCAGAAAAAGGGCCGGGAACAGATTAACACAGGCAATAATGATGCCCGCCTAAGTGGCAGCTCAATCCTTGTCGGATTTCTTGTCGCCGCTTGTATCCGCTTCAGAGGCGCCTGGTGAACCCGGCTTCTTCGCAGCAGGTTTCTTCTTTGCGGCGGCTTTCTTGCGCTTCGGCTTGCTCTTGGGCGGAGCCGGAGTGAGCTCGAAAGCGAGCTTGTCGTCCTTTACGCTGACATGCACTTCGCCGCCGCTGGCGAGTTTGCCGAACAGCAGCTCTTCAGCGAGCGGTTGTTTGACCTTCTCCTGCAGCAGACGTGCCATCGGGCGGGCCCCCATCAGCTTGTCGTAACCGCGCTTGCCCAGCCAGTCGCGCGCATCGCCATCGAACTGGATGTGCACGTTCTGGTCGGCCAGCTGCAGCTCGAGCTGGATGATGAACTTGTCGACCACGCGGCTGACGGTTTCCTTGCCGAGGTAGCCGAACGGCACGATGGCATCCAAGCGGTTGCGGAATTCGGGGGTGAACATCTTCTTCACCGCCTCTTCCGAAGCTTCCGTCTTGGTGCCCGCGCCGAAACCGATCGACTGCTTGGCGGCATCCGATGCGCCCGCGTTGGTAGTCATGATCAGCACGACATTGCGGAAGTCCACTGTCTTGCCGTGATGGTCGGTCAGACGACCGTTATCCATCACCTGCAGCAGGATATTGAAGAGGTCGGGATGTGCTTTCTCGATTTCGTCGAGCAGCAGCACGCAATGCGGGTGTTGGTCGATGGCATCGGTGAGCAGGCCGCCCTGATCATAGCCAACATAGCCCGGAGGTGCGCCGATCAAGCGGCTGACCGAGTGGCGCTCCATATATTCGGACATGTCGAAGCGCTTGAGCTCGATACCCATGATGCTGGCGAGTTGGCGCGCGACTTCGGTTTTACCCACACCGGTCGGGCCACTGAACAGGAATGAGCCGATGGGCTTGTCCGGGTCGCGCAGACCTGCGCGGCTGAGCTTCATCGCTGTGGACAGGCGATCGATCGCCTCATCCTGGCCGAAGACAACGCGCTTGAGATCCTTCTCCAGCGTGCCGAGCGCCTTTTTGTCATCCTTGGAGACCGATTTCGGTGGGATGCGCGCCATCGTCGCGACCACTTTCTCGATTTCCTTGGCAGTAATAGTCTTGCGGCGGCGGCTGGGCGGTACGAGCATCTGCATCGCGCCCACCTCGTCGATCACGTCGATCGCCTTGTCGGGCAATTTGCGATCGTTGATGTAGCGCGCGCTCATTTCGACAGCAGTCTTGATGGCATCGGGCGTATATTTCACTTTGTGATGCTCTTCAAAGGCACTGCGCAGGCCCTTCAGGATCTTGATCGTGTCGGCGATACTCGGCTCGTTCACGTCGATCTTCTGGAAGCGACGCAGCAGCGCGCGATCCTTTTCGAAGTGGTTGCGGAACTCCTTGTAGGTCGTCGAACCGACGCAACGGATCGCACCGCTTGAAAGCGCAGGCTTCAGGAGGTTGCTCGCGTCCATCGCACCGCCGCTGGTGGCACCAGCACCGATCACTGTGTGAATCTCGTCAATAAAGAGGATCGCGTCAGGCAGCTTTTCGAGCTCGTTCACGACCTGCTTCAGCCGTTCCTCGAAATCGCCGCGATAGCGAGTGCCGGCAAGCAGCGCACCCATGTCGAGTGCGTAGATCACTGCCGGTTCGAGCACTTCGGGCACGTCACCTTCAACGATCTTGCGCGCCAGGCCTTCTGCGATAGCGGTTTTCCCCACGCCCGGGTCGCCCACGTAAAGCGGGTTGTTCTTCGAACGGCGGCACAGGATTTGCACGGTGCGGTCGACTTCGGGGCCGCGACCGATCAGTGGATCGATCCGTCCGTCCAGCGCCTTCTGGTTGAGGTTCACGCAGAACTGGTCGAGCGCGGAGTCCTTTTTCTTCTCCGGCTTTTCCTTGCCATCGCCAGCCACTTCACCTTCGGCGGCGCCTTCGGCCGAGCGATCTTCGATCTGCTTGCCGTTCTTGCCAATACCGTGGCTAATGAAGCTCACCGCATCAAGGCGGCTCATATCCTGATCTTGCAGGAAATAGACCGCATAGCTGTCTCGCTCGGAGAACAGTGCAACCAGAACGTTGGCCCCCGTCACTACGTCCTTGCCCGAAGACTGGACGTGCAGGATAGCGCGCTGGATCACCCGCTGGAAGCCTGCCGTGGGCTGTGGATCGGCATCCTCTTCTGTCTTAAGCGATTGATATTCTTGATCAAGGTATTGGCGGACAACACCCGCGATCTCGCCCAGATCGACACCGCATGCGGTCATGACCTCGGCAGCGTCACTGTCTTCGACAAGTGCCAGCAGCAGGTGCTCCAGCGTCGCATATTCGTGCGCGCGGTCGATCGCGTGCTGGATTGCGGTGTGGAGCGTCTTTTCGAGGTTTTGCGCGAAACTTGGCATTACAGTCCTTGATTGAGGTTGGCCGCAGTGGGAGGTGGGGGGATGCTGCGCATCACATGGTTAACAAAGCTCTAACGCGGCGTGTGAACGGCCCCTTCACCAAGGCCGCGGTGGGTGTTGATAAGGATATGGTGCGCCGTGGCGCGATTGCGAGGGGTGCAAAGGGCCCAAACCGGCCCATCACTCGCTACTCTTCGACTTGAACAGGCTGTCTGCCAGCTTGCGATGATCCGCCGCCTTGGCGTGATGCGCCTTCACCCGGGCAATTTCCGTCTCGAGCAGCCCAACCCGCTCCATCAGCTCATCCTGGGAATAGGTATCGAGCGCTTCGCCAGCCAGCTCGGCTGCGGCGTCTGTCCGCCTGCGGGGAAGATCGTCTTCCATAGCTGCGGAACATCCCTCCCGCCGCGCTTGCTGTCAATGGTGGCTCGCCCTAGGGATGGGGGAGAAACGCAGGGGAAAAGCGGGGCAATATGGGCAGCGAGACGGCAAAAAATGTGCCGGACACCATGCAGGTGATCGAAATTTCAGGCCCAGGTGGGCCGGACGTGCTCCAGCTGGCCGAGCGCGATGTGCCGCAGCCCGGCGCGGGCGAAGTACTGATCGCGGTGAGTCATGCCGGGGTCAATCGCCCCGATTGCCTGCAGCGCATGGGCGTCTATCCGCCTCCTCCTGGAGCTTCCGATATTTTGGGGCTGGAAGTCTCGGGCGAAGTGGTCGCGATTGGCGAAGGTGTCGATCCGGGCGAACTCGGCAAGCGTGTGTGCGCGCTGGTGGCGGGCGGCGGTTATGCCCAGTATTGCATCGCCCGACCCGAGCATTGCCTGCCTGTGCCCGACGGCCTGCCGATGGAGCAGGCCGCCGCGATCCCCGAGACATTCTTCACCGTGTGGCACAACGTTTTCCAGCGCGGCTTCGCGCGTGATGGTGAAGTGCTGCTGGTGCACGGTGGAACAAGCGGCATCGGCACGACGGCGATCCTGCTCGGCAAGTTGTTCGAGCTGACCGTTATCGCGACCTGCGGATCGGACGAGAAATGTGAAGCGGCGCGCAAGATCGGCGCGAATCACGCGATTAATTACAAGAGCGAGGATTTCTCCGAACGCGTGCGGGCAATCACCCAGGGCCGCGGATGTGACCTGATCCTCGATATGGTTGCGGGCAACTACACGCAGCGCAATCTCGATTGCCTGGCAGAGGATGGCCGCCTGGTCCTGATCGCGACGCTGGGCGGTGCCAAGTCGGAACTCAACATGATCAAGCTGATGATGAAGCGGCAAATGGTCACCGGGTCCACACTGCGCCCGCGCACCGATGTGTTCAAAGGCATGATCGCGGACGAGCTGTTCCGCGAAGTCTGGCCTGCCGTCGAAGCGGGCGAGCTACGGCCGGTGATGGATCGGGTTTTCCCGTTGGCAGAAGCGTCTGACGCCCATTTGCGTATGGAAGCGGGCGTGCATGTGGGAAAAATCGTGCTGCGCGTCGCCGGTGACTGACTCGAAAGCTTCATAGTGTCGTTAAACTGCCGCTAAACTGCGGTTCGCACGTCACAATTGCGCGCCATAGACCCGAAGCCAGATACAGGCTGCAGGGGACAATCGCGGCATGTTTGGTGACTATCTTGATGGTGATATCGGCAATGGTGATGGTATCGCCAGTCTGGCTGAATACGTTTCCTCGCACGCCGAGCCTCCCCCACCCACCGTGCCGGAACGTTCACCGGAGGGGCGTCGCAAGTACCGCACGGTATGGATCAGCGATGTTCACCTCGGCACCAAGGGTTGCAACGCGCAGTTGCTGATCGATTTCCTCGACAGTGTCGATAGCGAGACCATGTATCTGGTTGGCGACATCATCGATGGCTGGCGACTGAAGAAGAAGTTCTACTGGCCGCCCGAGCATAACGATATCGTCTGGCGCATCCTGAAGCGGGCCAGGCGCGGCACGCGGATCGTCTATATCCCCGGCAATCATGACGAGATGCTGCGCCCGTTCTCCGGCATGAGCTTCGGCGGCATCGAGATCCAGCGCGCCGCTTTTCATGAGACCGCGGATGGCCGTCGTCTGATGGTGCTGCACGGGGACGAGTTCGATGCGATCATGCTCTCACATCGCTGGCTCGCTTTTGTGGGGGACGCGGCATACCACCTGTCGATGACACTGAGCCATGTGGTCAATGTGGTCCGGCGGCGGCTGGGCCTGCCCTACTGGTCGCTCAGCAAAATGGCCAAGCACAAGGTCAAGAATGCGGTCGAATTCATCGGCAAGTATGAAGAAGTCGTTGCCCGTGCTGCTGCTGAACGCGGGGTCGACGGGGTTGTCTGCGGCCACATCCACACCGCCGAGCACCGCATGTTCGGCGACACGGAATACTGGAACGATGGCGACTGGGTGGAAGGCTGCAATGCTCTGGCCGAGCATGCCGATGGCCGCATGGAAATACTCAATTGGCCGGAGGAAGTCGCCAAACGTCAGGTGCCTGTAACGAGCACGGCGGAGGCAGCATGAAGATCGCGATCATAACCGATGCCTGGCACCCGCAGGTCAATGGCGTGGTCCGGACGCTTACCAGTGTGACCGGCGAACTGTTGCGCCGCGGGCACGCTGTGCAGATCATCTCGCCGGGTGAGTTTCGGTCGATACCTGCACCGTCCTATCCCGAGATCCGGCTGGCGCTGACAGGCGCGCGAGGGGTGGGAAAGCGGCTGTCTGCCTTTGCGCCGGACTCGATCCATATCGCGACCGAAGGTCCGCTCGGCTGGGCGGCGCGTCGCTGGTGTCTGCGCAACCGCTTTCCTTTCACCACCGCCTACCACACACAATTCCCCGACTATCTGGCGCGGCGTACAAGGCTGCCTGCCAAGCTGTTCTGGCCTTTCATCCGGCGCTTTCACGGGCCAGCAGAGCGGATCATGGTGGCGACACCAAGCATTCGGAAAGAGCTGCGTAAGCAGGGGCTGACAAAGCTTCACCACTGGTCGCGCGGGGTCGATCTGGCGACCTTTCACCCAGATCATGCACCGCCCGACTTCTTCTTCAACCTGCCCCGCCCGATCCAGCTTTACGTTGGCCGCGTGGCGGTGGAGAAGAATATCGAGGCGTTTCTGGGCAACGATCATCCCGGCTCCAAAGTGGTTGTGGGCGATGGGCCTGCGCTTACCCGGCTGAAGGCACAGTTCCCTGACGCACACTTTATCGGCAAGCGAACGGGGCCTGACCTGGCGGCCTGCTATGCCGGAGCGGACGTGTTCGTCTTCCCGAGCCGAACCGACACCTTCGGCCTTGTGATGATCGAAGCGCTGGCATGCGGGACCCCGGTTGCCGCCTATCCTGTTGCCGGACCGCGCGATGTTCTGCAAAACGATAGCGGTGCGATGGACGAACGGATCGAGCGGGCAATAGGGCGGGCCCTGCATTTCTCCCGCGAAATCTGCCTTGCGCACGGCCGCAACTTCAGCTGGGAAGCAAGTACCTCCCAATTCCTCGACGGACTTGAGTCCGGGGGCAACGCATTGCCAATCGGAAGCGTCATTCCGCTGCCTGCATAGTGCGCTAGAGCGCAAATGCTTGCGGGATGCGGCGAAAGGCTCTACATCATGGGGTAAGGCTGGCCGTCCCGTGAGGGGCGGCCCTTTTATTTCGGAGAAACATCGTGGCTGATCAGCCCAAACCCCTCATGCCGCACGCCACCGCCAGCTGGCTGGTGGACAATACCGCGCTGAGCTTCACCCAGATTGCAGAATTCTGCGGTCTGCACATCCTTGAAGTGCAGGCGATGGCGGATGACCTTGCCAGCTCCAAGTACACCGGCCGCGATCCTGTGCACTCGGGCGAGCTGACGCATGAAGAGATCGAGCGTGGTCAGGCCGACCCCGAATATTCGCTCGTCATGCAGAAGGCGCCCGTCGATGTCAGCCGCACCAAGGGCCCGCGTTACACGCCGGTGTCGAAGCGTCAGGACAAGCCCGATGGCATCGCCTGGCTGCTGCGCAACCACCCGGAAATCTCCGATGCGCAGATCGGCCGTCTGATCGGTACTACGCGCAACACGATCAACGCGATCCGTGAGCGTAGCCACTGGAACATCGCCAACATTCAGCCGAAGGACCCGGTGACCCTGGGTCTGTGCTCTCAGCGCGAGCTCGATGCCGCTGTGGCCAAGGCTGCAAAGCGTGCTGGAACGACCGAGCCTGTCGAAGGCGAAGAAGCGCCGGCAACACCGGTCGATCCGCGTGACGACAAGGAAAAGCTGATCGAGGAACTGCGCAAGGAGCGTGAGGAAGCAGCCAAGGCCGCGACTGAGGCCGCGCAGGAAGCCGAGGCCGAAGCATGGCTGGAAGCCAAGCGCGAAGCCGAGGCCAATCCGGAGCCCGAGCCCGGGCCGGATTCGCTCTAAGCGAGCAGGCGCGAGAAACAAAAAAGGGGCGGTCCCGCGTGGGCCGCCCCTTTTGTTTGCCCTCTCCCAAAACGGGGGCTGTTATCCCTGTTGAACCGGATCAGCGGGCGACAGCCACGCCGCGATCACTTTCTTCGCCCAAAGGCGCCGCCATTGCTGGCTTCGATGCCGGCTTGGGCGCATTGGCGCCGAGCGGTGCAAAGCGGCCATTGACCTTTGCGCCCTGCTCGATGGTCAGCGTTTCGTAGCTAACATCGCCTTCGATCTTCGCGCCTTTCAGCACGACGAGGTTCTTGGCCTCGATCCGGCCTTTGACTTCACCTGATAGGCGCGCGGTTTCGGCTTTGATCTCGCCTTCGACATGGCTGCCTTCGCCCTGCACCAGCGAGGCGCAGGCGATATCGCCGTGAACCTTGCCATCGACATGCAGATCAACGGTTGCTTCGATATTGCCGCGGATCGTTACGTCCGGTCCGATTACGGAAAATGTGCTGCCTGAATTTGCCATTCTACTGGGCTGCCTCGTGCGCGTGGGGGGCAAATTCTGCTCTTGCTTCTTCGAGAACATGGGGGGCTGTCTCCAGGAATGGGCGCGGGTTTACCGCGCGACCATTGATGCGCACTTCAAAGTGCAGGTGTGGCCCGGTGGAGCGACCCGTACTGCCGATGGCGCCAATTACATCACCGGCAGCAACGTCCGCACCCACTTCGGTGCGGAAGCGCGACATGTGGGCATAGCGTGTGACCATGCCGCCATTGTGGGTGATTTCTACAACCTTGCCGTAGCCCGACTTCCAACCGACGAAGCTGACTTCACCAGCAGCGGCAGCGTGGATGGGTGAACCATGCGCGGCGCGGAAATCGAGGCCGGAATGCATGGTCGCACGACCGTTGAACGGATCGCGGCGATAGCCGTAGCCCGAAGAGATCGAATTGATGTCTGCGGGCATATACTGCGGGATGGTTTCGAGACCACGTTCGAGAGCACTCATGCGCGCAAGGCTCAGGCCCAGACGCTCGAAGCGCGGGTCAATCGCGCTGTCGCGGCCAGAAAAAAGGCCCTCGAAAGGACCACCAACCGCCACGTTACTGTCGGCAACCGCGCGCGGATCAAGACCGAGCGAGCGAATGGCTGCTTCGGTGCGGGCCGCGCGGCGATCGGCATAGAGCGTCAGCGCTTCGACAACCGCGAGCTGGCGCGCTTCGACTTCGGCGAGGCCGACGGCTTCTGGGAAGACTTCGCGCATCATGCTGATGAGTTCTTCCGATTCCTCGGATGAATCGGACACGGTATCTTCCGCTTCAGCGACTAGATCCTCGGGCAGCATTTCGACGATGTCATCGAGCATGTCCTGACGTGCCTGCAGTTCGGCAACCGTCGCATCGAGATCTTCCGAATAGGCGGCGTAGCGTTCTTCGCTCTGCTCGACATGCGCTTCACGCTCCAGCAGCGAAGCGCGTTCTGCACTAGCGCGGTACTGGTTGAATGCCATCACGCTCATCGAAATCGCCCAGCCGAGAACGGCCGCTAGCACCAAGCCGGCAGCGATCATCTGCATCCGCGTTGTGATAGTGATAAAACGGACCTGACCCTGGGAGCGCATGAAAAATTCGCGCTCCGGGAACCAGCTCCGCAGGCGTTCCATTGTCCCGCCTGTGGCTTCTTTCTGCAAAACGACCCCGTAATCCCGAGTTAATTTGTTGCTGGGCGGTGTAAACGATTCGAGTGAGAGGTCGAGTCACGGCGCTCTGACTCCGGGGCGAATCGAAGAAGTGGTGCGATGAATCGTTTCGTCGTGTAAAATTTTCGTGCTTTTTGCGGGAACCAAATGATCTCGGAACGATTCGCGCCTGCCTGTACTTCCTCAAATATGCCCACGGAAAAGGACCTTCGAGAATTCTCGATGAATGACATGTCGAACGCTGCCGAACTGACCGATCTTGCCCCTGATGAAATGGTTGCCAAATTGGCGAAGAATGGCCGGGCAGCGCAGCGTAAACTGGCGCGAATGGGCGATAGCCAGAAGGCCGAAGCCTTGCGCGCCGCCGCTGCAGCTATCCGACAGGCGGAAGCGACCATCCTGGAGGCCAATGCAAAGGACATTGCCGCAGGCGAGGCGCGCGGCCTTTCCAGCGCGATGCTCGATCGCTTGAAGCTTGATTCAGAGCGGCTTGAAGGCATTGCCGGCGCCATCGAAAATGTTGCCGCCCTGCCCGATCCGGTGGGTGAGGAGATCAGCCGGTCACAAGCGCCGGCTGGCATGACTCTGGTGCGCCGCCGAATTCCCATCGGCTTGATTGGCATCATCTATGAAAGTCGCCCCAATGTAACCGCCGATGCCGCCTCGCTGTGCCTGCGGTCGGGCAATGCGGCCTTACTGCGCGGGGGAAGCGAAGCGGTGCATTCGAACCGCGCACTGCATGCCGCTTTTGTCGAGGGCGCTTCGCAGGAAGGCGTACCCGCAGGGGCGATCCAGCTTATGCCCACGCAGGACCGTGAAGCTGTTGGCGCGATGCTCAAGGCCGCAGGTCTGATCGACATGATTGTTCCTCGGGGCGGCAAGGGGCTGGTGGCGCGCGTGCAGGAAGATGCGCGCGTTCCCGTGCTCGCGCACCTTGATGGCATTTGCCACACCTATATCGACGAAGAGGCCGATCCGGGCATGGCGAAAGACATCGCGCTCAACGCGAAGATGCGGCGCACGGGCATTTGCGGTGCGATGGAAACGCTGCTGATCGATCAGGGCTTCAAGAGCGCGCCCGACGTTCTGGCTGCATTGCTCGATGCCGGATGCGAATTGCGCGGTGACGCGCGCGCGCAGGAAATCGATGACCGGATCAAGCCTGCCGAAGGCGATGATTGGGATACCGAGTATCTTGATGCCATTCTCTCTGTCGCCATTGTTGCCGGTATCGGCGAGGCGATGGAACATATCTCGCAGCACTCCTCCGGCCACACCGATGCCATCGTGACGTCAGATGACGCCGCCGCAGAGCGGTTTCTGGCCGAAGTCGACAGCGCCATCGTGATGCACAATGCCTCCAGCCAGTTCGCCGATGGCGGCGAATTCGGGCTCGGGGCAGAGATCGGCATTGCCACCGGAAGGCTGCATGCGCGCGGACCGGTGGCGCTTGAAGGCCTCACGACCTATAAGTGGCAAGTGCTTGGACAAGGCCAGGCGCGCAGCTGAGGTCTTTTCTTGCGCCATTCTGGCCCCATCACCGGATTGCTTGGCGGGAGCTTCAACCCCGCGCACGGCGGCCATCGCCGCATTTCACTCTTCGCGCGCGATGCGCTGGGGCTCGACGAGCTATGGTGGATGGTATCCCCCGGCAATCCGCTGAAGCCCAAAAAGGGCATGGCGCCGCTCCCCGCCCGCGTGAAAGCTGCCAAAAAGGTCAGTCGTAATGCCCCAATCCGCGTCACCGCGATTGAACAGGCGCTCGGCACGCGGTACACCATCGACACGCTCCGTGCGCTAAAAAGGCGTTACCCCAAGCGGCGTTTCGTGTGGCTGATGGGGGCTGACAATCTGGCGCAATTCCATCGCTGGAAGGATTGGCGCGACATAGCGCGGGAAATGCCCATTGCCGTAATCGCCCGCCCGGGTTATGACGATGATGCTATTGCGAGCCCCGCAATGGCCTGGCTGCGGAATTTCCGGTTATCTGCAGCTGGTTTGAAGAACCGGGGCGAATGGAGCGCACCAGCGCTGATAGAACTGCGTTTCGATCCCGATCCGCGTTCGGCCACTGCGATACGCCGGGCGGATCCCAATTGGGCAGACGGATTTTCCGGACCTGCTCCACGGGATGAAGTGACGCATTCCCTCATCCATGAAAGTCCTTCAGGAGGTGGCGCTTAATGCGGTCAGCTCTTGGAAAGACTTTTGTCCATTCCCAATTCAGGAGCATGACCCTACGCGATGACCCAGCCCGGCAATGCAGCGCAAACGCGCTCCACCGCAGATGGCAGTCCCGCCGCAACAGCAACACTTATCTCCATGACTGAACAAGCCACCCCACAAGATGCAGAGCCCGGCTCTCTCCACGAATTGATCCTGACCCAGCTTGATGATGATCAGGCGCAGGAAATGGTCTCGATTCCTCTGGCGGGCAAAAGCTCGATCGCCGATCACATGATCATCGCTTCGGGCCGCTCTACGCGGCAAGTCGCGGCGATGGCGAACAAGCTCGCTGAAAAGATCAAGCAGAGCGGCAAGGCCATGCCGCGCGTTGAAGGCCTGCCAGCCGCCGACTGGGTGCTGATCGACGCGGGTGACGTTGTCGTCCACCTGTTCCGCCCCGAAGTGCGCAGTTTCTACAATCTGGAACGCATGTGGGGCTTTGGCGAAGACGGCAAGACGCGCCAGATGGGAAGCGCGTAACCTTCTTTGCGAAGCGGCCTCCGCCGCTTCGTCCTCGCTAGGCGCGCAGCAAGCTGCGCCCGCTGCGGGCGGCCGGTCGGCCTAGGTCGGCCGCTTTCCGCGACCGATATGGAGCTTAACCGTGAGCGCAGTTGGGCGATATAAAGCGGCCAATCGGGCAATGTGGCTCTCTTGGGGGCTGTTCTTTGCATTGATTGCCTACAGCGTCGCCTTCGGCCCATTCCGGCTGCATCGTGAACCGCTTTTCAGCTACGGATTTGTCGTCATGCTGGCGGCCATCGTGCTGCAGTTCTGGCTCGCGCGGCGGGCCTACAAGAGCGTACATTGCGGCAAGTGCAAGCATCGCTTCTTTGATCGCATGTTCGTGATTTTCCCGACCAAGCACGGCTGTTCCAAGTGCGATGCTTCGCTCGACCATGCCTTCCTGTACCAAGAGGAGGGCTAGATTCTCCTCCACGTTATCGCTCGCGGCAAGATTGCCCGTTCGCCTGAAGGTGAGCTGGTGGATCGCTATGCCAAGCGTATCCAGTGGCCGCTCAAGCTGACCGAACTGCCTGAATCCGGTGGACGGATCCCCGAACCTCAAGCGCCCTTGAAGACTGTTCTGCTCGACGAGAAAGGCAAGAATCTCGGTTCCGAGGAATTTGCTGCCATTCTCGAGCGGTGGCGCGATGATGGCATGCGCGAATGCCGCTTTGTCATCGGTGCGGCGGACGGGCACTCGGCGGAGGAGCGCGCGGAAGCCGATCTGCTCCTTTCCTATGGCAAGGCGACCTGGCCGCACCTACTCGCCCGTGCCATGCTGATGGAACAGCTCTTCCGCGCGACGTCTATTCTTGCGGGCCACCCCTATCATCGGGCAGGATAGCAGGCATGGCGTGGCTCAATCATCGCACAGTGCTTCTAGGCGCATCGGCGCTACTCTGCGCAGTCGCAGCCAGCGGCCAGCGCGCCACTACTTTTGACAGTGCCGATGATACCCGCACCGCACTGGCCGAGGCGCTCGAAGAACGCCGTGCCGCGGAAGCGCGGAGCGAGCGCCTGGAGGCTGAGGCTGCAGCTGCCGAAGACGCCGCAGATCGTGCATCGCGCGAAGCCGCCGCGCTTGCGGCACGCATCCAGCAAGCCGAGGCCGGGATCGCCGCGGCACGTGCGCGCATGCAGATGGTCGATGGCGAGCGCGCCGAACTGCGCGAAGAGCTTGGTCGCGAGCAGCGCCCGCTGGTCCGCCTGACCGCTGCGCTCCAGCAATTCTCCCGCCGCCCGGTGGCTTTTTCGGTTTTGCGACCGGGAGAGGTGCAGGACGTCGTCTACTTGCGCGCCATGCTACACAACGCTGTGCCGCAAGTGCAAGAAAGCACGGCTGGCCTGCGCATGCAGATCGCCCGCGCAGCCGAATTGCGCCGCGAGGCAGAGGCTGCGACCGAAGCGCTATCAGCAGAAGAAGTCGCCCTGGAAGAACGGCGTGCGCAGCTGGCTGAAGTGGAAAGCGAAAGTCGCCTCGCCGCGCGCGCCGCAGGGGTTGATGCCAATCGTGAGGCAGAGCGTGCGCTGGCGCTGTCCGAACAGGTGCGCGATTTGGATGGCCTTGTCGAAGAGCTCGACCGTGCGGGCGCGCTTCGCCAGCGTCTCGCAGCCTTGCCCGGCCCGCAACTGCGCCCCGCCGCGCCCGAGGCTGCGCAGGTAGCAGACGGATCAGGCGCTGCGCCGTCGCTTTCGGTCAGCGATGCCGGATTGTCGTCTTACATACTCCCCGTCTCGGGCCGCACAGTCACCGGGTTCGGTGCGCCCAGTGGTTCGGGCCTAAGCCAGGGCCTGACACTGGCTCCGCTGGACGGCGCGCAGGTGGTTGCTCCTGCCGATGGACGCGTGGCTTTCGCGGGCCCCTATCGCGGATATGGCCAGATCGTGATTATCGAGCATGCCGGCGGCTTCACCAGCCTGATCACCGGCCTCGCGCGCAGCGACGTTCGCGTTGGCGTCGAAGTGGTGGGCGGCGCGCCGCTCGGTGTCGCAGGGCCGGACCGGCCCACGGTAACGCTCGAGCTGCGCAAGGACGGTGAACCGGTAAATCCGGTGCTCTTTGTTGGTTAGTTAATCTCATGAACCCGCCTCCGCGGGTTCGTCCTCGCTAGACGCACTTCGCTTCGCTGCGTGCCCGCTGCGGGCGGGCAGTCGCCCTTGCGGCCCGACGCGCCGTGCTCCGCGACACGGTAGCGAACTGGCGCTGCTCTCGGGCGCGACTAGCGCACGACAGCCCGCGACTGCGGGCCGCCCGGTAGGGCGAAGCCAAGGAGGCCGGACGGCCCCCGCCCGGCGCTTGAGGGGCCCAAACAAAGATGCGAATAGCACCGAGGACGCTCACGCGGAGGCGTGAGCGAAAAACAAACCAGCGATCACGCCTGTAATCCTCATCTGGCGTTAAGCCGTTTCCTGCGATACACCCTACGCAGGGACCAAAATCCGCTTAGGAATCACTCGTTATGAAAATCGCTCCCGCCATACGCGCTGCTGCTCTTTGCACTGCCGTTGCCCTGATGCCCGTTACCACGGCGGCCATCGCGCAGGTTGATGGCCGTGCCTCACCCGAGTTTGCACGCCTTTTCGCTACCTATCAGCGGATTAAGGCGAGCTATGTCGAGCCAGTGGAGGACGAGGTTCTGATCCGCGGGGCGATTGACGGGATGCTGGGCGCGCTCGATCCGCATTCCGCCTATATCGATGGTGCCGCGATGGAGCGGCTGACGACGATGATTGACGGCAATTACCAAGGGCTTGGTATCTCCATCCAGATGGAAGACGGCGCGGTAAAGGTGATTTCGCCGTTCCGCGGGAGTCCTGCCGAGGAGGCAGGCATCGCGGCAGGCGATTACATTACCCACGTCAACGGTCAACTGATCTTCGGGCTCGACGTGGATTCTGCCGTTGCCCAGATGCGTGGTCCTGCCGGAACCGATGTGGAAGTGACCATCTTCCGACCGGGCCGCGAAGACAGCTTTGAAGTAACGGTGACGCGCGGCGTTATCGAGCTGGAGCCGGTGACATGGGAGATGATTGGCGATGATATCGGCCATATCTCGGTCAACGAATTCTCCGCCGATGTGGGTGCGGATGTGCGTCAGGGTTTTGAAGAATTGACCCGCGATGCGGGCGGACAATTGGCAGGACTGGTGCTTGACTTGCGGCGCAATCCGGGCGGTTCTCTCGATGAAGCCGTGGCGCTTTCGGACCTGTTCCTGACCGAAGGGCAAATCGTGTCGCAGCGCGGCCGCACCCGGCGGGACAGCGTGTTCTACGAGGCCGAGAGCGTCTATCGCGGCGATGTGGCCGATGGCGTGCCGATCATCGTGCTGATCGATGAAGGCTCTGCCTCCGCATCGGAAATCGTGGCCGGTGCCCTGCAAGATCACCGCCGTGCGCTGGTCATGGGTGAGCGCAGCTTCGGCAAGGGCAGCGTGCAGACGCTGCTTCCGCTCACGCGCGATTCGGCTTTGAAGCTAACGACCGCGCGCTATTTCACGCCTTCGGGCCGCAGTGTGCAGGAAGGCGGGATCGAGCCCGATATCCGCGTGCCGCAGCTATCCGATCCCGATGCCGAGCGTCGCCAGCGCCTCGCGCTGCGCGAAAGCGACCTGCGCGGCCACCTGATCAACGAAGTGGGTGTCGAGGATACCGCGCTGGAGCGTGACCGCATCGATGATCCGCGTTTCCAGCTGACTGCTGCCGAACTGGCTGACATGGGCGTCGACGACTTCCAGCTCGATTATGCCGTGCGGACTTTGCGTCGCACCACCGGTGTGAGTGTCGCGCGTAGGTAGGTCTTCTTGTTTTTCGAAGCTGCCTCCGCAGCCGTCCCGGAGCGAAGCGGAGGGATTCAGGCGAGGATAGCCAAGCGAACGGACGTGAGCGCCGGCGCTTGAGGTCAAACAAACAATAATTCCTTGTCTCAAGCGCCTCCTGTCTGGATAGAAGCCTTATGACTGCTTTGACGGATTCATCGGACAAACTGGCGCAGCGCCTCGCGCTCGCCATTCCTGCGGCGTTACTGGGTGGTGCCTATATCTCGCAATACGGCTTTGACCTGTTCCCGTGCGAAATGTGCTGGTGGCAGCGCTACCCGCATTTCATTGCGCTGGGGCTGGCGCTTCTTTCTTTCGTTGCGCCGCCGAAGAAGGTCTGGATCGGCCTCGCCGCACTGGCGATCCTTGTCTCCGGCGCGATTGGTGCGTTCCACGCGGGCGTCGAATACAAGTGGTGGCCCGGAATCACCGGTTGCACCGGCGCGCCCGATCTCACCTCTTTCGACGTTGTTCGCTGTGATGAAGCGCCCTGGTCGCTGTTCGGTATTTCGCTTGCCGGCTGGAACGCGCTCTTTTCCATTGGCGGAGCAATAGCCATATGGGTGCTGTTGCTGGCGAAAGAGAGGCGCGCATGACTGCCAAGAAAGACCGTTCGGAAATGATCCGCGTCGATCAGGCGGGCGAATTCGGCGCGACGCGTATCTACGCCGGGCAACTCGCGGTGATGGGTGAACGCGGTCCGCATTCGGCGGAAATCCGCGCCATGGCAGAGCAAGAGGTGGGGCACCGAGCGGAATTCGATGCCCTGATGGCGCGGCGCGGCGTGCGGCCAACCGCCTTGCAGCCGTTCTGGCACTTTGCCGGTTATGCGCTGGGGGCTGGCACCGCACTGCTCGGCCCCGAAGCGGCAATGGCCTGCACCGCGGCGGTCGAGGAAGAGATCGACCTGCACTATTCGCGCCAGCTTGATGAGCTTGAGGCGGATGGCGATGATCCGGAACTTGCGGAAATGATCCATCGTTTCCGTGAAGACGAGCGCGAACATCGTGACGCCGCGATTGCGCACGGGGCCGAAAACGCGCCCGGCTATCCGCTGCTCCACGCTGCCATTCGCCTGGGCTGCAAGGCTGCGATTCGCATTTCGGAAAAGATCTGAAGCGCGTTTGCGGCACCAAAGCCTTCATCGCCCGTTCAAGGGTAATGGCGCTTTGTCAGGCTACAGATTTGAACCGAGGACCACAATGACTCGCTTTTTTGCCCTTTCCGCCGCGTCCGCCATCGCCCTGGCGCTGCCCGCCATGCCTGCCGCAGCGCAGGATCAGGGCGGCGACCGCGTGAACCAGATCATCGTTTACGGCGATGACCCGTGCCCGGTCTCGACCGAGGAAGAAATCACCGTCTGTGCGCGGCTGGATGAAAGCGAGCGTTATCGCATTCCGCCAACGTTGCGGAACAGCAATTCGCGCGAGAACGAAACGTGGGATTCGCGCTTCAAGAGCCTTGAGGCCGTGGGCGCGTTCGGCCCGCTGTCGTGCACTCCGGTGGGGTCAGGCGCGGAGCACGGTTGCACGATGGAAATGATCGAGCAGGCCTATGCCGAGCGCGCCGCAGGCCGCGATGTCCGCATGAGCGAGCTGGTGAACGCTGCGCGCGAAGATCGCCTGTCGACCATCGATGTCGATGCGGCGATGACGCAGGAGCGGGTGGAAGAGCTGGAGCAGGCCGAACTTGAACGCCGCCGCCTGGCTCAGGGCCAGCCGATTGAGGGCGAAGAACCGCTGCCCGCAGTCACCGTCGATCCCGATGCCATTCCGGAAGATCCACCCGCTGTCCCGCAAACACGCGACGACTACTGAGCAAGGTCAGCTGAGCGCGATATCGGGCGCGTCTTCCTGCTTCATGCCGACGACGTGATAACCGGCATCGACATGGTGGGTTTCCCCTGTCACGCCCGATGATAATTCGCTGAGAAAATAGAGCCCGGCTCCTCCCACGTCCTCGATCGTGACATTGCGGCGTAGCGGCGAGTTCAATTCGTTCCACTTCAGGATGTAGCGGAAATCGCCGATGCCGCTGGCGGCCAGCGTCTTGATCGGTCCGGCGCTGATCGCGTTCACGCGGATATTGTCCGGCCCCAGATCATTGGCGAGATACTGCACGCTTGTTTCAAGAGCGGCCTTGGCCACACCCATCACATTGTAATGCGGCACGACCTTTTCGGCGCCGTAATAGGTGAGCGTGACGATGGAGCCCCCCTCACTCATCAAAGGCGCGGCGCGCTTGGCGGCAGCGACCAGTGAATAGGCGGAGATGTTCATCGTCATCAGGAAGTTGTCGAGGCTGGTGTCGACATATTTGCCGCGCAGTTCGCTCTTGTCCGAAAAGCCGATGGCGTGGACGAGGAAATCAAGCTTGCCCCACTTCGCCTCAATCTCGGCAAAGGCGGCATCCATGTTCGCCATGTCGGAAACATCGCACTCGATCAGGAAATCGCTCCCCACGCGCTCCGCCAGAGGTGCAACGCGCTTCTTCAGGGCTTCACCCT
Source organism: Aurantiacibacter sp. D1-12 (assembly GCF_028858515.1). Lineage (GTDB taxonomy): Bacteria > Pseudomonadota > Alphaproteobacteria > Sphingomonadales > Sphingomonadaceae > Alteraurantiacibacter. Next base: position 134,496 of record NZ_JAPJZJ010000004.1, read on the forward strand.
GATACGAAAAGGCCATTTCCGCGCCCTGTTCGTGCAGCTTCTGCGCAATGCCCCAAGCCAGCGACTTGTCGTTGGCGAGCCCCATGATCAGGCCCTTCTTGCCGGCCATCAGTCCACTCATTGCTCTGCGTCCTCCTTCGGCGCATCGGTCGTCCCATCACGGCCCATGCGGATACGTTCTTCTTCGGGCGTCTCGGCCAAAGCCGCGTTCAATTCAGCCCCTGCAACCATCCCTAAGCCCACCAGCCAGAAAAAGAAAAGCGCGATCATGAAACCGGCGAGCGATCCGTAGGTGAGATCATAGGTAAACAGGCTCCGCAGGACGGGCGGCATCGCCATGGTCACACCGGTCCACCACAGCATGACCAGCAGCGCACCGGGCCATTTGGGATAGCGTCGTGTCCGGTAACGCTGCGGCGTCAGCGAAATGAACAGCAGCCAAAGCGCGACATAGAGACCGATCGAAGTGGCGATCCGCGACCACGCGAGCTGACCGAGCGTGTTTGTCAACTGCGGGAAGTTGGCGCTGATAACTTCCTGCGCGGTCTCGATCATCACCTGCGCGAACAGCGATGCGATAAGCAGGAATACCGCGCCAAGAATGATCGCGGTCGAAAACAGGCGGTATTTCCAGAATGCCTTGGTCGCGCGCGTGCCGTATGCGCGGCGCAGGATATCGCGGATCGTTTCGACAAGGCTGCCCACGGTCCACAGACCGACAAGCCCGCCAACCCACAACAGCCAACCGCTGCGCATCTCGACGACGTTTCGCGCCACAGGCTCGATCGTATTGGCGACAGTTGGCGGCAGGGTGCGGATCAGCGCCTCGATGGCGGCCATCTGCTCGGCCTCCTCACCAATCAGCCGGAAAACGGCAGCGCCCAGAATGAAGAACGGGAAGATCGCCAGCAGCGACATGTAGGCAAGGTTGCCCGCGTGGATGGTGCCATCGGTGAAGCAACCGATCACAACACGTTTGATAACGATCCACGTCTTTTCGAGCACATTGTGCTCGGGCTCCGGCAATTCGGGATGATCGATCGCAGCAAGACGGCGCGCCTCGGGCGAAATTCCCGTGGCAATACGGTCGCCTTCCACGTTGGCCCGATTATGCGATGACGAGACGGTCACGCGGGCGTTCTACCAGTGTGAGCCGCAGTGTCGAGCAAGAGCGTTTAGCCGCCCATTTCGGAGCGGGGGTTATCATCATCGCTCCAGTCGCCAAGCTGCTCTTTCAGAGCATCGAGATTGTCGGGCAGCACGATTTCGAGCGAGACCAGCTGGTCGCCGCGGCCGCCGCCTTTCTTGCTCCAGCCTTTGCCCTTGAGACGCAGGACCTTGCCAGAGCTCGATCCGGCGGCAATCGTCATCATTACTGCGCCATCCACGGTTGGCACCTTGATCTTGGCGCCGTGCACGGCTTCGCTCAGCGTGATCGGCAGGTCGATGCGCACATCGTCGCCGTCGCGCCAGAAATAGTGGTGTGGACGGATATCAATGGTGACGATAGCATCGCCATTGCCGCCGGGGCCGCTCTCGCCCTTGCCCTTGAGGCGCATCTGCGTGCCGTCTTCGACGCCCTCGGGCAGCGACAGGTCGATGCTCTTGCCATCGGACAGTGTGATGCGCTGTTTGGCGCGCGATGCCGCGTCGATAAAGGCAACGGGCAGCGTGTAGCGCACGTTTGCCCCCTTTTGTGGAGGCGGCGGGGGTGCAGAACGGTAGCTGCCCTTGCCATTGCTGCTTCGCGAGCCGCGCGATGCGCTTCCCCGACCAAACAGCCCTTCAAACAGATCGCCGATGTCGAGATCATCGGTGTTGAAGCCCTGGAAATCGCTGGCGGAGAAGCCAGCGGAACCTCCGCCCGGGCGAGAGCCACCAAAGCCACCACCCATTCCGAACGGCATGGACGGATTGCCATCAGCATCAATCTCGCCGCGATCGAACTGGCCGCGCTTTTCCTTGTCGGACAGCAGATCATAGGCCTGCGTTACTTTGGAAAAGCGCTCGGCCGCGCCGGGTTTGTCCTTGTTCCGGTCCGGGTGCAGCTCTTTCGCAAGCTTGCGATAGGCAGACTTGATGTCCGCCTCGCTCGCTGAACGGCTGACGCCGAGAAGGGTATAGGGATCACTCATGGTGTGTTAGGTAGGTAAAGCGCGGGGATTCGGCAAGGGAAGGCTTTCCTACTTGCCAAAGCGGGACTAGGTCGGGCGACATGAGCATTCGGATAGCACTGTTGACCACCGGCATCTTGCACCGGTTTGTGCGGTCGACGGTTTCTTCTCCAGGACACTGTCACACCTTCTCATCTAACCCGTTGATACCAAACGCTTCAGGATCGTCACGATGACCGAGAACCCGTCCATCCCTTCCACTGATCCCATGGCCACCTTCGATGCCTGGTTTGCCGAGGCGCGGGCGAGCGAGCCGAACGATGCCAATGCCATGTGTCTCGCCACCGCGACGCCCGATGGCAAGCCGTCGGCGCGCATGGTGCTGCTGAAGGGGCACGACGCCCGCGGTTTCGTGTTCTACACCAATGCGCAGAGCCGTAAGGGCGGGGAGATCCGCGCCAACATGCAGGCGGCGCTGCTGTTCCACTGGAAGAGCCTGCGCCGCCAGGTCCGTATCGAAGGCCCGCTGGAAGAAGTGACGAGCGCAGAGGCGGATGCCTACTTCCACTCGCGTCCCTTCGTGAGCCAGGTCGGTTCCGCCGCCAGCGACCAGTCGCGCCCGCTCGATACCCGCGAGACCTACCTTGAGCGTGTGGCGCAGATCGAAGCGCAGTATGGCGAGGCAGGTGAAGTCCCGCGCCCGCCGCACTGGACGGGCTTTCGCTGCATGCCGAGCGCCATAGAGCTGTGGCATGACCGCCCCAATCGCCTCCACGAACGCCGTCGCTTCGTACCTGAAGGAGACGGGTGGACCAGCACCCTGTTGTACCCGTGAGCGACACCCGCGCCTCCCTCACGCGCAGTGCCGCCTTGGCCTCGATCAGCGTCGCGCTGGTGCTCGGTGCGTTGAAGCTGTGGGCGGTCTGGCAGACAAGCTCGACCGCGATGCTCGGCTCGCTGGCCGATACCGCGCTCGACCTTGTGGCGAGCCTCGCCACGCTGCTGGCGGTTTGGGTCGCGGCACATCCGGCGGATGACAACCACCGCTTCGGCCACGGCAAGGCAGAGGCACTCTCGGCGCTGTTCCAGGTCATCCTGATCGCGCTTTCGGCCAGCGCCATCGCCTTCCGTGCGGTGCTGCGGCTGGCGGAGGGCGGAGAGACGCAGGCGGCCGAAGCAGGAATCGGCGTTTCGATGGTGGCCATCGTCGCCACGCTGGGGCTGGTCGCGTGGCAGCGCCACGTGGTCTCGCGCACCGGATCGGTCGCGATCCAGACCGATAGCGTGCACTACCAGTCGGACCTGCTGCTCAACCTCGCGGTGATCGTGGCCTTGGTGCTCGACCAGTATCTCGGCTTCACCCGGGCCGATCCGCTGTTCGGGCTCGGCATTGCGGCTTGGCTGCTGTGGAACGCGTGGCAGGCATCGAGCGATGCTATCGATCACCTGATGGACCGTGAATGGCCTGAAGAGCAGCGCCGCGCCTTCGTCGAACGCGCCGCGCGCCACCCGGAGCTCGCCAAGATGCACGATCTGCGCACCCGCACCAGCGGCACGCAGGACTTTGCGCAGTTTCACGTGGACCTGCCGGCGCAGATGACGGTGGAAGAAGCGCATGACATCATCGAAAGAGTGGAAGAGGACCTGCTGCAGGCCTTCCCCAACACCGAGATTCTGATCCATATCGACCCCGAGGGCCATGTTGATGAACCAGGCAACACGCTTGTCGAGGCAGACGAGTTCAAGAAGCTGAAGGACGACGAATGAGCACTTCCCAAGCAATCCCGTACTGGCATGTTGATGCCTTCGCCAATGCCACCTTCGGCGGCAACCAGGCCGCGGTGATGGTGCTGGACGAATGGCCCGAGGATGCGGTTCTGCAAGCCATCGGGGAAGAGAACAACTTTGCTGAAACCGCCTTCGTCGTGCGTGACGACACTGGCGAGGCAGACTGGGAACTGCGCTGGTTCACGCCGACATGCGAAATCCGGCTGTGCGGCCATGCAACGCTGGCTTCAGGCCATGTGCTGCTGGAGCGCGACGGTGGAGATCGCGTCCGTTTCCGCACGCGCAACGCGGGCATTCTTGAGGTTTCGCGCTCAGAAGCGGGCTACGATCTCGCGCTCCCGGCAATTCCGACAAGCAGAGGAGAGAAACCTGAAGCGGTTGCTCTCCTGGGGGCGGAGCCGCGCGAAGTGCACCTCAACCCCTACCGGTACGGCATCTACCTGTTCGATAGCGCCGATCAGGTGTTGGCGCTCGATCCCGATCTGCGTGGACTCGGGGCACTTGGCGATGACCAGTTCATCTGTACCGCTCCCGGTACGGAAACAGATGTGATCAGCCGCGTGTTCGTGCCCGGCGGCGGCGTGGACGAGGACAGTTTCACCGGCTCTGCCCATGCCGTGCTCACGCCATTCTGGGCGGATCGGCTAGGGCGGAAGAGCTTCACCGCGTTTCAGGCCTCGCAGCGCGGCGGCCATGCGACCTGCACGCTGAGCGGCGATCGCGCCGTGCTCTCGGGCGGTTGTGTAACGGTGGTGGAGGGGGTGTTCTACCTCAACGGATAGAGCGCGAAGATATCGGCCATCTCGTCCATAAGCAGCGGGCGCTGCTGGTCATGGCTTACGCCCAGCCGCACCACGGTGAGCCCCTGCTGGGGGGAGACGATCACATACTGGCCAAGGTGTCCCATCATGGCGAACGCGGTCTCCGGCCCCTGCCCTTCGAACAGGTAATCCCGCTCCGCTTCGCTGGTGCGATTGAGCCAGAGATGTGCACCGTAGTCAGCCGCAGCCGGGCTGGGCTCGCGCATAAAGCTGACCCACCCGCGCGGCACGATCTGCGCGCCGTCGACCGATCCTCCATTACGCATGAACTCGCCGAGCGAGGCCCAGTCCCGCGCAGTCGCCCAGAAGCTGCTCCCGCCGATCAGCGTGCCGGCTGCATCGTATTCGCCGGTCAGGCTCTCGAGGCCGAGCGGCACAGCGAGCCGCGCCTCGATATAGTCGGCCATTGTCTGTTGCCGCTCATCCGCATCGGCGCCTGGCGCAATCAGGTCGGTGGCGATGTCGGACAGGATCATGCTGGTGGCGGTAGAGTATCGGAAGGTCGATCCGGGCTCGAACTCGAGCGGTTGCGCTTCCGCCCAACCGGCCATGTCGTCACGCCCTTCGATGTACATCATGCGCACTTCGGGCGACTTGTAGACCGGAACAGTCATCTCCTGATGCCGCAAGCCTGATCGCATTTGCAAGAGATGGCGCAGAGTGATCTCGCTGCGCGGATCGCCGGTACGCTGCCATGCCTCGACCGGTGCGGGATCGTCCAGTCGCAGGCGTCCGTCTGCCACCATCATGCCGATCAGCAGGCCGGTTGCGGTCTTGGACATGGACCAGCCGACATGGCGCGTCTCTGCGGGGAAATCCTCTGCATAACGCTCGGCCACGACTTCACCGTTGTACATGACGATCAGCGCGCGCGTTTCGCCCACGCCCTCTGCGGTGAAGACATCGTCCACCGCACGCGCCAGTGCTTCGCGCGAAACGCCCGGTTCCACCACCACCGCGTTCATTGCCTCTTCGGGCAAGGGTGGTTCGGGCGGCGGGCCATCCTGCGAACAGGCGGCCAGTAAGCAGGTAATCACGCCCAACAGCACAAGGCCTCTTGGCGAGCGGGCCGTGGGACGGCTAGGGAGCGGGCGACGCGTCATCACGGCGCATCCTTTCCAGCAGGTGCGAGCAAATGGCAACCGCAAAACAGGGCAAGACCAGCCTCTTCTCGATCCTCTTGCGGATCACGGGCTTCGTCGTGGTCGCCGCCTTCCTTGTGTCCTTCTTCTTCGGAGAAGCGATTGCCGGATACAGTTCCGCAGGCACGGGATATGCCGCGAAGACATCATGCTCGTGCCGCTATGTGGCGGGGCGCGACCTCGATGCGTGCTATGCTGATTTCACACCCGGTATGTGGCCGATCTGGCTGAGCGAGGATGAAGAGGCGCAAACCATCACTGCCCGTGTGCCATTGGTTGACAGCGCCGAGGCGAGCTATCGAGAAGGGTACGGCTGCGTGCTGGAACCTTACGGCGGATAGGCTTCAAGCGGGCTCGGTCGCTTCGATCCAGCCACCGCCGATCACGCGGTCTCCGGCATAGATCACCGCCGCCTGTCCGGGCGCGACGCCAAATTCGGGGCTGGCAAAGCGCACGGTGACCTCCGCGCCTTCCCCCAATGCGCCTTCCACCACAACCGGCACCGGCTTGGAAAGAGAGCGCACCTTTGCGGTCAGCTCACCACTCGGAACGGGACCGATGCGATTGGTCTCTACGACCTGCGCAGCGCCCACGGCAAGCAGGCGCTTCGGCCCGACGCGGACTTCCGCGCTCTCGGCATCAAGGCCAACCACATAGAGTGGTTCGGGCTGTCCGCCAATCTCCAGACCGCGGCGCTGGCCGACGGTATAGTGAATGATCCCAGGGTGCTGGCCCAACGTCTCACCTGTCTCGGCATGCACGATATCGCCTGCGCGCCCGCCTTCGGGGCGCATTTTCTTGACGATCTTGGCATAGTCGCCATCGGGCACAAAGCAGATGTCCTGACTATCGGGCTTGTTCGCCACGACCAGACCGAAACTCTCTGCAATCTCTCGCACCTGCGCCTTGGGCAGTCCTCCCAGCGGGAAGCGCAGGAAGTCGAGCTGCTTCTCTGTCGTCGCATAGAGGAAATAGGACTGGTCACGTGCCGGATCGAGCGCGCGGTGCAATTCCACACCGTGCTCGGCCTCCACCCGGCGCACATAGTGCCCGGTGGCGAGGCAGTCAGCGCCTAGCTCTTCCGCCATGCGCAACAAGTCGGTGAACTTGGGCCCCATATTGCAGCGAATGCAGGGAATGGGTGTGCGTCCGGCGAGATACTCGTCGGCGAATGTCTCGACCACCTCTTCGCGGAAAGCGCTTTCGTGATCGAAAACATAGTGCGCAATTCCCAGACGGTTCGCCACTTGCTGGGCATCACGAATGTCGTCGCCCGCGCAGCACGCGCCCTTGCGGCCGGTCGCTGCGCCGTAATCGTAGAGCTGCAGCGTAATGCCGATCACTTCCGCGCCGGTTTGCGCGGCCAGTGCGGCAACCACCGAAGAATCGACGCCGCCCGACATGGCGACGACAATGCGGCATTCGGCCGCCGGGCGCGGCAGGTCGAATAGCGCTTCAGCGTTAACCGTGCCCGGAAGGCCCGATACGTCAGCGGACAGGGATTCGGCGGCGTGGTTCATGGCCGCGCGCCTACACCCATCTCGGCGTCGGCAAAACCCCCTGAAAAATGTAACATAGGGTTAAGCGCAGTTTTACCTGATCTTGACGCTTGGCCCCTAAAGCCAGTGGAATGTTCGAGGGAAAACCACCTCTGCCACCCGCTGCAAGCGGTTCTGAACGCGGCGATTCTGCCGCCGGAGAGCTGTGCGCGCTGCGCTGGCCCGATCTCGTCGCCAAGCTTGCGGCGGCAAGGGACCTGCGTGCCGAACTGGCCGGGCAAGAGGACGTCTCTCTGGCGAGCTTTGATCCGCACGGAGCGGCGCATCTCGCCTCGCACAGTGAAAAATCGCCCGTTGATGGCAAACGGAGCGTTAACCTTGATGGTTTAGCCAATGGCAAAGGGAACGGCGGCATTGTCGATTCAGCCATTGATAACGATGATCCGGCGTACCGAGGAAATACATGATCGAGAACCAGAAAATCCGACCGGCACAGGTCATTGGCCCGCTTGGCGAGCCGCTGACGATCGACGATCTGCCTTCGCCCAAGACGAAGCGTTGGGTTGTGCGTCGCAAGGCCGAGGTCGTGGCTGCTGTGAATGGCGGCCTACTCACGATTGACGAGGTTCTCGAGCGCTATGGCCTGACGCTGGAAGAATTCGCCGGCTGGCAGCGAGCCGTCGACCGCTCCGGCATGCAAGGCCTGCGTGTGACACGCATCCAGCACTACCGCGATTTGTACGAGCGCCAGCTCAAGTACTGATCCGGGTAAGCGCCCGGCGCGGCGTTTTACACATTCAAACACATAAAGAGGGAGTATCGGTTGCGCCGATGCTCCCTCTTTGTCTATCAAAGGCCTATCTCTGGGGAGATCACAAGAAGGAGAAGGTTATGGGTTGGATCGCAACTATCGTGCTGGGCGGCGTCGCCGGCTGGCTCGCGAGCATGGTGATGAACCGCGATGCCTCGATGGGCATTTTCTGGAATATCATTGTCGGCGTCATCGGCGGCGTGATTGGCAGCTTCATAGGTAGCTATACCGGCTTCCTTACAGATGACGCCGGCTGGGTCATGTACCTGGTCACAGCGACCATCGGTGCAGTCGTATTGCTGGGCATTGTGAACATGGTCCAGCGCGGCCGCGTGCGGTAAACGCACAACACTGCCGAACAAAGGCTCAAGAGGGGCGGAACATCTCGTGTGTTCCGCCCCTTTTCTATGCATTCCGCCAGCAAGCACTTCGTCGGGCCTTGTGGCTGTTTGGCAGAACCCTGCATTGCAGCCCGGTGTATTAGGCCGCTATGGCGGAGTGCGAAGGTGAGACAGAGTGTGTGATTTGCGCCCAAAGCGGGTAAGATCGCGCGAATTTGGGGCGTAAGTCGATGAATTTAGAGACCACAGTGAACACATCAGACACCGCCGATGCGGTCGATCTTGATGGTACGGGATATGATGGCGCTCCTGCCGAAAGCCCCAAGAAGCGTCGCAATCTCTACATTGCCATTGCTGTCGTGCTGCTCTTCACGATTGCTGCAGCATTCATGCTGTCGGGCGGAGAGGCAGAGCCGACGTTCGCTCCGAACGAGGAAGGCAATCTTCCAGCCGTGACGGTTCAGGCGCCGGGCTCGGGTACGATCCAGGGTATGATCAACGCCACCGGCACGCTCGCCGCGCGCCGTGAAATGCCTGTGGGTGTGGTCGGTGAAGGCGGCCGCGTTGTTTCGGTGCAGGTCGAAGCGGGTGATTGGGTGCGCGCTGGCCAGACCCTCGCGGTGATCGATCGCTCTGTACAGAACCAGCAGGCAGGTGCGCAGGCGGCGCAGGTCGATGTGGCACAGGCGGACGCAAACTTGGCACAGGCCAATCTGGATCGCGCCATGCAACTGGTCGAGCGTGGCTTCATTTCGCAAGCCGATATCGATCGCCTGACGGCCACGCGCGATGCCGCAGTGGCGCGTGTGCGGGTTGCACGGGCGCAGTTGGCAGAGCGTCAGGCGCGCAATGCCCAGCTCAACATTGTAGCCCCGGCGGCGGGACTTGTTCTTACACGCGATGTAGAGCCGGGCCAGACAGTCGGCGCAGGCAGCGGAACGCTATTCAGCATTGCTCGCGGCGGTGAAATGGAACTGCTTGCACGTGTTGGCGAGACCGAGCTCGCCTCTGTCCGTGTCGGCGCGACCGGCGTGGTTACTCCGGTGGGCACCGATCAGCAGTTCACATGCCAGATCTGGCAGACATCCCCGGTAATTGACGAGCAGACGCGGCAGGGGACTGCGCGATGTGCGCTTTCCTATGATGCGGCTCTTCGCCCAGGCGGCTTTGCCTCGATCGCTTTGAACGGAGAAACGATGGTTGCTCCGCGCCTGCCGGAAAGCGCAGTGCTTTCGGATGATCGCGGCAGCTATGTCTATATCGTGGATGCAGACAACAAGGTGGTTCGCCGCGATGTCGAGCTTGGTTCGCTCAGCGATGAAGGTATTGCCATTGCATCGGGCCTTGACGGCGACGAACGCGTGGTTCTGCGCGCAGGTGGTTTCCTGACCGAAGGTGAAGAAGTTCGACCCGTAGTGGAGGGCGCCGAGTAGGGCGCGGCAATTATGGACTTCAGCCAAATCTCCGCATGGTCGATCCGCAACCCGATCGTCCCGATCCTCGCATTCATCGGCCTGATGATTGCGGGCATCATGTCATTTCAGGACATGGATATCCAGGACAACCCGGATATCGAATTCCCGATTGCGATCGTCAGCATTTCGCAGCCTGGTGCGGCGCCGACCGAAGTCGAGAACCAGATAACCCAGCGCGTCGAGGCTGCGGTGCAGACTCTGGATGGCGTTGAAAACATTCGCTCGACTGCGTCAGAAGGCAATTCCTTCACCGTCATCGAGTATGCCATCGGCACCGACATCGCCGAGGCGGTGAACGAGGTCAAAAGCGAGATCGACAATATCCGTGGCGAATTGCCAGACGGCATTCTCGAACCGCGCGTTTTCAAGGAGCAGACAAGCTCCAATCCTATCGTGTCCTTCGGTGTTGCCGCCGATGACATGACGCTTGAGCAGCTCAGCTGGTTTATTGATGATACGGTGACCAAAGAGCTGCTGACTGTGGATGGCCTCGCCGAAGTCAGTCGCAGCGGCGGTGTAGACCGCGAGATCCTCGTCATCCTTGATCCGGCACGCATGCAGTCGCTGGGCGTCACGGCGAGCCAGGTCAACGGTGCGCTGCGCCAGCTCAATATCAATGCCGCAGGCGGGCAGGCTGAAATCGCCGGTTCGCGCCAGTCTGTGCGTGTCCTGGGCAATGCCGAAGATGCCTATGCGCTGTCGCAAACGCAGATCCCGCTTGGCGGCGGGCGTGTGGTGAAACTGGCGGATATTGCAACCGTGCAGGATTCGGTCGGCGAGATTCGCACGGTCGCCAAGGTGAACGGCCGCCAGGTCGTGACCTTCTCGCTCACCCGTGCACGCGGCGAAAGTGACGTACGCGTTTATGACGACGCGGTGGAGGTTCTCGAACGGATTGAGGAGGCCAATCCCGGCGTTACTTTCACACGCCTGTTCACCTCGGTCGATTATACCAAGGATCAGTACGAAAGCAGCATGGCACTGCTCGTCGAAGGCGCCTTGCTCGCCGTGGTCGTGGTGTTCCTGTTCCTGCGTGACTGGCGTGCGACACTGATCGCTGCGCTTGCGATTCCGCTGTCAGCCATCCCGACCTTCTACTTCATGGAAGCCTGGTTCGGCTTCTCGCTCAACACCCTATCGCTGCTCGCACTCGGATTGGTGGCGGGTGTCCTTGTCGATGATGCCATCGTCGAGATCGAGAATATCGTGCGCCATATGCGCATGGGCAAAAGCGCCTATCAGGCCAGCATCGATGCTGCGGACGAAATCGGCCTGCCGGTGGTCGCGACCACGTTCTGTATTGTGGCAGTGTTCCTGCCTGTCGGTCTGATGCCCGGCATTTCCGGACAGTTCTTCAAGAACTTCGGCCTGACCGTGGTGGTCGCTGTGCTGATGAGCCTTGCCGTGGCGCGCATGATTACACCCATGGCTGCAGCCTATTTCCTCAAAGCCAAGGGTCAGGCGACGCACGGCGAGGGCAAATGGATGGACCGTTATATCAAGGTTCTGCGCTGGTCGCTTGATACCAAGGCGTTTCGCGAGATGCGCAAGCGGCTTGGTTTTCAAGGTACGCGCTGGTGGTTTATCCCGATCAATATCGGGATCGGATTGCTGACCGTTCTAGCAATTCAGGGCCTGGTCGCTCTCCCCGGCCTGTTCGCGGCTCAGGAAGCCGCCGTGCCTGCCGAAGCTGCTGCGGGAGCGGAACAGACAGGTCCTGCATGGTGGATGATCCTCATCGGTGCATTTGCTCTTTACCTCCTCGGTGCGCTTGTCGCGATGATTGTCGGCGGACTCACCGGGCGCAAGGGTGATATCGAGCAACAAAACGCCTTCACTCGCCGCACCCGGTTTATGTCGGCGCGTTTCCTCGATCACCGGATCTGGATGGTTTTGCTGGGTGTCGTGTCACTGGTGGCCACGGTCATGATTGCCAGCAGCATTCCGGCCCAGTTCTTCCCCGAGAACGACAGCGATTTCAGCCGCGTCAGCATCTCTATGGTTCCGGGAACGACGCTCGAACAGACAGAGGCCGTTGTTGACCAGGTATCCGCGCGTCTGAGCGAGGAGCAGGAAGTTGCCATCGCCTTGGGCATCGCCAACGAAGGGCGTGGGCGTATCAGTCTTGTTCTGGGTGACGACCGTGAACGTTCGAGCCAGCAGTTCGAGCGTGCGCTCACCCCAGTTCTGCAAAATATCCCCGACGCCCGCGTTAGCTTCATGAACAACCAGGGTGGAGGCGGCACGGGTCGCGCGATTTCAATCATGCTATCCGGCTCCAATCCTGAATTGCTCAATGAAACTGCTGCTGTTCTGGCAGAGCAAATGGAAAGTATCGATGGGGCCGTGGCCCCGCGTGTCGAGTACGACCTTCAGCGCCCCGAACTGATCATTGAACCGCGTGAGGATCTCGCTGCCAGCCTTGGGGTGACAACCATTGCGCTCAGCCAGGCCATTCGCATCGCAACGCTGGGCGATATTGACCAGAATGCGGCGCGCTTCTCGCTCTCTGACCGGCAGATCCCGATCCGCGTACGGCTTGCCGAAACTGCACGGCGAGACCTTTCGGCCATCCGCAATCTTCCGGTCCCGACCGCTAATGGCGGGTCGGTTCCGCTCAGCCGCGTAGCCGACATTTCGCTCGGCATGGGACCGACATCGATCGAGCGGTACAACCAGAACCGCCGCGTTTTTGTGGGCGTTGACATTGCCCCCGATGCAGCCCGCGGCAATGTTCGTGCGGCTATCGACCGCTTGCCGATCATGCAGAACCTGCCAACAGGTGTGTCCAACGCTCCGGTCGGCGCGGATGAGTGGCAGCTCGATCTGATCAACAACTTCATTATCGCCGTGGTGACAGGTTTCTTCCTGGTCTTCGCGGTGCTGGTGCTGCTCTACCGCCGAATCGTCTCGCCGCTCGTGAACATGAGCTCGCTGCTGCTTGCGCCGCTAGGGGGATTCGTCGCACTGGTGATTGCGGGCTGGTTCCAGGGGTTTTCGGAAGGAGATTTCAGTCCGATGCCGATATCCATGCCGGTGTTCATCGGCATGCTGATGCTGCTCGGCATCGTGGCCAAGAACTCCATCCTGCTTATCGACTTCGCGATCGAGGAGATGGAGGCCGGGCGGGAAAAATTCGCGGCCATCATGGAAGCCGGCCACAAACGTGCGCAGCCGATTGTGATGACGACCGTCGCGATGACGGCAGGCATGCTGCCTACAGCGCTTTCGCTAACCGGCGATTCGGCCTGGCGTCAGCCTATGGGCGTGGTCGTGATCGGTGGCCTGATCCTGTCGACTGTCCTCACTCTTGTGATCGTTCCAGCCGGCTTCAGTCTTGCAGACGGGATGGAAAAGAAACTTGGCCCTTGGCTTCGTGAGCGTTTGCTGACCTATAAGCCGGGTGATGAACAAGCTGATGGATCTCCCCAAGCCCAGCCTGCCGAGTAGCGCATGGCGCTGGTAACCAGCGGAGCACCCCTTCCGCCCGACAAAGCGAGGCGCATGCGGATCACCGCCACGTTGATGCTGGTGGCGATGGCGGCGATATTCGTCACGACACACCAGATGCTCGGGACGCATCCGGTCTGGGGCTATGTGAATGCCTTCGCCGAAGCGGCAATGGTGGGCGGTTTGGCAGACTGGTTCGCGGTGACTGCACTGTTCCGCCACCCGATGGGCGTGCCCATCCCGCACACCGCGATTATCCCGAAGAACAAGGATCGCATTGCCGACACGATGGCGGCCTTCCTAAGGTCAAACTTCCTGACACCCGTCGTAGTCGCGCGGCGGATGCGGGAGATGAATGTCGCCAAGGCGGCCGGTGATTTCCTCACCAAAGGCGGCGGTGGTGAAGCCGGGCGCATTCGGGCAGGTGCGGGGCAGCTTTTTGTAGAGATGCTCGAATCGCTAGATCCGGACAGGCTTGGCCTGCAAGTGAAGGCAGGGCTGGCGCGCCAGGCCGAGAAGCTTGATGTCTCTCCATTGCTTGGTCGCATGCTGGAAACCGCGATTGCCGATGATCGCCATCGCCCCCTGATCGACGGCTTTATCCGCTGGACCGGCCTGACTTTGGAGGACAATGAAGACATGGTCCGCGACATGGTGCAGGCGCGCGCCAATGCGGTAATCCGCTGGACGGGCCTAGATGATCGCCTCGCCAATTCGGTGCTCGACGGGCTCTACAAGCTGCTTGCCGAGATGCATGTAGACCCCAACCATCCGGTACGCGGCAAGGTAGAGGAAGGCCTCAAGAACCTCGCGCGTGATTTGCAGCACGATTCCGAAATGCGCGCGAAGGTTGAACGGATGAAGAATGATCTGCTGGCCAATCCTGCAGTGTCTGACTGGTGGACGGGCGTGTGGGAGCGTATGCGTTTGTCGCTGATCGACATGGTGCGCAATCCGGACAAGGCGATGGATGGGCAAGTGGGCTCAAGCCTTGCCGAGTTGGGGCAGTCCTTGCAGAGCGATCCGGCGCTACAGATCCAGGTCAACCGTTTCGCCCGGCGTACGCTGGTGGGCATTGTAACGCGCTATGGCGAGCAGATCGTCAGTCTGGTTTCGAACACAGTGAAAGGCTGGGATGCGGGCACCATCACCATGCGGATCGAGCGTGCGGTCGGGCGCGACCTGCAATTCATCCGCATCAACGGCACACTGGTCGGCGGGTTGGTGGGGCTGACCATCCACGCGGCGATTGAACTGCTATGACCCTACCCGATCCTGCTCGGCCTGTGATTACGACCGAACGGTTCGACCTCTGGATACCGGGTGCAGAGGATATCCCCGGTATGCTCGCGCTCCTCAGCCATCCGGAAACACACCGTTTTCTTGGCCCGATGGGTACACCGGGCAGTCACATGTCGCGTATTTTACGCAATGTCGGGAGCTGGGTGGTCTATGGCTACGGACTGCTCGTCGTGAAGCATCGGGGTGATCCGGCGCCGATTGGCAACTGCGGCATATTCCACACGCACCGTGATCTTGGCGCAGACTTCGATGACAGGCCTGAAGCGGGGTGGATCATCGCCGCCGAACACGCCGGTCAAGGCGTCGCGAGTGAAGTTATGGAAGCTATCCTGCGCTGGTTCGATACGGAACGTGGCGGCGAGATCATGTGCATGATCGACCCTGACAATGCGCCGTCACTCAGGCTGGCAGACAAGTTCGGCTTCGCGCCGCTCCGGGTTGCCGAAATGCCGGATGGCGATACGGTGCGGCTATTCCGCAGGCCGCCGCCGGCGAAGTGATCGCCCGGCAAGCCAATCTCTACAGCCTTCGGGGGTCAGTTCCATCGGCGTTGGGCTGCGGCACCGGGGGTGGAATTTCAAATTGAATGTTCTGGATCATGAAATCGGTGACTGGTGAGCCATCTGCGGCGAGCGCCGGGGTGAATACGCCATGTTCGGTCATGGTATTACAGGCCAGCTCGCGCAGTGGCTGCGCAATAAACGGCGTCGTGACATCGCATCTTGCCAGCTGGCCATCCGAATCGACAATCAGTCGGAGGCCTACGGGCCCCTGATAGCCGTATCGCCGTGAGACACGACCATAGCCGGAGCGCAGTCGTGCCCCCACTTCCTCGATATTGGCGAGCGCGGCTGCGCGCGAATAGTTCCCCCGTTCGAATGGAGACACACCAAAGCTCTGAAGTTGTGCGATCGCGCATTGGGCCAGTACGCCGATCGCCTGATCGACCGATCCGGTCTCGATGACAATTGGATCGGCGCTGCTGCCCTGCACGACGTAGTGTGTGGCTCCCAATGCCAGAGATTCCTCGCTGCGACCTTCTGCCGCTGCGGGATTGAATGGCGGGTGGACCAGAACGAATACATCGTGGTCCGGGAACACATTCCTGTGAAACCGGTCAATTTCGCTGAGACCCGTTCCAGGCGTGAAGCCCGCTTCGACTGTTCCGGCTATTGTCACGCCTGAACCTGTAATCACGTGCTGCACAGGCAGTCCGGGCTGTAGCCTGCGCAGAACCAGGCCGATTGCACGCTCACCGTGTGTAAATTCGCGCCGCACCCAGCAGCCGACGTCAGCCTCGCCTGCCTGCCATTCGCCGGAGGGCCTGAAGACTTCCCCGGCCTCTATCGCAGCGAGAGCTTGAGGGTTAGGTTCAATGCGGTCTTGCGCAAGCAAACTGGCGGGAAGCGCGCCGAGCGCTCCCGCCAGAATGACGTACGAAAGAGCTTTCATGCCTTGTCTCATGACGCCAGACTGCGCGAGACTTCGTTACGAGGCAAGGCCTTTGAAATTAGAGCTTTTCCGTCAACTCCGGTACGGCGTTGAACAGGTCTGCAACAAGACCGATATCCGCAACCTGGAAGATCGGTGCGTCAGGGTCCTTGTTGATCGCCACGATCGTCTTGGAATCCTTCATGCCCGCAAGGTGCTGGATCGCGCCGGAAATGCCGATGGCAATGTAAACGTCTGGCGCAACGATCTTGCCGGTCTGGCCGACCTGGTAATCGTTGGGCACATAACCGGCGTCCACTGCGGCACGTGATGCACCGATGGCGGCGCCCAGCTTGTCTGCCAGCGGCGTGATGTATTGTTCGAAGGTCGGACCGTCCTTCAGCGCGCGGCCACCTGAAACAATGATGCCAGCGCTGGTGAGTTCGGGGCGGTCGCTTTCAACCGCATCAAGGCCAACGAAGCTGGAGAGGCCGGCATCACCGGGGCCTGCCGCAGCTTCAACAGCGGCCGAGCCGCCTTCAGCAGCAGCCTTGTCAAACGCGGTTGTGCGAACGGTGATCACGAGCTTGGCGTCGGAGCTCTCGACGGTTGCAATGGCGTTACCGGCATAGATCGGGCGCTTGAAGGTCTTGGGGCCTTCCACGCTGATAATGTCGGACACCTGCATCACATCGAGCTGCGCGGCGACGCGCGGCATAATATTCTTGCCGGTTGTGGTGGCCGGCGCGAGCACTGCGTCATAGCCATCCATAAGCCCGGAGATCAGCGGCGCGACATTTTCTGCAAGGCCGTTTGCGTAGGCGGCATCGTCAGCAACAATAACCTTCTCGACACCGGCAATCGAGGCATGGGCATCACCAGCGCCGAGCGCCAGGATATGCACCGGGCCACCAAGTGCAGCAGCTGCGGTAACGGTTGCGAGGGTCGCGTCCGAGACACTGTCGCCATGCGGTTCTGCAAAAACAAGGACAGTCATTTAGGCAACTCCCAGAGCTTTGAGCTTCGCGACCAGCGCGTCGACATCTTCCACGATCTCGCCAGCCTGGCGAACAGGCGGTTCGGAAACGTTGGTGGTGGTCAGGCGTGGTGCAACATCGACGCCATAATCGGCAGGTGTCTTGCTATCGAGCGGCTTCTTCTTCGCTTTCATGATGTTCGGCAGCGAAGCATAGCGTGGCTCGTTCAGGCGAAGGTCGGTCGTGACAATGGCCGGAAGCGAGAGCTTCACGGTTTCAAGGCCACCGTCGACTTCGCGCGTGACGCTAACGCTGTCACCGTCGATCTCAACCTTGCTGGCGAAGGTGCCCTGCGGGCGTCCCATCAGCGCGGCGAGCATCTGGCCCGTCTGGTTCGAATCATCATCAATCGCCTGTTTGCCGAGCATGACGATGCCCGGGCCTTCTTCCTCGGCAATCGCCTTGAGGATCTTGGCAACGGCGAGCGGCTCTACCGTCTCGTCGGTTTCGACCAGGATCGCGCGATCCGCACCCATGGCGAGCGCGGTGCGCAGTGTTTCCTGCGCTTTAGCCGGGCCAATGCTGACAGCCACGATCTCGTCCGCCTTGCCCGCTTCCTTCAGGCGAATCGCCTCTTCAACTGCGATTTCGTCAAACGGGTTCATGCTCATTTTGACGTTGGCCAGGTCCACGCCCGAACCGTCCGCCTTCACGCGAGGCTTCACGTTGTAATCAATCACCCGCTTTACCGGGACCAGAATCTTCATGGGGTTTCCCTCACTTCAAGAACTGAAAGTCTGCCGCTTATGTAAACAGCCTGACGTATAGGTCAAGCAGGAGTCTTTACCCGCTTTGAACAGGGCTATAGCATCGCAAACTCGGGATGAGGAGAAAATGCTGATGCGATTTGCGATTGTTTTGCCCGCTTTGGTGGCGATTTTTGCTCTGGCAGCTCCGGTTGCGGCGCAGGAGACCCGCGTTGCGGGCGAAGGGCACGTGCCCCCGCCAGCCGAGATCGGGCAAATCGCCTGGCTTGCGGGCGAATGGACCGGCACGGGCATCCAAGGCGCGCCGGCGCACGAGGCATGGGTGCCACCGACGGGTGACACGATGGTCGGTCTGTTCGTGCAGGAAACATCCGAAGGCGGCATCATGTTCACCGAACATATGTACATCCGCGAAGTTGACGGATCGCTGCAGGTGAATCTCAAACACTTCAATCCGGATCTCACCGGGTGGGAGGAGCGCGATGAGATGCTCACCTTCCGCCTCGTCGCGATAGAACCTTGCGCTGCCTACTTCAGTGCGCTGACCTATCGCTGCGTCAATCCCGAGAACCCCGATGAAGGATTGATCATTGCAGTGCGCATGCGCAGCGAAGGCGATGAGATCAACGAGCTTCGATTTGCTTTCGAGCGCCCTGACCGGACTGAGCAGCCTTCCACCTCATGCGCCGATGCTTTGACGACTGTCGATATGAACGAATGCTACGTGGGCTTGCTTGAATCATCGGAAACGCGTCGCGTGCAGTACCTAGAGGCTGCGCTGGCGAGATATCCGAATGATGACGGGTTGCGGCAACAGATCGCGTCAGCCGATGCCGCCTATTCAGCCTATATCGATGCCGAATGCGGTGCGGTTTATGACTACTGGCGGTCAGGCACTATCCGAGGCGTAATGTCGCTCACCTGCCGGATCGGCCTGAACGATCGCGGCACGCACAACATCTGGCAGCACTGGCTGACCTACATGGACTCGACTCCGCCCATTTTGCCGGAACCGGAGCCCACGCTTTAAGCCAGGCGAATCAAGCGGCTTCCTTCACCTGAGCAACGATCTTCTTGGCGGCGTCGCCCAGATCGTCTGCCGGAATGATCGGCAGGCCCGAATTGGCGAGGATATCCTTGCCCTGCTGCACATTCGTGCCTTCGAGGCGGACGACCAGCGGCACGTCGAGCTCGACTTCCTTGGCAGCGATCACAATGCCCTCGGCAATGGTGTCGCAGCGCATGATGCCGCCGAAAATGTTCACCAGAATGCCCTCTACGGCAGGGTCGGCCAAGATGATCTTGAACGCGGCGGTGACCTTCTCGGTCGTCGCGCCGCCGCCAACGTCAAGGAAGTTCGCAGGGAAGGCGCCGTTCAGCTTGATGATGTCCATCGTCGCCATGGCAAGGCCTGCGCCGTTGACCATGCAACCGATATTTCCATCGAGCTTGATGTAGGCGAGGTCGTGTTTGCCGGCTTCGACTTCCATCGGATCTTCTTCGGTTTCGTCACGCATCGCTTCCACGTCAGGGTGGCGATAGAGCGCGTTCGAATCGAAGCTCATCTTGGTGTCGAGCACGAGCAGTTCACCACCTTCGGTCTCAACCAACGGGTTGATTTCCAGCATGTCGCAATCGAGCGTGGTGAAGGCTTCATAAAGCTGCTTGGCGAGCTTCGATGCCGCCTTCGCCAGCGCGCCTTCCAGCTTGAGCGCATTGGCAACAGCGCGGCCGTGGTGCGGCATGAAGCGCGTGGCTGGATCGATCGTGATCGTTGCGATCTTCTCTGGCGTGTTGTGCGCCACGTCTTCGATATCCATGCCGCCTTCGGTGGAAACGATCATGGCGATGCGGCTGGTTTCGCGGTCCACCACCATCGACAGGTAGTATTCCTTCGCGATGTCCACGCCATCGGTCACATACAGGCGGTTGACCTGCTTGCCCGCGTCACCCGTCTGGATGGTCACCAGTGTGTTGCCGAGCATCTCTTTTGCGTCAGCTTCGACATCTTCCACGCTCTTGGCCAGACGAACGCCACCCTTGGCATCCGCGCCGAGTTCGGCAAACTTGCCCTTGCCGCGGCCACCGGCGTGAATCTGGGCCTTCACCACATAGAGCGGACCCGGCAGTTGCTGCGCGCCTGCCACGGCTTCCTCAACGCTAGTTGCGGGGTAGCCCGTCGGTACGCCTACGCCGAATTTCGCGAGCAGTTCCTTGGCCTGATATTCGTGGATGTTCATGTGGGATGCTTTCGAGTCTCGAAGTTGCAGATATTGCGCCGCGCTAAAGCATCATCGCAGGCTCCTTGCAAACCCTGTCTGCACCGCTCATTTGATTAGTACGCATGATTGACAGCATGAAACTCGAACAGATTTGCCGCGAAGCGGGGCAAATGGCGCTTCAACGCTGGCCTGGCGCAGGGCACGACCTGAAGAGCTGGGAGAAGTCTCCCGGCAGCCTGGTGTGCGAAGCTGACCTTGAAGTGGATGCCTTTCTCAAGCGCGAATTGTCGCTCCTGCTACCCTCCGCGGGGTGGCTGTCCGAAGAGACCGCCGACAACGCCGCGCGTCTGGAGAAAGGCCTGGCCTGGCTGGTCGACCCGATTGACGGTACCCGGGACTTTATTCGCGGTCGGTCGGGCTGGGCTGTCAGCGTGGCGCTCGTGAGCAACGGGAAGCCATTGCTGGGCATTCTGGTAGCGCCCGCGCGTGATGAAGTGTGGTCTGCCACTGCCGGCAAAGGCGCGTGGCGTAATGGCGAGCGGCTTGTTGCGAGCAAGCGTCAGGAATTTGCAGGTGCCAGAGTGCCCGCGCATGACCTGCCCAAGGAGGACCGCGATCTCAGCAAGGTGGAACAACCCAACTCGATTGCCTTGCGCGTTGCGATGGTCGCAGATGACCAGGCCGATCTGGTGGCCACCCTTCGCTGGGGCTTCGAATGGGATATCGCCGCCGCTGCGCTAATCGCGCGCGAGGCAGGCGCAGCCGTCACCGATGCTTTCGGAGAGCCGCTTGTCTATAACAAGCGCGATCCACGCGCATTCGGCCTTTTGGTAAGTGCCCCTGCCATTCACGGCGCTGCGGTCAAGCGGCTGGCGGACAGGGCGCAGGCCATCGCTCACAAATAAAAAGGGCGCCCCGGTGGAGCGCCCTTCTTCAATCAAATGCAGTGCCGATCAGTAAGCGGCTTCAACATCGTCCTGCGTGATCGGCGTAATGCGGATCTCTACACGGCGGTTTTGCGAGCGGCCAGCTTCGGTGCCGTTATCGGCAATCGGATACTGCTCGCCATAGCCGATGGTTTCGACGCGTGCGCGTGCGACACCGCGGGATACCAGATAGTTGGCAACCGATTCTGCACGGCGACGCGACAGGTCGAGATTGTACTGGTCGCTACCTGTCGAGTCGGTGTGACCCATTACGTCGATCAGCGACTGCGGACGGTTGACCAGGTTCTGCGCCACGCCATCAAGTGTGTCGCGCATAGTCGGCGAGATGTCGGTAGAGTTAACTGCGAAGGTCACGTCCGGGAAGCGGACAAGAAAGCTATCGTCGCCTTCGACAACGTCAACGCCGGTGCCCTCGGTGACTTCTTCGATCTCGCGGATTTGCTCGTCCATGCGATAGCCGACATAGCCGCCTGCTGCCGCGCCGATGCCCGCGCCAACGATGCGGGCAGTTTTTCCGCCGACGATTCCGCCCAGCAGGTAGCCAAGGCCCGCGCCGCCGATGCCGCCGATGGCGGTGCGTGAAAGCACCTGGTTGCCGGTGTTGGGATCGGTCACGCAGGCACTCGTCGTGCCCACTAACGCCACAGCTGCTACCGCCGATGTTAGAATTTTCTTCGTCTTCATTGTCACTTCCTCCGATTATCGCCTTTACGGCGACCTCAACTCCCGAGTGGATGAAGACAATAACAGATGGGAAGCCGCAGAGTTCCGTAACTTGTCGTAAAGCACCATCCACGGCTTTGCACAGGAATGACTTCGCGCTGCTGGCTTAATCTGCTAGCGCCGGAGGTCTGATGTCACCGTTTCCCTGGCATTATCTCGCCGCCCTCGCCTTCCTGATCGTGCTCAACGGCGTTTTCGCCATGTCCGAGCTGGCGATCGTCTCTGCGCGCACCGCGCGTCTCAAGATGGCGGCAGACAAAGGCAGCAAGAGCGCGGTCGTCGCGCTTCGCCTTGCTGCGGATCCGGGCAAGTTCCTTTCGACCGTCCAGATCGGTATTACTTTGATCGGTATTGTCGCAGGCGCCGTTTCTGGTGCCACACTGGGCGAACCCGTAGGCGAACGCCTTGCCCGGCTCGGCCTCGATACCGACACGGCCTACAATGTCGGCTTTGCCCTTGTCATTGGCCTCACGACATTCTTCAGCCTCGTTATCGGCGAGCTTGTGCCGAAGCAGATCGCGCTGCGCGCGGCAGTGCCGATCGCGTTGGTGATGGCGAGACCGATGGACCTGCTGTCACGGGTGGCAGCGCCATTCGTTTGGCTACTCGACACGACATCCAACCTGCTGCTTTCGGCGCTACGGATACGCCACAAGGGTGATCATCGCCTGACAGCCGAAGAACTGCAGATGATCTTCGCCGATGCCACCCGGACGGGTGTGATCGAAGAACAGGAGCGTGCGATTCTTTCCGGCATCATGCGGTTGCAGGATCGCCCGGTGCGTGAACTGATGACGCCGCGCACCGAAATCGACTGGCTCGATATTGATGCCGATGAAGACAAGATGCGCCAGATCATTTCCGAATCACCGCATTCGCTGCTTCCTGTCGCCGAAGGCTCGCCCGACAAAGTCCTGGGCGTCGTAAAAGTACGCGAAGTGCTGGCCCTGCTGATGGCGGGGGAGCGTGTTGTGTTGACCGAACTTCTGCGCAAGACTGAAGTCGTGCCCGATCAACTCGATGCGATGGATGCGCTACGAGTTCTCCAGCTATCGGGAACCGGCATGGCGATGGTGCATGACGAATACGGCCATCTCGATGGTATCGTGACCAACGCAGATCTGCTCGCCGCTATCGCAGGCGATTTTGCCAGTCACCAGGATGAAGGCGATACGCCAATGGTTACCGAGCGGGAGGATGGCTCGTTACTCGTGTCTGGCGCACTTTCGGCAGATGCGCTGGCTGATCGGCTCGGTCTCGAACTGCCTGAAGGACGCGAGTTCGCAACGGCAGCCGGCTATGCGCTTTTCGTGCTCAAGCACTTGCCGTCCGAAGGCGAGCATTTCTCCGATCAGGGATGGCGCTTTGAAGTCGTCGACATGGACGGGCGCAAGATCGACAAGCTCCTGGTGAGCCAGGAATAATTCGCCAGGCTGCTAGATAAAGCGCGCGACCACGTCACGGTAGCTGCGCGATACTTTCACTTCCGCACCTGAATCGAGCACGAGGAAGCATTCTCCATTGGTGTGAGGCTTCACCTGCCGCACCTGATCGAGGTTGACGATGGTGCTGCGATGCACGCGCTGGAAATTGCGCGGATCGACGCGGCGCTCCAAATCCTTCATCGTTTCGCGCAGGATCAGCGAATTTTCGGCGGTGAAAATGACCATGTAATCGCCTGCAGCCTCGATGCGTTCGATGGTGTCGACATCGACGCGGAAGATGCGCCCTTTGTCCTTCACATTGATCATCTTCTCGTAACGCGCGCTGCTATCATCTTCATCGCCGATGTCTTCGAGGCTTTCGGGGCTTACTTCGGCAAGCACGTCTTTCAGTTTTTCGGCTTCGTCGGCCGAGCGCTTCTCTGCCAGGCGCTGGCGCACACGCTCGATGGTATCGGCCAGCTTGTCCTCATCTACCGGCTTCATTAGATAATTAACGGCATTGGCCTCAAACGCTCGAATAGCGTGCTCCTGATAGGCGGTGACGAAGACCACCAGCGGCGGATCAATATCCATGATGCCTTTGACAACGGAGAAACCGTCAAAACCCGGCATCTGGATATCGAGAAAAACTAGGTCGGGCTTCAGCGTCTTGATCGCCCGGATCGCTTCGCGCCCGTTGGCGCAGGTTTCGATCACTTCGATGTCGCTGTGCGGTTCGAGACGGAGCTGCAGGCCCTGAATGGCCAGCTTTTCGTCATCGACAAGAATAGTACGGATAGTCATGCGGGGGCTCCGGTCTGGGGGGTTCCGAAAGGTTTCGCCCCGTTATCCTCAACGCCCGAGGGCCGTGGGAGTTTCGCGGGGTCAGGCGAGGCTTCGCTATCTGCCTCTGCCTCATAGGGAATTTCGATAACAACGGTGAACCCGCCGTCGGCAGGTGTCTCGATATCGAAGCGGTGGTCTTCGCCATAGGCTTGCGCCAGGCGCTCCATGATATTCGCAAGACCGACGCCGGTGGAGGAATGGCCGCGCGCAACCGCTTCAGCGGCGTTCTGGTTGCCTTGCAGGCCTGGCCCGGTATCGGTCACCGTAATGCGTAGGCGAGATCCGATCACCCGTGCAGCGAGGCTGATTCGCGCACCCTCTTCTTGTGCAGACACGCCATATTTGATCGCGTTCTCTACCAGCGGTTGGAGCAGGAAAGACGGAATGCACGCCTTGGCGGCCATATCATCGACCCTGAACTCAGTCCGGAGACGATCTTCGAAACGCATGCGCTCGATCTCCAGATAGAGCTGCAGCGTTTCGACTTCTTGCGCCACCGTCACTTTGCTCCCGGGTTGGGTGATCAGCGTATGCCGCAGAAAGCTGGATAGCTTTGTCAGCATCGCATTGGCAGGTTCAGACTGCTTGAGCAGAACAAGTGTGCTGATCGAATTCAGCGTATTGAACAAGAAGTGCGGGTTGAGCTGGTATCGCAGCATGGCGAGCTGAGCGCTGGTGGCCTGTGCTTCCAGTCGCTCCAGCCTGTCGGTCTGCTCTTCCACCTGAAGGAAGTAATTGATGGCGTAATAAAGCGCCGACCACGCGCCAAGCAGCGTCAGCGGGTAGATCAGGTAGGCGATCAATGATTGGGTGAAGCCAGCCGGCTCTGGCCTGGTCAACTGGATTACCCAGGTTTGAAGGAACGCGAAGCCTAGCACCGAGACCGCGAGCACAAGCGAAGTCACGCCCCAGGTGATCAGCGGGCTGCGCTTGATCAGGCTGTTGTAGACGACAGACAACATGGTGCTGATGGAAAAGCCGGTAATTGCCTCGATCAGGATCACGATGAAAAAGGACAGGTCCTGTCCGTTCACGATGCCTGAGACGGCGCGCAACAAGAATGCGCCGCTCCAACCGAGCAATTGGAGATTCCAAAAAGCACGATTCTTGTCGGCGAAGAACGGCGTTGGCTCGAAAGGCAGAATTGCGATACTGCCCGTTCGCGTTGCAGCGCCGGGCGGCGTCAGATTGCTTTCGATCCTCTGCCTAGCGTGCATCGCACCACCCCTCAGGATTCGCGAGCATCGGCAATGGCCTCGCCGATGCGATCCATGCCAACCGCACCGTCAAACACCTGCTTGCCCACGATGAACGCAGGCGTCCCGCGAATGCGCAATGTCTGGCCGAGGAAGACATTGTTTTGCAACTGGGTTTCATAAATCCCGGCTTCGATTCCATTTCGCGCTGCAGCCAGATCGACTCCCGCCTCTAACGCTGCCGCCTCGATCGCTTCGGCGCTTGGCCCGTCCTGCGCGAACATTGCGTTGTGGAATTCTTCAAACTTGCCCTGATCGGCAGCGGCAAGCGCCATGCGTGCGGCATCCGCGCTGCCTGCGGAAAGCACCGGATATTCGCGGATAACGACCTTGAGATCAGGATGGAGCGCCACCAGCGCATTGATATCGGCAAGGCTCTGGCGGCAGTACCCGCAGGCGTAGTCGCTGAATTCAACGAGCGTGACCGAACCTTCGGGATTGCCGAGAACGGCGCCGGGGTAAGCGAGCTCAAGCTCATCGCGCAGCGGCTCGACCCGCTCCATCATATCGCGCCTTTGCAGCTCTGCCATTGCTTCGGGCAGAACCTCCGGGTTCGTCATCAGGTAATCGCGCGTGCGATCAGGCCCGAGACCGGAGAAATCCCACGCGGCAGCTCCGGCAAATCCGGCGACAAGCGCGATAGCGGCGGTGATGGCGGTATTTCGCATAGAGGGAAGCTAGTTGCGTTCTGCCAGCCGTTCAAGCAGCGCGCGGGCTTGTAGCTGGACGTCCTGCGCGCGGATCCAGTCGGTCGATCCGACTGGAAGTGACTGTTCGGCGGCGTTCGCGTTCACCAAGGCGCCCTGGAAATTGCCTGACAGAATCTGTTGTTCGGCGCTGGCAAGGCGCGCGCGGGGTGTGTCACCTCGCTGGCCGTAGACCACGCTCAGTTGATACCATGCAAAGGGATTTTCCCGATCTCTCCCGATTGCAGCTCGCAGTACCGATTCGGCTTCGGCAAAATTGTCCGGATTCTCTGTCGCGATCAGCGCGTGGCCAAGCAGGGTGGCAATCAGCGGAGTCGACCCGGTAATCCGTGTTGCTTCGCGCAGCGGTGGAAGCGCCTCTTGCACGCGACCGGATTCTAACAAGACCTGACCCTGAAGCTCAAGGAAGTACGGGTTGTCCGGTTCCATTTCGAGAAGGCCGTTGATCTCGGCCAGGGCATCCTCGACACGCGCATCCTTGTGGTGGGCGTAGGCTCTTGCATAGCGCGCGGGGACGCCGGTGAGATAGTCGGGAAAATGGGCCAGGGTGCGCTCGGATGGAGCAAGGAAGCCGTAGAGTTTGGCCTTCACACGCTCGAACCGCTCCTGAATGACAGGATCATCGGGAGTTTCCCACGCCGGGTCCACCTGATAGGTTTCCCGCAAGCGGGCGATGCGATTACCGGAAAGCGGGTGCGTGCGCCCATATTCACGTTCCTGATCTTGGCTGATGCCTCTCCGGAATTCATAATTCTGGAGGCGCTCGAAGAACCGCAGGCTGCCGCGTCCGCTGATCTGCGCATCGCTCAGATATTGTGCCCCTGCCGCATCGGCTGATGCTTCCTGCGTGCGAGAGAAGGAGAGAAAGTTGCCCATCGCGGCTTGCTGGCCCGCCGCTATCACGCCCATTGCCGCCTCGCCACCGCCTGCCAATGCGACTGCAGCGGCAAGCAGCGTAGACAGCAGGGTAATGCGTGTTGCGTTGCCTGCGCCTTCGGAAAAACGATTGATATGGCCGCCGGTAATGTGGCCCAGTTCATGGGCCAGAACGCCTTGCACTTCTTCGGCAGACTCGGCGGCGTTTATCAGGCCCGAATGGACATACACGCGCTGTCCGCCTGCAACGAAGGCGTTGATTGAATTGTCATTCACCAGGACGACTTCGACTGCTCCTTCGCCAAGACCTGCCGCATCGGCCAGTGGGTCCATCATATCCTGCAGCAGAGCTTCGGTTTCGGCATCGCGCAACACGCTGATGCCCTGCGCTGCCACGGGTTGCGCGGTCATGGCCACGACAGCAAGTATCGCGGTAATGCGGGCGAGTATGGATCGGATCATTCGCATAGTATAGCTGCGTGCCTAGCGCGCCGGGCGCTGAACGTGAAATGAAGATTGCAGAATGCTCTATTCCGCTTTGTCTTCGATGGTCTTGACTATCTGGGCGGCTTCGTGGTCGGATTCGATGCCGAGAGTTTCAAAAAATTCGCTGGCTGACTGGAAGCTCTCGCCAAGCCACAGGGGAATGTCGGCCTTCTCCAGTTGCAGTTGAGCGGCGCGTTCTTCAGGCGAAAAATCCTCTACCGCCGCCTTGCGCAGGAACACGCCCGCAATTTGTCCGGGATGTGCTTGAGCGGCTTCCGCAAAGGCCGGAAGGTCGCCCTGCGTATCGTCTCCGATCATGGCGAAACGCATGTCCGGGTAGGTCGCGAGTATCGATGCGATGGCAGCGCGCTTGTGCGCTCCATGGCTGCCCGAACCGAAAGTCGCACGATTCAGCCCCCAATCGCGTAGCATCATCGGTCCGTGCGGCAGACCGTGGGCTTTTTTGAAGGCGACCAGGTATGAAAACAGGTTCCACGGGCTTGAGGAAACATAGAAAAAGGGACGCGAGGGAGCAGGAAGGGCATCAGGCTGCGCGACGGATTGTACATTGGGCGCTTGCCCGCCAAGGCTCGTGTAGAAGTCTGCAGCACCCGGTACGACGATCCTTTCGGTCGGCATTTCTGCCATCACCCGCCGCCAGTTGCGCGCGATATTGCGCAGGCCGCCAGTGATCCCGCTTTCGATGATGGTATCGTCGATATCGGAGATTACACCCAGGCGGGCCGTAGATGCAGGTGCGAGGATGCTGGCGACAATGCTTTGCGGACCCTTCGTATTGACCCACTCAAGCGTGACGCTTTCCCACGCCGTGTGTTCCGGGCGCTCGATTTTGGACGGGAATTCCTCATCGAAATGGACAAACCCTTCCGCATCGGTTTCGCGGCGGGTGTCGATCACGGTCTCACCGGCAAATTTGGCGACCAGTCGCACTGTCACACCAGCTACTTCGCGGCTCGAAAATTTGGCCAGCATGGTGCGGATGGCGCGCAGGCGCGACGAGCTTTCCATTTTCGCCGCAGGTGACCGCAGGGCGCGTGCACTCACGGCAAGCCTGGTGGTATTGCGATAGCCGAAATAGGGCTGGATACGGGTGGCTACGCTGCGGGAAAGAACCATGCCAACCCAATGTTCGTGCCTGCAAGGTGTTCCATGCAGCCACCGGGTGACGCGTGATCAGCCGCTTAGCTGATGAGCTTGCGAGCAGCCTTTTCGATCAGCGAGGCGTCTTCCGGCAATTCGCCCAGCAGCACCACGTCGCCGCTTTCGGTACGACGGATCATCACCAGCGCGAATTCCTCGCCCGACGCGGAGACCTCGTCCAGCTGGCGAGGTTCAATCGCGCGCAGCTTCTTGGCGATAGCATTGCGTGGACCGGTGCGAGCAGGCTTGTCCGCAGGCGCTTCTTGACCTTTGCGGAACGCACGTTCTGCGGCGACAACGCCTTTCAAGCCGCCGTCGGCGCCTTTGAGATAGTCGCCAAGCGCACCTTGGGCGATGCCGTTGCGTTGTGCGTAGGACAGCACTGCGGCATATTCGGTCAGGCGGGTCTTGTCGTAGTCGACGCCGAAAACCAGTTTGACGACCGGTGTCATCGGGGCGCGTTCCTGCGTCGCGATGCCGGCATCTTCCAACAGTTCGGCAAAATCTTCCGGTGCGTCAGCTGCGGCGAGAGCAAAGTCCCAGGCGCGGCCAACAGCTTCATACAAAGCCGCGCGGGTGCGTTCTTCGCTGCTGCGCGCTTCCAGCGCCATTTCACGGGCGGCGGCGAGCCAGTCAGCCAGCCCCATGCTTTCGGTTGTTTCCGCAGCCGTAACGGTTTCCACCGGATCGCTTTGGCCTGAAAGATCGAAAGACGGGCGGACATCGGCAGGCTCGTCAGGATAGGACGCGCCGGCTCCGGTGATAGATGCGCTGAGCGATGCGGCAGGACCATCGGCCCAGTCGGTCAGATCGTTCGAAAGCTCGTCTTCCCCACCGTGATCGGCAGCGATATCGAGCGCCTGGTCAATCTCGAGCAGCAGCTCATCAGCCGATTTCGCGTCAGCCATTTCCTTCCAGTTGATCACGCCATAGATGAAATCGATGGTTTCATCATCGCTGGAGAACGGCAGCAGAATGCCGCGATAGAGGATGGTAGCGCCAGAGGCGTTGACGAATTCCGCTTCAAAACCAATCGGCGACTGGTTGGCGAGAATCTGCATATAGTGGTCGGTAATGCGGCTCAGCAAAGAACGCGGCGGCACTTCGGAAAGGCGCTTCGGCAGCTCTTCGGCCGCCGTGATGCATTCGCGGCCCAGCTCTTCACCAATGAAATTGATGCTGGGGTCTTCGATACCATCGGTGAAATCGAGGAGAACGGAATTCGGGCCGAAATCGGGCAGCAGCGTCGGGTCGAGATCCTCGACCGAAGGGAAGTTGCGATCTTCCAGCAGGCTTGCCCAGAAGTTGTAGGCACGCACCTGCATGCGCCGCTCATCGGTGCCGATGGCAGGCGGTGGAGTGTGATCAACCGCGTCCTCGGTAGCGTCGTCTTCCTCGACCTGAGCGGCAAAACCGTCCAGATCAAGTGCGTCAAGCGGTCCGAAATTGCCCCGCAAAGTGTCCATGCCCAAAAGCCTTTCCCTGATTGGCAGAGACCCTTTTGGCGCGACATGGTAAACTTTTCGTGAAGTTGCGCCGGATTTTTACAACTGCAAACGATCTAACGCACTGAAAATATTAGAGCATATACCGCATACGAATAGTTTGCCGGCTTGGTGAAGTGCCGATAACGATTGCGGCTTCGTCAAAACGGGGCGGGCCCATGCGTACCCGGGCATCGCGGGAGAAGCCAAAACCTTCGGTCGGCATCATGCCCAGCGCGCGATCGGCACGGCCGTTATCGTTCTCGTCATGCAGCAGGGCAATGGCGTAGGTTCCCGGCGTGACATTGCGGAAGTGCAGGGTCGCTGCTTCTCCGGCCGGAACGACTATGCGGTACCCTTGTGTCGAACCCTGACAGCGCGGGAACCGCTCGTCATCACGCGTCATGCAAGCGCGTACAACGCCTTCCGTATTGCGCAGATTGGTGACCTGCACGGTGACGTCCACACCCTCTTGCCCGGCCGAGACCGGAGCGGAGAACAGTGCAGCCCCCGCGGCCATGCTCAATGCTGTGAGGCGGGTTGATCCCATGATGCGTCGGCCAAGCCTTTGTCTGTTTTGCACAAGTGATCCCAAAATCTGAAGTAGAGCCCGAAGTTGCAGCGATATTCGTCATGATGCCGCTGATGATGGCTGGCTGTTATCAGCCAATACCCTGCGCGGGAATGAACAAGCCAGCACGGGAATACTTCCCAACCCATATGATTGGTCACGCCCATCACAGTCATTATCGTGAGGACCAACGCCAGTGCGCCGACGTGAATGGGGATGGCGAACACCAGCAGCGGAATAACGATTGCGCCTGTCAGCGCCTCTACCGGGTGAAAGCTCATCGCGGCCCATGCGGTGGGCGGCCTGCTGGCATGATGCACGGCGTGGGCAATGCGGAACCACTTCGGACGATGCATCAGGCGATGGGTCCAATAGAACCAGGTGTCATGCGCGAAGAGGTAGAGGAAGATGGAAAGCGGCCAGTACCACAGCGGATAGTCGCTGACCGAGCTGTATATCTGCGTCCAGCCGTGATTGTTCCAGCCCCACGCGATGACGCCTGCGGGCACACCGTAAATCGCGGCAGACAAAAGCGACCAGCGGATTTCCTGCCGGATCTGTGGCCTCATGCCTTTGTAGAGCCCCGGCCGCATCTTCTGTGTAGCCCAGGCAAATATGCCGCTAGCCAGAAGGTATCGCAGCGCGACAATCAGAGTCATCGCAATTGCGGAGAGGATAATTGCTGTCAGCATGATACGAGTTGACTATGCCGCGCACATGAAGATTCCGCTATCCCTCCAGCGCAGATTATCCCGCAAGTTCGCCGCCCCAGCGAGCGCAGTGGCTATCAGCGACGACAGCCTGCCGACGTAAGGCGGCGCGCGCGAGCCTTTCAGTTTCTACCTTGCGCCGGGCTGCTGCCAGCGGATGGCTCGGAGCAGGGCGAACAATTTCCGCATCATACTCATCTGCTACAATCACGCCGCAGCAATCGGGCCGATAGTTATCACCTTCCAGAACCTCGCGATCTAGCTCTGGTGGAAGCCCCCAATAGAACTTGTCGCAATAGTCGAGGTAGTCGGTCCACTTGTTATCGCCAACCAGGTCTGCGCGCGCAGTTTTGATCTCGACAATCACGATCTTGCCTTTCGCATCGATCCCCATCAGATCGGCGCGCCGCCCGTTGCGCAGCGGCATTTCCGACAACACCCAGATATCGTTGCGTGCAAACAGCCGGCAGATGCCGCGCACCACAGCTTGCGAGCGCAAGGCGAATTCTGGCTCTGCAGAATCGGATTCAGCGATGGCAGCAAGCGAATCGGGCATACCGCAGGATTGGAACGAAATGGGAACACGGTCAAGCGCCTTACGCGCTTGGATGCAATTCAGGCGCTGCGACGCGGCCCCAGATCGCTTGTGGGTGGCAGCAAGGCGACAATGCTGGCGCGCGCGGCGGCAAATTCTTGCCACAGGGCGCGGGCAGCATGGGTGCAGCTCGCGCCGCGCGCATTGATCGCCAGCAGTGCGGAGATGCCGGGCTCCATTACCGCCGACAGGTCTGCGCAGCCTTTGAGGGCCAGATCACGACGCCAGGGTTCGGCATCGCGGATAAGAGCGGGGAAGTTTTTCACCGTCTTTTCAACTTGCTCGGCTTTGTAGCCTGATAGCATGCAGACAACCTTCCCCGCGTCGGCCAATGCGGCCCAGCGCATGCTTAAGCCACTCGTATCGCCATTCAGCCGTGCAGAAGGGCCTTTTCCGCCCGACCGTTGGCTCTGGCCAAAAACAGGTGACATTGCGCTCATAGTGCTGCGCCCATAGCGCCCAACCCCTTGCCAAGAAGTTAGCAAGGCTTCGTCGCGAGCCAGACGTTTTGCCGGTAGGCCCTCAACAAGAACCACAATTCCGCTTGGCGCGCGCGCCAGCCATTGCTAGGCGGCTTCGCCTATCAGCACCCGTAGCTCAGCTGGATAGAGCGCTGCCCTCCGAAGGCAGAGGCCACAGGTTCGAATCCTGTCGGGTGCGCCAGTTTTTCAATGAGATATTTGCCGTACGCTTACGCGTTCAAAAGCTGGTAAGCATATAGTCAGCACAACACGTTGGTCGCCGCTCCAAAAATGCGTTCGCGTTGACAGGGCCAGAAGCGGAAATACAGCCTGGGCAAGCCAAGGATCATAAGAAGAAACTGGATTCCAATAGCGCGAGATTGCCGTCCAACTTTATCGCAAAATCAGCAACTGCATCGCCGTCGACATCCATGTAGAGCATGGTGTCTCCACCTACGAACTCATACCGAAGCTCGCCCGCAGTGCCCGTAAATGCAGCCGCCAATGAAAGCGAATTGATCGTCATCGCCTCCT
Source organism: Aurantiacibacter sp. D1-12 (assembly GCF_028858515.1). Lineage (GTDB taxonomy): Bacteria > Pseudomonadota > Alphaproteobacteria > Sphingomonadales > Sphingomonadaceae > Alteraurantiacibacter. The sequence goes on from NZ_JAPJZJ010000004.1 coordinate 167,417, forward strand.
GCGACAGCATCCACCCCTGAGAGATCGATAATGTCGTTCTCGGCAAGATTGAAATCAGCGATACGATCTGCGGTGTTTACTCCAAGCCCCGCAAAGTCTCCGTCAGAGAAGATGAAGACGTCGCTCCCTAGCCCGCCGGTCATGACATCGCGCCCAGTTCCGCCGATCAGCTGGTCATCGCCATCATTGCCATAGAGGAAATCGGTTCCGCTCTCGCCCCACAGAAGGTCATTTCCACCTTCTCCGCGCAGGTTGTCATTTCCACTGCCTCCAAAAAGCTGGTCGTTCCCATCCCCGCCTTTAAGCAAGTCGTTTCCATTCTCACCGTACAAGAGGTCATCATCATTAGCGCCGTTAGGGTATCGTTGCCAAAGCCCCCATATTGTATCGCTTCCACCCCATCCACGCAGGACATCGTCGCCGTAGCCGCCGCTGATTTGATCGTCACCGGAACGCCCGTCTATGGTGTCGTTCCCATCGCCTCCGTCGATCACGTCATTGCCCGCACCGGCGTCGATGAAATCATCGGCCCTTGAGCCAAGAATCTCATCATCACCAGACGTAGCTTGGCTGGCGACTGCGGCAGCATAGATATCCCAGCGGGTAAGCTCGGTGCCATCAGCAAAGCGCACGCTATCGAGCTGCTCGTGTGTTGCTCTGATGAGCGCATTCTGCAGAGTGAACGAACCATCGATCCCGGCTATTGAAAGCACAATGTCGTTGCCGCTGCGCGTGACTACCAAGTCCGCAGCAAGAATACCTGCACCGTACTGCAGGACATTGGTCTGATCGTAAGAGTGCCCCCCTGTCAGGAGGTCGTGTCCAACAGCAACTGAGCTTCCGGCACCTGTCCCAGACCGTCGGCAATTTCCGCTCGTATTACTGAGTTTATGACCCAGCGACCTTGTCCGGATATTAGTTCATCGAGATACCGAAAGGCCTGATTAGGCGGTGGCATTCCGGGCACCCATCCGGTGCCTCGTACGCCTGCTAAAATGGCATGGTTGAGGGCGTTGGCATCTAAAAAATAGATCAAGGACATCTTAAGCCTTCCTGCCATTTTTGAGCTGAGACGAGACTTCGGCGTAAATCATCATCCGAATGTCCATCAGCGCTGTTGTAATTGCATCGCCAGATTCACAGTCAGCATTTTGAGAAATGAACTTTCTCAAAGCCAACCCAGCTTGTCTGGCCTCAAACCACTCATGATCAGATGGCTCAACGCTGACCGGTCGAACTTCCGCATTGCTGACAGCCCTTTTCATTGCCTCAAATGCGACAGGGTTCGAAAGTTTGAAGCCCTCGTACAAAGGCCTAAGGTCTTCAGGCTTATGGGATCGTGGGAAAGTCAGTCGAAGGATAGCCGCAGCCTTTCTTCTCATGGAATGCATTGTAGTGAGATGCTCGGCTACCGGCACAAGGCTCAGGTGCGCAAGCTAATTTTCTTACAATTCTGTAATATTCACATTAGTTTATGGCTGACAGGTGTCAGGCGGCGTTGGTGTGTCGAGCTTTCTTTTAGAGCTTTGCGGGCTGCAACTCTTTCGTGCTCTCGGAGGCAGAGGTCACAGGTTCGAATCCTTCTAGGCGCGCCAGACTTACTCCCAGCCCTTCTCCAGAAACTGCAGTGCACAACCCGCGAGGAATGCGGTGCCTTTTGGTAGCACATTCTCGTCGAGTACCATGTGGCTCGAATGCAAGCCGCAGCAGCCTTGCCAGTCGACTCCTTCGGCCGCCACGCCAAGGAAGAACATCGCACCCGGCACCTTCTCGATGACATAAGAGAAGTCTTCCGCACCCATCGTGGGGGCGGGGCGGTGGGCCCAGGGCTCCTCGCCTCCCAGCGACATGGCAACCTGTTCGCCAAGCGCAACGGCGCGGCCATCGTTGATCGTCGGCGGGAAGCCCGGCTTGATGTTGATTTCTGCAGAACAACGGTGCGCGCGGGCGATGTTCTGCGCAACTTCGACGATCGCCTCTTTCACCGCAGCGCGACGCTCGGGCGAGAGGTTGCGCGCCGTGCCAAGCAGGTATGCGGTATCGGGAATGACATTGTCTGTCGTTCCTGCTTCCATCTTGCCGAAAGTCAGTACGCTGGCTTCGGTCGCGTTAAAGCGGCGGGTGATCATCGCCTGCAGCGCCAGCACTATTTCCGCTGCCACGGGCACCGGATCAATCGCGTCAAAGGGCATGGAGGCATGCCCGCCTTTGCCGGTAACGGTGATTTCGATCACGTCGGCGGAGGCTAACATGGCACCCACGCGGCCTTCGATCCGTCCGTGCGGGGCGTTGGGCCAGACGTGCAGTGCGAAGGCGGCATCGGGCAGCGGGTATTCCGCAGTCCCGCCCAGCAAACCATCTTCCAGCATGAAGCGGGCGCCGTGATAGCCTTCTTCACCTGGCTGGAACATGAAGCGGACTTCACCTTCCAGATCATCCCGCATGCCGGAAAGGACTCGTGCCGCGCCAGCGAGCATCGCCGTGTGCGCATCGTGCCCGCAGGCGTGCATGCGACCTGGGATAGTGGAGGCGAAATCGAGGCCGGTGTGTTCGTTCATCGGCAGGGCGTCCATATCGCCCCGTAGCAATACGCTGCGCCCCGGTTTGGCGCCTTTCAGTACCGCTACAGCGCCCGTGCAGCTTGGGCCCTCGTGCCACTCAAGCGGGAGGTCGGCCAGAGCCGCTTTTACCTTCGCAAGGGTCTTGGGTGTTTCCAGCCCCAGTTCGGGCTCGGCATGGATGGCGCGGCGAAGCGAGACGATGGCCTCTTCCTGCGTTCGCGCGGTTTCGAGAAGGGACTTGGTCAGCATAGTAAAATATCCGCGAAACTAATTCTTGAGCCCGCGCGAATTGTCCTTCGCTTGTGGCTCCTGATCGACACCCTATCTCATGCCACAAAGAGATTTGGTAGACATAGCTTTCAGGTGGCACCGCGATTGGTGTCGTTTGGCCCTATGTTGCACTGCGATGACAGCGGGCCATCATTCGTGTAGAGGGCATAGCCAGCACGGACGGCCACTGTGTAAGATGAAGGTTCAATGCACGGATCTATCCACCTTTTTGACCGCTTGCCGCAGGTCAATGCCAGCGAGAAGGCTGATGGCTGTACCGCGCGTTCTCCCGTGCGTGACAACCCTTTGGTCGGGCTGATCCGCAATGCACGCAGCCATCGCAACCTGCGCGGCGAGGCTGCTTCCCACATTCCGGAAGGAGTGTTGCTGCGCCTGCCCGAGAAGCGCAGCGAGCTGCCCGGTATTCTGGCCGAATTTGCCGAGCGCCAGGTTGATTGCATTGCCATTGATGGTGGTGACGGGACCGTGCGCGATGTACTTACTTGCGGTACCAGCGTGTTCGGCGATTGCTGGCCGACGTTGATGGTGGTGCCCAACGGTAAAACCAATGCGCTCGCGCTTGATTTGGGGCTGCCTACTGACTGGACGCTCGCCGATGCCATTGCGGCATTGCGTGCCGGCAATGTGGCGCGTCGCCATCCTTTGGTCATCAGCTTGCGGGACAATCCGCAGGCGCAGGTGCGTGGTTTCATCATGGGGGCCGGCGTGTTCAATCGCTGTATTGCTCTGGGCCAGCGCTCGCACGATCTTGGCGCATTTAACGGAGCTGCCATTGGCGTCACTGCGGTGTGGAGCGTGATGCAAGCACTGCTGGGTAGCGCGACCAACCCCTGGCGTAAGGGGACCCATATGTCGGTGCGCCAGGGCGATGGTCGCGAGGTGCCGCATTATGGCGGTCTGCCTGCGAATGAGCGCTATCTGCTGTTCGCCTCGACGCTCAAAGAGTTTCCTGCAGGGCTCGATCCATTCCGTGGCAGGGAAGAGCCTCTCTGCATGGCGGTGCTTGATAATCCGCGTCGCGGCTTGCTGCTGCGGATCGCATCTTTGATGCGCGGCACCGCGAGCGAAGCCATGCTGAAACGGGGCGGCCACGTTGTCGGCGACACGACGATGGAGCTCGATATCGCGGAGAGCTTCATCCTTGATGGCGAAGCATTTCCATCGGGGTATTACCAGATCAGCGCCGGCGCACCGCTGCATTTTGTTGTTGCCTGATCGGCCAGGTCCCCGGGTGCATTGATGGCCCTTTCTGAGCGCATCGAAACATCGCTGGCGCGGCGGGTTGATCCTGCCATTTCCGCTTTCGCAGCCCGGCTGGGCAAGGAAGCAGGCGCGCTCGCTGTGCTGTTTTACGGATCGAATCTACGCACCGGATCGCTTGAGGGTGTGATCGATTTTTATGTGCTGCTGCCGGGCACGGCGGAAACCGGAATGTGGCCCACCGTTTCCTATCGCGAGTGGGAGCATGAAGGTGAAACGCTACGTGCCAAGATTGCCACGATGACGCTGGCGAAGTTCGGGCTGGCAGCCTCCGGGCAATCGCGCGACACCACGATCTGGGCGCGGTTCGTGCAGCCAAGTGCACTTGTCTGGAGCCGTGACGATGAATCGGCAGAAAACGTCGCCACTGCGGTTCTGGGCGCTTGCGTCACCGCCGCCAAGCTCGCCGTTGCGGTGGGTCCGGACCAAGGGGAGGAGTGGGATTTCTGGCGCTCGCTGTTTCGCGCGACCTACAAGGCGGAGCTTCGCGTCGAAAAGCCCGGACGCGAGAACTCGATCCTTGAACTCAACGCCGACCACTTCGACGGATTGCTGCCCGATGCTCTTGCGCATGCCGGAGTGGACTTTGCACCACAAGGGCACATCATTGTTCCGAAGATGGGTGCGCGCGAGAGGGCAGACCTGCTGGACTGGTGGAAGACGCGCCAACGGCTTGGCAAGGTCCTCAACATTGCGCGCCTGCTCCGCGCAACACGTACATTCGAAGGTGCGGGGCGCTATGCCGCGTGGAAAGTGGAGCGGCACACCGGTGTGAAAGTGGAAGTAACGCCCTGGCGTGAAAAACACCCGGTGCTTGCCGCGCCGGGTGTTCTTTTCAAAGTCTGGCGCGCCAAACGTCGCGCCGACTGATCATTACATGTAGCGCATCCGGATAGACATCGACTTCACTTCGCGTCCGATCGAAAAGCGCGTGCGGCTGATGCTTGGGCGGCCAAGATTGAAGATGTTGATGCTCGGATTGTTCGACATGCCACCGCCATCGGTGCGTATGTCGGTGCGCCCGTTCCCGTTCACGTCGTGCCGGATCGCAATGGCATAGTTGCCGGTTGCCGGGACCGGCATGCAGACCTGCATGCTGCCGGCACGGGCAGGCACTTCAATGCGGTTGAGCCAGCGGCCACGCTCCAGCCAGTCGGCATCGGTGCCTGGATAAAGCTGCACACGCAGCGTGCCGCGCGACGCCTCGATTTCGGTGATGTTGATCCACACCGCCGGGCCGCTGCCACGGCAAGGCGTCACCGAGTGGCGGAGTTCCTGTCGGAATTCCTGCGCTGCTGCGGGCGCGGCGAGGCCAAGCGCTGCAGCCGCCACGCCGGCGAGGGTAAGAATTCGGTTCGTCATAATACTGCCTGTTCAATTCGGGCCGGAGCCATGAAATGCCACCATCCTATTCGTCGACCAGCGCGAAAAGGTGACATTACACTTTCCGGTAATTGCGCCAATCTTTGCAGCAATTCCACTTAACCGCGGCTGAAGCAGTCAAACATCTCCCCGGAATGGAGAGTTTTCCCCGTATAAGGGTGTAAAATCGTCTCCGCGTGCTTGAGGCGCGAATCGCGCATCTTTAACTGTATTCGCCAACCATGGCCCGTCCGCTTATCTCGCCCTCGATCCTTTCCGCCGACTTTGCGAAGCTCGGTGAAGAGGTGCGCGCGATTGACGAGGCAGGTTGCGACTGGGTGCATGTCGATGTGATGGACGGGCATTATGTGCCCAATCTCACCATCGGGCCTGATGTGGTGAAGGCGCTGCGGCCGCATTCGCAAAAGACCTTCGATGTTCATTTGATGGTGTCCCCCGTTGATATGTGGGTAGAGCAATTTGCAGCTGCCGGCGCGGACATCATTACGGTTCACCCCGAGGCGGGAGCACATGTGCATCGCACTGCGCAGATGATCCGCGGGCTGGGCAAGAAGGCCGGCATTTCGCTGAATCCGGCAACGTCTGCCAACACGCTCGACTACCTGCTTGAGGGAATCGACCTCGTGCTGATCATGAGCGTCAATCCCGGCTTCGGCGGGCAGAGCTTCATATATTCGCAGCTGCGCAAGATCGAAGCGGTGCGCAAAATGATCGACAGGCAGGGCCTTGATGTCCTGATCGAAGTCGACGGCGGCGTTAATCCGGACACGGCGAGGCAATGTGTCGATGCCGGGGCGGACGTTCTGGTGGCAGGCTCTGCCACGTTCAAGGGTGGTCCGTCGCAATATGCTGCGAATATCGCCGCCTTGCGGGGAGAGGGCACGTGAATGCGCCGACTCTTGGCCTGAAGCGAGCCGATACTGCGAAAGGCAAAGAGGTCGACCAAAGCGCCATTCCGCTGGTCGCGGATCAGGAAGCGCTGGTTGATGATGCGGGTCCGGCGGAAGATCTGGGTTCCGACCGTGCGCTTGTCGTTACCGATTTTGAGCCACCTTCTATCTCGGCGGGCGAGCGTTTTATGCGCATGGCCTATCGCATGGGTGTTTCGGGCAGCACACTGGTCGCGCCGTTCCGCAAACCCGCGCGTCCGCGATTGCAGGCGACCGTGGAAAGCCCGCTGCAGGGTGAGCGCGCAGCGGGCATGGCGCTGCGTGCGGGGCATTTCTATGTCTACGGGGTCAAGGCGCCTATTGCGCAGGTCGATTTCGGTCCTACTGCCAAGCACACACCGCCATTCGACCGCGTGCTCCACGGCTTTACCTGGCTCCGCGATCTGGAAGCCTGTGCGCCGCGCCAGCAATGTACTTCGGTTGCAGAACGTGTGCTGGCGGCCTGGCTGGCGGTCAACCCGAAGCCCGGCAAAGGGCCTGCTTGGAAAGTGGAGTATGCCGCGCAGCGGCAACTGGCCTGGCTGGTGCACGCGCCGCTTATTCTCTCGACCAAAGACAAGGCGCTTCGCAGCAGGGTGCTCGGCGCCTTGGAAGAAACGGCGCGCTGGCTGGACCGCAACGCGGCAAGGGCACCCGATCGGCTGGGCGAGGTTTCGGCATGGTGCGCGATCATCGCATCGGGCCTGCTGCTCCCCGAGGGCAAACCGCGCCGCCTCTTCGGAGAGGCGGGGCTGATCCGCGCATTGGGAGAACTGGTAGGCGATGATGGGGGCGTGCTTTCGCGCAGCCCGCTTGCGCAGATCCAGGCGATCGAAATGCTGGTTGAGCTATCCGCTTGCTATCGCGCCACACGGCGCGAAGTGCCCGAAGCAATCGAGACCGTGCTCTCAATGCTGGTGCCGCCATTGCTCGCGCTGACGCACGGCGATGGCGGGCTAGGCAGCTGGCAGGGCGCGAATGCGATTCCAGCAGACAGGCTTGCGGCGCTGATCGAAGCAAGCGGTGTGCGCGTTCGCCCGCTCAAGGAAGCGCGTGGTTGGGGTTATCAGCGTTTGTCGTCAAAGCCGGCGGTGCTGCAATTCGATGCCTCGCCGCCGCCGCTCAGCCGCCATGCACGTAATGGCTGCGCCTCGACGCTCGCGTTTGAATTCAGCCACGGCGATCACCGGCTGATCGTGAATTGCGGCGGTGCTGCAGCTGCGGGCGGACAAGTGCCGATCCGTGTCGAGCAGGGCCTGCGCGCTACAGCAGCGCATTCAACGCTGATACTGGGCGATGCCAATTCCACCGCCGTGCTGCTTGATGGGAAGCTCGGCACCGGCGTGGGCGAGGTTGAGATCGATATGCGTCCGATCAAGCTGGAGAATGGCGGTGCGCGCCGGCTGGAAGCGAGCCATGATGGCTATGCCGCCCGCTTTGGTCTGCTGCACAAGCGCATCCTGATCCTGCGCGATGACGGCAGCGAGTTGCGCGGTGAAGATGTGCTGCTGCCTTCGGGCCGAAAGGGTAAGCGCGGCAAGGTGCCATACGCTATCCGCTTCCATCTCGGTCGTCATGTCGAGGCGCGACTCAACGAAAACGGGCGCAGCGCCAGCCTGCTGTTGCCCGATGGCGCACTGTGGCAGTTCGTCACGGGTGCGGAAGCGCTCGAAATCGAAGAAAGCATGTGGATCGATGGAAACGGTCGACCGCATCCGGTACAGCAGCTGGTGATTCAGGGACTCGCCTCACGCGGGGGCGGAAACTTTGCCTGGCTGCTCAAGAAAATGGGATAAAGCTCAAAAGATGACTGACGTGGCAATCAAGCGGGCGCTGCTCTCGGTGTCCGACAAGACCGGCATTGTCGAACTCGCGCAGAAGCTTGCCGCTCAAGGCGTTGAGCTGGTTTCGACCGGCGGAACGGCGCGCGCCATTCGCGATGCCGGACTGGATGTACGCGATGTTTCGGACCTGACGCAATTTCCCGAGATGATGGATGGCCGGGTGAAGACGCTGCATCCAATGGTGCATGGCGGCCTCCTCGCAGTGCGTGACAATGCTGAGCACGCTGCCGCCATGGAAGAGCATGCCATCGGCGCGATCGATCTGGTTGTCGTCAATCTTTATCCGTTCGTGAACACCGTGATGAGCGGCGCAGATCGCGATACGATTATCGAGAATATTGATATCGGCGGGCCAAGCATGGTGCGCTCTTCGGCGAAGAACCATGCCTTCGTCACCATTGTGACCGATCCGGCCGACTATGCCACGCTGGAAAACGAAATGGCCGACAATGGCGGCGCGACAACGCTGGCGTTCCGCAAGAAAATGGCCGCGAAGGCCTTTGCGGCAACCGCAGCCTACGACAGTGCGATCAGCAGCTGGTTCGCTTTCGCCGATCAGGGTGCGCAGTTCCCTGAGGCGCTGACCGTGGCGACCAGGCTTGGCAATACCTTGCGCTATGGTGAGAACCCGCACCAGCAGGCAGCGCTTTATCTGCCCAATGGCCCAGCGAGCCCCGGCGTCCCACAGGCGAGCCAGGTGCAGGGCAAGGAGCTCTCCTACAATAACCTCAACGATGCCGATGCAGCGCTGGGTCTTGTGGCAGAATTTCCTGCAGACAGGCCCGCCATTGTCATTGTCAAACACGCCAATCCGTGCGGTGTCGCTGTAGCCGATACATTGCTCGAAGCGTGGCAGCGGGCGCTGGCATGCGATAGCGTCTCGGCATTCGGAGGGATCGTCGCGAGCAATGTTCCGCTCGATGCAGCCACTGCCGAGGCCATCACGCAGATCTTCACCGAAGTCGTCATCGCACCGGGGGCGGAAGATGCCGCGAAGGCTGTGTTCGCAAGCAAGAAGAACTTGCGCCTGTTGATGCTCGATCAGCTTCCCGACCCGGCACGTCCCGGCCTGGAAATGAAGAGCATCGCTGGCGGCATGCTGTTCCAGTCGCGCGACAATGGTGTGGTCTCGGCTAGTGACCTGAAAGTCGTCACCAAGCGCCAACCGACCGAGCAAGAGGTGGCCGATGCGATGTTCGCGTGGAAGGTCGCCAAGCACGTGAAGTCGAACGCGATCGTCTATGCCAAGGATGGCGTGACCGCAGGCATCGGCGCGGGTCAGATGAACCGCCGCGATTCTTCGCGCATTGCCGCCGTCCGCGCAGAGGAAGCGGCAGAAGCGGCGGGCTGGGATGAGTCCCGCACGGTCGGTAGCGCAGTTGCTTCGGACGCGTTCTTCCCCTTCGCTGATGGCTTGTTGAGTGCGGTTGAAGCTGGCGCGACAATGGTGATCCAGCCTGGTGGATCCATGCGCGATGAAGAGGTAATTGCCGCCGCCGACGAAGCCGGTATCGCCATGGTCTTCACCGGCATGCGGCACTTCAAGCACTAAGGCTTCGCCGCCATTATCGCGGAATTAACCATGCCCGGCCTATGGCAGGATGAACGCTGGGCAACGGGCAAATTCAGTCGGTCGAAAGTAACCGCTGGCTACCCATAGTCCGAACACAAGACGACTCGATTACACTTTCGGATTACCGCCTCATGTCTCTCTTTTCTTCCGAAGCATTTCGCTCTTTCTTCCTGGGTTTCGGTGTAACCGCCATTGCATTGGCGGCGAATATCTTGCCGAACCTAGGAGGATCTTGATGCCAGCAAAGCCGTTTCTAGCAGCCATCACACTGGGCCTGGGCGCCCTCACTATCCCCGCCACTACCGTCTCCGCCGAAGAGGTATTTGACGCGCCGGTCGCATCGCGCCAGGCCAATGAGCGCGGATTGCAGACCGCTATTTTCGCAGGCGGATGCTTCTGGGGCATTGAAGCCGTGTTCAGCCATACGCGTGGAGTGACCAGCGCGGTTTCCGGCTATCATGGCGGGACTGCAGCCAATGCCACCTACGCCCGCGTTTCGGGCGGTTTCACGCGCCATGCCGAAGCGGTCCGCGTGACCTATGATCCCTCAGTTGTGCGCTATGACCAGCTGTTGCAGATTCTATTCTCGGTCGGTGCTGATCCGACTTTACTGAACCGTCAGGGTCCGGACCGCGGGGCGCATTACCGATCCGCGATTGTGCCAGTAACGTCGGAGCAACGCGCGGTCGCACAGGCCTATCTTCGCCAGATGGAGCGTTCCGGTGTGTGGGATGATCCCATCGTTGTGCGGATCGAGGACTACCAACGCTTCTATGAAGCCGAAGAATACCACCAGGACTATCTCCTGCGAAATCCCGATAGCGGCTACATCCGCCGCTGGGATATGCCCAAGGTTCGCGCGCTTCAGGCGGAGTTCCCCGGTCTTTACAGGTCTCGCTTCCGTACGGGCTGATTGCCGTTTGCTGTGGGTGACACTATGTTACCCGCCATGGCTACACATGCACACCACGAACATTCGGGCGACAAGCTGATTGAAGAGGCCGCATCGGTGCTGACCGAGGCTGGCGAACAATGGACCGCCATGCGCGAAGACGTGTTCCGTGTGCTGGCTGATCAGCCGCGCCCGGCGAGCGCCTATGACATTGCCGAAGACGTCGGGAAGGTTCGCGGCAAGCGTGTAGCGGCCAACAGTGTCTATCGCATTCTCGACCTGTTCGTTCGCACCAACCTAGCCAACCGGATCGAAAGCGCGAATGCGTATCTCGTCAACACGCACCCGGGTTGCCGCCATGACTGTGTGTTCGTGATTTGCGACGATTGCGGGCAGGCCGACCATTTTGATGATGACAAGGTGACCAACACCCTGCGTGATGCCGGCAAGGCACACGGATATTCCAATGTACGCCCAGTGGTGGAGCTACGCGGACTGTGCCGTGACTGCGCTGGCTGAGCTGCGGCCAGTTGTGCAAATTCATCGATAAACCGTTCATCGACAGGCCACAAAATGCGGTGTAGAGCAGTCCAATGACTGCACAACGTCCTGAAACGCCGTTGCTTGATACGGTGAAAACCCCCGATGATCTCCGCCAGCTGAAGACGGAACAATTACGCCAGCTTTCAGACGAGTTGCGCACCGAAATGATCGACGCTGTTGGCTCAACAGGTGGCCATCTGGGGTCGGGCCTTGGTGTGGTCGAACTAACAGTGGCGATTCACTACATTTTCAACACGCCCGATGATCGCTTGATCTGGGACGTTGGCCATCAGGCATACCCGCACAAGATTCTGACTGGGCGGCGTGATCGCATCCGCACGCTGCGTCAGGGCGGTGGCCTTTCCGGCTTCACCAAGCGTAGCGAGAGCGAATACGATCCGTTCGGCGCGGCGCACTCTTCCACCTCGATCTCTGCCGGGCTCGGCTTCGCAGTTGCCAACAAGCTGAATGACAAGCCGGGCAAGGCGATTGCCGTGATCGGCGACGGCGCGATGAGCGCGGGCATGGCCTATGAAGCGATGAACAATGCCGAACAGGCGGGCAATCGCCTAATCGTGATCCTCAATGATAACGACATGTCGATTGCGCCGCCGGTTGGTGGTCTCTCGGCGTATTTGGCGCGCATGGTTTCTTCGAGTGAGTACCTCGGCCTGCGTTCGCTCGCCTCGAAGGTCGCTAACAAGATCAGCCGCCGCGTCCATTCCGCTGTCGGCAAGGCAGAGGAATACACCCGCGGCATGGTGACCGGCGGGACGCTGTTTGAAGAACTGGGCTTCTATTATGTCGGCCCGATTGACGGCCACAATCTCGACCACCTCGTACCTGTCCTGGAGAACGTGCGTGACAGCGAGCAGGGCCCGATCCTTGTCCATGTCGTGACGACCAAGGGCAAGGGCTATGACCCTGCCGAAAACAGCGCTGACAAATACCATGGTGTACCAAAGTTCGACGTGGTGACAGGCGAGAAGAAGAAGAGCGCGGCTGGTCCGCCAGCCTACCAGAACGTCTTCGGCGAAACGCTAGCCAAGATCGCTGATAATGATGACCGCATCTGCGCCATCACCGCCGCCATGCCGAGTGGCACGGGCGTCGACAAGTTCGCGCAGGCGCATCCGGATCGCAGCTTCGACGTGGGCATTGCCGAACAGCACGGCGTGACATTTGCGGCTGGTCTTGCGGCACAGGGCATGCGCCCGTTTGCAGCGATCTATTCGACTTTCCTTCAGCGCGCCTATGACCAGGTGGTCCACGATGTGGCGATCCAGAACCTGCCGGTGCGTTTCGCGATTGACCGTGCGGGTCTGGTGGGTGCCGATGGCGCGACGCATGCCGGATCTTTCGACATCACCTATCTCGCCAGCCTGCCCAACTTCGTGGTGATGGCCGCAGCGGACGAGGCGGAGCTTGCACATATGACCTATACCGCCGTGGAGTATGACGAAGGCCCAATCGCCTTCCGTTATCCGCGCGGCAACGGCGTGGGCGTAGAAATGCCGACCGAGTTCAGGAAGCTCGAAATCGGCAAAGGGCGCGTGGTTCGCGGCGATGCCGACAAAGGCGGCAAGGTCGCCATCCTCTCGCTCGGCGCGCGACTGGAAGAAGCCAAGAAGGCGGCAGAAGAGCTGGAAGCCAAGGGTCTCACCACAACAATCGCCGACATGCGCTTTGCCAAGCCCTTGGATGAGGAGCTGATCCGCAAGCTCGCCGCGACGCATGATGTTCTGGTGACGGTGGAAGAGGCGGCCATCGGCGGCCTTGGCGCACACGTGCTGACAATGGCGAGCGATGAAGGTCTGACCGATGGCGGACTGAAGATCCGCACGATGCGCTTGCCCGACGTGTTCATTGATCACGATGATCCCGCGAAGCAGTACGATGAGGCCGGCCTCAACGCGCCGCATATCGTGGAAACGGTACTCAGCGCCTTGCGACACAACAGCGCCGGAGCAGGTCAACGCGTGGAAGAGGCGAGAGCCTGAGCCGGCGATTGCGAAGGGGGCTACGCATGTTCGCTTATGTCGTCCTGATCCTGATCCTGATTTATGGCGCGCTCATTGCGCTCGTCTTCCTCAACCAGAACCGGCTGATCTATGCGCCCCCTGTGGTGCGAGACGACATTCCGGCCGGGTTTACGCGTGTGACCTATGACACGCCTGACCGGATCGATCTGACGAGCGGTTATCTGGCTGCTCGTGAAGGTATGCCGACGCTGTTGTTCTTTCACGGCAATACGTCCAACTGGCAAAGCTCTGCCATGGTGACCGACCAATTGGCCGCACAAGGCTATGGTATTCTCGCAGCCGAGTATCGTGGTTACTCAGGCAACCCGGGCACTCCGTCAGAAGAGGGTCTCTATCAGGATGCTCGCGGGGCATGGCAGTTCCTGCGCGAAGGCAAGGGGTTGGCCGAGAACGACATAGTGCTCGTCGGCAATTCCATCGGTTCGGGTGTAGCGGTGCAATTGGCAACCGAGGTGCGCGCGAGGGCGCTCGTGCTGATTTCCCCGTTCGACAGCTTGGAAGAGACCGCCTCGCGCAAATTGCGTTGGCTGCCTGTGCGGATGTTGTTGCAGGACCGCTATCGCAACGATGAGAAGTTGCCCGAGATCGGCGAACCGATCCTGATACTGCACGGCGAAGCAGATTCGCTGATCGCGCTCGAACAGGCGCAGTCGCTGGCATCTGTGCGCGATGATACGGTGATCGAGACCTTCCCCGGGTGGGGCCATGATCTGGTAGTAAACGATGCTGTGCAGGCGCGCATCGCCGAATTCATCGCCTCAGAAGCAGATCAGATGTAGCGCCAGATTCCGGCGGGTAGATCGCCAAGCAGGATGTGCGCATAGGTGGCGGCGAGCCAGCCGACAGTGCCAGCGATCCATAGGGTCGCGCCAACGTTGGGCAGAGCGCCCCAGCGCGGCCAGAAGCTGGTCTTGCTTTCCCACTCTCGCCAGGCATCGCCCATCTGCACCTGCTTCTTGCGGTCCTGAAGATGCGCACCAACAAGTGCCAGAACCAGGATCGCGAGCGCGACCACATTGGTCCGCCAGCTCCACCACATCACCATGTGCGAGACGGCCCATAGTGCGATGCCCCACATCATCGGATGCCGCGTAACACGGAAAGCGCCTTGCGGCTCCTTGCGCGCAGCTTCTGCAGCACCTGGCATGGGCATGGCGGGATTGCCGACATAGGAACCGAACAGCAGCACCATGGCAGGCAAGGTCAACAAGGTGGCAATGACCCAGCCGACATCACCGCTGCCGCCAAGCATGCCGCCTTCGACGTCACGGAACGCCAGTACCATCCAGCCCAATGTTGCGAAGGCGACGATCGAGTAGACTATACTGAAGCCAAGTTCCCCGACCATGCGCACCAGCGGGGTGCGCAGCGGATGCGATAGGGCGAAATGCGTGCCGACAAAGGCAATGCTTGCGGCAATCAGCGATGTGAGCGCGGGGTCCATCACCTAACGCCGATAGGCAGCCGGAAGCTGGCTTTCATCGAGCGTCCGGTACCGTTCGCGAAGGCGAGTCTGATGGTTGTCGAGTGGCTGCTCGACCCCATCGATCCACACGCGGATTGGCGCAGAGCTAAGCTCCAGCGGATCGCCATCCCACAGCACCAGATCGCCGTGCGCTCCGCTGCGCAGAATGCCTTCATTGGCATGGCCAGCAATGCGCGCTGGGATGGAGCTGATCGCGGCAAAAGCTTCACCCCAAGTAAGACCGGTCGCGCCCGTTACGCGGCTGAGACCGACAAGATTGCCCGCAGCCTGCGGCAAGTTGCGTGGATGCTCGCCGCTGCTGTCATACTGCATGATCGCCACGGTTACGCCTGCATCGACCATGCGTCCGATGTTGCTTTGCGTTGCCGCGAGCTCTTCAAAGCTGGCTGGCAAGTCCCGCAGCGCCGCAGCAATCACCGGAGTGCCTGACGCAGCGATCTGCTCGGCCACCATCCAGCCTTCGGTAGCGCCGACCAGCACCATGTCCAAACCCGGGAACTCATCGGGAAGACGCAATGCAGTGAGGATATCGCTCGCGCGGTTCACTTCGACATAGAGCTGCGTTTGCCCGCTCAATACCGGGGCCAATGCCATGGCATCGAAGCGCGTAAGCATCGCATCTTCGTCGCGCGCTCCCGTGTCGGCGAGCCGCTGGGCTTCGAACAAAGCATTGCGCAGCATCACGTGCGTCGCCGTGCGGCTACCGCCCGCAATCCCTGCGCCGCGTTCGCCCAACTCCACATACTGGAACGCGCGCGCTTCACGCACCGCGTCATAGTCAGCGCCAAGATCAATGATCGCGCCTTGCCCGGCAAAGATGCCCGAGCTTGCCCCCGGCGCCACCGAAGCGCGTGTGACGCCGCCTGCGCGGCTGTAGCTGAAATCCTGCGCTGCCGGGTTGATGACGGGTGCGACATCAAGCGCCGCCGAAAACTCGGAATCCCCTGCGCTCACATCATTGCTGGCGGAAACCGCGCCGACATCGACTAGTCCGATGTCGGTGAGCGAGGCGAAGATGCCCGGTGTTACCCATGCGCCTGAGCCGTCAATGACAGGAACACCTGCTGGCACGGCCACCCCTTGGCCGGCGGCTACAACGCGTCCGTTCTGCACGACGACTGTCGCATTTTCGATAGGTTCGCCGCCATCGCCCGTAGCGACAGTCGCGCCGGCAATGGCGATATCCTGCGCGGCGAGCGGAGCTGCAGTCAGCGCAATGGCCGACGCAGCAAGTGTCAGGAGGCGCTTCATTTCACGTCTCCTTCGCCCGGCTGGCCGAGCTCGAAATCGCTTACCGGACGCAGCATCGGATTGTTCATGTCATACATAAGGGCGCCGTCGATCCAGACCATTTGCGGCCGCGAATAGACGCTCAGCGGATCGCCGTTCCATAGCACCACATCGGCCATCTTGCCCGCTTCCAGGCTGCCGGTCTGGTCGGCGATCCCCATGGCGCGAGCTGCGTTCAAAGTGATCCAGCCGATCACATCCGCATCGGAAATGGCAATCCCCATCCGCATGCCGTCTGCCTGGGCCTTCGCGGCCTCCTGATTGAGGCGCTGGATGCCGTTCTCATCATCCGAGTGGATAACCACGCAAGCACCGGCATTGTGGATCAGTGCTGCATTTTCGGGGATCGCATCGTAGGCTTCCATCTTGAAGCCATACCAGTCCGCCCACACTGCCGCGCAGACGTCGTGCTCGGCCAGCAGATCGGCGATCTTGTACGCCTCAACGGCGTGGTGGAAGGCCGAGACCTGGTAACCGAACTCATCAGCCATATCGAGGACGAGCGCCATTTCATCGGCGCGGTAGCAGTGGTTCTGTATGCCGATGTCACCCTCGAGCACGCCTGCGAGCGTTTCCATGGCGAGATCGCGCGCGGGATTGTCACGCTCCATCCAGGCTTGCGCTTCCATCCATGTTTCACGGTTGACCGCGAAATTGCCCATACGGGTTGAAGGCATCCGCCCTCGGCCGCCGTAAACGCGCTTGGGGTTTTCGCCGCAGGCCATTTTCATTGAATAGGGCGCGCCGGGGAATTTCATGCCCTGCACTGTGCGGCTGGGTACGTTCTTGAGCGTGACCGAGCGCCCGCCCATCAGGTTTGCCGAACCTGGAAGGATTTGCAGCGAGGTTATCCCGCCATTGGCCAGCGCGCGGCTGAAACCCGGATCCTGCGGCCATACTGAATGCTCGGCCCAGACTTCAGGGGTGGTCGGGCTGGTTGCTTCGTTACCATCGCTGTGCGCGGGGACAGAGGGTGTGGGGTAGTCGCCCAGGTGAGAGTGAATATCGATGATGCCCGGCGTGACGAACAGCCCGGTGCCGTCGATCTGCGTGTAGCCTGTAGGCACGGCGAGGCTCGCATCGCCAACGGCAACCACTGCGCCATCGGCAAACAGCACTACTCCGTTATCGATTTGGCTACCCGCGCCATCATAAACGGTCGCGCCGACAATGGCTGTCGGTACGCCGGGATAGCGCTCATAGGTTGAGGCATAGGGTTCGCTCGCCTCGGTCTCTGCATCAGAGCTGGCGACAGCCGGGCCAGAAGCCCCGGTTGCCGCCGAACAGCTGACCAGCGCCAGTGAGGCAAGGCTTGCAAGTGCAGCGGCTGGGCCGCCCTTTGGAAAGTGACGGCCCATCGCTATTTACCCCTTGCTTGTTTCGGGATGTACTCCCGCTTCCTGGGCTTCCAGTCCGGCCTCTGCCATTCCGGCCAGATCTCCATCGTCCTTCAGCGTGTCGAGGTGCATTAGTTTCTTGACCAGCGGGCTGATCACCATAACCGCAACACCAATTCCAACGGCATACCAGCCCACTGTGCTGTACACGTCGAGTACCAGTTGCTTGCCAGCTTCTTCGCCGACGCCCTCAGCACCTGTAGCCTCTGCAATTTTGCCCGCAGCAAAATTGCCTGTGGCCGAAGCAAAGAACCAGGTGCCCATAATCAGCGATGCCAGATGGGCCGGTGCAAGACGGTTCATCGCAGACAGGCCAACCGGGCTGAGGCAAAGCTCACCAGTGGTGTGCAGCAAGTAGATCAGGAAGATGAAGATGACCGGCGTCGGCACGTTAACGCCAACGCTTTCTGCACCCCATACCAGAACAAGGAAGCCGAGGCCGACCTGCACCACGGCAAGTCCAAACTTCATCGGCGTGCTCGGCTCTGCACCACGAGCGCCAAGGAACTGCCAGAGCATTGCAAAGACCGGAGCAAGCAACACGATGTAGATCGCGTTGATCGACTGGAACATTGCCGCGTTCACGCCCTGGGTATCAACATGGCGATCGGTGAACAGGTTAAGCGACGAACCCGCCTGCTCGAACAGTGCCCAGAAGACGACCGAGACCAGGATGAGGAACATGGCCGCAAAGATGCGGTCGCGTTCGTGGAAGGTCTTCACCATCGATTGCTGGATCAGTACGCCGATCAAAACGACAAGCGATGCTCCTGCAACATAGTCAGAATAGGCGATCGATTGCGAGGCACCGATCAGACCAAGGATTAGGCCAAGCGCACTGACCAGGTAAACCATGAATGGCCCGCGCGGCGCTTTCTCCCAGGAGCCGTAGGCCATCTGAAAGGTGAGGATTGCCAGCACGTACGCCACCAGAGCACCACCGAATGCACCCAGAACCACGCCCACCAGTTCCTGATACTGGATGGCGACCCAACACAGAGCCACCATAGCAAGGCCGGCACCGTAGATGCCCCATTCCTTCGCGCCAGCAATACGTGCCGGATCCTTCGGCTCCCCCTTGCCCTTGAGCAAAGGCTTGCCGATCACGAAGAAAAACAGGCCCAGCAGCATGCCGAAGCCGGCAAGGCCGAAGCCATATTCCCAACCAACCGTCTGGCCCAAATAGCCACAGATGATCGAGGCAGTCGCCGCACCAACGTTAATCCCCATGTAGAAGATGGTGTAGGCCGGATCGCGGCGGATATCGGTTCGAGCATAGAGCTGGCCAACGAGCACCGAAATGTTCGCCTTGAGGAAGCCTGAGCCAACAATAATCAGCGCCAGCGCAAGCCAGAACACGTTGATCATCGGGTTAGCCTGGCCAAGCGACGCATCGCCCTCGAAGGCCATGAAGAAGTGACCGAAGGTCAGCAGCACTGCGCCAAACAACACCGCCTTGCGCTGGCCAATGTATCGGTCAGCCAAGTAGCCGCCAACCACCGGCGCGATATACACAAGCGCCGTATAGGCACCATAGATCACCGATGCCTCGCCATCGCTGAACAACCAGTGCTGGGTGAGGTAGAAAATGAGGAGCGCGCGCATGCCGTAGTAGGAGAAGCGCTCCCACATTTCTGCCATGAACAGCAGGAACAGGCCTTTGGGATGGCCCATCACCTCTTCCTGCGGACGCGTAATCAGCAGAGTACCACCGATCAGGAAGCCCAAAAGCGCGACCACGGCCACGCGGAAAGTCCACATTTCAAATGCGGAATCGAATGTAAAGAAAAGGCCCTCGACCATACCCAAACCAACCCCTCTGGTAACGAATCCCGCGCTTCTTCGTGGCGCGGTCCCTCTTGGAAAGGGGGCACCCTAACGAAAGTTTTACCAATGTGAAGCGGATTTCGTTGCGGGTGAAACCGGCTGGGTGAACTGTCTTGCGGCTATGAGACACCCTTGACCTGACGCGCTGTATTATGGCAGTGATGCACCATTATGGCTGACACAAGACCCGTCTATCTTCGCCTGCGAGAGCAAATTGCCGCTGCCATTATCGATGGCCGATACGGAGAGGGAGACATGTTGCCCTCGGTCCGCGCTTTCGCGGCAGAGCAAGGGGCGAACCCGCTTACCGTGGCCAAGGCGTACCAACAGTTCCAGGCCGATGGCCTCATCCGCGTTCAGCGCGGGGTTGGCATGTTTGTGCGCGATGGCGCTTCGGCCAAGCTGCGGCAGAGCGAGCGCGAGGCGTTTTTGCGCGAAGAATGGCCATCTATCCGGGAACGGATGGAGCGACTCGATATTGATTTGGCACAGCTCAGCGAAAACGCCTGACCGTTTCAAAGCGCGGTTTGACGAATTTCTACAAGGAATTGCCGCATTTTCTGCGTAAACACAGTCATGACATTGCGTCATGGGCCACTCTCTGGCAGTTTACATTCGTAAACATCGCCGGGGACCGGCTTCTTGGCGATGCAGGTATGTGGGTCGCACCGTTATACCCTAATCGGGGAGGCAAAATGATCAGATCCGAGCTCTTGCAGGCGCTCTCTGCGGACAATCCCGACTTGCGGCCTGAAGAGGTTGAGCAGGTCGTGGATATTTTCTTTGACGAAATCACTACGCGTCTGGCCGAAGGCGGGCGTGTGGAATTGCGTGGCTTTGGCACATTTACCACGCGACAACGCGATGCCCGCATCGGACGCAATCCGCGAACGGGCGAAGCGGTGTCTGTTCCGGCTAAGCGGGTGCCTTACTTCAAACCGGGCAAGGAAATGCGCGAGCGGCTTAACCCGAGCTAAGCTTCGGCTACCTTCACTTTCCTGAAAACGCGTTCGGCCCGACAAGCCGCCCATAACACTTGCCATTGGCAATCGCTGTCCGCTGCGGCTAGGCGTGGCGCGCAGCCGTTATGGCTCTGGCGGGCGTGGCGGAATGGTAGACGCCGGGGACTTAAAATCCCCTGATCCTATAGATCGTGTGGGTTCGAGTCCCACCGCCCGCACCAGTTTTGACTAGAGGGAACCATCCGGGGGGATGGTTTGCCGTCGAGACTCCCAAGCGCAAGCGAAGGGCGTGCCCACTAATCCGGCGCAGGCTTGGCCGGAAACTCGCGAGCGACAGCGTAGCGCGCCGCGCTAATCCGTAAACAACCCAGTTACCTTTCCTTTCGGAAATTCCCGATCTGCCGCGTGGCAAATTCTCATCGCTAGCTCCGCTATTGCTTTGTTCACGAAAGCCTAGGCTGCGTAACAGTCGCATGCCGCAGAGGAAACGGGGTATGACATGGGCGAGCATTTGCGTCGCGAAGATCTGATGGAATCAGATGCGGTTCCGCACAAACGTGCACCCGAAAAGCGCCGTGCACAGCGTTATACACTGCTTATTCGCGCGGCCAAACTCGTCACCCGCGAAGGTGAATATCTGGGTGTCATCCGCGACGCGTCGGAAAGCGGAATATCGATGCGCATTTTCCACCGCTTGCCCGATTGCGACAACATGTGGCTCGAGCTGCAGAATGGCGATCGCTACGGTGTGCAGATGGTGTGGCAGGACAGCGACCGCGCAGGTTTCCGCTTCGGTTCAACCGCAGATATCAAGCGCATTATCGAGAGCCCAAGCCGTTTCACCAAGCGCCCGGTGCGCCTCAACCTTACAGCTCCTGCCGAGATAGAGGCGCTCGGGCGATGCGAATATGCGACCATTCAGGACATTTCGCAGCAAGGCGCGAAGATCGCCTGCTCCAGCAGTTTTGCCACCGATCAGCGGATTAAACTGCGTGCCCCAGGCCTGCGTGATACCTTCGCCAAGGTCCGCTGGCGGCGCGAAGGAACGTGCGGCCTCGTGTTCGAAGAGACCTTTCAGTATGGCGAGCTCGCCCGGATTGCGCGCGATCTTCAACGTCGCATCTAGGGCGGTGTGAAGCGCCCGCGTTAACCATGCCCTAACCATTTTCGTTCACTCCCGGTCAGGACCAACAACCGGGGGCTTTCATGTCGCAATCCATCACGCCTGAAGACTTCAAGAACACAGGCGAAACCCGCGTCGACGTGGCGATTATCGGGGCCGGGCCAGCGGGGCTTACGGCGGGATATCTGCTGACCAAGGCGGGAAAGAGCGTTGCGATCATCGAGAAAGATGCGACCTATGTCGGCGGCATCAGCCGTACGGTTGAGCACGACGGGTATCGTTTCGATATCGGCGGTCACCGTTTCTTTTCGAAGAGCCAGCAAGTCGTCGACCTGTGGAACGAGATCCTGCCCGACGATTTCATTCAGCGCCCGCGCATGAGCCGCATCTATTACGAGGGCAAGTTCTACAGCTACCCGCTGCGCGCGTTCGAGGCGCTTCGCAACCTCGGCCTGTGGCGCAGCGCGATGTGCATGCTCTCTTACGCGCGGTACAAGCTGTTCCCGATACGCGAGGTGAAGAGCTTTGAGGATTGGACAACCAACCAGTTCGGCCAGAAGCTCTATTCGATCTTCTTCAAGACCTATACCGAGAAGGTGTGGGGAATGCCGTGTGATGAGATGAGCGCGGACTGGGCCGCCCAGCGTATCAAGGGGCTTTCGCTCTGGAGCGCGGTAGTTGACGGGCTCAAGCGCTCGCTCGGCCTCAACAAGCTCAATGATGGCAGCGGCAAGCAGGCCAAGACCCTGCTTGAAACCTTCCGCTACCCGCGCCTTGGCCCGGGCATGATGTGGGAAGCTGCACGCGACAAGATGATTGCGACCGGCAAGGGTCAGCTGTTCATGGATAGCGAGCTCAAGCAGCTGGCATCGGACGGCGACAATGGCTGGCGTATGACTGCAGCCGGCCCCGATGGAGATGTGGTGATCAAGGCCGATCACGCGATCAGCTCTGCCCCGATGCGCCAGCTCGGCGCGCGCTTGCATCCGCTACCCGAAACCTCGCTCGAAGCGAGCAATCTCAAGTACCGCGATTTCCTCACAGTCGCGCTGATGATCAAGTCGGAAGACCTCTTCCCCGACAACTGGATCTACATTCACGATGACAAGGTGCAGGTCGGCCGTGTGCAGAACTTTCGCAGCTGGTCGCCGGAAATGGTGCCAGACGAGGATGTTGCCTGCGTCGGCCTCGAATACTTCTGCTTCGAGGGCGACGGCCTGTGGTCGATGAAGGACGAAGATCTTGTCGAGCTCGCCAAGAAGGAAATGGCTATCCTCGGCCTGGTGTCGCCTGAAAAGGTGATCGGCGGCGCGGTAGTTCGGCAGGAAAAGGCCTATCCCGTCTATGACGAGGACTATGCCGCCAACGTCGATGCCATGCGCGAGGAGCTGGAAGCCAAGCATCCAACGCTGCATCTGGTCGGCCGCAACGGCATGCATCGCTATAACAACCAGGATCACGCGATGATGACTGCCATGCTGACGGTCGAGAACATCATCGCCGGTGAACGTCTTTACGATACCTGGTGCGTCAACGAAGACGCCGAATATCACGAGGCGGGTGACGAAGGCGCGGAGAAAGCGCTGCCGTCCCGCGAAGTCACTGCTGACCAGGCTGCCGCGCTGAACTCGGTGCGCGATGTCCCGTTGCGCGTGAAAGACGACAAAGAGGCCGCCTGACCATGGTCGCAGTGCTCCAACGCCTGACCGACTGGCGCTTTGTCCGCTACCTGCTGGCGAGCGTTGGTGCGCTTGCGGTAGATGTCGGCACTTTCCTCGCGCTGCTGTCTATGGGTATGTGGGCGGCGGGCGCATCGGCGTTCGGATATTCGCTTGGCATTGTTGCCCATTGGCTGATGAGCAGTCGTGCGGTGTTTACCGGCAACGTTGCAGAGCGCGGCGCAGCCCGGACCAGACAGAAAGCACTGTTCGTTATTTCCGCCCTGATCGGCCTTGCTCTGACGACAGCGATTGTCTGGGCGGGCGATACGAGCGGTATTGATCCTCGCATCGCCAAACTTGTCGCCATATTTGTGAGCTTTTTCGCCACTTGGCTACTGCGCAGCCGCGTGGTTTTCCGCTAAGCAGCGCGCGTTATGGCGCGAAAAGGGACAGATAGAAGCGAGCTGTTGAGCTCGGCGTGGGCGGTGCTGGCTGTCTGGCTGCTTTATTGCGCTGTTCGCCTTGCCATTCAGCCGTGGATCGGTTGGCAACCCGTTGGTCCTGACGACTGGACGCGGCTGCTTGAAGTGCGCGATTTGCTGAGCGGCCAGAGCTGGTGGGACATCACTCAATACCGGATGAACCCGCCTGACGGTTTCTCCATGCAATGGTCGCGCCTTGTCGACATGCCACTGGCATTGGCGATCACAGTGTTTGGCGAGCGCTGGGGCATGGCACTGGTGCCACTTTTCTGGCTGTTGCCCGCGCTGTTCGCACTGCGCGCAATTATGCTGCGGCTGGGATTTAATGGCGGAGCACTGCTGGCAGGCCTTGTGCTGCTGCCGCTCTTCCCTTTGCTGCCCGGCAATTTTGCTCCGATGCGAATTGACCATCACGCGCCGCAAGCCGTGCTCGCCTTGGCGACCGCCGCACTCATGCTTTCTACGCGCCGCCGGGGAGCGGTGGGGGCAGGGCTGATGGCCTCTGCCTGGCTTGTCATCTCGCTCGAGGCATTGCCGCTCGTCGCCGTGATTGCGGGCCTGTACGGGCTGCGGTACCTTGCCGATGAGCGGCCGCTGCTGCCGTGGTTCCTCCTTTCGCTGACGCTGTTCTCGCTGTTTCTCTCGCTTGCCACGCGACCCAATATCGAATTGCTCGGCCCTTACTGCGATGTCCTTCGCCCCGGGCATGTTGCTGCCTTTGGTGTGGCGACACTGATCGCAGGCATTATGCCCTTCCTGCCGTTCCAGCATGTCTCCAGCGGACGACTGGCAGGGCTTGCGCTGATCCCTATCGCAACGATTCCGCTCGCCCTCGTGCTGCTGGGTGAATGCGCGACCAATCCGATGGCACAGCTCGATCCGGTACTCGCGACGTGGTGGCACGGGTATATCACAGAGGGGCTTCCGTTCTGGAAACAGCCGGTCTCCGTCGCGGCCATGCTGATCTGGACGCTGGTACCGCTGGTGCTGGGATACTGGCTGGCCGGTAAGGGCGGCGCCTTTGCCGATGGCGCAGGCGTTGCCTGGCTTATGCTATTCCTGCTGGCGCTCGCGGCCTGGGGCTATTCGCTGTTCCTGATGCGCGCTGCGGTGATCGGCCAGTTGCTGACAATTCCGTTCGCCGCTGTCCTATTGGCGCTTCTGCTGCCGCAAGCGCGGGCGATCCCTTCCATGGTGCCGCGTTTGCTGGCGACGCTGGGCTGCATATTCCTCGCCACACCAATGTTTATGAGCGCGATTACCAAGCCGCTTGATCCCATGTTCCCGACGCAGACAATGGCGCGCGGTGCGGCGGCTCCGGTTGTTGCGGGCTCCTGCGACTATGCCAGCCTCGCTGCATTGGAGCCGGGGCTGATGTTGGTCACGATGGATGCGGGGCCAGCTATCCTTGGCCAGACGCAGCACAGTATTGTCGCGGCGAGCTATCACCGCAATCAGCAGCCCATGGTGGATGTGGTTTCGGCCTTTACCGGGCCACCCGGGGAAGCACAGGCGGTGCTGCGTGGGTACGATGCCGACTATGTCATCGCCTGTCTTTCGGCCAGTGACCTGGCGCTCTACCGCACGGCAGACGAAGCCAACTTCGCCAATGCGCTTGCGAACGGCGAAGTCCCGCAATGGCTCACCCCGGTGGTTGGCTTCGATAGCGGAGTGCTGCGCGTCTACCGCGTCAACTAAGCGGGGCGGAATTCCAGCGCGACCCCGTTGATGCAGTGGCGGTGCCCGGTCGGGCGCGGGCCATCGTTGAAGCGATGTCCCAGATGCCCTCCGCAATCGGCGCAATGTTCTTCGGTGCGTGCATAGCCGAGGTGGTAGTCGGTCGAATACCCCACTGCTCCGCTGTCGATCGGCTGCCAGAAACTGGGCCAGCCGGTGCCGCTGTCAAACTTGTGCGCGCTGGAAAACAGGCGATTGCCACAACCCTGACAATGGAAAGTGCCGCGGCGTGATTCATTGTCCAGCGGGGAACTGAACGGGCGTTCGGTCGCGGCTTCGCGCAGCACGCGAAACTCCATCCGGGTCAGGCGGCGGCGCCATTCGGCCTCGCTATAGGACACACGAAAGTTCTGTTGGGCGCGGGCTTCATTGCCGCCACAGGCGGTTAAAACGGGAATCGAAGCACCAGCCCCCAACCATGCGAGGGCGGAGCGGCGGGTCACTTTGCTGTTCGTCATGGGACTGACTCTATGCTGTTGGCGTCGAACTGTTCCTGAACATACCCAACAGAGCCGATACAGGGCCGCGCCGTGAAGCACCGCGAGGGCCCGATTTCATCACACGCTTGCGGAACATGCTTGCTCCCATGCGTACGAAGATCGCAACCCACATGGCCTGCCAGCCAAGCGCCAGCAGATGCGGCCACAGCGCTTCCTCCACCGCCGCCTTGGCGACCATCGCGAAAGGCGAGCTAAGCGGGAATGCTATGGCACTGTATTCGATCATACCCCCGCGATCGGTTACAGACAGGCTCGCAAAAAAGAACACCAGGATCTGGAACATCGACGCAGGCATGGCCAGCGTCTGCACTTCGCGCACGGTGGTTGCGAGCGAACCGATGGCGAGGAAGATGCTGCCGAGCAGCAGGTATCCCATGCCAAAGTAGATAACAAAGAGAGCGAAGAACATCGGCCAGCCGACGCCGGGGTTGGCATAGTCGGACAGCGATGTGCCGCCGGCATAAAGGATTGCCGCGCCGGAGCCTCCCCAGACTGCAACGCCGACCAGCGAAATACCGAGCATGGCGAAAAGCTTGCCAAGAAACACTGCGTCCATCGGGATCGCTGCGGCGAGGATTTCGATGATCTTGTTGCCCTTTTCCTCGACCAGATTGGAAAGCACCATGCTGGCGAGCATCATGATCAGCAGGAACAGCAGCACCTGCGCACCCTGTGCGGTTCGCAATCTGCCGGTGTTTTCCGATGCGCCACTGGTGCCGACAACTGACGTTCCTACCTGCGGATAGTTTCTTGCCGTGCCATCGCGTGCATATCCGGCAACGAGGCCCACGGTGCCTTGCCAGCGGCCGATGCTGCCCTCGGTTGCGGTCAGCACAGGCTCGTCAAGCGTCCCGGTGACGACGGCGGCGAGGCTGCCTTCGGCGTTCTCGAGCACCGTGCGGGCGTCATAGGCTTCGCCCGGCTCGAGCCGCGCGAGTTCGATCATTGGCGGCAGTCGACCGGGAATTTGACGGTCCAGTTCCTCGCGCGCGGCAAGCATGGCGTCGACTTGCTCGCCTTCCATTGCAATGCCGACATCGGCGACCATCGCTTCGCTTTGCACTTGCGCGCCCACCCCGCCCGCCAGGGCCATGACCACGACAGGGAAAAGCGGTCCGAGCAGGAAGAAGATGAAGGTACGGCTGAACAGGATGGCGCTGAAATCGCGCCGAGCGATCACAAAGGCCGCACGCAAGAGCGAAAGACGTCCGCCGGAATCGACTGCCGGATTGCTCATGCCTGCTCTCCCGATCCGTTGGTGACCATGTCGCGTGCTGCTGCCTCGCCGGCGATGGCGACAAAGGCATCGTGCAGTCCCGCGCGCTCGATGGAGAGCGACAGAATCCCGGCATCGCCTTCGATCAGCGCTTTCAGCAGAGGTTCCACCCCGCTTTCAGGAAGAGGGAAATACCAGAAATCGCCCACGCGCCGCGTGTCTTCGGGCAGAGCATTGCGCCACGGTCCCTCGGAATTGCGGGTTTCAAGCCGGACCTGCGCCGGAATCCTGTCACGCGCCTCATCAACGCGACCCGCAAAGGGGACCTTGCCGCCTGCGATAATCGCAATGCCCTCGCACAGCCTTTCGGCGTGGGCGATGACGTGGGTTGAGAAAATCACCGTGGTGCCTTTGTCGGCAAGACCACGGATCAATTGTTCGAGCTTGCCCTGGTTGATCGCATCGAGGCCGCTGAACGGCTCGTCAAACACCACAAGTTTGGGTTCGTGCACCAGCGTTCCGAGGAGCTGAACCGTTTGCGCCATGCCTTTGCTGAGCTGGCGAATCTGTTTCTCGATGGCGTGACCGAGCCCGTGCTGCTCTAGAAGTTCCTTGCCTCGCTTCCGGCCTTCTTCGAGCGGTACTCCGCGCAGGGCGCCCATAAAGGCAATCGCTTCGTAGCATTTCATTGAGGGATAGAGCCCACGCTCTTCGGGGAGGTAACCGATCAGGCGGGCCACATCCTGCGGGTTCTCCGCACCCAGAACACGGCGATATCCAGCATCGGGATCGATGATCCCCAGCAGCATACGCAATGTTGTCGTTTTGCCCGCACCATTGGGCCCCAGCACGCCGTAAATCGCGCCTTGGGGAATGGAGATGTCCACCCCGTCCACCGCCAGTGTGCTGTCAAACCGCTTGACCAGTCCGCGCGCATCGATCGCAAGCGGTCGCGCTTCCTTTGCTTTGGTTGTGAAACTACCTGTCGCCATATCCATGCCTTAGCCGCTACAGGGGAGTGATGAACGAGCCACTCCCGCATTATGGTTAACACGCCCGATACCAATTCGCTTGAGCATCGTCTCAAGGCAAAAGCGCGTGAGCTGGGATTTGCCGCTGTCGGGATTGCGCGCGCAGAGGACAATCCGCAGCAAATCAAACGCTTGCATGAATGGCTGGGCGAGGGCTTTCACGGCACGATGGGGTGGATGGAAGACCGCGCCGACGTGCGGCAGGGACCCAAAAGCATGTGGCCCGAGGCGAAGAGCGTTATCGCGCTTGGCATGTCCTACGCTCCGCAAGTCGATCCACTGGCTCTGGAGGGTGACGCAGAAAAGGCGCGCATCTCGGTATATTCGCATGGGCGCGACTATCACGACGTACTGAAGAAGGCGGCCAAGGCATTGGCGCGCTGGCTGGTCGAGCAGGAGCCGGAAAGCCAGCTTAAGGTCTTCGTCGATACCGCGCCTGTTATGGAGAAACCGCTCGGCGAAGCGGCAGGACTGGGCTGGCAGGGCAAGCACACCAACCTTGTCAGCCGTGATCACGGCAGTTGGCTGTTCCTCGGCGCGATCTACACGACGGTAGAGCTAGCGCCGGATGCGCCACATGATGATCGTTGCGGTTCGTGCAACGCCTGTCAGGTGGCATGCCCGACCCACGCATTTAATGCACCCTATCGGCTCGATGCGCGACGCTGCATTTCCTACCTCACCATCGAGCACAAGGGGCCGATCCCGGAGGAATTCCGCGAAGCCATCGGCAATCGCATCTACGGCTGCGACGATTGCCTGGCGGTGTGCCCATGGAACAAGTTCGCCGACACCGCTGCCCGTCACAAAGCTTTTGCTCCGCGCGATGGGCTGGTCGAGCCGGAGTTGGCAGAATTGCTCACTCTTGATGACGCGACGTTTCGTGCGAAATTCTCCGGCTCACCCATAAAGCGGATCGGGCGCAACCGCTTCGTGCGCAACTGCCTGATCGCCGCCGGGAATAGCGGCAATACCGGCTTGCTCCCGCAGGTGTCGGTGCTTTGCCAGGACGATGACGAGGTTGTGGTCGAGGCCGCGCACTGGGCCAGGGCCCAGCTTACAGCATGTCCTTGAGCAGTGTGTCCGTGTCGGCGAGCAGTGCCGGATCGATCTCCGCGCGCGCTTCTACCAGTTTGCGGCCCTGCACATAGTCTTTGGTGCGATTGACCGCATCGACCGCAATCACACGGCCATCCTTCAGATAGATCACCGAGAAACTGCGTTCATCCGGATTACCGCGAAGCACGGTTTCGTCGTGACCAAGGCTGAGGCCGGCGGTCTGCAATTTGAGGTCATACTGGTTCGACCAGAACCACGGGAAGGCGTCATAGGGTTGCGGATCGCCGCAGATCGCCTTGGCCACTGTGGTCGCCATGTCATGCGCGTTCTGCACGCTTTCGAGGCGGATCACCGCGCCATCGGCGTAAGGGTTGGCGTGCGCGGCGCAGTCGCCGATGGCGTATACCTTCTCAAGGCTGGTGTGGCAGGTGTCGCTGACATCAACGCCATTGGCCGCAGCCGCGCCGGCCGCGATCAGCGGACCGACAGCAGGCACAATACCAATGCCTACGACCACGGCATCGCAAGGCAGTTCTTCGCCACCTTCGAGAACAACACCCGTGACGCGGCTTTCTCCGACAAGGCGCTCCACGCCCGTACCCAGACGAAGCTCGACGCCCTGACGATGGTGCTCATCCTCATAGAAGCGCGACAGGTCTTCTCCCGCCACCCGGCTCAGCACGCGGTCGAGAGCTTCGACCAAGACCACTTCGCAATCCAGCTTGCGCAGAACGGCCGCCGCTTCCAGTCCGATATAGCCGCCGCCGATAACGACAAACTTCTTCGCGCCGCCTTCTATGTCTGCCAACAAGGCATCGACATCGCGCTTGTCGCGAACAGCATGAACGCCTTCCAGATGAGCGCCCGGGCAATCGAGCCGCCGCGCGTCACCGCCTGCAGCCCAGATCAGTCTGCCATAGCCTAGCGTGTCGCCCGAGCCGAGCTGCACTTCAAACATTTCCGGCATGACCTTGGTGACCGACTGTCCCAGCAACAGCTCGACACCTTTCTCCTGCCAGAACTTTTCCGGGCGGATCAGGACGCGCTCGAAGGGCTTGTCTCCCGCCAGATATTCCTTGGACAAGGGAGGGCGCTCATAGGGAGGTTCCCGGTCGCGCCCGATCATCAGGATAGAGCCTTCGAATCCGTTCTGGCGCAAGGCGATGGCGGCCTGCGCGCCGCCGTGCCCGGTGCCTACGATGATCACATCATATTTCTTCATCGCGCGGATGGGTGCGCAAAACCGTCGCCAAGGTCAAGCGGCGGCAATGCCTATCCCTGCAGCAGGTTGCGCGCCTGGCTGGCAATCTGCGCCAGCATCGCAGGGGCAATTGGCGTAGCAGTCTGCGCGCGTTCAACCATACGCCGGAACTGCGCAACTGCGGTCTCGTTCTTGGCCGCCCATGCAGCAATCATGGCCGAAGGATCATCGGCATTCTTGCTCTTGCGACGGGCAAGGCCGCGAATGAAATCGATGCGCATCTGCTGGAAATCGCGCGCCAGGCCCGAAACGAGCAGCCGTTCCCATGGATCTGCCGGGCTCATCACAGCGGCGCGTGATTGCGCCCAGTCGATCCCGAGTACGGCGCCCAGCTCGATGAAGGCGGTCACCAACGCCGACGTCTTGAGGCCCGTATCGCTGGATAGCTTTGCCAGGCCGATTGAACCGTCCACGGCAAAGAGGTGAGCGACCATGCCCGCCAGTTCCTTGCTCGCGCCAGCTTCTACCAGACCCGCGGCAATGTCTTCAACATGCGCGCGCGCTTCGTCGCCCAGCAGAGTGTCGGCCTTATCGACCAGCTCGGAAACCCTGTCGCCGATTTCTGCGGCGACGAGTGACGGAGATTTGGTTCCGCCGCCGGCGCGGAGCAGGTCGGCAATGTGGCCGCGTAATGCCAGTGCTGCCTGATCGAACAGCTTGAGGCGCGCGGTTTCAGGCATTGCCTTGGTATCAAGCGCCGTCCAGATGGCATCCATCTTGAGCAGCGTCGATGCGGTGACGAACGCCGAACCGATGGCATCGAGCCCGGCGCCTTCCTCTTCGGAAAGTTCGAACGGATGCAGCATACCCATGCGGTTGACGATCTTGTTGGCAACGACCGTGCCGACAATCTCGTTACGCAGGCGGTGCGACAGCAACTGCTTGCCGAACTGCTCCTGCAGCTGCGGCGGGAAATCTCCCAACACCAGTGCATCGGCCGCTTTGTCTTCGGCGAGCGGACTGCCTTCGACCGCGTCTTGCAGCACCAGCTTGGAGTGAGAGAGAAGCACGGCGAGTTCCGGACGGGTCAGGCCCTGACCATCAGCTGCACGGCGCGAAAGCGCTTCGCCATCGCCCAGCCCTTCATTCGCGCGGTCAAGGCCGCCAATTTCCTCGAGCACTTCGATCAAACGGGCGTGCGCGCCGACAGAGCGGCTACCGCCCTGTTCTGCGATCGAAAGCGCCAGCGCCTGCAGACGGTTGTCCTCCAGCACTAGATCGGAAACCTCGTTCGTCATGTCCTTGAGCAGCGCGTTGCGACGATCTTCGGACAGGCGGCCGGCTTCTCGCGCGGCTGCCAGTGCGATCTTGATATTGACCTCGTTGTCCGAGCAGTCGACGCCTGCAGAATTGTCGATGAAGTCGGTATTCACACGGCCACCGCGCAGGGCAAACTCGACGCGGCCCGCTTGCGTGGTGCCAAGGTTAGCGCCTTCGCCAATGACCTTGGCGTTCAGATCAGCGGCGTTGACGCGAAGCGCGTCATTGGCCGGATCGCCGACGTCAGAGTGGCTTTCGTGGCTGGCCTTCACATAGGTGCCAATGCCGCCGAACCAGATCAGATCAACAGGGCTCTTCAGGATCAGGTTGATCAGGCTGTCCGGGTCAAGCGCGCCGTCCTTCAGATCGCTTTCGTGGATGCCCACGGCGGCCATTGCCTGCTTTGTAAGCTCAATCCGCTTGGTACTGCGCGGGATGACCATTGCACCTTTGGACAGCACCTTCTTGTCATAGTCTTCCCAGCTTGAGCGCGGCAGATCGAACATGCGTTTGCGCTCTTTCCAGCTCGCGGCCGGATCGGGATCGGGATCGATGAAGATATGGCGGTGGTCGAAGGCCGCAGTCAGCTTGATCGACTTGGACAGCAGCATGCCGTTGCCGAATACGTCGCCCGACATATCGCCGCAGCCCGCCACTCGGACCGGGTCCTTCTGCACGTCCACGCCCATTTCCAGGAAGTGGCGCTGCACGCAGACCCAGGCGCCCTTGGCAGTGATGCCCATCGCCTTGTGGTCGTATCCGTTGGAGCCGCCGCTGGCGAAGGCATCGCCCAGCCAGAAATCGCGTTCCATCGCGATCGCATTGGCGGTGTCGGAGAATGTTGCCGTTCCCTTGTCTGCTGCAACGACGAAATAGGGGTCTTCCCCGTCATGGATTACCACGCCTTCAGGGTGTGCGACCTTATCGTTCACGTAATTGTCTGTGATCGACAGCAGCGTGCGGATGAACAGCTTGTAGCTTTCCTTGCCCTCGGTGAACCAGGCGTCGCGGTCGATGGCGGGGTTGGGTAGGCGTTTGGCATAGAAGCCGCCCTTTGCGCCGGTCGGCACGATCACGGCGTTCTTAACCTTCTGCGCCTTCATCAGGCCCAGGATCTCGGTGCGGAAGTCATCGCGCCGGTCGGACCAGCGCAGTCCGCCGCGGGCAACCGGGCCTGCGCGCAGGTGGATGCCTTCGACCCGGCGCGAATAGACAAAGATCTCGCGCCACGGCACGGGCTTGGGGAGGCCCGGAACAAGCGAACTGTCGATCTTCAGCGCTAATGCCTCTTGGGAAGCTGGTGCAAAAGCATTGGTACGCAGCACCGCCCGCATCGTGTCCCAGTAGCGACGCAGCAGGCGGTCATCGTTGATCGCCACCACTTCGGAAAGGCCGATACGAATATCGCTGTCGATCTCAGCTGCAGCTTTTGCGCGATTAGCCTTGAAGGCAGGATCGTGCATCGTGCGGAAAAGCGCGATGAGCGAGCGGGTGACCTTGCCGGCACCGGCCAGGGCATCGACTACGGTGTAGATCGTGTAGGTCAGGCCGCACTGGCGCAGATAACGATAGAATGCGCGCAGCCAGTCGGCCTCCTGCGCATCCAGTCCGGCAGAAATGACAAGGCGGTTGAAGACATCGTCTTCCGCCTTCTGGTTGAGCACGCTTGTAACAGCGGTCTCGATAATGTCGGCGCGTTCGAGCAGCTCATCGCCGCTCATCCCTGCAGGCAGGCGCAGGATGAAGTCATGGATCGTACCGGTGTCCTGACCGCCGAGCTCGGTCGGGATTTCGGACAAGACGCGGAAGCCGAAGTTTTCCAAAGCCGGAACCGCATCTGAAAGCGGGAGCGAGCCGTGATGCTGGTAGACCTTCAGTCGCAGGCAGTCGTCAGCATCATCTGCGACGCGGTAAAGCCGGGAGTCCCGGCCTTGCCCCGCTTCTTCCGCGTGGGCGGCAAGCTGGCGCAGCCGGGAAATATCAACGGCTGCTTCAGTGGCGCCGTATTGTGTGCGGTAGAACGGCGGGAAGCTGGCCGCATATCGCAAAGCAAGTGCTTCGGCCCTCCTTGCCTCTCCGGTTTCTCCCAGCGCCTCTTCCACAGCGTCATTCCAGCCGCGCAACATGTCTTGCAGCGACCGGTCGATCGCTGTTGCATCGACCGGATCGTCCTTACCACGGAAGTCCATGACGTAGCGCAGCAAGGCGAGCGCGCCGCCTTCAACCATCAGGCTCCAATCGAGCGTGCTGGCGCCGGTCTCGCGTTCGAGCAAGTCCTGCACCTGCAAACGGACTGCGGTTGAAAGCATGTCACGCGGCATCCAGACAAAGCCGAAGACGTGGCGGCCCAGCGGTGCGGTAACCAGTGTTGCGCGGGGGCGGGGGCGCTCAGCCAGCCCCATCATCGCGGTCGCGACGCGGGTGATGTCTTCGTCAGAGAAGCTGATAATCAGATCGTGCGGCAGTGCAGTCAACGCGTGGACCAGCGCCTTGTAGTCGTGGCTGTCGGGCGCAAAGTCGAGGCGACTCATGATCGCTTCGAGCTGCTGGCGCAGAACCGGAACGGTGTTGGGTGGCGCGACCAGCGATGCGCTGGTCCAGATACCGGCATGCACCGAAAGCGCGGAAACCTTGCCGCCCTCGATCAGCGGTACAATGAACAGGTCGATCGGCACACGGCGGTGCACATTGCTGATTCTGTTCGCCTTGATAATCAGCGGCGACTTACCCGGCTTGCCGTTCTTGCCATCAAACCAGGCGAATGCCTTGTCGAATGCATCATCCGCCAGAAGGTCAGGTGTCGAACGGCGACAAATGCCCAGCAAGTCACTCTGCCTGCCATCGCGGGTGCGGGTGACATGGCCCAGCTGCGTCATCATACCGTCTGCCAGGTAACGTAGCAGCGCGGCACCTTCGGCATCGGACATGCGATCAGCGTCGTCGGTCAATGCAGCGCGCATGGCTGACCAGTCGGCCACGGCTGCGCGCACATCGAGGATTGCGGTTTCCAGATCCTTCTCGAGTGCGCGGCGTTCTTTAGCGTCGATCCGGACGGTCTCGATGTAGACCCAGCTTTCCTTCTTCTCGCCTGTGCCATCACCCTTGGGCACGTCTTCCAGCTTCCCACCTTTTCGGCGAACAGGAAGGATCGGGTGGACCAGCCTGTCGATTGAAAGGCCGCGGGCGGCCATCGTGGCTGCGATAGAATCGACCAGGAACGGCATATCCTTGTTGATCACCGCGATGCGCATGAAGCGGCGGCCATTGCTTGCGGAGCGGGCGAGAATAGCTGGCTTGCCATCGGCACGTTCGCGAGCAGCCTCGATGACGAAGGCGGCCGCTTCGTCCAGCTGCTTGCCTTCCAGCGGCGCCTCCCCTGGGAGAATGGAGCTGCTGATGCGCTCCTTCAGCGTATTAGCAAAGGCGCGCTCCTTTTTGGTGAGATCGGAAAAAGCGTTGTTCTTGCTCTTCGTGCTGGCCATGGCCTTCGGTTCTCCTTCGCCGTCCGCTTTGTGCGGTCCAGCGCCTCGACTCGATATGCAGTTGCGACTCCTACCGCAACCTTGCGCGCGCCTCTATCGCGCTGTTGCACGCGATGCACCAAAAATGTCTCACCAGAAACTAGATTTCACATGCAGCATCAACGGTTCGTAGCAACACCGATACGTCACTCTCGCGTGATAGCCGATGGTCGCCGCCCTTGATCAGCGTGACGTGCACATCTTCGCTGGCGAGAGCCTTCGCAAGTCGCAGTGAGGTATCGCAAGGAACATCCTTGTCCTCTTGACCGTGCAACAGGCGTACCGGGCAGGTAATCGGAATGGTGTTGTTGAGCAGCCGGTTGGCTTCGGCATCGGCCCAGAACCCGGCATAGGTGGGCATGGGGTCATAGCCGTAGTCGCTCTCTTCGAAGATCGTTTCGCCCTCACGCAACTGCGCCTTTTGCGCCTCATCATACCCCCAGTCCGAAAAATCGGGAGCCGAGGCGATGCCAACAAGGCCAGCAAGCCGGTTTTTGAGTGCCAAGCCGACAAGCAGCATTAGCCAGCCGCCCATCGATGAGCCGACGACAACAACCTTCTCGTTTTCAATCTGGTTCGCAATCAGCAGCAAGACCTCGTCGCGCCAGATAGTCAGTGTGCCATCGGCAAAGTCGCCATCGCTCTCCCCGCAACCCGAGTAATCGAGCAACAGGCATTCGCGCCCCTGTGCCTTGCAATGTGCGAAAATGGCGGTCGCCTTGCTCCCGTCCATGTCCGACATGTAGCCGGGCAGGAAGGCCACTGCGGGGCCAGACCCGGTGGTGTGACGAAATGCCAGTTCAATGCCTTGCGCCGATGGTAGCGTGCGAATTTCTGTCATCGAAACGATCCCTCGCCATGCAATGGCCATGCGTCAAGGGAGGGTGACAAACGGCGGGGCTCTCCTTATGTCCTGCTCATGGCCAATCGCGTGACGACTACGACAACTACCACCACCTCGGGCAACCGGGGGCGGATGGTCGTGGCCTGATCACGTACTCCGCCACCCGGTTTCGGGTGGCATCGCGCCAGCTTCCCGAAACCGGCAGAACGACACAGCGGCGCGAGGGAGCGTGTATGCGCTATTATATCGACACCGAATTCAACGGCACCGGCGGGCAATTGCTCAGCATCGCGCTGGTGCGAGAGGATGG
The DNA here is from genome assembly GCF_028858515.1 of Aurantiacibacter sp. D1-12. GTDB lineage: Bacteria > Pseudomonadota > Alphaproteobacteria > Sphingomonadales > Sphingomonadaceae > Alteraurantiacibacter. The sequence continues at coordinate 203,702 of NZ_JAPJZJ010000004.1, forward strand.
CGCGCATTTCTACGAAGTGCTGCACGCGCACGAACTTGTCGTGCCGTGGGTACAGGAGCATGTCGTGCCCTTCTATAATCAGGAGCCGATCGAGCGCTTGCAGGTGGTAAAGAAGATGCAGAAGTTTCTGCGCAAGGATGCAGGACCGCACGTTTTCATTGCCGACTGGCCGGAAGACCTTGTCCATTTCAACGCCATGCTGCTGCGCGATCATGGCAAGCGAAACGATCCGTTCCAGTATGCGTGCCTGCTCCTCAATCTTGCCGGGTTTGACACCGCCAAGGCGAGCGACATACCGCACAATGCGCTGGCCGATGCGCGGGCGCTGGCCGATTTCGTCGAGGCGAATCTGGCAGGCGAATTGCACAATATGGCCCCCGAGGACCTTGCCCTCGTCCAAAACGCTTGCGGTATGAGCGCCCATCCTTAGGGAGGGCATGAAAATGAATTCGAGTGAAAGTCTGAAGTGATGACCGAACTTCTCAAGATCAGCCTTCCCGATGGCTCCGTGCGCGAAATGGAACGGGGCTCGACTCCGGGCGATGTCGCTGCCGCTATCGGCCCGGGCCTTGCCAAGGCTGCCATTGCTGCGCGCGTCGATGGCGAGCTGCGCGATATCAATCGCCCCTTCAATGGCGACGCCGAACTGGCGCTGATTACCTCGCGCGATGAGGAAGAGGCGCTCGAACTCGCGCGCCATGACTTCGCGCACGTGCTCGCTGAAGCCGTACAGGCGCTCTATCCCGGCACGCAGATCACCTTCGGTCCCGCAACCGACGACGGGTTCTACTACGACGTGAAAGCGCCCGAGAGCCGCGATCCGTTCTCGTCCGAAGACCTGCCTGCCATCGAAGAAAAGATGCGCGAGATCATCAAGGCCGACAAACCGCTCCGCCGCGAAATCTGGAGCCGTGAGGACCTGATCGCCAAATGGGAAGCCGATGGCGAAGTGTTCAAGGCCGAATGGGCGAAGGAATTGCCTGAGGGTGAAGAGCTTACGGTCTATTGGTCGGGCGATGATTGGCTCGACATGTGCCGCGGCCCGCACCTGGCCTCCACCGGCAAGCTCGATCCGCAGGCGTTCAAGCTGATGCGCGTCGCCGGGGCATACTGGCGCGGCGACCAGAACAATGCGCAGCTGACGCGCATCTACGGTACCGGCTGGCTCAACAAGAAGCAGCTCAATGCGCATCTGACCCGTCTGGAAGAAGCCGCCAAGCGCGACCATCGCAAGCTGGGCCGCGAAATGGATCTGTTCCACCTGCAGGAAGAAGCGCACGGGTCGGTCTTTTGGCACCCCAATGGCTATCGCGTGTGGCGCGAGCTGGAAGCCTATATGCGCCGCAAGATGGACGGCGCGGGCTATCAGGAGATCAAGACGCCGCAGCTGATGGACGTGAAGCAGTGGACCCAGTCCGGCCACTGGGGCAAATATGCCGAGAACATGTTCGCCGTCCCCGACATCGTCCCTGAGGTGGATGAGGAGAGCGGCGAGAGCGCGCCGAGTGTGGCAAAAGATGCCGCATGGCTGGCGATGAAGCCGATGAACTGCCCCGCGCACGTTCTCGTCTTCAAGCAGGGCATTACTTCCTATCGCGATCTGCCGATCCGGCTGGGCGAAATGGGCTGCTGTCACCGCAATGAGCCGCACGGCGCGCTGCACGGGTTGATGCGCGTGCGCCAGTTCACGCAGGATGATGCGCATATCTTCTGCACGGAAGGCCAGGTCGTCGAGGAAGTGCGCGCCTTCTGCAAGCTGGCGGATAGCGTCTACAAGGACTTCGGCTTCACCTATCACGTGAAGCTGGCCCTACGGCCCGAGAAACGTTTCGGTTCGGATGCAGACTGGGACAAGGCCGAGCAGGAGCTGCGCGATGCCGTGGCCGAAGCGGGAATGGACAACGAGGAATACGGCTGGGAAGAACTCCCCGGCGAAGGTGCTTTCTACGCGCCCAAGCTCGAATGGCACCTGACCGATGCCATCGGCCGCACCTGGCAGGTCGGCACGATCCAGGGTGACCGTGTGCTGCCCGAACGCCTTGACGCGACCTATGTGGGAGAGGATGGCGAGAAGCACCGACCCGTCATGCTCCACCGCGCGATCTTTGGCTCTTACGAGCGCTTCATCGGTATCCTGATCGAGCATTTTGCCGGTCGCCTGCCCGTATGGCTCGCACCGACGCAGGCCGTTGTCGCAACCATCGTTTCCGATGCGGACGACTATGCGAAGGAAGCGATCACCAAGCTCGAAGCCGCCGGCATCCGAGTGGAAAGCGATTTCCGCAACGAAAGCATCAATTACAAGGTCCGCGAACACTCGCTGGCGAAGGTTCCGCATATCCTTGTTATCGGCAAGCGCGAGGCGGAGGAAGGCACCGTTGCCATGCGCACTCTGGGTGAAAAGCAACAGCAGTTCCTCGCCCTCGACGATGCGATTGCCACGCTCAAAGACGCCGCGACCCCGCCCGATCTGAAGGCCTGATCGCTTGGAAATCCTCGACGGATTTTCAACGACGCAGATTGTCGCAGCGGTTGTCGCAACGCTGGGCGCGGCATTTGTGCGCGGGCTGACGGGGTTCGGCTTCGGCTTCCTGCTTGCACCGATCCTCGCGCTGGCGCTGCTACCGCTGGAGGCGGTTCTGCTGGTGAATGTACTCGCGTTTTCGCTGGCACTGAGCGAGATCCGCTACGTCCTGCGCGAAGCGGACAGGTCGGCCTACTGGATCATGGGGCTGTTGATCCTCACGACAATGCCGGGGCTCTTGCTTCTGTCTATGACGCCGCCGCCGCTTGCCCGTGTGCTGATTGCGCTGGCGGCATTGACGGCATTCCTTGTGGTCGTGTTTCCCCGTAGCAAGCAGCCAAGACCGCCCGGTAAGGTCGCCACCGGAGCCACGGGCCTGATCGCAGGCGTGATGACCGGATTTGCCGCCATGCCGGGAATATCGGTCGTGCCCTATTATGTGCGGCAGGACATGCCGCGGGTGATGGCCAAGGCATCAATGATCGGCATCTTCGGTGTGTCTGCGCTGGCGAGCCTTACCTCGGGTGCGATCACGGGCTTACTTGAGTGGCGCTTGCTGGTCTTCGGCTTGCTCCTGTTTCCGGTGATGGCGCTCGGCAACTGGCTCGGTTCGCTGGTCTTCGGACGAGTGAGCGATCCGGTCTGGCGGGCTTTTGTCGGCATTGTGCTTGGGGCGGCCGCTGTGGCAGCGCTGCTCAAGCTCTAGAAGGCGAAGCGCGTGTTCGGATTTTCACCAGAGACGATTGCCGTCGCACTGCTCGCTGCGATCGCGGCGGGCTTCGTGCGCGGCCTCGCGGGATTTGGCCTTTCGGTGGTTCTGGTACCTGTACTGCAGCTGGCGATTGAGCCGAGCGCAGCGGTGCTGGTGGGGATCGTCTCGTTGTTTCTGATCGGACTGACCGACATTGGCCGCATCCGGCGTGATGCCGACAAGAGCGCGATCCCCATCGCCGTCATTGCTCTTGCATGCATGCCACTGGGCCTGTGGGCGCTCGTGGCGCTCAGCCCGGACTGGGCACGCGTGCTGATCGCCATGGTATCGCTTGGGGCATTCGTGCTGGTGGTTGTCCCGCTTGGCAAAGTCGCCTTGCCGCGCCGCTCCGCGATGGGACTTTCGGGCTTTTTTACCGGATTCTTCGGCGGATTTGCCGGAATGCCGGGGCCGGGGATGGCACCGTTCTACCTGCGCGGGCGACTGGAACCCCGGGTTGCCCGTGCAAGTATGATGGCGATCTTCCTGGTGGTGACGCCGCTCTCGGCAGCCTTCTTCGTCTGGCGGGGCGTCGGTGGCTGGGAAGAGATCGAGCTCGCAGCGCTGCTGTTTCCAGCCGTCTTGTTCGGCGACTGGTTCGGCCACCGCGCCTTCGGGCAGGTGAGCAAGACGCAGTGGCAAGTCGCGACAGCAATTGTGCTGGGCGGAGCTGCGCTGGGCGCGCTTTACAAGCTGGTGGCAGCCTAAAGCCAGCGTCCGGCCAGAATCTGGCCCGCGCCTGTCTGGGTGCTCTCGCGCAGGATGATCGCGTAGGCATCAGCCTCGCCAGCGAGCGGCATGGTAGCGGGCAAGTCAAATGCCGCATCGCCGCCATTCCATGAGCCGATCGGGGCTTCGCCGAGCCATGTATTGGTATAGGTGACTGTCCGATTGCGGTTTTCGCCTGAGGCAATCTCGACCGTCTCCGCACCATCAACAGCGACGATTACCAGCTCGGCAGATGCTGGTGCCGAGCCGCGCACCTCGACCTCTCCGTTGTCGGAAACGGTGATGTCGGGACGTTCGCCCGCTTGCGCGGCGCGGATCATCTCGGCCACCGAGTTGGCACGCGATCCGACATCGCCGCTCATCCCGTTGATCACGATCTGCGGGGTGTAGACGCCGTTGTAACCTTCTAGGCCGCGCCGGGCGTAGGCGCGTTGCAGTTCAGTGTTGCGTTCGTTGGACAGCGTATCGACCCAGCCGATGCGGTTCCAATATGTAACCGGGCGCGTGATCACGATCACATCGTCCCGCTGTGCCAGTTCACGCGCAAGAGCATCAGCGGGCGGACAGGATGAACAGCTCTGGCTTGTGAACAGCTCAAGCACGACAGGCGAGACATCCGCCTGTACAGGCGGCAAGTCGGCTTCAGCTACCTGCGCGGCTTCCATCTCCCGGTCCATGTAGAGCACGAATCCGCAGATCATCGCGAGCACTGCGGCGGCAGCAAGGCCCAGAACATACTTCATCGCAAATCACTCCTGAACGGGGTCAGGAAGAAATTCGCCGAAAAGTGGGAGAAAGTTACGTTGCGCGCGTCAAAGCGGCAGGAACTGGCCTGCGACAATCAGCGCAACACCGCAAAAGCTCACGATCGCGATGCGCGCATATTCCTGCGCGGATGCGGCTTTTGAGCGGGTGAAGGCGATAGCTTTGGCCATGTGGCCATTGTCCGCCCAAATTCCTAACGAATCGTTAAGATCGCCCGGATCAGGCCGCCGTTGGCACGTGTTGGCTGGCGCAATGGAAGCTTCCGCCGCCGGTCAGCACGGCATCGGCGCGCAGGCCGACGACATCACGATCAGGAAAGAGCGCGCCGATAGCCTTGACTGCCGCCCTGTCATGCGGGGAGCCATAGGTCGGCACCACGACCACACCGTTGGTGACAGCGAAGTTCATGAAACTTGCAGGCTCCACCTCGTCATCGTCACCCATGCGTCCGGCAGAGGGTATCTCACACACCTCCAGCCCGAAGGCTTCGGCGCGTGCCCTGGCATCGGCAAAGGTTGCAGCGTTGGGATCGTCATCGTCTAGCGCCACCGGAATGGCGATCACGCCTTCGCCCACCATGCGCGCGAGGTTGTCAACGTGGCCATCAGTGTGATCGCCCAGCAATCCGTTGCCGAGCCACAGGACGCGGTCAAAGCCGCAGTCCCGCTGCAGGTTCGCCTCGATCTGCTCGCGCGACAGGTGCGGATTGCGGTTGGGATTGAGCAGGCATTGCTCGGTGGTGACAACCAGTCCCGTCCCGTCGGTCTCGATAGCACCGCCTTCGAGGATCCAGTCCGCGCGGGAATACGCGAAGCCTCCAGCAGCAGCGAGCGAGGCACCCGTTTCCTGATCGCCCGGAAGCAGATACTTGCCGCCCCAGCCGTTGAAGCCGAAGCCCTGCGCGCGTCTGCCGCCCGAACCGTCGGGCAGGATCAGCGGCCCGGTATCGCGGATCCAGATATCACCGTAAGGGTGCTGTTCGATTGTGACCTTGGCCGACACGAGCTTGCTTGCCACCGCCTTCGTCGCCTCATCACGCACGACAAGGCGCACGTCCTGCCCGGCCTCGCTTACTGCATTGGCGAAGGCCGCCATCTGCTCTTGTGCAGGCTGGAGATCATCTTCCCACAGCTCTGCGTGCGCGGGAAAGGCGATCCAGATCCAGTCCTGCCGGGCCCACTCGGCGGGCATCCTTGCCGCCATTGCGTCAGCAACCACCGTCGTCGGAGGCACAGCTTGCATCGCGTGTGGCGCGGAATTCGTCGCCCTCGTTCCAGTTCGGCCATTCGCCGGTATCGCCCAGCGCGCGCGCGAGCATGAAGTAGAGCTCAAGGTCCTGCATCACACCGGCCCAATCCCAGTCTTCGGAGAACTCGTCGCTCGCCGCGTGATAGTGGTTGGTGTTGTAGTCTTGATAGGCCGCTTCGCCTGCCTCCGCGCCGCCTTCACTCAGCGTCTGGCCGCTCTTCACGTAGAACATCGGCACGCCGCGTTTGGCGAGGCTGAAATGGTCGGAGCGGTAGTAGCGTCCGGCCTGCGGTGCGGCATCGGATGTGGAGGTGCGGCCCTGCGCCTGCAAGGCATCGGAAAGGTAGCCGTCGAGCTCGCTCTTGCCGCCGCCGATGACAGTCACGTCACTTGCTTCGCCCAGCACATAGAGCGCATCGATGTTGACACCGCCCACCGTGCGGTCGAGCGGGAAAACCGGGTTCGCACCATAGTATTCAGAGCCCAGCAGGCCCGATTCCTCGGCGGTCACGGCAAGGAACACCTGCGTGCGCTGGGTCGGTCCGGCGGCAACATGTGCCTCGGCCAGAGCGACCAGCGCTGCGGTTCCGGTGGCATTGTCAACCGCACCGTTGCAGATCATGTCCTCATCGCCCTCTTCACCGCAGATGCCGAGATGATCCCAGTGCGCGGTGTGGAGGACATATTCGGTCGGGCGCTGGTTGCCCGGGAGGATGCCGATCACGTTTTCAGACGTAAAGCGGCGGATCGAATTATCGAAGCTGGTTGAGGCTCGCTGCTCCAGCGGGACTGCGCGGAAGCCCGGCTGGCTTGCCGCTTCTACAAGCTCGTCCAGATCGAGACCCTCGGCGGCGAGCACACGACGCGCTGCGTCCTGCGTCATCCAGCCGTTCATATCGGTGTTCCCCGCACCGCCATCTCCGGTGTCGGCATAGGCCTGCGCGCCCGTCCAGCCGCCTTCGACAACGTTCCAGCCGTAGCTCGCGGCGAAATCTTCGTGGATCACGATAGCAGCGGCGGCACCCTGTCGTGCGGCCTCTTCGTACTTGTAGCGCCAGCGCCCGTAATAGGTCATCGCGCGGCCACCGAAGGTACCTTCCAGCCCTTCGTCCTGATAGTCTGGATCGTTGACGAGGATGAGCGCGGTCTTCCCCTCCATGTCCAGGCCTTCGTAATCGTTCCAGCCGCGCTCCGGCGCGTTGATGCCGTAGCCGACGAAGACCACTTCGCTATCGGTAATCTCGGTCCGCTCGACCAGTGGGTAGGATACACCTACCCATTCGCTGCCATGCTCAAACTGCTGGTCTCCAATGGTGAGCGGCGCAAAGTTGCTGCCCGTCACTTCCACCAGAGGCACTTCCTGCACCCAGCTATCGCCATTGCCCGGCTGCAGGCCCGCGGCCTGAAACTGCTCGATCAGGTAGGCAACCGTGCGCTCGCCACCCGGTGTGCCCGGTTCACGGCCCTCGAACTCGTCCGAAGACAGCGTGCGCGTCACATTCTGCATCGTCTCGAGCGACAGTTCGGGAGTGACCTCCTGCGGTTCGGGCGTGCAGGCGGCCAGAGCAACCAGTGGCGCCAGCAAAGCGGCGGGGGCGAGAATACGCAGCATCAAAAAGTCCTCTCACTTGTGTTGCCCGCCATGTGGCATCACGCGAGGCCAAGCACAAGCAGACTTGCTAGGCGCGCGCGGTGTGTGCAGGACCACGGGCATGGCTGCAGATTGGCAAAGCGGACTGGATCGGGCGCTGGCGCACGCGCCATTCCTGCGCCTTGCATCGGAACGCCGGCCTGAGCTGACCGAGCTACTGGCGGAGGGTGATGGCGAGGCAGCACTCACAGCAGCGAAAGCGAGCGGTGACGGCATCGAGGATGTCGGGGACTTGCTGCGCAAGGAACGGCTTTCGCTTGCGCTGGTGCTGGGTGTTGCCGATCTGGCGGGGGCCACGCCGCTTGCGAGGGTGATGCAGGAACTCAGCGATTTTGCCGACCGCGCGCTCGATGCAGCGATGCTAGCCGCGGTGTGCCGCCGTGTGCCCGATGCCGATGCAAGCGGCTTTGTCGGGCTGGCGCTGGGCAAGCAGGGCGCGGGTGAGCTCAACTATTCGTCCGACATCGATCCGATCCTGCTGTTCGATCCGACCCGGCTGGCCAAGCGCGAGCGGGACGAGCCGGGCGAAGCTGCCCAGCGATACGCGCGCCACGTGGTAGAGCTGCTCTCCCAGCCAACGGGTGAGGGCTATGTGCTGCGCGTCGACCTGCGGTTGCGTCCGGCGAGCGAAGTCAGCCCGTTGGCTGTCCCGATTAACGGTGCGATCTCGCACTACGAAACCTCGGCGCTGGCATGGGAACGCGCGGCCTTTATCCGCGCGCGGCCTGCGGGTGGAGACCTTGCGGCGGGCGAGGCGTTCCTCGAGGACATCCGCCCCTTCGTCTGGCGCAAGAGCCTCGATTTCACCGCCATCGAATCGATCCGCCGCCTCACCGCGCGTATTCGCTCGGCCTACAAAGGACCGCGCGAGCCGGGGCCGGGTTTCGACGTCAAGAAAGGGCGCGGCGGGATACGCGAGATCGAATTCTATGCGCAGACTCACCAGCTGATCTACGGCGGCCGCAATCCGGCGCTGCGGCGTCGCGGTACGCGCGCAACACTCGACGCGCTGGCGGCGGCTGAGGTGATCGGAGCGGATGACGCGCAGGTGCTCGGCGAAAGCTACGACCGGCTGCGCGTGATCGAACACCGTTTGCAGATGGTGAACGACCGTCAGACGCACCAAATTCCCGACGGCGAAGAGGCGATCGACAACGTCGCAAGGCTCGACGGCTTGCCCGACGGCAAAGCACTGATCGAGGAGCTACGCGAAATCACTGATGCCGTGGCTGAGCGCTACGATGCCCTGCTGGGTGAAGACGATACTGCTCCTGCCAGCGTCTCGGTACCGGATGATTTCCGCGATCATTTCGAGAGCCGGGTGAAAAGCTGGAAAGGGACCATCCGCGCGCTTCGCTCGACGGAGGCACTCAAGGCCTTCGATGCCATGCGCAATGACCTGTTGCAGGCACTTGCCGATGCCCCCGATCCCGACCGCGCGCTTGCGCGATGGGAAACACTGCTCACCCGCTTGCCGACCGCGATCAACCTGTTCCGTCTGTTCGAGGAGCGTCCGGGCCTGCTCGAACGCGTTCTGCGTATCCTCACACTCGCTCGGCCGCTCGCCGATGCGCTGGCACGACGCCCCGAACTTCTCGACGTGCTGTTCGATGCCAGCGGTGCGCAATTGCCCGATGATGTGCCTGCGCTTGCGGCCCGCATGGCGCGCAGCGAGGAGGACGATTACGAGGCGCGGCTTGATCGCCTTCGGCAGATCGTCGGCGAAGGGCGGTTCGCGCTGGGTGCGCAGATGATCGAATGCCGCCACGATCCGCTCGATATCGCCGAAGGGCTTTGCCGCATCGCCGAAGCGGCAATCGCGACAGGAGCTGCTGCCGCCGTCGAAGAGTTCCGCGGGACGCATGGCGAAATCGCGGGGAGCGAGTTGGTCGTCCTCGGGCTAGGACGGCTGGGTGGCGGCGCGCTGACCCATGCGTCGGACCTTGATATTGTGTTCCTGTTTACCGGCGATATTGGCGCTGAATCGGATGGCCGCAGACCACTTTCCTCGACACTCTATTTCAATCGCCTTGCGACCCGCGTCTCTGCCGCGTTGAGCGTGCCGACGGCCGAGGGTGCGCTCTATGAGGTGGACACGCGGCTTCGCCCGCAAGGCAAGCAAGGACCGCTTGCGGTCAGCCTCGATGCTTTTGCCAAGTACCAGCGGGAGGACGCGTGGACGTGGGAGCATATGGCGCTGGCCCGTGCCCGCCCGCTCTACGGCTCGGACGCGGCAAAAGAGCAGCTGCGGATCATCGTCCGCAATGCGCTCTGCCAGCTGCGCGACAAGGCCAAGCTGCGTGAGGATGTACTGTCGATGCGCGCCGATGTCCTGGCCAACAAGCCAGCGCAAGGGCCGCTTGATGTTAAACTGCTGCGCGGCGGTCTCGTCGATTCAGAGTTTCTGATCCACTACTTGCAGCTGCGCGAAGGCGTGGCGCTCGAGCCGGCATTGGAGAAGGCGATAAGCGGTTTGGCGGACGCCGGATTGCTGCCGGTAGAGCATGCCGAAAATCACCTGATGCTGACACGTTTCCTTGTCGCCGAGCGTTTGTTTGCACCAGACGGATACGAACCGCCCGAGGCAGCAAAGAGCGTGCTCGCCAAGGCATGCGGGTTCGATAGCTATGCCGATTTGTTACAGGCCCTCCTTGAAGCGCGGCGAGGGATCGCCACACAATGGAGCAGACACTTTGACGAAGATCTGGAGATTGAATGATGGCAAATCGCCCCGACGCTGGAGACGCAATGCCCGATATGGCGATGGAAACGCCCGATGGCGGTAGCGTAAAGGCGAGTGACTTCAGGGGCCAGAAGCTGGTCGTGTTCTTTTACCCGAAGGACAATACCCCCGGATGCACCACCGAGAACAAGGATTTTTCTGCGCTGAAAGGCGAATTCGATGCGGCGGGCGTGGCACTGCTCGGCGTGAGCAAGGACTCGGCCAGGAAGCACCAGAACTTCATCGCCAAGCATGACCTCAAAGCTCCGCTGGCCACCGATGCCGAGACCGACGGTCTGGCCGAAGCACTGGGCGTGTGGGTCGAGAAGAAGATGTATGGCAAGACCTATATGGGCCTGGAACGTTCGACATTCCTCGTTGATGCCAATGGCACAATCGCTCAGGTCTGGCGCAAGGTGAAGGTCAAAGGCCACGCAGAAGAAGTGCTCGCTGCGGCCAAGGCGCTTTGACCGTCGACCTTTCTACTGCGATCCGTGATGCGCTGCTGACCGGCGACAAACGAAGCAAGGTCATGCGCACGCGCAAGCTGGTGCGGGATTGGCGGCACGGCAACCTTCCGACCGGCTTTTCAGCAGCAATGCCCGACCGGCCCGAGTGGCCGGTGGATCTTCAGGTGCTCCCGCCGTCGCAGATGCCTAAGCGTGGCAAGGGCGGTTCTCAGCGCAATCGGGTGGCCTTGTGGCACAGTCTCGCGCACATCGAATTTGTCGCGATCGATCTCGCGCTCGACATCGTCGGGCGGTTCGGCGCGCAGATGGATCACGCGTTCATTACCGATTTTCTGGATGTCGCAGCAGACGAAGCGATGCATTTTGCACTGATCGAGCGTCACCTTGGTACGATAGGCGCGGCCTATGGCGATCTGCCTGTGCACGAGGGGCTCTGGCAAGCGGCTGGTGATACGGCCCACAACTTGGCAGCGCGGCTTGCGATTGTACCAATGGTGTTGGAGGCAAGGGGCCTTGACGTCACACCCGCTACGCTTGAGCGCGTAAGGTCGCAGGGTGACGGACGCGGGGCCAAAATTCTGCAACGAATCCTTGACGATGAGATTCGCCACGTCGCCGCCGGATCAAGGCATTTTGCAAAGATTTGCACCAAAAACGGCCAGAATCCGCAGAATCACTGGAAAAATCTTGTAAAAACGCACTTCCGGGGGGCGCTGAAGCCTCCGTTCAACGACTCGGCGCGTCTTGCAGCCGGTTTGTCGCGCGAAAGCTATGCCGCACTTGTTTGATTAACTTTTGCGGTCATACCTCAGCATCACACAAACGGGTGGGGTCCACTCTTGGTTCCGAAAAGGGGCCGGAAAAGAACAAAGGGATCGTATGTTTTTTGATTTCGCCAAAGCTGTTGCCGCTGGTGCATTGCTTATTGCAACGCCCGCAATGGCTGAAGACGATGATCGTGCAGGCACCATCAACACCGATAGTGTTGCCGAGGGAAGCCTGGACAGCGAGTTCAGCGAATTGTTCGCCAGCTGGGAAAGCATCGACGGCGGTGCTGCCGTCTCGACTGCTGGTGAAATCGACATTGTGCCACAGCTGGCCGTGTCGGTTCCCTCGCGCATGCCGCTCAACGATTCGCGCCTGACCAGCGGATACGGTGATCGCAATCACCCGATTCTGCGTCGCCGCGCTCGCCACCACGGCGTTGACCTTGCCGCTCCGCGTGGCACACCGGTCTATGCAACCGCAGATGGCATCGTAGAGATGGCGCAGTGGTATTCGAGCTATGGCAACTATGTGCAGATCGGCCATGGTGCGGAAATGGAAACGCGTTACGCGCATCTTTCCAGCTACACCGTGCAGCCGGGTGAGCAGGTTCGCGTGGGTGATCTGATCGGTTATGTCGGTTCGACGGGGCGCTCTACCGGCCCGCACCTGCACTATGAAGTCCGCATTGCCGGCCAGTCGGTCAACCCGATCCCGTACATGACGGCGAATCTTGATACTGATAACAGCGAACAGGCTGCGCGCGGCGGCGAGTAAGCCAGCCCCCACATCGCGAAATGAAAAAGGGCGGGCCGTTTGGCCCGCCCTTTTCGTATGCGTGATGCCACGCCGTTACTGTGCAAGGAGCCTTTCCGCGATCGCGCGCACTTCTGCGCCCATGTCTTCACGCTCAAGCGCTAGCGCCAGTGTCGCTTCGACAAAGCCGGCCTTGCTGCCGCAGTCAAACCGGCGCCCATCGAAGGTGACAGCATGGAATGCCTGCGAGCCGATCATCTTGGCCATCGCATCGGTCAGCTGGATCTCGCCGCCGGCACCCTTGCCCTGTGTTTCCAGCGTACGCATGACTTCGGGCTGGAGAATGTAGCGGCCCGAAATGATCTTGTTTGAGGGCGCTTGATCGACGGGTGGCTTTTCGACCAGCCCCTTCACTTCGGTTAAAGCGCCTGCGCTTTCGCCCGGATCGATCACGCCGTAGCTCGACACAGCCTCGTGCGGGACTTCGAGCACCGAGATCAGGTTGCCACCGACTTTGTTATAGGCCTCGACCATCTGTGCCATGCAGCCACTACCATTGCGGTGGGCGACCATCATCTCATCAGGCAGCAGAATGGCAAAGGGCTCGTCCCCCACGATGGCTCGGGCGCACCAGATGGCGTGGCCAAGGCCCATGGGCACCTGCTGGCGAACGGTGATGATATCGCCCGGAGTGGCGCGGGTAGGATCGAGCACGGCCATGTCCTTTCCGCGCTCGCTCATGGTGCTTTCAAGCTCGTAAGCCATATCGAAATGCTCGACGATGGCAGTCTTGCCGCGACCGGTGACAAAGATCATCTGCTCGATCCCGGCTTCTCGCGCTTCGTCCACAGCGTACTGGATCAGCGGGCGGTCAACGATGGGAAGCAATTCCTTCGGGATCGCCTTGGTGGCGGGCAGGAAGCGGGTGCCAAGCCCGGCAACGGGGAACACGGCCTTGCGGATCGGTTTGTGATTGCTCATGCGAGCCTTCTGCGCGGGTGCATAGACGCGGTCAACCTTCGTGCAGATCACCGCGTAAATCGGCTGCAAGCCATAGCCTCACCGCCGTAGCGAGGCCCGGCGGGTTCTCCGCCTCGATCCGTTCTGCATCGATCATCGCGATCACCGCATTGAGCGGCAATTTGCGGAGGCGCGCGACATCGTTGAGCATGTCCCAGAACAGCGGTTCGAGACTGATCGAAGTCTTGTGTCCGGCAATTTCGACCGAGCGCTTGACCGGCGGGTGATAGATATCGCCCACCGGTCAACTCGCTCTTCTTGGAAAGAGGGGCATCAGCCCATCAATACATGTGCTGGCCGCCGTTGATCGACATGGTCGATCCGGTGACGAATGCTCCGTCTTCCGATGCCAGGAAACTCACGCCACGAGCGATTTCGCTGGCCTGGCCCAGACGACCGACCGGAATTTTGGCGACGATCTTTTCAAGCACGTTCTCCGGCACGGCGGCGACCATGTCGGTATCAATGTAGCCCGGCGCGATGGCGTTCACGGTGATGCCATAGCGTGCGCCTTCCTGCGCCAGTGCCTTGGTGAAGCCGTGGATGCCGGACTTGGCAGCGGCATAGTTCACCTGACCGTACTGGCCCGCCTGACCGTTGATCGAGCCGATGTTGACGATGCGGCCCCACTTGCGTTCTTTCATGCCTTCGAACGCGGCCTTGGCCATGTTGAAGCAGCCGCCCAGGTTGGTGCGCATCACATCGTGCCAGTCTTCGTAGCTCATCTTCATCAGCGTTCCGTCACGCGTGATACCGGCATTGTTGACGACGACATCGATCGGGCCGACTTCATCGGCAATCTTGGCGCAGGCAGCCTGCGTTGCTTCGTAGTCACCAACATCGAACTTGTAGGCGGGAACGCCGGTTTCGTCGGTGAACTTGCGTGCGGCATCGTCATTGCCGGCATAGCTGGCGACTACTGTAAAGCCGTCTTCTTTCAGCGTTTCACAAATTGCCCGGCCAATGCCGCGGGTACCGCCGGTGACTACTGCTACTTTTGCCATGGGATGTTCTCCATCTCTGCTCTGAATTGAAAATATGCTGCCGCTTTAGTGCAGAGCCGTGTGACTCCGCAAAGAAAAACCCCGCCAAAGCGGGGCGCGCATAGCAATGCCTGTGCAATTGTTGGCGCGAATCCTGCCTTAGAAGCGGAACTGTGTGCCGATATAAACGGCCTGACTGTCCTGCTGTTCCACATCGGGCAGAGGTACAATGTCGCGATCCTGCTCGTACCGCACACCTGCGGTGATATCGAGGTTGCGCGTCAGGCGATAGCTGCCGCCGACATCAAGCATCTGGTCAGACACGTTGGTGCGCGCCTCTTCACGGCGGCCGGCCACTGGAGTCTGTTCCATCTCAACGCGAGCGGCGAAGCGGCTCGGCTCGTCCCGATTGTTCTCGGGAAGCGAGAAATCGGAAATGTCGGGAATATTGGCGTTCGAAAGTGTGCTGGAAAGCATTGGAGTGCGCGCAGGTGCCGGTCGGGCAAAGCTGCCAAAGCCACGTGCAAGGCCAAGATTGTACCGGGTCGGCGCGACCTGCAGCGTGCTGGGAGCATCAGCGCCGATGCCGGACCGGACCGCAAGCGCTTCCGCAGCCTGTTGGTCCACGCGAACAGCAACCGTCACTGATCGCTCTGCCCCGGAATTGACGACACCTGCGGGAGTGAAGCGCATCATCCGCGCCTTGCCACCTGACTGTTCCGCGATGAGCGCTGCTACGGCAGGGTCCGCAGCCGCAGGGGTAAAGGCGAACTGACTGGTGCTGTCGGTGCTTACACTATCGCCATTCAAAAGGCCGATCGCGAATACCGAACTGGGGAGGGCAACAGCCAACAGCGTAGCCGACGCTGCGAGCGTCACCTTGCCTGCCAATGTGTTGCTACGCCGTTTCATGGCCTTCATTATTCCCCATACCCAATGGACTCTTCCTGAACGAACGACTCGCCGGTGACTATTGAGCGACTCATACGCTAGGCCTTTCGTTCCCGATTCGCCACTGCATACGCCATGCTTTTTCGCCTTTTGGCAAAGTGTTGCAGCCAGCACACAAGTGCATTGCAGGATCATCGTGGGCATTAAGCATGCATTCAGTGCAGAATCGGGCAATTGCGCGCAATCTTCCCGCTGCGCCTTGCGACTGCGTATGCGGCTTGTATAGAGGCAAAACCTGCAGCGGGTTTCTCCCGTTGCAAACGAGTTTACAGGACACACGATGGCATATTCCACTTTCCGCTCTTTCGTTCCGGCCCGCCGATTGGGTTCGGCCCTTGTGCTGGGCCTTGCCACAGCAGGCCTTGCCGCATGCGGTGGCGGCAGTGACGAGCGACTCCGGGCAGATCTTGCTGCCTCGCAGGTGACGTCTATCGGTGTGAACTCCTACCTCTGGCGGGCTAGCCTTGAAACGCTCTCGTTCGCACGTCTCACTACTGCTGACAGCAATGGCGGCGTGCTGATCACCGACTGGTACACCAGCCCCAACAATCCGAACGAACGCGTGAGCGTGTCGGTCGCCATCCTCGATCAGGACTTGCGGGCTGATGCGCTGCGCGTGAATGCGACGCGTCAGGTTATGCAGAACGGCCAGTGGGTGGAAGCGCCTGTTGCGGCTGCCACGATACAGCGGTTGGAAGATATCATTCTCACCACCGCGCGCGATCTGCGCCGTTCCACTGTCATGTGATCTGCCCTAGGGGGCTTTCATGAGTAACGAGAGATTCGATCCGTCTGTTGCCGACGGGCGCTGGCAGCGTGCGTGGGACGATGCGCGCTGTTTCGATGCAGACAGCAATTCGGACAAGCCGAAAAGCTATGTGCTGGAGATGTTTCCCTATCCCAGCGGGCGCATCCACATTGGCCACGTGCGCAACTACACGATGGGTGACGTGCTGGCGCGCTATCGCAAGATGCAGGGGCATGAAGTGCTCCATCCGATGGGGTGGGACGCGTTCGGCATGCCGGCAGAGAATGCCGCGATGGAGAAGGGCGTCCATCCTGCAGGTTGGACTTACGACAACATTGAGACGATGAAGGGGCAGCTGAAGCAGCTCGGCTTCGCGCTCGACTGGAGCCGCGAATTCGCGACGTGTGATCCCGAATACTACGGCCACGAGCAATCGCTGTTCATCGAACTGTTCAACGCCGGCCTTGTCTACCGCAAGGAAAGCGAAGTGAACTGGGACCCTGTCGATATGACGGTTCTGGCCAACGAGCAGGTGATTGACGGCAAGGGCTGGCGATCAGGCGCGGAGGTCGAGAAGCGCAAGCTCAACCAGTGGTTCCTGAAGATTACGGATTTCGCTGAAGACCTTCTCGAAGGCGTTCAGGGGTTGGAAGACTGGCCGCAGAAGGTGCGGCTGATGCAGGAAAACTGGATCGGCAAGTCGCAAGGTCTAGAGTTCGCATTCGACCTTTCGAACGGGGGCACGCTGCCCGTTTACACCACGCGCCCCGATACGATCTTCGGCGCGAGCTTTGTCGCGGTGGCGGCGGATCATCCGGTCGCACAGGATGTCGCTGCCAACAATTGCGAGGCGGCCAAATTTATCGAGCTGTGCAAGAAAGGCGGTACCACTGCTGCCGAGCTCGAGACTGCGGAGAAGCTCGGCTTCGATACCGGTATTGGCGCAAGGCACCCGTTTACGGGTGAATATCTGCCGCTCTACATCGCCAACTTCGTTCTGATGGACTACGGCACGGGCGCGATCATGGCAGTGCCCGGCCACGACCAGCGGGACTTCGAATTCGCCACCAAATATGGCCTGCCGATCCCGCGCGTAGTCGCGGCGAGCGTGGAGGAAGCTGCCAAGCCTTTCGATGGCGAGGCCGAGGCAGGCGAAGGCGTGCTCGTCAATTCGGACTTCCTCGATGGCATGGATGTCGAAGCTGCCAAGGCAGAGGTTATCGCCCGCGCCGAAAACGGCGGCTGGGGCAAGGGCACGACCGTCTGGCGCCTGCGAGACTGGGGCGTTTCGCGCCAGCGATACTGGGGTACGCCGATCCCGTTTATCCATTGCGAGACTTGCGGCGTGGTGCCTGTTCCCAAGGACCAGCTGCCCGTAAAGCTGCCCGAGGATGTCTCTTTCGAGCAGCCGGGCAACCCGCTGCTGCGCCATCCGAGCTGGAAGGAAACTAGCTGCCCCAAATGCGGCAGCGCGGCTCAGCGAGAGACCGACACGCTCGATACCTTCGTGAATTCGAGCTGGTACTTTCTGCGTTTCGCCAGCCAGCCGTCGGACAAACCCTTCGATGCAGACGAGGTCGCCAAGTGGATGCCGGTCGGCCAGTATATTGGCGGGATCGAGCACGCCATTCTGCACCTGCTCTATGCCCGCTTCTGGACGCGCGCACTGGCGCATGTCGGATTGCTGGAGGTGAAGGAGCCTTTCGCAAGCCTGTTCACGCAGGGCATGGTCACGCATGAAACGTACAGCCGTAAGGATGGGGCGCGCGAGGCTTTCTTTATGCCCTCCGAAGTTGATCGGACGAGCGACGGAGCGACTCTGAAATCGGACGGGCAGCCGGTCGAGATCGGCAAGGTCATCAAGATGTCCAAGTCGAAAAAGAACGTCGTAGACCCGGAAGACATCATCCGTGACTATGGCGCTGATGCTGTGCGTTGGTTCATGCTGTCGGATTCGCCACCAGAGCGTGATCTGCCGTGGTCCGAAGCCGGCATCGAAGGGTGCGGACGCTATGTTCAGCGCCTTTGGCGCCTGTTCGGCCAGTATGACGAGAGCGCGAGCGGCGAGGACAAGGATCTCGCGCGCAAGACACACCAGACCATTGCCGCCGTGGCGGATGATATCGAAGCGCTTGCGTTCAACAAGGCTGTTGCGCGGCTCTACGAACTCACCAGCGCAGCCGAAAAGGCCCAGCCGTCGGAAAGCCGCAACCACGCGATCCGCTCGCTCCTGCTGATGGCCTCTCCCATGATGCCGCACCTTGCCGAAGAGGGCTGGGCGGCAATGGATGGCGAGGGCCTGGTTGCCAATGCCGCCTGGCCTGAAGTCGACGAAGCTCTGCTGGTCGAGGACGAAGTTACTATCGCCGTCCAGCATATGGGCAAACTGCGCGATACGCTGACTGCTCCGAAGGGATCGTCAAAAGAGGACCTCGAGGTGCTTGCGCTTGCTAGCGAGAAGGTTCAGCGTTCGATTGACGGAGCAGATATTCGCAAGGTGATCGTGGTGCCTGACAGACTGGTCAATATCGTCACATGATGCGCGTACTCGCCTCGCTTGCGGCGCTGGCGCTGCTTTCGGCATGCGGTCTGCAACCGATCTACGCGGGCGGAAGCAACGGCGTGATCGCGCGCGGGCTGGCGGGCATCGAAGTCGCTCCCATCGAAGGCCAGGAAGGCTGGCTGATGCGCAATGCGCTGAATGACCGGCTCGGCCGCGGAGAAGGCTCTGCAGGATCGCAGTACCGGCTCGACGTGCTGCTTGATGACCGGCTCGAAGGGTTGGGCCTGCTCACCGACGATACGATTGGGCGCGAGCGTCGCACGCTGCGCGCGCGCTATCAGTTGGTGGACATGGCGACGGGTGAAATCCTTGTCGATGCCACGGCCGGTTCGGATGCCGGTATCGATGTGGTGGGCAGCGAATATGCGACCATCGCTGCGGAGCAGACCGCGCTTGAGAACCTCACCGTCGAAGTTGCCGATCAGATCGTTGTCCGATTGACGCGCGTCCTGCGCGAGCGCGCCGAATGAGAATAGGGCAGTGAAGGCTACCCAGCGCGACTATGCGCAAGCCGCCCAGCGCGCGGGCGGGAAATGCAGGTTGTTCTTCTTTTGCGGACAGGATGAAGCAGGAGCCTCTGCTGCGGTTGCCAGGCTGATTGCGGAATTGCCCGATGCCGGGGAACGCCTCGAGCTGAGTGGAGCTGATCTCAAGTCCGATCCCTCGCGTCTGGTTGATGAAGCGCGCTCAACCTCCCTGTTCGGTGATGTTCGCCATATCTTTGCCCGCGTTTCGGGCGAGGAAGCCCATGCTGCTCTGGAAAGCTGGTGCGAGCTGGTTGATCGCGGAGAGGTGGATGATGGCTGGCCGATTTTCATCATTGCCACTTCCGCCACAGACAAGTCGCGCAGCGCCAAACTGTTGTTGAAGCGTGATGATAGTCTCGTTGCAGTATTCTATCCTCCCGATTTGCGCTCGGTCACCCAGGATGTGCGTGCCATGGCTGACGCAGTTGGCTTGCGGCTCGATGGTTCGCTGGCCGAAACAATCGCCCGCGCAGCCAATCTCGACGTGCGGCTGGCGCAGTCCGAGGTCGACAAACTCGCGCTTTATCTCGACGCGTCGCCGCAAGCGCCGAAACGTGCTGACCAGTCGGCGTGGGACGCGGTCGGAGCCAGCACCGAAGAAGATGGCTTCATGCCGCTCGTCAACGCGGCGCTGGGCGGTGAATTGGGCAAGTTGCCAGGTGAGCTTGCGCGAATGCGTGAAGTCTCGCTCAACCCAGTTGGCGTTGCCCTGGCGCTGGAACGACGCGCGGTGCAGCTCGCTGCTCTTTCTCCCAAGCTGCGGCGCGGCGATGACATGAAGCAGTTCCTCAAGATGAACGGCGTGTTCTTCAAAGAGCATCGCGAGGTGGGTGATCAGCTCATGCGCTGGAGCGGCGGCAAGCTGGAGCGGCTGGTGCCGCGCCTTGCTGACTTGCACCGCTCTCTGCTTGCCAACAGTCAGACCGCAGAACTGTTGCTGGCGCGTGAGCTCACCCAGATTGCCCGATACGCGGCTGCAAGGCGCTAAATTCTGCGACAATCCGGTCTGAAAGAGCGGGTGATCAGTCCATCGCTGTCCTTACAAGCGCAACTCTACGTGCTATCACGTAGGCTGATAAGGAATAAGGTGTCGCAAACTCGATGGACGAGCAGCTTCCATTGCAGGAACCGATCGATGCGGCAGACGCCGCACCGGACCTTGTGGATGTGGAATACAGACCACTACCTTCGCCGCCCGAAAATGGCCTCGCGCCATCGCTCGAACGGCGGCGGTTGCGCGCCTATCTCGGCCTTCTGGTGAGCGATGTCGTTGTCCTGCTGGCGACATTCTTTACGGTGTCGGCTCTATATTTCGGCACGCTGACGAATTGGCCGCTGCTCGAAGGCGGAATGAATTCTGCCTATATGATCCTGCCGCTGTACCTCACCGTTGCGCTGTACAACGGCACCTATTCGCGTCGCGCACTCACTGAATGGCAGACGACTTCGCTCAAGGCGATTGGCGGGCTGATAGTAGCTGCTGCACTGCTCAACCTGCTGGCCTTTTTTGCCAAGAGCAACGCCGAATTCTCGCGCCTGGTCTTCGCTGTAGGTCTGCTGTCTGCAGGTGCCATGATGGTGCTCGTTCGCATTGCTCTCGTCCGGCTGTTCACGCGGAAATGGGGGCCGAGCCCGCAGAACAAGCTCGTCATCCTGGCAGGAGGGCCTATCTTCGCCTTGCCGCACGCCATTCATGTCGATGCTGCCGAACACGGGCTGACGGCAAACCGGGAAAATCCGCAATCGCTCGACCGGTTGAGCAAATATCTGCGCCATATGGACGAGGTAATCGTGAGCTGCACGGCAGAGGATCGCGCGGCTTGGTCAGATGTACTCAAGGGTACAGGCTTGCATGGCGAAGTCATTCATCAGCTCTCGCGGGAGATTGGCGCAATCGGTGTGGTCCATCACGATGCTGCCGACATTTCTTCTTTGAAGGTCTCGACAGGCCAGCTCGGCATTCGGGCCAGAGCGTTCAAGCGCATCTTTGATGTGGCCGTTTCCAGCGCCGTGCTGGTCGTGCTTTCGCCGCTGATGCTGTGCGTTGCCTTGCTGATCAAGCTGGAGGATGGCGGCCCCGTGTTCTTTGTTCAGCGCCGTATGGGCCGCGGGAACGAGTTCTTCGACATCCTTAAATTCCGCTCGATGCGGGAAGGTGATGCCAGCGGGGATCGATCCACGGCAAAGGATGACCAGCGCATTACCCGTATCGGGCGTTTCATCCGCCGCACCAGTATTGACGAGCTGCCGCAGTTGATCAACGTGCTGAAGGGCGAAATGAGCCTTGTCGGTCCACGCCCGCATGCGCTCGGCTCCAAGGCAGGCAGCAAGCTGTTCTGGCAAGTGGATCGCAAGTATTGGCAACGCCACGGCCTTCGCCCTGGCATTACCGGGCTTGCGCAAGTGCGCGGCTATCGCGGTGCTACCGAGACCGAAGCACAGTTGACCAATCGCTTGTTGGCAGATCTGGAATATATGCAGGGATGGAGCCTGTGGCGCGATGTGACGATCCTTGTCTCGACACTTCGCGTGCTTGTGCATGAGCGCGCCTTCTAGCGCTTCCTACGACTTGCCTTCACCTGCGCGGTAAGCAGCATAGGCATTGGCGATCCCGTCGCGAAGGGCGATCTTGGGCGTCCAACCCATGGCCGCGATCTTCTCGCCACTCATAAGTTTGCGCGGCGTCCCGTCAGGCTTGCTGGTGTCTCTGGTAATAGCACCTTCGAAACCAACCACATCGCACACCAGTTCGGCCAGTTCGATGATCGGCATGTCGGTGCCCGAGCCGAGATTGACGTGCTCATCGCCCGAATAGTTCTGCAGCAGGAAGACTGCACCGTCGGCCAGATCATCCACATGCAGGAATTCGCGGCGCGGGGTGCCGGTGCCCCAGATTTCGATGCTGTCGGCGCTGGCCTCTTTGGCTTCATGCGCCTTGCGGATCAGAGCGGGTAAGACATGGCTGTTCTTCAGATCGAAATTGTCGCCCGGGCCATACAGGTTGGTCGGCATGGCGCTGATGTAATCGACGCCATATTGCCGGCGGTAAGCCTGACACAATTTGATCCCGGCGATCTTGGCGATGGCATACCATTCGTTGGTCGGTTCGAGCGGCCCGGTCAGCAGTGCGTCTTCGGGAATCGGTTGAGGGGCCAGCTTGGGATAGATGCAGGACGATCCCAGAAAGAGCAGTTTTTCGGCATCATTGCGATAAGCCGCCTCGATGACGTTCGCCTCGATCATGAGGTTGTCGTAAAGGAACTCGGCCGGATAGGTGGCATTCGCGAAAATGCCGCCGACCTTGGCGGCGGCAACAATGACTGCATCCGGTCTGTGTGCGGCGAACCACTCGCGCACAGCAGCCTGCTCGCGCAGATCTGTCGAGCGATCACTCGTCAGGATCTCGCAGTTTTCGCTTTCCAGTCGCCGCACGATGGCAGAACCGACCATTCCTTTATGGCCCGCGACATAGACGCGTTTTCCGGCGAGATCGTATGCCATCAATCGCCGCCTGCGATGGGTTCTGCTTTCATGGTTTCCATGTCGGCGCTGACCATTTCGCGTGCGAGTTCGCGGG
>NZ_JAPJZJ010000005.1 GCF_028858515.1 Aurantiacibacter sp. D1-12
AACCCTTCTCCAGCAACAAATGCGAAAGATAGGCTCCATCCTGTCCCGTCACTCCCGTTATAAGTGCTGTTTTTGCTTTGGCTTCAGACACGCTATGATCCTGTTTTCTGATCGAGAATATCGTGCGCCTGTAGCCCGTACCAGCCACGGATCAACCCCCGCAGTCCGGCAGTTTGACCGAACTAATCCAGCAAATGGCGGAAATCGGCAAGAATTGCCGGTAGCGAATAGCTCCTGATGACAGCTTTCCTTCCGCGTAAACCGCGTTGCGCAGCCTCTGCGCGCCCCTCCGCGCTGACGATATGTTCCATTATCCGTGCCAGTCCATCCGCGTCTCCGGGAGGCAGCACCCACCCGCACTCTTCTTCTTTGACAACCAGTGCCAATTCGGATTCCGGATGGGCCATAGCGATGATCGGCGTGCCTGCAGCCATGACATTATACATCCGGCTGGGCACGGAAACGCCAAGCATGTTGTCGACAAAGGCAATGACGACCGCGTCGGCACCGCTCAGCATTCCGGGAAGCATGTCACGCGGCTGACGGGGTAGCTGAAGCAGCGGTATTCCCGGTTTTTCTGCGGCTGAAACCAGCGATGCCTTGCCACCGAAGCCAACGAACTGGACGGCGATGTCATCGCGGTCACCCAGGCTGCGAGCCGCCTCAAGGATCGCCTCGACATCGTGTGTCCGCCCGATATTACCGGAAAACTGGATGATCGCACGCTGTTCAGGGTTGTGCTTGGCGGAAAACGGGTTCTGGTCTGCCTCAATTGGGCGGATCTCATCAACATCTCCCCAATTGGGGATGACCATTACGCGATCATGCTCATTACCAACCCGGCGTTCGGCTACCTTCGCCATATCGCGTCCTAGCACGACGATCTTTTCATAGAGGCGATAGGTCGACCCGATAAATGTACCAAGCAGGCGATCAACCACACCGCCGCTCTTGATGAAGCCAGTAGCTACCAACACTTCTGGATAGACATCGTGGACGAGCAAGAACGGCCTTGCCCCCTTCAAGCGGGCGATGAAACCGACAATTGGCGGCAAGGTCGGTGGGTTGGTGAGCACAAGAACCCGGTCACCTTTGCCAAAGCTGAAAAGCGCGCGAATTGAAATGCTGAAAGTCAGGGTCAGCAGATTCAAAAGTCTGCCAACCAACCCATCCTTGTCGAACCTGGTCGACCACGCCCGCCTGATCTCAACACCGGCATGCGTCTCGCGCGCGGGGACGTTCATATCTCGCTCGCTGTAAGTTGGGCGACTGCAAAGCGCCTTCACCTCGAACCGGTCCGCAAGGCCCTGGGCAATATGCGTGACGAAGTACCCGGTTGATGTTTCCTCGGGATAATAGAGTTCTGAAACGACCCAGAGACGCGGCTTGTTCATTGAGGTTTTCCCGAGCGCACGATCGCACCCAAGGTGCTGAAAAGATCGCTGTGATGCTGGCGCAGCAGATTGTCTTCCGGATCGAGCAAGCTGTCTTCGAACAGGTTGGCGTAAGCTCCCGGCGACACTTTGCCGATACATGCGGAGGCCCATTTTGGTACCGCTAGACTACGCACAGGCTTTCCGCTTCCTTCCTCTATCGCGCGCGCTGCCAACGCATAAGTGAACGGTTGCGGATCGGCAGCGAAGCGGATCCCCCCATCATCATTGGCAGCAAGCAGTGCGATAGCGTCTGCGGCAAGCTCAGTCGAAATCATGGAGCGGCTGATGTCATCCATCGGCACGGGCCACCAACCAAGGCGGCGCCACGTGTTGAGCAGTTTTTCGACCTTTCGCCCACCTTTGAGAGGATCCAGAATTGCCGGGAGCCGTAGAGACACACATTTCAAACCTCCAGCGGCGGCTTCCAGCATTGCCTCGTCGCCGCGAAGTTTGCTCAAACCATATGCGCTGCGAGGCTGAGGCGCTGTGGCAGCTCCGATACGCTTCTGGAATCCGTAAACTGAAAAAGACGAAATGTGGACCAACCTATCTACCCCGGCCTTACCGCAGGCCAGCGACAACCTTCGGGGCAATTCCACATTTGCATCATTAAGATCGTCCTCGGGCGCATCCACGGCACCGGCGCAATTGATAACGACCGCGAACCCTTCCAGATCCTGCGCCGATACCTGCTGATACCGGGCAACGATCCTCTCGTTGTTGCCGGATGATTTTCTGACGAACAGTGTAGCTTCGGGAAAGTGCTTCTGCACAAGCAGGCGAGCGATCGCACTGCTCCCTCCGACTATTGCAATATCGCGGCCCTTTTTCATGGGAGCGCCCTTTGGCACAGGCCATTAAGCGAGGAAAGCGTTGACTGGCATTAGGCAAGTTCCCATTAAGCCGCGCGAACTGTTTACCGGATTGACAATGGATCGAAAAATCTACGCACTGGCGAAACGCTCGCTCGATATCCTTGTATCGTTGGCGGTCGGCATCATTGCCATCCCGGTTGTTCTGGTCATTTCTCTTGCGATCAAGGCCACATCGAAAGGCCCG
The DNA here is from genome assembly GCF_028858515.1 of Aurantiacibacter sp. D1-12. Lineage (GTDB taxonomy): Bacteria > Pseudomonadota > Alphaproteobacteria > Sphingomonadales > Sphingomonadaceae > Alteraurantiacibacter. The sequence continues at coordinate 2,496 of NZ_JAPJZJ010000005.1, forward strand.
GTACTGTACTGGTCCGACCGGGTGGCGGCAGGAAGCGGCACTTTCAGAATGCCCAAGTTCAGAACGATGCGCGTCGGAACCCCGGCTGTGGCCACGCACCTGCTCGATGACGCGGACAGCATGTTGACCCCAATTGGAGGTTTCCTGCGCCGTAGCAGCCTTGATGAGATTCCCCAGCTGTGGTGCATCCTGATTGGCGAGATGTCGTTGGTCGGGCCGCGACCGGCATTGTTCAACCAGGATGATTTGATGGCATTGAGGCACGAAGCCGGCGTTGCCGATCTGGTGCCGGGCTTGACCGGTTGGGCGCAGATCAACGGGCGCGACGAGTTACCGCTCCCTGTCAAGGTGAAGCTTGAGCGAGAGTACATGGAAAACCGTTCATTCTGGTTCGATGCGAAGATAATTGCGATGACTGCCTGGAAAGTTATCTCCAGCAAGGATGTCCAGCACTAGAGCGCTTGCTTGTGCGCCGGCTTATTCGGCCCTTGCCGCCTTCACATCGCGATCATGATCAAATTCCGGAACGATCTTCATCAGAGCACCAATTGCCTCATCATTGCTTGTACAACGCTCGATCGTTGTAACGAACTGATCGAGTGATGCTCGGTCAGCAAAGGCCTCCGAAGCTTTCATGATGCGCTTGTGGTCCGTCTTCTCGGGCTTGCTACCGATCAACAGTTCTTCATACAGTTTCTCGCCAGGCCGCAGACCGACTTCCGTTATCTCGATGTCTCCGTCGGGATTCTCGTGTTCGTCGTAAACGGTCAATCCGGACAACTCGATCATCGTCTGTGCAAGATCGCCAATCCGTACAGGCTTGCCCATATCGAGCACGAAGACCTCGCCTCCACGCGCCATGCCGCCTGCCTGAATAACCAGCAAGGCAGCCTCCGGAATCGTCATGAAGTACCGATTCACGTCCTTGTGAGTAAGCGTGACCGGCCCACCGGCTTCAATCTGCTGGCGGAAGAGCGGCACAACCGAACCGCTAGATCCCAGGACGTTTCCGAACCGGACCATGGAGTAACGTCCCTCGCGGGCTTCCGATGCCCGTGACTGCACCAACTGCTCGGCCGCGCGCTTTGATGCGCCCATGACATTGGTAGGCCGCACGGCCTTGTCCGTACTGATCAGAATAAAATCGGCCGCGCCGAATTGCTCAACGGCCGCGAGAAGGCGCGCAGTGCCCAATACATTGTTACGGATGCCTTCAAGCGGGTTGGCTTCCACCAGTGGCACGTGTTTGTAAGCCGCTGCATGATAGACCGTTTGCGGCTGCCAGAGACGAAAAACACTGTCCACCGTCTCACGGTCGGCAGCCGAACCCAATACCGGAACAATCTCTATTTCTCGGCCCAGCTCTGCAGCAAGCGCGGCCAGCTCCATCTCTATCGAGTATAATGCAAACTCGGATATTTCGAGCAAAACCAGGGTTTTTGGCCCGATTTGGACGATTTGACGACAAAGTTCGCTGCCAATCGAGCCTCCCGCACCTGTCACAAGTACCGTCTTGCCCACGATGGTCTTGCCCAACAGTATCTCGTTGGGCGGCACGGTATCACGGCCAAGCAGATCCTCGATCTGGATTTCCTTGAGGTCATTTACCGAAACGGTGCCATCAACGATCTCTGACACTGCTGGCAGTGTCAGAACGCTGACCTTATACGGTCGCAGTTGCTCGATGATCTGGGCGCGCCTTTTGCGTGAAGCATTGGGAAGCGCAAGCATGACCCTGTCGACACGTCTTTTCTCGATAGCCTTGCTGAGTTCACTGCTGTGGAAGATGCGCGTTTCGTTGAGGCGCTGCCCGCGCAATCGCTTATCATCATCGATAAAGCCGACCAGCATCAGATTGGGTTCGTGGCGCATCGCAAGCGCCAGTTGTTGTCCGGCGGCCCCCGCACCAAAGATCATCACCCGCTGAATCCCGCCCCCAAAGTGATCGGCCAAGACGACATCGGTCACAAGATAACGAATTCCGACACGTGCCGTCGCCATCAAACAGAAGAACAGGATTGGCTGGATGACCGCAACGGTACGTGGAATGTCCGGAACTTGCCGGAAAAGAAACACGATCATCAGAGGTAGGGAATAGGCAAAAGTAGCCTTGCCCAGATTGAAGATTGTGCGCGCACCGGCAAAGCGGAAAATGGTGGAATAGACGCCGCTCAAGTAGAATATCGGAGCAAACAGCGGCACCGCGACTGCGGCGAAGAACAGTGGCTCTGAGACAGGGAAGCTCAACGCGCCAACCCTGAGCGAAAACGCCACGAAAGTAGCCAAGATACAGAGTGTTACATCGGCCGCAAAAACCATGAGGCTTTTTTGCATCCGCGGAATACGAACGAGCGAAACCGTCGCATCCTTGATGCGCTTACGCCAAGACTTCCTGGTTGCTTCGATAAAGCTCATGGCAAGGCCACTACATTCAAAAGGCTGTATTAGGAAGCAAAGAACGTCGAGTTTTTTGCAGTGCAGCAAAAACCTTTCTCACATTTGCGGGCGACAGCTGCCTTGTGCATCTCCACCCACCCTTGTAATCGCCCTGCAACATCGTCATTAGGGCGACGCGGCAGGCCACAGACGGAAATTCGATGAATTTCACCCATCCTTTTCTCGACGAAAGCGGTGACGACAAACTGCATGAAGAATGCGGTGTGTTCGGCATTATCGGCGGAGATAACAAAGCTTCGGGCGTAACGGCACTGGGGCTCCACGCCTTGCAGCACCGCGGCCAGGAAGCTGTCGGTATCACCAGTTTCAACGGCAGCGAGTTCTACACACGGCGAGCGATTGGCCATGTGGCGGAGAACTTCGGCACCGAAGAATCACTCGCTGAACTTCCGGGACACATGTCCGCCGGCCACGTCCGCTATTCCACCACTGGCGGATCGGGCCTACGCAACGTGCAGCCGCTCTATGCGGATCTGGCAAGCGGCGGTTTCGCGGTGGCGCACAACGGTAACATATCCAACGCTGCAACGCTGCGGCAGGATCTGGTCGAAAAGGGTGCGATTTTCCAGTCGACCTCTGACACCGAGGTTATCATCCATCTGGTCGCAACCAGCCGTTATCCGACCATGCTGGACAAGCTGATCGACGCACTGCGCATGGTCGAAGGCGCATATGCGCTGATCGTCATGACGCCGCGCGGAATGGCCGTGTGCCGCGATCCGATGGGTATTCGCCCGCTGGTGATGGGCAAGCTGGGCGATGCAACCGTGTTCGCCAGCGAGACAGTGGCGCTCGACGTCGTGGGTGCGACCTTCGAGCGGCAGGTTGATCCGGGCGAATTTATCGAGGTCGATTTCGACGGGACCATGCGCACACATCGCCCGTTCGGCAACGTGCCCGCCCGCCCCTGCATTTTCGAACACGTTTACTTCAGCCGGCCCGATTCGATCTTCAACAAACGCTCCGTCTACGACAGCCGCAAGAGCATCGGGATCGAGCTCGCCAAGGAAAGCCCTTGCGAGGCGGACCTTGTCGTTCCCGTGCCAGACAGCGGTGTTCCGGCTGCTATCGGCTACGCGCAAGAGAGCGGTATCCCGTTCGAGCTGGGCATTATCCGCTCGCACTACGTCGGGCGCACCTTCATCCAGCCAAGCGACGGCGCGCGCCACGCAGGCGTAAAGCGCAAGCACAATGCCAACCGCGCCATCGTGGAAGGCAAGCGCATCGTCCTGATCGACGATTCGATCGTGCGCGGCACGACCAGCATGAAGATCGTGCAGATCATGCGCGATGCAGGCGCCGCCGAAGTGCATTTCCGCGTCGCCAGCCCGCCAACCGGTCATGGCTGCTATTACGGAGTCGATACGCCCGAGCGTTCCAAACTGCTCGCGGGCCGGATGGATCTTCCTGCCATGCGCGAATTCATCCAGGCCGATAGCCTCGCCTTTGTTTCGATGGACGGGCTTTACCGCGCAGTGGGAATGGCCGGTCGTGACAATGCCTGCCCGCAGTATTGCGATGCCTGCTTCTCCGGCGACTACCCCACCCCGCTTACTGATCTCGCGCGCCGTGAACACGGCGAGGCGCAATTGACATTGGATGTAAGCAAGGGTGTGCAAACCCCTGAAAACGAGGACGCTTGATGTCTGACACTTCTTCTACGGGCCCGCTTGCGGGCCAGGTCGCGCTTGTCACCGGTTCCAGCCGCGGGATCGGCGCAGCGACTGCCAAGGCTTTGGCTGCCAAAGGGGCACACGTAGTGATCACCGGCCGCCGCGTGAAAGACCTCGAAGGCGTGGAAGACGCCATCCATGAAGCAGGCGGCACAGCCACGATTGCGCCAATGGACCTGACCGATGGCGAGAGCGTGGGCCGCCTTGCGCAGGCGATTGCGGAACGCTGGGAAAAGCTCGACCTGCTGGTGATCTGTGCAGCGCAGCTCCCTGTGCTTACGCCCGTCACGCAAATCGAGCCGAAGAGCTTCAACGAAGCCCTCACGCTCAACGTGCTCGCCACGCAGGCGCTGATTGCCGGTTTCGATCCGCTGCTGAAACGATCTGAGGCGGGCAAGATCATCGGCCTCACCAGCTCTGTCGGTGCAGAGCCGCGCCCGTTCTGGGGAGCCTATGGCGCGACCAAGGCAGCGTTCGAAAACCTGCTCCTCAGCCACGGCAAGGAAGTGGAGCGCATTTCCGAAATCCGCATCGCGATAATCGACCCGGGCGCGACTCGCACGGCCATGCGTGCCCGCGCCTATCCGGGCGAAGATCCGCAAACAGTGAAGCCGCCAGAGGCTGTTGCGGACCGTATCGCAGAACTGGCCGAAGACGGATTCGCCAACTTGCACCGCGAGCGGGTGGAAACATCCTCTTAACCTTACCTGGTAACTCCGTGGTAAGCATTTCCCGACATTCTGCGCAAAGCACACGGGTAGGGACCGTACAGCTTAGAATAGGTTTGTCTGACGATGAGCATGCAGAATACAATCGGTCGATACGACATCGCCGCCCAGGAAGATCGCAGCGCCCCCCGCACGCGCATCATGATCCCGGCGCAGCTTCGTGCATCGGGCAATCGTGCCTTCCAGACGGTGGTCAACGACCTGTCGCTGAGTGGCTTTTCCGCCACCGCCCTCAATCGCATGCACGTCGGTTCGATCTGCTGGTTGACCCTGCCCGGTCTTGAAAGTCTCCAGGCAGAGGTCGTGTGGTGGGAAAACGGCACCGCCGGTTGCGCCTTCACAAACCTGCTCAGTCCGATCGTCCATGATAACATCCTCGCCCGTTACCGCGGCGACGGATCGTTCAAGGGCTGATTACGACCACCCGCAAAACCTGGTCAAAGTGAAAAGGGCTCCTTCGGGGCCCTTTTCTTTTGTGCGGTGCCCTAGTCCGGAAGCCTCTGCACATCCCTTCCCGGCGTGCCGAGCGGCGGAAGCGCACGAGGCCTTAGCGGCGTTACCGGCTCCTCGGTCATGCGCTGGTTCAGCAGCGATATCGCCGTGCCCAGCTGCGCATCCTGGCCGTTGAAACGGGCGTGCGGCATGTTCTCGACTTCGTAGTCGGGGCCGACACCGTATCCCTCGAGGATCCAGTTTCCGTTGATGTCGTACTGGGCATATTCGGCAACGCGTACCGCGCCGTTGTCGACGAGGCGATTGCGATCGGACAGCCAGATGCCAGCCCCTGCCGTGCGGGTACCTACGAGCGGCGCAAGGCCGAGCGATTTCATGCCCGCCGCGAACGTCTCGCCATCCGAATAGGTCCGCTCGTCAATCAGCACGACAACATGCCCCCGATAGGCATTCTGCATATTGGTTGTGGCAACACCTTCTCCTTCGGGATCGGTCCAGAAGGCCCACGGCTGGCGAAGGAACTGGTTGATGATGATCGAATCGATATTGCCGCCGTTGTTTCCGCGCACGTCGATGATCAGGCCGGGCCGATCCATCTGCGCAAAGTAATCGCGCGCAAAGGTCGCAATGTCACCCGAGCCCATGGATCGCAGGTGGATGTAGCCAATGCTTCCTTCTGTTGCGGCATCCACAGCGGCGCGGTTGGTTTCAACGAAGTCCCAATAGGCTGCCGTGCGCGCCCCGCCCCAGCTCATCGGCTCGACAATAGCGCTGGTCGATGCACCTGCACGGGTCAGGTCGAGCCGCACCTGCTGGCCCGACTTGGATGCCAGCGCGAGCCGCAGGTCTGCGAGCGAAGCAACCGGTCGGCCATCTACGCGGCGAATGATGTCACCCGCGCGAACATCAACACCCGGACGACGCAAGGCCGGGCGCTGTGAAACCAGGTCTGCCTCTGCGCGATAGATGCGGTCGATCCGCAGTCCGCCCGAGACCGGCGTATATTCCGCGCCGAGGAAAGCCATATCACTGTTCTCGCCATCTTCGGGCAGATCGCCGGAGCGGACCTGGCTGTGCAGGATGCCGAGTTGCGAGGCCATCTGGCCGAGAATCGTGTTCAGTTCCGCGCGGTGTCCGATACGCGAGAGCAGCGGCTCATGCTGCGCGCGCACCGCATTCCAGTCGACCCCGCGCAAGGCAGGATCATAGGCGAAATCGCGGTGCATCCTCCAGGCATCGACGAACATCTGCTGCCACTCGGAAACCGGATCGATGGTGACCCGCCAATCGCCGAGGCGCACGCGGTTGGGAGCCATATCATCGGGCACATCATCTGCCGCAGGGACCAATGCAAATGTCGGCTGGCCATTAGACCGGCCGATGACAAGCACCGCCTCACGATCTGCCGAAAGGCTGAGACTTTGCGCATCAGCGGCAAAGGTCTTCTCTTCGGCGTCGCGACGGTCGATCTTGATCGAAATCGCGTCGTCATCGCGGAAGGTGTAGAGGAAGTTCTCGGTCGCCAGCAGCATGCGCCCGACACCAGCGTCGGCAGGCACCTGATACAGGCGGTCTGCCAGTCCGCTCAGAACGATATTTGCGGAGGCTTCCTCCTCCTCGCTGCTTTCGCCCTCTTCTCCCTCGGCTGAAGCCCCTTCGCTCTCTTCTTCTTCATCTGAGGAGCGGGTCAGCTCATTCTCCTCGGTGAAGCGGAAATCGGACTCGGGATCGAGCTGGAGAGCGTAGATTCCGCCGCGATCGGGAAAACCGACGCCCATGTTGCGGTCACCCCACGGGCTGCCGGGGGACGGGGCAAAATTGCGATCAGAGATGAAATAGAGCCACGCGCCGTCATGCGCAAAGGCAGGGGCATAGTCGTTGTACTTGCCAGAAGTGCCGCGAACGCGTGCGCCGGTGGCGACATTCTGCACATAGATGTCTGACGTGTTGCCACCGTTCTCGCGTCCACCCTCGGCATAGGCTACGTAGTCACCATCGGGAGAGAAGCTCACGCCGGAGAAGGGATTGTCGCTGCCGCTGTCGTTCTGACGCAGCAGGGTTACGCGGCCCGTCGCCACATCAACGCGTTGCAGTCGCGCGGCCTTGTCGCGCACGATCAGGCTTTCACCATCGGGGGCGACATCGAAAGACCAGATATGCGCATCATAGCCGCGCGTGATCGCAGTGGGCTCGCCCGAACCATCGGCTGGAACGCTGTAAAGGTCGCGCGCGTCGCCGCGGTCAAGTATCAGGAACACCTGCTCCCCATCGGGGCTTTCGACAGCTTCGCGTGCACGTGCATCCATCGGCAGCGTCAGTTCGACGCGGCGTGCCTGCCCCGGAGCGCCCAGCGCCACGCGGCCACGCGCGGTAACCGCCACCCGTTCGCCCGAAGGCGCGATGTTTGCCGCATCGGTGAGCGTAAGCGGATTGTCGATGGTGCGTGGACGGGTCTGCTCGCGGTCGGAGACGATATCGAGTGACAGGGTGCTGAGCGTGTTGGAGGCAGTGGAGAAGACGTGAAGATCGGCGCCGTTCTGCAGCACGATGTCACCGCCATCCATGCTCGCCTGAAGTACCGGGAAAGCGAATTCTTCCGAATGCTGCGTCACACCGCTACCATCCTCGGCAACCGACCACACGGCATCCGCACCGCTCCGGTCGGACACAAAGTAGATGCGGCCGCCATGCGCCATCGGGTTGCGGATCGGAGCGCCGAAATCGGCAAGTAGCTGTGTCGCCTCGGCATTGCCGCCGGTCCAGCGCCACAGCTGCATCATGCCGCCGCCGCGATATTGCACCGCGTTGTCGTTCGCCCGGGTTCGCAAGCCACGGCGCGAGAAGAACAGACTGCCATCGCTGCCATAAGTCGCGTCATGCGCGCGCCAAAGCGGGATAGGCGTTGCACCGCCGCCAGCGGGATCGACGGTGTAGAGGACTTCGGCTTGCCCACCGCCCTCGGCAGAGGACGAGAACACCACCCGGCCATCGGGCGTCCAGCCGACGGTGCGCACTCCGCCGCCTTCAAAGGTCAACCGCCGCGGCGCTCCGCCGGCAACGGGCATGACATAGACATCGTTTGAACTGTCGTAAGCAGCGTTGAAAGCCACCCAGCGCCCGTCAGGAGAAATCGCCGGATTGGTCTCCTCCTCCTCGTGATTGGTCAGCCGGATCGCCGAACCACCATCCCGCGCCGAGCGCCACAGGTCGCCTTCGCTGGCAAACACCAGAGTATCACCGTGCGCCGCCGGATACTGGTAGAACCCCTCCTCGGCGAAAGCAGGCGAAGCCGTGGTAGCGAGCAGAGCGGCGGCGAGAGTGGCGATACGCTTCATGGAAGTCCCCCTGAATTTGATCGCGGGAGAATGACCAGAAGGTGGTGTGGTGACAAGGCGCCACTTGTGCACCCCATGTCGCTTGCAGAAACGGGTCAGCTGTTGGTCGGATGATCCGCCCGAGGCGGCCTAATCCCGCTCCACCGCCTTCGCTTTGCGGGTCGAAAACATGCCGGTCGTATCGACCACGGCTTTCTGCAGGTAGCTGTCGCCTTCGAGCCGCTTGAACTGGCGGTGGCCGACGAGGAAGGTCACGATATCGGCGGCTTCGCGGGCTTCGTCCGAGGTGACAAGTTTCACGTTTTCACGGTCAGCGAGTGATGCGGGCAATGCGGAAAGGTTCGGCTCCACCACCAGCACTTTTGCGCCTTCGATCTCCGCCACCATCTCGACGATTTCGAGGGCTGGGCTCTCGCGCACGTCGTCGACGTCGGGTTTGTAGGTAATGCCGTAGCAGGCAACGGTCGGCACCTTGAACTTGTCTGCCAGTGCGCGCACTTGCGACACGACGCGGTGCGGTTTGTCGTCATTCACAACGCGCGCCATGCGAATCAGGCGAGCCTCGTCTGGCGCGCTCGACACGATGAACCACGGGTCCACCGCGATGCAGTGACCGCCCACCCCTGCCCCGGGCATAAGGATGTTCACGCGAGGGTGCTGGTTTGCCAGTTCGCGGACCTGCCAGATATCGGTGCCGAGTTTGTCACAGATGATCGAAAGCTCATTGGCGAAAGCGATATTGACGTCGCGATAGGCGTTTTCGGAGAGCTTACAGAGCTCCGCCACGCGGCTGTCGGTGATGTAGCAGGTGCCCATCACGAAGGTCTGGTAGAGCGCTGCCGCCTTGTTCGCGCAGTCCTGCGTCAGGCCGCCGATGATACGATCGTTGCTGACGAGCTCGCGCAGCATCTGCCCTGGCAGGATTCGTTCGGGGCAATGGCACAGCGCAACATCGGCCTGGCTGTCTTCATCGCGATATCGAGGGAAAGTCAGGTCGGGGCGTTCCTCTGCCAGGATCTCGCCCAGCCGCTCGGTCGAGCCGACGGGAGAGGTACTCTCGAGGATCACCACATTGCCCTTTTCGAGCACCGGCGCGATGGTGCGCGCGGCGGCCTCTACGAAGGTCATGTCCGGCCCTTCGTTCACCATCGGCGTGGGCACGGCGATCAGGAAGAATTCGGCCGATTCTGGCGTGGTTGTCGCGCGCAGGCGCTTGGTATCGACCGCAGCCGAAAGCAGCATCTGCAAGTCCGGCTCTTGGAAATGCGCCTGGCCAGCGTTCACTGCATCGACGACGCTTTCGTTCACGTCGAGGCCGATGACCTCGTGACCACGGCTCGCCAACATGGCGGCAGTCGGCAGGCCAATATAGCCAAGACCTACGGTACAGACTTTCATTGTGCTTTGGCTTTCACGAATTGGGCTACGCTGGCGGCGATCTTTTGGGCGGCGGTGCCGTCGCCATAGGGGAAGACCTTGCGCGCGCGGCGCTCGTAATGATCGGGTTCGTTGAGGAGCCGCGTGGCTGCGGCCATAATACCTTCGACAGAAGTACCGACGATCTGCGCAACGCCCGTCGCAACCGCTTCGGGCCGCTCGGTTACTTCGCGCATGACGAGGACGGGCTTGCCCAGCGCTGGCGCTTCTTCCTGAATGCCGCCGCTATCTGTCAGAACAAAGTGTGCGGCCTGCATCAGCGCGACCATCTGAACGTAGTCGACAGGCGGGATCAGGTGGACATTGCCCGTATCGCCCAGTCGCTCTTCCACTACGCTCTTAACCTGCGGATTGAGGTGTACGGGATAGACAATCTCTGCATCGCCGCGTTCGGCCAGTGCCTTCAGCGCATCGCAAATGCGTGCAAATCCGTCGCCAAAGCTTTCACGGCGGTGGCCAGTGACGAGCACAAGTTTTTTCGCCGGGTCGAGCGAAAGCCCGAGGCCTTCCAACTCATTACCCTGCAATGTACCGGCAACGTGTAGCAGCGCATCGATCCCGGAATTGCCCGTGATTTCGATATGCCGCACGTTGCCCTGCTTCTCGGGCCGTTCTTTCTTGAGGTTCTGCGCAGCAATGCTGGTGGGGGCCCAGAGCAGCTCCGCCACGGCATCAATGGACACGCGGTTATACTCTTCAGGCCACGGGCGCTGGATATCGTGGCTGCGAAGGCCTGCTTCGACATGGCCGACAGGCACGCGGTTGTAGAAGGCGGAAAGTCCCGCTGCCATCGCGCTGGTTGTGTCGCCGTGCACCATAACCAGACCGGGCTTATGCTCGGCGATCAGCGCATCCATTTCGCGCATCACGCGGGCAGTAATGTCCGATAGCGTCTGCCCCGGTGTCATCAGGTTGAGATCGATGTCCGGAGCCTCGTCGAACACCGCAAAAACCTGATCGAGCATCTCGCGATGCTGGCCGGTTGTCACGACTTTCAAATCGAGTTCGGGCACCTGCCGCAGTGCGCGCACCACGGGCAACATCTTGATCGCTTCCGGACGCGTGCCGAAGACGAGCAGGACAGGCGTCACCTGATGGGCGCCGGTGATAGAGTCAGGACTAAGTTCAACCACGCGCAAGCCTTAGCGATTCCGCGTAAAAATATCCTTTCCGCGCCGTTCACTTTGCAAAACCTAGCGCAGCATGGGTTCGGTCGGCTCTTCACCGATCACCACACCTTCTTCGCCGCGCCGAGCATCCACGGCCCTCTGCACAGCGGCATAGAAGCGATTGCGTTCGATCCCCTCGCCATTACCGCCAGTGCTGTCCGGCCAGTTGGAATTGCTCGCAATCACCAGGTTTCGCGCCGGATCGATAAAAATTCCCTGCCCGAACAGCCCGCTGGCCGCGTAGGCATTGCCCGGATAGGTCCACCACTGGTAGGCATAGCCGCGTCCAAAGCGCCCGGTTTCAAATTCCGGGGCGGTTGCTTCCGCAAACCAGCCCTCGGGCACGACGCGTTCACCGCCAGCCATGCCGCCGCCCAGGGCGAACAGACCGAAGCGCGCCATATCCCGCGTGCTCGCCTGAATGCAGCAGCCGGATATCTCGCTGTCCGTGTTGGAGAGCAGCCACGTCGCATCCTGCTCCATCCCGAACGGTGCCCAGACTTTTTCGGAAAGGTAATCGGCGAGGTTTTTGCCGGTAGCATTGCGCACCAGCACGCCGATCATGTTGGTTTCGCCGGTATTGTACTGCCAGCGCGTACCCGGCTCGGCCTCACGCGGGAGCTGGCGCATATAGTCGACCAGCGAATCGACACCCTCTTCACTCGACACATGTTCGTTGAAGCGGGCGATATCGCTCTCTGGGTCGTGGTAGTCCTCGTTCCAGCGGACGCCGCTCGACATGGTCAGTAGCTGGCGCACGGTCACGCCATCATAGGCAGAGCCCGCAAGGTCGGGAATATAGCGGGTCACCGGATCGTCGAGGCTGTCGATATAGCCATCGGCGATCGCAGCGCCGACGAGTGTGGAGGTGTAGCTCTTGGCGACCGAGAAACTTGTCCACTTGCCATCCGCACTGAAATCAAGGCCGTAGCGTTCCAGCACCACTTCGCCGTTGTGGACCACCACGATGGCCGCCGAGTTCTGGCTATCCATAAAGGCGTCCATATCGAAGCCATCAAGGTCCAATGGCTCGCCATCGGGCAAAGGATAGGTCGCATCCCCTGCTTCGATCACGCGTGCTTCGGCAAGCGCGGGAAACTGGTCGAGTGCGCGAAATGCGAGTTCGCGCTGTTCGACAGACCAGAACAACACGTTGCGATCAGTCGGCATGCTGGCGAGGACCGCGCGTTGTTCATCGGTGAGCGTCGCCACGAAGATGCCGCCTACTACCAGCAAGGCCAGCACCACTCCGCCGATCCACTTTATCATTCGCCTGCTCCCTTTTTCACCAATGTCACCTGGCTCACCGTGATGCCGCCACCGCGGAAACCGCCTTCGCAATACATCAGATAGAACCGCCACAAGTCACGAAACTTTGTGTCAAATCCGTCGGGAAGCATTCCGGCCTCTGCCGCTGCATCAAAGCGTGTCCGCCAGAGCTTGAGCGTTTCGGCATAGTCGATCCCGAAATCTTCCTGGTCTTGCCAGTTGAGCCCCCGCTCCTCGGCCAGTGCGCGAAATTCGCTGGTGCGGATCAGCAAACCACCGGGAAAGATGTAAGCCTGGATGAAGTCGGCGCTCTTGGCATAGGCATCGAACAGCTCGTCCCGCATGGCGATAAACTGGATCGCAGCGCGCCCGCCCGGCTTCAGGTTGCGCGCGACGCAATCCATGAAGGTCGGCCAGTATTCGCGCCCCAGCGCCTCAACCATCTCGACGCTGACGATGGCATCGAACTGGCCCGAAGTGTCGCGGTAGTCCTGCTTGAGGAACTGGACACCCGGATGGTGCTCGCGCGCCCATGCAAGCTGCTCATCCGAAAGGCTAATGGCATCGACACGCGCGCCTTTGGCGGCGAAGTGACCTGACAATGCGCCCCAGCCACACCCGATTTCCAGCACACTCTCCGGCGAGCCAACGCGCTCTGCAAGCCGTTCCCATTTGCGACGTTGCGCGGCTTCAAGTTCATTGTCCGCGAGGCGATATGCGCTGGAATAGCTCATCGTTGGGTCGAGCCAAGCAGCGTAGAAATCGTTGCCGAGGTCGTAATGCGCGTGGATGTTCTTTTCCGCCTGCGCCTTGGTGTTGCGATTAAGCGCGTGAAGGGCCTTTGCCGCCCACCGCCATGGCCCCTTGGCCCGCGCAACATCGCCCATCGCGTCAGCATTCTCGACAAACAGCGCGAAAAAGCTGACCGGGTCTTCGCAAGACCATTCACCAGCTTCCCACGCCTGATAGAGGCCGATCGAACCGCCCGTGGCGATCCGCATCAATCCACGCCAATCGTGCAGGTGCACCTCGCATTCAAACCCGGGTGCGCAGCCGCCCAGCGTCCGGCGAGACCCATCAGGAAAGACGCCGTAGAGGGTGCCCTTCTCCAATCCTGCATCAATCCGGTCGAGTATCTTGCCCGCGGCAGGCGCAAACGCACGTGCCAGCAGACCGGGTTTGCCCCCGTATCGCTGCCCGCTCTGGAGCAGCACTCCGCCTCGTTCATTCCGGCTAGCCATCGCGGCGTTTTATGCCGCCCCGTAGAAGTCAGAGCAAGGAGCGAGGATTTGCTACGCAACATTCTTCTGTTAGCAATCCCGCCGGAGGGGAAGATCATGGACAATCCATTGCTCAAGAACATCGTCGCCGCTGTGGTTGGCGTTATCGTGGCAGGTGTCACCGTTGGCATCGTCGAAATGGCCGGACACGCGATATTCCCGCCACCCGAAGGGCTCGATATTACCAACCCCGAAGATCAGGCTCGAATCATGCAGGAAATCCCGGCTGCTGCCAAAGTAGCGGTGATGATCGCGTGGTTCCTTGGGGCCTTTGCCGGATCATGGACAGCGCGCAAACTTGGTGCGACTAGCTGGCCATCCTGGCTCGTCATTGCCCTGATGATCGGAGCCAGCGTCTTCACTACACAGATGTTCCCGCATCCCTGGTGGATGGTGCTCGGTGCGCTGATCCTGCCGGTTATCGCCCTCATGATTTCCGGTCGGATGATACCAAGACCCAGACCCTGAGAGGTTCGTTCAGGCTTTTGCGGCGCGATAGGAGGAAAGCGCCCGCTCGCGCGCTTCCTTGTGCCCGATGATCTTGGACGGGTAATCGGCCGGCTTACAGCCGTTCTCCTCGGGATCGTGAATGTACGGGTCATCCAGATCGGCCAGTTCGGGCACCCATTGGCGGATGTAGTCGCCCGCATCGAACTTCTCCGATTGCGAGAGCGGTGCCATGATCCGCACGAACATGTTACTGTCCACGCCGGTGCCGCTCACCCATTGCCAGTTGGTGGCGTTGGAGCCGTAGTCCGCATCGCACAGCGTGTCCCAGAACCATCGCTCGCCATGCGTCCAGTTGATCAGCAGATGCTTGATCAGGAAACTTGCGCAGATCATCCGTACGCGATTGTGCATCCAGCCCGTTGCCCAGAGCTCGCGCATGCCGGCATCGACAATGGGGTAGCCCGTCCGCCCTTGCTGCCACGCCTCCAGTTCTGACTGAATGACGTCACCGCGATTGGGATTGCGCCAGAAGCTCTCTTCGTAACCATCGCGGTACGGCTCCACCCCGTATTTGGGGAACTGGCAGATGACATTCTGCGCATAGTCGCGCCAGACCAGTTCTTGCCGGAAAATGGTCGCGCCTTCAGAGGTGTAGCGGCTCATCGCCTCCCACAGCATGCGCGGAGATACTTCGCCGAAGTGCAGATAGGGTGACATGCGGCTGGTGCCGTGAATGCTCGGCAGGTTGCGCTTCTCATCATAGTCGGAGACCTGGTCGAGGTAGTCCTTGAACCGCTGCATCGCTGCCGCTGTACCGAAGTCCTCGCCCCAGAATTCGCGCATACCACCGGCCCAGTCTGGGGTGGTCGGAAGCAAATCGAGGTCGAAGAGGCTGTCGCTGTCCGGCCAATTATCCAGGCTGGAAAGGCTCGGTTCGGGCAGGATATCGAAGCCATCGATCGCAGCAAACATGGCGTTCTTGAACGGGGTGTAGATCTTGTACTCCCCGCCCGATCCTGTCCGCACGGTGCCGGGCGGAAGCAGGTAGTTTCCATCGTGCAATTCGAGTGCGACCTTTTCCTTCAATTCGCCTTGCGCCTTGCGCCACCAAGGCTCGTAATGGCGGATGGCGTGGACCGCCTCTGCGCCAGTTTCCTCGACCAATTTGGGCAGGACATCGGTTGCCTTGCCACGCCGCAGGACAAGCTTGGAATGGTGCCGCGCAAGGTCCTTTTCGAGCGCTTCCAGAGCATGATGCAACCGCCACCGGCTCGCCCCGCCCATCTTGTGATCGCCCGGTGTCTCGTCATCAAGAATGAACACCGGAATAACCGGCCCGGCCTGCGCGGCGGCATGGAAGGCGGCCTGGTCGCACAGGCGCAGATCACGCCGCAGCCAGACGATTTGTGGTTTGCTCAAAACTAGTCCCCGCTCACCCTGAGCCTGTCGAAGGGTCGTCGTTACTTTCCGCGCGGCGCCAGAAGAAAAAGCGGTCCTTCGACAGGCTCAGGACGAGCGGAGTTCTTTAGTGCTAACGCGGTATTGTCGAGAGCAGTTCCACGCATTCAAAATTGGGAAGTGCGAGCGAGAAACGGTCACGCGCTCTAGGATCGTAGAAGCGAGCGTCGCGCAGGATTATCGAGCCGTCCTCTGCGCGCTCTGCAAACGGTGTACGAGACCAGAAGAGAAACGCGTCCAGCTGAGAGTTTGTTTTCCGCGCATCGGACAGATCAGGCCAAACACAATAGGAATCTTCAGGAACGATGGAAACTTGAGGGTTGCGGACGCCTGATTTGGCATAGAACCAAGTGTGGTAGTCTCCCTCGAGAATAACCTCTCGGTCCCAAAATACTAAAGGTACAGGGCTGGCAATCGCTTCATAGTTCCAGTCCGCGTTCGTGCGTTCCTGCCACGTCGTAATCCCCGCATTCATCCCAATATAAGCCAGCGCAGCCGCCAAGACGACACGCGCAGTCTTGCGCCAGTCACCACCGCGCTTCTCCTTGCGCAGCGACCACCACAACCCAAGCCCCATCAAGCCCCACAGCCACACATCGATAATGAACAGGGTATCGCCATAGAACCACTGGCTCGAGAACGGTTCGAGCAGGCGGATGCCGTAGACATTGAGCCAATCGAGTGCCGGGTGGGTCAAGCAGCCGAGGAAAGCCAGTCCGTAAAGCCAGCCGAAATGGACGGGCACCCTCCCCTCGGGCCGCTTCCCCCGCGAGGCTTGCAAGCGGTCCCAGCCCCATAACAGACCCGCCAGTATCAGCGGCAATAACACCAGCGCGGGCGGTCCGTGGGTTATTCCGCGGCGGAAGCCAAGATGCTCGGTCCCTTCGAGCCAGAAGAAGCACGCCGCATCCACATCGGGCAGGTTCGCACCGATGATGAGCGCGGGCATGGCCAGCCCGGTTTTCTTCTTCAGGCCCGTCTGCCCGATCAGCGCCCCGACCAGCGAATGCGTGAGATTATCCACGCAGAATCAGCCTTCCACCGACCAAGTCTGCCCCTTCGCCAGAAGCGCAGCCAGGTCGGGCTCCTTGCCCTCGCTCAACCTGCGGTTTTCCTCGACGACCTGTTCTTCGAAAGCCGGACGTGGATCGTCATACAAAACGCCAAGTGCCTTCGGGAATTCGCCGAACGGAAGCTCCACCAGCATGTGCGCGACTGCGCGGTTGGTGACGTCATGACGGATGACCTTGGCCGCTTCCCAATCTCCGTCGACGACATCCACGACTTCAAGCCGCAGCGTATTGTGATTTAGCGTGATGCCCTTCTCGCCCTTGGCGAAAAGCATCGGCTCTCCGTCTTCCAGCCACAACTGCTGGTCTTCCGCGCCCTTCGGGGCAGCGAATTCGTTGAACACGTCCTTGTTGTAGACGATGCAATTCTGGAAGATTTCGATAAAGGCAGCACCCTTGTGCGCGTGAGCCGCTTTCAGAACTTCAGGTAACTTTTTCGACACGTCGAAACCGCGTGCCACAAAGCGCGCGCCCGCGCCCAGCGCGAAGGCACATGGCTCAGTCGGGCGGTCAATCGATCCGGCCGGCGTTGAGGGACTTGTGGTGCCCGGCCGGCTGGTCGGTGAATACTGCCCCTTTGTCAGACCATAAATCTCGTTGTTGAACAGCATGATCTGCATGTTCACGTTACGGCGCAGCACGTGCATCAAGTGATTGCCGCCAATGGAAAGTCCGTCGCCATCACCCGTCACCAGCCACACATCCAGATCCGGATTGGCCAGCTTGACGCCCGTGGCCACCGCCGGTGCGCGGCCGTGGATAGTGTGGAAGCCGTAGCTCTCGATGTAATAGGGGAAGCGGCTGGAACAGCCGATACCGCTGATGAAACAGGTGTTGGACGGATCACATCCAAGCTGCGGCAGCGTGCGCTGTACCGCTTTCAGAATCGCATAGTCCCCGCAACCGGGGCACCAACGCACTTCCTGGTCGGTTTCCCAGTCCTTGAGAGTGGTTTCGATCTTTACGGGAGCGTTCATGCGTCGTCTCCAAGCGGGCTGGGTAGCTGGTCATCGTTAACCTCGACCTGACCGCCTTCATTGTCGGGGATGCCATCAAAATACTTGCCGATCGCCTCTTCCAGTTCGGCAATGGCGAATGGCTGGCCGCTCGTTTTGGTAAGCGGCGTGGCATCGACGAGGAACTGGTCGCGCAGCAGTGTCTTGAACTGGCCAGTGTTCATTTCGGGCACCAGCACGTGGTCATAGCTCTTGAGCAAATCACCCAGATTGGCGGGCATCGGCCAGATATTGCGCACATGGATATGGCTGACGTCGAGGTCCTTCTTGCGCGAGCGGGTCACGGCCTGATGGACCGGACCGTAGGTCGACCCCCAGCCGACAACGGCCAGCTTGCCGCCAGCCTCACCCACGCACACGTTCTGATCGGCCACTGCGATGTTGGCGATCTTGTTCATGCGCGCATCGGTCATCGCCTGATGGTTGTCCGGTGAGTAATCGATATGCCCGGTGTCCACCGCCTTTTCGATCCCGCCGATACGGTGCATCAGGCCCGGCGTGCCCGGCTTGATCCACGGGCGTGCGCCCTTTGCGTTGCGCTTGTAAGGGAGGAGCTCGTCATCCCCCTCAGCATTCTTTGCGTTCTTCTCCTGCAGGAACGCGACAGGAGTGCTTTCATAACTCTCGGGATCGGGCACCAGCCACGGCTCGCTGGCATTGGCGATATAGCCGTCTGTCAACAGCATGACTGGGGTCATGTACTCCACTGCAATGCGGCAGGCCTCGATCGCGCATTCGAACGCATCCGAAGGGCTGCGAGCCGCAATGACAGGCATGGGAGCATCGCCATTGCGGCCATAGACGGCCTGGTAGAGATCGCTCTGCTCGGTCTTGGTCGGAAGGCCTGTTGAAGGACCACCGCGCTGTGAGTTGACGATCACCAGCGGTAGCTCGGTCATTATGCCGAGGCCCATCGCCTCGCCTTTCAGCGCAATGCCGGGGCCGGACGACGAGGTGACACCGAGCGAGCCCGCGTAGCTCGCCCCGATGGCGGCGCAGATTGCGGCAATCTCGTCTTCTGCCTGGAAGGTGGTGACGTTGAATTCTTTCAGCTTGGCGAGATGGTGCAGGATCGCCGAGGCCGGCGTGATCGGATAGCCGCCGAAGAACATCGGCAGCTGAAGCAGCCGCGCACCCGCCACAAGGCCAAGCGACACCGCCTCCGCCCCTGTCACGGTGCGATAGAGCCCCGGCGCAGTCGGTACCGGATCGAGATGGACCTGCCGCAGCGGCCCGGCCAGCTCTGCCGTCTCGCCATAGGCATGCCCTGCATCGAGCGCGGCGATATTGGCGTCGGCAATGTCCGGCTTGTTCTTGAACTTGGTGCGCAGCCAGTCCTGCAGCGGACCGCGCTCGCGGTCGAACATCCACAGCGCGAGGCCCAGCGTCCACATGTTCTTGCAGCGCAGCGCATCCTTGTTGCCGAGGCCGAAAGGCTTCACCGCTTCTACCGTCATAGCGCTGATATCGAGCTTCAGCACATCGAACTTGGCGAGAGTATCATCCTCCAGCGGGCTGACATCGTATTTCGCCTTGTCGAGATTACGCTTCGAGAATTCCCCGGTGTCGACAATCACCAGTCCACCGGGCTTCAGCGCTGGCAGGTTCACTTTCAGCGCTGCAGGGTTCATCGCCACCAGCACATCGGGCGCGTCACCTGCGGTATCCACTTCACGTGCGCCGAAGTTGATCTGGAAGGCGGAAACGCCAAACAGCGTACCCTGCGGCGCGCGGATCTCGGCGGGGAAATCGGGGAAAGTCGCGAGGTCATTGCCTGCCAGCGCGGTGGAAAGCGTAAACTGACCACCCGTCAACTGCATCCCGTCGCCGCTGTCACCGGCGAAACGGACAACCACCGCATCCTGTTGTGAAAGATCCGACCGTGTTTCGGCGACTTGGCTTGCCATACAATTTCTTCCTGCCGCGCCGCTGCGGGCGCTCATTGCTATTCGGGCTGGCACCTAGGTTCCCAAACCTGTCGAGACAATCAAGTTTTTCTGTCCAAAGGGCAATAGGCAGCTTTTACCCGTCCCCCACCGACGCTAAAGCCGGTGAATGAGCACACCAGATCGCAGCAAATACCGCCCGTGCGTTGGCACGATGATGATCAACGCAGCGGGCGAGGCCTTCGTTGGCAAGCGCATCGACAACCGTGAAGGCGACTGGTGGCAAATGCCCCAGGGCGGCGTGGATGACGGAGAGGATCTGGTCGAAGCCATGCTGCGTGAACTGGGGGAGGAGACAGGCGTTGCGCCCGATCACCTGCAAGTCGTGCACCAAATGGAAGGCGAGCTGTTCTACGACTTGCCGCCCGAGCTACATGGCAAGCTGTGGGGTGGAAAATATGTCGGCCAGCGTCAGGCATGGTTCCTGGTGCGGTTCACCGGAGATGATTCAGACATCAATCTGGAGGCGCACAAGCACCCCGAGTTTTGCGAATGGAAGTGGGTCGAGCCTGACTTGCTACCAGAACTGATAGTGCCGTTCAAACGTGATGTTTATCAGCGAGTTGTGGATGATTTTAAATCCCGCTTGTGAACCCCCGTCATCCCAGCGAAAGCTGGGATCGCTGTAAGCAAAGCTCCAAAATCAACCCGATCCCAGCTTTCGCTGGGATGACGCTAGATCAGTTCTGCGTCACATCTTCGGTCGGGTCGACCACCTCAGCAGTCATAACCGGCGGGCCGGCCTGAATTGCCGCGGCAAGCTGCTGCGTTTCTGCGCAACCGTCACCGCACAGGCTCTGCAACTCTGCCAGATTCTCGCGGGCGGCCGAAAGCGCGCCCTTCTCCACCATTGCCTCACCCTCGCCCGAAATCGCGGCGAGGTTTTCCGGATCGCGTTCCTGCGCTTCGCGGTAGTAGTGGATCGCCTTGCCCTGCAGACCTTCAGCCCGCGCAGCCTCGGCCAGCTCGATATAGACCTGCGTATATCCAGGATCGATCACCAGTGCAGCCTCGTAGGCATCAATCGCACCCTGTGCATCGCCTTCAGCCAGCAGCGCTTCACCCTCTGCGACAAGCGCTACAGCGCGCGGATCGGGATCGTATGTACTGGCGTGTCCCACACTGGCGCTAACCGCTGCGAAAAGCGAAAGGGCGGCGGCGGCGGGTGCGAAACGCATGATTGTCTCCTTGACCTTGGCGGGATATTTCTCGGTCATCGGCGGTTGAGGTATCACGCTTTACCTAGACGTGCGATGAAAAATCCGTCCGTCCCGTCACGGTGCGGGCTGAGGCGGATTCCTTCGCCATGCGGCGCTCCGAGCGGTAGCTTGGGCGTGGCGGACCGCCAATCGGTGTTGTTAGCAAAAAACGCGGCGACTTGGTCCTTCCCCTCCTCGTCGAGCAGTGAGCACGTGACGTAAGTAAGGTGACCGCCGGGCTTCAGCAGTTCTGCACCAAGTTGCAGCAGCCGCGCTTGCAGGGTGGTAAGCCTCTCCAGCTCCCGCGGGGTAAGCCGCCAGCGTGCCTCCGGATTTCGCCGCCAGGTGCCCGTGCCCGAACACGGCGCATCGATCAGCACGTGGTCTGCCTTGCCCTGCCACGCTGCAAGCGCTTCGGCTTCCTGTCCCGGGTTGAGCAAAATGGTCTCGGCAATAGTCGCCCCCGCCCGTTCGGCGCGCGGGCCAAGCTGACCGAGACGACGGCGGTCGGTATCGGCGGCGATCAATGTGCCTTTGTTTTGCATTGCAGCCGCCAGAGCGAGCGTTTTACCCCCTGCTCCTGCGCAAAGATCGATTACGGTTTCGCCCGGAGCGGCAGCGACGGCCATACAAGCAGTCTGACTGCCCGCGTCCTGCACTTCGATCAGACCATTTGCGTAGGCATCCCAGTCCTCAACGCGCGTTCCCGTGGGGAAACGCAAGGCATCAAGCCCGCCTATCGGCTCGCCCGCCTCCGGCAAAGCACCAATTTCTCCAGTGACCTTGAGCCTGTTGATGCGCGTATCGAGCGGCGCGCGGGTGAGCAGGCTTTCTGCCTCCTCCTGCGAAACTCCCGAAGCGATCAGACGGTCTTCGAGCCATTCAGGCGCAACCCCGCCCTCGGCAACGGGCTCGCCCTCGCCGATCGGCTGCGGGCCGTAGCCTTCGCCGTCGAACAGTGTGCGTAGGTCCTCACGGTTCTCCTCGACCATCCCGAGCATCGCCGCCCGACCACTCGATGGCACCGGCCCGCAGGCACGGATAGCGTCGTAAACCAGCTCGCGAATGGCGCGCTTGTCCTTCGATCCGGCGAAGCGGTGGTCCTTGAACCACTGCGCAATCAGCCGGTCAGCAGGCGGCCCCTGCCTACGGGCGGCGTCGATCACGCCATCGAGCACTTCGATAGCGGCCTGAACTCTTGCGGAAGGTGTCACTGCCTTGCTCTACCGCGTCGGGTAGTTCGGAGCTTCGCGGGTGATGCTCACGTCGTGGACGTGGCTTTCGCTCAGGCCGGCATTGGTGATGCGGATGAACTGGCCGCGCTCGCGCAGATCGCGAATGGTCGCGCTGCCGGTATATCCCATGGCTGCCTTCACCCCGCCGACGAGCTGGTGAACCACGTCGCGCGCGGGGCCCTTATAGGGCACCTGCCCTTCGATCCCTTCAGGCACCAGCTTCATCTGGTCCTTGATGTCCGCCTGAAAATACCGGTCCGCCGAACCGCGCGCCATTGCGCCCACGCTGCCCATCCCACGATAGGACTTGTACGCACGCCCCTGATACAGGAATGTCTCGCCCGGAGCTTCCTCGGTACCCGCAAGCAAGGATCCGACCATTACGGTCGAAGCGCCTGCTGCGAGCGCCTTTGCCGCATCGCCTGAGGTACGCAGACCACCATCGGCAATAATCGGCACATCGCCCGCCGCGCTCGCCGCATCCATGATCGCGGTAAGCTGAGGCACGCCGACGCCTGCGACAATACGCGTGGTACAGATAGATCCCGGGCCGATGCCGACCTTCACCGCATCTGCGCCCGCATCGACAAGCGCCTTGGTCGCTTCCGCCGTCGCAACGTTACCGGCGACAATCTGCACGGTATCTGACAAAGCCTTCGCGCGTTTCACGGCTTCGCCCACAGCTTTGTTGTGGCCATGCGCGGTATCGATGATCACGACATCGCATCCGGCCTCGACAAGCGCCTCTGTCCGCTCGAAGCCCTTGTCACCCACGGTCGATGCCGCAGCCACGCGCAGGCGGCCGCCTTCATCCTTGGTCGCATCGGGATTGAGCACGGCCTTCTCGATATCCTTCACGGTTATCAGGCCGACGCATTTGTTGTCGCCATCGACAACCAGCAGCTTCTCGATCCGGCGTTGGTGGAGGATCTTGCGCGCCTCTTCCTGACTCACGCCTTCGGAGACCGTGGCGAGGTTCTCGCTCGTCATCAGTTCCTTCACCGGCTGACGTGGATTGTCGGCAAAGCGCACGTCGCGGTTGGTGAGGATGCCGACGAGCTTGCCATCGGGCGCGGTCACCGGAATGCCGCTGATCTTGTGCTGGTCCATCAGCATCTGAGCATCCCCCAATGTCGCATCGGGAGTGATCGTGATCGGGTTGACGACCATGCCGCTTTCAAAGCGCTTGACCCGGCGCACCGCGTCGCACTGTTCCTCGACCGTCAGGTTGCGATGGAGCACGCCGATGCCGCCCATCTGCGCCATGACGATAGCCATTTCGGCCTCCGTCACCGTATCCATCGCCGCGCTGAGAACGGGGATGTTGAGCGCGATAGCCTTGGTCAGCTGTGTCTTGGTGGAAGCCTGCGACGGCAGGATGTCGCTTTCGGCGGGCTGGAGGAGCACATCGTCGAAAGTAAGACCGGTACGAATGTCAGTTGTGTGAGCCATCCGGCCCTCTGTCATAAAAGGGGGTGATTCGCCAAGGGGGTTGTGAGGGGAATTCTACTGCTGCTCGATGCTGGCCACTTCGCCTGCAACCTGACCCTCGCCCACATCCCAATTGAATACGCGGCCCGATTGTTTGTTTACTGCGAACCAACCCAACAGCACGCTACCGCATATTTCTTCTCTGCAGTGGGTGTTCAGGCGAACGACGAAATAGTTCGGTGCGTCTTCGTCCGAGGCATGGCCGCAACCGTTGATGATATTGCGAGTGTAACGCCCCGCTTGGACTACCGACTCGACAACCCTCTCGCAGGCGGTCCGCTCGCTCGACACCGGCATCGCGTGCCGGAAAGCGGAGCAACCCGCTGCGCCGAGCGTGGTGCGTAAACCTCGGCTGATGACCTCGACTTGGTCGCCAATCCGGCACCCCCGAAACGCGCTCCGATGTCCTGCAACTTGAAGCTCGTTGCCGTTCTCAAGCATCACTCGTAAAATCGGTGTGTCGCCATCTCCACTAGCGACGGTGCCAATATAGACAACTTCACCGAACGCTCTCTTCGTTGGCCCAGCATTGACCAGATAGAGCAAGCCAAAAAGCACCAATCCGATGGCCGCAAACAAAGCAAACACTCCGCAGCCAGACTCCCACAGCGGCCTAATCACTCCGCAGTCCAGCCGCCGTCGATGCTGTAGTTGGCACCGGTGATATTGCCCGCTTCATCGCGGCACAGGAATACGGCTAGTGCCCCTACTTCCTCGACTTGTACAAAGCGCTTCGTCGGTTGCTTGGCGAGGAGGACGTCGTTCTTCACCTGCTCCTCTGTCATGCCTCGGGCTTTCATGGTGTCAGGGATCTGGTTTTCGACCAGCGGAGTCCAGACGTAGCCAGGGCTGATGCAATTGGCGGTCACGCCGCTTTGTGCCAGCTCCAACGCGATTGTCTTGGTGAAACCCGCCACACCGTGCTTGCTCGCGACATATGCGCTTTTGAACGGGCTCGCCTGCTTGGAATGCGCGCTCGCGGTGTTGATCACGCGGCCCCAGCCCTTTTCCTTCATCGCAGGCACGGCGAGGCGCGTGGTATGGAACACGGCGGAAAGGTTGAGGCCGATGATCAGCTCCCACTTGTCGAGCGGGAACTCCTCCACCGGGCTGACATGCTGCATGCCTGCGTTGTTGACGAGAATATCGAGCGGGCCTGCTTCCGCCATCATCGCCTCGATCTCGTCAACCTTCAGCAAGTTCGCTCCCGAATGTGTCGCGCCCAGTTCCTCGCACAGCTTGGCAATCTCGGCTTCGTCTCCAAAGCCGTTGAGCACGACCTCTGCCCCTTCAGCCGCCAGCGCACGTGCAATGGCGAGGCCAATTCCAGATGTGGATCCGGTGACGAGTGCGCGCTTTCCGGCGAGGAACATTTGATTCTCCATGAATTTGAATTCATGACGGGTCCTAATAGTGTGGCATTTCGCGTCCAGTGAAATGTGGCCACATCCGGGAAATGAGGGACCAATGAGACTAAATCCATTCGATACTAACAAAATCAACGTTGGCACCACGGGCGGTCGTGGCGGCGGAATGGGCGGCAAGTCGGTCGGCTGCGGCGCCATTGTGATCGTTTTGATCGGCGCGCTCATCTTCGGCGCGGACCCGGCACAGATGATCGGTCAGCTTGAAGGCAGCGGCGGCGGGCAAGAAGTCACCGCAAGCGAGGACGAACAGGCGATCTGCTCCTCCAACCAGTATGCAAGCGAGACCTGTGCCGCCCTCACCTCGCTCAACGAGACGTGGGAAGCGCGTTTCCGTGAGGCAGGCATCGGCAGTCAGTACCGCCAGCCGCGCCTCGAATTCGCCACTGCCCGCCAATTCCGCACCGGCTGTGGTACAGGAAATATCGGCATGGGCCCGTTCTACTGCCCGGCAGACGAGACCATGTATATCGATATTGGTTTTTACGATCAGCTCGCCCGTATGTCCGGTACGCGCGGTGACTTTGCGCGCGTCTATGTCGTGGCGCACGAGTATGCGCACCATGTGCAAACGATCACCGGACTCTCTGGCCAGATCCGCAGCGCGCAACAGCAAAATCCGCGCCGCGCCAACCAGCTGAACGTACTGATGGAGCTACACGCCGATTGCTATGCCGGCGTCTGGGCCGGTCGCAACCGCAACCTGCTCGATGCCGACGATTTCGAGGAAGGCATGCAGGCTGCAGCATCGATTGGTGACGATCGCCTGACTGGTGGTCGTATGAGCCAGGAGAGCTTCACCCACGGCACCAGTCAACAACGCATGGAAGCGCTTCGCCTTGGCATGCAAACGAGTGACGACGAAGCCTGCGATGACCGCTATTTCTCGCCCAGCTGACCGCTAATCGAAGACAACAAAAAGGGGTGTGCGGATTAATCCGCACACCCCTTTTTTGTTTGTTCGGTCAGGTCAGGCGCTGGTGCGCGCGACAGGAACGGTGTGCTCCTCTTCGCAATCGGGTTCGTGGTTCGGAGCCATCGACACGCCGGTGACCGGGCTGACCATCGGAATGGCGCGCGGCGCGAGTGCAGAGGCATCGAAGCTTACCGTAGTGCGGCGAACCTCTGGTACAGCAGGTGCGCGCGGCGCCTTGGGCGTTGCACGGAAGGATACCTGACGGGCCCGCATACGCTCAATCGAGCGCTCCAGCTGACGGATGATGCGTTCACGCATTTCTGCAGGAACATCCGGATCGTTGCGAATTTCAGAGATCGCTTCTTCAATCCCCTCGGCAGCTTCGGCGTTGATCTGCGACTGACAGATCATCAGCGCAGTGCGACCGTCATCCAGTTCACGCTCGACAACGGTATTCTCGCCATCGCAGCGCATATTTGCAGCGCGTGCGCGCCCGTCGCCTTCACGGAAGATCATCACGCGATTGGACATCTCGCCAGCTTCTTCACTCATGCGCATGGCGAAAGCGATCTGCTCTTCGATCATTCCATCCAGATTCGCGAGTTCGATATCAAGGTCAGCCAGTTCGGCTTCGACCTCGGCCATAAGTTCGGCGACCTCTTCCTCGCTCATTTCATGTTCGTGGTCCTCACCGTTGTGACGGATAACGCGGCGCATTACGTGGCGCTCTCCATCTTCACCGGTGACAGTCCGGATAACGATCCGACGGTTGCCGTCTTCGTCTTCCCACTCATAGTCGCCGTCCTGCCATTCGGGTGCAGCAGGGGCTGCAGGCGGCTGAGGCGCTTCAGGTGCCTCTGGCGCTTCCTGCGCAAACGGAAGTTGGGGCGCGTCCGCGGCCGCATAACTGATCGAAGCGGTTAGCGGCAGCGCAAGCGCGGTGGTGGTGATTGCAGCGATGCCGAGTTTACGGCGGCTGCTGGATACGTCATTCATGGTGAGGCTCCTCAAACGGTGAATAATGGACTTCTCGCCCAGCACCGGACAGGCCATCGGAGCAGCCAGAGCGAGGTGTTCACCAGCGGCAAAGCCCGCGATCACTTCGGCATAGGCAGCTCTTTCCGACCGCGCACGACCGGCGACAACACGCGCATCGCACGCTGCCTCCTGATCCCTGCGCATGGCTCGCCAGCCCCACCAGGCGAGCGGATTGAACCAGTGCAAAGCCAACAGCGGCTGCGCCGCAATATTGGCGAGAAGATCATGGCCGCGATGGTGCTCCAGCTCATGGTCAATCGCCATGTCGCGAGCATTCACATCGAGCAGCGCCATAAAGTCTACCGGCAGCGCTACAACCTTGTCACGGATCCCGAACGCGACGGGCGCAGAAACGGCAGGGGTTTCGACGAGACGAATCTTGCCCGTTTCACCCACCGGGCGCGCCTCTGCCAGCAGATCACGACGCATGCGGTAATAGTCACGTATACGCCAGCCCATGAAAACAAGGGCGCCACCAAGCCACAGCGGAAGCAGCAGGCTAGTGACATCCACCGCCGCAGCCGGCGCTGCGGTTCCGGCAGAAGCAGTGGTTTCTGGCAGGATGAAGAGCAAGGCTTCGCCGGTTTCAGCAGTGCCGGCAGTGTCCGCAGCTGCCGGTACGGCCGGCTCTGGTGCAGGCGCCATCCATGCAGGCAGCACTATCGGCGGCATAATGAAACGGAGCAGCGGCAGCGCCCACAGCGCATAGGCGATCTGCGGCCCGAAATGCTGCGTAACGGGGCGACGGACCAACAGCACGACACCAATCAGCAAAGCGGTATAAACAAATGTGTCGATCATCCAGTCCGACATAGCGATCCCCTCCAGCCCGCTCATTTCTTCATCTCCTTCAGGAGACGCTCGATTTCCGCGATATCATCGGCGCTTAGAGCTTCGGTCTGCGCGAGATGCGCAAACAGAGGTGCCGCGCGCCCTCCAAAAAGGCGTTCAACCAGCCGCTTGCTTTCGGTTCCGACATAGGCGGAGCGTTCGATCAGCGGCGAATAGAGGAAGCGGCGACCATCAGGCTCTGTCGAAAGTGCGCCTTTGGAAACCAGCCGCGAAAGCAGCGTCTTGACTGTCGGGATAGACCAGCCACGTTCCTTGCACACGACATCGCATACATCGGCAGCGCTTAACGGGCTTTCGTGCCACAGCACTTCCATCACCGCGTGTTCGGCCTCACTAATGCGTTCTGCGTTTTGAGATTCGTCTTTCGAAGCCACGGCGTCCTCCCAGACGGCTGGATTGATTTACTTTCGATTACATCTGTAATCTGAATGACCAGTGAATGCAATCCGGCGAAATCGCCACAAGCTGCTCGAATTTTTCGAAATCTGGTGTAACCAATGCAGCCGATGGGACGAAACGCCAGTCAGATGAGCAATAATGCCGATGCGCTCGACAGCCTGATGCAGGCAGCGCGCGGGGGCGACCAGGGGGCATACCGGCAATTTCTTGCCGAGGCGACCGGTCGCGTCCGTGCTATGCTCGCGCGCAAGATCGGCAATGATAGTGAACTGGAAGACGTGTTGCAGGAATGTCTGATCGCCTTGCATGAAAAGCGCCACACGCTGGACCCTGACCGTCCGGTGGGGCCGTGGATGTATGCGATCGCCAACTACAAGCTGGTCGATCACTGGCGCAAACGCGGCCGCAGCAAAGTGGTGCTGGATGACGAGGCCGACATGGCCGTGGATGCGGACAGCTTTGCGCAGGTCGATATTGCAGCGCTGCTCAGCGAATTGCCGGAGGCGCAGGCAGAGGCAATCCGTATGACGCACATCGAAGGCATGACGAACAAGGAAGCCGCGACACGAATAGGCATCGGCACATCGGCGATGAAGCTGCGCGTGCATCGCGGCATGCTGCGCCTGAAGGAAATCGTGGAAGAACAGGACCAATGACCGATACACAATCTCTCATTGATCAGTTGGCGCAGGAAAGCGCCCTGCCAGCACGCAATCCGCTTTCGCTGTTTGCATTGCCGATCATCGCAGTCATCGCGCTGTGCGCTGTTGGCGTGGTACTGGCGTTCAGCGATCCTTTCCTGAGCGTTGAGCTTTATGGCTGGGGCCCAATGCTGGTGAAATGGGGCTTCTCCATGTCACTGCTGCTGCTCTGTGCGGCGGCGCTCTGGATTCTTGGCAAGCCGGGTCGACGTTCACGCTGGGCGATGGCTGCCGTGGCTTTGCCCTTCGTGCCGGTTGCCGCCCTGCTCGCTTTCGAACTCGCCATCATCGGCCCCAATGTGGCAGGCGAAACGTGGGCGCAATGCCTCACCGCCATGGCGGTTATGAGCCCGCTTGCCTTCGGCGGAGCGGTATTCGCGATGCGCGCGCTCGCCCCGACCAATCTTAAGCGTTCCGGGGCTGTTGCCGGATTGTTCGGCGGTGCGGTGGCGATGACGGCATATGCGCCATTCTGCCCGGAAATCGGCATGGGCTATATGGTCGTATTTTACTGCTTACCAATGCTCGCCATGACGCTGATCGGCTGGCTTACCGGACCGAAGCTGCTGCGCTGGTGAGCTCCGGCGCTAGCGGCAATCGATTGACCTTCGCGTGAAGTCAGGCACTATCGCGGCCATGTTGAAACGATTCACACTGGCTGCGCTTTTGTTCGCACATCCCCTTGCCGCACAGGACATGGCTGCCGACGCGCCGGAAGAGGCAGCGGTCGAGGAAGCGGACTTTGAAACCACCTCCGTCGTCCTCGAAACAACGATGGGCAACATCACTATCGCGCTGGAGACCGAGCGTGCGCCGATCACCGCAGCCAATTTCCTGCGTTATGTCGATGAGGACCGGCTGGACGGCGTCGTGTTCTATCGCGCGATGAAGCTCGACTGGGGCGAACAGCCAAATGGCCTGCTGCAAGGCGGTGCGCAGTGGGATCCGGAACGGGTCTTGCCCGGGATCGAGCATGAACCGACCAATCTAACAGGCCTATCCCACACGCGGGGAGCCATCAGCATGGCAATGGGCGAACCCGGCACCGCCAATGCGGACTTCTCGATCATGCTGGGTGACCAGACCGGGCTTGATGCGGACCCCGATGCGGAGGATCCCGTGTGGAGGCATGGCTATGCTGTCTTCGGCTATGTCACCGAAGGCATGGAAGTGGTGCAGGCAATCCACGCAATGCCCGTCGACCCCGAACTGGGTGAAGGCTGGATGCGGGGGCAAATGCTCGCCGATCCGGTTGTTATCGTCGATGTACGGCGGGCTGACGAAGCGGAATAGGTCCAGCCTGCATCAGCCCAAGCAGCTAACGCAGCGCACGCTCGATCAGGATAAGCGGTGATGTGATCGCCGAGACCACGCCCAGAACCTCTTGCAGGCGTCGGCGGCCAGGAGAATCGCCCACCATTACGATATCGGTCGGATAGACCGTTGGGTCGGCGTAATTGCCGCGCTGAATCCCTTCAAGGTTGTATACGCCGATGTAGCGCTCATCCCCCACCGTGCGGAAGATCAGCACTTCCTGGCTGTCGGCATACTCATCCAGACCACCGCCCATGGCCACCGCTTCCATCAGCGTGATCGGGGCTGCGATGGCAAAACGGCCAGGGCGCGCGACTTCGCCAGTGATCGTCATCAGCTGGTCCGTCCGTTCGGTAATGCGGGACGTAACATCAGGATCCCGGACGTAGGCATTCCGCAGACGATCTTCGAGCACGCCAGAAAGGTCTTCAGTGGTGAGGCCAACCGCCGCCACCGAACCAACCAGAGGGAAATCGATATTGCCGTTGGCGCCTACCTGCACTTCGCGGCTGAGGTCTGCAATGCCGAACACGTCGATCTGGATGACATCCATAGGACGGATCAATCCGGTTTCGGCAGGCACGGCCATATCGGTAAGACCCGGGATCGGGAGGAGTTCAGCCTGTGAAACCGAAACATCGGGTGCCCCACCCAGCGGTGGCTGACTGGCACAAGCAGTCAACAAGGCTGTAGCTCCAAGAACTATGAATTTGCGAAAATTGGTCAATGCAACAACTCTCTAATCTCCGGCGGATCGCCGTCTTGCCCGTGGGTTATGAGTTTACCCGCCAATCCGCAACACCTTGTGCGCATGCAAAGAAGCAATTGCTGCGGAATGTGATGGGCAATCCCCATGCTAGTCACTTGATCCGTTTGAAACACTGCTTGCCTTCTCATTGCGGACGCGCTTGATCAGCACACGACCGATCCACGCATAGATCACTCCAACTGTGGCAGCGATGGTGTTGAAGCGCATATCGGCCCATTCGCCGCTTCTCCCCAGGTCGGTAAATTCCTGACCCACCTCAATAGCGCCGCCAAGCGCCAACAACGCAAACCACACGAGCAGAAGGCTTAGCCGCGGAAAGGCGGCGGGGGTCAGCAGGCCGAGCACCATGAAAGCTACACCGTGATAGCCTGCACCGCCCAACCCACCCATTTGCGGTGGCACAAGCGCAAACCACAGCGTCGCGCCTACGCAGATTAACCAGATTCCACGCAAGAGTGCTTCGTTACTCATATCCGGGCTGCCATTGCGTCCATCGACCTGAACGTGGGCTGTTGCAGAAGCAAAATCCGGTAACCAAGCGCTACTCGGAAAGCCGACTCATCAAAATGGCCGCGCGCTGCGCCTGGCGGATCATGCTGTTCAGATCGACGCTTTCGCCATCGGCGTGGCTGCCTGCTCCGTTCGGCCCCATTCCGGCAAGCGCTGCATCGACCAGAGGCGCGACAAAGCTGATGTCGGCGGCACCCCGGCGCGAAGGCGGGAATTCCTCCATCGCCTCCAGCCCCATGTCGGCGTTGATAGCATTGAGCTGCGCCAGCAATTCACGGTTTGCCTCGGTGGGTGACATCGGCGGATAGCGGAACGCAAATTCGATTCTAGCATCGCTGCCGGGCAAGTGATCATCGACAATCGCCTGCATCGCGGCCGCCACACGGTCGGTCTGATCTTGCGAGATCGTGCGCAAATCACCGCGAGCGACGGCGCTATCGGGGATGATATTGGTCTTGCCGACGGCGGAAGCCGAGAGAGCTTCCTCTCCCAGTTCAGCAGGAGTCCCGCCGGCCATGAAACCGACGTTGTAGGTCAGGTTCTCTTCCGGCAGCTGCGAGCGGAAAGCGTCGAGAATGCGCACCATCTCGTAAATCGCGCCGTAGCCTGCGCGCTCGCTGAAAATGCCCGAGGAATGACCGCTCTGCGCGCTCGTCGTCAACGTCCAGCTGTTGGAGCTGCGCCGTGCGACTACGCCATAGTCGCGACCATCGATGACCGAGAGCCCTTCGAAGCCGAGCGCTACATCTGCCCATTCGCCGGCGGCATAGAGGTCCGCACGCGACACATCGAGCGGATCGCCAGCATCCTCCTCATCACCAGTCAGCGCGACGACCACATTGGCGCCTTCCAGCGTACCCGCCGCGTGCATGGCACGCAGGGCGGACAGGATCACTATGACCCCGCCCTTGTTGTCGGTAACGCCGGGACCGACTGCCGTGTCACCATCGCGGGTGAAGGTCTGGAACGGACTCTCCGGCTCGAACACCGTATCGAGATGCCCGATCATCAGGATATTGGGCGCTTGCGGATTGCCCTCACGACGCGCGAACAGGTGCCCCGCCCGGCCCGCAGCGCTCTGGTCGATCCATTCGACATCGAACCCCAGCGCCGCAAATTGCGGCATCAGCACTTCGGCTACTTGCAGCACGCCGGCATGGTTGTGAGTGCCGGAGTTGATGTTCGTGATCGTTTCGAGGAGCGCAATATCGCTCTCGTGATGGTTCTCCACCGTGGCGATGATGATCGACTCATCGTTGGAAAGCTGTGCCGCGGCGGGTATGGCCACGGCGAGCGAGAGGGCGGCGAGACCTGCTGAAATGGTTTTCATCATAGAACGAGTGGTCCGCCGAGGCGCGGCGCAAGTCAAGAGACATAGCTGAATGATGGGTTTTAGCGGGTGCTCTCCCGGGCGTCCTCCACCCGATCCGCCAGCCCTATCTCAAGCAACTTTTGCGTCATCGCAACAATCGGCTCTAACACAGGGCCGACTTCCCTCTCGATCTTGCGATAGGCCGCCGCGATATCGGGCATAACACGATCCAGACGTTCCAGCTGGGCCTGCCCTTCGGGCGTAACGGTGAGAAGATAACGCCTGCGATCATCGGGGTCCTCGCTTCGTTCGATCAGTCCCAGTTGAACCAGCTTCGGCAGCTTTTGCATGATGAGCTGGTGCGAACGGCCCAGCGCATTCGCGAGATCGGAAGCGGCCGCCGGCTCACACTGCGAAAGCGCCTCGAGCAGCGAGCAGGACTTCACCGGGATGCAAATATCCGCTGCTGCAAAGAGAAGCGCAGTCTGCTCCTCGATAAGGTCACTCAGACGTTCGCTATGCTTGCCGAGATAGCTCAGTTCGTGATCAGCCTGCGCTTCTTCATCCGTCATTCGCGTGATCTTTCATATACCTGCCTGGTCCCGTCGGCGAAAACGCGCGCAATGCCCGTCACGCTTGTCCCCTCACCCAGCAGCTCAATACGATAACTATCTGTCCCTTCGACCAGAAACAGCCGTTCACTGAGCGGTGTAAGCCGTAGTTCGAACCTGTCTGCCCAGCGATAATTGAGGCCGGAGTCTGCAAACACAAGCTCACGGCCCGAATATTCACCGGCTGCGCTTTGCAGCCAGCTATCGGAGACATCAACTCCTTCAATCGCCGCACGCGCCTCTGCAATGGCCCAATCGCGTGGTATCGAGGGAGCGCTGTTACCTAAACCTTCGAGCATGCGGAGATGCGAAACACGCAACGCGCGATACGAAGGCACGGCAATATCAGGAGCCACACCCACCCCTTCAAACTCGCCACCGTTGGGGCCTCGAAGCTCCCCGATAGGCACCTGCACATAAAGATCATCGCACAGCGCAAAGCGTTCGACAGGGTGGCCACCCCCGGCAGTCTGCCCGCCAATGACCGTTACCCTGCCAAGCTCTTGTAGCGAATGGGTCATCCATTCTGCAGCGGAGAAGGTCACATTGCTGGTCAGGATATGCACCGGCATATCAGGATGGCGGCGACCGGGAACGGCGCTTAGAGCCCACTGCCCGCGCTCGATGCGACTGCCATTCTTGTTATAGTAGTAAGATACGAACAGATGATCCTCTTCGGTCGAGAAGAGGTGGCTGGCGATGAACTGGCCAAGCTCGTTATGGCCACCATTGTTGTAGCGCAGATCGATGATGAGACCGTCAGCATTCTCCAGCAGTTTCAGAGCAGAGGTTGCGGTCTGGTACGCAGCATCGGGCTCGCTGAAATTGTCGAAGCGGAGATAGCCGATATTGCCCGGCAGCAATTGCACCGCCTGAAAGCCGTAATTGATTGAGGGATCGTTGAGCTCGGGGACTTCGGACACATCCTCTTGCTCGGGTTGCATGATGCCGACTGCGAAATGCGGATCGCCAGTGGCTTCGACAAGATCTTCAGCCAACCGCTCGGCGAATGCTCCCTTCTCTACATTGTCATATCGACCCATGTCGGCTGCATCGCGCACGGCTGCCATCACCTGGGGCACGTTTGCCGGGAACACGTAGTTGCGGGTGAGCGCATTCTCTAGCGCACGCAATTGAGCCTGCTGCCCGGTCCCTGCTTCACACGCTTGTTCATTCGCCGGATCATTCGCAGTTTGCGCCAACGCTGCCCCAGGCAGGCAAAGCGGAATAACAGCGGCAGAAATGACGAATCGACGAAGCATAGGGGGTCTCCATTGGTTGTGATGGCACATTATACAACATATTGCGCAATATGTTGCAATAATGTTTTTGCACCGTCCTACCGATGCCCATGAAAGGCAATACGGCCTAAGGATTCGGTGTTGCCTCAGCGGGGTGTAGATAGTTGCGCAGGGCTTTTTGCCCCGAGCGATCACTTGGAAAGATTCAGATGAGCCGAGCCTTCTGGTCTTCTGTGAGCAGCTCGCAGGCGATCTCGGTCTTGCCGAACCAGCGATAGCGGTGGCGGGCGACCATGTCGTATACCCAGTCGCGTAAGGGACGCGGCACCACGCGGAAGAGCAGAAACACCTTCCACCAGCCACCAAGTTCGCGGGCGACCTCGAAATAGCCATCGCTCTTGGTGGTGAGCTTGCCGTTGCGGAGGAACAGATAGGTATCGTCCCAATCCACAGCGTAGTGGCGCGCAATCGCATCGCCCAGTTCGCCCTGCGCGCTGGTAAAGTTGATCAGGCCCTTATGGTCGTGCTTCATGATGAAGGACACGCCGCCCGAGCACAGCACGCACACGTTATCGAAGATGAAGAGCGGCTTGCTGTCGTCGAACCGCGGCACCGCAGGGTCATCACGGTAGCTGTAGGGTGCCTTGGTCATGCGTCGCTCCAGCTCACGTCGAGGTCTGCGAACTCGCCCCGATATTCGTCGAGCGTGATGAGGTCGAGGCAAGGCCGCGCGCCGGGAGCGATGTGCTCTCCCGCAGCGAACTTGCGCGCCAGCAGGATTACGGGGATGATTGGAATGATCGGCCCATGCCCCGACCGCGCAACGATGGTGTGATGCTTGGTGACGGGTTTACCCTGCGCATCCACGCCCTTGATGTTCATGAAGAACCCGCTACGCGAGCGCCCCATCCAGTTGAACAGCTTCGATAGCGCCGAGAGCTGCGAAGCGAACCGGTCGAGCCTTGGCAGCAGCCCCGCGCGCACCAGCAAGCTCATCGCCCAGGTCCCCCAGTGGAGCACCGCAATCTCGTGCCCCGCCCAGAAGGTGTGATTGCGCAGGTGCGGATAGCGTTCGGGAAACAGCGCAAGGTCCGGAACATTACCTTGCCCGAACCAACGACCGCCGAGTTCTCCGATGGGGACCGAGTGAATGTCGCTCCAGCCTATGGTTTCCTTCATCTCGCCGCTGACCAGCCGGGTGAAAGGCTTGCCAACGTAGCTCAGCACTGCAGCCACCGTCCCTGCCCCGCGATTAGCCTGCTCGGCTCCGCTGATCCCGTACTCGACACTGTGCAATTCGGCCATCTGGGTGAGCGCGGCATCGCAGTAGGCGGCAGTCAGCGCGGGGACCGAACTTGCCCCGGCAATGACCGCGAGCCCCGCCGCCTTTGCCGCCGCGTCCAGCTCGCCAATGTTGCAGACGAACTCGCGCGCATCGGCGATATCGCAATAGTGCGCACCCGCCGCGATGGCCGCCTCGGCAGCGGCATAGCTCTGCGTGTGATACGGCCCAACCATATTGATGACGAGATCGGGCTTGTGGCGCACCAGCCCGTCACGCGGCCCGGTGAGATCGAAAGCGATCCCCTCCGCCGGATTGGCGGCATGAAGCGCCTTGGCAGCCGCTTCCGCCTTGGCCCCGTCTCGCCCCGCTAGTATCAGCTGGATGCGCGGATCGCTCGCAAGCGCCCGCGCAACATAGCCGCCGAAATTGCCGTAACCGCCGATGATGAGGGTGCGGAGCATCGCGCCGCTTCCTCGATCAATAAACCCGCTTCTTCGGCTCGATATACTCCGCATCGTCGGTGAGCGTGTACTCATGCACCGGACGGTAGTCGATTTTCACATCGCCGCCGTTGCCGCCCCAGCCTTCGAACCAGGCTGCGGTGTGCTTCATCCATTCGCCATCGTTGCGGTCGGGGAAGTCCTCGTGCGCGTGGGCACCGCGGCTTTCCTTGCGGTTTTCAGCAGAGGCCATGGTGACGCAGGCCTGCGCCATCAGGTTGTCCAATTCGAGCGTTTCGATGAGATCGCTGTTCCAGATCAGCGAGCGGTCGTGGACCTTCACGTCTTCCATCCGCTTGTTGGTCGCGGTTAGCTTCTTCACGCCCTCTGCCATCAGTTCGCTGTCGCGGAACACCGCGGCGTGGGCTTGCATCGTCTGCTGCATTTCCTTGCGGATTTCGGCAGTGGTCGAGCCACCATCGGCATAGCGGAAGTGATCGAGGCGACTGAGCGCCATGTCGGCGCTGTCAGTGGGAAGCTCGTCATGCGAAGCGCCTGGCTTGATCAGTTCCTTCAGACGGAAGCCCGTTGCACGGCCGAACACCACAAGGTCGATCAGCGAGTTCGAACCAAGGCGGTTCGCGCCGTGGACCGATACGCAGGCTGCTTCACCAACGGCGAACAGGCCGGGGACCACGTGATCGGGATTGCCATCCTTGCCGATCGTCACGACTTCGCCGTGATAGTTACAGGGAATGCCGCCCATATTGTAGTGCACCGTTGGCGTCACCGGCAGCGGCTGGCGGGTCAGGTCGACACCTGCAAAGATCTTGCCGCTTTCGGTGATACCCGGCAGTCGCTCTGCCAGCACCTTCGGGTCGATATGGTCGAGGTGCAGGTGAATGTGGTCACCATTCTCGCCTACACCGCGCCCTTCACGCATTTCCAGTGCCATCGAGCGGGAAACAACGTCGCGCGATGCGAGGTCTTTCGCGCTCGGAGCGTAGCGCTCCATAAAGCGCTCGCCTTCGGAGTTGGTGAGGTATCCGCCCTCGCCGCGCGCACCTTCGGTAATGAGTACGCCCGCGCCGTAGATACCGGTCGGGTGGAACTGCACGAATTCCATATCCTGCAGCGGCAGGCCAGCACGCAGCACCATGCCGCCGCCGTCACCCGTACAGGTGTGCGCGGAGGTCGCGGTGAAGTAGCAGCGGCCATAACCGCCGGTGGCCAGCACCACGCCGTGCGAGCGGAAGCGGTGGATCGTGCCATCATCAAGGCACATGGCGATCACACCGACGCAGCGGCGATTGTCGCCCTCACCCGCCATGATCAGGTCGATGGCGAAGTATTCGATGTAGAAGTCAGCCGAGTACTTGAGGCTCTGCTGGTAGAGCGCGTGGAGCATCGCGTGCCCCGTGCGGTCTGCCGCGGCGCAGGTGCGCTGCACCGGAGGGCCTTCACCCATGTTCTGCATGTGGCCGCCGAAGGGGCGCTGGTAGATCGTGCCGTCTTCGTTGCGGCTGAACGGGACACCGGCATGCTCGAGCTCGTACACGGCAGCGGGAGCCTCACGCGCGAGGTATTCGATTGCGTCCTGGTCGCCTAGCCAGTCGGCACCTTTCACGGTGTCGTACATGTGCCACGACCAGTGATCGGGCGTGTTGTTACCCAGCGATGCGGCAATACCACCCTGCGCCGCAACGGTGTGCGAGCGCGTGGGGAACACCTTGGAGATGTTCGCCGTCTTCAGCCCGGCTTCTGCCGCGCCCATCGTTGCACGCAGGCCAGAGCCGCCCGCGCCCACCACGACCACATCATAGGTATGGTCGGTAATCGGATAGCTGCGTCCGTTGATTTCGTAAGTCGAGGTGGCGGCCATCAGGCTACTCCTGCGCCGAATGCCAGGCGCGCAATGCAGAACAGGCCAAAGCCTGCGCCTGCGAAGGTAAGAAGGTTGAGAATGACGAGAGCGCCGAACTTGCTGCCGGCCTCATGCACGTAATCCTCGATCAGCACCTGCAGGCCAAGGCGTGCGTGCCAGAACGTGGTGATGACGAGCAGCGCCATCATGAAGGCGGGGATCGGCTCGCTGATCCAGCCGCTTACCGTTGCGTAATCGAGGTTCGGTAGCATCACGAGCGAAATGCCCAGAAACAGCACGGTGACGAGATTACCGATCGCCGTGAAGCGCTGCACAAGCCAGTGATGCGGCCCTTCGTGGGCCGAGCCGAGACCGCGCACGCGGCCGATGGAAGTTCCGTTACCCATAGCGAAGCCCCTAGCGCGTGAAGATGTAGCCCCAGACACCTGCGGTCAGCACGACCGGCAGCAGCATCGAGACGTAAGAAAACATGCGGTTTGCGTTCAGCTCATAACCCGCGCCGGTATCCAGCACGAAGTGGCGGATGCCTGAGCTTGCATGGTTGAAGAACGCCCAGGTGAGGCCGATCAGCACGACGTATCCGAACGGCGATCCCATCCACTCGGCAAAGGTGGCGTAATATTCCGGCCCGCTCGCCAGCGCGCCCAGCCACCACAGCAGCATGAACAGGCCGACAATGGCCATGCCATCCCCTGTGATGCGGTGGAGGATGGAAACCGTCATATGCGGCCCCCATTTCCAGATCGAAAGATGCGGTGAAAGCGGACGGTCAGCCATGTTGTGCCCCGTGGAATTGAGTCATGCGCCCCACTTAGCGGATAGAGCGCGCGAGACAAGCGCACCTTGGGCGGTATTTGCCACTTTTCGCGGCTTTCCCCCTTGTGCCGCGCAAGCTATGGGTCTGCTTTATGACCAATATCCTCGTTACAGGTACCAGCCGCGGCATCGGACAGGCCATTGCGGACAAGCTGACAGAGCGCGGCTGCAACGTCATCGGCCACGCCACCCGTGCCTTGGACGATCGCACGATTGCCGCCAATTTTGCCGATCCCCCTGCCCCGCAAATGCTGTGGCAGGAAGCGCTTGATCGCCTCGACGGACGCATTGACGTGCTCGTCAACAATGCCGGTCTGTTTGAACAGAACCCCATGCACGCGAGCGATATCGAGTGGCTCGACCGTTGGGAGGATACGCTGCGTATTAATCTCACCGCAGCCGCGCAGCTCAGCCGATTTGCCGTGCGCCACTGGCAGGAAGCGGGTCGGGATGGTCGGATCGTGCACGTTGCGAGCCGCGCCGCCTATCGTGGAGACAGCCCTGCACACTGGCATTACGCGGCGGCGAAAGGCGGAATGGTGGCGATGCACAAGACCATCGCCCGCGCCTACGCCAGCGAGAATATCCTGAGCTACTGCATCACGCCGGGCTTTACCGACACCAGCATGGCGGGTGATTACCTTGAAAGTCGTGGAGGCGACGGGCTGTTGCGAGACATCCCGCTAGGCCGCGTGGCCGAGCCAGAGGAAATCGCCGACATCGCCGTGTTCTGCGCGATGGATGCTCCTGCCAGCATGACCGGTGCAGTGATCGACGCCAATGGAGCTAGCTATGTTCGGTAGACTACTTCTCGCCTCAAGCCTGTTCTCGCTCTGCTCCTGCGCAGCACTGCCTGCTCCGCAATCTGTCGCACCAGTCGACCAGACAGCTTGGGCCGAGCAATGCAGCGATTGGGACGAATGGGACAAGCCAGGGCCAGCTTTCCGCATACTTGGCAATACCTATTACGTCGGTACGTGTGGGATCGCAGCAATCTTGATCACTGGTGATGAAGGCCATGTCCTGATCGATACCGGCACAGAAGCTGGTGCTGAGGTCGTAAGAACCAATATCGAAGCTCTTGGCTTCGAATTGCGCGACATTCGCATCATCCTTCAAAGCCACGAACATTTCGATCATGTCGGCGGAGTGGCAAAGATGCAGCGATGGACTGGCGCCAGAGTCATCGCATCGGAAGAAGCCGCGGTTGTGCTTGCCTCCGGCACACCATCACCAAACGACCCGCAGCACGGCATTTTGCCAGAAATGGAATCCGCCGAAGTATCCGGCACAGTGTCCAATGGCGAAATGCTGCAGCTTGGCTCAATCCAGTTCACTGCTATTGCAACGCCCGGTCATACACCCGGTGCGCTGACATGGAGCTGGTCAAGCTGCTCGGGGACCGTAATCGGGGACGTTTGCGCAAGCATCGGCTATGCCGACAGCCTTTCTGCCATCAGTGCCGACAATTACCGCTTCTCCGACCATCCCGAATATGTGCGAGCCTATCGCGATGGTATTGCGCGGCTGGCAGAACTCGACTGCGATATCCTGATAACCCCGCATCCCTCGGCCAGCGGAATGCGCGACAAGCTGCTGGAAGGCGATCTCACTAACGGCATGGACTGCGCCGCATACGCTGCCAACCGCCTCGCACGCCTCGAAGCGCGGCTGGCGCGCGAGACGGAAGAAGCCGCAGAATGAGCTACAAACTCTCCGTCATCGCGCCAAAGGCCAAGGTCGAAGCAGCACTGGATGCACGCGATGAAGACCCCTTCTGGGACGCGAATATCGTGCTGACCGGGTTCGAAGTCGATCCCGACGAGCCGGACACCTGGCGGCTCGATGCCTATCTTGAAGACGCGCCAGGCAATGGCGAGCGGCGTGCGGTGCTCGCGCTGTTCGGCGACAATCCTCCCGAGCTGATCGAGGAAGAGCTGCCCGAAAGCGACTGGGTGACAGAGAGCCAGCGCGGGGTCGAACCGATCCGCGCAGGTCGTTTCTACGTCCACACGCCCGATCATGCTCCCAGCGATGAAGCGGGCACGCGCAACTTCTGCATTCCCGCCGCACAGGCATTCGGCACTGGCCACCATGAAACGACCTGGGGCTGCCTCGTCATGCTCGATGCGATGGCGCAGCAGGGCCTTACGCCCGCCAAGGTAGCCGATATCGGCACCGGCACAGGGCTGCTCGCTTTCGGTGCGCTGCACCTGTGGCCACAAGCCATCGCCACCGCATCCGACATCGATCCTGTTTGCGAACCCGCCGTCATCGAAAACACGGAGCGGAACGGGATCGCGATGGGCACAGGCACGGGCGAAATGGCGATGTTGATCGCTGACGGGATGGACGATCCGCGCTTGCAGGCCGCAGCCCCTTTCGACCTCCTGATTGCCAATATCCTTGCAGCACCCCTGATCGAGATGGCGCCGGACTTTGCAGGAGCTGTTGTGGAAGGCGGAGACATCTTGCTGTCCGGCCTGCTCGCCACACAGGAAGACGCCGTTCGGAAAGCCTATGCAGAGGTGGGCTTCGGTCTGCATCAACGGCTCACCGCTGGAGACTGGTCGATCCTGTGGCTGAGACACGGCATCCCGGCATGATGCGGCAAAGCCTGCGACTGGCTGCGGGCCTGCTCGCCATGCTGGGGATGGTCGTACTTGGCTATCCTGTTGCGGCATGGGTCGGCAGTTCCATCCCGCAAAACAGCGAGTGGAGCGAGCCGGAAAACGGTGTCGATATCATGGTCGAAACCAACGGTACGCACACCTCGATCATCGTGCCCGTGGTCACCGCACAGAAGGATTGGCGCGAGACTTTTCCCAGCGCATCCGCACCCACACCCCACGGACCCGCTACACATATTGCCATCGGCTATGGAGAGCGCGAGGTCTTCCTCAACGTGCCCACATGGGGTGACCTGCAGCCTGGCACCGCACTACGCATCGCCACGGTTGGCGGTGACGCGCTTGTCCGCGTGAGCCATTACGTGCGCCCTGCCCCTAGCGAAAACCACCGTCCCCTGCGCATTACGCATGATCAGTATGCGCGACTTGTCAGTGCGATAGAGGCGCATTTGCCCGAAATGCCTGTAGGCGATCGCGAGGTGCTGAAAGGCACCTATGTCGACGATGCCTATTACGAGGCGCTGGGCGACTACACGATGGGCACAACCTGCAACAGCTGGGTAGGCGCGCGGCTGGCTGATGCAGGCATTCCGATGGGTCTGTGGACCCCGATGGCGGGCGGCGTGATGAAATGGATTCCCGATCCGGATAGCCCAGAGGCGAACTGATTACCGCCGCGCTTGCGCGTAAAGATACAGCCCGAAAGCAATTTCGATGGCGGCCATAGCCCACATCAGCGCGGGCCCTTGCGGGACTTGCATAAACAGTGCCGTACATCCCAGTGCTGTGGTAATCGCCCCGAGAAGCCAATAGCTGCGCAGCCCGTACGCGCTCTGGAACGGGAAATAATGCGTTGCCACAGCAAGAACCGCCACCGGCATCACCGCCTCGGGAAGGACGGGGATCAGCAACCATGCAGCGCCCAGCATTGCCACCATCTGGATAGTGCACTCAGGTACGATCTTGATCAGCGGGTTGGCTTTGTCTTCGGCTGGCAGTTTCAGGATCCCTCGCGTCACAAGCAGCGTGAGCGGAAAGATCAGGAAGCCACCGAAGAACAGCGCTGCAAATCCGTTTGCAAGATCACTCCGGGCATAGACGATGCCTGCGACTAGCCAGACCAATCCAGAGATCGCCGTTCCCGGTCCACCATTGCCGAAAGCACGGCGCTGATCAGCCTGGGCCGCTTCTACACTTATTGTCTCACTTGCCATTTTCGACCTCCTTATCCCGCTGCCGCAACGATGGCGGCCCAGCCCGCTTCGTCGATCACTTCGATGCCGAGCTGTTCGGCCTTCTTGAGCTTGCTGCCCGCACCCGGTCCGGCGACCAGCAGATCAGTCTTAGCACTGACGCTGCCGCTCGCCTTCGCGCCCAGCCGTTCGGCCTGCGCCTTGGCCTCGTCACGGCTCATCGTTTCGAGCTTGCCGGTGAACACGACCGTTTTGCCCGCAACGGGGCTTTCGACGGTCTCAACCTCGTAACGCGGTGGAGAGACTTCGCTTAGCAGGTCATCCCACACCGCACGGTTGTGCTCTTCGTGGAAGAAGTCGCCGAGCGCCTCGACCACGGCAGAGCCGATCCCGTCGATAGCGGTGAGTTCGCCTGCCGCGTCTTCATCTCCAGCGCGCGCCTTCTCGGCAAAGTCGCGCAATGCAGGCAAGGTGTTCAGGTGCTTGAGCAGATCGCGCGCCGTCACTGCACCAACGTGCCGTATACCCAGGCCGAACAGCAGTCGCGCAGCGTCCGGTTCGCGCTTGGCTTCGATACTGGCGAGCAGGTTCTCGACCGACTTCTCCTTCCACCCGTCGAGCGCGAGGATTTCGGCCTCGCGGTCCTTCAGGCGGAAGATATCGGCAGGGCCATTGTCCAGCCAGCCGTGCCCGATGAATTCGGCAATGGTCTTCTCGCCCAGCCCCTCGATATCGA
The DNA here is from genome assembly GCF_028858515.1 of Aurantiacibacter sp. D1-12. GTDB lineage: Bacteria > Pseudomonadota > Alphaproteobacteria > Sphingomonadales > Sphingomonadaceae > Alteraurantiacibacter. The sequence continues at coordinate 46,234 of NZ_JAPJZJ010000005.1, forward strand.
GCGCGCCGCGGCTGACGAAGTGTTTGAGTCGTTCGAACTGCTGCGCCTTGCAGATGAGGCCACCGGTGCAGCGGACATCGACTTCGCCCTCCGCCGCTACGGCTTCGCTGTCACACACGGGGCAGGCCTCGGGGAACTGGAATGCCGGACGGTCTTCGTTCCGCGTCAGGTTTTCGACCACTTGCGGGATCACGTCGCCCGCACGCTGGATCACAACGCGATCACCCGGACGTACGCCGAGCCGCGCGATCTCGTCGCGGTTGTGCAGCGTGACATTGGTGACAGTCACGCCGCCGACCAGCACGGGCGCGAGTCTGCCGACCGGTGTCAGCTTCCCGGTTCGTCCCACCTGAATATCGATGTTCTCCAGTGTGGTTTCAGCCTGCTCGGCCGGGAATTTGCGCGCAATTGCCCAGCGCGGTGCTTTTGCGACGAAGCCTAGCCGTTGCTGGTAATCGAGCCGGTCCACCTTGTAGACAACGCCGTCAATTTCATACGGCAGATCGGGCCGCGCCTTCGCGATTTCCTGATAGTGACCGAGCAGCCCTTCCAGCGTTTCGAACCGCTTGAACAGCGGGCTGACCGGCACGCCCCAGCTCTCGATTGTGCGGACAACCTCGACCTGAGTCTCGCCCGGTACATGCGACGCTGCACCCCAGCCATGCGCCCAGAACTTCAGCGGCCGTTTCGCCGTAACGCTGGCATCTTTCTGCCGTAGCGAACCAGCCGCGGCATTGCGCGGATTGGCGAAGACTTTGCCCCCCGCCTCCTCCTGCGCAGCATTGAGCGCGGCAAAGTCGGCACGGCTCATGTAAACCTCTCCGCGCACCTCGAACACCTCGGGCACGTCTTCACCGGAAAGCCGCTGCGGGATATCGGCGATATGCGTGACATTGGCGGTGACATTCTCGCCCACCTGCCCATCCCCACGTGTCGCCGCGAGCACCAGCTCGCCCCTCTCGTAGCGCAGCGAGCAAGAAAGCCCGTCGATCTTGTCCTCAGCGGTGAAGGCTACCGCTTCCTCCTCGCTGAGCGAAAGGAACCGCTTCACCCGCGCGACGAATTCGCCCAGCTCCTCGTCCGAAAAAGCATTGTCGAGACTGAGCATGCGCACTTCATGCGTGATCTTGGACAGCGGCGATGCAGCAATCTCGTGCCCGACCTGCTGCGAAGGAGAATCCGGACGCACCAGATGCGGAAACGCCTCCTCCAGCTCGGCATTGCGGCGGACGAGCGCATCGAACTCGGCATCCGATATTTCGGGATCGTCCTCGGCATGATAGCGCTTGTTATGATGGGCAATCGCCTTGGCGAGCCGCATCAATTCGTTGACAGCTTCGGCTTCGGTAATGTCAAACGAGTCGCTGGTCATGCCAATGCCAATATCGTGACAAACATGTTGCGGCGATGCCTAAATCCAAGGCTCTCGTACAATCCGATGGCCCCTGCATTGCTGGCATAGGAGTGGAGATAGGGCACTTCGCCGCGCTGCTGCTGCGCCTGCATCACGTGCGCGATCAGTCGTCGGGCAAGTCCGCGTCCCCGATACTCCGGATAGGTGCACACGCCGCTCACCTCTGCATAGCCAGCCGACGGCCGCATTCGTTCACCCGCCATCGCGACAAGTTTCCCGTCGATCCTGATCCCGAAGAACTGGCCGTATTTGTGCGTCTTGCTTTCCCAAGGGCCCGGCTCGGTTGCATGGGCCAGCGCCATCATCTCCGCTGCATCGGGTTCGTCGAGCGGTACAATATCGGGATGCTGCGCCGCCTCGGACAGGCCATCGGCCTCGGCCACCATTTGCACAAGCTCCGCCGACCGCACCACTCGTGTGCCCTCGGGCGCTGGCCAGACTTGCGGTTCAACCAGCCAAAGCTGATCATCGTGGCCAGTCAACAAATCGCGCAGGGCATTCTGGCATTCCCGATCAAGCGAGCGCGCCGCTGCGAAAGGGCCATATGCCGGATCAATTCTTCTGGCATCGCCCGATCCGATGGCGAGGTGCGCAAACTCGCTGTCGAGCATGTTCCACACCTGCCGGTCGAGAGGCAATCCGTCAGGCACGCAGGCCGACAGGTCTTGTTTCGACACGGGTCCCGAAACCGGCAATCAAAGGTCGGCCATTGGCTATCGCATCTTGTACAGAAGGCAAAGAAAGGCTGTTTTCGTGATCTGTCTTTGTCTGCCAGACCTCGGTTATCCAGAGCGAGTCTGGATCGCTCAGGTCTTCCGCTATCAGATAGGCGATGTTGCCGGGCATGTTGCGGGTCCCCGCCAAGAGGTGCCCAATCAGCTCGGCACGCTTGCCGGGATTGGCCCGAATTTGTCCGATCAAACCGTAGGTTTCTTCCACTGATCCTTCTCCTCCAATCGAATGCGCACAACCGCCAAGCACGGTCACGATTGACAGTCCGACAAATTCGCGGCGCTCCATCACACCCCCTCCAGCAACCGATCCGCCTGTGCCCTCGCCTCTGGCGTAACTTCCGCCCCGCTGAGCATCCGCGCAATCTCTTCCTGCCGCCCACCTTCATCCAACCGCGCAACGGACGTTTTCGTCACCGTCCCGCTGGATGATTTCGCGATCAGGTAATGCGTCGAACCGCGCGCCGCGACTTGCGGCGAATGCGTCACCGCCAACAGCTGCCCATCACTCGCCAGTCGCGCCAGCCTCTCGCCAATGGCGGAGGCGACCGCACCGCCAACGCCGCGGTCGATCTCGTCGAATATCACCGTCGCTGCACCGCCCTGTTCGGCCAGCGCGACCTTCAACGCGAGAATGAAGCGCGAGAGCTCGCCGCCCGATGCAATCTTGCCCAGCGGTGCAAAGTCCGCGCCCGGATTGGTGGCAATCAGAAATTCGACCGCGTCCATCCCGCTCGCGCCCCAGCGGTCTTCGGGCAGCTGCGCAACCGAAGTCCGGAAGCGCGCGGCATCGAGCTTGAGCGGCACCAGCTCGGCAGCGACCGCTTTGTCCAGTTTGGCTCCTGCTTTAACACGTGCCGCATGCAAAGCTTCGGCGGCCTTGCGATAGCTTTCGCCAGCTGCTGCCTCCGCCTTCTCCAGATCTGCCAGATCGGCATCGCCCTGCTCGATAGCGTCCAGCCTGGCGCGAAGGCTGCGCATGACTTCTGGCAGGTCATCGACCTGGCAATCGTGCTTGCGGGCGAGCGCGCGCAGTTCGAACAGTCGCGTTTCGATCCGGTCCAGCTCCAGCGGATCATGCGTAAGCGCCTGCGCGGCTACTTCCAGCTTCTCTTCCGCCTCTCCCGCTTCGATCACCGCGCGATCGAGCGCTGCAAGGGCTTCAGCCAGCAATGCGTGTTCGGGCGCGATCCGGTCCAGCTTGCGCGCGGCAGAGCGCAGCCGGGCAAGCGGTGCATCCGAACCGTCCCAAACAAGCCGCAACTCTTCCAGATCGCCCTGCAGCTTCTCGCCCTTCTGCATGTCGGAGCGCGCGCCGGCGAGGGTTGTCTCTTCGCCAACCTCCGGCTCGATATTTGTGAGTTCGGAAAGGTGTGCGAGCAACAGGTCCTGATCGGCCTTCGCCTGTTCGATGCCCGCCCTCGCCTCTGCCAGAGCATCGCGCGCATGCCGCCAAGCGTCCCACGCAGCAGATACCCGCGCGGCATCTGCATCGGCGAACCGATCGAGCAAAACACGGTGACCGCGCGGGTTCACCAGTCCGCGATCATCGTGCTGCCCGTGCAGCTCCACCAGCGCGCCCGCCAATTGCCGTAACAGCGCAACGCCCACCGGCTGGTCATTCACCCACGCCTTGCTTCCGCCATCGGCCTTCAGGCGACGGCGGATAATCAGCGGCTCACCCGGTTCAAGCTCTACTTCAGCTTCGTTCAGCGCCTCCGCAATCGCGGACGGCATGGCGGCAAATTCGAAGGTCGCGGTAACACTCGCCTGCTCTTCCCCGCTGCGAACCAGGGCGCTCTCCGCACGTGCGCCCAGCACCAGCCCCAGCGCATCGAGCAGGATCGATTTGCCCGCACCCGTCTCCCCCGTCAGCACGCCAAGGCCGCGCCCGAACTCCAGATCGAGCGCGTCAATCAGCACGATGTTGCGAATGGAAAGAGTGGTCAGCATGGCGAGTGATTCCGTCATTACGACGCAGCTTCAAGCCGCGCAACGCAGGCCGCGAACTATCACCGATTCGACTCGAATCGATTCGCACGATAACCTGTGGATAACTATATTTCGAACGACAGATTCGGGACGGGGTCGCAATGAATGCAATGATCGGACGCACGCATCGCCGATATGCTCTTCACTTGCCGGTGGAGCTTCGCAGCGAAACGGCCAGCAAGGCAAAGGGCCTGCTGATTGAAATCTCGCAGGAATGTGCGCGCATCAGCCAGCTTGAACGCGATACTTACCAGCCAGGTGATACGGTTATCGTTCGCTCTCCTTGTGGCATGAAGCGCGAAGGTCGCATCCGCTGGACCCGCGCAACCAACGCCGGTGTTCGTTTTGCAGACCCGCTTCGCTTGCACGAGTTGTCAGACTGGCTTTCAACACGGCATGAAAATCACGCGGCGGCGGATCTGCAATACGCCAGCTGAGCTGGCAGCTGGGGCATTTTACAACACTTAGCGAATCTTAACCATTCAGCGGCGATACTACCCCTGAATTGAGGGGGAGCTGCGCCATGTCGGTGCTGAGAATCCGGTCTTGCCGCCGTTATGCCGTGCGAAGCGAGGCCAAGCTGAAAGCCAAAGGGCAGCGCGCCCGCAGATGCCTGCTGATCGAGTTGTCGCAAATGGGCGCGCGCATCAGCGGCCTTGGCAAGCACTCGCTATCCGAGGGCGAAGAAATCTCGCTGGAAACTGCTCACGCCCGGCCGATCAAGGCCATTGTCAGCTGGAGCGATGAAAATCGCGCGGGTCTGCGCCTTACGCAGCCGCTGCACCTCAACGAACTCTCCGATTTTGTGGCATCCGCCCGCAAGGCCATCGCGGATCAAGCGCAGGTCGCCTAACTGCCGGATCTTCACCCGCCGGTGCGCACGCGATCCGGCTGGTGTTCTTCCATCAGATCGAACGCCCGTTCGTACCATTCGTTACCCGGATAGTTGGCGCCCAGAACGGCAGCGTAGCGCTGCGCCTCTTCAGGCACACCGATGGCGAGGTTCGATTCAACCAGACGATAGAGCGCTTCGGGCGCATGACTGGTGGTCTGGTAATCCTCGATCACGTTCTGGAAGCGAAGCGTAGCCGCAAGCCACTGGCCGGTGTTCTGGTAGAAACGGCCGATTTCCATTTCCTTGCCCGCCAGGTGATCATTCACCAGGTCGATCTTCACCCGCGCATCAGCGGCGTAGGGGCTGTCCGGATACCGGCGCACAATTTCGTTCAGCGAGGCGAGAGCCTGCTGGGTGATCGCCTGGTCACGCTCCACATCGCTGATCTGCTCGTAATAGCTGAGTGCTATCAGGTAATAGGCGTAAGGCGCATCGCGGTTACCCGGGTGGATCTGCAGGAAACGCGTCGCCGAACGGATAGCCTGGTTGTACTCGCGATCGGCATAGTAACTGAAAGCGCTCATCAACTGCGCGCGGCGCGCCCACGGCGAATAGGGGTGCTGACGTTCCACTTCGTCAAACAGCGCGGCAGCAAGCTGGAGCTCACCATTGTCGAGCCGCTGCTTGGCAGCATTGTAAAGCGATTCAACATCGCGCGCGACGTAAGCGAGGTCATTGTTGTCAGAACCGCCTCCGCCAAGGCTGGCGCACCCGGTAAGAGCAAGCGAAGAGACGGCGGCTGCAAGCGCGACGCGGATCGGTTTGGAAACTGTCATGCGCCGCCTATAGCTAGAGCCGGGCTGAACGCCAAGTGAAGGTGTGGGAGAGAAGGCGAATTTCCCCACCCGGGGGCTCCACCTCCGATTCCATTGGTTACATGCGTAATCGTCTCGACCCTCGTCGACCGTGATCAGCGGGTAATCGTATGGCGTCGTGCTTTATCGGTGTTGCGCGAAGGCTGATCGAACTTTGCGATCATTTCACACGGCGCCTGGCTATCTCACAATGCAACATAGCTGACGGATGAAACCATCGGCAAAACCCGACAGCGGTCGTCCGGAGGGTAAGACGGACACGTCCATGGCCGCAATTCCATATCCGGGTTTTGCTCTGAGGCTCTTCGTTGACCGTTCCCCCCGAACATGGTCAGCGAAGAGCCTTCATTTTTCTAATCGCAGGGTGGCGCTGCCCAGCCTGCCTTTCTATAGCGCAAGGCATGGCAAAGGCGCTTTTCGAGCTTAATCCCGATCTGGACCGTGCAGCTCTTGCGGAGGAGTTCGCACGCGAGCGCCGGTTGCAAGTGCCCCAAGTGCTGACCGATGAGACTGCGCGCGAATTGCGCATGGTCATGCAGCACCACACCGAATGGGGTATCGCCCTGCAGGCAGGAGCGACGGGGGAGCCGCGCAATTTCCGTCCAGCAGAGCTCAAAGACCCGCAGAAACAGCGGCAAGCCATGGAAATGGGGCAGCAAACCGATCAGGCGGCTGCAAGGGGTGACTATGCCTATCGCGCACTGCGATATTCGCTTGTGGAAGGGCTGCAGAGCGGCTGGGACCCGGACAGCCCCTATGCGGTGCTCCTCGAACATCTCAATGCCGAACCGTTTCTCGGCTTTATGCGCACGATCACCGGCATGCCCGATCTGGTGAAAGCGGATGCCCATGCCAGCTGCTTCGCATCGCAGCACTTCCTTGGCCGCCACAATGACAGCCACGTCGCAGAAGGCTGGCGCATCGCCTATGTCCTCAACCTCACCATCGATAACTGGCATCCGGACTGGGGCGGTTATCTGGTTTTCTATGACGAGGACGGCAATGTGGAGACCGGCTTCAAACCCGAATTCAACACGCTCAACCTGTTCGCCGTCCCGCAGGACCACGCGGTGACCTATGTCCCGCCATTCGCACCGAAGGGACGCTACGCGATCAACGGCTGGCTGCGTGATCGATGATCGGCATGAATGCCGAGCAGTTTCTTGCGCAGGCGATGAACCAGGCGCAAGGCGGTAACGAGGCTGCCGCCCTCGCCACCCTGACACAGGCCAAATCGGCCCATCCAGAGCATCCGCGCATCTGGCACTTTGCCGGTAACCTGCTGTTACGGGCGGGCAATGCGGCAGACGCTGCCGGACATTTCGGCAAGGCCCATGAACTCGATCCGGGCAACTTCGATTACGCCATCGATCAGGCTATCGCTCTGACAAGACAAGATAAAAACCATGAGGCACTTGCCGTGTTAGCCACGGTAGAAAATGTTGCAAACGGCCACGCGCACTTCTGGTCAACCCGCGCCAACGCTGCACGGGGAACCGGTGATTTTTCGACGGCTGCCGAGTGGTATGACCGCGCCCTCAAGATTGAACCCTCTCGTCCCAAGGCCTTGCATGGTCGCGCTACAGTTGCGCTGGAACGCGGCGAACCGGATGCGGTCGAGCTGTTTGACAAGGCATTGCAGGCCAATCAGGCCGATCCGCAGGCCTGGCTGGGCAAGGCCCAGGCACTGGACGTCGCCGGGCGAACACAAGAAGCGATTCAGATCGCCGAAGCGCTGGTCAATCAGATTCCGCAATGGATCGATGGCATCAGACTGCTCGCGCAGCTACGCCTCGGCCAAGGCGATGGTGACTTCGCCGCACCCTATCGCGAAGCGGCAAAGCGCGTGCCGCAAGATGCCAACATCCCGGCCGAGCATTGCAGGGAACTCGCCGCGCTCGATATGGCGCAAGAAGCAGCAGACATTGCTGCCGACGCTCGCCGCAGGTTTCCTGACAACCCCCACCTTGCAATGCTGGAAGCAATGCAGGCTGGTGCCGCAGGAGATGAGGACCGGGCGGAGGAAATCTGGCTATCCCTTGAGCTCGACAGGGTGGATCGCCACGTCTTTGAAGCCCGCCACTGGGTCCGCAGAGCAGACTTTGACCGCGCGTCAGCAGTCATCGACAAAGCGCTGGCCGCCGCGCCATGGGACATCGGTGCCTGGGCCTTGCGCGACGTGATTTGGCGGCTGTCCGGAGACGACCGTCATGAGTGGCTGCACGGCCAGACAGGGCTGGTTCAACTGCTTCCCCTAGCCGATGTCGAAAGCGTTCTGCCTGCAGCAATCGCTATTCTCGATCAGTTGCACGACAACGCCCATCATCCGTTGGGGCAGTCGCTGCGTAAGGGTGGCACACAAACACAAGGTCGCCTGTTCGACAGGTACGAGCCCGAAATTCAGGCGCTGCATCTGGCGATAGCCGAAACGGTGAAGAACTATCGCGACCAATTGCCCGCGATGGACGACAGTCACCCCCTGCTTCGCCACAGAAACAAGGACTGGCGCTTTTCGGGCAGCTGGTCGATCCGCTTTATGGGCGGGACGGGGCACCATACCGCGCACCTCCATCCCGAAGGCATCGTTTCCTCTGCCTGCTATCTTGCTTTGCCTCCGGATCTTGGTGCGGGGGAAGGTGAAAAGGCAGGCTGGATTGAGCTTGGTCGGCCGGCGCCCGATTTGCGCCTGGACCTGCAGCCGCTGCACGAACTCAAGCCGAAGGAAGGGCATCTCGCCCTGTTCCCAAGCACGCTCTATCACGGCACAAACCACTTTAACGAAGGGCGCCGGATGACGGTTGCCTTCGATGTCATCCCCGCTACACAGCAGACATGAGCGAAGACGCGACGGACAACGCTTGGAACACCTTCTGGGATCGCGAGCGCAAAGCGGGCCGCGCAGACAATGGCGGCGGCTGCTTGCCCGCTGGCTGGCAGGGCATCGCAGACACACAAAAGCGCGTCTGGCACAGCTTTAGCCGCACCCTGCCAAAGGGCGCCAGAGTTCTCGATCTGGCCACAGGCGATGGAATTGTTCTGAAGATGATCATGGAAAAACGCCGTGATCTCAATCTCTTCGGGGTTGACCGGGCGGAAAGCATCCCGACGCCCCCCGCTGGCATTACGCTCCGCGGCGGGGTGAGCATGGAAGACATCCCCTACCCCGACAATCGGTTTGCCGCTGTCACCAGCCAGTTCGGTTTCGAATATGGCGACATCGAAAGGGCGGCCGCTGAAATTGCGCGCGTCATTCAACCCAGCGGAAAGCTGGGTCTGATTACCCATCGCCTGTCCGGCCCGATTGTATCGCATAACCGCAAGCGCAAGGAACAGATTGCCTGGGCGATCGAGACTGAGGGCCTGATCGACACGGCGAGAAACAGCCTTGGTTTGAGAGACGCAGGTATCGCCGCAATTCCGCAGGCGATTATCGATGCGCCCGCAAAAGGCGCCTCCACATTCGGAAATGGCTCTGCGGCATGGGAAATCGCCGAGGCTGTCCGGCAAACTTTGCACATGGGCCGCAACGATGACCCCGCACGCGTCCGCGCTATTCTGGATGATATTCAGGCGCAGGCGAGCAACGAGATGGGGCGCATCGCCTCATTGGAATCGGCAGCAGCCACGGCCAGCGATGTCGACAATGTCGTTGCCGTGCTCGAGAAGGCAGGTCTGGCATTCCGTAGCGAAGCGCTGTTGACCGATGGCGTGTCCGCCAGCCCGTTTGCGGATTTCCGCACCTACGCCCGCGTAGACTGACGTAATCTCAAAGACTTCTGTACTCCACCCGCTCTTTCGGAGAGCGGTTCGCGCATCTGTGCCCGAGCTCGGCATAGAAAAAGGGCGGGAGACCCGAAGGTCCCCCGCCCCTTTTTCTGTGAGCTTACGCTCGGTTGGTTCGCTTAGAAGCGAACGACAACCGATGCGAAGAAGTCACGACCCAGCACGTCGTAGGTCGACGGGTAGGTGTTCATCTGCTCAGCGTTGTTGAAGTCGCCCAGCAGGAGCGAGTTCGTATTGTTGGTGACCTGACCGGCTGCGTTGAACTCAGGCGAGCTCGGCAGCGTGTCGAACAGGTTGTTGACACCGACAGTGAACGTCACCGATTCCATGAAGTCGTACGACAGCGTCAGATCCATAAGATCATAGGCGCCGATACGCTCAACGTGGTAGGTTACGCCATCATCGTCATCATCAACGGCAGACAGGTGACGCCAGCGGGTCGAGAAGGTCAGAGGACCATCGACGTAGCTTGCGCGGGCCGTCCACTTGAACGACGGAGTCGGCTCACCACAGGTGAGACCGAATTCGCCGGCACAAGTCGTGATGTTCGTCGGATCGGTTACGTCAGGAATGGTGTCCGAAGATTCGGTCCAGGTACCCAGGAACGACAGGTTCAGGTCAGAACCGCCATTGCCCAGTACGGAGAAGCCGAGGTCGATACCGTAGTTCACCTGAAGGTCGATGCCCGAAACAGAGAACTCAGCGATGTTCGCGCCACCGAGAACCGGCGGGTTGGCACGGCTGAAAGAACCTTGCGAGTCACGCGTACCAACGAAAGTGGCACAACGCGGATCGTTAAGGTCCTGGGCCTGATTGTAGCACAGATCCAGAGCCTGCTGCAGGCTGATCGTGGTGATGGCATCTTCAACGACGATGTCGAAGTAGTCGACCGTAACCGTCAGACCAGGGATGAACTGCGGCTGCAGAGCAACACCGAAAGTCCACGAGTCAGACGTTTCTTCCTGCAGGTTCGGGTTACCACCGAACAGTGCAGCGATCTGGCCGTCAGGCTGGATCACGGCATTGTTACCGATGTTGGCAGCCGGAACACCGTTGGCCTGGCAGAGCGCCAGCAACGCACCGGTCGGAACCGGACCGCCTCCAGCACCGTCACCGGCACACGGGTCGTTTGCACCCGGGAAGCCGATTGCGGTACCCTGGAACAGTTCACCAACGTTCGGAGCACGAACAGCGCGCTGATACTGCGCACGGAACGTGATGTCTTCAACCGGCTGGAACTGTGCACCAAGTGCGTAGGTCCAAACACCGCCAACCAGATCAAGCGAGTAATCCGAGTAACGGGCAGCACCGTTGAGTTCGAAGCGCATGCCGCTTTCGGTCTCGAACGGAACATTGAGCTCGGCGAACACTTCGTTGACGTTGTAGCCACCCGAGGTCGGCTGACCGGCGTTGAAGCCGGCAACGTCACCCGAAGCGAGGAACTCGTCAGGGATGAAGCGCGAGTTCACTTCACGGTACTCAGCACCGATAGCGAAACCGACAGGTTCTGCCGCACCAAGTGCGAAGTCACCGAAAGTACCCGACAGTGCGGCCGAAGCGACCTGCAGGTCAGAGATATCGCCGTTCTGCGCCTGGATGCGGAACACATCAACCATGTCAGGCGTCAGAGTGCCTTCACCGAAGATGTTGATCTGCGTGGCACCGGTACCATTGATGGCAGCGGTGAAGCGCGAAAGCGAGGCGTTACCCTGCTGGATGTTCGCATTACGCGTACGTGAGTACATGTAATAGGCATCGTAGCTCAGGAACTCGTTGATATCACCACGAGCACCGGCGAGAACACGGAACGAGTTACGCTCGTCCAGGTTACGACGGCCACCAGCTTCTTCCAGACGACGACGTACCTGCACCGGAACGAGGCCATCATTGGCATCTGTACCGGTTTCAGTGGCGTCAAGCTGTGCGAACTGGTCGAAAGTTGCCTGGTTGATGAAGCCATCAGCCAGCAGCTGGTTGTAGTCCAGCGTGGTGTTCACCAGGATCGGAGTCGGAGCAAGCTCGGAATCAACCTGATTGTTCACGTAAGCAACTTCAGCATAAAGCTCGAGAGCGTCAGCAACTTCGTAGCTACCATAACCACCAAGCATGTAACGTTCCTGCGGAAGCTGCAGGTAGTTTACAGGCGCGTAGTTATAAAGGTCGCCCGGAGTGCGATAGTCACGCAGGTCGCCAGGTGTACCGAAGATAGCGAGGTTGTTGTTCGCTTCGAAAGCCGTACCGGTCACATCACCGTCGCCACGATAGGTCAGGCGGGTCTGCGGCGGGAGCGAGGAGCCCAGCTGCTGCAGCGGCGAACCACCAAGCGCGAAGAACGAGAAGTCACGGTCGCCCTGGAAGATTTCGTCACGGTTGTAGTATTCACCGAAGACGGTCACGTTACCGCGACCACCGGCGAAGTCAGTGCCGATTGCACCGTGGACCTGATAGCGGTCGCCATCGCCACGCTCGGTGATCGAGTACTGGCCACCGACTTCAGCGCCGTCGAGATCACGCAGGCGGAAGTTCACAACACCCGAAAGAGCGTCCGAACCGTAAACGGCCGAAGCACCACCCGTCACAACGTCAACGTTGTCCAGCAGGAACTGCGGGATAGTGTTGAGGTCGACGATCTGGTTGGTATCGTAGAACATCCAGCGGCGGCCATTGACCAGCAGCATGGTACGGGTAGCACCAAGGCCACGCAGGTTGAGCGAGGCGGTACCGTTACCCGGGTTGTTCGAGAAGGACGTGATGCCCGGAACAACCTGCGGAAGGGTGTTGACGACGTTTTCAACGTTCACGGCGCCGGCCAGCGAGAATTCTTCGCTGTCGACAACTGCGATCGGAGCTGCGGTATCAACGTTCTGACGCTGAATGCGCGTGCCGGTGACGACGATACGCTCGTCGCTCTGGGCCTGCTCATCCGAGCCGTCCTGAGCCATCGCAGGCGTCGCGATCAGCGATCCGAAGATCACCGAGCTCGCGAGAAGCGATGCCTTGGTCTTACGATTAAACATTCAAGTACTCCTGGTAAGTGGGAGAAACTGCAATGGAAGAAGGCACCTGACACGCGGGTATTCCCGCTCAAAGCTGTCTGGCTACCTGAGTCCTCCTTCCTGGAATGGACCCAAAGCATTTCACGTGGCTACACACAATCGCTGTGAGCGCCGGTTTCACACGGAACGAAATCGTGTGACATTTTTGAAACATTTTACAAAAGCCCCATTAAGGAACCGAAGAGCAATGCCCGGCTCGTTTGTTATTAATGCATTCCAATGACTTGGCTCCATGTCGAGAAATGTGTGCAGTAATATTATTTCAAAGCCAAGCCAATGCGATTCCTGAATGTTACACTACCGATTGTGGTATCTTCGCACCGGAGCGCCCTCCCCCCCGGCAATCTATCAACAGTCTCAGGCGCATCATTCGGGTGCGTAAACGCGATATTTACCAAACCCCGGCATACCTCCTGCACGAAACAGGCAGTCTGGGGGACACGCCCGATGAAGAAGATATTTTGGAAGAAGCTCTCGCAAAACGAGATCGGCGGCACGGCCATCGAATACGGCGTCGTCGCCATGCTGATCGGTGTCGCGCTTGCCGGCGTGATGCTTTCGCTCGGAGACGAGGTCGAGACGCAGTACAACACCATCGAAAGCGAATACGCCGACGCCAACAAGGACGCGGGCGGCAACTAGACTGCTTCCGGCAGCGCGATGTAAACGGCACCCCATGGCCCCGCCATCGGGTGCCTTTCGCCGTGTCAAACGAAGCCTTAACCCAATGCGCCTATAACCTGCACCATCGCCCGATATCCTGTCGCGAGCGATCCGGAATAGGGACCGACATGGCACGCACTTTCACAAGCCTTTTCAAAGATGAAACGGGCGCCACCGCGATCGAGTATGGCCTCATCGCCACGCTTGTCAGCATCGCCGCGATCACCGCCATGCAGAACCTCGGCAATGAGCTTTCCACGACCTACAACAGCGTGGAAACCAAGGTCCAGGCAGCCAACCAGCGCAACCAGTAAAAATCCTTGCTTTGCGAACCTGCGTCCGCAGGTTCGTCCTCGCTAGACGCGCAGCAAGCTGCGCCCGCTGCGGGCGGCCGTTCGGCCTTGCCCTCGGCGAGCGCCGAGCGAGCTCCGCGACACGGTAGCTATCTGGCGCTGGAATCGGGCGCGACTAGCGCACGACAGAGCCCGAACGGGCGACCGCAGGTGCCGCGCAGCGAAGCGGAGCGAATAGCACCGAGGACGAACCCGCGGAGGCGGGTTCATGAGACAAACAATCCCCCTTTCCTACAGCCCCTCCCCCTCCGCATGCCGCAGCGCATGTCCTCTCCCCACAAACCCAAGACCACCCTCCCCGCCTTTACCCCCGTCCCGCGGAAGACAGACCGTTCGAACGGCTGGAAGCCCGAAGTCCAGCTCGCCTTTATCGAGGCGCTGGCAGAGACCGGCAGCGTCACCGCCGCCGCGCGCCGCGTGAACCGCGCAGCCGTTGGCGCCTACCTCCTGCGCCGCCATCCGGAGGCCAAGAGCTTCCGCAAGGCGTGGGAGGCCGCGCTCGATATCGGCATGCAGCGGGTGGAGGATGTCGCGATGGACCGCGCGCTCAACGGCGTGGAAGTGCCCGTGTACGCCTATGGCAAGATCATCGGCACGCGCACTGTCTACAACGATCGCCTGCTCATGTTCATGCTCCGCAACCGCGCCCCCAAACGCTTTGCCGCCGATGGAGCCAAGGGCATGAACGCGCTCGACAAGCACCGCCTCGCGCAGATGAAAAAGGAATGGCGCAAGGAATGGGACCGCGAACGCCTCGCCGCGAAGAAGAAGGATAGCGGAGAAACTCTTGACCGCCTCCACGCCAAGATCGACAAAATGCGCGAGCGCCGCGACGCGCTGATGAGTCCCGAAACCCGCCGCCTGCGCGAAGCCTACGAAGCGAGCTTCGAACGCGACAAGGCCGAACCCTACGCGTGGATGGACGAGGCGGACGCGTCACCCGGCGCGGATGCGCAGGTCGACAACGACATGGGCGTGCTCGGCCCGAGCGAGGAGATGAAAAAGCATCTGCCGGGCTGGCAGGAGGCGGAGCCGGAGGGTGAGGAGGATGGACCGAGGGTGCGGCGGGTGAAGGATGATGGTTGGTGAGCGAAGACACCCAGATCGCGTTCAGGCGCTTAGACCTCGTTTCAATGTCGAGGCTGCGCACTCAACTGGGCAATCTTCCCTCGGCGGAACGCCAGCGGTGTAGTCACCGGCAACTTGCAGTGGTGATAAGAAACGCTGCCTCGATTGCAGCGTGGACTCCACACCGGCTGCATCGCGCAAGAAATCAACCGCTGTCATGAGTCCAGCAAGAAACGAAACAAATGAAATAGTCGGAATTGGTCCGTCTTGTTCTTCATCGTGGGGATGCAAGCACCCTGCGCAACCTGACGTAGAAAAATGGACGGAGGACATTGCAGCGAAATGGGAGGTGGCGCCAACGCTCATCCATGAGGGCGCCGCCCGCGCGATCAACCAACGTATCGGAATGTCATCGACGCCGACAATCACCGATTGTGCAATGTCCTCGAGGTCTTGCTCCTGAAAGTGCCGAGCAACTGGCTCAATCTTCAGCCCATTCTCGAATGCCTTGAAGAGTTCCACCTTGGACAGGCCAAGAAAGCCGCACGTCAACAGCATGTTTCGATTTCGGTTTGTTTCGTCGGATACGTCTCGATCAAATACTCGCGCAACTCCCGAGACCTGTGGCAATCTCAAGAGCGCATACAAGGTCGCATTGGTTACAGCACCTGCGCTAATCACATCGAAGCGACCGAGTTGGCTGATCTTCGGCGTGTCCTCATGAGCGAGCCTAAGGACCGAGGACTGACTATCCTCAAAAAGTTCACGAAAATGGCCTGCATTTCTGGTTGCTAACGGAAGCATTCTGCGACCTGCGACCTTGATAGCTTCCGCGGCGACAAGCGTGGCAGCAATCATCCCACCAATAGGCCAATCAGATTTCTCCGCCTTGGCGACATAAGGATAGTCGCCGAGTTCCCCTGCCCAATCCGTCCATCCTACTGAAACGACTCTTTTTGCTTTTGCAAAGCGAGCCAAATCCCGACTGCCGAAGACAAAGGCAACATCCGGTTCAAACAACGGGCAACCAATCGCGATTTCGAGGCCGTCAACAATCTGCCCTCCTTCGGCTTGAAGAGCTTCGTAGAGAGTGCTTCCATTCATTGGAGGCTGGTCTCCAATCAGTGGCGCATCGGGCAGATCCAAAAAAACCCGATGACCGGATCTCGCCATCAAGAACGCTGATGTGGTAATCGCCACCTGCCCGGACAAAGTCGAAACGGTCGCCTCGTCCGCTACCAACAGAAAACTGGCGCCGGTTAAAGCACGAAGGACAGAATCCGCATCTTTGATCCCTAGATCATCTTGGAAAAGCTGAACTGTCCGAGCGAATTGTTGAGCGCTAACCATCGATCTGTATCCTCGCCTCTATATCAACCTGTTGCCAACTGCCATCCGACTGAATCTCGGTCAGGTAAGCTCTATCAAAACCGACAGGCCCCATTGCGAAATCCGGGATAACCAAGCTCAAGAAACCGGCCTCGGGCAGCAATGGGTAGGCGTCGTCTGTAGCGGAGTGAAAAGCTTCTGATGGGTGCGTATGCACTTGTACTCGGACGCCCATTCCCCTGTCGGCTAGATCATTCCAAAATTCATTGATCCACCCACTATCGATGCTGAGCGCATACGCGGACGACAAATGGCGGGGATGCACAACTTCAAGCAATTTTAGCGGGTCATTCCAGCTGCTCACCCAGTACAATTGGCACTCGCGGCGGTTGTCGCCGCATGATCGTAGAACATGGAATGTCTCTTCGATCATGCGGCGCGGAAGCGAAAACAAAGGCATCTCAGCCGGCCTTCACAGCGGACGGGCGGAGGAGAAGCGTGTCTTTTTTCTTGACCTTCGATTGCTTGACGGTTTCGGCGTCTTTCAGTTCGGAGCCCTCTTCATCGAACAGCGACAGGATGTGCTGGTTGGACGTGATGCCAAACGTACTGATCGCCTTCTGCAGCAGAGCGCTGATCAGCTCTGCATTCGACGTTTCGACCTGCTTCGTGAGGCCATTGTACTTCACACCGATTTCGAACGGCTTGTTCTGGCCGACATCGTCGGGCCGCTTGCTCGTCATTCCATTCTCGCTCGCCATGGTTATCTCCAAATTTGCGAATCAAACAATTGATTGCTAGGAAGCAATCGGCAGCTTGATGAAGGAGACTCGCCATGATTGCAAGATCGCAATTTATTTCATTTGTGGAATTTCGTCGGTGACCGCATGAGTCCCGGCTTTAACCAAGAGGCCTTTTACGCGGCACTCGATACCGAGCGCCTATCGAGACGAAAAACTTGGAAGCAGGTTGCGGAAGAAAGCACAGTCCCAGCTTCCTCGCTTTCAAGAATGAAAAAGGGAAAAAAGCCAGATGTAGACAGTCTAGCAAAATTGATCAGCTGGTCGAATTTAAAAACAGAATATTTCATCGATCAGTCCGGAGAGGAAAATGCGTCTTCAATTGCAAGAATTACAGCTCTCTTAAGAGCCGATCCGAAATTGGATCAAACCGCCAAAGATACTTTGGAGAAGGTAATTCTTTCTACTTATAACGTTTTGCTGCCAAAGGGATAAGACGTGAAGCACGGTTTCAAGGCTCAAGCCAATCGAATTGCCCTTGAAATGAGAAGAGAGTTCGGGCTCGCGCCCGAGGCTCCCATGTGCCCTTTCATTCTTTGCGAACATTTTGAAATCCGAGTGCTGCCTCTGTCGCAATTCAGCGACGAGGCAGCCTATTTCCTTTCGGAAGGATCAAGCGCATTCTCGGCCGTCACCGTCCAACGCGGAATTAACCGCGCGATTGTTCATAACGATAGTCATTCTGTAGTTCGGCAACATAGCAACCTGATGCATGAACTCGCTCATGCCTTTCTGGGGCATCCACCTTGCGAGGCTTTCGATGAGGATGGAGAGAGGGTATATAGTTCGGACATTGAGCAAGAAGCCAACTTTCTTGCTGGGTGTCTCAAAGTCACAAACGAAGCCGCGTGGCACATTGTAAAGAATGGGCTTCAAAGTACTGCGCCAGAAATCTACAAAGTTAGCAACGCGATGCTCAATTGGCGCCTTCAGGTATCTGGCGCAAATATCCGAGCTATGAGGAGCAAGAGTAAAAGGCGAGCTAGCTAGAGGTTTTCACTCCTCCCCATCCGCAGCGCAGCGACAAACGCCTCCTGCGAAATGCTCACATTCCCCACCGGCCTACGCCGGGGCAGGCCGCCCTGCGGGCGTTCCCTCATCTTCAGACTGAGAGACTCACTCCTCCCCCATCCGAAGAGCAGCAATGAACGCCTCCTGCGGGATAGACACATTCCCATATTCCCGCATCCTTGCCTTCCCCTTCTTCTGTTTTTCCAACAGCTTCTTCTTGCGCGAGATATCGCCGCCGTAGCATTTGGCGGTCACGTCTTTGCGCAGGGCGGCAATCGTCTCCCTCGCAATAATTTTCCCGCCGATCGCGGCCTGGATGGGGATCTTGAAGAGGTGGCGGGGGATGAGGTCTTTCAGGCGTTCGCACATGCCGCGGCCGCGTTCTTCGGCCACGCTGCGGTGGACGATCAGCGATAGCGCGTCGACCGGTTCGGCGTTCACCAGGATGTTCATTTTCACGAGGTCGCCTTCGCGCAGGCCAATCTGCTCGTAATCGAAGGAGGCATAGCCGCGGCTGATGCTTTTCAGGCGGTCGTAGAAGTCGAACACCACCTCGTTCAGCGGCAGCTCATAGCTCACCTGCGCGCGGCCGCCGACATAGGTGAGGTTCGTCTGCACGCCGCGCCGGTCCTGACACAGTTTGAGGATCGCGCCGAGGTATTCGTCGGGGGTGTAGATCGTCGCCTTGATCCACGGTTCCTCGATCATCTCGATGCGGTTGACGTCCGGCCAGTCGGCGGGATTGTGGATGTCGCGCGTTTCTTCGCCCTCGTTCTTGGTCTTTGCGAGGTGCACGCGGTAAACCACTGAAGGTGCGGTGGTAATCAGATCGAGATCGTATTCGCGGCTGAGGCGTTCCTGGATGATCTCAAGGTGCAGCAGGCCGAGGAAGCCGGCGCGGAAACCGAAGCCCAGCGCGGCGGAGGATTCCATTTCGTAGCTGAAGCTCGCATCGTTGAGGCGCAGCTTGCCGATGCTCTCACGCAGCTTTTCAAAGTCCGCCGCATCGACCGGGAAGAGGCCGCAGAACACCACGGGCTGGACTTCCTTGTAGCCTTTGAGCGCCTCGGGCGCTCCGCCCTTCACCGTGGTGATCGTGTCACCCACGCGGGCCTGTTCGACCTCTTTGATCTGCGCGGTGATAAAGCCGATTTCGCCGGGGCCGATTTCGGGCAGATCGGTGCGTTTGGGGCTGAAGCAGCCGACGCGGTCGATCAGGTGCTGGGTGCCGCCCTGCATGAATTTGACGTCCAGGCCCTTCTTGATGACGCCGTCCATCACACGCACGAGGATGACGACGCCGAGGTAGGGATCGTACCAGCTGTCCACCAGCATGGCCTTGAGCGGGGCGTCGCGGTCTCCGCCGGGTGCGGGGATTTTGGCGACGACGGCTTCGAGCACGTCCTCGATCCCGATGCCGGACTTGGCGGAGGTGAGGACGGCTTCGCTGGCGTCGAGGCCGATGACTTCCTCGATTTCCTCTTTGACGCGTTCGGGCTCTGCAGCGGGGAGATCGATCTTGTTGATGACGGGGACGATTTCGTGATCGTGCTCGATCGACTGGTAGACGTTGGCGAGTGTTTGCGCCTCGACACCCTGCGCCGCGTCCACCACCAGCAGCGCGCCTTCGCACGCGGCGAGGCTGCGCGAGACCTCGTAGGCGAAGTCGACATGGCCGGGAGTGTCCATGAGGTTGAGCTCATAGGTCTGCCCGTCCTTCGCGGTGTAATTGAGGCGCACCGTCTGCGCCTTGATGGTGATGCCGCGCTCACGCTCAATGTCCATATTATCAAGGACTTGCTCGGACATTTCGCGCTCGGTCAGGCCGCCGCAATGCTGGATCAGGCGATCCGCAAGAGTGCTTTTTCCGTGGTCAATGTGCGCAATAATCGAGAAATTGCGAATGAGGGACAGGTCAGTCATGCAGCGCCCATTAGCGCGCTCTTGTGCCCCTGTCAGCAGGATTGAAAGGCACCAAAGTGTACAGCTGCAATTATCTGGCCCGAGAGGAACCGGCGCTCACGTCAACTTGCATGAAACGCGGCGTGCTGTCGGGCCCGGAATCGCGTGTCGGCATCTTGTAATTGCCCGGCGGCAGAGCCTGCAACGGCATGCCGGCAGACGCGAGCATATACGGTGAGACGCGGTGACGTGTGCAAAGGCCGCCTGCGCCATCGGTAACCAATGACGTCTCGAATGAAAGTCCCTGTGTCGCATCCTGCGAGCGCATCACCGTGCAGACCACAAGTTGCCCCTCGCCCAGATCGAGCACCAGCTGCGTACCGACAGGCACATCCACAAGCCCTTCAATGCGTGCCCCGGTCCGCGAAAGATCACGCAGCATCACGGTATAGTGATGATTTTCATGAATTACGCTGATCCGGCGGAACAACGTGCGGCGATCCGCCCGGCTTTTGGCAGGTCCGATAGGCTCGTATTTTAGCTCACCCGCCTCAAGCTTGGCGAGCACATCGGCCTGCGGCACGGCTCGTGAGAAGATGAAGCCCTGAACCATGTCGGCGTCGAGCGCAGCAATCTTGTCGAGCTCATCGAGAGCTTCGACGCCTTCCGCGGTTGTCACCATGTCCATCGCCCGCGCTAGGCTGACGATCGCTGTAATGATGGCAGCGTTGGAATTGTCGTCTTCAGTGCAACCACGCACAAAGCTTTGGTCAATCTTGATCTTGTCGAACGGAGCGCGCCGGAGATAGGCCAGCGAAGAATAGCCCGTACCAAAGTCATCAAGCGCCAGCTTCACTCCAAGCTTGCTCAGCGTCTTGAACATGGCATCCGTCGCTTCGACATCACCCATGAAAACACTTTCGGTGATCTCCAGCTCGAGCTGATCCGGGTTGAGCCCCGAAGTCTGCAAGGCGCTTTGGACAACGGAAGGCAGGTTGTCGCTGACAAACTGCTGCGCGGACACATTGACCGAAACTGTCAGGTCACTGGGCCAGCTCCCGGCGTCTTCGCAAGCTTGTCGCAACGCCCATGCGCCCAGCTCGTCGATAAGGTTGCTGTCTTCCGCGATCGGGATGAATATGCCGGGGCTAACCGCGCCGTGCACGGGGTGTTCCCACCGCATGAGCGCTTCGAACCCACGCACAATATGCGTTTTGGCGTCGACAACGGGCTGGTAGTGCATTTCCAGCTCGCCGCGCACCAGCGCGTCTCGCAGATCCTCTTCGATCTCGCGGCGATCTTCCGCAGTTTCCTTGAGGTCATTGGAATAGAAACGAAACTGGCCACGACCGCCACCTTTGGCGGCATAAAGCGCAAGGTCGGTCGCCTTAATCAGTTCGTTAGGCTCAATCCCGTCGTACGGCGCGATAGCTACACCGATGGAGGTGCCGATAATCGCGCGGCTTCCCTCAATCGAATAAGGCTGCGAGATCATCGAGATAATGCGGTTTGAGAGTTCCCCCAGGTCACCGCGATCATCCATGTCGGGAATCATGATCTGAAACTCGTCACCGCCCAGGCGTCCGATTTCCGATCCTTCTGGCACGATGCGTTGCAAGCGCTGCGACACCTGGCGAAGCAGTTCGTCACCGGCCGGGTGGCCCAATGTATCGTTGACCTGCTTGAACCGGTCGAGATCGAGCATCAGCAATGCGCAGCTACGCTTTTCAACCTTGTAGGCATTAAGAATTGCGGTGAGCCTGCGGGTCATCCGGTGACGGTTTGCCAATCCGGTGAGCGAGTCATACTCTGCCATGCGCGAGGAATCGCGCTGGTCCTGATAGACTGCGGTTATATCTTTCGCAGAGCCACGATAGCCGAGGAAGTTCTCTTTGGCATCGTATTGCGGTTTGCCGGTCAAGGCCCACCAGGTTTCGCTATCTTCGGACGCGCGCCCCTCTTGAGGTTCGATGACACGGACCGGCTGTTCGACAAAGCTGGTCCGCGAGCTCAGCAAGAACGATAGAGGGCGGGTACGGCCTTCGCTTTCTGTCTCGCAAACCGTCTCGATCAGCTTGCCCAGCGGCTCGCCAATTACCGGTCGCTTGTCGTCGAAAGTCTCGACAGCAGAATCGGAAAGATAAATTAGATTGCCTTCAGGATCGGTTGCCCAAAGCCAGGCAATCCCGGCAGCTTCGAACGCATCGAGCATCTCGAGCCGTTCTTTGGCGTCAACCTTGGATATCTTGCGAGCAGCTGCTTCCGCGTCGGGCACGCTAATCGGTTCGGCACCCTGGCCGCCCAGATTCTTGAACATGCCTCGAACACCCATGTGCTCTGGCTCCCTTTACATTGCCTTGGTCAATCAACGAGTTCCCACCCGCTACGCGTTCCACCATAGGCCATTTAAACTTACTAAAGCGCTAAGCTCGTCTAACTTGCCTTCTTGAGTTCTTCCGGTTCCAGCTGTTTCGGAGGCGCCCCTTGAAGTGCCGTGATGTTGCCATCCTTGTCCTTCTGCAACGGATTGGCGAACTCCACACCCATACGATCATCAAGTGCCCAGATCACCCTGATGCCGACGGTAAAATCCTGCGCAAGCTGCAGCTGGAACTCGGTGCCCACGGGAACATTCCAGAGCCCTTCGATCATGGCTCCCGTTACCGAGAGGTTGCGGACCGTCCCGTTATAGATGTGACCACCGTGATCGAGAACGACCTTGCGCAGCATTTTCTGACGCGGCGAGCGCGAGCATTTGGGACCCTTGGCGATGGCAGTCAGATCGCCGGCAAGCCTGCTCGTGGCGACATCGAAGGTCAGGGCACGATCGTAGATAAAGCCCTGAACATGGCTGCAACCATGCGCACGGATCAGCTCCAGCTCATCATGCGTCTCAACACCCTCTGCCGTCGTATCCATGCCCAGTGATTGGGCAAGCGAAGTGATCGACGAGATGATGGCCGCGTTACGGCTCCCCTTCTCCGTCATTCCGCGCACAAAGCTCTGATCGATCTTGATCTTGTCGAACGGAGCCTTCTTCAGATAGCCGAGCGACGAATAGCCGGTCCCGAAGTCATCGAGCGCCAAGCGCACACCAATCGCCTTGAGGTTGGCGAACATGGCATCGGTGCCTTCATCATCACCCAGGAAAACGCTCTCGGTGATTTCCAGCTCTAGGCGCGATGAACGCACCCCGGCAGCGGCGATGGCATTGGCAACGATTGTCGGCAGCTGCGGGTTCGAAAACTGAACGGGTGACACGTTCACCGCCACACGCACTTCTTCCGGCCATTGTGCAAGATCGCGGCACGCCTGACGCAGGGCCCATTCGCCGATCTGCTGGATGAGCCCGCTGTCCTCGGCAATGCCGACAAAGCGTTCTGGCGAGATCCAGCCTTTGACCGGATGTTGCCAACGCAGCAGAGCCTCAAAGCCCGAAATCTTGTTCGTCGCCATGGCGACAACCGGCTGGTAGTGTAGCTCCAACTCGCCGTTGGCCACGGCGTCACGCAGGTCCTCCTCCAACTTCGCCTTCGCTTCAGCCTCGGCATGCAAGTCTTCGGAGTAGAAGTGATATCGGCCCCGGCCGCCATCTTTTGCGGCGTAAAGGGCAAGGTCGGCATTGCGGATCAGCTCTTCGGAACTGCGGCCATGATCTGGCGCAATGGCGATACCGACAGATGCGCCAATCACGACACGCTGGCCATCAATCGAATACGGTTGGGACAGCGAATGAATGATCTCGCGCCCGAGGCCAGCCAAGTCGCTTTCGGCAACCTTGGCGGGAACGATGACCTTGAATTCGTCTCCTCCCAGACGCCCAACTTGACCAAGCTTGCCAACCGCACGCTCCAGACGTTGGGCAACCTGCTTGAGCAAGGCATCACCAGCCGGGTGCCCCATCGTATCGTTGACCTGCTTGAAGCGGTCGAGGTCGAGAAGCAGAATGGCGCAGTTACGGCTGGCCTCGGAATAGGAGGTCAAGATCTTCTCGAGCGCCTGCGACATCTGCAGACGGTTAGCGAGGCCCGTAAGAGCGTCATACCGTGCCAGCCGGGTCGCCTGTTCCTGGCTCCGTTTCCGTTCGGTCAAATCGGTACCCGATCCGCGAAAACCGACGAAGTTTTCAAACTGATCGAAGATCGGACGACCCGAAACCGACCACCAGCGTTCCTCATTGTTGATCGCGGCGCGTACCGGTAGCTCTGCGAAAGCAGAACGCGCAGAAAGGTGGAACATCAGCGTGCGTTCACCTTCATCGCCGGTATCGTTCAGGTCAAAAAGACAGGTCAGTGGCTGACCGATCAACCGTTCCGGGTTGCGGCGGAGCGCCTTGGCGACCGGAGGGGAAACATAGGTGAGGAGTGAGCGCCGGTCGGTTTCCCAGAACCAGCCCTGCCCGGTTTCTTCATAGTCCGAAAGAATGTCCCGTGCACGCGTCTGGACGCGGTCCTGCGCCTCCAGCCGTTCGCGCTCCTCGCGCTGCTCGATCAGTTGTTCGCGGCTGACAAGTACTGCAATGGCAGACGCGACGAGGAGACCGATGACGCCAACTAGCGCACCCAATGCGAACACTGTTGCAGACCAGATCGCGAACTGTGCTGCAAAAATCGCTATTGGCTGGCGGCGCATGTAGGCGGTGGCAATCGCGCTTAGGCTGAGGATTCCCGCAAGCGCCACGTCCCAGCTTATCCCGCCGTTGCTTGCCCAATTGGAAATTCCGAGTCCAAGCGCGAAGAGCGGAAGCATCACGCCGATAGCAAGACCAACGCCCTGCGCCACGACACCTCGTTCCGCAACGTGATCGTAAACGCGGTGCAGTTGCATCGCCATCAACAGGGAGAACCCGAGCAAGGCCCATGTGGACATACTCGGCATTGCAACTGCGAATGCAGCACAAACGGCAACCGCTGCTACCATGCTCAGGATGAGGTAGTTCCAGCTCCTCGGAAAGAGGAGGGCCGGTTTATTTTCCTGCGTAGGTGCGTTCACAGCACGATCGACATGGGGCGTTCTGCGTGGGCCCTTGCGCCGTTCTTTTGCAAGATCGGGCCGTGCAACCTCACGCGGCACTTGGCGCGTAGCAGCATCCCCTCCCCCACGCGCGGACGTGGGAGACGGTGCGCTGGCCTTCGCGGCTTGGCGGGTCGCACGTGTCATAGGCAAAGCCATGCCATTTTCCGTTTGAAGAACGGTTAACTGCAGGCGAAATATTCTTGCGTGGTCGTAACAGGGTATAGCTGTCCACCGTGTATTGCCGCGCCTCTCAAAAAGGTTAATATCCAGCAAGCTTTCGACCATGCCACAGCTGGTGGGAGAGACCATGCGGCATATTGCTATTATCGGTTCGGGACCGGCGGGATATTACACCGCCGAAGCAGCGCAAAAGACATTTGGAGATAACGTCCGTGTGGACGTGTTCGATATGCTGCCCGTCCCCTATGGCCTGATCCGCACAGGCGTGGCTCCTGATCACCAGTCGATCAAAGGTGTTTCTCGTCGCTATGAAAAGACAGCACTGACGGAAAATGTCCGCTTTGTCGGCAACGTAGCTGTCGGGCGCGATGTGTCGGTTGCACAGTTGCAGGAACTCTACGACGCCGTGGTCCTGGCAACAGGTGCTCCCAAGGATCGGGCGCTCGGTCTTCCGGGAGAAGATCTGGACAATGTGATCGGCAGCGCGGCCTTTGTCGGCTGGTACAACGGGCATCCTGAATTCGCCGACCTTAATCCCGATCTCTCCGGCGATACCGCGGTGGTTATCGGGATGGGCAATGTTGCGCTGGATGTTGCCCGGATGCTCGCCAAGACGCCTGCCGAACTTGAAGGCAGCGATATCGTCGGCCACGCATGGGATGCGCTAAAAGCGAGCAATATCGAACGGATCGTCATCCTTGGTCGCCGCGGTCCGCACCAGATCATGATGACGCCCAAGGAGCTCGGCGAACTCGGTCAGCTGGATCGCGCCGCGCCGCATGTCGATGCCGATGACCTGCCGGAAGAAGGTGATGATGCCCTCCTGGAGCCGGGTCTGCGCAAATCGGTCACTCTTCTTCGCGAATATGCTGCCACGCCCGAACACATCCGTGCAGAAAAACCTGTGGCGATCGAGTTTGCTTTCTTCAGCCAACCCAATGCCTTACACGGAGACGGGAAGGTTTCATCGATCGAGATCGAGGAAACCGAACTGCAAAAAGGCCGTGCCGTTGGTACCGGTAAAACAACCACACTGCCTGCCAACATGGTGGTCAGTTGCATCGGCTATCGCACTGCGCCCATTCCCGGGATCCCGTTTGACGAACGGGCCGGGCGCTTTGCCAATGATGAAGGGCGCATCCTGCGTGGCCTCTATTGCGTCGGCTGGGCGCGGCGCGGTCCATCCGGAACGATCGGGACGAACAAGCCTGACGGAGTGGCCATAGTCGGCCATATCGCAGAAGATATCGAAAGCGGCACGCTTGGCCGCAGCGGCAAAAAAGGCCGTGCCGGATTTGATGCACTCGCTGCAGAAAGCGGCCTCGATGTGGTTACTTTCCAGGACTGGAAAAAAATCGAAGAGGCAGAGGAAGCCGCTGCTCGTGAAGGCGCCCCGCGCGAAAAATTCGTCGACATTGAAGCGATGATCAGAGCGGTGAACTAGCCGGAGGTAGCCTTACTTCCTGCTGCCGGCACCGCGCTCACTGTACTCGATCATTTCCGCGCCGAGACGTTGCAGACGACCGCCGAACGAATCCATCCGGTTGCCGCAAATCGTCGCGAACCGCTCCAGGTTGAGAACGACCTCTTCGGCTGCCTGCCCATTCCAGTCTTCATCAATCCCGCGCCCTGTAAGGCCTTCATATCGGCCCACAAAAAAGCCAAGCGCGACGTTGAAGCCGGTTTGCACTTCCGGGTCCTGTGCAAGCGGCGTGGACGCGATGATCGAAACCCACACAGCGCACTGGAAGTCTTCTGTCGCGCTGGCTTCGATCGAGCGATCCTGCGCAAGGACCGGCGTTGTAACCGCCATTGCTGTTGCAGCAACTAGCGAAGCAAGCGCTTTGCGCATCATCACACCCGCATCGGCATGAGAACGTAGAGCGCGGGGCTCTTTTCGTCTTCACGGATCAGCGTTGGCGCACCGGCGTCAGCGAAATGCAGTTCCACCGTATCACTGCCAAGCTGCGCCAGCACATCTTTGAGGTAGCCCGCGTTAAAGCCGATTTCTAGCGAGTCCGAACCATAACTGGAGCTGACCTCTTCCACGGCGTTCCCGTTATCGGGCGAAGTCACGGTCAGCGTCACCTTGTCGGTTTCCAGCCCCATCTTCACCGCGCGGGTCTTCTCCGTCGCGATGGTGGCTACACGATCGACACCGGCAAACAGGCTCTTCGGATCGACTTTCAGCAGCTTGTCATTCCCCGTCGGGATTACGCGGCTGTAATCGGGGAAAGTACCGTCGATCAGCTTGCTGGTGAGGACAACACCGCCCTCGCCGCCGATGGCGAAGCGGATCTTCGACGGACTGAGATCAATCTGCACATTGCCTTCGCTCGCCTCTTCCAGAAGCTTGCGCAGCTCTGCAATCGCTTTGCGCGGCACGATCACATCGGGCATGCCCTCTGCACCGGCCGGGCGGGCCAGCGTGAAGCGAGCGAGCCGGTGGCCGTCAGTGGCAGCAGCTTTCAGCACGCCGCCATCGTCATCCGCCACGTGGAAGAAGATGCCATTGAGATAGTAACGCGTTTCCTCTGTCGAGATCGCGAAACGCGTGCGGTCGATCATTTCCGCCAGGGTGGTGGCGGGAAGCTCGAAACTGGTCGGCAGGTCGCCTTCGACAATCACCGGGAAGTCATCGCGCGGCAGCGTCGGCAGCGAGAAGCGGCTGCGCCCTGCCTTGATCGTCATGCGGTTATCACCCGTCTCCAGGCTGACTTCGCTGCCATCGGGCAACTTGCGCGCGATATCGAACAGCAGGTGTGCCGAGACCGTGATCGAGCCTTCGCTCTCGACTGCATTGGCCTGCAGATTGTCGACCACCTGCAGGTCTAGGT
The DNA here is from genome assembly GCF_028858515.1 of Aurantiacibacter sp. D1-12. Classification (GTDB taxonomy): domain Bacteria; phylum Pseudomonadota; class Alphaproteobacteria; order Sphingomonadales; family Sphingomonadaceae; genus Alteraurantiacibacter. Next base: position 74,079 of record NZ_JAPJZJ010000005.1, read on the forward strand.
CGGTCGCCATGATCCGCACATGTCCACCTGCCTCGGCCTCAATCAGGACGTTGGAGAGGATGGGGATCGTGTTGCGACGTTCCACCACGCTCTGCACGTGGGACAGAGAGCGAAGCAGCTCTGCGCGTTCAATGGTGACCTTCATGGACAATCATTCCCTTGTCGGGCGCTGCGGTATGCCGGGAAACCCGGAATCGCTCACCAGCGCCGGTAAATTGCTCCACTATCCTTAGCGGAGGCGCGGATACGGGCAAGCGAACCACCGCCATGAGGGCGATTCCTTGGGGAAAACTAAGAAATCATCGCCATGCCGCCATTCACGTGAATGGTCTGGCCGGTGACATAGCCTGCTTCCTTGCTTGAAAGGAACGCGACCGCGGCGCCAATATCGTCACCCTCGCCCATGCGGCCCATGGGGATGCGGCCGTTGATCGCGTCCTTCTGCTTGTCATCAAGCGCGTCGGTCATCGCGGTGCGGATGAAACCGGGCGCGACGCAATTGACGGTGATACCGCGGCTGGCGACTTCCTGTGCGAGGCTTTTGGACATGCCGACCAAGCCCGCTTTCGCCGCCGTGTAATTCATCTGACCCGGATTACCCGTCGCGCCCACTACGCTGGTGATATTCACGATGCGGCCAAAGCGCGCCTTCATCATCGGACGCACGCTGGCGCGCATCAGGCGGAAAGCGGCTTCCAGGTTGATGCTGATCACCTGCTCCCATTCCTCGTCCTTCATGCGCATCGCGAGGTTATCGCGCGTGATGCCCGCGTTATTGATGAGGATGTCGATCCCACCGAGCGTATCGACCGCTGCAGGCACCAGTTCCTCGACCTGCTGCGTGTCGGACAGGTTGCAGGTCACCTCGACATGCCCGTCATGATCGTGGTGCGCAAATTCGCTGTTCAGCTCTTCACGAAACGCCCGCAGCTTGTCACCGTTCGAACCGGACAAGGCCAGCCGTGCGCCCTGCGAAGCAAGCGCGCGGGCAATCGAAGACCCGATCCCGCCGCTGGCACCGGTAACAAGGGCGTTCATTCCTTCGAGTGAGAACATGGTCAAATCTCCTTGGACAGCGTTTCGATGTCGTCCATCGAGATAACGCTCGTGATCGTAGCATCGGGGGCAATCTTCTTGATCATCGGGCCGAGCACTTTGCCGCCCAGCTCGATAAAGTGGGTGATGCCCGCCGCATGCATCGCGGCAACGCTTTCGCGCCAGCGGACGCGGCCGGTGATTTGCTGAACCAGCAGGTCACGCTCGGTCGCAGCGTCGGTGACAGGTGCGGCGGTGACATTGGCATAGACCGGCAAGCGAAAAGTCTGAGGCTGCGTCTCGTTCAGCGCCACGTCCATGCGCTGCGCTGCCGGCTCCATCAGCGAGCAGTGGAATGGTGCTGACACCGGCAATTTGATTGCGCGCTTGATTCCGTGCTCTTTCGCAAGCTCGACTGCGCGGTCGATAGCTGAAAGGTGGCCCGACAGCACGACCTGTCCAGGGTCATTATCGTTGGCGACTTCGCAAACATCACCCTGCGCCGCCGCGTCTGCCAAAGCCTGTGCCTTCTCCAGATCGGCACCCAGCAACGCGCACATGCCGCCCACGCCAATTGGCACAGCCTCTTGCATGGCATTGCCACGAATGCGCAGCAGCCTTGCGGTATCGGCGAGCGAGAATGCACCAACTGCTGCCAGCGCCGAGTATTCACCGAGCGAGTGACCTGCAACCGCCTCGCCCTTTTCGGCGAGGCTTACGCCGCCGGCTTCGAGCACGCGAGCAACGGCGAGGGCATTGGCCATAATCGCTGGCTGCGCGTTGGCAGTGAGCGTCAGCTCGCTTTCCGGACCTTCGCTCATCAGCTGGAACAACTTCTGGTTAAGCGCGTCATCGACTTCTTCGAACACTTCGCGCGCGGCGGAGCTGGCCTCTGCCAGTTCTACGCCCATGCCGACCTTCTGGCTGCCCTGTCCGGGAAAAACGAAAGCAATCATGTGAATCTCCTTGATGGGCGCGGATTAGGCGCGCTGAAGCGTCCTCGCAACCGTCCTAGCGTGAACCGAAGGGGACAATCGCATTCTGCGCATCGTGCCCGATGTCGGCGCGGCCAAGGTAGGGGATGTCAGTCTTGTCGCACCAGAAACGGGCGATTTGCTCTTCGTCCATGCCGAAGGGGCGATCATTCTCCGGCACAGCGGAGACCCGGCCCAGCCGCAGTCCGGCGACGCCTTCTAGATGCGCGGTGACGTGGAAGAACAGCCGGTCGACAGCATAGAGATGCTCTGCCACTTCCTCGACCAGGACAACGTGATCGGTGAGATCGGGCATCATGTCGGTGCCCACCAGCATCGCGAGTGTCATCAGGTTGAACGCGACTGTCGGACGGTCATCGAGGCCCGCCTCTAGCGCAACCTCCTGACCCGAAAGGTAGCGCAGCACGCGGCGCACTGCGTCATCACCATCTTCGCGTTTGATATCGCCTGCCAGCGGGCCGTGGACAGGCTTGCCAATCTGGTTGCGATAGAGCGCACCCAGCAGCGTTCCAGCGTCCGAATAGCCGAGATAGGTCTTGCCCCGCGCGGTGTCTCCCATCGCGGCAATCGCATCGGCGGCAATGCGGTTTGAGCCGTATCCGCCCATCGCAAACCACACCGCATCCACCTCAGGATCATTGGCAGTTGTAACCAGTGCGTCGAGGCGTGTCGCGTCGTCTCCGGCGAAATGTCCATGCTCGAGGAAGCATTGTTGGTGGAAGGTCAGCTCGACCTTCGGAAACTCCGTCGCAACCAGTGCCAGCACCGCATCGGCCCGTTCACGCAGGATCGGCTTTCCGGGACAGAGACAGGTAATGCATGTTGTCATCCATTTCCCTCTAACATCCGCTTCACAAAGCGCCAGCGTGCGCATAGTCACATCCCCATGAATGATACTTCAAGCGTGACCGCCCAACCCTATTTCTTCTGTGGCATCGGCGGATCGGGCATGCTGCCGCTCGCACAGATCGTGAAGGGTCTGGGCGGCGAAGTGGCCGGGTCTGACCGCAGCTTTGACCAAGGCCGCACGCCCGAGAAGTTCGCGGCGCTCGAGGCGCAAGGCTTCACGCTCTTCCCTCAGGATGGCAGCGGAATCACCTCCGGCGAGCAGGTGCTTATTGCCTCCGCGGCGATCGAGGACACTGTTCCAGAAATCGCCAAGTCGAAAGAATTGGGCTGCGAACGGCTCACCCGTGCAGAACTGCTCGCGCGGCTGTTCAACGATGCCCCGCAATCGTTGGCTGTTGGCGGGACAAGCGGCAAGTCGACCACCACCGCGATGCTCGGCTGGATCATGGAGGCGACTGGCAATGCACCGACGATCATGAACGGTGCGGTGATGAAGAACTTCGTTTCCAAGGAACGCCCCTATGCCAGCGCGGTGGTGGGTGATGGAGGCACTTTCGTGAGCGAGGTCGACGAAAGCGACGGCTCGATCGCGCTCTACCACCCATCTGTCGCACTACTGCTCAATGTGAGTCTCGACCACAAGAGTATGGAAGAACTGCGCGAATTGTTTGGTAATTTCCTGAGCGCGGCGGATCGCGGCGTCGTGAATGCGGACGATGTCGAGGCGTTTCGGCTGGTCGCCCATGCGAATGAGCCCCTCACCTTTGGCATCGACAATTCCTGCGCCGCCTTGGGCATTGCCGAGGGCAGTATTGCCGACGGGCCGACCAAACAGGCTGCGCTGGTGGTGGACCGCCGCGATGGCAGCGAGCACGCGCTGCGCCTCGCCATGCCTGGACGGCACAACCTGTCGAACGCCCTCGCCGCGATTGCCGCTGCCAATGCCGCAGGTGTGCCGGTAGCGGATGCCGTGGCTGCACTGGCGGACTTTAAAGGCCTCGCCCGCCGCTTCGATATTGTCGGCACCAGCGCGAGCGGGATCACCGTGATCGACGATTTCGGGCACAACCCCGAGAAAGCCCGTGCGACGCTCAAGACCCTCAAGAGCCATGAAGGCCGCGTGATCGCCTTCTTCCAGCCGCACGGCTACGGCCCGCTACGCCAGATGGGGCATGAATTGGCCGAGACCTTTGCCGAGGAATTGGATGACACCGATCTTACCCTGCTATGCGACCCGGTCTACTTCGGCGGCACCGTGGATCGCAGCGTCGGCAGCGAGCGGATCATCGACATGATCCACGCTGCGGGCGGCAAAGCACTCCACATCAACACCCGCGAAGGCTGCGGCGATTTCATCGTGCAGAACGCCAAAGCCGGCGACCGCGTGGTCGTGATGGGCGCGCGTGATGACACGCTGACCGAATTCGCCGAAGACCTGCTGGCACGGCTGTGAGCACCTCAAAAATAAGCCTTTCGCAACACTTCGAGGGTTAAAGCGGGTTTCCCAATCGTCACCAGAAGGCTCCGAAAGTGCAGAAAAGTTATCGTGAAAGCGGCGTCGGCATGTTCGATGCCCATCCGGGCACCTACCTCATCTCCGCCTATTTTGACGATAATCAGGTGGATCTTGTCTACGCCAATGTTCTTGGCTGGCAGGTCGGCAAGGATCGCCGCCTAACGCCGATCACGCTCGATCCGCGCGCGGCTGACGAAAGCCCCTGGTTCGTGATGCATCCCGATGGCCGCGTTGAAAGCAGCGACGGCCGAGGGTGGGACAACAAGGACGCCTGGATAGCAGAAGAACGCAGAGTCCAACGCGCGGCCGCATAGACGCAGATTAGTGCGCGGCTGCTTCTTCGGCTTCCTCGGTATGACCCAGCCCCAGCACGTTGTGTAGCACAAACACGATCACCGCACCCAGCACCAGCCCGAGCAGCGCTGATAGCGACGCGAAGGTCAGCCAGCCGAGAACACCGCCAAGACCGCCGGCAATATGCTCGACCCAGTGCTGTGCAGAATGGATGACCTCTTCAGGGAAGAGAATGCCGAGTTCGTGCAGGCCGTGAATGATAATTCCGCCTCCGACCCAGAGCATGGCCACCGTCCCGATCAGCGAGAGCGCCGTGAGCAAATGCGGCATAGCATTGACCAGACCGGTACCGAACTTGCGCCCCGCTTCTGTCCGGCCCTCTTGCGCCAGATGCAGGCCCACATCGTCCATCTTCACGATTAGTGCCACAGCGCCATAGACGACCAGCGTGACGGCAATGCCCACCAGCGCCAGCACGCCAGCGCGGGTAATCAGCGTTTCGGTCGCCACCTCACTGAGCGTGATCGCCATGATCTCTGCCGATAGGATCAGATCGGTGCGGATGGCACCCGCCACGCGCTCTTTCTCGAACGCAACCGGGTCTTCGATTGGGCTGTCCAGGTTCTTTCCGTGCTTTGCCCCGCCCAGCTTCTCCATCACCTTTTCCGCGCCTTCATAGCAAAGGAAGGCGCCGCCCAGCATCAGGATAGGGATGATCAGCCACGGCAGGAACTCGCTCAGCAACAGAGCCGCCGGCAGCAGGATGATCAGCTTGTTGAACAGGCTGCCCTTGGTGATTTTCCAGATAATCGGCAGCTCGCGCGCTGGGGAAAGTCCCGTGACGTAGCTCGGCGTCACGGCCGCATCATCAATCACCACGCCTGCCGTCTTGGAGCCTGCACGGCCAGCGGCGGCCGCAATATCATCGACCGAAGCCGATGCCGTACGGGCGATGATGGAAACGTCGTCTAAAAGGGCGGCAAGGCCTGAAGGCATTGAAGGACACTCCCTGTTTCGTGCTTCATCCGCTGCCCTGCCTGTCAGTTTCCATTCCGGCAAGCCCCGGAGGGCCTGTTTTCGCCCCTTATTGCGCTTGCATTTCCCCCCAATCCCGCTATGTGCGCGCCTTCCCTGCGGTAATGCCGCACGGGAAACCCAAGAAAGCCGGAGGGGCACCAGCGGATTCGCCGCAGGATCGCCAGCGATCGGCATTGAAGTGAAAGGAAGCGTGCATGGCTCTTTACGAGCATGTTTTCCTCGCGCGTCAGGATCTGAGCCAGGCTCAGGTTGATGCGCTTGCTGCTGGCGCCACGGAAATCGTGGAAGGCAATGGCGGCAAGGTCGTGAAGACCGAGACCTGGGGCCTGAAGTCCCTCGCCTACAAGATTGACCGCAACCGCAAAGCCCACTTTGTGATGCTCAACATCGATGGCCCTGGTAGCCTCGTTGCCGAGCTGGAGCGTCAGAACCGCATCAACGAAGACATCATCCGTTGGCTGACCATCGCTGTTGAACAGCATGAAGACGGCCCGTCTGTGATGATGAAGAAGAACGACCGCGACAAGAAAAAGCGGTCCGACCGTGAGGAGCGTAACTGATGGCTCGTCCGTTCTACCGTCGTCGCAAGTCCTGCCCGTTTGCTGGCAAGGACGCACCGCAAATCGATTACAAAGACACGCGTCTGCTGCAGGGCTTCATGTCCGAACGTGGCAAGATCGTGCCCAGCCGTATCACTGCTGTTTCTGCCAAGAAGCAGCGTGAACTGGCCAAGGCCATCAAGCGTGCTCGCCATCTGGGCCTGCTGCCCTACATCGTGAAGTAAGGGAGAAAAGACCATGGATATCATTCTCCTCGAACGCGTTGGCGGTCTCGGCCAGATCGGTGACATTGTCACCGTGAAGGACGGCTACGCCCGCAACTTCCTGCTGCCGCAGAAGAAGGCTCTTCGCGCCAACGAAGCCAACAAGAAGGTTTTCGAAGCCAACCGCGACAAGCTGGAAGCTGAAAACGCCGAAAAGCGTACCGCTGCTGAAAAGCAGGGCAGCAAGGTCGAAGGCACCGAGATCGTTCTGATCCGCGCCGCTTCGAACGCTGGCCAGCTGTACGGCTCGGTCAACGTGCGTGACGTGGCTGCCGGTCTGACCGACAAGGGTCACGACATCGACAAGAAGCAGGTCATCATGGGCGCGCCGATCAAGACGATCGGCATGTTCGACGTGACCATTCGCCTCCACCCCGAGGTGGAAGTTCTGGTCAAGGCCAACGTCGCCCGTTCGGATGACGAAGCCGAACTGCAGAGCCAGGGCGTCGACGTCATCGCGCAGATGAACGAAGAAGAAGCTGCTGCCGACGCAGAAGCCGGCTTCCAGCACGAGCTCGACCCTGACCACGAACTGGGCGACCTGCCCGGTGCAGAGGGTGAAGAAGGTGAAGCAGCCGTTGCGGAAGAAGCTCCGGCTGAAGAAGCTGCCGAAGGTGAAGAAACCACCGAAGGCTGATCGCTTCTCACCGCGACACAGAAACAAGGGCGCTGCCAGCAATGGCGGCGCCCTTTTTCTATGGCTCCCAGCCCAGCACGCCATCCGGCTGCACAAACCCGCACCGCTCATAGAACGCAAAAGCACGCTCGCTAGGCCAGACGAGCATCAACTCTGCTTCGCCGTCAACGGCCCAAGACTTGATTTCCGACAACAGGGCTTCGCCTATCCCTCGATTGCGATGTTTCGGGAGAACATAACAATTGGTCAGGTAAAACCAGTGCCCGGATTCACCGTCCGGCGAGGGGACCTTCTGCACACGGATCACAGTCATTACTGCACCAATCTCACCGTCCAGTTCCGCAACCCAATGATGAGCCTCCTCCGGCGCACGTTCGGCACTTTCGAATCGGATAAAATGACTGACGAATTGATCAAATGCGATGCCAGTTGCGGCAGCCTCATCGCCCATTTTCAGGTGCCAGCGAAGCATAGCGACCTGGCGCAAGTCTTCACGACCTGCGACACGAATGTGAATTTCACCATTCATCACTCAGTCGATCACAGCAAGCCCATCGCCGCCCGGCCCCGTCGCAATGCGGCGGAGCACTTCGCCACTGGCGAAATCGACCTCGGCTATCGTGTCGGTTGCAGTTTCGGCTGCGTAGAGGCGCGATCCGTCCTCGCTGAACACGAGCGTCACCTGCACCGCATCGCTGCCGTCGGAAACGGGGATCGTGCGGACAACTTCGTTGGTCGCGGTGTCGATTACGGAGAGGTCTCCGGTGCCGTAATTGCTGCTCACCACGAAGTCGCCTGAGGGATGCATGGCCAAGCGGATTGGCACTGCACCCGTTGCGACCTCCGCCTGTACCTCCAGCGTCATGGCATCGAGGCGGTAGGCAGTGCTGTCGGCATTGGAGGAGACCCACAGAGTCTCGCCATCGGGAGAAAGTGCCAATGCCTCGATCTGGTCACCGATGCGAACACGGGTGGCCTCGCTTGCGCCTGAAAGATCATAGCGCACCACTTCGCCTGTCGGGATGATTGTACCCCAGGCCATCGAGCCATCGGCATTGACCGCGACGAGATGAGCGCCCGGCCCGCCGCCGCCGATTTCGGTCAGGGCAGGCGTCCCCGCGCTATCCTCGATCACGTAGAAAGAACCGCGCCCTTCCGCGCCCGCGATCACCCTGCCATCGTCAAGCCAAAGCGCGGCGTGAACACGTGCGCGTTCGCCCAGCTCAACCTCGTTGACTGGCACAAGATCATCGGTACCGTAGACCTGCACTGAACGCCCCGAATAGCATGCGACCATCACCATGCTCTCATCAGGTGACACGGTCAGCTCATGCGGGTTCTCACAGGTATCCGCCCTTTGCGTCTCCTCGCCTGTCGCCAGATCGATCCGCGAAAGACTCGCCCCGCGCTTGTTCGCGACAAACATTGTACCGGTCACACTGTCAGAGGGGACTGGCTCCTGCGGCGGAGACGCAGACGTACAGGCGGCCAGCACAACGGGTGCGACGATCAGGGTGGCAAGGCGCATGGAATTTCTCCGGCTTTATGTCCCGGAGCGCAATGTGCCGTATCAGTCTTCCAAAAGAAAGCGTGCGATTTCCACACCCAGCGGATCACCCAGAACACAGCTCATATGCGTGCCGGGAATTGTGCGTACCTGCGCATCGGGTATTGCCTCAGCCAACCGCTCTGGAGAGCCGTTGTCGCGGTCCTTATCGCCGATCAGCACGAGTGTCGGCATGGTGATTTTGGCCAGGTCCGCAACATCGATGTTGTCCACGCCGTTCACCAGAAGCTGGCGTGCAGCCACCGGGTCAATGCCCTGCGTTTTCATGAAGCTCTTGGCAATAAAGCGCGGATCGCCGTGCTTGATCTCGTCAAAATGGTCGATCATGTCGATGAAGAAAGCGGTACGCTTCTGCCAGTTGGTGAGGCCTTCCAGCCCCATACCCGTCACGATCAACTTGCGCGGTGTCAGTCCCGCAATCACGGCGCTGATCGCCGTACGCGACCCGAGCGAGAAGCCAACGAGATCGTAGTCGGTCAGACCCAGCTTCTCGACCACCGCGAAGGTGTCCTTCACCAGCACGCCAGCCGGAAATGCCGCAGCATCGGTCGGGGAGTCGCTTTGTCCATGCACACGCCAATCGGGCATAATGGCTTCAAAGCCCTGCTCTGCCAGATACGCAGCATGACCGTATTTGATCCAGTTCACATTGGCATCGGAGAACAGGCCGTGCAGCAACAGGACCGGGCGGCCACCCCCGCCCTTTGGCCCAATGCGGTGAATGGCCATGCGGGTGCCATCTGATGCGGAGATAAATTCTGGTTCTGCCATCTACTCCTCATGCCGCTCGATTAGATTGCGAGCAAGCCCAAACCAATGGGTGACCAAAGCATTGAAATTTCCAATATGCCTTGTTACGATTACATTTGTAGTCAATTGGAGTCAGGCATGAGAACGCTGGTTTGCTTCATCCTGTTGCTCACGATCGCCACTCCTGCAGCGGCAGAGCAATGGATCGTTCGCGCCGATATGTGGGGTGTTTCAGCCTACTACACGCTCAACGTCGAACGCACAGATAACAACTGGGTAGGCGATCTCGACGGCGGAGAAATTCGCGGAACCGCCGATGAGGATCGCATCACATTTTCCGTGCGGTCAGGACACGATAGCGGAGCCGTGTTTACGGGCCGGATAGTTGAGGACCGGATGAGCGGGTTTGCTACTTTCCCGGATAGGAATGGCGGTGAAGGCGCGACCACCCGCCACGAATTCTCGGCATGGCGAGTGCCCGAGCGCGCTCCAGGAGGGGTGCAAACTCACCGATATGATCCAAGTGACTTCTCCCATACATGGAATCCCGATCGCGAGCCCGTGTTGGTAATCTGGCCGGGCGATACGGTAATCACAGAAACCATCGACTCGGGCGGTATCGACAGCAACGGCAATACACAGAGCCTGTTCGGCAATCCGCAAACCGGCCCATTCTTCATCGCCGGAGCTGAGCCGGGCGATACGCTTGCTATCAGGATCATCTCTCTTACGCCCAATCGCGACTATGCCGACAGCCTCGACCACATCGTACAGCGTGTGCGCGGCCCTCAATTGACATCTGATTCCGAGCAGATCGGTCGGTTCGTCCGTTGGAATATTGATCGTGAGGCAGGTGTCGCGCGACCGGCCAATGTCAGTGATGCCCTGGCCGAACTCGAAGTCCCGCTGCGACCGATGCTGGGCGGTTTGGGCGTCGCTCCCAGTTTCGGATGGCCAGCAATTTCAACCGGCGACACCGGCCACTTCGGCGGCAACATGGATTTCTCTGAAGTGGTCGCAGGCAACACGGTTTATCTGCAAGTCCAGCGGCCGGGAGCATTGCTTTATCTCGGCGATGCTCATGCCGCACAAGGCGACGGGGAGACTACACAATTTGCGTTAGAAACGTCGATGGATGTTGTTTTTAGCGTATCTTTGATCAAGCAAAGCGCCACCCCGATGCCGCGTGTGGAGTCTCCCGATGCGATCATGGTGCTTGGTCAAGCCGGAACGATGGAAGACGCGCTCCAGATCGCTACTGGCGGTATGGTGTCATGGTTGCGCACAGACTACGGTCTCACCTTGTCTGATTCCGCCCAACTTATGGGCGCGGCAATCGAATATCGGATTGCGAACCTTGCCGGACGCAACATTGGTATTGCCGCGATTATCGACAAGTCCCTGCTCCCAGAGTCGCAAAACACACTTACCCTCGCGCCCGAGGATAGCAGGGAGGACTAGCCTCTCCCGTATAACGCCGCCTATCGCGCGATGCAGTTTTCGCCGGCCCAGAGCGCCTCGACAGCGGCTTCATCTTCGGCGCCTGCAAACACGCCGCCGATGCCTTCGCCTTGAGGGTCTCCGATCACGAATTCGTTTTCGATTGTGCTGTCTTCCAGCAGAGTGACACCCGCATCGCCGAGCATTTCGGCGCGAGGTATTTCCGGCACATAGGGTGCTTCCGCCATGTAACCGACGAAGGCATCCTCACGGAATTGCAGCGTCACGCCTGCGTAGGAGGTGTATTCCAGGCCGCAATCATTCGGCCCGCCTGTGTCGATGGCTTCACCCAGCACATTCGCGAGCGTTGCTTCGGTCGCAGAGCGGTTGGAGCCGAACGGCACATCGAGCCGCTCGAACCCGTTCTGCGGCGGCACGATCAAACCGGTTGCCTGTAGATCGAGCGATGCCTCTTCCATCACCTCAACTGGTGCCTCTGCATCACCATTTTCTGCGTCACCATCGGCCGGTTGGCAGGCTGCAAGCATCAACGGAATGGTGAGGAGAGCAGCATATTGACGCATGACGATTATCCCTTTTGCAAGTGGCGGCGGCCGAGCAGTTCGGCGATCTGCACCGCGTTCAATGCAGCACCCTTACGCAAATTGTCGCTGACACACCACAGGACGAGGCCGTTATCGACCGTCGGGTCCTCGCGCACGCGGCTGACATAGGTCGCACCGTCGCCCGCGCTTTCCACCGGAGTGACGTATCCGCCATCCTCGCGCTTATCGACCAGCATGATGCCGGGCGCTTCCCGAAGTATCTCCTGCGCTGCGTCAGCCGAAAGCTCGTTCTCGAATTCGATATTCACCGCTTCGGAATGACCGACAAACACCGGCACGCGCACACAGGTGGCGTTGAGCTTGATCCTGGGGTCGAGGATCTTCTTGGTCTCGACCACCATCTTCCACTCTTCCTTGGTGGCGCCATCATCCATGAACACGTCAATATGCGGGATGACATTGAAGGCGATCTGCTTGGTGAACTTGGCGGGCTCAACCGGATCGCCGACAAAGATCGCGCGGCTCTGATTGAACAGCTCGTCCATGCCATCCTTACCCGCGCCGGAAACCGACTGGTAAGTGCTAACCACCACACGCTTGATCTTGGCCGCATCGTGCAGCGGTTTGAGCGCCACTACCAGCTGCGCGGTAGAGCAGTTGGGATTGGCGATGATGTTCTTGGCCTTGTAGCCATCAATCGCATCGGGGTTCACTTCCGGCACGATCAGCGGCACGTCCGGATCCATACGGTAGAGCGAGCTGTTGTCGATCACCACGCAGCCGGCCTTGGCGGCCTTGGGTGCATATTCTTTCGTCGCAGCGCTGCCGCAAGCGAACAGGGCGATATCCCATCCGGCAAAGTCGAAGTGCTCGAGATTCTTGCACTTCACCATCTTGCCGGAATCGCCGATTTCGATCTCGGTCCCGGTCGAGCGACTGGAGGCAACTGCTGCCACCTCGTCCATCGGAAATTCGCGCTCAGCCAAAATGGCGAGCATCTCGCGCCCGACATTCCCCGTCGCCCCGACTACCGCAACCTTGTAACCCATCGAAACTCTGCTCCGTAAAGTGCTTGCGCGTCCCGCTGCCTATCATCACAACACTTGGCAAGGGGAAACCGATGAAAGTGGATGTGCAGGACTGGGCGAGCCGCGCCAGTCATTTTGATTTTCAGGGACACAAGATCGCCTATTGGACAGGTGGCAGCGGCCCTGCGCTGCTGCTGGTCCACGGCTTTCCGACATGCAGCTGGGACTGGTGCGAGGTGTGGGATGATCTCGCGCAGCACCACACGCTGATCGCCTGCGACATGCTGGGCTTCGGCCTGTCAGACAAACCCAAGGCGCCCTACTCGCTCTTCCGCCAAGCCGATTTGCAGGAGGCACTGCTATCGCACCTTGGCGTGACCGAGTGGGACGCGCTGGTGCACGATTATGGCGTGTCAGTCGGGCAGGAAATGCTCGCGCGGCAGCAAGAGGGATCGGGGGCCGCGAGACTCGGCTCCATGGTCTTCCTCAACGGCGGCATATTCCCGGGTGAGCACCGCCCTCGCCTGATCCAGAAGCTTGGTGCATCACCGCTCGGCCCGCTGGTGAGCCTGATGATGAACCGCAAGCGCTTCGACAAAAGCTTCGCGCCAATCTTCGGGCCTGACACCCAGCCTAGCGAGGCCGAGCTCGACGGGTTCTGGCAGATGATCGCTGCGCAGGACGGGCATCGCAACGCACACCGCCTTCTCGCCTATATGGCCGAACGCACGCGCAACAAGGCGCGTTGGGTCGGCGCGCTTGAGAAGGCGCAGGACAGGATCGGCCTGATCGATGGTGCGCTTGATCCCATCTCCGGCGAGCATGTCTATCACGTGTGGCGCAAGACGTTGCCAAACGCGTGGCACCACTTGCTGCGCCACGTCGGCCATTACCCCCAGGTTGAAGCGCCTGAGGAAGTCGCAAGGATCACGCTAGAGTGGCTGGCCGCCAAGTGCGGTTAACTTCATGCTAACCATACCTGTTAGGCTGGTCTTAACCAATGGAGCACAGTTTTGCCTTGTGTCCGCAGGCGAGTCATCCCTGGTAAACCGCCTTCGTCCACTTCATCTATGCCCTGATAAGAAGGGGCGGCTTCCCGGGTAAGGAAGCCGCCCCGATTTTCATTTCGCGGTCTGATTAGTCTTCTTCAGAAGCCTCATCAGACGGCGGCACAATCCCGTTGCGTTCAAGGAAGTTGAACACCGTGTTGTAGCGGTGCGGAGAGATTTGCTCGCCCGATACGCGGTGCGTGTACCCAGGATAGAGCATCATCTCGAACGGCACGTTGTTTTCCTGCATGACCGAAATGATCTCAGTCGCATTCTCGAACACCACGTTATCGTCCGCCATACCGTGGATGATCAGCAGTGGGTCGCTGATACCGGTCGCGTTAGGGATCGCGCTCGATGCCTCATAGGCCGCACCATCGGCCTGAGGCGTGCCCATGTAACGCTCGGTGTAGTGGGTATCGTAAAGCTCCCACCGCGTTACCGGCGCGCCGCTGATACCCGCGGCGTAAACGCCCGGTTCGGCCTGCAGGCGCTTCAGCGTCATGTACCCGCCGTAGGACCAGCCATCGATGGCGATCATTTCCGGATCGACGAAATCGAGCGTCTGGAGGAAGGCCGTGCCTGCCGCCTGGTCGCGCACTTCGACACCACCCATCGCGCGATAGATCGGCTGCTCGAAGGCGACCCCGCGATTGTTCGAACCGCGATTGTCGAGCGCGAACCAGATATAACCCCGATCAACGATGGCCTGCCGTAGTGCACCGTTCCAGCCGCGGTTGACGATCTGCGGTCCCGGTCCGCCGTAGTGGTAGAAATAGACCGGATAGCGCTGCCCTGGCTCCATCTCCGGCGTGACCATCTCCCAGTAAAGCGGTGTACCGTCTTCGGCTTCGATCGTGCCATATTGCGTAGGGCGATGGCTCGCGACGAAGGGCGCATAGGGATGGTCCGCATCCAGCGCGTTTTCCTCAACCCACGCCACGCGCTGGCCGGACTGGTCAGCAATGTAGATCTGCGGCGGTGTGTCATCGTTGGAGCGACTGATAAGCATCGTCTGACCCGATCCGTCCATGCTCGCACCGTAGGTGAAGCCCGGCTCGGTCAGCCGCTGCACTTCGCCGGGTAGCGCGAGGTCGAGGCTATAGACATGCTGTTCCAGCACATCATCGCGCGTGCCCTGGAAGAACACACGGCCGGCATCCTGATCCACACCGGCGAGTTTGGTTACGACCCACTCGCCTTCGGTCAGCTGCTGCCAGCCATCATTACCGAGCAGGTAGAGGTGCCCGAAACCATCGCGCTCGGACCACCAGATCAGGCGGCCATCATCCAGAAACTTGTAATTGTCACTGAGGTTGATCCAGTAATCCTCCACCGCAGCATTCTCGGTGAAGAACACCTCGCTTTCGCCCGTCGCCGGATCGACGCGCAACATATCGAGCACTGTCTGCTCGCGGTTCTGCCGCTGGACGTAGATCGCGCTTCCATCGGGTGCCCAATCGACACGGGCGAGATAGATGTCGGTCTCATCGCCCAGGTCCACTTCGACGCTGTTACCGCCATCGGGGTCCATCACGAAGAGCTGGACGATGGCATTGTCGCTGCCCGCGACCGGATAGCGTTGGTCGTAAACCTCGGTGCCCGTCGCGCCGATGGCCGCGCGGGTGACGATGCCGACAGGGCTTTCATCGGTGCGCTGCACAACCACGCGGCTGTCATCAGGTGACCACCAGTACCCGGTGAGACGGCTCATTTCCTCTTGCGCCACGAATTCGGCTTCACCCCAGCGGATGGTGTCAGCTTCTGCGGGCGTGATCGGCTGGGCTTCTGCGCCGACTTCACCCACCCACAGGCGGCGGTCACGCACGAAGGAAACATAGCCGCCATCGTCGCTGAGCGATGGGTTGAGCTCGCTCTCCTCGGTATCGGTCAGACGAACGACTTCGCCGCCGATGCGCGCGAGATAGAGGTCACCATCGAGCGGCACGAGCAGGCCCGTTCCGTCCGGCGTCCACTGGTAGGAGATGATACCGCGCAGGTTGCCCACGCGCGCGCGCTCACGCTGCATGCGCTCATCCTCACTCAGCTCGCGCCCGGTGCCGAGCGCCTCGCTATCGACCAGCATCGACCATTCGCCGGTCTCGCGGTCAAAGGCCCACAGGTCATACCGCTCGCGCTCGTCCTCGCGGTTGCGCAGCACGGTGAGATAGCGGCCATCGGGCGAAAGCTTTGCCTGGCGCGGTGTCGGGCCGTTGAGCGATGGGCTAGCGAAGACCCGCTCGAAAGTGAGTTCGGGCGCTGCTGCGGTAGTATCCTGAGCCATTACAGGCGTGGCCATTGTGGTTGCCGCAAGGGCGATAAGCAGGTTGCGCATGTCAGAAGGGAACCTCTCCATTTGTGTTTGGCGCCCTGCCTAAGGCGCGCACGGCCTGCTGGCAACATGGCCTATCGACATACGAAAAGGGCGGCTCTCCGCTTTAGAGAACCGCCCTTTGTTGTTTCGCTTGGAAGCGCGGCTTACGAAGCCACGTTTTCCCGACGCTCGGCGATACGAGCGCGCTTACCGGTACGGCCACGCAGATAGTACAGCTTGGCACGACGCACGACGCCGCGGCGAACCACGGTGATGCTGTCGACGATCGGCGAGTAGAGCGGGAACACACGTTCCACGCCTTCGCCGAAGCTGATCTTGCGCACGGTGAAGTTGCTACCCATGCCGCGGTTGGAGCGGGCGATGCACACGCCTTCGAAATTCTGGACGCGTTCGCGGTTGCCTTCCTTAACCTTCACGCCGACACGCAGGGTATCGCCGGGGCGGAAGTCCGGAACGTCTTTGCCGAGAGCTTCAATTGCTTCGGCTTCGAGAGTCTGGATCAGGTTCACTGGTCCGTTTCCTTCTTTTTTCGCTGCACGCCAGAGGCAGGCTGGACCGGAGCGCCACCGTGGCGTTCCCATAAATCCGGCCTGCGTAACCGAGTATCATCTTCCGCGCGGGCTTTCCTCCACGCGGCGATTTTCGCATGATCCCCTGATCGCAGCACTTCGGGGATCGTGCGCCCTTCCCATTCCTGAGGTCGGGTATATTGCGGGTATTCGAGCAAACCGTCCTCGAACGATTCCTCTGTCCCGCTGGATGGCGCGCCCATTACCCCCGGAAGCAGCCGAATGCAAGCGTCGAGTATGGCCAATGCAGCAGGCTCTCCGCCCGAGAGGACAATGTCGGCAAGGCTGACCTGCTCAATCTCCGGCCGCGCCTCGAACAGCCGCTCGTCGAAACCTTCGAAACGCCCGCACAACATTATGACGCCGGGGCCAGAGGCGATTGCGCGAATGCGATCCTGCGTGATGGGTTTCCCGCGCGGCGTCATGGCGAGAATCGGGCGTGTTACTTCCCCTCCCTTGAGGGAGGAGATCGAGGGGTAGGTGTTCGAGGTTTCTGGCGCAGAATCCCCATCACCTGCCGCACCCCCATCCCCAACCCCTTCCCCCATGGGAAGGGACTTTCCCGTGACTGAATCCAAAGCCCGCCCAAGCACATCCGCCTTCAACACCATTCCCGCTCCGCCCCCGGCAGGAGTATCATCGACATTGCGGTGCTTGTCGGTCGCGAAATCGCGGATCTGAACGGTCTCGCAAGACCACTTCGCTTCCTCTAGCGCACGCCCCGCAAGCGAGACACCCAGCGGCCCGGGAAACATCTCCGGATAGAGTGTAAGGATGGTGGCGGCGAAGGTCATCGATCAGTCGACTCAATAGTCACGAAAGTAAGTGCCATTCCGCTGGGCCTCGACTCGTCGAGCATCGAAATACGAGGCTCCAGCAGCAAACAAGCCGCCCGCGAAGAATGGCAGAGTATCGTAAAACAGATTGCGCAAAGCATAACCTGATGCGGATAGGATTCCGTCTGCCCATCCAGCGCCAGCCTGCCCAGAAAACCAGACAAACCAAAACAAAGGAACGGTCATCGCGACAACAACCAGCCGGGCAGAAATTGTATACTGGTCAAATTGCCGATGCACCCACATGCCCACAAGAAACCCCGGCGCAGCGAGAACTGCTGCAAACAAAAACGCATTCAGAAATGGCGCGATCGAGAATCCAGGATCTTCCACCGGACAGTCAAAACAAAAACTCGTCATCTCAACGGCAGCGATGGATGTAAAGCTCAAGAGTCCGCTCCCCAATTTACCCCATCCTTCGCCCGCGTTTCGACGCTCAGCTCAAACACATCGGGCCGCGAGTAGTGGCCGTCGGTGTCGAGGTTCGCCAGACCCTCGTCGCGCAGTGACAGGTCGAGCTCGGCGAACAAAGTCTCCTCGCCCTCGCCCGCTTGCGCGACTACACTCGCATCGGGTGCGGCGATCAGGGAGCCGCCGCGGTTGATCACATCGGCTTCGATGCTTTCGATGAGTTCACGGCCCTCTGCCGAGCCACCGGCACGCTCCAGCCCATCGAATACGTCGTCCTTCGTCTGCACCAATCCCGCCGCCAGCACGAAGCAGCGGCCTTCCATTGCGTAGTGGCGGCTGGCGATCGCGTAGCTTTCGCGCACGGTCGGCCATGCGGCGACGTGGACGCTTTCGCCGAGGTTGTGCATCGCCGCGCGCGCGAGCGGCATCCAGTGCTCCCAGCAGATCAGGCTCCCGACATTTCCCCATTCGGCCTGATGCACGCCGAGCGTCGAGCCGTCGCCGCGCATCCACACCAGCCGCTCGCCATGCGTTGGCACCAGCTTGCGATGGCCAAGCACTGGCAAGCCGGAGCGGAAGGTCATCTGGTTATTGTAGAGGCTCTGGCGCACTCGCTCGTGCGCACCGATGGAAATCACCGCGCCGCTTTCGTCAGCCAGTTCCTGCAAGGGCAGCAGCCGCTCGTCCCCCGGCACCACCGCCTGCTCCATCAGGATGCGGTGCAGCGCCTTGCTGCCCGGATGGTCCCACAGGGCAGCTCCCGGAGCCTCGTCCAGCCACAGCGGATAACCGCCAAGGAAGGTCTCCCCAAAGGCCACGACCTGCGCCCCGCCCTCGACAGCCTCGCGCGCCAGACGCACGGCCTTCTCGATCCCGTCCGAAATGGCGAGCGGCACAGGCGCGGCCTGACAAATGGCGACGTTGAGTTTGGTCATGGTGAGCGTTTAGGCGCGGAGTTTCGCCACGGCAACCGGCACAGATCAGCGGAACGTATCGCCTACAGGGTCTGACTTTGCGATCTTACGCGACATGATGAAGGCGCCGGGCAAAGAGGCCACTGCGCATACCGCGAAGAAAAAGAACATCGCGATAGTGCTTTCGAAAGCCGCGCTCATTCCGTCGACCGCAAGGGGACCAAGCATGGTTCCTGCGATCATCAGGCCCGAAACAGCTGAACCTGCGAGTGCGCGCTGCGTTGTGTTGCGGTTGTTCCGCCAGAAATAGAGGATCGAGACGATCCCCGCCGCCAAACCGTTGAGGATGGCAAGCCCGAAGACGAATACCGATGCGATAATGATGATGTCAGACATCGGCGAAGTCCGCATTGATCACCAGCCGTGCGGTATCCCATTCGGGCACGGCTTCCTTACGCATCGGCACCATGAATTTCTTGCCTGCCTTCGGGCCGCTGGTGCGCGCGATTTCGATCACGTCTCCCGCACCGAAATTGTGCACGGCAATGACCTCGCCAATGGCCTCTCCTGCATCGGACTCGGCAGCGAGACCGATCAGATCGGCATGGTAGTACTCGCCCTCACCCAGCTTGGGCAGAGCATCGCGCGTGACGGTAAGGACAGTGCCGCGCAGCTTTTCGGCGGCGGTGCGATCAGTGACTTCGGCAAAGCGCGCAATGGCGCCGCCCTTGTTATCGTCACGGACCTTCTTGAGGGTGAGATCACCCCCGTTGAAGCTCTTGTGCGGTTTGAAGGTCGCCAGACCCTCGCCAAACAGCTTCAGGCGGACTTCGCCCGTCACGCCGTGCGCGCCGGTGATGGCAGCAAGGGTGACGGGCTTGTCCCGAGACAAGAGGATCAGTCCTCTTTCTTCTCTTCTTCGGCTGCTTCTTCAGCCGGAGCTTCCTCTGCAGCGGCTTCCTCGGCGGGAGCTTCCTCAGCGGCAGCTTCTTCGGCCGGAGCTTCTTCAGCAGCGGGCTCTTCTGCAGGAGCCTTGGCTTCCTCTTCAGCAGCCTTCTTGGCTTCTTCTGCTTCGGCAGCCTTGGCAGCCTTTTCTTCAGCGCGTTCCTTGGCGGCTTCGCCCGGCTCGGCCTTCTGCGGGTTGTTGCGCGGCGTACGCTCCATGATACCGGCAGCATCGAGGAAGCGGAGGACGCGGTCGCTCGGCTGCGCGCCAACGCCGAGCCAGTACTTGATGCGATCTTCGATCAGCGTCACGCGCTTCTCGTCACCCTTCGGCAGCATCGGGTTGTAGGTGCCGAGCTGCTCAAGATACTTGCCGTCACGTGCACGGCGGCTGTCAGCAGCCACGATGCGGTAGTACGGGCGCTTCTTTGCGCCACCGCGCGAGAGGCGAATTGCGATTGCCATGATAGATTACCTTTCGAAATTAAACTTTTGAAATTGATATAAATTACTTCTTGTTCAACAAATTCTGGAGATCGGGCGGGAGACCTGCGCCACCACTACCGCCAGGCAGTCCGGGCATCCCGCCGGGAGCGCCGCCACCGGGCATTCCCGGCATGCCGCCCCCGCCGCCGAACATGGCGGCAAGGCCTTTCAGGCCGCCCATTTTCTTGATCTGCTTCATCGCGCGACCCATTTCCTGGTGCATCTTGAGGATCTTGTTGACCTCTTGCACGCTGGTGCCGCTGCCAGCCGCCACGCGCTTTTTGCGCTTGGCGTTGAGCAGCTGCGGATGGGTGCGTTCCTTCTTGGTCATGGAGCCGATGATGGCATCCATGTGAAGCAGAACCTTGTCGTCCATGTCGGCATTGGCCATCGCGGCCTTGGCCTTCTTCATGCCTGGCATCATGCCTGCCAGCATGCCGAGGCCGCCCATGTTCTGCATCTGCTGAAGCTGTTTGCGCAGGTCGTTCATATCGAACTTGCCTGCCATCATCTTCTTGGCGAGCTCTTCGGCGTCTTCCGCCTTGATCGTCTCCGCCGCCTTTTCGACTAGCGAAACGACATCGCCCATGCCGAGGATGCGATCGGCAACACGCGCCGGGTGGAAACGCTCGATCGCGTCGAGCTTTTCGCCAGTGCCTGCAAACTTGATCGGCTTGCCCGTGACAGCGCGCATCGAAAGCGCCGCGCCGCCGCGCGCATCGCCATCCATACGGGTGAGCACGACGCCGGTCAGCGGAACTTCATCGGTGAAGCTCTGCGCGACGTTCACCGCGTCCTGACCTGTCAGGCTGTCGACAACGAGCAGCACTTCTGCAGGATCGGATGCGCCCGCGACAGCCTTCATTTCGGCCATCAGCGCTTCGTCGACATGCAGGCGGCCTGCGGTGTCGAGCAGCAGCACGTCGATATTTTGCAGCTTTGCCGCGTTCAGCGCGCGCTTGGCGATGTCGACCGGCTGCTGGCCGGGAACGATGGGGAGCGTTGCGACGTCCGCCTGCTCGCCCAGAACAGCCAGCTGTTCCTGCGCTGCCGGACGGTTGACGTCGAGCGAGGCCATCATGGCCTTCTTGCCTTCTTTCTCCTTCAGCAGCTTGGCGATCTTGGCGGTGCTGGTGGTTTTACCCGAACCCTGCAGGCCGACCATCATGACCACGGCTGGCGGAGTGACGTTGAAGTTGAGCGGCGATGCTTCGCCGTCCGACTCTTCACCGCCGAGCATATCGATCAGCTCGTCATTGACAATCTTGATGACCTGCTGGCCCGGTGTGACCGATTTCAGGACTTCCTGACCAATGGCGCGCTCGGTTACGCGGTTGATAAATTCGCGGGCGACGGGAAGCGCGACATCGGCTTCGAGCAATGCCACGCGCACTTCGCGCATGGCATCGCGCACGTCCTGTTCGTTCAATGCCCCGCGACCGCGCAGGCGATCGAAAACATTGGTCAAACGATCAGACAGCGTATCAAACATGCGCGTCTCTACTCCTCAATTTGGACATCCCACCCGGCCCATATGGGTAGAGGGAAGCCAAATGCCAAAAACGCCGGCGGACGAGAACTCGTCGGCCAGCGTGAGCCCGAAACCTTGGGCCCGCTCAATAATCGTGCCGCAGAATACCACGGCGGTGTTCAGAACATCCATCGCGTCGGATTTCGGTTCAGGGTGGAAGCGAAAATGGTGGAGTGCGAGAACCGGAGCGCAGCGGGCATCAAGCCCGTGAGCACCGGAAGCGCAGCGATCCGCCATTTGCAGCCCGCCCTGGGCCGAAAGACGATGCGATGGTGGAGCCTAGCGGGATCGAACCGCTGACCTCAACACTGCCAGTGTTGCGCTCTCCCAGCTGAGCTAAGGCCCCGTATCCATCGATGTCTGCACCCCGTTAGGAGTGCGGAGTGGCCCTTTATGCCTGAGTGGCGTGAGAGGCAACCCCTTTTGTTTTTCGAAGCCGCCTCCGCGGCTTCGTCCTCGCTAGATGTATTGCTTGTTTAGCCTCAAGCGCCGGCGGTCGCGTCCGCTCCCTTAGGCTTCCGCCCTACCGGGCGGCGCGCAGTCGCGCGCTGTCGGTCGCTAGTCGCGCCCGATTCCAGCGCAGGACAGCTACCGTGTCGCGGAGCTCGCTCGGCGCCTAGCCGAGGGCAAGGGCGACTGCCCGCCCGCAGCGGGCGCGCAGCGAAGCGGAGCGCGTCTAGCGAGGACGCATCGACGGAGGTCGATGCGCAACACAAGTGGCCTTAATTATCATCTTCCTTGCCATCAGAGGCATCAGCGGTATCGACACCAAGGTCGTCATCGCCGCCAAGGTCAACGTCATTGTCCGGCGAATCGTCATCTTCATCGATATCGTCCAGATCATCATCGGCGAGATCGGAATCCTTCTCGTCGTCTTTCTTCTTCTTGTCGTCCTGTTCGTCGAACGGGATCGGCTGCTTGGACTTGAGCACAGGCTCCGGCGTCCATTCGTTGCCGCATTCGATGCAGGTGACCGGGTCTTCATTGCCCAGGTCATAAAAGCGTTCACCGCATTTGGGGCAGCTGCGCTTGGTACCCCATTCTGGCTTGACCATTTCGTTGTGTCCTTAATCCATCCGGAGAGCTTCTCCGGGAAATTCGTATGCGATTGCCGATAGTGCGGAATCACGAGCGGGCGCGCCTTGCCATAGGGCACACCCCCTGTCAAAGCGCCGATGAGAGACGCGATCAAATAGGTAGCCCGTTGAGCCATTCCAACACCCCCTCCCCCAAACGCTTTGCAAGCAGCGGCGCGCTGACCGGGCGGATCGCTGTGCCGGGCGACAAATCTATCAGCCACCGTTCGCTAATGCTGGGTGCGCTGGCGGTAGGCGAAACGCGGGTTTCCGGTCTGCTGGAAGGCGAAGACGTACTCGCTACTGCCGCCGCCATGCAAGCGATGGGGGCAACGATCAATCGCGGTAATGACGGCACATGGGGCATTCACGGCGTGGGTGTCGGATCGCTGCTCCAGCCCGAGCAGGCGCTCAACATGGGAAACAGCGGCACAAGCACGCGGCTGCTGATGGGCCTTGTCGCCAGCCACCCGATCCGCGCGGCCTTCACTGGCGATGCCAGCCTTTCCAATCGACCGATGGGCCGTGTGATTACTCCGCTCAGCCAAATGGGCGCGAGCTTCGAAGCAAGCCCCGGTGGCACCCTCCCGCTGATGCTGCGCGGTATCTCGCCCGCAGTACCGATCACTTACCGCCTCCCCGTTGCAAGTGCACAGGTGAAGAGCGCCGTTCTGCTCGCAGGTCTCAATACCGCTGGCATCACCCGCGTGATTGAGCCAGTGCCGACGCGCGACCACTCAGAGCGCATGCTGCGCGGCTTTGGTGCCAAGCTGGAAGTTGGCGAGGAGAACGGTGAGCGCGTTATCGAAATTCACGGTGAGGCTGATCTTCAGCCGCAGACCATTACTGTGCCGGGCGATCCTTCGTCCGCCGCCTTTTTCACCGTCGCCGCATTGCTGGTACCGGGCAGCGACCTTGTGATCGAAAATGTCGGTCTCAACCCCACACGCGCTGCGCTGTTCGATGTGCTGCGCGATATGGGCGGAAGCATCGAGGAGCTGGACCGGCGCGAGGTCGGAGGCGAGCCGGTCGCGGACTTGCGTGTGAAGCATTCAGCACTCACCGGGGTGGAAGTCGATCCCGCAGTCGTTCCCGCAATGGTCGACGAATTCCCGATCCTTTTCGTCGCTGCTTCGCTTGCCCAAGGCACCACAATCACTCGCGGCCTCGAAGAATTGCGCGTCAAGGAAAGCGACCGCCTTGCCGCGATGGCTGCCGCGCTGACTCTGGCAGGTGCGAAGGTGGAAGAGTACGGCGACGGACTGGTGATCGAAGGCACCGGAGGCGATCCGCTCCCTGGCACGGCAGACGACACCTGCGTGACCACCCATCTCGACCACCGCATCGCCATGAGCATGGCCGTGGCGGGTCTTGCCAGCGACAACGGTGTGGAAGTGGACGATACCGCGCCAATTGCGACCAGTTTTCCGACCTTTGAAACACTACTTGCAGACGCTACCTCTGGCTGAACCCCATTCAAACGGAGACCTAACCCATGATCCGCCGCTTTATCGCCCCCGCCTTGCTCACCCTCGCCGCGTGCTCCAGCGCGGTGCAGGCCGCAACATACGAGATGTTCCGAGATCCCAATTGCGGCTGCTGCGAGCAGTGGGCCGACCATGTCCGCAGCGAAAACGAAGTAACTGTCAGCGAAGTCGAGACTGCGCAGATAAACGCGGTCAAGACATCCAATGGCGTGCCGCAGGACCTTTGGAGCTGTCACACAGTGCTGGTCGATGGCTACGTAATCGAAGGCCACGTGCCCGCCGAACAGATCGCCCGACTGCTCGAAGAACGCCCCGCCGGCGTGCGCGGCCTCGCCGTTCCGGGCATGCCCGTCGGTTCTCCCGGCATGGAAATGGGTGACCGTGTGGACGCCTATGACGTGATTGCCTTCACCGATACCGGCGAGCGCTACGTTTTCGCGAGCTACGGCGCTTCGTGAACACACCGCTCGACATCTATTCGATCATCGGTTTCATCGGTACAGCCTGCATTATCGGGGCCTATTTCTACCTGACTGCGGTCGAGAAGCCGAACCCGTGGGTACTCCACGGCACCAACCTGACAGGCGCCGCTCTGCTCACCATTTCGCTGCTGGTGCACACCAATTGGCCGAGCCTTGTGCTTGAGGGTTTCTGGGCGGCGATTGCGCTGTGGGGGCTTTGGAAGGCGTGGTCCGCGCATCAAAAGCGCGCTGAGGAGAGCCAACCATGATCATCGCCGTCGACGGGCCTACCGCCTCGGGTAAAGGTACGATCGCCAAGGCGCTCGCCGCGCATTTTGGCCTGCCGCACCTCGACACGGGCCTGCTTTACCGCGCGGTGGGCAAGCAGGTTGCCATCAATGGCGGCGATCCGGATTCTCCCGATGACGCGCTGGCAGCAACCACCTTTCCCGATAGCCTGCTCGATGATCCCGAGCTGCGCAGCGAGGCGACCGGCGGCCTTGCGAGCCGTGTCTCGGTCCATCCGGCAGTGCGCCAGGCGCTATTCGAGCGGCAGCGCGCGTTCGCCATGCAGGATGGCGGCGCTGTGCTCGACGGTCGTGATATCGGCACCGTCGTTGCGACCGATGCCGATGTGAAGCTGTTCATCACCGCCAGCGTGCAAGCGAGGGCGAAGCGTCGCTGGCTGGAAATGCAGGGCAGGGAAATGGAAATCACGCTTGATGCAATCGAGCAGGACATTGCCGCCCGCGATGCGCGAGATACCACGCGCAAGGATGCGCCGTTGCGGATTGCCGAAGGTGCGCTGGTGATAGACACCACTGCTCTCGGCAAGGATGAGGCGATTGCGGCTGCGATTGCGGCTGTTGAGGCTGCCAAGGCCTCCTGACCAGACCTTACTCCGCCGGTTGCGGCTCCATCAGGCTGTGGACCTCTGCCTTGAGCCCCTTGGCCAGCCCAAGCGCCCACAAACCCTCAACCGCCATGAACAGTGGTCCGTGCAGCAATCCGCGCAGGTCATCGACGAAGGCAGGTTTGCGCCCTTCCCAGTGGTGACCGAGGAACTGGAACGCCCAGCCCACTACGAAGAGGCCGATACCTCCGCCAATCCACGCGGTGGTGGAGACTGCGGCAATTTGCACACCCACGGCATAGAACAGCGCCAGCAGAACGGTCATCATCAAACCGGCCTTGGTGTCGAGCTGGAGATACCAGACGGCGGCTAGCACATTCACGATAAGCGCCGGAGTGGCCGCCACGCCCAGCAACGGCACCATGAAAACCGGTCGCGCGAGCAATACATCAATCGCCAGCACGATCATGGGAACGCCGACGGCATGGGTCAGCACATTGCGACGGTCACGGTGATATTCGCCGTAATTGGCGAGAGTCTGTGCAAGTGTCATTTCACTTTCCTACACGCAAAATGCGCTGGCAGGAAATGCGCATATGGAAAAACCGCCCCGCCGCTGTCCTGTCAAAGTGTCAACTTCGCCCTTGACCGTGTGTCCCGCGCAATTCTGCCAATTATGCGGATTTGGCGGCATCGTCACGATGTCAACTTCGTCAATTTTGTGGCTGGCGAAAACGACCAGGCCGATTCCTTCGCCAAGACACTGTAACAGGTGTAACAGGTTAGCCTTGGTAAGATCCGCGGCACGCCTGCACGCCCCACCCCATTTCGCTTGCCTTTCCCCTCCGTATCGCCTAGGCGCGCGCCCGTCTCTTGCATCACTGGATGTACATGGACCCGGGCGGTGGCATTCGGCTTCGCACGGAATTCGGCCTCTTGCCCCGTACACCTTTGCAATGGTGCGAAGGAGACGGACCAAGACCCGGGGAAAACCCGTGGCCGGTAGCAAATGTGAACAGGAACTCTAACCTATGGCAACTTCTGCCAATCCAAGCCGCGACGATTTCGCGGCAATGCTCGACGAACAGCTCGGTGGAGCTGATGGCGGTTTCGAAGGCCGCGTCGTCAAGGGCACCGTGACCTCTATCGAAAATGGCATGGCCATCATCGATGTCGGCCTCAAGAGCGAAGGCCGCGTAAACCTCAAAGAATTCGAACGTGGCGATGACGCGCACGGCCTCGAAATCGGCAGCGAAGTCGAAGTCTTCGTTGACCGTGTCGAGAATGCCGACGGCGAAGCCATGCTCAGCCGCGACCGCGCGCGCCGCGAAGCCGCCTGGGACAAGCTGGAAAGCGAATTTGGCGAAAACTCCCGCGTGGAAGGCCGCATCTTCGGCCGCGTGAAGGGTGGCTTCACCGTCGATCTCGACGGCGCCGTGGCCTTCCTCCCCGGTTCGCAGGTCGATATCCGCCCTGTGCGCGACGTCACTCCGTTGATGGACATGCCGCAGCCGTTCCAGATCCTGAAGATGGACCGTCGCCGTGGCAACATCGTCGTTTCGCGTCGTGCAGTTCTCGAAGAGACGCGTGCGGAACAGCGCAGCGAACTGATCGACAAGCTGGCTGAAGGCCAGATCACCGATGGTGTCGTGAAAAACATCACCGATTACGGTGCCTTCGTCGACCTCGGCGGTATCGACGGCCTGCTGCATGTCACCGACATGAGCTACAAGCGCGTCAACCACCCGAGCGAAGTGATCGAGATCGGCCAGACCGTGACTGTCCAGATCATCCGCATCAATTCCGATACGCAGCGTATCTCGCTGGGCATGAAGCAGCTGGAAAGCGATCCGTGGGAAGGCGTTGGCGCCAAGTATCCGGTCGGCGCGAAGGTCACCGGCCAGGTCACCAACATCACCGAATACGGCGCATTCGTGGAACTGGAAGCCGGCATCGAAGGCCTCGTCCACGTTTCCGAAATGAGCTGGACGAAGAAAAACGTCCATCCGGGTAAGATCGTCTCGACCTCACAGGAAGTCGAAGTGATGGTTCTGGAAGTGGATGCCGAAAAGCGTCGCATCAGCCTTGGTCTCAAGCAGGCCCAGCGCAACCCGTGGGAAGAGTTCGCCGAAGCGAACCCGGTTGGCGCAACGGTTACCGGTGAAGTCAAGAACGCGACCGAATTCGGTCTGTTCATCGGCCTTCCGGGCGACGTCGACGGCATGGTCCACATGTCCGACATCGCATGGGGCATCTCGGGTGAAGACGCCCTCGCCCTGCACCGCAAGGGTGAAGAGGTTCAGGCCGTTGTTCTCGATGTCGACATCGAGAAGGAACGCATCAGCCTCGGCATGAAGCAGCTCGAAAAGGGCGCACCGGCAGAAGGCGGCGCTGGCGATGCCTTGCGTCGTGGCCAGGTTGTCACCGTCACTGTTCTCGAAGTTCGCGATGGCGGCCTCGAAGTTCAGGTTGGCGACGATGGTGCTACCGGCTTCATCAAGCGCTCGGATCTCGGCCGTGACCGTGACGAGCAGCGTCCGGACCGTTTCCAGACCGGCCAGAAGGTCGATGCCATGGTCACCGGTTTCGATCGTTCGAAGAAGCCGAACTTCTCGATCAAGGCACACCAGATCGCCGAAGAGAAGGAAGCAGTTGCACAGTTCGGTTCGGCCGACAGCGGCGCTTCGCTCGGCGACATCCTCGGCGCCGCTCTGAAGGGCGACGACGACAAGAAGTAAGAGCTCAGCTCTTCTTCCCGAAAGGGATCAGGAAAGGCCCGTCTGCGAAACCCGCAGGCGGGCCTTTCCTACATCTGCCGGATGTGTAAGCTTGGCGGCATGGCCCTTGAAATCCACCAGTTCCCCTGCCTGTCCGACAACTACGGCTTTCTCGTTCACGATAGCGAGAGCGGCGAGACGGCCTGTATCGATACGCCCGATGGCGAGGAATACTTGAAACAGGCCAAAGCCAAGGGCTGGACGATTACGGCGATCTGGAACACGCACTGGCATCCCGACCATGCGGGTGGAAATGAGGCGATCAAGGCCGCAACCGGCTGTACGATCATCGCGCCGCAGGAAGTCGAGCGGATCTCGACTATCGATCATGTCGTGAGCGACGGGGACACGGTGTCACTTGGAGCCCATGAAGCGCGCATCATCGATGTTGGGGGCCATACAAACGGCCATATCGCGTACCATATGCCTGATAGCTCACTCGCCTTCGTTGGCGACAGCGTGTTTGCCCTCGGCTGCGGTCGGATGTTTGAAGGCACGCCAGAGCAATTCTGGGCCAGCTTGGAGCGGCTCAAGGCGCTTCCTGCGGACACTGCCCTCTACTGCGCGCACGAGTACACACAGGCCAATGCGCGCTTCGCTCTACATGCCGATCCTGGCAACGATGAGCTGGTGGCTTACGGGCAGGAGATCGGCCGCAAGCGTGCGGCAGGAACACCCACGGTGCCGACAACGCTGGAGCGCGAGTTGGCTACCAACCCCTTCCTGCGTGCCGACGATCCCGACATGATGGCCCGCTGGGGCGGTGATGCCCCACACGAGACCTTTGCTGCTCTCAGAGCAGCAAAGGACGCGTTTTGACTTAGTCGTTCAGGACGAAAGTGATCTTGAGCGTACAGCGCCATTCGGTAATGGCATTGTCGTTCACCGTGCACTTGATGTCACTGACCCAGACGCCGGAAATGTTGTTGAGTGTCTTGGAAGCCCGGGCGACGCCCTGCTTGACGGCATCTTCGATCCCTACGGTCGAGGAACTGATAACTTCGGTAACTTTTGCAATAGACATAGCTTTTCTCCCTTGAGTTGATGGATATCAACTCAAGGGATAGCTCGCGGTAACGTTCCCGAAATTACAGCTTGTTACAGGCTGTCGATCACGTCGTCTGCCAGCGCCTTGTCGGCGTCGGCATCGTGGTTGGCAGCGATCAGCGCGGCAGCAGCAGCGGTCGAGGCATTGGCAGCTTTCGCCTTGAGCTCGTCCACTGCGGCACGCTCGGCCGCGGCAATCTTGTCCTGCGCCATACGCTCGCGGCGAGCGACCATTGCAGCGGTGTCTTCCTTCGCCTTCTTGACGATACCGTCCGCCTCTTTCTTGGCGTTATCGAGCATGGCCTCGGCGTCCTGTTCTGCACCGGCAATCTTGTCGGCATATTCCTGACGGAGTGCCTCGGCTTCGGCGCGCAGCTGCTTGGCTTCTTCAAGGTTGTCCTTGATCGCCTGGATCTTGCTGTCGAGTCCGCCAGCGATGGTCTTGTGAACCTTTGCCACAAAGAACACGAACAACAGCAGGACGGCCATGGAGATGGACACCCACTGGTAAGGTT
Organism: Aurantiacibacter sp. D1-12; assembly: GCF_028858515.1. Taxonomy (GTDB): domain Bacteria; phylum Pseudomonadota; class Alphaproteobacteria; order Sphingomonadales; family Sphingomonadaceae; genus Alteraurantiacibacter. The sequence goes on from NZ_JAPJZJ010000005.1 coordinate 103,909, forward strand.
CGAGGCCAAGCAGCGTCGGATCGACGTGGCCTGTGCTCTGCCCGTGTGCCGCTTCGATGAATACTTCCGCGGGCTCGGTCTCGAAGACTTCTGGCGTGCTGGTATTAGACACGGCTCATCGCCTCCTTCACGGCGGACTTGGCAGCCGCCTTGGTCGCTTTCACACCGGCGAGGCGCTTGGCGATATCCTGCGCAGCTTCGGTCGCCACAGCCTCGATCTCGGCACCAGCTTCCTTGCGGCTTGCTTCGATGCGCGCCTCGGCCTCTTCAAGCTGCGTATCAATCGCAGCCTGCACCTTGGCGAGCTTGGTGTCAGTGGACTTCTGCGCCTTGGCCTTGGCCTTGTTCACAAGATCCTGAGCCGCTTCGCGATTGGCGTTTTCACGCTGGCGCCAGGCTTCCTCAGCCTCATCCGCCGCATCGCGAGCTGCCTGCGCAGCTGCAAGGTCATCCGCGATCTGCTTGTCGCGCATGCCAACAGTATCCATCACCTTGGGGACCATGCCCCGACCGATGACGAAAAACACGAAGCCGAAAGTGATCAGCAGCCAGAACAGCTGGCTCGACCAGATTTCGAACATTTGATCTATCTGAGGCATGGACGGATTCCGCCTATTGGCAACAAGTCAGGTCAAAACCGGCCGGACGCGAACCGCTCGGCCAGTCAAAGTCGATTAGACGAAGAGGATGATCATCGCCACGACGAAAGCCAGCAGGCCGAGAAGTTCGGCTGCGGCGAAGCCGATGAACAGGCGACCCTGCTGGCCGTCTGCTGCACCCGGGTTACGCAGTGCGCTTTCGAGGAACGAGCCGAACACGTTACCCACACCGATGGCGGCCATGCCGGCACCGATAGCGGCGAGACCAGCACCGAGCATCTTTGCAGATTCGAGATCCATTTGAATTTCCTTTCAGAGGTAAACTTGTAAGCGATTAATTCGGGTTGAACTTAGTGCAGATGCTCTGCGTCATTTATGTAGAGCGACGAGAGCAGCGCAAAAACATAGGCCTGGATACCGGCAACGAGGATTTCCAGCGCGGAAATGCCGATCATCAGAACGAAACTTGGCACGCCCACCAGCACGCCGTATCCGGCGCCAGCATTCCAGCCGTTGATCACAAAGCCCGACAGCACCTTCAGAAGGATATGGCCGGCCATCATGGCAACGAACAGTCGCAGCGCGAGGCTGAACGGGCGGAACAGGAACGAGACGAACTCAATCGGCGCGATCACGAAGACCATCGGCAGCGGCGTACCTGCAGGTACGAACAGGCTGAAGAAGTGCAGCCCGTGCTTCCAGAAACCGACGATGAGGACGATCGCGAAGCTCATGATCGCGAACACGCCAGTCACGGTGAAGTGGCTGGTGAAGGTGAACGGGTGAACGCCGATAAGGCCGACCGGTAGCAGACCGAGCAGGTTAGCGAAGAGGATGAACATGAACAGGCTGAAGATGTAGGGCACGTATTTGCGCCCTTCCTTGCCGATGTTCGCATCCAGCATATCATCGATAAAGCCGGTAAAGGTCTCCACCATCATCTGCCAGCGACCGGGCACAAGCTCGCGCTTCATTCCACCAAGCATGAAGACGAACAGCACCACAGCGGTGATCGTCATCCACAGCGCGGAATTGGTGAAGGCAATGTTGTAACCCGCAATATTCCAGTCCTGGCCGAGCAGAGGCTCGACGGTGAACTGGTACATCGGGTCGACCTTGGCTGATTCAGCTGCCACGTCTGTCTTGTCCCTTGCGCTTCTTAACTGCCGCTGCCCGCAGAGGGGCCGCTGCCTGAATTACGAATAATGTTCCTGAAGGCGACCACGATCCCGAGGAACAGGCCAACCAACAGAGCCCAAGGATTGACATCGAAAAACCATCCAACGGTCCAGCCGACTACCAATCCACCGAAAACACCACCGACCAGATCTGCCAATGCCCGATTGCCGGCTTTCTCGCTGGCAGAGGCACCTTTGACCCGTGGCTGGTTGCGTTGATCTTCTCGCTCGCGTGCAGCTTTCAGCCGCTCTTCGAGCGCGTCAATCCGCGCATCCTCACCGATGGGTTCCCGTGCGGGTTTCTCGTCGCTCATGCCTTCTCCTTCGTGTAAGGGTTATGGCACGGGCAAAGAGGTGCCCGCCAAGGGCGCCGCCCCCTTAGAAGGGGGGTGTTGGCGAGTCAACACGTCCAAAGGTGGAAAAGGACCTTATCGGGGAAATAAAATTGTCATCGTGGCCGGTCGTAATCACTCGGCTACGGCGCCGTCCTGCGCAGCGTCGTCATCTTCGCTTTCGTTCGGCTCCCAGTTATCCTGCTCGCACAGATTTACAGCCTCGGGATTCCCGCTAGCGCGCGCTTGCAGACAGGCGCCTGCCGCCTGCGAGTAGAGACGTCCGTCGACCGGTTCGGTCGGCATGTCGCAGCCATTGGCCTCAAGCAGCGTGAGCATATTTGCCAGCCGCGCCTCGTAGTGGACGACCGAGAACTGCGCGAGTGCAGTCGGATCAATGTCTGGATTGTCAAGCGCACCCTGCGCGCGCATCTGGTTGAGCATCACGGCTTCACCCAACTCGCCTGAAGCCCGCTTTTGCAGACTGACAAGGTCTTCCTGCAGGGATTCGCACACAGCGATCTGCTCATCTGTCAGTGCAGGCTCACCAGCCTGGTTGCAGGCGGAAAGGACCAGCGCGGTGAGACCGAGGGCGGGAATGGCAAGAAGCGACGTGCGCATAGAAAATACCTTTGGGTGTCTGAAAAGTCACCCGCGGGCTACGCGTCATGCCAGTGGGTTTCAACCCCGGCTACGGACACCGCGGGTCGCGCAGCGGAGCACCCTGCCCGCGCTGCTGCCAGGTTCCGTCAGGAGCCTGATACATCTCGCCCGGTGTCGTGCGTGCGATGGCGAGACAGCCAGCGGTGAAGGCGTATTCTTCCAGCGTTGCATTCTCCGCCTGCGCACGCTCGGCATAGACCGCACGGCGGCGAATGTTGATGTCGTCCACCATCGCCTGCAGCGACGGGTTGGATGCGCCGACGATGCCAAGATAGCCATCCATCTTCTCGCCGACCTGCCCGTTATCGCGGGCAGCCTGATAGGCAGGATCGCGCTGCGCGGAGGCAGGTGAAGCCACAAGACCAATGGCAAGCGCCGCAGCGGTTGCGGCAATAAGGCTTTTGCGCGTCATCATCAGTCCAACTCCAAGTCGCCGATCAAAAAATATCGGCATTTTCGTCAATCGTGTTTTCGGCATCATCTGCCAAGCGGTAGATGACTTCCTGAGTTATATTGATGTTGAGCTCGATCACGATCGGCTCATCAGGTGCTTCAAGATTGATACACCCGCCGAGCGCCAATGCACCCAACATCGCTACCAGTCCCATGATCCGCTTTGCCCCGTTCATGGCGGGACTATGCGCATCCCGGGCGCAGGTCGTCAATTTCGCAAATGTCATCGCATGGCCTCGCTTTCGGGGGGCTGAATAGTCTCGTCTGGTGATTGTTCACGTCGGCGTTCGTCAGGTGGCACCAGCGCATCGCTTAGTTCGCGTGCGGCTTCCTCGGCGGCAGCCTCGTCCTGTGCGTCCACCGTCTCTTGATCCACGGCATCGCGAGCGCGGGTGCCATCGCTGAGTATCAAGCCGAGATCGCGCGGGTCGCGAACACTGGCAGGATCATAGAGCGCGCGCAGCGAACTCATGAGTTTGAAGAATGGTGCGCGGATATTGATCCGCAGCTCTATCGGCAGGTCCGCGATGGCGCGGCTGACGAAATTTCTGCTGGCACTCGGTCCCTGGCTGATCCCTTCGAAGCGGACCTGCGTCACCAGTTCCCCGGTTAGCGGGCCGTTCATGTCGATTTCCATGCGGTCGTAGGCGAGATCGCGCAAGGTCTGGAACGCGTAATTGGCGAAGAAGCCCATATCCTCGTAAGTCAGTTCACCAATGTAGGAGAGGTTGCCGCCGGGTTCTCTCGAAATGAGCTGACCGCCGACAAGATGGCCATTGCCTTCCGGGTCAAAAATGATGGGTATCGTGCCGTCGAACGTACCGCTCGCGGCAAGATTGCTCATCTCCATCCGCTCGATGAAGCGCGCAGCCTGCAAGCCTTCGATCTCCATTGTGTATGTGCGGTATTCCTCCACACCGATATTGATGTCGACGGGGTGCATCCGCAGCGTCCCGCCCATGAATGGCCAACTCCCGCCAGTCACGGCGAGCGTCTCTCCATTGATCAGCCGGAAGCCTACTTCCCCGTCATAGACCTCGATGCCCGGGTTGATGGCGGCGAGCCGGATACGCTGGTCAGGAGCGGTCGTGCGGCCCAGCAGATCGGTGAAGACGACCGCACCGCTCGCACCCTGAACCGGTCCGAATGGCGCCGCCAGATCGAGCGAATCCGTGGAAAATTCACCGGAGCTTGTTACCGCCTCGGGCGTCCACTCGATCCGCCCCTCGCCGGTAACTGTCCCCTCCATATTCGCCACCACGCCCAGCGCGAGCTGCGTAAGGTCGGTGATTTCGAGGCGTTCTCCAAAGGTGATGCCGGGTACAGCGAGCCTCGCGTTGCCCGTGGCGGTGGCAAGGTCGTGTGCGATGGTGACATCTGACACCACGCTGTCGCTACCCGGATGGCGCAGCAGTGCGTCTGCCGTGATGCGGTTGTCCGCCAACGTCAGGCTTGCACCGCGGGCATAGAGCGGCTGGAACCGGTCGACCTCTTCGCGGTCCTCCAGCATGAAGCGGACCTCGTCGATCTCCAGACGGCTGTCGGCGTAACGCCAGGTCCCGCTGGCCTCCAGAACATCGAGTGGTACTGCCCCGAGGAAAACATCCACTCCGGAGAACTCACCACCGATATCCTGTGCGAACAGATTCGCCCGCAGGTCCGAGATCACGAAATTCTGCCCGCTCTCCTGCGGTCCGAGACCGATCTGCATGTCCCGCGCTGCGAGAGCCCCCGGATAGGCAAAACCGATGGGGCCACTTGCAACCCGCAGAGGCGTTTCTGCCAACTCGCCAACCAGATTGAGCGCGTTGGTCCCCGCAGCCAGACGCAATCCGGAATTGTCATAGCGCAGGATCGGTTGACCCTGCGCGGGACAAAGCCGGAGCGCCTGTCGCGCAAGTGTAAGGTTGGAATAGGCCAGCCGGTCGAAACGCATGTCACGGCAACCGTTCCAAAGCGCAATCGCGCCATCGCCATTGACCGTTCCATCCACCGGCAGCCGCAGGTTGTCCGCAAAACCGCCCGGAAGAGGGCCGCTCGCGAGCACTTCCCCGTCCAGCACGAATCTATCACCGGTTCCTTGCGAAATCGCCATTCGGGGCACTGCAAGACGCGCCTCACCAGCCGCATATTCGCGCATGGTCATGCGGAAAACGAGCGCACCGCCACGTGCCTGCTCCATCCGGCCGGAAATCTGCGGCAAGCCTGTGCCACCGGTCAGCACATTGCCGGAGAATGCAGGCAGACCGCCTTCGCCTAGACTGACGGTGGTGCGTGAAAGGGCGAGAATGCTTGCGCCGCTCGATCCACGCAATCGCGCCTCGGGAACCACGACACTGGTCAACTCGCCCATTCGCCGCGCATCGAAACGTGCGCTCAGCTCGCTCCCGGCCAATTCGCGCCCAAGGTTGCGGCGCAACCGCGTGAGAAGCGGCGCAGCAAACGTGCCTTCGCTCGATACGGCAAGCCCTGCGAGCTGTGTGTCGAGCGCCTCGCCCAACTCGATGGCTTCTCCGGCAACATCTCCCTCTACGTCGACCCGAGCGAAGCTATCGGTCGCGCGCACTCTCCCGTCGACGGAAAGCAAGCCCGCACTGACCGCCCCCGTCGCGAGATCGCGCAGCCCAAGATCATAAAGCGCCACGAGCGCTCCATCCCGCCAGCTGAAACGCCCTTCTCCAGTGATCTCGCCCGAACGCGTATCGCCAACCGTTGCGCCGGCGAGAGCGAGGCCATAATCCCCTTCAAAGTCGACGAAGTTGCGATGGGTGAGCACATCCAGTTGCACTGCAGCGCCTTGCAGCGCCAATTCGGTGTCGGGACAATCAAGCGCATCAAACCGCAGCGGACCCACGAAATGTGGGCGTTCGGCATCGATAGAGGCGGTACCGTAAATGCTTGGCGCTTCGAGAAAGCAACCGCCTAACACGACATCTTCGCCAACCGCCGCAAGCTCTGCATTGAACCCGCCGCGCAAGTGACCGCCACCGTCCAGCCGGAAGCCGACCCGTCCGAAGTCGGCATCGAGCATTCCCCGACCGTCCTCGATGAACAGTTCCATGTTGGGAAATTCGCCTTGTGCCTCATCCTCGGTGAAGATCAGCGGATCGAGCGCCCCGAAACTCAGCGTGCCGTCACGATAGGTGCCGTAGAGGCGCGGCCGCACGATCCGTAGCTCGGCAATATCGGGCAGACCCCAACGCGGCGAAAGGCTGAGCTCAAGCCGCTCTATGGTCATGTCAGGTTCGTCAGGATCGCCAATCACAAGGTTGGTGAGCACTTGCCGCGTCGGTCCGATTTCTTCAATTTCGTATGTTGCCGGCAAGCCGCTTTCGGCCAGTGCGTCGGTAATCAGGCCATCGGCGATCTGCTCGCGTTGGAACCAGCCGATTGCAAGCGTAACGAGCAGCAAGAGCAACGCTCCGCGCAGACCATTGCGCAGCCAGCTGCGCTTGCGACCCTTCTTCGGAGACCCGGTTTCGTCTGCAGCATCCTGCGCCATTATGCATCAGGTCTTGCGCGAGCTTGCCCGTAAAGGCAATGCACCATTGCAAGGGGGCATGCGAAGAACATGGCGCAAGGTGCCGAAAATCCGCCGAAAAGCACTCCGCAGGGCGCAGCGGGCCACCGTGCGCGCCTGCGCGAACGGCTGCTTTCGGGCGGAGCAGAGGCGCTCGCGGACTACGAAGTGCTCGAATATCTGCTGTTCGGCGCGCTTGCTCGCGGCGACACCAAGCCGCAAGCGAAGGCACTGCTCGACCGCTTCGGGTCGCTCGCAGGCGTACTGAATGCCGATGCCGGCGCACTCAAGCAGGTAAAGGGCGTGTCCGATGCGAGCGTCGGTCAGATCAAAATCGCCGCGCTTGTTGCCCGGCGCATGGCCCGCAGCCAGGTGGCAGACAAACCCGTGCTGGGCAGCTGGCAAGCGCTGCTCGACTACCTCGCGATCGACATGGCGCACCTCAATGTGGAGCGCGTGCGCGTGCTTTACCTCAACACCAAGAATCGCCTTCTGCTCGATCACCTTGTGGGGGATGGCACGGTGGACGAAGCCGCTATCCACCCACGCGAAGTGATCAAACGCGGCCTCGATTGCGGCGCGAGCGCCCTCATCCTCGTCCACAACCACCCGAGCGGGAACCCGGAGCCCAGCCGAGCCGACATCCAGATCACCAAGGCGATTGCAGAGGCCGGACGTCACGTGGGCATCACCGTGCACGACCACGTGATCGTGGGCAGCGAGGGCCATGTGAGCCTTCGCGCGAAGGGCGTGATTTAGACCCGCCCCATTATCGCGGAGGAACAATTCCGTGACGACTGTAGATCGCCTCCAGCTCGGGAGCGATCAACAGGCCCGTCGCGATATCCTCTTCACCGCCTTCGTCGCCCGCATGCAGCCGCACGACGCCGCGCAGATAGTGCGATGCAGCCTGCCCCGGCTCCATCGCCAGCGCCTGATCGAGATCAGCAATAGCCTGGCCGAACTGACCAAGCCGGAAATAGATCAGCGCGCGGCTATCAATGGCGTTCGCCGGATTGGCCGCACGTTCGACAGCCTGCGTGCAGCGATCCAGCGCGGTGTCTAGCGCGAAGGCAAAAAGGCCGCGGAACCAGCAGTCGCCGTTCAGCGCGCTAGAATTCTGCGGGAAGGCGGCGATCATATCGACGATTATCGCATGGCCGCCCGCTACATTTCCGCCCATCGCAATGGCAGTGCCAATATCATCGTCGTGATAAGGCCGCTCATCCTCGCTCACCGGCAGGTAATCGAGCAGTTCGATCGCCTCATCGGTATTTCCTGCATAGGAAAGCAGGTCGGCCAGACCGCGCGTATTGCTGGCGTCGGGGTCAAGATCATAGGCAGCGCGCATGTCTGCAATGGCCTGATCCATATTACCAAGCCGGCGATGCAGCAGTGAACGCTGGCGATAGACCCACACTGACGGTTGTTCTTCCACCAGCATGTCGAAATCAACCAGTGCCGCATGGTAATCGAACATGCTCATCAGAAACATGGCGCGAGCGCGTTGTACCGAGTAATCGTCCTCGTCGGTAATGGAGATGGCATCGTTGTAGGCGTCAAGAATCGGCGCGGCGCGTTGCAAGCGCTGGTCTTCGGTCAGTTCCCATCGCCAGATTACGTTTTCCGGCACCGTGATTTCCGGAACTTCGCCCGCCAAGCGGCGCGCTTCACGCTTTAGGCGTGGCAGCTCGCTCGCAGGAATCTCTCCCAGCGTCGCAAAAATCTCGCTGTCGATCCTGATCGTATCGCCTTCGAGTGCGATCGTTTCGACATTCCGGACATTGGCAAGGTTGTATTCGCTGCGACCAGCATCTTCGACGATGAAGCCGGCCCCGTCCTGCGGCAGCCTGGTGACGATACTCGTCCGCACACGACCGGGACCGGACGTGGCGACGGGGATATCACGCCATTCTGGTCGGGCGCGATCGGGATTGAATGAAAACTGCTCCAGCGAATTGTCATCGGCCCAGCGCAGGCGGCCGTCCTGCCATTCGAAGCCGGTTTCGCCGATGCCTTCCACGCGGATTATCGCCGCAGCCAGATCCACATCGTAATCGATAGATATGTCACTTACCCGGGCAGATTGCGAACCGCTGAAAGATCGTGCGAGCCGTCGCATGTTTTCCGGATCGTTGGCATCGACCATCGCCTGAATAGACGCTGCCGCCGGGCCGGTTGCATGCATGTCGAGCGTAAATAGCGGCGGGAAGTCGACACCCGCCGAATGGTCCACCGTCATGGTCATCGTCATTTGCGGTTCTGCCAGATCGCGCTGGGTCATGGGAACGAGTTCCGACCCGCCTTCGCGCAGGGGCAAGGCATAGTGGAAGGGCGGAACATCGGCGAGGTTGGCAAGACGCGTCGCCGTGCTCGTCCCGTCGAGCCAGTATTCCACGCCATCGATCTCCGCCCGCACGATCATGTGATCGAATGCAGCGGGAAGCGGCAGCAATTCGGGTACGGCATCGCCAGCACGCGAACTTACCAAAACCACTTCGGAGGAAATGCCCATTTCGCGCAGCAGCGAGAGCAGGAGCACCGACTTTGCCTTGCAGTCGCCGTAGCGGATATCCCAAGTCTCATCGGCGCTTTGGGGCAGGTAATTGCCGCCATCAAGACCGTTGAGCAGGTAGCTGATTTCATCCTGCACAAGGCGCACGGCCATCGCGGTGCGGGCGCGCGGGTCATCTGTTGCGGCCATGATCTCGGCAGCGCGCTCTCGGATTGGCGAACCATCGGCGAGCTGTGCAGCCTGCTCGAAATGCGGCAGCATCACGCGGCTGAGCTCGCTCCAACTGTCGAAACTGCCGACGCGAAGGACAGGGGGACGACGGAACCGGAAGGGTGCGTCGCTTGGCATCTGGTCAGCCTCTGCCAAGGGGAGATTCACTGTCAGGTAGAGGAAACCGTCTTCCTCCACCGGATCAGTTAGCGCAACGCGATCTTCAGCACGCCAGTACATCTCCTCGTCCGCCGGCCAGCTCATCACTGTGCGCGAGAAGCCAACCTGCCAGGGTGCGCTGCGTAACCATTGGGTTGCCTGTACCTCGTCGCCAAGCGCCTGGTCATCAGTCGAAACCGAGTGTGCGATGCGCAACACGTCACCTTCGCGCAGACCGGGGACAGAAACGCTGGCCGTCAACTGGCCGTCGAGCAGGCGCTGTTCCAGCCCGCGTTCGCGGCGCAGTACATCGAATGCCACACCTTGCGCGACCAGATCAATTACCTCGCCGTCACGGTGAATTTCAAAGCGATGGACAGTCAGGTCACCCTTGTCCGGCAGCCAGGTGAGCGTCTGCGTGTTCTGCGCCATCAGAGCCTGCGGGTTGTCGATCCGGATCGCGGCATCGTGATAGGCAACGACCACACCGTCTTCGATGCGATACTGCCAGTCCCGCAGCAATTCGGCAGGCGCATCATCGTCTGCGAGCAGACCATCAAGGTCAGCTTCTTCCACCCATTCAGGCGTAGCGCCGTAGAGCGGATCTTCGCCTGCCTGCGCGGTGCTGCTCATAAGGACTGCCATAAGCGACATTGTCGCCAGCGAATTGCGCATTCAGATTTCCCCTGTCATCAGACGCTTAGTCGCCTACGCCATCTTTATGGCAGCGCCGTGTCCACAATTGCAATCCCTCACTATTACCCTATCCGACTTGCCAATCGCGCGCACCTGACCTAGCCGCGCTCGCAACCGCAAACATCACTTCCGGAGTCTTTCATGGTCCCCCGTTATGCCCGCCCGCAGATGACAGCGATCTGGGAGCCGGAATCGAAGTACGAAATCTGGTTCCTGATTGAAGCGCATGCGACGCAAAAGCTCGCCGAGCTGGGCGTGGTGCCCGAAAGCGGGGCGAAGGCGCTGTGGGACTGGTGGAAGACCAATCCCGGCATCGATGTCGCCGCGATTGATGCCAAGGAAGCAGTACTCAAGCACGACGTGATCGCCTTCCTCGACTGGGTGGCCGAGCAGGTTGGCCCCGAAGCGCGCTTCATGCACCAGGGCATGACCTCCTCCGACGTGCTCGATACAACGCTGGCAGTGCAGCTTGTCCGCGCTACCGACTTGCTGCTCGAAGACATGGATGCGTTGCTTGCCGCGATCAAACGCCGCGCGGAAGAACACAAGTACACCGCCACCATCGGCCGTAGCCACGGCATCCACGCCGAGCCGACCACCTTCGGCCTCAAGCTGGCCCAGGCCTATGCCGAGTTCGACCGCTGCCGCGAGCGTCTGGTCGCCGCGCGCGCCGAAATCGCGACCTGCGCCATCAGCGGCGCCGTGGGCACCTTCGCCAATATCGATCCTTCGGTTGAGGAATATGTCGCCGAGCAGCTTGGCCTGACGGTCGAGCCGGTGAGTACGCAGGTTATACCGCGCGATCGCCACGCGGCCTATTTCTCCACGCTCGCGGTGATCGCCTCCAGTATCGAGCGTCTCGCAGTGGAAGTACGTCACTTGCAGCGCACCGAAGTCCTTGAAGCGGAGGAGTATTTCTCCCCCGGCCAGAAGGGTTCATCGGCCATGCCGCACAAGCGCAACCCGATCCTGACCGAGAACCTGACCGGTCAGGCGCGCATGATCCGCAGCTACGCCATGCCTGCGCTTGAAAACGTGGCACTGTGGCACGAGCGCGATATCTCGCACTCTTCGGTCGAGCGGTTCATCGGACCGGATGCCACTATCACGCTCGACTTCGCCCTCGCCCGTCTTACCGGCGTGATCGACAAGCTATTGGTTTACCCTGACCGCATGCAGAAGAACCTCGACCGGATGGGCGGCCTCGTCCACTCACAGCGCGTGCTGCTGGCGCTCACGCAGGCCGGGATCACCCGCGACAACGCCTATCGTCTTGTCCAGCGCAACGCGATGAAGGTGTGGGAATCGGACGGCCAGCTTTCGCTCCTCGAGCTGCTGAAGGCAGATGAGGAAGTCGCGGCCGCGATGAGCGAGGAAGAGCTCGAGGACAAGTTCAACCTCGATTACCATTTCAAGCACGTGGACACGATTTTCGCGCGGGTGTTTGGCGAATAAGCGCCCCCTTCCCATAGCGGCGAGGCTCGCCTAGCATCGCGGCAATTGTTGGGTTTTGAGGAATCGACTAATGCAAATTGTACGCACTGTGATTTGGGTTCTCTTGCTCGTTGGGCTGCTGCTCTTCTCGATTGCCAATTGGGATCCGACCGTCACAGTGCGAATCTGGGATGATATTGTGGTCGACACGAAGATCCCGGCGATTGTAATCGTGTCCTTCATGATCGGCTTCGTACCGATGTGGCTCTACCACCGGGCCAGCAAGTGGGCGATGCAGCGCAAGGTTTCGAGCCTCGAAAGCGCAGCGCGCACCGCCGCAGCTACCCCCGTTGCCCCGCCGCAAGAAGAAGAGCCCGCACCGAGCCCGGCGCCAGCACCCGCGCCTGACGTTGAAGAGCCCAGCAGCGAACTCAGCCCTCCGGACGATTCCGCGAGCAGCGATAAGGCATGAGCAACCCGGTCTATCTCGCGCTCGATGTCCCGCAACTCGATGCCGCGAAGGCGCTCTGCGAGAAGGTGAAAGGCCACATCGGCGGGGTGAAGCTGGGGTTAGAATTTTTCTGCGCCCACGGCCACCACGGCGTGCACGAGATTTCGCATCTCGGCCTTCCCGTTTTTCTCGACCTGAAGCTGCATGACATCCCCAACACCGTTGCGGGTGCGATGCAGTCTATCCACGTGCTCGAGCCTGCCATCGTGACTGTTCACGCCAGTGGCGGTCGCGCGATGATGGAGGATGCCAAGGCGGCGGCAGGAGAAGACTGCAAGGTTGTTGCCGTCACAATGCTGACCAGTCTCGACGAGCGAGACTTGGAACGTACCGGCGTTGGCGGGACTCCGCACGACCATGTGATGCGTCTGGCCGACCTTGCGCATGATGCCGGGCTCGACGGGATTGTCTGCTCGGGTCAGGAAATCAAATCGGTCCACGATCAGTGGAAGGATGGTTTCTTCGTCGTCCCTGGCCTCCGCCCCGGCGGCAAGGCCGCAGGCGACCAGAAGCGCGTTGTGACACCGAGACAAGCACGCGACGATGGCGCAAGCTGCCTCGTGATAGGCCGCCCGATCAGTCGCGCGGACGATCCGCTGGCGGCAGCGAGAGAAATTGAGGGGACGCTATAATGAATCGTATGGGCAACTTTCTGGTGGCGGCGATGGTGGCGATTGGCTTGGCTACGCTTGCACAACCCGGGCACGCGCAATCAATGCGCGGTCTGGGTGCGTTTGCGATGGACCCCGCCAACGATGGCAACGCCATTCTCAGCATCACAGGCCGTGGTAGCGTCCCCAGCCCGCCGGATGTTGCCGTTTTCACTGCCGGTATCGAAACGACCGGCGCAACCGCTCAGCAAGCGCTCGCGGAGAATTCACGTGTCGCACAGCGACTGATGTCAACTCTTGATCGAGCTGGCATTGCGCCAAGGGACATTCAGACCAGCCGCATCTCGCTCCGTCCGATAATGAGTAACGAGCGTAACTCTTACGCCCGCAACTATCCGACAATGATGATGGATGGGGCCAACGAAGCGGCCATCGTAGCCGAAATGGTAATGGCTGATGCTGAAGCGAACGCAGCTGCCATGGTTTCCGCAGCAGAGGGCGAGGAGCCTCGCATCATTGGTTATCGCGCAAGCAATACAATCACCATCCGTCAACGCAATCTGGAGGAGTATGGCTCGCTCGTCGATGCGCTCGTGGCTGCCGGCGCTAACACCGTGAATGGGCCGCGCTTCACGCTGGAAGACAGCGAAAGCGTAGAGCGCGAGGCACGCGATCTCGCCATTGCAAACGCGCGTCGGGAAGCAGAGGAGTATGCGGCAGCCGCCGGCTTGCGCGTCTACCGCATCATGATGATCGAACAGGGTCAGACGAGCGGGCTATCGTCGAGCTCAAACGCGCAGTTCGGCTTCTATGAGGCGATGTCCTCAGATGCGATGTATGCGCCGCCTCCACCATCAGCACCTGGTGAGCTCAATGTAACCGTTTCTGTCGGAATCCTTTTCGAACTCACTCCCACCTAAACCCTACTCTACCGGCTCCACAGCAGGTCGCTCATCGTCGGGCCGGTATTCGTCCGCACCCTCTGGCGCGGTGTAACCGTTCAGCAGGTCGCTTTCGACATAGTAGTAGAAGATCTTCTGCTCCTCTCCGTGACCGCGCAGGAAGAATTGCTCGACACCTTCACCATTGGCGAACTGCGTGCGCATCATGATGGTCGTTGTCGTCACACCGTTCTGGGTGTTGATGTTGAAACTCTCGCGTTCGGTGCTTTCGACTTCGCCCAGCACGCCGCCAAAATCGCCCATAACCTTGTCAAACTGTTGCTGCGTGAGTCCGGTGCGGAATTCCGGGTGAGTCGCATGCCACATGGCATCAAGATTGCCCGCATTCCAGTGATCGTGGAACTGCTCGATTGCAGTGTCGCTATCGCCCATGACCTCCACCGGATTGCACGCCGACAGGCCCAGTACCGCCGTCATCAGAAGCAAATTGCGCATGATCCCTCCAAAACCTTCAATGTTCACATGAATGCCCCACTTCCCCTGTCCTGTCGAATCGCATAACAGGCTCCCCTATGCCGAAGACGCTTATCAAGATTTGCGGGCTTTCTACGCCCGAAACGATCGATGCTGCAGTGGATGCTGGGGCGACCCACGTGGGCCTCGTCCATTTCGAAAAGAGCCCGCGCCACGTTTCCATCGCCGATGCTGCAAAATTGCGCGCCCGTGCGCCGAAGGGCGTGAAGGTCGTACTGCTGACGGTGAACATGGAGCCCAAGGCGATGGCAGCGGCGCTGCAGGAAGTTCAACCCGATGTCATCCAGATGCATGGCGGCGAAACACCTGAATGGCTGGGGCTTATCAAGGGCAATTCGAAGCTGGAGGTGTGGAAAGCCATTGGTGTGAAAAGCCGTACCTCGCTCGAAAACACCGCCAAATTCGTCGATGCGGCGCACCGTCTTATCTACGATGCCCCCGCAGGCGCGCTTCCCGGTGGCAACGGGCTGGCACTCGATTGGCGCTTGCTGATGAACTTCCGCCACCTCATGCCGTGGGGGCTGGCTGGTGGCCTCAATGCAGACAATGTCGCCGATGCGATCCGATATACAGGCGCAGAACTGGTTGACGCTTCCTCCGGGCTCGAAAGCGAGCCGGGTGTCAAGGATACAGCCAAAATACGCGCTTTCTGTGAAGCGGCGCTTGGCGCTAAGGCGTCGGCATGACCGAAAGCACACCCAACTCCTTCCGCAACCAGCCTGATGATCGCGGGCACTTCGGCCAGTTTGGCGGGCGCTATGTCGCCGAAACGCTGATGCCGCTGATTCTCGATCTGGAGAAGGAATACCGCGCAACACAGGGCGATCCGGCGTTTCAGGAGCAGTTTGACGACCTGCTGACGCACTATGTCGGCCGCCCCAGCCCGCTCTATTTCGCCCCTCGCCTGACCGAGGAGCTAGGCGGCGCGCAGGTGTGGTTCAAGCGCGACGAACTCAACCACACGGGCGCGCACAAGATCAACAATTGCATCGGGCAGATCCTGCTCGCGATCCGCATGGGCAAGACGCGAATTATCGCGGAGACCGGCGCGGGCCAGCACGGCGTGGCGACCGCCACCGTGTGCGCGCGTTTCGGCCTCCCCTGCGTCGTGTACATGGGCGCAGAGGACGTGCGGCGGCAATCTCCGAACGTGTTCCGCATGAAGCTGCTCGGCGCGGAAATCGTGCCGGTGGAGGCTGGACGCGGCACGCTGAAGGATGCCATGAACGAGGCGCTGCGCGACTGGGTCGCGAATGTGCACGACACGTTCTACATCATCGGCACCGCTGCGGGCCCACACCCCTATCCCGAGCTTGTCCGCGACTTCCAGAGCGTGATCGGGCGAGAGGCGCGCCAACAGATGCTCGACCGCGCGGGCAAGCTGCCCGACCTGTGCGTCGCGGCCATCGGCGGCGGCTCCAACGCCATCGGCCTGTTCCATCCCTTCCTCGATGATAAAGACGTGAAACTCCTCGGCGTAGAGGCGGCAGGCAAAGGGCTGCACGGAGATGAACACGCAGCCAGCCTCGCCGGCGGCTTCCCCGGAGTCCTCCACGGCAACAAGACCTACCTGCTGCAGGACGAAGACGGCCAGATCACCGAAGGCCACTCGATCAGCGCGGGGCTCGACTATCCCGGCATCGGGCCGGAGCACGCATGGCTGAAGGAAACGGGCCGCGTGGAGTATACTTCGGCCACCGATACTGAGGCGCTCGACGCCTTCCAGCTGCTCTGCCGTACCGAAGGCATCATCCCTGCGCTGGAGCCGAGCCACGCCATCGCCGCAATAGCCAAACGCGCGCCGGAGATGCCGAAAGACTCGATCATCCTCGCAAACCTGTGCGGGCGCGGGGACAAGGACATTTTCACCGTGGCTGACGCGCTGGGAGTGGAGATTTGACGGCCACGGTAAAAACGAACCGTGAAAGATTGCAAAACTGGCTTTCGCACGTAGGCGTCTTATTGCTGTTTTGGTGGTTGTCGATGACCGCCTTCTGGCTGTTTGGACGCGTCAACCCTGAAATAGCGCGACACCAAGCCTATCCGTCAGATGTTTACTGGTTTATGGCCGATCCACTGACGCTCTACATCCTATGGCTTCCGATCATCCTGATCTGGCATGGAACAAATCCTCCGAAAACTGGGAAGCTCTCCTCGCTACTTTTGAGCTTCCGACCTTTTCTAGCAATTTCTACAATCGGCATGGCCGCCCATTCGGTCGCCAGCTCCGGTATACTGACGGGCGAGAGATGTCCGGACGTGCCAAGAGGATTTGATGGAGAAACTTCGTTCGGCTTTATCAATTGCTCTTATGGACCGCCGAGTTGGCTCTCTCTATTGGTCGTAGGGCCGCTTATTTTCGCGTCATTTATGACTTTATCCAAGACAATCATAGCAATCCTGATTCTCAATCGACAACGCAAATGACCCGCCTTTCCAACGCCTTCTCCGCTCCCCACCCCGCCCTTGTCGCCTTTATCACCGCTGGCGATGGCGACACTGCAGCCAATCTCGATGCACTCGTTGCGGGCGGCGCTGATGTGATTGAGCTGGGCATGCCCTTCACCGATCCGATGGCCGACGGCCCCGCGATTCAGGCGGCGAATATCCGCGCTCTCGGCAATGGCACGACCACCGCCGATGTCTTCGCGCTCGCCACCGCCTTTCGCCAGCGCCACCCGGACGTTCCGCTGGTGCTGATGGGCTATGCCAATCCAATGATCCGACGCGGACCTGAGTGGTTTGCCGATGCTTGTGAACAAGCGGGCGTTGACGGTGTGATCTGCGTTGATCTCGCGCCCGAAGAGGACGGGGACCTTGGTCCTGCCCTGCGCGACAAAGGCATTGCCCCAATCCGTCTTTCCACCCCCACCACGTCGGACGCGCGGCTGCCTGCCGTGCTCGATGGATCGGGCGGTTTCCTCTACTACGTCAGCGTCGCAGGGATCACCGGCAAGCAGGCTGCTGCAATCGAGAGCATCGAGGCAAACGTTAGCCGCATCAAGTCGCACACCGATCTGCCCGTCGCGGTCGGATTCGGCGTGCGCGAGCCGGAACAGGCCGAGGCAATCGCCAGGGTCGCCGATGGCGTTGTTGTCGGTTCGGCCTTCATCGACCTCGTCGAAAAGCACGGGAAAGATGCTCCGGAACACTTGCGCGAACTCACCGCAAGGCTTGCCAAAGCCGTGCATTCTGCCCGATAGGCTCAGCCCATGTCCTGGTTAACCCGAGTCCGTGAACGTCTGCCGTTCATCAACAAGCGCGAAACGCCCGACAACCTCTGGGTGAAATGCCCACGCTGCAAGGAAATGATCTTCGCCAAAGAGTACGAGGCGAACCTCTCGGTCTGCCCCAAGTGCGATCATCATGGCCGGATCGGTGCGGACGAACGGCTGGCGCAGTTGCTGGATGAGGGTTTCGAACTTCTGCCTGCACCGGAAGTCACCGAGGACCCGCTCAAGTTCAAGGATTCCAAACGCTACACGGATCGCCTGAAAGCCGCACGTGCGGCCAATCCACACCACGATGCTTTCACCTCGGGCTTCGGAACGATCGAAGGCAAGCCTGCGGTGGTTGGCGTGCAGGACTTCACTTTCATGGGCGGCAGCATGGGCATGGCGGTGGGCGATGCCTTCATCACCGCCGCGCAGAAGGCTCTCGACAACAAGTGCGGCTTCGTCTGCGTGACCGCTGCAGGCGGCGCGCGCATGCAGGAAGGCATCCTGAGCCTGATGCAGATGCCGCGCGCGACCGTAATGACGCGCCGCCTGCGTGAGGCTGGCCTTCCCTACATCGTCGTGCTGGCAGACCCGACCACGGGCGGCGTCACCGCCAGCTACGCCATGCTGGGTGACATTCACATTGCCGAGCCCGGTGCCCTGATCGGCTTTGCCGGCCAGCGTGTGATCCAGGAAACCATTCGCGAGCAATTGCCCGAAGGTTTTCAGCGCGCCGAGTACTTGCACAAGCACGGCATGGTCGATCTGGTGGTTAGCCGTCAGGACCTGAAAGGCACGCTTGCTGAACTGCTCGACTATCTGACGCCTGCAAAGGCGGCCTAGTGGCACATCGTCATCCCAGCGAAAGCTGGGATCGCTTGCAGAATCGTCTCAGCTTGCCGAGAGAGATCCCAGCTTTCGCTGGGATGACGGTGATATGAAAGACTTCGCCATTTCCGATAACGCAGCGGTCCAGAAACAACTGGACCGCCTCGCCGACCTACCGCTGCCACGTGGTGGGCTTGGCCTCGACACCATCCGCGAAATGTGCGCACGGCTGGGTAATCCCGAACGCGACCTGCCGCCCGTGTTCCACGTTGCTGGGACCAACGGCAAAGGCTCCACATGCGCCTTCCTGCGCGCCATGCTGGAGGCCGACGGCAAGCGGGTCCATGTCCACACCAAGCCGCATCTGGTGCGCTATAACGAACGTATCCGCATCGCTGGCGAGCTGGTTTCCGATACGGAGCTGGCGAGCCTGCTGGAAGAGGTACTCGACGCCTCCGCTGATCTCACCCCAAGCTTTTTCGAAGTCACCACCGCCGCCATGTTTCTCGCTTTCGCGCGCCATCCGGCGGATGCCTGTGTGATCGAGGTCGGGCTTGGCGGACGCTTCGATGCAACGAACGTACTGGGGCCGGAGGTGCTGGTCGCCTGCGGCATCGCCTCGCTCGGGGTCGATCACGATCATTTTCTGCTGCA
This sequence comes from Aurantiacibacter sp. D1-12, assembly GCF_028858515.1. Lineage (GTDB taxonomy): Bacteria > Pseudomonadota > Alphaproteobacteria > Sphingomonadales > Sphingomonadaceae > Alteraurantiacibacter. The sequence goes on from NZ_JAPJZJ010000005.1 coordinate 122,926, forward strand.
GCCGGACCCGACCGCCCCCTCGTCCGAGAACAAACTGGTGCGGATCGGATTCGAAAAGGCAGGCATCGCCAAGCTGGGCGTTCCGCTGGTCACGCAGGGCTACGCCGACGACATCGCTGCACAAATTAGCGAATGTTCGCATCAAGCCGGAGCGCCGCTCTATGCGTGTGACCAGCAATGGTCAGCGCAGGCGAACGATACCGGTATTGCCTACCGTGACGCATGGGGCACGCTTGACTTGCCGCTCCCCACAATTCCGGGCGCGCATCAGGCGGAAAATGCCGCCCTCGCCGTGGCGATGATTCGGCACCAGAATGTCGTAGAAGGTTCCGAGGACACGTTCGCCGATGGTATCCGCAACGCAAGCTGGCCCGCCCGCTTGCACGAACTTGGGCCGGGACCGCTCACGGAAATGCTGGCTGGCCGCAAGGTCATTCTGGACGGCGGGCACAATCCCGACGCCGCGCGGGCGATGGCGGCTTTCCTCGCAGGCGCCGAAAAGCCAGTGCACGCGATTGTCGGGATGATGGCGGCAAAGGATGCAGGCCAATTCCTCGAGATACTCAGTCCGCACTTGGCCAGCGTAACGGGCATCCCGATTGCCGGGCACGATAGCTTGAGCAGCGAGGAAATCGCAAAGCTGGCCGGTGAGCATGTGTCTGAGGCGACGAGCGCTCCCGATATGACATCGGCAGCGGCACTATTGGCTGAGCGCACCGAAGCTAGCGGAACGCTGCTGATCGCAGGCTCGCTCTACCTCGCCGGGCAAGTATTGAAGCTCAACCGCGAGTGGCCTGACTAAGCCGCGGCCTCCGGCGCAACAACACCGCTGTCTTTGCCAGCACGCTTCTGCCTGATCCATTCGAAAATACACAGGACAACCGCCACACCGCCGATCAAGGTCGTCAGGATGAAGACGTCAAAATAGCCGCGATCTTCGATCATTTCGCCTAGCGCGCCGCGGCCCAAAGTGCCCACCAGCAGCGTGAGTGAGGAGAGCAGCGCGTATTGCACGGCGGAATACTTCTTCGACACGATTGAGCTGAGCCACGCGACATAGGCTGCACCGGCGATACCGATGGCGAGGTTCTCCCACATGATCGTGAAGGTCAGCCGCGGCAAAGCCTCTGAACCGAACGGTGCCATGAAGTTGATCAGAGCGGAGAAGCCGATTGCATCGCTGGCCGCCTGCATGTTCGCCCCGCCGATTGCCATATCGGCGTAGAGCAGATTGGTCAGCGCGGCGATCAGCGCACCGAAGGTTAGCGTCGCCATTCGGCCTACAACGGTAAGCATGTAGCCGCCCAGCGCCAGCCCAGCGATGATCGCACCCACGCCGAAGAACTTGGAAGCGAAGGCCACCTCGTCGTTCGTGTAGTTCAGTTCACCCAGATAGAACGGATAGGCAAAGGTGCCCCAGATCGCGTCGCAGATGCGATAGGTCAGGACGAGCGAGAGGATCAGCACAAGCGACCAGCCCATGCGGCCGACAAATTCGACCAGCGGCATCACCAGCGCGCGGTAGAGATGGTCGATGGCAAACGAACCGCCCTCGCCTGCAACCATGTCTTCGGTCATCACGTTCTCGCCCTTGCGCTTTTGCGAAGCGAGCCAGCCGGCAATGAAGGCCGGAATCACCACCGTCGCCACGATGATCCACGGACCGAAGTTCACCGTGAACTCAGTCGGATTCGGTCGCTCTTCGGGCGAATAGGCGAGCGACATATACATGAACGTCAGCACCGTCCCGATGGCAACCGCCCAAAGCAGGCCGACCGCGCCCAGCGCTTTGGCGCGGACCGATGGCTTAAGCTCACCCGCTTTACGAAGGCTCAGGAGAAGCTCGTCTTCTTCACCCTCACCCGCTTCGCTGACCTTGGTATCCGGCGCCCAAAGACCCGCGATGCCGATGGCGAGCAGGATGCCGCCCATGATCAGGTAAGTCTGCGGCCAACCGATGCGCGCCGCAATGATGAGGCCAAGCGCGCCGCCGACGAGTGCGGCAAGTCGGTAGCCCATCTGATAAACGGTCGAGAGGATATCTAGTGTCGCCTCCTCATCCGCCACATCGATACGCCAGGCATTGATCGCAATATCCTGCGTCGCACTCGCGAGTGCCCCGATGCCGGCGAGCAGGCTGAACCAGCCGATTGCCTCGTTGGTCGGGTTGGACAGGCTCAACGCTATCAGGATCACGCCAAGAAGGATCTGTGCAGGTACGATCCATTGCTTGCGCTTGCCAAGCCTGGAAAAGCCGGGGATCGAAACCTTGTCGATCAGCGGCGACCACAGGAACTGGAAAGCATAGGCAAGGCCGATAAGCGAGAAGACACCCATCGTCTCCAGCTCTACCTCTGCTTCGGAAAGCCAGGCGTAGAGCGTGCCGAGGAACAGCGAGAACGGCAGGCCGCTGGCGAACCCGAACAGCGCGGTGTATCCGCTCTTCGGATTACGCAGGCTCCTGAACAGCGTGCCCCAACCGGGCTTTTTCTTGGTCGTTTCAGCTGTGGCTTCGGCCATTGAGGCGCTCCCGTATTATCTTCCCTCTCCCGCATTACCGCTAAACCATCGCAATGGAAGGCTAGATGAACGGGCAATCACCGCCTATGGCGCTGCTCATGTCGAATGAACCACGTCCCGAAGGCGATCGGATCGCCAAATTGCTCGCCCGTGCGGGTGTCGCCAGTCGCCGCGAGATCGAGCGGATGATCGAGGCGCGCCGGATCAAGATCGGGAACGAGCTGGTGACCACGCCCGCCACCTTCCTCACCAGCCTGAAGGGTGTGACGGTGGACGGCAAACCTGTCGGAAAGCCCGAACGCACGCGGCTATTCGCCTTTCACAAGCCCACCGGCCTGCTGACGGCGGAGCGCGATTTCTCGGGTCGCCCAACCATCTACACCGCACTCCGCAACGCTCTGCCCAAGGACACGCCCCGCCTGATGCCTGTCGGACGTCTCGATATGAATACCGAAGGCCTGCTGCTGCTTACCAACGATGGTGAGTTCAAGCGCACGCTGGAGCTGCCATCCTCTGAAATCCCTCGCACCTACCGCGCGCGCACATTTGGCGAGATCACGCAGGAACAGCTTGAAACGCTGATGGAGGGGATCGAGATCGAGGGCATGCGCTACGACCGTATCGATGCCAACCTCGAACGCCGTACTGGGCGCAACCAGTGGATCGAGCTGACGCTGACCGAAGGCAAGAACCGCGAGGTGCGCCGTGTGCTCGAACATTTCGGGCTGGAAGTCAGCCGCCTGATCCGTACCGCTTACGGACCGTTCGGCCTTGCCGATCTGCCGAAGGGCGCTACGCAGGAAATTCGCAAGGAAGACATTGAGCGCTTCCGCTCCGCATTGAAGCGGGGTGACGCGTGAGAATTATCGCGGGCGACTGGAAGCGGCGGCCATTGAAGGCTCCGCAAGGTGATGCAACACGCCCCACAGCGGATCGCACCCGCGAAACGCTGTTCTCAATGCTCACCAGCCGCCTCGGCACCTTTTCAGGGCTTCGCTGTGCTGATCTGTTCGCCGGTTCGGGCGCGCTTGGATTAGAGGCACTAAGCCGCGGTGCAGAGCATTGCCTGTTCGTCGAGCAGGACGCCGCTGCAATCCGCGCCCTACGCAGCAATATCGCCGCCCTGCGCGCGCAGCAGCAGTGTGACGTGGTCGCCGGTTCTGCCCTATCACTCGGTCCGGCAAAGGCGCCGCTCGACCTGATCATGCTCGATCCGCCCTACAAGACCGGCGCGGGCGCAGTTGCCATCGACAAGTTGGTCCGTCTCGGCTGGGTCGGCCCGGGTACATGGGTGACGCTGGAGATCAGCGCGAAAGAGGATGCGGACGTGCGCCGCATGGAAGTCGAAAGCGAGCGCAAGGTGGGCGCGGCAAAGCTCGTGTTCCTCAGACTGCCTGAATAAGCCTTCCCGCGCTCTTGCGGCCCGTCGCCGCGTTCCCTAACTGTTCGCAAGTGACCCAGACCCCCGCCACCACTGATACCGCACCCGAGTGGCTGAGCCATCTCAACGCGCCGCAGCGCGAAGCTGTGATGACGACCGAAGGGCCGGTGCTGATGCTGGCAGGTGCCGGGACTGGCAAAACCGCCGCCCTCACTCATCGGCTGGCGCATATCGTGCGCGAGCGGCTTGCATGGCCGAGCGAAATCCTCTGTGTCACTTTCACCAACAAGGCTGCGCGCGAGATGCGCGAGCGTGTGGGCAAACTGACCGGTGGTGCACTGGAAGGGATGCCGTGGCTTGGCACTTTCCATTCGATCGGTGCCAAGATGCTGCGCCGTCATGCCGAGCTGGTGGACCTCAAGAGCAATTACACGATTATCGATACCGACGATCAGCTGCGGTTGCTCAAGGCGCTCATCCGTGAGCATGATGTCGATGAAAAGCGCTGGCCGCCTCGGCAACTCGCTGGGCTGATCGACAGCTGGAAGAACAAGGGGCTCAACCCCGATGATCTGACGCCGGTGGACAATGAAAGCTACGCCAACGGTAAGGGGCAGGAGATGTACCGCCTCTATCAGGCACGGTTGCGCAGCCTGAACGCCTGCGATTTCGGCGATCTGCTGCTCCATATGCTCAACATTTTCCGCAAGCACCGCGACGTGCTGGAACAGTACCAGAAGCGCTTCAAATATGTACTGGTGGATGAGTATCAGGATACCAACGCCGTGCAGTACCTGTGGCTGCGGCTGATCGCGCAGGATCGCAAGAACATCTGCGTGGTGGGCGACGATGACCAGTCGATCTATTCGTGGCGCGGGGCGGAAGTCGCCAACATCCTGCGCTTCGACAAGGACTTTCCCAACGCCAAGGTCGTGCGGCTGGAGCAGAACTATCGCTCGACCCCGCAAATTCTCGCCGCTGCCGGTGGGCTGATTGCTGCCAACTCGCAGCGGCTCGGCAAAGAGCTGTGGACCGAGCTGCCACCGGGAGAGAAAGTGCGCGTGATCGGCGTGTGGGACGCGCCCGAAGAAGCCCGCCGCGTGGGCGAGGAGATCGAGCGGCTGGAAAGCGAAGGCGCGCCACTCGAACAGATCGCCATCCTCGTGCGCGCGCAGTACCAGACGCGCGAGTTCGAAGACCGCTTCATCCAGATCGGCCTATCCTACCGCATTGTGGGCGGTTTCCGCTTCTACGAGCGCGCCGAAGTACGCGATGCCCTCGCCTACCTGCGGGTGATCGCACAACCGGCGGACGATCTTGCGTTCGAACGGATCTACAACACCCCCAAGCGCGGCATTGGTGCCAAGACGCTGGAGAAGATGCACGCGCACGCCCGCGCGACCGGACAGCCGCTCGCCGCAGCCGCGCTGGAACTGGCCGATAGTGACGAACTGCCCCCGCGCGCGCGCAACACGATTGCCGAACTGATGCGCAGCTTCCTCAAGTGGCGCGAAATGGCCGAGGCGGTGACGCCGTCCGAACTCATGCGCGTGGTGCTGGAAGACAGCGGATATGATGCGATGCTGAAGGCCGACCGCACCAGCGAAGCCGCAGGCCGCGCGGAAAACCTCACCGAGCTCACCCGCGCGATGGAAGAATACGAAACGCTGGGCGATTTCCTCGAACACGTAGCCCTCGTCATGGACAATGACGCACGCGATGATGAGGAAAAGGTGACCATCATGACGATGCACGCCGCGAAGGGGCTGGAATTCGACCATGTCTTCCTGCCCGGCTGGGAAGAGGGCGTATTCCCCAGCCAGCGCTCGCTCGACGAAGGCGGGCTTGCCAGCCTGGAGGAAGAGCGCCGCCTTGCTTACGTGGCTATCACCCGCGCGCGCCGTCGCTGCACGATCCTGCACGCCGCCAATCGCCGCATCTTCGGCCAGTGGAACAGCTCGATCCCCAGCCGTTTTGTCGAGGAGCTGCCCGAAGAGCATGTGGCCGTCGAAACAACCATGAGCGGCGGACGCTCTCTATGGCAAGCGAACTGGAGCGAAAGCGAAGACCCCTTCGCCCACGTCAGCCAGTCCCGCCCCGACCGCTCCGGCGCACGCGGCCCCGGCTGGCAACGCGCGCTCGCCAGCGGATACGAAACGAAGCAGAAACGCGTAAAGGAAAGCACCCGCAGCGCCGCCAGCTTCGCCGCCAAACCGCGCACCGACATCACCGTGGGCGACCGCGTCTTCCACGAGAAGTTCGGCTACGGCGAAGTCATGGGCCAAGAAGGCAACAAGCTGGTGATCGAATTCGACCACGCAGGCGAGAAGCGGGTGATTGATAGCTTTGTGAGTTTGGCGTGAGGGGTGCTGTCAAAACAAGCTGAACCAACAGGCTAGCGTTCAGTCCGGTTTAGTCTCAAGATTGACTGATGAGAGACCTCCTGCTTAGCTAGTTTAAGATTTAGGTGGCACAACTATCGAGTGAGATCATCAATGAGCACCGATATCAAAAAGAGCCACTTCTTCTGCACTGCCTCTGGTCCACTTCTATGCAATAACGAATCTGAGACAATGCGTGTCGCGAGCGCGTCGAAGCCTGCGCTCATGCTGGCGTTCTTGATCAAGTACTCCGACCTGATCGATGGCAAGGTCTACGACAGCGCAGGGATTGGCCAAGCTATTTGTCATGGACCGTTTGACCCGAAGAGCAGTACAGCATGGAAGGTGCTGGAAGGCACGACTGCTACATACTCAGTCGACAAAATAGTCGTCAGGAATCTTGCCACATTGATGGGTGCGTGGAGCTTTGCGGAGATCGCTGCAGCAATGATGGCCCCAGACGCCCAATCCATTGAGAATGCGATTAGATCTATAGGTTTGAATAAAAACGACTTTGACTCGCCAGTATACAACTCCGCAACCAACTTGGCGATGCTGGCATTGGGTGGGCCGGCAGGAGCAAGCAGCGCTATTGCAAAATTGGGCTTCGACGGCGCGGGCGACATAATTTTCAACAGGTACATGTGGGAACCCCGAGCCAACATCGCTGACGACAATACCGCGACAGCAAAATCGCTGGCTCACATGATGCAGTTCATCAATTGTTACGAAGGAAAGATCGGAACCACCGCGAAAAACGCGCTTAATGCACAGTCGGCACCTTTCTCCAAAAACGGTATCCTCAAATCCCTTCCTCCCGTCCACGCAATGGCCAGATGCATCGAGCATTCTGGCACCAAAATTTTTTACGGGATGATCTACAATGTGCCTTCCTCTTCGACGCTTGATTATGCTGCCCTCGAAACGGAATTCAAGAATGATGAAAGCATCCTAGTGGATGAAGCGAAGGCGCTTCTGTAAACGTAGACTTGCGAGTATTCAGCACCTCTTCTGGAATGCGGATCGTCCTGCGTGTTCGTCACGCTGTTGCATTCTCCTGCACAAGCCCGAAGATCTCACCAGCCTACATGTCCACTTGCTCTAGAGAAGCCTTTACCGAGTCAAATCAGCAACTCTGGGTTGGGCCTGATCAACTCTCAAAAACCCCGTTGGCACGGGATCATATTTGGCGGCCTAAGCGACCTATGAAACAGCCTTTTCACTAACAATGGTCGACTCCAAATCATCTGACCCAGTCTCCAACGGCCGTATCAGCTCACCAAAAAACCCCCGCGTGCCTTCGGCAATCCCCGTCTCGCAGTTCAGGTACGGCGCGGGATCGCGGTAGGTACCGAACAGCTTGTCCCACAGGGTGATGGTGTTGGCGTAGTTGTATCCCATCAGCGCCTCGTCACGGATGTGGTGCAGGCGGTGTGCTGCGGGGGACATCAGAACCTTGCCGATCGGACCGAGCGTCCAAGGCAGATCGCAGTGCAGGAAGTGCCCCCACCAGCTTCGGATGAGGGTCGACAGCAGGATCGCCCAGACAGGCATGCCCATCAGGATGACTAGCGTCAGGTCAATCAGCATCGACATGACCTTCTCGACCGGGTGCTTGCGTTGCAGAGTTAGCCAGTGGATCGCAGTGTCCGAGTGGTGGGTCGCGTGAAAACGCCAGAGCTGCGGCATATGCTGCAGGCGGTGGCGCCAGTAGCTTGGCAGGTCGGTGAACACCACGCACAGCGCCACGGTAACAACGGCGGGCACCTGGTCCCACATCGCGCTGTCAATCGGACTGATCGTCGACAGGCCAAGCTCCAGCAGAAGGAAGGGGTAGAGGAACAGCGGGCCGATGATCAGCGCATTGGTGGCGGCGAGCAGCAAGTTGGTGGTGGCTTCGTTCCGGCACTTGCCCAGTGCGGCGACAATTGCGCCGCGTTTGAGCACAAGCGCGAGCACGCCGAAGACGAACGCCATCGGCGCGATTTCGCGCAGGAAGCCCACAACAGGATCGACAGCCCATTCCATGCTGCCAGCCATGCGCGAATAGTGCTAATTTCGCTTTAACATTTGCCCGATTGCGGTGTGTCCCAGGGTGCGAGGACTACGCGATCAATCGAAGCCTACGCCGAGGAAGCCGGGCTTCGGGCCGTTCCATTCGCCGGCAGGGACCGGCTCATCATCAGCATCGCGGCGGCGCGATTGCTTCTTGGGCTTGTCCTGCTTGGAAGACGTGTTGTCCTTGCGCGGCTTCTTCTCGCGCTTCGGTTTGTCCTCGGCATCGGCTTTCTTCGTGCGCGAACGCTTGGGCTTTTCCTCGCGCCCTTCCTGATCGCCCTCATCCTTCTTCGGCGCAGCCTTGGGAAGGTCAACGCGCACGTCCTTCTTCCCGAACACGGGCACCTTGCTGCCGGTCAGCTTCTCGACGTTCTCGATCGCTTCAGCGTCTTCGGGCGAGACAAAAGTGAAAGCGCGGCCTTTTGCTCCAGCGCGCCCGGTGCGGCCAATGCGGTGGACGTAGTCATCCGGGTGCCACGGGGTGTCAAAGTTGAACACGTGGCTCACACCCTTGATGTCCAGTCCGCGCGCGGCAACGTCGGATGCGACGAGAATGTTGATCTCGCCATCTTTGAACCGCTGCAGTTCCTTGTTGCGCTGGTTCTGGTCGATATCGCCGTGGATCTCTCCGCTGGCAAAACCGTGGCGCTGCAGGCTCTTGTTGAGTTCGCGCACTGTCGTCTTGCGGTTGGCAAAGATAATCGCGGTTTCGACATGATCGTTGCGCAGCAGCCAGCGCAGCGTCGAGCGCTTTTCACGGTTTGGCACCGGAATTTTGAACGCGGTGATGTTCTCGTTGGTCGAGGCCGCGCGACTCACTTCGATCCGCTTGGGATTGCTGAGGAATTTCTTCGCGAGCTTCTCGATGGGCGGCGGCATGGTGGCAGAAAACAGCATGGTCTGCCGCGTTTCGGGCAACTTGTCGCAGATGAACTCGATATCGGGGATGAAGCCCATGTCGAGCATCCGGTCAGCTTCGTCGATCACCAGCAGCTCGCAGCCGTTGAGCATGATCTTACCACGCTCAAACAAGTCCATCAGGCGGCCCGGCGTGGCGATCAGAACGTCGACACCTTCATTAAGCGCCTTCAACTGCTCGCCCATCTGCACGCCGCCGATCAGCAGCGCCATGGTGAGATCATGGTTCTTGCCGTACTTCTCGAAGTTCTCTGCCACCTGCGCGGCCAGCTCGCGCGTCGGCTCCAGAATAAGCGAGCGCGGCATCAGCGCGCGGCGACGACCGGCGGCCATCACGTCGATCATCGGCAGCACGAAGCTGGCAGTCTTCCCTGTGCCCGTCTGCGCGATGCCGATCATGTCCTTCATCATCAGGACGGCAGGAATGGCCTCTGCCTGGATCGGCGTAGGCTCGGTATAACCCGCAACGTCCACCGCTTTGAGAAGTTCAGGCGAAAGGCCGAGATCGGCAAAAGTGGTCAAATCGTGTGTATCCGGAAAATAGAATGCCCTGCTGCAATGCAACAGAGCCGCAAATGCTGCGCGCGCCCTACGCAGCACAGGGGCAAAGAGTCAAGATTTACGGATAGTTTGACGGAACTCCGCCCACATGTTGTGCCTAGTTGGCAACGGCGACTAGGCGGGAGAAATCCTCAATCTGGCAAGTGCCTCCGGCGCGCGACTGCAAGCGGTCACGCGCTACGCAAAGACGCCTGTCTTCGCTGCGCTCTACAAAAAATCCCGCATAATAGGCACGGGCCGAGCAACCATCTTCCAGTTCCGCCGCCAATATCTGCCTGGTGTTGGTGAAAAAGAGCAGACGATTGTCATTGGTCGGCTGCACCCCGATGATGCTTTCGGCGTCAATACAGTCGCCATGATCGACTTCTTCGAAACGCGTGCTCATCCGGCGGCGCGGCAATTCGGAAAGCATTTCAGTCCGGCGTACAGAGGAAGCCGGGCTGACTCGGATCACCACGCGGCCTTCGATGCGTACCTGATGCTGGATCCGCGGGCTTCGGGAACGCTCGAGCAGGTCGAACGGCGGGGCACTATCGGGATCAAAGCCCAGCACCTGCGGCGCGCTCTGGCCCGGTCTTGCGGGCGTAGCATCCTGCGCTCCGGCAAAAAGCGGAGCGACAAGAGCAACCGGGGCAAGGAGGGCAAGAAGGCGTTTCATCAATCCGTCAGCGCTGCGTCGCGGATTGTTTCATCCGCGTCAATGTTGCGCCGTCCTACCAGTCAGGATTGAATGGCGGCTTAACCCGCCGTGCAGCATGCGTGACAAGGCGTGGCAGAACGGGCATCAGACGCGCCATGAGCAGCACAGACGCTTTTCTTGCCGCAGCACAGGAATTGCTGGGGCCACGTGGCCTTTCGACCGATCCGGAGATCGTGACGCCGTGGCTGACCGACTGGAGGGGACGATATACCGGCCGTGCCCTTGCACTCGCTTCGCCCGGGGACACAAGCGAGGTCGCCGCGCTGATCAAACTTTGCCAGCAATTTGAAGTGCCTGTGGTTCCGCAAGGCGGTAACAGCGGAATGTCCGGCGGGGCAACGCCCGATGACAGCGGCAAGGCAGTGGTGCTTTCCCTGCGGCGGATGAACCGGGTGCATCAGTTCGATACGGAGGCGCATCAGATCACCTGCGATGCCGGGCTGATCCTGCAGACATTGCATGAAACGGTTGAGGCAGAAGGGCTGCGCTTCCCGCTGACGCTTGGCGGCAAGGGCTCTGCCACCATCGGCGGACTTATTTCGACCAATGCCGGCGGCACGCAGGTGCTGCGCCACGGCAGCATGCGCGCGCAGGTGCTAGGCGTAGAAGCAGTGATGGCGGACGGTTCGGCGTTCGATTCGCTCACACCGCTCAAGAAGGACAACCGCGGGTTTGACCTGAAGCAACTGCTGATCGGATCGGAAGGCACCCTCGGCATTGTCACCGCAGCAACGCTGCGGCTTGTCCCTGCTCTGGCAGACCGCGCGGTACTTTGGGCAGGACTTTCCAACATTCGCGATGCGCGCAAGTTGCTGTTGTTTGCGCAGGCCTATGCCGGAGACGCGCTCGAAGGCTTCGAAGTGATGCCGCGCCATGCTTTGCAGTCTGTGCTGGTCTACAATGCGAAGGCACGCGCGCCGCTGGAACAACAATATGAATGGAATGCGCTGATCGAGCTTGCGGCGGACAGCTCCGGCGCAGAAGCCCTCCCCGCGCTGGCGCAATCGTTTCTCGAAGCGGCTTTTAGGCAGGGTCTGGTTGAGGATGCCACCATCGCCGCGAACGAAGCACAGGCAGAGCAGTTCTGGACGCTTCGGGATGAAATCTCGCCTGCGGAACGCGCACTGGGCCCTGCGATGCAGCACGATATCTCCGTCCCCGTCGCGCGCATGGCGGATTTCGTCGCGGAGACGGTGCCCAAGGTCGAGAACGCTTTTGCGGGCACAACCGCCATTGCTTTTGGCCATCTGGGCGACGGTAATGTGCATTTCCACGTCCTCGCCCCGGCAGGCGCAGTACCCGGCGAGTGGGAAGAAGCCGACGGCAAGCTTATCAGCCGCTTTGTCCATGACGAGGTTACGCGCTGGGACGGATCGATCAGCGCAGAACATGGCATCGGGCAGATGAAACGCGACGAACTGGCCCGCCTTGCAGACCCGGTTCACTTGTCCATCTTGCGGCAGGTGAAAACAGCGCTCGATCCGAAGGGTCTGCTCAATCCGGGCAAACTGATCTGACAAGCCCCGCGCAAATTGCACCACGCAATTTGCACCGCAGGGCGCAGAGGAGCTTGCTTCGCAAGGCTCCAGCCTCTAAGGCCGCGCCCTGACATTTATGGGGCGATCACCGAGACGCAAAATCCGGCCGATCAACTCCAGAACGACCATCCATTTCGGAGAGACAATATGGCCAGCGCGCCGAAAGCATCTATGCCCGTTCTTTACAAGGAACTCGTTCCGCTCAACAGCAATGATCACGGCACCTGGAAGGGCCGCACGACGGACAAGGCTCCGTGGATTGCCGGTCAGCACGCCATCCCGCTGACGGTGGAAGAATTCCCGATCGCACAGCGCGATTTCCCGATTGTCTTTTCCTCCGGTGATCGTCCGGTCCCGTTGGCTCTGATGGGCCTCAACGAAGGCGTGAACGTGTTCTTCAACGAAGACGGTTCGGCTATCGGCACACCATACATCCCCGCCTATGTTCGTCGTTACCCCTTCCTGCTCGCCAAGCTGCAGCCGGAATCGGACAACCTGTCGCTCTGCTTCGACCCGACCAGCGAACTGGTTGGCGAATTCGACGAAGGCAATGCGCTGTTCACCGAAGACAAGGAACCGAGCGAGCACACCCAGCAGCTGCTCAACTTCTGCGAGAAGTTTGAAGACGCCGGCAACAAGACGCAGATGTTCATGAAGGAACTAGAAGATCACGACCTGCTGATGGACGGCGAAATCTCCATCCAGCGTCGCGACAATCCGGACCAGCCGTTCGTCTACCGCGGCTTCCGCATGGTCAATCAGGAAAAGCTGCGCGAACTGCGCGGTGACCAGCTGCGCAAGTGGAACGAAAACGGTCTGCTGCCGCTGATCTTCGCACACCTGTTCTCGCTTGAGCTGATGCGCACTGTTTTCGCCAAGCAGGTGGAAATGGGTAAAGGCCCGAGCATGGATGGCGCAGCCAACGGCACGATGCCGCAGGCCTAAGCCAGGCACCAAGCTTACGAAAGAGGGGCGCGGTCCGGATGGGACCAGCGCCCCTTTTTCATGTCTTGAACAGGCTAGAACGCGCCTTATCTAGGAATCGTCCGGTCGGCGCTCCCCTCATGGCCTGGCCGGATAGGTGCACAATCCCCCCGTGCATCTCCTCCCTGAACCTTGGCCGCCTCGTGCATCGCGCACGGGGCGGTTTTTTCATCTATTCAGCGGCTTGGGCGAAATTGGTGTCGACGAATTCATCGGCCAGTCGGCGCACAAGGCTCGCCACAAGGTGCACCACCTCACCCAGCCCCTCGCCCGGTTCCCGCAAGTGCTGGTCGAGATAGGTCGAACGGCAAATTTCAAGCTGCATGGCGTTGATATTGCGATTGGGCGCACCGTGCCTGTCGAGCACGTAGCCGCCCGCATAAGGCCGGTTGTGCGCGGCGCTCGCCCTGTACGCTTTGAAATGCCTGAACGCGACCGAGGTCAGCCTGCTTTCGCAAGATCCGCCGAACCTGTCTCCGATCACGAAGTCTACTGCTGCGTTGATGCCTCTCTTCGGACCGAGCGGCGGCATGGAGTGCAGATCAATCAGCAGCGAGCCGCCCCATTTGTCGCGCATGGCCTCCAGCGTCTTGGCAAGCGCAGCGTGATAGGGCTGATGGATCTGGTCAATCCGCTCTTGCAATGCCGCAGCACTCAGCCGCGCGTTCCAGAGTTCGCCCATTCCAGGAAGCCGTCGCGGGACAAGGCCAAGCCCGCTGCGCGCTCTTCTTCCGGCGGCCAGGCGACGTGCGGGCGGAGGCGCTGTTCCATCGACCATCTCCCAGTCCACATCATCGGGAGAGCGGTTGAGATCGATCATCGCACGCGGTGCGTGGGCGACCAGCAGAGCTGCGCCAGTCTCTTTGGCCACGGCATCGGCGACCAGATCAACGTAGCGGTCTTCCAGTCGCAGACTCGCCTCACATGGCGCGCGCATCCGCTCTGTCAGTGCCGCGGGATAGTGTCTTCCCGCATGCGGAACCGCGATGAGAATCGGCAGCGACAAGGGCCTTGGACGACGGAGCGAATAGGCCGGAGCCCCCTCTCCGCCGGGAATAAGTCCGCCGCCGCGATTAAGCGAATCACCCTGGGATGTATCGTTTCGGTTCATTCACCATGATTGCTGGCCGCGATTATCCCCTGTGTCAAAGCTGGCCACTCCGCATTGGATGCAAGACTTTGTTACAAATTGCTGCGTAAAGGAGCTTCAGATTCGCAAACACACCGATATTGGGGAAGAGAGCATGATCCGCATCCTGCTGGCCGAAGACGATGAAGCGATGCGCGCATACCTGACGCGTGCGCTTGAACAGGCCGGCTATTCCGTGGTTGCAGTGGGTTCAGGCACCGAAGCCCTGCCGATGCTCAAGACCGAAATCTACGATCTGCTTTTGTCCGACATCGTGATGCCGGAAATGGACGGGATCGAACTCGCACAACGCTGCAACGAGCTCAGCCCGAGCACGAAGGTGATGTTTATCACCGGATTCGCTGCCGTATCGCTGCGCGCAAGCCGCGAAGCACCGCAGGCCAAGATGCTGTCCAAGCCGTTCCACCTGAAGGATCTGGTAATGGAAATAGAGCGCATGTTCGAAGACGTGGCAGCTGCTTCGCTCTAAGAAAACGCCTCGCGCTTCAATTACACTTGAAACCCTATCAAGGCGGCGCTAGATGGCCCGCCTGCCCTCCACGCGAGGGCACCCGAATGGTGCGGGCGTATAGCTCAGTGGTAGAGCACTATGTTGACATCGTAGGGGTCCCAAGTTCGAACCTTGGTACGCCCACCATTCGAAACTTCTGACAGGAAAATTCCCGCTCAACCATGGTCCATAGTGTCGATGCGCTCTTGCGCTTCGGTATGCATCTGCTTGAGCTCGCGAATGGTCTGGTCGATGGCATCGCGGTGCTCTTCCAGCTCGGTCAGGCGCTGGTGAATCTGGTTTTGCAGGTGGCGCATCTGTTCGACCTTGCCGCCTTCCTCGTTGTCGTAGAGGCTTAGGAACTCGCCGATTTCGCGGATAGAAAAGCCCAGGCGCTTGCCGCGCATGATCAACTGCATCCGTCCCATTTCACGTTTGGAGTAGGCGCGCATGGTACCAACGCGTTGTGGTGAAATGAGCCCCTTGTCTTCGTAGAAGCGCAGGGTCCGCTGGGTGACGCCGAGCGCCTCTGCGGCTTCGGCAATGCTCTTGAGCGGATCGCTCCCCTGCGCTTCGTTCATGTTGGCAACGCTATCAGGCATCAGTCCCCCCTTCGCCTTTCGCAGCTTCACGTTTGGCTTTTTCCTCGGCGACGAGCGCCTTCTTCTCGAGCTTGCCGACGAGCGTCTTGGGCAACTCGTCGCGGAATTCGTACGCGTCGGGCATCTCGATCGGGTTGAGCCGCATCTTGAGGAATGCATCGAGCGTGCCCGCATCCAGCTCCTCTCCTTCGTGCACCGCAATGAACAGCTTGGGCGCCTCGCCGCGGTAATCGTCGGGAATGCCGATGGCGATGGCTTCTTTTACTGCCGGATGTTCGTATGCGGCATCCTCGATCATGCGCGGGTAGACGTTGTAGCCGCTGCAAAGGATCAGGTCCTTGATGCGGTCGACAATGAACAGATAGCCGTCCTTGTCGAGATAGCCGATATCGCCGGTGCGCAGGCTCTCGCCAAAGAAGGTGTCCTTTGTCGCACCGGGGCGGTTCCAGTAGCCTTTCATCACCTGCGGGCCGCGCGCGCAGATTTCGCCGCGATGGTCTGGTCCGATGCCTTCTACCAGATTGCCCTCTTCGTCGCGCAGTTCGAGGATCGTCTGCGGGAACGCGGGACCGGCGGAGTTTTCTTTTACCGGCTGTCGGCCAAGCAGGGGATTACTGGTGATGATCGGACTTGCTTCGGTGAGACCATAACCTTCCGACACGAGCGAGCCGGTGCGCTCTTCAAACTTGGTTCGGACGTCCAGCGGTAGCGGCGCACCACCAGAACAGCTTGTCAGTACCATAGAAAGATCCGGCAGCTTGTCGTCCGGTAGCGAACCAAGCGCATTGTATATTGTCGGCACGCCGAACATCTGCGTTGGCGGCTTGCGCTTCACCGTCTTGAGCACTTCGTCCATTTCGAAGCGCGGCAGCAGCACGAGCTCGCTCGCGGTATCAACGCCGAAGTTCATCACGCAGGTAAGCGCGAACACATGGAACAGCGGCAGCACGCCGAGTGTGCGCTCCTGCTGGTCCCGCTCGACACCCACATGCAGCATCATCTGCGCCGAGTTGGCCGTGAGGTTCGCATGGGTGAGCATCGCGCCCTTGGGGCGGCCCGTGGTGCCGCCGGTGTACTGCAGCACCGCCACGTCGTCCGGCTCCATTTCCACCGGCTTGGGTTCCGGCGCGTGGGCTGCGAGATCGCGGTAGTCGATATAATCGATGCCCGCCTGCTTCTTTGCCAGCGCGGACCGCTTGAGCGTGCGCAGACCGACCGACTTCCAGAACGGCAGTACGTCCGCCATCGGGCACAGCACGATCTTCTCGAGCGGCTTGTTGCCGTCTTCATCAGCCTTGCCCACCGCTGCCGCGACCTTTCCGTGCAGCAGCTCCAGATCGGGCACGGCGACCATCTTGGCACCAGCATTGGTGATCAGGAATTCGACTTCACTCTCTGAATAGAGCGGGTTTATATTCACCACCATGGCGCCCGCGCGCAGCACTGCAAAATACATGATCACCGAGTATGGCGTGTTGGGCAGGCACAGGCCAAAGCGGTCACCCTTCCCCAAGCCCTGCTGCTGCAGTCCGGTAGCGACGCGGTCCACCAGATCTCCGATCTCGGCATAGGTCCATTCGCGGCCAAGGAAGTCTACACACACGCGATTCGGGTACCTGGAAACGGCATGATCGAGAGGCTCGGTCAGCAGGCGCGGACGAATCTTTCCATCGGCGTCCAGAAACCGGCTCGTGTCCATCAGACGGAACCCTTCGGGCACCTCGACCATGAAATATCCTTTCTCCATCCCTTGCCCTGATTTTGCCGAACAAAAAGTCTAGCCAGCCTTCGAGAGCATCTTGATTCCCGTTTACTTAACGTATACGTCAAGCAACAGACTTTATCGTAATCAATCGGCGCGAAAGGTCAATCGACCATTCGAATCGGACAAGAAAGGCAGTTGGAACCATGAGTGATGTCGTCATTGCGGGCTATGTCCGCTCCCCCTTCACCCTCGCTTACAAAGGTGCGCTGGCGAAGACACGGCCGGACGATCTGGCAGCGAACACGATTCGCGGTCTGATCGAAAAGACCGGTGTGAAAGCGGAAGACATTGAAGACATCGTGATGGGCTGCGCTTTCCCCGAAGGTGAGCAGGGCTTCAACATCGCACGACTCGTTGGCCTGCTGGCTGACCTGCCGCTGGATGTCGGCGGCATCACCATGAACCGTTTCTGCGGTTCCTCGATGAGCTCGATCCACTACGCCGCTGGCCAGATCGCTATGGGCGCGGGCGAAGTGTTCATCGCTGCCGGCGTTGAAGGCATGAGCCGCGTTCCGATGACAGGCTTCAACCCGATGCCGAACCCCGAACTTGCCAAGAAGAGCGCCGCCTACCTTGGCATGGGCGACACCGCAGAAAACGTCGCCAAGAAGTACGACATTTCTCGCGAAGAGCAGGAAGCATTCGCAGTGCGCAGTCAGGAAAAGGCAGCTGCCGCGCTCGAGAAGAATGCGTTTGATGACGAGATTGTCCCGTTCACGCTGCCCGACGGCACCGTTGTCGATAAAGACGGCACACCCCGCCCCGGCACGACTGCCGAAGACCTCGCTGGTCTGAAGCTCGCCTTCGACGAAAACGGTACGGTAACCGCTGGCACGTCCAGTCCGCTGACCGATGGCGCCACCGCCGTGCTGGTCTGCTCGGCTGACTATGCCGCAAAGAACGGCCTCAAGGTCATGGCGAAGATCAAGAGCATGGCGATTTCCGGCTGCGCGCCTGAAATCATGGGCATTGGCCCCGTCGGCGCGAGCCAGAAGGCGCTCGAGCGTGCTGGCCTGACCATCGACGATATGGACGTGATCGAGCTGAACGAAGCCTTCTCCAGCCAGTCGATCGCAACGATCCGCGATCTCGGCGCGAATATGGACAAGATCAATATTGATGGCGGCGCGATTGCCATCGGCCACCCGCTGGGTGCAACCGGTGCGCGCATCGTGGGCAAGGCAGCCAGCCTGCTCCAGCGTGAAGGCGGCAAGTATTCGCTGAGCACCCAGTGCATCGGTGGCGGCCAGGGCATCGCTACGATCCTGGAGGCCGTGTAATGTCAGACAAGTCCATCAACAAAGTCTGCGTGATCGGCGCCGGCACGATGGGTGCTGGCATTGCGGCGCAGGTCGCCAATGCCGGTGTCCCCGTGCTGCTGCTCGATATCGTCCCGAAAGAGGGCGACAATCGTAACGCCGTGGCCGAAGGTGCCGTGGCGAATATGCTCAAGACGAGCCCCGCGCCGTTCATGAGCAAGCGTGCCGCCAAACTGGTCGAAACCGGCAATATCGAAGATCATCTCGACAAGGTTGCCGAGTGCGACTGGATCGTGGAAGCGATTATCGAACGCCTCGACATCAAGCAGGATCTCTACGCCAAGCTGGAAGAAGTCCGCACCGCTGGCACGGCCGTATCGTCGAATACCTCGACGATCCCTCTCGCCCAGTTGACCGATGGTCGCTCGGACGCGTTCAAGAACGACTTCCTGATCACCCACTTCTTCAATCCGCCGCGCTACATGCGCCTGATTGAAATCGTTGCCGGCCCGCAAAGCGATGCCGCAACCGTTGCGATGGTCAGCGACTTTGTTGATCGCAAGCTCGGCAAGAGCGTTGTCGATGCCGAGGATTCGCCCGGCTTTATCGCCAACCGCGTCGGCACCTTCTGGATCCAGCAGGCAGTGAACGCTGCTTTCGATCTAGGTGTGACCGTTGAAGAAGCCGACGAAATCGGTGGCCGCCCGATGGGTGTGCCCAAGACCGGCCTGTTCGGCCTCATTGACCTGATCGGTATCGACCTGATGCCGCACCTGATGAAGTCGCTCACCAGCACCCTTCCGAAGGACGACTGGTATCAGAAGATCGCGCGCAGCGAGCCTATGATCGAAGCGATGATCGAGGAAGGCTACACTGGCCGTAAGGGCAAGGGCGGCTTCTATCGCATCAACCGCGAAGGCGGTGGCAAGGTGAAGGAAGCCAAGGACCTGAAGTCCGGCGAGTACCGCAAGGCCGCTCGTTCCAGCCTCGTGCGTGGATCTGCCGCCAAGGGTGACCTCAAGAAACTGATCTCGCTCAAGGGCAAGGCCGGCGACTACGCCTGGGCCGTGCTCGGCCCGACGCTCAGCTATGCCGCCAGCATCGTTCCCGAAGCGACCGCAACCGTGGTCGGCGTCGATGATGCGATGAAGCTAGGCTACAACTGGAAGCGTGGTCCGTTCGAGATGATCGACGCCATTGGCGCCGCACACCTCGTCGAGCGGCTGAAGGAAAGCGACTATCCGGTCCCGCCGATCCTTGAGCAGGTGGGCGACAATACCTTCTACCGCGTGGAAGACGGGCAGCTGCAGTATTTCGGTACGGATGGTGAATACCACAATGTCGAACGCCCCGAAGGCGTGCTTCTGCTCGAAGACGTGAAGCGCACGAGTGAGCCGCTGCTCAAGAACGGCTCTGCCGCGCTGTGGGATGTGGGCGACGGTGTTGTCGCGCTCGAATTCACTGGCAAGATGAACGCGCTCGACGAGCAGGTCATGAAGCTGATCCAGAAGGCGATCCCGCTGGTGAAGTCGGACTACAAGGCGCTGGTCGTTTACAACGAAGGTTCCAACTTCTCCGCCGGCGCCAACCTTGGCCTCGCCATGTTCGCGATCAACATCGCGGCGTGGAGCGAAGTCGAAAAGTCGGTGCGCGGTGGTCAGACAGCCTACAAGGCGCTCAAGTACGCCCCCTTCCCTGTCGTCTCCGCTCCGTTCGGAATGGCACTGGGCGGCGGCTGCGAAATCTGCCTCAACTCCGATGCCATCCAAGCGCATGCAGAGACCTATATCGGCCTCGTCGAAACCGGTGTGGGCATCATCCCTGGCTGGGGCGGCTGCGGCGAGATGATCTCTCGCTGGCAGGAAAACCCGCGCCACCCGAACGGCCCGATGCCTGCAGTATCGAAGTCGTTCGAGACAATCTCGACGGCAACTGTCGCCAAGTCGGCTGCCGAGGCGAAGGAACATGGTTTCCTGCGTCACAGTGACGGCATTACGATGAACCGTGATCGCCTGCTCTTCGATGCGAAGCAGCGTGCGCTCAGCATGGTTGATGGCTATGAAGCTCCTGAGAAGCCCGAGTATCGCCTGCCCGGCCCGTCCGGCGCGGCGGCGCTCAAGCTGGCGGTGGAAAGCTTCCACAATCGGGGCATGGCGACCGATCACGATGTGACGGTGGCAGAAGAGCTCGCCTACGTACTCACCGGCGGCAATACCGATCCGGTCGAGATCACCACGGAAGCCGACATGCTCAACCTCGAAGTCGAGGCGTTTATGCGCCTCGTCCGCAATTCCAAGTCGCAGGCCCGTGTCGAGCACATGCTCGAAACCGGCAAGCCGCTGCGCAACTGATCCAGGGAGAATAAGACATGCAAGTCTATGAAGCCCCCATCCGCGACATGCGCTTCGTTCTCGAAGAACTGCACTCTGACGATGGTTTCGGAAATCTCGAAGGGTTCGAGGATTTCGATGAAGACATGACAGCGGCTATTCTTGAGGAAGCGAACAAGCTGTGCCGCGACGTGTTGCTGCCATTGAACTGGTCAGGTGATCAGGAAGGTTGCCGCATCGAAAACGGCGTCGTCCGCACTCCCAAAGGGTTCCAGGAAGCCTACAAGCAGTTCTGCGAAGGCGGCTGGGCCGGCCTCGCTGTGGATCAGAAATGGGGTGGCCAGGGCGCACCGCACGCCCTCGCCAAATGCGTCGAGGAAATGAGCTGTTCGACCAACCTCTCTTTCGGTCTCTACCCGGGCCTGACGGGCGGCGCGATGGTCGCTCTGGAAGCCTATGGCAGCGAGGATCTGAAGAACTTCTACATGCCCAAGATGGCCAACGGCGAATGGGCGGGCACCATGTGCCTTACCGAAAGCCACTGCGGCACCGATCTCGGCATGCTGCGCACCAAGGCGGTGCCGCAGGAAGACGGTAGCTTCCTTGTCACCGGCAACAAGATCTTCATCTCGGCCGGTGACCATGACCTGGCGGACAACATCGTCCACCTCGTCCTTGCTCGCCTGCCTGACGCGCCAGAGGGTGTGAAAGGCATCAGCCTGTTCCTGGTGCCCAAATACCTGCCGAACGACGATGGATCGCTTGGCGATCACAACAATGCCGGCCCCACGGCAATCGAGCACAAGATGGGCCTCAAGGCTTCGGCGACCTGTCAGATGAGCTTCGAGGATTCCAAGGGCTGGATCATCGGTGAGCCGAACCGCGGGCTGGAAGCCATGTTTGCGATGATGAACACCGAACGTGTTGCGGTCGGCATCCAGGGCCTCGGCGTGGGCGAGATCGCCTACCAGAGCGCTGTGTACTACGCGAAGGACCGCCTGCAGGGCCGCTCGCTTTCGGGCGTGAAGAACCCGGACGGCCCCGCCGATCCGATCATCGTGCACCCGGACGTGCGCCGCATGTTGATGACTATGCGCGCGTATAACGAAGGCTGCCGTTCGGTTGCCGCATGGGTCAGCCGTGCGCTCGATGCCGAGCATGCCTCGCCCGAGCCCGAAACCCGCGAACGCGCCAAGGATTTCATCGCGCTGATGACGCCGGTGGTGAAGGCGCTCTTCACCGATCTCGGTCATGAAAGCGCACATCTTGCGGTGCAGGTCTATGGCGGCCACGGCTACATTCAGGAATCGGGCGTGGAACAGTTCGCGCGCGACGCCCGTATCGCGATGATCTACGAAGGGACCAACGGCATTCAGGCGCTCGACCTTGTCGGCCGCAAGCTGCCTGACCGGATGGGCCGCAACCTGCGTAGCTTCTTCCACCCTGTCTCGCAGTTCATCGAAGACAATGGCAGCGATGCAAACATCGGCAAGATGGTCGCCGCGCTTGGCCAGAGCTTTGGCGCGCTGCAACTTTCAACCGGCTTCATCGCCCAGAAGGGCCTGAAAGATCCGGAAGAAGCAGGTGCGGCTGCAACCGATTACCTGCGCCTGCTCGGCTTCGTGGCCATGGGTTACTGCTTTGCAAAGGCAGCCAAGGTCGCTCACGCCAAGCTGGCTGAAGGCACCGGGGATGAGCAGTTCTACAAGAGCAAGCTGATCACCGCGCAGTACTTCTTCGACCGCCTGCTGCCGCCCGCAACGGCGCAGTTCATGGCGATCAAGAGCGGTAAGGCGAGCATGATGGACATGCCGGAGGACGCGTTTTGAGCGGTCCCAACCAGCGCGTCCTAGACTTCAAGGCGCGGTGTCGCATTCCCGCAATTGCGGCACCGATGTTCCTGTGCTCCGGCCCCGATCTCGTGGTGGAGAGCTGCAAGGCCGGTATCGCCGGGACCTTCCCCGCCCTCAACCAGCGCACCAGCGAAGGTTTCGAGGACTGGCTGAAGGAAATACAGGACAGGCTAGGCGATGATGACGCACCCTATGGCGTCAACCTGATCGTCCACCCGTCCAACCCGCGCGTACAAGCCGATCTGGAATTGTGCGTGAAGCACAAGGTGCCGCTGATCATCACATCGCTTGGCGCGGTGCCCGATCTGGTGAATGCGGTGCATTCCTATGGCGGCATCGTGTTTCACGACGTGATCAAACGTCGCCACGCCGAAAAGGCCGTGGAAGCGGGTGTCGATGGCATCATCGCCGTGGCAGCCGGTGCCGGTGGCCACGCCGGAACCTTCAGCCCCTTCGCACTCGTCAGCGAAATCCGCGAGTTCTACGACGGCGCAATCGCCCTTTCGGGTTGTATGACCCACGGCGGCCATGTCCTCGCCGCAGAAGCTATGGGGGCGGACTTCGGCTATATCGGCAGCCACTTCATCGCCGCGCAGGAAAGCATGGCAGTGCAGGGTCAGAAGGACATGATGATGGAATGCAGTGCGCAGGACATCACCTACACCGACAAGGTCACAGGCGTTGGTGCAAACTTCCTCACCCCCAGCCTTGAAGCGGCCAGCATCGAGCATGCGCCGGGTGAAATGTCGCTCAACGAAGAAGCCAAGGCGTGGAAGACCATCTGGTCTGCCGGCCATGGCGTCGGCGCGACGAAGGAGAGCTTGCCAGCCAAGGCCATCTGTGAGCAACTGATTGCCGAGTATGACGCTGCCAAAGCCAATATCTGCGGGTAATTTATCCCACATTCCAATGCGGTGGCCGTTGCGATGAGCGATAGCCACCGCATTTGCGTTTCCCCCCGCATCAACGCGATCGGCACTGCGGTGCCCCTTTGCGATGTGCATGCGCGTTACACCGCATGGGCAGAAAGGCAGCTGGACAAGCGCAGCGCAGCGATCTTTGCGCGGATGGAGCAGCGCGGCGGCATCGCGCACCGTTATTCGGTACTCACAGGCGCAGATGCAGCGATGGATTTCGGCAGTTTCTACATGGGTGATGAACAGCCCGGCACCGCGGCGCGGATGGCCCGCTATGCCGAAGCTGCGCCCGGCCTTGCGCTGGAAGCGATATCGCGGCTGCCTTCGCTCGACGGCGTGACGCATCTGGTGGTGGCAAGCTGCACCGGCTTCATGGCCCCCGGACTCGATCAGGTGATCTCGCGCAAGCTGGGCCTTGCGGCCAATGTCGAGCGTGTCAGCATCGGCTTCATGGGCTGTTATGCGGGGGTCACTCTGCTCCGCACGGCGGCGCATATCGTGCGATCACAGCCCGACGCAAAGGTGTTAGCGGTCTCTGTCGAACTCTGCTCATTGCACTTGCAAGCGACAGACGATCTCGAAAGCCTGCTGGCCATGGGGCAATTTTCCGACGGCGCCGCCGCCGTTCTGGTGAGCGCCAATGGCGAAGGGCTGGCGTTGGGTGAAGGCATTTCCGCCGCTCTGGAAGAGAGTGAGGAGCTCATCACATGGACCGTGGGCGATACGGGGTTTGCCATGCACCTGTCGGGCGCAGTGCCCGGGCGGCTGGCTGATGCGCTGGACGATCCGGACCTGCAGCAGACCATTAATGGAGATGCACCTCCACAGGCCTGGGCGGTCCACCCCGGCGGTCGATCGGTATTGGATGCGGTGGAGCGAGGACTGGCATTGCCGGCAGATGCACTCTCGGCATCACGCAGCGTTCTCAATGATTGTGGCAACATGTCCTCTGCCACCGTGCTGTTTGTGCTCCAGCGTCTGATGGAACAGAAACCGGCAAACGGTATCGCGCTGGCCTTCGGGCCGGGGCTGGCGATGGAAGGCGTTCGTTTTGGCTGGGAGAGCGCCGATGCTTGAGAAGCGTCTCGAAACCGAAGAATTGATGGACGATCCGAACCTGCCGGAAGAGACCTACCACGAAGTGCTGGCCGATCTGGCTAAGGTCAATCGTGTGACCATGGCTTACCGCCCTACCCTGCAATTCCTTGAGCGTGCTGTCGGGAACCGGAAAAGCTTCAAGCTGCTCGATGTGGGTTATGGCCAAGGTGATATGCTGCGCGAAATTGCCAAATGGGCCAAGGCGCGTGGGATCGAGGCAGAGCTGGTTGGTGTCGACCTCAATCCGCGCAGCGAAGCGGCGGCCAAGGCGGCAACACCGCGCGATCTGCCCATCACCTATCGCACCGGCGACTATGCGGACCTGATAGACAATCGTTGGGATGTCGTGATCTCCAGTCTGGTCGCGCACCATATGAGCCATGACGAGCTGGTGCTCTTCCTGCGCTTCATGGAGGCCGAGGCACGGGCGGGCTGGTTCATCAACGACCTGAACCGCCATGCGCTGAGTCATGCAGGCTATCCGGTACTGGCCACCCTCGCCCGCTGGCATCCCATTGTCCGCGCCGATGGCCGCACTTCCATCGCCCGATCTTACCGCCCGGATGAATGGCAGGCACTTCTAACTGAAGCGGGAGTAACGGGTGCCGAGGTCCAACGCGTATTCCCCTTCCGCCTATGCGTTTCGCGCATCCGCTGATCATCGGTGCCGGCCCCGCAGGCTGTGCGGCGGCGATTGCCTTGCGACAGCTTGGCGCGGACTGCACGCTGATCGAGCACCATCAGGAGGTCGGCGATCCTCTGTGTGGAGGCTTCCTGAGTTGGCGCACCGCCGAGCAACTTGGCGTATTGGGTGTGGACTTGGCGAAACTGGGTGCACACCGCGTGAACAAGCTGCGCCTTTTCGCTGCGGGCCTCACGGCAGAGCTTGACCTTCCCCAGCAGGCATTCGGCCTCAGCCGCCACGCGCTGGACACCGAAATGCGCCGCGTTGCACTGGCACAGGGCGCAGAGATCCTCTTCGACAGCATTCGGGGCTTCGACAAGAATCGCGCCAAGGGCCGTCGCGACAATTACGATGCGCCCGCGCTGTTCCTCGCGGCGGGCAAGCATGATGTGCCTAGGGCCGGACGCCCGCGCAACGCGAAGGATACGACGGCGGGATTGCGATTGCGGCTGCCAAGCTCGCCTGAGCGGGACGCCCTTTTAGGCGGCGTCATTGAGCTGCACCTGTTTAAGGGCTGCTACGTCGGGATTGTCCTGCAGGAGCATGGATCGGCCAATGTGTGTCTCGCGGTGCGCAAGCCGGCGCTCACGACAGCCGGTGGCTCACCCGTGCAGTTGTTCGGGCAGCTGGCAGAGCAAAGCCCCGTCCTTGCGCAGCGCCTTGGCAGCGATTGGAAAGGGACCAAAATCGATGCCATCGGCTCCGTCCCTTATGGTTATATCTGCCACGAAACGCGTGAGGACCTGTATCGCTTGGGCGATCAGGCAGCGGTTATCCCCTCGCTCGCCGGTGAGGGCAATTCCATAGCCGTGGCCAGCGGCGTGGCGGCAGCCGAAGCCTTTGTGCACGGCGTGGACGCGTCGGCGTTCCAGCGTCAGTTCGCCAAGCGCGCACAGCGTCCTGTCTGCCTCGCCTCGGTCATGTGGCACACGGCTGAACACCCTATCGGCGCACGCATTGCCCTCACACTCGCCCGTCTGGCACCGGGAATTATCGCCAATTTCGCCGACTGGGCGCGCATTCCGCCTTCGACTCCACTTGCACGGCCATAGGGGTCTGCTAACAGGCGGCCAACTTCACACACATTCTGGTTGAGAGAACAGGGAAAACCCCATGGCGAAAATTCAGGTCAAGAACCCCGTCGTTGAAATCGATGGCGACGAAATGACGAAAATCATCTGGCAGTGGATCCGCGAGCGTCTGATCCTGCCGTACCTCGATATTGACCTGAAGTATTACGATCTATCGGTCGAAAAGCGTGACGAAACCGACGACCAGATTACTATCGACGCCGCCAATGCGATCAAGGAACACGGCGTCGGCGTAAAGTGCGCCACCATCACGCCCGACGAAGCCCGTGTGGAAGAGTTCAACCTCAAGCACATGTGGCGTTCGCCCAATGGTACGATCCGCAACATCCTTGGCGGCGTGGTTTTCCGCGAGCCAATCGTGATCGACAACGTGCCGCGCCTCGTTCCCGGCTGGACCGATCCTATCGTTGTGGGCCGCCACGCTTTCGGTGACCAGTATCGCGCTACCGACACGCTGATCCCGGGCGCTGGCAAACTGCGCCTCGTTTTCGAAGGTGCCGACGGCCAGAACATCGACCTCGACGTGTTCGAATTCGAAAAGCCCGGCATCGCCATGGGCATGTACAACCTTGATGAGAGCATCCGCGACTTCGCGCGCGCCAGCTTCAACTACGGCCTCGACCGTGGCTGGCCGGTGTACCTCTCGACCAAGAACACCATCCTCAAGAAGTACGATGGCCGTTTCAAAGATCTGTTCCAGGAGATCTTCGACGCGGAATTCGCCGACAAGTTCGAAGAAGCAGGCATCCACTACGAACACCGCCTGATCGACGACATGGTCGCCGCCGCGCTCAAGTGGAACGGCAAGTTCGTCTGGGCCTGCAAGAACTACGACGGCGACGTACAGTCGGACATCGTCGCACAGGGCTTCGGCTCGCTCGGCCTAATGACTTCGGTTCTGATGACGCCGGATGGCAAGACCGTGGAAGCGGAAGCTGCGCACGGCACCGTGACCCGTCACTATCGCCAGCACCAGCAGGGCAAGGCAACTTCGACCAACCCGATTGCCTCCATCTTCGCGTGGACGCGCGGCCTGATGTATCGTGGCCGCTTCGACAACACGCCTGATGTTGTGGCCTTCGCCGAGACGCTTGAGCGCGTCTGCATCGAATGCGTCGAAAGCGGCAAGATGACGAAGGACCTCGCGCTCCTCATCGGCCCGAGCCAGAGCTGGATGACGACCGAGCAGTTCTTCGAAGCCATCGTTGAAGGCCTCGAAGCCAAGATGTCCGAACAGGGCCTCGGCTAAGCCAGCAAATTCCAACGTACTGGAAACGAAACCCCCGGTGCGCCATTAGTCTGGCGTAACGGGGGTTTTTTCGTTTTATGACCAAAGCACGTCTCGAAGTCCGTCAGGCCGAAACCGGCGACATCCGCCGCATCGCTGCGCTGGCGAAGCGCGTTTACGAGGACTTCGCGCCCTACACGCAGGGCGAAATTCGCGGGCAGCTGAACAACTATCCCGAAGGCTGCTTTGTCGCGATTCTCGATGACAAGCTCGTCGGCTACTGCGCCACCATGCGCATCGGCGGCGACAAGGCTTTGCGCCCGCATACATGGGACGAGATTACCGGGAACGGCTACGGCAGCCGCCACGATCCCAACGGTGACTGGCTCTACGGCTATGAAATGGTCGTTGATCCCAAGGTCCGCGGGACGCGGCTTGGTCGCCGTCTTTATGAGGAACGCCGTTTCCTCGCCGAACAGCTCGAACTGAAAGGCATCGTCTTTGGCGGACGTATGCCGAATTTCCTGCGCTCACGCCGCCGGGTGAAGACGCCGGAAGAATACCTCGAGCAGGTCATCGCCGGGAAGATCCACGACCCCGTCCTGCGCTTCCAGCTCGCCAACGGATTCGAACCGATTGGCGTGCTCAACAAGTACCTGCCCGAAGACAAGAAAAGCCGCGGCAATGCCGTGCACATGGTCTGGCGCAACCCGTGGGTCGATCAGGAAGCGAGCCCGCAGGCCCGCGTTCCGCGCGGTGTCGAGAACGTCCGCGTTGCCACCTGCCAGCTGCAGGCGCGCGCGGTGAAGGACTTTGACGAATTTATCGGACAGGTGCGATATTTTGTAGATGTTGCAGCAGATTACGAAGCAGACTTCATCTTGTTTCCCGAACTGTTCACGCTGATGCTGCTAAGCGCAGAGGAAGAAGAACTCTCCCCGCTCGAAAGCATCGAACGCCTTTCCGAATACACTCCGCGCATCCGCGAGGCGCTTTCCGAAATGGCGCTCAAATATAACATCAACATCATCGGCGGATCGCACCCGACACGCATGGATGATGGTGACATCCACAATGTCGCGATGGTGTGCCTGCGCGATGGATCGATTCACGAGCAGGAGAAGATCCACCCCACCCCGAACGAGGCATACTGGTGGAACATCCGCGGCGGCGATGCGGTGGACGTTATCCAAACCGACTGCGGCCCCATCGGCGTGCTCATCTGCTACGACAGCGAATTCCCCGAACTGGCCCGCCGCCTGACAGATGAAGGCGCGCGCATCATCTTCGTGCCGTTCTGCACCGACAGCCGCCAGGGCTATATGCGCGTGCGCTATTGCTCGGCCGCGCGGGCCATCGAGAACCAGTGCTACGTCGTGATGAGCGGCAATGTCGGCAACCTGCCCAACGTCGCCAACATGGACATCCAGTACGCCCAAAGCTGCATCCTCACCCCATGCGACTTCCCCTTCGCCCGTGACGGTATCGCCGCCGAGGCAACCGAGAATGTCGAGACGCTGACGATCAGCGATGTGAACTTGGCTGACCTAGCCTGGGCACGCGCTGAGGGCACAGTGCGGAACCTCGCGGACAGGAGGTTCGATCTCTATCGCATTGAGTGGGAGCAAAAGGGTTCGGGCGAAAGCGGCGGCGAACTCAGCGGCCCTCCGCCGATGCACCAGCACGGGCCGGGTGGGGGTTAAACCCTTTCACGTCACCCCGGGCTGCGGTGCTTCTTTCAAATAATCAGATGGATGCGGAGACACATGGCGGCTGGGTCTATATCATGACCAACCGCCATCGAGGTGCTCTCTATGTGGGCGTGACCAGCAATTTGGCTAATCGCGTCGCCTTGCATCGCTCCGGACAAGGTTCCGACTACTGCGCGCGGCGCGGCCTCACCCGCCTCGTGTGGACGGATTTTATCGAACCGATCGACATGGCTGTGGCACACGAGAAGCGAGTGAAGCGTTGGCGTCGCAGTTGGAAATTTGATTTGATCGAGAAGGCCAATCCTGACTGGAACGACCTTTACGATCAGCTAATTTGAAGAAGAAATCACCAGCCCCGGATCAAGTCCGGGGTGACGCAGATGGATGAGCTCCCTTCGCCGTCACCAAGCTCACCACCCAAATCGCCAGCCAAGCCGCAACAAAGCCCGGAATGATCTCGTAGACGCCCTCACCGCCGAGGAAACTGCTGTTCCACTCTAGCGCGATCCACGCCATCACCACGCCAGCACCCGTCACAAGTCCCGCCACAGCGCCTGCGCCGGTCATGCGCTTCCACGTGAGCGACAAAATGATCAGCGGGCCGAATGCCGCACCAAAGCCTGCCCATGCGTTCGAGACCAGCGACAGAACCCCACTGTCCGGATTGCTCGCGATCACGATGGCGGCCACCGCCACCAGCGCGGTGCTGATGCGGCCGACGGTCACGGCTTCGCGCTCAGTCGCGTCTTTCTTCAGGAACAGGCGGTAGAAGTCTTCGGTGAGTGAGCTGGAGGAGACCAACAGCTGGCTCGAAATCGTCGACATGATCGCTGCCAGCAACGCAGCCAGAAGGAAGCCGGTCACGAACGGGTGGAACAGCGTGTTGGCGAGCAGGATGAAAATCGTCTCCGAATTCTCCAGCTCCAGCCCGTTCAGCTCGACATGCGCGCGGCCCAGCACGCCTACGCCCACTGCGCCAATCAGCGCGACCAGCATCCATGCGAGGCCAATATTGCGCGCGGCTTTCACTCCGCCTTCGCGGATCGCCATGAAGCGCACGATGATATGCGGCTGCCCGAAATAACCGAGGCCCCATGCAATCAGACTAAGGAACGCAATCACGCTCATGTCGCTTGCCAGACTCAGGAATCCCGGGTCGATTTCGCGCAGCGCCGCAGCGCTTTCTGCCGCGCCATCGCCGAACAGCACGACCAATGGCATCACCACCAGCGCGGTGACCATGATCAGGCCCTGCACGAAGTCGGTCAGGCTCACAGCGAGGAAGCCGCCCACCATTGTATAGGCGAGCACCACCAGCGCGGTTATCAGGACGCCCGCCATGTAGGGGCTCATCCCCATGATCTCGCCTTGGAAGAAAGTGCTTTCGAACAGCAGTCCGCCCCCGACGAGACCCGCTGCGGAATAGACCGCGAAGAACACAACGATGATAATCGCCGACACCACGCGCAGAGCGACAGCCTGATCAGGGAAGCGGTTGGCAAGGAATTGCGGGATGGTGAGCGCGTTGCCGTATTGCACGGTCTGCTCGCGCAGGCGCGGGGCCACAACGATCCAGTTGACCACTGCGCCGATGAATAGGCCGATCCCGATCCATGCTTCAACCAAGCCGCTTAGGTAAAGTGCGCCTGGCAGACCAAGCAGCAACCAGCCGGACATGTCGCTCGCACCTGCAGACAGTGCGGCCACAGCGGGCGAAAGGTTGCGACCGCCAAGCAGATACCCCTCGCTATCGTCGGTCGAACGCTTCCACGCGTAGAGGCCGATGCCGATCATAAGGATGAAATAGAGGGCGAGCGCGATAATCGTGGCTGTCTGCATGGGTGCCATGCATAGCGGTTGAGGCTGTGATGGCTAGGGGTTGGAGCGGGCTTTCCTACACGGTGCCGATGTACTCGGACTCGGAAATGATGTTGAGCGCCCCGATTTACCCCGCGGAAAATCTCCTTCAGGACACTGTAACAGGTGTAACAGGTTGCCTGCATGCGGATGCGGCTAACCGGCATTTGGACGTTGCGGCTGTGCCCCAAGCTCTGTCATAGGAACGCACATGCATCACGCTGAAATCTCGCCCATGATGTCGAACGCGCTGGTGATCCTCGGTGCGACGGGGATCGTCATTCCGCTGTTCGCACGCTTCCGAGTTACGCCGATCATCGGGTTCATCCTGGTTGGACTGCTCGTCGGGCCGTTTGGCCTGGGTAAGCTGGTGGACGAGATGCCGTGGCTCTCCCACGTGACGATCTCGGACGCGGAAAGCCTCTCACTCTTCGCCGAATTCGGCATCATCCTGTTGCTGTTCACCATCGGGTTGGAGCTCAGCTTCAACCGCCTGTGGCAGCTGCGAAAGCTGGTATTCGGCCTGGGCGCACTGGAGATCCTCGTGATCGGCGCGCTGTTGGCTGGCGCTCTCTACGCTCTTGGGCAGCCGTGGACGGGTGCACTGGCATTGGGCCTAGCCCTCGCCTTCTCCTCTACTGCACTCGTGCTGCCGATATCAGGCACCAACACACCCGTAGGCCGCGCCTCGCTCTCGATGCTGCTGTTCGAAGACATCATGATTGTGCCGATCATCTTCCTCCTCGGCGCATTGGCCCCCAATGCAACCGGAGACGGCTGGAGCGGGCTGCTCGACACGCTATGGAAGGGCGCACTGGTGGTTGCGGTGATGATGATAGCCGGCCGGTTCCTGCTTCCGCACCTGTTCGCACAAGCCGCGCGCACCAAGAGCCCGGAGCTGTTCCTCGCCGCATCCATGCTGGTCGTGATTGGCGCCAGCCTTGCAACCGCACTTGTCGGCCTGTCACCTATCGTCGGAGCACTGATTGCAGGTCTGCTGATCGCAGAGACCGAGTATCACACCGAGGTCGAAGGCATTATGAACCCGTTCAAGGGCCTGGCGCTGGGTGTGTTCCTCATCACTGTCGGCATGGGCATCGACATCATGATGATCTGGGACAACCTCTGGGCGATTGCTGCGGCTGTAGTGGGCGTGCTGACGCTTAAGGCAGTGGTGACTGGCGTGTTGCTGCGCCTTATGGGCGCACGCAAGGCAACCGCGATCGAGACGGGCATCCTGATGGCGAGCCCTTCCGAAACGACCCTGATCGTGATGGCGGCCGCGACCAGCGCGATGCTCGTGTCGCTGGAAACCGCGCAGTTCTGGCAGATTGTCACTGCCATCGGCCTCACCATCACGCCGCTTCTGGCATCGCTCGGCAAGTCGGTCGCAAGGCGCGCGGAACCAGCGCCTACGCTGGACGAACTGGATGAAGGGGAAAGGGATGCACCCCGCGTCGTGATCGTCGGCCTCGGCCGGGTTGGTCGGCTCGTCGCCCAGATGCTAAAGCGGCACGATGTCGCCTACGTGGCCATCGATTCCGACCCCGACCTGATCGAACGTGCACGGCGCGACGGGTACTATGCGGTGTTCGGCAACGCACTTCGCGAAGATGCGCTCGACAGCCTTGGCATCGACACAGCTCCAGCCGTCATCTTGACCATGGACGAGCACATTCTCGCCCAGCGTATGGTGCGCAAACTGCGCAATGCTCATCCGGAATTGCCGATCATCGCCCGCGCGCGCGACAGCTTCCACGCGGCAGAACTCTATCGCAGCGGCGCGAGTACAGCGGTCCCGGAAACACTCGAAAGCTCGCTGCAGCTATCCGAAGCGGCACTGGTCGACATCGGCGTGCCGATGGGACCGGTGATTGCCAGCATCCACGAAAAGCGCGACGAGTTTCGCGAGCGTATTCAGGAAGATGGCGCACTTGAGACCAAGCCCAAACTGCGCACTAGTACTGCCGAGAACTAACCGGCCAGCACGCCTTTGATGGCTGCGATTGCTGCTGCACCCTTGTCGCCATCAGGGCCACCGCCCTGTGCCATGTCAGGCCGACCGCCGCCGCCTTTGCCGCCAACGGCTTCGACGCCCGCGCGAACCAGATCAACCGCGCTGACCTTGTCTGTAAGGTCGTCTGTTACGCCAACCGCAACTGCGGCCTTCCCATCATTGACCGCCACAATCGCCGCAACACCGGAGCCCATGCGGTTCTTGGCATCATCCAGCAGACCGCGAAGCTCCTTGGGGTTCATCCCGTCGAGCACCTGCCCGCTGAAGGTCACGCCACCCACGGCTTCGTCGGCTACAGCGGAAGCTCCGCCGCCTCCGCCAAGGGCAAGCTGCTTCTTCGCTTCGGCCAATTCGCGCTCGAGCTTCTTGCGCTCGTCCACCAAGGCAGCCACACGCTCTTCAACCTCATCCGGAGCGGTCTTTAGCGTTGCTGCAACAGACTTCAGTGCTTCCTCGCGACCCACAACCCACTTGCGAGCCGCCTCACCGGTCAGCGCTTCAATGCGGCGCACGCCTGACGACACCGCGCTCTCGCTGACAATCCGGAACAATCCGATATCGCCCGTTGCACGAACATGCGTTCCTCCGCACAGCTCGACCGAGTAGGTCTTACCGCTACCATTCCAGTCGCCCGAGCCGATGGAAAGCACGCGCACTTCCTCGCCGTACTTCTCTCCGAACAATGCCATCGCCCCGGCCTCGATCGCATCATCGGGGCTCATCAAGCGCGTGACGACCTCATCGTTTGAACGGATCTCCGCATTCACCTCGGCTTCGATTACCGCCATTTCGGATGCTGCGAGCGGCTTGGGGTGCGAGAAGTCAAACCGCAGTCGATCCTCCGCCACCAGTGAGCCCTTCTGCGTCACGTGATCGCCCAGGTGATTGCGCAAGGCGGCATGAACAAGGTGCGTAGCCGAGTGGTTCGCGCGCACAGCATCGCGGCGCGCAACGTCGATCTTCAGATGCACGGTATCACCAACCGCAATCTTGCCCGCGGTGATCTTGCCCTGATGGGCGTGCAACCGTCCAAGCGGCTTTGTAGTATCGCTGATAGCTATCTCAAGACGATGATCGCCCGTGATCGTACCCGTATCGCCCATCTGGCCACCACTTTCTCCGTAGAACGGCGTCTGGTTGGTCAGCACGGTGACCTCTTGCCCGCTATCGGCGGACTGCACTTCCTTGCCGTCCACGATCAGTGCGACGACCCGGCCTTCACCCTCGGTCGAGCTGTATCCGGTGAACTCGGTCGCACCTTCACGCTCGGCAATGTCAAACCACAATTCGTCATCCGCAGCCGCGCCAGAGCCCTTCCATGCTGCGCGGGCAGCAGCTTTTTGCTGTTCCATTGCGGCATCGAAGCCAGCCTTGTCGACGCCGATACCGCGGTTGCGCAGCGCGTCTTCGGTCAGATCGTAGGGGAAACCATAGGTGTCGTAGAGCTTGAAAGCGGTTTCGCCGGGCAGGCTATCGCCCTCGCCCAGATCACCGCTTTCCTCGTCGAGCAGGCGGAGACCCTTCTCCAATGTCTGGCGGAAACGCGTTTCCTCCCGCTCTAGCACTTCGGTGATCAAGGGCTGCGCACGACCAAGGTCCGGATAGGCCTGCCCCATCTCGCTCACCAGTGTCGGGACGAGGCGGTGCATCAAGGGCTTGTCTGCCCCGAGGAGATGCGCATGCCGCATGGCTCGGCGCATGATCCGGCGCAGCACGTATCCACGGCCTTCGTTGGACGGCAGTACGCCGTCGGCGATCAAGAAGCTTGTTGAGCGCAGGTGATCGGCAATCACACGATGGCTGGCAATCGTATCCTCTGTTGCTGTGGCCTTGAGCAGCTCCTCACCGGCATCGATGATCGTGCGGAATGTGTCGGTCTCAAACACATTGTGCACGCCCTGCATGACGGTGGAGATACGTTCCAGCCCCATGCCGGTATCGATACTGGGGCGAGGAAGGTCGCCCGTAATCTCGTCCGCCGACTGCAGGTGCTGCATGAAGACAAGGTTCCAGATCTCGACGAAGCGATCACCGTCTTCATCCGGCGAGCCGGGAGGGCCTCCGGCTACCTCGGGACCATGATCCCAGAATATCTCCGAGCAAGGGCCACAGGGGCCGTCTGAACCCATTGCCCAGAAGTTGTCCTTCGTCGCGATCCGGATGATACGATCATCAGGAAGACCGGCGATCTTCTGCCACAAGCCATATGCTTCATCGTCAGTGTGATAAACGGTGACGGTCAAGCGATCCTTGGCAAGGCCCAGCTCTTTGGTGACCATTCCCCAGGCGAGCTCGATAGCACGTTCCTTGAAGTAGTCGCCAAAGCTGAAGTTGCCGAGCATCTCGAAGAAGGTGAGATGACGAGCGGTATAGCCGACATTGTCGAGATCGTTGTGCTTGCCACCGGCGCGCACGCACTTCTGGCTGCTGGCAGCGCGCGATGCAGGAGGAGTTTCCACGCCAGTGAACACGTTCTTGAATGGCACCATACCCGCATTGACGAACATGAGGCTCGGATCATTGTACGGAACGAGCGGAGCCGAGGGCACGACCTGATGGTCATGACCTGCAAAGTAGTCGAGAAAGGCGCGGCGGATATCGTTGGTCGAATGCATGGCAAGCGAGTTAGGCGCTGGAGGCCGCTGCGACAAGCGGATTGAACCACTTACAGTGCGCGGAATTGCCGATGATCGCGTCTATGCGGCAAGAGTGCACCAACTACGCCTTTCTTGCGGTGACAATCCATGCTGCGGCGGGAAGCGACACGACTCCTTCGTGCATGTTCCGCTCAGCCATTGCCCGGATACGTCCGAAGAAACGGTCGCGGGCGAGCGTATCCATGTCTCGTGCGGCCCTCGCGGCCGGACCGATGCGTTTGAAATAGGCGATGGCTTCCGCGACCGGATCCTCACCTACTCCAGCGATCATGGGGAAATCGAAGGGTTCGCATCCCACATCTTGCCAACCTGCTTTCGCTAGGATCGAACGCACATAGTCGGCATCGGCAAAGGCGAAGGGACCTGGTGCGCGTGGATCGCCTTTGTCCGGCAATTCGGGAAGCTGGCGGATGACTTCGGTGAAGAACGGATTCTCTTCCAGTGAGCGGAAGCACGAGAAGAGGATTGCAGCCTCATCGCTAGACTGATCTGCCAAATGCCCGAAGGCGGCTGGAGGATCATCGAAGAACATGACGCCGTGGCGGGAGATGAGGAGCTCCGGCGAACCATCGCCTTGCCAATCAGCCGCATCGGCCAGCTCGAAGGAACAATTGGCCAGACCGGATCCGCGCTCCCGCGCGACCGCGACCAAATCAGGTGACACGTCCACGCCGGTGACGGCCACGTCCGGCCGGCCCCTTGCAACGGCTAACGACAGTTCACCGGCACCACAACCGATATCGAGCACGTTCTTGAAGCTGAACTGGCGGGTCTGCGCGAGCAGGTGCTCGGTCAACAGAGTGAAACTGCGATCTGTCCGGCGGTATTCGTCGGCCCAGCTTTCACCCACTGTGCCTTGCCATTCACTCTTCTCGGCCATTCACCTGCTCGTCTCATTCGTTTCGTGTGCGCTAGCAGGCTTTGCACCTGTAGGACAGCACGCGCGAAGAAGCCGGCATTGGCGGATGGAGGTCCGCCTTTGCCGGCTCCGGTTTCGCAAGGTCGGGCTAACCTGTTACACCTGTTACAGTGTCCTGAGGAGAAATGTTTCTCCCGCCCGCCTTCTTGAGGATCAGTCTTCGGATTCCGCGTCCGGACCCGTCATCATCTCCTCGGCGACCTCGTCGGTGCGGCCGCGAATTGCGGCTTCCAACTTGGCGCACATCTCTGGATTCTCTTTCAGGAAGGTCTTGGCGTTCTCACGACCCTGGCCGATGCGTACGCTATCGTAGCTGAACCAGGAGCCGGACTTCTCGACCAGATCGGCCTTCACGCCGAGATCGAGAATCTCGCCGATCTTCGAAATACCTTCACCGTACATGATATCGAATTCGACCTGCTTGAACGGCGGTGCAACCTTGTTCTTCACCACTTTCACGCGGGTCGAGTTGCCGATCACCTCGTCACGATCCTTGATCTGGCCGGTGCGGCGAATGTCGAGGCGGACCGAAGCGTAGAACTTGAGCGCGTTACCGCCCGTCGTCGTTTCGGGATTACCGTACATCACACCGATCTTCATGCGCAGCTGGTTGATGAAGATCACCATGCACTTGGAACGGTTGATCGAGCCGGTCAGCTTGCGCAGCGACTGTGACATCAGACGGGCCTGCAGACCGACATGGCTGTCACCCATCTCGCCTTCGATTTCAGCGCGCGGCACCAGCGCAGCAACCGAGTCCACCACCAGCACGTCAATCGCGTTGGAGCGCACCAGCGTATCGGTGATTTCGAGCGCCTGCTCACCCGTATCGGGCTGCGAGACAACCAGTTCATCGATATCAACGCCCAGCTTCTTGGCGTAAACCGGATCGAGCGCGTGCTCGGCATCGACGAAAGCGGCGGTACCGCCAGCCTTCTGCGCCTCTGCAATGCAGTGCAGTGCAAGCGTCGTCTTACCCGAGCTTTCCGGGCCGTAGACTTCGATCACGCGGCCCTTGGGCAGGCCACCGATGCCTAGCGCAATATCAAGGCCGAGCGAGCCGGTAGAGATCGCCTCCACCTCCATCGCCTCTTTACTGCCCAGCTTCATGGCCGAGCCCTTGCCGAATGCGCGATCAATCTGCGCGAGGGCGGCATCTAGCGCCTTCTGACGGTCCACTTTGGATTCCTTCTCAACGAGTTTCAGGTTCGCACTTGCCATGACATGGCCTCCGTCAGTTCGCCAGAGGTGGTTACAGTCTTTTCAACCGCCTCTGCTGTTGCTCTTGAGACAGCTTGTACCCATTTTGTTCTAAGAGAACAAGAGTGGAACACAATTTTTCTGGAGAAACCCGGAAAACGGCAGAAATCCGCGCCTCTCAGCTCTTTTCGTCGTCTGCCTGAGGTGGCCGGGTCTCCCATTCGAGAACGCGGCGGCCATTGGCAGGAACGCGAATTTCGAATGTTTCCAGGCCATCGCGAATCTCCGACCGCACACCGCGAATCTCGAACTGCAGCGGCGAGCTTGTCTGCACGCGTACCATCACCGGCTCTGCATTGGCGTTGGTCAATTCCAGCTGCATCGCCGTCCAGCTTGTCCGCCAGTCATTGACTGACCGATCCGCGCCCCAGGTGCAGGTGGCGAACACCTGATTGCTACTGCCCAGCGGCAACTCAACATCCTGCCCGCGCGCATAGTCACGCAGGTTCACATCGCGAATCCAGAATTCACCAAGCGCAGATTGCTCGAACACGCTCACCTGCCCCGATGGCAGGGCAACGCCGAGGCCGCTGTCCTCGTCATTCACCGTTTCGATGAGCATGCTTGCCGGACGCGGAGCGGGCTGCGCATTCCAGGGAAAGCACTGGGTTTCATAAGCGAGCTCGCCCTCGATATTGTCTTCCTGCAGGAACATGACCTGCTTCAACCCTTGCGCATTCACATCCATGCGCACGGGAATGCGGTAGAGCTTGAGATCGCCGAGGTTCTCTTCGCCCGCCACAACCGGCGGAGGAGGTGGTGGAGCCGGAGCAATTGGAGCGGCCATTTCCATCGCCGCATCACGCGCAATGCGTGAGCCGGTGACAACGATGGCGTCCGACTCTTCGCTTTCCCCATACTGGTTGAAATCGGGCACCGGAGACCCTGTTGCCGTGCTCCCGCGCGGCCAGCAGGTCAGGCGCAGCGGCTCCGCTCTCGGCGGTGAAGCGAGCTGACGGAAATTGCTCACCACATTCAGCCGCCCGGCCACGGCCATAACTTCGGCATTGGCGAAGCTCTGCCCGTTGTCATTGAGGATGGTGAGCCAGCTCGTCATGTCGAAGCGCAGATCATCACTATCGCCACCTTCGTGCACGCTGGTGACATAGTTGGCTTGCCAGTCGAAACCCCACGAAAGGTAAGAAAGGGTGACGGTGTATGTGCCTCCCGTGTCGCTTGCCGTATCGATGGTGAAAACCGGATTGGCTGACAGGCCGCCGGGTACCCGGTCGAAAGTCAGCCGCTCGGGCAACCCCGAACAGCGCACGGCCTCGTACCCGTCTTCGGTTTGCAGCACGAGACCGCCGTCGGCGCGGGTCCGGACAATAGCGTCTTCGCTCTCCGGCTGTCCGGTCGCGGGATTGGTGCGGGTGATGGTGACGCGGTTGCCCAGCGTTCCATCGACCAATGCGCCGGGGCTCAGCAGTTCGGCATTGCGATTTTTCTCGATCGTACCGCCGGGAAGCCCGGTAACGATGGCGCTGACCGCCACCATGCCTTCAGACACGCCATCGAAACGGATGGTCGATTCACCGGGCGGCAGAGTCACCGTGCGCGTTTCGCTGATCATGGCGAAGCCGCGCGGGTTGAAGCGGTTCAGTTCCTGCCAGGGCTGGCGATTGGGGTCGCGATAGACGGTGACAGCAAGATCGGTCGGCTCCGATGCCTCCACTACCGCGCGATCCTGCGCATGGGCAGGTGAAGCCGCCAGAAATGCGGCTGCGCTCAGAAGCAAAGAGGTGCGGCGCACGGCCCCGCCCCTTACCAGCGCGACTCGTAAGTGACGCGCACGACCCGCTCGCTGTTAGCAGGCACCGTCACACGATAAAGACGGTTGCCGTAGTTGATCTGTTCGCCTTCGACGTCCTCGGAAATGACGCGGAAATCACGGCCCCACCAGCCACGGTCCAGTCCGCCCTGCATCATCTCGACCGTCACCGGCTCATCCTTCGCATTGGTGAAGGTGTAGCGCATGGTGGTGCGGTAATAGTCGACGCTGCGATCAACCTCGATCGTGCGGGTCAGCTCACCATCCTCGTAAACGCGGTAACGCGCGCTGCGCTCATACTCGGCGGCGGTGATGACCTCGCGGTCCTCCACTTCGGCCTGCATGAACACATCAAAGGCATCGCCGGTCCGCAGCGAAAGCGTACTACCCATCGGGGTGTGGCCGATGCCGTTCTCGCCGATGAATTGCGGATTGCCCTGGCTATCGCGCTGGTAAAAACGCACCGTGCCTGCGGGCAGCGCGTCACCCAGCCCGCCGTCACTGCTCGAGCTGAAACTGATCGCAGAGCTCGCCGGGCGGAAATCGCGGTCGCTCTGCAGCCAGTTGCTGCTGATGGAATAGACGCGGCGGGCTGGCACCCCTTGGACATCAAGGAAACTCACCTGCTTGGTCTGCGCGTTGGCGATCGTGGTGCGGCCTTCGATCGGGTAGAGGTAGAAGTCACCCAGCTGCTCACGATCTGCAGTTTCGGTGCCGGGGCGAACCATGTCGCGGCGCGGACCGCCGTTGCCACCGGTAGGGTTACC
Organism: Aurantiacibacter sp. D1-12; assembly: GCF_028858515.1. Lineage (GTDB taxonomy): Bacteria > Pseudomonadota > Alphaproteobacteria > Sphingomonadales > Sphingomonadaceae > Alteraurantiacibacter. The sequence continues at coordinate 163,392 of NZ_JAPJZJ010000005.1, forward strand.
CGCGACAAGCAGGGTATTGGCATCGTGGAAGGTGGTGCCGGTGTTGTTGGTTAGCGTCACCCAGCCCTGCATATCGACGGTACCGTCGACCTCGTTGTAAAGCGCGACATAGTCAGAGCTCCAGCCAAGGCCCGGGGTAAGGTAGCGGATCTGCGCTGGGCGCGTACCGCTTTGCGAGCTTTGCAGTGTGACGGACAATGTCGGCCGCGCGCGAAGGTTCTCGGGCACGCCATCGAACACGACGCGCACGGGCAGGCCGTCATCGCGCAGCACCTCAATCCGGTTGCCGATCCGCACGACGACGCCGCCAACCACCGAGAGGACTTCGGCGCGCTCGCGAACTTCGGCGCCAGTAGCAGGGTTGGTGCGGACGAGCGTTACGGTTGAGCCCACCGCCTTTTCCATCAGCTTTTGCGGGGTAAGCAGATCGAAATCGAAATTCTGTTCGACGATGGAGGTGCCCGCCGCGTTGAAGCTGAGCGTTTGCGGGCGGATCATTGCAGAGACATCGGGGAACTCGATCCGGCTGGTGCCGCGACTGATATTCAGGTCGCGGATATCCTGCACTAGCGCCTGGTTGTTCTGGTAAATGGTGACCGAGACATCGCCCTGCGCAGTCTCTCCGGTGGGATCCTGCTGCGCCACTGCGGGGCTGCTGGCCGGCAAGGCGATGGCGGCGGTGGCAAGCAGTGTGGTTGCCAGAAGACGCGTGATCATGATGGAAGTCCCTCCCCAATCGATAAGGCCCAGGATATAAAGTATCCTCACCTGTATTTCGGCTGAATGGAGCATGCGCCGGTGCTGATCGCAGCGCAACCGATTCACGCTGTTTATTCAGGAATTCAGCGATTTCAGGGATATGCTCCTGTTACTTGCGCGTATTTTTGCGCAGCACGCCGCCGACCATCTCGCCGATCTGCTTCACACTGAACGGCTTGGCGATGAAGTGCATGTTCTCGATATCGATCTCGCTGCGCAGCTGTTCTTCGGCATAGCCAGACATGAACAGGATCGGCAGACGCGGGCGACGCTTGCGGACTTCCTTCGCCATCGCCGGGCCATCCATGCTCGGCATCACCACATCGGTGACGACCAGGTCGAACTTGCCTTCATCGGCGAGGAATTCTTCGAGACCTTCATCCCCGTCGCTTGCGGTAACGATAGTGTAGCCTTGCCGTGCCAGCGCACGTTCTGCCACCGCACGGACCATGTCCTCATCCTCAACCAGCAGGATCGTGCCGCCGCCCGACCAGTCACGCGCCTCTTCCGCAATTTCCTCTTTCTTGAGGTCTTCCTCGGTCACGTGGTGGACCGGCAGATAGATGGTGAAACGCGCGCCCTTGATGCTGCCGTCCGGCGCCTTGGCATTGCTGGCAAAGATGAAGCCGCCCGACTGTTTCACAATGCCGTAAACGGTAGAGAGGCCGAGGCCGGTCCCCTTGCCCTGCTCCTTAGTGGTGAAGAACGGCTCGAAGAGCTTGCCGATGATTTCCTGCGGAATGCCGCCGCCATCGTCTTCCGCGATCAGAACCGTGTAGTCGCCCGCCGGGATGATCTCGCTGCCCATGCGGCGGATATCCTTCGCCTCCACCCGGCGCGTGGCGAAGGCGAGCGTCCCGGCCGCCCCTTCCCCGCCACCGTGGGACTGGATCGCGTCGCGCGCGTTCACCGCCAGGTTGATAATCACCTGCTCGAGCTGGCGCGGATCGGCGCGCACTGCGCCGAGGTTCCGGTCATGCCGCACCTTGAGAGTAATCTTCGCGCCGAGCAGCCGCTTCAGAAGCTGGCTCACTTCGGAGAGGATATCGGGTAGCTGGATGATTTCGGGCTGCAAGGTCTGCTGGCGGCTGAAGGCGAGCAATTGCCGCGTCAGGCTGGCGGCGCGGTTGGAATTCGCCTTGATCTGCTGGATATCGTCGTAGTCGCTATCGCCCGGCGTGTGCCGCAGCAGCATGAGGTCGCAATAGCCGATGATCGCGGTGAGCACATTGTTAAAGTCATGCGCGACCCCGCCAGCGAGCTGGCCAACGGCCTGCATCTTGGTCGCCTGCGCTACCTGCCGCTTGAGCCGCACTTCCTCGGTCGTATCGGCAAGGCTGAGCAGCACCGCCGCCTCCCCAAGGCCGCGCACAGCGGCAAGGCCCATGCTAACAGGCTCGTCCGGCTCGTTGCGCAGCCGAATGGCAATGTCGCCGCTAGACGCCGGCCCCTGCCCGTGGCGACGCACCGCATCAGACATCGCTGTCTTGTCCCGCGCCACAACGATGTCGCTCGGATAGGGTGGCAGGTCGCCATTGCCGATGCCCGCAGCACGGCGGAAAGCGGGGTTGGCGAAGAGGAAATGCCCGTCACGGTCGGTCGTTGCGAGGCCCAGCGGCAATTGTTCAAGCAGCGCCTGCAACTGCGCCGCCTGGCCGCCCTTGGCCTCTGCCCCCCAACCGCCAAGGCCTATACCCGCATCAATCAGAAGCATCAGCGAGGGCGATTCCGCAGCAGTCTTTCCAGGCACCTTTTCGCTCGCGACGAGATCGGGGTCGGCCAGCGGCACCTGCACCAGCGTTTGCGGCGATCCCTTCTTGCCTTCGCGCGCAAAATATATCCGCTCGCGCTCGTCGGAGCGGAGCAACTGGACAAATTCCTGTCCCGCCATGCGTGCATTCTCGTCTCCAAACGCGCGCCGCGCCAGCGCCGGATTCCCCGCGCGCACCGTGCCATCGGGAGAGACCAGCGCGACCGAGATTCCTGCAGCGCCCAGCAATTTGCCGAACAGGCCGGTGATGTGCTTGCCAATCGCGGCGATCGGCTCGGTCCGCACGACCGGAGCAAAGCGCCAGATCAGGTAGTCATCGCTACGCCCCGCGCGGGTGGCGGTCGCAGTCCAGCTGTTGCCTTCATCGGCGACGGTTACGGCTTCGCCCTTCCCGTCCCGCCATGCTGCGCGGGCCAGCTTGTTGAGCTTGTCCGCACTGCTGCCATCCACCGGAATGTTAGGCGGACCATTGCTGGAATCGAACCACAGTTCAAAAGCCGAATTGGCACAGACCAGCCGGTTGGCGCGATCTGTAATGGCAATGGCAAGATCGGGCTGCTCCACCGCGGCAACCGTGACAGACCAGTCGATCGTCTCGCTCTCCGTCGTCGCCGGGCGATGCGCCTGGATGCGGCCACCCACAAAGGCGACTAGCCCCAGCACCACCAGACCGCCCGCGTAGGCCAGCGTTGCTGTCAGGCTTTCGGTCGCGAACTGCACAAGCGTGACGCTGGCCAGTACGGCGGCCGCCACGGCCAGTCCGTCTACCAAACGCCGGGATTTCTGCATTTCCGCGAGATTCATGGGCAAGAGTTTAGGGGCGGTATCCCGCTGCCGCAACGCCGCTCATCGCGCTTTCAGACCTTTACTGCGTGTTTGTGGACTGCGCGCGCATGAATTTGCGGTTACCCGACCGACGTTCCCATTTCCGGGCCACCACAAAGCGCCAGAAAAAGCTGGAGAGCAAGTACCCCAAAGCGGCGGAAACGACCGACAAGACCACAAACCCGAACGCTGTGACACCTGCGGTCTGCAGCCACCAGCCGAACTGCACCCACCAGCCATCCTCAAGTGCAGCCTTCGCCGTTTCCATCGTTGCCGGATCAACCTTCAGCGTAAACTTGCCGACCTTGTTCGCCACCACCAGCCAGAACGGCACGGTGAAGGGATTGGTCACGAAGGTGATCACCGCAGCAACGGGTACGTTGGCCCGCGCCGGAAGCGCAAGGAATGCGGCAAGAAAGATCTGTCCGACCGGAATGATGAAAGCAGCAAAAAGGCCAAGTGCCGCACCGCGCGGGACGGAACGCCTTGTAAAGCGCCATAATTCGGAACGCAGGAAGCGGTGTGCAATGGGCGCAAGCCATTTGTTGCGGGCCATTTCGTCCCGCTCGGGCATTTTCGGCATGTGCGCCGCCAGCCAGTTGATTGCACGCTTAACCATGATTCCTGCGAGCGCCTCTACACCTTTCGCGCTTTAACGTAAGGTGGTGATAGACGAGTAGTTAACAACCGTCGCTTAACGGCAGGCACGAAATTTTCGCGATCCTGCCAACGCGCGTTCAAGCCTGAACGGGCTGCCCGATCACGAATTCTCTTTCATGATCCGCGCCTTGTCGCGCTTCCAGTCCCGGTCCTTCATGGTCTGGCGCTTGTCGTGTGCCTGCTTGCCCTTGGCCAGAGCCAGCTCAACTTTCGCGCGCCCACGGCCATTGAAATAGATAGACAGCGGGACAAGCGTCATCCCCTTGCGCTCCACAGCGCCGAACATCCGGTCCACTTCGCGCCGATGGAGCAGCAGTTTGCGCGGTCGCTTGGGCTCATGATTGAACCGGTTGCCGTGGCTGAATTCGGGAATGTTGGCATTGACGAGAAACACCTCGCCATCGCGCACTTCCGCATAGCTTTCGGCAATCGTGCCCTGCCCCGATCGCAACCCCTTCACCTCGGTCCCCTGCAAGGCGATCCCCGCCTCGAAAGTATCCTCGATATGGTAATTGAACCGCGCCTTGCGGTTCTCAGCGACAACCTTTTGCTTGTCGAAAGTTGCATGTTTGGGGCGAGCCATAAGGTTGGCGGATGTAGACCTATGCGCGGCGAGATCAAGTCTTGGGAAACCAGTGGCCTCCAATGATCAGGTGTGTCTGGCTATCACAACTCTCGCTGTTCAGGTCGACTGGGGTGTAGCCCGCGGATCTGGCCCATATCGATTAGGCCCCTGCGTTGGCGGCCAGAAAATTAGTGCTACCAATGAAAGTACCAGACCTAGCATCAATATCGCGTGCAAAATCTGCCAGTCATCCTCAAGAAAACTGAACGCCCAAGCCACAGGAAAAATCAGAAGGTACCAGTCGGACTTCCCTTGGTCGTGAAGCCGGCGGACGAACCAAGCAATCAATGGCAGTTGGATAATCATGATCAGCACTTCGAAAGCTTGAAGCTTGGCGGCAACTGGAATCAGATCATTACCGATCATCGAACTGGCGAACTGAAGGACTGTCACAAAAAGTACCACTAGGAAGTAATACAAAATCCCGTCAGTTCGCTGTGCCCTACCCTTGAAATTGAGCGATCCTTTGAGAACACGAACCACGGGCGCAAACGGATCATGGCGATGGGCTTCAGCCATCACTCAATCCCGGCCCCTGCCATCGCCTCGTCCACCGCAGCCTTTGCAGCATCACTGCATGGCGCAATCGGCAGACGCACATCGGGGCTGAACCAGTCGAACAGCTTGCTCAGCGCGTACTTCGCGGGAGCGGGAGAGGCATCGGCGAACATCGCCGCATGGAGCGGATAGAGCTTTTCATTCAGCGCGCGGGCGGTCTCGAAGTCACCGCTCGCAGCCGCCGTGTGAAAGTCTGCGCACAACTTCGGCGCGACATTGGCGGTCACCGAGATGCAGCCCACTTGCCCAAGCGCATAGCCCGCAAGAACCAGCGGATCATCGCCCGAAAGCTGGCACAGGCCCGGCGCCCCCATGCGATGGGTCACGACGCGGGAGAGGTCTCCGCTCGCATCCTTCAGCGCGACGATCTTGTCAGGGAAGCGGCGGTGCAGTTCGACCACGGTCTCGGCTTTGATATCGGTCACCGTGCGGCCGGGCACATTGTAGAGCACAATGGGCAGATCAATCCGCTCCGCCAGATAGCTGAAATGCGCCAGCAGCCCTTCCTGCGAGGGGCGGTTGTAATAGGGCGCAACCAGCAGCAGCGCGTCGGCCCCAGCAATTTGCGCTTCCTTGCAATGCCAGAGAGCAGTCTGCGTGTCGTTCGATCCAGCTCCTGCAATTACCGGTACGCGGCCCGCCGTTTGCTCTGCACAGACAGCAATCACCTTGTGATGCTCGTCATTATCCAGCGTTGCACTTTCGCCTGTTGTACCGCAGGGAACCAGGCCATTGGTTCCATTATCAATTTGCCAGTCGATAAAACGGCGATAAGCCGCTTCATCGAACTCGCCGTCCTTGAACGGGGTGGCCAGCGCAGGTATCGATCCGGAAAACATAATTTGCCGCTCCTTGGCGGTTAGAAACAATCCATTCATGGCCTGATAAGGAGAGGCCAAGCACAATGTCCAGCATGCTTCGCAAAACACTCGTTTCTATGACCGCCGTGGCTGCTCTGGCCACTCCCGCAACTTTGCATGCACAGGACGCTGCCGAATGGGATCGCAACCGCGCGAACCTTGTTGCCGAAGGTCCGGGGCCGATGGCGCCGCAGATTCAGCGATGGGAGCGTTTGTGGGAGGACCGGCAGGCACAGCTGCCCTTCACGCAGTATGCGAGCTTCCTGATCGCGAACCCGGGTTTTCCTGACGAAGCGACACTTCGCGCCCGCGCCGAACGCCGTTTGCGCGAGGAATTCGTCGACCCGCAACTGCTGCTCGATTTCTTTGCCAGCAGCGATCCTGTCACCAATTACGCGAAGGCGCACTACGCGCTAGCGATGATGGGCCGCGACCGGAACGTCGCCCAACGCTGGGCTCTTGAAGCATGGCGCGGCGGGGAAATGAGCCCGACTGCCGAAGCCTCCATCTTCGCCAATTTCGGCACCCAGTTCAGTCAGGCCGATCACGATGCACGCATGGATGCGCTGTTGTGGCAGCGCGAAGGCGATGCCGCAGCGCGCCAGCTGAGCCGTACCTCATCCGCAGAACGTCCGCTGTTCGCGACCCGCCTCGAAATTCTGCAGGGCGGCAATGGCGCCACCTCGATTGCGGGGGCGCTTTCCGATCCTGGCTATCTGTACAACCGCAGCCGCGAATTGCGCACCGAAGGCAGCCCGGGCGCTGCCGTTCGTCTGATTGTCGACAGTCCGCCGCTTGCCGAGCTGCCGTTCGATCGCACGCTGTGGATCACCGAACTGCTCGCCGTCGGCCGCGCCGCCAGCCGTCCCGATACGCCGCGTGTTGCCGCTCGCGCGACAGAGGCTTTTGCGCCCGGCGAAGACATCTCGGCGATGGAATATCGCCTGCGCGATGATTACACCTCGCTGATGTGGGCAGGCGGCACCAATGCGCTGTGGCACCTTGGTGATGGCCGCTCGGCCGCTCCGCTGTTCTACCAGTACGGCGCCGCCGCGCGCACCAGCCAGACCCGTTCGAAGGGCTTTTTCTGGGCCGGTGAAGCCTACCGCCAGGCCGGAATGACCGCAGAAGCCAACCGCCATTATGAAATGGCCGCCGAGTATTCGGACCGCTTCTATGGCCTGCTGGCCTTGCAGCGCCTTGGCCGTGAAATCCCCGCCTATGCCGCCGCGCCTGTGGGCGAGCCGACCGCAGAGGAGCGTCAGGCTTTCCTCTCCGCTCCTATCACGCAGGCCACCGCCGAAGTCGCACGTGATGCGCCTTGGTCCACGGGCATCCGTTTCTATCGTGGTATCGCCGATCAGGCAGAGACGATGGACGAACACATCCTTGTGGCCGAGCTCGCACGCGATATCGGTCGCCGCGATCTGGCAGTGAACCTTGCCGATGCCGCTGCGGCGGACGGACATGAGGGCTTCACCCGCATCGGCTTCCCGACCCTGCAAACGCCTCCAGGCAGCAACTGGACGATGATCCACGCCATCGCGCGGCAAGAAAGCCAGTTTGCCGAGAACGCCATCAGCCATGCCGGGGCACGCGGACTGATGCAGTTCATGCCCGCCACCGCGCGCGAGGAATCACGCCGTGCAAACATGTCCTATTCGGCGAGCCGCCTGCTGACCGATCCCGAGTACTCGATGCGACTGGGATCCAACCACATCGAGCGACTGATCGCCTACTATGACGGCAGCTACCCGCTCGCCATCGCCGCCTACAACGCTGGCCCCGGCAACGTAAACCGCTGGCTGCGCGAAAACGGTGACCCCCGCCGCACAGGTGATTGGCTGCGCTGGATCGAGGAAATCGGGTTCTTCGAAACGAAGAACTACGTCCAACGTGTGATCGAGAATGCGGTTGTCTACGAACAGCTCCACCCTGACCGCGCAAGCACGGGCAGAAGCCGTCTGGTGAGCGACTTCCTGCGGTGATCAAGCCGGCATTCGCAACGCTTCTTGGTCTCGTCACGCTTGGCCTGACTGCTGGTTGTGGTGCGAGTGGCCCGCTGGAGGCTGAGGCGCAGCAACGCTACGTCATCTATCTGCACGGCCGGATCATTGAGGATCAGGGCCTGCCCGCGATCAGCGAGCGCTACGGCGAATACAAGTTCGACGAGATTGTCAGGGCACTGCGGGGCGAAGGTTTTGAAGTCATCGCTCCGCTGCGAGACGCGGGTGCAGACCCGCAGGAACAGGCTGCGGAGGTGTCCGAGCAGGTCCTGCAGATCCTCGACCGCGGCGTTTTGCCCGAACACATCACGATAATAGGCGCATCCAAGGGCGCCTATATCGCCAGCCTCGTTTCCGACACAATGGCGGGCCCGCAATTGCGGTACGTTCTGCTCGCCGGATGTTCTGCTGGTGCGAACGAAGCGTTTCTAGCCGAGGATCGCGTATTGAACGGCTATGTTCTCACCATTCGCGACCGGAGTGACACCGAACTGGCGGGCTCCTGCGCACCGCTCACCCAAGGCTCGGCAAGGCTTGCGAGTTTTGCGGAAATCGAAACGGACACCGGGCTGGAACACGGTCTGATCTATTCGCCCCACCCGGCCTGGTTCGGGCCGGCCGTCGATTGGGCGAACGGACACACGATTGACGAATAATGAGTTCGGCAGACAAGACCAATCCCATTACCCCCGCAGGCCTTGCAGCAATCAAGGCGCGATACGACCACCTGCTCGGCACCGAACGCCCGGAGATCGTCGAGATCGTTAGCTGGGCGGCGGGAAATGGCGATCGCAGCGAGAATGGCGATTACATCTACGGCCGCAAGCGCATGCGCGAGATCGACCGCGAGCTGTCCTTCCTCGCCAAGGTGATGAAGCACGCCAAGGTCGTCGATCCGCGCCAGCAGCCGGACAAGAGCCGCGTGTTCTTTGGCGCAAGCGTCACTATCGCAGACGAGGACGACGAGCACCGGACCGTCACACTGGTGGGCGATCACGAACAGGATGCGGGCAAAGGCATGCTTGGCTGGTCCAGTCCCATGGCGCGCGCATTGAAGGGCGCGGAAGTGGGGGATTTGCGCGTGGTAAAGCTTCCCGGCGGCAGCAAAGAGTGGGAAGTTATTTCCATCACATATCCGGAGGAATGATGCGCGCGATCTGTCTTGCCTTTGCGTTGCTGCTATCAACACACTCTGCAGCCGCACAGGATCCCGACCTGTACGAAGTCATGCAGCCGGTAGATCGGCCATCTGCGGAAATTGCGATCCAACCCGATGGAGAGGACCTGCTAGTCACCATTGCCTTGGAGGATCCTGTTTCCACGCTGTTCCTGGATCCTGCCGATGTTGTGCGCGATGATGCGCTGCAGATCGAGACGCCGGGCCTGAGTTTGAGCGACAACACAATCTCATCAAGTGAACCCTTTTCGCGTGTCACCTTCCGGCTGGTCGAGGATTTGACCGAACGCGATGCGAAGTATCCGCCATTCTACCGCGTAGGACCAGGCCGCCTGATCTATCTGCAGGCGATCTATCCTGATCAGACTTGGTGGGACATTGAGCTCAGGTGGGCCAGCCTTCCCGATGGTTGGACACGTTGGCCTGATGAATCTTTGCCACAGGGCTATGTCTACATCGGGCCCGATCAGGAGATCATCCGAGCCGGGGGCGCACAGTTCGTGTTCGACGGGAACGGCAGCGAGGAATTCGAAGCCGAAATCCGCGAAATGGTCGTCGGCTCGCTCGCACACCTCACCGACATGTTCGGCATGCCACCGGAAACAACGCCGTTCTTCGCCGCCAGCATTATTCCCTCGGATCGCAGCTTCAACACCGGCGATGTTACCGACAGTGCGATGGTCGGGCTGCGGTTCATGGGCGAAGCGCCCGATCCGACAGCGCCCGGCACGCTCAGCTATACCCGCTCGCTGGTACTCCACGAAGGCGTGCACTTTTGGAATGGCGGCGTCGCGCATTTTGCCAACGGCACGCCGATGTGGCTGCATGAGGGCGGCGCAGAATACATTGCTACGCTCTCCTCCTACCAGCTCGGCTGGACGGACGAGGAGCACCTACGCGGCACCTTCGCCAGCTGGCTTGAACGCTGCAGAACGTCGCTCGGCTACTGGGACGAGGTTGCGCTCAACGATTTGGACTTCATTCCCAGCAACCTCCGCTACAGCTGCGGCCCCCTGCTGCACTTGCTCGGCGAGCTTTACCTTGCCGAAACTAGCGGTGGGCAGACGGTCGCCGAAACATGGCGCGACACAGTGGCTTTCGCGGCAGCTACCGATGAGCGAACCTACACACTCGAAGATTGGGTCAGCGCTTCTGGTGGGCCCGAACTGCTCCAACGCCCCGCCCTCGCCGCTCTGCTCGCGACCAGCGGGCCGGAGCGGTGGGACACGATCAATTCCGAAATGGCGCGGCTCGGTGTCGAAAGCGGTGAAGTCACCAATCCTCCCCTGCGTGCCCGCACGGCGCTGATGTTCCTGATCGGTGCACAGTGCAGCGAGCTTGAGCCGGGGCAAGGGTATGGCTTCTACTCCGGGCCGGAGACCTATCGGCTCGATACCCCGCCCGGCTGCGGCCTGCTGACGGGGAACCCGGTGGTCGCAACACTTGGTAGAACACCCGTTACGACGATCTCCGCCGAGGACTACGCGCATATGCAGGAAACCTGCGCCAGTGGTGGAACCATCGCTTTCGGCAAGGAGGACGGCGAAGTTATCGACGTGCCCTGCCCTGGCCCGCTGCGCGACGCCGCAACCCAGCCTTCGATTTCTGACTTGCCGGACATTCCGGCCTTCGCCCGATAAGAAAAAGCCCCCGGCGCGAACCGGGGGCTTTTCTTTGGTTTGCGAAGCGCCCCCTTACTCGGCGACTTCTGCATCCTCGCCACTGTCGCCTTCGTCGCTGCCCGGGTTGAACAGCGAGGGCAGTTCATCGGCATCGGTGACCTCGGGGGTCAGGTCGGTCAGGCCATCTGCATTGCCGTTGGTCGCACCTTCGACGATCTTGCCGAGCGAGGAGCCATCGAGGCCCAGCTCTTTCATCAGACCATCGAGGACCGGTGCCTGCGCACGGTAGGCAAGCGCTGCCGCCACCGCATCATTGGCCAGGTTTCCCGAGCCGCCGCCGGCACCTCCGCCAGCGGTTGAGCCCGGTGCGCCCGCCTTTTGCGTCAGGCCATCCACCTGCACGATCTTGATCGAGTCGATGGCTTCCATCGGCTTGGCGCTTTCACGGATGACTTCCGGGAGCACCTTCAGCAGGGCAAGCTTCGTCTGCAGCGAGATCTGGTCCATCGAGAGGATGTTTGCAGCCTCGTTCACAGCGCGCTGGCCTTCGGCTTCCACCTCGAACTTCACGCGGTCAGCTTCGGCGCGGAAGCGCGTTGCGTCGGCTTCACCCTCTGCCTCGCGGCGAGCGGCTTCTGCGCGGTTGGTTGCAGCATCCTTGTCAGCTTCGGCATCGACGCGGATCTTGATCGCATCGCGCTCTGCCTGCTTTGCCGCTTCGATCAGCTCGATCTTCTTCTGACGCTCGGCAATCTCGCTTTCACGGGCCGTGGCAACCCGCTCTTCGGCTTCCACCGCCTTGGCGCGGGCATCGTCTGCCTCTGCCTTGGCCTGGCTTTCCTCGCGCGACTTGTTCTGAACGGCGATCTGCTGTTCCTGCCGGGCGATTTCGAGTGCGCGGACCTGGTCGATCCGAGCCTCTTCCACCAGACGGTCGGCTTCAATCCGGGCGCTTTCGGCTTCCTGGTTGCGCAGCGCCTGTTCCTTGGCGATTTCGGACATCTGCGAGGCGCGACGCACTTCGACTTCGCGCTCCTGCGCCAGCCGCGCATATTCCTTGTCACGGCCGATCTCGAACGACTTGGTGTCGGCTTCGAGGTTCTTCGTTTCCATCTGCACGCGGGTGTCCTGCTCGATATCGTTGCGCAGCTTCTTGCGCGCTTCGATCTGTTCGGTCAGCTTGGTCAGACCTTCGGCGTCGAAGGCGTTGTTGGCGTTAAAGTGTTCGATAGAAGTCTGGTCGAGACCGGTCAGTGAGACCGACTCCAGCTCAAGACCATTCATGGCGAGGTCGTTTGACGAGACTTGCTGCACCTTCTGCACGAAGTCTGCGCGCTGCTCGTGCAACTCGTTCATGGTCATACCCGCGGCGACAGAGCGCAGCGCGTCGACGAACTTACCTTCGACGAGGTCCTTCAGCATGTCCGGCTGCATCGTCCGGTGGCCCAGCGTCTGCGCGGCCATGGCGATGGCTTCGCTATCAGGCTTCACGCGGACGTAGAACTCCGCCTTCACGTCAATCCGCAGGCGGTCGAGCGTAATCAGCGCTTCGCCATCGCGACGCACCACGCTCAGCACAAGCGTGTTCATGTTGACCGGCATGGTTTCGTGGAAGATCGGGAAAACAAGCGCGCCCCCGTTCATCACGACCTTTTCACCGCCCACACCCGTGCGGACAAATGCGATTTCCTTCGAAGCCCTTCGATAGAGCTTGGTGAGGAAGATGAGGGTCGCCAGAATGACGACGCCCGTTCCGACCACTCCGACGGTGCCAATTTCAACCAGATTTCCCATTTCTTCTCCTTATTGTGAACTGTGATACTGGCGGCGCGGCTCGCCTACCCTGAAGCCCGTCAGGACATCGGGGCGAGCTTGCGCTCGGCCAGCGGCACACCGAAGAAAACATTCCCCTCCCGGCGTACCAATAGAACTTCATCTCCAGCGGGGATGACGCTGGCATCCTCATGTGGCTCCACCATGACATAGTGCGCATGGCCGTGATGATCGCGCACCCTTGCGCGGGCAGGTGAACCCTTCTCCGCCCTTCCGGTGGTGATCGTTCCCCTGCGGCCGACAAGGCTTTGCAGACCAACGGCAGTGGTTTCATCCTTCGGCAGCAATGCTCCAATCGGGCGCACGACCGCGGCCGTCACAGGAATGCTGGCTCCGCCCGATATAAGCGCGGCGAGCCAAGCGAACAGCGGTGCCCCGGTCATGTCCGAAGCGAGCGCCTGCACACCCATGCCAATCACGGCGAAGAGCAGCAGGTAAACGATCAGCCAGACGAAGACGGGCACCTTACCCAGACCCAGCAGCGTCGTAATCGCTCCGCCAAGGCCGGCAGAGGTCGGATCGGCAATCTCGCCGTCGACATCTACATCCAGGTCGACATCGGCGCCAAAATCGAAATCACCCAGCCCGATGACCTGCAAAAGCGTAAGCAAAGCCATTACCCCAAGCGCAATCGCAAAGGGCAGGTTATAATCTGCAAACAGGCTCATCTTTTCACCGCCACATGGTTCTTAAGCCACGGACGCCCCTTCCAAAACCGGGTTTTTACCGGAAACCCCTCCGTCCTCATTCATATAGGGTACAGGGGCCGGAATTTCCAGAAAAACCGGACAAACCGCGTACGATTTTCGGGATTCACACCGCGGGCAAAATGCGCCTATATAATAGGTATGCTCCGGCTGATTATCCCGATTGTGCTGCTTGTGATTTCCGCTCCCGTGATTGCACGGGACAGCCTTGGTGTGTTTGGTGACTGGGGAGCTTTCCGCGATGCCGACATCCCACGCTGCTATGCCATCGCGGCGGCTGAAGGCGGCGCCGGGCTTGACTTCCAGCCCTTTGCCAGTGTGGGCACCTGGCCTGACCGGAACGTGCGCGGGCAGGTTCATTTCCGTCTCAGCCGCGAACTCTCAAGCAATCCGCGTGTGGCATTGGCAGTGGGCGGAGAGCGGTTCACTCTCACGGCCGGCGAAGGCGATGCCTGGGCGACCGATGTACGCGCCGACCGGGAAATTGTGGCCGCCATACGCGCTGCCAGCCGCATGAGCATCAGTGCCACCGATGCGCGCGGCAACCGCTTCACCGATCGCTACAGCCTTGATGGCGCCGCCACAGCGATTGATGCTGCGAGCGTGGGGTGTTCAGGCCAGTGACCAAGCCCGAAATTACCGGTCTCAACTTCGTCCTCGCCGTGCCCGATGCCATGGCCACTGCCCGTTGGTGGGTCGATGTCATGAAGTTCGACGCACTGCGCGATCTGGGCGGATGGGTCTTCGTGAAGCGTGGCAACTGCATGATCATGCTTGGAACCTGCCCCGATGCGCACCCCGTGCCCGACCTCGGCGATCACCAATACTTCGGGTATATCGAATTTGATGACGTCGATGCCTATTTCGATGAAATCGACCGCGACAAGGCCGACGTCATCAAACCCCCGCGCACCGAAGAGTGGAACATGCGCGAATTCGCTGTTCGCACACCTGACGGACACCGTGTAATGTTCGGGCAGGACCTCACTTCGCATCCGATCGACTAGCCGCTTTCCAAAACGCCTCTGCCGCCCTATATGCGCGCCTCCCATGGCCGATACGACACTTATGAGCATTCCGGGGCAGGTAGACCCCGTTCCCGTCGCGCGTGACATCACGCCGCGCGAGGATGGACGCGTGGACCTGCTCGGTCTGCCGAAGAAGGACATTGCTGTCTTGTTCGAAGGTGCTGGTCTCGATGCACGACAAGCAAAGCTGCGTTCCAAGCAGGTGTTCCACTGGATCTATCACCGCGGCGTGACCGATTTCGAGGCGATGACCGACATCGCCAAGACCATGCGCCCATGGCTGACCGAACGCTTTGTGATCGGTCGTCCAGAGGTTGTCGAAGCGCAGCACAGCAATGATGGCACACGCAAATGGCTGCTGCGCACGGCAGACGGCCACGAGTTCGAAATGGTCTTCATCCCTGATGCCGATCGCGGAACGCTTTGCGTGTCTTCGCAGGTTGGCTGCACGCTCAATTGCCGTTTCTGCCACACGGGCACCATGCGTCTGGTGCGCAACCTGACGCCGGGCGAAATCGTCGGGCAGGTCATGCTTGCACGCGATGCGCTCGGCGAATGGCCCAAGGGCAAGATGGACTTTGCCGAGGAGGCTGACGAGGCGGAATACACCGCTGACGGGCGCCTGCTTACCAACATCGTGATGATGGGCATGGGCGAGCCACTGTACAATTTCGACAATGTCAAAGGCGCGCTGAAGCTGGTTATGGACGGCGACGGGCTCGCGCTATCCAAGCGTCGCATCACGCTCTCCACCAGCGGCGTCGTTCCGGCGATGGAGCGTTGCGGTGAGGAAATCGGCGTGAACCTCGCGGTTTCACTCCACGCTGTCACCAAGGATATCCGCGACGAAATCGTGCCGATCAACAAGAAGTACGGCATCGAAGAGCTGCTGCAGGCCTGTGCCGACTATCCGGGTGCCAGCAACGCGCGCCGCATCACTTTCGAATACGTGATGCTGAAGGACAAGAACGACAGTGACGAAGACGCGCACGAACTCGTCCGCCTGCTGAAAGAGTACAAGCTGCCCGCCAAGGTAAACCTGATCCCGTTCAACCCGTGGCCCGGAGCGGTCTACGAATGCTCGACGCCCGAGAGGATCAAGGCCTTCTCCAACATCGTGTTCGAAGGCGGAATTAGCGCACCGGTGCGCACACCGCGCGGACGCGATATCGATGCAGCCTGCGGTCAGCTGAAGACTGCTGCCGAGAAGAAGAGTCGGGCGCAACTGGATCGCGAGGCGGCTGAGGCGGTAGCTGGGGAAGCGCGTTAAGCCCGGCCTTCTTGCACCTTGTAAACTTCACCTGATCGCAGCTTGAAAACGCTTCGTCTCTGAACGCGAAATCCAACGATCTGTTCATCTACGGTTGCACTTTACTGAACGATACATCTTTCCATCGGCACACGAGGTGTCGACTCGAAAGAGGTATCTGATGATGAAAAAGCCACTGCTTGCACTCGCCGCCGCCACCGCGCTGGCACTCCCTGCAACACCCGCCATGGCACAGGGTGGCCCGCCCGCTTGGGCACCCGCGCATGGCTATCACAATAACCACAGCGGCTATGACCGTTATGATCGCTATGACCGCTGCGACCGATATGAACGTCGCCGCGATCGCCGCGCATGTCGCCGCGATCAACGCCGTGATCGCCGCTATGAGCGTCGTCAGCGTGTCTATGATGACCATGGCCGCTATTACGAACCGCGCCGCGTACGCCGTGGTGACCGCGTATGGCGTGGCCGCGATGGCCGCTACTACTGCGAGCGTGACAACGGCACGACCGGCCTGATCATCGGTGCTGCCGGTGGTGCGCTGATCGGTCGCGAGATCGACACGCGTGGTGACCGGACGCTCGGCACCGTTTTGGGCGCAGCGATCGGCGGCCTCCTCGGCCGGGAAATCGACCGTGGCGGCGCGCGCTGCCGCTAACCAGTCAAAACGTGAGACAATCATGTAACCGCAGGAAACGCGTCCACGAATACATGATTGCCCCCAAGTGACGCCGTCGCTCTTTCCCCTCGGAGCGGCGGCGTCTTATTTTGCAAACCCTTCTTGCAGTGAGTATCCTTTTCGGATACTAAGTCGCCATGCACCTGGCAGGGCAGAAAATCCGTAACTGGAGAGAAGCGCATAACCCACCGCTCAGCGCGGAGGAATTTGGTGCTCAATACGGCTCGCCCAAGCGCTGGCCCAGCCGCACCGTCTATGGCTGGGAAGCCAAAGGCAAAGTCCCACGCAAAGCCACCCAATTGCGGCTGGCCGAGCTGGGTATCTGCGAGCCTGCCGATTTCCTTGAACCTGCCGGTAATGGCATGGAGAAACCCAAAACGATGAGCGACACCCCCTTCGACTTCTTCGATATGCATGCCCACGGCTTTGTGCGGATCGCCACCGGAACGCCCAAGAGCCGCACCGCAGACGTTGCCTACAATGCCGAAGGGATCGTTGAGCAAGCAAAAGAGGCGCACGCGCAGAATGTCGACCTGCTGCTCTATCCGGAACTGTGCCTGTCATCCTATGCGATAGACGATCTGCATATTCAGGCAGCACTGCTGGAGGCGGTTGAGCAGCATATCGAGGTTATCCGTGCGGCGAGCGAGGAACTGACGCCGGTACTGGTCATTGGCGCTCCGCTGCGGCGCGGTGGGCGCATCTACAATTGCGCAGTTGTGATCGCACAGGGCGAAGTGCTGGGCGCGGTCCCCAAGAGCTACCTGCCAAATTACCGCGAATTCTACGAGAAGCGCTGGTTCGCGCGCGGCAACAATTGCCATGATCTGTGGATCGGGGTGAATGGCGCCGAAGTCCCGTTCGGAACCGATCTCATCTTTGCTGCGACCAATCTGCCCGGCTTCACCTTCGGCATCGAAATCTGCGAGGATTACTGGAGCCCCAACCCGCCGGGCACGCTAGCGGCGCTGGCGGGCGCTAACATTCTGCTCAACCTATCCGCCTCAAACATCACCATCGGCAAATCAGATGAGCGCCACATGCTGTGCCGGGCTTCTTCCAGCCGTTCGGTCTGTGCCTATGCCTATTCCGCCAGCGGCTTTGGCGAGAGCACGACGGACCTCAGCTGGGATGGCCAGGGCATGGTCTATGAGTTGGGCGATCTGATGATCGAAAGCGTGCGCTTCGAGCTCGAGCCCGAGCTGTGCGTCACCGATATCGACACCCAGCGTATCCGCAACGAACGCATGCGCATGGGCACTTTCAACGATGCGGCAGAAGATGCCGGACGGCCTGAGGATACATTCCGCACCGTCGGGTTCGAACACAACTACGCGGCGGGCGATATCGGGCTGAAGCGCGCGATCCGCCGCTTCCCCTTCGTCCCCAACCGGCAGGAAAAGCTGCACGAGGATTGCTACGAGGCGTTCAACATCCAGGTTGATGCCCTCGCCCGCCGGGTGAAGGCGACCAGTCCGAAATCACTCATCATCGGCATCTCGGGCGGCCTCGATTCCACCCACGCGTTGATCGTCGCCGCCAAGGCTTGCGACATGCTTGGTCTGCCCCGCGAGACCATCCGCGCCTACACCATGCCCGGATTCGCGACCTCCGACGGCACCAAGAGCAATGCGTGGAAGCTGATGGAAGCCTTTGGCACCACCGCAGAAGAAATCGATATCAAGCCCGCTGCGCGACAGATGCTGGAGGACATGGGGCACCCCTTCGCGGATGGCGAGCCGGTGCACGATGTCACTTTCGAGAACGTGCAGGCGGGCCTGCGGACCGATTACCTCTTCCGCCTTGCAAACCATCACAAAGGCTTTGTGATCGGCACAGGGGATCTGTCAGAACTGGCGCTGGGCTGGTGCACCTACGGCGTGGGCGACCAGATGAGTCACTACGGTGTTAATTCGGGCGTCCCCAAGACTCTGATTCAGTACCTGATCCGTTGGTGCACACGCACCGACCAGTTTGACGGGCATTGCGATGCCGTTCTCGAAGAAGTGCTGGCGACGGAGATTTCGCCCGAACTGGTGCCAGCCAGTGCGGACGGTTCGATCCAGAGCACCGAGAGCATCATCGGGCCATACGAGCTCAACGACTTCTTCCTCCACCACATTATCCGCTGGGGGCAAAAGCCGAGCCATGTCGCCTTCCTCTGCTACCACGCATGGAAGGATGCGAAAGCCGGGCTATGGCCGCACGCCTTCCCTGAAGGTGGCAAGAACGCTTACAACCTCGTGACGATTCGCAGTTGGTTAGAAAAGTTCCTGAAGCGCTTCTTCCAGTTCAGCCAGTTCAAGCGCAGTGCCATGCCCAACGGGCCGAAAGTAAGTGCCGGCGGCGCCCTCTCCCCACGCGGAGACTGGCGCGCACCGAGCGATGCGATGGCTGACGTGTGGCTGGAGGAGCTGCGCCGCAAGGTGCCCGCAGACGGGTGACGCTTGCCAACCATCGCGCGCCGTGTAGGCTCCCCGCATGACAAGCAAAACAGTGCTCATTACCGGCGGAGCCAAGCGTCTTGGCAAGGCAATGGCGAAGCGCTTTGCGGATAGCGGCTGGCACGTCATCATCCACTACAACCGCTCAAGCGATGCAGCAGAGGCGCTCGCCGCAAGTCTACCGAGTGCAGAGACGGTCAAGTGTGACGTTGCCGATCATGATGCGGCGGTTGCGATGATCCGCGCGCTTGCGGATAGCCATCATGACTGGCGCTGCCTCGTCAACAATGCCTCGACATTCAAAGCCGACGAAGTAACCGGACTCGATCCGGCAACGAACCAGCGGAACATGAGTGTCAACGCTGTTAGCCCTGCCCTTACGGCGCAGACCTATTTCGCCCATGCCCGCAGCAAGCGCGGGCGGCGGGTGATCCAGTTCACCGACCAGAAGCTGAAGAACCTCAACCCCGATTTCTTCAGCTACACCATGAGCAAGAGCGCGACCGATACTGCGGCGCGAATGTTGGCGATGGCGCACGGCGGAGAAGACCGCGTCTACACCCTCGCCCCGGGCGCGATCCTGCCGAGCCATGACCAGACCGAGGAAGAGGCAGAGCGCTCGCACACACGCAACCTGCTGCACCGCCGTACTGGTGCAGACGAAATTGCCGAAGCAGCGCTGTTCCTTGCCGAAGGGCCACTGGCGAGCGGACAGTCTATTCACATCGATTCCGGCCAGCATCTGCTGCAGCAGGACCGCGATGTCATCTACCTGGAAAGAGAGGGAGCTCCGCAATGAGCAAGGTGAAAAAGCGGCACGCGCTGTCAACGCGGCTTTGGCACTGGACCAATGCCATCAGCGTGATCATCCTGTTTATGAGCGGGCTCAATATCTCCAACGCCCATCGCCGCCTCTACTGGGGTAATGATGGCTATGCGGTGGAACAGGCCTGGCTCGAAGTGCCGCGTTTCCCCGGCTGGATGACCATCCCGGACTACTACAGCCTGTCGGCCGCACGCGACTGGCACGTGCTGTTCTCGCTGGTGTTCGGCTTTGCGCTTCTGGCCTTCATGATCTCGGCCTTCACCAACGGCCATATGGTCCGCGATATCTTTGCTCGCGCGCGCGAATGGAGCCCGTCAAACATCTGGAACGACATCAAGGAACACGCGAAGTTCAATTTCGAACACGGTGAAGGCAAGTACAACATTCTGCAGAAGATCACTTACTCCAGCGTTATACTGATCCTGATCCCGCTGATGATCTTCACCGGTATGGTGATGAGCCCGGGTATGGAAGCCGTATGGCCGTGGATGACCGACCTGTTCGGCGGTCGCCAGAGCGCACGCTCGCTTCATTTCATCGCCGCATGGCTGCTCGCTCTGTTCTTCGTCGTGCACATCCTGCTGGTGATTGCCGCAGGGCCGATCAAGCACATCAGGGATATGATTACCGGCGGCAAGGAAGAAACGGGAGAAAGACCATGAAGCGTCGCAATTTCCTCGTCGCAGGTGCTTCTGCCTTCCTCGCCGGTTGTTCCAAGATCGGTGACACGCTGTGGTTCGAAAAGCTCGTGGACGGGGCCGAAAGCTGGCATCGCGGCCTGCACCGCGCACTGGGTGGCGGCCGCATTACTATGGCGCCGGAATATGATCGGAGCGCGATCTCGCCTTTCTTTCGCGGAAACGGTTCGCAGACTGTCGATACTGAAGACTATGCCGCAGCAGAGGCGGAAGGTTTCGCCAACTGGGAACTAACCGTGGACGGACTGGTCGCCAATCCCATGGTGCTCTCAATGGACCAGATCCGCTCCCTTCCGCAGCGTACGCAGGTAACGCGGCACGATTGCGTCGAAGGTTGGAGTGCAATCGGGGAATGGACCGGCCCGCAACTCTCAAACATTCTCGAAGCCGCGCAGCCGACCGGTGAGGCCAACTTCATCGTCTTCCACTGCGCTGACACGCTTTCGGGAAGCGACTATTACGAGAGTTGCGACATGGATGATGCGATGCATCCACAGACCATCATCGCGCACCAGCTCAACGGAGAGGCCCTGCCCGTCCGCAACGGTGCACCACTGCGCCTGCGCCTCGAACGGCAGCTGGGTTACAAGCACGCCAAGTACCTCACCCGGATTGAAGCAGTCGCCTCGCTAGATGGCATCGGTGATGGCTACGGCGGCTATTGGGAAGATCGTGCGGGCTATCAGTGGTATGCGGGGATCTGATCAAGCTTTCTGTCAGCCTTCTGGCGGATAGACCTTGTTCATCGCCTCCCAGTTGAGTTCCACCAGTTCTTCCAGCACGTCCAAATCCACATCGGCCAGCTTGTTGATGTAGAGGCAGCTCTTGCCGCGCGAATACTTACCAATGCGGGAGAGAATTTCTTCGCTGCTGCGCCCTGCTACATCATCGCAATATCCGCCCATTAGATAGAGCGAGTGTTTGGGCTTTCGCGGCGAAAAGCCAATGCGCAGGAAGTCTCCCTCGCGGCCGCTTTCATACTTGTAGTGGTATTCGCCATAGCCGATGATGGTCGGACCCCACATAACCGGCTCCTCGCCTGTCACCCTGCGGAACATCGCATCGAGCACCTTGGCATCTTCACGCTTGCCAGCGTGATCGATGCCGTCAATGAAGTCGGTCACAGCTTTGCCTGTAGGCTTTGTCTTGTTTTCGCTCATGATCTTATCCCCTCCACTCCAACGCGGATGAGATAACCGACAATTGACTCTGCGCCAAACGCTGCGCACACGTATCGTTTACGAAAAACAAAACAATCCTGGGGGACACCAACCACATGTGGCTGCTCGACAAATTTCTGCAGAAAGCCATCAAGCGCGGCAAGCTGATCATCACCGATCATGACGGCAAGGTCTATGAATACGGGCCTGGTCCCGAAGAGGGCGTGCACGGCATGGACAAGGGACCGGTCAAGGTCCAGCTGACAAACAAGAAGGCCGCCAACCATATTGCCCGCTATCCGCAATGCGGTGCAGGTGAAGCCTTCATGTGGGGTTGGCTCGTGGTTGAAGAGCCGCACGATATCCGCGACATGATCCTCTACATCACGGAGAATGCTAAGAAGCTGGGCGATGCTCCACTCAAGCCGAAGGGCGCGATCCGCACGGCGATCCAGAAGTCCATCGCCAAGATCGACAGCGTCAACTTGAAGGGCAAAGCACGCAAGAACGCCGAGCATACCTACAACCTGACGCGTCGTCTGTACGAGCTCTTCCTTGACGAAGACCGCCAGTACACGATGGGTTACCACCGCGATCTCGATAACAGCTTGGAAAAAGCGCAGCTCGACAAGAAGGCGCACATCGCTGCCAAGCTGAACATTACCAAGGAAAACGGCCCCAGCATGAAGGTTCTGGATATCGGCTGCGGCTGGGGTGGCCTCGCGCTCTACCTCCACCGCACCTACGGCTGCGAAGTGCTGGGCGTAGCCCTGGCCCCCGACCAGATCGCCTTCTGTAAAGAGCGCGCGAAGGAAGCCGGTGTCGAGGACAAGGTGAAGTTCGCGCTGATGGATTACCGCGATGTCGAGGGCAAATTCGACCGCATTACCAGCGTCGGTCTGCTCGAACATGTCGGTACCCCGCACTACCCGCAATTCTACGAACACACGCACCGCCTGTTGAAGAAAGACGGCGTGATGTTCAGCCACTGCTGCGGCCGCGCAGGTCGCCCGGGCTTCACCGATGCCTGGACGCGCAAGTACATCTTCCCCGGTGGCTACATCCCCGCGCTTTCCGAACTCGTGACCCAGAGCGAGCAGTTCGGCTGGCAGGTGATGGACGTGGAGGCGATGCGCTTCCATTACTGCTACACGCTGGAGGAATGGTACAACCGCACTGTCCTGCACAAAGATGAGATCATCGAGATGTATGATGAGGTGTTCTACCGCATGTGGCTGTTCTACCTCGCTGGCGCCGAGCAGGCGTTCCGCAACGGCAACATGGTCAACTGGCAAATCCTCTACGTGAAAGAACGCGACGCCATCCCAATGACGCGCGACTACATGTACGAGGAATCAGAGCGCCTGCGTGGGCTTGAAGAACCGCCCGCATGGCACCTCGACCCGGCTCTGAAGGAAGCTGCGGAGTAATGTCTGCCAGCGCTCTCTCCAGCCGAGAGGGCGCCTGGCAAACCCGGTATTGGGCGCTGGCACTGATTATACCGCTTGTGCTTTTCGCGGGCGAAGCAGCAACACTGCTTATGTTCGAGCACTTTCGCGCACCAAATACTTCGCTGCTAATCCAATTGGTTGCAATGCTGGCATTCTTTCTGTGCCTGGCTGCTGTGCCGCGCCTTTTATGGCGTAAGTTCGCGGGTTGGAAAGCCAATCAGCGAGCAGGGATGCAGCCCATCGTCATTCGAATTGCTGCAATAGGGCTCCTCCTGGCCGCACTGCATCTGGCAGCCCTCGCCCTTATCAAGATGGCCCTCTACGCATCGCAGGAATGGATGGCCTTGCCCGCCAACATCGCGTTTTCGATCGGTGAAACGTGGGCGAACTATGCGGCAATCTGGTTGGCCGTATACGCTCTTATGGCGTTGGGCACCTATTTGCTCTGGAAACGCCAATGCGCTCCCGCTGACCCCACCAGCTTCAGTTTTTCCGTCAGGCGCAACGACCGAACGTTGCGGATCGAGCCTGCTGAGGTGTGCTGGATAGAGGCGGAAGGTAACTACCTCGAAATTCATACCCTCGATGGAAGCTATACGGTTCGAGACAGCCTGACGCGACTCGCTCCGCTTCTGGAAGCACATGGTTTCATCCGCTCTCACCGGCGCGCGCTGGTAAACACACAACACGTGAAGGGTGTGCGCAGTTGCAGCGAAAGCAGCAGCTATCGGGTCATGCTCTTCTCTGGGGAGGAAGCTCCGCTAGGACGGCGGCGGCTTGCCGAATTCCGTGAGAAACTTGGCTAACCGCCTGCACAACATTTCCGACCGCTGGCACCAGGCAGCTTGAAAATCCGTCTCCCGCAGCGCGACGTCGCGAGCGGGACGAACGGAGGATCACATGTATTTTCAACTTTCCAGACATCGCAGGACCGCTGCGGCTCTGCTGACAACTGCAAGCCTTGTGCTCACGGCCTGTGTTGCCAATGCAAACGAACAGGAAATGACAACAACCGCAACGCCCGTGCTTCCGGGTAGCGAAGCGATCAATGTACCCGCTTTCGAGGATTATGAGGCAGTCTACACAAGCGCTTCTTCCAAAACCGGATTTTTCACCCTGCAAGCGCGCACGAGCGGCGATGGCGCGATGCTGGTCCTGATTGACATCATTCCCATGGAGAACATGGTGATCGCCTCGCAGCGACATATCGAGCTGGACTCCATGCGGCAGGCATTCGGCGCGGGTCCATATTTCGCCTGGGGGCCCGAATTCGTGGTGAGCCGATCCAACACCCAAGGTTATGACTGGACGCGCGCGCCAATCGAGGGCGGCGAGCCCTTGCGCGCTGCTGGCCCGATAGAGAACGGCGGGTATCTCGACACGATGTTCTCTCCGCTTCTCGCAGCCCTTCTCCCGATGGAACTGGGAACGAGCGTTTCGATCCCTGAAGCCACCGCGATCGTCGGCGGCACAGTAGAATCGCGGATGATTGAATACACGGTGGTGGGTGAAGAGGAGCTACAATTGGCGAGCGGAATATCTTGCCTCTGCACCGTCCTCGAGCGGGCCGCAGACGGCAGCCGCGCGGCTGAACGGTTCTGGGTCTCGCGTGAAGCACCCTTCGTCTTCCGCCGCATTCGCGCTTTTGGCACGGAGCAGGCCTTCACTTCAGACTTGCACAGCTTCCACACACTGGAGAACTAAGCGGCGGCGGACTACTTCGACGAGGATTGGCTGGTCCCTGCCGGTCCTCGGCGTTAGGGAGCGGGAATGAGCACCCGCTCCCTAACGCGTTCCAGCATC
Source organism: Aurantiacibacter sp. D1-12 (assembly GCF_028858515.1). GTDB lineage: Bacteria > Pseudomonadota > Alphaproteobacteria > Sphingomonadales > Sphingomonadaceae > Alteraurantiacibacter. Next base: position 188,154 of record NZ_JAPJZJ010000005.1, read on the forward strand.
TTTTCGCAGGCCTGGCCGATCATGCTCGGGCAAGCATCGATTCCGCTCGTAGGCATTGTCGATACGGCGGTGATCGGGCGGACGGGCGATGCGGTTGCGCTCGCAGGCGTGGCGCTTGGCGCGACCATCATTACCCTCGTGTTCTGGACCTTTGGCTTCCTGCGCATGGGGATGACCGGGCTCACCGCGCAGGCCAATGGCTCGGGCGAGCCGCGTGAGGTTGAGGCGCTGCTGCTGCGTGCGCTGGGCATCGGGCTGGCGCTCGGCCTGCTTATTCTCGCCTTGAGCGTGCCCATCAGCCAACTCGCTTTCGCGGTCCTCTCCGGCTCGGACGCGGTACAGGGCGATGCGGGCGGATACATGCAGGGCCGCTTCTACGGCGCGCCCGCTGCGCTCGCCGTCTATTCCATCAATGGTTGGCTCCTGGGGCTTGGTCGCACGCGCGAGGCGCTGGTCCTGCAGATCGTAATGAACCTTGCAAACATCACGCTCGATGTGTGGTTCGTCTGGGGGCTCGACATGGGTGCCTTTGGAGTGGGCCTCGGTACGGCCTGTGCGGAGTGGATTGCACTGGCTCTGGGCGTAGTGATTGTGGGCAGAGTGGCAGGCGCGAATGTGCTTGCGCTCGCCCGGAGAACGCCCCGTGAGCTATTACTAGATCGCCAACGCCTGCTGCAACTGTTTGCCGTCAATCGCGACATCATGATCCGCACCGTCGCGCTGCTGATCCTGTTCACTTGGTTCGCCAATGCCGGCGCACGCATCAGCGCAGAGGCGCTCGCGGCCAATCACGTGCTGATGCAGTTCATCAATGTCTCAGCCTTCGTGCTCGATGCCTTTGCCTTCACGGCGGAGGAGCGCGTCGGACAGGCCTACGGAACAAAGGATAGGCAGCGCTTTCTGCGATCCATCAGGCTCACGGGCGAGTTTGCGCTGGCGAGCGGTGTCGCCTTCGCGTTGCTGTTCTATCTGGGTGGCGGCGCGGTGATCGATTTTCTCACCACCGATCCGCAAGTGCGGGAGACCGCGCGCACCTTCCTCCCCTTCGCCGCACTGGTCCCGCTATTAGGTATGCCGAGCTGGATGCTGGACGGCATTTTCATCGGCACCACGCGCGGGAAAGCGCTGCGCAATGCAGGTGTTGCCGCGACAATTCTTTACATTGCGCTCGATTTCGCCCTGCGGCCCACCGGAAATTGGGGTGTGTGGATCGCAATTTCTGCAAGCTACCTGTTGCGCGCAGGCGGTCTTGCGCTCTATTTCCCTGGACTACTCAAAGACATCACATCGCCCAGCGAACAGGCAAAAGAACCGACATGACGAACACCCTCCTCCGCAAACTGATCACCCGCTTCCTTGCCGCCCTCGTGCTGGCGCTGTCCGGCCTCGGCGTGGCGACACCCGCCGCGGCCGAAGTCGAGGTGCACTTCCATTCGTTCAACGGCAGCGTGCTGTGGGGCCGCTACCCGCACACGTTCGTGGTGTTCGAAGGCACACTCGCCGACGGTACACGGGTGAACGAGAACTACGGCTTCTCTGCGCGCAGCAGTGCAGAGGCGATTACCTCTGGCCCGGCCGAGCACATGATCCTCTCGGAAACCGCCAACACAATTGCCAACACCAACCGTCATTTCAGCGTCACCGTGAACGACCGGCAGTATCGCCGCCTACGCGCAGAGGTGATCGCCTGGCGTGACTATCCGGGCGACTATTATGACCTGGACGAGAACAACTGCATCCATTTCGTTGCCCGTATGGCGACGCTTGTCGGTCTGAGCGCGGATGTGCCCGAAACCTATCTGCGTCGTCCAAAGGCCTGGCTGAACTACATCACTCGCCGCAATCCGCAGCTGGGTGCCAGTGAGATTCCTTAGGCGAGATACCCTGGGTTTCTGCATCGCAACGCGAGATTGATTGCGAGGCCAGTGGCGCACTGCTAACCGCCGCCGCTAAACTGAAGCTTGAGACGGTATTTATCGCATGTCCGATATCAAACGTGTTGTCCTCGCCTATTCGGGTGGCCTCGATACTTCTGTAATCGCCAAGTGGCTCGAGAGTGAGCGCGGGCTGGAGGTTGTCACCTTCACCGCCGACCTTGGCCAGGGCGAAGAGATCGAACCTGCGCGCGAGAAAGCCCGCGCGATGGGTATTCCGGACAAGCACATCTATATCGAGGACTTGCGCGAGGAATTTGTGCGCGATTTCGTCTTCCCGATGATGCGCGCCAATGCACGCTATGAAGGTGACTACCTGCTCGGCACCTCCATCGCTCGCCCACTTATTTCCAAGCGTCTTGTCGAGATTGCACACGAAACCGGCGCCGATGCCATCGCTCACGGTGCGACCGGCAAGGGCAACGATCAGGTCCGGTTCGAGCTTTCCGCCTACGCGCTCGACCCTGACATCAAGGTCATCGCTCCGTGGCGCGAATGGGATCTGACCAGCCGCACAGCACTGATTGACTGGGCAGAGAAGCACCAGATCCAGGTGCCGAAGGACAAGCGCGGCGAAAGCCCCTTCTCGACCGACGCAAACCTCCTCCACACCTCGTCCGAAGGAAAGGTGCTCGAAGACCCGTGGGAAGAGACGCCCGACTACGTCTATTCGCGCACCGATCACCCGGAGGAGGCGCCCGACAGGCCCGAGTACATCACCATCGACTTCGAAAAGGGCGACGGCGTTGCACTGAATGGCGAGGCAATGAGCCCGGCAACGCTGCTCACCGCGCTTAACGGCCTCGGCCGCAAGCACGGCATTGGTCGCCTCGATCTGGTCGAGAACCGCTTCGTCGGCATGAAGAGCCGCGGCATGTACGAAACACCGGGTGGCGAGATCTATGCCCGCGCCCATCGCGGTATCGAACAGATCACGCTCGATCGTGGCGCAGCCCATCTGAAAGACGAGCTGATGCCGAAATACGCTGAGCTTATCTACAACGGCTTCTGGTTCGCGCCCGAGCGCGAAATGCTGCAGGCAGCAATCGACCACAGTCAGGACAAGGTGAGCGGCACCGTGCGCCTCAAGCTCTACAAAGGGCAAGCCTCAGTCGTGGGTCGCAAGAGCGCCAACTCGCTGTACTCCGAAGCGCATGTCACCTTCGAGGACGATGCAGGTGCCTACGATCAGGCTGACGCTGCCGGCTTTATCAAGCTTAACGCCCTGCGGCTCAAGCTTCTCGCCAAACGAGATCGCTAACACAAGGCGCTATTTGTTGCGTCAAATGTGGGCCGTTTGAGTCATTTCTGGCCGCTAGTCATCGTAGAAGTAGGATAGTTTCACTAGAAACGCCGAGCCGTTGACTTATCCACTCTTGTCCACTGGCATTCCGGCCAAAAGTGGATAAGTCGACGCTTGCGCCCTTGCCCGACTCGGGAACCTCGCGCATTCTCCAAACATCGAAGACGGAAACAGACCGCCACGAAGAACCGCCTGCCGGTTCGGATACAGGGGAAAGAGGAAGTCGACGACGCAATGACTGCAACATTGCGGAAGAGGAATGGATGGACGAAGGCTCTTTCGAGAGCGGTAAGCCGCCGGACTGTTGAAACCGTAACGAGGTAATCATTGGATAGGCCGGATGAGAAATCCGGCGTCGAGGAACTGGAGATACCGAGGTATCAAGAGGGACGTTTGAGACGCCAGAGGACAAATCCAGTCTCGGACTGGTGGAAAGATGGGCTGAACTCTTTCGGGAGATCGCCAATCGGAAAACCAACTCCGGCACCGGCGCGAGCGCCGGGCGACATAACCGGAAGACCGGAGCCTTCGGGCAAAGGACAGAAGGTGACACGCCAGGCGCCAAGCATCCCTTCGGGGGTCCACACGCTGGTGAGAGTGGGGTCGGCAGCAATGCCGGCCCCATTTCTCTTTGGGCTCAGGCTTGAAGGAGACGGCGCGCTTTCCCTCATAACCGACCAAACCTGTATCACTCCGCAGTTCTGCGGAGCAGCTGCATGACCTGTAGGAAAGCGCAAAATGCTGCGAATTGGCCCTTGCCTGCTATTTTACATGTCGGAGAACTACTCGCTTCGTCGCGGGTGCGGAGCGGTTAAACCGTGAATCGAGTGCATTTTGCGGCTGTAGCACGCGTCATGATTCGGTTTTGTACTGCATCAGGCGTATGCGGCCCCGCATGGACGGGCGGATCTCATCTCCACGCAAGCGGCGCTTTGTTGTGCCGTTCTCCGTGATAGCTCTGCTTGCAGCCAGTGCAGCCGGTCAGGCGCAAGACAGGGTGGAACTGGCCGCTTCTGCCGCCACCGAAGTACCCGCGAACGCAACCGCTGCCAACCCGGCCTTTGTGCCGGATGAGGGCATAGCGCTTGAGGAAGCCTTTGCTCCCTACGACACGCCAATCGAGCCGGCCCTGCCCGATCACGCCGTCGATATCACCACAATCGAACCCGCGGCACCCGCTACAACTTCGCTGGGCATGGGCGTTGCGAGCTACTACGGACGCCGCTTCCACGGCCGCCGCACCGCCAATGGCGAGCGGTTTGACATGAACGCCATGACCGCCGCCCATCGTACCCTGCCGTTTGGCACCCGCGTCCGCGTAACCAATCCGCGCAACGGTCGCTCCGTCGTGGTCCGCATCAATGATCGCGGCCCCTTCGTAGGCGGTCGCACGATCGACCTCTCGCGCGCCGCGGCGACCCAGATCGGCATGATCAGCAGCGGCCACGCCCGGGTCGAGCTCGAACGCCTCGACTAGCCTCTTCGGAGAGGCCCTCTCACACCGCCAAGGCTGTAGGAAAGCCCTAAAGCTTCAGCTCGCTCACATCGCGGAAGGACCCGATAGTCCCGCGCACGAAGGTGTTGAACGCGATCGAGTGGCGGTTCTGCTGCGACTGGTTCTGCTCCACGTAGTGGTGCACCGCACTCGAAAACAGCACCAGGTCGCCCTGCTTTGGCACCACCGCATTGCGCGGGGCGTTGTAGATGTTGGTCTTTTCCGGCTGCACCGCGAGTTCCAGCTGGCGGTAGTGGTTGTGCCGTTCGAACACCATGTTCCCCGGCGGATCGGGCATCGGCGCGTAGTAGAGCGAGCCCGACACCACCGAGTTCGAGTGCGTGTGCCCGTGCATCCCCACGCCCGGCGGGTTCATCAGCGTCCAGCTCTGCGTCACCTCCAGCGTGTGGGTCACCCCCATCACCTCGCGCGCATAGGTCGCCAGCGCCTCGTCCACCGCCTTCTTGATGTTCTTCATCTCGGGCCGCTCGAACAGGTACAGCTCTTCGGAGATGTGGTTCTGTTGGTTCTCGAGCATGGTGATCCCCTTCAGGTACTCGACCTGTTTGGGCGTGATCGCATCCATGATGTTGGTGACGAAGTAGGGCTCTGCGAAGAGCGGTTTGACAGTGAAGTCGCGCGCCTTTGCCCCTGTTGAGGCGGACGCTGCTTTGGCAGCCGTGGCCATATCCGGTAGTCCCCTTCCCGGTATCGCGTTGTTGTTGGCAGGGGTCATAGCCATTGCAACGCCCGCAGCGCAACCTACTCCTCTCACTCTTCAGTTGGCGCAACCTCCTTCGACGATGGTAATGGCGTTCATGGCTGTGTCCTTTGCGCGAAAGTTCAAGAGAACCGCGCAGCGGGGCACACAATGATGGTTGTAGGAAAGGGGAAGCTGCTGCGCTGAAAGTGTCAGCACCGGTCAGGCTCTGGGGTTAGCCCAATTTCTCGCCGCTCGCCCATTTCCGGGCCGCTTCTTCGCGCAATTCAGCACGGGCTTGTTCGCGTTCCTCGCGTTCAATCCGGGCCTGCCGCTCTTTTGCGGCCTTCGCGCGGTCTTCCTGCACCTTGAGCGCCTGATCGGCGAGGCCTCGCCAGGTCTTTTCGGCCCGCAGGCTGCGCTCGCGGACATTGTCCAGCGTGGCGGCTTCGGCCTCGGCAGCGGCCGCTTTGGCGCGCTCGTCATAAAAAGCGAAGGTCTGGGACATGGCAGGTCTTTCGATAGGCGGAGGTGTGGGTGGCCAAAGGGGGCGGGGGTGGCTTTCGACACCCCCGGCCCCTTCTCCCCCAAACTGGTTAGTCAGCAGCGCTCAGGTTGATGGCGCTTTCCTTGCCGTTCTTGCCCGTTTCCACATCGAAGTTGAGGCGCTGGTCTTTATCGAGCGTCTGCATACCAGCGGCCTGTACGGCGGTGATATGCACGAAGCTGTCAGAAGAGCCATCGTCAGGCTGGATGAAACCAAAGCCCTTGTCAGTGTTGAAGAATTTTACGGTGCCAGTCTTGGCCATGATGTGTTCCTTTCAAAAGAACAAAAGGGTTGCCGGAGCCGCGACATGCGGCCCGGTCGTGCGTCAAATCGTTCAGGTGAAAGGAAGTCGTCGTCTGAATTACGCCGAATAAAACGCTCTTGGGGAGCATGCGTGCGGCGGTCGGCAAATCTCGAAGTCCGTCGCAAATTCCGACGTCAGCAAGCGCGGTGTAGCAGGTTTGCAGGGGATAGCCAGCTATTCCGTAGCGGGACGCGGATCGTCGGTCCACGGATGGCGCGGCAGCCCTACGGCGATGCGGTGCTTACGGATACGCTCCGCGTAGTAACCGACGAGGTCGAAATAGGTGGTGCGGTCCTGCAAGGTCTTTGCATTGCGCTGGTTCATCACCGCAATCTGGTGATTGGCGAGCAATTGGTTGAGGTCCATGGCATAGTGCCTTTTCATGTTGTGACCACGGGTTTGCGGCGCTTTTGCGGACTAGTGCCCGCGCATCGTCGCGCCGCTCTGCATCCGCAGGATTTTCGCGTCGGAAAGCCTGTCCAGATCAGTCGCCCGCTTGCCATTTCCGTCATCGTCCGATGGCGTGAAGCTGTAGGCCTGACCCGCTAGCGGCTGCTGGCTTTCACGCCGCAAATCGGCCTTGCCAAAAGGCAGTGCATCGCCGCCACGATTGGGAATGATCCACCCCTCGCCCAGACCACTGTCATAGCTCTGTATCTTGCCGAATTGGGTCATACCGTCCTTCCCGCAAACGCATTCCGGCACGCCGGAATAGACCCGCCGGTGACTAAGTGGCGGAAAGGAAGGAGAGTGGCTTCTCTTGGCCGGAAGCCCGTTACCAACGATTACGTCAGGTAGACGTGGGAAGGTATGCGCCCTTTTGGGGCGGATGGCAATTTAATTGCGGTGGGGGTGGAAGGGTGGCGCTGGATTAGCCCAATGCCACAACCGCCACCCGCGCTGCGTCTCTCCGCCGATGATCGGAAAACCGCTCGCCATCGCAGCGCTCGGTGCGAACACCGTTCGCCTTCCACGGCTTGCACAACTTGCACCCGGCGCGACGGTTGCGCGTACGGCCTCTTTTATGATGCATGGAACTCAGCCTTTCTCTCCGCCGGCTGCTGGCGAAGGGGGCGAGATAGGTAAACATGCTGTTCTGAGCAAGCACGCAGTTATTTGCACTGCCCCCCGAAGTTTCTCTGTATCGTGAAGAACTTGAAGGGCTTGCTTGAAATCATTGCTGTTTTCGAACAGGCTTCCTGAAATAGGCAGGAAAGTGCTCATGCAATTTGCTAATTTAAGAATTGAAAATTGGCGGCAGTTCAAATCCATTGATATCGCGTTTCACAAGAGACTGACCATCGTCACTGGCACTAATGGCGCTGGAAAGACGACTATTCTCAATACGTTGAGCCGCGCTTTAGGATGGCAGATCCACATGCTGTTCTCAAACTACGAAGACCGGGAAATTCGAAAAAATTGGCATGGCGACGGCGAAAGCGAGTTCGATTTTAGCGTTGAGCCAGCGGGCCACATCTCGTTTGATGACGGTACAGTCATGGACCTCAACATTCCTCGCAGCGGTGCAGTTTTACAGACTTTTGGCGCACTGAGAGGCGCTGACGGAGTCTATATAACCTCACACCGACCATTTTTTTCCTATAGCCCTGTAAACGACATACCAACTCAGGTCGGTGATGCCCATCGAATACTCAATGAGTACACAAACCGCTCAAAGCGAATATTCCAGCCTGTGCAAACCCAAGAGGTTATCAAGGCCAGCCAGAACCCATCGCACAAGCTTAAAGAAACACTGATCGCAGCTGCGACTTTTGGCGAAGGCAACTCGACCGTAGCACCTGACGAGTCATTGAAAGAGATTTTCGACGGTTTCGGTGAAATCATGCGCTTCCTATTGCCGGACGAGATTGGATTTCAGCGTCTGATGGTTCGCATCCCAGAAATTTATGTTGTGTCTAAGTCTGGAGTATTCCCCTTAGAATCTACGTCAGGCGGGATGTCCGCTATCATAGATCTCGCTTGGCAGATTTTTCTTGCGTCAAAAGCTTTTCATAACTTTGTTGTCTTGATCGACGAGCCCGAAAACCATTTGCATCCGGCGTTGCAGAAGCGACTCCTCAATGACTTGGTTCGCGCTTTCCCGAAAGTGCAGTTTATCGTCGCTACACACAGTCCGCTCATGATCACATCAGTTGAGGATTCCGTCGTATACGCTCTCAGACCGAATGAAGATCGGACAATTTCCGGACAAGAAATCGACTTTTTTAACAAGTCCGCGTCCGCGACCGAGACCCTCGATCGGGTACTAGGAGTCGACGGTTCAACTCCCCAATGGGCAAGTCGGAAACTAAACGAGATTGTCGAGCGCTATCTCCCGCGGTTAGACGAGCCAAACGTCCTTCAAGAAATGAAAAATGTACTGATCGAAGAAGGTTTGAGTGGAGACTTCACCAAGGTCATTTCGAAACTTTCGGAGCGAAAAGAATGATCGCGCTCCAGAAGCTCGGCAAACCCCAAATCTTAGTTGACAACGGTACGCAGTGGACGAGCGATTACTTAGAGCTTCGCAGGAAACAGGAGCGCGATGCGACGATCGAAGGTCGCTACCGCCACGCGCAGATAAAGAGTTGCCTTATCGCGGAGACAAGAGAAAAATGCGCATTCTGCGAGTCTAAGGTCTTGGGAACTCAATTCGGCGATGTCGAGCATCTGAAACCAAAAAAACAGTACCCTGAACTCTTTGTGGAGTGGGAGAACCTCACGCTTGCTTGTTCCAAATGCAACAATGCAAAGCGTGATGTTGATGGCATTCTCAATCCATATACTGACAACGTCACTGCACACGTCCAGTTTCTTGGTCCGATGGTGGCTCCAAATTGTGAAAGCGCGTGTGGCTCTCTCACAGTTCGACAACTGAGGCTCAATCGAGATGAGCTTCTAACACGTAGGGCAAAGCGACTTGCTGATCTCCAGAACCTTATTGAGTTAGTCCAATCTCTTGCAGCTGGTCCCTTGAAAGACGCAGCTGAGACCGAATTGTCTATGGCAGCTCAAGGAGAGTCCGAATACTCAGCATTCGCCCGACAGTATCTCGATGATCTAGGCTTGGGCCATCTCGTCTAGCCCCTCGCCAGAGGATGTGTAAGTTTCAATTCACCACCTCCCGCGCCCGTTCCAACATCGGCCTCAAATACGCCCCCGTATAACTCCCGCTCACCTCCGCCACCTCCTCAGGCGTCCCACTCGCCACAACCTCACCCCCACGCACACCGCCATCAGGTCCCAGATCAAGCAAGTAGTCCGCGGTCTTGATCACATCCAGATTGTGCTCGATCACCACGACCGAGTTCCCCTGGTCCACCAGCCGGTGGAGCACTTCGAGGAGCTTGCGCACGTCTTCGAAATGCAGGCCAGTGGTGGGCTCGTCGAGGATATACAGCGTCTGGCCGGTGCTGCGTTTGCTGAGTTCCTTGGCGAGTTTTACGCGCTGCGCCTCTCCGCCTGACAGCGTCGTCGCCTGCTGGCCGACTTTCACATAGCCCAGCCCCACTTCATTCAGCATGTGCATCTTGTCGCGGATGGGGGGCACGGCCTTGAAGAAGCCCTCGGCGTCCTCGATCGTCATGTCGAGCACGTCGGCGATGGAGTGGCCCTTGAACTTCACTTCCAGCGTTTCACGGTTGTAGCGCTTGCCGCCGCATTCCTCGCAGGTGACATAGACATCGGGCAGGAAGTGCATCTCGATCTTGATCAGGCCGTCGCCCGTGCATGCCTCGCACCGGCCGCCCTTCACGTTGAAGCTGAAGCGGCCGGGCTTGTATCCGCGCGCCTGGCTTTCGGGCAGGCCGGCGAACCAGTCGCGGATCTGGGTGAAGGCGCCGGTGTAGGTCGCGGGGTTGGAGCGCGGGGTGCGGCCGATGGGCGACTGGTCGATCTCGATCACCTTGTCGCAATATTCGAGGCCGGTGACCTTGTCGTGCGCGCCGGCGATGACGCGGGCGTTGTTGAGGCTGCGCGCGGCTGCGGCGTAGAGCGTGTCGATGGTGAAGCTCGACTTGCCCGAGCCGGATACACCGGTGATGCAGGTGAAGGTGCCGAGCGGGATGGAGGCGGTGACGTTGTTGAGGTTGTTCGCCCGCGCGCCGTGGACGGTGAGATCGTGCCCGTTGCCCTTGCGGCGCTTGGCCGGGACCGCGATTTCGCGCTTGCCGGTGAGGTAATCGGCGGTGAGGCTGCGCTTCGCCTTCATCACCTGCTTGAGCGTGCCCTGTGCGACCACCTCTCCGCCGCGCACACCCGCGCCGGGGCCGAGATCGACCACATGGTCCGCCTGCCGGATCGCATCCTCGTCATGCTCGACGACGATAACCGTGTTGCCGAGATCGCGCAGCCGCTTGAGCGTTTCGAGCAGGCGATCATTGTCGCGCTGGTGGAGGCCGATGGAGGGCTCGTCGAGCACGTAGAGCACACCGCTGAGGCCGGAGCCGATCTGGCTGGCGAGACGGATGCGCTGGCTCTCGCCCCCTGACAGCGTGCCGCTGGTGCGATCCAAGTTGAGGTAATCGAGCCCGACATTGTTCAAGAACCCCAGCCGCTCGACAATCTCTTTCAGGATGGCCTTGGCGATCTGGTTCTGCGTGTCGGTGAGCTTTTCGGGCAGATCTTCAAAGAAGGCGAGCGCATCGGACACGCTGAGCCGCACGGGCGCGGCGATATCGGTGTCGGCGATCTTCACCGCCAGCGCCTTCGGGTTGAGGCGCGCGCCGTGGCAGGTCTCACACGGTTGGCTGGTCTGGAACTTGCTCAGCTCCTCCTGCATCCACGCGCTTTCGGTCTGCGCCATGCGGCGGTTGAGATTGCCGATCACACCCTCGAACGGCTTTTGCACGGTATATTCCTTGCGCCCGTCCTTGAAGGTAAGCGGCACGCGCTTGCCCTTCGTGCCGTAGAGGATGATGTCGCGATGCTCGGCGGAGAGCTGGTTCCACGGGGTCTCCAAGTCGAACCCGAACTCGGCGGCGAGCGAGCCCAGCACCTGCATGTAATAGGGCGATGGCGGGTTGGACTTCGCCCACGGAACCACCGCGCCCTTCTTCAGTGTCAGCTCTCCGTTCGGCACCACCAGCTGCTCGTCAAACAGCTGCTTCTCGCCGATCCCGTCACACGTCGGGCAGGCCCCCTGCGGCGCGTTGAAGGAGAACAATCGCGGCTCGATCTCTTCGATGGTGAAACCACTTACGGGACAAGCGAACTTTTCGGAGAAGACGATGCGGTTGGCGGGCAGGCCTGCGCCCTTGAGGTTGCCACCGGTCTCCGCCTCATCCTCGCGCCCCGGCACTATGCCATCAGCAAGATCCACATAGGCCAGCCCCTCGGCCAGCTTCAGCGCAGTTTCAAACGAGTCCGCCAGGCGCGTCTCCAGCCCTTCCTTCACCGCGAGCCGGTCCACCACCACTTCGATGTCGTGCTTGAACTTCTTGTCGAGCGCGGGCGCGTCCTCAATCGGATACATCTCGCCATCGATCCGCACGCGGGTGAAGCCCGCCTTCTGCCACTCGGCCAGCTCCTTGCGGTATTCACCCTTGCGCCCGCGCACCACCGGCGCGAGCAGGTACAGTCGCGTGCCCTCCGGCAGCGCCATCACCCGGTCGACCATGTTGGAGACGGTCTGCGCCTCGATCGGCAGGCCGGTGGCGGGCGAGTAAGGCACCCCCACCCGCGCCCACAGCAGGCGCATGTAGTCATAGATCTCGGTCACCGTCGCCACGGTCGAACGCGGGTTGCGGCTCGTCGTCTTCTGCTCGATGCTGATCGCGGGAGACAGCCCGTCGATATGCTCGACATCGGGCTTCTGCATCATCTCGAGAAACTGCCGCGCATAGGCGGAGAGGCTCTCGACATAGCGTCGCTGCCCCTCGGCATAGATCGTATCGAACGCGAGCGATGATTTGCCCGAGCCGGACAGACCGGTAATCACGATCAAGGCATCGCGCGGCAGATCAATATCGACACCCTTGAGATTGTGCTCACGGGCGCCTTTGACAGAGATTTTGGTAAGAGCCATGGCGGGTCACTTGGGGCTTGGCTGGCGCAGAGTCCAGAGGGGCTGAATGCGGTAGCGTGAGAGACGCTGGTGGATGCACAATGTTCATGAAATGTTCGGGTTGGTCAAGAGTTGAGCACGAGTTAGTCGTGCCGATCTGCTCGTGTACAAGATGGGTCGTCCACCTTTATACGTAAAGCCTTTAACAGCTTGGATTATTATGTAATGGTCCCCCGGCAGAAGTTAGGTAGAGAAGCAATTACTTTTCCATTGACTCGGGGAGATAATCAAACAGCATGAACAGGTCGCTCGGCACCGTTACCGAAAGCAATACTAACGCGCAGTCCGTCATCAGCGGAACGCTATCCAGCGGCAGCCTCGCCGGGCTGAACGTAATCGGTGTTGCCTTTGCAGGCCAACGGACCGGCAATGTTGGCGAGGTCCTACAGGGAATTTTCGGTACGCTGCAGGTCAACGCCAACGGAACCTACACGTATATTCTCGACAATGAGGACAGGGACACGGATCTTCTGTCGAGCGGAGAAGTGGCGCACGAGCGGTTCGTCGTCACCTATCGCCTGGGCGGCGTCACTCAGACTGTCGCGATCGATGTTACGATCAACGGCGCGAATGAACCCGGGCAGGTGTTTACTGACTATTCACAGGGAATCTTCGTCAACGGCGACTACCTGATCGAAGAAGGAACATACATTCGCTTCCGCTCCGAATTCGGTTTTACAGAAGGCTTCAACTACGATCCCTTCACCGGCCCGCTCTTCGAGAATTTCGGCTCAATCAGTTTTACGAGCGATGGCTCGTCCTATCAGGGATACGCGGCGGGACCGAACTCGCCGCCGGCGTTTCTCTATAACTACGGACGTATAACGGCAGAGAGCGATTCGAGTATTTCGGGAGACATCACCGCCATCCTCAACTTCGGTGAGAACCACGGGGTTGCATCTGCAATCCACACCGCACCATATCAGGCAGGCTCGCTCGCAGGCCGTGCTGTGGGGGTTCAGGGTGTCACCGTGAACACCGGGTTGATCGAAGCGATTTCGAACACCGATGCCTATGGTGTCTGGATGCTCGGCGGTGGAGAAATCAATAATTCCGGTTTGATCTACGTCGAAGGCGGCGCAGGCTACCCGAACGGTGTGTTCGCCGATCCCTTGGGCATCATCGGCTTCCGCTCCAGCGGCGGTGGAAGCGTCGTGAACTCTGGCACCGTCCATGTTGTATCGAACTATTCGGGAGTCGAATCCGTCGGGTTCAGGTTCTTCTACGGCGCTAGCAACGTCTACAACCCGATCACCTTCGACAATAGTGGGACGATCGTTGCCGACCGGGCGATCATCGCGGATGGCCACTTCAGGTCAAGTGTCTACCTGACGAATGCAGGACATATCGAAGGCACGCTCGAGCTCGATGATGGGGTCAACCTCATCCATAATACCGCGACCGGATACTGGCGTGGAGACTTTACCTTGGGCGTCGTGGCCGATCAGGTGCGCAACGCCGGAGAGATTGTCGGTTCGATCAACATGGGCGCTGGTTACGACCACTACGTTGGCGTCGGATCGAGTTCGGTCTCCGGCACAGTCTTTGGAGATGCCGGAAACGATCTTTTCGAAGGCGGTGATGGCATTGATCGTTTTTCAGGCGACAGCGGCAGGGACTGGCTGGTTGGCGGCTTGGGTGCAGATCGGCTGACTGGTGGCACGGGAGCTGATACTTTCTTCTATCGCAGCGCCATGGAATCGACCTCATCGCAACGCGACATGATTACCGATTTCCAGACAGGCGTCGATGTCATCGATATCAGCAATATCGGAGCATCCAGCTTCACACTCACAGTAAGCGGCGCCAACACAATCCTTCGGGCGGTCACCAGTGACGGGACACTGGAAGTGCTGGTAAATGGCGCCGTCGCCAATTCGGATGTTGTCACAGCACCACGTAGCTCATCCCAGACTGGCGGTGGCGGGGCGGACATCCTCTACGCTGGCTGGGGGGCGGCCTCGCTCTTTGGCCGAGCTGGCAATGACGCGCTATTTGGCTCTTTCGGAGACGATTTTCTCAACGGTGGGCCCGGTGCCGATGTTCTCAATGGTGGTTTTGGGAATGATACTTACGTTATCGATGACCCAAACGACTTGATCGTTGAAACGGCAGACGGTGGGCTCGACGAAGTCCAGACCACAATATCGATCCTTATGCCCACCAATGTGGAGATCGGGCGCATTACAGGCACAGGCGATCTCAGTATTGGCGGCAACAACAGCGACAACATCCTCTACGGCAATGACGGCAATAACAGTCTGGTTGGCGGAGGAGGAACCAATTTCCTGATTGGGGGCTTGGGAGCTGATAACATTTCAATGGGCTTCGGAACCGACACGGCAGTCTACCTTTCCGCGGCTGATTCAACCGCTGCTGCACCCGACCTCTTGAGGCGGGTTGATAGCAGCGAAGACAGGATCGACCTGACTGCGCTTGACGTGATCTCGTTTCACTTCGGAGAAACTGTCTCATATCGACTTAGTTCTGGCGCCTCACTTTTTACCATCCAGGCCGTCGCAGTCACTATTGCGACTTCAGACGGAGACATGGTCATCCACGTAAGTGGTGACGCCCCGGCGATGGAGCTTTTTCTCTGGTCGCGCCCTGAAGGCATTGGCGCGACCTGGTTTGGCCGTGATGTGGCTGACGATTTCTCCGGCACCGCAGACGCCGATACAATATATGGGCTTGGCGGTGCTGACCTGCTCTATGGTCTTGCCGGCGATGACACGCTGATCGGCGGACTCGGAGATGATAGGCTGTTCGGAGGCCTGGGATCGGATACTGCTGTCTATTCAGGCAATTTCGCAGATTACACGATAACCGATCTCGGCGATGGCCGGTTTACAATTGCGGGCGCGGAGGGAACCGATACCCTCACGGCAATGGAATACGCGCAATTCGCTGATTTCAGGCTCGATCTGTTAAACCCCGCCCCTCCTCCCATTGAAGGCACGCCCGGGGTTGATCGTCTGGAAGGTACATCTGCGGGCGATGTGATCTTTGGCTTTGCCGACGATGATGTTCTGCTGGGCCGCGGTGGTGACGATGTTCTGGATGGCGGCCTGGGTGCTGATACCATGTACGGCGGTGTGGGTGACGATACCTATTATCTCGACAGCCTGAGCGACAGGGCCATCGAGGGCGTGGGCGGAGGCTTCGACCGCGCCTACTTCAACTTCAACTTCGTGGTGTCCCCCGGAGACTGGAGCAACTTTGAGTCCTTTGCCCTCTACGGTGCCGGAAGCCGCCTGGCAGGCGATGGGCAGGCGAACGAGCTGGTCGCCAACGACGATCTTGTCTCGACCCTTTACGGCAACGGCGGAGCCGACACGCTGATCGGCGGTGCGCAGCGCGATCTGCTGTATGGCGGCGCGGGTGATGACATG
>NZ_JAPJZJ010000006.1 GCF_028858515.1 Aurantiacibacter sp. D1-12
ACCGGGCGGTTCCAGTACACCGGCCAGATCTGGCTCGAGGCGCTCGGCCTCTACTACTACAAAGCCCGCATGTACTCGCCGACCCTCGGCAGGTTCATGCAGACCGATCCCATCGGGTATGAGGATAATGTGAACCTCTATGGGTATGTGGCGAATGATCCAGTAAATTTGGTGGACTTTAGTGGCTTGGGTCCGTGGATTGTTCGGCTGGTCAACGCAGGTGTCAGGCGAATAAGGCGAGTCTCAAGGTCAGATGCGATACGCGAGCGTCGTCGTGGAGGTAATATCCAAGCTGAAAATCGCCAGCAGGCGCGCTCGATTGAGCGGGCTAGCACAAATGAACCAGAAAATATCCGTAGACACGAGGGGCATCAAATTCGGGACAGTAATGGCAATGAAACCGGCAATGTTGGTCGACCACACTATCAAACTGAAGGCAATACGGGCCATACATTTTGGTCAACGGCGGCGGCGACCGTGACAACAGTCACTACTACGGCATTGGATGCCTTGGAGGCTGGAGACCCAATATCCTTGTTGCTAGGAGAGAGCACTTCGCCTTGCGCTGACATTGGTGCCTGCGACCAAGACGGGAACGTGTTGGAAGGCGAAGAGAGAGAGAAGCTGAAATTGAACGTATCCAGAATGGGCTTCAGCGTGAAACTGATGAAAATTGATCGAGCAGGTGTCAGGTAATGAACACATTTCGGGTCGTTTTGGAGGGTTCACTTCTACCGCTAGAAACTGGGGAACTCTCAGGTTTCTTTGCTGGACGCTTTGTGCAGGCTTCGTCGTCGGCGGAAGCTACGGCCCTGGCAATCGAAACGGTTAGGAGAGAGTTTGAGCGATCTACTCTTGTGGATCATTATGTATTGCAGCAGATGATAGTCGATGAGATTGTTGAAGTCAGCGTGTCAGAAATTGAATTGCTAAGAGGATTCACTCTATATTGAGCTAAGACTGCAGGATTACGGTGACAGTTGCAATAACTTCTAAACTTCAACAAAGTTCTGAGCACCGCAAATCTAGCCACCCGCAACCCCGCCTCGCAAATCCTCACGGAAACCAGCACCAACGGCGTGTTCGCGTGGAATGCGCATCCCACAGGCACCACGACCGCGAACTACACCGTCAACGGTCTCAACCAGTATACCCAGATCAACGGCAACGGCATCTGCCACGATGCCAACGGCAACCTCACCGCGGATGGCACTTACGCCTATCTCTACGATAACGAGAACCGCCTGGTACAGATGCGCGCGCGGGTGGGCTCAACCTGCCCGACCAACACCACCGGCTATACCGGAGCGCTTTCAGCGCAGCTCGAATACGATCCGATGGGGCGCCTGTACGAGGTGCGTTCCTACACCAATGGCGCGCTGACCGACACGCGGCGCTTCCTCTACGATGGCGATGCGCTTGTGGGCGAGTACAGCACATCGGGCACGATGCTCGCGCGCTACCTGCACGGGCCTGCTGCGGGCGTGGATGATCCGCTGGTGAGCTTTGCCGGATCGACCACTGCGGCCAACAATGCGATCTATCTCTACTCGGACGCACGCGGCTCGATCGTATACAGCACCAATCGCTGGCGCTGGGGTGTGTTGACCAGTGCCAACACCTACGACCCCTACGGCGTACCGGGCACCGGCAACACCGGGCGGTTCCAGTACACCGGCCAGATCTGGCTCGAGGCGCTCGGCCTCTACTACTACAAAGCCCGCATGTACTCGCCGACGCTGGGCAGGTTCATGCAGAAACGAGACACAAAGCCTGCATTGAAGTTCTTTCGCAAGGCGCTTCGCTGTCAGGGTCAGGCTGAGAAGATTGCCACCGGTGATCTAAAGTACCCTTCAAGCATGCGAGAATTGGGCAATGAGAGTCGCCGCGAGATGGGAAGGCGGCTCAACAATCGGGCCGAAAACTCGCACTTACCCTTTCGACGACGAGAGCGGGTTATGCAGAGATTTCGCAGGATGAAGTCTCTCCAAAATTTCGCTTCCGTTCACGCCAACATCTACAACCACTTCAACTCCGTTCAACTCTGCCATTGCTGCGCCAATCGGAGACGAGTTGCGGTTGGTCTGACAGCAAGTTTGCCTTGCGGCGCGCTTCCATGACATAAGCATCTCTGAGTGCAAAGGGGGGCTTAAATGCCGATTTTCGTGATCAAGCGCACCTGTCTCGTGCTGCTGAGTGCTGGTGGATTGGGCCTTGCCAGTCCACTGCACGCACAATCCTTCGAGGAGCTGGATAGGCTTTCCGATGTTTCAGTCGATGAAGCGAGCGGTATCGCCGCCGCACAGGATCAGGCTGGACGCGGCCTTTTACTCGAAGCTTTGGCAACGCTGGAGCGTGTCATGGCCGTGCATCCAACTTCGCTCAATGCACGTATGCTGCATGCCTATTACCTCTGCGCGATTGACGATCAGCAGGGCGCTCGTGTCGAAATCGACAATATGGACGAGGATGATTTTGGCCGAGAGAACTTGGCCGAATTGCGCGCCCGCTGCGCGACTGCGAGCAGCGAGTTTCGTGTCTTGTCCGCACAGGACGGCAATCGCGAGCCGGTGGATTCGAGCAAGAAAGAATTAGGTAATGTATAAAACCAAACGCCTGTTCGTGTCGCTTGCTTGCGGCACAATGCTCGCAACAGGTCTGCTGGTTGCCCCGGCCCATGCCCAGCGAACCGAAGTCGGGAATGCATCTGCCGTGGTGGGCGAAGTCACGTTGGATAACAACACTTTACGCCGCCCGCGCGAAGTGCGGCGTAGGGACAGGATCGCATGGGGCGATCTGATCGAAACCGAACGCCGTTCACAGTTGCAGATATTGCTCCTTGACCGCTCATCCTACGGCATCGGCGCACGTTCGAGCGTGCGGATAGATCGGCATGTCTATGATCCCAATGGCGGCAGTTCCACAGTAGTGACCTTCCTAAGGGGCGCTTTGCGCTACTTGTCCGGCAGGCAGGATAACGGGAGCGATACCAATATCCGTACGCCAGCTGGCCGGATTGGCATTCGCGGAACTGCGCTCGACATACTGGTCGGCGAGGAAGCCGAGGATATCGCTGAGGATGAAGATAGCGTCGGCGGGATGCGTAGCGACGACGATGAGGCGACTCTGGTGATCTTGCGCGGACCGGGTGCAAATACCGGCGGCGGGCTGACGATTGGATTGGTTGAGGTTGAGGCTGCGGGTGTCACTGTGATACTCAGCGAACCCGGTCAGGCAGCATACATTCCCTTCAACGGTTCACCGCCAATCGGACCTTTTCGCATTTCGGACGACGGTCTGGCCGACGTGCAGGAGGAGCTTGCACCAGAAGTTGCCCGCGCGAACAGCGGCGGCGGTCTCCTAGAAGCGCTGATACCAATCGCGATCGGAGCGGCTGCGATCGGCATTTTGCTTGCTGATGGTGACGATGACGCGCCAGGTGCGTCCACCGCAGACAATCCTGATCAACCTAACGATCCGCCAATTGCTGGAATACCGCCGCGTCAGCCGCAGTCTCCGCAAGATGATGTGTTAGGAACAGCGGAAGTACCACCTGATCAATCCCAGGATGAAACAGCGGAATCGCCGCCATCGACCGATCCTAAAATCGATTAGCTAATCGCGCTAAATATTACTTTTGGGTTGCTTCGAAAACGCCATCCCAATCTTCGGCCAATGTGTTGTTGCGCAGTTGCGCGACCCGGTCGCAGTACAGAGAATGCAAGCCTGCAATGCCAAGAGCTTCATATTGCGTACGGCTCTGTTCCAACTGGCGATCAGCCTTATCCCAGTTCTGATGCCGGTAGGCGTCAATCAGGGCGGAATGATTTTCCGCCAGTCGCACAAACCCATCATCAATCCGAATGCTTTCATCGCCAAGCAATGCAAAGATTGTTTCCGGAGCTGCGCGCCCAACCACTCGCACGCGATCTATTTCCAGCAGCGCGAACCCCTCCAGCTTATCGGCTAGCGCGTGGCCTGCAATAATCGGCACGCCATATTGCTTGGTCAGCCCTTCCAACCGGGAGGCGACATTCACCGTATCTCCGATAAGTGTGTAGGATAGGCGCTGCCGTGAGCCCATGTTTCCGACACAGCACACGCCCGAATTGAGACCGATGCCAATCTTGACCTCGCCCGGCCAGACCACATCGGTGCGGCCCGCCATGACGTTGTTGAGTTTGTCTGTTGCCTGGATCATTTCCAGCGCTGCACGCGCTGCGTTACGGTGATGGTCCGGATCGTCAACGGGCGCGTTCCAGAAAGCCAAAATCGCATCGCCGATATACTTGTCGAGCGTAGCCTTGTGAGCGAGCAGGATTTCACTCATCGGCGAGAGGAAATCGATCAGGAATTCGATGACTTCGCGTGGAGTGTGACGTTCGGCAATGAGTGAGAAACCGCGAATGTCACACATCATCACGCTCATATCGCGCTCCTCACCTCCAAGCTCCAGCGTTTCTGGACTGGCCGCGATCTGGCGTACCATTTCAGGAGAAAGATAGCGGTCGAAAGCTGAGTGAATATAGCGCCGCTGACGTTCTTCGCGGAAGAACACCGCAGCTGTTTGTACGACGTAGATCGTGGCGATTGCAATCAGCGAATAAGTTGGATCGAGAAGGTAGCGGAGCTGGGTGAAGGCCAGCCAGCTGCATGCCGTGACCGCCGCTATCATGCAAGCAGCGACCAGAGCGCCGGGCAACGCGCCAAGCCTTGGCAGCAGCAATACCAGCCCACCGCCAAGAACGAGCACGAGCAGCAGTTCGAGCCCGAGGGCCCAATCAGGCCGGTCAAGAAACTCGCCCGACAGGATTTGCTGGGCTGCAGCTGCATGGACGGTAACGCCAGCCACCTGATCCGCGCTGACGGGTGTCGCAACAAGATCTTGTAAGCCTTGCGCGCTGCCACCGACAAAGACGATCTTGCCCGCGACCGCATCGGCCAATTCGGTGTCGCTCATCGCGTCGGTGATTATCGGCGCGGCAGAGATCATCTCAATCGAATTTGGCGGCTGGAAATGTATCCACATTTCTCCGGCATCGTTTACCGGAATTTCTGTATCACCGAGTCGTACCGATACGGCGGCACCCGGAAAAGAAAGCGTTTGGCCAGAACCATCGCTTGCCAACAAGTTTGGCGAGCCGAGATTCTGCGCAACCCTGACGGTTTCCAGTGACAGCGTCGGCACCAAAACTCCGCGATGGATGGCCACCATGCTTGCACGCCGGACAATTCCATCGGCGTCGGGATCGATAGTGACCGATCCTATTCCGGCCGATGCCTCCTCCAATTCTGGAAGTGGTAAGAGTGCGCCGGGATATTCGCGCACATCTGTACTCGGCATGGTGCCGTTGATGGTGAAGCTGGCGGCTAGCTCTACATCGCGCCCTATCTCGGCTGAGTCGAGAAAAAAGCCGGTTACAGTCGGGACAGTGCCAAGCGCCTCGGCAAACAACGCATCATGACTCGGCAAGTTGGCGAAATCTGCCCCAAGCGTGCCATTCTCTCCAAGCTGAGAATACCGTTGCACGATGGCCGCCGGCGAAGTCCTGTCGGGTTCGGAAAAGACGATATCGTATGCAACCACAACCGCCTCCGCTTCGCCAAGTCGGCGTGTCAGTTTGGCAAGATCAGTGCGTGGCCAGGGCCATTGCCCAAGCTGCGCTATGGATGCTTCATCAATATCGACGACAACAACCTGTCCATCGCCTTCTTGGATTCGCGGTGCAGCAGCCTGATAGAAATCGAATACTTGCCAGCGCATGCGTTCAAACGGCACGAAGTTTGCAAATTGCAGCAGCGCAACGAGAAGCAAGACCAATAGGCCGGCCACTTCCGGACCAAGTCGCCGTAGCTTATCAATCACTGTGTCATCCCCCGGTGCACAGCATAGGCTCGCCCTAGGCGCATGTGCAAGCAAGGGGAGCGCTCATGGTCTTGGTAGAGAACCATCTCCTTTAGCTGACGCTTTGAAACTATCCTCATCACGATGTCTCCATATTTGAAGAGCATCGCGATGCCCTGGGTTTAACAAACACCCGGGTCGCTAGACATTATCAGGGCCGCATGGAGTCGCCAAATAAACTGAACATGGCGACACACTCATGATCGCTGTGACGCATGATTTGAGGTGGGCTGAAGGGTGGGCTATTTATCAACCCTTCGTCTAAATTTTTGAATTGTCGTTATAAACTCAAAGAGATGGTGCGGTCGAGAAGACTCGAACTTCCACGGGCTATTCACCCACAACGACCTCAACGTTGCGCGTCTACCAGTTCCGCCACGACCGCACATCAATGAAGGAAGGACCGCAGGTCGGTCCGCCTTGGTAGGAGCGCGCCACTAGCAAAAGGGTTTGGGGGCTGCAAGCACTCTATTCGCCTGCGTAAAACAAGGCTGCAGCCTATTCGGGTTTCCAGCCGATTTGCACGTTGCGCGCAGAGCGCGGAACGTCGGTCACCGCCTCGTTCACCACCAGCGTTTCACCCGGGGCAATCGTGCGCTGCTGTGGCGGAACTTCCCACGAATAGACGATCCGGTCACGCGAATCGCGTAGCACGATCAAGATGGTCGGAATCTCGCGAGTGGTCGTGCCGATATTGGTGACCGTGCCGCTCGCGCCGAAGAACTCCGTCCCGTTGGGCAGCGTGCGTCGTTCCCACTGGTCGGGCGGGAAATCGAGTTGCAGGTCGGCGTCACCGGCAGCGAAGGTCGGGCGATCAACCGGCACCCAATCAGGCAGCCCCCAATAGGACACAGCGAAAATAGTGGCTGCGGCGACCACGGCAAAAATGCCCGCGGCCCAGGTCCACAGCTTCAGCGGATTGCGACGCGGGCGGAACGGCGGCTCGTGATCGAAGTGCGAAGGCTCGTCATCACCGTAGATCGTCTCGACCGGCGGCGGGGGTACTTCCTCTCGCGCAGGCGGCGGCGGGGATGGCGGAGGATCGGGAAGCGGGGCCTCTTCCGCTTCCGGCTCTTGCACCGGAGCGGGCACAGCGTCCTCCGGCTGTGGCGCTGGCGGCGGCGGCGCTGCGACCTCTTCCTGCTTCTCAGGCACGTCAACAACCGGACCGTCCTGATACCAGCTGTGGCGGCACTTCGCGCAGCGCACAGTGCGGCCTTCCACGCCAATGGCGGCATCAGGCACGACATATTTGGTCGAGCAGGCGGGGCACTGAATGATCATGGACCTCAAAGATTCCTAGGCGCGGGCGGGCGCGGCAACAAGATTAACAGCGCCAAGCATTGCTCTGCTTGCCGCTTTTTCCACAAGGAGCAGCGCAATTTTCACTGTCGCACGGCCCGATAGCCCTTTCCGTTGCCACCGCAAGGCCTTAGCTAGGCGCCATGGCCGGTTCCGATAGCTCGATTGTCCAGTTCGCCAATGTCGGGCTGCGCTATGGCACCGACCGCGAGGTTTTGAGCGATATTTCCTTCACGCTCTACCCGGGCAGTTTCTACTTTCTGACCGGTGCCAGCGGCGCGGGGAAGACGAGCATGCTCAAGCTGCTCTACCTTGCCCAACGCCCCAGCCGTGGCATGATTTCCATGTTCGGAGAGGATGTGATCACCCTGCCGCGCAAGGCCTTGCCCGATGTGCGGCGGCGGATCGGGGTGGTGTTTCAGGATTTCCGCCTCGTCCCGCACCTTTCTGCTTTCGACAACGTGGCTCTGCCATTGCGCATCACCGGTATGAGCGAGAGCCAGATCCAGAAGCCGGTGGCCGACATGCTCGAATGGGTCGGACTGGAACACCGCATGGAAGCGCGGCCCGAAACCCTATCGGGCGGGGAACAACAGCGTGTCGCCATTGCCCGCGCCGTGATCGCCCGGCCTGAAGTGCTGGTGGCGGACGAACCGACGGGCAACGTCGACCCCGAAATGGCCGTGAAACTGCTGCGCCTGTTCGAAGCGCTCAACCGCCTTGGCACGACCGTGGTGGTCGCCACGCACGATGTGCACCTGCTGCGCAAGGTGCCGGATTCGCTGATCATGCGACTCGACAAGGGGCGCCTGTCCGATCCGACGGGCGCGCTCAAATACCCTCCCAAACGTGAAGGAAACGGGCGATGAGCCGCGCTGCCTTTGGCGATTCCGCGCGCATCCTGCAGCAGGCCCGCATTGCCGGACCGATGCCCTGGGTGATCGCCATCATGATCGCGCTGACCGTGATGGCAGCATCAGCGGGCCTCGCGCTCAAAAACGTCGCCGACAATGCGCGCGACGAGATTTCCGGCGGCATCACGGTGCAAATCGTGGAAGGCGCGCCTGCCGAGCGGGACCGTCAGGCTGAACGTGCCGTCTCCTACTTCTCCAACCGCGACGATGTCGCTTCGGTCCGCCGCGTACCCGATGATGAGCTGGCCGAATTGCTCGAGCCGTGGCTGGGCGAAATGGGTGCGAGCGAGGAAGACGGTGTGCCCATCCCTGCGCTCGTCGATGTGCGGCTCTCCGGCCCGGTCACCTCTGCGCGGCTGTCCGAAATGCGCAGCGAATTGCTGGCGCAGGCCCCCGCTGCCCGCCTCGATGCACAGGCCAGCTGGCTTGGTCCCGTGTTCGATGCCATCCGCTCGCTGCAATTCCTCGCAATCGGGTTGATCGTCCTGCTCACGCTGACCAGCGCGGCAGCCGTGTGGCTGGCAGCCCGAAGCGCCTTGGGCTCCAACCGTGATACCATTGAAGTCATTCACCACCTCGGCGGCTCCGACGGGCAAATCGCCGGTATCTTCCAGCGCTCTGTCGCGTGGGATGCAGCGCTTGGCGGGGCTGCTGGCCTGCTGCTCGGTCTCGCCGCTGTCTTCGTACTTGGCCAGCAATTTGCCGGGCTCGGATCGGGCCTTGTTGCGGGAGGGGGGCTTGGCCCCGTCGACTGGATCATTATAGGGGCCATTCCGGTCATCGGCATTGTGCTGGCTGTCATTACCGCGCGGTTCACGGTAATTGCGGCATTGAGGCGCATGCTGTGATGACCGATACGCTGACCCAAGGAACGAAAGTCCGGCCATGATCCGCCGTATTATCGCCATTCCGCTCATCGTGTGGGCGCTGGGATTCGTGTTGTTCGCGATAACGCTGCCACAACCGCTGGCGCTGTCGGAAACCGATGCCATTGTTGTGCCTACAGGAAGCGGCGGGCGTATCGAGCGCGGACTGGACATGCTCCAGCAGGGCGCAGCCGAACAGATGCTGGTCACCGGCGTCGATGTCGTAGTGCAGCCGGGCGAGTTTCAGGCCGAATACAACGTGCCCGACCGGCAGATGGAATGCTGCGTGGAGCTGGGCTTCTCCGCGCTCGACACCCGCGGCAATGCGCGCGAGACTGCAGAGTGGATGGAGACCCAGCGCTACACCTCGCTGCGACTGGTTACCGCAGACTGGCACATGCGCCGCGCGGCGGTAGAGCTAGAAAGCCAGCTGCCGGACAACATTCGCGTGGTGCGCGATGCGGTGCGGTCCGAAGCCAGTCTGATGACCCTGTTTGTCGAGTATCACAAGTTCATCGCCGCATGGCTGCTGAAGGCTCTGGGCTGAGGCCAATGCCATGATGATCCTGCGCAACATCGCATTCTACATTGCCTTCTATATCGGCTCTCTGCTGATCTCGGCCTGCGCTGCAGCGGCAACCTATATCCGCCCACAATGGGTGCGGCCGCTGTGCGATACCTGGTCTGACTGGCACCACTGGTGCTGCACACGTCTACTCGGGCTGAAAATCGTCGAAACGGGCAAACGGCCAGATGGCCCGGCGCTCTACGCTATCAAGCATGAAAGCTACTTCGAGGCGATTGCGATGGCTCACACCTTTGATCACCCTGCGGGCGTGGCCAAGGCAGAGCTGTTCGAGTTGCCCTTCTGGGGCCGAGCAGGGCTTGCCTATGGCCTGATTCCGGTGGCGCGCGATCAGGGCGCAACGGCGCTACGGGCCATGCTGAAGGCAGGAAAGAAGGCGATTGCCGATGACCGCCCGATTGTGATCTTTCCGGAGGGCACGCGTGTGCCGCATGGTGAACACCGCAAGCTGCGTTCCGGTTTTGCGGGGCTGTACAAGTTGTTCAAGCTGCCGGTGGTACCGGTCGCCGTGAACAGTGGTCCGGTCTATGGTCCGTTCCTCAAAAACAAAGGCACCATCACCTGGCATTTCGGCGAAGTGATCGAACCCGGCCTGCCGCGTGAGGAAGTCGAACGCCGCGTCCACGAAGCGATCAACGCGCTGAACGCACCGCAGGCGGACTAACTCTCGATCAGTTCGATAATGCTTCGCGCCCACTCGCGCACGTCTTCGCGCTCACCTACATCGGCGACGAATTCCTGCCCGCGCGCAACGCTTTGCAAGCGACCCTGGCCAAGCCAGCGGGTCTCCCGCGCATGATAAGACAAACCGACTTCTTCCAGCCATGCCGGCACTTGCCAAAGCGACGGGTTCTCGCCCGGAATCGTGAGCCGCAATGCGTCCAGTGCGGGCGCATTGCTCGCCCCGCGGCCGCAATAGATCGCATCGTTGGAGGCATGCAGACCCAGCGCGTGCGGGTGATCGAGCGCGACAAATTCGGCGCGTTCTGCCTCGCTGCACGTCGTCAGATCAACCATGCGTTCGATATCCAGAAATCCGAAAACGCGGTGATGCGGATCGCCATCGTCTCCGCAGAACAAGCCGAAAAACAGGAATAGGTCCCCCGGTCCTACACCGTGATTGGCAAGATGCGTCTGCGCCGCGCCGCACTGGCCGAGCATCGCGGCCCCGCTCTCCAAAAACATCGGATCGTTGTGGCAGCGATGGCGCCCCGATAGCTTCCCCCTGCTCGCCCTTTTGGCATGTCCGCCCAGCCCCAGGTTACCGTATGTTGTGCGCGAAATTCTTTGCCCATCGGGAATCGGCAAGCTGAGCGCACGCCCATCCACAATCGGCGAAGGCCCGCCCCCGGCGCTGCTATCAAACCCCTTGCGAGAGAAGATGATCTTCATCGCTCCCGCCTTAGCGCCGATACCTTGCAAAGCCACCCCTATCGACTTTGCTTGATTGCGCCTGAACCCCATGCAAAGGGCGAATCATATGACGATTGATCGACTCGCGCTTCGTTCTGCCTATCGCATGGAAGAGGAAGCCTGCATCGCCGAGCGGCTTGACCAGGCCGCCACCGTTACCGCCCATCATGGCGAAGCCAGCGCGCTCGCTGCGCAGCTGATCGAAGGCGCGCGCAAACGCACCAGCAAGGGTCTCGATGCGTTCCTTGCGACCTATGGTCTCAACACGGAAGAAGGCATCGCGCTGATGTGCCTGGCAGAGGCTCTGCTGCGCATTCCCGATCAGGAAACCGCCGATGCGTTGATCAAGGACAAACTCGCCAACATGGACTGGGGTGAGCACCTTGGCGAAAGCAAGAGCATGTTCGTCAATGCGGCGACATTCTCGCTGATGCTGACGGGTGAAGTGCTGCGCGGCGGCGACAAGCGTGAAACGGGCCTCGCCAATACACTCCGCCGGACCACGGGCCGCCTAGGTGAGCCGGTGATCCGGCAGGCGGTGCAGCAGGCGATGAAGATCCTTGGCGGACAGTTCGTCTATGCCCGCACGATTGACGAGGCGATGAAACGCGCCGCGCCAGAGCGTAAAAAGCACCTTGTCCATTCGTTCGACATGCTCGGCGAAGCGGCGATGACCATGGCCGATGCCGAGAAGTACCGCCAGGCCTATGCCCGCGCGATCGAGCGGCTCGCGAGAGAAGAGGGAGGCGTGCACGGCGGGCCGGGTATTTCGGTCAAGCTGTCCGCGCTCTATCCCAAGTACGATTTCCTTCATGCAGAGGCGGCTTGTGCGCATATCGTGCCGGTCCTGCGTGATCTTGCCGAGCAAGCGCGTGAGGCCGATATCCACTTCACCGTCGATGCCGAGGAAGCCGAGCGGCTTGAGCTCAGCATGGATATCATCGAGGCGCTGGCAGAAGACGACAGCCTCTTCACCAAGTCCGATGGCACCCGGTGGGACGGCTTCGGGATGGCCATTCAGGGCTACCAGAAGCGCGGCGTGCCCATGTGCCGCTGGGCCGCGCGGCTGGCGCGCAAGCATGACCGCAAGTTCTTCGTCCGGCTGGTCAAGGGCGCCTATTGGGATGCCGAGATCAAGCTCAGCCAGGTCGGCGGGCATGACGACTATCCGGTTTTCACCCGCAAGATCGCAACCGATGTGTCCTATCTCGCCTGCGCCAAGGAACTGCTGGCCGCGGACGATGCGATCTACCCCGCATTCGCCACGCACAACGCCTACACCATCGCCGCGATCAAGTCGCTGGCGGGCTCTACCCCGTTCGAGTTCCAGCGGCTGCACGGCATGGGTGAAGAGGTCTATGACGTGCTCGCCAGGATCGAGCACAATGGCCCCACCCGTGTGCGCATTTACGCGCCGGTCGGCGGTCACAAGGAACTGCTCGCTTACCTCGTTCGCCGCCTGCTCGAAAACGGCGCGAACTCCAGCTTCGTCAACCGCATGGCCGATGTCGACGTGCCGATCGAGGAGATGACGGGCAATCCGGTAGAGGAACTCACCGCGATGTCCCCGCGCCGCAATCCGGCCATCCCGCTGCCTGCTGACATCTATCCCAACCGTCTCAATTCGATGGGCGTCGATCTTGCCGATCCACTGGTGCTCGCCCCGCTGCGTGAAGAGCTGGCCGAATGGACGCAGGACGATCCGCTCGCTCGCCCCACCTTGCGCGCGCAACGCGGCGGACAGATGTTCCCCGTACGCTCTCCGTTTTCGGGAGAGGAAGTCGGCGGTTGGGTTTCCGCGACGGAAAAAGACATCGACCTTGCTATTGCCCGCGCCGTTGCCGCCCAGCCGACATGGGACGCGCGCGGTGGTGAGGAACGTGCTGCGCTGCTCAGTGCTGCCGCCGACCTGCTCGAAGCAAACATGGCGCGCCTGCTCGATCTATGTCAGCGCGAAGCGGGCAAGTCGCTGCCCGACGCGGTTCTCGAAGTGCGCGAAGCGGTCGATTTCCTGCGCTATTACGCCTGCGAAGCGCGCATGCTGTTCGGTGCCCCGCAACCCTTGCCGGGACCAACGGGCGAGACCAACCTGCTGCGCCTGCACGGACGCGGCGTTTTCGCTTGCATCAGCCCGTGGAACTTCCCGCTTGCCATCTTTATGGGTCCCGCCGCAGCCGCGCTCGCCGCGGGCAATTGCGTGCTCGCCAAACCCGCCGAACAAACCCCGCTGATCGCCGCACTCGCCATCGACCTGTGCCACGAAGCAGGGATCCCCAAGGATGTGCTGCAATTCGTTCCGGGTGACGGCAAGGTCGGCGCTACCATCACTTCCGATCCGCGCATCGCGGGTGTCGCCTTCACCGGGTCGACCGGAACCGCGCACGCCATTAACCGCACGCTCGCCCAGCGCGACAGCCTGATCGGCACGCTGATTGCCGAGACCGGCGGCCAGAACGCGATGATCGTCGATTCATCCGCGCTGCCCGAACAGGTGACCCGCGATGTTGTCTCAAGCGCATTCCAGAGCGCGGGCCAGCGTTGCTCGGCGCTGCGCGTGCTCTACCTGCAATCGGACATCGCGGACTCGATGCTCGAGATGATCAAGGGCGCCTTCGATGCGCTTGTGGTAGGCGATCCTGCTGACCTCGCCACCGACGTCGGCCCTGTGATCGACCAGGAGGCGAAGGACAAGCTGGAAGCCCACGTTGCCGAGATGCAGGCGGAAGGCTTCCCCGTTACCCGCCTGCCGCTGCCCGATACATGCGCCAACGGCCACTTCGTCGCGCCGACGATTATCGAAATCGGCTCGATCCTCGATCTGGACGAGGAACACTTCGGCCCGATCCTGCACGTCGTGCGCTACCCCGTGGGCACACTGCGGCAGGTGATCGATGATATCAACGCGACCGGATACGGCCTGACGATGGGCCTGCACAGCCGCATCGAGGAAACCCGCAAGTTCGTGGAAATGCACGCCAAGGTCGGCAATTTCTACGTCAACCGCAACCAGATCGGCGCAGTCGTCGGCAGCCAACCCTTCGGCGGCGAAGGCCTATCCGGCACCGGCCCCAAAGCTGGCGGCCCGCACTATGTGACACGGTTTGCGACCGAGCGGGTAACGACGATCGATACGACTGCCGCCGGCGGCAATGCGAGCTTGCTGGCTGGGGGGTGAGCGGAACATACAGCACGATCAGCTTTGTAGCGAATGTAGCTCAATTGCCCCCAGAACCATTCGTGTCACGCTTTCCACCTGAGTAAAGGCAGCCGTAGTTTGGTTGAGGCTGCCGCCCCCATGCCCGCAGTTCACCTGAAAACTGACGCTTGATCTCAAGTTTGGTTGAGGTTGTAGGCTGCGATCTGCGGAGCAAACTATAGAGGCGATTAGTGGAGGTTTTTGTTCTTGGCGGCACTGGTTCCATTGGAACGGCAATTGCCCGTGAGCTACATCTTAGGGGGCACCAAGCGACCGGATTGAGTCGTTCACTTGCTGCGGACAAAAAGCTTTTGTCGTGCGGAGTGAAGCCAGTGAGAGGCCGCCTAGAAAACCCTAAGCAATGGCTACATCACGCTGCTGTGAGTGATGCAGTCATACAGGTCGCCGCAACCTTTGGCGATGATATGAGCAATGTGGATTGGGTTGCAATGTCAGCGTTGATTGAAGCCGCTAGGACTCGATCTAAGAAATTGCGAATGATCTATACTGGAGGTTGCTGGCTCTATGGGCAAACTGGCAATCTGATTGCTACAGAGAATAGACCATTTAAGCCGCTCAAGCCATTTGCTTGGATGGTTGCGCACAGCAGGGAACTCTTGAGGGCTCCAAGCATGTCAACGGCCGTTGTACATCCTGCGATGGTTTACCATTCTGATGGTGGCGGAGTATTTGAGCGGTTCTCAACTGCAGCGAGAGCAGGTCATGAAATCGAAGTTTGGGGCAGCATCAACACACGTTGGCCGCTGATTGAGCGATCCGATTTGGCGAGAGCTTACTGTGATCTCGTTGAGCGCCCGGAACTGATCGGACATTTCAATGCTGCGGCAGAGACTGGCATCCCAGTTGGCAAGATCGTTTCCGCGATCGCGCAGGCCCATGGTTGTTCGGCAAACTTGACAGTACGCAACGTCGAAGAAGTTGTAGCTGAGCATGGCGCATGGGCCGAAGGCCCTACGCTAGATCAGCAAATGTCGAACCAGAAACTCAGATGCACTACTGGCTGGAAACCTTTGATTACCGACTTTGAACAATCAGGCTTTCTCGACTAGCCGATCTCGAAGCACAAGTTGATCGCGGATCTGCCCACTTTCAACCGCTATCCCAGACTCTGAGTTGAGGTGCGCAGGGGATAAGCACGCGGAGCCCTTGCCCCCGAGCCCACGTTCGGGAATCTCTCGTGCATGACCATTCTCTCAGACAAGTGGATTCGCGAACAAGCGACGCAGCACGGCATGATCGAGCCTTTCGTCGAGGCGCAGCGGCGTGATGGGTGTATCTCCTACGGCGTCAGCTCGTTCGGGTATGACGCGCGAGTGGCGGACGAGTTCAAGATCTTCACCAATGTCGATAGCGCGGTGGTGGATCCCAAGAACTTCGACGGGAATTCGCTGGTCGACCGGCAGACCGATGTCTGCATCATTCCGCCAAACTCCTTCGCGCTCGCGCGCACGGTAGAATACTTCCGCATCCCTGACGATGTGCTGGTGATCTGCCTTGGCAAGAGCACCTATGCCCGTTGTGGGATTATCGTGAACGTGACCCCACTGGAGCCCGGCTGGGAGGGCCATGTGACGCTGGAATTCTCCAACACCACGCCGCTCCCCGCCAAGATCTACGCCAACGAAGGCGCGTGCCAGTTCCTTTTCCTGCAGGGCAACGAACGCCCCGAAGTGACCTACGCCGACAGGGCTGGAAAATATATGGGGCAGCGGGGGGTGACTCTGCCGAGGTTGTAAATCCTCCCCCACAGCGGGAGCGGCGGGACCGCTCGCGAGGCGAGGGGTGGAGGGCACGGTTGCAATCGCTGAGCCAAGTTTCCGCGAGTTGTTTGTTTTTCGCACCGACCTCCGTCGGTGCGTCCTCGCTAGATGCACTTCGCTTCGCTGCGTGCCCGCTGCGGGCGGGCAGTCGCCCTTGCCCTCGGCTAGTCGCCGAGCGAGCTCCGCGACACGGTAGCAAACTAGGGCAAGGTTCTTGGTGAAAGCTGACAGCATCGCGCTTGCCTCGGGCGCGACTAGCGAACGACAGAGCCCGACCGGGCGACCGCAGGTGCCGCGCAGCGGAGCGGAGCGAATAGCACCGAGGACGAAGCGGCGGAGGCCGCTTCATGAGACAAAAATTCCCGCGAGAATCAGAAGCTCGCCCTAGCCGTCAGCCTGAAATTCCGCCCCGGCAGCGGCACGAAGTCTTTCGTGAAGCTCGAGTGGCGGCGGCCTTCGGTGTCGAACACGTTGTCCACCTGTGCCAGCAGCGTGAAGTTCTCGCGGCCTTCGAACGGGTGCCATGCGATTGAGGCATTCACGAATGCGAAGCTCTCTGTCGGGGTTTCGAACGCGGCTACCTTGTTCTGGCTGTCATACCATTCAACTTCACCGCGAATGTCGAAGTGACCGGTGCGCGCTTCCAATGCGCCGTAGAGGCTGAGCGGCGGGACGCGCGGAGCGTTGGTACCGTCATCCAACTCGATGCGAGTGTAGGAACCGCGCACGTCGCCGAGCAACGAGAACGTGTTCGCCTCGATAAGCGGGAAGGTGATCTGCGCCTCCGCGCCCCACTGGTCGGCATCCTGCTGGCCGAACTGGAACACCGGAAGATCGTCTTCCTCGTTACCGGTAGCAGCCAGGAAAATGAAGTCATCAAACCAGTTGCGATAGACGCTGGCGTTGATCTTCACCTCGCCCACTTCGCCGCGCAGGTAGAGCTCACCGCCAAGGCTGGATTCGACGTCGAGCGTGGTATCGCCGACCTCGAATTGCTGGGTGGCAATGTGCGGACCTTCGGCGAACAGTTCCGCAGCAGTCGGCGCGCGCTCCGTGCGTGAGAGGTTGAGCCCGAGACGGAAATCATCGAACAGCACCACGCCGCCACCGATAGATGCGGAGAAGGTATCGAAACTGCGTGTGAGGCCCAGCGTGCTCGCTTCCAGCTCGGTCGTTTCGAAACGCGCGCCGGCTTCGACTTCAAACCGGTCGAGATCGATTTCCTGCAGCGTGAACAGAGCGAAATTTTCCACGTTGTTGGGCGGGATATAGGCTTCGGCCCCTACGGCCTCGAAATCCACGGCGGAGAATTGCGCGCCGATTGAGCCGCCCCAGCCACCCTGGCGGGTCTGCACCAGTTCGGTGCGGCCTTCGACGCCGGCGATGTTGAACACGGTGCCAACCTCGTCACCTTCGAATTCGGTATGGCTGTAATCGGAGATGCCGATCCGCGTCTGCAAGCGATCAAAGAAGCCGGAGCCAAGATCGATATCGGCGCGGAAATCACCACGATATCGGCGCAGGCCGATGGATACCGCTTCTTCGCCTTCCTCTTCGGCCTCTCCTTCTTCACCTTCTTCCTCACCGTGATGATGGCCAACGCCCGGAGCGCCCGGGACGCCGTATGTTGTGTCGTAATAGTCAAAGCTGACACCGAAGTTGTGGCCGCCCGAGAAGAACGCAACGCCCGCGCCGGCAGACCAAGTTTCGCTGTAGCTGTTGGGCAGTACATCGCGCACATTGGCAGCTTCGCGCAGCTCTTCGGCTTCCTCGAATTCGCCTTCTTCCTCTTCTTCGGCTGCATCGGCTAGCAGGTCTGCGCGCAGAATGTCCGAAGCAGCGAAGCCCGGAATCTCGATATCGTCAGTATTGCGATAGGAGCCATCGACGTGGAACACGATGTTCGGCGTGATCGCAGCATCGATAGAGACGCCACCTTCCCAAAGGCCCGTGGCGGTATCTGTACCGGCGAGCAGGTCAATGTGGAGCGGCTCGTCCAGCGGCGCAGGCGGGATTCGCTTCGACACGACATTCACCGCACCGCCAATCGCCTGGCTGCCGTAAAGCAGCACTGCAGGGCCCCGCAGCACTTCGATACGCTCGGCAATCAGCGGGTCGGCGGAAACAGCGTGGTCATCCGATGCTCCCGAGGCATCAAGCGTGCCGATACCATCGTTAAGGACCCGCACGCGGTCACCACCAAGGCCGCGCAGGATCGGCCGCGCGGCACCCGGGGCAAAGCTGCTGGAAGTTACACCCGGCACATTGACCAGAATGTCACCCACCTGCCCGGCGCTTTCACGCTGCAACTGGATACCGTTGATCACAGAGGTGCCCGCGATCACGTCCAGCCGGTCGACACCGGCGGCGGTCACATAGATGACGCCATGAAAGTCGTCATTCGACGGCTCCGCGCGATCCGTTGTTTCAGGTGCATTATCTTGCGGTGCATCCTGCGCCAGAACCGGCAGCGGGAGGGCAACACTCGCGAGGAGAAGTACGGAATTACGGATCATGAGGGTAGTTTCCTGAATGAGGTAACGATGTAACATCGCACGACCTAGCGATCTTCCTCTGACCGTCAAGTGAATACCGGCAAGATTCGCCAAAATGCGATGCAGAGCCGACGAACTGCGTCGAAAATCAGTCTGCGGCAGCGCTCTTCAGGCGTTCGCGTGCGCGATCCTCACCGATCAGCGGGAGCAGCTCACCCATGTCCGGGCCATGATCCTTGCCCGTCAACGCCTGCCGCAGCGGAAGGAACAACGCCTTGCCCTTGCGTCCCGTAGCTTCCTTGAGTGCTCCGGTCAGATCCTGCCACGGGGTTTCACTCCAGGCGAGCATCTCGGCAGCCTCGGCGAGATAGGTGCGGTCGTCCTCATCAAACGCGCGAGCGTCAATCGGCCCGACCACCAACTGCCACCACTCTGCTGCCTCTCCGACTGTTGTCAGGTTCGGCCGGATGGCGTGCCAACCGGCAGCATCGATCCCTTCAGGCAGTCGATCCGCCACTTCGGCGAACTCCATCGCATGGACAATCGCGGTGTTCACCCGTTCCAGCTCTGCATGGTCGAACTTGGCAGGGGCGCGGCCGAAGGTGGAAAGGTCGAATGTTTGCAGCAGGACATCGCGATCGGCAATCGGTTCGACCGGCAGCGATGTGCCCAGTCGCGCCAGCATGGCGATGAGTGCTTCGGGTTCGATGCCCTGCTCCCGGAAAGCGTCACAGCCCAGCGAACCGAGCCGCTTGGACAGCTTCCCTTCCTTGCCCACCAGCAACGCCTCATGCGCGAAATGCGGGCAGGCATCGTGGACCGGGCATTCGCTATGATCGAAACCGACATCATGCAGAGCGTCGAACATCTGCTTTTGCACCGCGGTGTTGGAGACGTGGTCTTCCCCGCGCAGCACATCGGTAATGCCCATGTCGATGTCGTCGACCGCGCTCGGCAGCATGTAGAGCCAGGACCCGTCGGCGCGGCGGATCACCGGATCGGACAGCTGTGCCGGATCGAACTTCTGCGGTCCGCGAATGCCGTCTTCCCAGTCGATGATCTCTTCATGGTCGAGCTTGAAGCGCCAGTGCGGGGCAATACCCTCCGCCTCTTTCGCTGCCCGCTCTTCGTCCGACAGTTTGAGCGCACCGCGATCATAGATCGGGGGCAAACCACGCCCCAGCTGAATCTTGCGCTTCAGTTCCAGTTCCTGCTGGGTTTCGTAAGCCGGATAGACGCGGCCCGCCGCCTTGAGCTTTTCGAATGCGGTATCATACAGGTCCAGCCGCGCGGACTGGCGTTCTTCCCCGTCGGGTGCCAGCCCCAACCAATCGAGATCGGCACGGATGGCCTCGACAAAACGCTCCTCGCTCCGCGCCGCATCGGTATCGTCGATCCGCAATATAAAGCGTCCACCGCTCTTCCGGGCGAGCATCCAGTTGTGCAGTGCCGTGCGGATATTGCCGACATGCAGCGTGCCGGTTGGCGAAGGCGCGAAACGGGTAATCGTGGTCATGCTGGTCCGGTTAGACGTGTGGCGCGCAACCCACAAGCATGGTGCAAGGCCACTTGAATTTTCCTCGCAATTCTTAATGGTTAGCCGCAGGGATCAAACCTAGGGGACGCACAATCATGAAAAAGCTAGTTGCTGCGGCGGCGATGGCGGCCTGCGCATTCACATCGACCGCTGCCCATGCGCAGCGGGAGCCATCGCTATATCTTCGCTGCGACGGTGAACCGAACAATATGACCGGGGGTGAGCAATTCGCCCGCTTCCTGGGTGCAATCACGCTGCTAGGCCTGTTCGCTCCCTCGCCCGAAACACCTACGCCCAGCGCACGCTGGTTCGGCCAGCGCGGGGTCGATGCGTGCACCCAGCTGATCGACGGCGAAGATGGCGAAGGCAACCCGGTCCGCCGTATACCGCTGATCCTGGCACGCGCGCTGCACCGGATCGAGGCAGAGGACTATGCCGGCGCACTGACCGATGTCGAGATCGCCCGGGCCGAGGCAGAGGCGGCCGAACTTGCCGGCAACCCATATTTCGACCGTTCAATGGGACTCAGTTTCAACAACATCGCCGCTGCGGCACATTTGCGCATGGGCAATCCGGAATTGGCGCGCGACACCTCACTCGCGAACATCGCAGACATGCAATACAGCTTCGTGCCAAGCCTGTTCTCCGACACCTACAGCCGCTTTGTGCGAGATCTTTCGCCGGAAGCGGACATCAAGCTTTCCAGCGAAGCGGCGATCATGCCGGTCTTTATGGTCGGTTATGCAGCCGCTCTCGATGAAGTCGGCCGTTTCGGGGATTCTGCCGCAGCCAACGAAGCGCTGATTACAACGCTGGAAGGCATCGCGACCGAGAACACCGGTTCGCTGCCCTATGCGCGCGCCGCTGTGGCGCATGGTCTGGCTGACAACTGGAGCGAAGCACGCGATCGCGCCCAGTTCGCTCGTCGCAACATGAGTGAGCGCACCAATCGCGGCCAGCCGGAGGACAATCAGGCGGCTGTGGTCGAGCTGCTCGACTTCTTCTCCATTGTCGAGATGGAAGAAGAGGGCGATCTGGAAATGGCACGCCGCATGTTTGCCGCCCGTTCGCAGTGGACCGCGCCTAGTTTTGGCGCAGTTCTGGCGATGACCGACCGCTTGCGCGAAGGCGCGGCGCCCGAAGAGCTATTCGGTTCGCTGGCGCTATCGGGCAACGAGATGTGGCAGCGACGCTACGATGACCTGATGGCGATCGAGCTGCAGAACGATACCGACAACGATAGTCTGTTCAATCTGATCGTGAACTATGCGCAGGTGGACGAGTTTGAAGATCGTGCCAGCCACACGTGGAGACTCGAGCGGTCACGCCTGATGGCGGATGAGGCAGACGAAGACGGCCAGTGGGCAATTTCCGCACAGGGCAGCCCTTATTCCTCGATCGATTCGATCATGCTGCACGCCGCCTTGCAGGCGCAAGAGCGGGGCTATCAGGGCTTCACCATGCTTCTTGGTCAACCACGTCCGGCCTATGGCGGAGCGATCACGACCGGTTGGGCGCGCTTCGTCAATCCCGGCGATCCGCATACGGACGACCTGCTGTTCATTCCTGCGGACGAGGTGATTGTGGAACTTCGCGAACTGATCCCGACGCGTGATGAAGTACGCGAAAGGCGGCGGGAGCGTCGCCGTAACCGCTGATCGGCGGAGCGGAACGTACGGTGGCGCGCCCTCAGGGCAGGAGCGCCACCGCTTCCACCGCATGAGCGTAGAGACGGTCATGCTGGTTGCGGGAGATGAAACCTTCGATCGTGCGGGTGAATGCGGCGCGGTCACCGGCAAGAGCCGCATTGATCATGCCAACGAAGGTATTCTCATCCGGGCTGACCATGCAGCAACACGGTTTGAAGACCTGCACATTCTCCGGCCATGCCTGCCCCGCACAGTCAGCAAGTTCCAGCACCGCACGCGCTGCGGGGACCGAGCCGATCTGGCATGTCAGCTCCCCAACGGGATCGCGGCCGTTCTGCGCGCACAGCGCAATCAGACGGATCGCCATCACAATCCGGACTGCACGAGGACTTTGGTACGCAAGGCGGAGCGGCTGCGCCAATTGCTCGATAATAGCTGCACTGCGAGCCGAACCGGCACGGGCCTCACGGGAATTTGGGCGTTTCTCGGACATGCGAACCTTCTTTTGCGATTGATTCGCAAAAATGATAACGCTTCGGTTCGCTATTGCAATGCGAATGCTTCGCAATAGCGATAATTATTGGGGAGACATAAAAATGCTGCCCCGGTCGCCTGAGATTATCAATCCCGAAGGGCCGACGATATCGCTCTGTGTCTGCTGGACATGATCGGCCTCGTGGAAAATCTCCGCAATGTCCGAGAGGCGTGGAGGGTGCGCGACCAAGCAGACAGGTGGCGGCGGCATCGGCGGACCATCGACTTCCCGAGGCACGTCTGACGAAACCGGATCTAGTAGCAGCCGATTGCCTTCGATGACGTATTGCCGGACGAAACCGGCACAACGCGGCTCCCACCATATCTCGCTCTCGTCAGCCGACAGATTGACGATCTCGGTCTCGCGCAGAACCTCGCCATTGATTGCCACAACGCGCCAATCACCAGCGAGCGTTTCGGGCGCTGTGACTGCGGCAATACGACCTGCGCCTGCTTCATCATGCGACACCTGGGCTGATCGCGAAGCGTCCTCTCCACACCCGAAGAGCATTATAGTCGCTGTGAAGGCCAGCAACGACTTGCGCATTTCTTTCTCCATCAGCCCCACAAACAAAAAGCCCCGGAAGCGTGAACTCCCGGGGCCTTTGTCAGCCAGCGCTGATGAACGAGGGCTTATTCCTCGCCACCATCCTCTGCCTTGGGTTCTTCCGCCGGAGCCGGTGCGGCTGCGGCCATTGCTGCTGCCATTTCCTCTTCGGACATCGGGGCATCGGCTGCCTCTTCTTCCTCTGCGGCAGCGAGAGCTTCCTGCTCCTTCTTGTACTTGGCGCGGATGGCCGCGTCGCGCGACGAAGCCGTCACGCGCATGCGGTTCATGCCGGCACCCGTGCCAGCCGGGATCAGGCGGCCCACGATCACGTTCTCCTTGAGACCGATCAGCGTGTCCTTCTTGCCTTCCACCGCAGCCTGCGTGAGCACGCGGGTGGTTTCCTGGAACGAAGCGGCGGAGATGAACGAGCGCGTCTGCAGGCTCGCCTTGGTGATCCCGAGCAGGATCGGCGTGCCTTCGGCCTTCTTCTTGCGCGGGGCAAGCTTGGCATTGGCTTCGTTCATTTCTTCCAGATCGACCTGCTCGCCCGGAAGCAGCGTGGTGTCGCCACCGAAAGTGATCTCGACCTTCTGCAGCATCTGGCGAACGATCACCTCGATGTGCTTGTCGTTGATCTTCACGCCCTGCAGTCGGTAGACTTCCTGGATCTCGTTCACGAGGTACTCTGCGAGCGCCTCGATGCCGAGAACTTCCAGAATGTCATGCGGGTTCGGCGAACCGGAGATGAGCGTATCGCCCTTCTTCACAAAGTCGCCTTCCTGCACGTCGATCACCTTGGTCTTGGGAACCAGGTATTCGACCGGATCGCCCTCTTCCGGAACGATCGCGATCTTGCGCTTCGCCTTGTAGTCACGGATGAATTCCATCCGGCCGGAGATCTTGGCGATCACGGCAGCATCCTTCGGAATGCGCGCTTCAAACAGCTCGGCAACACGCGGCAGACCACCGGTGATGTCGCGCGTCTTGGCAGCTTCACGCGATGCACGCGCAAGGATGTCACCCGCTTCGACTTCCTGACCGTCTTCAACCGAGAGCGTCGTGCCCGGAGCCAGCATGTAACGCTGTGCTTCGGTTTCTTCGCCCTTCTTGGTCTTGCCCTTGCCCTTGGCATCGTCTTCACCAAGGAAAGTCAGGCGCGGACGCAGGTCTTCCTTCTTCGAACGACCCGTGGCGCGGTATTCGGTCACCACACGCTGGGCGATACCGGTGGCATCGTCCACACGCTCTTCCAGTGTTTTGCCTTCGACAAGATCCTGGTAGCGGACGGTACCCGCCTGTTCGGTGATGATCGGCAGGGTGAACGGATCCCACTCTGCCAGACGATCGCCTTCCTTAACCTTGGCGCCGTCCTTGAACATCAGGACAGTACCGTAAGGCACACGGTGGATGGCGCGTTCGCGGCCTTCGTTATCGACCACGACCATTTCGCCCGAGCGGGCGAGCGAAAGGCGACGGCCCTTCTTGTCGGTGATCGTCGGCATGTCGCGGTACACGACCTTACCGTCCGAGATGCTTTCGAGGTGGCTGGTTTCGTTCACCTGCGCCGCACCACCGATGTGGAAGGTACGCATGGTCAGCTGGGTGCCCGGCTCACCGATCGACTGTGCGGCGATAACGCCGACAGCTTCACCGATGTTCACCGGCGTACCGCGAGCAAGGTCACGGCCATAACAGGTCGCGCAAACGCCCTGCTCGGCTTCACAGATGAGCGGCGAACGGATCTTGGCGACCTGTACTTCGGCCTCCTCGATTTCCTTCACCAGCGCTTCGTCCACCATCGTGCCGGCCTTGACGATGACTTCGTCGGTGCTGGCATTGATGATGTCTTCGGCAACCGTACGGCCAAGGATACGTTCGCCGAGCGAGGCGATAACCGAGCCGCCCTGAACGATGGCACGCATGTCCAGCGCGTTCTTGGTCTTGCAGTCCTCTTCCACGATGACACAGTCCTGCGACACGTCGACGAGACGGCGGGTCAGGTAACCCGAGTTTGCCGTCTTAAGAGCGGTGTCGGCCAAGCCTTTACGCGCGCCGTGGGTCGAGTTGAAGTATTCAAGAACGGTCAGACCTTCCTTGAAGTTCGAGATGATCGGGGTTTCGATGATCTCGCCCGACGGCTTGGCCATGAGGCCGCGCATACCGGCAAGCTGCTTCATCTGCGCGGGGCTACCACGCGCGCCCGAGTGGCTCATCATGTAGATCGAGTTGATTTCCGCCTGACGACCATCGTCGTCCTTCGGCATCGCCTTAATCTCGTCCATCATGGCGTTCGCAACCTGGTCACCGCAACGCGACCACGCGTCGATCACCTTGTTGTACTTTTCCTGCTGGGTGATGAAGCCATCCTGGTACTGCTGCTCGTAATCGGCAACCAGCGCCTTGGTTTCTTCGATCATGCCGTTCTTGCTGTCCGGAATGATCATGTCGTCCTTACCGAACGAGATGCCGGCCTTGAACGCGTGGCGGAAGCCAAGCGCCATGATGGCATCGGCAAACAGCACCGTGTCCTTCTGACCGGTGTGACGGTAGACCTGATCGATCACGTCACCGATTTCCTTCTTCGTCAGAAGGCGGTTCACCACGTCATAGGGAACGGTGTGCGACTTCGGCAGGCATTCGCCGATCAGCATGCGGCCCGGCGTGGTTTCCACGCGCGCCATGTATTCCTTGCCGTTCTCATCCGTCTGCGGAACGCGGGTGTGGATCTTCGAGTGCAGCGTAACCGCACCGACGTAAAGCGCCTGATGCACCTCGTCGATATCGGCCAGCACCTTGCCTTCGCCCGGCTCGCCTTCGCGGTCCATCGAAAGGTAGTAGAGACCCAGAACCATGTCCTGCGAAGGAACGATGATCGGCTTACCGTTGGCAGGCGAGAGGATGTTGTTGGTCGACATCATCAGCACGCGCGCTTCCAGCTGGGCTTCGAGGCTCAGCGGAACGTGGACAGCCATCTGGTCACCGTCGAAGTCGGCGTTAAAGGCCGAGCAGACGAGCGGGTGCAGCTGGATGGCCTTGCCTTCGATCAGCACCGGCTCGAACGCCTGGATGCCAAGACGGTGAAGCGTCGGCGCGCGGTTCAGAAGAACCGGGTGCTCGCGGATCACTTCGTCAAGGATGTCCCAGACTTCCTTGCGTTCTTTCTCGACCCACTTCTTCGCCTGCTTGAGGGTCATCGAGAGACCCTTCGCATCGAGGCGAGCGTAGATGAACGGCTTGAACAGTTCGAGCGCCATCTTCTTGGGCAGACCGCACTGGTGCAGCTTAAGCTCAGGGCCGGTCACGATGACCGAACGGCCCGAATAGTCGACGCGCTTACCCAGAAGGTTCTGGCGGAAGCGGCCTTGCTTGCCCTTGAGCATGTCGGAAAGCGACTTCAGCGGACGCTTGTTGGCACCCGTGATCACGCGGCCGCGGCGACCGTTGTCGAACAGCGCATCGACAGCTTCCTGCAGCATGCGCTTTTCGTTGCGGACGATGATGTCCGGCGCGCGCAGCTCCATCAGGCGCTTCAGGCGGTTGTTACGGTTGATCACACGGCGATAGAGATCGTTGAGATCCGAGGTCGCGAAACGGCCACCGTCCAGCGGCACCAGCGGGCGCAGTTCGGGCGGAATGACCGGCACGACTTCAAGGATCATCCATTCCGGACGGTTGCCCGAATCGATGAAGCTTTCAACGACCTTCAGACGCTTGATGATCTTGGCAGGCTTGAGCTTGGACTTAGTGGTTTCCAGCTCTTCGAGCAGATCCGCACGTTCCTGTTCAAGGTCGAGGTCCATCAGCATCAGCTTGACTGCTTCGGCACCGATGCCGGCGGTAAAGGCGTCTTCGCCGTACTCGTCCTGTGCTTCCAGAAGCTCGTCTTCAGTGAGCAGCTGGAACTTCTCCAGCGGGGTCAGGCCCGGCTCGGTGACGATGTAGCTTTCGAAGTACAGCACGCGCTCGAGCTGCTTCAATTGCATGTCGAGCAGCAGGCCGATGCGCGAGGGCAGCGACTTCAGGAACCAGATGTGCGCAACCGGAGCAGCAAGCTCGATGTGGCCCATGCGCTCACGACGCACCTTGGTGACGGTGACTTCAACGCCGCACTTTTCGCAGACGACGCCCTTGTACTTCATGCGCTTGTACTTACCGCACAGACACTCGTAATCCTTCACCGGACCGAAGATGCGCGCGCAGAACAGGCCATCACGTTCCGGCTTGAACGTGCGGTAGTTGATCGTTTCCGGCTTCTTGATTTCGCCGAAGGACCAGCTGCGAATGCGCTCGGGCGAGGCAAGACCGATCTGGATCTGGTCAAACGTCTCCGGCTTGGAGAGCTGGTTGGTGAATTTGGTCAGTTCGTTCATTTTTCACTTCCCTTGGGGGGATTAACAGGGGTTGGCGGGGAGGCGACCCGTGGGGCCGCCTGACCCCTGTTATTCAGCTGCCATCAGCGCAGGATCGTCATCGTCGTCATCGGTGCCATCCGTCAGGCTGGTGAGTTCGACGTTGAGGCCCAGCGAGCGCATTTCCTTGACGAGAACGTTGAAGCTCTCCGGAATGCCGGCTTCGAAGGTATCGTCACCCTTGACGATCGCTTCGTAGACCTTGGTACGGCCGATCACGTCATCCGACTTGACCGTCAGCATTTCCTGCAAGGTGTAGGCGGCGCCGTAGGCCTGGAGTGCCCAGACCTCCATCTCACCGAAGCGCTGGCCACCGAACTGCGCCTT
The DNA here is from genome assembly GCF_028858515.1 of Aurantiacibacter sp. D1-12. Taxonomy (GTDB): domain Bacteria; phylum Pseudomonadota; class Alphaproteobacteria; order Sphingomonadales; family Sphingomonadaceae; genus Alteraurantiacibacter. Next base: position 27,465 of record NZ_JAPJZJ010000006.1, read on the forward strand.
ACCGCCCAGCGGCTGCTGGGTGACAAGCGAGTACGGGCCGATCGAGCGGGCGTGGATCTTGTCGTCGACCAGGTGGTGCAGCTTGAGCATGTAGATCACGCCCACGGTCACCTTGCGGTCAAACGCTTCACCGGTGCGGCCGTCATACAGTGTCGACTGGCCCGATGAATCGTAGCCTGCCTTCAGCAGCATGTCGGTCACGTCACCTTCGTTCGCGCCGTCGAACACCGGAGTGCCCATCGGAACACCTGCGCGCAGGTTTCCGGCGAGTTCGGCCAGCTCTTCGTTGGTGCGGCTGGTGATGTCACCGTGATACTGCTCGCCGTAGACGTCCTTCAGCTTGTCCACGAGCGCGGCAGGCGGCTTGCCTGCCGTGATGTCGGGATTGGCTGCACGCCATTCGTCGAGCTGCTCGGCGATCTGGTGGCCAAGGCCACGCGCTGCGAAACCGAGGTGGGTTTCGAAGATCTGCCCGACGTTCATGCGCGAAGGCACGCCCAGCGGGTTGAGCACGATATCGACCGGCGTACCGTCTTCGAGGAACGGCATGTCTTCTTCCGGCAGGATGCGCGAAATCACACCCTTGTTACCGTGACGGCCGGCCATCTTGTCGCCCGGCTGCAGCTTGCGCTTCACGGCAACGAAGACCTTGACCATCTTGAGCACGCCCGGAGCGAGCTCGTCACCACGCTCAAGCTTCTCCTTGCGGTCCTCGAACTTGTCCTTGATGGCCTTTACCGCTTCATCATACTGGCCTTTCACAGCTTCGAGCTGAGCCTGCATGTTGTCATCGGCAACGGCGAACTTGAACCAATCGCGCTTGTCGACACCTTCCAGAACCGACGCATCGATCTTGGTGCCCTTCTTCACGCCTTTCGGCGCGGCAGAAGCGGTCTGGCCGTCGAGCATTTCTGCAAGGCGGTTGTAGGTCGCGCGGTTGAGGATGTTGCGCTCGTCTTCGCTATCCTTCTTGAGGCGTTCGATTTCCTCGTTCTGGATGGCGCGCGTACGGTCATCAATTTCGATACCGTGACGGTTGAAGACGCGGACTTCCACGACGGTCCCTGCAACGCCCGGCGGCAGGCGGAGCGAGGTGTCGCGCACGTCGCTGGCCTTTTCACCGAAGATGGCGCGCAGCAGCTTTTCTTCCGGCGTCATCGGGCTTTCGCCCTTCGGCGTGATCTTGCCGGCCAGAATGTCGCCCGGGTGCACTTCGGCACCGATGTAGACGATGCCCGCCTCGTCGAGGTTGCGCAGGGCTTCCTCGCCGACGTTCGGAATGTCGCGGGTGATGTCTTCCGGGCCAAGCTTCGTGTCGCGAGCCATGACTTCGAATTCCTCGATGTGGATCGAGGTGAAGACGTCGTCCTTCACGATACGCTCGGAAATGAGGATGGAGTCCTCATAGTTGTAGCCATTCCACGGCATGAAGGCGACGAGCGCGTTCTTGCCGAGTGCGAGTTCACCCAGGTCGGTCGAGGGACCGTCTGCGATGATGTCGCCCTGCTCGACCACGTCACCCACCTTCACCAGCGGACGCTGGTTGACGCAGGTGTTCTGGTTGGAGCGCTGGAACTTCTGCAGCGTGTAGATGTCCACGCCCGGGTTCGTCGTATCGACTTCACCCGAGGCACGGATCACGATGCGTGTGGCGTCAACCTGGTCGACAATACCGCCGCGGGTCGCGCCGATCGCAGCACCGGAGTCGCGGGCAACAGTTTCTTCCATGCCGGTACCGACCCAAGGCGCTTCGGCCTTGACCAGCGGCACAGCCTGACGCTGCATGTTCGATCCCATCAGCGCGCGGTTGGCGTCATCGTTTTCCAGGAATGGAATGAGCGATGCGGCGACCGAGACGAGCTGCTTGGGCGAAACGTCCATCAGCGTGACTTGCTCGTTCGGGCTCATCACAAACTCGCCGTTCTGGCGCGCCGAGACGAGCTCTTCGACGAACTGGCCCTTCTTGTCGGTTTCAGCCGATGCCTGCGCGACGGTGTGCTTCTGCTCTTCCATCGCCGAGAGGTAGTTCACCTCCTTCGACACCTTGCCGTCCTTCACCGAACGGTACGGCGTTTCGATGAAACCGTACTTGTTCACGCGGGCGAAGGTCGACAGCGAGTTGATCAGACCGATGTTCGGGCCTTCCGGCGTTTCAATCGGGCAGATACGACCATAGTGCGTCGGATGAACGTCGCGGACTTCGAAGCCAGCGCGCTCACGTGTAAGACCACCCGGGCCAAGCGCCGAAACGCGGCGTTTGTGGGTGACTTCCGACAGCGGGTTGGTCTGGTCCATGAACTGCGACAGCTGCGAAGAGCCGAAGAATTCACGCACGGCAGCAACCGCAGGCTTCGCGTTGATCAGGTCATTCGGCATGACAGTCGACACGTCGACCGAGCTCATGCGCTCCTTCACAGCACGCTCCATGCGCAGCAGGCCGACGCGGTACTGGTTTTCCAGCAGCTCGCCCACCGAACGCACGCGGCGGTTGCCGAGGTTGTCGATGTCATCGACTTCGCCCTTGCCGTCCTTCAGGTCGACAAGTTCCTTCACCACAGCAAGGATGTCTTCCTTGCGCAGAGTGGTGACGGTGTCTTCGGCATCAAGGCCAAGACGCATATTGAGCTTCACGCGGCCAACTGCGGAAAGGTCATAGCGCTCGCCGTCGAAGAACAGGCCTTCGAACAGCGCTTCCGCGGTTTCCTTGGTCGGCGGTTCGCCCGGACGCATCACCTTGTAGATGGCTTCGAGGCCTTCTTCGCGGTTCTCTGCCTTGTCGACAGCCATCGTGTTGCGCATCCATGCACCGGTGGTGACATGGTCGATGTCGAGCAGTTCGAGCTGGTCGATACCGGCAGCGTCGAGCTTTTCGAGATTCTCCGGCGAGACTTCCTCGCCCGCTTCGATGTAGATGCGGCCGGTCTTCTCGTCGATCAGGTCGGCGCTGGCGTAACGGCCGAAGATTTCCTCGGTCGGGATCAGCAGGGTCTTGAGACCATCCTTTTCCGCCTTGTTCGCAGCGCGAGGGGATACCTTCTGGCCAGCCGGGAAGACTTCTTCACCGGTCTTGGCATCAACCAGCGCGAAGGCCGGCTTGGCACCGCGCCAGCTTTCAGCGACGAACGGGATTTCCCAGCCCTCGCCAGTCTTCTTCTTGCCCTTGCCACCGGCACGCTTCCAGGTGACCTTGTCATAGAAGTGATCGAGGATCTCTTCGCTATCGAGGCCCAGTGCATAAAGCAGCGCGGTGACCGGCAGCTTGCGCTTGCGGTCGATACGCACGTTGACGATGTCCTTGGCGTCAAATTCGAAATCGAGCCACGAACCACGGTACGGAATAACGCGGGCAGCGAAGAGGAACTTGCCCGAAGAGTGCGTCTTGCCGCGGTCATGGTCAAACAGCACACCCGGCGAACGGTGCATCTGGCTCACGATCACGCGCTCGGTGCCATTGATGATGAACGTGCCGTTCCCGGTCATGAGCGGCATGTCGCCCATATAAACGTCCTGCTCCTTGATATCGAGCACGGAGCGGGTTTCAGTTTCCTGGTCGACTTCGAACACGATCAGGCGCAGCGTCACCTTCATCGGGGCTGCATAGGTAATGCCGCGCTGGCGGCATTCGGTGGTGTCGTACTTCGGCGGCTCAAGCTCGTAATTCACGAAGTCGAGTTCGGCAGTCCCGGCGAAATCGCGGATCGGGAAAACGCTGCGCAGCGTCTTTTCCAGGCCGGACACATAGTCGGTCGCCGGATCGGAGCGCAGGAACTGTTCGTAGCTTTCGCGCTGCACCTCGATAAGGTTCGGCATTTCCACGGCTTCGTGGATGTCGCCGAAGATCTTGCGGATGCGCTTCTTCTTGGAACCCTGGAGTTCAGGAGCTTTCGCTTTGGTCGCCATAATAAGGACGGGCCTCTTCTTCGCGTATGCGCGCCGACGCGTATCGGCGCTGATAAATCAAGCTGTGCGGGAAGGTCGCGTGAGAGGTGCCGGACGCCAAAAAGGCCGCAAACAGGCGCGCTCCGGTTGGGAGCACTGCCTTCGCAGCCTTGATCCAGTTGTCTCACGCAGATGCCGAAGCTTCCGTTCTTTGATGAACCCCCGCGTTAAGGCCCACCTTGCTCGAAGCATTTCAGCGATGGCGGCTATATAGGAGCCGTGTTGGATTCGGTCAATGGGGTGGACTGGATCAAACGTGACGAATATTTGCGCCCGATGATGACATTTGACGAAATTCGCGAAGCGTCAAAAAGGCAGCTCGCCTCTGAGCGCGCTCAAGCAGGTGAGATAACTGAAACAACACCTCCCGCAATAACTGATAAAATCGTAGATTTCGCTGCGAAACTCGGCGGGCCTACGCCAGCTTATGTGCCGGTCGTTGACGATCCATTTGGTCTGTATGGCTGGTGTAGCGATGGCGTTATCGAGAAAGTGAGGCACGACGGTGGATCCATCGTGTTTGGTTGGACTATCTGGGAATGGCCAAATGTCATGCTGACGGCCGAGTTTCACGCGGTCTGGCGCGACCTTGGCGGAAAACTGCAAGACATAACTCCAAAGCCAGCCGAGCAATCCAGAATCCTATTCCAGCACGATCCAAGCTATCCAGAGGATTTCAATTTCGACAATCGTCCGCGAAATCGTCGGACGCCTCTCTACCCGACTGTTGACGCGCATGCCCAAGTAACCCTCAGAAAGTCCAATGTCTCAGTTGCGCAACTCAACTATGAGGAGCGTCGAGCAGCGAAAGCTGGATTGTCCCTCGATGATTGGTTGCTATCCAAAGTCAAACCTGACGAGTTCTCCGAAGCGGTCGATCAGAGATTCGTCTCGCTGGCACGTGAGCGACTAAGGCTCCAAGAACGGGTTAAGAAGTCTGCTCCCAAACTAGCCGGGTAGGGAAAATCCCCTCACCATCCGCTACACCCGCTCCCCATGAGCAATGCCCGCCCTCGTGGACGCCCTGCGCATCCTGACACTCTTACGCCTGCCGAGTGGCGGGTGGCGGAGGGGGTGCGGCATGGGCTTTCCAATCCGCAGATCGCGGCGCGGCAGGGGGTGAGCCTCGATGCGGTCAAGTTCCACGTCTCCAACATTCTCGGCAAGCTGGGGCTTTCCAGCAGGGCCGAGCTGCGGCGGTGGACGGGCGTGGCAGCGGACTCGGCAATGGTGAAAGGACAAACGGCTATGACAGAAGGCACTTCAACAATCGGCACCATCGGCCAGATCGCGCGGACGGTAAGCGATATCGACGCGGCGCGGACCTGGTACCGGGATGTGTTGGGGCTCGAGCCGCTGTTTGATGCGGGCAATATGGCCTTCTTCTCCTGTCAGGGCACGCGGCTGATGCTGGTCGAGGGCGAGGCAGGGCCGGAATCGATCCTCTATTTCACCGTCGCAGGCCTGCACGGCAGCCTTGCCCGGATCGAAGCCGCCGGAGCAAAAGTGGCGAGCGCCCCGCACCGCATCCACACGCACGAAGACGGGACCGAGGAATGGGTGGTTTTTGTAGAGGACAATGACGGGCGCCCGCTCGGCCTGATGGCGAAAGTCGCGCCCGCCGACTGATTCGTCCGTCATCGCGCACGGAGAACTTTCCTACAGATATGCCAATTTGGCAGGCCGGAAGATAACAGGTGCCTCCGGACCCCGGAGGCTATGCCGCCCATGTGTCAACTTCGTTTCTGATATGCAAAGCATTGATATAGCAAGATAAAGAACCGCATTGAGCTATCGTCACGATGTCAACTTCGTCACCCTGCATCCTCCCTGCTTAACGCAAAACGATACGCTGCATATCGTTTTTCAATATTATTGATTGACAATAAGAATCGAATCGATCATATCGTTTTTCAACAAACGAGATAAAGGAGATCGATAAATGACCCGTTTTACCAACAATGCACTCGCCGCTTTTGCTGCCATCGTCATCATGGCCACCAGCTTTACCGCCGTTACCAGCGTGCCCATGGATGCGCAGCCTGTGGCCGTCACTGCCACGATGCTGGCCTAAGCCAATTCAAAGAGGGGACCTCTTATGAGCACACTCACCAATGATCCGCTGCTGATAGCCGCCAAGGCCATCATTTATTTCATGCTCGGCGTAATCGCCTTTGCCGGCATCATCGTCGCGATTGCCATACCCGGCGTGTTCATCTTTGGCGCAGAATTCGCCGGAGAACTTGCATCGGGTGAGCTGACAATGGGCAACAAGGTGCTTGTGTCGGCCTTCCTGGCTGCGGTTGCCGGACTGCTGTTCCTCGCCTGGCGCTTCCTCTGGGCCATGCTCAACATCGCCAAGAGCGTGGGCGAAGGCGACCCCTTCGCGCCCGCCAATGGAGACCGCCTGACTACGATGGCGTGGATTGCGCTCGCAATAAACGTGCTGGCGCTGCCCGTTGCCGGATTGGGCGTCTTCATCGCACAGACGATCGGTGAAGAGACCGGCTCTGTCGATGCAAGCCTCGACTTCGGCGGCATTCTGCTTGTCCTCGTCCTCTTCATCCTCGCCCGCGTGTTCCGCCACGGCACCGCGATGCGCGACGACCTGGAAGGAACCGTGTGATGGGCGCTGATTCAGAAGGAACCAAGATCATGGTCAAATTGGACGACCTGCTGCACGAACGCCGCATGACGCTGACCGAGCTAGCCGAGCGTGTCGGCCTGACCCTCGCCAACCTCTCGATCCTCAAGACCGGCAAGGCCAAAGCGATCCGTTTCTCCACACTGGAGGCGATCTGCCGCGAACTGGAGTGCCAACCGGGCGACTTGCTGGAGTATGGCACCCGCTTCGAATCCGATTAAGGTCCAACGCGGCGTTCCTGCTTCAACAGGGACGTCGCCACGTACCGCCGCGCAAAGCTTTTACTGACCTTGCAGATGCGAGGAATAGCCGGACTGAACGCGCATCAGAAGCTCGGCGAAGCTCCCCGAGGAAAGAGAACTGATATGTCGCATTCTCAGCGATTTCCCCGTTGCATGAACTGGCTCCGCTCGATGGTGCCAAGCTGCGTAAGAGCGGCACTGGCGATACTCGCGACCTCGATCGCCATTTCGTCTGGCGCGCAAGCTCAGGTGCAGCCACTTCCTCCGGAACTGCGAGGCGAGATCGAAGGGATAGTAGAGGAAGCAGAGGTTCCCGGGACAGCAGTGGCCGTTATCGAAGGAGGGGAGCTGCGCTTCCTTGAGAATTTTGGCACAAGCGATTTGGCACGCGAACGCCCGGTTGACGATGAAACGATCTTCAGGGCCGGATCGATCAGCAAGAGTTTCACTGCGATCGCGATTATGCAACTGGTCGAGGACGGCCGTCTTCAACTCAACGGTCCGGTGTCAGATTACTTGCCCGATCTGGTGATCGATAACCCTTGGGAGGCGACAGACCCGGTGCGCGTGGTCCATTTGCTGGAGCATACAGCAGGCCTGAACGATATCGCTTTCAGGCACTATCTGATCGAAGGATCGGAATACACAATCGCCGACGCAGTAAGGCTGTATGGCCCATACCGTTCTCGTTGGCGGCCGGGCTCGCGGACGTCGTACAGCAATGCCGGGCCAGTAATTGCTGGCCGCATCGTCGAGATCGTATCGGGTCAGCAATTCGAGGATTATGTCGCAGAGCATGTCTTTGGACCTCTTGGCATTGAGAACGCCAGCTGGACGCGAACGGCAGCGGTGGAGCGGAATCTTGCAGACAGCTTCTCCTTCGATGGAATGACGCCAGAACCATTTGTCGAGATCGTGGGCAGACCCAGCGGCTCATTGAACGTTTCCGCCAGCGAACTGGCGTTGCTTCCGATGTTGATGCTGCGTCGCGGCACCTGGCGCGGTGAGCAATTGCTTTCTTCGGCAAGTATTGATCGCATTGAGCGCCCGAGTTCTTCCGACGCGGCGAGGGCAGGTCTACAGTTCGGATATTCGCTCGGTAACGATCCCAACCTTGAAGGCAGAGTGACTTTCTTCGGCCATGACGGATCGATCGATGGCTTCGTGTCGACTGCACGATATGCGCCAGAGCTGAACGCGGGCTACGTGGTCCTGATGAACATGACTTCCCCGGCGCTGGCCGATGTTGCGACCGCAGTTCGTGCCTACCTCGAGCGCGAGGCAAGGGAGCCTTCGATTGTGGCGGCGCCCATCCCTGAAGAGCTGCGACAGATGCTCTCCGGACAGTTTCAGACCTCGACGCCGCGGCGCAGCTTCCTGGCTCCATTGATCGGCCTGTCCCAGTGGGAAGGCGCCCGGCTCGAAGGCGATAGCTTGCGCTTCAAGGGCAAGAACTGGACGCATGTGGGAGACGGGCGTTTTCACGCAGAGGGCGAAAGCGCGCCGGGTCTCATCGCACTGGCTGACGGCGATGGGTTCGTACTGCAATCCGGGACCGTGACCTATCGCAGGTCGAGCACAGCCCAGATGTGGCTCAAGTTGATCACTGTGGTCTTGATCGGCGCAGTTTCAGTTGCAGCAGCGATCTACACGCCGGTGTGGCTTTTTGGGGCGTTCAGAGGAAAGCTTGCGGAACGAGGCGGCGTCGCCCCTCGCGTTCTGCCAACCCTGGCGCTTGTCGTGGCCCTCGCGGCAGCAATCGCACCCTTGATGCTGTTTGGCACCGGCAGTTTCGAGTTGCTTGGTCAACCGACAATCATGGGGTGGCTCGTCTTTGCGATCACGTTCGCAGCACCATTCGTCGTGGTGATCAGCGCGGTCTGGTTCTGGCGTCGCCGAGGTAACCGGGTCAGTACATTGATCGGCATGACTCAATTGACCGCAGCGTCGATCATCTGTCTCTACCTGATGCATGGAGGCTGGTTTGCGCTCCGCATCTGGAACGCCTGATCAGAGTTTTTTTGGAACACGCGAAAACCTGACCCGTTGGGTCGGCATAACGGAAGCCAAAAAATTCTGGAAGGATTACAACATGAAAAAGCTTATTTTCATCGCCGCACCACTCGCCTTTGCCGTCACCGCGTGTGATGGTCCAGCGGAGGAAGCCGGAGAAGAAGCGGACGATATCATGGAAGCCCAGGGCGACATGATGGACGAGCAGGCTGACGTTGCAGAGGCCCACTCAGAACTCGCCGAAGAGCGCGCGGACGCAGCCACCTCTGAAGCCGACGAAGCCGCTCTTGAAGAGCACGCGGAAAACCTGGAAGAAGAAGCGGATATGCTGGAAGACGCGGCAGATCAGATGTAGGACAAACGCACATCAGCAGCATACGGCCCGTTGGCCAGCACTGCGATACACGAGCAACGGAGAGCGGGCGTTCGAGCGCCCGCTCTCTTGTTTTGCCCTAGCTGGCCTCGTCGAAACTCTCGGCTTCTTCGTCTTCCCTTCTCCCGCGAAAGAAGATGAAGCCCATCACCAACAGCAGGACAATCCCAGCACCGATCATGCCGAGCGAGCGGCTCATGCTGGCAGGCTCCCAGCCCGGCTCAATCACCATGAAATCGGGCGCGAGACCGGGACCACCGATTTGCAACGCTTCTTCCCGCGTCCAGCCGTGTGGCAGATCACTGCTGATCAGTCCTTCGATAGTTTCGGCTCGGGCGTATCCGGCTTCCAGAGCTTCCAGTTCATCGAGCGCCGCAATCGCATCGGCTATCTGCGTCTCGTCCACCGGCGCACCAGCCGCTTCTTGCTGGGCGACGTACATTTCACCTTGCTGGATCCGCATGTCGAGCGCGCGCGCCTGCTCGATGGCATCGGCAAGTTCTGCGCCCTCTTGCGGCATCATCAGCCGTGCCTGTTCCATCGGCTCGATTGTCTCGGGCAAGACGAAAACGAGCATGCCGTTGCTTTGGATCTGACCGTTCTGCTCATCTTCCTGGTAAAGTGATTGGAGCTCATTCCAGGTCGCCCCGGTGATACGATACCAGCCTTCAACCGGCTCGCCGGACGCGAGCTCGTCCATCGTAATGTCCTGCCGCTCGCCGTACGTGTTTGCCTGGTGGGCATCGAGCCCGCCAAACGCAATTAGTCCCAAGCCGGCAATCAATCCCACAACACTCAAACGCATTCCTCACAACCCTCTCCGCGAGCCAACGCTCGCGATACGATCCAAACTGTCCAGGAAAACTGCTGTCTTAGCGATGACAGGGCGTACGCCAGTCGCGGCGCTCCCATTATTCCCCCGATCCTGAGACGTACCGCTCAACCAAAAGCGCGCAGAATGCAATTCTTGACACTCTGCCCATTTTCGCTAAATGCGCGCTCGACCGGTTCGCCGGTCATCCGTCCGAGACAGTTGGTGAGCCGAATTGGCGGCTCTTAATTTCCAGCCTAGACGGGGAAAAGAGATTTTCAGGCAAACCCCTCGCGGTTCGCCCACCAACATGCTTCGGCATGCTCCTTCCCCATCAACGGACCCTTACGGCGTGGCATGAGCTGCATCGTGATTTGAGCCGGTCGTCCGCACGAATACGCGGTCGGCCATAGTGAAGGAGTACGGCATGGATCGTTCGCAAAAAACCGAAGCGGTCGCACAGCTGAACAGTGTCTTCAACGAGGTTGGCGTGGTGGTTGTCACCCGCAATCTCGGCCTGACGGTGGACCAGTCCACCGAACTGCGCACGAAGATGCGTGAAGCCGGTGCGTCCTACAAGGTCGCGAAGAACCGTCTCGCCAAGCTCGCCCTGAAAGACACCGATTATGTCGGCATCGAAGAGTATCTCTCCGGTCCGACAGCACTGGCCTGGTCGGAAGACCCGGTTGCAGCCGCCAAGGCTGCTGTCGAGTTCGCCAAGTCGAACGACAAGCTGGAAATCGTCGGTGGATCGATGGGCACGCAGGTACTCGACGAAGCTGGTGTGAAGGCCCTCGCCTCCATGCCGAGCCTCGACGAACTGCGCGGCAAGATCGTGGGGCTGGTCAATGCACCGGCAACCAAGATCGCACAGGTCGTCAATGCGCCTGCTGCCAAGCTCGCTCGTGTCTTCGGTGCCTATGGCGCCAAGGACGCTGCGTAAGAGACGCTTTCTCGCACGAGAGACGAAACATTTTTGGGACGCAAGAAACGTCCCGCCTATATTTTGGAGTGATACATCATGGCTGATATTGCCAAGCTTGTTGAAGAACTGTCGTCGCTGACCGTCATGGAAGCGGCTGAACTTGCCAAGGCACTGGAAGAAGAGTGGGGCGTTAGCGCCGCTGCTGCAGTTGCTGTTGCTGGCCCGGCTGGCGGCGGCGACGCCGGTGCAGCTGCTGAAGAAAAGGACGAATTCGACGTCGTTCTCACCGGCGACGGTGGCAAGAAGATCCAGGTCATCAAGGAAGTCCGTGCCATCACGGGTCTTGGTCTGACCGAAGCAAAGGCCCTCGTCGAAGGCGCGCCGAAGCCGCTCAAGGAAGGCGTGAACAAGGCAGAAGCCGAAGAGATCAAGGGCAAGATCGAAGCAGCCGGCGGTACCGTCGAACTGAAGTAAGCCCAGCTTACGCTTCGATCCTAAACCGGATCACCAAGGGGGCGTCACCAGCGATGGTGGCGCCCTTTTTGGTTGGCTACAGGTTGGGTTCAGGTTCCTAAGCGCTCTATTTCTAGGGAATAACAGGGGACTAGCCATGATCGCATATGCGTTTGCACTCGCAACCGGCCTAATCGGTGTTCCGGCGATAGAAGACTGCCCAGCTGCAGAAGCTTCCACTGATGGCCACCTCTCCGACGTGTGCGCAGCTCTGCCCGAGGTCGATGTGGCGTATTCGGCCACGATGCGCGCCAGCCTCAACCCTCGGCCCGCGTCGCAGCAGGTGATGGTCTACCGGATGGAAGGCCAGTGGTTTGTCCGCACAGCCGGCTACCGCTGGACCCCGGGCACCTCGGTCGTCACGACCCGTCGCAACGATCTGCCGATCGCACCGGAGGATGCCTCCATGATCGAAACGCGACTAAGCCAGACATCGCTGTCCCGGTTGGCCGAGCTGCCTTACTATGGAGCAGACGATGTGATTTGTACCGACGGGTCGAACCTCGAAATCGCCGCCGCGCTCGATGGGGCGCGGTTTGCTGCGCGCCAGCATAGTTGTGCTGGCCAGACCGAACTCAACGAGATCGCCGCGCTCTTCCGAGGCATCGCGATCAAGTACGACAGCGAGTTCGAGGGATACCTGTCGGGACTATAGCGCACCCGTCCCCGGCCTGAGGCTCAGCCCAGCGGCACCAGCCGGATTTCATCCTGCACGATGATCGCGGTCACCTTGCCCGCAACGTCGAGTTCGGCCTCGAAGTTGAGTCCCTTCGTCACGAAGTAACGCGTTCCGCTTTGTGCGTGGAGCCGGGCCCTGTCGACCACGGCGCCATCCACCCAAAGTTCCCCGTCGACGATGGAGATTGTCAGGAAAGGATCATCGTCCTCGCTGCTCCAACCGTATTGGCCAGCGATGGCCTGCATGGCGGCTGCTCCGGGCGCAATCGTTTCGCGCACTTCGTGTGCGTCCTGCTTCCAGCCATAGATATGGCCAATGGCACTCAGGATCTCGCGGATAAGATCACCGCCGCTATCGGAATTGGTCAGCACAGCCACGCTTGCCCGACCGTCGGCGTAGTTGATCCACCGTGCGCTGTAGCCGGGGTTGTGTCCGCTATGGACAAAGGCCACGCCATCGCCGTCATTGTTGAGGCCGAACCCGAGGCCGGGCTCACCCGCATTGTCGGGTACCAACTGCCGCGCCAAACCCTGATCGAGGAAGAAGTGTTCGGTATTGCGCGAACGCGCGACCAGCGACCCCAGGCGAACAAGTTCGCTAGGCGTCGTCCACATTCCGGCTGCAGCAAGTTCCGGGTAAGCGAGCTGTTCGTCCGACATCGACGCCGATTCTGGCCCTGCGTGGCCGATTGCCGCGTTGGCGTCCCCGACCGGATAGCGGAAGTGGCTGCGTGCCATACCTGCCGGATGGAAAATCCGCCCTTCTACGACATCGGCAAAACTGCGCCCGCTCGCATCCTCGATGGCGAGCTGCAGGATCGTGTAGCCGCCGCCGGAGTAGCGATAGCTTTCGCCCGGTAGCTGCGTGACGATCACAGGTTCTGTATTGGCCGGTTCTGTTCCGGCAAGGATCTGCGGAAGGCTCGGCAGCCCTGCCCCGAGCGGATAGCCTCGAAATCCGTGAATAGTCGTTCCGCCCCGATGCGAGAGGAGGTGGCGGATGGTAACCGGCTGCTGCGCGGTAAATTCGTTGTCCGGGATATGCCAGCGGGTGAGAAATGCATTTGCCGGTTGGTCGAGCGCGAGAACCTCATCCTGCACCAGCGCTAGCGCCGCGAGTGCCGCGACCGGCTTTGACAGCGAAGCTGCCTGGAACAATGTATCGGTATCGACTGCACCACCGCTTTCACTGTCGCGCACGCCGTAGCCCCGCGCCCAGACCAACTCTCCATCGATCGCCACCGCGATACTCACGCCGGGCACGTTGTAATGCTGCATCCGCTCTTCGAGGGACCAGACCTCTGGCTCCTCGCCGGCAACACCGTATGGGGGACGCAGACCGTTCTCGAACTCGGCGATACGGGCCGATTGCTCCGGGTCGCTTTCCTGAGGTCGGGCATCGGCAGACGGCAGCAAAGTCGCAGACACCAAAGCCAAGATACTGATTACGTCGCGCAGTTTGATCACATTTATCTCCGATGATTGTCCCCGACGACATTCGATTACAACTGTAGTCAAGTCAAGCGCGTGGAATCATCTGCCGGGCTTGACTGCCATGCAAAACCAGTTATGCAAATAGTTGCGCAATTGATTGCATATATTGAAAGGTCGCCACTTTGCCGTTTGACAATGCCTACCTTGGAAAACGCCTGCAGGACTTGCTCACGCTGGCACACAGCCAGATGAAAGAGGTCTACGAGGCCCATGGTCTGGTCATCCCGGTTGAGGGTTCCTCCACCCTCCACGCGATCGCCCCGGGCACCTCCGCATCGCTGACCGAGATTGCCGCCACACTCGGCCAGTCGCACCAGTTGATTGCACAGCGCATTGGCAAACTGCTTGCGCTAGAGCTTGCTGAAAAACGGGCCGATCCGAATGACGGACGCCGGTCAGAGTACATTTTGACCCCAGCGGGCGAAGAGCAATGGCATCGCCTCGACACGCTCATGCAAACCATAGCCAAGGTGAACCAGCGCTTGTTTGCCGAGATCGGCTGCGACCTTGTCGAGGGACTTGATCGAGCGCTGACCGCACTGGCGAAAGAAGACTACCAATCACGTTCTGGGACTGTCTCAACACCAACGTACAAGGAAGAGGTACAACCATGACATTCCCTTCATATTCCAGGCAACAAAGACACGCTCGCACAGCGCTCAGGACATGTCTGATCACAGGCCTCGCCAATCTCGCCCTGGTGGGTTGCACGAGCGGCAACCAGACATTCACCCCCGAAATTGCTGCATCGCAGCCTGAAAGCTCCGCGCGACAGGAAGTTCTTCTTCAGCTCGCCGATCGGCTCGAGATGGCTTATCTTTTCCCCGAGTGGGGGGCTGCCTATGCCGCACACCTGCGCAACCGCAGAGTGAGTGCAGCAGAGGGCGTCCTTCCTGCAGAAGACTTTGCGACACTCATCACCGACGAACTGCTCGCCATCCATCCCGACGGACACTTGCGGCTAGAAGTCATGGCGGGAGAGATGGAACACCGCGAACCCTCCGGGCCGCCTCCACCACCGCCGCCTTCCAACTTCACCACCCACCATGCCGATGGGGTTTCCTATATGCGGATCGACGCGATGTTCGGCCTCGATGAAACAATGACGCAGCTGGAAAACTTTGTTGCGGCCGTTGCTCCCACCGACACCGTCATCCTCGACCTTCGAGAGAACCGGGGCGGCGGACTGCGTGAAATGGATTTCCTGTTTGCGGAGATGTTTGCCGAGCCCACCGATCTGGTCATCATGGAAATCCGCCAGGTAATCTGGGAGCAGGACGGCGCGCCGTTCGGGGCGCCTGCCACACTGCAGCGTATCGATGCGCCGGACGGGCTCGTCCACAACATGCATCGCGCCATCCCGACCGACTCCCCGCAACTTTCCGCGAACCCTGTTGTCATCCTGACATCGTCAACAACGGGTTCTGCGGCGGAGCACTTGACCATGGCCCTGCAGCGCACTGGCAGGGCCATGGTCATCGGTGAGCCCAGCCGCGGCGCAGCGCATTTTGGCGGAATGTTGCCTGTCGGTGGGGGTTTTGCCGCCTTCATTCCGGCGGGCCGGACCTTCAACCCCGATACGGGTGAGAGCTGGGAAGGCACGGGCAATCAGCCCGATATTGCCACCGATGCGACAACGGCTTTGGAGCTTGCACTTTCCCGCGCAGGCCTTGACGAGGCGCAGGCTCGGGCATTTGCCGCATCAATTGCACAGCCTGCCGGCTAGAAACCCACGTTCACCCGCAACCCGATCATATCGATGCCCGGGTTCTGGTCGCCGTCGAAGATCTGGCCCTGGCTGATGTGCATCCAGTGCGCTTCGGCGGAGACGCTCTCTGAAATCCGATAGCCCACCCCGATCTCGGGCTCGAACAGCACGCGGCTGCCGAGGTCGGTGCGATAGCCCGTTTCGGGGTTCACGCGGAATTCGGGTCCGTCGTGCACCACGATTCCGATACCGGGGCGCACGTAGACCGGGCCATTACCGATAGTCCAGGCGAGGCCTACGCCTGCAAAGCTCGTATCGCCCGATGTGTTGAGCGAACCGACTACATAGGGTTCGGGCGAGCCGATAAAGTCGAGCGCCTCGATCCCGCCGAAACGCACGCCCACCGCGACATCGACCGATCCGGTCTCTGTCGTCTCGAGCGTGAACGGGGTGTCTACGGCATGGGCATAGACGCCGCCGAACACTTCCTGTGCGGAAGCGCCCCCGGGCAGCAGGGCGAGCGCGGCAGCAGCCGCGGCGATAGCGAGTGGTTTCTGCATGGCGGATCCACTGCCATTGCGCAGCTTTCTGCATGCTGAAAGCGCCGTTCAGCGATGTGGAGAAATGTAACTTTCGTAAAGTCTTGTCACAACCTCCGAAACATTACTCTGCGTTAACTCCCGCGCCGATAGCCCGGCATCATGACAAACGCGCAGAACCGCTATGCTATCGCTTTGAATGAAGCCAACCGAGAAGTGCATTTCTCCATCGAAGGCCTTTGGTCTACTGAAGAGATGCAGCAGTTCCTGCGCGAGCTTACCGATGCAGCACGGCCGTTCATGCACTGGAATGAGGCCTTCGCGGTCATCGCCGATATGGACGAGTTCGTGCCGCAAGACCGGCAAACTACCGAAACCATCGCCAGACATTTGCAGTGCGCGCGAGGTTTCGGCTTTCAGCGGCTCGCCATTGTCACGCATTCATCGATCCTGAGGATGCAATACCGCCGGATTGCAGGGGATCTCGAACTCGATTTTTTCGCGACCAAGCTGGAAGCACTTCAATGGTCACGCAATCGCGGTGCGGCGCATCGCAATCACGCTGCCTGACAGCCGATTGCTCGCAACCGGTTTGTGACTTTCTGGTCGCAGCAATCGGGCAAATGTCGTTGCCCCCTAGCCCGGCAGCGGCAAGAGGCCTATTCGGTCCGGCTGTTCGGCGCAGAAACGCGGGGCAGCATGAAAGACCATGCGGCCCATTGCCCACCCTGAAACGCCCGGCTGGAAAGCCGAGACGCGCGAAACGCTGAAGCTGGCAGCACCGCTGGCGCTCGCCAACCTGCTGCAGATGCTGACCTATGCCATCGACGTGATTTTCATCGCACGGTTGGGGGCAGACGAGCTTGCGGCAGCTTCACTCGCGATTGCGCTGTTCGGGCTGGTCGTCTGGGGATTGCAATCGCTCACTGGCGCCGTCGCTCCGATCATGGCGGCGGAAATTGGAGCACGCGGACCCGCGCTCCGGCCGGTACGCCGCGCTATGCGCATGGCGATCTGGCTCAGCCTCATCTTATCAGCAGTGGGGATGGCAATCTGCATGTTGGCCGGGCCACTGATGCGGATGACGGGACAAGACCCGCACATCACCGCGCTCGCCGTATCCTACATGGACATCCTGGTCTGGTCCGTCGCGCCCATGATCCTTGCCGGCGTACTGAGGAACTATGTCTCGACACTGGGCAAGCCGGTTTTTGCAACGCTGATCACAGCTGTCGGGATCGGCGTGAATGCACTCGCCAACTACGCTTTCATCTTCGGCAACCTAGGCGCGCCCGAGATGGGGCTTCCCGGCGCATCGGTGGCGACGCTCATTACTTCGCTGGCGATCCTTGGCATGTATGCGCTCGCAATCCGGCTCGACCCGCGTTTGCATCGCTATCACATCATGGGCTTCTTCTGGCGCCCGGATTGGCAACGCTTTGTCGAGATCATCCGCATCGGTACGCCCATCGGCATCACCGTTGTGGCGGAGGCCGGCGTGTTCGGCGCGGCGGCATTCCTGATGGGGCGGATCAGCGGGCTGGAGCTTGCCGCACATACGGTTGCGCTAAACCTTGCCGCATTCGCATTCCAGGTACCGTTCGGTGTCGGGCAGGCCGCGACTATCCGCGTGGGCTACTTCTATGGCGCGCGCGATGCAGATGGCATGGGAAGGGCAGGTTGGACGGGCATCATCATCGGCACCGGCTTCATGGTGTTCTCCGCCATCGCTTTCCTTGTTGCGCCGGGTCTGCTGCTATCGATCTATCTCGATATCGGCGATCCTGCGAATACGCAGCTCGTGGCAGCCGCAGCCGGCTTCCTCGCTATTGCCGCCGCGTTCCAGCTGTCTGACGGACTACAGGCGGTGGCAGCCGGGAGCCTGCGCGGCCTAAAAGACACCCGCGTGCCGATGTGGATCGCCATCTTCAGTTATTGGGTGCCGGGCTTCGGTCTGGCTGCGGGTCTGGGCCTTGGCACGGACCTCGGCGGAACGGGTGTCTGGATCGGGCTCGCGACAGGGCTTACATTTGCTGCGGTACTGCTTATGTGGCGGTGGCTGAAACGCGAGAAACTCGGCCTCACGCTGCGCGGCAAGTTCAACGCTTCGCCTGCCTGACGCGGACTCGTCAAAAAACCGCTTTCCTACCCATTGACTCCACGCCTACGGAGCCTATTTCCGCCCCCGCTGGCACTCTCAACCGGAGAGTGCCAATCACGTTTAACCACTCTAATGGAAGAGGTCATACTTATGGCATTCCGTCCACTGCACGACCGCGTTCTGGTCCGCCGCATCGAGGCCGAAGAAAAGACGGCCGGCGGCATCATCATTCCCGATAGCGCCCAGGAAAAGCCGAGCGAAGGCGAAGTTGTCGCTGTCGGCAACGGCTCCAAGGCCGATGACGGCACCGTAACCCCGCTCGACGTCAAGGCAGGCGACCGCGTCCTGTTCGGCAAGTGGGGCGGCACCGAAGTGAAGATCGACGGCGAAGACCTGCTGATCATGAAGGAAAGCGACATCATGGGTGTGATCGGCTGAGCCGACCCCCTGACAACGCTACCGAACCAAATCTAATTCTGGAGAATCCACTATGTCTGCCAAGGACGTAAAATTCGGCCGCACAGCCCGCGAAGGCATCCTCAAGGGTGTCGACACGCTCGCCAACGCCGTCAAAGTCACGCTCGGCCCGAAAGGCCGCAACGTCGTGATCGACAAGAGCTTCGGCGCACCGCGCATTACCAAGGACGGCGTAACCGTCGCCAAGGAAATCGAGCTCAAGGACAAATTCGAAAACATGGGCGCGCAGATGCTGCGCGAAGTCGCATCGAAGGCGAACGACGCTGCCGGTGACGGCACCACCACTGCAACCGTTCTGGCCCAGGCCATCGTTCGCGAAGGCATGACTGCGGTTGCTGCCGGCATGAACCCGATGGACCTGAAGCGCGGCATCGACCTCGCAGTCGGCAAGGTTGTTGCAGACCTGCAGGGCCGTTCGAAGGATGTTTCCGGATCTGACGAAATCGCCCAGGTCGGCATCATCTCGGCCAATGGCGACAAGGAAGTCGGCGAGAAGATCGCGGAAGCCATGGAAAAGGTCGGCAAGGAAGGCGTCATCACCGTTGAGGAAGCCAAAGGCCTCGAATTCGAGCTCGACGTTGTGGAAGGCATGCAGTTCGACCGCGGCTACCTCAGCCCCTACTTCGTGACCAACCCTGAAAAGATGACGGTTGAGCTCGAAAACCCCTACATCCTGATCCACGAGAAGAAGCTCTCCAACCTGCAGGCTATGCTGCCTGTGCTGGAAGCCGTGGTGCAGGCCGGCCGTCCGCTGCTCATCATCGCAGAAGACATCGAAGGCGAAGCGCTGGCGACCCTCGTGGTCAACAAGCTGCGTGGCGGCCTGAAGGTTGCTGCTGTGAAGGCTCCGGGCTTCGGCGATCGCCGCAAGGCGATGCTGCAGGACATCTCGATCCTCACCAATGGCGAAATGATCAGCGAAGATCTTGGCATCAAGCTCGAGAACGTTGGCCTGTCCATGCTGGGTGAAGCCAAGACAGTCACCATCGACAAGGACAACACGACCATCGTTGACGGTGCAGGCGATGCAGAAGGCATCAAGGCCCGCGTCGAGCAAATCCGTGCACAGATCGAGACGACCACGTCCGACTACGACCGTGAAAAGCTGCAGGAACGTCTTGCGAAGCTCGCTGGCGGTGTTGCCGTGATCAAGGTTGGCGGCGCTTCGGAAGTTGAAGTGAAGGAACGCAAGGACCGCGTTGATGACGCGCTCCACGCTACCCGCGCTGCGGTTGAAGAAGGCATCGTCCCGGGCGGTGGTACCGCTCTGCTTTACGCAACGAAGGTGCTTGCCGGTGTCGAAGGCGAAAACAACGACCAGACGCGCGGCGTCGAAATCGTTCGCCAGGCCATCATGGCTCCAGTCCGCCAGATCGCTTCGAACGCAGGCCACGATGGCGCTGTTGTCTCAGGCAACCTGCTGCGTGAAGATGACGAAACGCAGGGCTTCAACGCTGCAACCGACACTTACGAGAACCTCGTCGCATCCGGCGTGATCGACCCAACCAAGGTCGTGCGCACCGCGCTGCAGGACGCTGCCTCGGTCGCTGGTCTGCTGATCACCACCGAAGCCGCGATCAGCGAGATCCCGGAAGACAAGCCGGCCCCGGCAATGCCTGACATGGGCGGCATGGGCGGCGGCATGGGTGGCATGGGCTTCTAAGCTCGCTACCCACGTCAAACCGACACTGACAAGGCCCGGCGGGAGCAATCCTGCCGGGCCTTTTCTTTTGTCCGCCATATCGCCATGGTCCCGCGCGGGACTCGGGATTGACCGAAGGAAGAGACAATCATGAAACGTTACGCCGCCATCTTACTGGCATCAGTCGCACTGACGGGGTGCGAAGTGAGCGGGCCGACGCCCGCCAGCATCGAATGTGCCGAAACACAAACCGAATGCATCAATGCCTGGTTCGACGAGAAGTTCGATGAATTCCTCGCATTCAGCCCGATCCAGCAAACCAGCCTCGGCATCAAGACCGACTATGACAAACTCGATGATTTAAGTGTCGAAGGGATCGAGGCACAGAATGCCTGGATCCAGCAGGTCCGCGCCGACATGGAAGCCAACTTCGACTATGACGAGCTGACCGACGAGGCCAAGCAGTCATACGACATGATGATCTATCTCGCCGAAAGTTCGGCTGACGGGATGGAGTATCTCGATAACCAGTACATCCTGCACCAGATGCAGGGCGTCCACGCCTTCCTGCCGAGCTTCCTGCTGAGCCAACACACGGTGGAAAGCGAAGAGGATATGGTGGCCTGGAATTCGCGCCTTGCCGCAATGGGTCCTGCGATGGATCAGCTACTCGCCCGCGCGCAGAACAATGCCGAAGCTGGCACCCGCCCGCCGCGCTTTTCCTATGATGCGGTTATCTCGGAATCGCAGGGTCTGATCTCGGGCGCTCCGTACGATGATGGCGAGCCGTCAGCACTATGGGCGGGCACCGAAGAGCGCCTCGCAAGCCTTGTTGAGGCCGGTACCATCACTGAAGAACGCGCCGAAGAGCTGCGCGAAGATGCACGCGTGGCGCTCACCGAAAGCATGGCGCCTGCGTACCAGCGCGTGATCGACTGGTTCACCGAAGACCGGCCAAATACGGACGAGATTGCGCAGGGTGTAGGTGCGCTGCCGGGCGGCGCTGACTTCTACAACTACATGCTTGCCCAAAGCACCACGACCGATCTGACCGCTGACGAGATCCACGAAATCGGCCTTGCCGACGTCGCCCGCATTCGCGGCGAAATGGAAGCCATCAAGGAACAGGTCGGGTTCGAAGGCACGCTGGACGAATTTTTCGTCTTCGTGCGCGAGGACGATCAGTTCTTCTTCCCCGACAATGAGGCTGGCGCACAAATGTATATCGACCGCGCGACTATGCACATTGACGCGCTGACCGCGCGGCTGCCCGAATTCTTCGGACGCTTGCCGCAGGCCGAGCTGGAGGTGCGCCGCGTGGAACCGTTCCGTGAACAGGATGGCGCCGCGCAGCACTATCGTCCGGGCACGCCCGACGGCTCTCGCCCCGGCGTCTATTACGCTCACCTGTCAGACATGACGGCAATGCCGATCCCGCCGCTGGAAGCCATCGCCTATCATGAAGGTAATCCGGGCCACCACATGCAGATCAGCATCAGTCAGGAGCTGGAGGGCATTCCGCGTTTCCGCACGCAGGGCGCATTCCAGACCGCCTATGTCGAAGGTTGGGCGCTCTATTCGGAAGCTCTGGCGAAGGAAATGGGCGGCTATCAGGATCCCTATTCCGAATTCGGCCGCTTGCAGAGCGAGATGTGGCGCGCGATCCGCCTAGTGGTCGATACCGGCATCCACTCGAAGGGCTGGACCGAGGATGAAGCGGTTGCCTACTGCCTCGAAAATTCGCCCAATCCGGAGACCGTCGCGCGCAGCGAAGTACAGCGCTATTTCGTGCTGCCGGGCCAGGCGACAAGCTACAAGATCGGCATGATCCGAATTCAGGAAATGCGCGCGGCTGCGGAGGAAGAAATGGGTGACAATTTCGACATCCGCGGCTTCCACGATACGCTGCTGAACGGCGGTTCGATGCCGCTCTCCATTCTGGAGCGCCGCGTAAATCTTTGGCGGGAGAGCCAAGAGGGCTGACCCTCGGGTGCAACGAAAAAGGGGCCGGAAGTTTCACGACTCCCGGCCCCTTTTCTTGCCTGGGTGCGCACACCGGAGAGTAGACTGGCTAGAAGGCCTTCTGCAATCCGATGGTAAGCGTGTAATCGGTCGGCATTTGTGGACCGTTGAGGTCCTGCACCAGTGGCATGCCCGCCTCGACGCCCAGACGCCAACCGGACAGCGGCCCGCGTGGCACGGCGAAGTTTACGCCAGCAATCGCGCTTACCCGCTCCCCGCCATGAAAATCGGGATTGGCGGTCTGTACCGGCCCCGCGATCTGCGCATCGATCCCGTCGACTGCGCCCACGGTCTCGGCTTCGATACGGCCTGAGATCGCCACTGACTGGTCGAGCGAATAGGCCAGCCATGCGGTCGCCATGAAGCGATCACCCAGGCTGTAGTCGGCGCTGTTCTCGCCCAAGCGTATAGTCGCGCGGGCCTGCGCACCCCAGCCCCACGTATCGGACTGGCCGCGCCAGGTGATCCCCGGTTCCAGATCCCACGTGCCCGATCCAAGCTGCATCGGGTAAGGCAAACGAACCGGCACGGTCATGCCCATCGGGGTGAGCGCCTCGCCCGTTTCCTCGATCGAACCGGTCGGGATGGAAACGCCGAGGTTGAGGTGCACGTCATCCACCAGTCCGATCAACGCCCCGACCTTCGTATCGCCGAAACCATCCGGCGCGGTGCGGAAATTACCAAGCTCGGTCGTACCCATGCCGCCCTGATAGGTGACATGATCCATTTCCTTGGCGACGTAATTGCCCATCGCCATCAGGGTGATGTCGTCGGAAAGGCCGTACATCACACCGACCATATGCATATCCATACGCATGCTGGTGGGCACGATGCGCAACGTCGGGGGCTGGCCGGGATTGCCAAAAAAGCGATTAGGTACGGTTGTGACAACCGTATCGGGGCTGACCGCATCCGTGCCGATCTGCACGCCGCCCATATCCATATGCATCAGGCGATAGCTCACCATCCACTCGCCTTCGCCGTGGCGATGGTCTCCCATCACACCAATGGGCGCATGGTCGAGCGCATCGGCACCGCCGCCGGCTTCGTTATCATCGTCCGCCTGTGCCGCTATGGGCATACAGGCAAATGCGCAGGCAGCGCCCAGCGCCGCCTTCATCGAAAAAGTCATGATTATCTCCGTTGTCTGAATTGGGTTGGATGTCAGACGGAGATTGGTGGTCCTGTGGCGAGATAGCTGCGGACAGCTTCGAGCGAAGGAACCGGGCGTTCGGGCCCGGTCGAATAGTCGCCCATCACCAGCTGCGGCGCGATAATACATGCGGGTGTTTCTGCCAAAGTGGGCCCGCAAGCCGAACAACAGGGATTGGCCACGTTCTCGCCGTCATGATCGGAGTGACCAGGAGGCTCGGGCACATGCAGGGCCATGTCGTGCCCATCATGGGCGGACATCATCACTGCCTGGGCAGGCTCAACGCCATGCACTGCACTATACGGGCCGGAAGGCAGGCAGCACGGCGCACCCAGCGCCACGCGCAAGATCACGGAGGCCAGCAGGCAGGAAAAAAGCAAGGGGCGGAACGAATGAGACACTGTATCATACGGCCTGTACCTCCGCCCCGCTCCCTGGGCAATAGGGTTAAGGCCGCTATTCCCTTAGTGTGGGAAGGCAGGGGACGCTTTCTTTCCGCCTTTCTTTGTTGAGGAAGCTAAGCGAACAGGTGTCCCGCGCCATGTGCGATTTCTCCGCCAAGCCATCCTTGCAGCAGCACTGCGGCAGCAGCGAAGGCGAGCAGAACGCGAAGCAGGGTCCGGCTCGCATTATGACGAAGCGCCAGCCAGGCGATCAGCGGGCCCGAAACACCAAGCGTCGTCCCGATCCAGCGATGCCACTGCATCGTGTCCCCACCTCCAAACCATAAGCCGGTGTGCATCCAGCCGAACAGCGCCGCCACTACCGCCCCTGCTCCGCCAATGGCCGCCATCACGCTGGCCGCGGATCGCAAGCGCGCTTCGCCACGATAGATGCTCAGGAATTCTGCCAAGGCAGCGAAAAGCAAGAACGCGATCGGAACATGGACTGTCGCAGGGTGCAGATTGGTGAATGCCTTCGCAAGGCTGGGATCGCGCGGCTGTTCTGGTTCGATGACGTGGGGATCGCCATCGTGCAGTGGCGCCGCAACCTCTTCCGTCAGGTTGGCCTGCCCGTCTTCATGATGGTTCGGGCCGTGCGCGATTGCCGGCATCGCTAAACACAGCAGCAGCGCCGCGAGCACGTTGCGCATGATGGCGCGACATTCAGGCAATGGTCGTCTTCGCCAGCATCCACACGGCCATGCCGATCATGAACAGGTTTTCGGTAAACGAGACGAAGCCGAGCGGAACTTTGCTGTCTCCGCCAACGCAGGCACATTTGAGTTCGCGCTTGTCCACGTAGACCGCCTTGAACACACTAATCGCACCGATCGTCCCGATAAAAAGCGCGACAGGGATGGATAGCCAGGGAAGGACTTGCGCGCTCATCAGCACGCCCGCCAGCCCCTCGGCCCAAGGATAGACATAGCCATAAGGCACCCACCGCTTCGCCAACAGATCATAGTTCAGGAACATCGTTGAGAAGCTCTCGACATCGCGCAGCTTGAGGTACGCGAGAACGCACATCGAAAAGCTGACGAACCATTCGGCGGAGAGGATCGAGACGGGCTGTCCGGTCGCCACAAAGGCCGCACCCAGCGCCATCAGCGCGGTCATGGCGAACAGCACGGCGACGGGCCAATAGCTGGTGCCACCCTTGTCCATCGGATTGCCGAAATGGGCGCGAAGATCGGTATAGCCTCCGATGCGCTCGCCCCCGATCCAGGTCTGCGGGGTCGTCTCAACGCCATGCTCCTGTTTGAAGGCGTCGGTTTCCTCGCTTGAAGTCAGAGTATGGTCTTCGACCGCATAGCCCTTGTTTTTAAGCAGCCATTTGGACTTGAGGCCATAGGGGCAAGTGTGCCCCGGCATGACCATGCGGTGGAGGCGTGCCGTTGGTTTGGTCATACAGCAGCCCTGCGCGCGAAGTATCGATAGAGGGGGACAAATATGAGGGCTATGTACCAGCCATAGGCATAGGTCTCGGCCGCGCCCAGCAACCAGGTGACCGGGCTATCGAAGTCAAATCCCGGTAGCCACGCCTCCCACGCAGAATGCATGTGCCATTCAACCGGCATTACAGCACCCCATGCGAGACAAAGCGCATAGCTAATGAGAAAGAACAGCGACAGCGCGTGTCCTACTGGTGCGATTTTCATGGCATTCCCCTTTCATCGATATGCTTGTTGCGTTGTCGTGACTTTCAGCGCCTCGCCCTTTCGATCAGGTCCACAAGTTCACTGAATTTCTGCCGTTGTTCAGCCTCGTCTCCCGAGGCGATGGCTTGCGAGACACAGGTCGCGGCATGCCGCTTCAAAACAGCACTTTCCACCTTGGCGAGCGCAGATTTGATTGCCTGCATCTGAGTCAAAACATCAATGCAATAGCGATCTTCCTCGATCATGCGGGCAACGCCTTTCGCCTGCCCGGCTATACGATTGAGGCGTTTCACGATGTCTTCTGAAGATTCATTTGCGGCCATGTCATTTCCATCTTGCAATACCCCCTGGGGGTATATATGTAACGCTCCATTCCAGCAATTGCAACTCGGTGAACAAATAAAATGACTTTCGACCGCCGCCAATTTCTTGCTGGCTCCGGCTTGCTCGCTACCGCCGGACTTACGGTCCCCGCATGGGCGCGCGGCCAATCGCTGAGCCATGCGCGCAACGGATTCGGTGAGATTTCGGGAGAGGTCATCAATCTCGACATCCGCAACCACCGCTTCACCACGGGCGCGCGCAGCGGCCACGCCGTTGCGATCAACGGCAGCGTGCCGGGCCCGCTGATCCGGCTGCGCGAAGGGCAGGACGTGACGCTCAACGTCACCAACCATCTGGACGAAGACAGCTCGATCCACTGGCACGGATTGCTGCTTCCGTTCCAGTTCGATGGCGTCCCCGGCGTCAGCTTCCCCGGCATCAAACCGGGCGAGACGTTCCAGTATCGCTTTCCTGTCCGCCAGACGGGCACATACTGGTGGCACTCGCACTCCGGCTTGCAGGAGCAGGCAGGACACTACGGTCCGATCGTGATCGAAGGCGAGCACGCGCACCACATGCCCGATCCGCGTTACGACCGTGACATCGTGGTGCTGCTCAGCGAGTTCACCGCGCGTGCGCCCCACGAAATCGCCCGGATGCTGGCGGTGGGTGAGCATTACTTCAACCGCCAGATGCAGACGGTCAGCGATGGTTCGATGACCATGGAAGAGCGGCTGATGTGGGGCCAGATGCGGATGAACCCGCGCGATATTTCCGATGTCACCGGCTCCACCTACACTTACCTTATCAACGGCCACGGCCCCGCCGATGACCTGCAGTTCGATTTCGAACCGGGCGAGCGCATCCGTCTGCGGATCATCAACGGTTCGGCCATGACCTTCTTCAACGTGCGCATTCCGGGCGTGCCGATGGCAGTGATCGCGGCGGACGGGATCGACGTGGACGATGTGGTGGTCGATGAGTTTCAGATCGGCACTGCAGAAACCTACGACGTGATCATCACCCCGCCCGATGGCAGCCACGCGCTGGTGGCGGAGGCGATGGACCGTTCGGGTATGGGCGTCGCCAGCCTGACTTCGCACGCAGGGCACCGCGCGACTCCGCCCCCGCTTCGCGAGGTGCCGACGCTGACCATGGTCGATATGGGTATGGGATCGCATGGCGGCACCGCGATGGATCATGGCGCGATGGGGCATGACATGCCCGAAAGCGAAAGCGCGATGGATATGGAAACGAGCGGCGGCATGGAGCATTCCATGCGCGATACCTCGCTATTGCCGCCCGATGTGGAGGTTGGCCCAGGCCTCGATATGGTCGCGCCAATGCCGATGGACCGGATGGACTTCCCCGGCCTGGGTCTCGACAATGTGCCGCACCGCGTGCTGCGCTATACCGATCTGCGCTCCAAACAGCCCAATCCGCACCGCATGCCGACGCGCCAAATGGAAATCCATCTTACCGGCAATATGGAACGATACATGTGGTCGCTCGACGGACGGCAGTTCAGCGCAGTCACCGACGATCCGATCCGTTTCGCCTACAACGAGCGTGTGCGGGTGAAGCTGGTCAATGACACGATGATGGCACACCCGATCCACCTGCACGGGCACTTCTTCGAGCTAGTGAACGGTGCGGGAATGATGAACCAGCCGCGCAAGCACACGGTTGTCGTACAACCGGGCAGTACCGCAACCTTCGACCTGACCGCAGACGAGCCCGGCGACTGGGCGTTCCACTGCCACCTGCTCTATCACATGCATGCAGGCATGATGCAGACCGTCACCGTCCGCCCCTTCCCGATGGAGGATGAGCAATGATGCGCGCGCTTCTTCTTGCAGGTGCTGCGCTGATCGCCACCCCCGCCGCCGCGCAGGACCATTCCGGCCACGGCAACGATACACCTCCACAGGAGCAACCTGAACCTGATCACTCCGAACATCAGGATCAGAGCGCGGAGGACAATCATCAGGCGATGGATCATTCGCAGCATGAGCAGGAAACCGATGCGCATGCCGACCATGGCGCGATGGATCACGGTGCCATGGATCATAGCCAGCATGGGCAAATGGATCACGATATGTCGGGCCTGAACCTCGACATTCCCGCCGGACCACCACCACCCGAGGCTTTTGAAGGCCCGCAGCACGCGGCAGACGAGATTTGGGGCGCCCAAGCCATGGCCCCTGCGCGCGCCTACAATCACCAGAGCCACGGCAATGCCACCTTCGGAGTAGTCCTTGCCGAGCGCCTCGAAGCGCGCATCGGCGAAGGACATGACGAGTACCTGTGGGATGTGTCCGGCTGGTACGGCACCGCCACCGATCGCGTGGTCTTCAAAAGCGAGGGCGAGGGCGAATTCGGCGGCGAGCTGGACGATGCCGAAGTGCAGCTGCTCTGGGCTCATGCCATCGGGCCGTGGTTCGATCTGCAGGCAGGAGTGCGACTGGATATCGAGCCCGATACGACTCCGTACCTCGCGCTCGGTGTGCAGGGCCTCGCGCCCTACATGATCTATGTCGATGCCACCGCCTTCCTGTCTGATGACGGCGACCTCACCGCACGCGTCGAGGTAGAGCATGACATGCGGCTGACCCAGCAGCTGGTGCTGCAACCGCGTGTCGAATTCGAGCTGGCCGCACAGGATATTCCCGAACGCGGGATCGGCGCAGGTATTCCGAAAGTCGAACTGGGCGCACGCCTACGGTACGAATTCGTCCCCGAATTCGCGCCCTACATCGGCGTGGAATATGAAACCGCGACAGGCCGCACGGCAGATATCATCCGTGCCGGAGGAGACGATCCCAGCGGCTTTGTTTTCCTGATCGGGCTGAGAACCTGGTTCTAGCGTATAGAAAAGGGGCGCCCCGCCAGAAGCGGAGCGCCCCTTTTTCTTAGTCAGCTATGATCAGCCGCCGCTACGGCTGGCTTCGAGCTGCTGCAGCACTTCCGCGCTCCAGGTTACCGGAACCTGTGTCTGCGGGTTGAACGTTTCGCCCATGTCGGCAGCGACTGCGGCGTCGATTTCGGCCTGTGTCAGGAACTCGCTCGGCTCAAGCTCGAACACGTCGATACCGCGCGCGATTTCGGTGCCGTAGATCTTGCCGTTGTACCAGTAGACCGACCAGTAACCGCCCATCGAGAGGTACTCGTCATTGACCGGGCCACGGTCGAAATAGGCGATTTCGAAGGGGTTGTCCGGATCGGTAAAGTCGATCACCGACAGACCGCCCTGGTACCATGCCTGCACGAAGATATCGCGGCCCGGGACAGGGATGATCGAACCGTTGTGCGCGACGCAGTTCTCGTTCTCGCTCTGCGAGCCCGGGATCTTGTAGGTGCCGCGACGGACCAGTTCGCCGTCCTCAATCGAGTAGAACGCATCGGCGCCCCAGGTTTCGGGATCGGCTGCCTGACAACGCGGACGGCCACCGCCGCCCCATTCGTCGGTGAACAGCACCACAGTGCCATCGTTGTTGAAGGTGGCCGAGTGCCAGTAGGCGAAACCCGGATCGGTAACGGCATCGAGGCGGACCGGGTTGTACGGGTCCGATATGTCCATGATGATGCCGTTGCCCGAACATGCACCCGCCGCCAGGTTTGCGCTTGGGAACACAGTGATGTCATGGCACTGGTTGGTCTGGTTGGTGCTCTGCGTACCTTCACCATGGTCACCACCGTCCCACAGGCCGGCGATGTTGCCTTCATCATCGGCGAACACACGCGGAGAAGAAGTGATGCGCGCAGCCGCCGGATTGGCAACCGGAATTTCGATCACGTCGATGCTGAACAGAGCGGTGCGCTCGCTACCCGGTTCGAAGAACACGCAGCCTGCCAGTTCTTCTTCATCACGGACGCCGGCAGTACCGGAGTTGTAAACCACGATCCGTTCGTCATTGGCATCGACGACCGAGTGCGTGTGGCTGCCGCGGCAGGTCTGCACCTGGCCGACCTGCACCGGGGCGGCGAGATCGGAAATGTCGAAAATGCGCAGGCCGCGGAAACGCTCTTCGCTGACGCGGTCCTGCACGCCCTGCATGCCGCAATCGACGCGGCCATTGTTGGCCTCGACGCTCATGATCAGCAGATCGCCAACAATCGAAACGTCACCCTGGCCACCCGGACATACGACCGAACCGATCAGTTGCGGGACACCGTCCGCGCCAAGGCGATAGGTGTTGAAGCCGTGGTAGTTACCCGCGACCATCACGTCGCCGGAGAAGGCCATGTCGGTGTTGGCGAAGCTGAGCGGACCGCCGCGCTGGGCGTAACGGACAGGCGGTGCCGCCGCTTCTTCCGCTTCGCCTTCACCCTCGGCGTCATCGCCTTCGTCTTCATCGGCCATTTCGTGGCCTGCATGCTCGTCTTCGTCTGCAGACTCTTCGCCCTCTTCGGGTTCGTCAGCGGGGATGACCACGCGACCACCCGAGGGATTTGCCGGATCGAAGAAACCGTCAGGTTTCGGCAGGAAGGAGACATGGCGCAGGTTGCTGATGGCATATTCTGCATCAAGGAAACCACCTGTGAGGCCGGCACGCGGATCTTCCGAAAGCTCGGTCAGTGCTGCAACCATTCGGGTAATTTCGGCCGTCTGGTCGTTCACGATCTCGCTGGTGAATTCATAGAACGCCGGGTCCGCAGCCGTGCCACGGTTAGAGAGCAGTTCACGCACCATGGTGATCGCGCCCTGGTGATGGCGAGTCATCAGCGTGAGGAACAAGCGGTCAAAGTTCACACCGCGTGCAGCAGCCAGCCGCGCCATATCCTCTGCACTCGCCATACCGGCCATGCCGGAATGTTCGGCGTGACCCATCGCGCCCATGGTGGAAGTTTGTCCGCGATCGGCCAGCCATTCGCGCATGAAGGTAATCTCGTCTTCCTGCGATGCGTCGATACGTTCCGATACGGCAATGATCGTCTCGTTATTCGTCCGGTCTGCCACCAACGCGGACATTTCGACCGCTTGCTGGTGGTGGATAATCATGTCGCGCATGAAGCTGATGTCGGCAGCAGAGATATCGTTGCGGGCAAGGTTGCGCGCTTCTTCCGCGCTCAGGGTGCGAGAGCCTTCGCCCGGCGCGCCCGGCTGCACGATCTGGACATCCTGCGCGAGCGCGGGCGCGGTCGATGCCATCAGCATCGCGGCAAAAGACAGCGAAAGCCGTGTCGTATTTCTCGAAGTCATTCAGGAGTCCCTTCCAATGTTACATTGTTTTGCGCGCACCAAGCCTATCCGTCCCACTTCGTCAATACGGTATCGGGATTGCGGTCTGCCAAGAGAAGACTAAGCTCGACGAAGGACATTTGGGGAGGAGTACACCATGAAACGCCTGACGATTGCCGCGCTCGCGGCCACGGCCACCTTGCTGACGGCTTGCAGCGGCGAACCCGCCGCAACGCAGGAAGAAGCGCAGGAATATACGGCGCGCCAGTATATGCAGGCAATCAACGATATCGCGCGGTCCGATGATGTCGAGAACGACGAGGCGCGCAAGCCCGGTGAACTGCTGGCCTTCGCGCAGATCGATCGCGGCGATGTGGTCGGCGACTATGTGATGGGTGGCGGATATGTAACCCGCCTGCTCGCTACAGCCGTTGGCGCGGATGGCAAGGTCTATGCCTTCCAGCCGACCGAATTCATCGCCTTCAACGCCGATTACGGGCCGCAACAGGACGACACCGTGCGCCGCTATTCGGACAATGATGGCAATCCCGTGCACGTCTTCCCGCTGCGCGCACCATTGGCCGAACCGGGCTGGCCCGAGCAACTCGACACGATCATCACGGTGATGAACTTCCACGATCTCTATCTGGAGAACTTCCCCGAAGACACTGCAACGACGGCAATTGCGGGTCTGTATGATGCCCTCAAACCCGGCGGCTCACTGGTTGTGATCGATCATCTGGCGGCAGAAGGCTCCGGCATCGAGGCGGCTAACACGCTGCACCGGCTCGATGCGCAGGTGGCCCGCGATGCTCTGGAAGCGGCTGGCTTCGTGCTCGAGGAAGAGAGCGATCTCTACGCAAACCCTGACGATCCGCGAACCGCAAACGTCTTCGATGATGGCATTCGGGGGCAGACCGATCAGGTGGCTTGGCGCTGGCGCAAGCCGGAATAGGCGGGATAAATCGGGGGCGTTCTTGCGCCTGATCGGCCCCGATTTGCGCCTCTCGGACTCAACACAGCGAAAATTCGGGGCGATTCGTCGCGGCGAACTCGTCACATCATGTTACATTAAGCATTTACAAACCACGTTTCTGGCATGGCTTGCAGCATGATGATTCCAAAACTCGGTCGTTTCCTTTCTATTGCCGCACTGGCGGCAGCTCCGCTTGTGGCAACTCCTGCTTTTGCGGATACCGATCCCACCGATCTGGAGGCCGCGTTTGACAGCGCCTTCGGCACCGAGGAACGCGCGCCGCGGGACTATACGCCCACTTTCGACAGCGCGCTTGAAGAGCGCATTGCCCAACTGGCCGATGCCAGCGAAGGCCGCATCGGGGTTGCCGCAATTGATCTGGCAACGGGCGAGAGCATTTCTATCCTGGGTGACCAGCGCTTCCCGATGGCCAGCACCAGCAAGATTGCAATTGCCGCTGCCTATCTCGAAGGCGTGGATGAGGGCCGATGGAGCCTGACGACCGAATTCCCGCTACTGTGGCCTGTGCGCTCACGACCCTTCTCTTCCGCCGCCGCGCCGGTTCGCCAGGGCGAATATATGAGCGCGCTCGAACTGATCGATTTGATGATCACGCGCAGCTCCAACCCCGCTACCGATGCGCTGATTGCAGCGCTGGGCGGTACAGGTGCGGTGAACGACTGGGCGCGCCGCGCCGGTCTTGAAGGGTTCAGCCTCGATCGTGATATTGCCACTCTTGTGCGTGATGATGGCGAGTTCGATCCCGAGACACATATCGACCTGCGCGATTCCGCAACGCCTGAAACGATGGTCCAGCTACTGTCCGGTCTCTATCAGGGCCGTTGGCTAAGCGCTTCGAGCCGCCATGTGATTATTGATGCGATGGAGCGTTGCCGCACCGGAACGCGCCGTATTCCGGCATTGATGCCAAGCTATGTCACGGTGGCGCACAAGACGGGCTCACTCAACAACACCTCGAGCGATATCGGCTTTCTCACTGCGCCTGACGGTCGCACGGTGGCGCTGGCAATCTATGTGACGGGCAATACCACCCGACGCAATCGTGAAGCGCGCATCGCTTCGATTGCTCGCGGGATCTATGATGGCTTCGCACAGGAAGCCGGGCGTAGCTACGCCAATGCGCATTACGACGCCAACTAAGGCGATCGCTTCCTAACCCTGGTATCACGAATTCGCGCTTGTTGCGCGGGGGCCTTGCTTTCTTGGCCCGAGCGGTTCGGGCAAAAGAAAAGGGCGCGGCCATCGCTGGCCACGCCCCTTCTTTGTAGGAAAACCTACTGAGAATTACTCAGCAGCTTCTTCCTGCATTGCTTCACCAGCGTCTTCCATAGCTTCGCCGGTTGCGTCCATTGCAGCGTCAACACCGTCTTCAGCGGTTTCGACAGCGCCGTCGACAGCGTCACCCATAGCGTCGCCAGCAGCTTCAGCGTTAGCTTCGGTGTCGGCCATTGCACCTTCAACGGTGTCTTCAGCAGCTTCTTCGGTAGCTTCCGAGCAAGCGGCGAGCGAGAGAGCAGCGGTTGCGGCTGCTACGAGAGCGATCTTACGCATAGGTTGAACCCCTTTATCTGCGATAATTTGAGAGAGGATAATCCCCCGTCCCAAGTCAGCCATCTGGCCGACCTGATGCCTAAATAATGCCACAATTGGGGCTGCGCAAGCAGAATATGGCGTAATTGAGGCAAAATCCTGTCGCGAATGAGGCGTCTCTATCCGTAAAACTGCCAGAAATATGGTGGAAAAATATGCGAGCGATCCATGCTGACCGGGCCTGTTTTGCATGCTAGCAGGCGCATATGGCCGACAAAAAACATCTCTACCTGGTCGATGGCTCGGCCTATATTTTCCGCGCTTATCACCGCCTCCCGCCACTGACCAACCCGGAGGGAACGCCGGTAGGTGCGGTTTACGGATACACGACCATGCTGTGGAAGCTGGCCGATGATCTGGACAAGGCAGACGGGCCGACTCACCTTGCAGTGGTGCTCGACAAGTCGAGCAAGTCATTCCGCAATGAAATTTACTCCGAATACAAGGCGAACCGGCCGCCGCCGCCCGAGGATCTGGTGCCGCAATTCCCGCTGATTCGCGATGCGACACGCGCCTTCTCGCTGCCGATGATCGAAGAGCCCGATGTCGAGGCGGACGATATGATTGCGAGCTATGCCCGCGCCGCGCAGGCCGAGGGCTGGGACGTCACCATCGTCTCCTCCGACAAGGACCTGATGCAGCTCGTGGGTGAGCGCAACGGCGGCAAGATCGATATGCTCGACACGATGAAGGATGCGCGCATCTACATCGACGAGGTGAAGGAGAAGTTCGGCGTCGAACCCGAGCTGGTTGGTGACGTGCTGGCGCTGATGGGTGACAGTGTCGACAACGTTCCGGGTATCTACGGCGTCGGCCCCAAGACCGCGTCCAAACTGATCGCCGAGAATGGCAATCTGACCGCTGCGCTCGATGCAGCACCAGACATGAAGAAGTCGAAGTTGAAAGAGCGGCTGCTTGAAGGGCGCGAAGATGCCGAGCTCAGCCGTGTGCTGGTGGAGCTGAAAAGCGATTGCCCGCTGCCCATCGCGATCGAGGACATGGCGATCCAGACCATCCCGCCCGAGCCGCTGGCCGAATTCCTCACATTCCACGGCTTCAACTCGCTGCTCAAGCGACTGGAAGCAGGTACCGGCAGCCCCGTCCGCGCGAACAATCTCAATCCAGCGAAAGCGGATACCAATGGGGAAGATGCCGCACCCGAAGGCAGCGTGCAGCCGCTGCCCGAATGGCCCGATATTGATCGCAGCACCTACAAGACAGTTCAGTCCAAGGAAGAACTGCAAGAATGGATCGCCCGCGCACAGGTGCTGCGGTTGGTCGCGGTCGATACCGAGACGAACAGCCTCGACGCGATTGCAGCCGAGCTTGTCGGTGTCAGCATGGCTCTCGGCCCCAACGATGCCTGCTATATCCCGCTGGGTCACGGCGGATCAGACATGTTCGCCGAAAAGCCGCAGCAGGTGCCGTTTGATGAAGCGATAGCCCTTCTCAAGCCATTGCTCGAAGACGATGCCATCCTAAAGGTCGGCCAGAACATCAAGTACGATATCAACGTGCTCGCCCAACATGGCATTGCGATGGCGCCGGTCGATGACACGATGATAATGAGCTTCGATCTCGATGCCGGACGAAGTCAGGACGGCATCGGCGGCGGACACGGGATGGACGAGCTGGCCGAGCGTCACCTCGGCCACACCACAATGAAGTTCAAGGACGTCTGCGGCACAGGCAAGAAGGCGATTCCCTTCGGCGAGGTTCCGCTGGACAAGGCCACCGAGTATGCCGCCGAGGATGCAGATGTCACCTGGCGGCTGCATGCGCATCTGGCACGCCGCATGCCCGGCGAAGGCGCGACGCGGATCTATCAGAGGGCCGATCGCCCGCTCATCCCGGTGGTCGCGAAGATGGAGCGCGAAGGTATCAAGGTCGATCGCGCCGAGCTATCTCGCCTGTCCGAGACTTTTGCCGAAAAGATCGGCGAGCTGGAGAAGGCCATTCATGAGGACGCTGATGAGGAATTCACCATCGGTAGCCCCAAGCAGCTTGGAGACATTTTGTTCGACAAGCTGGGGTACAAGGGCGGAAAGAAGGGCAAGAGCGGCCAGTATTCAACCGACCAGAGCGTGCTCGAGCGCCTTTCTGGCGAAGGCCATGCCATTGTCGACAAGGTGCTCGAATATCGCCAGCTCTCGAAGCTGAAGAGCACCTACACCGACGCACTGCAGGAAGCGATCAACCCGAAGACGGGCCGCGTACACACGAGCTATTCGCTGGTCGGAGCGCAGACCGGGCGGCTCTCATCGACTGATCCGAACCTGCAGAACATCCCGATCCGTACCGAAATCGGCCGCCAGATTCGCAAGGCCTTCGTGCCCGAGGCGGGCAACACATTGCTCGCCGCCGACTACAGCCAGATCGAGCTTCGGCTGGCTGCGCATATGGCCGATGTGCCCGAGCTGAAGGAAGCCTTCGAAAACGGCGAGGATATCCATTCGCGCACGGCAAAGGAAATGTACGGCGAAGTCGACCGCGACACACGCGCGGCGGCCAAGACGATCAACTTCGCCATTCTCTACGGCATTTCACGCTGGGGGCTTGCAGGTCGCCTCGGCATCGAGCCGGACGAGGCGCAGGAGAAGATCGACACCTATTTCCAGCGCTTCCCGGGCATCCAGAGCTACATCCACCAGACGCTCGAAAGCGTGCGCGAGAAGGGCTATTCGGAAACGCTGTTCGGCCGCAAAACATGGTTCCCGCGGATCAACTCCAAGAACCAGATGGAACGGCAGGGCAGCGAACGCGCTGCGATCAACGCGCCGATCCAGGGCACCAGTGCAGACATTATCAAGCGTGCGATGGCGCGTATGCTTCCGGCGCTGGAAGAGGAAGGCCTCACCGATGTGCGCATGCTGCTGCAGGTGCATGACGAGCTAGTGTTCGAATTGCCCGAAGATGATGTTGCCGCAGCAAGCCCGGTAATCGAACGGGTCATGGCCGAGGCCGCGCAGCCTGCAGTCACGCTCGACGTGCCGCTCGGCATCGAGATCGGCACCGGCCCCAGCTGGGATGATGCACATTAGGTTTGGTTGAAACACGCAAGGCAGGGGGCTAGGTGGCGGCAATGTTAGAACGATACGATCCCCGCAATCTTTCCATAGACTGGGCTGCAACGGGAGAAGCAGCTATTTTTGTCGGCTTCGCCGTGCTCGTTGCCTGGCTGCTATATCGCATCGCTTTTGCAATTCTCATCAGGCTGGTGGCAAAGTCGGAATCGTCGATCGACGATCTCATCATCCAGCGCATACGCCATCCGATAAAGTGGTCGGCGATTGCCATTGCCGTAACGATTGCCGCACAGAATGATCCGCTGCTGGCAAGTTATTGGGAACCTGTCGGCCAGTTTCTGCGCCCTGCTCTGCTTGGCTGGATCGCATATTCGCTGGTCAAAGCCTTCTCTGCAGTGCTCGAACTGCGGCTTGACCAGGCCGTCGACCCGGTGGCCGTGCGCAGCCGCCGCACGCGCATCGCCATCCTGTCACGTACCGCGATTTTCGCCATCGTGGTCATCACCGTGGGCCTGATGCTCCTCACAATTCCATCGGTCCGCGCAATCGGAACAACGCTCCTCGCATCGGCCGGCCTGGCCGCACTTGCCATTGGCGCCGCAGCCCAGCCGGCGCTGAAATCGCTGATTGCCGGACTGCAGATCGCAATTACCGAGCCTCTGCGGCTGGGCGATCTTGTTGTCATCGATGGCCATACGGGCCGGGTGGAGGAAATCCACATGGCCTTTATTATCGTGCGGACGTGGGATGAACGCGCGATCGTCGTGCCCACCAGCCAGATTCTCGATCAGAGCTTTGAAAACTGGTCGCGCACAAATGAAAAGCTCACTGGCCCGGTTATGCTGCATCTCGATCCGATCGCCGAGGTTGCCCCCATTCGCGCCGAGTTCGAACGGTGGGTGGGCGAGCACGAGCTATGGGACGGCCGCACTGCCGAAGTCCTGATGACCGACGCCTATCCCGAAAGCATCGCACTGCGCCTCTCGGTCAGCGCGGCGACCATCGGTAACCTGTGGCGCCTGCGCTGCGCCCTGCGCGAACACATGCTCGACTGGCTGCGCGAAAACCAGGAACAGGCCCTGATCCGCCACCGGTTGGAATTGCCCGGCGGACACCCGAAGGCCGAAGAGGCAATATAGTTTTTCGCACCGACCTCCGTCGGTGCGTCCTCGGTGCTGTTCGCTCCCCCGGATCAAGTCCGGGGTACGCGGCACCTGCGGTCGCGCAGTCGCGCTCTGTCGGTCGCAGTCGCGTCCGATTTCAGCGATACCTAATTACCGTGTCGCGAAGCTCGCTCGGCGACGAGCCGAGGGCAAAGGCGACTGCCCGCCCGCAGCGGGCGCAGGTTGTCCTCCCTGCGGTCGTTCAGCTTCGCTTCGCCTGCGCGTCTAGCGAGGACGAACCCGCGGAGGCGGGTTCATGAGACAAACTAATGCTTCGAATCCCGCGTACTCTCCACCATCCCGTCGGTGAGGAATCCTATCGGTTTGACCGCCGCAGCGCGCTTCTTCAGCTCACCCTTCATCTTCTTATACTCGACTTCCATCTTCGCGGTAACGGTTGCACGGCTGTCTTCCATCGCCTCGTCGAAGTCGGACTTGCTGACAGTGTCGGGCACGCCTTCGGCACGGCGAATGGCGACGAGACCCGCGCGGCGCACCACGTCTTCCAGGTCCGCTCCGGTAAAACGCTCGGCCTTCTTGGCGATGGCGGCAAGGTCAACGTCTTCGGCCAGCGGCATATTCGCCGTGTGGATCTTGAGGATGTGCTCGCGGCCCTTGGCATCGGGCGCGCCGACATAGACCAGCTCATCAAACCGGCCAGGGCGCAGCAGCGCTGGATCAACCAGCGCCGGGCGATTGGTCGCGCCGATCACGACGATGGAGGAGAGGTCTTCCATACCGTCCATCTCGGCAAGGATCGTGTTGACCACGCGCGCCGTGACCTGCGGTTCACCCGCGCCTGAACCGCGCGCGGGAACCAGACTGTCGATCTCGTCGATAAAGATCACGCACGGTGCCACCGCACGCGCCCGCGCAAACATCTTCGCGATCTGCTGCTCGCTCTCGCCAAACCATTTGCTCAGCAGGTCAGAGCTTTTCATCGAGATGAAATTGGCCTCTGCCTCTTTCGCGACAGCCTTGGCGAGCAGGGTCTTGCCGGTGCCGGGAGGGCCATAAAGCAGGAAACCCTTGGCCGGACGGATACCGATCTTCTCAAACGCCGTGGGGTTCTTGAGCGGTAGCTCGACGCCTTCTTTCAGCTTGTCGATGGCGTCATCCAGGCCGCCCAGATCGCTCCAACTGACCGTGGGTGCCTGCACCATGACTTCACGCATGGCCGACGGCTGGACGCGCTTGAGCGCCTCGCGGAAATCACCCTTCTCTACGCACAGCTCTTCAAGCACTTCGGCAGGAATTTCCTGCGCATCAAGATCGAGCCTGGGCATGATCCGGCGGACAGCCTCGATCGCGGCTTCGCGAGTGAGCGCGGCCAGGTCCGCGCCAACAAACCCGTGCGTCGAGCGCGCGAGTTCAAGCAGGTCGACGCCTTCACCCAGCGGCATGCCGCGCGTGTGGATGGCAAGGATTTCGCGGCGACCCTGCGTATCGGGAACGCCGACGATAATCTCACGGTCAAAACGGCCCGGACGCCGCAGCGCCTCATCAATCGCATCAGGGCGGTTGGTCGCTGCGATCACGACGAGGTTGGAGCGTGCCTGCAAGCCGTCCATCAATGTCAGCAGCTGCGCGACAAGGCGCTTTTCCGCTTCGCCTTGCGTACGCTCGCGCTTAGGAGTGATGGAATCGATCTCGTCGATGAAGACGATGGCCGGCTGACTCTTCTCGGCCTGTTCGAAAACTTCGCGCAGGCGCTTTTCAGACTCGCCATAGGCGCTGCCCATGATCTCGGGCCCGTTGATGGTGAAGAATTCGGCATCGCTTTCGTTGGCGACAGCCTGCGCCAGCCGCGTCTTGCCGGTGCCGGGAGGACCATGCAGCAGCACGCCCTTGGGCGGATCCACGCCAAGCCGCGTAAACAGCTCTGGATAGCGCAGCGGCAGCTCGACCATTTCGCGCAGGGCGGTGATGGTATCGTCCATGCCGCCGACATCGTCATAGTTGATCATGCCGCGCGCATCGCGCGGTTCCTCGAATTCGCTGCGCAGTTCGACTTCGGTATTCTCGTCAATATGGACGATGCCTTTGGGACTGGTCGAAACCACCTGAAGGCGGATCTGGGTGAGCGCATAGGCAGGCGTGTTGAACATGCGCCGCACTTCGGGCGGCACATTCTGCACAGGCTGCTGACCATGCGTGGCGACGAGGTCACCGGCGGTTACCGGCTTACGGAAGAAAACACGCTTCAATGCTTCGGTTGGTCCCTGCAGACGCATTTCCTTGCGAGCGGGAGCAAACACCACGCGGGTGGCGGGCTTGCTGTCCACACGGCTTACCTGGACATGTTCGCCCGAAGAGGTTTCGGCATTGGCGCGCTGCAAACCGTCCAGCCGGATGACATCGAGCGATTCGTCTTCAGCGTAAGCGGGGGCTGCGATAGCCACGGTCTGCCGCTTGCCTTCAATGCCGACGACATCGCCTTCGGTAATGCCCAGCTCCTGGAACGCACTGCGCGGCATCCGCACTACGCCTCTGCCCGATTCTTCCTGCCGCGCGGCTGCGACCTGCAGCTTGACCGTGTTCTCGTTTGTAGTTGCTGCGTCTTCTTGCGCCATGCGCGGCCAGTCCTCTCGAAATTTCGTGTCACGGAGACCTAGGTATCACAGGCTGCGAATGCAATTGGTCCCGCTAAGCTGAACCTGACAAGCATATGC
The DNA here is from genome assembly GCF_028858515.1 of Aurantiacibacter sp. D1-12. Lineage (GTDB taxonomy): Bacteria > Pseudomonadota > Alphaproteobacteria > Sphingomonadales > Sphingomonadaceae > Alteraurantiacibacter. Next base: position 67,794 of record NZ_JAPJZJ010000006.1, read on the forward strand.
AAAGAATCGCTCACCACGCGGATAAGAAAAAAGGCCCGGTCGAAACCGACCGAGCCTTGGAAGTTTTGGGAGAGGATGCCTGAAAGGCAGGGTCGATATGCTTGTAGACGCCCGATTCCGCAAGTGCGAAAAGGTCACTATGTGTTGCGTGAAATGCAACTTATCGTTTTACCACTGATATAGAGGGATAAATTTTCGCTTTATGGAGCGGTGTAGCAATGCCCAAAAGCGTATTTGCCTCACCAATAGGTCAATCTATTGTGCGCCGCAGCATGCTTCTTGCGGGGTGACATACCCCCTCGCAGTGTCTATTCCGACGCCAAACATGCGCAGTGCCGCCAACAGGAGTTTTTATGCAGAAGCTTTACCCCGATGCCGCCGCCGCTCTCGATGGATTGCTGCGCGATGGCATGACCATTGCCGCAGGCGGATTTGGCCTGTGCGGAATTCCCGAGCGCCTGCTGGTCGCGATTCAGGATAGCGGTGTGAAGAACCTGACCTTCGCCAGCAACAATGCCGGGATCGATAATGAAGGCATCGGCAAGCTGCTGCGCACCAAGCAGGTGGCCAAGATGATCAGCTCCTACGTCGGCGAGAACAAGGAGTTCGAGCGGCAGTATCTTGCAGGCGAGCTGGAAGTGGAATTCTGCCCGCAAGGCACACTGGCCGAACGCATGCGTGCTGGTGGTGCGGGTATCCCCGGCTTCTACACCAAGACCGGCGTCGGCACACAGGTGGCAGAAGGCAAGGAAGTAAAGCAGTTCGACACCGGTGACGGCCCGGAGGACTACATCCTCGAGCGCGGCATCTTTGCCGATCTCTCCATCATCAAGGCGTGGAAGGCGGACGAGACGGGCAACCTGATGTTCCGCAAGACCGCACGCAATTTCAACCAACCCGCGGCAACCTGCGGCAAGGTCTGCGTCGTCGAGGTTGAGGAAGTGGTGAAGGCTGGCGAGCTTGATCCTGACAGCATCCACCTGCCCGGCGTCTTCGTGAACCGCATGGTGATCGGCGCGCCCTACGACAAGAAGATCGAATTCGTCACCACGCGCTCGCGCGAGGCAGCCTAAGCCCTTGCATCTGCCCCGCGCCTTTCTGCTGCTGACAGCCACGCTTGGCCTGCAAGGCTGCGTGCTGGCGGCTGCGGCGATTCCGCTGGCAGCGGGCGGGGCGATTGTCGGCAGTCAGGCGTTCGGAGAGCGCACCGCGCAGGCGATTGCCGAAGGAACCGATATCGATCCCGAGACCATCACCGAGGCGAGCTTCGGACAATATGCACTGGTGCCGGGCGGGGTCCTGCCCGAACCTGTCGCGGCCTTGCCGAGCAGCGGAGCCTACGGCGACTGGCACAGCTTCACCCTTTCCCAACTGGGCGCGGACGCATCGGGCCTTTCGGCACTGCTTGATGATCCTGCCAGCCTCGAGCCGACACGCTCGCCATGCGAAGCCGAAGTCCCTGCAGTCCTGATCGATCTCGATCCCGAAGACGGACTGATGGGGCTCGACAGCACCGCCTTGCCCAGCCCGGAACTGCGCGCTGTACTCGACAATTTCCGCCGTCAGGGCGTGGCGATTGCCTGGATCACCGATCGCGAACCGACCGATGCCGGGCGCATCCGCACGCTTCTGCTCGGCAGCCGCCTTGACCCGACCGGGCGCGATCCGTTGTTCGTTCAGCGCTTTCCGGGCGAAGGCAAGCAGGCGCGCCGTCAGGCCCTGTTGGAAACCCATTGTGTGATCGCCATCGCCGGTGACACGCGCGCCGACTTTGACGATCTCTACACCTATCTCATCGACCAATCCTTTGCCGGCGGGCTGGAGCCCATGATCGGCGATGGATGGTTCATCATTCCCACCCCGCTCGACTGAAGGATATTCTATGCCCTGGACACGTGATGAAATGGCCGCCCGCGCCGCGCAGGAGCTGGAGGACGGTTACTACGTCAATCTTGGCATCGGCATCCCGACGCTCGTCGCCAACCACATTCCTGAAGGCATGCAGGTCACCCTGCAGAGCGAGAACGGCATGCTCGGCATTGGACCGTTCCCGTACGAAGACGAGGTTGACGCCGACCTGATCAACGCGGGCAAGCAAACCATCAGCGAGCTGGCTCACAGTGCCTATTTCGACAGCGCGACGAGCTTTTCCATGATCCGTGGCGGCCACATCGACCTGACCGTGCTCGGCGCGATGGAAGTGGCGGAGAACGGCGACATCGCCAACTGGATGATCCCGGGCAAGATGGTGAAAGGCATGGGCGGCGCGATGGATCTGGTTGCGGGCGTGAAGAAGATCATCGTGGTGATGGAGCACACCAGCAAGCACGGCGATCCCAAGTTCATCCCCGAATGCACCCTGCCGCTGACCGGTACCAACGTGGTCGACATGATCATCACCGACATGTGCGTATTCCACCGCAAGGACCACGACAGCCCCTTCCGCCTGATCGAACTGGCTCCGGGCGTGACGGCTGAAGATGTGGCCGAGAAAACGACGGCCGCTTACGAGGTTGCACTCTGACGATGGCCCGGGTGGCACCAAACCCGGGTTCGCCTTGGCTTATCGTAGGCGGGTGGCTCTCGGTCGCGGCCTCGCTGCTCCATATCGGCTGCATCATCGGCGGCGAGGAATGGTATCGCTTCTTCGGCGCGGGTGAAGAAATCGCCATGGCTGCCGCGCGGGGCGAAGTGTGGCCACACATTATGACCCTCGGCATCGCGACGGTGCTAGCGATCTGGGCGTTGTTCGCATTCTCAGGCGCGGGAAAGTTCGCGCGTCTTCCGCTGCTGCGCACAGGGTTGGTGGTGATTTCCGCGATCTACCTGCTGCGCGGATTGATGTTGGTTCCGCTACACCTCTGGCGGCCCGAGATGACTGACGCCTTCACCGTATGGTCTTCGCTCATCGTGCTCGTGTACGGCGTCGCCTATGCGGTGGGCACATGGAAAGCATGGCCTGCAATGTCTGACAGGAGCCCCAGATGACCTACACCCTCATCACCGCCAACCGGAACTATTCAAGCTGGAGCCTGCGCCCGTGGGTGCTGATGAAGGCGCTGGGGCTCGACTTTACCGACCGCATTGAACCTTTCGCAGCGGCGGTGAATTACGAAGCGTTCCGCGCATTCTCACCCACCGGACAGGTGCCGGTGCTGCTGGATGGGAATCGCACCGTCTATGACTCGCTCGGCATCGCGCTCTACCTGGCCGACCGGCATGAGGACATTTGGCCGAAAGACGAGGCGGCGCGGGCCTTTGCCATGTGCGGCGTCACCGAAATGCACGGCGGCTTCTCCGCTCTGCGGGGCCAGTGCCCGATGAATGTCGGCGTGCGCGTACAGATGAAACCGCATCCGGTCGATCTCGCCAAGGACGTGGCGAGACTGCGCGAGCTCTTCGAAGAAGGGCTGGAGCGTTTCAGCGGACCGTACCTGGCAGGGCCGGACTTCACCGCGCTCGATGCCTTCTTCGCACCCGTGGCCTATCGCATCCGCACCTATGGTCTGGACGTTGGCAATGGGCAGGCCTGGGTCGACCATGTCCTCGCCCATCCCGCCATGCAGCAGTGGGAATCCGAAGCCCTTGCCGAAAGCTGGCGCGAGGAAAGCCACGAAACAGAGACCGGCGAGACGGGCGTGATCACCGCAGACTATCGCAGCGGCTAACCGGCGCTATCTTTCGAGCCCATCCAGCTGAAAATCCGCTTCCATGTGGGCTTGCCATCGTTGAGCAGGCTGGCGCGGAAGATATTGCCGAGCAGCTTGAGCTCCAGCCAGATGAAGGCAATCAGCAACACGATGGTCCCGATAATCTCCCACGTCGCCACACCGCTGCCCAGCCGGGCGAGCATGGCGAAGGGAGTGTAGAGCGGTATCCAGCTGAGGATTAGTGCCACCGGTTCGTCTGGCCCTTTCAGCGCTGCCTGCATCACAATGACCACCGGGATCATGATCAGAAAGATCACCGGCGTCAGATAGCTTTGTGCATCCTGCATGGATTCGCTGATTGCGCCCACGGCGAGGAACACCATCGCGAGCACCACGTAACCGCCAAGGAAGTAAATGATCATCGCCAGGATAAGCAGCGGATCGTCAAGCGCTTCGAGCGAAGGCCGCAGAACCTCGGCAGCAAAGCCTTCAAAATAGAGCGCCGCGACCAGACCCGTGCCCGCCCAGGTGAGCACAATGATCAGGCCGATAGCGCCCAGCCCCAGCAGCTTGCCCTGCATCAGCGTGTCGGGCTTGATGCAGGCAAGGACACTCTCGAACAGCTTGTTCGAGCGTTCCTCCACCACGCCCTGCAACATCATCGAACCTGTCGTCACCGCAGTGATCAGCAGCAGATAGACAAGCGCGATGGGCACGAGCGAACGAGTGGCCACAAGACTGCGCCCCTCTCCCGGAGGCGGTTCGATAACCGACACAGGAGCCTGCATCGTCTGTAAAGCGATAGCCGTGTCGGGAGCGATCCCCTGTGCGGCGAAAGCGTCCTGCCGCACGCTTGCTGAAAGGATCTCTCTCATATTGCGGATCAGGCTGGCGTTGGACCGGCCATTGGTAAAAATGCGCGCCTGTGCACCGGGCTGCCCGAAATTGGCGGGTATATGCAAAATCGCGCCATAGGGCAGGCGGCGATCATCCACCGTAATGTCATCCTCCAACACGGACCGCAGTCTCTCTCCAACCTCTTCTCCAACCGCAGGAATTGCCACGCCGTCGGGCAATGCAACTTCGGTGTAGTAAGGATCCTCGATTTCAAACGGAGGGGTGTCCTCGTCCAGCTCCGGCTCGAGCAGCGCAACAGCTGCCTCTGCCCCGCCCGCTTCGGCAAAACGCTGGATCTCGGCCGGGTTCAGCCACGCCTGCCGGTTAGCCCAGGGCGCTTCCGGATCGACATGCTGCAGCTCCCACTTCTCGGCATACTCGGAGAGTTCACGCAGCGTTGCCTGACGGAAACTCGCCTGCATCTGCGTCTCAAGAAGCGGTGCATAGCGCCCGCTCTCGTCGACAACCGAGTAGGCGGTGGTTCGTTCTGGCGCGAGCTGGTTGCTGGCGAAGCCCGAGATCGCAAGCGCGATGGGCACCGCAGCCAGCATGATCCAGAAGCCCTTGGTGGCAATCACCTGGCGCATTTCGCGTTTCGCTACGAGCAGGATCTCTCTCATCGCTCGATCTCCTCGTCCGCACCGACAAAGTGGATGAAGGTCTCGTGCAGGCTGGGCACCTGCACATCGAAACTGCGCAAGGGCACACCGTTGGCGGTGCAGTGTTCGAGCAGTGCATCGGGTTCGATACCCTGTTGCAATTCGACCTCGTAGCGGGTCCAGCCATCGTGGCTTTCCCCAGCATGGGTTCGCTCGACGCCGGGCAAGGCTGACGGATCGGCCTTCGCGGTCAATGCCAGGCGGCTGGGCAAGGCTGCGCGGGCTTCATCCTGCGTGCCGTCGAAAGCCTTCTTGCCACGCGCAAGCATCAGCAGCCGATCACACAACCGCTCGGCATGCTGCATCACATGGGTAGAGAAGATCACTGTCGCACCGTTGCGGGCGGACTCGGCGATCAGGTCTTCGAGCATAGCCTGATTGACCGGATCAAGGCCCGAGAACGGTTCATCGAGCATCAGCAGCTTGGGCGAATTCACCAGCGCAGTCGCGACCTGCACCTTTTGCGCCATCCCCTTGGATAGCTTTTCGATCGGAGACTTGGCCCAGTCGGCCAGTTCGAGCCGCTCGAGCAGCGCCATGGCAGCGGACTTCGCGGGTGCAGCTTCCATCTGCTTGAGCTGGGCGAAATAGATGATCGTATCGAGCACGCTCATCTTCTTGTAGAGCCCGCGCTCTTCGGGAAGGAAACCGATCTCCGCCGCGTTTTCGCGGCTTGGCTCCTTGCCCATAACCTCGATCCGGCCCGAAGTCGGTGACAGGATATCGAGCGCCATGCGCAGCGAAGTCGTCTTGCCCGCGCCATTGCCGCCCAGAAAGCCGAAGATACAGCCTTCGGGTATTGCAAAGTTCAAGTTGTCGACCGCGGTAAAGTCACCAAACTGCTTGGTGACCCCGTCAAAGGCCATCGCCGTTGCTGGCATGTGCTGGAAGCTCCCCGGAAAATGCTTGCCCGATGTGATGGCATTGGCGCCAACGGGTCAACCCCAAAGCGACCAACGACTTACGAAGCTTGACTTGGCGCGCCATTCCTGTATTTCTGAAATTACAGAAATTGGGAAAGAGGCGAGTGAGTCGCCACAGAGAACAAACGTATGACCAAGGTAATCGACATCCCCGAAGCGCGCGATTTCATCCTGCATTGGGGTGAGATGGGTAGTCATTGGGGTGTCAATCGCTCGGTCAGCCAGGTGCATGCACTGCTCTACCTGAGCGAAGACCCGCTGCATGCCGAAGAGATCTGCGAGACGCTGGGTCTCGCACGCAGCAATGTCTCGACCGCGCTCAAGGAACTGCAGGGTTACGGCATTGTCCGTCGCACCCATGTGATCGGCGACCGGCGCGACCATTTCCTCGCGGAAACCGACCTTTGGGACATGCTGATGAAGATCGTTGTCGAGCGCAAAAAGCGCGAGATCGACCCGACAATCCAGACCCTATCCGACCTGACCGACCAGATGGCCAAGCGCGATGACGTGCCCAAGCATGTGCGCGAACGCATCGGCCGGATGCACGACTTTATGGGCACGCTTTCAGGCTGGTACGACGATGTCCGCCGCCTGCCCAAAAGCACGCTCGTCGCGCTGATGAAATTGGGTGGCAAAGTCGCCCGCTTCGTCCCGACCCGCTCGCAGACGAAGCACTAACTCTCGAACGAGATTGAAGATGACCGCCACAGCCAGCTCCATTCACGCCCCTCAATTTCGGAAATTACAGAAAGGACAGGATATGATGCACAATCCTGACGTCGCCGCCTTCTTCCGCGCGCTTGGCGCAGGGACACTGATCGGCGGAGTGCCGTGGTTGATCGTGACTGTTCCATTTGGGCTTGGATTCTTCGCCTACGGTGAAATCGGTGGAGGAGTCACAGTCATTGCGATGCCTCTAGTCGTCGCCGGGGTAGTCACCCTGCTGGCCATGACAGTTTTCGGCCTCCCGTTGACCGCTTTTCTTGCGGAACACGGCGAGGAGTGCCCCCGCAGATATGAATTGGCAGGAGCGGTATCGGGGTTTTGCATTCCTCTCACCGTGCTCATTGCCACCAGCGATATCAGCGTTCTCGCCCAAGGCTTTGCCTACCTCTTCGCAGCGAATGGTGCGCTGGCCGGGTTTGCCGCCGCCGCAAGCTGGGGCCGGTATCGCCAGCGCCGCGCAACCCCTGCCGCAGAAGTCGATACCCCCAACCCCATCCACGACCTGTTGTTCTGACCCCACCCTCCAAACCAAAGAGAAGTACAATGATCGAAGTCAGCTATTTTGCCTATCTCATCATCGCTATCGGCATGACCGCGTGGGTTGCGCGCACGCTCAGCAAGAATGGTGAGGTGTTTCTGATCGACTGCTTCGGCCATGACGAGAAGCTGGCGCGCAGCACCAATCACCTGCTGGTGGTGGGGTTCTACCTCGTCAACATCGGCTTCATCCTGCTGACCATCAGCCTCGGCAGCGAGCCGGAGACCTGGCCCGAAGCGATCCGCTTTGTCGCCACCAAGGTTGGCCTTGCGGTGCTGGTGCTCGGCTTCTGGCACTTCTTCAACATGAACGCGATTGCCAAGTTCGGCCGCAAGGTCGGCCACTGGCTGCGCGAACAGGGAGATGTTGTTCCCAGCGCCTGATCACTCCTCGTCAAGCGTAGCGAATGGCGGCTCCATTGCGGGGCCGCCATTTTCGTTTATGCCTCGCATCATGAAAACCCGCATCAACTCTCCCTGGCTGGCACTTGCTGTGCTGGCCAGCTGTGCGACAGTGGGCTTTATCGATCGCATCGTGGTGAACGTTCTGGTCGAGCCGGTGAAGGCGGAATTCGGCCTGTCCGATGTGCAGGTGTCGATGATGGGCTGGGCCTTCGCGCTGCTCAACGTGGTCGGCGGATTTGTTACCGCACGCTTTGCCGAACGGGTACGGCGGCTGACGCTGATCGCCGGCGGTGTGACGCTCTGGTCACTGTTCACCGCGTTATGCGGCGCGGCGGGAAGCTGGGTACAACTGCTGGTCGCACGCATGGGCGTGGGGCTGGGCGAGGCGATCGGCCTGCCGCCCAACCAATCGGTCATTTCGGATTACTTCCCTGCGAACAAACGTGGCCTCGCAATTTCCTGTCTGCTGCTTTCCCCGCCACTGGGGGCCTTTATCGGGTTCGTCGGCGGCGGCTGGATCGCGCAGGAGTTTGGCTGGAAAGCGACCTTCCTGATCGCCGCGATACCCGGCTTTGTGCTCGGCATAATCGCCTATGTCTTCGTGGCAGAGCCCAAGCGCGGCCAGTTCGATGCCGAAGCGAGCGACGAAGTCCCACCCATGTCCGCCTTCTTCCACCGCATATGGTCATTGAAGAGCGCGCGCTATCTGGTGATCGGATCGTTTATCGCCGCCGCACTGAGCTATGCGCTCAACTTCTTCTTCGCATCGCTTCTGGTGCGCAAGTTCGACTTGGGACTGGCCGAGGCGGGGCTCTACACCGGCATTCTGGCAAGCTTGCCGGCGGCGCTTTCCATCGTCGGTGCGGGGTGGCTGGGAGACCGGCTCGGCGAACGCAATCCTGCCGCTTATGCGCTCATCCCCGGCGTGGGCTTGCTGATCGGTGGGCCGCTCGGGGCCTTCGGAATGCTGCAAGGTGATTTGCACACGCTGCTGACGCTCGTCGCCATGTCGATCTTCCTGACCGTAAGCTATCTCGGCATTACCTTTGCGACCGTACAGAACCTGATGCATCCACGCATGCGTGCCACCGCGTCTGCCACGCTCAACGGCATCTATACGCTGGCGGGAGGCCTCGGCCCGACGCTGATCGGCCTGCTGAGCGACCGCTTCTCCGCAAGCATGGGCGAGGCTAATGGACTGGCCACCGCGATGGCCACGGGCGGCATGGTTTATCTGGTGGCAGCCGCGTTCTACTTCCTCGCCGCACGGCATTTGCGCGGTGATACCGCTAAAGTCGCAGCAGGCGTGCGCGCTACCGTTTGAAGGGCAGAATGTGTCCTTGAGCGACTGAGCGCCAAAACCACTCAGCAGGGCCTTGCCGGAAGCGCGCAAGCCAGAGCGGCGACCAGCTGAACATCAACGCGATGGGAATGAGACCAAGCAGGAGAGCCTGCCCACGCGTTACTTGCGCGAACAGGTCTAAGCCCAAACCCATGAACACGGCGGCGAATACGAGGCTGGTGGCGAGATAGTTGGTCAGCGCCAAGCGCCCCGTTGCGGCAAGCCGCTCCGCTAAAGTACCACCGCGCGCAAACGCGGCCATGCCTAGCGCTGCCCAGCCAATGCCCAGTAGCAGGTCGAATGGTGCAGACCACACGAGCGCATTGGCGGTTGTGATGATGGGATCGAACCCGGAAGTAATGCTCCACGCAGCCAACCCAATCAGCACCGGAATCGCGATAACAACGCAGCGCCTCGCCAGCCGCATTATGCGCTCGCCAGACCACTCGCCGGCAAACAGGCCATTCTTCCATAACGCCATTCCCACCAACATCGCGGCGAGCGCTGAGGGTAGCGAAGCCACCACGAAACCGGACTGTTGCGGAAGCGTGCCGAGGCGCTGTGCCACACGCTCTGCCAGCCCGGCATCGGCGCGCGCCGCAGCGTCGGCCAGAGCGGAAGGATTCTCGCCATACAGGCTTTCCGCCACCTCCTGCGCCGCCGGATCGCCTACCGCCATCAGCCAGTCCCATGCATACCAACCCGATATGGCGAGCTGTGCGAGAACAATTACCCCCGCACTCCAGAGTAGTGTTCGTGTCTGCCAATTCACAGCAAAGGGCAAGAGCAGCCCCGCCACGGCATAGACGCGTAAAACATCGTTGTTTGCCAGCAGCACTGCATGCAGCATTGCGATTACGAACAGCACCAGCATCCGTGCGTAGTGCCCCCGCAGCGGATGCTCGCTCGCCTTGCCCAGCAGGATAGCCACGCCTGCGCCGAACATCATCGCGAAGAGCGCGCGAAACTTGTCTTCGATCAGTACGAAACCTACCGCCCAAAGAGCGATCTCCAGCGGACCGTCGCCGCCAAACACGCGCGGGTTGAAATAGGCAGCGGGCGGCATCGAAAAGGCGATGACGTTCATCGGCACAATACCGACCACCGCCAGGCCGCGCAGCGCATCGAGCGCCACGACACGGTCTGCTCTATTGCCGGGTGAAGCGGTGAGTTCAGTCTGCATACCGCTCACCGCCCTACAGCATTTTCCTCAGCCGAGCGCGGCCTTCAGATCATCGACCAGATCGGTGCGCTCCCACGGGAAGGCATCACCTTCGGCTGTGCGGCCGAAGTGGCCATAGGCTGCGCTCTGGCGGTAGATCGGCTTGTTGAGGCCCAGATGCGTGCGGATGCCGCGCGGGGTCAGATTGCCGAGCTTCTCGATACCGGCAATCGCCGTCTCAATGGCAGCATCGTCCGCCGTGCCCGTGCCATGCGTATCGACATAGAGCGAGAGCGGCTTCGAAACGCCAATCGCATAGGCCAGCTGGATGGTGCACTTGGTGGCAAGACCTGCAGCAACAATGTTCTTGGCGAGATAGCGGGTGATGTAGGCTGCCGAGCGGTCAACCTTGGTCGGGTCCTTACCCGAAAACGCGCCGCCGCCATGCGGAGCTGCACCGCCATAGGTATCGACAATGATTTTGCGCCCCGTAAGGCCGGCATCGCCATCGGGTCCACCGATTTCAAAGCTGCCGGTTGGGTTGATGTGCCACACGGTGCCATCGGTGATGAAACCTTGGGGCAGGATCTCGCCGACAACGCCCTTCACATAGGCGTGCAGCTCGGCTTCTTTCTCACCCTCGTCATAGCCCGGCGCGTGCTGGGTCGAGACGACCACAGCGGTGCACTCGACAGGCTTGCCGTTCTCGTAACGCAGCGTGACCTGGCTCTTGCTGTCCGGCTCCAGAAACGGCGCGGTGCCGTTCTTGCGGTCGGTCGCCAACTGCTGCAGGATCTTGTGGCTGTAATCGATGGGTGCCGGCATCAGGTCGGGCGTTTCATCGCAAGCGTAACCGAACATGATGCCCTGGTCGCCCGCGCCTTCATCCTTGTTGCCGCTCGCATCCACACCCTGCGCGATATGCGCACTCTGGCCATGCAGGTGGTTTTCAAAGGTCAGCGTTTCCCAGTGGAAGCCGCTCTGTTCGTAACCGATTTCTTTCACCGTTTCGCGGGCAATGCGCTCGATCTCTTCTTTCGCACCATCGACCCATTCGCCGTTTTCGTAGACGCCCTTGCAGCGGATTTCACCGGCGAGCACCACGCGCTGCGTAGCGGTCAACGTTTCGCAAGCGACACGGGCTTCGGGGTCTTTGGCCAGCATCATGTCGACGATGGCATCGGAAATCTGGTCGGAAACCTTGTCCGGATGGCCTTCGGAGACGCTTTCGGACGTAAACAGGTAGGATTGGCGCATGTTGGAGATTGCCTTCTCTTGAATTCGAATAAGTTATTCAGCGGGCGGCTCTAACGAGACCTTCGCCGGGTTGCAACGATAGCGGCACAAAGCATGAGCATGGCCCAGCCAAGCGGAAGTATGTTCCCCAGCCGCGCAAACAGTGTTGGCGGTGCAGCAAGCGGGATCGCGCTATCGATCCGGTCTTCGTCAAGCGGGGTAAGATAGTGCTGCACCACGCCGCGCGGATCGATCACCGCGCTGTAGCCATTGTTGGTGGCACGGATAACCGGCAGGCCCTCCTCTATCGCGCGCATACGCGACTGCGCGAGGAATTGCGGTGGGCCATTGGCGCCGAACCAGCCTTCACTGGAAGGATTGAAGATGTAGTCCGGACGATTGTTGCGGTCGACGACCTGGCCAGAGAAGATGATCTCGAAGCAGATCTGCGGGCTAACCGCGCCGAATTCACCCAGATCGATGGTCCGTGGCCCCGGTCCTGGCCAGAAGTCGATCGACCCGGGCACAAAACGGTTCAGACCAATCGGCTCCAGCCACTCGCGCATAGGGAGGTATTCGCCAAACGGCACCAGATGCGCCTTGGCATAGCCGCCCAGAAGCTCGCCCTCGGGTGATACCGCCGTCACGACATTGCGCGCACCAATTGCGCGGACAAAGCCTGCCTCATCCTCACCGATCTCCAGATCGATCGCGCCGGTCAGCAGCACACTTTCCCCACCTGCGGCGCGCCCTATCAATTGCCGGGCGAATTCGGGGCTGCCTAGCACGGTCGTCCGGTCATAATATCGCTGCGGATACCCCTCGCGCAGGTAATCGGCGAGCCCGCTTTCGGGCCACAGCACCACACGCGGGCCATCGCCCTGTTCGGGTGTGCGAGGAGTTAATTCCACCAGTTCGCGGAAGTTGTCGTCGTAGCGGGTCGGGTCGGCAATATCGGGTTGCGGGATCTGCGGCTGAACCACGGTGAGAGAGGTGCCGCCTTCGTCCTGGACCGGCGCGGGCCAGTACATGCCGGCAGTGATCAGCGCGCTCACCAGCACGCCAACGCGCCACCGCCGTTCTGCCGCGAGCAGGACAACCGCCGCGCCCAGCAGCACGGCCACGCCGGACAGCGCATAAGTGCCCATGATGGGTGAAAGCGCGGCAAGTCCCGGCCTGTCGAACGGGCCGAGCAGCACCATGGCAAACGGGTTCCACGCATAGCCCGAGAAGGCCCAGCTGCGCAGCCATTCGGCGACAATCCATGCACCTGCAAAGATCAGGAAAAAGGCCCAGCCCGGTCCGCTACGGACCACCAGCCTTGCCGCAAGTGCGGCGAGCGCAGGAAAGAGCCCGAGGTAGATCGCCAGGAGCGGTACGGCGGCCCAGCCGAGCACTGCTGGCATTTCAGATTGGTAGGCAAAGGCCGTTGCGATCCAGTTGTTGCCTAGGGTGAAATGCGCCCAGCCAAACAGCCAGCCGAGCCACAGCGCCTGCTTCCAGCTCCCTGTACGCGCGGCGAGCACGACCATCAGGCCCATGGCCAGCAGCGCGACCGGCCAGAGCCCGAGCGGCGCAAACCCGGTTGCTGCAGCAAAGCCAAGGCCAATCGCCCACGCCCATGCGCGGTGCGGCATCCTATCGATTATTGGCAGGTCTTGCGCGGGAGCACTCATGCGTGTGGCCTGTTGCTCCCGCCGGGTCAGTCGCTCAGCCTACGGCTTCGAGCGCGTCTTCACCGTCATCCTTGGGCTTGCGACGGGGCTTCAGACCCTTACGCGCCTTCGGCTTCTCGCCATCGCCGCTTTCTTCATCAGCCCGCGCGATTGCTGGAGGCAAAACGCCCAGATCGAGGCCGTCTGTGTCCTTGCCACCATCATCGCCGACGACTGCATCGTCCTGCTTCTTGCGGCGCGGCTGACGCTTCGGCTTGGCCGCATCGCGGGTGAAGGGATTGTCGTCATCCGACTGGTCGCCGCTATCACCTTCGTTGCCGGTTCGTTGATCGTCACCCTTGCGTGGGCGCGAATTCTTCCGGCCGCGCGGTTTCTTGTCTTCCTGGCCGTCATCATCGTCATGCGATGAATTGTCCTGCCCGCGTTCGGCAGCGCGCTTTGCCTGCGCTTCTTCCTTCTGCGCCTTGTTGTCAGCGATCACGCGGAAATAGTGGTCGGCAAACTGCAGGTAATATTCGGTCTGCACCCGGTCGTCATTCAGCGAGGCTTCGTGCGCCAGCTTCTTGTACTTATCGAGCATCTGCGGAGCGTTGCCCCGCGCGCGACTATCGATCCGGTTGTTCTGCATAGGGTTGCCGCCGCCACGATTATTGTTGCGACCACCACCACGACGACGATTGTTATTACGATTACTGTTCAAAGGAACTTCGCTTCCTTGTTGCGATCCCCCGGCCGAAGCCGGCGAATTTGCGCCCATTTAGCGCAAGCACCCAAATGGATGCGGGTTTGCCCTTCATCTGCAGAGTATTCTGGCGGTTTTACGCCCGGTTCAGCAAATGTTGGAGTTACGGCGGAGCGCGATCCCATCGCATCTCTTGCCTGATTCGAGGGTTAACTAGTCGATTCGCCTTTGCCAACCCTTAATCGCAGAGTGAGTGCACGGTCCCTCCCGCCAAGATCCTGACTCACTTCAACCGAAAATCCATATTCTTTCGCGATTTCCGTGACTTGTGCCGCCTGCAATGCACCAATTTCGAGCACAGCGACGCCAGATTCTGTCAACAGACCGGGCAATTGCGGTATCAGGATGCGGTAATCATCGAGTCCCTTGGGGCCCGCAAACAGAGCCTCGGCAGGTTCAAAATTGCGCACATCGGGCGCGAGGACCGCGCCGTCCTCAACGTAGGGCGGGTTAGAAATGACGAGGTCAAACCGGCCCAGATCGTTTACCCATCCGGGCTTGGTCCAGTCGGCCTGCACCATGTCGCAGCGCGGCGCGAAGCCAAGCCGTGCGGCATTCTCGCTGGCGATAGCGAGGGCGGCGGCGGATGCGTCCACGCCCACACCTTCGGCCTCGGGGAGATTGTCCAGCAAGGCGAACAGGAGCGCGCCTGATCCCGTGCCGCAATCGAGAATGCGCCGCGCATCAGTGACCGCAGCGAGCGCAGTTTCGACCACGCTTTCGCTGTCCGAGCGCGGAATCAGCACATCGCGCGTAACGCGCAAGGTAAGGCCGTAGAAGTCCTGATGCCCGACGATATGCGCAACCGGCTCCCGCGCGGCACGGCGCTGCAGGAAGTTCGCAAATTCTACCGGCACCTGGTCGCCCATGTGATGGATGAGCAGGCCCGAACGATCGACACCAAAGGCATGCGCCATCAGCAATTCGGCATCGAGCCGGGCTGTGTCGCTGGTGGCAGAAAGGCGCGCAGTGGCCTCTCGCAAGGCCTGAGCGACGCTCACTCGGTCATCGCCGCGAGACGCTTGGCTTCATCTTCGGCGATCAGCGCGTCGGTGAGTTCGGTGAGGCCCGTTCCCGCAAGCACCTCGTCCAGCTTGTGTAGCGTCAGCCCGATGCGGTGATCGGTCACGCGGCCTTGCGGGAAATTGTAGGTGCGGATGCGTTCGGAGCGGTCGCCCGAACCGACCATGGCCTTGCGCAGGTCGGCCTCCGCCCCGTGCGCTTCCTCGCGCCGCTTTTCATAGAGCCGCGCGCGCAGGACCTTCATCGCCTTGTCGCGGTTCTTGTGCTGGCTGCGCTCGTCCTGCATCGCGACGACTATCCCGGTTGGAACGTGCGTGATGCGCACCGCAGAGTCGGTTGTGTTGACGTGCTGTCCACCCGCCCCGGACGAGCGATAGATGTCGATCCGCAGATCGTTGTCGTCGATGGAAACATCGACTTCGGTCGGCTCGGGCAGCACCGCCACTGTCGCTGCCGAGGTATGGATGCGCCCGCCGCTTTCAGTAACGGGCACGCGCTGCACGCGGTGGACGCCGGACTCGAACTTCATCTTGGCGAACACGCCGGTGCCGGTGACGTTGGCGACGATTTCCTTGAAGCCCCCGACTTCGGCCGCGTTCATGCTGACGGGTTCGACCTTCCAGCCGTTCTCGGCGGCGAACTTTTCATACATGCGATAAAGATCGCCCGCGAACAGGGCTGCTTCATCGCCGCCGGTGCCCGCACGGATTTCGAGCATGGCAGGCCGCTGGTCGGCAGCATCCTTGGGCAGCATGGCAATGGCAAGCGCGCGCTCGGCCTCGGGCAGCGCTTTCTTGAGCGCGTCCAGCTCCTCCTCCGCCATGGCTTTCATTTCGGGATCGGCGAGCATTTCGGTGAGCCCCGCGATCTCCTCGCGCATGGCCTGCACTTCGGCTGCCGACTTCGCCACCGGCTCCAGCTCGGCATAGTCGCGCGAGGCTTGCACGAATGCTTCGCCCTCCAACTGCCCAGACGCCATCCGCGCCTCGAGCTCGGCGAAGCGATTGGCGATCTGGGAAAGGCGTTCGGCTGGGATGGTCATCCCCGAAACGATGCCTCACCTGTCAGTACCGACAACAAGCGTTGCGTGACCCCATCCAATTGCCACTCGACTTGTTCACCTGAAGACAGCTCTTTCACCGCTGCCCTTCCCTTGGCCAATTCATCGTCACCAAGGATAATTGCAAAGCGAGCACCATCCGCATTTGCACGCTGCATGCGCTTCTTCATGTTCCCACGGAAACCCAAGTCCACCACGAGCTGCGCGTTGCGAAACTCAGCAGCCAACTCGGTTGCACGATGCTCCGCCGCTTCTCCGAGCGGAATAATTGCGACTTCAGGTTGTCGCTGGCTAACTTCACCAACCAACATCGCCAGCCGCTCGATCCCCGCAGCCCAGCCGACCGCAGGCGTCGGCGCGCCGCCTAGGCTTTCCATCAGCCCGTCATAGCGACCACCACCGAGGATCGTGCTCTGCGAACCCAGCGCATTGGCCGCAGCCGAGCCTTCGTCCGGGATGAATTCAAACGCAGTGTGGCGGTAATAATCGAGCCCGCGCACCAAACTCTCGGCGCGGGTCCATTTGACGCCCGCTGCATCGAGGCCGCTGGTCACGGCATCGAAGAAGGCCTTCGCCCCGTCCGACAGGAAAGCATCGATCTTCGGCGCATCGGCAACGAACTTGCGATCCCTCGGGTCTTTCGAATCCAGAATGCGAAGCGGGTTCTTCTCCAGCCGCTCCTGCGAGTCTTCGGACAGCTCACCCTTCACCGCGCCGAAATAGTCGACCAGCGCCGCGCGCCATGCTTCGCGGCTGTCGCCATCGCCCAGCGTATTGAGGTGCAACGTCACGCCCTCGATCCCCAGCTCGCGGATCATCTGGTCGGCCATCGCCAGCAGCTCGACATCGGCCTGCGGTTCCGCCGCACCGATGATCTCGGCATCGATCTGGTGGAACTGGCGATAACGGCCCTTTTGCGGGCGTTCGTAGCGGAACAGGGCCCCGTGCGTTGCCACCTTGAGCGGCGCGTGCTGCTGCCAGCCGTTGCTGATGTATGCACGCGCAATCCCGGCAGTAAATTCGGGCCGCAGTGTCAGGCTCTCGCCGCCGCGATCCTCGAACGAGTACATCTCTTTCGACACCACATCGGTCGTCTCGCCAATCGCGCGGCTGAACACTTCGGTCTTTTCGAACACCGGCATTTCCACGCGGCGGAAGCGGTAGAGCTTGCGCACCCGCTCGAACGTTTCGACGACAAAGGCGAATGCCTCCGCATCGGGTCCGAAAATATCCTGCGTGCCGCGGATTGCCTTGGGTGTATTGCCTTTTGCCATGGCGCAGCCCTTAGCCCCCTTCGCCGCGTTCGCAAATCCCCTCTCGCCTTTCGCTTACGAACAGGCTAGGCGCGCCAGCAGTTTTGGGAGGGGGTGCCACCAGATTCCTTAAGGGACGGAGCATTCCATGCGTATCGAACATATCCCCGTCGGCGACAATCCGCCGGAGAGCCTGAATGTCATCATCGAAGTCCCCACAGGGGGCGAGCCGGTGAAGTATGAGTTCGACAAGAAGTCGGGCGCGCTGTTTGTCGACCGCATTCTGCACACGCCGATGCGCTATCCGTGCAACTACGGCTTTATTCCGCACACGCTGTCACCAGATGGCGATCCGCTGGATGCGCTGGTGATTGCCCGTTCGCCTTTCATCGCCGGCTGCGTGGTGCGCGCTCGCCCGATCGGTGTACTGAACCTGGAAGACGAGCACGGCGGTGACGAGAAGCTGATCTGCGTGCCGGTGGACACGACCTTCCCCTACTATTCCGACGTGGGCGAGACGAAGGACCTGCCAAGCATCATCTTCCAGCAGATCGAGCACTTCTTCACCCACTACAAGGATCTCGAAGCCGAGAAATGGGTGCGCGTGGGTGCCTGGGGTGACGCTGCCGAGGCGCGCCGGGTGGTCGAAGAGGCGATTGAGCGCGCGAAGAGCGCTTAACTTTCTGATTAAAAGTGGTTTTCACCGCAAAATTGCCACGGTTCCCGACGATTCGTGCCTTGCGGCAGATACAATGAGGTTAATCGGCACAAAGCCGTCACGATTCGGTGCTCGTTAGAAAAGTGCTTTACTTTAAAGCACTTGAATGAGGAGTACCAATATGAAGAAGCTTTTTGCAATCGGAGCCGCCGTTGCAATGGCGGTCAGCGGGACCAGTGTGGCCTACGCTGCACCTCCCGGAGACGTGCCGGTCGAAGGCGATTTCCACTATATTGCCAAGTACTACAACCAGTCGTACGATCTTGTCGGCTATGACATTCACCGTTGCGATGGATCGATCGAGCGCTATCGCGAGCCTGGTCAGAATCTCATCTATATTGAACACGAGATGGGCAACTGCATACCGTTCCCGTTCTAAGCGAACCGCCTGGCTGCTTGGTCATCATGGAGATGACGGGCCGAACTTTGCAGAGTTCGGAACCCTCTTTTGAAGACTGATTGGCAAGTTGGGCAATTGATCTGACGGGTGCCGCGACCCGCACCCGATCAGAACGCGGCCATTATGCCCTTGGCAAGCATGGTAAGACCAATCGGCAAACCGACGGCGCAGAGCCACAGGATCCCCATTTCCCTCTTGAATTGCGGCGCGAGAGCTTCATCGCTCGCCTCTCCATCAGACAGCCCGTCCCAACGCTTCTCTACCCAGCGGCAGGCCGGGATAATCGCGCCGACCAGCACCACCAGCGCGAAATAGGGCAGCAGTGATCCGCCGCTGCTTTTCAGCTGGGTCATTGTCACGAAAATGTGCAGCCCGGTGTAAACCAACAGCCCCCAGGCCACGTGATCGCTCACCTTGCCACGCCAGTCCACATCCTGGCCGTTGATCTCGTCCGCGCGCTCTTGCGTCTGCGGATCGTGCGAAAGCGCCTTTGCCATGCGCGTTCTCCCTCTCCATGAGAATTGCAGGTAATCACAAGCGCGCCACGCATGCAAGCGCATCAACCATATGTTCAGCCGCGGGACGCATGATTTTTCCCGACCATGCAGGAATCTTGCCAAACACCCTTCAAACCGGAACGGACCATGCTTATGGAGGGTGTATGAGCGCGCTTGATGACGACTATCTGGACGAGGCAGCCCTTGCCGAGTCCATGGCAGAGGCCCCTTCCAATGCGGCCCCCGAACTGCCCGACAGCGGCGGGCTGGAAGTTGTCTCAATCGCCAAGAGCTATGACAAGCGCAGCGTCCTGTCGGACATATCGCTGACCGTCGCCAAGGGCGAAGTGCTTGGCCTGCTTGGCCCGAACGGCGCCGGCAAGACGACGTGTTTCTACTCGATCATGGGGCTGGTGAAGCCCGACAGCGGCCGCATCCTGATGGATGGCGTCGATGTCACTAGCCTGCCGATGTACCGCCGCGCGATCCTTGGCCTCGGCTACCTGCCGCAGGAAACCTCCATCTTCCGCGGCATGACGGTGGAACAGAACATCAGCTGCGTGCTCGAAATGGTCGAGCCGGACAAGG
Source organism: Aurantiacibacter sp. D1-12 (assembly GCF_028858515.1). Lineage (GTDB taxonomy): Bacteria > Pseudomonadota > Alphaproteobacteria > Sphingomonadales > Sphingomonadaceae > Alteraurantiacibacter. Next base: position 87,291 of record NZ_JAPJZJ010000006.1, read on the forward strand.
AAACCCGCGCCAAGGACCTTGAGCGCCTGCTTGACGAGTTCGGCCTCACGCGTCTGCGGGAAAGCCCCGCGATGGCACTGTCCGGCGGTGAACGCCGCCGCTGCGAAATCGCTCGCGCGCTCGCGGCAAACCCCTCGATCATGCTGCTTGACGAACCTTTCGCCGGCATCGACCCGCTGTCGATCAGCGACATCCGTGATCTCGTCAAGGACCTGAAACAGCGCGGCATCGGCGTGCTGATCACCGACCACAACGTGCGCGAAACGCTCGATATCGTCGACCGCGCCTGCATTATCTACGGCGGCCAGGTTCTCTTCGCGGGCTCACCGCAGGAACTTGTGGCGGACGAAAATGTGAAGCGCCTGTACCTCGGCGATAACTTTGAATTGTGACCTATTCTCCCAGCCTTGCGGCTGGAGGGCGGTGCCAGCCCACTCCCCCTCCCAGCCACCCGATGATTGCCCGTCACCCTGTCGGGTGGCTGGGAGGGGGAGTGGGCCGGAGCCGCAAGGGAGGGGCGGACGCCCCGACCGCACCCGACAAGGGAGCTAGGTAAAACCCATGGCTCTCGGCCCGAGACTGGACCTCAGGCAATCGCAATCGCTGGTGATGACGCCGCAGCTGCAGCAGGCGATCAAGCTGCTGGCGCTGTCGAACCTCGAGATCGAGACCTTCATCGGCGAGGCACTGGAAAGCAATCCGCTGCTCGAAGCGGGCGACATGCGCGTGACTGACGGTGAGGTCCCGGCCGAGCCGGAAATGCGCGATTCCTCGTCAGCCGAAGGAGACCGCGCACTCGACATCGACGAGACCGCATTGGACCGTGACCGCGACACCGGCGACTGGTCCGAAGCCATGGCATCGGGCGGCGGGGCAGAGAGCACTTTCGACCTCGAAAACCGCGAGGACGTCGCGCTCAGCCTCGCCGATCACCTTGAACAGCAAGTCGGCACCTGCGCACCGTGCCAGCACACCGCCTTCATCGCGCACCACCTGATCGCGCAGCTGGACGAGGCGGGCTACCTCACCACATCCTTGCGCGACATTGCCATCTCACTCGGCGTCCCGCTAGCCGATGCCGAGCGCGCGCTCGACTGCGTGCAGAGCATGGACCCGACCGGCGTTGGCGCGCGCGACCTTGGCGAATGCCTCGCGCTGCAGGCGAAAGAGGCCGACCGCTACGATCCGTGCATGGAAGTGCTGCTCAACAACCTCGATCTGATCGCCAAGGGCGCCTTCGCCCAGATCAAGCGCATCTGCCGCGTCGATGATGAAGACCTGGCAGACATGCTCGCCGAGATCCGCAGTTATGACCCCAAGCCCGGCTTGGCATTCGGCGGCTCTACCAGCAGCGCGGTTGTGCCCGACGTGATCATCACCGAGGGCACGCCGGACGAGAACGGCGTGATCGGCTGGGACATCAAGCTCAACGAAGCCACGCTCCCGCGCCTCGTCGTCAACCGCAGTTACTACCTCGAAATGCGCGCAGGCTCCCCCGGCAAGGAAGCAAAGAGCTGGCTGTCCGAAAAACTCGCCGACGCCAACTGGCTGATCAAGGCATTGGACCAGCGGCAGAAGACGATCCTGAAAACCGCCGCCGAGATCGTGAAGCAGCAGGAAGGCTTCTTCCGCAACGGCGTGAGCGAACTCAAACCCCTCACGCTGGCACAGGTGGCCGAAGCCATCGAGATGCACGAAAGCACCGTCAGCCGCGTGACCAGCAACAAGTTCCTCCACTGCGAACGCGGGACGTTTGAGCTGAAATACTTCTTCTCCAGCGGCGTCGCGAGCGCGGACGGCGAAGGCGCGAGCGCCGAAGCGGTGAAAGCGCGCATCAAGGCGCTGACCGATGCCGAAGACCCGAAGAAGATCCTCTCCGACGACAAGCTGGTGGAGCTGCTGAAAGCTGAAGGCTTCGACCTCGCGCGGCGTACGGTGGCGAAATACCGCGAGGCTATCGGGATCGGGTCATCGGTGCAGCGGCGGCGGGCGAAGAAGCTCGCGGCCATGGGGTGAGGTCCGCGGCCCCGCTTGTGACCATTGTGCAACGTCATCTTTCGGACACCTAACGGACTTCTACCTGTCACCAAATCGCCGCGTGGTTGTAATCCGGCATCCCTATCGGGCTCCACAACTTGTTTGATGGAGCTTTCTGAAATGAAGATGTCCCGTTTGTTCGCCAGCGCCAGCGCAGGTGCACTCGCCATTGCCGCCACTCCTGCGATTGCGGGCGATGTTGTCGGCGTCGTGGTGGATGAAACCGAAACCGTTTCGCTGCAATCCGCGACTGTTCGCATTGTCGAGCTTGGCCGACAGGTCGTGACCGAGCGTGACGGCACCTTCCGCATCGCAGATGTACCCGCCGGCACTTACACGCTCGAAGCGCGCTTTCAGGGTGTACCTGCCGAGAGGCAGACGATCACCGTACCGGAAACCGGCTCGGTAACTGCCAATTTCCTGCTGGGCGGAAACAATGCTTCCAGTATTCTGGTCTACGGCCAGCGCGCCAACCAGTTCAACGCGTTGAACCGCGAATATACGTCGGACACGATTGTCGACGTGCTGAGCCGCGATGCCATTGGCCAGTTCCCTGACCAGAACGTGGCGGAAAGCCTGCGCCGGCTGCCGGGTATCAACGTGCTGAATGACCAAGGCGAAGGCCGCTTTGTGGCCGTGCGCGGCCTCGATCCGAACCTCAACTCGACCTCGATCAACGGTGTGCGCGTGCCCTCGCCCGAAGGAGACATCCGCGCCGTGGCGCTGGACGTTGTCGCCAGCGACATCATCGAAAGTATCGAAGTGCGCAAATCGCTCACTCCGGACATGGATGCCGACACCATCGGCGCCAGCATCGAAATCAACACCGTTTCCGCCTTCGACCGCCGCGGCAACTTCCTCACCCTCTCGGCAGAGGGCAGCTACAACGAATATTCGGAAAAGCTGAACCCGAAAGCAAGCGCCAACTTCGCCTACCGCCTGACCGACAACCTCGGCATTTCGGGCGGCCTTTCCTACTACAACCGCTTCTTCGAAACCGACAATATCGAAGCGGACGACTGGGAAGAGGATAACGGCCTCGTCTACGCTGAAGAGGTGCAGTACCGCGATTACGATGTGGAGCGCGAGCGCATCAGCGGATCGCTGGGCCTCGACATTCTCGTATCGGACAGCACTGAATGGTATGTCCGGGGCCTCTACTCGCGCTTCGACGACCAGGAATTCCGCCGCCGCCTGACCTTCGACTTCGGCGATGCGCTTGTCGGTGGCACCAGCAATAGCGTGACCTATGCCGATTTCGATCCGCTCGATCCGGGCGAGGAATATGCGATTACGGTAGAGCGCGACATCAAGGACCGTTTCGAACGGCAGGAAATCTACTCGCTCGCCATCGGCGGCGAAACCAATACCGGCCCGTGGACGATCGAATATCTCGGCAGCTATGCCCGTTCTTCAGAGCGCGAGAACAACAGTGTCGACCCGACCCAGTTCGAACGCGATTTCGAAGGTGACGGCCTTGTCACCACGGTTGATTATTCCAACCCGCGCACGCCGTTCTATTCGGTTGCAGGTGTTGCCGACTTCTTCGATCCGGCCACTTACGAACTCAACGATGTCGAGCTGACCCAGCTGTCTGATGCGGTGGACGAGGAATATACGCTGCAGCTCGATGTCGCGCACGAGATCGTCCTCGATAGCAGCATCTTCACCCTGCAAGGTGGCCTCAAGGGCCGTTGGCGCGACAAGACCTTCAACGGCGATATCGCGTTCTATGAGCTCGACGGTTACACGCTGGCCGATGTGCTGGGCGAACCAGCCACATACCGCATCACCAATCTCGATCCGCTGCCCGGCTACACCGCGGCCACCGATTACTTCTTCGCCAATTTCGACCAGTTCGAATTCCAGTCGATCGACAGCCAGTTCGATAGCGCAGTCGAAGACTATGCGATCGAGGAAGACATCCTTGCCGCCTACTTCATGGGCCGCTGGGAAAGCGAGACGCTGACCGTGATCGGCGGTGTGCGTTATGAATATACGCAGACCGATATTGTCGGCAATTTCGTGCAGCTGATCGAGGAAGACGGCACGTTGCCCGATAGCACTACGGCTACTGACGACACAGTCATCATCACGCCGCAAACCACGGGCAGCAATTACGGCTTCTTCCTGCCCAGCCTGAACGTGCGGTTCGAGCCGGTGGAAGACCTCGTCTTCCGCGCCGCGGGTTATCGCAGCCTTGTGCGCCCGGGCTTCTCCCAGATCGCCCCGCGCTTCGTCACCGAACAGAACGACGATGACGAGGTCGAAGGCGAATTCGGCAATCCCGATCTGGAACCGTATGAAGCATGGAACCTCGACTTCGGCGTTGACTATTACTTCAGCGGCAGCGGCGCGATCAGCGCCGGGCTGTTCTACAAGGATGTGTCCAACTACATTATCGAAGTCGAGTACGAGAGCGATGGCGAACGCCTCGTCTATAACGGCATTGCCTTTGATGAAGCGGTGATCCCGGTGAACGGGGACAGCGCGCAGGTCTTCGGCATCGAGCTTGGCTTTGCCTATCAGTGGGACATGCTGCCCGCACCGCTCGATGGCCTCATCACCCAGGCGAACTACACCTGGACCGATGCCAGCGGCGATGTGCCCGGTGGCGGTGTCGACCAATTGGGCGTTGTCGGCCAGACCCGCTCAATCGCGCTGCCGACCACTTCCGAGCATACGCTGAACGGCGTGCTGGGATACGAGAAGGGCCCGCTCAGCCTGCGCCTCGCGGCGACCTATCGTGACGACTATCTTGATGAGCTAAACGGCTCGCCGGAAGAAGACCGCTTCGTGGACAGTCACTTCCAGCTGGATGCCAGCGCGCGTTACCGCATCACCGACAACGTCCAGGTCTTCGTGGAAGCGGTGAACCTGACCGATGCGGAATACTTCGCCTACAACAGCGTGGGCGGCCGCCAGAACAACTATCAGTATGAAATCTACGGCCGCACCTTCAAGGGCGGTGTCCGGGTGAGCTTCTGATGCGTTCAAGCGCGATAGTATGTGCAGCGATGGCAGGCCTGCTGGCGGGGTGCGCAACCTCTCCGGTAGGCCTGCCGCCGGTTTCGGTGGCGGCGAGCGGAGAGACCGTTCCTGTCGGCACCGCCAATGAAGATGCGGCGGATGACCCCGCGATCTGGCGCAATGCCGCCAATCCCGCCGCCAGCCTGATTGTCGCGACCGACAAGAAGGCGGGGCTCTATGTCTACAACCTTGCGGGCGAGATCATGAGCTTCACCGATGCGGGCCAGGTCAACAATGTCGACCTAGTGGAGCTGGAGGACGGCACCGTCTTCGTCGCCGCTAGCGACCGCAACGATCCGCTCAATTCGCATATCGTGTTCTTCACGCTCGATACCGCGGCGGGAGAACTCGTGCCCGCAGGCCGCGTCCCCAGTGGCCCCGGCGAGGGTTATGGCCTGTGCCTCTCCACCCACGGCGGTTTGTCGGTTCTCGCCGTGATCAAGGATGGCACCTTGCGCGAATACGAGATTGCCGAGAGCCTTCCGGGTGAGACCCCGATGGTGGAGCTCACCCGCGAGTTCTCCGTCCCGACCCAGCCCGAAGGCTGCGTGTATGACGACCGCGACGGCACGCTCTATGTCGGCGAGGAAGTCGCCGGTATATGGCGCTTCGCCGATGGCGCGACCGAAGGCGCGCTTGTCGCTCCCATCGACAACCAGTACCTCGTCGCCGATGTCGAGGGCCTCTCCATCGTCACCCAGGGCGAAGATGGCGGCTACCTCGTCGCCTCAAGCCAGGGCGACAACGCCTACGCCGTCTACCGCCTCCCCGACATGACCCCGCTGGGCCGCTTCGCGATTGGCGAAGGCGCATTCGGCGCGACGCAGGAAACCGACGGGATCGACCTGGTGACAGGCAATTTCGGCCCCGATTATCCGGATGGGCTGTTCGTCGCGCAGGACGGGCAGAACGCCCCCGAAGCGCAGAACTTCAAGCTGGTCAGCTGGGGCGCGGTGCTGGAGGTGCTGGGGCTGGAGTAGGTGGTGTCGAAGGAAACGGCGAAGCCGCCTTGCGTACCACCTGACGGCTGGTAGTCTCCTCACAAACGAGGGAAGACCACCATGCACCGCCCAGCCCTAGCCATCCTCACCAGCCTCGCGCTCGCCTCGCCCACACTCGCGCAGGACGCGCCCGAGCCGCAGCCGGATATCTTTCTCTTTGCCTATGATGCCTCCGCCTCGGACGACGCGCTCTCGAACGGCATCAACACCACCAATCGGCCGACGCTCTATGATAACCAGCCGTTCTTTACGTCCGGCGGGGACACCTTCGTCTATTCGCGCGGCGATGGCACGCAGACCGATGTATGGGAGTATGACATTGCGAGCGCCACGCACGCGCAGATCACCGATACGCCCGAGAGCGAATATTCGCCAACGCCTTCGCCCGATAATCGTACGGTGTCCGTGGTGTTCGAGCGGAACCGGTCGATCTGGGAGATCGACCGCGCCGATCCGGACAATCCCGTGTGGCTGCTCGAAGCGGCGGGGGTGGATGAGCCGGTCGGCTATTTCGCGCGCAACCATGCGAGCGGTGATGTGCTGTTCTGGTCGCGCTATGGCTTCAACGTCGCGCTCACCCATGCGAGCGAGCCTGCCTATCACTTTGTCAGCGGCCATGCGGTGCCTGCCTCACCGCACCTGATCCCGGGCACGGGCGAGTTCAGCTTCGTCCACCGGCAGACCAATGAAGAGGTGTGGATCAAGGCGCTCGATCCCGAAACGCGCGCGGTGCGCCCGCTCACCCCGATTGCGGGGACGAACGCGAACTACACCTGGGCGCCCGACGGATCGATCCTGCAGATCGAGGGGACACAGGTGCACCGCTGGCGCGAGGGCGGCAAGGGGTGGGAAGTGATTTCCGACCTTGCCGATCATGGCCTGGCGTCGGCCTATCGTATTGCGGTGAGCCCCGACGGCACGCGCGTCGCGGTGGTGGGGATCGGGGAGTAGGTTGATCTCTTGTGGTTACGCACTCGCCTCCGCGAGTGCGTCCTCGGTGCTATTCCCTCCGCTTCGCTGCGGGGCACCTGCGGGCGGCCAGTCGGCCTATGTCGTGCGCTAGTCGCGCACGATTGCAGCGTTCTATTGCCGGTGGAAGAATAGTCTTTCCTACAGGTTTCACGCCTGCCTAGCTTCGCTTCGCCCTTCTTCAACCGAGGGGCAGGCTATTTGACATCGCTGGCTCCACCACCCCTCCGCGCGGAGATACCGCAAGGCCCAAATCCGTATGTATTAATTCAACGAAACCCTGTTTTGCAGTGATCGTCACGCTGCGAATCGCGTAAAATCTTGAGAACGCCAACGCCGGAAACCGCAGAAATTAACGGCTTTCGAGTGTGACTCGAAAGACTCACCCAGAAAGTCTTAACGCGGGAAACAAATTATTAACCTTTTTTGGTGACAACCCTCGTGGTTAATTCACGGAAACACCTCTTACGGGAGGGTTACCAATGGGGACAAAAGGGGACCCACAATGCGCGTTCTGTTGATTGAAGACGAGCCGACAACGGCAAAAGCTATCGAGCTGATGCTCACGACTGAAGGCTTTAATGTTTACTCGACCGATCTGGGCGAAGAAGGCCTCGATCTGGGCAAGCTGTATGATTACGACATCATCCTGCTCGACCTGAACCTGCCGGATATGCACGGCTATGACGTGCTCAAGAAGCTGCGCGTCGCCAAGGTGCAGACGCCGGTCCTCATCCTTTCGGGTATTGCCGAAATGGACAGCAAGATTCGCTCGTTCGGCTTTGGTGCCGACGACTATGTGACCAAGCCGTTCCACCGGGACGAGCTGGTTGCCCGCATCCACGCTGTTGTGCGTCGTTCGAAGGGCCACAGCCAGTCGATCATCCGCACCGGCAAGCTGGCGGTAAACCTTGATGCCAAGACCGTTGAAGTCGACGGCGCCCGCGTCCACCTGACCGGCAAGGAATATGCGATGCTCGAGCTGCTCTCGCTGCGCAAGGGCACGACACTGACCAAGGAAATGTTCCTCAACCACCTTTATGGCGGCATGGACGAACCCGAACTCAAGATTATCGACGTGTTCATCTGCAAGCTGCGCAAGAAGCTTTCGAGCGCATGCGGCGGTGACAACTACATCGAAACCGTATGGGGCCGCGGCTATGTGCTTCGCGATCCCGACGTAGAGGCAGAAGCTGCCTGAGAAATTACCCGCTTGATTGAACCCCAAGCGATAATGTGACCTGATTTCGTCCAGTACTTCGGACGGGGGGTACCCGGGAAAAGCCCCGGAAGCGCGAAACCGCTTCCGGGGCTTTCCTACATCCGCGCGATGTGAAACTGGACAGCGCGTAGGCCAAACTCTAGCGGACGCAGCCATGAGTGCTTTTAAAGAAGGCGATCCGACCACGCTGAACCGGCTCTATGGCCGCAGTCAGGGTAAACCCCTGCGCGCCGGCCAGCAGGACCTGGTCGACAATCTGCTGCCGCAAATCGCGGTTCCGGAAGATGGCGAGGTCACTGCAAAGTCGCTTTTCGGTGAAGACATGCCGCTGCATTTTGAGATCGGCTTCGGCGGCGGAGAGCACATGGCCTACCGCGCCGACCTGCTTCCAAACCACGGCTTTATCGGCGCAGAACCCTTCCTCAACGGCGTTGCACAGGCGCTCGGCCATGTTCGCGACGAAAACCTGGGCAACGTACGCATCTATCATGGTGATGCGCTGCAAGTCCTCAATCGCATTCCCGATGACGCGCTCACCATGGCTTACCTGCTGCACCCCGATCCCTGGCCCAAGAACAAGCATGCCAAGCGGCGGATGATGAATGATGGTCCGGTGCAAATGATCGCGGACAAGCTGAAACCGGGCGGCGAATTCCGTTTTGGCACCGACCATCCGATCTATGTCCGCCACGCGCTGATGGTGATGCGCCGCTTTACCGACCAGTTCGAATGGGTGATCGACGGGCCGGACAAGTTCCGCAATCGCCCCTCCGGCTGGCCCGAAACGCGCTACGAATACAAGGCGCGCAACACCTTCGGCCACGAAGTCTGGTACTTCCGTTTCAGGCGAAAGTAGCGCTTAGGCCCGCAAGGCTGCGAGCGCCCGATCGCGATCAATCCCGAAATGATCGGCAACCGCGCGAGTGGACAATTCGAGCAGATCCGCGGTCGGGCGCAAATCCCGATTCTGGTAAAGCTGTCCGTCGGCCAGCCCCGGCCAATCGGCGACGACCGGAGGGCCGGCCTCCAGGCCGCCGCCCAGCATCAGTGCGGCTGAAGCCGTGCCGTGATCTGTGCCCTGCGTGCCATTGACCCTGGCAGTGCGGCCGAACTCTGTCGCCAGGATCACCAGTGTGTCTTGCCATGCCCCTGCGAGGCCATCACGCAGAGCGCCCAGCAGACTGTCGAGCCCTGTCAGCTGATTTCCAAGACGCCCACGCTGCGCCTGATGGGTATCCCAGCCGCCGGTTTCGATCATCAACACACGCGGACCGCCGGCGGCAGTCATCAATTGCGCAGCGAGCAAACCGACATCACCGCCATTGCGACCATTATCGCCGCCGATATCGCTTGCCAGCATCCGCGTTCGCAATGCCTCGCCCCATAGAGGAGCAAGCTGGGCATCTTCTTCGTAAAGCGTAGTCAGTTGCAGCAGCAGATCATCGCTGGGATCAGGCAAGCGATCGGTTGAATAGGTGGCCACGGGTATTTCTCCGCGCATGGAGAGAGGCACGGTCGGGGCCATGGCCATCGGCCCGGGTGAGTCGGGCAAAAGCGGAAGCAAGCGACCGAGCCACCCGGTTCGCAAACCGTAAGGCTGAGAGGCACCTGTTTCGAGAATGTTCTGGCCATCGAAATGCGAACGCTCACGATAGCGGGTCGCCACCGCATGAAAGCCACGACCCTCGCCTTGCCGCATCAACTGCGCCGTACGTGCCAATGCAGGGTGGAGCGCGAAGAACCCGTCGATATCGTGCGCGTCATCATCGACGAGCGCGCCGCGCAAATCACGCAAAGCCGGATCACCGTGCGGCTGCAACAGCGCCAGCCCGTCCGCTGCTCCGCGCTGAATGATGTAAACGAGCCGTTTTTGGTGTTCTTGTCCGAATGCGATTGAGGGAAAACTGATCCCGGCAGCTGCAATGGCGGATGAAACAATGAGACGGCGACGGGAGATTGGCAGGATCATGATACTATCTCCGCAGGAATTCCGGACTAGCCAGCAGCAGCGCAAACCCCACGCCCCGCGCGCTCCGCGATGCCTCGATCGCATCAAGCGTTGCCGGCCGCAAAGCATCACCAAGCACTTCTCTGGCCCGCGACACAGCATCTATTCGCCCGCCCGGCCCAGACGCCAGGCGATTGGCAATTTCTACCCTCGTCAGAAGCGCACCGGGCGAGGTCCAGTCCTCCGCACTGTCGCTCCAACCGGCAGGGTGCCCCGGACGCCACAACGGCTGGCCCAACATTCCCAGCAGACGCAGAGGCGCGTGACCTCCCAGCATCTCACCGCCAGCCGCACGCAAACTTGCGACCAGCCAATCCCACGGGTTGCGAAATTTGGTGCGCTCGGCAGCCCACACTTCCGGTTCGGCAACAAGCGCCGCGTAAACCGTGGGCAGGTGGCCTCCACTTCCCAGGAATGCACGCTCGAGTCTGGCAATCGCGGACGCAGGCGGATCGTCGGATATGAAATGCTTGGCCAGCTTGGTAGCAATATGCCGTGCCGTTGCCGGATGGCCGGCAAGGTCGGCGATAATAGCTTGCGCCTGTTCCGCACCATGATCCTGATATCGTCGGCCCATTACGGTGCGAACACCCGGCTCATGCAAGGCCGGCACGAAAGTCGTTTCACCCGGAGAACCTTCCGCAAAGCGAGCCGCACGACCGCGAGCGAATCCGGCTACCGTCCACCCGGTGAGTGCCCTGGCAAGTTCGGTCACGTCTTCTTGCGTGTATCCCGTGCGGACACCCAGCGTATGCAGTTCCATCAACTCACGCGCCAGATTCTCGTTTAGCCCGAGTGCGCCCGCACCACGGCGGCGGTTCACACGTAATCCGGCTTCGCTTCCCGGACCTGCTGACCGCACCTGATCAAGGAATACCAGCATAGTCGGATGACCTACTGCAGAACGCAGCAGCTGGGCAAAATTGCCCATCACATGCGGCCTTATCGCGCGGAACTCGTAGTCAGCCGCCATCGAAGCGAGCGGTAGCTTGTTAACCGAGACGGCGAAGTGGTTGGACCAGAAGTGCACCAGCCTCTCGGCGAATGGCGTACTCGTCGCGACGGCATGGGCAAGCCGTGCAGCGCCGCTGATCCGCGCCTGCTCCTGATTGTCCCGGCGTATGGCCCGCATTCCTGAACGTGCCGCTTGTGAATCGGCACCATCTCCGCGAGCTGCAGCGCGTAGCCCGGTCATGCGCACATAGTCGGCGGCAATTTCAGATATTGAAGGAGAGCCATCCAGGGCGGTCGGCGAATGATCGAAACGGCGCAGCTGATCGTGCAGATAGCTACGCACATCCTCTCGAGGCACGCGGCTATCAGGCCTTGCACCAAGACCAAATCGATCATGCGTTATGCTCAGCGGATCAGCCATGACTTAACGTCATAACCGATCCACATGAACCTGAGTGTACGAATTTGTCGTAATGCGTCGCGGTTACCCTACGATCCCTGCACTCGCGAGCACGGCCAAGGTCAGCACTTCGGGCGCAATCGCGGTCATCGGAGCGATCTGGACGGGCTTTTCCATGCCGATCTGCATCGGGCCGATGGTCGCATCACCGCCCAGTTCGCGCAGCAGCTTGGCCGAAAGGTTGGCGCTTTGCAGGCCGGGCATGATGAGCACGTTCGCCGGGCCGGAAAGCCGGCTGAAAGGATAGAGCGCCATAACCTTGGGGTTGAGCGCCGCATCAGGGGCAATTTCGCCCTCGTACTCGAAGCCCGGATCCTCGGCATCAAGGATCGCGACCGCATCACGGATATTGCCGAGCCATTGGCCCGCCGGATTGCCGAAAGTAGAATAGGACATGAAAGCGACCCGCGGTTCATGCCCCATGCGGCGCGCAACAGCCGCGGTTTCCTTGGCAATATGGGCGAGTTGTTCGGCACTGGGCCGCTCGTTAATCGTCGTATCGGCAAGGAAAGTGGTGTGGTTCTTGCCCACCACCATGTGAATGCCAAACGGTGTCGCACCCGGTTTCGGATCGATGACCCGTGCTACTTCGCGCGCAGTCTGGCTGAATGTACGGGTGAGGCCCGAAATCATCCCGTCACCGTGACCCAGGGCGACCAGCAGCGCTGCGAAGACGTTACGTTCCTGATTGACCATCCGGCGCGCATCACGCTCGGTATAACCGCGGCGCTGGAGGCGCTTGTAGAGGTAGTCCACCATCGGCTCGATATCTTCAAAGTTTGCCGAATTGGCGATCTCGAAGCTTTCGGGATCCTCAACAGAGAGCTCGCGCAGCTTCTCCATGACTTTTTCGGTCCGGCCCACCAGAACCGGCGTCCCGTAGCCGAAATCGCGGAACTGGATCGCAGCGCGCAGAGCCACTTCCTCTTCCGCTTCGGCAAATACCATCCGCTTGGGATTGGCCTTGGCATCTTCATACACGCGGGTGAGCGCGGATGACGTGGGGTTGAGCCGCGAGCGCAGCTGCAGGGTGTATTCGTCGAAATCCTTGATCGGTGCCTGCGCGACACCCGAATCCATCGCCGCCTTGGCCACCGCGCAGGAAACCCGCTCCATCAGACGCGGATCGAACGGGGCGGGAATGATATATTCGGTGCCGAACTTGTGGTTGATGCCGTAAGCAGCCGCCACTTCTTCCGGCACTCGCTCACGCGCCAGCTCGGCAATCGCCTGCGCCGCTGCGACCTTCATCTCCTCGTTGATCGCGGTCGCCTGTACGTCGAGCGCGCCGCGGAAAATGAAGGGGAAGCCGAGCACATTATTGACCTGGTTCGGGAAATCACTGCGCCCGGTAGCGATAATCGCATCGGGGCGAACTTGCTTTGCCTCGTCAGGCATGATCTCGGGCGTCGGATTGGCCATCGCAAAGATGATCGGACTGTCCGCCATCTTCTTCACCCATTCGGGCTTCAATGCACCTGCCGCTGACAGGCCGAGGAAGATGTCCGCGCCTTCCAACGCTTCTTCGAGGCTGCGATGCGGCGTATCGACTGCATGCGCGCTCTTCCACTGATCGACACCATCGCGGCCGGGATAGATCGGTCCGGAGCGGTCGCAGACGATCACGTTTTCGTGCGGCACGCCAACCGACTTGATCAGCGCGGTGCAGGCGAGCGCCGAAGCGCCCGCACCGTTCACCACCATCTTGCAATCTTTGAGATCGCGCCCGGTCAAATGGGCTGCATTGATCAAGCCGGCAGCAGCGATGATCGCAGTGCCGTGCTGGTCATCGTGCATGATCGGAATGTTCATCCGTTCACGCAGTGCCTGCTCGATGATAAAGCATTCGGGCGCGGCAATGTCTTCCAGATTGATGCCACCGAAGCTCGGTTCCATCAGAGCAACCGCTTCGATGAACTTTTCGGGGTCTTCTGTGTCCAATTCGATATCGATCGAGTCGACGTCGGCGAAGCGCTTGAACAGCACCGCCTTGCCTTCCATTACCGGCTTGGACGCAAGCGCGCCGAGGTTGCCGAGGCCAAGGATAGCCGTGCCGTTGGAGATCACTGCGACAAGGTTGGAACGCGCGGTATACTTTGCGGCATTGGCAGGATTTTCCGCAATCGCTTCAACGGGGACTGCAACGCCGGGCGAATAGGCGAGGCTCAGATCGCGCTGGGTTGTCATCGGCTTGGAAGCGATGATCTCTATCTTACCCGGCCGAATGGTCTCGTGATAAAACAGCGCTTCGCGGGCGGTGAAGCTGCGGTTGGAATCTTCTGACAACGTGGATTCTCCTTGTTCGCTGCTTCGCATAGAGCGATTGCGTGTGAAACGATAGAGGGTGCGCCAAAGGTGAGACAGGGGATAGCCTTGCGCCATGCCCTTCCCGAATCGCAACGAGTCCCGCTAGCCATGATCGCGCAATGGCTGGCTCCGCAACTCCCATGATGCAGCAGTATTTCGACCTTAAGGTCGAGGCTGATGATTGCCTGCTGTTCTATCGCATGGGCGACTTCTTCGAGCTGTTCTTCGACGATGCGAAAAAGGCCGCAGCCGTGCTCGATATCGCGCTCACCACGCGCGGTGAGCACAATGGTAAACCGGTGCCGATGTGCGGCGTCCCGGTACATTCGGCAGAAGGTTATCTCGCACGACTGATCAAGGCCGGGTGCCGGGTCGCGATTGCCGAGCAGGTGGAAACGCCCGACGAGGCCAAGGCCCGTGCCAAGCGCGAAGGCACGCCCAGTTCGAAAGCCCTGGTGAAGCGCGACATCGTGAGATTTGTGACCGCCGGCACGCTCACCGAAGAGGCACTGCTCGAACCGCGACGTGCCAATATGCTGGCGGCTGTATGCGAGGTGCGGGGCACCTGCGGGGTGGCGAGCTGCGATATCTCCACCGGCGTGATGGTGCTGGAAGAGTGCGCGTCCAAGCGATTGGGCGCGGTGCTCGCACGGATCGGCGCGAGCGAAGTCGTGGTGCCCGAAGGTTTCGAAGACGCGCCCTACGAAGCGGTCGAGCGTCCGCAACGCACTTTCGCCAGCGAAGCGGGCGAAGCGCGGTTGGCCAAGCTGCACAACGTAGCGACACTGGATGGGTTCGGACAATTCAGCCGTGCGATGCTGGCGGCGGCGGGAGGGCTCGTTGCCTATCTTGAGCATGCCGGCCGTGGGCATATGCCGCTGCTCCTGCCACCGGTTGCGCGGCAGTCAGGCGGGCACATGGCGATGGACGAAGCGACGCGCGCCAGCCTCGAGATCCTCGCCAGCCAACAGGGCGGACGAACCCACTCGCTGATCGCCGCAATCGACCGCTGCGTGACAGGTGCGGGTGCGCGATTGCTGGCGGAAGACCTGTCTGCACCGCTGGCAGATAGAAGCGCGATCGAGGAGCGACTGGCACTCGTCGCCTATCTTCACGCCGATCCCCTGCTGCGCGGTGATCTGCGCGGCCTGCTGCGCGCCCTGCCCGATATTGGCCGGGCACTCGGCCGCCTGGTGGCAGGGCGCGGCAGTCCGCGCGATCTTGGTCAGGTTCGCGATGGCCTGATCGAAGCGCGGCGCATCCATGACATATTGGCAGTAAAGGCGGACAAGCCTGCCTTGCTCGCTCGCCTGCTGCCCGCACTCACCGGGCATGCCGAACTGACCGACCTGCTCAGCCGCGCGCTCGTCCCCTCGCCGCCTACCGAGCGGCAGAACGGTGGCTATATCGCTGGCGGATACGATCACGCGCTCGACGAATTGCGTGAAGTCTCCGGCAATGCCCGCCGTGCCATCGCCGCGATGGAGGCGCGCTATCGCGAGGAGACCGATACCCCCTCGCTCAAGATCAAGCACAACGGTGTGCTCGGCTATTTTATCGAGGTGCCTGCCAAGCACGCCGACAAGTTGATGGCGCCCGACAGCGGCTTCACCCACCGCCAGACGATGGCCAACGCCGTGCGCTTCAATTCGCTGACGCTGCACGAAGAGGCCGGACGGATTGCCGAAGCGGGCGGCCGTGCGCTCGCAGCCGAAGAAGCGCACTTCGAGGAACTGACCGGGCATGTCGACAACCGCCGCGAGGAGATTGCCGCCACCGCCGCTGCCCTTGCCCGCCTTGATGTCTCCGCTGGTCAGGCCGAACGCGCGAGCGAAGGTGAATGGTGCAAGCCCGAAATCGCTGAAGACCCTGTGCTCGCTATCGAGGCTGGCCGTCATCCGGTGGTCGAAGGCGCACTGGCACAAACGGGTGAGCGCTTTGTCGCGAATGACTGCACACTGTCGGCAAGCGACCGCCTCTGGCTGGTCGGAGGGCCGAACATGGGCGGTAAATCGACGTTCCTGCGGCAGAACGCGCTGATCGTGCTGATGGCGCAGGCAGGTGGTTTCGTTCCCGCCAAGGCAGCAAGGATCGGCCTGGTCGACCAGCTGTTCAGCCGCGTGGGTGCATCGGACAATCTTGCCCGCGGCCGATCCACCTTCATGGTCGAAATGGTCGAGACCGCAGCGATCCTCAGCCAAGCGAGCGAACGCAGCTTTGTCATTCTCGACGAAGTCGGGCGCGGTACCAGCACCTATGACGGGCTGGCGCTGGCATGGGCGGTGGCCGAAGCGATACACGAAACGAACAAGTCACGCTGCCTGTTTGCCACGCACTATCACGAGATGGCGCGGCTGGCGGAGACCTGCGAGGCACTCAGCCTGCACCACGTCCGTGCCAAGGAATGGAAGGGTGATCTCGTCCTCTTGCACGAGCTGGCAGAGGGTGCGGCAGACCGTTCTTACGGCCTTGCCGTCGCCAAACTGGCGGGTGTTCCTGCCCCTGTCGTGAACCGCGCAAAGGGTGTGCTCAAGAAGCTGGAGAAAGGCCGCGAGGAAACCGGCGGTCTGGCTGCGGGGCTGGGCGAGCTTCCGCTCTTTGCCGCTGTTGCGGACGAAGACGAGACCCATGGCGATGCCTTGCGCGAAAGGCTCGATGCGCTTGATGTGGATGCCCTCGCCCCGCGCGATGCGCTGGAATTGCTGTATGAATTGAAGCGTTTGGCGGAGCAAACCGCAGATTAACCGCCAAGCGTTACCGTGCGCCCATGCGTGGATACATGTTCAAGAGCAGGATAGGGGCGCTCGTTTTCGTGGGCGGCATACTGTTTGCCGTGTTTCGCATGGTCGGGACCGAGGAGAACGCCGGCGACCTGCTCACCGCGACCGGTCAGCTTGAAGAAAAGCGCGCTGCAGCCAGAGGGCAAGGCGCACCCGAGCCGGCGCAAAACCAGTCTGCCAATGCCCCTGCCGAAACCGGCGGCTGGGGTGACGGCGGCTTCGGTGAAGAGAAGTAGACCCGGGAACCCGCATCCAGCCCCGTTCATTGGCTGATCATGGCAGACGGGAATTTTAGTGGCGAGAAGGACCAGTCGACCGCGATGGCGGAAGATCGGACCGACTGGGCCGAAGACCGCACAATCATGGCGCTCGAACGCACTTTCGCCGGCTGGATGCGCACCGCATTTGCCGCGATTGCGATAGGCATCGGTTTTCGCGCCCTCTTCGGCGAGTTCGAGCCGCCGTGGCTCGCCAAGGCTATTGCCACGATGTTCATCGCACTCGCGATTGTGTTTGCCATCAGTGCAGAACGGCGGGCGTGCAGGGCGTTCAACCGCCTTTCATCGCACGCGATAGACTCGCCCAAACTGCCCAACATCCGTTTTATTGCCTACGCCATATCTGCGGGCGCCGCGCTGCTGATTGCCGCGCTTTGGGTGCTGAACGACGGAACTATTGCCGAAACCGCCTAACGGTTCGCGCCGGGAACCCATTTCACATCGGCGGCACCATTGTCATTCACAACACGGCACAACACGAACAGAAAGTCCGACAGCCGATTTATGAAAGCGAGTGCGGCCGGATTGACCGGCTCTGCATCAGCCAGTGCGGTCAGGCGACGCTCCGCGCGGCGTGCACACGCACGGGCGACATGCAATCGCGCTGCTGCTTCATTGCCACCGGGAAGGACGAAGCTGGTGAGAGGCTCCAGCCCTTCATTCATTGCATCAATCCGCGCCTCCAGCCATTCGGCTTGAGCGGGGATCATGCGCAGAACCATTTCGGATGGCTCGAAGTCCTCACCCGGCGTGGCGAGATCGGCGCCCAGATCGAACATGTCATTCTGCAGGCGGTAGATGTCGTCGGCGTGCTCGCCCGCGAGAACAACTGCAGCGAGACCGAGCGCCGAGTTCGCCTCATCCACCGCGCCAACGGCTTCCATCCGCAACGCGTGCTTGGGCAGACGCGAACCGTCGACGAGCCCCGTAGTCCCATCGTCTCCCGTGCGGGTATAGATCTTGTTGAGTTTGACCATCTTACCCGGACTCCGATCCGGTCTCAGCTATTGATGGCGAGAAGGATCACAACGGCCACTATAGCAAGTGCCTGATACTTGATCCGGGCAAACATCGCCTGATTCTGGCGTATCTGCAGCTCTTGCGAATTCTCGCCGCCGTTCTCCAGATCA
The DNA here is from genome assembly GCF_028858515.1 of Aurantiacibacter sp. D1-12. Lineage (GTDB taxonomy): Bacteria > Pseudomonadota > Alphaproteobacteria > Sphingomonadales > Sphingomonadaceae > Alteraurantiacibacter. Next base: position 105,467 of record NZ_JAPJZJ010000006.1, read on the forward strand.
ACCTTGGTTGTCTGCAGGAAGGCGATCACGCCGCGCACGAGCGAAACCACCACCATGATGGCGAGGACGATGATGATTATGGTCAGAAACGTGTTCATGTGCCCTCATGTGGGTAGTGTGGCAGTGTAATTCCACACGGCATTTGGCCTATACGCAGCGATTCTGCCAGTGCCTTGCCGTCTTCACCCGCTTCACGCCGATCTGCAAGCGAGGGTGAGCCGCGCCGCTTCGCCAGCTTTTTGCCGTCTTCATCCAGCAGCAACCCGTGATGATGCCAGCGCGGCACCGGCAAACCCAGCAACTCTTGCAACAAGCGGTGAATATGGCTGGCGGCGAACAGATCCTGCCCACGGGTGACAAGCGTGACGCCGTCCGCAGCATCATCCAACGTCGCGGCGAGGTGATAGCTGGCGGGCGCATCCTTGCGGACGAGCACGACATCGCCGAATTCACGCGGGTCGGCCACCTGCTCCCCGGCCAGCGCATCTTGCCATGAGAGCTGCCCGACCTTCGCCATGACCGCGTCTACATCCAGCCGCAGCGCCGCCTTTCGATCGGGATCGAAGTTCTCGCCCTTGCAGGTTCCCGGATAGATCACGCCCTGCGCGCCGATCCGCGGCTCCAGCGCGTCAATCTCCGCGCGGGTGCAGGTGCAGGGATAGAGCATACCCATTTCGAGCAACCGATTGGCCGCCGCCTCGTAGCTCGCCAGCCGCGTGGACTGCGCGGGCACTTCCTCCCACTCCAGCCCCAGCCATTCAAGATCCCGGCGGAACTCATCGGCCAGTTCCGGGCGTGAGCGGGCGCCGTCAATATCCTCGATCCGCAGCAGAATGCGGCCACCGGCATCGCGCGCCAGATCGTGTGCGACAATCGCGGAATAGGCATGGCCGAGATGCAGCGAGCCGTTGGGGCTTGGGGCGAAACGCGTGACAATCATGGTGCTCTGCGCCCCATGCCAGATCGCGGCCCGTGTGCACATCCCTGTGGATAGCCTGTCTGTAACAGTCTTGACGCTTTCCTGTGCAAATGCACACTCCAGTCAATCACGGGAGGACACCACACGTGTTCAAAGCCGAACTGATTGAGAGAACCGCGGTTTTCCGCAGCGCTGCCGATGACCCGACGCGCAAGCTGGAAAGCTGCCCCGCGCTCGTCCTCAATGCGGATTACACGCCACTTTCCTATTACCCGCTCAGCCTCTGGCCGTGGCAGACCGCGATCAAGGCGGTTTTCCTGGAGCGGGTGGATATCGTCGCGACCTATGACCGCGCGGTGCATTCGCAATCGCTCGACATGAAGGTCCCCAGCGTCATCGCGCTGCGCCAATATGTGAAGCCCAACCAGTTTCCCGCCTTCACGCGCTTCAATCTGTTCCTGCGCGATCGCTTCGCCTGCCAGTATTGCGGGAGCGAGAGGGACCTGACCTATGATCACGTCATTCCGCGCCGTCTGGGCGGGAAGACCACGTGGGAAAACATCGCCACCGCCTGCGCGCCCTGCAATATGAAGAAAGGTGGCCGCACACCGCAGCAAGCGAACATGCGGCTACAGTACAAGCCCATTAAACCGACGAGCTGGCAGCTCCAGCAACAGGGCAAAAGCTTCCCGCCCAATTACCTGCACGAGACATGGCGGGACTGGCTCTACTGGGATATCGAGCTGGAGGAGTAGGCGCGCCAGCCTAGTCGATTGGCTCCAAGCTAACGGCCTCCATCGCGCGACCGATCAAGGGCGGCATCAATTCGGCGAAAGTCACGCCTTCTCGCCCCTCCATCATCGCGCCGCCCATTTGGGTGAGCACCGGATCCATGTTCTCGACATAGAGAATGAGCAGCTCTTTGCGCAGCGTGGGCTCGAACAGCTCCACAAACCGTACAGTCGCCATGTACGTCGGCAGGCGATAGCCCGCATCGGTGACCAAACGGCGGAACTGCGCACCGTCGGAATCCGCGCGCGAATTCGGATTGACAGCACGCATAAAGCCGGGTCGCACATGCAGCGTATGGCCATTCAGCTCGACCGTTTCAGGGTTACTTTCGGCGTAATTGTAGGCGTAGTCATTGTCCGGCAGATACTGCTCGAATTGGACAAGATAGGCACGCTGGACGAGGCCATGCTCGTCAGCTTCGACAAAGGCATGAATCTCTGCATCGGCAACGCCATAGAGCGGCCAGCGCACCGCACCGACATAGGTCGCATTTTCGGGAACGCGGACGCGAATCTCAGGGTCGGCAAGCGAGACGACACTTGCTCCTTCAGCACTTCGCATTGGCTCCATGGTTACGATCTCTTCGGCATCGGCGGATTGATCCTGCGCATTGGCTGGTGCGGAAAGGCCGGCGGCAAGCGCAACGGCAGCAACAAGCATATTTTTCATGCTGTTCTAGTGTAGCAACACACTAACTCTGTCAACCACGAATGGGCAAGCCTATCATTGCTCAATCACCTTGCTTTCCGGGTGATGCTTGTCGAGGTGCTTCTTCACGATCCGCAGGTTGCGGGTGTTGGAACGGAAGAGGAAGTCGAACACGTCGCCCACCACCGGCACAGCGCCTACCAAGCTATCAAACCCGACATTGGCGGCCATGCGCGCCAGCTTCCATTTGGGAAGGTTCAGGTTGCGCGCTTCCCAGACGATGTAGGCGCCCATGCCCATGGCGATGATGTCACCCACCACCGGCACCAGGCCGATGATAGAATCGAGACCGACGGGACGATTGAGACCGGGGATGACGAAGCTGCGCTCCAGCACCTGCTCCATCACTTCAATCCGGCGGCGGATCGAGTGCACATCCTTACCCATCGGCAGGTCAAAGTGCATCTGGCCGGGCCGCGCCGCATCGGCGCCAAACGGCTCTGGCTGCATCGGAACAGGTTTGCGATTGTCGACCATCAGCGGCTTCCTCCTCACCCCCTATCTGGGGATTTGTGCCAGTTCAGGCAAGGGATGGAAGGCATTGGCATTGGCCGAGTAGCCATCCACGCTGCCACGCACCAACGACCAGCGAAGCGGCGAAGCTAATGGAATATAGACGTTTTGCAGCGTTAGCTCGGCTTCGGCCTGCGCCATCAAGGTGGCTCGCTGGGCGGGATCAATCTGCGCTACCGCCTCTTCGACCAGAGCGTCCACTTCTTCACTGCACAGACCGCGGCGGAGCGAGCAATGGAACTGGTTGAGAAACCAGCGTGGCGCGGGATAGCGGGCGATCCGGTCGATCAGGAGCAGGTCGGCTTGATTGCGTGCTTCTGCGCGCACCAAGCGGATATCGATCTCTGCCAGTTGCAAGGCCAGATTATTGAAAAGTGTATCCCAGCCCGCACCCTGCGGCATGGCAATGGACATGGTCACCAGCTGTGCAGGGTTTCCCTCACCCGATCGCTGTCGCCAGGCGCGAACGCGCGAGCGGGCAACATCGCGGCGATCAGCCATCAGCTGGTCGGACCAGCGCTCTGCCACCAGCCCGGGATCACCCGGCAGGCCGGGCGAGACCGGGCGTGTTGTGGGTAGCCATCCGCTGACATTGAACTCGGCCAAAAGACGTTCACGGTCGATCGCCATGGCAATCCCTTCGCGCACCCCGGAATCACCCAAAAGGCCGCTTTCCTGCCGCACCAGAAGTCCAAACAGCCCAAACGGGGAATCGATGCGCAAGGTGCCTGTTGTGAGCGGGCCGGTTTCGACAAGCGGCAATCCGCCGAGATCGCCACCCAGCACCACGCCTACCTCACCATCATTGAAGAGGGTGATTGCATCTTGGGAACCGGCGACGTGAATATTGATATCGCGCACGTAGTCCTGCCAATCCTCCTGCATGGGCTCCCCGCGATCGAGCGGTGGCTTGAACATCAGTAGCGTTCGCTCGTCATCCCGCTGCAGGATCATGGGTCCTGTCCCGCCACCGGGTTGGCGCAGGGCCAGTTCGGGTTGTGCGAGCAATTGCAGAAGGTACGGTTCGGGCGCGCTCAGCCGCACTTCGAGCACGCGATCCGTCATCGCACGTATGTCTTCGATCACTGCGAGATCCCGGCCGAGCGAGGTGTTTTCCAGCTGACCGATCGCGGTCAACAAGGCTGTCCGCGCTGAAGCGGCGTTCAGCTCCTCACCGTTTGGCCATGCGCCTTCGCGTAGCCGGAAGAAGAAGCTTTGTCCCTGATCGGTTGGCACCCAGCGCTCTGCCAGTGCGGGCACAATTTCACCTCTGCCATTGAAGGCGACGAGACCCGATTGCGTAGCGGCACGCACATGCTGCGCATCAGCGGCAAGGCGCAATCCATCGGTATATGCCGATTCTTCCGATCCGATCAGTGCGACATCGACAGCACCTTCGCGATCACTGCAGGCAGCAAGCAAGGCACTGGAAAGCAGCAGTGCTATGGTGCGCAAGAAGTCCTGTGGCGAACGTAACATCACGCTCATGAATAGGGCGGTGTGAAGGCCGCTTCAACCGAAAGACTTTTGCCGCGCACGTCGCGCAGCAAAACCATCAGATATTACGGAACTTCTGTTCGCCGCCTGCATCGTGGTTGACGGTGGTGCCCGCGACAGGTGCACGCGCCAGTTTGGGGTCAATCTCGTCCACGAACGCAATTCCGAAGCGATTGCCCTGGCACCACGCAACCGTGCCGGCGACCCAGCCGAGATTGCGCAATTCCACCTCGACACGGGCGCCGCGAATGACGTCCATTTCGCCTTCGGCCATCATGCCGCCAGCAGAAAGGTTGCGGACCTTCACGCGGCTGGCGTTGTCCTGACCATCGACCCGCACCTGCGCGAGCAGGAACAGGCTGTCACGGCCAACTTGGCGGGTGTCGACATTGCTCATCGCGCTCACTCGAGTCCTCGATCATCGCTTTTTCGGTCATCCCGTGCGCGCCAGAATGCGCGCACTCGTCGTGATCAAATCACTCAGGCGGAATGCGCGAAAACCCGCTAACCGAAAGTTAATTCCTGTCAGGACTTGTAAAACTGTCCCAAACTGGATCAGTCGTCGCGCGAAATCTTTTCGCGGCGCTCGTGTGCCTGCTGCGCCTCGACCGTCATGGTCGCGATCGGGCGCGCGATCAGACGATTGATGCCGATCGGATCACCGGTGACATCGCACCAGCCATACTCACCTTCATCGATGCGGCGCATGGCGGAATCGATCTTGGCGATAAGCTTTCGCTGACGGTCACGGGTACGCAGTTCGATACCCCAGTCAGTCTCGCTCGAGGCGCGATCATTGAGGTCCGGCTCGCGGATCGGACCTTCCTGCAAATGCTGCAGCGTGTCTTCTGCTGCAGCCACTACAGACTTCTTCCATTCCAGCAGTAAAACACGGAAATAGTTGAGTTGTTTGGTCGACATGTATTCTTCGTCATCGCTCGGCGTGTAGTCAGCGGACAGGGCCCGCTTCGCCTTGGCAAGAACATCAATGTCATCATGCATGGCAGTTGCCATCAGTCACTCCAAATCCCGTTCAGCGCGTGCTTCCCCTGCAGCAGCGTCGCCTGTCCGTTGTTGCGGATCTTTCAGCGATCATCTGCAAAAGCACCGTGATCGGGCGCGCCTATACGGACAGGCAAAGCCACACACAAGAAGCAATCGCCAAAACGCACAGAAACCCTGCACGGCGGCCTTCATCAAGGCCAAGGTTAACAAACATGGCCTGGCGTTAACCATTTATTGACCACGTTCGTCAAAACATCGGGTCATTGGAAAAGCCGGGCATTTGGGAAACCGGTTGGAAATAGGGGAATGCGGTCATGGAACTTGCCAAGATCGAAACGTTTGCAAAAGTTGAAGCCGCCGATGTTAGCGGTGCCGACATGCTGGTAGCACGCTGCCTGACGGCGGCAGCCGACGGGGACATCAACGCCTATTACGACTTGGGCGTTGCCTTCTCGACCGGAAGCCACGGTGTTGAATGCGACATGGTGGAAGCACACAAGTGGTTCAACCTTGCCGCATCGAAAGGCCACGAAGCTGCCAGCTGGTGCCGCGCCGACATTTCTGACGAAATGACCGCTCGTGAAATTTCCGAAGCGCAGCGCCGCGCCCGCGAATGGATGCGTCAGGGTTCGAGCCGCGCCGCCTAAGCGATCTGGCGAAATGGCGTGTGCCGCGAAAGGTGCATGCGATCCATCGCCAGTCCGTGTCGTTCGGCTTCGAGAAAATCGGCCACTGCTGCGCGAAAACCGGGGTCGGTAATCCAGTGCATGCTGGTGGTGGTGACAGGCTCATAACCTCTGGCGAGCTTGTGTCCGCCCTGAGCACCCGCTTCAACCCGCTTCAACCCGCGCTCGATCGCTGCATCGATCGCCCGGTAATAGCATAGCTCGAAATGCAGGAACGGCTTGTCCGCAAGGCAGCCCCAATAGCGGCCATAGAGCGCCTCGCCGCCGACGAAGTTTAAAGCACCGGCAATCGGCAGACCGTGTTCGTAGGCCAGCAGAAGCAACAGCTTCTCTCCCATCCGCTCCCCGAACAATTCAAAAGCTTCGCGTGTCAGATAGGGCGTGCCCCATTTGCGTGCGCCGGTATCCTGATAGAACAGCCAGAAGGCATCCCAATGCTCGGGCTTGATATCATCGCCCGAGAGCGCCTTCACCGAAATACCTGCATTTGCAGTGCGCCGTTCCTTGCGCAGATCCTTGCGCTTGCGCGAAGTTAGCGTGGCAAGAAAATCGTCGAAGCTGGCAAAGTCGCGATTGCTCCAGTGAAACTGGATATCCTCCCGCCGCAGCCAACCCGACTGTTCGAAGAGCTCCACCTGTCGAGGCTCGACAAATGTCGCATGCGCACCCGACCAGCCGTTCTGTACGAGCAATTGCATGGCTGACTGGAGTAGCGGCGCGGCCGACCTCTCGTCCGCCATCAGCAGCCGCGGGCCGGTTGCAGGCGTAAAGGGCGCGGCGATTTGAAGCTTGGGATAGTAGTCACCGCCAGCCCGCTCGTAGGCATCGGCCCAGGCATGATCGAACACATATTCGCCCTGGCTGTGCCCTTTGAGATAGCTCGGCAGGGCGCCGAGCAGGTGTCCCGCATCGTCTTCCAGAATAATGGGCGCGGGCTGCCAGCCTGTTCCCGGTCCGACACTTGAAGATTCTTCAAGTATCGTAAGAAAGTCATGACAGACGAATGGATTGTCCGTGCCCGCCAGCCGATCCCAGTCGGCCTTGGCAATCTCGCCAACCGATCCCGAAATTCGCGCGCGCAGTTCGCTGTCAGCCATTAGACTGATTTAGGTAAGCGATTCCCATGCCGCCACCCCCGGACCTTCGGCGATGGGCGTAGCGCCGCATTCCAGGGCAGTTTGCGCATGCGCACTGGAGCGCACCGTCCATGTGAGCAAGGGCAATCCGCGCGCGGCCTGCTTGCTGGCAAAGCGACTGGGCAAATCACGGATATCATAAGCAAGGAATTGCGGCTTGGCATGGCGGATAAAGGCGGCGCGCTTGAAGCCGCCGGTTAGCGTACGCGCACCTTCCTCGGTTATCACCAGGCCACGCGCCATGCCCGGCACACGCTGGGCAAACCACGCAGAAATCCGCGGGTCGAAGCTCATCACGGCAACATGGCCCGAATAGCCTTCAAGATCGCGCCGGACCGCGCGGCAGAGCTTGTGAACATTGGTAGTTTTGTCGCTCTTCAACTCAAGCAGCAGTGGCACCTTGCCAGCCGCATGCGCCAGCATATCGCGCAAGGTCGGAATGCTTTCTTTCGAGCCGAGTAGCGTCAGCGCCGTCAGCGCGCCCACACTCTGGTCAGCGGTTTTTCCTGATTGCCCCGTCAACCGATCCAGTTCGGCATCATGAAAGACCATTGCCCGGCCGTCGGCGCTCACCCGCACATCACATTCAATGCCAAAGCCCCTCTCCATCGCAGCGCTGAATGCGGCTAGCGAGTTCTCCGGCACGCCAGTCTCGTGCAGTCCACGATGGGCGTAGGGGCGTTCGGAAAGCCAGGAGTGGTCGGCCATGGCGATCAGTCTTTCAGTGTGATGATCGCATCGACTTCCACACAGGCACCAAGCGGCAAGCTGGGAACACCAACCGCCGCGCGCGCATGCGTTCCGGCATCGCCGAAGATCTCTGACATCAAATCAGAAGCGCCGTTAGCGACCTTGGGCTGATCGGTGAAATCCGCTGTTGAGGTAACAAATGCGCCCAGTTTCACAATCCGGTCTACGCGGTCGGCCAGGCCGGCGGAAACGAGCTGCGCGATGATCATCAGTCCGCAGGCTCGCGCAGCAGCAGCTCCCTGTTCAACCGAGACATCATCACCCAGCCTACCGACCATCACTTGACCGTACACAAATGGTAATTGCCCCGAGACGAAAGCCATATTGCCCGTCACAACGACGGGGACATAGGATGCAACCGGTGCGGCAGCTTGAGGCAAGGTGATGCCAAGTTTGGCGAGGCGGTCTTCAACGGCCATTGCTATTCTCTCCGTACAATGTGTTCTGGATCCAATGCAGCGCATCATCCCAAGTGTCTATCCGCGCATGGGCATTGCCCGCCTCCAGCGCGCAAGGAATATGTGGCGCAATCGCCGGTTCTCCGCAGAAATGCAGGCGATGGATCGCGGGCGAATGCTTGGCGGCAGAGGCATGATGCACCGCCAGATCATCGATGAAAAGCGCACTGCTGGGCGAATACTCTTGTACGATAGCATCCAGCGCACGGCCCTTGGGCCCCTGATTGGTGTAAACCTTCGCGGTAATGCCAAGGTCCAGCAACTGCGCCCGGCGCGATTCGTAGCGGTGATCGGCGAGATTGGTAAGCACGACGACATCGGCATCACGCTGCAATTCGGCAATCGCATTCACCGCGCCTGCGATGGGCGTCTGCGTGCTCATTTCGGTGTCGAAGAAACTGCCGAGCAGCGCCCAGACCTCCTTCTCGTCCAGCGCTTCATCGCTACCGCGGCGGGTCATCGATTGGGCAAACGGGTTTCCCTCAAGCGCAAAATCGATGTCATGCTCGCGCCCCAGCCAATCGGCAAAATGGCGCACCATGTGCAGCAGCACCTCATCGCAATCCGTAACGACCAACGGGCGGCTCATGCACCGAACTCCTGATGCGCGCGGACTATTGTTTCGGGCGCGACCCCCAGGGCTGCGGCAGCCGCGACCAGATCAGGCTCATAGGCAGCGAGAAATTCAAACACCCCACGGTGGGTTGCTTCATCACCGATCGCAGCGCGCAACCCGTCTGGAGTCAGGCCGGTCAGATCAAGGAAGCGCTGTGCCCTGTCGGGATCGATCAGCACCCAGCCGAGCGCCGCCAAGGCAAGCTCCGACTTGTCCTGCGATTTCGGCTCCGGATCGTTACGAATTGTCAGCCCCCTACAATCACGGTAAAGGTGTTTACCGGCTTTCGACACAATGAAAGCGTTCGGGGGCGCAATGACGAAGAGAATCCTCGTTGTCGAGGACAACGATCTGAACCGGAAACTTTTCTGCGACGTCTTGCAGGCGGGCGGCTTTGCCGTTGAACCTGTCGCTGACGGGAATCTCGCCATCGAAAGGGCACGCGAGTTCATCCCGAATCTGGTGGTGATGGATATCCAGTTGCAGGATGTATCGGGCCTCGATCTGATCGCTACTCTGAAAGGGGATGCCGATCTGGCTGGCGTACCTGTGCTGGCGGTTACCGCCTATGCCGGCAAAGGCGATGAAGAGCGGATTCGCGAGCTGGGTGCAGAAGGCTATCTGTCCAAACCTGTCAGTATCGGGCCGTTCATGGCTGCAGTGAGGGGCCTGGTGGAACAGGCCGAACAAGACGCAACCGCTCACTAGGCCGGATCATCCTGTAGCGGCGACTTCCACTGCGAATGTTGCCAGCGTGACAATCAATCCCAGAATAAACACACGGTAGGCATAGCCAAGGAAGCGGTATTTGCGGCGCTGCAGCACTTGCCCGTTCTGGTAGATATCGCGGAGCATGGCGCGGAAGACTTTCTCGTCGCCTTCCAGCTGAGCCACCACGCCCTTGGTCCATTCTTCCTCATCAATGCTGGTGAAGTGGCCGAAAAACAGCGGATTCGGTGCAGCGGCACCACTTGGCTTGGAAACCGATGGCAGCACGGCAAGAACGGCCAGCATCGAGCTGAGGAATGCAAACACCGCCAGCGCGGTGAGAGACCAGGGCATATCGCCGGTCAGCGAACGACTGACGCAGATCGAAAACACCAGAAATGTCGCGCCCATCAGGATACTCGCCTTCTGATCCGCCATTTGCGAAAGCATAAGTGTGTTGTTTTGCACCGTACGTAGCATATGGATGGCATGCGGGCTGAAGCCGCGCGCCTCCGCGCCATTCTTCGCCCCTTCAACCACAGGAATGTCGCTCATGCTTCCCCCTTCGCGCATGCACCGGTCAGACAATGCGTGAACGCTGCCACCACGTGGTGCGCTTGACAAGCAAGCGCGTGCAAGGTTTGCCGCGAGACAAGCTTCGCACTATGAGCGATCAACAGCATTATTTGGAAGATAGGACCATCTATGGACCGTGCCGAGATTGATACCCGCATCCGCTCTATAATCGAGCCGTTCAACAAGAAGGGAGTGGACATCGCCGATGCCACGACTTTTGCCGGGGATCTGGAGTTTGACAGCCTGACCGTAATGGATTTCGTCGCCGCAATCGAAGACGAGTTCGATATCATCATCTCGATGAACCAGCAGGCCGAGATCGAGACTTACGGCAACCTCGTCGACGCGGTCGCAAAGATGGTCGAGGCGTGAGCCGATCATGAGCGAAGGTATTGATCAGCCGGACCAGGCAGAGAAGTTGACCGGGGGCAGCACGGATCTGTTCTCCAAGTTCGATGACACGATAGCGATGCGTGCAAACCTGCTCGCGAGCGGAGTTGAAGACCCGTTCTCGCTCGTCATGGAGAAAGTGCTTTCGCCCACCCGCGCGATTTGCAACGGGCGCGACACCATCCTGCTCGGTACCTATAACTACATGGGCATGACCTTTGACCCGGACGTGGTCGAGGCCGGAAAGCAGGCGCTTGACGATTTCGGTTCGGGCACCACCGGCAGCCGCGTTCTCAACGGGACGTACCAGGGCCACAAGGAGTGCGAAGACGCGCTGCGTGAATTCTATGACATGGATCACGCGATGGTCTTCTCGACCGGCTACCAGGCCAACCTCGGGATCATTTCCACCATCGCCGGCAAGGGCGATTATGTGGTGCTCGATATCGATAGCCACGCCTCCATCTGGGATGGTTGCGCGATGGGCAATGCCGAAGTCGTGCCGTTCAAGCACAACGATATCGAGGCGATGGAAAAGCGCCTGAAGCGTATTCCCGAAGGCGCGGGCAAGCTCGTCGTTCTGGAAGGCGTCTACTCGATGCTGGGCGACGTTGCTCCGCTCGCCGAAATGGTCCGCATCGCCAAGGAAAACGGCGCAATGGTGCTAGTCGATGAAGCACACTCGATGGGCTTCATCGGAGAGAACGGCCGCGGTGTTTGCGAAGAAGCGGGCATCATCGATGACTGCGATTTCATCATCGGCACTTTCTCCAAGAGCGTCGGCACGGTTGGCGGCTTCTGCGTGTCCAACCACCCGAAGTTCGAAATCCTGCGGCTGATGTGTCGCCCCTATGTCTTCACCGCCTCGCTTCCCCCGAGCGTGGTGGCGACCGCGGCGACATCGATCCGCAAGCTGATGCACGGATCGAACAAGCGCGCGCACCTTTGGGAGAATTCCAAGCGGCTGCATTCGGGTCTTACCGAAATGGGCTTCACGCTCGGCACGGATGAACCGCAGAGTGCAATCGTCGCGGTGATCATGCCTGACCTGGAGAAGGGTGCCGCCATGTGGAGCGCGCTGCTGCAGGAAGGGCTCTACGTGAATCTCGCGCGCCCACCGGCAACGCCTGCAAACATGACCCTGCTACGCTGCTCGCTCTGCGCCGAGCATTCAGCCGAAGAGGTCGAGACGATCCTGCAGATGTTCCAGAACGCCGGGAAGGCTGTAGGAATTATTTAGGCGGACCCTCTTCCCGTTGTTCGGAAGTAAACAACCAGCCGCCTAGCACCACTGCCAGCACTGCCCCCAGCAATTGCGCTGCGATGAAGGCTGGGACATCGGCGGGAGCGATCCCGGCGAAGGTATCTGACAGACTTCGCACGATAGTGATCGCAGGGTTCGCAAAGCTGGTTGAACTCGTGAACCAGTATGCCGCGGTGATGTAGAGCGCCACTCCCGCAGGGATTGCTTCACTCCGGTGACGCAGCAAGCCAAGTATTGTAAGCACCAGGCCAAAGGTCGCCACGCCTTCACCCGTCCACTGCCCGATCCCGGCCCGCGCTTTGGTACTGAATTGCAGGATCTCCAGATCGAACATCAGGTGGACCGCAAATGCGCCGAGTGCGCCGGCTGCGATCTGCATCAGGACGTAGGCGGCACCCGCCCGCCAGCTAATCTCCCTCCGTAGCGAGAAGGCCAATGTCACCGCCGGGTTAAAATGCGCTCCCGAAATGGGTCCGAACTGCGCGATAATCACGTAGAGGATCGCGCCCGTCGCAATCGTATTGGCGAGCAGCGCCAGCGCGACATTCCCACCCGCCAAATTCTCCGCCATCACGCCCGAACCGAGCACACCTGCAAACAGGAAGAAACTGCCCAACGCCTCGGCAGTCAGGCGTCTGGCAAGGTTAGGAGTTGCAGGCTCAGCCATCTAGATATCGTCGAGCGAAGTTACCTGTGCGCAGCGGTCGGCGGGGTCGGTCTCGCCCTCGCCGCCACCAGCGAACTGCGTGAAGGCGATAAAGCCGCCCACCAGCAGCACGACGAAAATCGTCGTCAGCGTGCCGAGATACTTGTCGATCATCGCCTTGATCGGCGCACCGAACAGGCGGAACAGCACGCCCACCGTCATGAAGATGAACCCACGCCCTGCGAGCGAAGCGAGGAAGAAGGTAACGAGGTTCATCTCGATAAAGCCAGCAGTGATCGTCAGCAGCTTGAACGGCACCGGAGTGGTGCCTGCGACCACGATCACTTCCCAATCGTATTCGCGCAGGTAACAGGCGGCGGGCGGGAAACTCTCGGAAAGCCCCAGTGCGCCGATCAGCCATGCGCCCACCGCTTCATAGGCAAGCGCGCCAATAGCGTATCCAAACAGTCCGCCCAGCACGCTCGCGACGGTAGCGATCAGCGCGTAACGGATCGCCTTCTTCGGGTTCGCCAGACACATCAGGCCGAGCAGCGGGTGCGGCGGGATCGGGAAAAAACTCGATTCGACAAAGGCGAACAGCGCCAGCCACCACTCCGCCTTGGGATGCGCGGCCTTCTCCATCACCCAGTCATACAGCGCGCGCAGCAGACGCATCATTTCGCAATCATCCCGTACCAAGGCAGAGCGCGCCCAATATGCCACCGCGCCCCTCTAGGCAAGTCCAACAAAATAACCTATTTGGCACTTTTATATTGACATTGTGACACTGTTTGGTTAGAGAAACGGAACATCGCGATAAAGCGAGTCGGCAGCACGATGCCTTTCAGGGCGGTCCCGCAGGGGAGCCGCCCTTTTTCGTGCTGGCCAGCTTCGCGTTAAGACGGGATCACAATACATGGCCAAACAGATCAAACTGCGGCCCGAGCAAAGGGTCGGGGAGAAGGAAGGGCTCACCCGACATTGGGTGGGGCTGTTTCTCGACACTCTGGCAGAAACATCAAACGTCACGGCCTCTGCCAAAATGGCAGGCTGCAACCCCAGCCGCGCCTACAAGTTGCGCCGTGAGGACGCGAGCTTCCGCGAACGCTGGAACGAAGCGCTGCTCGAAGGATACGAACATCTCGAACTGGAAGTCCTCGGCTTCCTGCGCAATCCGCAGCCTGACCTTTGAAGTTATCGCCGATAATGGCAACGTGAGCCTGACCGAACTGCTCCGCCCACTACCCGGCGACATCGCTGTGGATCGACCATTGCCATCGCTGGAAGGCTATTCGGACGAAGGCGGCGCTCTGGTCGAAACGCTCGGGTCAATCGATCGGATCTATCCGATCGCCAGCAACGCCGATGGTATTGCGCTCGCGTTCACCTCCAGCGATCCCGATGATAATCCCGAGATTGCCCTGCCTGAACCCGTTGTCGATCCAAGCGGTGATGGCTTCGGCGGCGGCGAAGGGCGTACGGAACGCACGAGCGCAGACGAAACCCGCATTCCTGCAGGCATACGTTATTACGATATCGATCGAGACTACCAGGTAGGCATGCAGCGCGCCGGGGGAAGAGCCACGCCCGGGCGTAACCGGTTGATCGAATTCCCTGGCGCAATGCGCGCCAGTTCGGCCCGGTTGCTGGCAGACGGTGCCGCCGAACGCGCGCGCTGGGCGCAGGACCGGCTCGCCTATCGCATTGCCGAGATCGACCCGGAGCTAAAGCCCGGGCAAGTGGTTTCGGTACCCGGAAAGTCCGGCAAGTGGCGCATCGAAGCATGGGAATGGCGCGAAAATGGCGTCGAGCTCGAATTGCTGCGCTTGCCCCATCGCAAGGGTGTGGAAGCTACGACCGAAGGCGGCAGATCATTACCGCAATTGGATCTGCTGGCGAGCCCGACCTTGCTCGAGGCATTCGAGTTGCCGTGGGATGGAACGGGTGCTTCGAATCAGCCGCAAGTCTTTGCCGCCGCATCATCGGTCACTTCCGGATGGCGGGGCGCGGCACTCTATGCACTAATCGGCAGCCGGCTCATCCCTATCGGAAATACTGGTTCGCGACGAAGCGTGATCGGCACGCTGGAGACCGCCATTTCTGCCGCGCGGACCGTCCTGATTGATCGGCACACACAAGTCATCGTCCAGCTGGTATCGGACGATCTATCGCTCGACAGCGGCTCGATAGAGGAGCTTGCCGACGGACGAAATCGCGCATTGTTGGGTGGGGAAATCATCCAGTTTGCAAAGGCGCAAGATCTGGGCAGCGGACGCTGGCAGCTTTCTACCCTCCTGCGTGGTCGCGGTGCTACAGAGCATGCAGCGCATGCCGGGCACGCAGCTGGCTCGAATTTTGTCTTGCTCGACGATCATCCGGTCCTGCTTGATAGCGATACGTTGGGAGCGGCCACCCAGATCGCGGCCATCGGGCTGGCCGAAACCGAACCGGTTGCCGATGCGATTGAAGGGCGCGGCACAACACTGCAACCGCTCTCTCCGGTCCGGGCAAACGTTACGACGCTACCCGGCGGCAGTATGACGCTTCGCTGGACGCGCCGGGCTCGCGGGGTGTGGACCTGGGAAAGCACGGTCGAGACACCGCTGGTCGAGCAGGCCGAGCTCTACGAGGTAGGCATTGGCGACCCCGATACGCCGTCGCTCACGTGGGAAGTGAGCTCCCCCGGGCTCGAAATCAGCGCCGCTACAGCAGCCCAGTTACTCATCGATCACGCGGGTTCGTCGGTCTGGGTCCGCCAGATTGGCACCCATGCGCGCTCCATCCCCCTCTTTCTCACCACAATCGCTTGAGGTCCCAATGACTGATCCCGTCTCCTTTACCGCCGCAACGCCGCGCTACGTGTTGCCGAACCTTTTCACCGCGCAGGCGCAAAAAGAATTCACCATCAACGAAGCACACGCACGGCTCGACATTCTGCTTCACCCCGCCGTGGAGGGCGAAGCCAATGTTCCACCAGTCACGCCGCCTGATGGCGCGACATGGATCGTCGGCTCCACTCCGAGCGGGGATTGGGCTGATAACGCAGGGGACCTCGCCAGCTGGCAGGCGGGCAACTGGGTGTTCGTTTCTCCGCAGCCTGGAATGCAGGTGTTCGATCAGGCGGCCCGGGTGACAGCGCGCTTTGACGGTGTCTGGCAATATGCGGCCACTGTCAGCGCCCCCTCTGGCGGCACGACCGAGGATACTGAAGCGCGCGCGGCCATTACCGGTCTGATTGCTGCGCTTGTGAGTGCCGGAATTCTTCCGGCTGTTTGAGGAACAAGGCGATCGGGTGCAGAGTTATGGAAGACATATCTGCAACAAGGAAGCTCGCCTATGCACACCCGCAAGATGCTGATTGCCGCCCCGATTGCCCTGTTCGCACTGGCCGGCTGCCAGACTGCTTACGAAGCGGCCGCAACGCAGATCGCCTCGGTGAAGGTGCTGGACCGCTCGGGCGCGCAAGTGGGCACCGCACGTCTGTTTTCTCTGGGCGACGAGGTGACGATCAACGCCAGCTTTACCGCGCTCTCGCCCGGCACCCATGCAGTGCATCTGCACACGTCCGGCGACTGCAGTGCGAGCGATTTCACCTCGGCTGGCGGACATCTCAATCCCGGAGGCGAACAGCACGGCACGCTCAACCCGCGTGGCGCGCATTTGGGCGACCTCCCCAATGTAACTATTGCCGATGATGGTGCGGGTACGATGAGCACAATCCTTCGAGGCACACGCACATCTGTGGAAACCGCAATCTTCGATGCCGATGGCACCGCGCTGGTCGTACACGAAGGTGCGGACGATTATCGTAGCGACCCTGCAGGCGCAGCAGGCAGCCGCGTGGCCTGCGGAATCGTGACCCGAAGCTGATCAGGCGTAGACCGTTCCGTCGGTCACGCCCGCTTCCTCGAAACCCTTTTTGCGCAGGCGACAGCTGTCACACAGGCCGCACGCCTTGCCCTCTGGTGTCGGGTCGTAGCAGGACCAGCTCCAGGCCGGATCGAAACCCAGCCGCGCGCATTCGCTGGCAATATCCGCCTTGCTCATATGTTGGAGCGGTGCGTGAATGGTGAAGGGTCTGCCCTCAACGCCCTGCTTTGTTCCTAGCCGTGCTGTCTCTGCAAAGCTGGAAATGAATTCCGGTCTGCAATCGGGATAGCCCGAATAATCCAGCGCATTCACACCGATAAACAGATCGCTAGACCCCGAGCTTTCGGCAAATGCGGTCGTCAAGGCGAGGAACAGCAGATTGCGCGCGGGAACATAGGTGACAGGGATGTCGTTCCCGACACCGGACTTGGGAACATCGATATCGGCAGTCAGGGCCGAACCGCCAAACTCGCGCAGATCGAGAGGCAGCTCGACATGCCGCTCGACCTCAAGCTTCTTCGCGATAGCGCGCGCCGATTGCAGCTCCCGCACGTGACGCTGGCCGTAGTCGATAGTCAAAGCATGAAGCGCAAAGCCCTGCTCGCGCGCGATCCCGGCCGTGACCATGGAATCGAGCCCGCCGGAAAGCAGGACAACTGCTACAGGTTTAGGGGCGACAGGTTTGGGGTTGCTCATGGCCGCTCCGCTAAGCGCGATTGGCCATTACGGCAAGGGGCAGGCGCTACTCAGCAACTGCCGGTGCGGCGCGCTTCACCTTCGAGCGAGAACGGCGAACCGCCCTGGATGCCCTGGCTGCGCACTTGCACCAAACCATTGCCTTCACGCCGGATCGTCGTGCGGCCATAGCCATTACCGCGGCAGGTGTACTGGACGGTGACTTCTCCAGGATCATCCTGCACAACAAATTGCTCACACCCCGGCTGTCGATGGCGCAGCTGGATGAATTCGCGGCCCGTGCGCACACAGATGCGTGTGCTCCGATCATTGCCGCGCAGCTGCAGCGTCCAGGCACCGTGATCGAGCGAATCGAGCATGGCAAGCTCTGACTGCTGCGCACCGGCAGGCATTACGGCAAATACCGCTGCAATCCCGCCTGCAATAAAATGTGCTGTGCGCTTAAGGTTCATCTCATCCATCCTTACTCATCTCACAAATCATATCAGATGAATTGTGAACGACCAATTGCGCATGCCTTGCCATCAAAGGGTTGAAATTCGAGAAAGAATCAATCCTGGATCGCAAAAGCGCGTGAACAGAAGGCGCAATCGACCACGATCATTCCGTCATCATCGGCCATCTCGCGGCGATCCTCTTTGGGAAAGCGGGACAGAACGTCCTCAAAATGCGCCTCGGTACAGCGGCACCCCTTCCCAAGCACCGGCCCGGGGAGGACCCTTACCTGATCTTCCTCGTGGTAAAGCCGCCAGATCAGCTCCTCAAGGGGAAGCTCGGGATCAGCGAGCTCCTCATGGCGAAGGCTATCCGCGAGAATGGAGACATGCTCCCATTCAGGATGGTCAAGCCGCGCGTGGAGGCGTTCGCGGCCTTCTTCTCCGTCAGGCAGATGCTGCACCAGCAGGCCGGCCGCCAGAGTGCCGCTCGCCCCCGATGAAATCGCTGTGCGAATGCGTGTTGGCACCTGCTCGCTCTGCGCAAAGTAGCTCTCGACAGCGGCAGACAGGGATTCCCCTTCAAGCGGCACGATGCCCTGGTAGCGCTTCCCGGTTTTGGCGATGTCGAAGGTGATCGCGAGATGACCCCTGCCAAACAGCGTGGTTAGGGAAGCGCTTGCGCCGCCATCGGCGAAACGCGCAGGATCGTGCTCGATATAGCCGCGCAATTCTCCGTCGCGATAATCACACACTAACAGATTCGCGATACCGCCTTCGCTTTGTGCCTGCATGGTCAGTTGATCGCCTTCGCCCTTGAGCAGGCCGCCCATAAGCGCCGCCAACACCAGCGCCTCTGACAAGCAATGACGCAGCGCGGTGGGATAGTCATGCGCGCTCAGGATCTCGTCGAGAACGGGTCCGAGGCGCACTGTACGTCCACGGCAATGGCGCTCCGGAATTGCAAAGCCCAGAAGGCGGTCCGAGAAAGTCTGGCTTTGTGTGTCGGTCATGCGGCGGATATGGGGGCTCATACCGTCATTGAAAGAGATCAGGCGAGTTTCCCGAAACACCACAGCAGGATCGATTTTTGTGCATGGATGCGGTTCTCCGCTTCATCGAAGACGACCGACTGCACGCCTTCAAAAACCTCCTCGGTCACTTCGTCTCCGACATGCGCGGGCAAACAGTGCAAGAAAATCGCATCGCTCTTCGCGCGTTTCATCAATTCTGCATCGACGCAGTAAGGCTGCATCGCGGCAAGCTTCGTCTCGCTATCGGCCTGACCCATCGAAACCCATGTGTCGGTGACGATGACATCCGCGGCCGACGCAGCAGCAGCCGCATCCTGCATAAGCGTAACTTCGCACCCAGCATCGCGCGCCATTCCCACAAATTCCGCTTCGGGCTCGTATCCGGCTGGCGTCGCCACGCGGACGTTGAACTTCATCAGCGCCGCCGCCTCCAAGATCGAATGCAACACATTGTTGCCGTCACCGAACCACGCGACTTCCAGCCCGGGCAATGCCTTGCCTTTCTCGATCATCGTCAGCAGGTCGGCCACGATCTGGCACGGGTGCGAACGATCAGTCAGACCGTTGATCACCGGCACACTCGCGTGACGCGCCATTTCCTCGATCTTGGCGTGATCATCGGTCCGCATCATGATTGCATCGACCATCCGGCTGAGTACGCGAGCGGTGTCTGCAACGGACTCTCCACGCCCCAGCTGGGATGTGCCTGAATCAAGGACAAGCGCGCTGCCGCCGAGTTGTCGCATGGCCACATCAAAGCTCGCACGCGTCCTGGTCGAACTCTTCTCAAACACCATTGCCAGAACATGTCCTGCAAGTGGTGCGTCACTATCGACCTGGCCCTTGGGATGGCCAGATCGAGCTGACTTGCGTGCAATCGCATCGTCAAGCATCGCCGCGATCGCGTTTCCGCCAGCATCAGACAGATCGAGAAAAGCGGCCATTCAGTTAGCCTGCGTCTTCAGGCGCGTAGGATGCAGCACCGGCAGAGAGCTTTTCGAAGAACTCATCCATCTCTGCATCACCAATGACCAGCGGCGGTAGAACGCGCAGCGTCGTATCGCCAGCCGCCACCATCAGCAGCTCATGCTTGTCGCGCAGGTGGATCATGAAAGGCCGTGGCTCGGACTTCATCTTGATGCCCAGCATCAGGCCCATGCCGCGCACACCTTCGAACAGACCGGGATAGTTTCCGATAAACTGTTCGATCCGCGAACGCAGCCGTTCGCCCTTGGCGCGCACTTCCTCCAGAAATTCCTCATTCGCCACTTCGTCCATCACGGCGGAGCCAGCGGCCATCGCCAGAGGGTTGCCGCCATAGGTAGATCCGTGCGTGCCGAAGACCATGCCGCGCGCGGCCTTTTCGGTCGCAAGGCAGGCACCGAGCGGGAAACCACCGCCCAGACCCTTGGCGCTCGCCACGATGTCAGGCACGATGCCGTACTGCTCATAGGCATAGAGCGTACCCGTGCGCGCGACGCCGCACTGCACTTCATCGAGCGCCAGAAGCAAATCATGCTCGTCGGCAAGATCGCGCAGACCCTGCATGAATTCCTGGCTGGCTGGCCGAATGCCGCCCTCACCCTGGATCGGCTCGACCAGAAAGCCTGCCGTGTTGGGACCAATCGCCGCCTTTGCGCCTTCGAGATCGTCGAATTCGACATATTTGAAGCCGGGCAGCAGCGGGTTGAAACCCTTGTGCATCTTTTCCTGATTGGACGCGCTTATCGTCGCCATCGTACGTCCGTGGAACGCGTTCTTGAACGTGATGATCTCGAACTTGTCATCGTTGCCGACATGCTGGTGATAGGCGCGCACCGCCTTGATCGCGCATTCCACCGATTCGGCGCCCGAGTTGGTGAAGAACACCGTGTCCGCAAACGTCTTGTCGACCAGCTTTTGCGCCAGCTCTTCGCCTTGCGGGCTGCCATAGAGATTGGAGACGTGCATCAGCGTCTCGGCCTGGCGCTGGATCGCCCCGATCAGACCCTTGTGACTGTGCCCAAGCAGATTGACCGCAATACCGCTGGCGAAATCGAGATAACGGGTGCCGTCCTCATCGATCAGGTGGCAGTGCTCGCCGCGGACGGGCCGCACGCCGCACCGGGGGTAAACAGGCATCAACGGGGTAATGGTCATCAGGGGTATCCTTCAACGCGAAGTATGAGAGAGGCGGCCGGGCCTTGTGGGTCCGACCGCCTGATCAATGCTCTCTATGCCGGAGCAGGCGGCCGGTCAAACACTGGCCGCTATACTGTGCCCGAAAGGGTTTAACCCTGAACCGGAACCAGGTTGACGGCCGAATATTTGCCGCGTCGATCAACTTCGAGATCAAATTCGAAACGGTCGCCTTCGTCAATGCTCTGTACACCCGAACGCTCCACTGCGCTGATGTGCACGAAAGCATCTTCCTTGCCGTCATCGCGGGTGATGAAGCCAAAGCCTTTCATCGAGTTGAAGAACTTCACGGTGCCGACGGCCTTTTCACCCGTCAGCTCTCGCTGGGGTGCAGCCTTCTGCACTTCAATCACGTCGCCAACGATCTGGAGGTCTGCAGCGGACACCTTGCCGCCACGATCCACGAGGTTGAACTGGAGCTCCTGTCCTTCGGCGAGGCCCTCCAGACCAGCGCGTTCTACTTGGCTGATGTGGACGAAGACATCTTCGCCACCTTCGTCACGGGCGATAAAGCCAAAGCCCTTCTGGGCGTTGAAGAACTTTACCTTACCCTGACCGGTGCCAACGACCTGTGCCGGCATGCCGCCGCCACCGCCGCCGCGCGGACCGCCACGGCCACCGCCGCCAAATCCGCCACCACGATTGCCGCCACCGAAGCCACCGCCCCGGTTGCCACCACCACGATCATCGTTGAAACGGTCGCCACCGCCGAAGCGGTCATTGCCGCCATCGCGCCAGCCGCCACCGTCAACCGGTGCGGGGCCGCCATCCATAAACGGGTCAAAACCCTCTTCGCCGAAACCATCACGCTTGTCCCGACCCTTGCCGCGACGTCCTCTGTCGTAACCCATGAACTCAAAAAACCTTATTCCCGCCCTGTTATCATGATCAGCGGAGCGGACGAATTATCCGCTGACCAGCGATGAGGAGGCGCCCCCACATCTGTCCAGCCAGTGTGTATAGACGTAAATTGAAGGCGATGCGAACGATTTAGTATTGCAATTGAATGACGCGGCTGGCCTTGGGTTTCGGCGGCAACCCCACCAAGCACATATCGGGTGCCCCCGAAGGGACAAACATGGACGATCTGGTCTTGAAATTTGGCGGCTCTCTGATCGCGATTTCCGCGTTGGTGGTGTTCGCCCATTTTCTGGGCTTCACCCGCCACGGAAAGCTCTCTTCCAAGGGGGAAGCCGCCCACTGCCTGCGCCTTGCGGCTGGAGGGTTTGAGCCGGTACACGTGTTTCTGGATCGCGAAGGTGAAGCCGCTTTGGCGCAAGATGCCAGCGGAAGAGGCGCGGTGCTGGCTCCGCACGGCAACCAGTTTGTAGCCCGCATTCTGAGCGCTGGCGCAAAGCTATCCTTGGAAAAAGATCGCTTGCAGATAAGCGATCAATCCATAGGCCTCAGGCCAATTGTGTTGCGATTCGACAACATGCCGCCGGACTGGGTTTCAGCGCTGGCGGATGCTAGGTAAGCGGCCATGTCGTTCGACCCTGTGACCCTTGCGATTCCGCTCTTCATCATCCTGATTGTGGTAGAGCTGTTGTGGGCGCACAAGCGTCGTCCGCAGGCTTACGAATCACGTGACACGGCCACGTCTCTGGCCATTGGCCTCGGCAGTACAATGATCGGCGCGCTCACCGGCGGGGCAGTGCTCGCCATGCTGGTGTGGGCGCACAACGTCTCTCCCTTCAGCATTGGCTGGGTCTGGTGGGCCTGGCCGCTGTGCTTTGCGCTTGATGACTTTGCCTATTACCTCTTTCATCGCTCTGCGCATCGTGTGCGGTGGTTCTGGGCAAGCCACGTCAATCACCATTCCAGCCAGCATTACAATCTGTCGACCGCCCTCCGGCAGAGCTGGACAGGCTTCATAGCGCTTTCCTTTGTTTTCCGCCTACCTCTGGCCTTCGCGGGGTTTGAGCCGGCGATGATCCTCGCGTGTGGTGGAATCAATCTGATCTACCAGTTCTGGATCCACACCGAGTCCGTCGGGCGCATGCCGCGCTGGTTCGAAGCTGTGATGAATACGCCATCACACCACCGGGTCCATCACGCGGTGAACCCGCGTTATCTCGACAAGAACTACGCCGGCGTTTTCATCGTCTGGGACAAGATGTTCGGAACCTTTGTGCCAGAGGATGACGAGGACCAAATTCGCTATGGCATCGTCAACCAGCTCGGCACGTTCAACCTGATCACCAGCGTGTTTCACGAATGGATCGCGATAGCCAAGGATCTATGGCACGCGCCGTGGCGGCACAAGCTCGACTACCTGTGGCGGGAGCCCGGCTGGACGCACGATGGCAGCCGTGAAACCTCGGATATGATCCGCGCGCGGTGGGACCGCCGCGAAAGCTAGTTCCCCGAACCGGGTCCGTAAGTGATTTCCACCCGGCGGTTCTGCAATTCGCGCACCCCGTCAGCAGTCTCCACGCGCGGCGCACTTTCCCCGAAAGCCTCGGTAGAAATCCGACCCGCGGGAATGTTGCGGACGGTTAAATAGTCGACGACGGTAGCGTTGCGACGTTCGGACAGGCGCACATTGTATGTGGCCGGGCCAGATCGGTCCGCATGGCCCGCCAACATTATGCGGCTCGTACCGCAATTGCCATAGGCGCTGATAGCTGAGTTGAGCACTGATGCAGCCTCGGGCGTGATAGTGCTCTCGTCCCAATCGAAAAAGACAATGTAGGGCCCTGAATTGCACGGCGGCACCGGAGCGGGCGGCACTGGTGGTGGCGGAGGTGGAGGCAGTTGCACGGGTGGCGGGGGCGGAGCCGGAGGAGCGAGCGGGGCCTCATCGCCGCCCAGATATACGACGAGGCTGGCAGACAACGTATGTGTTGCTAGCTCGAAATCGTTCAACCGGCCCAGCGTGTCATCGACCTCGAACTCGAGGGAGCTGAAGTAGCGGTACTTCAATCCCAGATCGACGCGGTCGGCGACCGGTATGCGTAGTTGGGCGAGCCCCTGCCATGCCCATTCACTATCGCTGGTGTCGAGGTGGGCCTGCGCGCTGCCGGGGATCTCCGCATCGGCATTCATCCACGTGCGGCCCGCGCCTGCACCGATGGAGAACTGGACATCATCCGCACCGCCGAAATCGACAAGCGCATTGGCCATCAATGATGTGAGCGTGAAGTCCCCGTCATAGTCCTGCGGCCCGGTGGCGAGGCTTTCCACGCCGGTGGGGATTCCCTGCGCGGCTGAATCAATCGCGTCCGCGCCGAAGGATTGATACGAGCCCTCGATCTCGGTGCGGATGCGCCCCCAGTCATGACCCAGCTGCACAGATGCGCCCCAGCCGGTATCGCCCGAGCTCGTCGCATCCTCGATTGCCGTACCAATGTCGGTGTCAAAATCCTCGACCAGAATGCCGCCGAGGTCCGCACCGATATATGTGCCCCGATCCCTCTCATTGTCCTGCGCAATCGCGGGTGAGGACAGAGCAATCGCAGCCAAACCCAGACTCCAAGAACGCTTCTGCATCGCCAGTCTCCATTCACCGCAGTCCTGCGAGATTGTGCCTAGTCTACGCAGGCAGGAGTCGGCTGGCAACCAAGCGGTCTAAAGGGCATTCTCATTAGTTTCGCCGGTACGAATACGCGTTGCGCCTTCCAGCGCCAGAACGAATATCTTGCCATCACCGATCTGGCCGGTGTTGGCGGCAGTGCGGATAGTCTCCACGACCTGCGGCGCCAGATCATCATCCACTGCGATTTCCAGCCGCACCTTGGGCAGCATGTTCACAGCATATTCCGCGCCACGATAGATTTCGGTCTGCCCCTTTTGCCGGCCAAAGCCCTTGGCTTCGCACACCGTCATCCCGGCAACACCGATCCCGGCTAGCGCTTCCCGCACCTCTTCCAGCTTGAACGGCTTGATAATGGCAATGACGATTTTCATCAGCGTTCTCCTGCCTTGCTGTGGCCTGACATCATCATTGATGTGCGCGGCACCCAATGTGCATGCAACAAAAAAATGGGCCGGAGCATGTAGCTCCAGCCCTTTGGAAGTTGACGTTCGCAGGAGGAACGATGATTGACGGGGATGGGAGGAGAACGGTCAATCCCTCCCCCGCCAATTCGGATGTCAGTTGTAGGCACGCTCTCCGTGTTCGGAGATGTCGAGGCCGGAGTGTTCAGCCTCGTCGGTGACACGCAGGCCAATGGTGTACTTGACCAACAGGCCCACAAGAGCCGTGCCGAGACCGGCCCAGACCAGCGTGATCACCACGCTCTTGATCTGGATGAACAGCTGTGCAGTCATGGCAAATTCGGCATCGCCCGGCCCGCCCAGAAGAGGCGAATAGACTACACCGGTGCCGATAGCGCCAACGATACCGCCCACACCATGAATGCCGAAAGCATCAAGCGAGTCGTCATAACCCAGCGCAGGCTTGAGCTTGGCCACCGCGAAGTAGCAGACTACGGACGAGGCGATGCCAAGCAGGACCGCGCCGAACGGACCGGAATTTCCGGCGGCAGGCGTCACAGCAACAAGCCCGGCAATCACGCCCGAGCAGAAACCCAGTGCAGAACCCTTGTGACCCGCGAGCTTTTCGACAACCATCCAGGTCAGCGCGCCTGCGGCTGTAGCGACGAAAGTGTTGATCATTGCAAGACCGGCAGAGCCATCAGCCTCAAGCGCTGACCCGGCGTTGAAGCCGAACCAACCAACCCACAGCAAGCCGGTGCCGATCATCGTCATGGTCATGGAGTGTGGTGGGGTGAGTTCGCCCGGAAAGCCCTGACGCTTGCCAAGCAGGTAGGCGAGCACAAGGGCCGATATGCCTGCATTGATATGCACCACGGTGCCGCCCGCGAAATCGAGAGCGCCGTCCTCAAACATCAGGCCCCCCGATGCCCAGACCATGTGCGCGATGGGGAAGTAGACGAGCGTCAGCCAGATCGGCACGAACAGCATCACCGCGTTGAACTTCATCCTCTCCGCCGTCGCGCCAAGGATCAGCGCGGCAGTGATCGCGGCGAAAGTCATCTGGAAGCTGATGAATACATATTCGCTAATCACTTCATCGGTGAAGGTGGCTGCCGTGCTGTCCGCCGTGGTCTGTGTAAGGAACAGGTTGCCCCAGCTAACGAAAGCATTGCCTTCGGGCCCGAACGCGGTCGAATAACCCCAGATGACCCATACGATCATCACCAAGGCGGCGGTCGCGCCGATCTGCGTCATGGTAGAAAGCATGTTCTTGGACCGGGTCAGACCGCCGTAGAACAGCGCGAGCCCCGGCAGGATCATAATCAACACGAGAATTGTCGCCGTCATCATCCAGGCATTGTTGCCCGGATCGGGCACAGCAGCGGCTGCATCTGCGGCTGGCGCCGCCAAAGCAGGCTGCGCGGCGAAAAGCGCGGTCAGGGCGACAGCGCCAAGGTTGTAAATGGTATTCTTCATGATGGCGTTCCCCTGATCACAGCGCGGTTTCGTCGGTTTCGCCGGTGCGGATGCGCGTGGTCGATGCGAGATCGAGCACGAATATCTTCCCGTCGCCGATGCTTTGTGTGCCGGCGGTTTGCTGGATGGCTTCAACCACCTTAGGCATCAGCGCATCGCTCACCGCCACTTCGAGCTTCACCTTGGGCAGCATGTTCACCGAATATTCGGCACCGCGGTAGATTTCGGTCTGGCCCTTCTGGCGACCGAAGCCTTTCACTTCCGAGACAGTCATCCCGGCGACGCCTACCTCGGCGAGCGCTTCACGCACCTCGGCGAGCTTGAATGGTTTGATAATGGCGATGACAAATTTCATCTTTGACCCCTGCTTTCCCGGCCTCTGTCTTTGACCGGGGTCCACCCCGGCACAGACATGTTCTGCAAAGGCCGTGCCAAATGGACTTTATGGAAATTTCACGAGGAGGAGGTCAGGATTCGCGCTTATTGCTTATGTTGCAACGCACAAAATACAGGCACGCTGCTCAATTATTGGTCAGGGTGAGCTCTACGCGGATGGGCAGATGATCGGAGGCCAGCTGCGCCAGGGGGCTGGCGTGGACGTGCGCGCTATCGACGTTCCAGTGCGGGGTATGGACCAGCCGGTCGAGCGACAGGAACGGGCGATGCGCAGGGAAGCTTTCCCCCGGCTCCACCATGTTCCAATGTGCCGCCAGGCCGCGGCCGCGCGGGAAGACCGCACGCCAGGTATTGAAGTCGCCCAGCATGACCGCAGGCACGTCGGGCGCGCGACTGGCTCCGCAGATATGCGCCAGCTGGCGTTGCCGCATCAAGCCGCTGAGATCGAGGTGTACGCCGGTAACGCAGATGTCCTGCCCGCCCACATGCAGGAGCGCCCGCACGGCGCCGCGAGGTTCCAGCCGGGGAAGGTGATCGCCGGCGACCTCCTCGATCCCGATCCCCTCACGCACCAGCAAGGCATTGCCGTGCCAACCCAGGCTCTGCGGCTTCATAGGCACAGAGGCGACTTGCCACCCGCGATGAGACAGCGCGATCCGCTCAATCACACCTTCGCGCGCGCCGAAACGGATATCGACTTCCTGTAAGGCCACGATGTCCGCACCCAGCTCGTCAATCACATCAAGAATGCGCGCGGGATTGCGATCTCCGTCACGCCCGATGGCCTTGCGAATATTGTAGCTGGCGAAGGTGAGCTGCATCAGCTTTCGGAAGGCGGAGCTTCTCCGGCGATGTAGCGATCGGTCGGGCGTGTAGGCAGGCCATCAATGCTTTCGACACGCCCCTTGTGCTTGCTCGCCCATTTCTCGGGGTCCGCTTGTGCGTGATACTTCTTCAACGTGTCGCGCTCTGCCGAATGCTCCATGAAGGGCACGCCCCAGCCACAGCTGGTCTGCACGCTATCGACTGCGATATCGAAAATCTGCCGCGTTCCCGGCAGAAGCGTAAAGTGCCCTGCAAGCTCGCCCCAGCCATCATCGGCGGGCAACACCGGCTTACCCGTGCCATAGATGCGCGTGATCAGCGCGGGCTGTTCGAAATTACAGAACATCACCGTAATCCGGCCATCGGCTAGCAGGTGCGCGTTGGTCTCGTTCCCCGATCCGCCCAGATCGAGATAGGCGACGCGGTCAGGCGTAATAACGCGGAAGGCGTCATAGCCCTTGGGCGAGAGATTGATCCGCGCATCGGGCGCAGCGGTCGCAACAAAAAACACGGGCTGCTTCGCGATCATCGCGATGTGCTTATCGGTGAGGGTATCAGTGAAATCGGCCATGGGGAGAGACTAGGCTCACCCGCACGACTTGTCACCGCTCCTTGGTCGCCGAGAATTTCAGCTCAGGATTCTTCTCTTCCTGATAGCCGACATCCCACGCGCTCTTCGCCATGAAGACAAGATCGCCATCGCGGTCCTTCGCAAGGTTGCCCTGATTATACCGCTCGAATTCGCGCAGCGCCTCGTCTGAACCGATCAACCAACGCGCGGTAGCAAAGGGTGAGGCTTCGAGTGCGGCTTCGACCTTATACTCAGCACCCAGTCGCGAAATCAGCACGTCGAGCTGAAGCTGGCCGACAACGCCGACGATGCTCGACCCACCGATCTCAGGGTAGAACACCTGGATCACGCCCTCTTCCGAAAGGTCATCGAGCGCCTTGCGCAACTGCTTGGTCTTGGTCGGGTCCTTCAGCTGCACGCGGCGCAAGATTTCCGGCGCGAAGTTGGGCAAGCCGGTGAAGCGTACCGTGTCCTTCTCGCTCAGCGTATCGCCGACACGCAGGGTGCCGTGGTTGGGAATGCCGATGATATCGCCCGGCTCGGCAGTGTCGGCAATCTCGCGGTCCTGCGCGAAAAACAGGATGGGCGAGTGCACCGCGATGGGTTTGCCAAGACCGCTCGGCGTCAGCTTCATCCCGCGTTTGAATGTGCCGGAAACCTGCCGCATGAACGCGATGCGATCGCGGTGGTTCGGGTCCATGTTGGCCTGCACCTTGAAGATGAAGCCGGTGACTTCGTTGTAGTCCGGCCCGATCTTCTCCTCACCCGCAGGCTGCGGACGCGGTGACGGAGCGTAGCGGGCAATCGCATCGATCAGCTCTTCCACGCCGAGGTTCTTGAGCGCCGAGCCAAAATAGACCGGCGTCAGATCACCTTTGCGATAAGCCTCGAGATCGAACTCGGGATAGCCCGCCTGGGCGAGCTGGTACTCCTCCTCGAAGTTTTCCGGAATGTTTGCATCGCTGAGAGCATCGCGCTTGCCGAGATATTCCTTGGAGCCGCCCTCGACCCGCGCGACCTCTTCGGTGCGGAAATCCAGCAAGCCTTCAAATAGCCCGCCCATGCCGATGGGCCACATCTGTGGGCTCACGTCGAGCGCGAGCATGTCCGCCACCTCATCCAGCGTCTCGAACGGATCGCGGCCTTCGCGGTCCACCTTGTTGACGAAGGTGATGATCGGCACCGAACGCAGGCGACACACTTCGAACAGCTTGCGCGTCTGTGGCTCGATACCCTTGGCGGCGTCGATCACCATTATGGCGGAATCGACCGCGGTCAGCGTACGATAGGTGTCTTCCGAGAAATCCTCGTGCCCCGGCGTATCGAGCAGGTTGAAGGTGATGGTCTCGCCCCCACCGATTTCGGCAAATTCCTTCTCGAACGTCATCACGGACGAAGTGACCGAGATGCCACGCTGCTGCTCGATCTTCATCCAGTCAGACCGCGCCCGCCGCGCCTCGCCGCGCGCCTTCACCGCGCCTGCCGCGTGAATTGCCCCGCCTTGCAGCAGCAGCTTCTCGGTCAGCGTGGTCTTACCCGCGTCAGGGTGCGAGATGATCGCGAAGGTACGGCGATTGGACATGAGTGTTAACCGCGTAGCTCCGCGCCCTGTTTTGCAGCAGCCGCGACCACGGCATCCGAAATCGCCTTCAGCTCGTCATCCTTGTAAGACTTCTCGCCCGGCTGGAGCGTCACTTCGACTGCGACCGATTTCTTGCCTTCGGGCACACCCTGTCCGGCAAATACGTCGAATACGCTGGCATCGACGATGTTCGCCTTGTCCGCGCCTTTTACCGCCCGTAGCAGATCGCTGGCGGGTAGCTCCGCGGGCACAAGGAATGCAAAATCACGCTTCACCGCCTGCAGTGCGGGCGGCGCGTAGTGCGGCTTGGCAAAGCCTTGCTTGCCCTTCTTCGCCGGGATCGCATCGAGATAGATCTCGACCGCGACCACCGGGCCATCGACATCGAAGGCATCAAGCGTGGCGGGGTGCAATGCGCCAAAGCGGGCGAGCACGTTCTTGGGGCCGAGTCGGAGAGTGCCCGATTGGCCGGGATGGAATTGCGGACCAGCATCGCCCATCACCATCAGGTTCGCGACCGGTGCACCGGCTTCTGCCAGCAGCGCTTCGGCTTCGCCCTTGGCATCATAGGCGTCGAACGGAACAGCCTTTCCGCTCTTCCAGCCACGGCCAGTCTTTTCGCCCGCAAGCAGCACGGCGAGCGTTGGATGTTCGTCTGAAGAGCCATCGGCGCTGCGAAGGTAGCGGCGCCCGACTTCAAAAACGCGCAACGAGCTCGCACCGCGATCGGCATTGCGCTTCGCGGCGGAAAGCAGACCCGGCAGCAAAGAGGGGCGCATAGCCTTCATGTCTTCACTGATCGGATTGTCGAGCACCCAAAGCGGCTGGCCATCGGCAAAGTGCTCTGCCTCATCCGTGGGCAAGAAGGACCAGGTCACCGCTTCGTGCAGGCCACGCGCAGCCGCAGCACGGCGAACGCGGCGCTCGCGCAGCTGATCTGGCGATGAGGTAGGACGCGCCACGCCATCGGCGCGCGGCAGGGCAACGCTTTCGACCTTGTCGAGACCATAGATGCGCACGACTTCCTCAACGAGGTCAGCCGGGCCTTCGATATCGTGGCGGCGCAGCGGGCAAGTGACGTTCCAGGCGGAGTCGACCGCAAAGTCGAGACTTTCAAGGATACGCTTTTGCTCGTCTTCGGCCACTTCGACACCGCCGAGCCTGACGGTCATCGCAGGGTCGAAGGCAATCACCTTGGGTTCGCTTGGCGGAGAACCTGCGCGCACAACTTCGCTCGCTTCACCGCCGCACACGCGCTGGATCAGGCTTGTGAGAATGGACAGGCCGTCGTCCAGGAAGGCCGGATCGACACCGCGCTCGAACCGGGTGCGCGCATCCGATGCAAGGCCAAGTTTGCGGCCCGTTACGCCGATGGCTTCAGGATTGAAGTAGGCTACTTCGAGCAGCACGTCGGTCGTTTCCGGCTGCACACCCGAATGTTCGCCGCCCATGATTCCGGCAACATCATGCACGCCATTATCGTCTGCGATCACGGTCATGGTGGAATCGAGTGTGTAGGTCTTCTCGTTGAGCGCCAGCACCTTCTCGCCATCCTTGGCGCGGCGCGCAACGACGGCACCGGACAATTTGGCAAGATCGTAAGCATGCGTCGGGCGGCCGAAGGCGAGCATCACGTAATTGGTGATATCGACAATCGCGCTGATCGGGCGTTGGCCCGCGGCAATCAGGCGCTTCTGCATCCAGTCGGGCGAGGGAACGGTGTTGTCGACGCCCTTGATCACGCGGCCATAGAATGCGGGGCAACCTTCGGGATCATCGATGCGGATATCAACGGGACACGCGCCCTTGGCCTCGATTGCGCCCGGCTCGATCAGCTTGAACGTGCCGAGGCCAGCTGCGGCGAGATCGCGAGCGATGCCGTAGACACCCATGCAGTCC
This sequence comes from Aurantiacibacter sp. D1-12, assembly GCF_028858515.1. Classification (GTDB taxonomy): domain Bacteria; phylum Pseudomonadota; class Alphaproteobacteria; order Sphingomonadales; family Sphingomonadaceae; genus Alteraurantiacibacter. Next base: position 137,034 of record NZ_JAPJZJ010000006.1, read on the forward strand.
GGCCGGTTGGCCGTGATCGCCACATCGAACACCGGCGAGGCGTTGTGATATTCGGCGAAGGTCTGACCGACCGGCGCATCCTCGGGCAGCTCGATAATGCCATCATGCTCGTCGCCCAGCTCAAGCTCGCGCACCGAGCACATCATGCCATTGCTCTCGACACCACGGATCGCGCTCTTCTTGAGCTTCATGCCATTGGCCGGAACTTCGGCACCGGGCAGACCAAGTACGCCTTTCATCCCGGCACGCGCGTTGGGTGCACCGCACACGACTTGCAGCGGATCACCTTCACCTGTGTTGACGGTGAGCACCTGCAGTTTATCAGCATCGGGATGTTTTTTCGCGGTCAGCACTTCTGCCACGCGGAAGCCTTCCAGCTTTTCTGCCGGATCGTCGATTTCCTCGACCTCGATACCGATAGCGTTGAGCGACGCGGCGATTTCCTCCACCGTGGCATCGGTTTCGAGGAAGTATTTTAGCCATTCGAGCGAGAACTTCATGACCGCGCTCCTACACCGCCGGAAAGCGTCGGCTGTTCATGCCCGCTGAACCCGTAATGTGCCAGCCAGCGCGCGTCGCCATCGAAGAAGGCGCGAAGATCATCCATGCCGTATTTGAGCATGGCAAGGCGATCGACGCCGAGGCCCCAAGCGAAGCCCTGCCACTCATCGGGATCGAGCCCGGCGAATTCGATCACACGGCGGTTGACCATGCCGCTGCCCAGCAGTTCCATCCACGCATGGCCCGGCGCATCGCCGCTGCCACCGAGGACGCGCTTGCCGTCCACGATCTCGAAGCCGACATCGACTTCGACCGAAGGCTCGGTGAAGGGGAAGTAGCTCGGGCGCAAGCGCAGCACGATATCGTCCTTCTCGAAGAAGGCCTTGAGGAAAGTCTCCAACGTCCACTTGAGGTGGCCGAGGTGGATGCCTTTGTCGATCACCAGCCCTTCGACCTGGTGAAACATAGGCGTGTGTGTCGCATCGCTGTCCGAACGGTACACGCGGCCCGGTGCAATAATGCGCAAGGGTGCGCCCTCGGCCATCATCGTGCGGATCTGGACCGGAGAGGTGTGCGTGCGCAGCAGCATCTTGCCGCCCTTGGGCGCCGTGTCGGGGAAATAGAACGTGTCATGCATCGCGCGCGCCGGATGGCTTTCCGGCATGTTCAATGCGGTGAAGTTGTACCAGTCGTCTTCCACCTCGGGCCCGGTCGCGACCGAGAAGCCCATATCGGCGAAGATCTCTGCCAGCTCGTCCATGACTTGGCTCACCGGATGCACGCTGCCGCGCGGAGTTTCTGGTGCGGGGAGCGTGAGGTCGAGCGTCTCTGTGGCAAGACGCGCTTCGAGCTCGGCAGCTTCCAGCTCCGCTTTGCGCGCAGCAATCGCATCAGCAATCTCGCCGCGCGTCGCCTGAATGGCAGGCGCCTTCTCGTTGCGCTCTTCCGGGCTCATCTGGCCAAGCGTCTTCAACAGAGCGCTCACCCATCCCTTCTTGCCGAGCGCTTCCACGCGCCGCGCTTCAAGCACATCCAGATCACTCGCCGCAGCGATCGCGGCCAGTGCCGCTTCCTTGTTCGATTGCATGTCAGTCATGGAATACCGGTTTCTTCAATGAAGGGCGCTCCGCTAGCGAGAAATTGCGCCAATGGCAAAGCGGCAATGCGCCCTTGGGCCATTTGTCTAACGGTCCGGCGCGTCGAGTGTCTGCGCTGGCGAGCCGACGACAGCCGCCCGCGCGGCGGTAAACGACCGCAAGAACGGATGATCCAAAGCCGCGTATTCGGTCGGCGTCATACCCATGAAAGCGGCAAATTCGCGACTGAACTGCGCCTGGTCATGGTAGTGCGCGTCCATGGCTTTGGTCCACTTGCCTTCACTTTGCAGCATGAAGGCGGACAGACTGCGCATGAAGCGTTGGCGGCGCAGGAGAAGTTTTGGCGTAAAGCCGAAGAAACGACAGCACAGACGCTCAAGCGTGCGTACGCTCAATTGCACGCGTTCGGCGAAATCGGTAACTTTGGAGAGATCCTCTTCAACCAGTGCGCGGTGAATGCGCAGGATGCGCTCTTCCTCCGGATGCGGCTGCATGGCCTCGCGCATGAAATCGACCAGCGCGTCATACTGCTCTGTTTCGCGAACGGAATCGTCGCACAGCACATCGGCGAGGGGCGCAAATTTGCAAAACGTAGGGTGCTTTTCCGCGTCCATCGCCTTGTCGGCGACGGCATCGGCATCACTGTCGAATAGTCGAGCCCAGCCGAGCGGCATGATGCCGATGCCCCACATGCGCGTGTCGCCCAGAGCAAATTTCGCCGCGAGGCTGCGGGGGCCTGACGCAGCCACACGCGCATCGATCAGGCTTTGTTCACCCATCTGGGCATCGGGCACGTCACCACTGAAGAAGCGGATGCTCGCCCATTCCGGCGGCATGTAGTCGCAGATTTTCTCTCCGGCATCGATCGAGAGGTTGAGCCGGTAGAAGGTGGTGAAGCACCCTTCGAATTCACGCGGCGGCGCATAGAACTTGCTTTCCACATGCGAAGATGTGCGTAGCCCCGAACTGTGATCTGCCTGCCCCTGCATAGGCAGCCTTGTGGCGCGGAAATGCGCACAGCACAAACAATTAGGGCGCCGGATTTGCACCCGGCGCCCCAAATTGGTTCGGCTTGGTCGGCCTTACGCGGGAAGAGCGTCCTTCGCCTGCTTGATGATGAGACCGAATGCTTCGGCTTCATTCATGGCGAGATCTGCCATAACCTTACGGTCGAGTTCGATACCGGCGAGCTTGGCGCCGTGCATGAACTGCGAATAGGTCAGGCCTTCGGCGCGAACGGCAGCGTTGATGCGCTGGATCCACAGGGCGCGGAAGTTGCGCTTCTTAACCTTGCGGTCGCGATAGGCGTACTGGCCGGCCTTTTCGACGGCCTGGCGAGCGACGCGGATGGTATTCTTGCGACGGCCGCGATAGCCCTTCGCCTGTTCCAGAATACGCTTATGCTTGGCACGGGTGGTCGTACCGCGTTTGATGCGTGGCATGTCTCAGACCTCCCTTAATCGAGTCCGTAGGGGGCCCACTTCTTGACCGCAGCCTGATCGGCTTTGGCAAGAACCTTGGTCCCGCGCTGCTGGCGAATGTACTTGGCGTTGTGGCTGATCAGGCGGTGACGCTTACCAGCGACACCATGCTTGACCTTGCCGGTGGCAGTGAGCTTGAAGCGCTTTTTGACGCCGCTCTTGGTCTTCAGCTTGGGCATTTTCGTCTCCTTGGTCAGAAACACGTCCAACCAGCCCTGGCAGCCCTTTCAGCCAGACCGGAAGATAATCACGTGTCAGTGAAGGGCGCGCAATTAGAGTTCGCAGGCGCAAAATGCAAGCCCTGATTTCGCGCCCCGCCCCGCAGATGCAACCCCCCGCAAACCGTCTCCGGTTCGCGGGGGCTGCTGCGCCGCTATGGCTGGGCCGATCAGAAGTCCTTGCGGATAGTCAGACCCAGGGTACGCGGCTGATTGGTGCGATAGGCAAGCCGTGCACGCCCCCCACGCTCACGGTCGAAAGACAGCAGCGCGTTCTCGTCAAACACATTGTTGAGATAGGCAATGACCGAGAGGCCGTTGTCCAGATCGACACCTGCCGACAGGTTCACAATGTTATACGAAGGCAGCAGCAGATCGACCGTGGTCGATGCCGTTGCCGGCGCGCCGAGGAAAGGCAGGCCGTGCACAAATGTTCGCGGATTGTTTTCCTGGTCAGCGGGCTGCGTATAGCGATTGCCCACGTGGGTGAAAGTGGCCGCGACATAGGCGTCAGCACTATCCGCCACGGGGAATTCATAGCTACCCGATGCCGAGAGCTGGAATTCGGGTACCGACGGCAGACGGTTCCCTTCGCGGATACCCGTTGCACCGGCCAACGGGTCGGGCAGCGTTGTGTCAAACTCGGCCTCGATCAGGCTGCCGGAGAAGACGAAGTCCAGACCTTCAGCCGGACTGATGCCGAATTCGGCTTCGACACCCAGCGTATGCGCCTCGGGCACGTTGAAGACGATGCGCGAGGAGCAACTGCCCGCATCGAGCGTCACCTGCAGATTGCTGATGTCGGTGTAGAAACCGGCCGCGTTGAAATAGAACCCGTCGCCTTGCGCCTTCACGCCGGCTTCGTAGTTCCACAGCGTTTCATCGTTATAGTCTTGGAAGCCGCCAAACAGCGCCAGGTCCTCTGCGTTACACAGCGGGGTGTTGAGCGGATCGTTCACGCCGCCAAGGCGAAAGCCCTTCGATGCCTGCGCGTTGAGGGTAACATCGGGAGAGATGTCATAGCTCAGCAGGATACGCGGGCTGATGCCGTCCGAACTGGTCGTGTCGACCTGCCCGGTATCGCCATTGGCGAACAGACCACCCGTGGTGATCGTGCGCGTTTCATCGAAGTCATAGTAACGCGCGCCAACGGTGACATCGAAAGCATCGGTGATCGCATAGGTCGCTTCACCGAACACCGCGATCTGCTCGATGTCATAGGGTAGATCGGAGTTGAACGGAGAATTGGCCGGGAAGCCATTTGCCACGGCTGCCGAAGTTCCGGCACCCAATACCTGATCGGTGAAGGCGTCGTAACCCGGTGTCGGAAGGCGCTGGCGATAGAAACGGCTGGTGTCCGAATAGAAACCGCCGAGCACCCATTGCAGTGGGCCATCCGAATCCGAAGCCAGGCGCAACTCCTGCGTCCAGGTTTCCAGATCCGTTGTGTCCCGCAGGTTTGACGGCAGAAGAACGGCGTCAACCGGATAGCCGAGATCGACCGAGACAGAGCCCGTGAGCGCGCTGGCATCGCGGCTAACCAGAATATCGCGGTTGGTGTAGGACGTGACCGAGGTCAGCACAACGCCGCCCAGTTCAATCTCTGCCACCAGGTCAGCGATCAGTGTTTCGTCTTCAAAGGCTTCGCGCTGCAACAGATATTGCTGTCTCTCATCAAAGGTGAATGCAGGCGACTGTGTGGTGAAGGGGTTGGCATAGAGATTGAAAATCTCCTGCCGATTGAACCCGTCAGCATTGACCCGCTGATAGACAAGGCGCGGCGTCAGGCTGAAGCCATTCCCGTTGTCTATGCGGATTGCAAGGCGGCCGCCGTAACGCTCGCCGCCGTTGACGTTCTGGCCACCGCCAGAACCGGCTGCATCGATAAAGCCACCATATTCGGTGTAATAACCGACAACACGCGCGGCGACATTATCACCCATCGGCACGTTGATCGCACCCTTGAGATACCAGCCCAGATCGCCATCGCGTGGGCGGTTGAGGTTGGCTTCGATCGTGCCTTCAGTCACGCCGATCTCTGGACGATTTGTGATGTAGCGGATGGTACCGCCGACCGAGCCAGAGCCAAACAGCGTGCCTTGCGGTCCGCGCAAGGTCTCCACGCGATTGAGATCGAACAGGTCAAGATCGGGAGTGAACAGCGAGAGCGAGATCACGCTTTCATCAAGATAGACGCCGACCTGCTCTTTTACGCCCGGTTGGTCACGTACGACCTGCCCTGCCGAAACGCCGCGAACAGAGACCTGGCTTTGGCCCGGGCCAAGGTTCTGCACCGAAAGGCCCGCGACATTGCGCGAAAGGTCTTCCAGCGTCACTGCGCCGGAACGTTCTATATCGTCAGCGGTCTGCGCGTTGATGGAAAACGGAATGTCCTGGATATTGGCGTCCCGTTTGGTCGCCGTTACCACGATGGTGTTGCCGCGTTGAGCGGTCTCTTCTTCGCCCGTATCCTGCGCCATTACGGGCGCAGCGGACAAAGCCACTGCGGCAGTGCCGAAAAGCAGAGCCGTACGACAGCCCCCCGAAAACGTAATAAAGCTGCGCATATATCTCTCCTCCAGATGCATCTCTCACCGTTCTTGTGCGGCATTTGAAACAAGCGGAATTTACATCGCTTTCGTTCGGCTCGGAAGAGGGTGGCAGCAGATTGACTGCGGTTCGACACCGTGTGTCTCAATTCAGCAACACGCGCTTTTCGCGCAACCCACAGATATTACGCAGTATTTGCGCGTCGCCACTCCTCGTAGTTGCTCTTGGCTTCCTGCACGAAGCCAGAGCGGGCAATGAGCTTGAGCACGCCGCGATTGATCCATGAAAGCGGAGCTCGCAGCGGTCTTTCGAAATCGACAAACAGCACCACACGCTCCTCACCCGAGAGGTTGCGCGCCTTGTGGAGATAGGTGTCGTCGAAGACGAGGCTCTTGCCGTCTTCCCAGCCCCGCGTTTCATTGCCAACCGTGATGTCGATATCGCCGCGCGGAGGAACCTTCATGCCAAGGTGATAGCGCAGCACGCCCTTGTAGGGGCCGCGATGGAGCGGGATGCTCTTGCCCGGTGCAAGGATGGAGAAGAAGGCGGTGACAAGACCCGGCACATACTGCAGCGCCGCCCATGTCTGTGGGCATGCCGTAATATTGTCTTCGAACGGCACGCCGTAGCCGAGCAGAAAGTAGGTCTGCCAACGCTTGTCATCGGTCAGCTTGGTCTGGTCGTGACTGATTTCCTCAAAGCCGGGGATGGGTTGGCGTGATAGCAGCAGAGCATCCAGCTCGGCGCGGATTGCGGGATGGGCTGACTCTAGTTTCGCTGTCCATTCAAACAGCGTGGGATCATAGAACGCCGGGTCGCCATGGACGGAGGACTTGGCGATCAGCCGTTCGACCTTGGGCACCAGTCCTCCCGCGATGCTGAGCGTGCGCGGCGGCGCGACAGGTTCTTCCCGCTCGCTCACCGCGCAGCCCCGACATACAGATCGCGCATGGCGTCCAATTCCGCATCGCCAGCACGATAGGCAGGATAACGCCGAAATATCTTCTCGGTGATCAGTTCCATACGATTGCCGACCAGCGCGAGCGGGCGGTCACGCCCGGGATACGGCCGCGACTTGGCCAAACGCTTCCCGCCGAAGTTGCGCATGTAAAACCCTTCGTGCCCGCGCCGCGGTGTCGCCACCAGCCACGATGGCGCGAAGGTTTGCGCCAGCACCACCGGAATCCGGACCGCCGCCAGCGCCAGAGCAGGAAAGCGCTGCGCCAATTCCGGCTCGACGCAGAAACACGATGAATCGATGATCGCCCGTCCTTCTGCAAACCAGGGTGCAACAATTTCGGGAAAGACCAGACAGCATGGCGATGAAGCGCACGAACTGCGCGCCACATGCACCCGGATCGTAGCGAGTGGAATGCCTTCCAGAACAATCGCGAAAGTACGCGCGTTTAGGTCACGGTCACACTCTTCCCATATTGCACCGGTTCCGTTGGCACCGACCGCACCGGCATTGCGATAGGCGCGATATCGCAATTTCGCGACGGCACCTTTCAGGCGGGCATCAACTACGAGGGTTTGCAGACCATCGACTAGCGCTTGCAACTTCTGAGCGGGTGTCGTGGCTCTCGCAAGCAGGCGCTCAATCTTCTCGTACGCGCCCAGATCCTTTGCCGCCGCAATCGCCATTATGCCTCCCCTTGCCGCGAGTCGCGAGGGGCATTGTAGTCCGTGTAAATGGTTTTGGAGAAACCGTTTTTATCGCTCAGGCGAGGATCTCGACTACATCCTCCAGCCGCGCGGGATCGCCTATGGCCAACACAGTGCCATCAGACCCGGCATGCAGCGGCTCTCCGCGCCAGTCCCCCATCACCCCGCCAGCGCCTTCGACCACCGGGACCAGAGCCGCATAGTCATGCAACTTGAGCCCTGCCTCGGCCACAATGTCGATCTGACCCGAAGCGAGACAGCCATAGTTGTAGCAATCACCGCCCATCACCATGCGCTTGTGATCGGTTTGCCCGGCGAGCGCCATGAACTTGTCGCCCTGTTCGACCGAGAAATAGTGCGGCCCCGTTGTGGCAATCGTGGCCTTGTCCAGTTCCGGGCAGAGCCTCGCTTTGACCCGCTTGCCGTTGAACGTTGTCTCCTGCCCGGCAACGCCGAGCCAGCGCTCGCCGAGAATCGGCTGGTCGATGATGCCAAGCACCGGAAAGCCGTCCGCCAGCAGCGCAATCAATGTACCGAAGATGGGTCTGCCGGCAAGGAACGCAGTCGTGCCGTCGATCGGATCGAGCACCCACTGGCGGCCAGACACCCCGTCTTTGACGCCGTATTCCTCGCCGTGGATGCCATCTGCCGAACATTCCGCCTCGATTAGCTTGCGCATCGCGGCTTCGGCATTCCGGTCCGCCAGAGTGACAGGAGAGGCATCACCCTTCGCCTCGCTTTCGATCACGGTGCGGAACAGCGACTGGATTTCCGCACGCGCAGCATCGGCAAGGCGGTGGGCAAGAGCAATGTCTGAAGGAGAAGCCATGGCGGCCCTTCTAACCGACATGCCCAATGTTGCAATTGGGCAGTATTTTCCGCAAGAAACTCCGTAATGAACACGGGTCCGCGTATAACATCGCAAACGGGTGCAACCCGTAGCGGATCTCCGCTTGCGCTTTCGAGAGCTCCTGCGGAAGATCTGCGGCCGTGGTTCTATTGGTGGAGCGTGTCTGAAGGAGAGCTTCCGCCAGGCGTGCGCGTCAACTGTGGCCGCACAGTTGACCATCCCTGTATTACATGGATTTTCCACGATGCCTGGACCGCCGGCACGGCCGATGGCGAGCAGGTTTGGGAGCCGGGAGAGCACGGCAAGGCGCTCTACTTCGGGCCGCAAACGCGCCGCATGCCTTTGAGCATTGCCGGGAAATACATCGCAATAGCGCTACACTTCAACGCTGGTACAGCAGACCTGCTCGGCTTCCCGCCCGCGGCCGAAACGGTGAACCGGATCATCGATCTGGACCTTTACTTTGATCGCGACGTACCGCTCGGCAAGCTCGTGCCCTTGGGCAACGACTATGAAACCTGGCTGGCGGTGCTCGAGGAGCAGTTTCTACGCCCGCTAGTCGCCAAGAGTGGCAAGGCGGGGCCCTGCCAGATAGCGACCGACTTCGAAGCCGCGTGCCTCGCCGAACCTGACGTGTCGGTCGAAGAATTCGCCGCCCGTCAAGCGGTGTCGAAACGCACGATCGAGCGCAGCATCAAGCAAAGTTTCGGCATTACGCCCAAACAGGCCCTGCGCCGGGCACGCGCGCTGGACATGGGGGCCGCATTGCTGGGCGTCGCGCGCCCCGAAGACCAGCCTGAAATCGAAGACCGCTATTTCGACCAGTCACACCAGATCAAGGAGGTTCGCGCTTTCTTCGATATGCTGCCGACCGAGCTGAAAAACGGGACGCACCCGTTCCTGCGGCTCGCACTCGAAGTGCGCCAGCGCAGACGGCTCGATGCGCTCAACCGACTGGGGCCGGAAGAACTCGGCCCGTGGCGCGATCCCGATAGCGAGCCGCGCTCGCGGCAACCCGCCGAATAGGCCCGATCAAGCAGTCTTAGTCAAACAGGCTCGAAACCGAACTTTCGTCGGCAATGCGGCGAACCGCTTCACCGAGCAGCGGGGCAATGGTCAGCTCTCGAATGCGGCCGGAATCCTTGGCGGCGTCGGTCGCCTGGATGGAGTCGGTGATCACCAGCTCCTTCAGTGCAGACTTGTCGACACGCGCCACAGCACCACCTGACAATACGCCATGGGTGATGTAGGCCGCCACACTCTTCGCGCCCTGATCGAGCAGCGCCTGCGCAGCATTGCACAGCGTGCCACCCGAATCGACGATATCGTCAATCAGGATGCAGCTGCGGCCCTTCACGTCGCCGATGATGTTCATCACTTCGCTTTCGCCGGGGCGATCGCGGCGTTTGTCGACGATAGCGAGCGGGGCGTTGTCGAGGCGTTTCGCCAGTGCCCGCGCGCGCACCACGCCGCCAACATCGGGCGAGACAACCATCAGGTCCTCATCGCCATAGCGCGCCTGGATATCCGCAGCCATTGTCGGCGCGGCATACAAGTTGTCAGTCGGGATATCGAAGAAGCCCTGGATCTGTCCCGCGTGAAGATCCACCGCCAGCACGCGGTCAGCGCCGGCTTCGGTAATCAGGTTGGCCACCAGCTTCGCAGAAATCGGCGTGCGTGGGCCGGGCTTCCGGTCCTGCCGCGCATAGCCGAAATAGGGGATGACAGCGGTGATGCGCTTGGCCGAGGCACGGCGCAGCGCGTCGATACCGATGAGCAGTTCCATCAGGTTGTCATTCGCGGGATAGCTGGTGGACTGGACGATAAACACGTCCTCACCGCGCACATTCTCGTGAATCTCGATGAAAATCTCTTCGTCTGCAAAACGACGAACGCTTGCATCGGTCAGAGGGACTTCGAGATAGGCCGCAATGGCCCTGGCGAGCGGCAAGTTGGAGTTGCCGGACATGATCTTCATGGCGCACGAATCCCTGTTGGCTGGTGATGTTTCCGGCCTAGCGGAGCGTCATCGAAACGCAACATTGGTTGAGGGGGCTTTCCCCCGTCAGAGCTTATGCTCGCCCTTCACCCAACGCACCGTGCCCGAACTAGCGCGCATAACGACGCTTTCTGTCGTCATCACACGGTCGCCGTTCGGGCGCCTGATGCGCTTGACGCCGGACAGAAGCGAGCCTTCGGTGACGCCTGTCGCGGCGAAGATGCAATCGCCGCTGGCAAGGTCTTCCAGCTTGTAGATCCGGTCGAGATCCTCGATGCCCCATTTGCGCGCACGCGCGCGTTCATCATCATTGCGGAACACCAAGCGACCGTTGAACTGCCCACCCACGCAACGAAGCGCCGCCGCAGCAAGTACGCCTTCGGGCGCTCCGCCCTGGCCCATGTACATGTCGATAGTCGTGTCCTGATCGGTGGTCGCGATCACGCCCGCCACGTCGCCATCGCCAATCAGCACCACGCCGCAGCCGAGGCCCCGCAGCTCGGCGATAATGTCTGCATGACGCGGACGATCCAGCACGCACACAATGATGTCCTTGGGCTCGACCCCTTTCGCATCGGCGACCGCCATGACATTTTCGGTGACGCTCTTTTCAAGGCTAATCACGCCTTCGGGATAACCCGGGCCAACCGCGAGCTTGTCCATGTACACGTCCGGCGCGTTGAGCAGGCCACCTTCTTCAGCAGCGGCCAGTACGGCCAGCGCGTTGGGCCCGGCCTTGGCGGTGATGGTGGTGCCTTCGAGCGGATCAAGCGCGATGTCGATCTTCGGGCCCTTGCCCGGAGCACCGCCGACCTTCTCGCCAATGTAAAGCATCGGCGCTTCGTCACGCTCGCCTTCACCGATAACGACGGTGCCGTCCATATACAGAGTATCAAACGCGCGACGCATGGCTTCGACCGCTGCAGCATCGGCAGCCTTCTCGTCACCCCGACCAATCAGGTCCGATGCGGCAATGGCAGCGCTTTCGGTAACGCGCACCATTTCCAGCACCAGCACCCGGTCGAGTACACTCTGTTCACTCTTGTCCGTCGAATTCATGACCAATTCAGCCTCCAGCACCTCATTTGCGGACCGCTTAGCAGGAGGTACGTGGATGTCGAGAACCAAGGCCATATTGTTTGCCAGTCTCGCGTTCATTTCAGCACCGGTGAGCGCGCAAGATGCCTATGGCCCCGCACAGGAAAGCGAGGTGGAAGAGGACGCCCCCGATCCGCTGACCAATGCAAGACCTTGCGAGACCGAAGCACAGGAAGATGGTATCATTCTGGTCTGCCGCGAACTTGATGATCAGGAACGTTACCGCTCGCCCATCCCGCGCGAAGTTCAATCCGACCGGACCATCATCCCCGGACTCACTGATCCGCCCTGCTGGGTAACCAATCCCGAATCGGTTGGGACACTGTCCTGCATGCGCGTCGGGTGGGCTCCCGAGCCGGCGATCATGGTCGATCTTTCGATCTACCCTGAACCGCTAAGCAGTGAAGATGCCGAACTGGTCAGCAGGGCCGAGCCGGATGGCGAGATGCCACGCCCGGCCATTGGCGAGCGGGTGGCGATTGATCTGTCCGAGGACGATTAGCCAAGCAGGCGCATTACCAGCGGCTCTTCCGCGAGGTTGGACGACCCTTCCAGCAGGGCAAGCGCCTTGGTTACGCCGGCCTCGGGCCCGTCATGTGTGACCATTGCCACCAGCACCGGTTTGCCATCTTCCTCACGCTGCCCCTGCTGGATCAGGCTCTCGATCGATACACCGGCATCGCGCATTGCAGCAGTGATCTCCGCCAGTACGCCTGGGCGATCTGCCACCATCATACGGATATAGGCGCGGCTGAGGCGGCCACCCGGATCGGCGGGCGCACTCTCTTCCAACGCACTCACAGGAAGTGAAAACGGCGGCTGCGAGTTTCCGCGCGCGATATCGATAAGGTCGGCGACAACCGCGCTTGCGGTCGGTCCGTCGCCTGCTCCGGCACCTTCGAACAGCAGGCGCCCCACAAAATTGCCTTCTCCGACCACAGCGTTGGTGGGGCCGGTTACGCCGGCAAGCGGGTGGTCGGCCGGGACAAGGTAAGGTGCGACACGCTGGAACAGGTGCCGCCCGCTCTCGTCCGCAGCGCAATCGGCAAGGCCAAGCAGACGGATGACATAACCGAGCGCACGTGCCTGCGCGATGTCGGCTGCGCGGATGCGGCTAATGCCGGAAACGTCAACCGCGTCAAAATCGAGTTTAGTGCCAAAGGCAAGTGCCGCAAGGATCGAAAGCTTGTGCGCGGCATCGACGCCTTCGATATCAAAAGTCGGGTCGGCTTCGGCATAGCCGAGCGACTGCGCTTCAGCGAGCACATCACCAAAGTCACGCCCCGTACTTTCCATTTCGGAGAGCACATAATTGCAGGTGCCGTTGAGAATGCCGTAGATACGCTCGACCCGGTTGGCCGCTGCGCCTTCTCCCAGCCCTTTGATGGCCGGAATGCCGCCCGCGACTGCCGCCTCGTAGCGCAGCGGAGTACCGCTCGATTCGGCCAGAGACGCGAGCTCAAGCCCGTGATGCGCCACCATCGCCTTGTTCGCGGTGACAAAGCCTTTGCCTCCACCCAAGGCCTTGCGGGCGAGCGCCAAAGCCGGGCCATCGGACCCACCGACAAGCTCTACCACCACGTCAACATCATCGCGGGCGGCAAAGGCAGTCATGTCATCTTCCCAGGCATAACCAGAGAGATCGACACCACGGTCCTTGGCGCGGTCACGTGCGGAGACAGCGACCACCTCAATCGGACGACCCGCACGGCCGGCAATCAGGGCGCCGTTCTCATTGAGCAAGCGGATCACACCCGCTCCAACGGTGCCCAGCCCTGCCAAGGCGATGCGCAATGTGTCTGTCATGATTCCCCGTCCCTGCTTGTCAGGCCCTGATTTTGAGACTGGCGGGTTACGGGTGCAGCCCTGCACGCGCAAGCGAGATGGGCTTCCTCGCGCTCAACTATATCTACGTTCGCACGGACCGAGCGCGCGCAGGACAAAGGCATAATCTTCGCGTGCACGCTGCTGAGCGGTACGGTCGCTCTGCAGGAAGGCATCGGCGGGTAGATCGGCAGGTAGCGAACAGGCAAAACGGAACCACGCGAGCGATTCGCGCTCGGGTGGACGCGCCGAGGTATCGACAATCTCGCCCAGCGAAACGCCCCATTGCGGTTCCATTCCCGGGCGCCGCAAGACGGTGAGCGAGACAGGAGCACCGGATGCGGTTTCAACAAACATCTGCGTTTCCGATTCGCCCGCAAGGTTCCCTGCAATCGAAATCACATCGCGCAGACCGGTTATTGCTTGCGGCGCATCGGATGCTGCCAGCTGACGCAGAACGCGGCGAACGCGCGCTTCGATAACCGGGCCGGTCGGGAACATGGCGCGCGATGAAACCAGCTGCACTTCGTTGGGACGTGTTGTTGATTGATCGGCGAAGATCACGAAGCTGCGATCCTCCCAATCAGGCACGTCGCCATCGGACTCCCGGTCAGTATCGGTCACAAAGACCAACGATTCGCCTACCCCGCGATCCGAGGCAAGCAGACTCTGCGTGAGCGATTCGATGTACAACCGCACACGGCTTGCCGGAACATCCGGCGCGCGTTCAGGCGGGAAGGCGATGGCATCATCCACCTGCACAATCGCCACAAGGTCAGAGGCCAGTGCGAAGGTAACGAGATCGGCATAGGTCGGATCTTCACCCGGCCCCAATTCCGCCACTCCACTTTCTTGCGACTGGGCGGGCATGACCGTTGAGCACGCCATCAGCATTGCTGCACCCAGGGTCGCAGCGACAGCGCGCCAGTTGCAGCGATTCGGTCTCGATCCACTATCCTTAGTCATGCGAATCCCTCTGCCCTGATCGGGCCATGAAATGCAATGCCGCCCCCTCAAGACGCATTAAACACACGCCAATCCGAGAAAATGAGGCTTGGCTACCAGAGGGAAAGGCGGATGAATTGCCACTTAATAGAAAAGCGTTTGCCGATACCCTTCCATACGGTTAAGACGCGCTCCGAAAAGCCCCCGGGAATAACAAAAATAATCCGGATGTGGCCAATCGGGCACAAATGTTTCTTTGCTTGGTTGGTAACGCAGGACAGCATTTTGGGCTGGACAACAATCCGCCACGGCTGGCAGGGTGTTACGCTTGTTGGTCGAGAATGCCGGGTCAAACCGGCGCAGATAATGGAGTGAAGGGACTGGATGGCATACGCTGACCAAGAAATGAGCGGTACTCGCATATTCGCGATTATCATCGTTGCCCTTATCCACATCGGTATTGGCTATTTGCTGGTTACCGGTCTCGCCTATTCGGCTTTTAAGGAAGCCGTAGAGCGCGTGACGACTGTGGATATTGAGGAACCGCCGCCACCTGAAGAAGAACCGCCGCCACCGCCGCCGGAGCAAGAAGTTGCGCCGCCACCGCCGGTTGCGCCGCCACCGCCGATCAATGTCGCGGTGAATCCGCCGCAGGTGCAGACGCAGCAGAACATTCCTCCGCCGGCTCCGCCTGCCTTGATTGTTCCGCCGCCGGCTCCGGTTGCGCCACCAGCGCCGCCGCCAGCGCCTGATCTCTCGCGCGGAGTTTCACCGGACAACCAAAACCGCTGGGCTCGGCGCATTCAGGAAGCCTATCCTTCACGCGCAATCCGTCGCGAAATCGAAGGTCAGGTTCGGGTGAATGTTACGATCAATGCGGAAGGCCGTGTTTCGGGATGTACTGCATCGGGATCTGCCGATGACATCCTGAAGGAGGCAGCATGCGACGGGATGCGTAGATATGCACGCTACAACCCTGCGCTTGACCGCAATGGCAACCCGACAACGGGAAGTGCCTCCACCACGATCGTTTACCGGCTCAACTAATTACTCAGTTTCTCTTAGAAGAGGATTACAAGCATGCTTATCGAAATTCTGGCCGCTGCTGGCGGCGAAGCACCCCAGACCAGCTTTGGCTTCTGGGAAGCCATGGAAGAAGGCGGCCCCGTCGCCTGGTCGATCCTTGGCGTCATGATCATCATGTCGGTCGGATCGTTCTACATCCTGATCACCAAGTACTTTGAGCAAAACAAGGTGATGAAAGAATACCGTTCCAACCGTGCCGCATTCTGGCGCGCCGGTTCGCTCAAGGACGGCGCCACGAAGTTCGACAAGAACAGTGCATGGCGCCAGCTGGTGGATGACGGCATCCGTGCCGGCGACGAATCCGCCAAGATGACCGACAGTCTTGAATCGCACGACTGGCTGCACGGAACGCTTGCCCGTTCGGAAGCCTCGATCAATGCGAAGCTCGCTGGCGGCCTTCCGTTCCTCGCTACCGTGGGTGCAACGGCACCGTTCGTCGGCCTGCTCGGTACGGTGATCGGTATTTACCGCGCACTGATCAAGATCGGTGCAACCGGTTCGGCTTCGATCGACCAGGTTGCCGGTCCCGTTGGTGAAGCCCTGATCATGACCGCTATCGGTCTGCTCGTGGCTGTGCCGGCCGTGTTCGCCTACAACTACCTGCAGTCGCGTAACCGCCGCATCGCTGCGATGCTGTCAGGCTTCTCGACCGATCTGCAGGCGAACATTACTTCGAACGGCGTTGTAAAGCCGACGCTACCTGCTGCTGCCAACAAGGCCGCACCCAAGGCGGCTCCGGCCAAAGCAGCCCCGGCTGCTGCGCCGAAGAAGTAAGGCCGTTTGCATGAACTGGCGGGCACCTTCGCATGCTGGTGCCCGCCGCTTCCTCACTTAAGTGAAATAGGAAAAGACACATGGCCATAGCCTTAGGCGGTGAAGAAACGCCAATGTCAGACATCAACACCACGCCGCTGGTGGACGTCATGCTGGTCCTGCTGATCATCTTCCTGATCGCCGTTCCGGTGGCCATCCAGACGGTCGAGGAGTTGCGCATTCCGATCATCGAGACGCAGGATTCAGACGACAAGGTCGAAAACCTGCTGATCACGGTGACCACGACGGATGCCGAAGGCCGCACGCCTGGAACGATCCGCAGTGGGTTTACAGGGGCGACACGTGAAGGCGAATGCCGCGTGTTCCTGAACAACACCACGCTGGTCGACTCAACCGAACTGTATGACCGCGCATTCGAGCGTCTCGATGCGATTGTACAGCGCGCTGGCGGCCCGGAAGCGATCATGGCTGATCCTGATCTTATCCCGCAGGTCCACATCCGTGGTGACGTAAACGCCCCGTGGCGCTGCGTTGCCGGCACGATTTTCAACGTGCAGGCAGCCGGTTACCCGACCGTCGCCTTCATTTCGAACCCGGTCGACCCAGAGGGCTGATCAGCAGTTCGATAAAGCAATTTAGGAGTACGCAATCATGGCAATGTCAGGCGGCAGTGATGATGGCAGCCCGATGATGGAAATGAACATGACGCCGTTGATCGACGTTCTGCTCGTTCTCCTCATCATGTTCATTATCACCATCCCCGTGGCCACCCACGCGGTGAACATTGACCTGCCTTCGCCGGTCAACAACCCGGACACCCCTGAAGTCGAACCGATCAAGAACAAGATCGTGTTGACCCAGGACGGGCAGATCCTCTGGAACGCTCAACCGCTGAGTGTTGGCGAGCTGCGCGGCAACCTTGCCGAATCGCTCACCTTCGCAGTGGAGCCGGAGCTGCAATTCGAGCCGGAAGCTAATGCAAGCTACGAGCTTTCGGCGGAAGTGCTCGCAATCATCAAGGGTTCGGGCGTGACGAAGTTCGGCTTCGTCGGGAACGAGCGCTATCGGCAGTTCTCTGCCGGCGAGTAAGTCTCGGCCACAAACCAAACATCAAGGGGCGGCTCCGGCCGCCCTTTTTTGTATCTGCCATTTGCGGCCACTGCCTTACCGCAGGTGGTGAGGAAGCACGCCTCCTGTAAATCACTCGCCCAACTTGAGGGGGCGCCAATGCAACCTCCTGGTTTGACTTCTTCATTCATTCGTGATGTTATGTTGTGACATACCAAGGAGAGGAGATCGAATATGGCTCTCAAGTCCCGTCTGCTGGAACGTCGTTACGCCACCCACACGCAGCCGATGAGCGAACTCAACATCACCCCGCTGATTGATGTGCTCCTGGTTCTCCTCGTGATGATCATCATGTCCATCCCGATTGCGACCCATTCAATCGAGGTTGATCTTCCCGTCGGCACCACTGAAGTCACACCCAACAGTGAGCACATTGCGCTTGTGGTGACCGAGAATGGCAGTGTCTTGTGGAATGGCGAACCCGTGGACCGTCCAACACTGCAAAACCGTCTCGCTCTGGCCGCATCTGCACCCGATGCACCTGTGATCCGCTTCGAGCCGGAAGCCAATGCGAGCTATGACGCGTCGGTGCAGGTGATCAACCTGGTTGACGATGCGAACATCTCCAAGTTCGCCTTCGCCGGAGCG
Organism: Aurantiacibacter sp. D1-12; assembly: GCF_028858515.1. Taxonomy (GTDB): domain Bacteria; phylum Pseudomonadota; class Alphaproteobacteria; order Sphingomonadales; family Sphingomonadaceae; genus Alteraurantiacibacter. The sequence goes on from NZ_JAPJZJ010000006.1 coordinate 154,838, forward strand.
CATCAGTACCGCACCTTCGATGCCGAGTAGCCTGAGGCGCCGGCACCGCTGGCTCCACCTCCCCCACGATCATGGCGAGCCGCTCTCCCGCCCTCGCTATGACGTGGTCGCGGGCGCGCTTGCCACGTTTGTGGGAATGTTCGTCTGGATCGGCGCTCCGCAGCAAACACATGCCATAACCTTCGACTTTCCCACCTACGCCGAGGGCCGCGACAGCTCCCCCTGGCCAGAGCCCCTTCCTTCAGCTGTACGGGTGACCCTGAATGAAGCGGGAAGCATTTCGATAGATGGTGACCCCGTGAGCGAAGCGGAACTCGCAGCAAGGCTGGATCTGGCCGCTGCTCAGCCCTTTCTTCAAGTCATCGCCTTCGATCCCCATCCCCAAGCGTCATACCTCGCCTCTGCGCGAGCTCTGGCGATCATCTCGGAGAGCATGCTCGGTTCAGAGCTGTGCTTCTCGGGCACACATGAGTATCGAACGTTCACCTCGCATCCAGCGCCTTTCATGCTGACAAGAGTGCCTGTTGATGAGCTAGCACCCGAATCCTATCGAGTACCCAATCGAGACCTTGTCGGCCTGGCCTGCCCTTGGGAGGCGCTGGAAACGGTCTGGCTGGGTTAGGCCGCTAATCCCCCTTCCCGTCCGGTAGCTGTAGTCCCTCCACCCGCATCGCCGCGCCCGCGAGCGTTTCCGCTTCCAGCAGCAGCTCGTCATCGGCTCCACCCTGCGGCACGGCTTCGCGTCCGATCATCACCATCACCGGCACAGCGAGCGGACTGACGCGGTCGAGCGTTACGTGTTCGATCCGTTCGGCCGCGGTATCGAGCAGGTCGCGCAGCCGCCCGACGTCGGTCATCTTCGCCCTCGCATCAGCCCAAGCAGCTTCGATCAGTACATGGTCGGGTTCATACTTGCGCAGCACGTCGTAGATCAGATCGGTGCTGAAGGTGACCTGCCGGCCGCTTTTGCGCTTGCCCGGATGCTGGCGTTCGACCAGCCCGCCAATCACCGCGACCTCGCGGAAGGCGCGGCGTAGCAGGTAGCTGTCCTGCACCCAGTCGATGAACTCCTCGGTCAAGATGTCGGGCGAGAGCAGCGGACGCGGGTCCTCCACCGGCTTCAGGCTCCACACGGCAAGCGAGTAATCGTTCGCCACAAAGCCGCCGGGCATCAGCCCCAGTGCCTCCATCCGCGCGGTGATCAGCATGCCGAGAGACTGGTTCGCGTTCCACCCGGTGAAGGTGTAATAGAGCGTGTAATGCTTCTGCGCATGCGGGAAGCTCTCGACCAGCAGGTTGTCCGGCCCCGGCATTTGCGAGCGCCAGTCCTGCACTTCCAGCCATTCGCGCACGTCATCGGGAAAGCGCGACCAGCCCGCACGGTCGGTCAGCAGCCCGCGAACACGCTCCGCCAGATGTGTGCTGAGCGGAAGGCGCAGCCCACCATAACTCGGGATCGTCGCCGCTTTCTTGCTGGCCCGCACCACCAGCTCCATGTCCTTCATTTGCTCGACTTCGACGTTCACGCCGCTGAACCGGAAGGTGTCGCCGGGGCGCAATCCCGCCGCAAACCGCTCCTCAACCTTGCCCAGCGAGCGGCCGTTGCGGAACCGTACTTCGATCATCTCGGCATCGACGATGATCCCAGCGTTCATGCGATGCTGGAAGGCGCGCTCCGGGTGGCTGAGCCGCCAGGTGCCCTGCTTGTCGCGCACGATCCGCCGGAACTTGTCATAGGCCTTGAGAGCATACCCGCCTGTTGTAACGAACTCCAAGACACGCTTCCACACCACCTCATCCACCTGCGCATAGGGCAAGCAGCTGCGCACCTCGGTGAGCAGAGCATCCTCGTGAAACGGCCCCGCACAGGCGCAGGCCATCACATGCTGGGCGAGCACATCGAGACCGCCGGGGCGGAAGTCCTCGCCGTCGCGCATGCCCTCCCCTACCGCCTGTTGCGCCGCGAAAGCCTCAAGGAACTCGAACCGGTTGCCCGGCACCAGCAATGCTTTGCTCGGCTGGTCCAGCCTGTGGTTCGCTCGCCCGATCCGCTGGAGCAGGCGGCTCGATCCCTTAGGCGCGCCCATCTGCACGACCAGATCGATGTCGCCCCAGTCGACACCCAGATCGAGCGAAGCCGTGCACACCAGCGCGCGCAGTTCGCCACGCGCCATCGCGCCTTCCACCTTGCGGCGCGCCTCTTTGGAGAGCGAGCCGTGGTGGATTCCGATGGGGAGGTTCTCCTCGTTCGCATCCCACAGATGCTGGAAAATGTACTCGGCCAGGAAGCGGGTGTTGGTGAAGACGAGTGTCGTCTTGTTGGCACGGATACGCTCGTGCAGCTGGCCGATCGACCAAGTCGCCGCGTGACCTCCCCAAGGCACGCGCTCCTCGTCCGGCAGCAGGATCTCAAGCTCCGGCTCGGCCCCCTGCTCACCCTGCACCAGCTCGACCGCATCCATGTCACCCCATGGAGCGATCCATGCAGCGAACCCCTCAGGATCAGCCACCGTGGCCGAGAGTGCAGCGCGCTGCATATCGGGCGCAATCGCTTGCAGGCGGCTCAGCGCGAGTGTCAGCAGGTCGCCTCGTTTCTGGGTGGCGAAGGCGTGCACCTCGTCTACCACCACGCGCTTCAGGCCCTTGAACAGCTCGAAGCTGTCTTCATAGCTGAGCAGTAGCGAGAGGCTTTCGGGCGTCGTCAGCAGCACGTGCGGGGGGCGGGCGCGTTGGCGTTTCTTGCGGTCGGACGGGGTATCACCGCTGCGCGTTTCGATGCGCAGGCCCAGCCCCATCTCTTCAACCGGAGTGACCAAGTTGCGCTGCACATCGTGCGCAAGCGCCTTCAATGGAGAGACGTAGAGCGTGTGCAGGCCCTCAGGCGGCTTCCCCCCATCCAACCGCGAAGGCGTGAAGTCGGCCAGCGTTGGCAGGAAACCCGCCAGCGTCTTTCCCGCGCCGGTGTCCGCCACGAGCATTGCGTGCTTTCCGGCATCGCTTGCTGCGAGCATCTCCTCCTGATGCCGCCGCACGCGCCAGCCGCGGCTGTCGAACCAGGCGGTGATCTCTGGCGGGACGCGCGATTCGCTCATCGCGCCGCTCCGTTCAGGGCTAACCTGTTACACCTGTTACACTGTCCTGGAGCTAAAATTCCCGGCCCCGTTTCGCCTGTAAGTAGCAGTGCGGGAAAGGCGGGACGGAGCGATGACATGCCCCCTTGTTGCACGCTGAGGGTCTGTAGGAAACTCAAAGCGCCTTGGGACATCATGCCGGGTCAACGCACCAGCCAATGGGTCGGTTTCACAGGCTGCGAAATGCCGCGTCGGGTGCCTCGTCGCTGCGCTCCAGCAAGGCCTCAAGAATGGCGATGCGCGTATCGCATGCCTGCGGATGCATGGGCATGACGAGGGTCTGGACCACTTGCTGCTGCTCCAACCCCGTTGCGCCGACAGCAGCAGTCAGCGCCCACTCGGGCAGTTCGCGCGTTGTTGGAGGATCAAGGCGGCGAGCGAAGGCGCCTTCCAGCGTGAGCGTTGCGGCAAGGCTCTGCTCAAACCTGATCCAGTCTTCGCGCATTTCCGGAGCGCCGCCTCCGAAGATGCCATTTACAACGGTAACGCAAGTATCGCCGCCTGCCTCGCGCGCGGTGAGCAGCCACGCGAGCTGAAGGCGCGCGATCTCGATTGTACTTTCACGCGAAGCGACCTGTCGCGCATCAAGGATCGCGCGGCGCACAATGGCCCGGCGAGCCTGCGCATCGGCAAAGGTGTAACCCATGCGGTCTGCCAGTTCACGGGCCAGCGGCATCGCATTGGCATTGAGCTGCACCCAATCGATATTCTGGCCGAACAGGTCCCGCGTGATGGCATTGGCGCGCGCAGCATCGATTGGCTCTCCATTGTCAGACGGTCGCTCGATGATCTGCGCCGGTTCGATGACCGCTGGTGGCGGGGGTGAACGCACCTCATCGTCGCTGGAGCACATGCTCACCAGCACGGCCAGGCCGCCTACCCACCAGAACCAGTACTTGTGCATCTCGAAGTGCCGGAAAAGCTCCATCGGTGCATAGGTTTGGGAGCCCGGCGGCGGATCGCGATCTTCGATGGGCGAATAGGCGCGGTCATAGGTATAGGGTTCGCGCTCCCATGGGCCGGGCGGATTATCGGGCGGAAGCGTATCGAGATAGTCGGTCGGGTCGGCATATCCGGTTCCCGGCTCGTAGCCGTCGTTCGCGCCGCCAGCTTCCTCGCCTGTCTCATCGAAATCGAGCGGCCCCTCTTTCGTGGGTGGCACGGCAGGGGCCGATATCACCACGCGCTCCAGCGCAGCTCCACGCGCAATCTCGTTGCGCATGTGCTCGGGGCGCGGCGCTATCAGTTCGGGTTCGGGTTCGGGTTCGGGTTCGGGTTCGGGTTCGGGTTCGGGTTCGGGTTCGGGTTCGGGTTCGGGTTCG
>NZ_JAPJZJ010000007.1 GCF_028858515.1 Aurantiacibacter sp. D1-12
GCGACGGCATCCAGGACTACGCCATCCGCCTCGACGGAACCATCAACCTCGCAGAAGCCGACTTTATTCTGTGATCGAGATTTAGCGTAAAGGCGCTGGTCAAGGCCAGAGCGACGCCAAAAGGCCACACAATTGTACCATGGCGACATTCCGCATGCGGCTGATTGCCAAGTGTTTTTGACTGCCTTATTCAGGGAACTGGCAAGCGCGGTATTTCTTGCCATGCGCGGATAAGGGAAACGGACGACATGGACGGGTCGCCTGTTCTCTCCTTCATCGTGGATCGAATTTGACGGACGCAGAGGTCGCAAAAGCCATGTCGATTATTCCAAGCCCAGGGTCGCCACCGGAGGTTGAACCAACTGACGAAAGCCAGACGCTGCCGACGGGAACCACCACGGTTCCTGAAGGCGATGCGTATTATGAGGATACAGTCGATGTGTTATTTTTCATCGACGACAATGACGTCACGCTGATCAACAACGGTACGATCTGGCTTGAGAGCGAACCGCAAGCGTACCGTATTCTGGTTCACGGATCTGGCCAAAATTTCAGTCTGATCAACAATGGCCTGATCTACATGCATGGGACCGGCAATGTGACGCTGAACACCGGGACTGTATACGCTCCGACATCGCTCACCAACACAGGCACTGTCATTTCCGTATCGGACACCGGCCAAGCTGGTGTCATTGAGTCGAGCAGCCCGATCTTCGTTGAGAATTCGGGCATTCTCGCTGCGCAAACGCTGAATGAAGACACGCGCTTCATCGGCACCGGCAATGCTATCACGATTGATGCTGGTAGCGGCCGTTACCAGAGCTCGATCATCAATCATGCCGACGGCCAAATTCTGGCAGAAGCGTACAACACTGCGATCGCCGTGCGGCTACGTGGACCGGGCGTCTCGAGCCAGAACAACACGCCGCTGGGTACGCCATTGATCGAGAATGCCGGTTTGATTGAAGCCAACGCGACCGGACCTAACGGCCTTTCCATCGCCATCTACCTTGAAAGCTTCGATGGCTATCCCGGTCTCATCGTGAACACCGGGACGATCCGGGCGGACAATTTCGCGATCTTCGGCTCCAATGCCTATGGCCTCGATGTCAGCAACCCGCAGGAGTACGTCCTCAACGAAGCCACCGGGCAGATATTCGGTGCAATTGCTCTGGGCTTTGGTGATGACGTGGTGGAGAACCACGGTACGATCACCGGTCCCGTGCAACTGGGCTTCGACAACGATCATTACTTCGGCAGCGGTCAGGTCACCGGCAAGTTCGGTTTTGTCGACATGGGCTGGGGTGACGACCTGTTTGAAGGCGGTGGCTTCGTCGACAGAGCCGCCGGCGGTTATGATCAGGATACCATGTCCGGCGGCGGCGGGAACGACTTGCTGCTGGGTGGCTTTGGCAACGATATTATCGCGGGCGATGCCGGCAATGATGGCCTTTACGGCGAGTGGGGTGACGATGTCATCACCACACAAGGTGGCGACTATGTCGAAGGCGGCACCGATCAGGACCGCGTTATTCTGGGCGACTATACATTCGAGGCCGCACATGGCGGCACCGGCTTTGACGTGCTTGAGATGGCCCAGGGCGCGCGCGACTTCAGTCTGTCTGCCATGCTGACAGGTGGCCGCATCAGCGGTTTTGAAGCGATTGCACTGACTGGCAACCAGCAACTTGCCATCGACGCTGCGTCAATTGCCGCGCTCAGTGATGATCCCGACACATTCTGGGTCGATGCGACCGCTACCGATACTGTCCATCTCGAAGGTGTGTGGACGCAGGGCGCGGACGTCGATTTTGAAGGCACGATCTACCAGGTCTGGATGCAGGGCGATGTCACTGCCTACGTCACCGCAGAGGCCACCGTGACTCCCAATTCGGCACCCTCTTTTGGCGGCTTTGACGCGATCGCGGGCGGCACATCGGCGCTGCGGCCTGGAGTCGCAGCTGGCCTGGGTTACACTGATCCCATCTACTACGGCACCGGGACCGAGATTGACTTCGAGCGCAATCCGGACACCGGACGCAACGAATTCACCGTGCACCGTGATGCGGTGTTCTTTTCGTCCAACCCCGGCTCGGTCATGTATTCCTATGACACCGGGGTTTTTACAAACAATGGTGAAATTTACGCCATTACCGTCGCTGGAACCGGTGAAGCCAGCGGTGTAGCGATGATCAATGTCGATGAGTTCATCAACAATGGCCTTATCTATGTCGAATCCAACACTGATCCCTATTATGCTGACCCGTCTGGATTTTTCATTTCCTATGCGGTCAGCCCCAGCTTCGCACTAACCAACCATGGCGAGATTTACGTATATTCCGCTCTGGCCCCCGCACACGGCGTAATAAGGACCGGTTATTCAATCAATACCGGCACAATCACTGCAATCTCGGATACTCACCAAGCCTTCGGCATGTCAGCGGCCAGCGGCGAGAATGATGATACGCCGTCTAATCCCGGCAGCAGGCAATGGACCAATACCGGTCTGATCTATGCCGAGGGCACAAACCCTGACGGGTTCTACGCCGAAGAACGTGAATTCGGCTATCTCGATAACGAAGATCCACTGGTTTACGCGACGAAATCTGCCGCCGCCATCGGGGTGCGCGGCAATGCCAGCTTCACTAATGATGGTACGATTATCGCCAGGCTGACAGATCATGCTTCCGACGATCAGTATACTATCGGTCTGTTCACCTCTGATCGCAGCGGTGTGCTCAACACGGGTGTCATCAACAACGGCACGATTGAAGGCACCTATGCCGTGGTCTTCGAACGGCTGGAAACAACGCGCCACTATGTGACCAACAATGGCCTGCTCAAAGGCCACATTGCCTTCACTGATGGCGATGACGAATATGACGGATCAAACGGCCAGATTACCGGAACCGTATTCGGCTTTGGCGGCAATGACACCTTCATCGGCGGCGATTTTGCCGACAGCTTTGACGGCGGTCTGGGCGACGATACCATGGCCGGCGGCTTGGGCAACGATACCTATTTCGTCGACAGTCTGGGCGATGTGGTGAACGAGAATGCTGGCGAAGGCAGTGATACGGTTGTTGCCTCCATCGATTACTCGCTTGTCGGCCTCGTCCATGTAGAGAACCTTGCTCTTTCGGGCGTTGCCGGTCTTTCGGCTACCGGGAACGATGCCGCCAATACACTGACAGGCAATAGCGGCAACAACGTGCTGACGGGCGGACTGGGCGACGACACGCTCGACGGCGGCGAAGGTGAAGACACGGCCGTGTTCAGCGGCAACCGCGCCGATTACACCATTGTCGAAACTAGCCGGGGCAAGTTCACGATTAGCGGCGCGGACGGCACCGATACCCTTGTCAATGTAGAGTTGGCGCAGTTTGCGGATACGACCATTACCCTGATCTTCCCCGCTATTGAAGGCACGCCCGGGGTTGATCGTCTGGAAGGTACATCTGCGGGCGATGTGATCTTTGGCTTTGCCAACGATGATGTTCTGCTGGGCCGCGGTGGTGACGATGTTCTGGATGGCGGCCTGGGTGCTGATACCATGTACGGCGGT
>NZ_JAPJZJ010000008.1 GCF_028858515.1 Aurantiacibacter sp. D1-12
CATGTCATCACCCGCGCCGCCATACAGCAGATCGCGCTGCGCACCGCCGATCAGCGTGTCGGCTCCGCCGTTGCCGTTGAGGATGGAGAGCAGGCTATCATTGGCCACCAACACGTTGGCGAGTCCATTACCCGCTAGTTTGAAGGCGGAACCGAACAGTTCGAACCGTTCAAAGTTCGCGTAAAGCGTTGCGGGTAGCGCGAGGTCAATAAAGGTCCGGATCGTGTCAAAGCCTTCGCCGCCGTTTTCAGTGACCGTATCGCCAGCGCTGTCGATGACAAAGATGTCGTCGCCCAAGCCGCCGGACATATCATCGTCACCCAAACCGCCATCGAGGATGTCGTTGCCAGCAAAACCGCGCAGAATGTCGTTCGAGGCAAGGCCGCGTATTTCGTCCGCATCGGCTGTACCATCCAGCGTATCTGGATTGGGCGTGCCTTCGATCAGGTTGGGAGCATCGAGATCGGACAGGTCAACCGTCTGGTCGAGGAACTGGGCGAATTCGATATTCTCCAGGCTGTCTGTGCCATCGGGCCCGCTAATGGTGAACTTGCCCGGGCTTGTTTCGGTGATGGTGTAATCGGCGCGGTTGCCGGAGTAGATCGCGGTATCAATGCCGTCACCGCCATTCAGAATGTCATCGCCGCCGCGCCCTTCAAGCGTATCATCGAATGCGCGGGCATCGAAGACGTCCACGCCTTCAGTACCAACGAGCACGTTTTCGGTCAGGTTGAGCAGTTCGAACACCGCCCCAGTTGCCTGGATCAGGCCGGCGCCCGTCAGGAAATCATATCCCGGAGCGCCCATGTCGATCGCGCTCGCGACCAGTGCTGCCTCGATGTCCGCGCGGGTCGCATTGGGTGCGATCTGGTAGAGCAGGGCCGCAACCGCTGCAGCGGCCGGAGCAGAGGCAGACGTACCGAAGAAGTTCGGGAAACCGTTACCGTCAAAGTCGCTGCCAAAGAACGTGGTGTCGCCTCCGTCAACGGCCGTGAAATCGACATTGTTGCGAATCTCCGGATTCGCTAGGCGATTGCCCGCAGTGTCGAACAGGATCGGCGTGCCGCCCAGTGATGAAAACGGTTCTATCAGCGGAGGGTCTTCGCCAAATTCGGGGGTCTGTGTGTAGCGCGCTGCGCCCACGGAGAATGTGCCTGCGGCATTGGTGTGTCCGAAGCTGGTCGGAGCGCCGACAAACCACGGGTCTGTCCAGTTGGCATCACCCGAAAAATCTATGAACTTCATCAACCCCGGATTGGGACCGGTGAACACGTTGATGATGATCTCGTATTGCTTCGCGCTGCCCGTTTCGTTGGTGAACTCGACAAATTCCACCGGATCTGCGCCGATATTATTGGCAAAGCCCTGTGCGACAACGGTGTCCGTGCCGGCTTCGACAATGAAGATGTCGACATCGCTGGTAGAGCCAGCGCCGCCCGAAACCGAGAAGAAGGGCTGGTCCCACTGGAAGGAAATCTGGATGGTGTCATTATCATCCAGTGTGAAGCTCAGGCGCGTATCGACACCGGCTCCGGGGTCAAAATCATGCGCTTCCGCGCCAAGTTCGGTAATGCCGCTGGCATTGAATGCCGACTGATAGCTATCGTCGTCGCTGTTCCCGGCTGAAGAGAAGTAGGCAACGCCCATTGCTGTGACCTGATCCGCAGCCTGCGCGATCACGCCGTCCTGAAAGAAGGGCTGGGTCAGATAGGCAACGTCATCGACGATGACATCCGCACCCGCATTGGCGAGATCGATAATGCCCTGCGCGAAGTTTGCTACTCCCAGAAACGCGGTGTGGAACAGCAGGTCTGCTCCGGGCGCGATGTCATGGATGATCTGCAGCATGGCGCGGCCTTCATCCGAACCATCCATGCCAAGGTCTTCGAGGACTGTAATCCCGGCGGGCAAATCGCCTGAAGCAATGTCGCCGGCATAACCGCCCAGATTGTCGAAACTGTCCGAAAGGACACCAATGCTGACCCCGGTGCCATCAATGTTGTATTCGCCGCGTGCATCATCTGCGAGTAGTGCCGGGTCGGCCTGATTAGTTACATCCCCTACAAACGATGTGCTCAAAGATGCCCGCGCAAACCGGATGCCTTCCATGCCTTCGAGCTGCGGTAGGAGCGAAATCGGGATGAGGCCGGATACGGTGTGAGCGAAAGCTGCGCCGTGTAGCATGCCCATCGCGGTCAACTGTTCGAGGGTGGCCTGCGCATCTTCCGCGCCGATATCAATGACAACCATACCCCCAGAGATCGAGAGCAGCGGGTTCAGTGCAGACAGGGCAGCATCGTCGGGACCTTCGGCAGAGCGGGCGAGAATTGCGTTGTCAATCAGCAGGTCGCGCAGGAACTTGTCGAGCTTCGACTGTGATTTGACCCGGCTCTCGCCATCGATCAGTTCTTCAGTCTGTTCATTCAAGGACATGTTACTCTCCGCGATTTCGGACGCCTTGCGCTATGGACGCGCCCCATTGGGCCGTAGCGATTCTACAGCCTCAGATTTGCCTAGCACAAACCACGCAATTCGTTGACTAAAGAATAAAGTCGGCTTCTGCGAGGTTGATGGTTCCGTCGAGGCGGATGGCGTAGTCCTGGATGCCGTCGCCGTCGAC
>NZ_JAPJZJ010000009.1 GCF_028858515.1 Aurantiacibacter sp. D1-12
TCCAGGACTACGCCATCCGCCTCGACGGAACCATCAACCTCGCAGAAGCCGACTTTATTCTTTAGTCAACGAATTGCAGAGGTCGCAAAAGCCATAGCTATCCAAGTGGGGGCTCGGCTGGCGCAGAATCATAGGGGCTGAATGCGGTAGTACGACACGCGCTGGCGGACAAGCAATGTCCATGAAATGTTCGAGAAAATAAAGCGGTGAGCGACTGGTCTTCCTTACGCCGCCTACAGATGCTGCCGTAGAACCGTTAGTCAATTGCGAAGTGTTCTGTTAAGGCGCACATTCAAATAGTTACATACTCAAGGTGATCCACTTGCCTACACAAACCGCGCCTCGGTCTGATGACCCGTATACCGACAGTTTGCTGTGGTTCGACATCTGGGACGGGCTGACGATTACGTTCAGTTTTCCTGACAGTGCAGGCGACTACGCCGACTACACAGCCGGCAATTCAAATATCACCGCAGGGTTTTCTTCTTTCTCTGAAATGCAAAAGCAGGCCGTTCGGTACATTCTCGAAACCATTTCGAGCTTTACCAATCTTGTGTTTGTCGAGCTGACCGGTGTGGATGACACCGATGCGACACTGCGATTCGGAAACACAACAGTCACCGAAACTGCCTTCGCGTTTCTGCCGGGCAACAGCGGTGAAGCTGGTGATGTTTGGGTCAGCAGCGCAGTGGAACTGCTTTCGCCCGTAATCGGCAATTACGCCTATTTCACGCTCCTGCATGAGATCGGTCATGCACTCGGCCTCGATCACCCGCATGAGGCAGAGGCATCTACGCCCATGCCGCTTGATCGCGAATGGATGGCCTATACCGTCATGAGCTATCGCTCCTACCAGAACGCTGGGGTCGACGGTTACTCCAATCTCGACGGAAATTTTGCGCAGACCTACATGCCAGAAGACATCGCAGCTCTGCAGGCGGCATATGGTCCGAATTACAATATCAATGCCGGTGATACCACTTACAGCTTCTCGGCTGACACCGGCGAGTTGCTCATTGATGGCGTTGGACAGGGAACTCCTGCGGACAATGTAATCTTCCAGACCATCTGGGACGGTGGCGGCACTGACACCTATGACTTTTCGAATTATACAGCATCATCGACGCAACGGATGGAGATCGATCTGCGACCGGGTGTGTTTTCATACATCTGGTATGAGCAGAGAGCTCAGCTTGGTGGCGGCCGACTGGCTCCCCAGCTCGCCAACTCCAGATTGGTGGATGGAGACCAACGGTCACTGATCGAAAACGTCATCGGCAGCCAGGGCACAGATCTCATCAATGGTAACAGTGTCGCAAACCACATCGATGGTGGGGCTGGTGATGATGACATTTACGGTCTCGAAGGCGATGATACTCTGATAGGCGGCGGCGGCCATGATAGCCTGTATGGGGGCGACGGGAACGACATTCTGCATGCCGGAGATGACATTCTTCAGGACGAACTTTTCGGAGAGGCCGGTGATGATGAACTCTACGGTGGTCCGGGCCATGACTATCTGGATGGGGGCACAGGCGCCGACTACATGGCAGGGGGTGACAGAGACGACCAATATTTTATCGATAACACCGGAGATGTCGTCGTCGAAACCGAGGGGGGCGGAACGAATGACAGTATCCGCACGACAATCAGTTTTACAGTCCCGCTGAACATAGAATACGCGCTCTTGATGGGAGAGGATGATCTGTCTCTCACCGGGAACAGCCAGGACAACGATCTGAACGGGAATACCGGGAACAATATTATCGATGGCGGCGCCGGAGCCGACATCATGAGCGGTAGGTTTGGCGACGACATCTACTATGTCGACGATGCAGGCGACACAGTGCGCGAATGGACCAATGCCGGGTACGACATCGTTTACGCATCGGTTAGTTATGTACTCCAAGGGCGCGAATTTATCGAAGGCGTTGGCTTTGCAGATCCGTCAGAGGTCGAGCTTATTACCCTAACGGGGACCGCTGATATCAATGCGACGGGCAATGAGCTCGCCAATGAGATTGTCGGTAACACGGGCAACAATATTCTAACCGGAAATAATGGTGATGACACGCTGGACGGTGGCGACGGATTGGACACAGCTATCTTCTCGGGCAACAGCGCCGACTACACGATTACCGAGACATCACCCGGCAAGTTCACGATTAGCGGCGCCGACGGCACCGATACACTGGTCAATGTCGAACTGGCGCAGTTTGCCGACAGGACTGTCAGCCTTATTGTGACTGGCCCTCCCCCCATTGAGGGCACACCTGGTGTTGATCGTCTTGAAGGTACATCTGCGGGCGATGTGATCTTTGGCTATGAGGACAATGATGTTCTGCTGGGCCGCGGTGGTGACGATGTTCTGGATGGCGGCCTGGGTGCTGATACCATGTACGGCGGTGTG